>NZ_CP182487.1:0-3277500 GCF_048282555.1 Flavobacterium adiutor
CCGTTACCGCTTCCGCAGATAACGATTCCAAAATCAGCTTTTCCTTCAGATACATCATTAGCAACAGGGTGTCCAAAATCCGGATAATCTACAGAATCTTGGTTATCAGTACCATAATTCGTTACTTCATACCCTTTTGACTCAAGCATTGCAACAATTGCTTTTTTATACTGCGGTCCTGCGTGATCGTTTCCTATCGAAATTTTCATTTTTATATTATTTAGTTGTGTACTGCAAATTTAATTAAACAATATGGAAGTAGATATTTTTCGAAAGGAAAATCCATATTTTAGAAAGGAATTCACTAATATTCGTCAGTTTTAAAAATTTATAGCTTTAATTACTATCACTATTTGAAAATGGTGAATTTGAGTCTAATTACAACTTACTTAATTTCAAAGCCTTATAGGTTATCAACAATTTTCATAAATCTATAACTATCTCAAAATCAATAAATAAAAAACAAAATATTTATTAAAATTTTAAAGTGTTAATATAAGTTTGTAATTACTTGATATTCAGTTAACTTTAAATTAACAGGATTTGTTAATAAGTATAGAAAGAAAATTAGAAGTTTTTTTTGGATGTTTAGAAAAAATACTTAATCCAAAACTGGAATTAAATATGCAAGAAAAGTTTCATGAATTTTTGGAAAAGTTATCAATATGAAAATTGCTATTTTCAACAACTATTAACATATGAAGTTATTTACAAAATACATTCAATTTTGATTATCAACCATTGTTAATTAAAATACAAAAAGTCTTATAAATTAATGATTTAACAAAATATAAGTATGTTGATAACTCTATATAACTAAGAGAAACTTCATTTCAATACTTTTAAAAATAAAATTATTGCACATATTAACACACTATAATAACCATCAATTTTTTTAAATTTTTTAAAAATCTTTTTTGTTGTATTTAATATATGTTGAAAACTAAAAAAGTTTAAAATGAAAAAAAATTTTAGAAAATGAATTTTGCGTTGTTTTTAATTTTTGTTTCAGACGATTTTAAGCGGATTGTTGAGATTATCCAGAATTTGCTGAACTTCTCCAAAATCGTTGGGATGAACCTTAAGTTTGATTCCTCCGAGAGCTGAAGTGTAAAAAGGAACGACAGAGAGTGTCATTTCGTTCTCGAAAAAATAGGGGATATCTTCTTGCTCCAGTAAATGTTTGAGAACTACCGTCTCGTATTCAAAATTAAATATGGCAATTGTTTTAAAGCTTTCCATAAAAGTCTTTTTATAAAGATACAAAATTTAAAATGTCTAAAAATCTGCTTTTTAAAGTTATAATTTTAATAATTCTAAACCTTAAAATCTGTTATCTGATATCTTATTTGTAATTTTAAACCTTATAAGAAAAGATATATGAGTAAGAAAATTAGAAAACCGATAAAAAATGAGAAAGATTTCTCAGGAAAAATACTGAAGATTTTATCGAAAAGCCCTAATAAAGCATTTAATTACAAACAGATAGCAGCAAAACTTGAACTCGATGATACAAAAAGCAGAAACCAGATTATAAAAGACTTAAAAATAATGGCTGGTTCGAAGAAAATTATTGAATCTGAGCCTGGTAAGTATTTAGTAAAAGCGGAAAGTCAGGATTATTACGAAGGAACCATTGATATGACAAGCCGTAAAACAGCTTATTTTATTTGTGAAGATTTTGCAGAAGATGTTTTTATTCCGACCAATAATCTGAATCGTGCACTGGATAAAGATAAAGTAAAAGTTTACGTTTACAACCGTAGAAAAGGAAAACGTCCTGAAGGTGAAGTGATTGAAGTTGTTGAAAGAAACAAAACAGAATTCGTTGGAGTAATTGACATTCAACCCAATTTTGCTTTTGTTTCAACTGCAAATCCTAAAATGTACACGGATATTTTTATTCCGAAAGACAAAATGGGAGACGCAGAAAATGGTGATGTTGTTTTAGTGAATATCGAAGACTGGCCAAAAAGAGCCGATAGTCCTTTTGGATCTGTAATTAAAGTTTTAGGTAAACCCGGAGAACATAATACAGAAATTCATGCCATTTTAGCTGAATACGGTTTACCATCTGATTTTCCGGTAGAAGTAGAAGTCTTTGCACAAAAACTCGATACATCCATTCAGGAATCTGAGATTGCAAAACGTCGTGACATGCGTGACACACTTACCTTTACGATTGATCCAAAAGATGCTAAAGATTTTGATGATGCCTTGTCTTTCAAAAAATTAGAAAACGGAAATTACGAAATAGGAGTACATATTGCCGATGTTTCTTATTATTTAGAAGAAGGAGCAATTCTGGATGATGAAGCATATCAAAGAGCGACTTCAGTTTATTTGGTGGATAGGGTAGTGCCGATGCTTCCTGAAGTATTGTCGAATTTTGCTTGTTCGCTTCGTCCGAATGAAGAGAAATATACATTCTCTGCTGTATTTGAAGTTTCTCCTGCAGCACAGGTTATTAACCAGTGGTTTGGAAGAACAGTAATTTACTCCGATCAGCGTTTTGCATATGAAGAAGCACAATATATCATAGAAACAAAAGATAAAACCATTCCTGTCGATATTTCAATTACGGGAAACTCTTATGTTGTTTCAGATGAAATTGTGGAGGCCACTTTAAAATTAGATGAGTTAGCGAAGATTTTAAGAAAGAAAAGAATGCAGCAAGGTGCTATTTCTTTTGATAAAGTCGAAGTGAAATTCAACTTAGATGCCGAAGGAGAACCAGAAGGTGTTTATTTTAAAGTTTCTAAAGATGCCAATCATCTGATTGAGGAATTTATGCTTCTGGCTAACAGAAAAGTGGCTGAATACATTGGAAAACAAAAGAAGACGTTTGTATACAGAATCCATGATGAACCAAATGAAGATAAACTGATTGCCATGCAACAGGTGATTTCAAAGTTTGGTTACAAAATTGACTTTAGAAACAAAGGCGATATTTCAAAATCATTGAATGCACTGATGGAAGAAGTGAATGGTAAAAAAGAGCAAAATTTGATTGATACTCTTGCCATAAGAAGTATGAGTAAAGCGAAATATTCTACTGATAATATAGGGCATTACGGTTTAGCTTTTGATTACTACAGCCATTTTACATCGCCAATTCGTCGTTACCCAGATGTTATGGTGCATCGTTTATTACAGTATTATCTTGATGGAGGAACTTCTGTAGACGAAAAAGTATACGAAACCAAATGCCTGCATTGTTCTAACATGGAGAGTTTAGCAACTAATGCTGAAAGAGATAGTATAAAATACATGCAGGTTAAATACATGCAGGATCATCAGGATGAAGAGTTTCTTGGCGTTATTTCCGGTGTTACCGAATGGGGAATTTATGTTGAAATCGTTTCTAATAAATGCGAAGGAATGGTAAGAATTAGAGAAATCAAAGATGATTATTATACTTTCGATGAGAAGCAATATGCACTGGTTGGAGCTACTTCAGACAGTATATTGCAATTAGGGGACGAAATTTACGTTAAAGTAAAAAATGCAGATTTAGTTAAAAAACAACTGGATTTTCATTTTTTAAGAAGAGCTGAATAAGTTGTTAAAATTTAAAAATTAAAGAAATGAAAAAGTTAATTATAGGAATGTTAATTTTATTTTTGCAAATGTCTTTTGGTCAGGTGACCAAAACATTAGGCGATTTTGATACCATTAAAGTTTACGATAAATTAAATGTAAAATTAGTTCAGTCGTCTGAAAATAAATTGGTTGTAAAAGGAGCAAGGGAAGCAGAATTAGAAGCTGTTAATAAAAATGGTATTCTAAAAATAAGAATGCCATTTCCAAAACTTTTGTCTGGTGAGGATTTAGAAGTTACCTTGTATTACAAACATATTGAGCTTATTGATGTTAATGAAGGAGCAATTGTTAGTGGTTCAGAAACTATAAAAGCAACAAGTTTTAAGGTAAGTGCTCAGGAAGGTGGAAAAATTAATGTAGATTTGGAGGTTGAAAAACTTAAAGTAAGTTCAGTTTCCGGAGGAGAAATTACTTTAACCGGAAAAGCTTCAAACCAGGTTGCAAGTTTAGGTGCAGGCGGTTATTTATTAGCAAGTAAATTAGCCACCTCTCAAACTACAGTAAGCGTTTCTGCGGGAGGAAAAGCTGATGTGAATGCTTCAATGCTTGTTGATGCAAAAGTAAGCGCAGGAGGCTCTATTTACATTTATGGGAAACCTAAACAAATCAACCAAAAAACAGTTTTTGGAGGTAAAATAGAAGAAGTAAAATAATATTGAATGATAAATGATATTCTGGCTGGGCTGCCATGGGGACTTGTTCTGAGCTTTATGGTGGGTCCGGTATTTTTTGTTTTATTAGAAACCAGTATTACCAAAGGTTTTAGATCAGCAATTGTATTTGATCTTGGGGTAGTATTAGGTGATATTTTTTTTATAGCAATTGCCTATTTAGGAAGTTACAGGCTAATTTCAAGTTTAAAAGATGATCCTGCTCTTTTTATTTTTGGAGGTATAATTATGTTGTCTTACGGTATTATTTCATTTGTAAAATTAAAAAAAGTAGAAAAAATCAACGATGAAGAAATTGATCGGGATATTTTAAAAAGAAATTACGGCAGTTTATTTGTAAAAGGTTTTTTACTCAACGTTATTAACATTGGAGTCCTTGGTTTCTGGCTAGCCGTTATTATTTCTGTAGGACCAAAATTACAGATGCAGACATCCAGAATGATGACTTTTTTTACTTCAGTAATTGTTACTTATTTATTGGTTGATTGTCTTAAAATAGTATTAGCCAAACAATTAAAATCTAAAATGACACCAACAAATATTCTAAAAATTAAAAAAGGAATTAGTATTGTTTTGATGGTTTTTGGAATTGCTCTAATGATTCAGGGCTGGTTTCCAAAAGAAAAAGAAATGGTCAAAAATGCTTTTGAAAGGATAGAAAAGTAGTTTGTTAATAACTCAAAACGTATAAAATTAAGCCTCTGAATTTCAGAGGTTTTTTTGTGTTTATTAGTCATTTTCAGGAACGAAGCAATCTTACTAAGTATGTCAACGTTTGTAAACTAATAGTATTGATATTGCTTCGTTCCTGAAAATGACAAGACATAAAAAAAACCTTCAAATTGCTTTGAAGGTTTTGAGGCATCGTCCGGATTCGAACCGGAGTAGGAGCTTTTGCAGAGCCCAGCCTAGCCGCTCGGCCACGACGCCATTACTTGAACGGATGGCAAAAGTAACTAAAATCTTTAAAATTCAAAACTTTAAAAGTAACTATTTTAAAAAATTAGTTTTTTGCGTGAAAGAATTATTTTCTAACTTCCGTCATTTTTATGGTAACTGATTCAACATCACCACCAATAGGAGGATTTATTTTAGAAACTGAAACTGTCGTTTTTTCTACTGATTGAATCTCTGCCAATATACGATTATTGATTCTTTTGGCTACATGTTCTAATAAATGTGAACGAATTGCCATTTCTTCAGTCACAATTTTGTTTAAATGAACGTAATCAACAGTGTCTAAAAGATGATCTGTTTGAGCTGATTGCTGTAAATTGGTTTTAATTTTTAAATCAACAGTGTAATCAGATCCAATTTTTCCTTCTTCTATCATACATCCGTGATAAGAAAAAGTACGTATATTTTTTAGTTTTATAATTCCCATTTTTATAGTTTTTCAGCTTTAACGTTTCAGGTTTTACGCCACTTAAATAACTTTAAACCTCAAACCTGAAACCTTTTTTTTATATTTGCTAAAATTACTATAAATAATGGCATCAGAAGAGAAATCACTCAATTTTATTGAACAAATCATAGAAGAAGATCTTAAATCAGGTCTTTCCAATACTAAACTTCGTTTTCGTTTTCCACCAGAACCAAATGGCTATTTACACATTGGACACGCCAGTTCTATTGCATTAAATTTTGGTTTAGGAATTGATTATCAATCACCTGTAAATTTGCGTTTTGACGATACAAATCCGGAAAAAGAAGAACAGGAATTTGTTGATGCTATTAAAAAAGATGTTGAATGGTTAGGTTATACCTGGGCAGAAGAATGTTATGCTTCAGATTATTTTCAACAATTGTATGACTGGGCAGTTTTGTTAATCAAAAAAGATAAGGCGTATGTTGATAGTCAGACTTCTGAAGAAATGGCAGCTCAAAAAGGAACTCCTACAACTGTAGGAACTGATAGTCCGTACAGAAATCGTTCAGTTGAAGAAAATTTAGAGTTATTCGAAAGAATGAAAAATGGTGAATTTGAGGCGGGTACACATATTCTTCGTGCAAAAATTGACATGAAATCAACAAATATGTTAATGCGTGATCCAATCATGTACAGAATTTTACACAAACATCATCATAGAACCGGAGATACCTGGAAAATTTATCCAATGTACGATTGGGCACACGGACAAAGTGATTATTTAGAAGCTATTTCACATTCATTTTGTACACTAGAATTCTTACCTCACCGTGAATTATACGATTGGTTTTTAGATCAGATTATAGACGAAAACAGAATACGTCCTAAGCAAAGAGAATTTGCTCGTCGTAACTTATCACATACGGTTGTTAGTAAAAGAAAATTACAGCAATTAGTTAAGGAAAAGCATGTTAACGGTTGGGATGATCCAAGAATGTCAACCATTTCCGGATTAAGAAGACGTGGTTATACAGCTGCTTCCTTACGAAATTTTGCTAACACAATTGGTATTGCTAAACGTGATAATTTGATTAATGTATCGGTTTTAGAATTCTGTATTCGTGAAGATTTGAACAAAATTGCACCACGTGTAATGGCTGTTTTAGATCCTGTAAAACTCGTAGTTACCAATTATCCAGAAGGAAAAGAGGAGTGGTTAGAAGCAGAAAACAATCAGGAAGATGAAAGTGCAGGTTTCAGAAAAGTACCTTTTTCACGTGAATTATACATTGAAAGGGAAGACTTTTTAGAAGATGCTCCAGCTAAATATTTCCGTTTAACTTTAGGAAAAGAAGTGCGTCTTAAAAATGCCTATATTATTAAAGGAGAATCAGTTATAAAAAATGCTGAAGGTAATATTACTGAAATTCATGTTACTTATGATACTGATTCTTTAAGCGGAAGCGGAACAGAGGCAAGTCAAAGAAAAGTGTCTGGAACCTTGCACTGGGTTTCAATCAAGCATGCTTTGGAAGCTGAAGTTCGTTTGTACGATCGTTTGTTTACGGATGAAGCTCCGGACAGTTATAAAGAGAAAAATTTCTTAGATTTTGTGAATCCAAATTCACTTGAAATTGTAACTGGATATGTTGAACCAAGTTTAGCAACAGCACAAAATGAAGATAAATTTCAGTTTCAACGTTTAGGATATTTTACTGTTGATAAAGACTCAACTCCTTCAAAATTAGTATTTAACAAAACAGTTGGACTGAAAGATGCCTGGGAAGAAAAAGGTAAAAAAGAAGAAAACAGCATCAATAATTCTTTAAAAGAAATAAATAAATATTTTAAAGTTGAAACAAAAGATGAAAGAATTGCAATTGAAAGTACAATAGGGGAGAACATCAAAAATATTTCTAGTTTCTCTTTGATACAGAATTCATTAAAGAAAAATATCAACAATAATAAGGCTTCGCTGTTGTTTTCTCAGTTTATTTTAAAATATTCAAACTGGAAATCAAATGATTTTGAAGAAGATGATATTAAAAAGTTATATATGATGTCTTTAAAAAGTGAATCAACTTATGTAAGATCAAAAGCACTTTTAAATTTAAGAGATATTGAAAATGAAATTTTGAGAAATCAATATGATGATGAAATTTTGAAGTTGTATTCAAATCCACCAAAAAATGCATCAGAGAGAGAAATTGAAATTTTATCTGAAATGGTGAAGAAGTAATATCAAATTAATTTATAAAAAGCGCTTTTATAAGCGCTTTTTTTTTATTATATAGATTTACTATTGAAATTTAAAAATTTATAATTTTTATAAATTAAAAATAGCTTTCATAAATTGATTTTAATAGAAAATAAAATTTAGTTGGATAACCAATTCATTTTTTTAATTTATGTTTATTTAAAGGCTTTATTTTTAATTTTACCCTTTTTTAAAGTTCTATTTTTTCCGTAAAATATTTTTAATAAAATTTTATTATTATTAATAATTTTAAAATTATTTATTCTTATTATTTATAATATCTATTTCATTTTTAATTTTAATTTATTTTATAGATTAAAAATAACTCTCATAAATTAATTTTAAGAGAGAAAAAAAAACTGTTTAATAAAGAAGACCTTTTTAGATTTTTCTTTTGTTAAAACTTCTTATTTCGATTTTTAACTTTTTTGAGTTCAAATTTTTTGTTCCTATCTTTAAATTAAGTTTATTTTTCATTTTTTAGACACAATTTTATATTTATAAATTTTACTTATGTATATATTATTTTTTTTAGTTTTTAATTATGATTTATATAATTTATTTTAAATTTTAAATTAATAGTTTTTATAAATTAATTTTAACTTTCATAAATTGATTTTAAGACGATTTTAAAAGTTATTCGATAGATAACTCATTTTTTAAATATTTGTTTATATATGAGCTTTATTTAAAATTTAATTTCAAGTTTTCAAATTTATAGGGTTTTACTATGTGTTTATTTATAAAACTGTTATTTTTATTCTAAAATAGTTCAAATATGAAATTTTAAATAATTTAAAAATTAAAAAATGGTATCTTTATGATTCAACTTTAAATTTTAATATTATGTCAAGTAATTCAAAAGCAATTGCAGCTATTTTAGCTGGTGCTGCTGTTGGCGCAGCAATCGGAATTTTATTGGCTCCGGATAAAGGTTCTAAAACAAGAGCTAAACTCAAAGAAGGTTTTGATGATGTAACAAACAATTTGAAAGATTCTTTTGAAGCCAGTTCTGAAGTTATTCGTGATAGATTTAAAAATGCTACACAAGATATTGATGGGACATTTGATGATTTACTTTCTAATGTGAGTCATAAAACAGAAGATGTAATCACTTTTCTGGAATCTAAATTAGCTGATTTAAAAGCACAAAACGCTAAACTTCAAAAATAATCATCATAAATGGCATCATTACTTGCTTATCTTATAAGATAAGTTTTGTGCTTTTTTTATTTTTTACATGCTATTATGGCTTTCGAAGAATTAAAAGAAAACACTGAAAAAATTCAGCAGCAAACTAAAGTCTATATAGATAGTCATTTAGCTTACTATAAATTATGGGGTTTTAAAGTAGCAATGAAATCAACAACTTTAATATTTAAGTTTACGTTGATTTTATTATGTTTTAGTATGGTAATGATTTTTGGATCTTTTGCTGCTGCTTATGCATTTGGATCCTTATTCGAAAGTAATGCACTTGGATTTTTAACAGTGGGAGGGATTTATTTAGTGTTTACTATTTTGCTTTTCTTTATAAAAGATAAGATGGTAGAAGGTCCAATTTTAGAGAAATTTTCAGAAATATTTTTTAATGATTAAGGATTATGAAGGAAAAAAAATACTCATCTTATGCTGAAATCGACAGGGATTTAGAAATTCTGAAACTGGAAAAAGAGATCAATTATCAGAAATTAGTTCTGAGTTTTCAGAGAACTAAAGAAAGCATAACACCACAAAATATTGTAAACGGATTCGTTTCATCTTATACAGATTACTTTAAAAATTCGTATCCGAAAATTTTGCAATCCATTTTACCTTATGTAATTGGTTGGTTTATAAATAAAAAAAGAGGCAGTTGAGCTACCGTCTGGACACATCTCTAAAGAGTGTCCAGCCTTGCATGACTGAATTGAATTTTTGCAGACCAATCCAAAAGGTTGTGATGCCAGGTTTTCTTTCAGAAAGATAGCCTTTCCATCCTCCTAATCTAGCAATAGCCCATATATATCGTTTCAAATCTGACGATTTATATGGGTTTTTTAGTTTTTCGGTTTTACCCTCTAATTGTATAATTTGCAATTCTAAACATTCCATTTCTTGCTCTGAAAAACAGCTTCTTGGTTCAGTCTCTTCTTCCGTGGCATAGGCTATTTGCATTATAAAGAGCTTTATAATAGTCTCCAGCATCAAAAGACATAGTTTACGAACTGCTTTTCCTTGAGATAATTCGCTGGCTTCTATATTGAAGCCCTCTTTCTTTAAAATTCTAAATACTTCTTCAATAGTCCATCTATAGGTATACCATTCGATACAAAGTAATGCAGTTGGTAAATCTTCAACTTTTTTAGTAGTTAATAATCTCCAAAGTATTGGGTTTTCAATATTTTCTCCTACTTCTTTTGCCTCAATAGCGTAAAGATTGATTTTGTCTGGGAGATGTTTACCCGAATATTGATGTTTGCCTATTGTTATTTCTGAAAAACGTACTTCTATAGTAGCTGTTCTTTTCTGGATATTTCTCCTTCTGTTTCCTTCTAGTTCAATTGTGTAAGTTCCTTGAAGTGGCTGAGAACTAAGATGATCGAAAAGTTTTATTTTATTATCCAACATTCGATTAAATCGAGATCTAATCAATAAATGCGTTTTACTATCGGGAACAAGACAAAATTGTTCGAAAATATCTCCCTCTCTGTCCTGAATAATGATTATTTCTTTTGCTTTACTTAGTCTTTTCTTAGTTTCAAGAGAAGAATCTATCCATCTATAAGATTCTTTTTCTTCAATAGGTATACGATTGTGAGTATTGGTCTTCATTTTAGGGGGCAGTTCATGACCTCTATTCCATATTTTCACATCAGAAAAACCATAAGGCATTAAGGTATCTGCATCTATAATAAAACTTGGATGAATAAAGAAGCCAAGTCCACCAACAGAAGCATTAGTCAGTCCAATTGATTCATCCTTTTTTATCCTATTCTTGTGATTATAGAGGTTTATTTCGCTGCTATCCTGAATGCACAAAACAGATTTCTCTTCCACACAGCTTACACAATTAAAAGACATATTCTTTATAATATCAGCCTCACTGACATTATCATTTTGCAAAAATCGATAAATCGCTTTGGCTTCAGAGTCACTTTCTGCTAATTGTCTTATCGAATAAATGCTATTAGCAAATAAGCGATTGAGAATAGAATTACCTCTATTCAACAATCGCTTGTCTTTTAAATTTTCAAAATATCTAGTCTGCACTTTTTATCAAATATAATTAAAAAAATATTTGTGTCCAGACGGTAGGGCAGTTGAGCCTCTTTTTCATTTTAAAAATATTATTGAACTTCTGGTTGAATGTCATCTTCATATCCAGATTGTGGCTGAATAGGTTTTGGTTTTTCCACTTTTTTATTGTGTTTTTTCATCATTTCACCAACCTGATTTGATGCAGAAAATGAAGCAACCATGTTATTCAACATATCACTTCCGGCTTGTGGAGAATTAGGTAACAAAATTAAATTTGAATTTGCATCAGCTCCAATTGCTTGAAGGGTATCATAATGCTGTGTTACTACAATCAGGGCAGAAGCTTCCTGAGAATTGATTCCCACATTGTTCAAAACTTCAACACTTTCTACTAAACCTCTTGCAATTTCACGACGCTGATCTGCAATCCCCTGACCTTGTAAACGTTTACTTTCTGCTTCAGCTTTTGCTTTTGCAACGATTCTGATTCTTGAACTTTCAGCTTCAAATTCAGCTGCGGTTTTTTCTCTGTCGGCAGCGTTGATTCTGTTCATGGCATTTTTCACCTGGATATCTGGGTCAATATCAGTTACTAAAGTATTGATAATATCGTAACCATATGTAGTCATAGCTTCGTTTAATTCTCTTTTTACAGCTATTGCTATATCGTCTTTTCTTTCGAAAACATCATCTAATTTTAATTTAGGAACTTCGGCACGAACAACATCAAATACATAAGCCGTAATCTGATCGTGAGGATATTCTAGTTTATAAAAGGCATCGTATACTTTATCCTGAATCACTTTAAACTGAACAGAAACTTTCATTTTGATAAAAACGTTGTCTCTGGTTTTTGTTTCGATGATAACATCTAACTGTTGAATTTTTAGATTTACACGTCCGGCCAATCTGTCCACTAATGGAATTTTAAGTTGTAAACCGGAATTTCTAACACTCTGAAATTTTCCAAATCTTTCTATAATTACTGAAGATTGTTGTTTTACTGTAAAGAATGACGATAAGAAAATAAAGAATGCAATTGCAAAAATGATAATGAATGGGATACTCATGATAATATTGATTTAAGTTTTTAGGTGCTGTAAATTACGAAATTTCTTCTTATTTAAATTTTATTTGTTTACCCGATTTTTTTTGTTAAAATTTATTTTACTTTTGGCTCAAATTAATATAAAACAAAAATTATGAAAAGAATTCTATTTTATTTATTCCTATTTATTTCTTTAGTTTCAAAAGCTCAAATTAGTTCTTATTTCCATGGGAATGTAAAGGATTTTATTGATTTAAAAACCAGACCTTTAATTGTTGAATTGTTAGAAGAAGATGAAAAAATATTAAATAAATTGAGTAAACCAAAAAAAGCTGAAGAACTTCAATCGTATAAAAAGATGGTTAGATTATACAATGAAGAAATTACTCTTTATGCAAAAAAATACTGGACAATAAATAAGAATATAGAATTTAAAAATAAATCAGAAGTAGAAATTTTAAGAAAAGCTAATAATAAATCATATGCCGTTTTAAGAAATTTACGTTTAAATGATATAGATTTTGATTTTAAATCCAATTTATATTTAAACGTAATTGTATATACTAAGATTGAATCAAATCCTCAAAAGCCAGATTCACAAGTTTATTTGCCAATTTCAAGTAAAAAAACAGATGTATTTTTAGAGGAGGCAGATTATAAATATTCTTTGAATATATTACAAGATAATATAAATTACATAATTGCTCAAAATAAAAGTGTAAATTCTGAAAATTATGTTAAAGAAATGGCAAAAGGCAATTGTCCTTTGATAAAAAATAAAACATTATTAGTTAAAGAGTCAATTTTATATGAGAAGACTAAAAAGGAAGATTGTATAAAAAAATATGATGGAGCACTTAATATTGTTTCTGATGATGAAATCAATAGGGCATTTGTTGAAAAAGATAAAGACAAAGTTGTATTGTTTTCAGTTCCCTATGAAATAGGTAAAGGTCAAATGGGACCTATTGGCCAATCATTTCTTATGTCTTATAAAGTTGTTGTAGACTGTGAAACAGGTAAAATATTATATCTATTTATGCCTAGAGGTTTTGCAGTGATGGGGCAAAACATATCTTCAATCATGATTGAGAAGGATTTTGAAAATATCAAAAACTGTAAATAATTTTTAAAATTACTATTAAAAAGTCCCGATATTATCGGGACTTTTTTGTTTTTATAAAGTAGCAATTGCTTTTTGAATTCTCGAAATAGTTTCTTCTTTTCCAATGATTTCTACAATGTCAAATAGGTGAGGACCTTTAAGTGCTCCAACCAAACTCAAACGGAAAGGCTGCATCACTTTACCCATTCCAATTCCGTTTTTAGTTAACCAGTCTTTTACGATAGCTTCGATATTTGCAGAATTAAATCCGTCAATATATTCTAAAGTCGAAATCAATTCCTGCATTAAAGCTGGAGTTTCTTCTTTCCAGTTCTTGCTTGCTTTTTCATCATAAGATGTTGGCGCCTGGAAAAAGAAATCAGTTAAATCCCAAAATTCAGAAACGAAATGAGCACGTTCTTTAATCAATGAAACGATTCTTGTAACATCGTATTTAGAAATATCAACACCTTTTTGAACCAAAATCGGAGAGAAGCTTTTCGCTAAATCGGCATCATTTTGTTTGATTAAATATTGATGATTGAACCATTTGTTTTTCTCTGGATCAAATTTTGCTCCGGCTTTATGAACTCGGTTTAAGTCAAAAGCTTCAACTAATTCTTCAAGAGAAAATAATTCTTTATCAGTTCCGTCATTCCAGCCTAATAAAGCTAGGAAGTTTACAACTGCTTCCGGGAAAAATCCTTTTTCTCTGTAACCAGATGAAATACCTTCTTCGGTTTTCCATTCTAATGGAAACACTGGAAATCCTAATTTATCACCATCCCTTTTTGATAATTTTCCGTTTCCAACAGGTTTCAAAATCAAAGGTAAATGTGCAAATTCAGGAGCATCCCAGCCAAAAGCTCTGTATAATAAAACGTGAAGAGGCATCGATGGCAGCCATTCTTCACCACGAATTACATGTGAAGTTTCCATCAAATGATCATCCACAATATTCGCTAAATGATAAGTTGGCATTCCGTCACTTTTGAACAAAACTTTATCATCAAGCAAGTTCGTTTCAAACTTAACATCACCACGAATGATATCTTTTAAATGTAAAGTTTCATCAACCGGAGTTTTAAAACGAATCACGTAATGTTCTCCATTTGCAATTCTCTTAGCAGTTTCTTCTGCAGAAATTACTAAAGATGTATCTAATTTTTCACGGTTGTGATGATTGTAAATAAATGTTTTGCCTTCAGCTTCGTGTTGTTTTCTATGTGCATCCAAAGCTTCCGGAGTATCAAAAGCATAATACGCCCAATCCGAATTGATCAGTTGATCTGCATATTTTTGGTATAAATCTTTACGATCACTTTGTCTATACGGACCAAATTTTTCATTTTTTCCAACGGTTTCTTCAGGAGCAATTCCTAGCCATTCCAGCGCTTCCATAATATATTCTTCCGCACCTGGAACAAAACGAGTCTGATCTGTATCTTCAATTCTAAGATAAAAAACACCATTGTTTTTCTTGGCAAATAAATAATTAAATAGGGCAGTACGAACTCCGCCAATATGTAATGGTCCAGTAGGACTTGGTGCAAAACGCACTCGAACTTGCTTTGACATTTGTATAAATTTTGATGTAAAGATACGATTCTAATTAGAGAATTTGAGAATGAGTTTAATTAGATAATTATCTTGTTTGTCGCTTAATTGACTAATTTTCTCATTGATCATTTTCTAATTAAAATTACTACTTTTATAGGTTATAATTAAAAGAGATTTTATTTTGAAAACATCATCTGCCATATATCAGAAGTTAGAAGGATTTATAAAGAAATATTACATGAATGAATTGATAAAAGGAGGACTTCTTTTTATTGGTTTCGGACTTTTGTATTTCTTATTTACACTTTTTATTGAGTATTTTCTTTGGCTCAAACCATTAGGAAGAACTCTTTTATTCTGGATATTTATTGCAGTAGAAGTTTTTCTGTTGTTTCGTTTTATCTTATTTCCAATTTTTAAGTTGTTCAAACTTCAAAAAGGAATCGATTATAATCAGGCTTCGGCTATTATTGGAAATCATTTTACTGAAGTAAGTGATAAACTAACGAACTTTTTACAGCTTTCAGCTTCTGAGAATTCAGCAGAAAGTTCAGAGTTGATGTTGGCTTCGATTGAACAAAAAGCAAATTCTTTACAGCCAATTCCGTTTGGGAATGCTATTAATTTTAATTCAAACAGAAAATATTTGCCATTGGCTTTGATTCCGGTTTTGTTGTTTGCAGTTTTTTTTGTTTCTGGAAACAGCAATATAATTTCTCAGAGTTTTAATAGAGTAGTACATTTTAATGCTTCGTTTTTACCTCCGGCGCCTTTCAAATTTGTAGTTCTTAATGATAAACTTCAAACTGAACAAAACAAAGATTTTATTGTAAAAGTAGAAACTGAAGGAAACGTTGTTCCGGAAAATGTGATGATCCATATTGGAAACGAAAGCTATTTTATGGAATCTTCTCAAACTGGAAAGTTCGAATTTAAGATCGAAAAACCAACAACAGACGTTCAGTTTTCTTTTGAAGGAAATTCAGTTTCATCAAATGAATATGAATTAAAAGTTATTACAGTTCCATCGATTGCCAACTTCGAAATGGTTTTGAATTTTCCTTCTTACCTAAAAAAGAAATCCGAAACCATTCAGGGAACCGGAAATGCAATCGTACCAGAAGGAACAATTGTAACCTGGAAAATGAAAACGCAGTCAACTCAAGAGGTAGTTTGGAAAGATAATAACTCAATTTTGAAGTTTAATAAGACCGAAAACGAGTTTAAATTGGCTAAAAATATCAATCAAAATACAGAATATCAAATCCTTACTTCGAATAATAAGGTTAAAAACTATGAAAAATTAGATTATCAGTTGTCTGTTATTAAAGATCAGCATCCAACAATCAATGTTTCACCAGCACCTGATAGTTTAAAATTAGATAAGAATTATGTTTTAGGAAGATTAGGAGATGACTACGGTTTATCAAAATTGCAGATTGTTTACTACGAGCGTAACAAACCACAAACAGCAAAGCGTGGAACTATTCCGGTAAAGCAAGCTGTGTTTGATCAGTTCGTTTTTTCTTTTCCAAGTAATTTATCTGTAGAAGAAGGAGTATCTTATGAATACTATTTTGAAGTTTTTGATAACGATGTACCACATGGTTTTAAGCGTACTAAGTCTTCTGTTTTTTCAGACAGAGTTTCAACTACAGATGAAATTCACGATTTGGAATTGGAACAGCAAAATCAAAACATAAATGGTTTATCTAAATCTTTAAAGAATCAAACCAAGCAATTTTCTGAGATGGATAAGATCCAAAACACAGGAAAAGAAAAAGATAATTTAGAGTTTAAAGACCAGCAGAAAATCAATGATTTTATCAAACGTCAAAAACAACAAGACGAAATGATGAAACAATTTGCGGAGAAAATGAATAAAAATTTAGACAAATTCAAAGACGATAAAAAGGATAAAACTGCAGAGGATTTACAAAAGCGTTTAGAGAATGCCGACAAAGATTTAGAGAAAAATCAGAAATTATTGGATGAACTCAAGAACCTAAACGATAAATTAAACAGTGAAGAACTGTTTGATAAAATGGAAAAGTTCAAACAAATCAGTAAAAATCAATCTAGAAATTTAGAACAATTAGTTGAATTAACCAAAAGATTTTATGTAGAAAAGAAAGCAGGTCAGGTTGCAGAAAAGTTAGATAAGCTTGCAGAAAAACAAGAACAGCTTTCCAATAAAGATAAAGAGAATACAGTTGAGAAGCAGGAAGAAATCAATAAAGCTTTTGATAAAATTCAGGAAGATTTAAAAGAACTGAAAGAAGAGAATAAAACATTAAAGTCTCCACTTGATATTCCTGCAGATGCATCAAAAGAGAAAGATGTAAAAGATGATTTGCAGAAAGCATCTGATGAATTGAATAAAAAGAATACTTCTTCGGCAAAGCCAAAACAAAAAAGTGCAGCAAAGAAAATGAAGAGCATGGCACAACAAATGGATTCCAGTATGGAAGGTGGAGAAAAGGAACAACTCGAAGAAGATGTAGCAATGCTTCGTCAGATTCTGGATAATTTGTTGGCTTATTCATTATCTCAGGAAAATGTAATGAAACAATTTAAGTCTATGAAACTAGGTTCTTCTATATATACGAAGAATATAAAAGTACAGCAAAACCTAAAACAACAGTTCAAACATGTAGATGACAGTTTGTTTGCTTTGTCTTTACGAAACCCAAAAGTTGCTGAAGATGTAACTAAAGAAATTGGAAATGTACAATACAATGTAGATAAAGCTATCGAATCTCTAACAGATGTTCAGGTTCCAAAAGGAGTTTCGCATCAGCAATACGCTGTTTCATCTGCAAATAAATTAGCCGACTTTTTAAGTGATCTTTTAAATAATATGCAGATGCAAATGTCCAAACCGGGAATGGGAAAACCAAAACCAGGAGACGGACAAGGAATGCAATTACCAGATATTATTCAAAAACAAAAAGGTCTTGCTGATAAAATGAAAGAGGGAATGAAACCTGGTGACAAACCTGGTGACAAACCCGGACAAGGTCAAGGTCAAAAACTCGGACAAGGAAAAAGTGGTCAGGGCAAAGATGGAAAGGAAGGTCAGGGGAATAGTGGTAGTAATGGCTCTTCTGGAAAAGACGGTAAAAATGGAAAAGGAGAAAAGAACGGAAAAGAGGGTGATGATGGTGAAGGTGATGCTGAAAAAATAATGGAGATTTATAAAGAGCAGGTAAAACTTCGTGAAGCTTTGCAAAAAGAGTTAGCCAAAAAAGGATTAGATTCTCAGGGAAGATCTGTTATAGATCAAATGAAACAATCTGAAAAGCAGCTTTTGAATAAAGGATTTAAGAATGAGAACCTTCAGAGAATCTTAAATATTCAACAAGAATTATTAAAATTAAATAATGCAGTTCAGCAACAGGGTCAAGATACGAAACGTCAATCTGAAACAAATAAGGCTGAATTTACAAATACAACTAATGCTTTACCAAGCTCATTATTGGATTATTTAAATAGCGTAGAAATTTTAAATAGACAATCATTACCTTTACGCTCGAATTTTAATCAAAAGGTTCAAGAATATTTTAATACAAAATGATAAACTTTAATTACGAAACAGAATTTTCTTTAGACGACGAACAAACTTTTGCGGTTTGGCTGAGTGCTGTTATAGTTTCTGAGAATAAGAATGAGGGAGAAATAAATTATATTTTTTGTGATGATGAATATCTACATAAAATAAATGTAGAATATTTAGATCATGATACGCTAACAGATATTATCAGTTTTGATTATACAGTTGGTAACGAAATTAGCGGAGATATTTTTGTTTCTGTAGAAAGGGTAGAAGATAATGCAAAAGATTTCAATGTATCTTTTGAAGAAGAATTGAAACGTGTTCTTGCTCACGGCATATTACATTACTGTGGATATAAGGATAAAAGTGATGCTGATGCAGAATTGATGCGTTCAAAGGAAGATGAAAAGATTGCAATGTTTCACGTGAAACAGTAATTAAACATCTAAATTGAATCAAGTATATTTCATATGAAACATATATTTTATAAATATTTTATATGTTCCACGTGAAACGTTTTGAGAATTTTTTAAAGTGTAAATATTTAGTTCCACGTGGAACATATATAAAGCGATTCAGAGTTTAAATTTTTATACCAATTCGTTCCACGTGAAACAGTTTATATATCGATATACTTGTGTAACGCAAAGCTAAAAAAGGAATTTTGATATTTGGTTCCATGTGAAATATTTTTTAGGTTTTGATATTTGAGCTTTTTGGAATTTAATCGTTTCGGGATTTTAAAATTTTGGTTTAACGAGAATTTTTAAAACAGAGGATCTATATATGAAAGTTTTTATTTTGGTTCCACGTGGAACCAAAATTGATTATTTTTTACACTTTTCTTTTGATTTGATTTTGAAGAAGATGTTATATAGGGGATTGAAAGTGTTTTCGAAAACGTCCGGGAATTTGAAATCTGAAATAAAAAGAATAACCGTTCCACGTGGAACAAATAGAAAATAAAGTTAATTCTGAGAACTGCCTTAAACGGTTTGCAGAGAATAATAAAATAAAATGTTTTTAGAAGAGTACGATGTTATTGTAGTTGGTGCTGGTCATGCAGGATCTGAAGCCGCTGCCGCTGCCGCAAATTTAGGGTCCAAAACTTTGTTGGTTACAATGAGTTTGCAGAACATTGCCCAGATGTCTTGCAACCCTGCAATGGGAGGAATTGCAAAAGGACAAATTGTTCGTGAGATCGATGCGCTTGGTGGATATTCCGGAATTGTTTCTGATCGAACTGCAATTCAGTTTAAGATGTTGAACAAATCAAAAGGACCAGCAATGTGGTCGCCAAGAGTTCAAAGTGATCGAATGCGTTTTGCAGAAGAATGGAGAATGATGTTGGAGGGAACTCCAAATTTAGATTTTTACCAGGAAATGGTAAAAGGTTTGATAATTGAGAACGAAAAGATAAAAGGAATCAGAACTTCGCTTGGAGTTGAAATCCGATCCAAATCGGTTGTGTTGACAAACGGAACTTTTTTGAACGGATTGATTCATATTGGAGAAAAACAATTTGGAGGAGGAAGAGCAGGCGAAAGTGCCGCAACCGGAATTACAGAAGATTTAGTTAAAGCCGGATTTGAATCCGGAAGAATGAAAACGGGAACGCCTCCAAGAGTAGATGGTCGTTCTTTGGATTATTCGAAAATGAATGAAGAAAAAGGAGATACAAAACCAGATAAATTTTCATATTCTGATTTGACAAAACCTTTAACGCAACAACGTTCTTGTCATATGACTTATACGTCGCTGGATGTTCATGATATTTTAAGAGAAGGTTTTGATCGTTCGCCAATGTTCAACGGAAGAATAAAAAGTTTAGGTCCGAGATATTGTCCTTCGATTGAAGATAAGATTAATCGTTTTGCAGATAAAGAACGTCACCAGCTTTTTGTTGAACCAGAAGGATGGAAAACATGTGAGGTATATGTAAACGGATTTTCAACTTCGCTTCCGGAGGATATTCAGTTTAAAGCTTTACGTTCCGTTGCCGGTTTTGAAAATGTGAAATTCCTTCGTCCGGGTTATGCAATCGAATATGATTATTTTCCACCGACACAATTGAAACATACTTTGGAAACAAAGTTAGTCGAAGGTTTGTATTTTGCTGGACAGATTAACGGAACGACAGGATATGAAGAAGCTGCTTCTCAAGGGTTGATGGCCGGAATAAATGCGCATTTAAAAGTACATGAAAAAGCACCGTTAATTTTGAAACGTGATGAAGCATATATTGGAGTTTTGATTGACGACTTAATTACAAAAGGAACAGAAGAACCATATCGTATGTTTACATCGAGAGCAGAATACAGAACATTGTTGCGACAAGATAATGCCGATTTTAGATTGACTCCTATGTCATACGAAATTGGTTTAGCTTCTGAAGAGAGAATGCGAAGAATGGAACGTAAATTGAATGAATCTGAAAAGATGGTTGCCTTCTTTAAAGAAACAAGTGTTACCGTATCTGAAACAAATCCAATTTTGGTTGAGAAAGAATCTGCACCAATTTCGCAGGGAGATAAAATGTTTAAAGTTTTTTCTCGTCCACAGATTGAATTAGAAGATATGTTGAAGTTTGAAAAAGTGGATGCATTCATCAAAGAAAATGATCTAGATGAAGAAATTGTAGAGCAAGCGGTAATTCAGGTTAAATATTCTGGATACATCGAAAAAGAAAGAAATAATGCTGATAAACTAAATCGTTTAGAAGAAGTAAAAATTCCGGAGAATTTTGATTACAATAAAATTAAATCAATGTCGATTGAGGCGAAACAAAAGTTAAGCAAAATTCGTCCGGTTACTATTTCGCAAGCATCAAGAATCAGTGGTGTTTCACCAAGTGATATTTCCGTACTTTTGATTTATATGGGAAGATAATTTTTGTTTCAGGTTTCAGGTTTCAAGTTTAAGTTTCACGTGGAACTTGAAACCTGAAACTTGAAACCTGAAACAAATTAAAATGTTCCACGTGAAACCATTTCTGAAATTATGAATGTTGTACAGAAAAGTATTTTGTCTGAAAGTGAAAAGACGATTATCTGTTAGCTTCGCAATACTGAATACCTGTTGCAATTTCGTTCAAAAACTTTTTAGCATTTTGAAATGTATTTAGAAAGTTTATCTGATTAGAAGCATTTTTTGGCTGATCAAAAAAATGAAATAAAAGGCTGGATATTTACTTTTTTTAGAAAGAAAAAAAACATTTTCGGATTTATGATCGAAAATCAATTTCAAGGAAAAGGTAATTGAACTTTTTTTGCTGAATGAAAATAAAAACAATTTTACTGATTTAAACGGATGGTGTATCGATCATACAAATGATAAAAAGCAAAATGCTGAAAATTATAAATCACCTTTGTTTTTTATATCAAAAAGAATATTGAAATTTTTCAGATATCAGAATTGAAAAAAGAAATAATTTCAGCTGTCAAAATAAATTGGAAGAAAAAAGAATTATAAAAAAGGAAATCCTAAAAATGAAAATTTTCGTTTTTAGGATTTGTTATACAATAAACCAAAAAAATAAATAGAATTAAAAAATGGACGTTTTAAACAAAAAACATTTTCTTACTGTAAAAGACCATTCTGTTTCAAAAGAAATTTTCGATTTGTATTATGATGAAAATCTGGATATGCTGATTACATTTCCGCAGCCTGATTTAGAAAATTTGGGAAGATATTACGAAAGCGATGATTATATTTCGCATACAGATAACAAACGTTCTGTTTTTGAAAAAGCATATCATTTTGTAAAAAGTATCGCTTTAAAAAATAAACTGAATCTCATAAATTCCGAACAAACTCAAAAAGGAAAAATTTTAGACATTGGAGCCGGAACTGGCGATTTTTTGTTGACGGCAAAAAATGACGGTTGGGAAACATTTGGAATCGAACCAAGCGATCGTGCAAAAAATATTGCAAAGCAAAAAGGAATTTCATTTGTTGAAGAAACAAGTGAATTTGAAAATAATTATTTTGATGTAATTACGATGTGGCATGTTTTGGAACACGTCCCAAATTTAGAATTACAAATCCAGGAATTGAAGCGTCTTTTAAAACCAACTGGAACATTAATTGTTGCGGTTCCAAATTTCAAATCGTACGACGCAAAACATTACGGAGAATTTTGGGCAGCTTTTGATGTACCAATTCATTTTTGGCATTTTTCAAAAAAAACCATAAAAACTATTTTTCAAAAAGTGGACATGAGATTAGAAAATATTCTTCCGATGAAATTTGATTCTTTTTATGTGAGTCTTCTTTCTGAAAAATACAAAACGGGAAAAATGAATTTTATAAAAGCTTTTTTTATCGGTTTGCAATCAAATTTAAAAGCATCACGTACAAAAGAGTATTCATCGCATATTTATGTCTTAAAAAACAACTAAAACGTAAAATAAACGCATTTACGACCTTTTCTTTGGGTTATTGAGGGTTTGTATTGTTTTTTCTAAGAAAACAGCGCTAATAAAAGCTATGAAAGTCATTTTTTATAGTGATATTTTATCGCTTTTTTTTTGTTCATAAAGAAAACTAATACCTTAAAAATACTGCTATTTTTGGGATTTCTCTCTAATTTTTTTTCATTTTCAAGTTTTTAATTCAATGAATCAAAATTTCGAATACTATTTTGTTAAGCATACTATTTTAGGATTTGTAAAAAACAAATTTTTAAATTTTAAAGTAGTATTTTAATTCATAACAGAAAGCATTATAAAAAAACAGCATTTTTTAAACTTTATGTCGATGCTATTTATTTTTTTATATTTTTGTCTTTCATACATAAAAAAATAGAAATTCAGAAAATGAAAAAAGCATTAGTAATTATCGCACTTTCGGTTTTAGTTGTTTCATGTGAGAAAACGGCTGAAGTTAAGGAAGTAAAAACAGCTTACGTAGATACTTCGGTTTTGATGAAAGAGTACACTGAAGCAAAAGACCTTGAAGCAAAATACAAAGCACAATCAGAAGAAAAAGGAAGACAACTGCAAGCTGAGATAAACCGTTTCAAACAAGATGCTGCTAATTTTCAAAGTCAGGCACAGGCTAACGGTCAGGCCTGGGCACAACAAAGAGGTGCTGAATTACAAAAAAGAGAACAACAATTAGGTTATGCTCAGCAGCAATTAGCTCAGCAATTACAGCAAGAGAGCGGAGTTGAAATGGATTCTCTTGTAAGTGGTGTGAAAAAATTCATTAAAGATTACGGTAAGAAAAACGGATATTCATATATCTACGGAACAGGTGATGCAGCCACTATTTTATATGCTGAAGATAAATACGACATTACAAAAGAAATTATTAAAGCTTTGAATGATAAATATAAATCTGAGCCAAAATCAGGTGACAAAGCTGCAACGAAAGAAGAGGCTAAGAAATAACAACCAAAATAACTAACTATTCTAAAACCTAAATCTAGTAACAGATTTAGGTTTTTTTATTTTATAAAAATGCGATACTTTTAGTGTTCAATATACGCCAAATGCAAAACGTCTCAGAAGCAGCTGCTTACACTTTACAATTTATCAATCAAACGCAGAAATCCATTTTCCTCACGGGCAAAGCCGGAACAGGAAAAACTACGCTTTTACGCGAAATTATCGCAACTACACATAAAAACACAGTCGTGGTTGCACCTACAGGAATCGCTGCCTTAAATGCGGGCGGAGTAACGATTCACTCGATGTTTCAACTGCCATTTTCAGCTTTTATTCCGTCATATGAAGACAATTCCCAGTTTACAGAAACGGTTAAATTTGAAAATAAGGAAACGTTACGCAGACATTTCAAAATGAATAATGTGAAGCGTAATGTAATCCGTAATATGGAATTGCTGATTATTGATGAAGTAAGTATGTTACGGGCCGATTTGCTGGACGCTATAGATTTTATGATGCAGACAGTACGGAAAAACACGCAGGCTTTTGGAGGTGTTCAGGTACTTTTCATTGGTGATTTATTGCAGTTGCCTCCTGTAATTCGGGATGAAGAATGGCGAACTTTACGCAATTATTACAAAGGAAAATTCTTTTTTCATTCGCATGTAATTCAGCAAAATCCACCGCTTTATATAGAATTATCTAAGATTTATAGACAGACTGATGATTCTTTTATTTCCGTTTTAAATAATCTTCGAAACAATCAGATTACGACTGAGGATATTCAGATTTTAAATGAGTATGTCAAACCAGATTTTGATTTGAAAAATAATCCCGGTTATATTACGCTCACAACTCACAATGCAAAGGCTGATTCGATCAACGAACAGGCAATTGGTGATTTGGCAGGGAATGAGTTTACTTATCAGCCTTTTATTGTTGGCGATTTTCCCGAAAAAATCTTTCCTGTTGAAGAAAATCTGAAACTAAAGGTAGGGGCACAGGTAATGTTTGTTAAAAATGATTTATCTTTTGATAAAAGATATTTTAATGGAAAGATGGGTTTTGTAAAATCACTCTCGCCAGAAGAAATCTTTGTGCATTTTCCGGAAGAGAATAAAACAATTGAGGTCGAAAAATACGAATGGAAAAATATCCGGTACAAAATAAATGAGCTTACAAAAGAAATAGAAGAAGAGGTTTTGGGTACTTTCGCCCATTATCCAATAAAACTAGCTTGGGCAATTACCGTACATAAAAGTCAGGGTCTAACTTTTGAGAAAGCTGCGCTTGATGTATCGCAAGTTTTTCTGCCTGGGCAGGCCTATGTAGCACTTTCTCGTTTAACTTCCTTAAAAGGGCTTATTTTGCTTTCTCCGCTTCAAATGAATGGCATTTCAAACGATCAGGATGTAATGGATTATGCTTTGAATAAAGCAACTGAAGACATTCTGGAAAAACATTTGCATTTCGAAACCAAGAATTTTATTCATAACTATTTGATTAACAGTTTTAACTGGTCTGATTTAGCTCAGGAATGGCGTAATCACAGATTTAGTTACAATGAGAATGCAACTAATTCCGAAAAATCAAAACATTCTGTTTGGGCACATAAGCGTCTTGAAACAATTGAAATGCTCATAGATCCTTCGTTAAAATTCGTGCATCAGCTCAATAAAATTTTTAGTAAAGAAACCGTTGATTTATTTTTCGTTCAGGAAAGGGTAGTGGCTGCCTATGAGTATTTTTTTAAACCTATGGATAAACTGGTTACAGATCTTCTGCAAAAAATGGCCGAAATTCAGAAATTCAAAAAAGTAAAAGAATTTTATGAAGAATTAGCTTTATTGGACGATCTGCAAACAAAGGCTGTTTTACGCTTAATGAAGGCCAAATTATTGATCGAAATAGTTGTTACGGGTGAAACCATTTGTAAGGAAAAATTAACGTCCTCAGCGATTAAAAATTACAAATCAGATAAGATTTCGAAAATACGTGACGAGTTTAAAATGAGTAATACCGATATTTTCAAGTTAGATGAGCCAATTGTACGCTATACCTCGAAAAGAGTAGATAAGAACGAACCAAAAACAATTAAGAAAACCACTGTAGAAGAAACATATGATTTGTGGATTGAGAAAAATTCAATTGCTGATATTGCCCGACTTCGAAAACTTACGATACAGACTATTGAAATGCATTTAGTTAAATTGATTCAGGCAAAAAAAATCGAAATCTCGGATGTTTTACCCTATGATAAGATAGTAGCTTTGCGTGATGCTTTCGAATTTTATCAGGAGGAATCTCTTAATGCATTAAAAGAGAAACACGGAGATAAATTCACTTGGGATGAGTTAAAAATGTTCAAAGCAAGTATAAATTAAGTATCTCTAAGTTAAATGTTTCACGTAAAACATAGATTAATTTATAAAAAATGAAATTTAAAATTGTAATTGTATTTTTCCTTAGTATATTCTCAAATTTAGTTTTGAGCCAGGATTTAAAACCTGATTATCAGAAGTTCATAAAGGCGTTCATCGAAAATGTAAAAGAGGATAAAAAAGAGGCTGTCGCAAATATGATTTCGTATCCTTTCAAAAGAGAATATCCAATACCTGCAATCAAAAACAAAACTGAATTTATAAAGCGATACAATGAGATTTTTGATGTTGCCCTTAAGAATGAAATCATAAAATCAAATCCTGCAAAAGACTGGTCAGAAATGGGCTGGAGAGGTATTATGCTCAATCAGGGTACAATATGGTTTGATACTGACGGTCGCCTGATTTCGATAAATTATCGATCCAAATTCGAAAAGGATCTTAAAAATAATATAATCGATAAAGAGAAAACAAAATTACATGCTTCAATAGCGAAGTTTAAAGCGCCTGAATGTATATTAGAAACCAGTAAATTCAGGATCAGAATAGATGATTTAGGAAATAATAACTATCGTTATGCTTCCTGGTCTTTGAAAAAGAAAATGACTCAAGAACCTGATCTGGTGATTTCTAAAGGAAAACTGATTTTGGATGGAAATGGTGGAAATCATCGATTTGAATTTAAAAAAGGAGAATATATTTACGAATGTCATATATCGCCTCTACGAGAAAATGGTACTGCTCCGGCAGGTTTGACTATTTACCAAAACAAAAAAATAATTCTTTCTCAGGACGCCGAAATTGTTCCACGTTAAACAAAAAATCCTATTCGTTCAGAAATAGGATTTTTTTGTGTTAAAAAGAAACTCTAATTTGGTCTAAATTCTTTTTTCTGTTGTAATATTTTGATTTCCAGTTTATCTATTTCAAGCTTTTGTTTGGAGGATTTTATTTTTAGCTTCTGAATTTCTTCTTCAGAAATTTTGCTGCTTCCAATTTGACTTTCGGTTTTTTGATATGCAGCTTTTTGTTTTTCTATTTTTTTGTGTTTTCTGAATAGTTTTTTCTGCGCTTTTAACCTCTCGCTGATGCTTGTCAATTTTTTTCTGCTCTTTATCTGCTTTATTTTGATATTCTTTATCTTTTTAGTCTCCTGAATTGCTTTTTACGATTGAACAGTTGTTTCCTGTGTATAAAAGCCTGTTGACGTTAAAAAGAGGCATAAGATTACAAAAACTTGAATTGGAAATTTCGTAATCTTTTTTACTTTTAAAGTAAATAAAAAAACAAATGTAAATTCTGTCTAGCTCTATAAATTTTCAATTAAAATCCAAGCATCCGGATTTTCAGCCTTTTGTATTTCTTTTTGGGCTTTTTCAGCTTCAGCCATAGTGGCGTAACTTCCATACAAAACAGGAAATAATCCGTGTTTGTTTTCACCAAGCATCCTGGCATCATAGCCATTTTTTATTAGTTGATTATATGCTTTTTTAGCATTTTGCTCACTTCTAAAAGCACCCGCAATAATATGATATGGCATTGTCTTTTCAACAGTTTCTGTTTTTGAAGTATCTACAGACAGCGTTACAGCCGGTAAAGGATTTTGAATCATGAAGGTAGCTTCCTGAATTTTATTCTGTACCTTTTTCTGAACAGTACTTTCAACAACAAGCGTTTGCGTTGCAATTTCTTGTTGGTATAGTGGATATCCAATGCTTCCTGTAATGCCAAGTCCTAGGACAAAGATTGCAGCATATTTTAAATATGAATTTGAAGATTTTTTTTCATCATCATGAGCAGGTTCATTCTCCTCTATTCTTTGAATTTCTTTTTCAAAATTTTCTCTTTTTACCAAAGGTGACACAAAAGGACTTAATCCAAATGAAGTTGTCAAATAATTATTTTGCTGGTTTGGACTGAATACTAAATTGTTATCACTATTCAAACGAATTTCACCAATATTTTTCAAATATAAAATTCCATCCTCTTCTAATACCTTTTTCCAGTTTAAAATTTCAAAGGCAATGGCACTAACAGCAAAACCATAAGATGTTTTTTCTGTATCGGCTATATGATTTGCCAGCAAACCATCATTGTTTTTGATTTGACTGTTAAAGGAGACCATTTTTTTAGGTGGAAAAAACGAATTTGTGCTTTCATTAAGCTGTGCCGGCTGCATTTCAGTTAAGAAAGCACCAAATCCTGGAACCGTTACACACTGATAACGATATAATAACTGCGAGATGTAAGTTTCGATTTTCATAGTAACAAAGTTATGCATCCAATATAGTTATCAAAAATTTATTCACAATTTTTATTAACAATCTGCATATTTGTATAGATATTTATTTTTCAGTAAGTTAAATTATTTTTCATTTTGTCATTAAATTTTTTTGGCTTTCAAAAGTTTATTTTTTGAAAGAATTTACTTCTAATTATTATATTTGCTAATATGAAAACAAATCTTGTTTTTAAAAATTTCATCCTTTAAAAAGTTATATAAGCCATGTCAGAACAAGATTTATTTTATGTATTAGCCTTACTTCGTGTAGAGGGCGTTGGAGATATTATGGCTAAAAAGTTATTGGCAAATTTTGGAAGTGCCGAAGAAATTTTCAGAGCAAAAAATAATCAAATTGCAGCCATAGATGGAATTGGTGCAGTATTATTGAAGAATTTAAAGGATAAAACGGTTTTTGAAAAAGCAAATAAGGAACTTGATTTTATTACTAATAACAATATTCAAGTCTCTTTTTTTAAAGATGAAAATTATCCCGATCGTCTAAAACATTGTATTGATTGCCCGGTTTTAATTTTTTCTGCTGGAAATATTAATTTAAAGAATAAAAGAATAATAAGTATTGTCGGTACAAGGCAAATTACATCATACGGAATTGAATTTTGCAGAACCTTAATTGAAGATCTGGCTCCTTTGGATCCCATAATTGTTAGTGGTTTTGCATATGGAGTTGATATTGTGTCGCATCAGCTGGCGATAGAAAATAAACTGCAGACAATTGGTGTTTTAGCTCATGGATTAAATCAGATTTATCCAAAAGCACATAAAAAATACATGTCGAAAATGGAGGAGAATGGTGGCTTTATAACTGAGTTTTGGAGCTCAACCAATCCTGATAAAGAGAACTTTGTTAGGCGTAACCGAATCGTTGCTGGCATGACCGAAGCTACAATTGTAATAGAATCTGCTGATAGGGGAGGTTCTCTCATTACAGCCAATATTGCAAACGATTATAACCGTGATGTTTTTGCCGTTCCCGGACGTGTCACAGACAAGTATAGCCAGGGATGCAATCAACTGATTAAAACTCAAAAAGCAAATGTACTGACTAGTGCTGCAGATTTGGTTTATATGCTCAATTGGGATATCAAAAGCGATGTAAAACCCGTTCAAAAACAACTATTTATTGAATTGGAGTCTGAGGAACAAAAAATCTATGATTACCTGATTAAAAACGGAAAAGAACTGCTCGATATAATTGCACTCGAATGCGAATTTCCTATTTATAAAATATCTGGGATTCTTTTAAATATGGAACTAAAAGGAGTAATCAGACCTTTGCCAGGTAAACTGTTTGAGGCTATTTAGAATTAAAAAACCCGACAAATTTTTTTAAAATGTCGGGTTTATAATATTTACTTTCCAAATCCAAGCACTTCCCGAACCCTGGCTAAAACGCCATCGGCCACAACCGCAGCTTTTGAAGCTCCTTTTTTCAATAAAGTATCTACTTCTTCAAGGTTGTTTATGTAGTAATTGTATTTTTCTCTTTCTGTTTTGAATTTTTCAGTAATCAATTCAAATAAGGCTTGTTTAGCATGACCGTAACCATAATTTCCTCCCAGATAATTAGCTCTCATTTCGGCTATCTGAGTTTCATTTGCCAGTAAAGAATAAATAGCAAAAGCATTGCAGGTATCCGGATTTTTAGGATCTTCAAGTGGTGTACTGTCAGTTTCGATGCTCATTACCTGTTTACGTAATGTCTTATCATCTAAGAAAATATTGATGATATTGTTCGCAGATTTACTCATTTTTCCTCCGTTTGTTCCCGGAATCAGCATGATATTTTCCTGAATTTTGGCTTCCGGAAGTACAAAGGTTTCACCCATTTGATGATTAAAGCGAGAAGCCACATCACGTGTGATTTCAAGATGTTGTAATTGATCTTTTCCAACTGGTACAAATTCGGCATCATACAGTAAAATATCGGCAGCCATTAACATCGGGTAGGTAAAAAGTCCGGCATTAACATCATCTAAACGATCAGCTTTATCTTTGAAAGAATGTGCAAGTGTCAAACGCTGGTATGGAAAAAAACAACTTAAATACCACGTTAATTCAGCTGTCTGTGCCACATCAGATTGTCTGTAGAATGTAACTTTATCGGGGTTTAAACCACATGCAAGCCATGCTGCTGCAGTACTATAGGTGTTTTCTCTTAATGTTTTTCCGTCTTTTATTTGAGTAATCGAATGCAAATCAGCTATAAACAAATACGATTCGTTTACCGGATTATTTGATAATTCGATTGCGGGAATAATTGCTCCTAATAAATTGCCTAAGTGTGGTGTTCCGGTACTCTGAACACCGGTTAGTATTTTTGCCATTCTAATTTTTTTCTTAAACGCAAATATTGCAAAGTTTTTACAATATCCGAAAAGTTATTTTTGTCTATTGCAAAGTTCGCAAAGTTTTTTGCAATGCTCTTAGTGTTTTCAAGTTTTGTTTTCTTAAAATGGCAAAAAATATGTCCATCGAAAATCTAAATTCACATCTGTTTTCTTACATTTGAAGCTATGAAAGGAATTAAAATTATTTTTTGGATTTTTTGGCGCATTTGGTTTTACATTTTAATGGCCATTCCAATATTGATCATGCTGCCATTTTTAGTGGCTTCAATTATAACCGAAAGTGGATATCCCTATTTTTTTAAAATGGCTCGGATTTGGGCGAAATTCATCCTTTTCGGAATGGGTTTTTATTATAAAGTTGAGCGTCTGCAAAAATTGGAAAAAGGAAAAAGTTACATGATTGTAGCGAACCATACTTCAATGACAGATATCATGCTGATGCTGGCAATTATAAGAAATCCTTTTGTTTTTGTGGGAAAGAAAGAATTGGTAAAGATTCCGTTATTTGGATTTTTTTACAAAAGAACCTGTATTTTAGTGGATAGAAATTCTTCAAAGAGTAAAAATGAAGTATTCAAAAGAGCTCAAAGCCGATTAAATCAGGGACTTAGTATTTGTATTTTTCCTGAGGGAGGTGTTCCTGATGATGAATCAATTTTGTTAGATGAATTTAAGGATGGTGCTTTTAGATTGGCTATAGAGCATCAAATTCCAATTGTTCCAATCGTTTTTGCTGATAATAAAGAGCGTTTTTCTTATACTTTTTTAAGTGGAAGCCCGGGCAGAATGAGAGCAAAAATTTTTCCTTTTATTAAAACAAAAGGAGTAACAGGTGATAATAGAAAAGACCTTCGTGATCAAACAAGACAATTGATTTACAAAGGTTTACTCGAATTTAAGAAGAAAGAAAAATAATTATTAAGCCCGGTAAACTTTTCAGCTCGCCGGGCTTTAATTTTGAATTAAAACCCCTTTTATATTCAAAATTTATCTGTGAATTATTTTATCTGAGATGAATCGTAATATTTTTTTAATTTTTGACTTCTTCTTTTTACGGTTTTTATCCAACTGAATTTCTTTTTTTTCTTTCATTATTTAGAAATATTAACGTTCATAAAAAAGTTTCATTAAAACTCCATTAGTTTATTAATATAGATGATTGATAATCAAATTAGTTGCGCAAAAAAAAATAGAAAATATTAAATAATAAAAACCCGCTAGTAACCAAAACAAAAAACTAACGGATTTTTATTAAAAATAACCAACCAAACTTGTTCTAAAAAGTATTGAAAGCATTATGACAAACTTTCAAAGTTTTACGTCATGTATAAAGATGATATTATTTACAAATGGTTGCGTTGTTATTTTATTTTTTAAATAAAAAAACCCGAAAAATTAAATTTTCGGGTTTGTAATTTTATGTAAATTAAGTATTTATAAAGCTTAGGCATTAGCCAATTCTTTGATATGCTCTTTAATTTTTATTTCTAATTCGTCTGCTAATTCGGGATTATCCTTAATTAAAGTCTTAACGGCATCACGTCCTTGTCCTAATTTAGTATCTCCGTAGCTAAACCATGATCCCGCCTTTTTAATAATATCAAATTCAACAGCTAAGTCAAGGATTTCACCTGTTTTAGAAACTCCTTCTCCGTACATTATGTCAAATTCGGCAGTTTTAAAAGGTGGTGCTACTTTGTTTTTAACGATCTTCACTTTAGTTCTGTTTCCAATAACGTTTTCACCGTCTTTGATTTGAGCAGAACGACGAATATCTAAACGTACAGAGGCATAGAATTTTAATGCGTTACCTCCAGTTGTAGTTTCAGGATTTCCAAACATTACACCAATTTTTTCACGAAGCTGGTTGATGAAGAAAACCGTACAGTTTGTTTTACTTATAGTTCCAGTAAGTTTTCGTAATGCTTGAGACATCAAACGAGCGTGAAGTCCCATTTTAGAATCTCCCATTTCACCTTCAATTTCACTTTTTGGAGTCAATGCAGCAACAGAGTCAATAACCACAATATCAATTGCGCCAGAACGAATAAGATTTTCGGCGATTTCTAAAGCCTGCTCCCCGTTATCTGGCTGAGAGATAATCAGGTTTTCGATATCTACGCCTAATTTTTCAGCATAGTTTCTATCGAAAGCATGTTCAGCATCAATAAACGCAGCAATTCCACCTGCCTTTTGAGCTTCGGCGATGGCATGCAGTGTCAAAGTCGTTTTACCAGATGATTCCGGACCGTATATTTCGATAATTCTTCCTTTTGGATATCCGTTTACTCCAAGTGCTAAATCAACACCAAGAGAACCAGAAGAAATTGTTTCAACTTCTACAATGGCTTTGTCACCCATTTTCATTACGGTTCCTTTTCCGTAAGTTTTATCTAATTTATCTAATGTAAGCTGCAACGCTTTTAATTTGGCATCTTTCTCTGAACTCATTTTTTCTTTTTCTTTCATCTAAAATTTATAACTTTTTTTTCAAAATAAATCAGAATTAATAACTTCCTGATTTAGATTTATGTGGGCATGTAATTTTGTAAAAATACTTCTTTTTTTTGGAAGTTCATTGCCTCAAATTGTTACAAATTGAGACAATTTATGTTATAAAAACAAAGCCTTCAATTCTGTTGCATCTTCAGGCTTTATTTTCCCTGCTAATAATAAACTTAATTGTTTACGGCGTAAGGCAGCATCAAAACGTTGGATTTCGAGTTCCGTTTCCGGTTCAGTGGGCGGTACTTCAACAGGTCTTCCGCTATCATCTACTGCTACAAAAGTGTAAATGGCTTCGTTTGCTTTGGCTCTGCTTCCGGATTCACGGTCTTCTACCCATACATCAATAAAAACTTCCATAGAACTTTTAAAAGACCTGGAAACTTTTGCTTCAATTGTCACCACAGCTCCAAGAGGAATTGCTCTGTTAAAAGCAACGTGGTTTACAGAAGCGGTAACGACAATCCGGCGAGAATGTCTTCGGGCAGCAATGCTGGCAGCTCGATCCATACGGGCCAGCAATTCACCGCCAAAGAGATTATTAAGAGGATTCGTTTCGCTTGGTAAAACTAAATCGGTTAATGTAGTTAGAGATTCTGAAGGGTGTTTTGGATTCATTTTTTTATAGTATGATTGTAAAAAATTGCTGATCAATTCAGCCAGTAAACCGCCATAACGGCAGGAATAAAATAAATTACGATAGTTCTTGCCCCATCATAATCCTTAGCCAATCGTTGGCCGAAAAGCATCATTAATAAACAGATGCAAGAAAAAACAGCGCCGTAAAAACCAAATTCGCGACCGCTTTTTGCCAATAATTGTATAGCACCAACGACGCATAAAATTCCCGAAATTAATTCTAAAATTAAAAGATGCAGAAGCGCAAGCGGAACCTGATTTTTTAGAATTGTTTTGGCAAAATGTTCTTTAAGCCAGGTAATATTTTCTTTCCAGTAAAAAATTTTCTCATAGCCGGATTGTAAAAAAGTCAGAGCCAAAAAAACCAATAGTAAAACTGAAGCAACATTAGTCATTACAAATTATTTTTTATGAATTAAACGAGTAAGTTTTATAGATAAATCAGTCAGGATTATTTTTGCATTTCCGTTTCTTTCAATATGATACAGAGCATCTGAGAGTTCTTTAAAAATAAGATGAATATTGTTTCCATTTACGAAAGGGGCAAAATTTTCCAGCTTAAATTTATCAACTTTTGGTTCGATGTAAACCAAGTCAGGTGCTTCATAATTTAGCAAAAGTGCCTGTCTGAACATTTCAATGCAAAACTGAATGAATTTTTTCTGACTTTCACGCCCCAGACCGGCAATTTCTTCACTCCAGGAAATCAAATCCTGAATTGCGGCTGCATTTCCTTTAGCTCTAAATGCGGCACGAACCCAATTAACGAACCATTGTTCGAAAGGATATTCAGAATCATCGTTTTTTAATAAGGAAAGTGCCTTATTAAAATTTCCCTGTGCCTGATGGGCAATTTTTTTTGCTAAGTTCGGATCTATATTTTCCTGATAAACTAATGCTTCTGAAATAACTTTTTCAGGTAAACCATTAAAATGAATTACCTGGCAACGTGAGCGTATAGTTTGAATAATGTCTTCTTCATTTTCCGAAATCAGAATAAAAATGGTCTTATCAGATGGCTCTTCTAATAGTTTTAATAATTTATTAGAGGCAGCAATATTCATTTTATCAGCCATCCAGATAATCATAATTTTATAACCGCCTTCATATGATTTTAGCGAAAGTGATTTTAAAACTTCCTGTGCATCTTCTACACGAATTTCGCCCTGTTTGTTTTGTACACCTAAAAGTTTATACCAGTCAAATAAGCCGCCGTATGGCATTTCCTGAATGAATGTTCGCCAGTCCTGAATGAAATCTAAGCTTTTAGGCTTTGTTTTAACATCCTCTGTAGTTACTGTAGGATATATAAAGTGAAGATCAGGATGCGAAATATTTTCAAATTTTAGATTACACGAATCATTTCCGTTTGAATTTTCATTACCTGAATTATTGCATAAAATGTACTGCGCATAGGCAATAGCAGTTAATAATGTACCACATCCTTCCGGCCCTATAAATAATTGTGCATGTGGAATTCTTCCGGAAGAAGCACTTTTAATTAAGTGACTTTTGATGTAATCCTGACCTAAAATTTGTGAAAATTGCATAGAGCAAAGATATAAGAAATTGATAGAGTCAAAAATATTATAAAGTAAACTTTAAATTAACATCTTTAATTTTTACTAAATAATTTGTTTTTAACCAAATTGTTAATTTTTATTCTGTTAAGTTTTGTTAACATTGATATTATTTGAAACAGATATTAAGATATTTTTGTTAATAGTTTTTCCAAATCAAGGATGAAATCTACTTTTTTTTATCTAATATAAGGACACAAAAAAAGGGTTTTTAATTTATAAACAGATAAAAATCTTACATAAATAGCAATTAGACAAAATTAATCTTACCATATGGGAAGTCCTTATTTTAGAGGCCTTTAATGATAAATTTAAGTTTTTTTTAAGTCTTTTTTTTAAAAAAAAAAATATTAAAGTTGCAAATTAACTTAATTTACATATTTTTGTTTTCATCAACAACAAACTTTTAATAAGAATCTATGAAAGGGAAAATTATTTTTTTAAGTGTATTTTTTTTATTGACTACAGGGGCTGTATCTGCCCAAGCTAAAAATGCTCCAAAAAGTATTATTAGTACAACAGCTCTTATTCGTAAATATCACGACCAAAAAGAATTAAGTGGTATGCAAAAAGGAGAATTATTGGAGTTATACATTGAGCGTATCAAGGTATTGGTAAAAACACTTCCTTATATCGCTTTGGTTACAAAACCAGGTGTTACTATGGCAGATTTAGGTATTCCAGACGATAATGAACATAAAAAATCTTTGGAAAATCAAGCTTTAGGAACTACTACATTCTTAGATACAACTGTAGATTTTCAAAGAAAAATGATGCCTTACTCTGACAAGGCAAACTTAATAGCAGCAATTTTATTTTACGAAGGAACATTGAAATCTTTACATGAATTCAACGATTTGAATGAAATGTAATTTTTGAAATATTTTAAAACCTTTTTTAAAATGTCTAAAAATATTATGAATTGATTTCATAGGGACATTTTAAAAAGGGTCTTAAAACAACTCATTTTCGATGTATTCTAAATTTTTTGGAATTTCGGAATGAGTTTTTATAATTACCCATCCCAAATTTATTATTAACCCTAATACCCCCTTATCATGAAAAAATTTACTCAAATTATCTGCGTTCTTTTCACGGTTGCAAGTATGAGTGCTCAACAAGAAAAAGGAATTATGGGCTACACAAACTGGTTGAATAACTGGACTGAATTTAAGCCTAATAAAGTTGAATACAGTGAAGCCAACCAAATTTTAGCTGGAAATATTTCAACAAATACAAAACTTCTTAAAAAGAATGTTTATGTTTTACAGGGAAATGTTTATTTAACTAACAATGCAGTTTTAACAATTGAACCAGGAACATTAATTATTGGTGATTTTGAAACAAAAGGTACTTTGGTAGTTACAAAAGGTGCATCAATCATTGCAGACGGATTAGAAACAGATCCAATCGTATTTACTTCTAACAGAACTCAGAAAAAAGCTGGTGACTGGGGAGGACTTGTAATTCTTGGCGATGCGCCAATTAATAAATTTGGAAATGTTAGTTCTTATAATTTAGATCTTGATCCTACACTTACTACTTATGGTGGAGATAATGCTGCCGGTAATTCAGGAATACTACGATTTGTAAGAATAGAATTCGCTGGAAAAAAAGTAAAAGGTGCTGGCACTTTTAACGGTTTAACATTAGCAGGAGTAGGGAATAAGACAATTCTTGAGAATATAATGGTAAGCTACTCTGGTGGTGATTCATTTGGTATTTTTGGAGGAGATATTAATGCAACTAAATTAGTTTCATATAAAACCATTAATGATGACTACAAATTTACTCAGGGAGCACAATGTCGTCTACATAATTCTTTAGCTGTAAGATCGTCTTATTTATCTAGTAATAAGGATGGATCTCGTTGTATGGAGGTTGCTTCTTATGAGAAAAAAAGTGAAACAGATTTTACAAAAAAACAAACATTAGTAATAGCCTCAAACATTACGATGCTTAATGATAGTGAAAATATTAATGCTGATATCCAGTCAGGTTTAGTAAAAGAAGCTATCTATGTTGCTGAAAACGCTTCATTACAAATGAAAAGAAGTGTAATTTCTGGTTTTAATCCTGCAGTTTTATTAGATAGTAAAACAGAAATTAATGATGCAAATCTTAAGAAAATCAAATTTGAGGAAATGTTTTTTAACCAATGTAAAGGAAATATCTTTACAGAATTCAATTCTAATAATGAAGATTTAGAGAGCTGGTATGGTAATAGTGTATTCTTTAACGTGTACTCTCAAAGCGATAACAAAGAAACTTTTATAGATATTTTTAATCCAAAAAAACCAGATTTTAGACTTCAATTAGGAAAAATTACTGCCTCAAGCGGTAAATAGATAAAAATAGTTTAGATTTTTATTTCAAAGCGTAAATTTTATTAATAAAGTCCCCAGACAATTTATGTATACGTCTTACACAGGACCCAAATAAAGATCAAAAAAATATGGCCCCAAGTATTAAAAAGTATTTTATATATACAATTTTTTTGGTTTCCCCTTTAACAGTAAGCTTATATTCCCAAAGTAAAATTGAAAAAACTACAAATTCAAATGTTGCTATTGGACAGTCTAACTCGTTAAAAAATTCAAACCAAACAACCGCAATAATTACACCTGTAATTAATTTAGAGCATTCTAAACAGTTTATAGTAGAGCTATCCATCCCCAAGGATAGCTTTGCTGTAGAAGCTGCAAGAATTAATGAAGGAAATACAGATGTCAACCATAAGGATCAATCAAAAGGTATCGCTGCGTATTCTGTACTAGCAAAAGATATTATTGAAAATTATAAATATGATTTTTCTGAAACCTTTATAGATATTTTGTTTTTTGAAGATATAGACTTAGCAAGAATTCGTACTATATGATCAAAAAAACTACTCTTTCTCTGATAAAATCATTACTTTTTTTAGGAGTACTTTTGTTTACCGTTTACCATTCTAATGCACAAGCAACAATCTCAGCAAGTAAGTTTGATTTTGTGAATATTTGTGCAGGAGATGCTGTAAACGGCAAACCCTTTAATGAGTATAATGTTACTTTTACATATAGCGATTTCCCTTCAGATGTCGTTTTTGATGTGGAACTAACAGATGATAAAGGAGTATTTGTAACTTCAGCTCCAATCCTAGCAACAAAATTAGATGTAAGTAATCCATCTACAAACCAGCAGACAATAAAGTTTGCTATTCCAGTTGGAATTAAAGGATCTAATAATTACAGCTTAAGAGTTAGAAGTAACAAAGGGGTAAACAGTCAAAGGATTAGGAATTTTGCTAACGTAACTTCTTTTGCTGTATATTACAAAGATTATGTAAAAGCATTTACAATTAATAATCAGGGAACTTCTGCAACATTTTGTTCAGGAGGAAGCCTGACTCTTTCCGTCGATAATCCTACACCAAACACGATTAGTTCATCTCCGGCAAATTATCCTAACATTAAATACAAATGGTATAAAGACGATGTAGTTATTGCAGGACAAAGTGACAAACTTTTGACGGTTAATGCTACGGGTAGCTATTATGCAGAATTAGATTATGGAGTATGTTCAGATGTCAATTTTAGTTCTAATCGCGTTACAGTAACCAGTGCATCGGGATCAGGTTCTAATACAACCATTACTTCCAGTTTAGGCAATCCTTTTTGTGCAAACGGTAGTAACACTATTCTGACTGCTACTGCTGGAGGAAATAGTTATACATGGAAAAAAGATGGTGCCGTAATTGCAGGAGCAACAACCAGAACATATAGCACCAATGAATCCGGAGTTTATACAGTAGATATTAATTTTGGAGGTTGTTCAGGTTCAGGAAGAATAAATCTGTTGAAAAATAGTTTCGATGCTAGTATAGATGTTGATGTAAATGAAGGATTTAAGCTTGAAGAAGGTGAAACCAGAAGTGTAACTGTAACAGATGATGCTTCAAGTCCAACATATGAATGGTATAGATATGATAATCTTATTGCAGGGGCAACAACAGATACTTATGTAGTTTCTTTTGCAGGAACGTATAAGGTAAAGGTTTCTCAGTCAGGTGGATGTATTTCTACAAAAGAATTTACTTTTATAGTTAAAGGTCCGCAAGGCGATGCTACAGTAATTCCAAATATCATTAAGCTGAGTAGTACTACTTCAAATCGATATTGGAATATTCCTGATATTTATAAAAATGAAAATACAAAAGTGATCATTATCAGTTCTAATGGTGAAAAGGTTTTAGATGTCGTCAATTACCAGGGTGACTGGCCTCAATCAGGATTAGATATAAAAAATGTAGATCCGGTATATTACTATGTTATTAAAGGCGATGCTGGTGAAAAAAAAGGATCAATAACAGTGCTGAAATAATATGAAGAAATTTTTACTATTCTTAACTTTATTTTACGGCTCATTACAATTACTCTATTCTCAGGATACAAATGAGAATGGAGTTGTTTCGTTTTCATTACCTATCCGAAATTCATTAAAGTTTAATCGATATTTAATCAACCCAACATTTAGTTTTGTACGTGAGCAAAACCCAATGATAAGTTTTTATAACAAAAGACAATACATACAATTTGATGACGCTCCCAACACGTACCTTTTTAACTATTCAGGTCGTTTAAAAGAAAACGATGGTTATGCTATAGGTTTGTTTCAGCAAAATTATGGCTTGATGACTGTTTTTGGAGGAGTTGTAAATTTTGCGCACAATATTGTTTTACAGGAAGACAGCAATTTAACTTTTGGATTAAATGTTGGTGCTTATCAAAGTGGCTTAAACAAGGGAAAAATAATTTCTGATGGTAGCATAGAAGGTGATTTTCCTTCAAATACATTGATCGCTGTAAATCCGGGGATCAATTACGGAACGGCCTTTCTTGATTTTGGATTATCAATGAACAATTTGATTCTCTATAATTTTGCTTCAGGAATGATAAAGGAAGATCCCGAAAAAGCGATTCAGTTACACGCTATGTATACAGGCTATATTGATAGCTATGGCTTTTTCGATCAAAGTAGATTTTCCGGTATTGTAAAAACAGAAATAAAAAAGGATAATACTATAATTTCAGGGCTTGCAATGCTTACTATTCCGCAAGGAATTTGGGCACAAGCCGGTTATAATACTTTAAATGGAGTTTCAGCAGGTTTAGGATTTAACATAACACCTAATATTGCTATAGAATATAATTATGAAAGAGGCTTAGGGAATTTCACCAATTTAGGATCCTCTCATGAATTCGTAATTGCATATAAATTTAGAAATACGAATTACTATTATGGAGATGATGAAGAAGGCTCTCTAATTGACACTTCTAAGCCAAAGGCAATTATAGCTAAAAAATCAACTGCACCAGTAACGAGAGTTGACGGCGCAACAAAAGCCAAATTAGCTGCAGATGCAAAAGCTAAAGCTGATGCCCAAGCATTACAGGCAAGATTGGCAGCAGCTGAGAAAGTTAAAGCAGACGCAGAGGCTGCAAAAGCCAAATTAGCTGCAGATGCAAAAGCCAAAGCTGATGCTGAAGCATTAAAAATAAAATTAGCTGCAGATGCAAAAGTAAATGCAGATGCTGAAGCAACAAAAGCCAAATTAGCTGCAGATGCAAAAGCCAAAGCTGATGCCGAAGCATTAAAAATAAAATTAGCTGCTGAAACAAAAGCGAAAGCTGATGCCGAAGCAACAAAAGCAAAATTACTAGCTGATGCCAAAGCAAAAGCTGATGCTGAAGAGGCGAAACGTAAGGCTGAGGCCAAAGCCAAAGCTGAGGCTGCAGATTTACAATCTATTATAGCTGCAGATGCAAAAGCCAAAGCAGATTCAGATGCTTTACAGGCCAGATTAGCAGCAGAAGCTAAAGCAAAAGCCGCTGCAGAAGCTAAAACGAAAGCAGCAAAAGATGCTGCGATAAGAGCTAAAGCTGCTGCAGATGCAAAAGCCAAAGCAGCAGAATTAGCAGCAGAAAAAGAGAGATTAGCTGCAGAGGCAAAAGTAAAAGCAGATGCAGAGGCAAGACAGGCAAGAATTGCTGCTGAAGCTAAAGCTAAGGCAGACGCAGAAGCCCTTAAAATAAAATTAGAAGCAGATGCAAAAGCAAAAGCAGATGCAGAAGCCCTTAAAATAAAATTAGCTGCAGAGGCCAAAGCGAAAGCGGATGCAGAAGCATTGCAGGCAAAATTGGCAGCTGAAGCCAAAGCGAAAGCTGATATGGAAGCTTTACAGGCAAAATTGCTTGCAGATGCTAAAGTTAAAGCTGATGCTGAAGCGACTAATAAAGCCAAAGCAGAAGCCGAAGCTAAAAAGTTAAAATTAGCAGAGGAAGCCAAAGCAAAAGCCGACGCAGAAGCGTTACAGGCAAAATTAGCGGCCGAAGCTAAAGCAAAAGCTGACGCAGAAGCGTTACAGGCAAAACTAGCCGCCGAAGCCAAAGCGAAAGCCGACGCAGAGGCGTTACAGGCAAAACTAGCCGCCGAAGCCAAAGCAAAAGCTGACGCAGAGGCGTTACAGGCAAAACTAGCCGCCGAAGCTAAAGCAAAAGCTGACGCAGAAGCGTTACAGGCAAAACTAGCCGCCGAAGCCAAAGCAAAAGCCGACGCAGAAGCGTTACAGGCAAAACTAGCGGCCGAAGCTAAAGCAAAAGCTGACGCAGAGGCGTTACAGGCAAAATTAGCGGCCGAAGCTAAAGCAAAAGCAGAAGCCGAAGCGTTACAGGCAAAACTAGCCGCTGAAGCTAAAGCAAAAGCCGACGCAGAAGCGTTACAGGCAAAATTAGCGGCCGAAGCTAAAGCAAAAGCTGACGCAGAAGCGTTACAGGCAAAACTAGCCGCCGAAGCCAAAGCGAAAGCCGACGCAGAGGCGTTACAGGCAAAACTAGCCGCCGAAGCTAAAGCAAAAGCAGAAGCCGAAGCGTTACAGGCAAAACTAGCCGCCGAAGCCAAAGCTAAAGCTGATGCCGAAGCGTTACAGGCAAAACTAGCCGCCGAAGCCAAAGCTAAAGCTGATGCCGAAGCGTTACAGGCAAAACTAGCCGCCGAAGCTAAAGCAAAAGCTGACGCAGAAGCGTTACAGGCAAAACTAGCGGCCGAAGCTAAAGCTAAAGCTGACGCAGAAGCGTTACAGGCAAAATTAGCGGCCGAAGCCAAAGCTAAAGCTGACGCAGAAGCGTTACAGGCAAAACTAGCGGCCGAAGCTAAAGCAAAAGCTGACGCAGAAGCGTTACAGGCAAAATTAGCGGCCGAAGCCAAAGCTAAAGCTGACGCAGAAGCGTTACAGGCAAAATTAGCGGCCGAAGCCAAAGCTAAAGCTGACGCAGAAGCGCTACAGGCAAAACTAGCGGCCGAAGCTAAAGCGAAAGCCGATGCAGAAGCCCTTCAGGCAAAACTAGCGGCCGAAGCTAAAGCTAAAGCTGACGCAGAAGCGTTACAGGCAAAACTAGCGGCCGAGGCTAAAGCTAAAGCTGACGCAGAAGCATTAGCAGCCGCAGCTCAAAAAGACGAAACTGCAAAAGAGCTTGATAATTTAACTCAATTAGTTGAAAGTTCAGGTAAAGCTCAATCAGATTTAATTGCTCAGTTTAACGTTACTGTTGCTAACAAGCAAAAAGATCTGAATGATATGAAGGAAGAAAATGACTTGAGTGAAAAAGGAATTTATAAAGAACCTAAACCATTTAAGAGCGTTAGCGCTGAAAATGCTCAGATAGAATCTTTAAGAAGTCAGATAGCTGATGCAAACAGAGCTCAAAAAGATGCGATAGCTAATTTGACAAATTTATATAACGAAAGGCTCAAAAAAGTTCCTAATAAAAATGATGCTTTAAACAGAGCGTATTTAGAAAAGATTAATGAATTAAAGGCGGCTCAAATAAAAGCAGAACAAGATAATACAGCCTTGATTGCAAATTTAGAGCGTATTAAAACGGAGACAGAAATAGAGAAAAAACGTAGAATTAAACGTGCAGCTTATGAAAATGATGAAGGAAGATATGCTCAGGATCTGGCTGCTCTTAAACGTATAAAAGAGACAACAAAAATAAGCAGTACGCCATTGACAGAAAGCGATTTTGATTTTGGCGAAGATCAGTCAAACATGCAGATTATTAAGAATATTAAAAATTCTGAAAGTGGATATTATCTAATTATTGCCGTTCATAACAGCGTTGAAAAGAGAGATGAATTTTTGACCAAAGCCGTAGCTGCAGGACGCTCTGATATTAATTTCTTTTATAATGTGACGACAAGTAAATATTATATTTATTACGAAAAATACGAAGATTTATCCGGAGCAACTAAGGCATTGGAAGCAAAAGGAAACAAACCTTATAATAGCAAAATGGTTATTGTAAAAGTTGAAAATTAATAGAATAGCAATAAAAACTAGTATTACTTATAATATTGAGAGAAATACTAACAAAATAAATATTTTTAAAGTGCCAAAATTTTGTTTTTAACGCCCCTTAAGAATAAAATGAAGCCCCAAAAAAAGTAAATACCATGAAAAAACCTACGATTCTAAAAATTGCATTATTGTTTTTGTTCATTTTACTAAGCAATATTGGTTCTTCCCAGAATTTAAAACCTTTTGTTAGGCAGTTTAATCAACAGTTGAAAGGAGATTTCCTTGTAATTGGGAATAATATACTTAACAGACGTTCTGTAAGCAACAATGGTAATGTTACAAGCCCTAACACTGCTTATAATGGGACGGGTTTCAATGGTGATTTTGATATGCGCTATATTAATATCGACAATGGTGCTACTTCTGGAATTTTTAGTTCTAGTAGTGCTAATCTTACTGTACCAAATAATCAGGCTCCTGCAGATCCATGTTATAGAATTGCATATGCAGCTTTATATTGGTCAGGTACTTTAAAATCACCTGCAGACAGATCGAATATTAATAAGGTAAAAATCAAGGTACCTAACACTTCAAATAATTCTTATCAGGATATAACAGGTACAATTATTCACGATATCACAACTAGTGCTGGTGGTATTAACCCGGATAATACTCAGGCATATGCTTGCTTTGCCGAAATAACAAGTTTGCTAAGTCCTACAAATCCTAATGGAACATATACCGTTGCCAATGTAGTTGCAAGTCAGGGGTTCAATGGTGGGACAGGTAATTCTGCGGGTTGGTCTCTTTTTATTGTTTATGAAGATTCCAGTTTACCATCAAAAGCAATTTCTACATTTAATGGATTTACTGCAAGGGCACAAGGAGGCGGACCAAACAATACTGTGATTAGTGGTTTTACTACTATACCTACTGGTCCTGTTAAGGCAAGATTCGCATTTGCTGCTCTTGAAGGAGATTATGGTTACACAGGAGATTATCTTCAGATAAACGGAACTACGATCACACCAGCAAGAAGACCTTTACAAAATGGTCAAAATAATTTTTTTAACAGTTCGATAAATTCTCTAAATACATCTTTTACAGATAGAGTTCCAAATAGTACTAATACTTTAGGTTTTGACACCGGTGTTATTGATATAGACCCTTCATCTAATATTATTAAAAATAACGATACATCTGCGACAATAACTTTAGGTACGAGTAGTGATATTTTTATTTATTATTTTACAGCATTTTCTGTAGACATTATTGCCCCTAAAGTTATTTTGACTAAAGCAGTTAAAGATGCCAGTAATAATGACGCCAGTAACGCAGATGTTCATTTAGGTGATGTCTTAACATATGAATTAGGTTTCGAGAATGAAGGAAATGATAATGCAAGATCCTATGTAATAACAGACGAATTACCAATTAATACAGAATTTAATTTTCCAGCAGATATTCTTACATTGCCAACTGGGATGACAATGCCAACTACTGCTGCCGGTAATCAGTTTGTACAATATAATGCTACTACTAGAGTATTAACTTTTAATGTTCCTAATAATTTATTAAAAATAAACGATCCAAAATCACAAATTCGTTTTAAAGTTAAAGTAGTAGATGATTGTTCTAAGCTAACAAATGCTTGTTCGAATTTGATAAAAAATACGGCTTATTCAAATTATTTAGGAACTGATAATACTGGAACATTTAACGATCAAAGTTATACTTCAGTTGCAGGTTGTACTATTATACCTCAGTCTACCAATTTCTTGGTTGGTGTGGATGCCTGTAAAAACAGGAGGCAGGAATTGTGTGGTGCAAATATGACAATTTCCGCATCTGGCGGTTATAAATCCTATTCTTGGTCTACCAGTCCTACAGGATCACCGGTTATTGGAACTTCACAGACATTAACAGTAACACAACCGGGAACTTATTATGTTTATAATACAGCGAATCCTCCATGCGTCGATTTGCAGGAAATTATAACAGTAGAACCTTTTAATCAGTTTAAAACAAATCCGATAATTGAATATGCTGACAACAAAGAATCTAATGGAAGTATTATTGTTTGTCCGGATAATGGAAAACCACTTCCTAAAATTTTTCTTTGTGGTGCAAACGATTCAAGGTTATTAGATACAAAAATTACAGGAGCGACTAGTATAGTTTGGGAAAAGACAACTTGTCTTCCTCCGGCTGCCTTATCAGATTTATGTGCAAATGAAGGTTCTGCTTGCGAAAATCAATGGGTATCTGCAGGGCCTAATGGACCTACTTTTTTGGCGAATGCGGCAGGACAGTATCGAGTTACAATTAACTCTGGAATTTGTTTTAACCGTTATTATTTTAATGTTTACAAAAATGAATTAACGATAAATGAAACTCATAAAGACATTATTTGTAATAATAAAGGTAATATAACTGTTGATAAGTTAACAGGATATGAATATGTTTTAGCTAACGCCAGTGGAACAAATATTACTGGTTATCAGGATAGCAACGTATTTGATATTTGGAATGCAGGTACTTATATTGTTAAGTATAGACTTAAAGGTGTTGCGAGAACCTGTGAATATAAAACACATACTATTGAAATACGTAGAATTGATTTAAATGCCACAGTTGATAATCCTAATGTACAGCCACTTTGTTATGGAGAAAAAGGAAGTATTCAGGTAAGTGCCAGTGATGGTCTTTCAGGATACTACTTTGCATTATATGATGGAGGAACACTTGTACAACAGGTAGGTCCGCTATCAAGCCGAGTTCATGAGTTTTCGAATTTGACTCCAGGTAAATATTATGAAGTTGAAGTAACTACAAGGGATGCCAGTAATAATGTCCAATGTAGACAGCGTGTTGGCAAATACATTAACGGAACAGCTTCTGACATACGAGTGACAGGACGTATTATAGAACCTTTGACCAGTTGTGGTCCGGGAAAAATTAAAGTTTCTGCTCAGGATGGTAATTGGGGATTTTCTTTTTTTGTAAACGGATCAACAGAGCCTCAGGCATCTTCATTAAATGATAATACCGATCCAAATGCTATTATAATTTTAGCTTCAACACCAGGAGATTACACTGTTTTGGTACGTGATTCAAAACTTTGTACAAAAACAATTACTGTAAATGTTCCTGATAATACTAAACCAATTTACACTATTTCGCATACAAATAGTAATTGTTATGACGATCCAGCTCGTATAGATGTAAATTTAACTTCCGGAGGTAATGGATATTCAATAGAATATAGTATCAATAATGGTGGTACGTTCCAGTCAAGCCCTACATTTTTAAATTTAGCACCAGGTACTTATAATGTGGTAGTAAGATACGGTATCACTTTTACCTCTGAATGGAATGGACAACAAACCAAATTCTGTACCGATCCTGCTCAACAAGTTATTATATCAGGACCAACCTCGGCAGTAACTGCATCTGCAGGTGTTGCTGAATTGGCAGGTTGTGGAACTTTACAGGCAGGGCAGCCAACTGGATTGATAAGATTTACAAATGTAGAGGGAGGTTTAGCACCTTACCAATATAGTTTTGATGGTGGTGCAACATGGCAAACTTCTCCTCAGAAGTATGTTGTATCTTCAACAGTTCCTTATGATCTGCGTGTAAGAGATAATAACGGTTGTATTTATAAAATACCTTATAATGTTATCTTAGATCCTAAACCACAGGATCCGTCAATTGACAATAATATTACTCCTATATACAATTGTGATGGTTCTGCTACTGCTACTGTTGTGGTAAATACTCCTACGACAAGTAATGGAACTACCTATACTTATGAATATTATATTAAAAAGAATGGTTCAGCAACTGCTGTTCCAAATACTCCAATAACAAGCAATGTATTTACAAATGTTCCTGTTGGAAATCATACTGTTATTGTAAAATATAATGTACAAACTGTTTCTACTTATAGTAATTTATTGCAGGAAAACTTTGGAAGAGGAGGATTTACAACTACTCCGGGTATTAATCCTGCTTATTGTTTTGAAGATGAAGCAACGACACATCTAGATCCAAATTATAAATGTAATAAGGACGAATGGATTAATGATGGGGAATATGCAGTAGCAAGTAAAATTAGAACTACTTTTAGTGGTTCTTGGTTAAGTGATCCAAGAGATCATACAAATCCAGCTGATAATACAAGTAGATTTTTATGTGTGAATGTTGGAGGTTCAGCAGGTATCGGAGGTATTTTATATAGTAAACCTATTTATGATGTTATACCCAACCAACCGGTAATTATTTCATTATGGGCTGAAAATTTAATGAGGGCAGCTTATACAGGACATGATGATCCAAAACTAACTATACAATTAATTAGTAACTTGAATAATGTTGGTGGAACAGAAACGATTGTTGCAACTACTGATACTGCAAATCCATGGAGAGTACCAAAATCAGAAAAATGGGAATTTAAAGAGTTATCATTAAATCCAGGTGCATACAATAATTTAAGTTTTGTTATACGTTCATATAGTAATGAATTTAATGGGAATGATGTACTAATTGATGATATCTGGGTGCGTCAGATTCCAAAAGCTTGTGGAAACGAAATAGAAATTCCGGTTGTTATTAATACAAACGGAGCATTTAATGCACCTACACCAGGTATTCAGGATGCAAAATGTAGTAGTTCAAATGATGGCAGTATTACCATTACTGCAACCAATTTTGATACGGCTGCAGGATTTTATTATTCAATAGATAATGGAGCATCGTTTATTAATTCTAAGACTTCACCTGTAACAATTTCTGGATTAGGAGTAGGAGTTTATAAAGTAATTGTAAAAAACAATACTACTCCACAGGCTTGCTCATTTTCATTTGATTCAGAAATTAAAGCTCCACAGGCAATATTGATTGTTCAGGTAGATAAAACAAATCCAACTTGTACAGCAGCAGGAACTATTACGGTTACTACAGTTACAGGAGGTACAGGAAGTTATCAATATCAATTGAGTAATTCTTCAGGTATTGTTGCGCCATTTCAGACGAATAAAACGTTCTCTAATGTAGCTCAGGGAACTTATACGATTCAGGTAAAAGATGCAAATGATTGTTTGTCACCTGCATCTGCACCAATAACAATTACAAACCCAACCTCTCCAACTGCAATTCTGGCTGGAGCAACAGACTGGTGTTACACGCCGTCTAATCCTGCAACTTTGGTTGTTACTGCTAGTGGAGGAGTAGGTCCTTATACTTATAAATTAGATAATAATACTCCAATTACAACTAATACTTTTAGTAATGTTGCACCTGGAACCCATACTATTGTAGTAACTGACAGCAATAATTGTACAGCAACAATTCCAAATATTATTATTGAAACACAATTGCAATTAAATGCAACTTTGGCTCAGGATTTAACGTGTTTGGCAGATGGCTCTATTACAACTGCTGTATCGGGTGGGTATGGTCCAAATTATACTTATAGCGTATCTTATAACGGAGGTGCATATACAGTAGTTAATTCCTTCCCTTACGCAGCTAGTCAGGCAGGTAATTATGTATTTACAGTTACAGACAGCAAAGGTTGTACTGCAACAAGTAATACTATAATAGTTTCTCCAAAAACAACACCAACTTTAACATTTAATAAAACCGACATTACCTGTAATAATGCTAATGATGGTACTATTACGGTTACGGCTTCGAATGGTGCTACCACTGTTTATACTTATGCGATTAAATTAAGTTCTGCGACTACCTACACGACTCAGTCAACAAACCAGTTTACTGGTTTAGCAGCAGGTACTTATAATATTAAAGTAATCGACAGTAAAGGTTGTGAATCTGCTGTAAGTAATGTTACCATTATAAACCCAACAGCTGTTGGAGGAACAATTAGTACTACAGATTTAGGTTGTAGCAGCACAGGTACTGTACCAGCCGTCGTAACAGTTATGGCTTCAGGTGGTTCAGGGTCATACCAGTATAGTTTCAATGGAACTACCAATTTTACTTCAAGCAATACGTATTCTACTAGTTCTGCCGGGACTGTAAACGCATATATTAAGGACAGTAAAGGGTGTCAATATGGACCAATACCAGTAGTAATTAATCCTAAGTCATCTATTACTGGTATCGATGTAATGTTTGATACAGGTTTAGAGTGTCCGGCCTACGAAGCTCACGTTAAATTTCAGGCAAAAGGCGGGATAACACCTATTAAATATCAAATTATTTCTGGTCCTGCAGGATATAGTTCTGCTATTGTATCAGATGGTGAATTTAAAAATCTTAAACCAGGGGATTATATTTTTAGGGCTACAGATAAAAACGGATGTAGTTTCGATTTGAATTATCATATAAAAAGTTCTCCGGATATTGTTGCAGGTGGTTCTGTGTTAACACCAATTAAATGTTTTGGTGAAACAGGTACTATTCAGTTCACTGTAAGTGGAGTTAAAGATAGAGGATATGATTATGTAATTAGAAACGCTGCTAATACAGTTATTCAAAGTGCTAATAACATAAGTGAGACTATAACCACTATTAATGTAACTGCTCCACAACCTGCTGGTGTTTATACTATTACAATAAATGATAGAAAAACGAGTTGTCCGGCTACTTATAGCGTTACACTTACACAGCCATCATCGGCATTATCTATTACCAGTGCAGTAGGAACGAATGTAAACTGCAACAATGACAATTCACAGATTACGGTTACAGCTACAGGTGGTACACCTTCATATACATATGCTTATGCGATAAGCCCTTCTACAGTACCTACTTCAACGTATACTTCAGGTTCAGTTTTCACGATTGATACAAATTCAGGAGCAAATATGGCTTGGGATATTTATGTGAAAGATGCCAATGGATGTATTGCAAAAAGAAGAGTTGACATAGCCACAGACAATACCCCATCAGTTACGGCATCGGTGAGTAACCAATGTACAGGATCAGGCAGTAGTTTTACGATTGCGGCTACCGGTACAGGAGGAACAGGAAGTTTGACATATGGAATTGGCGGATCTACTGGAACATTCCAGTCAGGAAATACTTTTACAGTTTCGGCAGGTACTTATACTGTTTGGGTAAAAGATGGCAATGGCTGTACAGCTTCTGCCACACCAATTACGGTTTATCCACAGTTGACTGCTACATCAGCAGTAACCAGAGAGCTTAGCTGTTCACCAACGACTCCAGAGGCTCAGATTACCGTTACAGTATCAGGAGGTAAATCGACTTATACTTATGAGGTTTCTGACAACGGCGGTTCTACATACGCACCAATGGCTAGTAATGTTTATACAGCAGCTAGTGCAGGGACTTATATTTTTAGAGTTACAGATTCCAATACACCAGGCTGTACAGTCACCACTACAGCTACAGTCAATGCGATTTCAAACCCTACCGTAACAGCTACGCAGGTAAATGTTAGCTGTAACGGAGGTGCAGCCAATGGTTCGGTTACCTTGACAGGTGCTGGCGGTTCAGGCGGTTATACTTACAGTAACAATGCTACCAGCGGATTTACTGCAACGTCTACCTTTACAGGATTGGCAGCAGGCACTTATACTTTTTATGTTAAAGACAGTAAAGGATGTCCAGGTTCAGTTACTGTTACCATTACCCAGCCAACAGCCCTTACTACTACAGCTACAGCGACAGCCTTTAGCTGTAATACTACAAACGTTAAGCAGTCTGCAGTTGTTACGATCAATGTACCAACGACAGGTACTGCTCCCTATACGTATAGTTTTGAGGGAAGTGCTTTTACAGGTACAAGAACTTTCACAGTTAATGATAACGGTTCAGACCAGACTATAGATTATATCGTAAAAGACAATAATGGCTGTACTTTCACCGGTTCAGTTACTATCAACAGATTGAATGCACCTGTAATTTCAGGTATTACCCATACCGATATTTATTGCAGCCCGGCTTCTCGTACGACCAGTACCGTTACAGTTGCTTTGGCATCAGGTACAGGAGTTGGTACGATTACTTATGCCATTACCTCACCAGCAGCAGCAGCGACATCAAATACTACAGGAGTTTTCACCGGATTGGCCGGAGGGGTTACTTATAGCTTCAAAGTGACCGATGCTAGCGGTTGTTATGCTACAGGCTCACATACGGTTCCTGTTGCTACTAAGATTGCAGCGATTGCTACTAAGCTAAACGATGTCTATTGTAATGGAGGTTCTACAGGTTCTATCCGATATGATGTAAGCCAGTTTAGTTCTAGTTACAGTTATAAAGTCAACACAAATGCTGCAGTTACGGCTCAGAGTGGAGCTTCGTTTACTTTGCCAAATCTTGGTGTAGGTACTTATGATGTTGTTTTCACAGATGAGACTACAGGATGTACATTCCCTACTTCTGTGACTATAACCGAGCCAAGTTTATTAGGAGCTACAGCTTCAACGGTAAATGCGAACTGTAATGTTGCTACCTCTAAAGTTACCGTAACGGCTACAGGAGGAACTCCGGGTTATACATATGCTTACAAGCAGGATGGTGTTGCTCCGACAGCAGCAGATTACGTTGCCAGCAACAGTGCAGATTTGAATCCTACTACAAATACGCAATGGGATGTTTGGGTGAAAGACCTAAACGGATGTACCGTTAAAGTGGATGTTACCATTACAACAGACAATACCCCATCAGTTACGGCATCGGTGAGTAACCAATGTACAGGATCAGGCAGTAGTTTTACGATTGCGGCTACCGGTACAGGAGGAACAGGAAGTTTGACATATGGAATTGGCGGATCTACTGGAACATTCCAGTCAGGAAATACTTTTACAGTTTCGGCAGGTACTTATACTGTTTGGGTAAAAGATGGCAATGGCTGTACAGCTTCTGCCACACCAATTACGGTTTATCCACAGTTGACTGCTACATCAGCAGTAACCAGAGAGCTTAGTTGTTCACCAACGACTCCAGAGGCTCAGATTACCGTTACAGTATCAGGAGGTAAATCGACTTATACTTATGAGGTTTCTGACAACGGCGGTTCTACATACGCACCAATGGCTAGTAATGTTTATACAGCAGCTAGTGCAGGGACTTATATTTTTAGAGTTACAGATTCCAATACACCAGGCTGTACAGTCACCACTACAGCTACAGTCAATGCGATTTCAAACCCTACCGTAACAGCTACGCAGGTAAATGTTAGCTGTAACGGAGGTGCAGCCAATGGTTCGGTTACCTTGACAGGTGCTGGCGGTTCAGGTGGTTATACTTACAGTAACAATGCTACCAGCGGATTTACTGCAACGTCTACCTTTACAGGATTGGCAGCAGGCACTTATACTTTTTATGTTAAAGACAGTAAAGGATGTCCAGGTTCAGTTACTGTTACCATTACCCAGCCAACAGCCCTTACTACTACAGCTACAGCGACAGCCTTTAGCTGTAATGCTACAAACGTTAAGCAGTCTGCAGTTGTTACGATCAATGTACCAACGACAGGTACTGCTCCCTATACGTATAGTTTTGAGGGAAGTGCTTTTACAGGTACAAGAACTTTCACAGTTAATGATAACGGTTCAGACCAGACTATAGATTATATCGTAAAAGACAATAATGGCTGTACTTTCACCGGTTCAGTTACTATCAACAGATTGAATGCACCTGTAATTTCAGGTATTACCCATACCGATATTTATTGCAGCCCGGCTTCTCGTACTACCAGTACCGTTACAGTTGCTTTGGCATCAGGTACAGGAGTTGGTACGATTACTTATGCCATTACGTCACCAGCAGCAGCAGCGACATCAAATACTACAGGAGTTTTCACCGGATTGGCCGGAGGGGTTACTTATAGCTTCAAAGTGACCGATGCTAGCGGTTGTTATGCTACAGGCTCACATACGGTTCCTGTTGCTACTAAGATTGCAGCGATTGCCACTAAGCTAAACGATGTCTATTGTAATGGAGGTTCTACAGGTTCTATCCGATATGATGTAAGCCAGTTTAGTTCTAGTTACAGTTATAAAGTCAACACAAATGCTGCAGTTACGGCTCAGAGTGGAGCTTCGTTTACTTTGCCAAATCTTGGTGTAGGTACTTATGATGTTGTTTTCACAGATGAGACTACAGGATGTACATTCCCTACTTCTGTGACTATAACCGAGCCAAGTTTATTAGGAGCTACAGCTTCAACGGTAAATGCGAACTGTAATGTTGCTACCTCTAAAGTTACCGTAACGGCTACAGGAGGAACTCCGGGTTATACATATGCTTACAAGCAGGATGGTGTTGCTCCGACAGCAGCAGATTACGTTGCCAGCAACAGTGCAGATTTGAATCCTACTACAAATACGCAATGGGATGTTTGGGTGAAAGACCTAAACGGATGTACCGTTAAAGTGGATGTTACCATTACAACAGACAATACCCCATCAGTTACGGCATCGGTGAGTAACCAATGTACAGGATCAGGCAGTAGTTTTACGATTGCGGCTACCGGTACAGGAGGAACAGGAAGTTTGACATATGGAATTGGCGGATCTACTGGAACATTCCAGTCAGGAAATACTTTTACAGTTTCGGCAGGTACTTATACTGTTTGGGTAAAAGATGGCAATGGCTGTACAGCTTCTGCCACACCAATTACGGTTTATCCACAGTTGACTGCTACATCAGCAGTAACCAGAGAGCTTAGTTGTTCACCAACGACTCCAGAGGCTCAGATTACCGTTACAGTATCAGGAGGTAAATCGACTTATACTTATGAGGTTTCTGACAACGGCGGTTCTACATACGCACCAATGGCTAGTAATGTTTATACAGCAGCTAGTGCAGGGACTTATATTTTTAGAGTTACAGATTCCAATACACCAGGCTGTACAGTCACCACTACAGCTACAGTCAATGCGATTTCAAACCCTACCGTAACAGCTACGCAGGTAAATGTTAGCTGTAACGGAGGTGCAGCCAATGGTTCGGTTACCTTGACAGGTGCTGGCGGTTCAGGTGGTTATACTTACAGTAACAATGCTACCAGCGGATTTACTGCAACGTCTACCTTTACAGGATTGGCAGCAGGCACTTATACTTTTTATGTTAAAGACAGTAAAGGATGTCCAGGTTCAGTTACTGTTACCATTACCCAGCCAACAGCCCTTACTACTACAGCTACAGCGACAGCCTTTAGCTGTAATGCTACAAACGTTAAGCAGTCTGCAGTTGTTACGATCAATGTACCAACGACAGGTACTGCTCCCTATACGTATAGTTTTGAGGGAAGTGCTTTTACAGGTACAAGAACTTTCACAGTTAATGATAACGGTTCAGACCAGACTATAGATTATATCGTAAAAGACAATAATGGCTGTACTTTCACCGGTTCAGTTACTATCAACAGATTGAATGCACCTGTAATTTCAGGTATTACCCATACCGATATTTATTGCAGCCCGGCTTCTCGTACTACCAGTACCGTTACAGTTGCTTTGGCATCAGGTACAGGAGTTGGTACGATTACTTATGCCATTACGTCACCAGCAGCAGCAGCGACATCAAATACTACAGGAGTTTTCACCGGATTGGCCGGAGGGGTTACTTATAGCTTCAAAGTGACCGATGCTAGCGGTTGTTATGCTACAGGCTCACATACGGTTCCTGTTGCTACTAAGATTGCAGCGATTGCCACTAAGCTAAACGATGTCTATTGTAATGGAGGTTCTACAGGTTCTATCCGATATGATGTAAGCCAGTTTAGTTCTAGTTACAGTTATAAAGTCAACACAAATGCTGCAGTTACGGCTCAGAGTGGAGCTTCGTTTACTTTGCCAAATCTTGGTGTAGGTACTTATGATGTTGTTTTCACAGATGAGACTACAGGATGTACATTCCCTACTTCTGTGACTATAACCGAGCCAAGTTTATTAGGAGCTACAGCTTCAACGGTAAATGCGAACTGTAATGTTGCTACCTCTAAAGTTACCGTAACGGCTACAGGAGGAACTCCGGGTTATACATATGCTTACAAGCAGGATGGTGTTGCTCCGACAGCAGCAGATTACGTTGCCAGCAACAGTGCAGATTTGAATCCTACTACAAATACGCAATGGGATGTTTGGGTGAAAGACCTAAACGGATGTACCGTTAAAGTGGATGTTACCATTACAACAGACAATACCCCATCAGTTACGGCATCGGTGAGTAACCAATGTACAGGATCAGGCAGTAGTTTTACGATTGCGGCTACCGGTACAGGAGGAACAGGAAGTTTGACATATGGAATTGGCGGATCTACTGGAACATTCCAGTCAGGAAATACTTTTACAGTTTCGGCAGGTACTTATACTGTTTGGGTAAAAGATGGCAATGGCTGTACAGCTTCTGCCACACCAATTACGGTTTATCCACAGTTGACTGCTACATCAGCAGTAACCAGAGAGCTTAGTTGTTCACCAACGACTCCAGAGGCTCAGATTACCGTTACAGTATCAGGAGGTAAATCGACTTATACTTATGAGGTTTCTGACAACGGCGGTTCTACATACGCACCAATGGCTAGTAATGTTTATACAGCAGCTAGTGCAGGGACTTATATTTTTAGAGTTACAGATTCCAATACACCAGGCTGTACAGTCACCACTACAGCTACAGTCAATGCGATTTCAAACCCTACCGTAACAGCTACGCAGGTAAATGTTAGCTGTAACGGAGGTGCAGCCAATGGTTCGGTTACCTTGACAGGTGCTGGCGGTTCAGGTGGTTATACTTACAGTAACAATGCTACCAGCGGATTTACTGCAACGTCTACCTTTACAGGATTGGCAGCAGGCACTTATACTTTTTATGTTAAAGACAGTAAAGGATGTCCAGGTTCAGTTACTGTTACCATTACCCAGCCAACAGCCCTTACTACTACAGCTACAGCGACAGCCTTTAGCTGTAATGCTACAAACGTTAAGCAGTCTGCAGTTGTTACGATCAATGTACCAACGACAGGTACTGCTCCCTATACGTATAGTTTTGAGGGAAGTGCTTTTACAGGTACAAGAACTTTCACAGTTAATGATAACGGTTCAGACCAGACTATAGATTATATCGTAAAAGACAATAATGGCTGTACTTTCACCGGTTCAGTTACTATCAACAGATTGAATGCACCTGTAATTTCAGGTATTACCCATACCGATATTTATTGCAGCCCGGCTTCTCGTACTACCAGTACCGTTACAGTTGCTTTGGCATCAGGTACAGGAGTTGGTACGATTACTTATGCCATTACGTCACCAGCAGCAGCAGCGACATCAAATACTACAGGAGTTTTCACCGGATTGGCCGGAGGGGTTACTTATAGCTTCAAAGTGACCGATGCTAGCGGTTGTTATGCTACAGGCTCACATACGGTTCCTGTTGCTACTAAGATTGCAGCGATTGCCACTAAGCTAAACGATGTCTATTGTAATGGAGGTTCTACAGGTTCTATCCGATATGATGTAAGCCAGTTTAGTTCTAGTTACAGTTATAAAGTCAACACAAATGCTGCAGTTACGGCTCAGAGTGGAGCTTCGTTTACTTTGCCAAATCTTGGTGTAGGTACTTATGATGTTGTTTTCACAGATGAGACTACAGGATGTACATTCCCTACTTCTGTGACTATAACCGAGCCAAGTTTATTAGGAGCTACAGCTTCAACGGTAAATGCGAACTGTAATGTTGCTACCTCTAAAGTTACCGTAACGGCTACAGGAGGAACTCCGGGTTATACATATGCTTACAAGCAGGATGGTGTTGCTCCGACAGCAGCAGATTACGTTGCCAGCAACAGTGCAGATTTGAATCCTACTACAAATACGCAATGGGATGTTTGGGTGAAAGACCTAAACGGATGTACCGTTAAAGTGGATGTTACCATTACAACAGACAATACCCCATCAGTTACGGCATCGGTGAGTAACCAATGTACAGGATCAGGCAGTAGTTTTACGATTGCGGCTACCGGTACAGGAGGAACAGGAAGTTTGACATATGGAATTGGCGGATCTACTGGAACATTCCAGTCAGGAAATACTTTTACAGTTTCGGCAGGTACTTATACTGTTTGGGTAAAAGATGGCAATGGCTGTACAGCTTCTGCCACACCAATTACGGTTTATCCACAGTTGACTGCTACATCAGCAGTAACCAGAGAGCTTAGTTGTTCACCAACGACTCCAGAGGCTCAGATTACCGTTACAGTATCAGGAGGTAAATCGACTTATACTTATGAGGTTTCTGACAACGGCGGTTCTACATACGCACCAATGGCTAGTAATGTTTATACAGCAGCTAGTGCAGGGACTTATATTTTTAGAGTTACAGATTCCAATACACCAGGCTGTACAGTCACCACTACAGCTACAGTCAATGCGATTTCAAACCCTACCGTAACAGCTACGCAGGTAAATGTTAGCTGTAACGGAGGTGCAGCCAATGGTTCGGTTACCTTGACAGGTGCTGGCGGTTCAGGTGGTTATACTTACAGTAACAATGCTACCAGCGGATTTACTGCAACGTCTACCTTTACAGGATTGGCAGCAGGCACTTATACTTTTTATGTTAAAGACAGTAAAGGATGTCCAGGTTCAGTTACTGTTACCATTACCCAGCCAACAGCCCTTACTACTACAGCTACAGCGACAGCCTTTAGCTGTAATGCTACAAACGTTAAGCAGTCTGCAGTTGTTACGATCAATGTACCAACGACAGGTACTGCTCCCTATACGTATAGTTTTGAGGGAAGTGCTTTTACAGGTACAAGAACTTTCACAGTTAATGATAACGGTTCAGACCAGACTATAGATTATATCGTAAAAGACAATAATGGCTGTACTTTCACCGGTTCAGTTACTATCAACAGATTGAATGCACCTGTAATTTCAGGTATTACCCATACCGATATTTATTGCAGCCCGGCTTCTCGTACTACCAGTACCGTTACAGTTGCTTTGGCATCAGGTACAGGAGTTGGTACGATTACTTATGCCATTACGTCACCAGCAGCAGCAGCGACATCAAATACTACAGGAGTTTTCACCGGATTGGCCGGAGGGGTTACTTATAGCTTCAAAGTGACCGATGCTAGCGGTTGTTATGCTACAGGCTCACATACGGTTCCTGTTGCTACTAAGATTGCAGCGATTGCCACTAAGCTAAACGATGTCTATTGTAATGGAGGTTCTACAGGTTCTATCCGATATGATGTAAGCCAGTTTAGTTCTAGTTACAGTTATAAAGTCAACACAAATGCTGCAGTTACGGCTCAGAGTGGAGCTTCGTTTACTTTGCCAAATCTTGGTGTAGGTACTTATGATGTTGTTTTCACAGATGAGACTACAGGATGTACATTCCCTACTTCTGTGACTATAACCGAGCCAAGTTTATTAGGAGCTACAGCTTCAACGGTAAATGCGAACTGTAATGTTGCTACCTCTAAAGTTACCGTAACGGCTACAGGAGGAACTCCGGGTTATACATATGCTTACAAGCAGGATGGTGTTGCTCCGACAGCAGCAGATTACGTTGCCAGCAACAGTGCAGATTTGAATCCTACTACAAATACGCAATGGGATGTTTGGGTGAAAGACCTAAACGGATGTACCGTTAAAGTGGATGTTGCTATTGCCAAAGATAGTGCGCCAACAGCAGCTGTTGCTTCTGGAGCAGGTTGTTTAGGGACAGCTGGAGGTTATACTATTTCTGTATCAGCAACAGGTGGGACAGGAACATTGTCTTATAGTATTAATGGAGGGGCTTCTTACCAGGCATCTAATATTTTCACAGTAACATCATCAGGAACTTACACTATTCGTGTAAAAGACACTAATGGCTGTACTATAGATAGTAACACAGTTACAGTGGCTCCACAATTGACTGTAAGTGCAGTTTTAAATAAAGATATTACTTGTAATCCAGCTCCGACAGCTGCGCAAATTACAGTAACTCCAACAGGTGGAGTAGGACCATTTACTTATGCAAGTTCAGGTACAGGAACTTTTGCAGGAAATGTATTTACTACAAGTACTCCTGGAAATTATATTTTCACGGTTACAGATGCTAATTTATGCTCTGCTTCAACAACAACTGCAATTGTGGTTACACCAGCTGTTAACCCAGATATTACAGGTGTTTCTCAGACACAATCTATTAATTGTAATGGTGATAATACTGCAGCAATTAATATAACAATTGATAATACAAAAGGATTAGCTCCATTTGTTTTCAATGTATTAAATACAACAACAGGAACTAATTATGGAACTCAGACTTCAGGTTTGGCAGCAGGTAATTATACAATTACAGTTACAGATGCTAAAGGTTGTACAGATACAGGAAGTATTAGTATTTCTCAACCAAACCCTATTGTGGTTGATTTTGATGTTGACCCGATTACTTGTGCAGCCGGAGGTATTTCATTAGGAAGAATAATTGTTAATGGAGTAACAGGTGGAACTCCAAATTATACTTACCATGTTACAGGAGTTAATGGTTACAACCAAAAGTTCACAAATCAAACAGGTAATTCACAAGTATTTGATATTGTTAATTTTGGTTTGTATGAATTAATTGTTACTGATGCGAATGGTTGTCAGAATTTGAACCAAAACATTTTGGTTGCATCACCACCAGATGATTTGGATATTACCGTTATTTCTCCACCAGCAGATTGTTCTGCGGATGGTTCAGCAATTGTTGCAGTTGGAACTTCAGGAGGTTTAACGGGTGCAGGACCTTTCCATTTTGCTGTTTATACGGGTCCAGGAATGTCTTATACTGCTCCAACGGCATTACCTTGGTATGATGAAGATGCGGTAGGTAGTAAAAAAACTACTATACCTAATTTAAAAGCGGGTGTGACTTATACTTTCATTGTCCATGATCAAGTTACAGGTTGTTATTATTTCGAAACATCTACGATTCCAATACCGACAAATTCTACATTAACTGTTAATAATTTAGTTGCTCAAAACATTACTTGTAAAGGTGCAGCAAATGGAAATGTAACATTTACTATGAATCATACATATGGTGTAGCAACACCTGTTACTTATCAGGTTTATAGTTCACAATCTGTTACTCCGGTGGGAGGATTAGTTAGTACAACTATACCGGCAAGTGGATCATTGGTAGTTAATAATTTTGGCACATTGCCATTTGGTAATTATTTTGTATTAATTACTGAAGATGCAGGTGCAACAAATGCAGGTTGTAGTGTTGCTTCAGCGCCATTTGATATTACAGAATCAGCTATTGATTTATCTGTTACAGCTTCAAAAATTAAAAAAGTTAATTGTAATGAAGATGGTGTAATTGCTGCTCAGGCGAAAGATGGTACAGCACCTTATACATATCAATATTTATTAGCATCAGCGACTCCACCAACAGCAAGTACTGCAGGCTGGACATCAAATACAACTTTTGCAGCAAGTGTAACAGGTAATTATATTGTTTACGCAAAAGATGCTTATGGTTGTATTAAGACTGCAGCTGTAACGTTAGATGCTGATGATGCTCCAACAGTTACACCACCTGCAGCTCCAATTTGTTATGATGGAACAGCGTTTACCATTACTTTTTCAGGAACAGTTGATCCTGATATTGCTGGAGGACCAACCTATAGTGTAAACGGAAGTGCTTTCCAAAGCTCACCAAGTTTTACATTTAATGCAGCGGGCACTTATAATTTAGTAATTAAAGATGGAAACGGATGTACAGCAGATGTTGATTATCAAGTATATCCTAAACTAAATTTATCGGCTTCATTGACTAAAGAATTAGATTGTACAACTACACCAGAAGCAGAAATTACGTTAACAACTACAGGAGGTAATACAACACCAACTGCTAATTATAGTTATGAAGTATCTTTCAATGGTAGCGGTTTTGTAGCTGCTTCTAATCCATATTTGGCTACAGCAGCAGGAAATTATGTGTTTAGAGTTACGGATGCTAATAATACTACTGTTTGTCAAACGACTACTAGTTTTGATTTAGATCCAATTCCAACTACAGTATTTGGAACAACAGTAACAAATGTAAGCTGTAATGGAGCTGCTGACGGAACTATTACAGTTAATGTTACTGGAGGTGAAGGTCCTTATAAATATAGTTTAGATGGAGGACTTACTGAGCAAACAATAAATAAATTTACAGGTTTATCAGCAGGTACGGCTTATGTTGTAACAGTTCGTAATGCCAGAAATTGTACATTAAATTCATTACCTGTAACGATCACCGAGCCATTAGCTTTAGCTGCTACTTCTAGTATTACTACAGCGTTGAGCTGTGGTACAAGCAATACGCCTCAGCCGGCTACAGTAACGGTTGTTGCTACAGCAGGCACAGGTACTGCTCCATATGAGTATAGTTTTGACGGAGGATTGAATTATTCGTCTACCAATACGTATCAGACTTATACAGGTATCACATTTGATGTATTTGTACGAGATGCGAAAGGCTGTCTGTTTACATTGACCAACGGTGTTAATGTTCCATCTTTGGTTCCACCGACAGATTTAACGTTCAGCACTACATCAGCAGTCACTTGTACATCTGCGGGTACAGTTGAGATTACAGGCCATACAGGAGGAACAGGTACATTGCAATATGAGACCATCGCGCCTTCTCCGGTTATTGTTCCACAACAGACTACCACTACATTTGGAGGATTAACAGCAGGTACTTATGTATTTAGGGTAACGGATGCCAACGGTTGTACTTATGAGGAATCTTATACGGTTGATCCGGTAACACCGATTGCTATTGTAGGTACGCTGATTAACGATATTTCATGTAATGCTTTAGACGGCACTACAAATAATGGTTCAGCCTCATTTACAGTTACAGGATTTAGTTCAACTGGGAATTATGGTATTACTGTAACCAGCGTGCCTTCAGGTTTATCATTTACCCAATCTGCTGTATCATCAACAGATGTATTTACTTTGACTAATTTGCTTGCAGGAACTTATACAGTAAGTGTTGAGGACGGAACGACTCATTGTAAAGAGAGTACAAGTGTTGTCATTACAGAGCCAGTTGCAATTGCTTTCACAGCAACGGCAAGCAAAGTTTTCTGTTCACAGGATATCTCGCAAATCACTGTTAGCGGTGTAACAGGCGGAACAGGCTCTTATACGTATGCCGTTGTAAGCGGCGGTTCAGCCGCACCGGTTGCTTCGGCTTATGGTACAAATGCAGTAATGTCAGTAGATACTAATCTGACAGACCTTTCATGGGATGTTTATGTAAAAGATGCTAACGGCTGTATCCACAGTGAGAATGTTATGATCACCAACAATGCTGCTCCGACAATTAATCCGGCAGCGCCACAGTGTTATGCAGGATCAGACCTTACAGTTGACTTAGATGCGTTGACTACGACATATAACAATGTTAAATCATATACAGTAAACGGATCAGCGATTGCTACATCAACAGCTACCTTTACATCACCTGGTACTTATAGATTAGGCATCAAGGATGACAATGGCTGTGAAGCATTTGTAAATTATACAATCGAGAAACAATTGTTGGCTACAGCTACGCTGACTAAAGACTTGTATTGTGCAGGATCTGTTGATGCTACTATCGATGTGGTTATTACAGACGGGGTTGCTCCATATAACTATATAATGTATTTGAACGGTTCGCCAACAACAGCATTGCCAACAGCAGTAACAGGTTCAGGCTTTACAGCTTCAGTTGGATCAGCAGGCAGCTATACCTTTGTGATTACAGATAGTAATGCAGCAGTTTGTTCAGTAACAACTAATGCAGCAGTTGTGACTACACCTGCAACACCAATTGCTTCTGCAGTTCCAACAGCAGTAATTTGTAATGGAGAGAGCAACGGTACGATCACAGTAACAGCTTCAAACGGAGTTGCGCCATACACTTATGCCCTAAGCGGCACAGGTGCCAATGCAAGTGGTAATGCAACAGGAATCTATACAGGTCTTATTGCAGGAACAACTTATTCAGTAGTGGTAACGGATGCCAAAGGATGTCCTTCAGCGGCTATTCCTGTAACGATCACCGAGCCATCAGTATTGGCAGCTACATCTTCAGTTACGCCATTTGGTTGTAATTCAGGCAATGTGCCTCAGCCAGCAGTTGTTACAGTAACAGCTACTGTGGGTACAGGTACAGCTCCATATACTTATAGCTTCAACGGATCAGGTGTTTATAGTTCAGTCAATACATTAGTTGTTTCAGATAATGGCACAGACCAGACTATTGTTTATTCTGTTAAGGATGCCAATGGCTGTATTGTAAGCGGAAGCGCTACAGTAAACAAATATTTGCCATTGACCAATATTACATTTGCTGTGACTACAGCACCTGTTTGTCCGACCAATGTTGCCGATATTGCTTTGACAGTAACAGGCGGATATGTTCCTATGGCTAAATACGAGATCATTTCGCCAATCACGGTTAATAATGGTAACAATGCTTTGTTTACCGGTTTGGCACCAGGTACTTATTTATTCAAAGTAACCGATGCTAATGGCTGTTCAATTGAAAGAAATTATACAGTTGATCCGGTTACTCCAATCGCTATTGCAGGAGTTTTGCTAAATGATATTTCATGTAATACAGCAGATGGTACTACCAATAACGGTTCAGCACAGTTTACCGTTACAGGATTCAGTGCAACCGGCAATTATGATATCAGTGTAGCAAGCCCAGTTTCAGGGTCGCTGTTTACACAATCTGTATCAAGTGATGTAATTACTCTTGCAGGTTTATCAGCAGGAACTTATACAGTAACTGTTACCGATAGAACAACAGATTGTACGGCAAATGCTAGTATTATTATAACAGAGCCGGATCCAATTGATTTCGAAGTGGCAAGAACAAAAGTGTTCTGTTCACAGGATGTTTCTACTATTACGGTTAGTAGCGTTACAGGCGGAACAGGCTCTTATACTTATGCAGTTGTACAAGGCGGTTCAGCCGCACCGGTTGCTTCGGCTTATGGTACAAATGCAGTAATGTCAGTAGATACTAATCTGACAGACCTTTCATGGGATGTTTATGTAAAAGATGCTAACGGCTGTATCCACAGTGAGAATGTTATGATCACCAACAATGCTGCTCCGACAATTAATCCGGCAGCGCCACAGTGTTATGCAGGATCAGACCTTACAGTTGACTTAGATGCGTTGACTACGACATATAACAATGTTAAATCATATACAGTAAACGGATCAGCGATTGCTACATCAACAGCTACCTTTACATCACCTGGTACTTATAGATTAGGCATCAAGGATGACAATGGCTGTGAAGCATTTGTAAATTATACAATCGAGAAACAATTGTTGGCTACAGCTACGCTGACTAAAGACTTGTATTGTGCAGGATCTGTTGATGCTACTATCGATGTGGTTATTACAGACGGGGTTGCTCCATATAACTATATAATGTATTTGAACGGTTCGCCAACAACAGCATTGCCAACAGCAGTAACAGGTTCAGGCTTTACAGCTTCAGTTGGATCAGCAGGCAGCTATACCTTTGTGATTACAGACAGCAATGCAGCAGTTTGTTCAGTAACAACTAATGCAGCAGTTGTGACTACACCTGCAACACCAATTGCTTCTGCAGTTCCAACAGCAGTAATTTGTAATGGAGAGAGCAACGGTACGATCACAGTAACAGCTTCAAACGGAGTTGCGCCATACACTTATGCCCTAAGCGGCACAGGTGCCAATGCAAGTGGTAATGCAACAGGAATCTATACAGGTCTTATTGCAGGAACAACTTATTCAGTAGTGGTAACGGATGCCAAAGGATGTCCTTCAGCGGCTATTCCTGTAACGATCACCGAGCCATCAGTATTGGCAGCTACATCTTCAGTTACGCCATTTGGCTGTAATTCAGGCAACGTGCCACAGCCTGCCGTTGTTACTGTAACGGCTACTGTTGGTACAGGTACAGCTCCATATACTTATAGCTTCAACGGATCAGGTGTTTATAGTTCAGTCAATACATTAGTTGTTTCAGATAATGGCACAGACCAGACTATTGTTTATTCTGTTAAGGATGCCAATGGCTGTATTGTAAGCGGAAGCGCTACAGTAAACAAATATTTGCCATTGACCAATATTACATTTGCTGTGACTACAGCACCTGTTTGTCCGAGCAATGTTGCCGATATTGCTTTGACAGTAACAGGCGGATATGTTCCTATGGCTAAATACGAGATCATTTCGCCAATCACGGTTAATAATGGTAACAATGCTTTGTTTACCGGTTTGGCACCAGGTACTTATTTATTCAAAGTAACCGATGCTAATGGCTGTTCAATTGAAAGAAATTATACAGTTGATCCGGTTACTCCAATCGCTATTGCAGGAGTTTTGCTAAATGATATTTCATGTAATACAGCAGATGGTACTACCAATAACGGTTCAGCACAGTTTACCGTTACAGGATTCAGTGCAACCGGCAATTATGATATCAGTGTAGCAAGCCCAGTTTCAGGGTCGCTGTTTACACAATCTGTATCAAGTGATGTAATTACTCTTGCAGGTTTATCAGCAGGAACTTATACAGTAACTGTTACCGATAGAACAACAGATTGTACGGCAAATGCTAGTATTATTATAACAGAGCCGGATCCAATTGATTTCGAAGTGGCAAGAACAAAAGTGTTCTGTTCACAGGATGTTTCTACTATTACGGTTAGTAGCGTTACAGGCGGAACAGGCTCTTATACTTATGCAGTTGTACAAGGCGGTTCAGCCGCACCGGTTGCTTCGGCTTATGGTACAAATGCAGTAATGTCAGTAGATACTAATCTGACAGACCTTTCATGGGATGTTTATGTAAAAGATGCTAACGGCTGTATCCACAGTGAGAATGTTATGATCACCAACAATGCTGCTCCGACAATTAATCCGGCAGCGCCACAGTGTTATGCAGGATCAGACCTTACAGTTGACTTAGATGCGTTGACTACGACATATAACAATGTTAAATCATATACAGTAAACGGATCAGCGATTGCTACATCAACAGCTACCTTTACATCACCTGGTACTTATAGATTAGGCATCAAGGATGACAATGGCTGTGAAGCATTTGTAAATTATACAATCGAGAAACAATTGTTGGCTACAGCTACGCTGACTAAAGACTTGTATTGTGCAGGATCTGTTGATGCTACTATCGATGTGGTTATTACAGACGGGGTTGCTCCATATAACTATATAATGTATTTGAACGGTTCGCCAACAACAGCATTGCCAACAGCAGTAACAGGTTCAGGCTTTACAGCTTCAGTTGGATCAGCAGGCAGCTATACCTTTGTGATTACAGATAGTAATGCAGCAGTTTGTTCAGTAACAACTAATGCAGCAGTTGTGACTACACCTGCAACACCAATTGCTTCTGCAGTTCCAACAGCAGTAATTTGTAATGGAGAGAGCAACGGTACGATCACAGTAACAGCTTCAAACGGAGTTGCGCCATACACTTATGCCCTAAGCGGCACAGGTGCCAATGCAAGTGGTAATGCAACAGGAATCTATACAGGTCTTATTGCAGGAACAACTTATTCAGTAGTGGTAACGGATGCCAAAGGATGTCCTTCAGCGGCTATTCCTGTAACGATCACCGAGCCATCAGTATTGGCAGCTACATCTTCAGTTACGCCATTTGGTTGTAATTCAGGCAATGTGCCTCAGCCAGCAGTTGTTACAGTAACAGCTACTGTGGGTACAGGTACAGCTCCATATACTTATAGCTTCAACGGATCAGGTGTTTATAGTTCAGTCAATACATTAGTTGTTTCAGATAATGGCACAGACCAGACTATTGTTTATTCTGTTAAGGATGCCAATGGCTGTATTGTAAGCGGAAGCGCTACAGTAAACAAATATTTGCCATTGACCAATATTACATTTGCTGTGACTACAGCACCTGTTTGTCCGACCAATGTTGCCGATATTGCTTTGACAGTAACAGGCGGATATGTTCCTATGGCTAAATACGAGATCATTTCGCCAATCACGGTTAATAATGGTAACAATGCTTTGTTTACCGGTTTGGCACCAGGTACTTATTTATTCAAAGTAACCGATGCTAATGGCTGTTCAATTGAAAGAAATTATACAGTTGATCCGGTTACTCCAATCGCTATTGCAGGAGTTTTGCTAAATGATATTTCATGTAATACAGCAGATGGTACTACCAATAACGGTTCAGCACAGTTTACCGTTACAGGATTCAGTGCAACCGGCAATTATGATATCAGTGTAGCAAGCCCAGTTTCAGGGTCGCTGTTTACACAATCTGTATCAAGTGATGTAATTACTCTTGCAGGTTTATCAGCAGGAACTTATACAGTAACTGTTACCGATAGAACAACAGATTGTACGGCAAATGCTAGTATTATTATAACAGAGCCGGATCCAATTGATTTCGAAGTGGCAAGAACAAAAGTGTTCTGTTCACAGGATGTTTCTACTATTACGGTTAGTAGCGTTACAGGCGGAACAGGCTCTTATACTTATGCAGTTGTACAAGGCGGTTCAGCCGCACCGGTTGCTTCGGCTTATGGTACAAATGCAGTAATGTCAGTAGATACTAATCTGACAGACCTTTCATGGGATGTTTATGTAAAAGATGCTAACGGCTGTATCCACAGTGAGAATGTTATGATCACCAACAATGCTGCTCCGACAATTAATCCGGCAGCGCCACAGTGTTATGCAGGATCAGACCTTACAGTTGACTTAGATGCGTTGACTACGACATATAACAATGTTAAATCATATACAGTAAACGGATCAGCGATTGCTACATCAACAGCTACCTTTACATCACCTGGTACTTATAGATTAGGCATCAAGGATGACAATGGCTGTGAAGCATTTGTAAATTATACAATCGAGAAACAATTGTTGGCTACAGCTACCCTGACTAAAGACTTGTATTGTTCAGGTTCTGTTAATGCTACTATCGATGTGGTTATTACAGACGGGGTTGCTCCATATAACTATATAATGTATTTGAACGGTTCGCCAACAACAGCATTGCCAACAGCAGTAACAGGTTCAGGCTTTACAGCTTCAGTTGGATCAGCAGGCAGCTATACCTTTGTGATTACAGACAGCAATGCAGCAGTTTGTTCAGTAACAACTAATGCAGCAGTTGTGACTACACCTGCAACACCAATTGCTTCTGCAGTTCCAACAGCAGTAATTTGTAATGGAGAGAGCAACGGTACGATCACAGTAACAGCTTCAAACGGAGTTGCGCCATACACTTATGCCCTAAGCGGCACAGGTGCCAATGCAAGTGGTAATGCAACAGGAATCTATACAGGTCTTATTGCAGGAACAACTTATTCAGTAGTGGTAACGGATGCCAAAGGATGTCCTTCAGCGGCTATTCCTGTAACGATCACCGAGCCATCAGTATTGGCAGCTACATCTTCAGTTACGCCATTTGGCTGTAATTCAGGCAACGTGCCACAGCCTGCCGTTGTTACTGTAACGGCTACTGTTGGTACAGGTACAGCTCCATATACTTATAGCTTCAACGGATCAGGTGTTTATAGTTCAGTCAATACATTAGTTGTTTCAGATAATGGCACAGACCAGACTATTGTTTATTCTGTTAAGGATGCCAATGGCTGTATTGTAAGCGGAAGCGCTACAGTAAACAAATATTTGCCATTGACCAATATTACATTTGCTGTGACTACAGCACCTGTTTGTCCGACCAATGTTGCCGATATTGCTTTGACAGTAACAGGCGGATATGTTCCTATGGCTAAATACGAGATCATTTCGCCAATCACGGTTAATAATGGTAACAATGCTTTGTTTACCGGTTTGGCACCAGGTACTTATTTATTCAAAGTAACCGATGCTAATGGCTGTTCAATTGAAAGAAATTATACAGTTGATCCGGTTACTCCAATCGCTATTGCAGGAGTTTTGCTAAATGATATTTCATGTAATACAGCAGATGGTACTACCAATAACGGTTCAGCACAGTTTACCGTTACAGGATTCAGTGCAACCGGCAATTATGATATCAGTGTAGCAAGCCCAGTTTCAGGGTCGCTGTTTACACAATCTGTATCAAGTGATGTAATTACTCTTGCAGGTTTATCAGCAGGAACTTATACAGTAACTGTTACCGATAGAACAACAGATTGTACGGCAAATGCTAGTATTATTATAACAGAGCCGGATCCAATTGATTTCGAAGTGGCAAGAACAAAAGTGTTCTGTTCACAGGATGTTTCTACTATTACGGTTAGTGGCGTTACAGGCGGAACAGGCTCTTATACTTATGCAGTTGTACAAGGCGGTTCAGCCGCACCGGTTGCTTCGGCTTATGGTACAAATGCAGTAATGTCAGTAGATACTAATCTGACAGACCTTTCATGGGATGTTTATGTAAAAGATGCTAACGGCTGTATCCACAGTGAGAATGTTATGATCACCAACAATGCTGCTCCGACAATTAATCCGGCAGCGCCACAGTGTTATGCAGGATCAGACCTTACAGTTGACTTAGATGCGTTGACTACGACATATAACAATGTTAAATCATATACAGTAAACGGATCATCGATTGCTACATCAACAGCTACCTTTACATCACCTGGTACTTATAGATTAGGCATCAAGGATGACAATGGCTGTGAAGCATTTGTAAATTATACAATCGAGAAACAATTGTTGGCTACAGCTACGCTGACTAAAGACTTGTATTGTGCAGGATCTGTTGATGCTACTATCGATGTGGTTATTACAGACGGGGTTGCTCCATATAACTATATAATGTATTTGAACGGTTCGCCAACAACAGCATTGCCAACAGCAGTAACAGGTTCAGGCTTTACCGCTTCAGTTGGATCAGCAGGCAGCTATACCTTTGTGATTACAGACAGCAATGCAGCAGTTTGTTCAGTAACAACTAATGCAGCAGTTGTGACTACACCTGCAACACCAATTGCTTCTGCAGTTCCAACAGCAGTAATTTGTAATGGAGAAAGCAACGGTACGATCACAGTAACAGCTTCAAACGGAGTTGCGCCATACACTTATGCCCTAAGCGGCACAGGTGCCAATGCAAGTGGTAATGCAACAGGAATCTATACAGGTCTTATTGCAGGAACAACTTATTCAGTAGTGGTAACGGATGCCAAAGGATGTCCTTCAGCGGCTATTCCTGTAACGATCACCGAGCCAGCTACTTTAACAGCATCAGCAGTTGTAACACCGTTTGGATGTGATGCTACAAATAATGCTAAAGATGCAATAGTAACAATTACAGCTGGTGGAGGAACATCTGATTATACTTATAGTTTTGATGGAGGAACTACTTTCCAAGCTTCAGCATCATTCTCTGTAAATAGTGCAAAAACTATTGATTATGTAGTTCTTGATGCTAATGGATGTAAGGTAACAGGACAAGCTATAGTTAATCCATATTTACCACCAACAGATATGGACATTACAGCAACTCCTATTTATTGTACGTCAGGAAATGTTGCAACAGTAACTGTTAATGCAGTAAGTGGTGGAGCGTCACCATATACATATGAAATTATTTCGCCAGCTTCAGCAGTAACTGCTCCAAGCGGAACGAATAGTTTTGCAAGTTTAACACCTGATACTTATATTATTAAAGTAACAGATAACAATGGTTGTAGCACAACTAAAACAATTATTGTTAAAGAAGCTGATAAAATATCAGTTACGCATCAAATTGTTAATGATGTGTATTGTAAAGGAGATAGCACTGGTGCTGTGAATTTAACAATAGCTAATTATATTACGGCAGGTAGTTACACACCTTCATTGTCTCCTAATTTAGGAACTATGACTCAAAACGGAGATGTGTTTAGTTATACTAATTTACCTTATGGTAATTATACTTTCACAATTACCGATGATGTTTCGGGTTGTTCAGCTTCGGTTAACTTTACAATCAACGAACCAGTTGCTATATTAAATTCAACTTCAGTTGCAACAAATATTAATTGTAATGAAGACAATGCTACAATTACAGTAACTGCGAACGGAGGAACTGCACCATATAGATATGCAGTAGCCAAAGCAGGAGATCCTGTTCCAACAAGTTTTGGTACAAGTAATCAGTTGGTGGTGGATACCAACAATGGTGCTGATGTAAACTGGATTGTATATGTCTTAGATAGCAATAATTGTGATGCAAATAATGCTCAGCCTATACAACCGGATGTAAACCCAACTGTTGTCAGCGCAGTAGCTACACAATGTCCAAGTGTAACAGGAACTTATGAAATTACTGTAACAGCAACTGGATTCAATTCAGCATTATTATACAGTGTAGACGGTGTAAGTTTTGATGCAAACAATGTTATCACGGTTAATGCTCCTGGTACCTATAATGTAACAGTAAAAGATGCTAATGGTTGTTCGTCAGCTGTTACTCCGGTTACTATTGCAGAGCCATTGATTCTAACACCAACGGTAACTACTTCTCCTTCTTGTACAGATGGTGATGGTGTTATAGCTGTGTCAACAACAGGAGGATCAGGAAACTATGTTTATAACATCGATGGAGGTGCTTTCGGAGCAGCTACACCTTTAACAGGAGTTCATTCAGGATCTCGTATTATAGGCGTTAAGGATACCACTACTTTATGTGAAGTATTTGTAACTATAGATCTGAAACCAGCTACAAAAGTTACAGGATTTGCGTTGACATCAACACCTGTAACATGTAACGGTTTAAGTGATGGTACTATCACTGCAACTATGGATACTCCTGCAGAGGGGATTAACGATAATCCTGTATATACTTACAGTCTCGATGGAGGTACACCTCAGGATTCTCCAGTCTTTACGGGAATTTCTGGCGGACTTCATACTGTGATAGTAAGATCTGAAAGAGGTTGTGAGGATACTAAAACAATTACGGTTGATGAACCAGGTATTGTAGCTGTAAATGCAGTTGCTGTTTCGCAATTTACTTGTACAAATGGCAATACATCTAACTTCGCAACGATTACAGTTGATCCTGCAACAGGAGTAAGCGGTGGTTCAGGTACGTATGTAACTTATGAATTTATCAAAAACGGAACTCAGGTTCAAAGCGGTTCTTCAAATACATATACTGAATTTGATTTATCTGGCGGAACTTATACCGTAAATGTTTATGACAGTAATAGATGTATGGGTACTTATACTACACCAATAACAATTGCTCCATACATTAAGTTAGATAAAATAGATGTTGTGAAAACAGCTATTACATGTACTAATCCAGAAAGTATAACTGCTACGGCAGTAGATGCTTCCGGTACTGCGATAGCTGGTATTGAATATACTTTAACAGATGTGAGTGGTACAATTACATTCGCTCCTAATACAACAGGTAATTTTACAGGTTTAGCCGTTGGAGACTATATCATTACAGCATTAAATCCGGCAACAGGATGTAGTATTCAAAAAGTACATTATGTTAATCAGCCAAATACTTTCGACTTAAATATTGTAAAAGATAGTGATATCGTTTGTTATGGTTCGAATGAAGGTGCGGTTACCGTTACTTTAATAGACAATATTGGTAATCCTGATGAAGCTGGAAGATTCAATTATACAGTATCATTATTGGGAGCAGTAGTTCGCTCAGGAACTTCTGCAACAGCAGGACCGCTGACTCTAACAAATCTGACGGCAGGTGAATATACTGTTTCAGCAACATTAATCGACAGTCCATTCTGTACAGTGTCATCTACCTTCACAATTGGACAGCCTGATGCAGCATTGCAAATTGCAGAAACTCATGATGCTATTACTTGTATAACAGGTAATAATGACGGAAGAATTGTTGCAACAGCAACTGGCGGTTGGGCTGGCGGATACGAGTATAAATTAGTAAATAATGCTGGTATTGTAATTTCTGACTGGTCTGCTACTTATGAATTCCCTAACTTAACAGCTGAAACCTATACTGTAAGTGTTAGAGATACAAAAGGCTGTTCTGTAAGTACTAATGTAGTTTTAGAAATTCCACAACCAATTTTGGTAAATATTACTCCAAGTGCAACGATGTTGCTTTGTAATGGTGACAAAAGTGCTACAATTACTGTAGCGGCTGCAGGTGGTCAGGGAACTAACTATTTGTACACTTTGAATACCATAATTTCACCTACAGAAACAAATTCTTCAGGGCCACAAACTTCACCAATCTTTACTGGTTTAGGAGCAGGAACTTATAATGTTACGGTAACTGATGGATTTAATTGTAGGGAGGTTTCGACTAATGTAACTATTAACGAACCAACAATTATAACTGCTGAGTTACGTCAGTCATCAGATCCTACTTGTCAAACTCAGGCTGGCTTAACGCTAAGTGCAACCGGAGGAACTGGATCTTATGAATATAGCGTTGATCCTAACTTTGGTACAGTCTTGGGTTCATTTACTGCCGCAATTCCAGCTGTTATTTCCAATGTAGTACCAGGTGATTATAAGTACTATGTAAGAGATACTAATAATTGTGTTGGTGGATTTGCTGGTATCAAAGTTTCTCCAATAGAAGAGCTTAAAGTAGACATTGTGACTAAGACTGATGTTAGGTGTGCAGGTGATGAAACAGGAGTTATTACTGCTGTAGCAACAGGTGGTTTAGGAAACTATGTTTATACACTATTAAGAAATGGAGCTCTTGTTAAGGGACCACAAGCCAATGGTAACTTCACAGATCTGGCTGCTGGTACAGATTATGTTGTTCATGTGGATAGTGGTGATTGTCCGAAAGATTCAGAAAAAGTAGAAATCCGTACAGTAATCAATCCTTTATCATACACATCAACTTCTATACCTGTGACATGTAATGGTTCTAATGATGGTAAAATTGTAATTACCGCTACAGGTGGAACTGGTAAAATTATGTATGCAATCTCTCCTGACCTGGATAGGTTCGAGAGTAGCAATGTGTTTAACAATTTAAAACCAGGTGTTTATCAGGTACTTGCTCAGGACGAATCAGGTTGTTATTACCTTCCTCAGGAGATTGAGGTGACTGAGCCTAAAGCTTTAACAATAGCACTTGTTGGTGATGTAACACCGGAAGGATGTAAAGGAGCTAATGATGGTGGATTCGTAATTGCAATAAAAGGCGCAACAGTTCCATATAGTTATAGTTTAGATAATCAAGATGGTCCTTATACTGTTATACCGGGTTCTTATGATAATGTTACAGGAGTGACATATCCTTTCCCAGATATGGCAGGAGGTCAACATATAGTTTATATTAAAGATGGTAATAACTCAAAATGTATAGAACCATTTGATGTTGACATACCTGAAGGTGTGGTACTGAATCCAAAAGCAGAAATTAACTATGACTGTGTGAATAATGCTGCTGCTAATTCAGTAACTATTACTGTTGATGCAAGTATTACAAATCCTGCAGATGTTCATTATGCTCTTGACGGAGGTGCAATTCAGATGGATAAAATCTTTACAAATCTTAACCATGGTCCGCACAAAGTAACAGTAACACATACTAATGGATGTAGTGCAGACGTTAGTTTCTATATTAAGCCAATTGCTCCATTAACTCTGGGATTAACTGGAGGACAGCAGGAAATGAACGTAATTTCGGTTACGGCTGCAGGTGGTTCACCAGCTTATATGTACAGTTTCAACGGAGAAGAGTTTACATCTTCTAACACATACAAAATCTACAAATCTGGAGATTATGAAGTGATAGTTAGAGATCAAAATGGCTGTACGGCAACATTAATTGTGCCTATGACTTATGTAGACGTTTGTATCCCGAATTACTTTACACCAAACGGAGACGGTCTTTATGACGAATGGGGTCCTGGTTGTACGAATATTTACAACAACCTTGAGTTCTCTATCTTCGACAGATACGGTCGTGAGATTGCAAAATATCGTTACGGTCAGAAATGGAATGGTAAATACAACGGTGAAGAATTACCAACAGGTGATTACTGGTATGTTCTTAAACTAAATGACAAGAAAGATGATAGAGAGTTTGTTGGACATTTCACACTATACAGATAACAAAATAACAGCCCCTGTGATGTTATCTAAAAAAATTATTACAATGAAAAAATTAATAGTATCCTTAGTACTCCTAGCTGTAACATCAGGTTACAGCCAGGAGTTAAACCTACCGGTGTTTACGCAGTATTTAGCAGATAATCCTTTTGTGATTTCACCAGCCTATGCAGGTATTGGTGATAATGTTAGAATAAGGGTTAACGGATTAACGCAGTGGGTCGGCATTAAAGACGCACCGGATAACCAGTCTGCGTATGTGGATTTTAGGCTTTTGGATCGTTCAGGGGTTGGTATATCTCTTTATAATGATAGCAATGGTAACACCAAACAAACCGGAGCTAAGGTATCATTTGCCCATCATATTATTTTGGACTATTATTCAAAGCAATACCTATCATTTGGTATTTCATATAACTTTAATACGTTTAGATTAGAGACAAGTAATTTTTCAAATCCAAATGATCCAAATGGAAATCCAGTTGATCCTTCAGTAACAGATGACCGTTATACTGGTAATAATAACTTTGATATAAGTGCCTTGTACCGCAATAAGGATTTTTATTTTAGTTTTAATGCCAATAACGTTTTAAAGAAAAAGCTTACCATTGAGAGAACAGACGAACCAGATTTACTATCTAATTATCAGGTATATACTGGCTTCACATTTAGAGATTCAGAAAACAATCGTATTGAATATGAGCCATCGATATTTTATCAGTATTTTGCCAATGATAAACGTTCTGCGACGGATATCAATTTTAAATACAGGCGTTATAACCGCTATGAAGAATATTACTGGATAGGAGTTTCGTATCGTATGCTGAATGACCAGTTCCCAAAACCTTTATCATTGGGGCCAATGGCAGGTTTCATGAAGTCTAAAATTTATTTTGCCTATTCCTATCAGGTAATGTTTAACGATTTAGGATATTATAACTCAGGAACTCACGTTGTCACACTTGGATTTGATTTCCTTCAGGCATTAAGCAGTTGTCCTTGTACAGATAGTCCGGTTCATGATTAATGAATTATTAAAAAAGGCTTTAGAACAAATTGTTTTAAAGCCTTTTTTAGTAACTATTTATACAGAATCGCAGGATTACAAGGTTTTACCTCAATAATTTGATATAAACTATCAGGATCATTAATTTTGAATAAATCAATTCGATTTATGAAACCGCCATTTACAAGTTTTGTTTAGCAATTGCAATAAAATATAATGGCGATACCATATATGAGTTAAAAAACAACTTTCACATATATGAAAAAACAACTTTCAGTTTATGCCCTGCATATAGGTTTGTGTCTTGCTTTTTTATTTTTGCCCTATGCATTTACATCGGTCAAAACAATTTTTGCCTGGCCCAATTTGTATTCGAATGTACACGATCGGATTTATTTTTTTATTTATTTTAGTTTATTGTGTTTCTTTTATTTTAACTACTATTATTTAATTCCACAATATTATTTTCAAAACAAGCAATTATTGTATTTTATAATGACAGCTTGTTTTCTTATATTTTTTTTGTGGATTTCAAGATATTTAGATCACCCGGATCATAATTTTTTAGATTTTAGAGATCACACAAAACACTTTTTACATCATCGGGAACCTTTTAGGGAAGGAATGAAACCGCCTCCGGATTTTCGAATGATGCACCAGAAACCCATGTCTTTCGATGTTATGGGCGGACCGCCAACTCAGTACGGGCATACAGCTTTAGTATATTTACTGGGAGTGATTTCAAGTTTGTTATTTGCTATCTCGGGAAGATTACAAAATGTAGAAAGAGAAAAGATGAAGTCAGAGCTGGCTTTTTTAAAAGCGCAGATCAATCCGCATTTTTTATTTAATACACTTAATAGCATTTATGCCCTGGCCTTAAAAAAAGATGATAAAACTCCCGATGCTGTCATACAGCTTTCCGAGCTAATGCGTTATATCATTACGAATGCGAATGACGAGGTAATCGATTTGAGTAAAGAAATCAATTATATCAGTAATTTTATATCATTACAAAAAACGCGTCTGGGTAACACAGTAAGTGTCGATTATCAGGTAAACGGAAGTCCTTTTGGAAAGGCAATCACACCGCTGATTTTAATTTCATTCATTGAAAACGCTTTCAAGCACGGTGTAAATCCGGATCAGACTTCAGAGATTGGTATTTATATTGATATTTTTGATGATGTACTCAAAATGCAGGTAACGAATAAAAAGACATTTTCGATCCAGTCAGAAACAGGCATTGGCCTGCAAAATACAATTGAAAGGCTGGCGTTATTATATCCGAATAAACATGAGTTAAATATTGAAGATACTCAAGATAAGTATATTGTAAAATTAAGTATTCAAGTAGGATGATAAAAGCAATAGCATTAGATGATGAACCTTTGGCATTAGAAATTTTGCAAAGTTTATGTGCAGAAATTGAGTATATCGATTTGCAAAAAACGTTTACAAAATCTGATGAAGCTTTTAAATACCTTAAAAAATATCCGGTTGACTTATTGTTTTTAGATATCAATATGCCATCCATTTCAGGATTAGATTTCTATAAAAAACTGCCACACAAAACTATGGTTATTTTTACAACGGCCTATTCTGAATTTGCTGTTGAAGGTTTTACATTAAGCGCGACAGATTATCTTTTAAAACCCATTTCGTTTTCCCGATTCCAGCAGGCTGCTGAAAAGGCATATTTACAATTTAAGACTCAAAATCAAAATCCGGAGCAGCAGTATCTTTTTATCCGTGCTGATTATAGCCTGATTAAGATTCTCTTTTCGGATATTTTATATGTTGAAGGTTTGGATGATTATCTTAAAATTCACATTAAAAACCAAAAAACGGTTGTGGCCAGAATGACTTTGAAGGCGTTACTTCAAAAATTACCTGAAACCGAATTTATTCGTGTTCATCGTTCGTTCATTATTCCGATTTCTAAAATTGAAAAAATCAGAAATAAAATTATTTATATAGATCACGCAGAAATACCATTAAGTGCCAGTTACGAAGCTGCATTTTTTGAACTTTTAAATCAAAAACAAGGACATTAATAATGGAATAAATTTACTACAAATTTATTTTTTCTCTTCGTTTACCTCATAATTATTGTTGATTACCTCAAACTTTTTCCAACACTATAATTTCGAATAATTTTACTTTAAAATTACTGTTAATCATTTAATTGATAAAACATTAAAACCCAGAAGTTATGGAAAGAAAAGATTTTTTAAGAGGATTAGGTTTAGTAGGAATAGGTTCTTTTGCTATTCCAATTATAAACGCATGCAGTAAAGATGATGATGCTTCAGAAGCGTCAACAGATACCGTAATTGCTAGTGATACGGGTTCTAACTCTAGTTCTTCAGGCGATTGCTCTGTTACTCCGTCTGAAACAGAAGGTCCGTTTCCGACGATTAGCCCATCTTCTTTGGTAAAATCAAATATAGTGATGGACAGAACTGGAGTCGCTTTTACGATCAATATTACCATCAAAAACACAAAAGCAAGCTGCGAGGCTTTAAAAGGGGCAATTGTTGATATCTGGCACTGCGATAAAGATGGTTATTATTCTGAGTATGGAGGAACAGGTATGCAGTCTGTAAATTATACTGCTGTACATTTTTTAAGAGGAAGGCAAACCACAGATGATAATGGTTTAGTGACTTTTACCTCTATATTTCCGGGTTGGTATTCAGGCAGGGCGACACATATTCATGTACACATTTATAACGCTAGCGGAACCTCATTACTGGTTACACAAATTGCATTTCCTGAAGGTTCCGGCAGTGCAGTGGCTTTGGTAAATGCTTCAACAGCTAACGGATACACCAAAGGTATGTCAGGTTATACGTATAATGCTTCGGACAATGTATTTTCTGATGGTTTTTCGAAGGAATTGGCAACAGTTACAGGCAGTATTGCAGAAGGTTTTGTGCTCAAACATACTATTAATGTGGCTAGTTAAAAGTCAGTAAATATAGTTTAAGATGATTAAGCAGATTCCAGCTAAGATATATAAGTCAGAAACAAGAGGTGTTTTCAAATCAGAAAAGTACAATTGTTTTGCGACCTTTAATTTTGACCAGTATCAGGATTTGTCCAGAAGACCTTTTGGCTCTTTGCAGATTTTAAATGAAGAAATATTAGCTCCCCAACATTGTATTTCCAGAATTATCAAAGCAAATTCGAGCTTAATTATTTTACCTTTATTTGGTGGAATAGAGTATAAGGACAATCTTGGTAATGGTGAATTTTTGAGAGTTGAACAAATAAAGGTGATAGCTGCTGATGACGAAAAGACTGTGGAAATTTTCAATCCGTACGAAAGTGAAAACGTTAGCTTTCTTACCATTCATTTTCAAAAGGAAACACAATGTTTAAAAAAATATTTTCACAAATCAGAAATCGATTTGACCATCAGAAATAAGTTAATCCGATTAATTGAAATTAAAGAAACGTCTTGTTTTATTGGTGTTTACGATGGAAGGAAAAAAGGCTTTTATACTTTGAAAAATCCTGACAATGGAGTTTTCGTATTTGTCGTTAATGGCGCTTTTGAGGTTGAAGACCGACTTTTAGAATCCAGAGATGGTTTAAGCATGGAAAATGCTGAAGTAATAGAATGGGAAGCTTTATCTGAAAATGCTATTTTATTAGTTTTTGAAGTATTTTTAAAGAGAATTGTTGAATAAGAATTTATGAAAATATCAAAAATAAGACTGGCATATCGTGTCATTATTGATAGTTCTTCTACAATAATATGGGACAGATATGTTTTTGAAGATACTTTTAAAGAGTACAGAATGCAAAGTCAGCAATTCAATTCTGCAGAAAACGCTAAAAACACTTTCAGAGAGTTGCTTTCTTTTAATGAAAAGGCTTCTCAGCTGCATTTTTTAGTTGGAATTGCTGCCGATGGTTATATCCAGCAATTAAAGGGCAATTTTTACAGGGTTTCAGATGTATTGGGGAATCAGTATTTTCCTTTTACTAATTATCAGCTAGATATTATAAACAGCGATGTTACAGATATTTCAAAGCATAGAATCGGAATCACATTTTATTCTCCGTTATTGAGTTATTTCGGCATTATAGAAGGAAATTTTATAGTTTCCAAAAATACAGAAGAAACAAATGAGTACGAAACCATGATGTTTAAGGTTCAGCCGCATTTGTCAATTTGTTATATTCAAAAAGAATAATTCGTCTTTTCAAAAACAAAAACCACCTATTGTTTCCGCCTTTTTTACTTTGATAGTGGGTAAAAAAGGCTTTTTGATGTTTTATTGCAACTTAATTCATATCAAAATTTGTGTTTAATACTTAATAAAAGAACTTATTTGTGAAGTTATAACGATTTCGTTCTTTAAATTATTCGTTTTTTAGTTTATCAGAATTTATAAGAACTGTAAAAGTTCTATATTTGTTTTCTTTCAAAAAAACCATAAAAAAATTATCAAATGAAAACTCTAAACGATTTCGATTTTAAAAATAAAAAAGCAATAATCCGTGTTGATTTTAATGTGCCTTTGGATGAAAACTTCAACGTAACAGATGCGACACGTATTGAAGCTGCAAAACCAACTATTGATGCTATTTTGGCGCAGGGCGGAAGCGTAATTTTAATGTCACATTTAGGAAGGCCAAAAGGTGCTGAAGAAAAATATTCATTGAAACATATTTTAAAAACAGCTTCAGAAATTTTAGGGGTAACTGTTCAGTTTGCTGAAAACTGTGTTGGTGAACCAGCTGAGACCGCTGCTAAAAACTTAAAACCGGGAGAAGTTTTATTATTGGAAAACTTACGTTTTCATGCTGAAGAAGAAGCTGGAGATGTTGCTTTTGCAAAAGAATTGGCTTTTTTAGGAGATATTTATGTAAACGATGCTTTCGGAACGGCTCACAGAGCGCACGCTTCTACTACTATCATTGCACAATTTTTCCCAACTGAAAAATGTTTCGGAACATTATTAGCAAAAGAAATTGAAAGCTTAAATAAAGTGTTGAACAACAGTGAAAAACCTGTAGTGGCAGTTTTAGGAGGTTCTAAAGTTTCTTCTAAAATCACGGTTATCGAAAATATTCTGGATAAAGTTGACCACATGATTATTGGCGGAGGGATGACTTTTACATTCATAAAAGCCCAAGGCGGTAAAATTGGAGAATCTATATGTGAAGATGATAAATTAGATTTAGCTCTTGATATTTTAAAAGCAGCCAAAGAAAAAGGCGTTCAGGTTCATATTCCGGTTGATGTAATTGCCGCAGATGATTTTTCAAATTCAGCAAATACTCAGGTTGTTGATGTAACTGCAATTCCTGATGGATGGCAGGGACTGGATGCAGGTCCTAAATCGTTGGAGAACTTCAAAAAAGTAATTTTAGAATCAAAAACCATTTTATGGAATGGTCCTTTGGGCGTTTTTGAAATGGAAACTTTCTCAAAAGGAACTATCGCTTTAGGTGATTATATTGCTGAAGCTACTGAAAAAGGAGCGTTCTCTTTAGTTGGTGGTGGAGATTCTGTTGCTGCTGTAAAACAATTTGGTTTCGAAGACAAAATGAGCTATGTATCAACAGGAGGAGGCGCAATGCTTGAAATGTTAGAAGGTAGAGTTTTGCCTGGTATTGCTGCTATTCAAGATTAAAAAAACAACAATTAACATTTTTTTTAGCGGTTTTTACGCTTATTCTGCTTAAGTTTGTAAAAATACCATTTCTGTAATTATTTGTATTATAGAATTTTAAAAAAGTGTTATATGATTATAAGAAAAATTTCCTTAACAGTTTCAGTCTTTTTTTCAATAGCGGGTTTTGCACAAGATGTAGTCAAAGCAAATACTGAAATAAAGCCTGAAGTAAAGATCTCGTACTTAGATTCAGTAAAAAAATCATTTGTTAAAAATGACTTAGCCATTCGTGTTGACAGTCTTTGGATGAATGAATTAACAAGCCTGGATATATATGAGGATTTGACTAAGGATATTCAGACAATCAATAAAGATGTTACAGTTGATCAGGAGTTGCCAACAGAGCTTTTAAAACAAAGGCTTCAGGTAATGAACGAAAAGTCTCCTTTTGAAATAGAATACAATCAGGGACTGGAGAATATAATAAAGTCATTTCTTAAGAATCGTAAAAAATCGTTTTCCCGATTAATGGCTTTATCAGAATATTACTTTCCAATATTTGAGGATGCTTTTGCAAAACAAAATGTTCCTTTGGAAATTAAATATTTAGCCGTTGTAGAATCTGCTTTAAATCCTAAAGCAGTTTCTAAAATGGGCGCAACAGGTCTTTGGCAATTTATGTATGGTACAGGAAAACAATACGATCTTAAAATTGATTCCTATATAGATGAACGTAGTGACCCTCTTAAAGCAACTGCTGCCGCATCAGAGTATATGACTAAAATGTTCAGTGTTTTTGGCGACTGGGAATTAGTATTGGCTTCATACAACTCAGGTCCTGGAAATGTAACAAAAGCAATTCGCCGTTCAGGAGGAAAAACCAAATACTGGGATATTCGTAATTTTCTTCCAAAAGAAACACAAGGATATGTACCGGCTTTTTTAGCAACAATGTATCTTTTCGAATACCATAAAGAGCATGGAATCAATCCTCAAAGAGCTGTTCTAAAAAACTTTGAAACAGATACTATTCGTATTAAAGAAAAAATGACTTTTAAGCAGATTGCTGATTTGTTAGACATGCCGCAATCTCAATTAGAACTTCTTAATCCTTCCTATAAATTAAAAGTAGTGCCTTATTATCAAAATGAACAGCACTTTTTACGTTTGCCAAAAGATAAAATTGCCACTTTTGTAGCTAACGAGGATAAAATTTATGCCTACGCAAAATACGATTCAGGTATTTATAAAATGCCTTCTCGTTTAGCACAGAAACTAACTCCAAAAGTAAAAGCAAAACCAGTAAAAGTTCCTGAACCGTTAGATCTTGAATCTTATATCGTTCAAAAAGGAGACAATTTAAGTTCAATTGCCCAAAAATATGATGTTGCGGTAGCAGATATTAAGGAATGGAACAATCTTAAAAGTAATGCACTGGTATTAGGAAGATCTTTAAAAATAAAACCTAAGAATTTAGTTTCAAAAGCTACTCAGGACGTAGTTAAGAAACCTGTCGAAACAGCAATCGCATCTGCTGAAACATCTGATAAAAATGAAATCGAGGTAGAATATGTGGTGAAAAACGGTGATAATCTTAGTAGTATTGCTAAAAAATTCTGCGTAACACTGGCAGAGTTAAAAGAGTGGAATAACTTAAACTCAAATAATATTGCATTAGGTAAATCATTAATCGTTTCTAAAAAGGAAACTACTGTTGTTGAAACGACTGCTGTTGCTTCTAATTCAATTGATTCATTTAAGAAAAAAGCAAACGCTGCTAAAACTATTGGAGAAGATTATTATGTTAAAAAAGGAGATTCATTATATAGTATTTCAAAAAAATATCCAGGTGTGACCATTTCAGATATCAAAAAATGGAACGGAATTAAAGACGAGGATATAAAACCAGGAATGAAGCTTAAAATAAACGGATAATAAAATATCTTACCTAAATTTGGGTTTTATTTCATAAAAGTATAAAAATGAATAAAACCCATTTTTTGTTTCTGCTAGTTTCCGTTTTACTGGTTTCCTGTTTTCAAAAAAACGAAAACCAGGAAAAGCCAAAACCAGGAAAAACCAATACAATTTCTATCATTATTGACGATCAGTTGTGGTATGGTGAAGTTGGTGACAGCATTCGAAATAAATTTGCTTCACCGGTTTTAGGCCTTACACAAGAAGAACCCTTGTTTACAATTAACCAATATCCGGCAAAACTCCTTGAAGGTTTTGTTACTGATAGCCGAAGTATTATTATAGTTAAAAAGTCAACGGTAGAGAAATTTGAGGTTAAAACCAGCAATAAAACTTTGCCTTACAACACTTTTAGGATCTACGGAAAATCTATTGAAGACCTCATTTGCAGTATCGAATTGAATTCTCCGGAAATCATTCGGACAATTCGGGAAACAGAGATTAAGAAATTACAGCAGGAAAACAGCAAATCACTTTTGAATCCTGCTGTTATCAAAAATAAATTTCGTATTGATCTTCAAATCCCGGTTGGATATGAATATATGCTGCACAAGAAAAATTTCATCTGGCTTAAAAAAGAAATCATTAGTGGTAACACAAGTCTGCTTATTTATCAGATTCCGTTAAAAGGACTTACTAAGAATCTTGACGTTGTAGGGAATATTATCAGAATGCGTGACTCTGTAGGGCATTATATTAAAGGGCGGGAACCCAATACGCATATGATTACGGGCGAAGACTATGCACCTTATTTTTCGTTAACAACATTAAATGGCAAAAAAACTTTTGAAACCAAAGGAACCTGGGAATTAAAAAACGATTTCATGACTGGACCTTTCATTAATTATGCTATACTTGATGAAGCTTACAATCGTATTTTGGTTATTGAGGGCTTTTGTTATTCACCTTCAAATCAGGAACGGGATTTAATGTTAGAATTAGAAGCCATTATAAAATCAGTCAGAATAGAGAAGAGATAAATTTTATTTTTCGTAATTTTGGTTGTAACGAACATTTAACCAGTTAATTATGAAAAATTTATCTATAAAATTATTGATGTTAGTTTTTTGTTTTTCTTCCTGTAAAAAAGAAATAAAAACAGAATCAGAAACCACTAATCCTGCTGATAGTATAAAAACAGAAGATTCAATTGCTGAAAAACCTTTAGATTCTGCTGCACAAATGAAAGCCTGGATGGATTATGCTACTCCAGGTTCTCCGCATAAAATGATGTCAGATGAAACCGGAACATGGAACTGTGATATGACTTTTTGGGAAGAAGAAGGAGGTAAACCTGAAAAGGCAAGTTCAACCGCTAATATAAAGATGATTCTTGGAGGTCGTTATCAGGAAGCTAGTTATCAGGGAACCATAATGGGACAACCATTTGAAGGAAAATCTACATTAGCCTATAATAATGCAAGTAAAGAATACACCACTACTTTTATTGATAATATGGGAACAGGCATGATGATTGCCTCAGGCAAATATGATGACAAAACAAAAAGTATGGAACTTAAAGGCGATATGGTAAATCCGTTAAACGGAAAAAAAACACCATATCGGGAAGTTTATACTATTTTGGACGCAACAACCCGAAAAATGGAAATGTACGATACAAAAAATGGCAAGGAATATAAAAGCATGGAAATCATTATGAAGAAGAAATAGTCTGAATCATATACCTTTAAATAACTAAATAATTTCCCGATTGCTTCATGTAATCGGGATTTTTTTGAAACGAATTATTCTTTCTGTTTCAGTTTTTTTAAATTAATTTGGCTCTTTCTAATTAGAATAAGTAATAAATAATACGCAATGGAATTAAAATGGAAAATAAAGCCTTTTGAGGCATTAACTGTTCATGAGCTATATGATTTGTTGAAACTAAGAAGTGAAATATTTGTAGTAGAACAAAATTGCGTTTATTTAGATCTCGACGGTAAAGACGAGAAAGCCTTACACTTAATTGGCGAATATGATGATAAAATTGTTGCCTATGTGCGCTTATTTGATGCAGGGATTAGTTTTGATAATGCTTCAATTGGCAGGGTCGTAATAGATGCAGATTATCGTGACAGAAAATGGGGGCATGATTTAATGAGAGAAGCAATTGCAGCCATAAAGTACAATTTTGGAAAAGATAAAATTACAATTGGTGCACAGTTATATCTGAAAAAATTCTACGAAAGCCACGGGTTCGTGCAAACGAGTGAAATGTATCTTGAGGATGATATTCCGCATATTGAGATGCAGTTAAACTAAATTTTAGTAATTTTAAATTCAACACGGCGATCTAAATTATCACCCTTTCCAAGAGGATATTTGTTTCCACAGCCTTGGTAAGTCATACGGCTTTTGGATATTTTTTTTGATGCCAAATAGAAAAACACGGTTTTGGCACGGTTCCAGGAAAGTCTTCTTTCGTTATTTTCCTGGTCTATTCCGTCTGTGTACATTTCAGGAGTACAGCACACATGACCTCTGATTTCAAACTGAATGTTTTTTTTGGATTGCAGAATGGTAGCAATTTTATCTAATTCTTTTTTAGAATTGTACGTTAGTTTTGAACTCCCAAGATCGAACAATATGTTTTCCAGTAAAATTTTATCACCAACGTCTAATTCACTTTGTAATGAATTACGAATTCCTTTTCCGTAACTGTTTTTTTTAACGGCTATCAAATCGACCCTTCGGTTTTTAGACCTGGTTTCATGTAGGTTTTCAACAGTATCACTCCTGATTATTACTCGTCCTTTTCCTTCAAGAATGATTATTTTGCTTTTGTTAAATCCTGTAGAAACCAATATTTTCTGAACGGTATTAACGCGCTCCCTTGATAAACGGTAATTGTATTCATCTGTGCCACGATCATCGCAATAACCGTAAATTTGAACTGATTCTATTTTTGCAGTGTCTATATTTTTTGCAAAATCAGAGATGGTTTTGATTTGCTGACTGTTAAGTATATATTTGTCAAAATCAAAATAAACGGTTTCGATAGGTTTTTGCTGCGCCCATAAATTGTAAATAAATAACAGAAATACGGAGCTGCAAAGTTTCATTTTGTTACATTTTTAAAATTGTTTTATACTCAGTTTGATTGTTCAAGACGGCCACCGCTTTTTTAATTTCTGAATTGTTTTTAAGGTAATATTGATATAATCCTTCCTGATATTGGTATCTTTTGATGAGTTCCTCCAAAATCAGGTTTTTAATTTCCTTTTGGTTTTTGTCTAATAGTGTAGTTTCACTTTTTTCAAGTGCATTTAATAACTGCTTGTATTCGATAACAATTGCTTCGTCTATTTCTTCATTTTTAGCTGCAGCCAAAGTATTTTTCAACGCCAGTTCGGTTTCCGTATCGAAAGTAAACTTGTTGACTTTTAAATATTGCTTGAAAGCAGTATAATCAGCATCTGTGATGGTTGGAATTTTATCTCCCAAATTTGGGTTTTTATAATAGTAATTAGTGGCATAATCAAAAATCCCGTCATTTTTTAATAGCGCATTTGTAATTGGACTCATTTTGGCTTCATCCAGTTCAATATCCGGCAAAACACCTCCGCCATCATAAACGATTCTCCCTTTTCTGGTTTTAAAAGCATTGAAGTTTTTAGAATCGGTTTTTTGAGCCACTCCGTTTTTATCTTTATGCGCATAATCTAATGCCTGAATACAACGTCCGGAAGGAGTGTAATAACGCGAAATCGTTACTTTTAACTGTGTTCCGTACGTTAATTCAACTGTGCGTTGCACCAAACCTTTTCCAAAACTGCGGCTTCCCAAAATCACTGCTCGATCCAGATCCTGCAAAGCACCCGAAACAATTTCTGATGCCGAAGCACTTTTTCCATTTACCAAAATAGCCAGCGGAATCTGTGTATCTATTGGTTCTTTAGTCGTTTTGTAGGTATTGTTATGTTTTTCTATTCTGGATTTTGTTGTTACGATCACTTCATTTTTTGGAACAAATAAATTACAGATATCAATGGCTTCGTTTAACAATCCGCCTGGATTTCCTCTTAAGTCCAATACAAGCTGTGTTGCGCCGTCACTTTTAAGTTTTTCAAGAGCTTCCTTTACTTCAAAGGCTGCTTTTCTGCTAAAATGAGACAAAACGATATATCCGGTTTTATCATCAATTTTTCCAAAGAACGGAACCGATTTAATATCCACTTCATCCAAAATCAGATCAGTAGTATAGGTTTTTCCCTGACGCAGGTATTTTATTTTGATTTTAGTGTTTTTTGTTCCCTTCAGTAATTGTGAAGCATCGTCCTTAAAATCAGCAATCAAAACATCTCCAATCTGAATAATTTCGTCGCCCGCTTTTAATCCGGCTTTATCTGCGGGATAACCTTTGTATGGTTCACGAACAATTAAACGATCTTTTTTACGGGCAATCATTGCACCAATGCCTGTATATTCACCAGTATTGTTGATTTTAAAATTAACCACATCCTGTTCATTAAAATAAACAGTATAAGGATCTAAACTTCCCAACATGCTTTTAATACCCTTGTCCATCAGGTCACCCGGATTGGTTTCATCGACATAATTGGTATTAACGGCTTTGAATAAAGTGGTAAAGATTTCTATTTGTTTGGCTATCTCAAAGAAATCATCTTTGAAACTGGCTCCAACAAATAAAAATCCAGCAGCAGCGGCTGGTATGATGAATTTCTTTTTAAAATAAGGGTACATGATTTATGCTTTTTTTCTTTTAAATCGTTTTCTAATAAAATATACCAGAACAACGAATAGGATAATAAATGGCCAAAGACTAATGATTGATATTAAAAACTCTGAGAGACTAAAAAATCCTGATTTAATAGCGGTCCAGATTTTAGAACCGTACGAAATTTTTACACCTTCTTTCTCAGCAATAGTTTTGTAAAAGTTAATCGTAAAAGTGCTTTCTGAGACTCTGTTTTCTAAATATTTCAATCGTCCTTCTTTGGCTTCAATTTCTTCTCGAATAGCTGAAATTTGTTTTTCAATTTCCAGGATTTCGCTTATTTTATTGGCTTTTTGTAATATTTCCAAATAACGATTTTCAAGTTTTCGTTTTGTATTTAGTCTTGAATTTAAGTCAATAAATTCTTCTGTAACATTTTGAGAAGAGATGTTTTTCTCATCAAAATAAGAAACACCTTCTGATATGGCCTTTAAAAAAGAATCAAAGTTCTGGCTTGGAACGCGAACTGTTATATTTCTGCTGATGTTGTGATAATTCTTTTCCTGATAATCGTTTTGAACATTTCCCTTGTTTTCTTTGATTGCAGTTTGTATCTCATTAAAAGTCTTTTCTAAATCATTAGTTTCAAATCGAAGAGAAGCATTTTTGATGATTTTTTGTGGAAAATTTATATCTGTTCCTGATATTGATTCCACTTTTGCAGGTAATTTTACTGAGGTGACTGCCATATCAGCAGTCCCATTTTCTTCACTGTTTTTTGCGCAGTTAGAAAAAAATAATCCAAAAAAGAAAAAACAGAAAATATATCTCATAAAGTTCCAATTTAGAGTTAAAACTACAATTTTTTTATAATTCTTTATCTAATTTGATATACAAAGTTATGTTTGAAGATTTAGATTTCTGTTTTGTTCTCAGAATCTGGAGTTTTATTTATCTGCTGAATAAATTTCTCAAACAGCTGAACCGTTTTGGTATTAATTTCTTCGTAAGTTAATTGTTCTTTTGTCTGGTAAAAAAACATCAGTGAATAAGGCTGATGCACATTATCCCAAAGCAAATGTTTATTTAGCCGGTAGGTTTCTCTTAAAACCCGTTTAAAGTAATTACGATCAACAGCTTTTTTGAAATATTTCTTTGAAACCGAAACCCCAATTTTAATTTTTTGTTCTGAATTTTCTTCTGCCTGACAGTAAACCAAACGCAACGGGTATTTTGAAACCGATTTTCCTTCAGAAAACAGTAATCCAATGGTGGTTTTGCTCTTTAAGCGTTCATTTTTAGGGTAAGTGAAGTTCATTTAATTCAGAAAAAATTTGCAATTTCAGGGAGCAAAGGTACAATTAAACCATAAAAATGGTTAATGTTTTCAAATTTTATACCACTAAAGATATATTTACTACTTTTGGCGTTTAATTTTTAAGCATGCAAAAGATAATTTCATATCCAATCTCCGTAATTTATTATTTATGTTTTGGATTGTGTTTGGTGATTTTTCATCCGATACAATGGATTTGCCTTAATCTTTTTGGTTATCAGGCTCACAAAAAAAGTGTTGATTATTTGAATTTTAGTCTTTTAAGATGTACCAATCTTGTAGGGACGACTTATAAAGTTACAGGCGTAGATACAATCCCGAAAGGCGCTCCGATTATTTTTGTAGCCAATCACCAAAGTATGTATGATATCGTGGCAATGATTTGGTACTTTAGACGTTTTCATTGTAAATTTGTAAGTAAGAAAGAGTTAGGCAGCGGAATACCGAGTGTTTCTTATAACCTGAAACACGGAGGATCAGTGCTAATTGACCGTAAAGACCCTAAACAAGCGATTCCTGTAATCAAAGGCTTGTCTGAATATATCGAAAAGAATACCAGATCTGCTGTTATTTTTCCTGAAGGAACACGCAGCAAAACCGGAATACCTAAAGAATTTGCGCAAAGCGGTTTAAAAATTTTATGCAAATACGCGCCTTCTGCGTATGTAGTGCCGGTTAGTATTAATAATTCATGGAAAATGGTTCGTTACGGAATGTTTCCGGTTGGGTTAGGAAACCATTTAACTTTTACTGTTCATCAGGCAATGGCAGTTAAAGATTATAAATTTGAAGAATTGATGGAGATTACTGAAAAATCAGTAAAAGAGGGAGTTAATGAGTATAAACAGATTTAAGTTTTTAACTAAAGCTTAAATCCAAATTTTAATAAAGTAATGTCTATAAAAAACATTAGATTAGAAGTGATGCAGTTTTTGGAAAAAAACGTGGAAAGCTTCGTTGAACAGTATTTAATTCCGGTTGAAAAAATTTGGCAACCAACAGATTTTCTGCCTAATTCTCAGGGAGATAACTTCTTTGAGGAGGTAAAAGAACTGCGTGAAATTGCCAAAGAACTTCCGTATGATTTCTGGGTAACGCTTGTAGGAGATACAATCACTGAAGAAGCATTGCCAACGTATGAATCCTGGCTCATGGATGTAGAGGGAGTTGATCAGGTCGATCAGGTTGAAAATGGGGGAAATGGTTGGGCAAAATGGGTAAAGCAATGGACCGGCGAAGAAAACCGTCATGGTGATTTGCTAAATAAATACCTGTATTTGTCAGGTCGTGTGAACATGCGTGAAATCGAAATGACAACACAACATTTGATCAACGATGGTTTTGATATCGGAACAGGAAGAGATCCTTATAAAAACTTTGTTTACACTAGTTTTCAGGAATTAGCAACGTATGTTTCCCACAACAGGGTATCTCAAATAGCTAAAAATTTTGGCGATAAAAAGTTATCTAAAATGTGTAAAATGATTGCTGGCGACGAAATGCGTCATCATCATGCCTATAGCGAGTTTGTCAACCGTATTTTTCAGGTTGATCCAAGCGAAATGATGCTGGCATTTCAATACATGATGAAACAAAAAATCGTTATGCCTGCACATTTCTTAAGAGAATCAGGTCAAAAGATTAGTTCAGCTTTCGAACAATTTTCAGATTCTGCTCAGCGTATCGGAGTTTACACTGCAGCGGATTATGTTGAAATACTTCAGAAATTAATTGATAAGTGGGAAATTGATAAGATTTCTAATTTAACAGATGAAGCAGAAAAAGCTCGTGAGTACTTAATGAAACTTCCGGCTCGTATGGCAAGAATCTCTGAAAGAATTGTCATCCCAAAAGAGTCACATATTTTCAAATGGGTTGAACCGGCAAGATTGTAACTTACTATAAAAAGCTTATATTTTTAAAAACGCAATTTTGTTGCGTTTAGAATATAGACCATTAAAAATGTTGATTGTTGAGATTTTTAAATCTTTGATAATCAACATTTTTTTAATATTTGGATCTCGATTTTTTAAATAAAGAGCAATTACAATTTAACCAAAAGATTCCTTTTTAAAATTAAAAAGAAAACATAAAGTTAAGCTTCAAATACTATGAATAATTCAGCTTTAATACACAAAACAATTCAATTTGTAAAAGAAAAACTTAATAATGCTGAAGGAGGACATGACTGGTTTCATATAGAACGGGTATATAAAAATGCTCTTTTGATTGCCGGAAATACGGATTGTAATTTAACTATAGTTCAGTTAGGGGCCTTGCTTCATGATATCGCCGACAGCAAATTTCATAACGGGGATGAAACCATTGGTCCTAAAACGGCACGTTTGTTTTTAGAATCAGAAAATGTAAAGGAGGATATTGTTCGGCATGTTGTCAATATCATTGAAAATATCTCGTACAAAGGCGGAAATTTTGCAAATAACTTCTCTTCTGTCGAATTAGATATTGTTCAGGATGCGGATCGTTTGGACGCTATTGGTGCTATTGGCGTTGCCAGGGCATTCAACTATGGAGGATTTAAAAACAGGGCATTATATGATCCTGAAATTGTACCTGTAACCAATATGACTAAAGAAGAATACAAAAATAATAATGCGCCTACGATAAATCATTTTTACGAAAAGCTTTTGCTTTTAAAAGATAAAATGAATACATTAACCGGAAAACAAATCGCAGAAGAAAGGCATCGTTTTATGGAAACCTTCCTGGCTCAGTTTTATTCAGAATGGGAGGGGATTAAGTAAATTTATTCCGCAAAGTCACACAAAAAAAATCACAAAGCTTCACAAAGAAATTTAAAAATCTCTGTGAAGCTTTGTGTTATTTAGTGAATCTCTGTGAAATAATAAAAATCAGTTGCAGCCACAATTACCGTCACCGCAGTTTTTTTTCTTTTTAGGTTTCCAGAAGAATTTTTTAATCAAAAAAACAACCGCAAAACCCAATATGGCAAAAGCTATAATTTTCTGAATCATGACTCATTATTTTAAAATTTGATAGGCAATTAAGGCAGTCAGATAAGCAAATGCACTCATAAAGCCTAACTGAATTGCCGGCCATTTCCAGGAGTTTGTTTCTTTCTTTGTGATGGCCAGTGTGCTTGCACACTGCATGGCAAAAGCATAAAAAAGCAGTAATGAGATTCCGGTTGCAAAATTAAAGACTTTTTCTCCGGTATCAGAACGTACTTCTGCCTGCATTTTACTTTTTATAGTTGACTCATTATCTGTGTCGCCAACACTGTAAATGGTCGCCAGAGTTCCCACGAAAACCTCACGTGCTGCAAACGAACTGATTAAAGCAATCCCGATTTTCCAGTCGTAACCTAAAGGCTGAATGACAGGTTCGATAGCCCTTCCCATTAATCCTATATAGGAATTCTCCAGTTTTTGAGAAGCTACTTCGTTTTCAAATTGAGTTTCTGTCAGGGTTGTATTGACAAATCTTTCTTTTACGATGGCTTCTGCCTCATTAAATTCTTTTCCGGGTCCGTACGAGGCTAAAAACCATAAAATAACTGATATTGCAAGAATGATTTTACCCGCTCCAACAATAAATGCTTTGGTTTTTTCTACAACATTGATTCCAACGTTCTTGAAAAGCGGTAATTTATAACTAGGCATTTCGACAACGAAATAGGTTTTGGATTCCAGTTTTAAAACTTTATTCAGAATATAAGCAGACAGGATTGCAGTTCCAAATCCTAATAAATACAGTAACATCAGTGATAGCCCCTGAAGATTCAGTATGCCTAAAACACGTTGTTTTGGAATTACTAATGAAATGATAATCGCATAGACGGGTAATCTGGCTGAGCAGGTTGTAAAAGGCGTAACTAAAATGGTGATTAAACGCTCTTTCCAGTTTTCAATATTACGGGTAGCCATGATAGCGGGAATAGCGCAGGCTGTTCCTGAAATCAAGGGTACAACGCTTTTTCCTGATAAACCAAATCTGCGCATGATTTTGTCCATCAGGAATACCACACGGCTCATGTAACCGCTTTCTTCGAGAATTGAAATAAAAAGAAACAGAAAAGCAATCTGCGGAATAAAAATAATGACTCCACCAATTCCAGGAATGATTCCCTGTGAAAGCAAATCAGTTAAGATACCGCTAGGCAGTTCTTCGGCAACCCAGCTGCTTAAAGAAGCAAATGTACTGTCAATAAAATCCATTGGAATTGTTGACCAGCTAAATATCGACTGGAAGATTAAAAATAAAATCGCAAAGAAAATAGCATAACCCCAGACTTTATGGGTCAGTACACGATCCAGTTTTGCCCTGACATCTTTTGCCATCGAAGCATCTACTTTTAAGCCTTCTTTTAAAACATCATTGATAAACTGATAACGTTTGATAGTCTCTTTTTGCTGAAGACGTTTTAGTTCGGAATGTGATTTGGTAAAAGTACTTCGGATTTCATTTCGGTCTAAATTCGAAAAATTTACATCCTGAGTAATCACCAGCCACAGTTTGTATAATAACTGATTCGGAAATGCATGCTGTAACTTTTCGAAATATACCTCATCAATAACCGAAGCATTCAAACAAGGTTCATTCGGAATCGTTTTATAAGAAACAATTAATTCTTTTAGCTCACTTATTCCTAAACCTTTGCGTGAGCTGACCAATGCAATTTTAGTTTTCAGTTTTTCTTCTAAATACGGAATATCAAGTGTGATACCTTTACTTTTCATACGATCCGACATATTGATGACCAGGATTGTTGGAATTTCAAGATCTTTTATCTGAGTGTAAATCAGTAAATTTCGTTTCAGGTTTTCAACATCGGTAACTACGACTGCAACATCGGGATATAATTTATCGTTTTTGTTCAGCAAAAGTTCAATCACCACACTTTCATCCATTGAACTGGCATTGAGGCTGTACGTTCCGGGTAAATCCAGAATATTGGCTTTGATGTTATGGGGAAGTTTGCAGAAGCCCATTTTTTTCTCAACAGTAATTCCCGGATAGTTTCCCACCTGTTGATTTAAACCCGTAAGCTGATTAAAAACGGAAGTCTTTCCTGTATTTGGATTCCCGATAAGGGCAACATTAATATTCTGAACGCTCATTATAAATTGTTTTTGATAAGTTCAACTTCAATTTCACGAGCGGTTTCAACACGGATTGCTACATGCGAGCCATTAATATCTAAATATAATGGATCTCCAAAAGGAGCAATTTGAAGTAATTCGACCAGGCTGCCCGGTAAACAACCCATCTCTAATAATTTTAGAGGAATCAAATCTATATCGAAATCTTTGATAATGGCTTTCTCGCCTTTTTTCAGGGTGTGGATCGTGTTTTGCAAGCTTATTTAGATTGAATTTAGATTGCAAAAATAGGCAATAATTCTTTATTTAAGGGAATTTAATACAGCTGAATATGCTAAATGTTTCTAAAAATAAGGGTTTTATTCTTTACACAAGAAATCAATATCTTCTAAAAGACGTTTAATATCTTCTTTGTCTGTTCCATCATAAAACCCGCGAACGCGTCGTTTTTGATCTACCAGGACAAAATTTTCGGTATGAACCATATCATAAAGCTGATCTGGTCTTCCAAGTTTTACTGCCAGATATGATTTTCTGGCCATTGTGTAAATTTCTTTTTTATCGCCTGTAACCAGATTCCATTTGCTGTCAACGACACCGTGTTTTATAGCATAGGCTTTTAGAACCGGAATACTGTCTGTTTCAGGAAAAACGGTATGCGAAAGCAGCATTACTTTGGGATTATTTAAAACGGCTTTTTGAACATCAGCAAGATTGGTCGTCATCTTTGGACAGATGGATCCGCAGGTTGTAAAGAAGAAATCGGCAACATAAATCTTTCCTTCATAATTTTTCTGAGTAATCGTATCACCATTTTGGTTAACGAAAGAAAAATCAGCTATCGTGTGGTATTTACTTTTGTATTGCACTGTAGAATCCACTAATTCAGGATTTACATCAGCCGGGTTATATATTGGCAATGTTTTTTGAGGCTTTAAAGCAAAATAAAATAAGGTAATTGTGATTGCCGAAAATACGCCTAAAATGATGAAGAATTTTCGGTATTTGTAAAGGAGAGCTCTCATAAAAAGAATTTGGAGCAAAAATACAAAAAGGGCTTTTTAAAAATGTTTGGTTATACTTTTTTTTAACATCTAGACCAGAGATAGGTGCGTAAATTAATTGAAAAACAATCTTTAATAAATTATTAGCCGAATTTTTAACATAGGGATCCGGATATTAGCAATATGTTTGCAGAAACTCTAAAAAGCTAGATATAAATGAAAAAAGTGCTTACTACGCCTATGTTTTATGCTTTTTCTGCAATGCTTTCATTCGCAACAGCAGGAGCTCAAAACACAACACAAAAAGAACCCGGGATTAATACTTCCTATATGAAAAAGGAAATTAGCCCAAAACAGGATTTCTTTCAATATGTAAATGGGACCTGGCTGGATAAAACCGAAATTCCGAGCGATCGTACTATTTGGGGAAGTTTTAATGAATTAATAAAAAAAACAGATAAAGATGCGATGGAAATTTTGAAAAGCGCATCAAAAAACCCGAAGTATAAATCGAACACAGATCAAGGTAAGGCAGTGAATTTATTCGCTACAGTTTTAGATACTGTTGGCAGAAACAAAAGAGGTATTGAGCCATTGAAGCCGTTTCTGAAAAAAATAGATGCTATTAAAAGTCTGGCTGATCTTCAAAAGTATTTAGTCGAAATGGAACCTCAGGGAGGAAATGACTTTTTCAAGATATACATAGGAGCTGATGAAAAAAACAGTTCTAAAAATTCTGTAACTCTCGCCGTTAGCCGATTAGGTTTATCAGATAAAGATTATTATACTGCTGAAGATAAAGATTCTAAAGAGAAACTTGCTAAATACGAACTTCATGTAGCAAGAATGATGCAGTTTATTGGAGAATCTGCTGAAAAAGCAAAACAAAGCGCATCAGAAATTGTAGCATTAGAAAAAGCTTTATCTACTCCAAGATTAGACCGTGTCGAAAGCAGAGATAGTCGTTTACAATACAATCCGATGACTGTAGCAGATCTTCAAAAATTAACTCCGGCTATTAAATGGGATGCTTATTTTACCGGGCTTGGTCTTGCAAAGTTAGATACAGTTGTGGTTTCAGAAACACGTTACATGAAAGCACTTCAAAAGGTTTTTACTGAAAATAAAGTTTCACAATGGAAAGAGTATTTAAAATGGACTTTATTAAATAGGTCAACATCGCATCTGACTACTGATATTGAAGCTGCAAACTTTGATTTTTACAGTAAAACCCTGAGAGGCGCCCTGAAACAGTTACCCAGAGAAGAGATTGCTTTGCAAATTGTAAACCGAAGTATTGGAGAAGCTCTTGGTAAATTATATGTAGAAAAAGTATTTCCTGCCGAAGCAAAAGCAAAAGCAACAGATATGATTCACAATATCATTCTGGCTTACCAGAACCGTATTAATAATTTGTCCTGGATGTCTGACGCTACTAAAATAAAAGCTATCGAAAAACTCAATAAAATTACCATAAAAGTTGGATATCCTGATAAATGGAAAGACTACTCTGCTTTAGAAATAAAAGGTGTTGTTGATGGAGGAAGTTACTTTGAAAATTCAAGAAATTTGGCTAAATGGAATTTTAATAAAGGTCTTGAAAAATTAAAAAAACCAGTAGATAAGTCAGAGTGGGGAATGTCTCCTCAGACAGTAAATGCTTATTATAATCCTTCTTACAATGAAATTGTTTTCCCAGCTGCTATTTTGCAACCACCCTTTTATAATTATCAGGCTGATGAAGCTGTGAATTATGGTGGAATAGGAGCTGTTATAGGTCATGAAATCTCACACGGTTTTGATGATTCAGGAGCCCGATACAATGCAGAGGGAAATCTTGTTGACTGGTGGACCCCTGAAGATTTGAAACAATTTACTGCCCTTGGAGATGCATTGGCAGATCAATATAGTGCATTGGAGCCGTTGCCGGGAATTCATGTTGATGGTAAATTTACTTTAGGTGAAAACATTGGAGATTTAGGCGGTATAAACGCTGCTTATGATGGTCTTCAATTGTATTTAAAGGCAAATGGAAATCCAGGACTCATTGACGGGTTTACACCAGAACAGCGTTTCTTTATTTCCTGGGCTACTGTCTGGAGAACAAAATCAAGAGATGAAGCTATAAAAAATCAGGTAAAAACAGATCCTCATTCTCCGGGAATGTATAGAGCTGTTGTTCCAATTCAGAATGTTGATGCTTTTTATGACGCTTTCGATATCAAAAAAGGAGATAAAATGTATGTTGAGCCAGAAAAGAGGGTTAAAATTTGGTAAGGAAAAAAAACAAAAACGGCGCTAAATCTTAGTGCCGTTTTTGTTTATAACTATTTCAAGTGACTGTAAATATAAGCTTCGATAGCTTTCAATTCTTCATCAGACATGGCCTTTGTTACCGGAAAATTGGTTTTCATTACAGCAAACTGATCCGGATCGACAATAGGTTCTCCATTTCCTTTCAAAAAAGTAACGATGTCGGCATTTTTTTCTTTATAAATCTTTGCAATTTCCCTGATACTTGGGCCAATTACTTTCTGGTCAGGCTGATGGCAGGAAGTACAATTTCCTTTCCCTTCGAAAACTTCTTTTCCTAAATCTTCAGGTGTTTTGAATTCTGCCGATTCTCCTTCAGAATAAGTTTCTGTTGTGTTTTCTGTTGCTTTTCCAAATGGTTCCTGACTTTCTTTTTTGCATGATGCAAAAGCTAAAATGGCAGCTAGAAATAATAGTTTTTTCATTGTTATTTATTTAAAATTGCAGCAGCTTCTTTTGCGAAATAGGTAGAGATGATATTAGCTCCAGCACGCTTAATGCAATAAAGTTGCTCTATCATAATTTTGTCGTGATCCAGCCATCCTTTTTCTGCTGCGGCCTTTACCATAGCGTACTCACCAGATACCTGGTAAACCGCAACCGGCACATGAACGGCATTTTTTACCTCACGGACAATGTCCAAATAGGCCATTCCGGGTTTTACCATTACGATGTCTGCACCCTCTTCAACGTCTAATAATGCTTCACGAATTCCTTCAATTCGGTTAGCATAATCCATTTGGTAAGTTTTCTTGTCTTTTGGGATATTTTGAGAATCTACCGGAGCAGAATCTAATGCATCCCGAAACGGTCCGTAAAATGCTGAAGCATATTTGGCACTGTAACTCATAATCCCAACATTATGATGTCCATTTTCTTCCAGAGCTTTTCTGATAGCCAGAACCCTTCCGTCCATCATGTCGCTGGGTGCTACAAAATCGGCTCCCGCCTCGGCATGGCTTAGGCTCATTCTTGTCAAAGCGTCAACAGTTGCATCATTGATTAACTGGCCATTTTCTATAATTCCGTCATGACCGTAAATGGAATAGGGGTCTAAAGCAACATCCGGCATTACAATCATTTCAGGAACCGCATCTTTAATAGCGCGTATAGTTTGCTGCATTAATCCGTCTTTGTTCCAGGCTTCGACACCTTTATTGTCCTTAAGGTTCTCACTTACTTTTACATAAATATTAACTGCTTTGATACCTAAATTCCAGGCTTCTTTTACTTCTTTGATGGTGTTATCCAATGAATGACGGTAAATTCCGGGCATGGAAGGAATAGCGACTTTTACATCTTTTCCTTCAGCCACAAACATTGGAAGCATAAAATCCTGTGGACTTAAACTGGTTTCACGAACTAAAGAACGAATAGATTCATTGGTTCTTAAACGGCGGTTTCTTTGTAATGGGAACATAGCGTGTTTTTTATAAAATCTAAAACGAATATTTGTCTGTAAAGAGCTCGTATTCATTTTAAAGATGAATTTAAAATAAATGTCGCAAAGTTAATTAAAAAACGTCCAAATAAAGAGTTCAGGATGAATGAGAATTCGTTAATATTATCTAAATTCGTACTGCTCTTAAAATTTCAATTAAGAATCTTCTTATGGAATGTTTCTCGAAATTTAAATTTCCCGCATGAAGAAAATATTTGCATTATGCTGCTGCCTGCTTTTAACAAGCTGTTTTGAAATAACAGAAAGAATTAAGCATCACGACGACCAAAGTGGCGAATACACACTAATGGTTGACTTTTCACAATCATGGTTAAAAACAAAATCAGCCATCTGGCTCGAAGAGGTGGATGGTGTGAAAATTCCAAATGAACAGGAAATTAGTCAGAAACTGGATGAATTTAAATCTAAAGTCTCAAAAATTGAAGGAATTTCAAATGTATCAACCAAAACCGATTTTGACAGTTATGTTTTTATTATCAAATTAGATTATAAAAATCCGAAAGCACTAAACGAAGTGGTAAATACTTTGAACAAGCAAAAAAATCAGATCCATTTTGCTGCTGATTCGAAGAGTTTCGAAAGAATGGCTTCCTATCCTATTCCAGACAAACTCATTAAAGACGAAAAGAAAAAACAAGATCTGGAAAAAGCCAGTATCGTATCTATTTACACTTTTGACCGTAATATTCTATCGGCATCCAATGCGAACAGCAAAATTTCTAAAAACAAAAAGACAGTTTTTTTAAAACAAAGCATGTACAGTGTTCTTAAAAAATCGTCACTCATGAACAATACCATTCAATTAAATCAATAATCATTTATACTTACACATGAAACAGTTTTGTATCTTATTCATTTTATTCACTTTTGGTTTAACCCAAAGTCAGACACTTTCAAAAAAACAGGATTATTTTATTCAGTTTAATGGAAGTCAGCTTTCTAAAAAAGTAAGTGTCGCTGAGGTTTTAAATCATTCTCTTTTAAAAAATGCGAAAGAGGGGAAAATGAAACTGGAGGTGAATAAATATGCGGATCTTATAAGGTTAGAAGAGAAAATAACGGCACATGGGAATTATTCGGATAGTATTCCCTATTATCAAATTACAATTCCAATTAAAAACAGGGATAATATTAAAAAATTTTTACTTCAGGATGGCAAAGAAAGTGATTCAGTTCCGAAACCTTTAATTGAAGATTTTGGCCAGTATTCAGTATATAATTCCAGTGATAAAAAAACAACAATAGCTTGGAATGACAGTCATTTGGTTATTTTCGGATTGACTAAAAGATTCTCTTATAGCGATTATACAATGACAACAGCAATGGATAGTGTTGTTGTTACTGATAATTCTTACCCAGTTATTGTAGAAGCTCCGGGCGAAGCTCCAGTTGTTGATACTGCCTATGCAGATTACTCAGATAATTATTATGCGAATTACCAAAAAGAGCAAACGGCTTTTGACAGCATTCAGGCCATCAGTCAAAACAGATTTATAAAATTGCTTTTTGAAAATGGTTTTACGGTCCCAACATCAGATAAAGTACATGAAAACGCTGATATTTCCTGCTGGGTTGATTATGGAGCAGCATTGAACGGTTTTAATTCGGCGTATAAGGCTTTGGCACAATTTACAACATATAATAAGTTTTTTCCGAGTCAGAAAAACTGGGGTAATTTTGTAAAAGGGATAAATGTCGATTTTTATTTTGACAATGATAATGCACGGATTGAGGAAATTGTAGAGTACTCCAAACCAATTGCAGATTTGATGGGTAAAATTAGTAATCGCAAAGCCAATAAAAATATCTTTAATTATTTTCCTGCTCAAAAGCCACTTGGTTATCTGACGTATCATTTTAATACTAAGGAAATGCTGAATAGTTTTCCGACCCTGAGCGCTGAAATTTTCAATAATCCCTATATCCTGAAAGAAGATATTGGTGTCGCAACTGATCTTATTTCGACCATTATCGATGAAAAAGCTACAGCAACACTTTTCGACGGAGATTTAAGTATGTTTCTTTATGATGTTACAGAAAAAGAAGTAACAACCAAAACGTATGAGTACGATGAGAATTTTGAGTCAAAAGAGGTAGTGAAAACCATAAAAAAAGCTATACCATTATTTTCAGTGATTTTTACTTCAACTCACCCTACTTTTGGTGATAAGCTGATACAATTAGGCGTTCGCAAAAAAGGACTGACTCAGAAAGGGAATTACTACGAAATAAAAGGAACTCAGGAATTTGGTAATTTGTTTATTTTTAAAGATAAAGATGTCGTTATTATCGGAAACAGTATTGATCATATTTTTCCAAAAGAGAATTCATTTTCAAAAGAAGTTAAAAAGGAACTGAAACAAAATTATTTTGCTGCCCAGGTGAGCATGGATAAATTAGTAACAGCTTATTCTAATTCAGGAGAAGCAAAACCATCTGATATAAAAAGCCTGAACAGACTGGCGCAGCAGTTTACAGATGTAACTTTATATTCGGCGAAAAAGCTGGTAGATAATAAACTGAAATTCGAGTTAAAGCTCAACTCATCGAAAGGAGATAAAAATATTATTTTGCAAACCTTAGATTTAGTTGACGAATTAAGTACTAAATAATCTAAAAGAAAAAGCCCTAAAACATCAATTTTAGGGCTTTTTTATGCTTATTTGTATGGTGCTAAATCCAGTCGACAGGATTTTGCAATACTTTAATCAGTTTTTCTTCTTCGCTTCCAGATTCCGGATGATGATCGTAAACCCATTGCACGTGAGGCGGTAAACTCATCAGAATACTTTCGATTCTTCCGTTGGTTTTTAAACCGAATAAAGTGCCTTTGTCGTGAACCAAATTAAACTCCACATAACGACCACGTCGGATTTCCTGCCAGTTTCTGTTTTCTGTTGTATATTCTAAATTTTTTCTTCTTTCAACAATAGGAACATACGCTTTAAGGAAACTGTTTCCAACTTCGGTTACAAAATTGTACCAATCTTCCATTGACATTGACTCATTTGCTTTGCAATAATCAAAGAATAAACCGCCAAGACCGCGGGCTTCGTTTCTGTGTGCATTCCAGAAATACGCATCGCATTGTTTTTTGTATTTTGGATAAAACTCCGGATTGTGTTTGTCGCAGGCCGTTTTACAAGTTTGGTGAAAGTGTTTGGCATCTTCTTCAAACAAATAATATGGGGTTAAATCCTGTCCGCCGCCAAACCATTGCTGAATCACATTTCCTGATTCGTCGTACATTTCAAAATAGCGCCAGTTGGCATGAACCGTCGGAACCATTGGGTTTTTCGGATGAATCACCAGACTTAATCCGCAGGCAAAGAAATCAGCTTCGCCAACGCCAAACATCTTTTGCATGGTTTCAGGCAATTTCCCATGAACGGCCGAAATGTTGACACCGCCTTTTTCGAAAACAGCTCCGTTTTCAATAACGCGCGTTCTTCCGCCACCGCCTTCCGGACGTTTCCATAAATCCTCACGGAATTTTGTCGTTCCGTCAACGGCTTCTAGTCCTGCTACAATTTGGTCTTGCAGGTTTTGTATGTATGCGTAAAATTTGTCTTTCATTGTTATTATTTTTTGGCTTTCGCTGAAGCAATTTTCGAATTTACCCCAAAAGAAAAAACCTTGCTTTCAGCCTGGATATATTGATAAACAGCCAAAGCTTTATCTTCAAAATTGTAGTTTTCGACTTTTGAAAAATCCATTAAAAAGTCTGCAAACTGTTCTAATTGCTCCCAGTCAAAATGAAGACGCATCAATAAAGTGATTAAATCTTCATTCGAATAATCAACTAAAGTTTCAATGTTTAATGCGAATTCTTTTAATTGATTTTCAATATTTGTTTTATCTAAATCATTCAAATGCTGAGGTACAAAAACAAGAGTCCGCAATGTTTTGAGCACATTGTCAATTCTAATTTTTTCTTCGTCTCTTAAGCCTTTGTTGAGCATGATTTTCTGTTCGTTCTCCTGCAAGGTTTTCAAAACCTTTTAGGTATCAATTGATTACTATTTATAGAATTTTATTAGACTTTAAGGTTTTATAAAGTTTGAAAGATGAAACCTATTATTCAAAAGTATAAGTTTCGTTTAAAAAATCATTCTTTTGATTGTGATAAAAAATGAAGTTCTCCAAATCTCCAAATAAATTTATAATCTCATTCCTTTCTATTTTTGTCTCTTTGTCAGATAAATAGGTCTGATAGGATGAAAATTGGAAACTTTTGAACTCTAAATCAAAATGATGTTTCGGATTCAAATGAGCATAAACAATCAATTGTTTCAGATAATTTTCGTCTTTTAATTTTATTCTTTTGAAATGTTTTTCAAATAAACTTCCAGTTCTGTTAACTTGCTTATTGAAAGCTTTTGCATATGAATTAAACAAGTTTGAAAATGCCTGAGTAACCTCTTTTTCTTCTGAATTAAGTCGAATAACTAAATGAAAATGATTATTCATTAAACAATACGCAAAAATTGAAATTTTATCTTTGGAATATTTAGCTAACTGTTTTAAGAAATAAAGCTTGTTAGTGTCATTTTCAAAAATGGTTGTTCCGTTTATTCCTCTGTTATATATATGATAATAACAATCTTTTTCTAAAACTTCTAATTTCATATTGATATTGCTTATCCTGCGACGTTTTCAATATAGATAATTTAGTTTATACCTACAAGGTTTTGGAAACCTTGCAGGAATGCACACGGAATACTTTCAACTTATTTACTGCCCGTACTCTTTCACCGCATCAATAAACGCTTTGGCATGATCTACAGGAATATTTGGTAAAATTCCGTGACCTAAATTGACAATATATTTATCTTTTCCGAATTCGTCGATCATTTCGTGAACCATTTTCTTAATCGTCGGGATCGGCGAAAGCAATCTTGACGGATCGAAATTTCCTTGTAAAGTAACATTTCCGCCAGACAGGTAACGCGCATTTCTTGCAGAACAAGTCCAGTCAACACCTAATGCAGAAGCTTTACTTTTACCCATTTCATTTAATGCAAACCAGCATCCTTTTCCGAAAACAATAACAGGCGTAATTTCAGCTAAAGCATCAACAATCTGGTTAATGTATTTCCATGAGAATTCCTGATAATCAACGGGAGATAGCATTCCTCCCCATGAATCAAAAATCTGAACCGCATTGACACCCGATTTTACTTTTTCTTTTAAGTATAAAATAGTGGTATCAGTGATTTTTTGTAATAATGTATGTGCTGCAACCGGATTTGAAAAACAGAATCCTTTTGCTGTATCAAAACTTTTAGAACCTTTTCCTTCAACAGCATAGCAGAAAATAGTCCATGGTGAACCAGCGAAACCAATTAATGGCACTTCATCGTTCAGCATTTCTTTCGTCAATTTCACAGCGTCAAAAACATAACCTAAAGTTTCATTTACATCCGGAACAAAAACCTGATTTACCTGTTCCATCGTACGAATTGGATCTGGAATAATCGGACCTAAATTGTCTTTCAATTCTACGTGAATTCCCATAGCTCTTGGAACTACTAAAATATCTGAGAATAAAATTGCAGCATCCGGAGCAATTCTGCGAATTGGCTGAACCGTGATTTCAGCAGCTAACTCCGGAGTTTCGCAACGTGTGAAAAAATCATATTTATCACGAAGTTCTCTAAATTCCGGCAAATATCTTCCTGCCTGACGCATCATCCATACCGGCGGACGCTGAACTGTTTCTCCTTTTAGTGCTTTTAAAAATAGGTCGTTTTTTAACATGAGTTTCTATGTTTAAACCTAACAGGTTTCAAAAACCTGTTAGGTTTGTTATTGTTATTTATATTCCTGAATTACATCTTCGATTACGTCTTCAATTGTAGGCTGATCTGCGATGATGATATTTTTAGTGATTTTTGATAAGGCTTCTGCGGTGGTTTCGCCAATGCAGAAACAGATTTGTTTATTTATGGAATTGTCTTTCAGATAACTTTTAACTCCAGACGGGCTAAAAAACAAAATCGCTTCAGGATTTCCTTTTATTTTCTGCGGCTGCAATGTTGTGTCGTAAACCTGAATTTCATTGAATTTAATTCCGTTTTCTTTTAAAGCTTCAGGCAAAGTATCTCTTCTAAGATTCCCGCTGAAAAAGGTATAACTCTCACTGCTGTAAATCAAAGTGATAATTTCTGCCAAATCTGAAGCGTAACCGGTATAGGCAACAACGTTGAATCCGTTATCGGTCAATAAATTTTTGGTTTTAAGTCCAACGCAATACACATTTTTCTTTTTCAGTTCTTCTGATTTTGGATGTGATAAAACGCTGTGAACCGCATTCTGACTTGTAAAAATCAGATTTTCGTTGAGGTATTTTAATTCGAAAGGTTTGTTTTCGGTTTTGATGAAATCGGCTTCGATTACTTCAATACCATATTTCATCAATTCCTGCTTATGAAGAGGCGATAGTATTTTAGTTGATAGTATTTGAACCTGGGTTGCCATTATTTTTTCAAGGATTCTTTGATTTTCTGCATTAATTCAGTTCCGCCATTATTCAAAATCTCCTGAGCCGAGTTGTAACCTAATTTTTTCCACTCCGAAATATCAACCGTTTTGCTGATTTCCAGTTTTTGTTTTCCGTCAATAGAAAGTAAAACCCCTTGAAATTGCAGTGTATCTTCGTCTTCGTTATAGGTAACCAAAGACCCGATTGGTGCTGTACAACCGCCTTCAAGTGTTCTTAAAAATTGGCGTTCGATGTAGGTGCAAATTTCAGTTTCGATATCATTTAACTGTGAAAGTGCATCAAGCGTATAATTATCATTTTCCATTGCCACAACCAGCATTGCTCCTTGTGCTGGTGCGGGAATCATCCAATCTAAGTTGATGTAGTTTTCTGGTTTTAAATTGATACGTTCCAAACCTGCAGCAGCAAAAACAGCTCCATCCCAGTCGTTATCCTGAAGTTTCTGCATCCGCGTATTTACGTTTCCGCGTAAATCAACAACCGTATGATTTGGATATTTATTGAACCATTGTGCCTGGCGACGCAGACTTCCGGTTGCAATAGTACTTGGATTTGTAAAATCGGGGTTTCCTTTATGAACCAAAATGTCCAGAACATTTGCTCTTGGTAAAACGGCAGCCTTAACAATACCTTTTGGTAAAGCCGTTGGAACATCTTTCATCGAATGTACCGCAATATCAATATCGCCATTAATCATGGCAATGTCTAAAGTTTTGGTGAAAATTCCCGTGATACCGAGTTCATAAAGTGGTTTGTCGAGAATAATGTCTCCTTGAGATTTTACGGCAACGATTTCAGTTTTAAAGCCTAGATCATTTAATTTTTTTTCGACTGTATGAGCTTGCCAAAGTGCGAGCTCACTATCGCGGGTTCCTATTCTGATAACTTTTTGAGCCATATTTTTTAGGATCCTTAAAAGTAAGGAACATGCTGTTTAACTATTATGAGAGGTTGATTTTGTATTTTTCTTCAATTGGTGAAGGAATATTTTTTGGTGCAAGCTGTCCGATTTGAAATACTCTTTCAATAAACTCAATACTTTCGTCAATCGATGTGTTTTCGTCTTTTAAGTGACTGGCAAACTGACTGGTGATTTTTTGTATAATTCTGGAACTGATTAATTCAGCTTGTTCTTCATCAAAGTTGAGCATTTTCTTTTTTTGAAAAGCCAGTTCTCCGGCAACCATATCGTTTAGTTTTGCTTTTAGAGCATGAATAGTTGGAGCATATTTACGGCCGTTCATCCAGATATTGAATTCTAATTTCATATCCTCGATTATCGCTTCGGCAGCCGGAATGTGCTGTTTTCTTCTTTCAAGAGTATCATCTGTCATTTGTGACAGATAATCAAGATGTATTAAAGTTACACCCGGTATTTGTTCCACATCAGGATTAACATTTCTTGGGATAGATAAATCCAAAATCAATAAAGGCTTCTTTAAATTCAGTAATGTTTTGTCAATAGTTGGGTTTTTTGCTCCTGTTGCTACAACCAAAACATCAGATTGTTGTAGTTCTTCCTGAAGGTTAGCGTAATCTTTTACGATGACATTTAGTTTTCCAGCAAGGATTTCAGCTTTGTTTTTCGTTCTGTTGATAAGCGTAATGTGACCATTTTTAGTATGTTTTACTAAATTTTCGCAGGTATTTCGTCCTATTTTTCCAGTTCCGAATAGCAGAATATTTTTGTTTCCAATATCTTCTACGTTTTTAATAATATATTGAACCGATGCAAACGAAACCGATGTTGCACCAGAAGAAATTTCAGTATCTGTTTTGACCTTTTTGCTTGCCTGAATAACGCTGTTGACAAGGCGATCAATAAAAGTATTAATTAAACCTTCTGATTTACTAAGGTTGAAAGCGATTTTAATCTGGCTGATGATTTCAAAATCACCCAAAATCTGACTGTCTAAACCTGTTCCTACACGAAACATATGGTTTACGGCTTCCTGATTTTTGTAGATATAGGCAACTTCGCGAAATTCCTCAACGGAACCATTACTGTTGTCGCAAAGTAATTTGATTAATTCGTACGGATGATTGGCAAAACCATAAATTTCAGTTCTGTTGCATGTAGAAGTGACAATTAATGATTCTATTCCTTCGGTTTTTGCCTGGGCAAGTAAATCAGATTGTGCTTTAGCATCTAAACTAAATTTTCCCCTAATGGTAGCATCTGCTTTTTTATAACTTAAACCTAAAGCGTAAAAAGTGGTAGTTCTGGACATATTAAAATTTTCCATATTATACTTTTGTTAAAAAGTGCAACAAAATTATTACTAAGTAATTTATAAAAACAACGCTAGAGGTACTTTTTATATCGCTATGGAATAAATTGATTCATTTTGGCTGTTCTAAATAGGATTGATTGTCATTTATAATGAAATCAAGGATTCGATACCTTGTTATGTATATTTATTCTAAATAACAATCTTACTTTTGTTTTAAATAGCGTGCGAAAAAATATCGCTATGAGTTCGGATCATCTTTCTGTTTTATATCTTATTCAATTTCATTGCGGTAGAAATTCAAATATAAAAACAGCTTCATGAAATAAAACCCTACCTTGTTCGGGCAGGGTTTTGAGGAAAAATCAATTATTTTTGAACGATTGGCGTTCTTAAAGATTCTAATACAGCTACAATATCAGTGTAAAGTTCTGTATTAGAAGCTACACCATTAGCATTAGCTGCAGCACCAACATATCCTTCGAATTTTGTATAATCTGCATTACTGGCTTTTGTTCCCATACGTTTATTGACTGCCGGATCATGTGCAGCCACCATATTTAAGCCTGAATAAGTATTCACAGCATTAGTACCGCCTGTATTAAAGGAGAAGAAATCAGTAAGATTGTCTGATAATTTAGCAATATTGGTAGCCTGCGTATCACCTGTTTCTGCTAAAAGAGGTGCAAAGTGTGCCTGTAAATTACCAGATGCATTTGACTGAATATCGGCTACAATTAATCCTATAGTAGAGTTTACAACTTTGCGGAAACTTAAACGTCCCTGTTCAATCATTTGTCCTTGGTTATCGGGATCTGAAACCATTGTAGTTCCGCCTAAACGAGTATAAATAGTCGCTTTTACTGGAGCAGGATCATCATCATTGCTGCAGGAAGTTAAAGTTGCCGATGCCATTATCAGAACACTAAGTGTAATTTTAGAAAAATTTTTCATAATAAAATATTTAAAGGGTTAATTAAAAAACTGATTTATTTTTTGAGATAATTTATAGCTCATACTGTTTTGATTTACAGGACAAACTTCCTTATTGGCTAAGTTTTCTGGTAGGATATAACGCTTCGCATTATAAGGCCTTTTACTCATTAATTCATTATATACTTTTTCAGAATTCGTGATTTTATTATTGTGGAAATACACAACCACATTTCTTTTCACTATGATAGAATCCGAAGTAAGACCTTTGATTGATCTTAAGTCTGAACAAATTTGTCTGGCCTCAACAGAATCTATGTCTGTTTTAAAATCAATTCGGCTTACCTGTAAATTTGGATTTTCATAAACTGCAGGTTTGGCAGTAATAATGTGAAAAAGCAAAATGGAAAAGAATAGAAGGGTAATCACCAATCCTGTCCTAAGTATTTTTTTTATTGTTTTGTTTGTTTTCATAATATGTAAGTTTTAAAATGGTGAGATTTTGAAAATGATATACGGTGCCTTTTTAGGAGTGGTTTTAATTTATATAAGAAAAACATTAATTTAGAATCGTTATGAATAACTAAAACATTATCACTGTTCTTAAAATACCAGATTTATTTTGGAGTCAGAAAACAGATTTTAGGCTTAAAATCAGTGAATTGGAGTAATTATTAATATGGCAACTCCATCAAAAAAGATAAGTGATTTCAACTTGCATTTAAATAATCAAACAATAAAGATTTTATAAATTTAAGTGCAGGTAATCGGATAAACCATCAAAAAGATTTAATTTTGAATGTCCAATTATTCGTTTTATTAAAAACGGGAATAGTAACCTGAATAAAGAAATCAATGGAGGAGGAAATTAAAATTGAAGACGATTTTACGCTTATCCGTTTTCAAAACGACAGTTCAGAACCTTTTTTTGCGCAGCGTGAAATAGGAAACGGTCTGATACAGTTTCATTTCGGGCTAAAAGGAAATGCGAAATTTTTGTTCAATCAGGGCAATTATACTTTAGAACTTAAAGAAGAAAAATCGTTGCTTTTATATAATCCGCAGAAAGAATTGCCACTTAATTTAGAATTGGCTCAAAATTCCTGGGTAATCTCGGTAATTGTTTCCATCAAGAAATTTCACGCTTTATTTTCTGCCGAGGCGAATTATATCACGTTTTTAAGTCCCGATAATAAGGATAAAAAATATTACAACGAAGGAAATATCAGCCCGTCAATGGCGATTGTTTTGAGTCAGCTTTTTCATTATAATCTTCATCCTTCTATTAAAAACCTTTATTATAAAGGAAAAGGATACGAATTGCTGAGTCTGTATTTCAACAGAACCGAAGACCCAAATGCAGAGCAATGTCCGTTTTTAATTGATGAGGATAATGTTTTGAAAATCCGAAAAGCAAAAGAAATCGTAATTGCTAATATGGCAGAGCCTCCAGGATTACAAGAATTAGCAGATCAGATTGGTTTGAATCTGAAGAAACTCAAAATGGGTTTCAAGCAAATTTATGGCGACACGGTTTACGGATTCCTATTCGATTATAAAATGGATTTTGCCCGAAAATTATTAGACAGCGGTTCTTATAATGTAAACGAAGTAGGATTGAAAATCGGTTACAGTACCGGAAGTCATTTTATAGCGGCATTCAAAAAGAAATTTGGCACAACGCCTAAAAAGTATTTGATGTCAATTAATGCGAATGTTTAAACACTAATTTCACTAATTAGCACAAATTAGAATCTGCCGAATCTGCTAGAGGAATATTCGCAAATTATTTAAAATCAATTTTGAATATCCAACAATAATCAAAAAGTAACAATTATCATATTGCACAAAAGAAGCAAATTTTACTTTTGACGAAATTTTAAAAACAAACAAAGCTTAAAGCAAAACACATAATGAAAGGCGTATTATTAGTAAACTTAGGTTCTCCGGAAAGTCCAACACCAAAAGATGTAAAACCGTATTTAGATGAATTTTTAATGGATAAATACGTAATCGATGTTCCGTATTTATTAAGAGCATTATTAGTCCGAGGCATTATTCTGAGAAAAAGACCTGAAGAATCGGCACACGCTTATGCGAAAATCTGGTGGGAAGAAGGTTCTCCGTTAGTAGTTCTTTCAGAAAGAATGCAAAAGAAAGTACAGCCTTTAGTAAATGTTCCGGTTTCTCTGGCAATGCGTTACGGAAGCATGACAATCGAAAAAGGTCTTCAGGAGCTTCATGAAAAAGGCGTTACTGATGTATTGCTTTTTCCATTATATCCGCAATACGCAATGGCTTCAACTTTAACTATTTTGGTGAAAGCAGAAGAAATTCGCAAGAAAAAATTTCCAAATATGACATTTACCGATGTTCCGGCGTTTTACAACAAACCGGATTACATCAAGAATTTAGCAGATTCAATTCAGAAACATTTAGTTGGATTTGATTATGATCATTTATTGTTTTCATATCATGGAATCCCGGAGCGTCACATTCGCAAAACCGATGTAACTAAATCACATTGCAAAATCGATGGTTCCTGCTGCAACACGCCATCTCCGGCACATGAATTCTGTTACCGTCACCAATGTTATGAAACGACTAAACAGGTTGTAAAACTATTAGGTCTTCCAGATGATAAATACAGTTTGACTTTCCAATCCCGTTTAGCGGGTGATAAATGGCTAGAGCCTTATACGGATGTTGAAATTGATAACATGCCAGCAAAAGGAATTAAGAAATTAGCGGTTGTAACACCAGCATTCGTTTCGGATTGTTTAGAAACTTTAGAGGAAATCGCCATGCGTGCTAAAGAAGATTTTGAAGCCAATGGAGGAGAAGAGTTTCTGGCAATTCCGTGTCTGAATGATGATGATGAGTGGTGTGAAACAGTTGCAAATTGGATTAATGATTGGGCAAAATAATATTTTGTTTCAAGTTTCAGGTTTTAAGTTATGCTCAACTTTGAGAAACAACCTGAAACTTGAAACCTGAAACAAAACAACAATGGAGTATTATAATTACTTAAAATCACTGCACATTATTTTCGTACTAACCTGGTTTGTAGGGTTGTTTAATATTGTACGTTTGTTTGTATATCAAATAGAAGCCAGTGAAAAACCATCTCCAGAAAAAGAAATTCTGCAGGCGCAATTCAAAATAATGAGTTACCGCCTTTGGTATATTATTACATGGCCATCAGCGATTTTAGCCAGTATTTTTGCTTTTTGGATGCTATTTTTTACAGATTTAGGAAATGCATGGCTTAAAATGCCCTGGATGCACATTAAATTAGGTTTTGTTTTCCTCTTATATCTCTATCATTTAAAATGTCATCAGATCTTCAGGCAATTACAGAAAGATGAGGTGAAATATTCAGGCAACTATATGCGTTTGTTTAATGAAGGCGCAACGATTATTTTGTTTGCCGTTGTTTTTTTAGTAGTTTTAAAAAGTGCCATTAACTGGATCTACGGCGTAATCGGAATTGTTTTATTCTCTGTTTTAATTATGCTTGGATTTCGTTTTTATAAGAGAATTAGAGAGAGGAAATAGTTTTTTTAGTTTCAGGTTTCAAGTTTCAAGTTGCCAATCGCAACGTAACCTGAAACTTGAAACATGAAACAAACAAAAACAAAAAAACATGCTAAACTTCAAAATGTCAATGCTCTCCCTTCGTATCAGGATTTTCCTGTCGATGATTGTATTGATTGTTGTGGCATCTTTTTTATTAGCTTCGATTTCAATTATTCAGTTTAAAAATGAAGCCAAAGAATATCATCAGGAACGTCTTGAACGAAAGGAAAATGCTGTTAAGGAACACATCAATTATGTACTGGCAACGACAACGTATCCTTTAAAAACAGCCAATCTGGATTTAATTTTTAAGGACAAAATTCACGAATTAGCCCAGATTCACAAAATCGAAATTAATATTTACAGCCTTGACGGGAAGCTGCTAAAATCATCAAAGGAGTCTTTTGCTGTTGATAAGGTTGCACCTCCAATTCCTGACTTTATTTTAAAACTGGTGCGCTCTTCGATAGAAAAGCGTTTTGTAGATATTAAAACGATTAATGGTGTTAAAAACAGATCTTCTTATAGTTTAATAAAAGATGAAAAATTCAAACCTCTCGGAATCTTAAATCTTCCTTATTTAGAAGATGACGGCTATTACGACAACGAATTGAATACTTTCCTGATTCGTTTAAGTCAGGTGTATTCGTTTATGCTTATTGTGGCTTTCGCATTAGCATATTTCCTTTCAACGTATATTACAAAATCACTGAAAACCATTTCAGATCGTTTGGAAGAGACCAATCTGGATCAGAAGAACGAAAAGATTGTGTTAGAGGCAAATAGCAAAGAAGTCAACTTCTTGATCAAAGCTTATAACGGAATGGTAGATAAACTTGAGACCAGCGCGATTAAATTAGCGCAAAGCGAACGTGAAGAAGCCTGGCGCGAAATGGCAAAACAGGTTGCGCACGAAATTAAAAATCCGCTTACGCCAATGCGTTTAACGGTGCAGAGTTTTCAACGAAAGTTTGATCCGAATGATCCTGACGTAAAGCAGAAAATGAACGATTACTCGGAAACTCTAATTCAGCAGATTGATACAATGACATCTGTAGCTTCTGCTTTTTCAAACTTTGCTTCGATGCCGGCTCAGCAAAATGAGACTTTAAATGTAGTTGAGGTTGTGGAACTGGCACTTGATATTTTCAACGAAGATTATATTTCTTTTGAAAAAGAGGAAGAAGAAATCATTTCCAAAATGGACCGTACACAACTGATTCGGGTCATTACCAATCTGGTAAAAAATGCAACTCAGGCGATTCCCGAAAGTCAGTTTCACAAATCAATAGTTGTTTCTGTGAAACGCCGTGACGATAATGTCGAAATCGCAGTAAAAGATAACGGAATCGGAATTCAAAAGCTTGATATAGGCCGGATTTTCGAACCTAAATTCACTACTAAAACCAGCGGAATGGGACTTGGTCTCGGAATTATAAAAAACATCATCGAAAATTACAAAGGAACAATTACCTTTGAGTCAGCTTACGGAAAGGGGACTACATTTACAGTTTCCCTGCCTATCACCAACTCATAAAACAGCGGTCATGAACTACAAAAATATTTTAATTTCTATTGAAGAAAAAATCGCTACAGTAACGATTAACAGACCTGAAAAGCTGAATGCTTTAAACAAGGCAACTATAACTGATCTTAGTGAGGCTATTAAATTTTTAAACAAAAATGAAGATGTCCGCGTTATCATTCTGACCGGAAGCGGCGAAAAAGCTTTTGTAGCCGGAGCTGACATTTCTGAGTTTGCCAATTATACTGTTGTTGAAGGCGCACAATTAGCTGCGGAAGGCCAGGAGTCACTTTTTGATTACATCGAAAATTTGAAGAAACCCGTAATTGCGGCCATAAATGGTTTTGCATTAGGAGGTGGATTAGAATTGGCGATGGCCTGTCATTTCAGAGTGGCTTCGGTTAATGCCAAAATGGGCTTACCTGAAGTAAGCTTAGGACTAATTCCGGGTTACGGAGGAACACAGCGTTTGCCTCAATTAATAGGAAAAGGACGTGCGATGGAAATGATCATGACCGCAGCAATGATTTCTGCCGAAGAAGCAAAACAATACGGTTTAGTAAATCACGTGGTACCTCAGACTGAATTGTTAACATTTACAAGCGTAATGGCCCATAAAATCATGAAAAACGCTCCTTTTGCTATCGGAAAAGCGATAAAAGCGATTAATGCAAATTTCGAAGATGGTAAAAATGGTTTCGATACCGAAATCAAATCTTTTGGAGAGTGTTTCGGAACTCAGGATTTTAAAGAAGGAACTACTGCCTTTTTAGAAAAACGTAAAGCTGAATTTACAGGGAAATAATTTTCTTAACCGCAAAGGCGCAAGGGTTTGCGTAAAGCACACAAAGAAAATAAAAAATCTTGTGAACCTTGCGTAAATCTTAGCGACCTTTGCGGTTAAATTAGAGGATAAAACCTTAGAATCTTAAAAAAATGTACGAACCAATATTTGCCCTTTTTTGCGAACGAGTTAAAGAAAGCATCCAGGCCGGCACTTTCGCAAAATTAACTTTGGCCAAAACGATCGGTGATACCGAAATCAAAAACATCTATTTCAGATTAGTCCTGAATGAAGATTACACATTCTCGATTTCGCTAACTACCCGCTACAAAACAGAAGAAATTGAAAGCATCCATACATTAGATGAAGCTTTACTAATTTTAGTTTCGTACATCAAAAAGCCTTTTTTGACAGCCTTGCTTTTTACAACAGATAATGACATAACGTTCAAAGTAAATAAAAAGAACGCAGGAAGTATCATCGAACAGCCGCCAACATTCAAAAACGCATCACCGGTAATGCTGGAGATGATTGAGAAAGGCATTGTTTAAATAAAAATTATAACCCTAAAATATCTATATGAATAAAATAATTGCTCTTTTTGCTATTGCGTTAATATCAGCAACGATTTCTGCTCAAACCAAAATGAAAGAATTCAAAGCCGGTCATACTTTTAATATAAGCCTTCCTGATTATATGAATAAAACGATGGGCTTAAATGATGTCTCGTCAATTGAATATAAAAGCGAAGTAAAAGAGGTATATGGTTTTGTGATTTATGATTTAAAAGAGGATTTAAAATTAGTCGAATTAAACTTCAATTCGGCAAAAGAGTTCTATGACGGTTTTATGCAGGATTTTTTAAAGGATGTGGAGAAAAAGTCAATTTCAAATCCAGTTTCAAAAAAGATTAGTGAAAGTAATTTTATAGAAGCAGATGTTGAGTATTTCGATAAGGATGCTAATGTTGAAATTTATTATTTAATTGGAGTAGTGGAAACTAAAAAAGCATTTTATAAAGTTCTGTCATGGTCTGCTAAAGAAAATAAAGATAAATTTAAGGGTGATTTTCAAAAGATTCTCTATAGTATAAAAGACTAAAAAAAGGTTCCAAAACTTTCAAATTTGGGATCTTTTCATTTTTAAACCAGTTTGACAAACAAGTTAGAAGCAATTTTATTCGAAATAGATAATTCTCTGCTGTCAATTTTAATTTTTACAGACAAATCAAAAGATTCTTTCGATAAGAATTCAATTTTAGAACCTAGCGCAATTTCCTGCTTATCCAGATATTTCAGGAATTCTGAAGAAGTGTCTTTTACACCTACGCAAATACCAATTTGGTTGTCGGATAATTCAGAAAGCAATTGTTTTTCAATTTTGATTATTCGTCCATTCGCATCCGGTATAGGGTCTCCATGTGGATCTTCGGTTGGATTGCCGAGAAAATCATCCAAGCGGTTAATCAACTGCTCTGACTTAATGTGTTCGAGTTGTTCTGCAATATCGTGTACTTCATCCCAGCTGAAGTTTAATTTTTCTACTAAAAATACTTCCCATAAACGATGTTTTCTAACAATCATTTTGGCAGCCAGTTTTCCATTTTCGGTTAATGAAACTCCCTGGTATTTTTTATAGTTCACCAAATCCTTGTCAGACAGCTTCTTAAGCATGTCTGTAACGGATGAAGCTTTGGTTTCCATCATTTCGGCAATAGCATTTGTACTCACTTCTGTTTCCAGCGAAGCAGTCAGGTGATATATCGCTTTAAGGTAGTTTTCTTCTGAAAAGGTCATTTTTTGGAGATTCTAAGATTCTAAGATTCTAAGATTCTGAGTTTTCTTCTGAGGCTTTTATTAAAAAGCTTAGAAACTTAGCATCTTAGCAACTTTATTTAACAATCAGCAAAGGTATCGAAATTTTATGTCTCAGTTTATCTACAGTTGTACCAAATAAAATATCTTTTAAACCAGTGTGGCCGTGGGTTCCCATAACCAGTATATCAAAATTACCTTCATTGATAATTTTTGGTATTACGGAGTTTGGTTTTCCAAAACCTAATTCGGTTTCGATCCTGAATCCTTTCTGCGAAAGCATTTCTTTATATTCCAATAATAACTTTTCGTCAATGGTAGTTTCATGATCGTGTATGTGAACTCCGTACATCAAAGCACCAACCGTTTCTACAATATGTATAAGGGTGTATTGTGCATTCATTCCGCCTAATTCAAAAGCTTTATTCAGAGCAACACTATCAGCATTTGAAAAATCTACAGAAACAGCAATGTTTTTAATACTTTGACTTTCTCTAGGGGTAAATTGAAGCTGAAGATGGTGCGGAGAATGGTTTAATGTTTTTGATTTTGCTTTAGCAATAAAAGGTTTAAAGACAATATAAAGCAATAATGTTAGAAGACCGATTGCTAAAGGAACCACGGTAAGCCATAAAACAATTGGATTTTCTGAAGTTTCAAGCCAGGAAGTGATTTCATCATACACTAATTTAGCATTAAGCGAAACAATAATGAGAGCAATAATCCAGGAAACCACCTGTGTAAGTTTAGAGATATGGAAACCATTCATCTTTGATTTATCGCTCACAAAATGAATTAAAGGAATAATGGCAAATCCCAACTGAAGACTCAAAATGACCTGACTTAAGATCAATAGTTTTCCTGTTACGCTTTCACCATAAATTAGTATTACGATGACAGCCGGAATAATCGCAATCAAACGCGTAATAATTCGGCGAACCCAGGGCTGTATCCTGAAATGAAGATATCCTTCCATTACAATTTGTCCGGCCAGCGTACCGGTTATTGTAGAACTTTGCCCGGCAGCAATAAGCGCAATAGCAAACAATGCCGGAGCCCATTTAGTTCCTAAAAGCGGTTCCAGAAATTGATGGGCATCCTGAATCTCTGCAACTTCATACATTCCGTTTTTGTGAAAGGTGGCAGCGGCGAGAATCAAAATGGCCGCATTTACAAAAAAGGCAAGATTTAAGGCAATTGTAGAATCGATAAAGTTGTATTTCAAAGCTTGTTTGATCCCGGATGGAGTTCTGTCAAATTTTCTTGTTTGTACCAAAGACGAATGCAGGTAAAGATTATGCGGCATTACAGTTGCACCTATAATTCCGATGGCGATATATAATGCTGCTGAATTTGGAATGGAAGGAATTAATCCTTCTAAAACTTTATGCATTTCAGGTTCGGCAAAAATCATTTCGAATATGAATGAAAATCCAATAATTGCGACCAAAGCAATAATAAATGCTTCCATCTTTTTAATTCCTTTATTAATAAGGAATAGTAATAAAAACGTATCTAAAACAGTAATTAAAACAGCTTCTAAAAGAGGAATCCCAAAAAGTAAATTAATTCCGATGGCCATTCCAAGAACTTCTGCTAAATCACAGGCGGCAATAGCAATTTCAGCCAGAAAATATAAAATGTAGTTAATCGGTTTTGAATACGTTTCTCTCGAAGCCTGTGCAAGATCACGCTGTGTTACGATTCCAAGACGGGCGCTTAAACTCTGCAGCAGCAAGGCCATTAAATTGCTCATTAGCAAAACCCAGACAAGAGCATACCCAAACTGACTTCCCCCAGCCAGATCAGTTGCCCAGTTGCCAGGATCCATGTAGCCGACACTGACTAAATAGGCCGGGCCTAAAAAGGCAAGAATTTTTCTAAATCCTGTTTTTTTATTTTCGGTTGCAACCGATTCATGAACCTCTTCTAATGATTTTGCCATTCGTAAAATATTGATTTCTCAAATATATAGAAAATTATATTCGAAAAACAATATTTTTAGACTAGTCTAAATATTAAATGTTAGAATTTAAACAATTGGGGCATAAACCGGATAAGGTAAAATTTATATCGTTTACCTTATAATTATGAGGCATAATATAGCTTGGTTTTACATTTTCAAGGCACGTTATTTCAAGACATTTTTCACAGCTAAAATGCGCATGGTTATGGATATGTACGCGCTGTGCCTGATGATGGCATTTGGCATATTTTACGGTACCGTCAAGGTCAACAATTTTATGGACAATATCGTCATTTACGAGGCGATCTAATATTCTATAAACAGTCACCCGATCGCATACATCTTCAATTTGTTTGTAAATTTCTGTATGAGAAAGTGCTGTTTTTGATTTTCCAAAAATCTCTAAAACCGCCGTTTTTGCTGTGGTGTTTCTCGTTGTTTTCATTTTTTTATAGAAATAAAATAATAACGCAACATTGTTGCTTTTGGTTATTTTGAATATATTTGCAACAAAATTGCATTAAAACAAATATAGATGAAATGAAGAAAAGTGCAACATCTTTTTACGATATTTTAGGAGTGTCAGCTGCAGCTGTTTGTTTAATACATTGTTTGATTCTTCCTTTTTTGGCTATTCTACCTTTGGGATTAAACCATCATCCGGTAATTGATTTACTATTTGCTTCAATTGGTGTTTTTGTGATTTTCAAAATTATAAAAAAATCATCGGTTTTGGTGTCTTCAATTCTGGTTGTTTCGATGAGTCTGATTTGGATCAGTATTTTGAGTGAAATGCTATTTGACATTCATATTGACTTCATTTATTTCGGAGGAATCGGAATGATCATCGGGCATTTATTGAATTATAAATTACACAAAAAACAACACCATTAAAATTGTATTTATGGAACAGAAGAGTTTTGAAGTGATTATCATTGGAGGCAGTTACAGCGGATTGTCTGCAGCAATGAGTTTAGGGCGTTCTTTACGTCAGGTTTTAGTTATTGATAGTGGCTTGCCTTGCAACATACAAACACCGCATTCTCATAATTTTATCACGAATGATGGTGAAACTCCGGCTGCCATTTCGGGTAAAGCCAGATTACAAGTCGGATTTTATAAAACGGTTCAGTTTTACAATGGACTTGCCATTGATGCAGTTAAAACACAAAATAGTTTCGAAATTAAAACAGAATCCGGCGAACTCTTTACTTCAAAAAAGTTATTATTCGCAACGGGAGTGAAAGATTTGTTTCCGCAGATTAAAGGTTTTGCAGTATGTTGGGGAATCTCGGTTTTACATTGCCCTTATTGTCACGGATATGAAGTCAAAAGTGAAAAAACAGCTATTGTTGCCAATGATGAAATGGGTTTTGAATATGCAAAACTGATTTTGAACTGGACTAAGAACCTTACGTTATGTACGAACGGAAAATCAACATTAACTTCGGAACAAACACAAATTCTTAAAAATCATGGTGTTTTGGTTTTAGAAAATGAGATAGATTCTTTCGAACATAATGCCGGATATATTGCAAATATTGTTTTCAAAAACGGAGAAAAGATTGCTGTAAAAGCCGTTTATGTAAGACCCTCATTTGAGCAGCATTGTCCGTTGCCACAAACTTTAGGCTGTGAAGTTAACGAGCAAGGATTGATAAAAGTCGATTTTATGCAAAAGACATCAGTTTCGGGTATTTATGCAAGTGGTGATGCTACAACTCAAATGCGTTCTGTGGCTTTGGCGGTTTCTTCGGGATCTTTTGCAGGAGCGGCAATAAACAGAGAACTTATTGATGAGGCTTTTTAATCTATTTGCTGAAAATTTCTCGCAAAGTCGCGAAGACGCAAAGTTTTTATATGAAGAGAGTTTTAAAATAAAACTTTGTCTCTTAGTGGATTTGGAAGATACAAAAAATTAACATATTGAATTCAATCAGTTTAAATTTTTAAACTTAGAAATAATTATTTGTCAAATTTAATTTTTAGCTTTGTCTAAATTTAATTTTATAATAATGAAATATTTATTTTTGACAATATTAATAATTTCAACTAAAAGCATTTTTTCTCAAAATATTTCCGGAAAAGTAGAATTTCAATCTTCTAATGACCAAGAAATTACTATTCGTTTACTGAATACAGAATTTAAAACCCAAACCGATTCCTTAGGATTTTATCAGCTTCTAAATATTCCGAAAGGGAATTACAAAATACAAGTGACTACGGAGGGATTCAAACCTCAAACCCAAAAAATTTCAATTGTGGACGAACAGAATTTGATTTTGAATTTTGAATTGAAGGAAGACAAAAACGAATTGAATGAAGTGGTGGTGTCCGGAACTTTGAAACCTGTTAAAAGATTGGAAAGTGCTGTTCCTGTTGAGGTTTATTCGCCGGTTTTCTTCAAGAAAAATCCAACGCCAAGTATCTATGATGCGCTTCAGAACATCAATGGCGTTCGGCCACAGCTCAATTGCGGCGTTTGTAACACAGGCGATATTCACATAAACGGCTTAGAAGGACCTTATACTTTAGTTTTAATAGATGGAATGCCCATTGTGAGCAGCCTTTCGACAGTTTACGGATTATCAGGAATACCGAATTCTCTGGTAGAACGAATTGAAATCGTAAAAGGCCCGGCATCTTCTCTGTATGGAAGTGAAGCGGTTGGCGGACTAATTAACATTATCACCAAAAATCCAACAAACGCTCCGGTCTTTTCTGCGGATTATTTTACGACTTCTTATTTCGAAAGTAATCTTGATTTAGGAATGAAGTTCAATGCCGGAAAAAAAGCCATTTCAATTTTAGGAGTCAATTACTTTAATTACGATCAGATCATTGATAAAGACCATGATAATTTTACCGATGTAACACTTTCAGAACGAATTTCAGTTTTTAATAAATGGAGTTTTCAGCGAAATAATAATCGGTTATTTACCATCGCAGCCCGCGGAATGTACGAAGACCGATGGGGCGGAGATGTACGCTGGGAGAAGCAATACCGCGGAGGTGACGAAATCTATGGAGAAAGTATTTATACTAAACGTAGCGAATTAATAGGAAGCTATCAGCTGCCGTTTGAAGAAAAACTGATGCTTACCTTTTCTGGAAACGTACATTATCAGGACAGCCGCTACGGAACGACATCATATATTGCCAACCAGAAAATTGGTTTTTTGCAATTAACATGGGACAAAAAAATGGGACGAAACGATTTACTTGCCGGAATTGCGAATCGTTATTCTTATTATGATGATAATACAACGGCTACAAAACAAGCCGAAAGTACATGGTTACCAGGGATTTTTGTTCAGGATGAAATTACCTTTTCTCCTAAAAATCAGGTTTTGTTGGGAATGCGTTACGATTATAATGCTATTCATGGTTCGATTTTGACACCAAGAATAGCTTATCGGTTTAAAGCCAATGAAAATTCCCTATTCAGATTGAATGCAGGAACCGGATTTCGTGTTGTGAATTTATTTACTGAAGATCATGCAGCATTAACCGGTTCGCGCGATGTTGTGATTGCGAATAATCTGAATCCGGAGCAATCTGTAAATGTAAATCTGAATTACATTCAGAAAATTAATTTCGGAAACGGAACTTTTATGGGAATTGAAACAACGGCTTTTTATACCCGATTCAGCAATAAAATCATTTCAGACTACGAAAGTGATCCAAACAAAATTATTTATGACAATATTGATGGTTATGCTATCAGTCAAGGAATCAGCACTAATGTAGATCTTAATTTGCCTTCGGGATTAAAATTTATTGTGGGAGCAACGCTTTTAGACAACAAAAATGTTGAAAACGGGGTTTCTGAAAAACCTTTCCTAACTGAGAGTTTTGCCGGAACATGGAGCGTTTCCTATAAAATTCAGCCCTGGGATTTGTCAATGGATTATACCGGAAATGTGTACAGCCCTATGAATTTGCCTTTGTTGAGTGAGTATGACCCCAGAAGTCCAAAATCACCCTGGTACAGCATTCAGAATATTCAGTTTACCTATTCCGGATGGAAGAATTTTGAAGTGTACGGCGGAATCAAGAATTTTTTGAATTTTACACCAAAACAGAATAATCCGTTTTTGATTTCAAGAGCGAATGATCCTTTTGATAAAAATGTGCAAATATCAGATGGAAATGCTGTTGGTATTCATGGGAAAGCGGTTCCTCAGGGTCATATAATTGACACTCCTGACAATCCGTACGGTTTAAGTTTTGATACGACTTATGTTTACGGACAAAATCAGACTATTAGAGGGTTTTGTGGATTGCGATATACTTTCAGATAAATATTTAAACACATAGAAAACATAGTTTTTCCTCTTTTTCATTAAGGTTAAATAAATGACAAATCATTTACACATAGCTAATGTTTTTTTAAATTAGTGAAACGCCTTTTTACGCTTTGAAATCTATGTTTCTATGTGTTTAAATAACTTTTTTATTCAATTGTAGCTTACAACAAATGAAAAAACTAACAATGCTTATATTCTTTCTCGGAATCACCTCAACAGGATTCAGCCAGATTCAAAACAGAACATTTGAACAAATGGATAGTTTACAGCAGATTCAGAAGCGAAAAGTCATCGTTTTTATCCATACAGACTGGTGTCAGTTTTGCCAACGAATGAAAAATACAACTTTTAAAAATCAGGAAATTATTCAAAAACTGAATTCAGATTTTTACTTTGTTGATTTTAACGCTGAGGAAAAAAGAGATATAAAATTTAATAATCACATCTTTAAGTTTCAGCCAACAGGCAATAATGTTGGAGTTCATGAACTGGCTTTGCAATTAGGAACTATGAACAACCAGATTGTATATCCGGTTTTATGTGTTTTGAATGATAAAAATGAAATCCTTTTTCAATACAATAATTACCTCAGCTCAAAAGATTTTAAACTGCTTTTAGAAAAAATGAAAGAATAAAATTGCTTATTTTTGAGAATGAATTCTCCTCAAATCACACATTTCAATTACGTTTTTACAGGAACAGGGCTTGCAGCTTTTATGACCGTTTATAAAATGGTTTTGTCCGGAAAGTTCAGTGACAAATCGATTTTATTGCTAGATCAGGATGCCAAGAAAACCAATGACAGAACCTGGTGTTTCTGGGCAGAAGAAGAAACCATCTGGAATCCAGTTATCTCTAAAAAATGGGATTTGGCTTTGTTTTCAAATCAAGATTTCAAACGAAATTTAGAGTTGAAACCCTATCAATACAATCAAATTCGGGGATTGGATTTTTATAATTTCGTTTTTGAATTACTTTCCAAACAAGACAATATTACTTTTATAAACGAGAAAGTTACCGATATCAATGAACTCGAAAACCATGTTTTTATTGGTACAGAAGAAAACAGATATACTTGTGATTACTTGTTCAACAGCATTTACACGAAGGCTTTCGCCGAAAGGCAAACGAAATATCCTGTTCTGCAGCAGCATTTTGTAGGCTGGTCTGTAAAAACTGAAACAGAAATTTTCAATCCGAAACAGGCAACTTTCATGGATTTTTCTGTGGAACAGAGAGGAAATACGCGTTTTATGTATGTTTTGCCAACTTCTACAACAGAAGCCTTAGTGGAATATACGCTATTTTCTGAAAATTTGCTTCCTAAAGAAGAATACGAAAATGAGATTCAGATTTACTTAAGAAACTTGGGAGCTGATCAATATGAAATTACCGAAAAGGAACACGGAAGTATCCCGATGACCTGTTATCCTTTTTGGAAAAGAAACACCAAAAGAGTCGTCAATATCGGAACTGCCGGCGGTTGGACCAAAGCAAGTACAGGTTATACATTTAGAAATTCGGATAAAAAATCTTCGGCATTAGTTGCATTTCTTCAAGATGAAAACCCAAAAATGGCTGCGTTTCATAAAAAAAGCAAATTTTGGTGGTACGACTTATTGCTGTTAGATATACTTCACCGCCACAACGAACTGGGAAGTTCCATTTTTTCATCTTTATTCAAAAAAGGAAATCCGGCTCTGATTTTTAAATTCTTAGATGAAGAAACGAATTTGTTTGAAGATCTTAAAGTGATTTTGAAATGTCCTAAGGTACCATTTATAAAGGCATTATTTAGGGTTTTTTGACTTTCAACTTGATGACTTTCCAACTTTCGACTTCCATCAATCGAACGATAACAAAACTTTATACTTCAAAGTAAGTAGTTGAGGGGAAACTTTGTAACTTTGCAGTTCAAAAGTAAAATTTAAAATTTTAAAATATGTATCCACAAGAAATGGTAAAACCAATGGAAGCTGAATTAACAGCAGCTGGTTTTCAAGATTTACATAGTGCAGAAGCTGTAGATAATGCTATCAAAGCTGAAGGTACCACATTAGTAGTTGTGAATTCTGTATGCGGTTGTGCTGCAAGAAATGCACGTCCTGGAGCAAAAATGAGTTTGCAGGGAGCAAAAAAACCAGATCATTTAATCACTGTTTTTGCAGGAGTTGATAAAGAGGCTGTTGATGCTGCTAGACAGCATATGTTTCCTTTTCCTCCATCATCACCTTCTATGGCTTTGTTCAAAAACGGAGAGTTGGTTCACATGCTAGAGCGTCACCACATCGAAGGACGTCCTGCAGAAATGATTGCTGAGAATTTGCAAGATGCGTTTAACGAATTCTGTTAATTCTTAAGATTTAAATTATATCAAGACTGTCTATTCATTTAGGCAGTCTTTTTTATTAGAAGCTATTCCGGCTGTTCGCTGTATCTTTTGTGCCGAACCCCGTCACAAAAGGATGTCGCTTCCATCCGGGCTAAAATCAAAATAGAAAAGACCTTAGGTTTTTAAAAGCTTTTCAAAACTTAGGTACTCAGAATCCTTGTAACTTAGGAGCTTTTTCCTAACTTTGCACCTTCAAAAAATAATTTCTAAACTTAAACTGTTTATAGCATGCAACTGTATAACACCTTAAGCGCAGAAGAAAGAGCCATCATGATCGATGATGCCGGTAAACAACGACTTACGTTGTCTTTCTATGCGTATGCCAAAATTCAAGATCCCAAAAAATTTCGCAACGATTTATTTGTAGCCTGGAATAAGCTCGATGCTTTAGGCCGAATTTACGTTGCCACTGAAGGAATAAATGCTCAGATGAGTATTCCTGAAGAAAACCTGGAAGCTTTTAGAGCTACTCTCGAAGTTTATGATTTCATGAAAGGCATACGTCTCAACGAAGCTGTTGAACACGATGATCATTCGTTTTTGAAACTCACAATCAAAGTTCGTGATAAAATCGTTGCTGACGGTCTAAATGACGATACTTTTGATGTAACTAATATAGGCGTTCACCTGAAAGCTAAGGAATTCAACGAAATTCTTGATGATCCAAACACTATTGTAGTCGATTTTAGAAACCATTACGAAAGCGAAGTAGGTCATTTTAAAGGTGCGATTACTCCGGATGTAGAAACTTTCAGAGAGAGTTTACCTATTATCAACGAACAGCTTAAAGACTATAAAGAAGATAAAAACCTGGTGATGTATTGTACCGGAGGAATTCGCTGCGAAAAAGCCAGTGCGTACTTCAAACACCAGGGGTTTAAAAACGTTTATCAGTTAGAAGGAGGAATAATCAACTATGCGAAACAGCTAAAGGAAGAAGGGCTGGAAAGCAAATTCATTGGAAAAAACTTTGTATTTGATAATCGTTTAGGCGAAAGGATTACAGATGACATCATCTCTCAATGCCATCAATGCGGAAAACCTTGTGATAATCACACCAATTGCGAAAATGATGGCTGTCATTTATTGTTTATTCAGTGTGATGATTGTAAAGCCGCTATGCAAAACTGCTGTTCTGCAGAGTGTCTTGAAGTTGTAAATATGCCTTTGGTGGATCAGGTAAGATTAAGAGCCGGAAAACAGGTAGGAAATAAAGTTTTCAGAAAAGGAAAATCAGAAAATTTGAAATTCAAGCATTCTGGCGACTTGCCAGAAACTGCTTTGGCAACAGCCCAAAAGCCAGCTGATATTCGCCAAAAGGTAAAAATCAAAAAAGTATTGCTTGGAAAAGCAGAGCATTTTTACGTTAAAGCGCAGGTAGGACAATTTACAGTTGAAAATAACGAACTGAATGCAGGCGACAAAATCTTAATTTCAGGACCAACAACCGGTGAACAGGAATTGGTTTTAGAAAAATTAATTGTAAATGGAGCAGAAGCTCAATCTGCTAAAATTGGAGATAAAGTTACTTTTCAAGTTCCATTCAGAATCAGATTATCGGATAAAATATATAAGGTTTTAGGATAAATTCTTATTCTAAAATCGAATTTCAAAAACCTATTTTGCATTAAGCTGAATAGGTTTTTTTAGCTTTCAATACTTATATTTGTTTAAATGCTTATCGATGTTATGAACGATTTTAAAAATTTTATATTATACACTGCGCCTAACGGAGAAATTCGAGTTGATGTATTGCTTCAAAATGAATCCGTATGGTTAACTCAAAAAGCGATTGCAGAGTTATTTGGAGTCAAAGTACCTGCTATAAGTAAGCATTTTAAAAATATTTTTGAAGAAGGAGAATTAGTTGAATCTTCAGTTGTTTCCAAAATGGAAACAACTGCTTCTGATGATAAAAATTACATTACAAATTATTATAACCTCGATGCCATAATTTCTGTTGGTTACAGAGTAAATTCAACAAAAGCCACACAATTTCGTATTTGGGCTACTCAAACTTTAAAAGAATATATTATCAAAGGGTTTGTTTTAGATGACAATCGATTAAAACAAGGTCAGGCTGTTTTTGGTAAGGATTATTTTAAAGAATTATTGCAAAGGGTTCGTTCAATCCGGGCGAGTGAAAGAAGAATTTACCAGCAAGTAACTGATATTTTTGCAGAATGCAGTATTGACTATGACAGTAATTCTGAAATATCAAAGAATTTCTATGCCATCGTTCAGAATAAATTTCATTTTGCCATTACAGGAAAAACGGCTGCTGAAATCATTTTTAAAACAGCTGATGCTAAAAAGGAAAATATGGGACTAACTAGCTGGAAAAACAGTCCAAACGGCAGAGTTTTAAAATCGGATGTGATTGTTGCTAAAAATTATTTAGAGGAAAAAGAAATCAAGCAATTGGAACGTACGGTAACAGGGTATTTTGATTATATAGAAGGATTAATTGAACGCGAAAATACTTTTACGATGGAACAATTGGCAACCAGTGTCAACAAATTCCTAACGTTTAATGATTATAAAATTCTGGAAGGAAAGGGTAAAATTTCTAAAATACAAGCAGATAAAAAAGCAATTACTGAATATGAAGTATTCAATAAAACCCAAAAGATAATTTCTGATTTTGATAAACAAATAAGAAATAAAATAAGAGATTGAAAAACAAATCATTTCGATAATTAATTGAATATAAATTAGTTATTCGCGCTTCTTTTTTAAGGGATATGGTAACATTTTCTTTGGTCAATTCTAAAATAAACATGAGATTTAAATTAGCCTGTGGTTTCAACCGTGGGCTATATAAATCTGCTACAAATAATCTTTTAAATATACACTATGATATAAATCATAGAAATCAATTTATACCCACATTATTTTTGTCAATTGTTTGATGATTCTAAAACATATTATTTGAATAATAAAATCAAAAATGACAATTAACAACAAAATCGAACTCATGGCTCCTGCAGGGAATTTTGAGTCGCTTCAGGCTGCTTTAGATAATGGCTGTGATTCTGTATATTTTGGTGTTGAACAACTCAACATGCGTGCAAGGTCAACGGTTAATTTTACAATGGAAGATTTAAAAGAAATCGTTAATCGCTGTAAAGCCAAAAATGTTCGAAGCTATCTGACTTTAAACACTATTGTTTACGATCATGATTTATCGGTCGTGAAAACAGTATTGAATAAAGCCAAAGAAGCTAATATCACCGCAGTAATTGCGTCAGATCAGGCTGTAATTACTATGGCAAGATCGATTGGAATGGAAGTTCATATTTCAACTCAATTGAATATAACTAATATCGAAACCATTAAGTTCTACAGTTTATTTGCCGATACAATGGTTTTAAGCCGTGAATTGAGCTTGCGTCAGGTAAAGAAAATCACAGAACAAATTCAAAAAGATCAAATTAAAGGGCCTAACGGAAACTTGATAGAAATAGAAATCTTTGGTCACGGAGCTTTATGTATGGCGGTTTCGGGAAAATGTTATTTAAGCCTGCATTCGCATAATTCGTCTGCGAATCGCGGTGCGTGCAAACAAAATTGCCGAAAAAAATATACTGTTATCGATCAGGAAACGGGTTTTGAAATAGAATTGGATAATGAATACATGATGTCCCCAAAAGATTTGTGTACATTGGATTTTCTGGATCAGGTGATTGATTCCGGAATTCGGGTTTTGAAAATCGAAGGACGAGGAAGAGCACCCGAATACGTGGCAACAGTTATTAAAACCTATCGCAAAGCTATCGATTCCTATTACGAAGGTACTTTCTCGAAAGAGAAAACCGCAGTTTGGATGGAAGCTTTAAATACGGTTTATAATCGTGGCTTCTGGTCAGGTTATTATCTGGGTCAGGAATTGGGAGAATGGAGCAGTATTCCGGGTTCAGCAGCAACTCAAAAGAAAGTTTATATTGGAAAAGGAACACATTATTTTCCAAAAGCCGGAGTTGGGCAATTCAAAATAGAAGCTTACGATATTAAAGCGGGCGATAAAATTTTGGTTACGGGTCCAAGTACCGGAGCTCAGGAAATGATTATCGACGAAATGTTTGTAAATGATTTTACGGCAGAAAAAGCAACAAAAGGTGACGATTGTACTTTTAAATTGCCATTTAGAATCAGAATGTCTGACAAACTCTATAAAATTGTTGAAGGCTAATGGTAATCATCACTTTACAAAGAGATAAATGCATCGGGTGTAATTATTGCGTGGAAATGGATCCGGTTCATTTTCAAATGTCAAAAAAGGATGGGAAATCAGTATTGCTCCATTCGCAGCATACAAAAGGATTTTTTACTTTAAAATCGCCAAATCATGCCATTGCAGAAAGCTGTCAACTGGCCGCAAAAGTTTGTCCGGTTAAAATTATTACTGTTAAGGAAACGTAATATAATCCTTCAGGCAAAAAAACTATTCTGTAGCCATACAAAATAGGGTTTTCATTGTTATTCGCTTGAAAAATCAAGTTCATCAAAGTCTTCAATTTCAGATAACTTAATCAATTTTGTTCTACTGATTTTACTTTCTTTTTTCTCAAAAATTTCATCGTCATCATAAGTGTTTTCATTGATGTTTTGGTTTACGATTTTTTTACGTGTTAAGAAATTGATACTGGTTTCGGTGAGAACAATTGGCCCGTGGTTACTGCTTCCATCGTAACCAATCAATTCTAAATCATTATTTTGAAGTCTAAATGTATAAGACCAATATCCATATCGGCCGTGACGGTAATTGATAAATAATTTGTTTTTTTCGATTCCAAAATCAAGTTCGGGGGCATAATAAACACCGCCATCTTCGTTTTCAGAGGAGAAACAATTATAATTTTTAACCGCTAATTCATAACCGCTTTTTTTATTTAAAAGAACCATAATTCCTCTGCGATTACGATCTAATTTACCTCGAGATTCATCCGTAATAACTTTACTTTTATCTGTGCCTTTTATGATTAAGGCACAATCTTCTAATCCATCTTTATTCAGATCACCGTAAATGGTGTCAAAAGGGATATAATTTTTAGGGATGAAATCAGCAAGATTCTTTTTGATTTCGATGTGAGGTTCTTCAACTTCGGGAACTTCTTTTAAATCGACAACTTCTGCTTCAGGCGATTCTCTATTGGTTTTAGAATCTTTATTACAGCTGTTTACTACAGTAAGCAAGAGTATTGCTATACTAACTAAGAAATATTTCCTGATCATATCTGGGAATTTTTTGTTTTAATGATGAGATTAATTTTCGATTGACTTTAAATACCAAATTTTGTATCAATGTGATGTTTTTCAGCATACGCTTTTCCAGTAGCCATTAGTTTAGCAAATTTGGAAACAGCTTCTGTTTGAGTTGCAGCATCAAAATCGGCTATTGCTTTTTCGATTTGTTCCGGTGAAGCTTTTTCGTCTTTCATTTTAGCAATTGGCAAATAACCTTCTTTTTGTTTCGAAATTACATAAGAAAATAAATCTTTTGAAGCCTCAAGCATTTCTTTATTATCATCGTCTTCTGTTATTTCATTAATTCTTTTCAATTGAATTTCTAAATTTGATATGTCATACTTAAAAGTATCATAATAAGAGGAAGAAATCATCTTTTTTTGATTTTCATCATAAACCTGAGGTTCAGATTCCAGCTTATTGCTGATTTCTTTGCCGCCAAATCGGGATAACAAATTGGAATTTAAAACGGCAATATCAAAAGTTTTTTCTGGTGATAAATTGCTGCAGGAAGTAGAAATTAGACTTCCCGCGATTATTACTAAAAATAGGTTGGCAATATTTAAGATTTTTTTCATTTTTACTTTTGTTTATTATTTATGCCTTTAAAATTTTACTTTTTTCTGTGTCAAATTCTTCCGAAGTCAAAATTCCGGCATCCAGAAGTTCTTTTAAATCCAGTAATGCTTTTTTCTTTGCTTCCATAGCATTTCCTGAATCTGTTTTTTGCGGTTCTTCTTTCTGAATTGGTGTTATAACCGTTCCCGAAGGTGCATATTTCAGAATCAGTTCTGTGATTTCATTAAAACCTTTCACATTCGAATAGTCAATCGCTTTTTGTTCTTTTACATTTACAATTGAAGCATCAGCTTTATTTTCTAATAAATATTTTACCACATCTTTCTTTCCGTTGGCTGCGCTGTAATGCAAAGGCGTATTTCCGGATTCGTCCTGAATGTTGATGTTTGCCCCGGCTTCAACCAATAATTTTACCATACTTAAATTGCCTTTTTTGGTGGCAACATGCAGCAGACTTTCTCCACCATACGTATAAGAGCTGCTTAATGTGAAACTCGAATCGTTCGAAATGTTAGAGGAACTTACAACCCAGTCCAGATAATCGTTCATAGAAGAAGTATCGCCAGCGACTGGTTTGCTGTAATTAACATCAACTCCGTTTCCTAAAAACAAAGCCACAATCTCCTTTTGGTTATTCGAGCAGGCATACCAAATTGGAGAGTGACCGTTGTTGTTGGATGTAAATACATCAGCACCTCTTTCAATCAAAAGTTTGGCCAGCATTCTGTTGGTTTCATAGCAGGCAATCAAAAGCGCATTTTCGCCCGAATGATTAACGTGATTAATATCGGCGCCATTGTCCAAAAGGAAAGTTACCATTGGCAACGATTTGGTGTAACAAGCGTAAAGTAATGGCGTATTTCCTTGTTTGTCGGTCACATTGATGTCGGCTCCTTTGTCTAAGAGCAACTGAATTATTTCACGGTTTAATTTTGCAGAAGCCAATAGTAATGGAGTTTCTCCGTTGTTATTCAATAAATTAACATCGATTCCTGCTTCAAGCAACTTTGTTGCAATTTCAATTTGAGCTGTCTGAGCAACTAAATGTAAGAGGCTATTTCCGTATTTATCATTTTTGATAATTTCTGCTCCATTTTCTAAAAGATACAAAGCGGTTTGTTTCTGTTTTTGAAGACAGGCAAAGTACAGAGGTGTTTCTCCCTGATGGTCTTCGTAATTAATATCGGCGCCGTCTTCAGTCAGGATTTTTACAATATCCAGATACCCTCTGTGAGCGGCATAATGAAGTGCAGTTCTTCCACGCTCATCGGTATATTTTACATCTACTTCTTTGTTTCGAAGGAGTAATTCTGCTATTTTTCTGTTCCCGTTTTCGCAGGCAATTATAAATGACATTGACATAGAATCTTAGTTTTATAAATTAAGCTTTCATTAAAAGCTCAACGGTTTTTATTTTCAAATTGTCTGTAGAAGCAAGCGTTAGAGCGGTTTCGTCTTTATCGTTGGTGATCTCTTTATCTGCACCATTCTCTAGAAGCAATTTTACTTTTCGATAGATTTCTTTAGCTGTTTCTGCATCAAAATTCACATTGAACGCACAGACTTTGTGTAAAATGGTATTTCCCTGATGGTCCTGTTCGTTCACATCAATAGCTCCGCTGTCTAGAGCTGATTTTAAAATGCCCGATTTCTTCTCAGCAATATAATCGATACCCGATTTTGGATTTCCGTAATAGGTAGCGCAGTGATTTAAGTCGGCACCATCAGACAATAATCGTTGTAATGCATTCAAATCGGACTCAGAATCACACATCATTCGGATAAATTCGGTTAGTAAAGTTCTTCCGTCTTTGTTGATACTGTTAAAATCTGCTGATGACGATTCGGTCAGAAGTTCATACATTGGCATAGAAAACTGCTCGCCTAAAGCATAATAAAAAGAACTGTTTTCCTGATTGTCTTTTTCATTTGGATCAGCTCCATTTTCAAGCAGCATCGGAATATATTCTTTTTTGTTTCTTTTAATGGCATACATCAAAGGCGTTGTGCCGACTACATTTTTCTCATTAATGTCGACACCATTTTCAAGAAGTATTTTGATGTATTCTTTGCCTTTTTCAACATTCAGAGAATAATTATTTACGATTTTATGAATTAGATTTTCTTGTGAATTGCTTTTATAATTGGCATTACAGCCAAAATCCTCTATTAAGCTTTTAATGACTTCCGGTATCACTTCTTTTTCGATACAGTATCCCAGCAAAGTCTGATCGCTGATTTCATCATTTACATTGTCGACTTTTGATAGTATCGCTTTGAAGAAAGAAAGAGACTCGCCATCATTTTTTATATTTCGGGAAAGAGGATTGAAAATCGATTTGTCAAAACTCTCCAATTCGTAAATATCCGTTTCAATAAAACCGGCTTTTATGAATCTTTCGATAAAATCAATTTCTTTGGCTTCAATTATTTTAGATGCGATTTGGGAAAAATTGTTTTTAAGATATGGTTCATTAAATTTTTCTCCGTTATTTAGACATTCTCTCGCCTCGTTAAATTTTCCCTGAAAAAGGAAATTTTCAATCTGGTTTTGTGTTTGCATTTGAATATATTTAAAATAAAAGTTTAAGTTTCAACTCAGGTTTTGTTTGTAATTATAGACTTCACAATTGATGATGTAAGATAAAACATAAAAATTAGAAATATATTTCAGGATAAAAAGTAAAAATTACATTTTAACCGATAAAATATGCAGAATACAATTTTTGAGCAAAAAAAAATCATAAATCCAAAGCATACTTGATAGCTGAATAATGAAATGCGGGATATAAAAAAAGAGTGATATTTTATTTAACAACCCTTTAGTCTTAATGCATAAAAAGCAAAATAAAAAAAATACTATCTTTACCGATCAAACGTTTATGAACTTAAGCTGCATTCTGGCAGCACTACATATATCATTATGGCATGTACAAGTTGTTCAACCTCAGATGGCGGCTCGCCAAAAGGTTGTAAAAATAATGGGACTTGCGGCACCGACAGCTGCAATAAATTAACGGTTTTTGACTGGCTTTCGAATATGAGTCCGTCTAATGGAGAAGCAATTTTTGATTGTGTTGAGGTTCGTTTTAAAAACGGACGCAAAGAATTCTTTAGAAATTCAGAAAAATTAACTTTAAGTATCGGCGATATTGTAGCCACTGTTGCTTCGCCGGGTCATGATATCGGAATTGTAACGCTTACAGGTGAATTGGTCAAAATTCAGATGAAGAAAAAGGGAGTGAATTACGAAAGTAACGACATTCCGAAAATTTACAGAAAAGCATCTCAAAAAGATATTGATATCTGGTCTGTGGCACGTGATCGTGAAGAACCAATGAAGGTTCGTGCACGTGAACTGGCGATTCATCATAAACTGGAAATGAAAATTTCGGATATTGAATTCCAGGGCGACGGATCGAAAGCGACTTTTTACTACACAGCAAATGATCGTGTTGATTTTAGAATGCTGATTAAAGATTTTGCTAAAGAATTCAGTACCAGGGTTGAGATGAAACAGGTAGGTTTTCGTCAGGAAGCAGCCCGTTTAGGCGGAGTTGGTTCATGCGGACGTGAGCTTTGTTGTTCGACTTGGCTGACCGATTTCAGAAGTGTAAATACTTCGGCAGCACGTTATCAGCAATTATCCTTGAATCCGCAGAAATTAGCGGGACAATGCGGAAAATTAAAATGCTGTCTAAACTATGAGCTGGATACGTACATGGATGCTCTTAAAGACTTTCCTGATTATGATACTAAACTGATTACTGAAAAAGGAGATGCAGTTTGCCAGAAACAGGATATTTTTAAAGGATTAATGTGGTTTGCTTACACAAATAATTTTGCAAACTGGCATGTTTTGAAAATAGATCAGGTAAAAGAAATTATTGCCGAAAACAAACAGAAAAAGAGGGTCTCTTCTTTGGAGGATTTCGCTATAGAAGTAACTTTAGAACCTGAAAAAGATTTCAATAATGCAATGGGTCAGGAAAGTTTAACCCGTTTTGACCAGCCTAAAAAGAAGAAAAAACCTAACCGCAAGCGTAAACAAAATACTGAAGCTGCTATAGTTGCAGCTCCTCAGAAATCACAGCAGGAAAAAAACACTAATAATACTAAACCTGCCGGGAATAATAATCCGAACAATGGCAACAATGCAAATAAACCCAACAACCCAAACAAGCAAAATCAGAAGAAAAAGCATAATTCGAATAAAAACAATGCGAATAAGCCAAATTCAAATGAGAATAAACCAGCTGAACCAAGAAAACCTATAATTATTACTAAAAATGAGAATAAAAAATAGCGGAATTCTTTTTTTGGCAGCTATACTTCTTTTTTCATGTGATAAAAAAAGAGTATTTGATGAGTACAAATCTGTTGGAAGTGCCTGGCACAAAGACAGTATTGTAACCTTCGATCTGCCGGTTTTAGACTCCACAAAACGATACGATTTATTTGTAAATGTGAGAGATAATAACAATTACCCCTTTAGTAACTTGTTTTTAATTGTCGCTATCGAAATGCCAAACGGATTTACGAAAGTTGATACATTAGAATATCAAATGGCAAATCCTGATGGGACACTTTTAGGGAATGGTTTTTCGGATATTAAAGAAAGTAAGCTGTATTTAAGAGAAAATGTTAAATTTAGAGGTAAATACAAAGTACACATCAAACAAGCCGTAAGACAATCAGGAAAAATCCCGGGAGTTCAGGAATTAGAAGGTATTACGGATGTAGGTTTTAGAATAGAACAAAAAGATCAGAAATAGTTATGGCTGCTAATAAAAACAATCAAACAAACAGTACTAAGGATATTAAATATTATCAAAAAAAATTCTGGAGAATCTTTGCTTACGGGTTATTAGGTATTTTGGCCTTTTTCCTATTTGCGTCATGGGGACTTTTTGGATCCATGCCTTCTTTTGAAGATTTAGAAAACCCGGATTCTAATCTGGCTACTGAAATCATTTCTTCTGACGGAGTGGTAATTGGAAAGTATTTTAAAACCAACAGATCGCAGCTTAAATATTCAGACTTGCCAAAAAATCTGGTTGAAGCTTTGGTTGCAACAGAGGATGCCCGTTTTTATGAGCATTCAGGAATTGACGGGCGCGGAACTTTAAGAGCAATTTTTACTTTGGGAACCAATGGTGGAGCAAGTACACTGACACAGCAATTAGCAAAACAATTGTTTCACGGAGAAGGCTCTAAATTTCTTCCTTTCAGGATTGTACAAAAAATAAAGGAGTGGATTATTGCTATCCGTCTGGAAAGACAATATACCAAAAACGAAATTCTGGCGATGTACTGCAACGTTTATGATTTCGGAAATTATTCAGTTGGTGTAAGTTCGGCAGCACAAACCTATTTTTCAAAAGAGCCGAAGGATTTAACGATAGACGAGTCTGCTATATTGGTGGGAATGTTCAAAAACTCAGGTTTGTATAACCCTATTCGTAATCCAGAGGGAGTAAAAAACCGTCGTAATGTGGTTCTATCACAAATGGCAAAAGCAAAAATGATTACAGAAGCTGAAAAAGAAAAGTATCAGGCATTACCAATAACGTTAAAATTCAAATTAGAAAGCCACCGTGAGGGTATGGCAACTTATTTCAGGGAATATCTCCGTGATTACATGAAAAAGTGGATGGCAGATAACAAAAAACCGGATGGATCTGATTATGATATTTATAAAGATGGTTTAAAAATCTACACCACTATCGATTCAAGAATGCAGGCTCATGCTGAAGAGGCGGTTGCCGAACACATGAAAAATTTGCAACAGCAGTTTTTTATTGAAATGAAGACCAATAAAAATGCTCCTTTTGTAAATATTACAAAAGCTGAAACCGACAGAATCATGATGCAGGCTATGAAGAATTCTGTTCGTTGGGCTCAGATGAAGGAAATGGATAAGAGTGAAGATGATATTATTGCATCTTTCAAGGTAAAAACAAAAATGAGAGTCTTTACCTGGAAAGGAGAGCGCGATACTACCATGACACCATTGGATTCTATCCGTTATTACAAACACTTTCTGCAGTCAGGTTTAATGGCGATGGAACCGCAAACAGGTGCAATTAAAGCATGGGTTGGCGGAATCAATTATAAATATTTTCAATATGATCACGTAGGGCAGGGAGCAAGACAGGTAGGATCTACTTTCAAACCTTTTGTTTATGCGACAGCTATTGAACAATTGAATATGTCCCCTTGTGATTCTATTTTAGACGGACCGTTTATGATTCATAAAGGGCGTCATCATGTAACAGAAGACTGGGAGCCAAGGAACTCTGATTACAGATATAGGGGAATGGTTACTTTAAAACAAGCTTTAGCAGCTTCAATCAATACTGTTTCTGCAAAATTAATTGACAGAACAGGACCAGAAGCTGTTGTAGAACTAACGCGAAAATTAGGTGTTAAAACTGAAATCCCGGTGCAGCCATCTATCGCATTAGGAGCTGTTGATATTACAGTAGAAGATATGGTGGCTGCCTACAGTACATTTGCTAATCAGGGCGTGTATGTAAAACCACAATTTTTAAGTAAAATTGAAAACAAAAGCGGTGAAGTTATTTATGAACCAATCCCAGAGTCGCATGATGTTTTAAATAAAGATATTGCTTTTGCTGTAATCAAGTTGCTACAGGGGGTTACAGAAACCGGATCTGGTGCACGTTTACGTACTCAGGGCGGTGGAAGTGGAGATAATCGCTGGACAGGTTATCCATATATGTTTACAAATCCTATCGCAGGTAAAACAGGAACAACACAAAACCAGTCTGATGGTTGGTTTATGGGAATGGTGCCAAATCTGGTTACAGGAGTCTGGGTAGGCTGTGAGGATCGTTCAGCCCGTTTCAAAAGTTTAACTTATGGTCAGGGCGCTACAGCCGCATTGCCGGTTTGGGCTTATTTCATGAAAAAATGTTATGCTGATCCGGCGCTAAATGTTTCAAAAGCAGAATTTGAACGGCCAGCTAATCTTTCTATTAAAGTAGATTGCTACGCCAGACCTGCTGCTGTTGTAAAAGATACTACTCAGACAGAACAAAATACAGAAGAGTTCGAACTATAGCTTTAGCTTTTTAAATTAAAAAATATCCTTTTGTAACCATCTTAAAATTAGATGAATGCAAAAGGATATTTTTTTGATATATAATAGATTTATTTTTACGAAATCGTTATAATTCAATCTAAAAATCTTATTTTTATCAAAATTACCCAGTAATAAAGACAGTTTGTTATGATTACAAAAAAAGTAAACAGTGTACACGACGCAATAACAGGTATCGAATCCGGAATGACCATTATGTTTGGAGGATTTGGTTTATGCGGAATTCCTGAAAATACTATTGCAGCCTTAGTAAAAACCCAAATTTCAGATTTAACCTGCATTTCGAATAATGCAGGCGTTGATGATTTTGGTTTAGGACTGCTTCTTCAGAAAAAACAAATCAAAAAAATGATTTCTTCCTACGTTGGAGAAAATGCTGAGTTTGAACGCCAGATGCTTTCGGGTGAACTTGAAGTTGAATTAACACCTCAGGGAACTTTAGCAGAAAAATGCCGCGCAGCTCAAGCCGGAATACCTGCTTTCTTTACTCCTGCAGGTTACGGAACTGAAGTAGCAGAAGGAAAAGAAGTCCGTGAATTCAAAGGTAAAATGCATATTATGGAAGAAGCTTTTAAAGCCGATTTTGCCATTGTAAAAGCATGGAAAGGAGATGAAGCCGGAAACCTGATCTTTAAAGGAACAGCCAGAAATTTCAACGCCTGTATGGCCGGTGCAGCAAAAATTACGATTGCTGAGGTCGAAGAATTAGTTCCTGTTGGAACTCTGGATCCGAATCAAATTCATATTCCCGGAATTATGGTGCAGCGTATTTTTCAGGGGGAAAAGTTTGAAAAACGAATTGAACAACGAACTGTGAGAGCAAGAAATTAGGAAATTAGAAAATGTGGCAATTAGAAAATTCTTTACACGATGTTTGAAAATTATCAAATTGACTAATTGACACATTAAATTTAATTGAGATAATGCGACAATTAGATAATTAATTTAGATTGCATAGAGTATTATCTAATTGGCACATTAACAAATTGACACATTAAAATTTATGGGACTTAGTAAAGAAGATATAGCAAAACGAATTGCGAAAGAAGTTAAAGATGGGTATTTTGTCAATCTTGGAATTGGGATTCCGACCTTGGTGGCGAATTACGTAAGAGACGATATTTCAGTAGAATTTCAAAGTGAAAATGGAGTTTTGGGAATGGGGCCTTTTCCTTTTGCCGGAGAAGAAGATGCCGATATTATCAATGCAGGAAAGCAAACCATTACAACGCTTCCGGGAGCGAGTTTTTTTGACTCGGCTTTTAGTTTCGGAATGATCCGAAGCCAGAAAGTGGATCTGACAATTCTGGGTGCGATGGAGGTTTCTGAAAACGGTGATATCGCCAATTGGAAAATCCCAGGCAAAATGGTAAAAGGAATGGGAGGTGCTATGGATTTGGTAGCTTCCGCAGAAAATATCATTGTTGCCATGATGCACGTAAACAAAGCAGGAGAATCGAAAATACTAAAAAAATGTACTTTACCATTAACGGGTGTAGGATGCGTTAAAAAAGTAGTTACTGAACTCGCTGTTCTCGAAGTGACAGAAAAAGGTTTTGAGCTCTTAGAACGCGCGCCAGGTATTTCTGTGGAGCATATCATTGCTTCTACTGAAGCTGAATTAATTATACACGGAGAAATTCCGGAGATGAATATAAGATGATTTCTTTTTTTGAACTTATCAAAAGCTGGCTTAAACGCTGGCTTTTTTTATAGGATAAATTTAAAAAATGGCCTGTTTTATTTTTAAAAGGAGTTGGAAAAGCTTGTTTTACAACGTTTTGTGATTCAATAATATGTTAATTTTAGTATATTTTTTTGTAAAATCTTTATAAAATGTTAAATAAAAGCGCGACTAAGTGAAAAAGTGTTGTATTTCATCGATTAAAGGCAGATTTCATCGATTAAATAACAAAATTAAGATACTTTTGTGATAAATTAAAGTATTTACTTACATTAAGTATTTTGTTTTTTAATCCATTACCAATTTTAAACCCCTTTTATTATGGAAAAAAAATTACCAAAAATTGTCAATGCGACAGTTGTTATGCTCACATTTTCTTTAACGGCATTTTCCCAGGTAACAGACAAACGCGTAAGTCAGAAAAATTTATCTGAAAACGGACTCCCAAGCTTAATTACCTTTAGTGACCAGTCTACTTACAAAGGCTCTGATTTTACTGCGGTCTTTAAGGATCAATTAGGTTTGAAAGACAATCAGTCTTTTGCAAAAATTAAAACAGAATCAGACCAGGAAGGTTATGTGCATGAAAAGTTTCAACTATACGAGCAAGGAATCAAAGTAGAATTTGCAAACTATACATTACATTCAAAAAACGGTAAGCTAGCTTCAATGAATGGTGAGTTTTACAATATCACAAATGCAGTTACAATGCCTAAACTATCGGCACAGGAAGCTTTTAACAAAGCCGTTCTCTACACAGGTGCCAAACAATATCTTTGGGATTCTCCAGAAGATGCGGTAGCTATGAATTATGAGAAACCTAAAGGAGAGTTGGTTTTTTTACCTGATATGGAAGCTCAGGGAACAGAAAGAACTACGGATAAAGTTAATTTAGCATATAAATTTGATATTTATGCGACAAATCCATTAAGTCGTGGGGATTTATATATAGATGCCATAACCGGAAAAGTATTGTTTTATAATGCAACTATAAAACATCTTGGCGAGTACAGCCACGGAAATTCAAAATCTGTAAATGTGGCGTCTAAAAAAGAGAATTCGAATTTAAAGGCGATAGTTGCGGCAAATGCAGCAACTCGTTACAGCGGTACCCAAACAATTCAGACGACACTAAGCGGGGCTTCATATATTTTGCTTGACGGAACCCGTGGAAATGGAATTCAGACTTATAATTCTGCCAGAACAGCAACATATCCAACTACAAATTTTACGGATGCTGATAATAACTGGACTGCCACTGAATATAATAATACAAACAAAGACAATGGGGCACTCGATGCTCATTGGGGAGCCGAAATGACATACGATTATTGGTCGGCTGTACATGGCAGAAACAGTTATGATAATGCCGGTGCCAAAATTAAAAGTTATGTGCATTATAATTTAATCGCAGCCGGATATTCTAGCAATAATAATGCTTTCTGGAACGGAAGTGTTATGACTTATGGTGACGGAAGCGGAACAGGAGGGTTTGATATCTTAACTTCAATGGATGTTGCCGGACATGAAATAGGTCATGCTGTTTGTACGTATACTGCAAATTTAGCATATCAAAAAGAATCGGGAGCGATGAATGAAGCTTTCTCTGATATTTGGGGAGCCTGTATCGAATATCGTGCAGCACCTACAAAATCTACCTGGTTAATTGGTGAAGACATCGAAAGAAGATCAGGTCATTTGGCTTTACGTTCCATGAGTGATCCAAACTCTGAGGGTCAGCCGGATACTTATGGTGGAACAAACTGGGTAAATGTAAGCTGTACGCCAACAAGCAGTAATGATTATTGTGGTGTTCACACTAATTCAGGAGTATTAAATCACTGGTTTTATATTTTGTCTGTAGGAAAATCAGGAACTAATGATCTCGGAAATGCGTATAACGTTACTGGAATAACAATTGAAAAAGCTGCAAAAATCGCTTACCGATTAGAGAGTGTTTACTTAACAGCCAATTCAACGTATGCAAATGCCAGAACTTCCGGGATACAGTCAGCAATTGATTTATACGGAGCAGGTTCTGCTGAGGTTATTGCAACAACAAATGCATTTTATGCAGTGGGTGTTGGAGCAGCTTATTCCGGAGGATCAAGTGATACAACAGCACCTACGGCACCAACAGCATTGGTAGCTTCTGGTACAACTGCTACAACTACTAATTTATCCTGGACAGCATCAACAGATAATGTAGCCGTTACAGGATATGATATTTACCAGGGTACAACTTTAAAAGGTTCTTCTACAACTACAACTTATGCTGTTACTGGGTTAACCGCTTCAACTGCTTATACGTTTTCTGTAAAAGCCAAAGATGCAGCTGGAAATATTTCTGCATCAAGCAGTACAGTAAATGTTACTACACTTGCGGGTACAGTAACATATTGTACATCAAAAGGAAATGATGCAACAGACGAAAGAATTGGTAAAGTTGTTTTTGGTACTATTAGCAATACTTCTACTGCAACAACCGGTTATGAAAACTTCACATCAGTTTCTACTAATGCCAGCAGAGGAACCGCGTATACTATTACGATTACACCAACATGGGCATCTTCAGTATACAGTGAAGGTTATGCTGTGTTTATTGATTATAATAAAGATGGTGATTTTACTGATTCCGGCGAAACAGTTTGGACAAAAGCAGCATCAACAACTACTCCGGTTACAGGATCGATTACAATTCCTGCTACGGCAACATTGGGAACGACAAGAATGAGAGTTTCAATGAAATACAATGCAATTCCAACAGCCTGTGAGTCTTTTTCTTATGGACAAGTTGAAGACTATTCAATAAACATTACTGCGACCGGAACTATCCTGGATAATCAATTGGTCAGTGATGCAGGTAAAACAAATTCAGATATGACGTTATATCCAAATCCGGTTGATAATGAATTGCATATTGCATTATCAGGGCAAAAAGGGTCTGAGTTTACAATTACAAATGCATTAGGTCAGCTGGTGAGTTCAGGTCAGTTTTCTGAAGGATCAATTGATGTAAGCAAATTAAGTGCAGGAATCTATTTTATTGAATTGAATATTGGTCAAAAAAGAGTAATCAAAAAGTTCATAAAAAAATAATTTTATTCTTTATAGCATAATATAAATTAATAAAACCGCCTGATAGGGCGGTTTTTCTATATAATATCTTTAGAGAATTAGTTTCTCACTTTATAAATTCTCAAAAAAATCATTTCCTTTATCATCGGTAATAATAAAAGCAGGGAAATCTTTTACGGTAATTTTTCGAACGGCTTCCATTCCTAATTCTTCAAAATCAACCACTTCTACTTTTAAGATGTTATCCTGAGCCAAAATAGCGGCCGGGCCTCCGATAGAACCCAAATAGAATCCACCGTATTTGTTGCAGGCATCCGTCACTTGTTTGGTACGGTTTCCTTTAGCCAGCATAATCATACTGCCACCATGTTTTTGGAATTCATCCACATAAACGTCCATACGACCTGCTGTGGTTGGGCCAAAACTTCCTGAAGCCATTCCTTCCGGAGTTTTTGCAGGACCTGCATAATAAACCGGGTGATTTTTAAAGTATTCCGGCATTGGTTTTCCGGCGTCTAATAATTCTTTAATTTTTGCGTGTGCAATATCACGGGCTACAATCACGGTGCCGTTTAATTTTAAACGGGTTTTGATTGGGTATTGTGATAATTTGGCTAAAATATCGGCCATTGGCTGATCTAAATCAATTTCAACTGGAGCTTCTAAATGAGGGGCTGTTTCCGGTAAAAATTGTTTTGGATTCGTTTCTAACTGTTCAAGGAAGATTCCGTCTTTGGTAATTTTTCCTTTGATATTTCGGTCTGCAGAACACGAAACTCCTAATCCAACCGGACAGGAAGCTGCGTGACGAGGCAAACGGATTACACGTACATCATGCGTAAAATATTTTCCTCCAAACTGAGCTCCGATTTCACTTTCCTGACAGATTTTCTGAACACGCTCTTCCCATTCCAAATCACGAAAAGCCTGACCGGCCATGTTTCCTGAAGTAGGCAGATTGTCAAAATAGCCTGCTGATGCTTTTTTTACAGTTGCTAAATTTGCTTCGGCAGAAGTTCCGCCAATCACCAAGGCCAAATGATAAGGAGGACAGGCAGAAGTTCCTAAATCCTTGATTTTTGCGCGAATGAAGGCATCAAGGGATTTTTCATTCAATAATGATTTAGTTTGTTGATATAAATAGGTTTTGTTTGCAGATCCGCCTCCTTTTGCCATAAAAAGAAATTCATAAGAAGCTCCTTTTTTTGCATAAATATCAATCTGTGCGGGAAGATTTGAACCAGAGTTTTTTTCTTCAAACATCGAAATCGGTACAATCTGAGAATATCTTAAATTACGTTTCTGGTACGTATTGAAAATGCCTTTGCTTAACCATTCAGCATCATCAACTCCGGTAAAAATGCTTTCTCCTTTTTTCGCTAAAACGATTGCTGTCCCCGTATCCTGACAGCTTGGCAATTGCCCTTCGGCAGCTACCGAAGCATTTTGAAGTAAATTGTAAGCCACAAAACGATCATTGTCTGTTGCTTCCGGATCGTCAAGAATATTTCTTAATTTCTGTAGGTGAGATGTTCGCAACATAAAGGAAACATCTGTTAAAGCTTCTTCGGCTAATAATTCTAATCCTTTTGGATCAACCAGAAGAACTTCTTTGTCTCCAAATTTTTCAAGTTGTACAAAATCTGAAGTAATTTTGCGATATTGAGTTTCATCTTTTAGAATAGGATAAGGATCCTGGTATATAAAATCAATCATTTCTTGGTTTTTTGACAAAGTTAAAAATTATTTACCTAAGAAAGAATTTGAATTATAAGTGTTTCGGAGTTTATTGTTGGTTATGAAACTCACTAAAACTCATCTTCTTTTCAAAATAAGGTTTATCTTTTGCTGAAAGAAGTTTCTTTTTCCAATGAGTTCCCTTTAGCAAAAATGAAATAGAATCAGAATAGGTTACAATTCCCGAATCTTCATTGCTATCATCCCCGGGTTCAAATGAAACTGTCTTGCAATAAAAACTCTCAGGATCTTTTTCTGATGCATTGCTTACAAATTCAGTCCACGTTCCCCAGCCGCTGTCTGACATCGATTGCCATTGATGAACAAGCTGTAAATTATGGTTTTTCAGATAGTACAGATAATTTTCATGCGTATAACCGCAGGCAGGATATCCAAAACCAATTTGTATAAAAGAAGAATTTTTGCCTGATGCAGTAGTCAAACCTGAGGATCCTCCCCATTCAGCACCTTTTTCGTAATTGGTAATAGTAATTCTGGAAGACGTGATTTTGGTTTTGTTCTGATAAAAATCAAGTCTAAATTTCGATGTTAGGATACTGTCTTGATCTGCTTTCAGTTCTGTCAAATTTGCCAGAATATGAGTGAACTGGGCATTTTTTTCATTTGAAAGGAAAATGGTATCTGTTCGTAATATATTTTCTTCTGTTTCTGCTTTATCTGTAACAGTGGGAAGTTCTTTTGCTTCAGCAGAATTTACATCTGCAATCAGACTTTTTTGCTGTTCTTTATGACAGCTTGCGAGAATTAGTAAAAAGGAAAGGAATTGTAATTTCGTAAAATTATAATAGAGCTTCAAAAACATATTTTTGTTCGTATTGAATGTTGAATTTATTTAAAAAATTTAAATATTCATCCTTAAAGTCTTGTTTTTTATGATGCTCTTTTTGATTTTCAATGTATTTATAAAAAGAATCAATTTGAGACTGACTATAAGAAAATGCTCCATAGCCTTCTTGCCATGAAAATTTAGATTTTGTTAATTTATTATCATTAATGTATTTTGAACATTTTGCTTTTATAGTTTTCATTAATTCGGATATGCTGATAGTCGGTTTTAATGCGAGCAAACAATGTATGTGATCTTCAACGCCATTAACTATAATCGTTTTACATCCGGATTCATTTATTAAATTACCTATTACACCTAACAATTTTGATCTCCATTCTTCTTCAATAACCGCTTCTCTGTATTTTACTGCGAAAACTGCCTGAATATAAATTTGATTATATGTGTTTGCCATTTTATATGAGCCGTTCCTACGGAACTTTATAAACTTATCGTTTTTTATAACAACGGATTAAAATCCGTTGCTACAAAATAAATCATTCCCACGGAATTTTAAGTTTAAAAATAAAAAGAAAATAAAATATTTAACTTGTTAAATATTTTTTCAAAAGAAATTTTACATATCTGTTTGTAAAAAAGTTTACACAATTAAAATTAAAGAACCGTAGGTTCGGATTATGTTGTAGGACCGGATTTTAATCCGGTTTTAAATACGAATTATTATTTTAAAAAAACCAGGTCGCCACAAAAATAGCCGTAATCACACAAATTAAATCAACCAAAAGCATGGTGCCCAAAGCGTAACGAGTATTTTTAATATTTACCGAACCAAAGTAAACCGCAATTACATAAAACGTACTTTCGGCGCTGCACTGGAAAATACTGCTCAGTCTTGCTGTAAGGGAATCTGCTCCAAAAGTATTCATCGAATCAATCAAAAATCCTCTTGATCCCGCAGAACTAAAAGGGCGAAGCATGGCAACTGGCAATGCATTCGTAATTTCTTTGCTCACTCCCATATTCGAAAAGATAAATCCAATAGCATCACTGATAATTTCGAATAAACCGCTGTTTCTGAATAACGAAATAGCAACCAGCATCCCCAAAACATAAGGGAAAATCGTAACTCCTGTTTTAACGCCGTTGTTGGCTCCCACTACGAATGTGTCAAAAACAGTTGTTTCGGCATCTTTAAATTTCTTTTCATGAACAAAAGAAAAAATCAGGGTGAAAGCAATTATCGCCACTAATATTAATCCCGAAAGGTTAGAAGTGAAATAGTTTTTCCCGATTAAATCCAAATGATTCACATACATCAATAAACCAACAATGGCAGCAATTAAGGTCATTAAACCAATAAGAAGTGAAGCGCTTTTAAAATTGATTTTTTGTTTCACACCGACAATCAGGAAAGCGGCAATCGTTCCGATGAAAGAAGTAATGATACAAGGCAGCATTACATCTGCCGGATTACTGGCATTGGCAGCAGCACGATAACCGATAATAGAAGTTGCAATTAAAGTCAAACCCGAAGCGTGAAGACACATAAACATAATCTGTGCATCACTGGCTTTGTCTTTTTCGGGATTTATTTCCTGTAAACTTTCCATGGCCTTTAGTCCGAATGGTGTTGCAGCGGAATCTAATCCTAAGAAATTTGCAGCAAAATTTAAGGTCATGTACGATATCGAAGGGTGATTTTTAGGAATACTCGGAAATACTTTTACAAAAACAGGGCTCAGCACTTTAGCTAAATTTCCAGAAGCTCCCGAAACGATTAAAAGCTCCATTAATCCGCAGAAGAAGGCCAGATAAGCAATCAATGGAATTATTAAATCCAGCAAAGTGCTTTTGCATGTTGGTAATAAACCATCTGATTTTTGAAGACCGCTGTAGATTTTTACGGTTTTGTTTTTGTAAACATAAGTTGTATCGGAATTTAGCGTGTCACGATTGACAATCATAGTCTGTTCCGGAGCGTTTTTAATGCTGTCTTTGATGAAAGCAGGAAGTTGTTCAACGTATTTTTCAGAAACCAAAATCGGATCATCTTTCTTCCCATTCAAAACAGAATCAATAGTATACGTATTGGCAGTAAATAAACTCACCACAATAAACACAATCGAAGAAATAAAAATCGTTAACCAAAATCTGCTTAATACCATAGTTGTAATTTTTTGTAAATGTAATATTTTTTAAACCATGTAAGTTATGTAAGTTCATTTAAACTTTGCGTTTCAAAATCTTAGTAACTTAGTATCTCAGAACCTAGTAACTCAAAAATAAATTATACATGAATAATTTCCTCCTCAATCAATAAATCTTCTCTTCGAAAACGAAGGAAAATCTGTGCTACGGCAATGGTATCTTTTTCACAATACCTTATAATTCGGTCAATGTCTTTCTCCACATAAAAAACATGTGCGACCTGAGTTCCGTCGATATCACCTTTTGGAGAAGGAACTCCGAGGATTTTAGTCAGCAATTTTAAAGAAGTAAAATGTTTGTAATCGCCAAATTTCCATAATTCTAAAGTATCCAGATGTGGAATTTCCCATGGCTTTTTGCCGAATAAATTCAGTTTGTCCGGAATCGCAATTTGGTTGATAATCATTCGGCGTGCGAGAAACGGAATATCAAATTCCTTGGCATTATGCCCGCACAAAAGATGCTGTGGCTGATTGAAATGATTGTTCAGCAAATTATTAAAGTCTTTCAGGATCTTTTTTTCTTCTCCAAAAAAAGAAGTTACCCTGAAATTCCGAATATCTCCTTTGATTGTAAAATAACCAACGGAAATACAAATTATCTTTCCGAACTCTGCCCAGATTCCGGCACGATCGTAAAATTCTTCGGGAGTAAACTCTTCTTTTCGCTGATATTGCGTTTTTAAATCCCAAAGTGACTGCATTTCTGCATCGAGTGAATTAAAGTTTTCTTCTTCAGGAACGGTTTCTATATCAAGAAATAAAATGTTGTTGAGGTTTATTTTTTCAATCATTTTTGGAGACTTCTTAGATATTTAGATTGTTAGACTTTCTTAGATTTTTTACAAATATGCGTAAAATTCTTACTATTATTAAATTTATTTTATGAATTTACAATTAACACCTAGCTTATCTGCTTCTTCTAAGAAATATTTAGCTGAATTTTCATCAGCAATTTCCAGAATTATTTGAATGTCATCTAAAAGATTGTCTAAATTAGTTTTAGCTTCTTTCAAACCTAATCCTAATATTTTATTTTGCAACTTTACAAGCGAAACTCCTTTTAAACCTTCTCTCCAGCTTTCCATAACTATTTTTGCCATAATGAATGGGTTATAATTGTAACTAAAATAAACTTTGCTGTGTAGAAGGACTTTCGTGCTCCAAAAGCCATTTTTTGCGCCATATTTCTCCTGCATAACCCGTAAGAGATCCGTTTGTACCAATAACCCGATGACACGGAATCACAATCCAAAGCGGATTTTTACCATTTGCCGATGCTACAGCCCGAATTGCTTTTACATCTCCAAGTTTTTTAGTCTGATCCATATAACTTACTGTTTTTCCATACGGAATTTCCAATAAGGCTTTCCAGACTTTCTGTTGAAATTCGGTTCCTTGTGGATTAAGTTTTATATCGAAATTGGTTCTTTTACCTTCAAAATATTCATTTAACTGGGAAACAGCTTCCTGCAGAACTTCAGGAATGGTTTGTGAAATTTCATTTGTTCCAACATCAGAAACAGAAATTACCGAAATACCATTTTCATCTCCAATGATTTTGGTGATTCCGAGTGGTGAATTGATATAAACTGTTTTCATGATTTTTCGTTTTAACCGCAAAGACCCAAAGTTCGCAAATATTTTTGAACGATATAAATTATTTAAGTTTAAGTGTTTTGCTTTACTTATATAAAATTCAATGTCTGGCTGAGCGAAGTCGAAGGCTTATGAAAACAAAAGCCTTCGACTTCGCTCAGGATGACAATAGTGTTAGGAGATAATAAAACTTAAATAATTTATTATAGTTTAATAATCTTCCAGTCTAAATTTATAGTTTAAAACGGTTCCAATTTTATCGCTTGAAATAACCTTTTTAATATTCGATTTTTCGGGACTGAATTGTGGTAAAGGCAGCTTTTGTTCCACTGCTTTTTGAGTGTAATAATCTTCTCTGGTTGGATGAAATGGCGCAACAGCATTAAAAGCGTCATTCCATTTAGATTGGTCTATGATTTCTTCAATGATGCTGATACAATCGTTTTGATGAATCAGGTTTACGGGAGCATCTGCATTTGCCAAGTTTTCTTTTCCTGACAAGGAAGTCACAGGATGACGATCTTCTCCAATTAATCCGCCGAAACGCAGAATAGTGGTTTTGAAGTTTTGATTTTCTTGAAGAAGCTTTTCAGCTAAAACCAATTGTTTTCCGCTTTCAGTATCTGGATTCGGTTTAGTTTCTTCAGTTACAGAATCATTATTATCACCATAGACGGATGTTGAACTTACAAAAAGCACTTTCTTAACCGTCGATTTTTCTATAAAAGGAATCAGGTTTTTGATCTTTTCGAAAAAAACTTTCTTTTCAGAATCCGGATTGGCAGTTCTCAGTTTTGGCGGAATATCAATAATCATGATTTCGCTTTCTGCTAAAAAAGAGTTTATGCTCTCAGAGACACTTTCGCTTTCAAGCGCAACCAAAAACGGATTTATACCAGCTTCTTTTAAGATAGAAAGTTTGTTTTCTGAAGTTGTAGATCCGTTTACTGAATTTCCTTTTTCGATTAGTCTTTTTGCTAGCGGTAAGCCCAACCAGCCACAGCCAAGTATGCTTATTTTTGTCATTTTTTAAGATTCAAAATAGAAAAGTTTTTTTCTCTCTAGCAGATTTGCTTCGCCAGTTCGCTGTCGCTCAAGTGGCAGATTGAGCGGATTGATTTTAAAATAATCTGCGAAAATCAGCTTGAAAAAAATTACTAGATTAATATTTTACAAAGTTAAAGTAAATCGGACTTTTTCTTTTCTTTTTGCACCAATTCTGTTGTAAAATTTAATAGCCCTTATGTTGAATTCCGGTGTTTGCCACTGCATATTGATGCAGTTATTTTTGATTCCGATTTCTTTTAGTTTTTCGATTAAAACTTCGCCAATTCCGAAACTTCTTGCTTCTCCTTCTAAAAATAAACAATCCATATACAAAAAAGCAGAAGCATCCCAGGTTGAAAAATCAAAAGTAAAGGATGCGTAACCCACAATTGTTTCTTTCGTGGCAACGACTAAACAAAACAATTTTGGATTTTCATTAAAAAGAGCATTTTTCAAACTTTGTTCTTTTCCTTTTGGATAAAATTCGGCTTTTTCAAATTCAGCATGTTTTTGGCATAAAATGACCAGTTTGGGCAAATCTGCTATTTCGCAGTTTCTTATTGAATATTCCATTGCAGATTGATTTCTGTTTGCAGAAAGCTGATAAAATGATTAAAATAATCCGGATAATTCTCATTAGATCGTGTGGCAATAAAGTGTTTTCTCTTCAAACCATTTTTCCCAACTTTAATCGCTTTGATCGGACTGGATTTTAAATGCGGCTGAACTGCCCATTTTGCCATTGACATTACACCCATATCGGCTTTGACCATTTCCAGAGACGCTTCTGTTAAAGGCATTGGTGTTATTTTCTTCGGACTCACTTTGGCTGGAGCCAAAAGAAACTGATGAATGGTAACGGTTTCCATTGGGAATGAATGGATAATGAGATGTTCATTGATGAAATCTTCTGCAACAACATATTTTTTATTGGCCCAGGTATGGTTTTCAGATACGACCATGATAACCTCGTCCTGGAACAGTTCTGTATATTTGATAGTATTGTCTTTAACCGGATCGCTTATAATAGCAATATCAATGGTGTTGTCTAAAAGTTTCTGCAATGGAATATGAGTGGCCTCAATTACAATTTTAAGTTCCACATTCGGATACAAAAGATGAAACTGTTTCAAAACTGACGGAAGCCAGTGATAACTCGAAAAACATTCAGTACTGATTCTAATTTCGCCATATTCTCCAAAAACCATTTGTTTGATTTGGCTTTCGGCTTCTGATAGTTTGTTCAGAATTTCATTGGCGAGATCGTAGATTTTTTCGCCTGCTTTGGTCAAAACCAGTTTTTTATTGGTTCGTAAAAAAATGGCAGTTCCCAATTGATATTCGGCTTCTTTGAGCTGATGACTCAAAGCCGATTGTGTCAGGTGAAGTTTGTTAATCGCTTTGGTAATGCTTCCTTCTTCAACAATTGCTTTTACCAGTTTTAAGTGACGTATTTCCATTTTTTCAGTGATTAATACACAAAGAAACAAAATTTTAGACTGGCTTTTGTATGAAAAAAAGTAATGTTCTGCATGAATTCTTTTCGTTTTTATAAGAATGTAAACCATTCTAATTTTGAAAAACAAAAAACAAAAAATATGGAAAAACAAATTAAGCATTACGAAAACAAGCTTGCCTTTGAAATGGATCCTTCAGATTTATTTGAAGCGCTGAACAATGGTGAGAAAATAGTGGTAATCGATGCCCGAAGAGCTTTTGGTTACGAAGAGGAACATATTCCGAATGCACTTAATATTCCACATCGGGATATGAATTTAGAAACAACACAGCATTTGGATAAAGATGTTTTATATGTGACCTATTGCGACGGAATTGGCTGCAATGCATCAACAAAAGGAGCTTTAAACATGGTCAGACTTGGATTTAAGATAAAAGAATTAATTGGAGGACTGGAATGGTGGAAACTCGATGGATATGCAACTGAAGGAGTAAAAGGAAATAAGGGCGGATTGAAAACGGAATGTGCCTGTTAAATATAAAAAGGGCAGACTATTTTGATAAGTCTGCCTTTACTTTTTTTAAACCACTATTGATTTATGACTTCTTTTTTAATTTTCATTACAGGTGGCAGACTATCTATTTTAACGGTCGTACTGTCTGTTGCAGGAGCAGTTTCTATAGGTTTTACCGGTGCTGTATATCTTTTAATTTTTTGCTGAACCAAAACAGCATCATTCAGAACAAAAGGAGTTGGCATCATCCAGTTGCTTCTAGGTTTGATATTAAATAACGGATTGGTCATTAAATCAAATGAACTTTCAATCAGATCCATATCAAAAATAGACGATTTATTAATGATGAATTCCATTATAAGCGGTTCGTTTCCTACGACATAGTAGCATAAGATTTTGCTGTCCTGTCTCTCCAAAACATTTCCTTTTTGTCCGGAAGTAGTAACGCCATTAGCTTTGAAATTATAAAACGTCATTTTTGGATTGGCATAAATATCATAACGGTTAACTTTGCGGTTTGGCGTAATTTTTATTTTTACATATCTTTTACTTCCTATTACACTGTCTCTTACAAAAGAAATAGTAGGTTTTGGAACTTCAATTTTAGGGGCAACAGCGCTGTAAGTAAATGGACTGTTGTATTTACTGGCTATAGGCAGAATGTTTAATCCTACTGCTTTTTGATTCATATTGCCAAGATAACTTCTCGTCCAGTCATCAAGGTTGGTATCATAAGTTGCCCAGACAGCAGAATTTGTATCGGCATTATAAACGTATAATAAACTGTTTGATTTTGCTTTTCCAGGCTCATAATCTGAATTCACACCTGCGTATACAAAAAAGCTGATTGATAGGGCAAAGAAAAGCATGGTCCAAATTCCTTTTTTTGCAAAAGATCCAAATACCGGAAGCATCAATCCGAAAAGTAAAACCGTAAGTACGGCACTTCCAAAAAGAATTTTTAACCCTAAACCAATTGGAAACATCAAAATAAAAGGTGCTACAATAGCCAGGGCAGGAATGCAGAACAATAAATTCAGTCCAACGTTATAATGATGTGTGAAGACAAAAATTCCCAACAAAAGTACTCCAAAATACACCGGGATAATCAGAAAACCTGCTCCCGTTAATTGATTAGCTAAAACAATATTGATGATAATCCATAACATTAACGGAGCTACGAAATGATTCATCGTAATTTTTTTTTCCGAAAAATGATGGTAAAAAGCAAAACAGATCGCAATACTAAGTGTTACAAATGCTCCAATGTACGCATGTCCATTATAGGTAAATCCGTTTAGTAAATCAGAATACTGTGGATAAATCAGCAGCATGATTTTCCACCCCAAAAAGGTTACCAGACCGGAAATAATGATGGAACCTAAGAAAGGAACAAATCCTTTAAAGATTTCCCTGAAAGAAATGAGATGTTTTACTTTTCCAACGAAAATAAAGAAAATCAATAATCCCAAAGCAATAATGCTCATTGGAAAAACCCATGAAAAAGGATAATTTATAAAGAATCCGAACGGAACATTAAAATAAACATTGTCTTCTGTGGTTTGAGTAGAGTTTAAATCAATATTAGAGAAGTATTTTAATAAAGGCATCAAATAAGATCCCTGATGTGTTAATGTAGTTTTGTTTAAATGCTGAATATCATCTTGTTGTGTATGATAATTGTAATGACCATCTATGAAAGCAAAATTAAACCCCTGAATATTTCCCTGTTCCCTGAAAACCGTTAAGTCAGTATCATTAGGCAGCATTTTATAAATACTGTACATCAATGAATTTGAAACGGGATATTTTGTTTTTGCATTCGAAAATTCTTTTACAAGAGCCTGATTCCCTTTATTGGTTTCCATCAGCATATAACTTGGACCAGAGGAACCTCTTGCTTCAAAATTTAAGACCAGACCAACCTCTTTTGCCCATGGATGCTGATTCACAAACAGTGCAGCACCGTTTAGGCCTAATTCTTCAGCATCAGAAAAAAGAATAATAATGTCATTTTTATGTTTTTCGTTGGCATATAAAAAGGCACGAACGCCTTCAAGTATTGTGGCAACTCCGGAAGCATCATCACTTGCTCCTTTAGAAAAAGAGTGAGGTGCGCTGTCATAATGCGAAAGCAATAATAAGGCTTTTGAACTATCAGTTCCTTTTATTCGGGCCAGAATATTTTTGGATTTTACCAAAAGACCTTTGTCGTTCAGGGTAAAGCCTTCCTGAACTGAGGTTTCCATACCAATTCTGTTTAGCTCGAGTTGAAGGTAATTAGCAACTAATTCATGATTGGTTGAGCCGACAAAATGGGGCTTTTGGGCTATAATCCGAACTTGATTTAATGCTCGTTCAGTGGAGAATTCTGCAAGAGCTTCTTCATCTTTAGAAATATACTGAGGCATCATTGAGGCATAGATGATGGCCAGAATTCCTAAGACTCCTAAAAAAGCCAGAATTGAAGTAGGATTTTTTTTCATATAGTGGTATTAAATTTCTTTTTTTACGAGCATAAAATAATCATTGTCTAATGACCGATATCCCTGATCGTATAGAAAATAGTAGGTATTCCCTGTTTTAGTCTGCAAGATATTGGTAAAGAAATCAAAATCAAAACCTTTATTGAGCATTTTTTCCCTGGTTGCCTTAGATTTTCCTTCTGTGTTTAATTCACACAAAATTCGGTAATTTTTACGGAGTTTATTATTCACATTCCGCATAAAGTTGGTACTATCCTTGTTTATTTTATTATTGTAAGCATTGCGGCAGCTGTCTGAGCAGAATTTTTTGTCTTCCCGGCCTACAATTTTCTCAGCGCACTCGAGGCATGTTTTCATAGATCTGTCTTAATTAGAATAGGCAATTTGGTTTTTATTTTAAGCGAATGATGGTTTTGTGTTAGTTAATATGGGTTCCTGCTTTCGCCTTTATCTCTTCACTACGTTACGAGGATACCGGATTCATAAGGGCTAATGGTGTTTATTGGTTTTTAAATTTCGGTCGTCAGTTCGAGTGATTTTATAAAATAGCGATAGCATTTTTATAAAATCGTATCGAGAACATTATGCAAACCAATACTTCTCGATACATTTTTGGCTAATTAACTTTTGTTTTCAAAATAAATCTATCAGCCAGAACACTAGAAGTGACGTCATATCTTAGTTATCAAATCTTTTTTTAGCTAAATTAACTAAAGCGTCAAAGTCACCATTAATCAACGCCTCCTTTTTCAGTCTTGACCATTTTTTAATTTGTTTTTCTTTTTCAATTGCTAAATTAATATCAGTGAACTCACAATAAAAAACTAATTCTATTGGTCTTTTGCTTATCGTATAACAATCGGGATAATACCCAACCTGATGTTCATAAACCCTTTTTGTAATGTTTGAAGTTACACCTGTATAATAACTTCCATCATAACATTTTAATATATAAACATAAGATTGTTTCATTTTTATCTTTACTTTTTATTCTATTCGTCAGTTCGAGTGATTTTATAAAATAGCGACAGCATTTTTATAAAATCGTATTGAGAACCATTATGTAAACGAGACTTCTCTATACATTTTTGGCTAATTAACTTTTGTTTTCAAATACAAAATCAGAAGCCAAAAACACTCGAAGTGACGTACGTTTTTGTAATTTACTTATATTCTAATATCGTCAGTTCGGGTGATTTAATAAAAGCGATAGCGTTTTTATAAAATTGTATCGAGAACCATTTCGTAAACCAATATTTCTCGATACATTTTTGGCCATTCAATCTTTGTTTTCAAATACAAAATCAGAAGCCAAAAATACTCGAAGTGACGTAAGCTTTCGGATTAATCTATTTCATCAAGGATTTATCTTCCTAACTTCATACAAATCTGTCCTTCTATCTTTCAGTGTATGTACACTTCCATGTTCATGCAGTTCTTTCAGTAAATTCAAATCAACATCAACAATTAGGGTCATTTCGGTGTTTGGAGTCGCTTCGGCTTTGATACCGTTACTTGGAAAAGCAAAATCCGAAGGCGTAAAAACGGCAGCCTGAGCATATTGAATATCCATATTATTTACTTTGGGAAGATTTCCTACGCAGCCAGCAATCGCAACATAGCATTCATTTTCTATTGCACGTGCCTGCGAACAATGTTTGACACGGGTATAGCCATTTTGTGTATCAGTTAAAAAAGGCACAAAAAGGATATTCATGCCTTCATCTGCCAGTAATCTTGGAAGTTCCGGGAATTCGACATCATAACAGATCAGGATTCCGATTTTACCACAATCCGTGTCAAAGGTTTTAAATTGGGATCCTCCTTTCATACCCCAATGCACCACTTCATTTGGGGTAATGTGAATTTTGGTATACATTTCAGAGGTTCCGTCTCTTTTACATAAAAAGCCAACATTATATAAATTACCATTTTCTAAATATGGCATACTTCCGGTAATGATATTGATGTTGTAAGAAATTGCCAATTCCTGAAAACGCTTCCTGATCGGGTCAGAATAGCGGGCAAGTTCCCGGATAGCTTCTGCTTCTGATAAATGATTGTAATCTGCCATTAAAGGCGCAATAAAAAGTTCCGGAAAAAGAGCAAAATCGCTTCCATAACCGGAAACCACATCAATAAAAAATTCAGCCTGTTCAAAAAATTCTTCCAGATTATTCAGTTGACGCATTTGCCATTGCACAAGACCCAGACGAATTACGCTTTTCTCAAGGTTAATCAGTTTTGGACTTTCATCATAATAGACATTGTTCCATTCGAGAAGTACAGCAAATTCTTTTGACTCTTCGTCACCCTCCAGATAATTTTTGATAATTCGCAAAACGTGAAAATCATTACTCAGCTGAAATGAAAGCACCGGATCGTGTAATTCTTTGTGTCTTACTTTGTCAATATAATTTTTCGGTGTCATTTTTTTAGAATGCTGTGCATAATTCGGAATCCTTCCGGCAAAGACAATAGCTTTTAGATTCAATTGCTCGCATAATTCTTTTCGGGCGTCGTACAAACGTCTGCCTAATCGTAATCCGCGAAAATTAGGATGAATAAAAACATCAATACCGTATAAAATTTCCCCATTCGGATTATGGGTAGAAAAGGTGTAATCGCCAACAATCTGTCTGTAATTGTGTCTTTTGTCAACTAATTTTTCATCCAAAATAAGAGATAATGCAGAGCCAACCACTTTCCCATCAACCAAAATTACTAGTTGTCCTTCAGGAAATATAGAAAGCAATCTTTCAATATCATTTGCTCTCCAATAAGAATTGGCCATATCTGGATAAGATTCGACCATAGAGTTTTTAAGTTCTTTATAATCTTCAAATTTTAAATTTCGTAATTCTACCTTATTTATTTTTGTTTGCATTTTTTGTGTGATTTATCTCAAATATACTAATTTAATTTCCATTTACAAACGTTTACAAGCAATTACAACCGAAAGTAAATAGTTCATAACCGACTAATTTTTGAGACCCGCCACATCTTTGCATCGTTGAATTTACGGACGAATTCAATTTCATATAAACCTTTAAAAATAGTATACGCCATGAAAAACAAAGTACAATTAATCGGTAACGTAGGCAATGACCCTGAAATTAAAACATTAGAAAGCGGAAAAAAATTAGCGCATTTAAGTATTGCTACCAATGAGAAATACACTAATGATAAAGGTGAAAAAGTGGAGCAAACCGAATGGCATCGTATTACTGCCTGGGGTAAAACGGCCGAAATTATCGAAAAATATGTAGTAAAAGGAAAAGAAGTCGCCGTTGAAGGAAAATTGACCCACAGAAGTTACGACGATAAAAACGGAGAGAAACGCTACGTTACAGAAATTGTGGTAAACGAAATTCTATTGCTTAGCAAGTAAGATTTTTATTTGTTGGTTAAGCCCGATAGCCTTTATAGCTTGTCGGGTTTTTTTGTTTTTTTAAAAGAGTATTTATAATATCGACGCACCATTGATGTCAGTAGTCAGTATTTCACTCATATAATCAAAAAAGGGTCTCATGTTCTGCATAGTTTCTAAAGCCTGCTCTAAAAATTGTGGACTTAATACTTCATCATCTGAGAAACGTTTAATGATCAAAAACTGTCTGAAACGTAGTAAATCAATTGCTTTGTGATTGACATCAAAGCCTTTTGGTGCTGTTTTGAGCTGTTCCCCCTGTAAAGTTCCAAATGTCTCTATAAAAGTTTTTGAATTTAGTATTTTTTGAAATGTTTCCGGATCGTGATCGAATTCAGCTCTGATGCGTTTTAAATCGGCTGCGTTGGGTCCCCAAAAGCCACCTGCGAAAAAACTGTTTCCCTTTTCAAGATGAAAATAATAACCACCTCGTCTTGCCGCTGTGGCACGTTTATAGCTGCCTCCCCAAAAGGTTTTGAAAGGCGTCTTGTCTTTAGAAAAACGTATATCGCGATAAATTCGGTACACACTTTTTTTGCCTGAAAGCGTTTCGAGTATATCTGTTTTGGAAAGTTCCTGTAACAAAGCGTCTGCAAAAGTTTCAATATGGCTTAATTCGGTTAAATATTGCTGTTTATGTGTTTCAAACCAGGGTTTGTTATTGTTTTCTTTGAGCTGCTGCAAAAAATCAAGTGCTGATTTTGGAATTATGATTTGGTTTTTCATATAAATTTTTAGAGTCTTTTAAAATCAGAAAGTAACCGCAATTTAAAATAAAAAACCCACCGAAGAAATCTGGTGGGTTATATATGTATCGTTAAGCAGTCTTTTTGAATAAATCAAACATAGGACAGCGTGAGCATCGTTTCTTTTCACTTTTTTTATATTTCTCACAGCAAGAAGATTTACAGTTTTCAACCTTCTTGATTTTATCAAGGATATCAGCATTCTTTTTTTTCTTTTTATCCTTTTTCTTATCCTTGTCTTTTTCTTTCTTGCCCAATTTTCCTCTGTATTAAAAACAGTAACAAATATAAACAGAAAATATTATTTTTATATATTCTAAATAAATTTTAACGTTTTTATTTTGGATTAATGGCGATTGAGCTGGTAACAGTTAACTGCTGAATATCACGGTCAAACAAGTAAAGTCCGCCCTTATCTTCACCAATTAAGTTGATTTTATCTAAAATAGATTTAGCAGTGGCTTCTTCTTCGATTTGTTCAGAAACATACCACTGCAAGAAATTGTGTGTAGCATAATCTTTCTCTTCAAAAGTAATGTGTACCAATTCGTTGATCGATTGTGAAACAAAAAGTTCGTGATTGTAAAGCTCCTCAAACATTTCTTTAAATGTAGAATAGGAAATTCTAGGTGCTTTTAGATCTGTAACCTGAGCGTGTCCGCCACGTTCGTTAACATACTTAATCAATTTAAGCATATGTGCACGTTCCTCGTCTGACTGGGTGTACATAAACTGTGCGATTCCTTCTAATCCGTGTACTTCGGCCCAGCAAGCCATTGAGAGGTACGTTTGTGAAGATTCTGCTTCTATTCGGATTTGCTTGTTTAAAGCCGTTTCAATATTTTTTGATAACATAATGTGTGTCTTTTTTGTAAAATTAATGAAAATAATTCAAAACCATTTTTTTGGATACCGGAAAACATAAGAACATTTCGGTTAATTCTTAGAAAAATTCAGGTTTTCGAAACGATAAGGTTTTGAAAGAGAAGCTTTATTGATAATCGGATTTCTTTCTTGATAATAAAAACCATCAGTAAATTTCCGCATGATGTATTGTTTTGAAGCCACATCGTAATAGCCTAAAATGTAATACTCTTTTAGTTTAATAATATTTTGCAGTGAAATATTTTTATTAGTACTTAAATAATAAAAAACATTATCAATAGCCAAAGGTTCTGATTGTTTGCTGTTTACAAATTCTAAATCCTGATTAAGCATGGCGTCAAAATACGCCATTTTACTCTGGTATTCAGAATAACCCCCATATCCATTATCAAAAAAATCTGCCAATAAGTTGCCCTGTATGTAGTCGTAACCTGAAATCTGATATTCTGCAAAACCGCCAAAAGAGACGGAGGTATTTTTCTGGTTTTTAAAAACGGTTATTCCTGCGTTTAGGGCAGAAAGCTGGTTTAAAAATTTCTCGGTGGTTTTTATTTCCTGAGGCTTTTTATCGTTTATCTGTAAAAAGAAAGGCGAGTTTTTAAAACGAATTGAGTCTTTTTTTGAAACAGAGATACTTTTTAATGTTTTTCCTGAATCAAAATCTTTGATATCAAATAATAATTCTTCTTTGCCAGCCTTTATTTGCAGTAATTTGTTGTCGTAAAAAAAAGAATTTGAAGATTTGGATCCTTTGTCAGATAAAGGCTGGTTAAAATTCTTTTCGGTAACATCAGCAGTTACAATATTCAGGTCTAAAACCTGTGTCTTTTTTAAACTGTAATCGAATGTCAAAAAAATATGATCGCCTGATAGGTACATTTTTGTTTTTTTAATCGTTTTATCTAAAGTATTAAAACTATCAGGATCCATTTTTTCAATAGGATAATATCGGATAACGGTATTGAAAGCTAGATTTTGTCCTTTATCATTCTGAAACTGTATTCCGGATAAATCGAACATTTTCACTTCCGCTTTTCCGTTATTAAACTCATAAAGTAGCAGACGCTGTTGATTTGTTTCCTTACACAGCATATAAAATATATTGTTTTTTTGGAAAGTGGTGATAATGTATTCAGTAGTTACAGGCAAATCAAAATTTAAAGCCTTTAAAGTTTTGGTTTCAGGAAAATATTTAATAATTCGGATGTTTCTTAAATTATCATTTGCCCAGTAAAGCAGCGGATTTCCGTCATCGCTGATACTATGTCCTATTAAAGACCTGTTTTCTGCCATTTTTATAGAATCGGTAAATTGATACTTTAAGAATAGCGATTTATTGTATTTTAAGATATTGATGAATTTATCATCGGCTGCAAAAACATAAATATCATTAGTTTTTACATCTTCAACATTCAGGATCTGACCATTTTCTAAAGGTCTGTTTAAATTTAAGGCAAAAGAATTTAATACCGTCTGACTTAGCATGACAGTATTATAAAAGACACACAAAAGAAATAGCCGTTTTTTCATATGTTTTTGCTTTCAAAAATCATTCCAAATATTTGTTTATCAGTTTGTTCCTATTGGTTCATTAACTCCTGAAAAAGCTCAACAAACTTACCGACATGCAATCCGTCTATTAATCCGTGGTGGACATTTACAGACATTGCCATGGTTTTTTTTCCAGTTTCTGAAGTCATCATTTTTCCAAAAGAAATTTTAGGGCAGCTGTCCGGATAAGAATAACTTCGTGCGTGTGAAATCGAAGTGAAATTTAACCATGGTATAGCCGAAAAGTGAATCAAGTTATCATCATCAAAGGATCTGGTAAAAAGTCCGGTGGTATTTTGGATCCGGTCAATTTCTGCCTGAGCATTCTTTTCAAAAATCTTATAATCTGCATTGTATTCCATTAATGAGAACCCGAAAGTATCATCTTTACGGCCAATAGTAGCAGAAGCATCTATACGCTCATTAATGTAAATTTGATTTTCAGCAATTCGGTATTTAAAATTTTCAACCGAATTTACCGCTACCAAGGTTTTATGCAGGTAAAAGATAAAAAATGAAGTTTTTAGGTTTTTAGCGGTTTGATAGGCTTTTGTGCAATCAATCTCAACAGTAACACCAAAAAAAGGTTCTTCCATTTTACTGAAATGCTCAAAATGCTCTTTTCTATTCCAGTTTTTTAAATCTAAAAGGGTTTTCATTATACTAAATTAGGAACAACTTCGGTAATTTTTTCGAATGAGCTAAAATGTTCGTGTTCAACTTTATGATTGATTTTCTCATGTTCCCAGGTGGTATGAAACGGAATATGAACGGCATATCCGCCAATTCCTAAAACCGGCAATACATCTGATTTTAACGAATTTCCAATCATCAAAAATTCATGTGCCTGAATGTCCAGACGCCCTAGCAATTTTTGATAATCAATTTCCTGTTTGTCTGACATTACTTCGATATGGTGAAAATAATGCCCTAGACCTGAACGGTGTAATTTGCTGTGCTGGTCTTTTAAATCGCCTTTTGTAGCTACGACCAGTTTGTATTTTCCTTGCAAAGCCTCAAGGGTTTCTTCGATTCCGTCTAAAAGTTCGATAGGTTTTTCCAGCAGCTCTTTCCCGTATTGGATGATTTTTTCAATCACTTCAACCGGAATGGTATTGTTAGAAATTTTCATAGCTGCTTCAATCATCGATAAAATATACCCTTTGATTCCGTAGCCGTATAAAGGCAAATTATCGATTTCAATTTTAAACAATTCCTGCGAGATTCCCTGATGAGAAAGATAATCTTCCATCAGGGCGCAAAATTTATGTTCTGTTTCCTGAAAGTAAGGTTCGTTAACAAACAAGGTATCATCAGCATCGAATGCGATTACTTTTAAAGCAGGGATTTTATTTTTATGTAACATTAAATGTTTTGTTTTTTTAGTTTAAAGTTTTCTTTGTTTCAGGTTTTTTTGCTGCGAATTTCACGAATGCCCTTTAATTTGTAGTACAAATTAAAATAATTTTAAAAAATCTGCCGAATCTGCGTGAAACCTTTTAATCAGTCTTAGAAGAAAGCTTTTTTAACGAAATAGGCTTATCGTAAAAAGTAATTCTGATTCCAAAAAGTAAAATGATTCCGCCGATAACCATCTGTAAAGTTATTTTTTCTTCTAAAAACAACCAAGCTAATATGGAAGTAATTACCGCCTGACTTAACAAACTAAGCGAAACTCTCGTAGCACGCATATGCTGGGTTGCATAACTAACCGAAAGCCACGCACACAACTGGCAGATTACTGCCTGTAATACCAATACAAACCAGCCTGTATCTGAAAATCCTGTGAAAGGTTCGTTTAAAACATAACACAAAATTCCCAAATAAATGCTCGAAGCAATCAAACTAATGGTCATGAAAGTTAAAACATCAATCTCAGAAAGGACATTTTTGCTGACCAGAAGATAAATTGAATACAGGATTCCGGATAAAACGGCAAAGAGAAATGCCTGATTGAAATTCAATTCTAAGAAAAATTCAAAGCCAACCAAAGTCACCATTCCAAATAAAGAAACTACAGTTCCAATCCAAAAGTTTGTCGCAGGTTTTGATTTCAGAAACAAAAAAGAACCAACACCAACCCAGACTGGAGACAAATTTGTCAATAAAGATGCCTGAGTAGCACTCGAATCCTGAATAGAAATATTCCAAACCGCAACATCGGAGGCGAACAAAATTCCGCAAAGTGCTGCTAAAAGGGTGAATTTTAAGGTTGTCAGTTTAAAGTTTTTACTTAAAAGTACATAAGGCAAAAGTAAAGTAACTGCAAAAAACATCCGGTAAAATGCAGAGATTAATCCAGGTGTCAATTTCAGTTTTACCAGTATCGGAAAAATAGAAATGCATAGGATACCGCAGATTAAGGCTAATCTTGGTTTGGTGAGTTTCATGTTGTTTTATTAGGAGAAAAGCAAAATTAATACTTTGAAAGTGTTGTCAGAAAAAAACTCCCGAGTTGCTAAATCGGGAGTTCTTGGTTAATCTACAAATTTCCTAAAGGTATATTGTTTTGTTTTATTATCGTAATATCCTAGATAGTAAGCATCTAATTTAAATAAAATCTGTGATGAAATAGTGTTGTTTTTATCAAAAAAACTAATGATTTTATGAGATGCTAATGGCTGTAATTTTCCTTTGATACGATTTCCTGCAGTATCAAACAACCCTTCGGTTTTAACTACTCTTCTGTTAGAACTGGATGTGAAATCTTCCATTGATGTACTAAATACGATCTCTTCAGTGAGTCCAAAATCATTTATTGTAGTCTGATCGGTTGATTGTTTTAACTCCGATACGCCTCCAAAAGTAATAAACGTATTTGGACCAGTCTTATAACAGGAAAGACCCAAAGATAAACTGTTTACCTTCAAAATAAACAGCGGACTGCTTGCCAAAGTTCTTTTGCCTCTCAAACTGCCTCCCTGTTCAAAAAATTCAGAATTTTTAAAGGCAATTGGTTTCGTTGAATTGGCAAAATATTCTTTTAAAATGTTGTCCTCTAAATCTTTTATTGTGAAATAAATAATGCCTGATGAGGTTTTTAGCTGATATAGTTTATTATCAAAATAAAAGGAATTTGAATTTAAAAATTTTCTATCGCCAACTAAATGTTGCTTTTTTATCATCTTTTCGGTAGCAGTAAAACTTTGTAAGTCAATTAGAATCACCTGGGTAAAATCGATGTTGGTGTCAATAGTAATTACAAGTTGCTTATCTTTCAAATAGCATTTTCTTTTTTTGGCAGCATCTATTAATGATGTTTGATTTTCAACAGTAATATTTTGTAAAGAGAAAGGCGCCTCAAAAGGCAGCAAACTTTCGGAAAAAGCCGTATATAAATCTGATTTTTTATAGTCTAATGTAAAAAAGTGAAACCCTTCTGTGTTAATTATTTTCTCTGTAAAATTACCTTCATTGTTGAAGACATATAGTTTGAAGATATTACTGTCTTCTACAACTGTCAGGATGTAAAAGTTTTCGTCCTGACTGAATTTTTGTATAACTTTTTCGTTTTTTAAAACCAGTTTACATTCTTTGAGCAGACTTTCTCGACTATTAGGATTAAACACTTGGGAAAAAATGGTTTCATAATTATTAGATGACCAGAATAATCTTGTATTGCCATTACTGCTATTATAACCAATTATATTAGTGTATGTTTTAGGATTCGGTCTTTTATCCGTGATGCTGTCTGTAATTTGCATCTTTTCATTCAGGTAGATAGCTTTTATTTTTACTGAGTCTCTCACAAACAATGTAACTGCGTTTTTTTTGGGATTAGCAATTTGAAAAACAGTACTACTTTTTTTCAATTCCAGAGGTATCGAATTTATAATTTCCTGTGCGAAAGCGGATATATTTATGAGAAGTAAAAGGCTCAAACAAATTGTTTTTTTCATGATTTGTTTTTTTTAGTTTATTAATTTGCGAATACTATATTTTTTTAGATATAATAAGTTAAGACCTTTAAAATCAAAAGCGTGAATCAATTATGTTTAACCGATTCACGCAATTTCATTTTATTTATAAAAATTTAGTTTACAGTCGATCCGTTTGGCGCATCAGCATCCGGATTTACAAATACCAGTTTTCCTTCGGTATTTGTTGTCATTAAAATCATTCCTTGGCTTTCAACACCACGTAAAGCTCTTGGTGCCAGATTCGCTAATACAGAAACACGTTTCCCGACGATTTCTTCAGGTGAAAAACTCTCCGCAATTCCGGAAACAATCGTACGAACATCGATTCCTGTATCTACTTTTAGTACTAAAAGTTTATTGGCTTTTGGCATTTTTTCTGCTTCAAGAATAGTTCCGATGCGAATATCCATTTTCGCAAAATCCTCAAACTGAATCAACTCTTTTTGTGGTTCTGGCTGTTTGCTTTCGGCAAGATTAGCGGTTTTTGTAGCTTCCAATTTATCTATTTGTTTTTGTATTTCTTCGTCTTCGATTTTGTTAAAAAGTAATTCAGACTCATTAATTTTATGTCCTGCCGGAATTAAATCTGAGTTTTCAGAAATATCATTCCAACATAATGTTTTACCCAAAATAACGTCTGTAGCTCCAGGATGATTTTCTTTCAAATATTTACTGAATCCTTTAAAGTGTTCTTTCAAGTCTTTAAAATTCAGAATTTTTGAAATTTTAGCTGATGTAAATGGTAAAAATGGTTCAGCTAAGACGCTTAAAGCTGCAGCAATCTGCAAGGCAACATATAACTGTGTTTTTACACGTTCTGGATCTACTTTTATAACTTTCCAGGGCTCTTCGTCAGCAAGATATTTGTTTCCTAAACGGGCCACATTCATCAATTCACCCAAAGCTTCACGGAATCTGTAACGCTCAATCGAACTTGAAATCACAGCTGGATAAGCTTTTAATTCATTTAAAGTAGCTTCATCAATTTCAGTAAATTCGTTTGGAGTTGGAATAACACCATCGTAATTTTTGTTAATTAAAACAGCAACACGATTCACGAAGTTTCCTAGTATAGCTACCAATTCATTGTTATTTCTTGCCTGAAAATCTTTCCAGGTAAAGTCATTATCTTTTGTCTCAGGAGCGTTTGATGTTAATGCATAACGCAAAACATCTTGTTTATCCGGGAACTCTTCTAAATATTCGTGCAACCAGACTGCCCAGTTTTTAGAAGTCGAAAGTTTATTTCCTTCCAGATTCAAAAACTCATTTGCAGGAACATTATCCGGTAAAATATAGCTTCCTTCTGCTTTTAGCATTGCCGGGAAAATGATACAATGGAAAACAATATTGTCTTTCCCTATAAAATGAACCAATTTGGTGTCCTGATTTTTCCAATAAGGTTCCCAGTCTTTTCCTTCGCGTGCAGCCCATTCTTTCGTAGAAGATATATAACCAATTGGCGCATCAAACCAAACGTATAATTTTTTTCCTTCGGCACCTTCAACCGGAACGTCAATTCCCCAATCCAGGTCACGTGTTACGGCGCGAGGCTCTAATCCGGCATCAATCCATGATTTTACTTGTCCGTACACATTCGTTTTCCAGTCGTTTTTGTGACCTTCCAAAATCCATTCACGTAAAAAAGCATCATATCGATCCAATGGTAAAAACCAATGCTTCGTTGATTTCAAAACTGGAGTTTCTCCCGTTATTGTCGATTTTGGATTGATCAGATCAGTCGCATTCAAACTCGAACCGCATTTTTCGCACTGATCACCGTAAGCTTCGGGATTATCACATTTCGGGCAGGTTCCTACCACAAAACGGTCTGCTAAAAACTGATCTGCTTTTGCATCATACAATTGTTCGGTAACTTCTTCAATAAAATCGCCATTATCATATAAAGTCCTAAAGAATTCCTGAGCCGTTTCGTGATGAATTTTAGCCGAAGTTCTGGAATAATTATCAAACGAAATTCCGAAATCAGCAAACGATTTTCGGATAATTCCGTCATATTTATCGATAACTTCCTGTGGTGTAACGCCTTCTTTTTTAGCTTTCATCGAAATGGCAACACCATGTTCATCACTTCCGCAAATAAATGCAACGTCTTTTCCCTGCAGGCGAAGGTATCTCGAATAAATATCTGCAGGCACGTAAACCCCCGCCAAATGCCCAATATGGATTGGTCCGTTGGTGTAAGGTAATGCTGCTGTGATTGTATATCTTTTTGGATTCTGTGTCATGATTGTATTTTATTGGGTGCAAAAATAAGGAATAGAATTGAGAATTTGTTATTATGCAGAGATTCACAAAGATTTTCACGGAGATTCACAACGTTTTTTTAATCTCGCAAAGTCGCAGAGCCGCAAAGTTTTTTAAATTAATGCCACAGATTAAGGGATTAAAAAGATTTTTTAGATTAAAATATGATTAATTGTTGAGAAACAAAAATGTTGAAATAGAATTAAGTGAAGTAATCAAAGCCAGCGATTCCCTTTATTTGAAATAATTTTCAAACTCAGTGGGCATTTTGTTTATTGGTTTTATTTTGATGTTTTTATAGTAAACTTGACAGGCTTCGCTTTGCAGCTGTATTTTTCCTTCATTTAAAGGCATAAATTTTTCACCATCGAAATAACGGGAATTTTGCAAAACCATAACCACTTTACCGTTGACGATATGAAGACTTTTACCTTCAAAGCAAACCAATTCTATTTCTGTCCAGCCGTTATTAGGTGTTTCAGCTTTCATTTTTCGCATACAAAAACCGGTATTTTCAGTATGTGTCCCAAACGGAATAAATGGCTGGTCCTCATCGGCTACGGCATTCATTGATCCTTCCGGAAGATAGGCTTTGATATCAATTGCTGAGTTAGCGATGTTCCAGTAATCGCCAAAATGACCTTCCATTATTTGGAATTCCTGTGATAACATCCAGGCACGCCAGTAATCTACGCCCGCTTTGCCTTGCGAATGATAAAGTACTCCGGCATCCTTCAGTTTTTCGGTTCTGGGCTCCCATTTTTTATTTCCAAATTTGACTTTCAGTTTCAGGCGATAGTTCTTGAAATCTTCTTTGGTAAAGACGCAGCCATAATATTCGCCTGAAACTTTAAGGACAGGTTCTTTGTTTTCCTGAATTACGGTAAACATATTGTTCACATTTTTATTGTAGCCAATAGGGGGTATTTCGTTTCCATTAACATCTGTTGGGACTTTTCCCGAATATCCGTTTTGGTGTTTATAACTTAGATACATATCCCATTTGCTGAGGTTCTTATCCAGTAAATTGATCCAGCCCTCTTCGAGTGAGTTTGTTTCGTTGGTTGCAGAGGTTAGGCTAAAGAGAAAGGCAAATGCTATTAGAATGGAGTGTTTTTTCATAAGTAGTTTGATAGTTTAGATAAAATGATTTCTCAAATCTACAAAATAATGTCTCAATGCTAATGGTTTTATTGATTCAAAAGCGGATACCATTTCTGCTTTTTATCCTGATTATCAGTACTTTTAATTTAGTTGAAATTGAAAGTATTGTTTAAATAGAACCAGTTTAAACTGATGTTAGAAGTAAAATCTTCAGGAAATATTTTGCAATCTTTGCCGTCCAAAAAAATAACAAAAACAATTTTTATGAGCAAGACAAAACTTATCATCAATAAAAACGGATCAATCAAAATTGAAGGTGATTTTGAAATTATGGATCCGGAAGGAACTCTTTACGGACTTCAGGGAAGATCAGCATTAGGCCTTTGCCGTTGCGGATTATCAAATAACAAACCGTTTTGCGATGGCGGACACAGAAACAACTTCGAACATGATGCTTGCGCATTTGATTTGCCTCCGATGAAAACGAATTAAGGATTTTAATTCTGAATACAAAACTGTATCCTTTTTCGGATGCAGTTTTTTGTTTTATAAAGTTTCCGGTTTGTTTCCCCATGCTAAAATTAATGAAGTGTCAATTCCAATGTTTTGCAGATCGTATTGTAGCATTTTAAGTCGAAATTCAGAACCAGAAGCAAGACTAAAAGTTTTACTGTCTTTTATTTCTTTAATTATATTCAGCCCTAATTCTAGTTTGTTTTTTAATGATATTAGCTTTGAATTTTCAATAAGGTGACTTTCAGGTAAAATCAAATTCCAAATCTTTTTCTCTTCTTCATATTTCTGAAGTATTTCTTCTAAACTGTAGGCTGTTGGATAAGAAGTTTGTTCTAAGGTTTCTTTGTCAACTATAATTGGTGAATTTCCTGCAATTGCGTATTGTGTTTCTTTTGTTTCATGGTATAGTTTAGAAGTATAAAAGAAAATCCATGCGTATGGTTTTTCAATAGTAAAATTGTCCAAAATAATCAATGAATCTTTATCTGAAAAATTCGAATTTTCTAATCTGTCAGCAACTAATTTCCTTGCTTGTTCAAAAGTGTGCATAGTAATTCAATGTATTATGATTTTACAAATACAATTCCCCTTTCATCGTAATAATCGAAGAACCACCCACCAAAATATCATTTTCACGATTCATTACTTCAATTATAGAAGGCTGATTCAGTTTAACGCCTTGTAGAATTTTATATTCCTGATTGGGTTTTGTGTATTTCTTTTGAGTAAGGAATCCAATTAAAGGCCCGGCAGCAGTTCCCGTTGCAGGATCTTCATTGATTCCAATTACAGGGTTGAAAAATCGGGTTTCGGCAATGTTGTCATTTTGATCTGAAATAGTAAAGCAATAAAACCCGTCAGAGCGGTATTCTTTCGAAATCTCAATTAAAAGTTTATTGTCAGGAACAATTTCGTTTAAAATTCGGCTGTTTTTAATGGGAACCATCATGTGAGTGACTTCCGTTTTTACAATTGTCGGGACAAAGGCATTCACATCTAAATCCTCAATTTTTAAACCAAGGGCTACCGCAATTTTATATGTTGGAATTTCCTGTTGGATGATTGCTGATTTTTGATGCATCTGTACCACCGGATATTGTGTAACCGGATCAAAACTTACGGTTACCGGAATCGCAGAATGTTTCATGATCACAAAACGATTGTTTTCTGATTGCTCTTCAAATATGGGATTTTTTTTGAATAAGGCGCCACAAACTGCTCCCAATAAATTATGTCCGGCACCGTCAATTTCAATTCCTGTTGGGGTAAATGAACGAACATTTAATGCTTTTTGCTCTTTTGAATAATAAACAAATGAAGTTTCAGAGTAGCCAAATTCTTTAGAAATATCCTTATAAGTTTGAAGACCTAAATTTCCATCAGTAAAAACAACAGAAAGAGGATTTCCTTTATAACTTTCGTTTGAGAATACGTCTAAAACATAGTATTCAAGGGCTTTTCTTTTTTCCATTGTGATCTTTTAAGAGAATTTTACAGAGAATAAAGTTACTATTTGTTTACTGACGAAAGGTTTTTTTAAGTTTTTTTTATAAAATTCGTTTTTGCTCCGCACTCGCGGCTATCGCCTTTTCAAGTCTAGAAATTCTGGTTTTTTCCTGTTTGGCACTCATGATTAAATGAATCACTACTCTTTTGTAAGATGGTGCCTGCTTTTCAAAAAAATCCCAGGCAGGTTTATTGGTTTTGAATTGTTTTTCTAATTCAGGATCCAGAATATAAGCTTCTTTTTCGTGTGAATAAATTCCGGATCTTTCTTCAGATTTTAATTCGAAAGCTTTTTTACCTGCTTCTGTCATTAATCCGGCTTTTGTGAGCTGCTCGACTTTTTTAATATTGATAACACTCCAGATACTTGATTTTTTTCTTGGCGTAAACCGAATCGAATAACTTTCATCATCAATAGTTTTCCGGATACCGTCAATCCAGCCAAAACAAAGCGCCTGATCTACAGATTCTGACCATGACATGGTAGGTTTTTTGCTGCTCACTTTATAGAAACCAACTACTAATTCGGTTTCGGTTTGGTAATGTTTTTCCAGCCATGCTCTGAATTTTTCCTGATTGGGGAAGAAGGTTGCTTTCATATTTAGTTAGTCATTTAATCCTTTCCCGTTAAGAATGTGCGGAATGGCTTTTTCAATTCGTGACGCTCTGGTTTTGGACTGCTTGGGTGCCGAAAAATGAAGTATGTAGGCTCTTTGCTTTCCAGGAGTCAATGCTTGAAAAGTGGGTTTTAGATCCGGATTTTCATCTAATTTGGTTTGAAATTCTTCGGCAATAACAAATTCTTCCGTCTTTTTGAATTCAAATTTTAAACCTGCCTTTTCTACTTCAACAGCTTCATAAATATAGGCTTTCAGGACAGGTTTCAGTTCAGTGATTTGCTGGATATTGGTAAACCAGATCTGGCGTGCCGACTGTACATTAGCGGTTTGCTGCACCAGAATATTGTTCGTGTCTTTTAATAAGGCGCCTTTGAGAAAACAAAAATGCTTAATATTCCTTAAAATCATGAATTAAAACGATGTTGTTTTTCTGAAAAGTATAACAGGGAACACCCCATTTTAATTCTTCGAATAGCTGGCAGTCCAGAACAATTGTTGTTAATTTTTCGTTTTCTTTCTGCCATTTTTCGTTTTTACTAAAATAAAAATCAACTTTAGGATTCATTGGTTTTCCTTGTTTAAAGTCTGTATAAGGTTGTATTACCTGCAAAAAGTATAATCTGCATTAACAAAACTACGAATTAATCTGTAAAGGGTTGATTTGTAAATAATGAGTTTTTTAATGAAATTTTGTAGTTGGATATTATTTTAGATTTACATGGTTTTTGAAATTTTTCTTTATAATTAATAATGCTGCAATTGAAACAATTAGGTTTGAAAAAAGATAAAGTTCAAAAATAGCTTCAAAACGAACTATTTCCAGAAGTGCCACTATTAAAAGCAGTATTGAGAAAAATAAATTAAGCCAGGCAACTAAAACAAGTAAGAAGATTTTTAATTGAGCAGAAAACCATTTTTTAATTAAAGAGATTATTATTGCCAAAATTCCTAAAGCTGCAATAATCCAACAGCTATACATAAAAATCATGAGAGTAGTAAAACCCTGAAACCATCCCGGACTTTCAAAAAAATAGATAAAAAATATTATTACAGCCCAACTATTAGTAATTAAAAGAGAAAATATTAAACTTTTGAATAAGGTTTCTTTCATGTTTTTGGTTTAGTGTAATGGTGAGAATTTTGAATGAGCGAAACAAAATCTTTGCCATTATTATTTTTCTTATAAAAACGAGATTGCGTTAGGGATAGAGGCGGTATCCTTTTGCAGGCGAAGCAAGGCAAAAGATAAAGCCGAAAGCCCGGCCCGGAGGGAAACGCCCAAAATATATTACCAATCGTATCATTATTTACCCGAAATTTGCAAAATCATTTGTATCATGGCTAAAGGACCTGAAAAAAAACACTAAAAACAAGGCGCTGCATACTAAACTGCTAAACCGCAAAAAGGCTAAACTTCAGGATGAGAAGAAAGAACGCGCCTTGCGTTTGAAAGCATTGGTCGCCAAAATGAATGAAAAAAAGAATAATGGCGATACGCTCATATAAATAATCTCAAAAAAGACAAAATGGAAGAATTCGGTAGCATACTAGTTTCAGAAACGGCAATGAACAGTGGTAATTCGCAGGATGTAATTAATTCAAATATTTCGGTAATCAATTTAATGCGGGAAGAAGGCGTTGATGACCAATTTATTCATGAAGATGCGTTATTGAGTTATTATCTCGATTATTACACTTCAAAATATACAGAAGGAAATTTTGCGAAATTTGTGTATGATTCCCGCTGGAATAAAGAACTGAATGAACTTATCGAAGAAGGTCTTGCCCTTATTGGAGCCGAAAAGCATTTAGAATTATTTCAGGCTCAGGCAAAAAGGGTTAAATTACTGAGCAGTGTGAAAATTGGTAAATTCTTAAACGGCAAATTTGAAGGGGTTAATCCAACAAGGGATTTATTGAATAACAATGCATTTTTTGAGTTGGATGAAAACCTTACTGAACTCAATGCAAATTTCTTAAAAAGCCATCCGGACTTTGAAGTGCTTCCTGTAGACGATATTTTTGCTGCGCTGGAAGAATTTACCGGTCATGAGATTAAGCGTTCTTAATTATATATTTCGATTAGTGTTATTTTCATTCTATTTAACTTTCTTGTAATTTCGCTTTCAGTGAATTAGTTAGTAAAGTCAAAATGAAATATACGTATTCTACGATTTTCCTGATTGTATGCTTTTTTAGCTTTCGTTCAGGATTTTCTCAAAATAAAATCAGTCTTTTTTCAGAGATTAATTATAATTCGATTCCGCCGGTTTCTTTAAATGAGTATAAATCGGTTCAGGAGCGTGATAAAAAGTTTCAAAACCCCAACATTGCTTTAGGAGTGGCTATTTCGGGCGGAGGTTCAAGAGCGCAGTTTTTTAGTATGGGTGTGCTTTTAGGTTTAGAAGAAATCACAGAAGACAATTCTCATCGCAATTTTTTAAACGAAATTGATTATTTCTCAACGGTTTCCGGAGGCTGTTATTCGGCTGGGTATTATGTAACTATCCTGAAAAATAAACTGTATCAGGGTCACCAGTCTTTTAATGATTTTTACTTTTCCAAAGCCGATGCTTACAAGGATTATGTCAATAAATCGGCTAGTATTTTATCCCTTCTCAATAATAGCAAAAACGAAAAAGGCGATAAAATATCCATGAGCCAGCAACTGGATCTTGAGGTCTTGCAATATGACTGCACGAATCCTGACAATCCTGATAAGTGCAAAACCCAGATGCTTTTGTCTGATTTTTTTATTCCGAAAGAAAGCACGCTACGTCCTTATTTACCGATGATGGTTGCCAATGGAACAGCCTATAATAATGGAGAGCGGATTGCATTTATGCCTCATGTTATCAGAGGGCTCAATATAAATTCGTCCCTGGCTCCCAATAAAGCTACGGTTTGTTTAGATGAAAATGAGGTAAACGATGGTTACGAGTTTCCGCTTACTTATGGAATAACGGCGAGTTCTGCTTTTCCGGGCGTGCTTCCAAAAACAAAATTCGGAATCAAAGGACAGAATAAGATTTTATGTATTATTGATGGTGGTGCTTCAGATAATATGGGATATAAAACCTTATTAGAACTTCTTCATGATGATGCTAAAGTAGATAATAAAAACAAAAAAGCACTATTTATTGATTGTTTTGGCCAGGGAAAAAAAGAGCCTTACATAACTGACGAAAAAATCAAATTAATCTCATTGCTCGAAACAACTTCTTTGTATACGGTTCAGACTCGGTATATGACTTTTGACATAGATATTGAAAATGCATTTGAGAGATATAAAATACCTGTTTCAAATTATGAGATAATTGGTTTTACAACCCTCAGAGACCATTTGCAGAAAATGAAAAAAGACGAATCATATCAAAAAATTGTGGCTGAACTAAAAAATGCGGATGATGATTCTAGTAATTGGCTGAAGTTTTATCAAAAATTCAAACACGATTTAATAGATCAGTTTGGTGAACTTAGTTTTACACGTGATAAGGAGGGCGAAATAATTCTAGCCACCTTGACCCGCAATAAGTTTAATGAATTAACAGCTGGAAACATTTTGATCTTATATGAATTTGCCTCCCACGTTGAAACCAAGCTAAAAATAACCCCTGAAGAAAGAGAAATGCTCTTGTTATCCGGACGTTTTGCGACTTTTTTAAAAACAAAAGAATTAAAAAATCTGCTGACTGAACATAAATAGTTTAAAAATAAGGAATTCATCAGGTTTTATTTAAAAAGCTTAGTAAGAATATTTTATATTTGAAAGCCCCTAACCATAAATCAAAAGCAATGAAAATTACAACCTACCTGATTCTCATTGGCACTTTTTTATTTTTAAGCTCCTGCGAGAAGAATAAAAAACAAGCCATTGACGAAAAGGCGACACTTGCAGCAGATGTGCAGTCTGAAAATGTAAAGCCAAAACCAGTCGAAAAGCTTGTTTTTAAAGATAATGAAAGCATATTACTGTCTGAAGAACTGGATTTGACCCTCTTAAAAAAAGTAGTTAACAATCTCAATATCAGATATTCTGATTTACGAATCAACAAAACAACTTCTGTTAGTTATAATGATAAAATTACCTTTTTTGTCATCACTTATGTAGTCAATACGGAAGAACACAGTCAGGAAGCAGATGAATATGATTTGGGAGATTATCTCGAAAGAAAATACCTTTTTGTCAATAAAGCAGACGGTAAAATTATTGCCCAGGAAACAGATTTTAATCTGAGCTATAATGAAAATGAGGGGACGAAGTTTTCTAAAACGTATATTCTCAAAGATTTGATTCAGCTCAACGAGCATAAAACCGGAGTTGCTTTTTATACAGAAGAAGCTTCAGGCAGTCGCGTGAGTTTATATTCCCAGCAAAAATTTACGATTCTTGCATTAGTAAATAGTAAAATAAAAAAGTTTTTATACGAATATCCAATCAGAAAAACGCAGGGAGATTCAAACGGCAGAGCTTCTTTTGAACTGGAAACTTTAGAAACAGGTTTAATAGTTTCTAATGAAGAAACAAATGGTTTCCTGGATTTAATAGTTTCAAAAAACTTTTTGTATGAAGTTTCAGTAGAAGCAGATGAGGAAACGGGTTCTGCAGAAAAGTCCACTATCAGGGTAAAAAAAGAATCCGAAAGACTAAAATATAACGGTCAGATTTACGTGTTTAAGAAAGATGACCGATACAGGTTTCTGGATTATAATTAAGATTTGAATTTCTAGATTTGAATTTCTTAACAAAAAAACTTCCCGAATCTCGGTATAACCTTCGTGCAACTTTGCGTAACATCTTTTAAAATACATTCTTTCCCGTAAAACTTTGTCGTAATCTTAGGAAACATTTCCTTAAATTTGCTTCCGTTATAAAAATACAATAGTTATAAAAACCAAGCTATGTTACAAATCGCATTTATTAGAGAAAATCAGGAGAAAGTAATCAAGGCTTTAGCAAAACGAAATATCGATGCTAAAAGCGTTGTGGAAGAAGTGGTGCAATTAGACGAAAACCGTCGTGCAGCTCAGGTAGAATTAGACAACACTTTATCTGAATCTAATAAATTGTCCAAAGACATAGGTGAGTTAATGAAGGCTGGTGAGAAAGCCAAAGCAGCAATCTTAAAAGAAAAAACGGTTTCATTAAAAGAGAAAAGTAAAGAACTAGGCGAAAAAGCAGAGGCTTTAGCAAATGAACTGACTAATAAATTATACACGTTGCCAAATCTTCCGGCTGATATTGTTCCTGAAGGAAAAACACCAGATGACAATCTAAATGTTTTTCAGGAAGGAGATATTCCGGTTTTACACGAAGGTGCTCAGCCGCACTGGGAACTGGTAAAAAAATACGATATCATCGATTTTGAACTGGGTGTAAAAATCACAGGTGCAGGTTTTCCGGTTTATAAAGGGAAAGGTGCCCGTTTACAGCGTGCCTTAATTAATTATTTTTTAGATAAAAATACAGCTGCGGGTTACAATGAGGTTCAGGTGCCGCATTTGGTAAACGAAGCATCAGGATACGGAACAGGACAATTGCCGGACAAAGAAGGGCAAATGTACCATGCAACCGTTGACGACTTATATTTGATTCCGACTGCTGAGGTTCCGGTTACGAATTTATTCCGTGATGTGATCTTAAACGAAAGTGATCTTCCGATTCTTCACACGGCTTATACACCATGTTTCCGTCGTGAAGCAGGTTCATACGGAGCGCACGTTCGAGGATTAAACCGTTTGCACCAATTTGATAAAGTAGAAATTGTACGTGTAGAACATCCTGATAATTCTTATGCGGCTCTTGACGGAATGGTAGAACATGTAAAAAACATTTTGAAGGAATTGAAATTGCCATACAGAATTCTGCGTCTTTGCGGAGGCGATATGGGTTTCACGTCTGCTTTGACGTATGATTTTGAAGTGTTTTCAACGGCTCAGGATCGTTGGTTAGAAATTAGTTCTGTTTCTAATTTCGAAACATTTCAGGCAAACCGCTTGAAATTACGTTTCAAAGACAAAGACGGAAAAAACCAACTGGCTCACACACTTAATGGAAGTTCACTGGCTTTGCCAAGAGTTTTAGCCGGAATTTTAGAGAATTACCAAACACCAGAAGGAATCGTAATCCCTGAAGTTTTGCGTCCATACTGCGGATTTGATATTATAAACTAATTTTAGTAATTTAGAGTTAAACCTAACAGGTTTTCAAAATCTGTTAGGTTTCTTAATTGTTAAAACCCACATTAAAAACTGAAATATGAAAAACATCTTTATCTATATCGTTTTGTTGTGGTCTTCCTTTACATTTTCCCAAAATGAGCAGCTTGCTCAGTATTATTACGATAAAGGCGATTTCGAAAAAGCAAAAATCAGTTATGAACAGCTTTTAAATGCTTCTCCATCTAATACGCAGTATTTTTTAAGAACGGTTGAATGTTGTCAGCAATTACAGCAATTTGCTAATGCTGAAAAGATGATTCAGGATCGGTACAATCGCTACAAGCAAGGTGTTTTTTTAGTAGAATTGGGCTATAATTTTCAATTGCAGAAAAACGAATCAAAGGCCAAAAATTACTACGAGCAGGCGATTGAAAAAATCAAAACGAGTCCGAATGATGTTTACGGCATTGCAAACTCTTTTGAGAAAAAAGTTTTGTTGGAGTATGCTTTAAAAGCCTATCAAACGGCAATGCAGGTACAGCCAAATTATAATTTTAATTTCCAGATCGGGATGTTGTACGGACAGCTAGGAAAAACGGATCTGATGATTGATCTTTTATTGGCTGAATCTTTTAAAAATCCGCAAAATACGAATCTGATTCAGACTCAGTTGTCACGGTTCATGAACGGTGAAACGGATAATACAGCCTTTAAGGATGCGATGCGGAAAGCTTTAATTCTGAAAACCCAACAAAATCAGGATGTGTTCTGGAATCACTATCTGAGCTGGTTTTATGTGCAGCAAAAAGAATTTGGGAAAGCTTTTATTCAGGAAAAAGCAATTTATAAGCGTGAACCTGAATCATTAATTAGTATAGTTAATTTAAGTCAGTTTGCACTAAATGAAGATGATACCGAAACGGCTGCTGAAATATTGAATTTTATTCTGCAGAATACAAAAGATCAGGATTTACTGATTCGGACAAATGCGAGTCTGATGCAGATTAAAATTGATAAAGCATCAGAAATAGATTACCCTGCAATTAATACTGAGTTAGAACATTTGCTTGCAACTTATGGAGTAAGTCCTTTTACCTTATCTTTGCAAATAATTCAGGCGCATTTCCTGGCTTTCAATCTGAAAAAGACAGAAGAAGGAAAGACCATTATAAAAAAAGCTTTAGAGCTCAATTTAAACGAGTATCAGAAAGCAGATGCTAAAATGGAGCTAGGTGATATTTTGCTTTTGGAAGAAAAATTCAATCAGGCCTTGATTTATTATTCGCAAATCCAGTTGGATCTAAAGAATGATATCATGTCACACGAAGCAAGTTTAAAAGCAGCCAAAACAAGCTATTTTAAAACTGATTTTGAATGGGCTTTAAAACAATTCAAAGAACTAAAGTCGGCTAATACGCAATTAATCGCAAATGATGCTCTGGAATATTTTTTACTGATCAATGACAACACAGTTGCCGATTCGACACAGACTGCTTTGAAGCAGTTTGCAAAAGGGGATTTTCTGCTTTATCAGAATAAGAAACAGGAAGCAGTTGCGCAATTTCAGAATATTCTGAAATCGTTTAAAGGGCAGGAAATCGAAGCTGTAACAATGTTGCGTTTAGGTCAAATCTATGAAAGTCTCAAAGATTATAATTCGGCTTTAAGCCAATACCAGCAAGTAATTGACCATCATAGCGACGGCATTTATGTAGACGAAGCATTGTTTTTCTCCGCAGAAATTTACAACGACGAATTAAAAGATATAGAAAAGGCAAAACCTTTGTATGAAAAGGTAATTTTTAATCATCAGGACAGTATTTACTTTGTTGATGCGAGAAAAAAATACCGACAGTTGAGGGGAGACAAAAATTTATAAAATAGATTTTTGGATTATTAGAAAGTTAGATTATTAGAAGTCTAACAATCTAAGACGTCTAACAATCTAATCAATCTAAAAAAAATGATTATTTACAACATCACCACAAATATACACGAAACCGTTCATGACCAATGGTTAAAATGGATGCAGGAAAAACATATTCCGGAGATTCTGGCTACCAATAAATTTTCTTCAGCACGAATTGTGAAAGTTTTGGTTGAAGAAGAAATGGGCGGAATTACCTATTCTGTACAATATACAACCGATAGCAAGGATACTTTAGAGAAATATTATCTTGAGGATCAGCCAAAGTTTGATAGAGAAGCCTTAGAACTGTTTGCAGATAAAATGCTTTCTTTTAGAACAGAATTGGAGGTTATTTCAGAACATTGAAACTAAGTTTTTTCAATTTCGGTTTTCATTTAAAAAGAAATAGTATGGAAATCAGATTTCAAACAAAAGAAGAAAGCAATAAACAGCAGCAAGAAGATTTTTTAAAGTTGTCTAAAGTGGAAAGGATATATAGTTTTCTTCGTATGAGTGAGCGTATAAGCCGATTTCCTGTAAAAAACAGAGTGGATAAGAATAAAGACAATTTTGTAATAATTATAAAATCCAATTAGAATGTCAAAGCTCTGGGATCAAAACATTGATGAGTTCATTGCATTATCGGGTAAGCATAATGTTCGAATGCTTATGGTTGGTGGTGGAGCGGTAAAATTTTCACCAATTGATTTAGATTTGGAACTGATAACAAAATTTTCAGTAAATAAAAGTTTTGAGGAAGCTTATAATGATAGTGAAGAAATTACCGTAAATGATAAAACGTTTTTAAAATGGAATGTTTTGTCTCTAGAAGATCTCATTACAAGTAAAATAAAAGCAAATCGGGCAAAAGACTTGCTGGATGTTCAACAACTTCGAGAAATAAACAAAAAATAAAGCTTTGAGTCTTTAGTCTTCGCTGTAAAAAGAATACTTTTGCGCCCTCGTGGCAAAACAAGAACGAAAATGGAAAAAGTAAAAGCCAAAAAGCATTTAGGACAGCACTTCCTTAAAGACGAAAGCATCGCAAAAGCAATTGCCGATACCTTAAGCTTAAAGGGATATGATGAGGTTTTAGAAATAGGGCCGGGGATGGGTGTGCTTACGAAATATTTACTTGATAAGAAGATAACAACACGAGTAATTGAGATCGATACTGAATCAGTTGCGTATCTGGATGCGAATTATCCAAAATTAAAAGATAAAATTATTTCAGAAGACTTTCTGAAATATAACATAAATCAGGTTTACGAAAACAAGCAGTTTGCTATTATTGGTAACTTCCCTTATAATATTTCATCTCAGATTGTTTTTAGAACATTAGAATTCAGAGATCAGATTCCGGAATTTTCCGGAATGTTTCAAAAAGAAGTTGCAGAGCGAATCTGCGAAAAAAAAGGATCAAAAACTTACGGGATACTGTCCGTTCTGGCACAGGCTTTCTATGATACAGAGTATTTGTTTACTGTAGACGAAAATGTTTTTATTCCTCCGCCCAAGGTGAAATCGGGTGTGATGAAAATGACCCGAAAGGAAGATTACAGCCTTCCTTGTGGTGAAAAGTTGTTCTTTACGGTAGTGAAAACGGCTTTTCAGCAAAGACGAAAAACATTACGTAACAGTTTGAAAACATTAAATTTATCAGATAATTTGCGGGAAGATACTATCTTTGATCTTCGACCAGAGCAACTTAGCGTTGATGAGTTTATTGTTTTGACTCAAAAAATAGAAGCCGATGGAGTTCAAAGTTAGCAAAGAATTAATCCAGCAATTAGAAGAACATATTGTTCAGAAAAACGACAAAGAACTTGAAGTTTTACTCAACGATTTGCACCATGCTGATATCGCAGAAATCCTGGACGAACTGGATTTTGACGATGCAACCTATATTTTTAAGGTTTTAGATAGTGATAAAACCGCTGAAATTCTTCTTGAATTAGAAGATGACCTGCGAGAGAATATCTTAAGCCGACTTTCACCAAAAGAAATTGCCGAAGAGCTTGATGAGCTTGAAACAAATGATGCGGCAGATATTATTGCCGAACTTTCGCAGGAAATTAAAGCTGAGGTAATCTCAGAATTAATAGACGTTGAACACGCAAAAGACATTGTCGATTTGTTGCGTTACGACGAAAATTCTGCAGGTGGTCTAATGGGTAAAGAGCTCGTAAAAGTAAACGAGAACTGGAACGTGCTGACCTGTGTGAAAGAAATGCGAATTCAGGCAGAAAACGTATCCAGAGTACATTCTATTTATGTGGTTGATGATGAAAACCGCTTAAAAGGAAGATTGTCTCTGAAAGATTTACTGACTTCTTCGACCAAAACCCAAATTGGAGATGTGTATATCCGAAAATTGAATTTTGTAAATGTAGACACAGAAGATGTTGAAGTAGCCCGTATCATGCAAAAATACGACTTGGAAGCGATTCCGGTTGTGGATGAGCTTGGACGTTTAGTGGGAAGAATTACAATCGATGATATCGTAGACGTAATAAAAGATGAAGCGGATAAAGATTACCAGCTGGCTGCGGGTATTACGCAGGACGTAGAATCAAATGACAGTGTTTTAGAATTGACAAAAGCCCGTTTGCCATGGCTTTTAATTGGAATGGTAATTGAAATCGTAGCTTCTTTTGTTTTAAAAGGAAATGAACAGACATTCCAAAAATATTCAACTTTAATCATTTTCGTGCCTTTGCTTTCTGCAACCGCTGGAAATATCGGTGTTCAGGCCTCGGCAATCGTGGTTCAGGGTTTGGCAAATGGTACCCTTAAGGATTTTAGCAGAGGATATTTTAGTAAAGAAATCTCAGTTTCTATGATATCCGGAAGTATTATTTCATTACTTTTATTGGGGTATCATTCGATCATGTACCAACAGTATTTAGTAGGGCTGGCTATTTCAATTTCGATGATTGTAGTGATATTATTTGCTGCAACATTAGGAACTCTGGTACCGCTTTTTTTACACAAAAATAAAATAGACCCTGCTATAGCAACAGGACCATTTATCACCACAACCAACGATGTCTTTGGAATTATGCTGTATTTTGGAGTAGCCAAATTGATTCTTGGGTTTTAATTTTTTCAAACAAATTAACTCCTTGCAGTGATTTAAGATCTTAAAAATCTGTGTAATTTGTGGCTAAAAAAACACGCTATTAATCAGCAATAAATAAGCATGAAAGTACATATTATTGGAGGAGGAAATCTTGGGGTTTCTATTGCCGTTGGGATTGCAAAATTTTCTAAAAACAATCAGATTACTGTTACCAGAAGAAATACTGCAAGTATTCAGTATTTAAAAGAATTAGGAATTACAGTTTCATCAGATAATAAACATAATGTTCAGGAAGCCGATGTAGTTATTCTGACTGTAAAACCGTATCAGGTAGATACTGTTCTGGCAGAGATTTTACCGGTAATCTCCGGAAAGACCATAGCATCAGCAGTAAGTGGTTTGTCTTTGGAAATGCTTCAGTCAAAAACGAATAATGAATTTCCGGTTGTGAGAATCATGCCGAATATAGCAGCACAATTTGGTGAATCAGCTACTTGTATTTCATTTCCTGAAAAAGATAAAGAAAAAGCTTTGCCAATCGTAGATTTGTTTCAGGACTTAGGAACTGCTCCGGTTATTGATGAAAAACTAATGGATGCCGCAACTGTTTTAGGCGCCTGCGGAACAGCTTATGCTTTAAGATATATCCGTGCTTCAATGCAGGCCGGAATCGAAATTGGATTTGATTCTCAGACGGCTTTGGCCATTGCGGCACAAACTGCAAAAGGAGCCGCAAAAATGTTATTAGAGGAAAAAGTTCATCCGGAACAATTAATCGACCGTGTTACTACGCCTCAGGGATGTACAATCGTAGGCCTGAACGAAATGGAACACAATGGTTTCAGTTCGTCTTTGATCAAAGGAATTAAAACTTCTTTGAAACAAATCAAAGGACTCTTAAAATAAAAACATCAAATTCCTGAAATTCCAAATTCCAATTTTCTAGTTGGAATTTGGAATTTTTATTTCTTGGGATTTAAACTTTCTTCTTCTCCAAAATATATTTTAAATAGATGAATCCGAAAATTTCTGAAAGCAGAGATGCAATCAGAATGGCTATTTTTGAAAAAACAATGATTTCAGGATCTTTAAAGGCTAAAATCGTAATGAAAATGGACATTGTAAAACCAATTCCGCCAAGCATTCTGGCATCAATATGTGGAGCCATTTTGGTTTTGTTGGTAAGAGTAAATGATGATATGGTAAAAAAGCAATAAAAGGCCGCCTGATTTTTTGTTTTCCAGAAAGACTTTGAATGTTTTGATCAATTTAATTTGAGCGAATTTATGCTTATGAAAGCGGGTTATTTTGATTTTCAGCGTGATATCTCAGGGGTTAAAAAAATGCAGCCAATAAAAACCTCTAAGCTTCCTGATTAATTGTTGATTCAGGAATAAAGAATAAACTGTATTTTTGTTTATCTAAAATTTTAAAAAAATGAGTATAAAAATTCTACATATCGACAGCAATCATCCTATTCTTTGGCAGCAATTAGAAGAAGCAGGTTTTGAAAATCATGCCGATTTTACTTCTTCAAAGGAAGAAATTGAAGCTAAGATCCAAGATTATAACGGCATTGTAATCAGAAGCCGTTTTAAAATCGATAAACAGTTCATTGATAAAGCTGTCAATTTGCAGTTTATTGCCAGAGTTGGTGCGGGTCTTGAGAGCATCCACTGTGATTACGCATTGGATAAAGATGTCCATCTGATTGCCGCTCCAGAAGGTAATTGCAACGCTGTTGCAGAACATACTTTGGGAATGATTTTGTCTCTTTTTAATAAGCTAAACCAGGCAGATAGCGAAATCCGTTTAGGAGCATGGAACAGGGAAAGCAACCGGGGTCATGAGCTTGATGGAAAAACGGTTGGCATCATCGGATACGGAAACATGGGAAAAGCTTTTGCTAAAAAACTCCGTGGTTTTGATGTTGAAGTCTTGTGTTATGATATTAAAGATAACATGGGAGATGAAAACGCAAAACAGGTTTCATTGCAGGAATTACAGCAAAAAACGGATGTATTGAGTTTGCATATTCCATGGACGCCTGAAACAGACAAAATGATTGATGTGAATTTCATTAACGCATTTGCTAAGCCATTTTGGATTATCAACACTTCTCGCGGTAAAAACATCGTTACGGCAGATTTAGTTGAAGCTATGAAGTCTGGAAAAGTTTTGGGAGCAGGTCTGGATGTTTTGGAATATGAGAAACTTTCTTTTGAAACTCTTTTCCAGGAAAAAAATACGCCCGAAGCTTTTCAATACCTTTTGGATGGCAAAAAGGTAATCCTTACCCCTCATATTGCGGGCTGGACATTTGAAAGCCATGAACGTTTGGCTCAGGTAATTGTTGATAAAATAAAGGCCTTGTACTCAAAATAATGATTTGTTTATCTTTAGGTTTTAATAACAGGTTTTTTCTGAAAAATAAGTCTCACAATTAGTTTTTGAAGTTATTTTTTTTTAATATTGTTGCTAATTTTAACAAAATTTTAAAAGGAGTAAGCCGAAAATCCTAAAAAAGAGTAGGGTTTAACTAACTAAATTTATTGATTATGATTGAATGGTACAAAAAAGTGGTGTTTGAAAACTATGCAAATTTTAATGGTCGTGCCAGAAGAAGCGAATATTGGTACTTTGTACTTGCTAATGGGTTAATTTCAATTCTTTTAATAGTGATTGGAGCAATAGTTGGAGGAATTTTTGGAGATGCAATTACTGGAGGAATTATTGGATATGCTCTTTTTGGATTATATACCTTGGCAACGATTGTTCCAGGAATAGGAGTAGTTGTTCGAAGATTACACGATACTGGAAAAAGTGGATGGTATTATTTTGTTGCCTTAATTCCATTTATTGGTGGTATTTGGTTACTTATTTTATTATGTACTGAAGGCAATCATGGATCAAATGAATATGGACCAGATCCAAAAAATGAAATAGAAGAAATTAATGAAATTGGAAAAGCTGAACTACAATAATTACAAATAATGGAAACTACAAGACCAAAAGAAGACTGGAATAATCCTCCAGTTCGAAGAGAAGAAAACAAAAAAGTTGTTGCTGGAATTTTAGGGATTTTAGTTGGAGCTTTAGGAGTTCATAAATTCTATTTGGGTTACACCAAAGAAGGAATAATTCAGATACTTCTTAATCTTTTCTGCGGACTAGGTAGTTTAATAGCACTCATAGAAGGAATTATCTATCTTGTGAAAACTGACGAAGAGTTTTATCAAACGTATCAGGTTGGTAAAAAAGGCTGGTTCTAAAACATAAAAAAACCCATTTCATTTGTGAAATGGGTTTTCTTTTTTTATCAATTTTCTTAACTGATATCTTCTTTCTCAGATAATTTACGCTCCAGTTCAATCTGAAACTCTTCAATAACCGGTTTCATAGTGCTCTCAGGAATATCTGCAATCCTGATGTACATTAAGCCGTCTACAGCGTTATTGAACAGAGGATCTACATTAAATGCTACTACACGGGCATTTTGCTTAATGTATTTTTTAATCAAAACCGGCAGGCGTAAATTTCCAGGTTCCAGTTCGTCAATGATTTTATCAAATTTATTCAAATCTGATTCGGCTTCATCAAAAATAAAGTCTTTGTCTGCGTCTTTCAGTTTTACTTTGTAAGCCTTTTTAGGGTGGATATACTGTGCAACATACGGATCATAGTAGTTAGACTTCATAAACTCAATCATTAACGATTTAGAGAAGTCAGAGAACTGGTTACTGATACTTACTCCACCCAGCAAATATTTATGTTCAGGATAACGTAAAGTGGTGTGAATAATCCCTTTCCATAACAGGAAAAGCGGCATTGGTTTTTGCTGGTATTCTTTTATGATGAATGCACGTCCCATTTCAATTGATTTGTGCATCATATCGTGCAATTCAGGTTCAAATCTGAAAAGGTCATTCAGATAAAAGCCTTCGATTCCATATTTTGGATAAATTTCAGAACCTAATCCCATTCGGTAAGCACCGGCAATTTTTTTAGTATCCTCATCCCATAAAAACATGTGATGGTAATATTGGTCAAATTGGTCTAAGTCAATAGATTCGTTTGTACCTTCACCTACCTCACGGAAAGTAATTTCACGTAAACGCCCAATTTCATGTAAAATATTCGGAATTGATTTTGCCCTTGCAAAAAAGACCTCATAATTTTTGCTTTGCAATAAACGACAGTCACTGTTTCTTAAAGTCTGAACTTCATCAATCATTTCTGCTTCGTTTGCTGCAGTAACAATCTTTTTAGGTGCTTTCGGAATTTTTAAATTAGATGTATCAAGCAATTTATGCTCCCTTTCGAAAGGATTGGCCAGCATATAAGTTTTCTTTCTTAAAAACTCTGAGTATTCTTCGAACGATTCGATTTCATTTTGTTCATTTACCGAAATTGGTTTTCCAATACGAACTTTAATGACACGGTCTTTTTGTGTAAGCAGCTCTGATGGTAATTTTGCTGTACGTAAAGTATCGTCTATTTTAGAAAGCCAATAGAATAATTTACTGTTTTTAGCATGAAAGTAAATTGGGACAACCGGAACTTTTGCTTTTCTGATCAGTTTCAAAGCACCTTCTTCCCATGGTTTATCTACAACTAATTTTCCGTCTTTGTAAGTAGAAACCTCCCCTGCAGGGAAAATCCCCAATGGTTTTCCGTCACTCAGATGGCGTAAAGTTTCTTTAATGCCTATTACACTCGATTTCGCATCCTTATGATTTTCAAAAGGATTAACCGGCATAATGTATTTTTTCATTGGAACTATTCTGTGCAATAAAAAATTGGCAATAATCTTGAAATTTGGTTCTCTTTCGAGCATTAATTTCAATAGTAAAATACCATCGATTCCTCCAAGCGGATGATTTGAAATCGTAATATAAGGTCCCTCTTTTGGTAAACGTTTTAAATCTTCTTCAGGAATTTCGAATTTGATCTCCATCTCATCCAGAATACCGTTTAAAAAAGCAACATCTTCTAAATGTTTATTGTGATCGTAAATTTTATTAAGGGTGGATATTTTAAGAACCTTCATGAGAATCCAGCCTGAAAAAGTACCGAAAACTCCGTACTTATCAACATTTATTGCCTTTGCAACTTCTTTCGCGGTAACTAAACCCATCTACTATTTTTAATTTATTTGAACAGCGAACAAAGATAACAAAAAACTCTACTTTTAGTGTTTGTTATGTAAACTTTCCGCATTTTTATTACTTTTGAAATTCTAAAAAAATCCAATGAAAATTATTTCTTATAACGTAAACGGAATACGCGCTGCTATTTCAAAAGGCTTTATTAAATGGCTTCAGCAAGCCAATCCTGATGTAATTTGTCTTCAGGAAATTAAGGCCACAAAGGAGCAAATTCCAACAGAAGAGATTACCGATGCAGGGTATCCGTATCAATATTACTATCCGGCAACTAAAAAAGGATATAGCGGCGTAGCCATTTTGTCTAAAATTGAACCACAGCAAGTGGTTTACGGAACCGGAATTCATCATATGGACTTTGAAGGTCGTAATCTGCGCGCCGATTTTGACGATGTTTCTGTAATGAGCCTGTATCTGCCGTCAGGAACCAATATCGAAAGATTAGACCATAAATTTATGTATATGGATGATTTTCAAAATTATATAAATGAGTTAAAATTAACCATTCCAAATATCATAATTTGTGGGGACTACAATATTTGCCACGAAGCAATTGATATTCACGATCCGGTTCGAAACAAAACTGTCTCAGGATTTTTGCCGGCTGAGCGTGCCTGGTTAGATGCGTTTATGAAGTCTGGTTTTGTCGACAGTTTTCGCCATTTTAATAAAGATCCTCACCATTACACCTGGTGGAGTTACCGCGCAGGAGCCAGAGGAAATAATAAAGGCTGGCGTATCGATTACAATCTGGTAAGCCAGCCTTTAGAACACAGACTAAAGCGTGCCGTTATCCTTCCGGATGCCATGCATTCTGACCATTGCCCGATTTTAGTCGAAATCGAGTAATTCTGGTATTGTTATTGTTACGTAAAGGCGGGTTCTAAGTATAATTTGGTTAGTAAAGTTTAAGGAGCTAATTCCTGCTTTCCACTGCAATCTTTGTGGTTTTAAAGAAAAACCACAAAGGATTTCCGTTTCAATCAGGGCTAGGGCATCACGTTTAAAAAATATTAAAAGAATAATAACCTATTTATAAATACCATAAAAATGATTAAAAAAGCCTCACTTGGATTGCTTGTTCTGGCACTTTCAACGTCTTGTGTTTCCAAAAAAATCTACAATGACCTTGAAACAAAATATTCAGACTTAAAAAAAGAAAACCGATCTATTGCTGATGAGAATAGCGAATTAAAAAAAGCAAAAAGTCAGTTAGAATTAGACCGTGATAAATTAACAAAGGATTTAGCAAGTGCAAAAGATGATTTAGCCAAACAAAAAGCTGATCTTGCCGCTGCACAGAATAAATTCAAAGTTTTGCAGGATTCTTATAATGCATTGGAGAAAAACAGCAACGATGCGTTAGAGAAAAACATGAATAAAAACCGCGATTTGCTGGCTGAATTAGAAGCAAAATCAAAAAAATTAGCTGAAGAGCAGGCGCGTTTAGATAAAACCGCAAGCCGTCTCAATGAACTTGAAGCTATGATTGCAGCTAAAGAAGAGGCAATGAGAAAGCTTAAAGAAACATTGTCTAAAGCTTTAAATGGTTTCGAAGGGAAAGGACTTACCGTAGAACAGAAAAACGGAAAAGTATATGTTTCTATGGAAAACAAATTACTTTTCAATTCAGGAAGCTGGGCAGTGGGTTCTGAAGGTAGAAAAGCGGTTGTAGAGTTAGGAAAAGTATTGGGCGACAATCCTGATCTTTCTGTTTTGATTGAAGGACATACTGATGATGATCCTTATGCAGGTTCAGGACCAATCGCAAACAACTGGGATTTATCTACTAAAAGAGCGACTGCTATTGTAGCTATTTTAAGTGAAAATGCTAAAATCAACAAACAAAAATTAACAGCTGCAGGGCGTAGCGAATTTTCTCCTTTAGCAAGTAATGCTACTCCTGAAGGAAAAGCTAAAAACCGTCGAATCGAAATCATCTTAACACCAAGATTAGATGAAATTGCTGATATGCTAAACAGCATCAACTAAGCTGAATTCTATAATGTTCAAAAGGCTCAGAGTTTTAACTTTGAGCCTTTTTTATTGATATGATTTTATAAGTTTATGCTTTTTCAATCAAAATAGTGACGGCATTTCCTCCAAAACCAACGGCATTGATTAGCACCTTTTTTATGGATTTGGTCTGATTTTGAGCTTTTGCAAACGGGACATTGATAAACTTGTCATGTTGTATTATCAAAAGAGCCAGTTCTAAACTTAAAATTCCTGAAGCGCCAAAAGTGTGACCGATTTTCCATTTGTTGGTAGTCAGCAATGGAACATTTTCTCCAAAGACTTTTTCGATTGCACGCAGTTCCGTTAAATCGCCTTTTATGGTTCCGGGAGCATGCATGACAATTACGTCTATATCTTTTAAATCAGTTTCTTTTAAAGCCATTTTCATCGATTTCTGAAAGCAGTCCGCTTCTGCAGAAATCGAAATGTTGTGTTCTAAAATTTCAGTTGCATAACCAACACCCGTTATGTAGGCTATTGCATTTGGTGTATCGCCAGCTTCAAGACAACAAACTCCTGCAGCTTCACCTAAAATCATGGTGTTTTGCGTTTTCTCAAAATCAAAAGCCAGATTGGGCCACGAGTCTTTTGTCTGGTCAATACGTGAATATATTTTTAAAGCGCGCATTTGAGCAATCGTAAAATCGGTAAGAGGAGCTTCACTTCCTCCGACTAAAAACTTATCTGCCATTCCTGATTTGAGCCATGCAACCCCATTTAAAATCGAATGAAGCGCAGTAGAACAAGTAATAGAATGCGAAATTTCAGGGCCGGTACTTTGTAAATCATGAGCAATCCAGGAAGATATATTTCCTAAAGTGGTGGTAGGCGAGGCGAGAGTCTGCGCTTTTCCGGTTTCGACATATTCTTTATAATGTTTTTCGAATAAATCGGTTGCCCCGCGGGAAGAACCTATGTTGATTCCAAATACATCATTTTTATTCCAGCCTGCCTGCTCAATCGCCTTTCGCGAAGCTGCTACAGCAAACAAAACAGAATCATCCAAAAATTTATATTTAGGATCTGATTCCCGTACTTCAGCTATAATTTGTTTGGAGTCAGCTTCAAGTGCTGCTACAGAAGTTTCCTGCTGATCTAAGAATTGCTGCGAAAAGCAATGCTGATCGTTAAGGTATTTTTTCCAGACTTCTTCAGCATTATTTCCTAATGGAGAAATAGATGAAAACGCTGTTATGGAGATTTTAGTATTCAAAGTTTTTTATTTAACCGCAAAGTTCGCAAAAGTTTTGGCAAAGTTCGCAGGGTTTAAAATAAATTAAAACATATAAGTGATATAAGTTCATTTAAGCAGGCTGCTTATATTTTCTTATAAAACTTATATGGTGAAAAGCTACACCATTTCAATAGCTTCTTCAATTGTAGCATATACCTTTTGAAGCTGTTCGTCTGTCATGATGTAAGGGGGTAAGATATAAACGATGTTTCCCACAGGGCGCAAAATAACTCCTTTGTCAATAAAGAAATTATACAATTTGGTGCGCATAGAGCCATAATAACTTTCCTCAGAATCTGATTTTATTTCAACTGCGAAAATAACGCCTAATGTTCTGGCTGTAATTACTTTTGGGTTGCTTTCGATTTTCTTCTGAAATTCTAAATGACTTTTATTGATTCTGTTAATATTAACCTGCATTTCTCCGGTTTGAAGTAAATCGATACTCGCCAATGCTGCTGCACACCCTGTTGGATTGGCAGTAAAAGTATGTCCGTGAAATAAGGCTTTATTGATGTCGTCATCATAAAAAGCATCAAAAACCTCCTGCGTAAAAGTCGTAATCGCCATCGGAATTGTTCCTCCTGTTAAAGCTTTAGATAAACAAATCATGTCCGGATCTTCATCGACATAATCCATCGCAAAGGTTTTTCCGGTTTTGCCAAAGCCTGTCATCACTTCATCCGCAATGGTTAGAACTTTATTTTCCTTGCAAATTGCAATCAGTTTTGCCAGAGATTCCGGTTCATACATTACCATTCCGGCTGCTCCCTGTACCAAAGGTTCGAAAATAAATCCGGCACAATTATGATGCTGAATTACATTTTCCAGCGCCTCAAAACTCACCTGTTCCTGACCTTTCACAGGTACCGGAATCCGGACAACATCTATAAACATTCCCTGAAAAGCCTGTGTATAGAAAGAGATCCCACTTGCTGCCATCGCCGCAAAAGTATCACCGTGAAACGCATTTTCAAAAGCAATTATGGTGGTTCGTTTTTCTCCTTTATTGAAAAAATACTGTAATGCAACTTTGATGGCAACTTCAACTGAGGTTGAACCATTGTCTGAAAAGAAAATTTTTTGCTGATTCTTTGGCAGAATTTCCATTAATTTTTCGGACACTTTTATGGCAGGTTCATGTGTAAAACCTCCAAAAAGAACATGTTCCAAGGTCGTGAGCTGTTTGTAAATAGCATCGGCAATAAATTTGTTACTGTGTCCAAACGGATTTACCCACCAGGAAGCAATCGCGTCAATATATTCCTTGTCGTTTTCATCCCAAAGTAAGGCGCCTTCTCCTTTGGTAATAGCAATTGGAGTTTGCGAAGTTTTGTGCTGTGTATAAGGATGCCAGAGATATTGACTGTCTTTTTCTTGTAAAGTCATAATTGTGAAATGTTTTTTGTCAGATGTGAGATAGATGCATTTTACTTTTTACAAAATACATTTTACAGTTTTAAAAGATTTTCCCGAAACAAATCGGCATATTCTTTAATTACATTTTGGTCAAAATAAGGTTCTTCCTCAATTCTTCCAATGCATTTAATTCCGGTTTTATTTAGAATCAGGCTTTCAGTCGATTTATTTTCGCTTCCGCTAAAGATAATTCCATGAACTTGAAATCCTCTGTTTTGAATTGCTTCAATAGTCAATAACGTATGATTAATGCTTCCCAGATAATGTCTTGAAACGATGATCACTTTATAATCCGGTTGGATCAAATCAGCAATTGTATCTTTTTCGTTTAGCGGAACAAAAATTCCTCCTGCACCTTCAACTACCAGGTGGTTTTCAGTTTTTGGTTCCTGAATTTCTTTTAGATCAATTGTAATTCCATCAATTTCAGCAGCCCAATGCGGACTCGCCGGGGTATTTAATTGATAAGAGTTTGAATGGAATTGAGATTTAGAATTTGAAATTCTTGACTTTACTTTAAGGGTATCTGAATTATCAAGATCACCTGCCTGAATTGGTTTCCAGTAATCTGCTTCTAAAGCTTCTACCACAATCGCAGAAGTTATTGTTTTACCTACGTCGGTTGAAATTCCTGTAATAAATATTTTCATGACTTTTGTTGTTTCGCAGAGATTCGCAAAGGATGCACAAAGTAGCGCAAAGAATAAAAATTTCGTGAATTTTTGGTTTTTCTTTGTGAATCTCGGTGTAAAATTCTCTACAAAAATACCAATAAAAATAACAAGCCCATCAGTTACGATAGGCTTGTTATTTATTCTTCTTTTAATTCGTCGATTACTTTTTTAATCTCTTTGGCATGTTTACCGTAAAAATATTGCACCCACCATTCTAAAGACAATCCCATGAATAAGATTGAAAATATAACTGAAATAAAAACACTAACCAGTTGTGTGTTGCTGAAATCAGTTGTTTGAAAACCAGCCTTTTTTGAAAAATCATTGTATAAAAAACCAATCAAAAACAAAACAATAAAAGGTGTCAGCGCAAACCCGAATGTTTTGTACAATTCCATATTAAGTCTTATGTCAAAATACGTTTCATAAAGACTGTCTTTTGTTTTTAGAGTGATCTTGTTTAGTCTTTTGTAAAAAACATATAATTTAATCAGGTAGTAAACACAAACTGCAACAAATATGCTGAAGAATAAGTAAAAAGGCATAATCCATTTTTCTGGGAAATGAGATGCATAAGGTGTAAATCCAAGTAATATGACAACTACTGACTGCATAATAAGTTCATGTTTAAGATTTTTGCGAATCTTATCCAAAGGCGTATTTGCCGATTGTATTTTTTCTAAATTATCGGGAAGAACGATGTTTTTTATCTTTTCGTTATTCCATGCGTTTTGTATATCGTTAAAATCCATATCCCTGATTTTTTATAATTTCTTTTAATTTTTCTTTTGCTCTGTTTAATTTTACTCGGGCATTTCCCTCAGAAATTCCCAGATTCTCTCCAATTTCTTTATGTGAGAAACCCTCCAGTTGATAAAAAATAATCGCTTTATCAATCTTCTCGAGTTTTTGGACTGCCTTATAAAAGTGCTCAAGCTGGCTTTCTTTGATATGGGTATCGCCTTCGTCATCTTTGATGTTCTCAGAGGCGATTTCATATTTATCCACTTTCCGTTTTTCTTTTCTTAAGAAAACGATAGCTGTATTGACCGCTACACGATACATCCAGGTTGAAAACTGACTTTCATTCCGAAAAGTATCGTACGATTTCCAAAGTTGGCAGACAATCTCCTGAAACAAGTCTTGCTGATCGGCGTGGTTGTCCATGTACATTTTGGAGACTTTGTACAGTATTCCTTTATGACTTTCTATCCGTTTTAAAAATGCTTGTTCTTTCTCTTTCAAAATAATATTAGTTCATTACTGGTCTTATTTTATATCCCGCTTTTTTTAATAAATTGATAACTCCCGATTCTCCTGCTAAATGTGCCGATCCTACTGCGATAAATAAACTTTCTTTTTCCATTAAACCAGGTAGTTGTTTTATCCAGTTTTCATTTCTGTTGTCAAGAATAATTTCTTTTGTTTTTTTACTCATATACTTATTTTCGCTAAATGCATCGTATATAGCAGTGATATTTTCCTGTTTATATTGTGATACAAGTTTAGCGGTTTCCTCTTTGCCGGATTCTTTTAGAGAATCAATCATTTCAGTATCTGTATAACTTTTTCCGAATGCTTCCATTTGTAATTTTACTGTTTCTAGTCCAGTAATTGGAAGTTTTTGTTGCTTTGCAGTTGCTATAAAATTCATTTCATAGAATTTCAAATCATTGCATCCAAAAGATTTCATAGAAACAAGGCTCATAATCGTAAATAATTTAAAGTTATCTACCTGTTGAATCGTCAATCCGTTGTTTTTTAGGATATGGTCTAGTTTAGATAAATTCTCTGGGTTCAGTGTTTTGCTAAGAGGTGCTTTTCCCATCGCCATTTGCTGCATATCAGTCATTTCTTTTGGATCAGACATGTCAATTTCTAAAACTAATTTCTCTGAAGCTTCAAATGCTTTTTTTGTTTTATCTGAAAGAAAATAATCAGATCCGCAAATCATATGGATGGTTCCGTACAGATAAGAAGGTTTTGATAATCCATTTCCTGAAACTTCCCATAATAGGGAGTTTTCTAATTTAGGGGCTTTTTTTTGGGCATGAATTGTTCCGCTAAAAATAAATAATACTACTGCTATTGTTGATTTGATTACATTTTTCATGTTTTGGTTGATTTAAAATTGATAATTGATTTGATGATGATTTTTGATTGATTTGATGATTGAAACTCTTTTGATTATTTGCTGTATTTGTTCCGTTGCCACGAAGCTATAGTTCCAAATACCAAACATCCCATAATAACTAAAAAAGCGACGCTAATAAGTTTTAATAAGATCTTGAATAGCAAAGCGAATAAAAATCCTGCTAATGCGGCTAAGATACATTTGTAAATATTTTGTTTCGACAAAGAAGATTGCGATTTCATACTAGTTTTGATTTATTTGGTTACGGATCGTAAGTGACCAAACATTCAAAACGTTACAAAAAAAATTAAACTTTTTTCAAAAACTGAGTAAATTCAGTGGCTTAGAGAGGAAATAAAATATAATTTCACAGAGATACACAAAGAAAATGCACAAAGTTTTGCGAAGTTTTTTTTATGATCCTTTATGAAATTTTTTGAGAATCTTTTAGGAATATTAAAAGACCCAATCTCTCAGAAATTCTAAAACCTCACTGATTTCTTTTTGAGTATTAAAGCTGTGAATACAAAAGCGCAAACGTTCCTGCCCTTCCGGTACAGTTGGAGATAAAATAGCTTTAACATCAAATCCTTTGTCCTGTAACTGCAGGGCTATGTGTTTCACATTTTCATTACCAGGAATAATAGCCGATTGAATAGCCGATTTACTGCGAACAAACATGGGTTTTAATGCGAGTAAGTTCTTTTGCTGATTAAAAAAAACAATATTCTGACGTAGTTTTTCAATCGTTTGTTTTTCAATTTCTAATTGCTGGTATGCGATTAAAATTGTAGCAACAGAATGAGGAGACAATCCTGTTGTATAAATAAAACTTCTGGCGAAGTTGACAAGATATTCTTTTAACTCAAGGCTTCCTAAAATAACAGCACCGTGACACCCCAAACCTTTTCCGAAAGTCATAATTCGGGCAAAAATTCTGTTGTGTAAATTTAGGGATTGTGTTAAACCTTCCCCTTTTTCTCCAAAAACGCCAAGAGAGTGTGCTTCATCAACTATCAGATGACAATTGTGTTTTTCTGTAAGTTCTGCTAACTCTTCCAGGTTTGGACAGTCACCATCCATTGAAAAAACAGTTTCAGTAACAATATAAATATTTGTCTCAGGAAATTTTAAAATTAACCGCTCTAAATCTTCAAAATCATTATGGCTGAATTTATAAGATTTAGCATTTGACATAGAAATCCCATCGCGAATTGAAGCATGACTTAATTCATCATACAAAATAACATCATTTCGCTGCGGTACAGCGCTAAAAAAGCCAACGTTGGCATCATAGCCCGAATTAAAAATTAAAGCTGATTCTGCTCCATGAAATTCTTTTATAAATGTCTCTGTAATTTGATATAGATAATGATTCCCCGAAAGTAGTCGCGAACCTGTAGCTCCATTCTGAATTATATCATTTTCAATTAAATAATGGTGCGCCTGTTTGAAAATAGTTTCAGACTTTGAAAATCCGATATAATCATTTGAAGAAAAATCAACACGGTTATTAAAACTAGGTAATTGTCTTAACGCGTTGTTGTGTTTTCGGGTTTCAAGCTTTTGAATAAGATTTTCAGGTAATTTCATAAAAGCAAAGTTATGAAATTGAACTTAGATTAAACAAACAGCGGGATTAATCGCCCGCTATTTACTAAATTAGGTTTTTACATATTCGTTATAAAAGGTGATTTTCTAACGAATTTTTCCTCAATCATTTCCTGAACCATAAAATGAGCAATGTCAAAAGAACTTATTTTATCTCCCGGACAGTCCTCAAGATTTACAATAATTTTCGAGCTGGTATCTGTAAAATCAATAAACGGAACACGAACTAATGTCCATTTAACATTACTTTTAGTTAATAAATCGTATGTAACTTGACGGTCTTGCTGAATTTCAGGATAATTGGTTTTCATCCAGTCAGTTGCAGCTATAGTTTTTTCTCCCTTTTTATCAAAAGGTGTATCGATATTGATACCTGCCAGCAAAACATATCGCTGAATATCAAAATCAGTCATTATCTTTAGAATATTTTTAGTTGCATTACTTGCAACCATGGCTTCACCCGGTCGTTGTCCGATAGTGCTAACTACAGCATCGCAATCCTCAAGTAAAGATCTTATATTGCTTTCGTTGATGGCATCACCCTCAATAATTTCGACTTTTGACTTTTGAATTGTAAAGGTTTCCGGGTTTCTTAAAAGAACTTTTACATTAATTTCTTTTTCTAACAACTGGTTTACAAGATATTTTCCAGTTCTGCCGCCTCCGCCTAATACGGCAACTTTGTTTATATTTTTCATGATACTTTTTATAAAATTTGACATAAATAATTGCACTTTATCATTGTGATAAAGCGAAAAAATAAAAGCTTACTGTGCTTTTATAATAATCAATATTTTATAAAGAGATTTTAATAATTCAAAGATATAAAAACGAGCTATAGATTTGGCTATAATTATTGCAGTTTTTGTTTTTCAACCCATCTAAAATTGCCTTTTTCCGTAGCATCAAGTAAATTAACATCAAGGGCATTTGCTATTCTTAATGCATAGTCTAGTGCAGTTTCAAAGTTGAAGTGAACAGAAATAGACTTTTTCTTTGTTTCTGTAAGCCAAAGTTGTACTTCGAAATCCCTGTCAGAATGATTTTTATATACAGAAACGTACTGAATATCCTTAAAAATAATACTTCTGCAAAGTGGGGTTTGTAATAATGTGAAGTTGAAACGAATGGTTTTTGTAATGCTGTCTGTATATACTTTTTTAGTAAAAGTCAATCCAGCAGCACATATAAACATAAAAAGAACAGCGGTAGTAAATTTCAAAGCATTTATTATTTCTCCCGAATAAAAAAGTTTTACCATTTTTAAAGTTGTAGCTATTGTAAAGAAGTAAAGAGGGGCTGCTAGTAAAAAATGCCAAAGAGGTCTTTTTGAAATTTAAACTAACTGTTCTGATTTTAGGTTGTTCATAATTACAAAAATAAAAAAAACCAAACAAAACTGTTTGGCTTTTTTTACTTATTCTCAAATTGTCTTAATCTGCTAAAACAATTATTTTATTGTCTTTCATTTCGATAGTACCTGACACAATATTTAACGTATAAGTCTGGTCATTTACTTTCGTGAATTTACCCGCAACTTCTTTAGAAAAACTGAAACTTGGCGCCACAATTTTAATAGTTCCTTTTTCTAGAATAGAAACAATAGGAGCGTGATGATTCAATATTTGAAAGCTTCCATCAACTCCAGGCAAAGTAACCGAAGTAACTTCTCCCGAAAATAATTTTGCTTCTGGTGATACTATTTCTAAAATCATATTTTTTTAGTTAATAGTTGGTCGTTGATGGTTGGTGGTTGTTTTCTAACAACTAACAACTAACAACTAACAACCAATTATGCTTCAGCTAACATTTTTTCTCCAGCTTCGATTGCATCCTGGATAGAACCTTTCAGGTTGAAAGCTGCTTCCGGAAGGTGATCTAACTCCCCATCGATAATCATGTTGAAGCCTTTGATAGTATCTTTAATATCAACTAATACACCTGGGATACCCGTAAACTGCTCTGCCACGTGGAATGGCTGAGATAAGAAACGTTGTACACGACGTGCTCTAGATACAGCTAATTTATCTTCTTCAGATAACTCTTCCATACCTAAGATCGCGATGATGTCCTGAAGTTGTTTATATTTTTGAAGAATTTCTTTTACTCTTTGTGCACAGTTGTAATGCTCATCTCCTAAGATGTGTGGAGTTAAAATTCTTGAAGTAGAATCTAACGGGTCAACCGCAGGATAGATACCTAACTCAGCAATTTTACGTGACAATACAGTTGTAGCATCTAAGTGCGCAAAAGTTGTAGCCGGCGCCGGGTCAGTTAAGTCATCCGCAGGAACGTAAACCGCTTGTACAGATGTAATCGATCCTTTGTTTGTAGATGTAATACGCTCTTGCATAGCGCCCATCTCTGTTGCTAGAGTTGGTTGGTAACCTACCGCAGATGGCATACGTCCTAAAAGTGCTGATACCTCGGAACCTGCTTGTGTAAAACGGAAGATGTTATCAACGAAGAATAATACATCTTTTCCTTGATCAGAACCTGCTCCATCACGGAAATATTCAGCGATAGATAATCCTGAAAGTGCCACACGTGCACGAGCTCCAGGTGGCTCATTCATTTGTCCGAAAACGAAAGTAGCTTTAGACTCTCTCATTCCTGGCATATCTACTTTAGATAAATCCCATCCTCCATTTTCCATAGAGTGCATGAAATCATCGCCGTATTTAATAATTCCTGACTCTAACATCTCACGAAGCAAGTCATTTCCTTCACGTGTTCTTTCACCTACTCCAGCGAATACTGAAAGTCCACCGTGACCTTTTGCAATATTATTGATCAATTCCTGAATCAATACTGTTTTACCAACACCAGCACCACCGAACAATCCAATTTTACCTCCTTTTGCGTAAGGCTCGATCAAATCGATTACTTTGATACCTGTAAATAAAACTTCAGACGAAGTTGATAAATCTTCAAATTTTGGTGCTGGTCTGTGAATTGGCAGACCGTTTTCCCCACTTTTAGGCAATTCGCCTAAACCATCGATGGCATCTCCAACAACATTAAATAATCTTCCGTATACATCCGGACCGATTGGCATTTGGATTGGGCTTCCTGTTCCAACTACTTCATATCCTCTTGACAAACCGTCAGTTGAGTCCATAGAGATTGTACGAACAGTGTTTTCTCCAATGTGAGATTGTACTTCTAGAACTAATAACGTTCCATCTTTTTTAGTGACTTCTAACGAATCATAAATTTTTGGAAGTTCAACATCCTTACCGTTGAAAACTACGTCAACTACTGGTCCAATGATTTGAGCAACTTTTCCTATTACTTTTGACATTACTTATGTGTTTATTAAATAGCTATTTAGGTTTATCGAAAATACCTCTTTTTTCAGAGCGCAAAGATAATTTTTTAAAATATAAAATCAATTTTTTTTTTATAAAAATACTTAGTTTTTTGTTATACTATTAAAATGGAGAACTCAAATATCTAATAATATAAAATTTGGTATTCATAAAAAAACCACTACGTTATAAACGAGCGGCTTTCTATTAAAAAAAAATGGCTTTGCTATAATGATGCCGGATATTGAATTGGATAAGTACTCAAATCAACATGGCGCAATGTTGAACCGTATTTTACATTAATTGCATCTATAAATATGTTTGCAATGAGTGCGTAACCTCTTGGACTTGGATGTACACCATCAAGTGAAAAAGCACCTCCTGTTGCATAAGCTGAAGTTATTGTGAAATTTCCAAAACGGATACCTCCACTAGATAGTTTAGTCATTACATCTTTAGTATCTACAAAAGCTAATCCTTTTGACTCTGCAGCGGCGGCTATTATTGTGTTGTAGGCATCCGTGGCCGTTCTAATTTCTTCAATTTCAGTCGGAATCAATACATGTTTGTCCTGTAGCGGGAATGATATTCCAAATGCATTTAACGGATAGGCAGGGGCAATTCCAATACCAGAATCTACAGCATTTGGTGCAGCACCAATAGCAGCCCTTGTCGTTAACAGTAATAAATCTGTAGCTTTAGCTTGTCTGGCCTGACCAAAAACTGCGCCATAAAAAGCCGCAGTCTGTGCTCCTAGTGTTGGAGTAAATATAGTGGCTAGTTGAGCAGCCAGATTAGGTAATGTTTCGTCTTTCATTAATACAGGGCTAGTAGATGTTTCTGATAACAAATTAATTCTGTCTCCCGCGCCAAGAGCTGTTAAAGCTTGTTTAAGCGGTCCATATAATTGTGTATTAAGCAATTTGATAGTTGCCAAACCAACTGCTTCATTATCTTTTCCAATTGATTTTGCAGTAAGGGGATTATAAGGGACAGTTGTAAAATGAGGCAACGTTGTAATGTATGGTAAATTTGCAACCACACCTTTTGCCCCATTAGCAGTCAGGGTATTAACAAGTGTATTGTATGCAAAATTAAATGTTGCTGTTGGAGTTATATCATCTCCTAAGGCAGCATCCTGAGAAGTTGGTACGCCTCCATTTGTTGCATAACCCAAAACATCATTGCCACCTATAAATAAAGAAAAGAATGTAGGTGACTGAGCCATAGCGTCAGCAAGAATAGTTGTAGTAGGCGAAGAAGAAAAACGAGCAAAATATGGATTTGCTGTAGCCGGAGTTGCAAAAACACCTGCAAGATTACCATATCCTGGAGCTAGTAAATGAAAACTTTTTGCCCCCGGAATTCCTAAATTGCTAAAAGATCCTGTTAAACGTGCGGTTATCGATGTACTGGATACGCCCGGGACATTTACAGGACTTCTTGTAACAGGATCGAAGATAAATCTGGTTGGGAATTTAGCTACCTGAACTCCTCCAGAAGAGAATCCCCCAATATTATCCAGCATAAAAGGAGTCGTAAAATCGCCTCCTCCAGCTGCCGAAAATTGCTGAGATAATATATTCGTATATGAATTACTCTGGCCTTTTGCAAACAATGCACCATCGCTATATCCCGCAGCAAAAGAATCGCCAAGTGCGACATATTTTGTAAATACTGCTGATCCCGGTTTTACAGGAACTTCTTCGGGAGTATTATTATTGTCGTCATTATTACACGCCATCATGGTTAAAGAAACCAACAACAGCCATTTTATATTTTTTTTCATGTTATAACTTTTAAAATTATTAGCTCTTTGTTCTTTTTTAAAAAACAACTGAGAGAAGACAAATAGTTGATCAAATAATTATTTCTAATTAAGGATTAATTGTCCAGGAAGCAAACACCATCTTTCCAATCATACCAGCACCAACTACCTGAAGATAATCTTTTCCAAAAAGGTTTGTTGCTCCAAGCTTGATAACAGATTTTAATTTTGGGACACCATAATTAATTTGAGCATCAAACACTGTGTTTTCCGGAATCATACCGTCTCCAAAAGATGACTGCCACAGATATTCAGTATTCCATCTTACATTAAGATTAAAGCCTAAATTTTTAGTCACTTTTGCATTTCCAAACGAACCTTTAATCCTGTGTTTTGGCGTATTAAATCCAGCTACAAAACTTGGATCTTCTGATTGGTCAAAATCAAACTGAGCATAATTATAATTGACTCCTAATTCAAAATCTTTATAGACTTTTTTGGATAAACCAACTCCAAAACCTAAAGATGTAATTTGTGCTGTAGTATTTGTATAAACCTGGTACACTCTTCTGTCTCCAAATGCTAATGCCTGATAACTTAATAGAACTGCAGGTGTCGTACCTGTTCCTGCTGTTCCGTAATAAGGTGAAATTACTCTGGAAGTATTCATGAAATCATTATAAATATTATAGTATCCATTAATATCTATTGATAAATCATTTTGAACAACTGTGCGGTATCCGGCTTCGATAGCCTGTACTTGTTCCGGTTTTACTAATTGAACATTGGCTACTTTAAGATCTGTTACATTTCCTGAAGCAGCAAACGCCTGAACAGATGCTAATGTATACGCATTTTCATATGCATTACGACCAGACATTGGAAGAGATGCTGGCTGCCCGGCAACAGCTTGGCCTGAAGCACTTACATTTACTGTTTCCTGAAAACGATCTAAGTTTTCGGCTGCGGAACCTATTAATGCAAATGGTCCTAAATCTAAGCCAATATATTGATCTTGTGTAGTAGGATTACGGAAACCTGTTTGATACGAAACTCTAAAATTATGTCTTTTAGATTCACCGGCAGAATATACAAATGATATTCTTGGAGAAATATTGCCGTCAAAGTTTTGACTTTTATCATAACGCAAAGACCCTGTAAACTTTAACCTGTCGTCTAACCATTTTTTTTGTAATTGTGCGTAAGCGCCATATTCTTTATATCCAATTGGGCCATCATAATCTGTGAAGATTGTTCCTTCAGAATCCATAACATATTTTCTCCAGGAACCACCGACCTGAATTTCGGCAAATTTGATTAAATCTTTGAAATTATAATTCACATCTGAATGATATAATTTTGAATGATCAATAAATTTAGCACCTTGAGTAAGATCTGGATTGCTGATTACTGTTGTAAGTGCATTGAAGAATTGTGTAGATCCGGGTTCAAATCTTGCAGATCTTGGAGCACTTGGATTCGCCGGATCAGTATTTGGGACTAATGGCAAACCAGGGGAAACGTTATAATCAGCAAAATTTCTTGCATAAACAGCAGCTTCATTGGCATTTAGACCAAGTGCTGCAGAAGATAACTGAAAAGCTGTTCCGTAATCTGTAAACCAGTTTTTATCTGATTTAGCCATTCTGTTTATATTCCAGCCAGCAAATCTCATGTCGTATGAGTCTCCGGCATCTTCACTCGTAAAATAGACTCTTGCAAAAAAGTTTTTACCTTTTACCTCAAATTTCCCTTGCTGCATTAGGAAATTTTTCAAAGCATATCTATTCGCACCTTGGTAAATAGTGTTTCCTGTGCCTATCTTATATTGCAATATAATTTCAGTATCGTCTGCCCAAGGTTTAAAATGCATGCCGAAATCTGCTTTCATACTTTTAACCTTATTGTCAGTTAAGTCTTGTTCACGATATCCAGTTCTGCTTACTTGTCCAACATTCGGAATAGAAGTGGTAACTTCATCTCCATAAATATTTAAACCATCATAATTTTGATTCATTGCATGTCCTATTGAGCCACCTGTCATGCTTCTGGTATCGGCTGCAATCCATTCTGATGCTTCCATATACGTCAAGTTTGCTTTCATTGCAAAATGTTTGGTAAATGCTTTCGCTGCTCTTATCCCAAAATCATTATAATCGTTTGTTCCTGCGGCTTTCTGACTAGTCTGTCCGTATTTATAGTAAACACTAATTCCTTCATTTGTAAATGGACTTTTACTATTCATAAACATGATTCCGTTAAAGGCGTTTGCTCCATAAAGTGCAGATGATGCGCCTGGCAAAAGTTCAACATTCGCCACATCGATATCAGAAATACCAATTAAATTTCCTAATACAAAATTTAAAGCGGGTGAAGAATTATCCATTCCATCTACCAATTGCATAAAACGGGTATTTGCAACAGTTGCAAAACCTCTTGTGTTTACAGACTTAAAAGAAATACTGCTTGTGTTAAAATTCACTTCTTTTAAGTTTTCTAAACCATCATAAAAGGTCGCAGCGGTTGTGTTTTTGATTTCTTGTATCCCCATTCTTTCAATAGTAACAGGAGATTCGATGACTCTTTCCGGAGTTCGGGAGGCCGAAACAACTATTTCGTCAAGTTTAGTTTCTTCCTCATTCAAAACTATATTTACATTTTGATTTGCAGATGTAATATTAATAGTTTTGGTTTCAAAACCTATAGCAGATACTTTAATGGTAAAAGGAGGTTTTGATGAGGTGTTTAATTTAAACGTGCCATCAAAGTCAGTAGACGCTCCGGTTGAACTTCCTACAACGTTAATATTGGCTCCTGGAATTGATTGTTTCTTGCTGTCTGTGACAGTTCCGGTAATGGTACTTTGTGAAAAAGATAATCCACTGATAAACAACATAATTAGTAAATATGCTCTCATTGGTAGTTTTTTGTTAGTTCATGTAGCCAAAATACGAATAATTTTGATATTAATAAAAAAACGTTAAAAAAAATTAATATTTATCATAAATATATGGTTTGTTTTAGGTATTCAATACACCCTTTTATTAAATTAAAAGCAACAAACAAATACTAACAAGAGGGGATAGTATGCATACATAATAATTTTAAGAAAAAAACTGCATTAATCTTAAAAATTAAACCAATAAGAAAAAAAATCTGACAATAAAAAAAGCGAGACATAAATCTCGCTTTAATTTTTTAATAGGTATAAAAATTACTCTACAGTAACTGATTTCGCCAGATTACGCGGCTGGTCTACATTACAGCCTCTCATTACAGCAATATGATAAGATAAAAGCTGTAAAGGAATGGTAGTAATTAATGGAGAAAGTGCGTCAGAAGTTTCTGGAATTTCTATGACATAATCTGCTAATTCACGAACCTGAGTGTCACCTTTGGTAACTACAGCAATAATTTTCCCACTTCTGGATTTAATTTCCTGAATGTTACTTACAATTTTATCGTAATGTCCCTGCTTTGGAGCAATAATGATAACGGGCATTTGTTCATCAATGAGGGCAATCGGGCCGTGTTTCATTTCTGCTGCAGGATATCCTTCAGCATGGATGTAAGATATCTCTTTTAATTTTAATGCGCCTTCTAAAGCTACAGGGAAATTATAACCGCGTCCTAAGTACAAACAGTTTGGCGCATCTTTAAAAGCTGTTGCAATTTCTTTGGCTTTTTCGTTTGTTTCTAATGCTTCAGCCACTTTTTCAGGAATTATTTCCAGTTCTTGTAAAAAAGTATGGAAATCAGTATTAGATAAAGTTCCCTTAGCTTTTCCTAATCTTAAGGCAATCATTGTCAAAACTGTAATCTGTGTAGTAAAAGCTTTGGTAGAGGCAACTCCAATTTCAGGACCTGCATGTGTGTAAGCACCTGCATGACTTTCTCTTGAAATGGACGATCCAACAACATTACAAACTCCAAATACAAAAGCACCGTTTTCTTTTGCTAATTTAATAGCAGCCATAGTATCGGCAGTTTCTCCCGATTGAGAAATAGCGATAACTACGTCATTTTTATTAATGATTGGGTTTCTGTATCTAAATTCAGAAGCATATTCGACTTCAACAGGAATACGTGTGAATTCCTCAAAAATATACTCTGCAACTAATCCTGCATGCCATGAAGTTCCACATGCTACAATTAGAATTCTTTGGGCGTTCAAAAATTTTTCAATATTATCTTCGACACCTGCCATCTGTACGATTCCTTCATTGGCATGAAGTCTTCCTCTGTAAGTGTCTTTGATAACATTTGGCTGCTCATAAATCTCTTTTAGCATGAAATGATCGTAGCCGCCTTTTTCAATTTGTTCCAGATTCATCTGAAGTTCCTGTATGTAAGGATCAACTAACGAATCATCTTTTATTTTTCTGATTTTAAGAGGTTTGTGTAATCTGATGTTTGCCATTTCGCCATCTTCGAGATATACCGCATTTGAGGTGTATTCGATAAATGGGGAAGCATCCGAAGCAATGAAAAATTCATTTTCTCCAACACCTATTGCTAGCGGACTTCCTAATCGTGCAGCCACAATTTCATTAGGATTTTTTTTGTCAAAAACGGCAATAGCGTAGGCGCCTATTACCTGATTTAAAGCAATTTGCACTGCTTTTCCAAGTTTTATATTTTCATTTTTCTGAACTTCTTCAATAAGATTTACTAAAACTTCAGTATCTGTATCCGATTTAAAGCTATAACCTCTCTTGATTAATTCTTCTTTAAGTGGAGCATAGTTTTCAATAATTCCATTATGGATAATAACTAATTCTCCGGAATTTGAAAAGTGCGGGTGAGAGTTTACATCATTAGGAACTCCATGGGTTGCCCAGCGTGTGTGACCAATTCCTATAGTTCCGTTTCGTGTGAAATCTGTTTGAGCCTTTTCTTCAAGATCCGAAACTTTTCCTTTTGTTTTGCAAAGTTTGATGTTTTCCTGGTCGTATAACATTACGCCGGCACTATCATATCCTCTGTATTCGAGGCGCTTTAATCCTTTTATGACTATAGGATAAGCCTCTCTGTGGCCTATATATCCAACAATTCCACACATATGTTATTTTTTTAATTTGATTTCAGTTTTGTGTAGTAAATTTGAAGTTTTACTCTTTTAGCATAATTATCCTGATCGCTTTCGGGAATATTGCCTCCAAACAGTACTGTACCCAAAGGATTCATTACTGATGCAGTTGGAACCTCAGTTAATAGACTTTTAAAATTGATTTTGGTTTTATCTAATTTCTTTGATGTGACTGTGTTTATGTCTTCGGTAACTACTAAACCTAATTGTACATTATCAACATCAGCATTTTTAATCATATTTCGGATATGATTTGTGATTCTTATTTTGTAGGTAGCTATGTTGGTTGTTGGGTCTATACTAATCATGCCATTAAAAACCGTTCTGTTTTTTTTAGGATCACCATTAAGACTTGATGTACGATCTGCAGTGTAATCAGTTAATACTGTGTTGTTCTTTAAATCATACAGATAGATTCTACCCGGTTGCTGAGCGGTACCCATTTTTTGAGAATCAACAGTAAATACTAAATTAGCTTCATTGACAAGTAATTTCTTAGACGTAATATTATTTCTGATTTCGTCTAATTCATCTGACACATCGTTTGGAGTAGTTACCCATAATCCTTTGTCATCATATCTACCCAAGTCGGTTTTATCAAAAAGTTCGATTACCGCCATAGATCCCTGACCTCCTTTTAGATATAATCTGTCGTCTGGTGTGTCGTCTTCTGCAGTACCGTTTGTATAATCAGTTGTGCTTTCTTCTAAAAGATTTACCGAATTACCGGTTAAATTGATAACGAATGTTTTGTTTACAGCATCTTTATCGTCTTTATTTGTTTTTGCCTTATAAAAAATAGTTATAGTTCCCTTTGTGAAATCCATCTCAGCCATTCTTGTTGTATTTGCAGTCGATTTCTCTACTTTAAAGTATAGTCCTTTAAAATAATTTTTAAAAACATCATCTGCTGCTAATTTGCTTGCTGGAGCATCGAATATTTTGGTTTTAAAAAAGTCTTTGTTTAAATGCAGGCGCATTTCGGGTTTGATTCTTTTATTTGATTCAGGCGTAGTTCCTACTGCAGGAGTTGTTTCTTTTATTTCTTTTGAGTTAAAAAAGAATTCATTGTTTTCAGCAGAATTTTCCGAGTTATTTAATCTTAGTCCCAATGCTTCTGCCTGTGTCTGAAAATTCTCGTTTCTGTCTGTATTGTAAAATTTGCTTAAATCGTAATTGTTAGCATTATAATTATTTAGAAAAATACCGGATTCGTAAACACTTAACTTGATTCTCCCGGTTTCAGGGCCGTAAATAGAATCCAATCTATAAGTAGTTACTCCTTTTTCATCAATAGATTTAGCAGTGCTAAAATAAGGAATATTTAACGTTACACTATCAATTACAGCTTCAAATCCCAATGCAGGAGAATAAGAAGATAATGTCAGCTGAGTATTAAAATTTGCGATTGTTGTACCGAAAACAGGACTTTCATAAATACCTAATGCGTTAATCGGTAAATTATTTGCGGCAACCGGAGTCACTTTTTGATTATAAGCGGTAACACTATAGTCTTTTGCTTCAATATCAAAATTATCATTGTTCCCAATTAAATCTTCACCAATTGTATTAAAATCTTTGTCACAGGAATAAAATACAGCAACTGTTGCTATTAAAAGAATTTTCTTAAAAAAAGAAGTATTATACATGTTTAATAATAATGTTAAAATTTAAAGCCCCATAGTTTTATAGAAATTTGTATACGCTTCAGCGAATGCATCTTTCGTGGCGAAAGGTAAAAAAGGTTTTCCTGAAGATTCTATAAATTTTGTTAAACTTGGAGATACATTTTCTGAAGCAATTATCACGGCATCAGAATGTAAAATGCTTGCTTTTAGGATATTTTCATAGTTAGGAGTTTCCAAGTCAGCTACGCTTTCATGTGGAACGCCATCAAATTTTACTTTATTGATCATTTCTAAATCCAGATTTTCATCAAAAGACTGACCATAAACTGAGGTCACAATCTTGGTTTCAGAAAATAAAGCTTCGTTTTTATAATAATGTTTCATGTAAATTGGGAGCATAGCAGCAAGCCATCCATGAACATGAATAATATCCGGAACCCAGTTTAGTTTTTTTACAGTTTCAACTACTCCCTTTGCAAAAAAGATAGCTCTTTCATCATTATCAGGATATAAGACACCTTCTTCGTCAGCAAAGGTTGCTTTTCTTTTAAAATATTCATCATTATCTATAAAGTAAACCTGAATACGTTCTTTAGGAATAGAGGCTACTTTGATAATCAATGGCATATCTAAGTCGTTCACTACCAAATTCATCCCTGAAAGTCTGATTACTTCGTGTAATTGATGTCTTCTTTCATTAATGTTTCCATATCTAGGCATGAAAATTCTTATCTGGCCGCCCTGATCATTTATCATTTTAGGCACATCATAAGACATTAATGAAACCTCATTTTCCGCCAAATAAGGCACGACTTCAGATGATACATATAATATCCTCTTCTCTTTCATAATAGTATTTTACTTAAATTTTGGTAATAAAAACGTTGCAAAATTACAAAAATTTATGCAGTTTATAACTAATATATTATGTTTGCACTAAATTTTAATGATACCGCCATGCATATTTTCTACGGCAAAGTAGCCCTGATAGCTTATTTGAAAACTATCAAAACAGCAAATTCAACTATAGGATTTGTCCCAACAATGGGCGCTTTACACCAGGGACATCTGGCTTTAATGCAGCGATCACTTAAAGAAAATGATGATACTGTTGTGAGTATTTTTGTAAATCCCACACAATTCAATAATGCTGAAGATCTCGAAAAGTATCCACGTACACTTGAAGAAGATGTTAGGAAAATGAGGGGGTTAAGTGATAAAATTATTCTCTATGCTCCATCTGTGGATGATATTTATGAAGGAAATACTATGTCACAATCGTTTGATTTTGATGGTTTAGAAAATCAGATGGAGGGGAAGTTCAGGCCAGGCCATTTTAACGGTGTCGGAACTATTGTGAAGCGTTTGTTTGAAATAGTTTCACCTACAAATGCGTATTTTGGAGAGAAAGATTTTCAGCAATTGCAGATTGTGAAAAAACTGGTTGAAAAAAACAATTTACCGGTTAAAATAATAGGTTGTCCTATTTTTAGGGAAGAAAATCAATTGGCAATGAGTTCGCGAAACGAACGTTTAACGCCTGAGGAACGAAAAGAAGCCGCCATTATTTATAAAACACTGACTGAGGCTAAAGAAGTATTCAGCACTAAAAGCCCGCAAGAAACTATAGAATTTGTAGAAAACTCCTTTAAGGACAATCGAAGATTTGACCTCGAATATTTTGTAATTGCTGACGAATCTACATTATTACCAATAGAGCACAAAATTAATGACAAAAAATACCGTGCATTTATAGCGGTATTTGTTAATTCTATAAGGCTGATTGATACCATTTCATTAAATTAATTTACCTTTGCAACATGCAAATTCAAGTTATAAAATCAAAAATTCATCGTGTTAAAGTAACCGGAGCTGATTTAAATTATATCGGCAGTATCACTATCGATGAAACTTTACTGGATGCCTCAAATATTATTGAAGGAGAAAAAGTATCTATTGTAAATATCAATAATGGAGAACGTTTTGAAACTTACGCTATAAAAGGTGAGAGAAACTCAGGTGAAATTACGCTGAATGGACCTGCAGCCAGAAAAGTTCAAAAAGACGATATTATCATTATTATATCTTATGCAACCCTCGACTTTGAAGAAGCTAAGACCTTCAAGCCATGGATTGTTTTTCCTAATGAAAATGATAATTCCCTAACTTAATTACTCTTTCTTTTCAGTCTTTTTTTATTTGTCAAAAGTATTTTGCACAGAGCAGATTTCTTTTGTCTTAAATTTCTTTTCTTTTTAAAAGGCCTCTTTAACAAAAAAGCAAATAAAGTATTATATTGCCACCATATTCTAATACTTTTTAATTTTCCCCAATCATGAAAAAAGTTTATTTGTTTTTTGTTTTATTGATCTCTGCGTTAGTTTTTTCACAAAAGAAATTTGATACCGTTAAATCTGAAAAACTGGGTACTGACAGAAGAATAACTATAGGGCTGCCTGCCTCATATGAAACTAATCCGTCTAAAAAATATCCTGTTTTGTATTTGCTGGATGGAGATTATCTGTTTGATGCTTTTTCAGGAGCTCTAAGCTATGGTGTTTACTGGGATGATTTACCTGAAATGATTATTATCGGAATTCATCAGAATCACGACGGAGAAAGATATGATGATTCTACAATCGATCAAAATCAGGGTGTGCCGTTTGAAAAAGGGGCAGAGTTTTTCGAATTTATCGGAGCTGAATTAGTTCCTTACATTGAAAAACAATATCGTACGGCTCCTTTCAAGATTATTGCAGGACATGATATAACAGCCAGTTTTACTAACTTCTTTTTGTATAAAGAAATTCCACTTTTTAATGGCTACATATGTTTAAGTCCTGAGCTTGCACCCAAAATGGAAATACGTATCCCGGAAAAATTCGCTAAAGTAAAAGAACCATTTTTTTATTATTTGTCTGCAGGTGATGGGGATATTACTAAAATAAAAGAACCTATAGAAAAGTTAGCCGGCAATATTAAAATTGCTAATAATCCATTAGTAAACTTCAAATACGATGTGTTTAAAAATGCAACACACTATTCAGAGGTTTTATATTCGATTCCCAATGCTTTGTATCATATTTTTGAGGTTTACAAACCTATTAATTCGGTTGAGTTTAAAGATAAGATCGCTGTACTCCAATCAGGCTATGCTAATTATTTAGAAAATAAATACAATACAATGTCAGAAGTTTTGGGAGTCGATATTCCTGTCAGGATAAACGATTTTAAAGTTATCGAAAACCTTATTTTGAAAAAAAATGCCTACGAAGAGCTAGAGAAAATGGCTGAAATTGCCAATGTTGATTACCCATTAGCAATGCTGGGGGAATATGAATTAGGCTTGATGTATGAAAAAAGGGGTGATCCTAAAAGAGCTTCAAAAAGATATCAAAATGCTTCACAAATGCAGCCCATCGGTGAGCTTACTAGAGATATGATGTACGAGAAAATCGATGAAATGAATACACTTGCCAAAAAATCAAAATAATGTCTAAAGTTAAAACTTCCTTCTTTTGCCAAAACTGTGGTACACAATATGCCAAATGGCAGGGGCAGTGCAATGCCTGTAAAGAATGGAATACTATTGCCGAAGAAATTATTCAGAAGCAGGAAAAAGTAGCCTGGAAAAGTGAACCAACTCCAACAGGTAAAGCACCACGTCCATTAAAGATTAATGAGATCGATTCGGCTCAGGAAATCCGAATGGATACTACTGACGGTGAATTGAACCGTGTGCTTGGAGGTGGAATCGTTCCAGGTTCTTTAACACTTTTAGGTGGGGAGCCAGGAATTGGTAAAAGTACCCTTTTGCTGCAGATTTCACTGAAATTGCCTTATAAAACCTTGTATGTTTCCGGAGAAGAAAGCCAGAAACAAATAAAAATGCGTGCCGAAAGAATTACACCAGACAGTGATAATTGTTATATTCTGACGGAAACCAAAACACAAAATATTTTCAAACAGATTGAAGCGATTCAGCCTGAAATTGTCATTATTGATTCAATTCAGACACTACATACTGATTATATCGAATCTACTGCGGGAAGTATTTCTCAAATTAGGGAAACTACGGCGGAACTTATAAAATTTGCAAAAGAAACCAGTATTCCGGTTATTTTGATAGGGCATATTACCAAGGATGGAAATATTGCCGGGCCAAAAATTCTTGAGCATATGGTAGATACCGTTCTGCAGTTTGAAGGAGACAGGAATCATGTTTACCGAATTTTACGTTCCCTAAAAAACCGTTTTGGATCAACTGCCGAATTAGGAATTTACGAAATGTTAGGAAACGGTTTACGTGAAGTAAGCAATCCGTCTGAAATACTGATTTCTCATAAAGACGAAGAAATGTCGGGAACTGCAATTGCCACAACTATGGAGGGTATGCGTCCGTTGATGATTGAGATTCAATCCCTCGTAAGTACCGCCGTTTACGGAACACCACAGCGAAGCACAACAGGTTACAATGCTAAGAGACTCAACATGATTCTGGCCGTATTAGAAAAAAGAGCGGGATTCCGGCTTGGTGCAAAAGACGTTTTTCTTAACGTCACTGGTGGAATTTCTGTAGATGATCCTGCAATTGATCTGGCTGTTGTAGCCGCTATTTTATCCTCTAATGAGGATATTCCGGTTACAAAAGGTTTTTGTTTTGCAGGAGAAGTTGGTCTTTCAGGAGAAATTCGCCCTGTAAATCGTGTAGATCAGCGTATTCAGGAAGCTGAAAAATTAGGTTTCAATACTATCTTTGTATCCAGATATAATAAAATTGCCCTGAAAAATACGGGTATTAAAATTGAACTCGTGGCTAAAATTGAAGATGTGGCAAGTATTCTGTTTGGTTAAATTTTTATAAATTTCTTTATGCGATTTCCAAAACAAAAAATAGTCAAAGCTCTTAAAATACTTCTGGTAGTGTTTATTTTGCTTTGTATCGGATTATACTCTTTTCGTAATTCGCTTTTAAAACAAGTTATAGCAAAGGTAACGCACAAAATGGTGGTTGATTACAATAGTGATTTTTCAATAAAGGAAGCTTCTTTTGATGGTTTGTCAGGAGTTAAATTTACTGATATTGTTTTAGTTCCAAAAAATGCTGACACTCTTTTCAATATTAAAAAAGTAGAAACTACCATCAGCCTTAGCAATTTGCTGATTGGTGATGTGCAGCTTGGAACTTTAAAAATTAATGACGGTTACATTCAATTGGTTAAAAAAGGGAAAATCAGAAATTTTGATGCCTTTTTGAAAAAAAATGAAACAGAAGAAACATCAGATGAAAAACGTAAATATGCTGACGTTGCTTATCGCATTATTACAAAATTACTGAATCTGGTTCCAACCGATATGAAACTGGAAAACCTGGATTTCAAAATTGATGACAATGGTAAAAAAGCAAGTATTGCTATTAATAAACTGGTTTTGCAGAACAAACAACTTACCACAAATCTACATGTTCAAAGCAAAAATTTTGACCAGCGATGGAATATTAAAGGATTTGCTGATCCAAGAAATAAAAAGGCTGATATTCGGTTTTTTAATCTGGATACCGGAGCTATCAGAGTTCCTTATTTAGACGAACGCTATAATTTGAAGGCAAGCTTTGATTCGATCCGTTTAAACGTTGCCAATATTGATAAAGACGGAAGCGAATTGCATATTGACGGATATACTTCTATTGCCAATTTAAAAATTAACCATCCCAAAATTGCCAGCAAAGATGTTGTAATAAAAAATGCAAGATTCGATTATCGTTTTTTATTAGGTTCCGATTTTATTTCGATTGACAGCACTTCAACCATGCAACTGAATAAAATAAAAGTAAAACCGTATGTTTCGTATAATACGGAATCGGATACGGTTTATACTTTAAAAGTGGATATTCCCAAAATGAAAGCACAGGACTTTATAGTATCCTTGCCTGACGGATTGTTCACTCATTTTCAGGGAATGGAAGCAACCGGTAATTTCTATTACAAGCTTGATTTTAAATTCAATAAAAACAAACCCAATACTTTAGTTTTTGATAGTAAACTCAATAAAGAAAACCTGAGGATTACTAAGTACGGAGAAGCAAACCTGAACAAACTAAATGGAGAGTTTGTTTATCGTGCTATTATTCAAAATGTTTTGCAGCGTCCTGTTTTAGTAGGGACTGCAAATCCGAATTACACGCCTTTGGATCAGATTTCGCCTTATTTGCAAAAATGTGTGCTGACTACGGAAGATCCGTCTTTCTTTTCGCATCGCGGATTCATCAATGAAGCATTTAAACAGTCAATTCTAAAAAACATTCGTACCAAAAAATTCTCTCGTGGTGCCAGTACGATTAGCATGCAATTGATCAAAAATGTATTCCTGACGCGTGAAAAGACACTTTCGCGAAAGCTGGAAGAAATTTTATTGGTTTATATTTTAGAAAATAACCGAATTGTAAGCAAGGAAAGAATGCTGGAAGTATATTTCAACATTATCGAATGGGGGCCAAATGTTTACGGAATTGGAGAAGCAAGCCAGTTTTATTTCCAGAAAAGCCCTTCTGATTTAAGTGTTGATGAATGTTTGTATTTGGCAACGATTATTCCGAAGCCCCGAAAATTTATGTATCAGTTTAATGATCAGGGAAATTTGAAAGACTACGCATTGCAAAATCAAAAATTCTTAAAGAACTTAATGTTTCGCCGCGGTCTTTTAATTCCGGAAGATACGCTTGGGCAATTGCCGGTGTACATTTCAGGGAATGCACGTTCGTTATTGCGAATTAAAGCTCCTGATTCGACTGTAGTTCCTGTTGATTCTTTATCTATAAGTGATGAGTTTGATTTATAGAGTTTAATGAGACAATGATATAGTTTGTCATTTCGACCTTTTTGGGAGACTCGAGCGATAGCGACAGACGAAGTAAATCACACTCGGGATTCGACAAAGATTGGAACCACACTTTATGGAGTTTCTAGTGTGATTTCTCCCTCCGCTCGAAATGACAATATTGGGTTTATAACTTTGTGTTTTGCTTTAAAAATCACTTAAAATTTTTCAAAAATTCTTCTTTATAAGTCGGAGAAATTTCAATTTCAGATCCGTCATTAAGGGTTATAATGCCACCTTTGTTATACGATTTCACACAATTCATGTTGATGATATGCGATTTGTGAACCCGCATAAAAGGCAAGGGCAAAATTTCTGAAAAATGTTTTAAAAACCGGCAGACCATTTTTTTGTTTCCGTTGTTCAAATACAGATCGGTGAAATTCCCGTTTCCGCGAAGGCGAACGATTTCTTCCATTTTAACGACTTCGAATCCTTCTAATGTTGGCAGAATGACCTGTTGCTTTTCAGGTTTTGATTCATGAAAATTGGCAACAATAATTTTATTTCGATTAAAGATTTCATGATTCATGATTTGATGGTGCACCTTGTTTACCGCTATAATCAATTCTTCGATAGAAATGGGCTTTAGCAAATAATAAGCAGCACTTTGGTTTAAGGCTTTTAAGGAATATTCAGAAAAAGCGGTTACAAATATGGTTTCGAATTGTAAATCTTTACAGGCTTCCAGAACATCAAAAGCATTCCCAAAAGGCATTTCGACATCCAGAAAAACCAATTGTGGCTGTATTTCGTGTAAAAGGGGTACAGCTTCTTTTATATTCTGTGCTTCTCCGACCACTTCTACCTGCGGACAATATTTGCTTAGATAATTTTTGAGCACTTCCCGTGCTGCCAGTTCATCTTCGACAATTACACTTTTTATCTTTTGAAAAGACATCATATCGTATCAATTAATGGAAAAATGATTTCAACTATAGTTCCGGATTCCGGCAATTCTTTTTCTTTGATTGCAAAAGAAATATTCTTTTTATACAATTCATTCAGCAAACCAATTCGTTCTTTGGTATTGTTGAGCCCTCGTGATTCATGTACTTTCTGATTGCTTGTTTTGAGTTCCTTGCTTTTGGTTAAACCAATTCCGTTATCTTCAATAACTACAATTACTTTTTCGTTGTAATACTGAAATTGAAGATGTAAAAATCCTTTTTTATCTAAGTAACGCAAGCCATGCCAAATTGCATTTTCCAGATGTGGCTGAATAATCATATTGGGTATAAAAAGAGTTTCAGTATCCAGCTTTTTATCCACCGTAATCTCAAAATCAAATTTATCCTGAAAACGCAAATGTTCTAAATCTAAATATTTTTTTAACTGCTCGACTTCCTTATCCAGTATAATGAAATCCTTATTGGAGTTTTCCATGATATCACGCATCAGGGTTGAGTAGGAAGTCAGGTATTTATTGGCCTCCAGTTCCTTATTTTCAGAAATAAACTGATTGACACTGTTTAAGCTGTTGAAAATAAAATGCGGATTCATTTCACGACGTAATGACTGCAAAGCGATTTCTTTGTTTTTTGTTTTGATAGAATAGAGGGATTTTACAATAAAAAGAAAAAGAACCAAAAGCAAAATAACAGATCCTATCAGAAAATAATTGAAGGTGTTTTTCTTCGTAATCAATTCATCTTTAAGTGATTTTTCTTTTTCGAGCTGACGAATTTTACCTTCCGTAATCTGGAACTTTTTAGTATTAATTAAGGTCGTGTCAGACTGAATTAACTGATCGAAGTTTTTAAGAAATTGGTCATACAATGTCAGACTTTCTTTTTCATTTCCTTCAGCTTTATAATATTGTACTAATTCGGATAACGTTTTTTTTGCTTCCGCCGAATTTCCTTTACTAGAGGCTAAATCATAAGCTTCTTTCAGCGAAGTAAGAGCTTTTTGGGGTTCTTCTTTCTTAAAATAAAGGGAAGCCAGCGATTGTAATTGTTTTATCTGCGTATTAAAATCCTGTTTGGTTACAGCTTCCGCCAAAAGCTTTTCGTTGATGCCGATTGCTTTTTCAAACTGATTGTCTGAGGCGTACACTTTTGCCATTTCGTTTTTGATTTTAATTACAGATTCAGGTTTATCTTTGGCATACACAAGAGCCTTTTTATAGCTTTCTATGGCCACCTTTTTATTTTTTAGCTCTAATGAATTCTGCGCTTTCTGAACATAGGCTTCTGTAACTTCCTTGCTTTTCTTTTCCTTTTTCAGCAATTCAATATTCGAATCTACATAATTGGTCTGACTGGCCGGATTTGCACTATTACGTAAACGATTGGCATCATTTAGATTGATTTTTTCTTCAGAAACATCTTTTGCTAATGAACCTGCGACTTCATAATTTTTAATTGCCGAATTAAAGTTCTTCTGGTTTTCCTGTGTTTTGGCTAAACTTCGCATTACACGGGTTTTATCTTCTGTTAGTTTTAGTTTGGTATAACTGTTTAAAGCTTTTTTAAAATATTCCTCGGCTTTGGCATTATCACCATTATTTAAAAATTCATTGGCCAGTCTTTCATAATTCTGAGCAATTTTTGATTCATCATTTTCATCCAGCGATTTTTCCAGACTCTTCGTAATTTTGCTCATTTTGCTAGAGGGCACCGCTTTCTTTTTAGCAAGGGAATCTTGTGCGGTTACTCCAATAGGAATCAGCAGTAATGTGTATAAGATGATACTAATTATTCGTCGCATTGTTTGCTTTTCAACAAACCCGGAAAGAGGTTTCAGTTAATATTGTAAAGTAAAGTATTTTAAACTCCTTTTACAACTTGTTTCACCAAGTCAAAACACGGTTTCACCATTTCTTCAAAAAACGAGGCTTTTTAGTTTCTAAGTTTGATCTGTAATCGAACCTTTAAAGTCAGAAAACCATGAAATCAAACTTATTTATCTCCGCAATTTTGGCAACTGTAATCAGTTTTGTAAGCTGCAATTCATCAAATGCAAATCCAAAAAAAAATATTGAAATTGAAAGACAGGCACCAACAGAAAATGCAAAAATTCAGGTAGCGCTTTTATTAGATACCTCCAGTAGTATGGACGGATTAATCGATCAGGCGAAATCTAGGCTCTGGAATATTGTCAATACTTTGACAACTTTGAAATATGATGGGAAAACTCCTGATATCGAAATTGCTTTATATGAATACGGAAATGACGGATTATCGAAGCAATCCAATTATATCCGACAAGTAACACCGCTTTCGACAGATTTGGATTTGATTTCGGAAAAGCTGTTTACTTTAAGAACCAATGGAGGAAACGAATATTGCGGAGCCGTTATTCAGGATGCAACAAAACAATTAAAGTGGGCTAGAGAAAAGAGCAATATGAAACTCATTTATATTGCCGGAAATGAAGATTTTAATCAGGGCGGGATCAATTATAAGGAAGCAATCAGTGATGCTTTGAAGAATGATATTTACGTGAACACTATTTTTTGCGGAGATAAAGCTGAAGGTATAAGTGTTCTCTGGAAAGATGGTGCCGATCATGGCAAAGGGAAGTATTTTAATATTGATTCAAATCAGGCTTTGCAATACATAGCTACTCCTTATGATGATGAAATTTCAAAATGCGATGAAAAAATAAATAAAACGTATATCAATTATGGTTCAAAAGGATATGAAAAAAAAGTGAATCAGGCTATGCAGGATCAAAATGCAAAAAAAGTTTCGGCAGCTAATTATACAGAACGTGCTGTGAGCAAATCAAAAGCGGTTTATAAAAACGAAAGCTGGGATCTGGTTGATAAAGTAAAAGATGATGCCGCAGCTATCTCTAAAATCAAGAAAGAAGAATTGCCGGCAGAGCTTCAAAATAAATCAGCAGAAGAGATCAAAACTTTTGTAGCTCAAAAATCAAAAGAAAGAGAAATAATTCAAAAAGAAATTAGTGTATTGGCTAAAAAGCGTCAGGAATATATTGATGCCGAATCTAAGAAAAGTAAAAAACAGGATGATTTAGGGAATGCTATTAATACATCAATACTGGGTTTTGCAAAGGTGAAAGGGTATACAGTTGAAAAATAGCAAAGTTTACAAAGCCAATTTGTAAATATGAGAAAGAATATTTTAATCTTGCTTTTAATCGTAATTTTTGGCGTGAGTTTTGCATGCAGAAATAACAAGGAAAAGGATTTAAAAACTATAAATGCAAAGCCGGTTTATTCCTATGAAGAGAATCTAAAAAAAGAGGTAGCTGTTATAAGGAGATTTTTGGGGGAATCTCCGAAATATAATTCAGATGTAGCCTTCTTTTTAGACATGAAGATAGAATCAGGGAAAAACCGGTTTTTTATTTATGATTTAAAACATGACAAATTACTCGGCAAAGGATTAGTAGGGCATGGTTCCGGGTCAGAAACGGGTATTACCGGAAAACTAAAGTTTAGCAACGTAAAAAATTCCAACTCCAGTTCCTTAGGTAAATATGCAATTGGCGGTTCTTACACTGGAAGATTTGGTAAATCTTATAAATTATATGGTTTAGACGAAACAAATAGTAATGCTTTTGACCGGAATATAGTTCTTCATAAATATTACGATGTCCCTTTTGAAGAACAGCCTTATCCTATCTGCAACAGTCTTGGATGCCCGATGGTAAATGAAAAGTTTTTTAGAATTATCGAAAAACTCATTGATAATTCAAAAAAGAAAATCATTTTGGTTATGTATTATTAAATGAATCCTAAAAATAAATCCCGATAACTGCAAGGTTGTCGGGATTTTGTATTTAATGATTCGTATTTAAGGAGCCGGATCCGGAATAATAGTCTGAACTTCTTCAATTTCGTCTAAGATTTCTTTTGAAAGCGTTACATCAATAGTTGCAATATTTTGTTTTAACTGATTCAATGTTGTCGCACCAATAATAGCACTCGTTAAAAAAGGCTGCTGCAATACAAAACCTAAAGCCAGTTCAGTCAAAGTCAATCCGTGTTTATGAGCTATTTCCTGATATAAGCGTGTCGCTTTTGTGCTTTCTTCGCTGTTGTAACGTTTGTATTGCGGAAAAAGATTGATTCTGGCATTTGGATGAGATTCTCCAGTTAAAAACTTACCCGATAAAACGCCAAAAGCTAATGGTGAATAGGCTAACAATCCTACATTTTCATGAATGGAAACTTCTGCTGAACCAACCTCAAAAAGGCGGTTTAATAAGTTATACGGATTTTGAATCGTTTTGATTCTTGGTAAATTCTGGTATTTGCTTTCCTCCAGAAAACGCATCATTCCCCAGGCATTTTCGTTTGAAACACCAATATGTTTTATTTTACCTTCTTTAATCAAACCATCAAAAGTTTCAAGAACTTCCCTGAAATTATCTTCCCACGCTTCATCCTGAACTTTAAATCCCCGTTGTCCAAAACAATTGGTTTTGCGTTCAGGCCAGTGCAGTTGGTACAAGTCAATATAATCTGTCTGCAGGCGTTTTAAGCTGTTTTCCAAAGCATATCTGATACTTACAGGGGAGAAATCCAATTTTTCACGCATATAGCCAAAATTTGGATTTGGACCAGCGATTTTTGAAGCCAGAACTACTTTATCGCGATTACCGGTTTTTTTAAACCATGTACCCACTATTTTCTCCGTACTTCCATAAGTTTCTTCACGTGCCGGAACTGAATACATTTCGGCTGTATCAAAAAAATTGACGCCATTTTCGAATGCATAATCCATTTGCTGATGACCTTCATTTTCAGTGTTTTGTTCTCCAAATGTCATTGTACCCAGACAGATTTTGCTCACTGATATATCTGAATTAGGGAGAATAGAGTATTTCATATTGGTAGTATTGTATAATTTCTCAAAGATACAAACGTATTTTTAAATGAATGTACCTAAGAGTTAAAAACGGATTTAAAGTTTTTCTCAGTTTCAAATGCTTTCAAGTATTAATTTTTTTATATGCTTTTTTTTGTTAAAATGATGAATTATTGGAAATCAGATGTTTTTATTTTTTTTAATTAGTAAAAAACTTACAAAAAACACTGAATAGCCTCAATTTTACAGTAAGTAAATACTTGTTATTATTACTTTTTTTTATTCGAAACAGGTCAATCATCGACTAATAAGGTCTTTCATCTAAAAGACTGAAAAATCCATAAAAATCGTCATTTTACAAGCTAATTTTGTTTCATAATCTAAGTTGAAATAGATTACAAAAATCAAATATTCTTACGGGTTTTTACGTAAGTATAACAAAATATAAAATTTGATAGAATTCGATATTTAATGCACCTGAAATCAGGTAGTAATGTTAGAAGAAATAATCAATAAAATTTAGTTGTCAAACTATTGTCTTGTAAGAATTTAAAAATTTTTTTTATGAAGAGAATTTTACTTATTCTGCTTATTGCTGTTTTTTACACTGGTGTAAATGCGCAATGTTCCATCACCACAACTACCAACACATCTACTCTTACTTGTGGCACTGCACCGTTATCTGCATGCGGGGGGATTTTGTATATTGGAAACGGTACAAACGCTATGAGTTTGAACATGAATGCCAACTTAGATCTTACATGTTTAGGGGCAATTCAGTTTGTCGTTAGAAATAATGCTACTCTTGATTTTTCAGGAGGTAACTATGATTTAAAATTGGCTTCAGGTTCTTCTGTTATATTTCAAAGTGGCTCAAATATTAATAGTGGCGGCAGTTGTAGTGCTTCTGACAGAATTTATATTGGGGGTGCTGTTGTAGCAAATTGTAATGGTAGTGGGAGTATACCATCTTTTGCAGATGTTATTGCAAATGGAGGTATAAATCAGGCTGGTATTTTGTCAGGGAATCAGTATATATGTACTTATGGAACCACAACAACAACTTTTAGTTCTACATATTCAGGTGGTACATGGTCTAGCAGCAACACTTCAATTGCGACAGTAAATTCTTCAGGTCAAGTAACAGCTAGAGGGGCAGGAACTGCAACAATAAATTATACCCGATTAGGTGCAGTAGCTACCAGAAATGTGTATGTTGCTAATGGTCCATCTGCTAATGCAGCTATCTCAGGCCCAACAACCTTATGTCAATCTTCAACAGCTAATTATACTGCAACTGCAGTTTCCGGAGCATCTTCTTATACATGGTCTTATGGAGGATCTGGCGCAACTATTACTCCAGCTGCTAATGGGCTTTCTGCCAGTATCTCTTTTAGTTCGACTGCAACTTCAGGTAATCTTAAAGTCACTACAACAAATGGCTGTGGTAGTGCAGGTGGAGGAAATGAAGCCTGGATTACGATTAATCCAATAATTACTTCTGTTCCTGTTGCAACTTCAATAAGTGGTAACTTACAATGTGATTATGCAGAGCCTAGATGGAATACGGTATCTAATGCAACTGGATATTATTTAGACATTGCTACAGATAGTGGATTTACAAATTTTGTTACAGGATATAATAATTATTTTGTTTCGGGAAATAATGGTAGTAGTCCAGCATATAATCTTCCAGCAGGTGTTTTATATTATAGAGTTAGAGCATACAACAGCTGTACAACAACAGCAAATTCTAACACTGTAAGTTTTCAGACAACAGCTCCTGTTGGAGGTTCGGTTTCTCCGGCGCAAACTATTTGTGCAGGAAATTCTGCAACATCCAATCTTACATTAAGTGGATATACAACCACAAACACGGCAATAGTAAAATGGCAAAAAGCAAGTGATATAGGATTTACTTCTAATGTATCTGATATTTCTGAAACAACAAATGTTTTGTCTATTGCTAAAATAGGTGTTTTAAACACAAGTACTTATTTCAGAGCAGTTGTTCAAAATCAATTTGGTTCTTGGTGTATGTCTAATTCGACACCAGTGTTAATAACTATTAATAATTCTATTTCAGCTGCTTCATCTACTCCAACAGTTTGTATTAATACGACATTAACCCCAATAACTCATACTGTGATTGGCTTTACTGGTATTGGAGCTTTTACTGGTTTGCCATCCGGGGTAACTCCATCTTTGTCAGGTAATACATTAACTATTAGTGGAACTCCTACAGTTTCTGGAACTTTTACTTATACTATTCCATTAACTGGTGGTAGTTGTGTAGGTACAAAAAATGCTACGGGGACTATAACAGTGACAGCAGTACCAGCTACACCAGGAACAATTACTCAGCCAACCAACAAATGTGCAGGTTCTACCGGAAATGTATTTAGTATAGCTTCTGTAACCGGAGCTACATCATATACCTGGTCAGTAACCGGTACAGGGTGGTCTGTAACTTCAGGCGGAACAACTACTTCTGCAACTATTACAATCGGTTCAGGGATAGGAACAGTTTCTGTAACGGCTACAAATGCGTGTGGTACCAGTTCTGCTTCAACTACAGGAAATATCACTCCAACTACTGCTCCGGCAATAACTGCAATTTCTTCACCATCAGCATTATGTCCGGGAGATTCATTGAATCCTTCTGTACCAACGGTTACAAACAATGGTTCGGCAGTTACGGCTTCAGGTTGGGAGATTTCGACAACTTCAGGCGGTAGCACTTATACCGCTTTATCGCTTCCTTATACAGTAGCTTATGCTGATAATGGTAAAAACATTAGATACTATGCCACTAATAGTTGTGGCAGAACCAATAGTAATGTTGTAGCGATAACAGTAAACCAAAAACCAACAGCTCCAACTTTGGGTACAGCAACTTATCCAACTTGTTCATTTGCAACGGGTAGTATTGTTTTGACTGGTTTGCCATCAGGAAACTGGACAATCAATCAAACAGGGATTGTATCGGCAACTTATACGAATACTGTTGCTAACACAACTAGTTATACAGTTACCGGATTACCAGCAGGGAATTATAATTTTACTGTTACAGCGGGAAACTGTACTTCTGATGCTTCTGTAACACTAATTATGAGTCAGGTTGCCAATACATGGGATGGTACAAAATGGTCCAAAACCGGAGATACAACATTGCCAACAGCAGATGATAAAATCGTTTTTGAAGGTAACTATACGTTATTAAATGATTTATCAGGTTGTAGCTGTACTGTGAATTCGGGAAATATTATTATAAGTGCCGGTAAAACATTATATATTAAGAACGCAGTAACGGTTAATGGAGGTACTTTAACATTTGAAAATAATGCCAGCTTGCTGCAAGATGTTAATACGACTGTAAATAATAACGTTGGTTCTATCATCTACAAGCGTAATTCAGAGCCGATGAAGAATTTTGACTATACCTATTGGTCATCACCAGTAGAGGGTCAGACTTTATACAATTTATCTCCTAATACGCTTTGGGACAAATATCAGTCTTATACAGGAAGTGGCTGGAAAATCGAGTCATCATCTAATGTTATGCAGCCAGGAATTGGTTATATCATTAGGGTTCCAAAGCCTTTTGCGTGGCCTGATCCAAACGCGTCCAGTTATGTGCAGCCAGTAGAATTTATAGGAAAGCCAAACAACGGTACTATTACCAGCAGCCAGTATATGGAAAAAGGCAAATACTACCTGATTGGAAATCCTTATCCTTCTGCGATCCATGCAGATGATTTCTTGTTCAGCAATGTAAATAATAAAAACATTTTAGGCGGCACGATATATTTCTGGACTCATAATACAGCTATTAAGGTGGTCAATTCTAAGCTTGCTTATGTTTCAGATGATTATGCGAGTTATAACTTGACAGGCGGTGTTGCTACTTCTGCGGTAAGTGATCCGGGATATAATGATAATCCTTCATTGGATACAGGCAGAAAACCAACAGGTTATATAGCAGCAGGTCAGTCATTTTTTACCAAGGCAGAGGATGGTTCAGGTTATGTTGAATTTAACAACTCCATGCGTTATGGAGGCACGAATAATTCCCAATTTTTCAAACCTGGAAAAACAACCAAATCCGCATCGATAGAGAAACACCGCCTTTGGCTTAATCTGACCAATACGTCAGGTGCATTCAAACAAACCCTGATTGGATACATTGATGGTGCTACCAACAGCTATGATACAAGCTTTGACGGAATAACTTATGATGGGAACAGTTATATTGATTTTTACAGTGTCAATGAAACTTCGAGGCTGACTATCCAGGGCCGTGCTTTGCCTTTCAGTGATTCAGATGTTGTGCCTTTGGGTTATCGTTCGACGATTGCGGGCGATTTTACCATTGCAATAGACGAGGCAGATGGTAATCTTGCCACTCAGAGAGTTTATCTTGAAGATAAGCAGACTGGAACAATCAACGAATTGACGTCGAAAAACTATACCTTTACGACCACTGCAGGTACATTCAACAATCGATTTGTGCTTCGTTACAAAAACACAACATTAGGAACGGGAGATTTTGAAACGACAGATGCTGCAGTTTGGGTTATGGTTCAAAACAAAACAATAACAGTAAATTCGACAACAGAAAACATTGAAAAGGTATTTATTTATGATGTTTCCGGAAAAGAATTGTATAGAAAAGATAAGGTGAGCAATCTTCAGTTAATTCTTCAGAACCAGCCCTTTACCCAGCAGATTTTACTGGTCAAAGTAGTGTTGGAGAATGGTTACCAGACCACTAAAAAAGTGATTTTTAAATAAAACGACAAACCACAAATAAAAAAATCCGATAGCGCAAGTTATCGGATTTTTTTTTCTCATTATTAAACAATTCATTCAACTTAGGAGTTCAAGTTCTTTTACCTTATCATAAATTAAATTGCTTTCATAACCCCTTCGAAGTAAATAATCACAAAATTTCTTTCGTTTTTTCAAGGCATTTCGTTCAGTCAGACTTTCCCAACATCTTTTAGAAAGCTGTTCAAAAGTTGTTGCGTATTCCTCAGCTGAAATTTCTTTTAAAGCAATATTAATGTTTGCTGTAGAAATATGTCTGAGTTTAAGTTCATTTACTATTCTCATTTTTCCCCAGTTTTTAATACGGTGTTTACCACGAGCAAAACTGGAGGCGAAGCGTGTTTCGTTTAAAAAATTATCTTCAATTAGTTTGACAATAATAATGTCAATTTCCTCCGAAGACATTTTTAATGAATAGAGTTTAGTTACAACTTCATCATGGCAACGTTCCTGATAGGCACAAAAATGTTCTAGTTTTTGTAATGCTTCTTTAATGGTCATACTAAAAGATGAAGATAATTTAACTAAAAACAAAAGTAAGTTATTTAATAGAATCTTGGTAAACCTTTTGTTTGATAATATAAAATAGGAAAATTCAATATATTGAGTTATTTTTTTATACATTTGAAATGCCCCATTATAAGTAACTTAAATTCAGTTGTTTATTAAATATGTTTTTTGGAGGAAAAGTAGCTGTACCAGACAAAACCCCAAAGTTCTGAAAGTATAAGCTTTTTCAATACCACTCCTAAATATTTCGAAGAATTTTAATCTTTAAACTCTATTGTTATGAGACTAAAACTACTTTTTTTATTATTTTTTGTTTACTCTTTTACGTGGTCTCAAATCACTTTTTCGCGACCAACGACAACTGCCGGCACTTTTAAAGTACCTGCAAGGGGTACTTTACTGAGTGAAGAATGTTGGGGTATTGGAAGTGGAGGAGGAGGAGTCACTACGGGACTTTTTCTTTTTGCTGATGGTGGCCGTGGATTTTATAGTAAGGTAGCTACATACATACTTACATAAAAAAGGGATAAATACTTCGGAATAGCTAATGGCTAATGGATAGGTTAAATTCTTTGATTGTTTTTCAAATAGCAGTTGAAAAGACTTTTTGAACTTTTCTAAAAGAAAGGAAAACTGACAAAAGTTTATACTTGATATTAGAATTTGTTTTAAAGTGAATAAAATACTCAATTTTTGTCATTTCAATTGTGAATTTTATAGCGTTGATTTTCAATTAACTATTTGACTGTATTTTGTTAAATAAATTAGGTGTGTGTATTTAATCGATTTTTTATGCACTTTAACGATAATTAGATGAAAAATTATTACCTTGAATGGGTTATTGGATAATGCGAAAAAAGGAACATTTTGAGCTCTCTTTTTGTAGAAACTGAATTATTTATTTAAAAATTTATTGAGATGAGAAGGATTTTTATTGCGGTAGGTATACTAGTAAATGTATGCTCGTTTGGACAATCAACAACAAATGTATTTGATGCTACAATCTCAGAAAAAAATATTCAAGTTTTAAAGCCATCTCAAATATCAAAACCCAGTGTGCTTGAAAAACATCGTATTTGGTTAAATATGACAAATACAGGAGGAGCTTTTAAACAATTGTTAATTGGTTACATCGAAGGAGCTACTAATGGATATGATAGTGATTTTGACGGAATAACCTTGGATAAAAATTTATACATAGATTTTTACAGCATCAATTCAAATCGCAATCTGGTGATTCAGGGTCGTGCGCTGCCTTTTACTGATTCTGATATTGTGCCTTTAGGATATCGTACTATTATAAGAGGTGAATTTACTATTTCAATAGACCAGGTTGATGGAATGCTTACGAATCAGTCCGTTTACATTCAGGATAAACTCACTAATGTCCTTCATAATTTAAGGCTTAGTGGCTATACCTTTTGTACAGATGTAGGGGTTTTTAACGACAGATTTGTATTAAGATATGCAAATAAATCATTAGGAACAGATGATTTCGAAGCTGTAAATGATGTGGTTTCAATTGTAGTTAAGAATAAGATAATTTCGATAAACTCAAATTTTCAATATATAGATAAAATTTCGGTTTTTAACATTTCGGGACAGCAATTATTAAATCGGGAGAATATCCAGGATACAAAGTCAATAATCGATAGTTTACCTGCTTCAAGGGAAATTTTATTAGTGAAAGTGTTATTAGAAAATGGAAACTCGATTACTAAAAAAGTATTGTTTAAATGAAAGAAACGGTACGACTCTTTAAAAGACGCTGTCACAAACCTTGAAAGACTACAGTTAGTGAGCAACTAATCATCATGAAAATCAGTTTGACGGACTTAGAAAATACGAACATCCGGATGTTGATTTTTATAGCATCCTAATGATAAAAAGCTTGTTATTCAGGGTAGGACATTGTTTTTTGAAAATACCGATATTGTACTGCTGGGCATAAACTAAAAATTGCCGGTAATTTTACTAAAGGAACACATCATACAGGCGGAGTCTTATCTGCTCATCCAATATATCTTGAGTACAGACTGACCTAATTGTATAAATGATCTGCAATCAATTTTAATTACCCCGTTAAATACAATAAAATAGGGTTTTTTATAAATTTTTTTTGGAAAACGATAGATAACAAACAAGAGAAATTATATTTAATGGTAATTTTTTTGATAAAAATCCGATACTGATTCTGTCGGATTTTTTTATGGAATAATTTTGGGGATTATAGACATAATTTATCTTAATCAAAGATCTGAGACTTTATGTGTAAAATAAATAGGCGACTAAGTAAATTTCGTTATTAGTAATATTTTAGGTTTAAATATTTGATTTGTTTAATAAAATGTTCTTTTTGTCGATTTTTTCTGATTTTTATCGAATAATTTAAAATTTGATTAAAAAAACCATTCAGAACTGTTATTTTTGTTCTATAAATTAGCCCCAAATAATTTAGTATTTTGTTTTTTAATTCTTATGTTTTGATTATCAGAACATCATTCTGTTTGCAGATTTAATACTAATTAAGTTTGGGTTACTATAAAATTGTTATTTGATAAGATTCGTCAAAAGAACATCAATTTTAATAGAAATAAGTTTATTTTTAAATTTAATCCGACCCCAAACATGATTAAAAAATTACGTACTCTTATTGATTTGTTTTTTTCGAAACAAAATCAGAATACTCGAAAATTTATAGCAGTTAACGTCTTTAGCAATAATGTTAAATGGCTTTTTTTTGCTTTTTTAATGTTTCAAATGAGTTATGGTCAGACGTGTAATGTGGTTACTAATTCAACTTTTACAGGTAATGCAAATGGATGGACACTTGGAGGCTCTGGTGTAGGGTGGTATTATGAACCTATATGGGCCACAGATCAGATTTATATCGAAAAAGATGGTGCGGTTGATCAATCATTAAAGCAAAGTGTAACAGGTCTTATCAATAATTCCTTAACTCTTTCGTTTAAGATTAAAGGGCAGAATGCCAATCGTTGGTCAACCTGTCCAACAACTGCTACACTTGTCATAAAATTAGCCGGTGTAACTTACATGACCATTAATAACGTGGCTGGATCAGTAGGTACTCCAAATACCCAAATCACAACAGCCAATGTTACAACTTCTAATGGAGCCACTTATACACAAACTGGATTCCCTTTGACAGTTGGTGGTACAACTTCAGCCATAACGGTATCACAGGGAACTGTCACACTTACAATTCCATGGAATCCGGCAATTGCTACTACAGCAGACTTAGAGTTTGTTGCTACAACTTCAAATACTGCCAGTGGATCTTGTACTGCCTGGGGAGGAGATGACTGGTTTTTAGATGATATTATGCTTTATACTTCTAATCCTGTAGCTTATAACATGACTGGAACAAGTATTTGTGCAGGGAGTAGTACTACTATTGGATTGAGTAATTCTCAGATTGGTGTTAATTATCAGCTCTACCGTAACGGTTCTATAGCTGTTGGTAGTGCTGTCCCTGGAACAGGTTCGGCTATTTCTTTTGGAAGTCAAACTGTTACAGGTACTTATACAGCAGTAGCTACAGCAGGAACCACGGGCTGTACCACACCAATGAATGGGAGTGTTTCGATTAATCCTAATCCGACATTAACAAATGCGGAACAACCCGCTGCTCAGCCTGCAGTCTGTGCAGGTTCACCAGCTACTATTAATTTAACAGGCTTACTGCCAAATTCTACTTCAACAATTAATTATACTATTAATGGTGTTGCACAAACACCAGTTACAGGTGTCACTTCTAATGCTTCCGGAGCAGGAAGTTTTACGACATCTGTATTATCGATTGCTAATAACGGTCAAATATTACAAATAACCGGTATTACTAATACAAGCGCTACACCAAATTGTACATCCAGTTTTGCCAGAAATGTAACTCTGGCTGTTAACGCCACGCCAACATTAACAGGCGCATCACAATCAGTAATCGCTTGTGCAGGTTCAGGAGCTATAATCAATTTAACAGGATTATTACCAAATGCTACTTCAACAATTAATTATAGTATTAATAGTGTGGCACAAAGTGCTGTAACAGGTGTTGTTTCTGATGCTTCAGGAGTAGCGAGTTTTACTACAGTTGCTTTGACCACAGCCAATAATGGTCAAAATTTGCAAATTACCGGAGTAACGACAACAAGCACTTCACCCAATTGTACTACGAGTTTTACTCAAAATGTTACTTTGTCTGTAATTGCCAGTCCAACAATAACTACAGCAGCTGCCACAGGTGTAGTTACTGCAATTTGTCAAAGCGCAAGTGCTCAGACTACCAGCATGCCTTATACTGCTACTACATTATCACCTACTAGTTATAGTATTGACTGGGCATCTTTAACAGATCAGTCATCTACTGCATTTACTTTTGCAGCAGGAGGAGGAACTGTAACCGGAATAATAGTCCCTGCAGGTACGCCTTCGGGAACTTATACAGGAACAATGACTGTTACAAGTGCTAGTGGATGTACAGGAACAAAAGCAATTACCCTTACAATTAATCCTGTTTTGACAGCCTCTGTAAGTATTTCTAATTCACCTGCTGGAACTGTTTGTGCCGGAACAAATGTAACGTTTACTGCAACACCAACAAATCCGGGGACAGCTCCGGTTTATCAATGGAAATTGAATGGAGTAAACGTTGGAACCAACTCAACAACGTATTCAAACAGTACGCTATTATTAAATAATGATGTAGTTACCTGTGAAATGACTTCGAACGCTTCTCCTTGTTTAACGGGAAGTCCAGCCATTTCTAATGCCATTACGGTAGCATCTGCAGGCCCAACAACTACCGGGGTTACTATTTGTACTGGTGGCTCTGGATCTTTGAGTTCTTCGACAACTTGTGCTAATGGAAGTAACCAAACTTCAGGCCCAAATAATGCAAGAAGTGGGGCTAATAATACAGGTGTAGGTACAATTGCCTGGACTGATCCTGGAAATATTACTGCTTCTGGGACTCCATATGCAACTTTATTTGTTACTAATACTAATAATATAACTAATTATCTTACAGGGACAGATTATAATTTTTCAATTCCTACTAATGCCACTATTATTGGAATTACAGTTGTTATTAATCGTAGAGCAGATGGTAATAATATAACAGATTCTTCGGTAAGAATTATTAAAGGAGGTGTTGTTAGTGGAACGAGTCAGTCAAGTGGTGCTACTTGGAGTACGGCAGCGACTCCGTCAACTGTTACTTTTGGTGGGACTTCTAATTTATGGGGCACAACTTGGACTCCAGCAGATATAAATAATGCTAATTTTGGAGTTGCGCTTTCTGCAATAAGCGGCACAAATAGCGATAGGAATCTTACTGTTGATTATATGCAGATTACGGTTACTTATACTGTTCCGGGTTCTATAGATTGGTATACAGCTTCTTCAGGTGGTACATTATTAGGTTCTGGAGCATCTTTTAATCCAGTTGGTGTTGCGGGTTCAGGATTAGCCAATACAAACACATCTGGAACAACCATTTTTTATGCAGCATGTTCTTCAAGTCCAAGTTGTAGAACACCTACAGCATTTGTTATAAATCAGAGACCATCCGTTACCAATGCAACCTTAACACAGACTATTTGTTCAGGAGCAAGTTCTTCTGCTGTTGTTCTTACTTCTGCAATTACTGGAACTACTTTTACATGGACTGCAAGTGCGACAGCTGGAGTTTCCGGATTTACAGCAAGTGGATCAGGAAATATTCCTGTTCAAACGATTTCTACAACTGGAACTACTCAAGGAACTGTTACCTATGTTGTCACGCCAACGGCTAATGGCTGCCCGGGTACACCAACTAATTATACAATATTAGTTGATCCTGCGCCAGCAGCGCCTACAGGTTCAGAATTTCAAACATTTTGTGCGACGAGTTCACCAACTGTAGCAAATCTTACAGCCACAGGAACAGGTGTAAGATGGTATGATGCACTAATAGGAGGAAATCAGCTGGCAGCAGCAACGCCGCTAATAAGTGGAAATCATTATTATGCTTCACAAACTTCAGGTTGTGAGAGTACAACGCGATTGGATGTTACGGTAACGTTAAATGCAACACCTGTAATTACACCTAACAAAGTGGATGAAACTTGTCCTTCATCGAATAATGGAACTATTTCTCCATCTATTTCAGGAGGGCTAACGAATATTAGGTATATTAAATTGACTCAAAAATATGCTGATCATCAGCAGATTCAGGAAATTCAGGCTTTTGAAATTTTCACTGGGAATAATGTCGCATTAGCTTCGAATGGCGCCACTGCTTCTGCGAGTTCAACTTATAGTAATGTTGCAACTTTTGGCCCACAACGTGCTATAGATGGTGATCCATTTGGATATAGTTTCTGGCATAGCGCGTCAACAAATACAGGAGAATATATTATAATAGATTTATCTTCGGCAAAAAACCTTGATTATTTACGAATCTATAATAGAAGCGATTGTTGTCAGGAAAGAGGGCAAAATATGCTTTTAGAATTGTTTGACGCTTCAAATAATCTTATATATACTAAAACCGTAAATATTTGGGAAGGTGTAAATGGACCTCACTATATAGATGTAAACGTATTAGATGTTACATGGTCAGATGCTGCAACTACGTTAAACAGAGCAGGATTAGATTCCGGAAGTTATACTTTAAATTATGCAGATGCTGCTGGCTGTTCTGCAAGTATGCCAATAAGTATAACATCAATAAATAATGTACCTGCTGTAGCTGCTATTTCTTTACCAGCTGTATTATGTCAAGATGATTCATTGAATCCTACTGTACCAACGGTTACAAACAATGGTTCGGTAGTTACGGCTTCAGGCTGGGAGATTTCGACAACTTCAGGCGGGAGCACTTATACCGCTTTATCACTTCCTTATACAGTAGCTTATGCCGACAATGGTAAGAATATTAGATACTATGCTATTAATGGTTGCGGTAGGACAAATAGTAATATTGTAGCGATAACAGTAAACCAAAAACCTACAGCTCCAACTGTAGGAACCATAACTCATCTTAATTGTACAACAAATACCGGTAGTGTAGAATTAAGAGATCTGCCAACTGGTGATTGGACAATTAATCAAACAGGTGCTGCTGCTGCAAGTTATAGTAATACGATTCCTAATACAACAAGCAGAACTATCTTAGGACTATCAGCCGGTAGTTATACATTTACCGTTACTAATTCTAATGGGTGTACTTCTTCAGTTAGTACAGTTACTATTTTAGATAATTATAACATCTGGAATGGTAGTAGCTGGAGCAGGGGAGTTCCGCCAAACGCTTCGATGAATGCTACAATAGCTTCTGTAACTCCAAGTTCTCCTTTTACGGTAGATTTAGTAGCTTGTGCTTTGACGATTAATAGCGGTGTAGTTGCAATAGTACCATCTGGAGTAACCTTAACCATTACAAATGAAGTAACGGTTAATGGAAGTTTAACATTTGAAAATAATGCCAGTTTGGTACAAATTAATAATGTAAATAATAACGTTGGTTCTATCATCTACAAGCGTAATTCAGAGCCGATGAAGAATTTTGACTATACCTATTGGTCATCACCAGTAGAGGGTCAGACTTTATACAATCTATCTCCTAATACGCTTTGGGACAAATATCAGTCTTATACAGGAAGTGGCTGGAAAATCGAGTCATCATCTAATGTTATGCAGCCAGGAATTGGTTATATCATTAGGGTTCCAAAGCCTTTTGCGTGGCCTGATCCAAACGCGTCCAGTTATGTGCAGCCAGTAGAATTTATAGGAAAGCCAAACAACGGTACTATTACCAGCAGCCAGTATATGGAAAAAGGCAAATACTACCTGATTGGAAATCCTTATCCTTCTGCGATCCATGCAGATGATTTCTTGTTCAGCAATGTAAATAATAAAAATATTTTAGGCGGTACGATATATTTCTGGACTCATAATACAGCTATTAAGGTGGTCAATTCTAAGCTTGCTTATGTTTCAGATGATTATGCGAGTTATAACTTGACAGGCGGTGTTGCTACTTCTGCGGTAAGTGATCCGGGATATAATGATAATCCTTCATTGGATACAGGCAGAAAACCAACAGGTTATATAGCAGCAGGTCAGTCATTTTTTACCAAGGCAGAGGATGGTTCAGGTTATGTTGAATTTAACAACTCCATGCGTTATGGAGGCACGAATAATTCCCAATTTTTCAAACCTGGAAAAACAACCAAATCCGCATCGATAGAGAAACACCGCCTTTGGCTTAATCTGACCAATGCGTCAGGTGCATTCAAACAAACCCTGATTGGATACATTGATGGTGCGACCAACAGCTATGATACAAGCTTTGACGGAATAACTTATGATGGGAACAGTTATATTGATTTTTACAGTGTCAATGAAACTTCGAGGCTGACTATCCAGGGCCGTGCTTTGCCGTTCAGTGATTCAGATGTTGTGCCTTTGGGTTATCGTTCGACAATTGCGGGCGATTTTACCATTGCAATAGACGAGGCAGATGGTAATCTTGCCACTCAGAGAGTTTATCTTGAAGATAAGCAGACTGGAACAATCAACGAATTGACGTCGAAAAACTATACCTTTACGACCACTGCAGGTACATTCAACAATCGATTTGTGCTTCGTTACAAAACCACAACATTAGGAACGGGAGATTTTGAAACGACAGATGCTGCAGTTTGGGTTATGGTTCAAAACAAAACAATAACAGTAAATTCGACAACAGAAAACATTGAAAAGGTATTTATTTATGATGTTTCCGGAAAAGAGTTGTATAGAAAAGATAAGGTGAGCAATCTTCAGTTGATTCTTCAGAACCAGCCCTTTGCCCAGCAGATTTTACTGGTCAAAGTAGTGTTGGAGAATGGTTACCAGACCACTAAAAAAGTGATTTTTAAATAAAACGACAAACCACAAAACAAAAAATCCGATAGGAGTAAGTTATCGGATTTTTTGTTTTATAATATCATAATTACTTATTTTTATTTTAAACCTTTTATAGCTAAAAGTGAACGTGTTAATAAATAAAGAATGTATTTTATATAGTTTTTTACTTATATTTTAAAAATAGAATAAAATACAGATGCTCTACATCGGGTTTAAGTGCGTTTAATCGAATTTATACTGTTTCGATTTAAATAAGTTATGCAAAGGACTATTTTTGTATGTTATGTCCTTCTTAGTGTGTATGTTAAAGGTTTTTTTAAAATTTTTTTAATATCGAAATGTGAAAAATAATACATAATAAGAAGTATTTCTATACGACTATTTAATCTTTATAAGCCTATACAATGATTAGAAAATTACCTTTGATGAAATGTTCTTTATTTTTAAAAATTATTGTTTTATTTTTTTTACTCATTACCTCCAAAACTTTAAGTCAAACTTCGGTAACCAGAATATATACCGATTGGAATACTTATTTTACATCCAATTCTGCAACTAATGTTGTTGCAAATCAGCCTAATACAGAAAATAATTTACTTGCCTTTGACTGGCAGGGGAAAACGTATGCAACAGGTGCTAATAATGCTGCTTTAATAGCTAATTCTGTTAATTTTGTGAATAGTCGTTTCAGAGCTTTAAAAATACAATCTTTGCCATATGATCCATCCAGCTACTACTTGCAAGGTTCTAATATTGATGGCTCTTTAACGAATAGGATATTAACTCCTGCTCTGGGAGGAGCTTTGTCAACTCCTGCAGAATTAGCTTATAGACTTACGGATGGTATTAATGGATTGGCTTTGGGTACAGGAATTGCAAATATAAAAGCAAACACTCTGGCAGAATTTAAAATAGGTACAAATAATATACAAATCGGGATAATTGGGGATGGTATTCCTGATATTATTGTCAGTCAGGTTGCTCAGCCAAATTCAGTAGTCGACAAATTTAGCTTTGTTAATGCAGCAGGAGTTGTTATTGGTAATTCTGTCAATGTAGATTTTACTTCTAGTTCTATTCCGGCTGTTGGGACTTACAGACTGGATTTGTTTAATACCAATAACGGTGCTCCGGCCTCTGGTTTTAGTGCGAATGATACCCGTGATATTCGTTTGCTTGCCTTCGATTTAAGTGCCTTTGGAATTACAGATGCGACTTCCTCACAGATAGACCGTTTTGTGGTTAATTTTTCAGGAAGTTCTGATTGTGCATTCATTGCTTTTAATACCAATTCATTAAAATTAGCCTCCTTAGCTTTAGTAAAAAAAGCAACTTTGTTAGGATGCGGAGTAGGAGGTAAAATTCACTATACTTTTGAAGTTACCAATACAGGAGATGTTCCGTTAACAAATGTAGTAGTAACCGATCCGATGATTGGTGCAATATCAGGTTCTCCTATAGCCTCTTTAGCTGCTGGGGCAACAACAACGTTAACCGCAGATTATACTATTACAGCAGCGGATGTAGCCTTAGGAAGAGTGATCAATTCTGCAAAAGTTACAGCTGTAGATCCTTCATCGAATACCGTTGAAGATATTTCAGGTAATTCTATCGCCGATGATATTCAAACAATTACTAATTTATTGACACCTCCAACACTAGGAACAATAAAAAATATAACTTGTAATTCATTAGGGACTATTGCTTTAAGTGATTTACCTTCTGGATCATGGACTTTAGAAAGAAATTCGGGAAGCGGTACAGTAATTACTTCCGGTTCGGGATCTACAACGACTGTCACTGGTTTGGCTGTTGGTACCTATACTTTTAGGGTAACAGATAATAGCAGTGGTTGTAAGTCTCCTTTAACATCTCCTGCTTCAATTGTTAGCCAGACAACGAATACCTGGAACGGAACAGCGTGGTCAACCGGATCAGTACCGACTTTAGATCAAAATATTATTTTTACTGGAAATTATCCTCCTGCAATAGATCCTAATGTTGACTTATATGGCTGCAGTTGCAGAGTTTCAGGAAGTACGACAAAAGTTACTATAAAAACAGGACGTACTTTAACTATAACAAACGGGGTGACAGTTGATACAGATGAAAATTTAATCTTTGAAAATAACGCTAGTTTAATTCAATTAACAAACGCTGTAAATTCAGGCAAGATCATCTACAAACGTAATTCAGAGCCGATGAAGAATTTTGACTATACCTATTGGTCCTCACCAGTAGAGGGTCAGACTTTATACAATTTATCTCCTAATACGCTTTGGGACAAATATCAGTCTTATACAGGAAGTGGCTGGAAAATCGAGTCATCATCTAATGTTATGCAGCCAGGAATTGGTTATATCATCAGGGTTCCAAAGCCTTTTGCGTGGCCTGATCCAACCGCGTCCAGTTATGTGCAGCCAGTAGAATTTATAGGAAAGCCAAACAACGGTACTATTACCAGCAGCCAGTATATGGAAAAAGGCAAATACTACCTGATTGGAAATCCTTATCCTTCTGCGATCCATGCGGATGATTTCTTGTTCAGCAATGTAAATAATAAAAACATTTTAGGCGGCACGATATATTTCTGGACTCATAATACAGCTATTAAGGTGGTCAATTCAAAGCTTGCTTATGTTTCAGATGATTATGCGAGTTATAACTTGACAGGCGGTGTTGCTACTTCTGCGGTAAGTGATCCGGGATATAATGATAATCCTTCATTGGATACAGGCAGAAAACCAACAGGTTATATAGCAGCAGGTCAGTCATTTTTTACCAAGGCAGAGGATGGTTCAGGTTATGTTGAATTTAACAACTCCATGCGTTATGGAGGCACGAATAATTCCCAATTTTTCAAACCTGGAAAAACAACCAAATCCGCATCGATAGAGAAACACCGCCTTTGGCTTAATCTGACCAATGCGTCAGGTGCATTCAAACAAACCCTGATTGGATACATTGATGGTGCTACCAACAGCTATGATACAAGCTTTGACGGAATAACTTATGATGGGAACAGTTATATTGATTTTTACAGTGTCAATGAAACTTCGAGGCTGACTATCCAGGGCCGTGCTTTGCCTTTCAGTGATTCAGATGTTGTGCCTTTGGGTTATCGTTCGACGATTGCGGGCGATTTTACCATTGCAATAGACGAGGCAGATGGTCATCTTGCCACTCAGAGAGTTTATCTTGAAGACAAGCAGACAGGAACAATCAACGAATTGACGTCGAAAAACTATACCTTTACGACCACTGCAGGTACATTCAACAATCGATTTGTGCTTCGTTACAAAAACACAACATTAGGAACGGGAGATTTTGAAACGACAGATGCTGCAGTTTGGGTTATGGTTCAAAACAAAACAATAACAGTAAATTCGACAACAGAAAACATTGAAAAGGTATTTATTTATGATGTTTCCGGAAAAGAATTGTATAGAAAAGATAAGGTGAGCAATCTTCAGTTGATTCTTCAGAACCAGCCCTTTGCCCAGCAGATTTTACTGGTCAAAGTAGTGTTGGAGAATGGTTACCAGACCACTAAAAAAGTGATTTTTAAATAAAACGACAAACCACAAATAAAAAAATCCGATAGCGCAAGTTATCGGATTTTTTGTTTCAACAAATAGTATTTATTCGACTTAAAATCACTAAATGTTGGTATTGTATCAGGTTATCGATAATTATAAATTGCGTGTAAATTCTTATTAATTATGTTTGACAAAATGTTTATAATCCCAAATCATTATATCGTGAAATCAAAATTACATTGCTTATTAATATTTTTTTTTAGTTTATTATCTATTTCTAATAATGCCCAACAAGGAAAACCCGATGCAAGTTTTAATACGTTTGATGATGGTCTTAATGGTGATGGTTTTAATAATACTGTCAGAACCTTGTCGCTGCAAACAGATGGGAATTTAATCGTGGGAGGTGATTTTTTGAGTTTTAACGGGAAGCCACTTTCTTATTTGACACGACTCAGGACAGACGGAACTATAGACGAAGACTTTGATACGGGTTTAGGTTTTAATGGAAAGATATATTCATCTTACATACAAAATGACGGTAAAATTATTTTAGGAGGCAACTTTACCAGTTATGATGGAGTTTCCGCAGGCAGATTACTGCGTTTAAATACTGATGGCTCTCATGATACTACTTTTAATACTTCTGTAGCAGCAGGTACGGGCATTGTATATCAGATTGCCCGGCAATCGGATGAAAAACTTATAATTGTTGGAAGTTTTACAAAGTATAATGGAGTTACTGTAAACAGGATAGCCAGAGTTTTACCGGATGGAAATTTAGATGCCACTTTTTTAACCGGTTCAGGTGCTTCTTCAAATATAAATTCTGTTCAGATTCAGCCTGACGGGAAAATCATTCTGTCAGGGAATTTTATAAGATTTAATGGAGTCGATGTCAATAGAATAATTCGCCTAAATTCAGATGGGAGTATTGATATGAGTTTTAATGTTGGGACTGCCTTTAATGATGAAATCCATACCATGTTTTTACAATCAGATGGAAAAATTATATTGGGTGGTGAATTTACAGATTATAACGGAATTTCTGCTAACAGAATTATTAGGTTGGATTCAGATGGATCAATCGATTCTGACTTTCTATCAGGTACAGGCTTTAATAACGGAACTGTAAATGTTATAAAAACGGATGCTTCAGGGAATATTATGCTGGGAGGTTCTTTTACAGATTTATACAATGGAACTGATGTAAACAGATTGATACTTTTAAATCCTGACGGAACAATTAAAACGGACTTCAATGCAGGAGGTGGACCTGGCTCTGCATCCGTATTTAGTTTAGAAAATTCAGATGATGGCAGTTGGTACATTGGCGGATCATTTTCAGTATTTGATTCTTTAAATCAGGGAAAACTAGCTAAAACAGATGCTAGTGGAATTCATGATATTAGTTATCTCTCGGCAGGTGTTGGGTTTGATAATTCGGTTTTAAAAGTATTGCCATTGCCTGATAGCAATACAATGGTTTTTGGTAATTTCTCCAGATTTAATGGAGTTGCCTGTTCAAAAATTGCGCGTATTTTGGCAGAGGGAGATTTAGATAATACTTTTAATTCAGCACAGTCGGGAGCTAATAATGTTATCAGAACGGCAGTCAGGCATTTTGATGGAAAAATAATTATTGCCGGAAGTTTTACTAGTTATAACAATACAGTCTGTAATCGTATAGCACGAATTTTACCTGACGGTAGTTTAGATAACAGTTTTGCTTCCGGAAGTGGTTTTAATGGTCTGGTATATACAGTAATGATTCAATCTGATGGGAGAATATTAGCAGCAGGTAATTTTACGAAATATAATGGTGTAGCGACTGGCCGTATTGTGAGACTTGAGGAAGACGGTACAATTGATGGTAGTTTTAATACTGCAATAGGTGCAAATGGAATCGTAGATGTTATGGTAGTCCAGCCAGACGGCAAAATTATCTTAGGGGGGAGATTTGATACATTTAATGGAATAGCACATTCAAAGTTAGTACGTTTAAATCCTGACGGAAGTATAGATAGCAGTTTTTCTATAGGTATGGGGTTTGACAAAAACGTATATGCGATTGATCTGCAATCTGATGGAAAAGTTATTGTGGGAGGTTCTTTTTTAAATTATAATGGAGTTTCAAATAAACGAATTTTAAGACTTAATTCAGATGGTACTTTAGATATGAGTTTTAACTCTGGTACAGGTTTTAGTAACGGAGATGTGCGAAGCATTTTAGTACAGCCTGATAACAGGATTCTGATTGGAGGTTCATTTTCAGGAAATTACAACAGAACAGCTTCTTTGCGATTATTGCGTTTATCTTCTGATGGTGTTTTCGATCCCTCATTTTCAGTGGGTTTAAACAGCACTTTATATACTATGGGTTTTACATCTGATCATAAACTGCTCATCGGGGGGAATTTTAACTCGATATCAGGAGTGGCAAAACATAGAATTGCCCGTTTGAAATTATGTACTAATAGCTCCAAATGGAATGGTACGAATTGGTCAAATGGATTTCCTTCAAGTGAAAAAGAATTAACTTTTGATGAAGATTATTCGTTTTCTGCCTCAATTAACGCATGTAGCTGCAGTATAAACACAGGTAAGACGGTGACAATTTCAGCCGGAAAAACTTTGGGGTTAGACTTTGATTATTCAGGATCCGGAATTCTGACTTTAGAAGATACAGCATCTTTATATCAATCTGAAGATGAAATAGTAAATACAGGTATTATGTATCTTAAACGTAAAACGACACCCATTCGAAAATTTGACTATACCTATTGGTCTTCTCCTGTTGAAAATCATAAACTAATCGATGTTTCTCCCAATACTCTATCAGATAAGTTTTTCTCTTTTGATTCTTATTCACATTCATGGAAAGAGGAATATCCATCAATGACTATGAGTTTAGGAAAAGGGTATATTATTCGTGGTCCTCAGCATTTTTCAGTTACGGTTCCTGAAAAATATGAGACCACTTTTAAAGGAATACCAGTTAACGGAAAAATTAAAACAAATGTTGGTAATACAGATAGTTTCAATTTAATTGGTAATCCCTATCCCTCAGCTCTTGATGCAGATGTATTTTTAAAAGACAACATGGATGTTCTCAAAGGGACTCTTTATTTCTGGACCCACAATACGCCATTTGCTAATAAATATATTTCAGATGATTACGCAGTTTACAATCTATTGGGAGGCGTAGGGACAAGAGCAGCAATGGCTTCTGGTGAAAACGAAACTTTGCCTGACGGAAGAATTGCTTCAGCACAATCCTTTTTTGTTCAGAGTTTGAATGCAGGCGAAGTGAAATTTGAAAATAGTATGCGAATCACAGAAAACAATTCACTCTTTTTTAAACCTGGAAAAAGCGCTAAAAAAACGAGTAAAGTGCCCAAAAGCAGAATATGGCTTAATCTTACCAACGAAGAAAATGCCTTTAAGCAGCTTTTAATTGGTTACATTGAAGGAGCAACAAACGGGTACGATTCGGCTTTTGACGGAGAATCATTCAATGGAAACAAGTATATTAACTTTTATAGTATTAATGAAGAAAAAAACTGGACAATACAAGGCAGGAAGTTTCCTTTTGAAGATTCAGATGAAGTGGTTCTGGGGTATAAAACAGAAATCAGCGGAAATTTCACCATAAGTATAGATCATTTGGATGAAAATTTTACAGGGCAATCCGTTTATCTAGAAGATAACGACAAAATGATTTTACATGATTTAAAAAAACAACCATACGTATTTTCAACTGAAAAAGGAATTTTTAATAATCGTTTTGTTTTAAAATTTACAGATGAAACATTGCATGCAAAAGAAATTTCGCTAAATAAACAAGGACTTTTAATTTATCAACAGAAAGGGAAATTAATTATAGAATCAAAAGATTCAAATATTCAAAAAGTTCAGGTTTATGAGATGACTGGAAAATTGATTTTAGAACAAAACACTCATCAAAATTCAATAACAATTTCTAATTTGAAACAAACAAATCAGCTTCTCGTACTTAAAATTCAAACAGCAGACAGCCTGAAAACGAGAAAAATAATTTATTAATTGTCAGTTTGGTAATTAGTATAGAGGAACAATAGAGTCGAAGGTTTTTTCGTTGTTAAAGCCTTCGACTCCTGTTGCAGTTTAAATTAAATCAATCTAAATCATTCCTTTCAACGGTTTTAAACAGCTTCTTTTAGCAGATTTTCATGTGTATTCTGAATTGCCTTTTCATTTTTATAGTCAATCCATTTTTGACCTTTGAATTTTCGCATCAAAATATCAAAATGGCGCATGATAAAAACATTATAAGCCGCCTTAGATAAGTTGACAATGTTTTTAGGAAAAGACCGTAAACTCATAGAAAACCCGGGTGTAAGATACTTCATGTAATGCCAGTAACCTTCAGGCATGTATAACATTTCACCATGTTTCAGGTTTGTGATGTACCCCTGTGCATTTTTGAGGGCAGGGAATTTTTCATAATCAGGATTGTCAAAATCAATATCTTCCCGCGAAATTAACGCATGAGGTACTTTATACATATATTTTGACTGATCAGGAGGAAAAATCATGCATTGCTTTTCTCCATGAAAATGAAAATGAAGAATATTGGAGTAATCTATATCAAAATGCATAAACACCTTTGAATTTTGACCGCCAAAAAACAGCATAGGCATTTGTTTGACTAATTTTAAGCCAATATCCGGCCATAAAAAATCGTTTTTTAAGACAGGAACATCTTTCATTAGATTATAAAGAAAAATGCGGTAATTAGTTGGTTTTTTTTCAAGTAAATCAATATAGTCGCTCATCTTCATAGAAGTATGTGCTTCATTAAAACCATCTTGGTAGTTTACCGGCCTGTCATCGTATAAAGGAACAACTTTATTCCCTGCTATTTCTTTGATATAAGATAATTTCCATTTTTGATAAGCCGGCCAGTCTTCAGTCAACTCTTCGATAACAACCGGAATTTGATTTTTTACATATTTGGATATAAACTCAGACTTTGAGATTTTCTTTACCCTTTCAATTTGTTTTAACTTCATCTTTAAAATAAAAAAAATGCTTATAGTATTAGCTATAAGCAAGTTAAAAATATTTATTGAGATTTGTTAACTCTATTAATTAAATTTTTGACTTGATTGAATTACAGTCAGTCCCTCAATAAGATAAGGCAATTTGTCTGAGTTAAATTCTTTTCTGTTCTTCAGTTTGTGTTCTGTTTTTTTCATTTAATTTTTGATTTCCGAAATTATATTTGAAACCGATCTTAAAGCTCTGGGTGTCGCTGTAATCTGTAAAATAGTTATACTGATTGGCATATTTAGTAATAACTGTTTGCTTTTCTCCACGATATACATCAGAAAAAATCGCAAAAAGCTCCCACTTGTCCTGAAATATCTTTTTTCGAAATGCAAAATCTAAACTGGTAAACTGACTAATGGTAAAAGTTCCCTGTACAGATTTTGAATTGTAATAAAAATTAGCTTCAGCAGTAAAATCTTTTTTCTTGTTGAATGTAAATCGGTTATGGGTACTGCCGTTATACTGCAGACGTTTGTTTTGATACAGTTTTTGATCAACTCCTAAAAAAGTATCCTGAGTATAATTGATGCCGGCCTGAATTCCGGATTCCCACCAATTAAAGAAAACTAAATTGGCATTGAATTCTAATCCTAAAGCAGTGTTTTTTTCGATATTCGTAAGATGATAGACAACTGTTGTGGTTTCATAATCCTGATATGAGATTTCCATTGAAGGATTTTTTTCATGTCGGTAATATAAATCAAAATTGTATTTGTCTTTTAAAGTATAAGTCAGATTCAGGTTGTGAATGATAGTAGGCTGTAGTTTTGGATCTCCAACAAAATATGAATACGAATTGTAGTAAGATCGAAACGGGTTCAGCCAGCTGTATTGTGGTCTGCTAATTCGTTTTCCGTATGAAAATCCAATCTGATGGTTTTCATGGACTTTGTAAAGCACATAAAAAGTAGGGAAAAGTTTAAAATATTTTTGTTCATTTATTTCGGTTACTGTAACCGAATTGCCTTTTAGCTGAGTATATTCTCCTCTTAATCCGGCTTTGAGTGTCCATTTATCAATCTCTTTATTATAACTTGCGTAACCTGCAAAAATGGTTTCATCATATAAGAAATGGTTAGTTCTGATTGTATTTTCAATTAATTCGCCATTAATTTCATCTTTAAAAATAAGCTGGCTGTCTGCTTTTACTTTTCCAAATTTCATTCCCATCTCAATTCCGTTACCTTCATTCGTATAATCAGATTGTGCTGAAAAAAGCTGAATTTTTTGGGTGTTGTCGCTTAAAAATCGGTTTTGTCGGTAAGGAGGATTGTCGGGTAATGAAAATGAAGAGAAAATATCCTGATTTTCATTGTTGTAGTAATGCGTATAATCTGAAGAAAAAGAAAGCTTTTCATGTTCCTTAAATTTATGATCGTATGCGAAATGGTAATCATTATTTCGGGATGTTTTTTTTCTGTTGTTTTGAGTCACATACAGAGAATCCAGATTTCTGTTACGGTCATAAATATACGTAGGCACATTATAAAATCCATGAACATTCGGGTTGATAGAACCAGTTACGCCAAAAGATATTGTATTTGAATCGTCTATTTCATATTCTGAATCCACGCGAAATGAATTTTGAGATGCCGATTTGTTTTTTCTTCTCAAAGTGCTTTCCCAAATCGAGTTCGTTTCCCCTGAATTATCCAAATAATGAATAAAATCTTGTCCTTCTCTGACATATGTACCCGAACCCAAAGTATAACGTCCCGACAGTGAAAGTTTTTCTCCTTTGTAAATATGGCTTGTAGAAATATTTCCTTTTGCATAAATCGATTGAATGTAGGAACCGCTCACCGTTCCTTTATAACCTAATTTTGCATTTTTTTTCAGCTTAATATTTAAAACGATCGCTCCCTGAGCTTCATATTTAGCAGGTGGATTTGTAATGACCTCAATTGATTTAACATCTTCGCCGTTTGTGTTTTCTAAAAACTGCTTTAATTCATCACCTGTTAAATAGACTTTTTTGTCATTAATGGTAACAAGAATGCTATTGCTTCCACGAACAGTGACATTGCCGCTGCTCATGGTATTTACGCCTGGAGTTTTACCCAGTATTTCCCAGGCATTATTAGTAGAAAGGGAAGAATTTTCTACAGTAAATTCTATTCGGTCAATTTTTCTCTTTAGAATTGGCTTTGATGCTGTGATAGTAACATCATTTAATATTTCTGCATTTTGTTCCAGTAAAATTGATGAGAGTCTTAGGTCTGACTTTACATCAATATTCAGGTATTTTTCAGAATGTCCATAAGAGCAGATTTTCAAAATGTATTTTTCTTTTTCAATATCTGCTATTTCAAAAAAACCTTTTTCATCTGTTTGAGTGCCTTTATAAAATATCGAATCCTTTTGTTTTAATAAGACAACCGAGGAAAACCCGACCGGATTATTCTTAGAGTCCAGAATAGATCCTGAAATTTTGTGCTGACTAATTCCAATAAAGGGAATTAGTAAGAATATAAAAAGATACTGTTTCATGATGTGATGATTTGTTGATAGCAAATCTCTGAAACGGCTGCGGAGTATTGGGTTAATAGACGGTTAATGATGGGTTAAAGAGTTTTGGATAGTTTAGTTTCGGAAAAAAAATAAGCAGAACTCCCGATTTTTAAGGCATTCATTTCAGCATTCGGTTAATAAAGGGTTAATCAGTTATTTATTAAAAGCATAAAACAATTATTAAGGTAAATTTGTTTTGCTAATTGATACATCATGCAAAACAAAAAGAAAATAGCGTATTTAATCGGGGCATGTATTTTTACAGTAATTGCCCTGGCGGCTATTCAGGGCTATTTTATATACAATACTTATAAACTAACCGAAAGGGAAGTAAACACGAAAATCAGAAAGCAAATAACCGAGATGGAAGACCATCCAGAATTTGATGCCATAAAAGACAGCTGGATGGAGCAAACCGCGAAATTATCTGAGGGATATCTTTATAAAAAAATATCCAAAAAAGAATATTTAAGATTAATCCAGAAGAACCGGAATTCCCTTTCCGAGGCTATGAAAAGATACATGGAAAAGTCAAAAAAACCGGGAGATTTTGAAATAGGTTACAGCGATTATTTAACGTCTTTGGTCATTATAAGCGACAATAAAACGGATTCAGTTTATAATGGAAAACTGCTGATTTTTGATAATAAAATAAAAAGTAATAATGAGATTTCTTCTTCAACTGGTAAGTGGCAAAATACGAATGAATCAGAATCAGATAATCCAGGTTCTGTAAAGTTTAAATATTCTCTGTTATTGAAAACAGAACAATTTTACAGCTTTGCAAGCTGGCAGAAAACGATCTTAGGTCAAATGGCAGGATTGTTATTGTTTTCAGTCGTCTTAATGTTTTTCGTTGTGTATCTCTATTATCTTTCTATTAAAAACTTAATTAACCAAAAACGAATCGCCGATATAAAAACAGATTTTGTCAACAACATTACCCATGAATTTCAGACTCCTTTGGCAACAATGGATATTGCTGTTAAAACATTGCAACGTAAGCGAAATCAAATGTCAAATTCAGAATATAAAACGACTTTGTCTTTATTGAATAGACAAAACAGCAGGCTTCAGAAATTGTTTCAGCAGGTTGCGAATGTTTCGGTTAATCCAGTCGCTAATATAAGTTCTTCCATCGAAATAGGTTGTAGTGAAATCAAAGAAATAATAGATGATTTCAGACTTTCTAAACCTGATATTTTGATTTCGTGTCAGCAGAGTCAGGAAACTATTATTTTAAAAATGGACCGCTTTCATCTCAATACCATTTTGATTAATCTTTTGGACAATGCTGTAAAATATGGAGCTACGCAAATTGATATTGAAATGAACAATATCGGGGATACATTTTTACTCACTATAAAAGACAACGGGAAAGGGATTTCTCCAAAAGAACACGCATCCATTTTTGATAAGTTTTACAGAGTAGAAAAAGGAAATCTTCACACTACCAAAGGTCTTGGGTTGGGACTATTTTATGTAAAACAATTGGTTGAAACGTATCGTGGAGATGTAAAAGTGATTAGTGAAGTAAATAGAGGTGCTTTGTTTTTAATATCAATTCCGTTATGATGAAACATATTTTATTAGTAGAAGATGATTTTGATTATGCTTCAATTTTAAAACAATATCTGGAGTTTTCAGCATTTAAAGTGTCCTGGAAAAAGAACGGTAAAGAAGCTTTGGAATCTCTTTCTGACACTAAGCCTGATATTTGCATTCTGGATGTAATGATGCCCCAGATGGATGGCTTTACCTTAGCCGAAAAGATAGTGGATCTATTTCCTGAGATTCCGTTTGTTTTTTTAACTGCAAAATCATTGCAGGAGGACAAAATAAAAGGGCTGAAATTAGGAGCTGATGATTATATCATAAAACCTTTTGAGGTAGAAGAGTTAATTTTAAGAATAGGCAATATTTTAAAACGTTCTCAGAAAAATGAAAAAATCGTTATAAAACAGACTTTTGCAATTGGCAGCTATACTTTCGATTCTGAAAATTTCTTGCTGAAACATCACACAACCACACACCGAATTACTGAGAAAGAAGCGCAATTGATCATTTTTTTACATGCAAACCGAAGTAAACTCATTAAAAGAGAGGAAATTTTAAGGGAAATCTGGGGCAACGAAGATTTCTTTTCTGGCAGAAGCATGGATGTCTTTATCAGTCGTTTACGAAAATATTTTAAAGAAGATCCTGCTATAAGTATTTCGAGCGTAAGAGGCTTGGGTTTTGAGTTTAAGATTAACAATTAAATCAAAGATTATGAAAATTATTATAGTACTTTTTTTTGTAAGTATTAGTTTTTTAGCAAGTTGCCAAAGTAAACCGGCAGTGCCAAATCTTCCAAAAGTTAAAAAAACAGAAACAAAAACTACGAGTTCAAGCTCATCAGTATCGGTTCAGAATTCAGATTCATCTTATAGTTTCAAAGCCTCTTTTGATTCTCATAAAAATGAGAAAGTAAAAAGAATGCTAATGGATCATCTGGATGAAAAATATCTGCTCACTAAAGGCGAAATTTTGATGTGGAAAAAAAGGGATGCAGATGAAATTGTTTATAGCGTTACTTTTAAAAAAGGCAGTTTAAAAATGAATATTGACAAACAATTGAGTTCCGGAAATACGGTTAGCGAATTTGAAAATCTCGGAGATAGATTAAGGGAAGCGATTTCAAATGATTAAAATCAAAAAATGCTTTTGACAAATTGTGAGTCAAAAGCATTTTTTATGGGAAATCGAAAAAATCTTAAACTTTTGACTTTATCGAATGTTCAACATTTCTTTCAATAGTATGCCCTGGTCTTGACCATTTTGGTTTTTCGCCTAAAGGAGCAAATTGAGAATCTGCAGCTTCTACCGTTTGTGGCTGAGATATTTTTGTAAAAGGTTTTTGCGGGATCAGCCCCAGCATTTCAAACATTTTCATGTCTTCGTTTACATCCGGATTTGGAGTAGTAAGTAATTTGTCTCCTGCAAAAATAGAATTGGCTCCTGCAAAAAAGCACATAGCCTGTCCTTCTCGGCTCATATTGGTTCTTCCTGCCGATAAGCGAACCTGCGTTTCTGGCATTACGATTCTGGTAGTGGCTACCATACGAATCATCTCCCAGATTTCAACTGGTTTTTCATCTTCCATAGGAGTTCCTTCAACAGCTACCAATGCATTGATCGGCACAGATTCAGGCTGTGGATTTAAAGTAGAAAGTGCAACGAGCATTCCGGCTCTGTCTTCGATACTTTCCCCCATTCCGATAATTCCACCGCTGCAAACCGTAACATTGGTTTTACGGACATTCTCAATAGTTTCTAAACGGTCTTCAAAAGCACGTGTTGAAATAACATCTTTATAATAATCTTCAGAAGTATCTAAGTTGTGATTGTAAGCATACAAACCTGCTTCTGCCAGACGCTGCGCCTGATTTTCGGTAATCATACCCAAAGTACAGCAAACTTCCATATCCAGTTTGTTGATGGTACGAACCATTTCTAAAACCTGATCAAATTCTTCACCGTCTTTTACATTTCTCCAGGCAGCTCCCATACAAACACGTGATGATCCGCTCGATTTGGCACGCAAAGCCTGAGCCTTTACCTGGCTTACGCTCATTAAATCATTTCCTTCAACCCCTGTATTGTAGCGTGCGGCCTGTGGGCAATACCCACAATCTTCAGGACATCCTCCGGTTTTAATAGAAAGTAGAGTAGATACCTGAACTACGTTAGGATCGTGTTTTTGTCTGTGTATTGTTGCTGCTTCATACAGAAGGTCCATCAGGGGTTTGTTATATATGGCGATTATTTCGTCTTTTGTCCAGTTGTGTTTTGTAACGCTCATTGATACATTGTTTTTGATGCTTCAAAAGTAGTTAAATAGTTCTAATCAACCAATGCTGATTGCTGTAAATGAATATTTGACAGTTATTTTCAAAAAAGAAACACTCTAAAATCATAGAATTGTACTTTTTTATGATTTTAGAGTGCTTAAAAACCTTTTTTATTTTAAAAATTTAATCGGCTATATATTTGTTGTTCCAGTATAACATCATCATTAAAGTGACAATAACTGAAGAGGCGAGTCCTTCAAATAATAAACAGATACAATAAGTAGGTACAGATGGGTTTCCTCCAAACATAAAAGTTTCGGATAAAGACTTGACATAAGCATCTCCGCCTCTTGCATAGCTGTAAATTAACAGACCGAAAACGCTCATTGATACACCCACTACAGACGTAGCCATCGCTGAAACAGCATTAGATACAAAGTTAGTTTCTCCTTCGTGAAGATTCATTTGCATAGTTCTGTTTACACCATAAAAGATAAAAAATACATTAAGGGTTCGCAAATAGAATAAATCTGCTAAACCTAATACATTCATCAATAAAAAATAAATGCCTATGCCAAGGAATATTAGTGATCCGTTGACAATTTCTTTTGGTAATTTCATGATGGTTATTTTTAAAGAGGTTAATAGTAAATACTTGGTATTTAGTAAAGTATATTAAATTTACTAAAAAAATAAATACAATGATTTAAAAATAACGAAAAGTATAGGTTTTGAAATATTTACAACAGGCTCACAAATTCCTGAGCTGTCTGTTTATCCAGATTTAGTTGTTCTTTCAGCAAATCAACTGAGCCAAATTTTTGTTCTTCGCGGAGGTATTTTAATAGTGAAATCTCCAGTTTTTGCCCATAAATATCGGTATCAAAATCAAAAAGATTTACTTCTATAGATTGTTTTTGCCCATTTACAGTTGGATTGAGACCAATATTCATCATTCCGAAAACTTCTTTTTGATCAATAATAGTCTTTACAACGTACACACCATTTTTCGGAATCAGTTTGTAGTCTTCTGCAATCTGGATATTAGCTGTTGGAAACCCAATTGTTCTTCCCAGCTGTTTTCCTTTTACAACATCGCCAGTTAGAAAATAAGTATAACCCAGATATTCATTGGCTAAAGCCATATTACCTTCCTGCAATGCTATTCTGATTTTAGTAGAACTTACTGAAACATCCTGGATTTCCTGAGCCGAAATTTGTTCAACTTCAAAACCATATTCAACTCCAAAAGCGATTAGATTATCAATATTGGCTGTTCTGTTTCTGCCAAAACGATGGTCGTGGCCAATAATTATTTTATGGATATGGAACTGATCTACTAAAATGGAACGTACAAATTCTTCGGCAGTTAATCTTGAAAAACTTTCATTAAATGGATGAATAACAAGGTTTTCAATTCCGGTTGCTTGCAGAAGTTTAGATTTTTCCTGAATGGTATTTAAAAGTTTTATTTCTGATTTTTCCTGAAGAACCATTCTGGGATGTGGAAAAAAAGTTAGAACAAGACTTTCATATTGCCGGTTTTCAGTGTTTTGAGTAATTCTTTCGAGAATTTTTTTATGACCAATATGCACGCCATCAAAAGTGCCAAGAGTTAAAATGGTTTTCTTGGTAGAGTGGAAATCGTTAAGAGAATGAAAGACCTTCAAAACAAATTATTTAAGATGCTGCAAATTTATACTATCTATTTTAAATCTGATAGCAACCTGAATTGATTTTTTAATTTGATTCGTTTGGTTTTTGTGAAAAACAGGTAATTTGTCGAGGCGAAATAAATATCTGTCGAGAATAGAGAAGAATTTGACTTAATTAATTTAATTTTGAGTCTCTAAATAACGTCTTGATTATGAAAAAACAGCTACTAATTCTGCTTTCTATTTTTTTCTGTATAACAGTTCATTCACAAACAAATGTTATTTGGGAGAAAGTGAATTCTGTTTCAGCAAAAAAAACAGAAAGTCTTCCTGGTCAGGAAAAGTTATATTATAAACTGAATGAGAATCTTTTGATTCAGAAAATTGCAGCTTCAGGCAAGACGTCAAAAAATGCCGTTTCTGAAATCACGGTTCCAAATACTGAAGGTGTTTTAGAACGATTTGTGGTTTGGGAATCCTCGAATTTTGATCCGGAATTGCAGGCACAATATCCTGAAATCAGGGCTTATTCAGGTACGGGATTAGATGATAAAACTGCAAAAATCCATTTTAGTGTAGCTCCAATAGGGGTTCAGACTATGGTAATCCGTTCAGGAAAAGCATCTGAATTTATAGAGCAAAATCCAGAGAATAAGTCAGAATATGTGTTGTTTAGATCAAAAAATAAAGATACTTCAAAATTGCTCATTTGTAAAACAAAAGAAGCAACTACTAAAAAAACTTCAGATAAAACAGCAAAAACGACATCTAATACTAAAACCTTAAAAACACTTCGGCTTGCATTATCATGTACAGGAGAATACACGGCATTTTTTGGAGGTACAAAAGAAGGCGCATTAGCCGGAATGAATGCCACTATGACAAGAGTCAATGCCGTTTTTAATAAAGATTTAGCTGTGCAATTAACTATAATACCAAATAATTTAGATATTATTTATACAAATGCATCAACAGATCCTTATTCTAACGCACCGCAAGGCGCAAATGGGGCATGGAACTTAGAAGTTCAGCAAACATTAACTACCGTTATTGGCAACAGTGGGTATGATATAGGGCATTTATTTGGCCGTTCAGGTGGCGGAGGAGATGCGGGTTGTATAGGCTGTGTATGTGATAATCCTGTTTCTTCGTCAGATGATCAGGCAAAAGGGAGTGCATATACCTCTCCTTCAGATGGAATTCCTCAGGGAGATACATTTGATATTGATTTTGTAGCACATGAAATGGGGCATCAGTTAGGAGGTACCCATACTTTTTCTCATGAAATTGAAGGAACAGGCACAAATGTAGAACCGGGTAGTGGTTCGACTATTATGGGATATGCAGGAGTAACAAATGATTATAATATTCAGAATGTTTCTGATGATTATTTTGCTTACGCAAGTATTTTACAAATCCAGAATAATCTTGCTACTAAATCATGCCCGGTTAGTTCGCCAATAAATAATAATCCGCCGGTTGTAAGTGCAGGTTCCGATTATACCATTCCATTTAATACCCCATTTATTTTAACCGGAACAGGCTCTGATCCGGACGGCGATACAGTTACTTATTGCTGGGAGCAAAATGATAGTGCGACCACTACATCCGGAAGTAATAGTATTGCTTATCCTGCTAAACCTGACGGGTCATTGTTTCGATCTTTTCCGCCAAACAACTCATCTATTAGGTATATGCCAAGCTTAAACACAGTACTTCAAAACAGGTTAACCACCACCTGGGAATCTGTTTCGTCAGTGGCAAGAACTTTGCATTTTTCACTTACGGGAAGGGATAATGCAGCTTTAACAATCCCTCAGACTAATACCGATAACATGATTGTTACTGTAAATGCTGCGGTAGGTCCGTTTGCCGTAACCTCGCAAAATACAAATGACATAGGGTGGCAAAAAGGTTCTTTTCAGACCATAAACTGGGATGTGAAAAATACGAATACATTACCGGGCTCCAATAATGTAAATATTAAATTGTCTATAGATGGAGGTTTGACTTTTCCTGTAATTCTTGCAGCAGATACACCAAACGATGGCTCGCAGACCATAACAGTACCTTCAGATATTGCCGCTACAAATTGCAGGCTGCTAATTGAGCCAGTCGCTAACATTTATTATGCTTTAAATGCTAGTTCTTTTGCTATAGGTTATACATCAGCAACGACTTGCGATTCTTATAGTTTCGGAAGTTCTTTTACTATACCTTTTGGATCTGCCTTTACAACCAAAACTGTAAATGTGCCGGATACAGGAATAGTTTCAGATGTAAAAGTCGCAGTAAATGTAACGCATGAAAGGTTTTCAGATTTAGAAATTCAAATCATAAGTCCACTGGGAACAACCGTAAAATTGTTTGATAAGAATTGTGGCAGCACTAATTCTACTTTGACATTGAATTATGATGATTCTGGAGCCGAATTAGATTGTTCTAAAACAACGAGTCAGATGATTGTACCTGCAGAATTTTTAAACGCATTCAAAGGGCAAAATCCTCAGGGGACATGGAAATTTGAGGTTCGTGATGCTGTTTCTGGCCGTTTCGGAACTATAAATTCGGCATCGGTAACTATTTGCAGTCAGGTATTCACTCTGGATGATTCTGAATTCGAAAGCGTGGATTTTGCACTATATCCAAATCCAAATAATGGTAATTTTACCGTTAAGTTTGAATGTGATCCTACTAAAGATGTAGAAATATTAGTACATGATGTCCTGGGTCGAAATGTATATAATGAAAATTTTGGCAAAGGAGCTTATTTTGATCAAAACATTCAATTAAAAAAATCATCTGCAGGATTGTATTTAGTAACCATTCTCAATGGGAGCAAAAAAATTATCAAAAAAATACTGGTAAACTGATTTAAGAATTAGCCATAGCCATGCACACAATACTGATTTTTGTTCCGGGAATTTTGAGTAATGCCCGTGAGCAGGCTTCTAAGGTGGCACCTGTTGTAAGAACATCATCGACAAGTAAGAAATGTTTGTTGTGATTTTCTTCTGAAAAACGCACATCAAATATATTTTCTATTCCTTCTGATCTTCCCAAAAGGTTTTTTTGGGATTGTGTTTTCGAATATTTTTTCCGAAACAAAATAGTTTCATTATAGTCAATATTCAGTCCTTTTGATAAAGCATTACCAAAATTCGCTACCTGATTATAGCCCCTTTCCTTAAATTTCTTTCGATGAAGCGGTACAGGAATTACAGCGTCAAAAGGTACTTTAGGCTGAATGCTTTTTAAATCTTCTACATACCAGTTTCCCAGAACTGTTCCAATTTCTTCGAATCCTTTGTATTTCAAATTGTGTATTAGTTCCTGTACAATTCCTTTTTTGTTAAAATACAAAAATGCCGATGCATGTTCAATGTCAATTTTGCCATAAAATTTCTTGACGGCCTCATTATTAGTATCTAAATGATATTGTGTTAGAGGTATTTCATGCCGGCAGCTGGTGCATATAACATTTTCGTTTGTCATTAAAAGGGAATGACAGCCGGCGCACACTTTAGGAAAAAAAAGATTTTTTAAAGATTCTAGCATTTGTAGTATTATTTTAAAAAATAAATGTAAGATAAAATTTATAAAAAAATACAATTAATTGAATGGTTTATTTTATAAAAAATAGTTCATCTAATTGAATAATGAGTTTTTTAACGACTGGCTTTGGATTTTATTTTAGATGTAAATCAATAGTTGATGGACCAAAACAAGGGCTTCTTTATTATAAAAAATATAAATTTCTATCAGGAAACAGAAAAACCGTGATTTATTTCTAAAAAATTAGTAATCACTGGGAATCTTCAACTATTTTTCTTTTTTTTAAATTCACTTTTTATATTTTTGCACCACTATGGCAAAACAAGAAGATATATTTAAGAATGCGGTTTCGCACGCAAAAGAGTACGGATTTATTTTTCCGTCAAGCGAAGTATACGACGGATTGAGCGCAGTATATGATTACGCTCAAAATGGTGTCGAATTAAAAAAGAATATTCGTGAATACTGGTGGAAATCAATGGTTCAGATGAATGAAAATATTGTGGGTCTTGATGCTGCAATATTGATGCACCCGACAACCTGGAAAGCTTCAGGACACGTTGACGCCTTCAATGACCCATTAATTGATAATAAAGATTCTAAAAAAAGATACAGAGCTGACGTTTTAGTTGAAGACTTTGCTGAAAAAATTCACCAAAAAGCGCAAAAAGAAATTGACAAAGCAAAAGCCCGTTTTGGTGATGCTTTCAATGAAGAGGAATTTAAAACAACAAATGCCCGAGTAATTGAATATTTAGCCAGAGAAAAAGAAATCAGAGAGCGTTTAGGGCGTTCTTTAGGAAACGGAGATTTAGAAGATGTAAAAGCTTTAATCGAAGAGCTTGAAATCGCTGATCCTGAAACAGGCTCTAAAAACTGGACAGACGTTAAGCAGTTTAACCTGATGTTCGGAACTAAATTAGGAGCCTCTGCAGAAAATGCAATGGATCTTTATTTACGTCCGGAAACGGCTCAGGGTATTTTTGTTAACTTTTTGAATGTTCAGAAATCTGGCCGTATGAAAGTTCCTTTTGGAATTGCTCAAACCGGTAAAGCATTCAGAAACGAAATTGTTGCAAGACAATTCATTTTCCGTATGCGTGAATTCGAACAAATGGAAATGCAGTTTTTTGTACGTCCTGGAGAAGAGATGCAGTGGTACGAGTACTGGAAAGAAACACGTTTGAAATGGCATTTGTCTCTAGGATTAGGAAAAGAAAATTACCGTTTTCATGATCATGAAAAATTAGCACACTACGCAAATGCTGCTGCTGATATTGAATTTAATTTCCCATTTGGATTTAAGGAATTAGAAGGAATTCACTCCCGTACAGATTTTGATTTAAAAGCGCACGAACAATATTCCGGAAGAAAACTGCAATATTTTGATCCGGAACTCAATGAAAACTATGTTCCGTATGTTGTAGAGACGTCTGTAGGTCTGGATCGTATGTTTTTAGCTGTTTTTGCAACATCGTTGCAGGAAGAAGTTTTAGAGGACGGATCGACTAGAACTGTGCTGAAATTACCAGCCGTTTTAGCTCCGACAAAAGCTGCTGTTCTGCCTTTAATCAAAAGAGACGGATTACCTGAGATTTCTAAAAAAATCATCGAAGATTTAAAATGGGATTTCAATGTTTCTTACGATGAAAAAGATGCGGTTGGGCGTCGTTACAGAAGACAGGATGCATTAGGAACTCCATTTTGTATCACGGTTGATCACCAAACTCTTGAAGACGAAACTGTCACAATTCGTCATAGAGATACGATGAAACAAGACCGGGTTAAAATCTCTGAACTAAGAGGTATTATCGAAAACGAAGTTTCAATGAAAAACTGGCTCATGAAAATGTAATTTTTAATTTTCAAAATATTAGATCCCAGATTCCGATTAGGAGTTTGGGTTTTTTTATGCCTTTAAGGCAAGTGTTTTTGTTTATCTGGATAGGTATTTCAATATTTTTTATAACTTTAGATGTTCACTTTTTAAATTAAATATCTCCAAATTTTAAGATTAACCCCATAATTTAATCACAAAAACAATGAATTACACCTACATTATTATAGATGATGATTCGGTAAGTGTTGAAAGAATCAGGAAGCTGGCAAATGAGTTTTCAGAGCTGAATTTTATAGCTTCTGCAGATAATTATAACGATGGTATAAACCTGATCTTAAAACACACGCCTGATCTGGTTTTTTTAGAAATTGATCCCAAAGATAAAGCCAGCGGACTCTCTCTGACTTTAATTAATGGCTTATTAATGTATTTAAAAGAGCTGCCAAAAATTATTGTCACAACAAAAAGTAAAGATTTAGCGTTTGATTGTATTCAGTATGAAGTAAATGATTATTTTCTAAAACCAATTGAAGCAATTGACCTGGTAAAGTTGATTCATAAATTGAATAAATTATACAACGAGGATGAAGTGCTTCTGGTTCAAAAACTTAAGCCAAAAAAAAAGCAAAATCAGGAAGAAGGAAGTCAAATCAATAAAAATCGAAAATCCTTTATTTTATGTGTAAAATCATATGGCGATCACCGTTATATTGATTCAAATGAAATCTGTTATTTTCAGGCAGATAATAATTCGACTGATATTCATCTGAAAAGTGGAGAAATGATTACAGCTTTTAAAACCTTAAAACATTTTGAAACCGTTTTGTCTAATCCATTTATCAGAATTCATAACAGTTATATAGTAAACAGAAATTATATTTCGAGGATCCACACAGGTAACTCCTTATGTTATATTAAAAAAACGACCATAAAACTCCCGTTTTCAAAGTCTTATAAAGCAAATGTAGATTTCATAATTAGTGAATTTGCCAATGAAAATTATATAGAAACTTAAAATAAAACCATCTGCTCTGATTTGCTATCCATTCACTAATGAACGGATAGCATTGACCATAAACGCCTTTTTTTTAGGTGATTGTTGCCCTTTACTGTTTAGTTTTACCAAAGAATTCCGGACGAAACGGAATAAAAAAAGTAAAAAAGTATAACAATATAAACTCGACAATCATGAAAAAATTAGCTTTAACAACTGGATTATTTTCTTTAGTAATGGTATTAACTTCTTTTAATACTTCTGCAAAAACTACTAATGATACTTTAATAAACAATACAACAATTGGTATTGATGGAAATCAGTCTGCAGGACAAAGCAGAAAAGTGGATATGATGGGCTCTGATTTATCAAATCAAAAACTAAGCATTGACGGAAATCAGTCAGCAGGACAAAGCAGAAAAGTGGATTAATTAGCTGTAATTCATTTTAAATATAGGGAAGGCCGTCTAATTTAGATGGTCTTTTTCTTTATGTCTAATGTATAGTTTTGTATTTTTGAGTAAATTTTTAAGACAGAATTGAAAAAAAACTATCTGATATTACTTATTTTTTTGATTAGCTGTACGAAGCAAAATGAAAGTATTCGTGTATCCAGTCAGTCAAGAGATAGTCTTGATCTGTATTTGTCGTTGGCTAACGAATACGAGTTACCTGTCTCAATAAAGCAAAAGTACAATCAAAAGGCTTTTGAAGTCATTATGAGCCAGCCCGATGATTCAATTAAAAGGGTAAATCTTTTTAAAGTTGCCAATCGTTATTTTAATATGAGAGATTGGAGCAATTATAATAAAACCGTTAAAATTGTCTTAGAAAAAGCTGAAAAAGCAAAGGATTCGGTTTCAATGTCTAAAGCTTATATTTATTTAGGGGATTATTACAGTTCTCAAACATCTTCAGATAGTGCATTTGCCTTTTATTATAAAGCGGAAAAACTGTATTTAGCAAGTAATGATTTTTATAATTTGGCTAAAACAAGACTGAGCAAGGCTTTACTGCAATATAACGAAGGTGATTTTTATGGCAGTGAGAAGGCTATTTTTAATGCCTTAAGAGTCATCAGGGGGAAAAACAATAATGATATCTTATATGAAGCTTATAATCTGCTTGGAATTCTATACAACGAATTAGGGGAGTACGAAAAGGCGATTGAATTTCATAATAAAGCCATTGCTAGTATAGATGATAAGATCATACCTGCTGAGTTCCAGTCAAAAGCAACGTCCTTAAACAACCTTGGATTCGTATATCAAAATCTTAATGATTACAAAAAAGCCAATTTTTATTTTCAGGAAGGATTAAAAGAAAAAAATCTCTTTAGTCAAAAGCCTGAATTATATGCCATTCTGATGGATAATTTAGCGTATTCCCAGTTTAAATTAAATCAAAACAAAGAGCTTCCGGGTTTATTTTACAAGGCACTCAAAATAAGGGATAGTTTAAAGCTGACAGCAGGTATAACAGCGAGTAAAATGCATTTATCAGAGTATTTTGCTGCAAAGAAAGATACGGCAAAAGCTTTGCACTATTCAAATCAGGCACTTATAATTTCAAGACGTACCAAAAATTTTCGTAATGTACTGGTCGCTTTAAAGCAGTTATCTTTAATACATCCCAAAAAAGCGTCAAAATTTTCAGAAGATTATATTCGCATAAATGACAGTCTGCAAAAGGCTGAACGCAAAATGGGGGATAAATTTACCCGAATAGAATACGAAACCAATGAAATAAAAAGCGAAAATTCGAGTTTAGAAATACAGAACAGGACTTTGGTGTATGTTTTTAGTATTCTTTCACTGATAGGTTTGTTTTTGTACATATACAAAACTCAGCAGGCAAGAAACAGAGAATTGCTTTTTAAGCAGCAACAGCAAATTGCCAACGAGGATATTTATAATTTGATGATTTCGCAGCAAAATGCAATTGAGACTATGCGAATCAGGGAAAAGAAAAAAGTGGCCCAGGAACTGCACGATGGAGTTTTAGGGAGAATGTTTGGTATCAGGATCAGTTTAGACAGCCTTGATAAATTAGATGAAGAAGAAGCAGCTGATAAAAGAAAAAAATACCTGCTTGAATTAAAAGAGATTGAACAGGATATCCGTGAAATTTCGCATGATTTAAACAAAGAAAAATCCGGAGTGATTAATAATTTTGTTGCGATTTTAGAAAAACTATTTCAAAATCAGACCAATACATTCGATACAAAATTGGTTTATAACATTGACTCGAATATCAAATGGGATCTGGTAAGTAATGTTGTTAAGATCAATTTATATAGGATAATTCAGGAAGCGCTTCAGAATTGTAATAAATATGCAAAAGCAAAAACAATTACTATTGAATTTAAAAGTGAGATCAATTATTTAGTTTTATCAATATCGGATGATGGAATAGGGTTTAATACTCATAAAACCAAAAAAGGGATCGGGTTGCAAAATATTGAATACAGAACGGCAGAATGCAACGGAGATGTCGAAATAAACTCGGAAAAGGGGGAAGGAACTATTATTCTTGTAAAGATACCAATAGATCAAAAAATAAATAAAATTCATAATGAAAGCTGATTTACCACCATCGCTTAAGCTAACAAGCAATATATTGATTGTAGACGACCATCCGTTTATTATTGAGGGTTATAAAAATGCTATAACACGTTATAATCCGGAAAGCCACGAGTTTTTGATTTCGCAGGCCAAAGATTGTAAATCGGCTTATGAAATTATTACCAGCCCTGAAACTATTCCTTTCGATATTGCGTTTTTAGATATCAGCATGCCTGCTTATGATGAAAAAGAAATTTTTTCAGGAGAGGATATAGCAAAACTAATTCTGGAATACATGCCAAACTGCAAGATTATCCTGCTTACCATGTATACCGAATTGCTCAAAATTAAAACCATTATCCGTACCATACAGCCCAATGGCCTGATTATTAAAAATGACCTGACATTTGATGAATTGCTTTTTGCTTTTGATAAAGTGATGAAAAGCGATAAATATTACAGTCAGTCGGTTCAGAAAATGCTCAATCAGTCGCCTCATAACTCAATTGAAGTTGATGAATTCGATAAACAGATTTTGTTTCATTTGTCTAAAGGAACTTCTGAAGAAGAAATGCCACATTATATCCCTATTTCCTTAAACGCCATCAGAAGACGAAAAAAAGGTCTTAAGGAACTTCTGAAAATAAAAACAGATTCAGACGATGATTTAGTAAAAGAAGCCAAAAGCAAGGGACTTTTTTAAACGAATATCCAAAACTAAAAAATCCAAATTCCAATATATTGTATCGTTGGAATTTGGATTTTTTTATTTGAAATTTTTAAAATTACTCAGTCAGGGCATCCCAGCCTCTTGCTTTTAAGGCAATTTTAGTATTCGCTCTTGTCACCAGATGAATTCCTTCGCTTTCATCTGTCATGTGTCCAATTATGGAGAAGTTTGGATTTCCTTTTATTTTGTCAAAATCATTAATATCGATTGTAAACAGCAGTTCATAATCTTCACCGCCGTTAATCGCAACGGTTGTGCTGTCAATATTAAATTCTTCGCAGGTCGAAATAAACTGAGGATCCAGTGGCAGTTTGTCTTCGTATAAATTACAACCCACTTTTGACTGCTTACACAAATGAATAATTTCAGATGAAAGTCCGTCTGAAATATCAATCATTGCCGTTGGTTTTATATCTAAAGCATGAAGTAGCGTGCGAACATCTTTTCGGGCTTCTGGTTTTAATTGTCTTTCCACCAAATAAGTGTAAGGATCTAAGTCCGGCTGATTGTTTGGGTTTACCTGAAAAACCTGTTTTTCACGTTCCAACACCTGTAACCCCATATATGCTGCTCCAAGATCGCCTGTTACCACCAATAAATCGGTTTGTTTTGCTCCGTTTCTGTACACGATTTCATCCGCATCTGCTTCACCAATTGCTGTGATACTGATAATTAGTCCTTTTTGAGATGAGGTTGTATCACCGCCAATAACATCTACTTTATACTCTTGTGCAGCGCGAGTAATCCCTTCAAATAATTCTTCTAAGGCTTCTAATGGGAAACGGTTAGAAACGGCTACAGAAACCGTTATTTGCGTTGGTTTGGCATTCATAGCGCAAATGTCAGACACATTCACTACAACAGATTTATATCCTAAGTGTTTCAATGGCATGTAAGCCAGATCAAAATGTACACCTTCAATCAGTAAATCGGTTGAAACGACTACTTTTTTATCCTTAAAATCAAGGACAGCTGCGTCATCGCCAATGCTTTTTAAAGTCGATGCTTGTTTTACATCAAAATGCCTGGTTAAATGTTCTATTAAACCAAACTCGCCTAATTGCGCTATACTGGTACGTTGTGGATTTTTATCTTCGATCATGTTGTTCTATTGCTTTTAGGTTTTACCAAGGCTGCAAAGGTACGAAGTTGAGGGCTGATTTGCTATACAAGAAATTCCATTATTGATTTGAAACAGGAATTTAGCTTTTGGGATTTTGTATCGCTTAAATATTACCCTTTGTAATTTGGGTCAAATTCTACCATCCATTCAATGCCAAATTTATCCCTGAACATCCCGAAATAAGATCCCCACGGGCTATCTGCAATTGGCATTTCTATTTCTCCTCCGGCGGAAAGGCTATGAAATAATTGGTCTGCTTCTTGTTTGCTTTCAGTAGTAATTGAAATCTTACTTCTGTTTTCATTCTCGTTTACTTTTCCTAAAAAATCCGGGACATCATTTCCAATCAGCCTGTTGCTTTTACCAATAGGCAAGGAAATATGTAAAATCTTGTTTTCATCATTTTCAGCTACCGGAAAATCAGGCCCCGCTAAATCTTTTAAACGAACCACTTTTGAAAATTCTCCGCCAAATGCAGCTCTGTAAAATTCAAAAGCTTCCTGGGCATTGCCATTAAAATTAATGTGTGGATTGATAAGTGCCATAGTTTTTTTGTTTGATAGTTGTTGGTGGTTTACGAAGATTTTACATTTCCGTCTTATCTCTCTGATTTGTTTTTTACCATAGAATGCCCCAGATGGGACTAGGCTACAAATTAGTCTAATAAAGAAGGGCAAATCGACTGCATAATAAGAGCCGTATGAATCGAGAGGTTCACGTACTGTTCTGTGAGAGGTTTAGGGGTGAGATTTCCCTTTACCTACTCGACTAGTGGCTGGTAATTTATTCTTGTTGAATCCATTCGTATTTTCCATTCTTTAGATAAATTATTCCTCCTCCACAACTTTCTTCTGCGTGTATAAATATTCCATCATTCAAGAGTTTGACTTTATCAGATTCTTTTATTTCTTCATCGGTTAATATTTCTCCATCTTCATTTACATTATTCCAATAGATTTCATTTTTCGGTGCTTTTTCAAAAATTCCCGCCCAATCAATTTCGTCAAAACCTTGCTCTAATATATTATTGCCCATTCCGAAATAATCAGTTCTATTTCCGTTTCCAAAGATTATTCTCAAACCGCTTTTTCCGTTTTTCGTACTTCTAACAATTTCAACTATTTCATTCAAATTATCTCCGTCTAAATCACACAGGATTTTGTTTGTTTTGTGTTTTTTTGAAATTTGGATTGTGTCAATATTTTTAACCTCGGTTTCTCTTATTACAATCGTATTAGATTCTTTATTCTGGACTTTTTCGGATTCTTTTTTACAAGAAATAAAAAGTAGGATAAGAAGTATTAAGAGTCTAATTTTCATATTTAGGTTTCTGCTTTTTTTTCGGTTTGCTTGCCACTAACGTTTTGCCACTTTGAGATGGCTGGAAGTTCGAAATCGCTCAGTTTTCGGCTTAACGAAAACTTGATGAGAAACTATAATTTCACTAAATTCCAGCTAGCTCAAAATGGCGGTTGTGCGTTCGTTTTTTATTAATATTTAGTCAATTCTCGCACAAAGCCAAGTCGCTTCAAAAATGGGTTCATTTTTAGCTTATGCAATTCCAGATTGTTTTATTAATTTGTTACTTATCCTAATATTTTTAATGACATATTTAATTTCTTCGTTATAAGTCACTCCTTTTAAAAAAGTCACATTTTCCATACTTGCTAGTCCGAATAATCCATCTGCAAGTCTAGCTTTTTTCACGCCTGCACCTCCACACTGAGCCATTGATTCGACTAAAATCATTCCAGGAATAAAATTAAATTCGGGAAAACTACCTGTTAGCATATCGTTTGATTTGTCAAAACTTTTAATTCCGATAATTTCTTTTTCATTTGCGGTTATGATTTTATCTACAAATAAAAAAGGAAATCTATGTGGAATTAATTTTTCTATTTCTGTTTCCATTTTATCTTCTGTTTTTTCTTTTTTTCTCAAAATACGCACAACATTTTGCGGCTAACCGAAGGTGGCGATTTCAAAGCACTTCACTGTCAACCAAGCAGAAACTTTGATAGAAGCACAAAGCTTGATTTATTCACTGAACCGCCACTTTTGGGTAGGTGCTGCTATGCCTTCGTTGTTCTTCTTTGCTGTTAATATTCAGTATGTTTTGTCTTGTGGTAGTTATCATTTTAGTTTTACATTATCCATTCAAAATTTTTATATTTCTCTTCCATTTTATCCCAAAATCCATCACTCCAATCCATTACAACAGCAGGTTGCCAATCTTTTGGTAAGTCTTTTAAAATAGCGTCTACCATTTTACTTCCATTTCCTTTGACTGGGGAATTAATGTCAAAAAAGTCAATTGTTTTGTAGTCTGTGCTGTATAAAATTTGTATTCCTATTGCAGTGTCGTGATTCATATGTGTAATTGGAACTTTTGGTCTGTTCGGATAATTTTCACTTGAAGCAGAAAGTGATTCGTCTGTTATTCTTACATACTTTATAAAATCCAAGTCAGCGAGGTTTTTTGCCATAGCAATAATTTCTGTTGGCAATTCTTTCACTTTAGTTATTACCCAAAATTGTTTTCCATTTTCGTTGTAGGTCAAAAACTCCTTTTCAAATTCTTTCCTTTTCATTCTTTTGTCTTACTCTGATTTTCTTGTCTGTTTCGGTCGTTTTACAATGTGGTATAAATATTATTTATATGCGCCACAAAGTAGCGCCAATGTACCCGAAATTGGGTGTATATACGAATGTTTGGTACGTTTGTATACTTTCAAAAATAACCAAAAAAAGATTACAAATTACCAAAAATTATTTGGTCTGCTCTCTCCTTCTCAAAAAGATATATTCCATAAAATGTTATTTATAGTCGCAGACTTTGAGAAGTTTTGAATCTAAAAGAACATTAAAAAATTGCGCAAATTAGAAGACATTTTCCAACGTTTCATTAGGAAAACTTTGTGTAGGAAAACACAACAAAACCATCTGCGAAACCACTTTAAAAAAAGAGGACACTAAATCCTCTTGAAATTCTTGTGACTCTTTTATCGAAAAACCCATAGGAATGGATGTTGAGCGGTTCCGTTCAACACGGGCTTCATTATTGGTGTTTCGCACGCAACGAATCCCTTGCTGTTACCTGAAGTACTTCTTACAGTTTTATTTTTACAATTTTATTGTCTTGTATGATTACAAGTTCACTTTTACGCTCTTTTTTGAAGTCAAGCATTTTCTCATAAGCTTTTTCAAGCCCTTTTAAGATTTTGTTTCTGCGTTCTATTTTTGCTTCAGGTGTCATAAGTAATTTTTTAATTCGTTAAACTTTTGTTCATCAAGAATGTTTAATTCGTCACTACTTGATTTTTCAGCTATTAATTTATGCTTACCTTCTGAATTATCAAAGATAAGAACTTGATCTGTAATAGGAATGTAAATTTCGAATAAGTTTTTAATCCCTTTAATATATCTTCGTTCAATAACATCTACAGGAGTGCCGTTATGATACTCGTCAAAAAGGCTCATAAAATAAGCATGTATTGTTTCATGAAGAATTGATGCGGCAATAAATAACTGTGTCTTATCAACATAGTCAGTGTTAATATAAATCGTATAGTTATTGACTGATTCCTTTTTGGTGGCAGCTGGAGCTCGTCACCAGATGGGAGATTAGTAATGCTGGCGAAGTTTGAATTTACAGAATATTATTTTACCCAACAGGTGAAGAATAATAACCTCAGATCGTTTTTAGTTATATATTTCGTCATCGACTTCCTGAACGACTTTCCACTTACGGTTTATTTTTTCCATAAGTAGGATTGATGCATTACCTAATAATTTATCATCTGTATTGGTCTTCTGTAAAGTAAAAACAGCATATTTTTTATTATTATAATAGATTACCTCTGAAAAAGAGAAAACATCTAACAATTCTTTAAAATCAAATTCTTCATATTTCCCTGGGTTAGGAAATTTTTCTAATTTTATAAACGTGATGTCATTATGTTTAAAGTCATTTTTTGTCCAATAATTTCCTTTTATCCAATAATCAGGATGATTAAGGTCTTCATATTTTTTTTTCATATTTTCCCATAGAGCTTCATTATATATAGGTTCTTCAACACCGTATGCTTTTATAGTTGTTTTAGATTCAGTAGAATATAAGGTTTCACCTTTAAAAAAGCCAATTGTAATATTGTTATTTATTTTTTCTTGAATTATCATTATTTTTTTATTCTTCAAGTCTAACGAAGTTAAATAATCGTTTATAGGAGCATTTTTGCTTTTACTTGTAGAACAATTACTACTAGATAAACTGATCATCAAGCTAATAAATAGAGAAATATATTTTTTCATAGTGTCTTAATTACAAGGTTTTCCAATTGTTGTTTGACCGTTTACAGTAGTGTTAACTCTACTTTCAGCGTCATATCTTCCTTTTATTCGAAGGTAATCCGGACTCCCTACAGGGAATTTCTCTGCAAATACAGGAGCCTCCTGCAAACCTCCCCAAGCCAAATCGATCTGGTTAAAACCTAATAATAAGCCCCGTCTGTTATTTCTTTAACGAATATCCATTTGCCTTTTTCCTTTTTCATAATTACAATGTATATAATGTTTATAAATTGTCGTGATGTAGTGGTTTTAGATGCAGCAAAAACAGCGTATTTTTTTTTGTAAATCATCGGATCTGAAAATGAAAAAGTAGGTTTTGAGGGTATTTTATCCATATAATCATTACCTATGTATGGTTTTGGAAAAACCTTTTCGGTCATCCATTTCACTTTAAAATTTTTAAATTCTTTTTGTTTCCATAATGAGTTTCTCAACCACAAAGAATCGGTGTCTTTATTGCGGTATTTTTCGTTTATTTCATTCCAATATTTATCTTCGTAAATTCTTGGATTCTCATCAACTACTTCCATCATATATATACTAGCATCTTTAAACTCAACTCTCTCTTTCCATAAGTCTAAAATGTAATTATTATTAATTTTGTTTGTGATAATTACTATAGAATCATTGGTTTTAATGTTTTCTCTTAAGTAGGTATTTATAGGCGCAATGCGTTTATTTGTAGAAGAACAGCTATAAATAAGCAATAATAAACCAATTATATAAACATTTTTTTTCATACTATATTATTACAATTTGAAGAACATTATAAAAATCATTATAATAATAACCTCAGATCGTTTTTTAGTTATATATTCCGTCACTTACTTCCTGAACTATTTCCCACTTACTATTTATTTTTTCCATAATTAGTATAGATGCTTTACCTATAAAAAGAACGTCTGTATTGGTCTTCTGTAAAGTAAAAACAGCATATTTTTTATTATTATAATAGATTACCTCTGAAAAAGAGAAGACATCTAAAATTTCTTTAAAATCAAATTTTTCATATTTCCCTGGGTTAGGAAATTTTTCTAATTTTATAAACGTGATGTCATTGTGTTTAAAGTCATATTTTGTCCAATATTTTCCTTTTATCCAATAATCACGATGATTAAGGTCTTCATATTTTTTTTTCATATTTTCCCATAGAACTTCGTCGTAGATAGGTTCTTGTGCACCTTCTCCTATTATAGTTGTATTAGGTTCAGCAAAATCTAAAGTTTCGCCTTTAAAAATACCAATTGTAATATTGTTATTAATTTTTTCTTGAATTATCATTATTTTTTTATTCTTCAAGTTTAACGAAGTTAAATAATCGTTGATAGGAGTATTGGTTCTTTTAATTGTAGTGCAATTACTAACAAATAAACTAATCATCAAGCTAATAAATAGAGAAATATATTTTTTCATAGTGTCTTAATTACAAGGTTTTCCAATTGTTGTTTGACCGTTTACAGTCGTGTTAACTCTACTTTCAGCGTCATATCTTCCTTTTATTCGAAGATAATCCGCACTGCCTACCGGGAATTTCTCTGCAAATATCGGAGCCTCCTGCAAACCACCCCAAGCCAAATCGATCTGGTTAAAACCTAATAATAAGCCCCATCCGTTATTTCTTTAACAATTACCCATTTACCTTTTTCTTTTTTCATAATCATAAAAGATATAGGATTTATAAATTGTCTTCCTGTTGTTGTTTTAGCAAAAGCAAAAACAACAAATTCTTTTTTGTAAATCATCGGATCTGAAAATGAAAAAGTAGGTTTTGAGGGTATTTTATCCATATAATCATTACCTATGTATGGTTTTGGAAAAACCTTTTCGGTCATCCATTTCACTTTAAAATTTTTAAATTCTTTTTGTTTCCATAATGAGTTTCTCAACCACAAAGAATCGGTGTCTTTATTGCGGTATTTTTCGTTTATTTCATTCCAATATTTATCTTCGTAAATTCTTGGATTCTCATCAACTACTTCCATCATATATATGCTAGCATCTTTAAACTCAACTCTCTCCTTCCACAAATCCAATATGTAATTACACTAGTGTCCACTTAAAATAAGTTAAAAACCAGCTGGTTAGTATTATGTTCATTGATATTATTGTAATCTGATTTCATAAGTAGTTCATTTACAGATGTTTTATCGAGTAATGATGCGGATAAAATTTGTAGAATTTCGTAGGTTGAGCGATTGATTTTTAAATCTTTTGCTATTATAGAGACCAAGCAGTAAGTCACAATTGCTACATTAATTTGAATACGAACAGCATTTTCTGTTGTTTCCCAAAAGGTCTTAACTTTTAGGTGCTGTTTTATCCATTTAAAGAACAGTTCTACTTGCCATCTTTGTTTGTAGAGTAGTGCAATATCTTGAGCTGATAATTCAAAATTATTGGTCAAAAAGACTAACATTTTTTTATTTTCAGTATCGAAAAATTTTACTTTTCGTATCTTTTCTGGATAATGTTTTGAGGTATAAAAACCTTCTATTTTACCGATTTGGTCATATTTAATTCCAGTGGTTTTATCAATTTTTGAAGAATACATTCTTTTAAATTTCACGTTAGATTTTGCTCTAACTACAAAATAAGCATTAGCTTTTGTAATTCGAAAAAGTCGATCATAATCAACATAAGCACGGTCAAAAATATAATAAGCAAATGGTTCATAATCTATTACATCCATTGCCTTAACATCGTGTACATTTGCTTCTGTAATGTGAATAAATACCGGGATTTGCGTGTTAATATCAAAGAGAGTGTGCAATTTTATCCCTGCTTTAGTTTTTCGAAAGTGAGCCCAGCAAAATACATTCAAGCATAGATCAATTGTTGAAGAATCAAAAGCATAAATATTGCCTTTTATTTCAAAGGTATCATTGCTTTTTTTATCTTGGGCAATCAATATTAAATGATTGGCAAACTCTTCAAATATTTTATAATTACGATTTTCATTAGCTTTGGATAAATTACTACGAGTTACATTTTTGCCAAATCCTAAATGATATGATTTTGATTGATGTGCTTCTATAAGAATTATCAAATCCCTTAAACTTTCTCTTGCTGAAAGTTGACCAAAAAGCATACATAATAATTGATTCCAACAAGTAAAATGTTTGACCGATTTATTGCCAGAATATTTACTAGTTAACCTGTCAAAAACACGTTGAGGAAGAAATTCAATCAGTTGAGAAAAGACATATTTACCGTGATTCATATTCGTAATATTGATTTACGAACATAATAATCATTTCAAATCGTCACGCTCTAAAATGACTCTCAAAATACAGATTTACAATAATTTCAAAGAACTTATTTTAATTTTTAGTGGACACTAGTGATGTAATTATTATTAATTTTGTTTGTGATAATTACTATAGAATCATTGGTTTTAATGTTTTCTCTTAAGTAGGTATTTATAGGCGCAATGCTTTTATTTGTAGAAGAGCAGCTATAAATAAGCAATAATAAACCAATTATATAAATATTTTTTTCATAAGATATTAATTACAAGATTTTCCTATTGCTATTTCTCCATTTATTGTTCGATTAAAACCTTCAGCATCGTACCTTCCTTTTATTCGAAGATAATCTGCACTCCCTAAAGGGAATTTCTCTGCAAATACAGGAGCCTCCTGCAAACCACCCCAAGCCAAATCGATCTGGTTAAAACCTAATAATAAGCCCCATCCGTTATTTCTTTAACAATTACCCATTTACCTTTTTCTTTTTTCATAATCATAAAAGATATAGGATTTATAAATTGTCTTCCTGTTGTTGTTTTAGCAAAAGCAAAAACAACAAATTCTTTTTTGTAAATCATTGGCTCTGAAAATGAAAAAGTAAGTCTTTCGGGTAATTTATCCATCGCTTCATTGTATTTATTATATAGGTAAGGTTTTGGAAAGACTTTCTCGGTCATCAATTTCACTTTAAAATTTTTAAACTCTTTTTGTTTCCATAATGAATTTCTCAACCACAAAGAATCGGTATCCTGATTGCGGTATTTTTCGTTTATTTCATTCCAATATTTCTCTTCATAAATTCTTGGGTTTTCATCAATACTTTCTCTCATATCCGGATTAGCATCTTTGATATTAACTCTCTCCTTCCACAAATCCAATGTATAATTATTATTAATTTTGTTTGTGATAATTACTATAGAATCATTGGTTTTAACGGTTTCTTTTAAATACGCATTTATAGGTGCAATGCTCATATTTGTAGAAGAGCAGCCATAAATAATAAATAATAAACTAACTATATAAATATATTTTTTCATGGTATCTCTTAGTTACAAGGTTTTCCAATTGTTGTTTGACCGTTTACAGTAGTGTTAACTCTACTCTCGGCCTCATACCTTCCTTTTATTCGAAGATAATCTGCACTCCCTACAGGGAATTTCTCTGCAAATACAGGAGCCTCCTGCAAACCTCCCCATGCCAAATCCGTATATGCTTGTAATGGTTCCTGATTAGCAGGAACAGGTATTCCTGTCTGAAATTCTTGTAAAGCTGCTCCAATTGTTTTTACATATTTTTCTGCCATTTCATTGTGATGAGCATTGGCTGATTGACTACCTGTTGGAGGGTAATTTTTATCACAATAAGCTTGGTACAAGTAAGGGAAATCATTTAAAACATTCGGATTATTGGTAATAGTCTGCTGGTCAATTAAACTAAAAAAATAGCAATGTGCTATTTCGTGCAATATATTCGATGCCCTAAAAAGAGCAGTAGCACTGGTGTAATCTGAACTTATAAAAAGATTATAATTATTGGTACTACCATTTACTTTACGAGACTGTGCAGGTCTTGAAATTTTAGAATCAGATTTCATATTAATGGTAATTGTTTCGCTGACACCTAAATCTTTTAAAATTTGTGTAATATCAGCACTGCCGTTTTTCAATTCTTCAAGGACAGCCTTTGGACAAGGGTCAAGACTATCCTTTATCCTGTCTTCAATAAGGCTGGCTACAGAAACACATTTCCCTAATTTTTTAATATATCCTTTACCACAATTCTCAGTATTACTACTATTATTTCCGTTATTACTTCCCCCGCCGCCGCCATAGGTTACAAAAGAATTAGTAGAATTACCGTTATATGCACTTCCGCCTCCACTAAAAGATAAATTCTCATACCCGCTATTTCCGCTTCCATTACTATTACTGTTATTGTTGGTAATAATTACCTCTCTAAGGGGCACTGGATCACTATCTCCCCCGCCACCACAATTACCTTCTAAATCAAAACAAGGAGGGGTAAGATTTTGCATTTTACCTGTTGTTTTAGACTTTATTGTTATACCTCCACTCTGAACAACCTGATTGTTTTTAAATTCAGCAGCTCTTAATAAACCCGTTTTTAAATCCCAGGTACTTATAAAACCGCTAAAGTCTTTACCTTCAATTGATTGTTGTGCAAGAGATGCATTCTTATCAGGGTATATTTCAAATATTAAAGCTTTGTAATTATTTGTTCCCTGATTGTATATATATAATTTTTGCTCCCAAATTTCTGACTGGCTCTTTTTTAATCCAATAACAGGTACAATAATGGTCTGATTTCCATCTTCTAAAGATATTAATTTTGCGGAGTTCCAATTGTATTCTAAGTTTTGGAACAGATAAAAATTTGGGCTTTCAGCTTCGTATTTTTTAAACCAAGTTTGAGCCTCTAAAGTTTGATTCGATACAGTTTCTTCAGTACTACATGAGTAGATTAAAAAAACTAATAACATATAGGAATAATTTAAAATTTTGAGGGTGTTTTTTTTCATTTCTGTCATAATTTTAGGAATTGCAATGTAAGAAATTACTTTTAATGTTGTTTGGTTTTTTTCAAAAAGAAAAGATATCCTGATTTAGTGATTTCATTTTCGAACTTATCAAAAAGGGTAAAAGAAAAGCCATCAATTAATAGGGAGAGAAGTTAGGGAAGACTCAAGTACACTCTGAAAGAAGTTATACGCAAAACTGTTCCAAAAATTTAGAGCAACACATTTAAAGAATCAACGAATCCAACGATGATAGCTTAACTGTTTTCGAGTGACGAGTATTAGGGAAGTTATAGGATTTAGAAGGCTGGTTATACAACAGACTAAATTATCGTTTCATGCTAAAATGTGCCCTGAAAACCTGAGGTGTTCCGTTTAGAGTATAAAAAACCTGAAACCAATAATCGGTAGAAGGAAGCGGGTCGCCATTGTAGTTGCCATCCCAGTCGGCTCCGGAAGGTTTGATCTGTTTAATGGTTTTTCCGTACCGGTCGAAGATATTGATATAGGCATCGGGCTGGTAAGCGAGATCGGGAATGTTCCAGGTGTCATTGTAGCCGTCGTTGTTGGGAGTGAAAAATTTAGGGTATTTGAGTACATTGATAATGAGAATCTGATCGTCGCAGTTTCCTTTGACATCTCGTACAGTAATAACATGCTCTCCGGAAGCTACATCATAAAAGACATTGCTGGTTTGAAAACTGCCGTCATCGAGCTGGTATTCATAGTTTCCAAAACCATTGTGGAGTGTTACGGTAACATCAGTATTTTCGCGAAATGATTCGGTCATGTTTACCGATGCCACTGCGGGACTTGATTTTTCGACAACAACTGTAGCCGGATTGTAACCGCAATCATTACCAACATCGGGTGTTTTTTTGTTGATTTGAAGGGTATAAGTTCCTTCTTTGACAGCAATGTAATTTGGGCCAGAACCTACTTTATTGCCGGCTAAATACCAGTCGACCGTATAGATGGCCGGATTAAGACCTGACCTTAATTCTGCCGTACGAAGCGTAGTTCCGGTTTGAAAGTCAACGCAGATTATTTCGTTTTGTAAGGCCAGTTTTTTCAAAGCATACACTGTAATATAAAAATCGTCCTGAGCAGTACAATTAGGGTTTGTTGGTGCCGTAGCATAAATATACATTTGCTGGCTGGCGGTTACTTGCTGTCCGGATGTATAACGTGTTCCGGTTGCATTGGGTCCGCTGTAATAATTCCCAACGGATAAAGGTGGTAATGTATAGCTTCCGCAAATGGCAACATCAGGAATGCTTGTGAGCACAGGAGTTGCTGAAATGCTGACTAAAAAGTTCTTTTCGCTTGTGCAGGTCAAACGGTTTCCGGAAACGGCATAAACATATATTCTTTGGGATGTTGTTAAAATGGTTCCTGCCGGAATAACTGTGCCTTTTCCTCCCGATTGTGTGTAATAATTTCCTAATTGTAACGGAGGCAGGGTATAGCTGTCGCAGGCATTGATGTCGGTAAAAGTGCCAACATCGATTCCGTTATAATTTACCCTGAAAAAAGTTTCATTACTGCAGCTTGTAAAATCGGTCAATTCATTATAAATGTAAATCGTCTGTGTGGTGTTGATGAGCGTGCCTTCGGGGATCTGGGTTCCCTGGCCATGCGGACCTCCGGTTGCGGTGTAGTATTTTCCGTTTTTCAATACAGGAAGTTTAAAAGCGGTACAGGTAACCACATCTGTAAAACTATCCACCAATGGACGTTTCCTGATTTCAACCACAAAACTATGTTCATTGGTACAATCTGAGTTTGTGGCATAAACATAAATGGTCTGTGTTGCGGTGATGACATCCCCGGCTTTTAAGGCTGTTCCTCCGCCGTTGGTTTTGGTATAGTATTTTCCGTTTACCAAAGGGGGCAGTACATACCGCTCACATTCCAGTCTATTGGCAGGTGTGTCTACCAATGGCAGTGTTTTTATGGTGATTTCGTATTTTAAGTTATCGGTACAATTAGGAGAAGTTGTAGTGTTGGCATAATAATACACGGTTTGTGAAGTGGTAATTTTGGTTCCGGCCGCAATATTTTGACCCTGTCCTGCCGGTGCGGTATAATAACCGCCTATTGCTACAGGTGGTAAAATGTAATTTCCGCATCTTGTAATTGGAACAAAGGCAGAAGATTTTATAATATCTATTTTAAAGGAATGTTGATTGGTACATCTTCCGTCGTTTGCAAAAACAAATATCGTTTGACTGGATGTTATATTGGTTCCGGCATTTAAACGAGTTCCTTTGCCTCCTGATGCGGTATAGTAATTTCCATTTGCGAGAGCAGGAAGCGTATAGGAGTTACAGGTCACCACATTGTCTGGTTTGTCTACTACTGGCAGGGGATAAACCACAAATGATAAAGTTTCATCACGACAAACTGTTCCATTGATTCTGGCATAATAATAAATAGTCTGATTTGTGGTATAAATTGTTCCCGCCGGAATAGCATTTCCCTGTCCTCCAGAAGCAGTAAAAAATCCACCTGCCCCTACACGCGGAACCGTATATTGACCGCAGGCTTCTTTTTTAAAACTAAGTTCGTATATCAGGAGTACATTGAAAGAGGTTTCATTGGTACAACCGTTGGCTGCAGATCTGCTGAAAATGTAGTAAACACCGCTTTTGGTAATAATATCGCCGGCATTCAGTTTAGTGCCTGTTCCATCAGATCCCGTATAATATTCCCCGGCTGTAATTGGTGGTAAAGTGTAGCTGCTACAGGCTACTGCATCCGGAATGTCATCTACTATCGGAAGAGAAAAAATGTTTATGTTAAAACTCACAGTAGCAAAACAAACTGAACTAGAAATGTTTTCAACCCGCACCCAGATAGTTTGCGGTGTTTGCGCTGTGGAAGTGTTGAAAGCCTTTGGATCAGGTATATTATTCGTGCCACTGTTTGCGGCTGTCTGGCTAGTGTAATATCTGATTTTGTAATCCGAAGGGTTCTGCCCGTTTAGTATGGCGCTTTCCTGAGTGGTTAAATCTACAATAACTCTTCCGGAAATGTTGTTGCAAACGCTAATGTCAGCAGGTTTTACAATGTTGATAGCGGGAGTTACCAGCAAATTGAAAGAGATTACGTTGTTACAGAAAAAGTTATTGTTGTTTACCGGTACGGCTTTTATATAAATAGTCTGGTTTCCGGAACTTGTAAAAGAGCTTAATTGGTTTTGTGGTATTGCCGGACCGTTTGCATTGGTCGCTGCTAAAGAATCAAAATAATAAATGGCATATTTAGCAGGGTCAATTCCTAAAGCAGTTACATTATTCTGGGTTAAATTATATTGGTAGATGCCATTTGTATTGTAGCAGGCAATCAAATCTTTGGGAGATTTAATGACTAAATCTTTAATCACTACTTCATCTTTGATTATACAGCCTGAAAGTGTTGCTGTAAGTCCGTATCTTCCGGCTCTGTTAAGTGTGAGTGAGCTGCTTGTTTCGCCAGGAATTACTGATCCGTCTAGTGTCCACACATAATCATAATTTCCCGCAAGCCCGGATTGTAGTGTGACACTTTCTCCTTCACAGATAATCCTGTCGGGACCTAAATCCATTGTGGTTATAAAACTGCCTCCTTTTATAAAAACTGCTGAGTCATACTTGCTGTCGTTATAATCGCCAATGGCCAGTTTGATGCTGTATGTCCGATTTGGAATTACAGATGAAGACGCTTTCAAAATCTTAGTTTCTCCTCTCATATTGATGGCCGAAGTTCCAGAATTGGTTACATTATAACGGTCAAATAAATTGGCATTGGCAGACAAACAGGAAGAATTGTACTGCTGATGCCGAATATTTTTAACAGAAACAGGTGTTGATGTTCCCGGAACAACTGCAAGGTTTTTAGAAATTCCTGTCGTTAAATCGGTCAGAATAAAGGCAAAAACATCACTAAAACCACACTGAAATTCGCCATATTCATTGGAAGCAAAAAGAAAATCAAAACTAAAATTACTCGATAAAGGGGTAAAATCAAACTGAAGATAACTCACATCGGTAACAGGAACAATTTGACCATTCTCATTGCTTATATTCTGTAAATCGCTATCATTGTTATTATTCAACTGGCTACTTTCCTTGACCCCGGTATAAGATCCTTCAGTATGTTTGGCAATCCCATTCCGAATAATAATTCCGTGTGTAATGGGAAAATTAGGATTGGTATTGGTAAATTTTCCAATCCCCAGCCGTGATGAAAATTTGAAATTGCTTTCACTGGCACAGGCATTCTGCATCAACTCTTGCCTAACCAGTTCAGGTATAGTCAGACTTGTAGTATCGACTATAATTCCTTGTGACGAAGATAAAGCCGAATAAAATAGTAAAACCAGAAGCAGAGCAGATTTCATTAATTCATATTTTATGAGTTGATTTACTTAAAGTTACGAAATTATTTTTTTTAAAATAATGATTTTCAATATTTTATGATTTGTGTTTGTGTTTCGAAAAAAATGAGCTTTACAGTCTTTAATTTGTTAAATTGCATAGAAGTTTAGTTCAAACCATGTACTCTAAATACTCTAAAAAATGAAAGCATTTGATATAGTAACCCTCACAGTAAATCCTTCCGTAGATAAAAGCACCCATTTCTCAGGTTTGATTCCTGAACAGAAAATAAGATGTAAAGAGCCTCAGTTTGATGCGGGTGGTGGCGGAATAAACGTTTCTAAAGCGATTTCCCGTCTTCGCGGAAGTTCATTAGCAATTTTCACATCTGGAGGTCCAGTTGGCGTAATGTTAAAAGAATTGATCACAAAAGAAAAGATAGATTTTGAAGTAATAGAAACCGAAACTCCTACAAGAGAAAATTTTATTGCGGTAGATGACAATACCAATTCGCAATATCGATTTGGTTTTTCAGGAGGAACTTTATCGGATTTGGAAAGCCAAAAAGTATTGCAAACAATTTCGAATCTAAAACCAGAATTTTTGGTAGCAAGCGGCAGTTTAAATGAAGGGCTGTCTTCAGATTTTTATCAGAGAGTGGCTGAAATTGCGAAATCATCAAATTCAAAATTGATAGTCGATACTTCTGGGGAAGCATTAAAGAAAGTATTAGAAACCGGTGCTTATCTGATTAAGCCTAATGTTGGTGAATTGGCAAAACTGGTTGGGGTTGAACGTTTGGAAACCGAAGAAGTTGACGAAGCTGCCAAAGAAATCATCGCTAAAGGAGGTGCAGAAATTGTAGTGGTTTCACTGGGACCTCAAGGAGCTGTTCTGGTAACTAAAGATCAATGCGAATTTGTTCCTGCACCCAATGTAGTGAAAAAAAGTACTGTAGGAGCCGGTGACAGTATGGTGGGCGGAATGGTCTGGGCACTTTCTCAAAACAAAAATCTCAAAGAAGTAATTCGTTGGGGAGTGGCCTGCGGATCTGCTGCAACAATGAATGAAGGCACACAGTTATTCAAATTTGAAGATGTTAACCGTTTGTTTGAATGGCTAAAAAACAAATGAGTATAAAATAATTGATTTTTTATTTTTCCTACTGACAAACTGTTGTCACCAGCCCTTCATAATTTTGAAGTATCAACAAATTAAAACTTTAAAATTATGAAAACATTAGAAGCGCAAGTAATTACTTCAGAAGATTTATTGAAACACTGGCAGGGCCACAGAGCACTAACACGTCGTTTAATCGAGATTTTTCCTGAAAAGGATTTCTTCGAATTTTCAATAGGCGGAATGCGTCCATTTGCAAAATTAGTCGATGAACTTCTGGCAATTGCTGCTCCGGGACTTAAAGCAATTGTAAACCGCGATAGCCAGCCTTATACTGAAGGAGAGGAGAAATTGATTTTTAAAGCGCAATATCTTGAAAAATGGGATGAAGCTACAGCGGAAATCAATAAATACTGGGAGCAGTTATCTGTAGAAGATTTCAACGAGACTTTTAAACTTTTCGGACAGTATGAATTTCCGATTATTCAGAATATCTTATACTTTATAGACAATGAGATCCATCACCGCGGTCAGGCTTATGTGTATTTAAGAGCTTTAAATATAGAGCCGCCATTTTTTTGGGAAAGATAATCAGATGAAATTTTCATTGTAACTTTATTTAATAACCTGAGTTCGATTAATACAGCATAACACTTATTTACAAATAAATTATGTCTGTTAATGTTCCTGCAATGTCTTTTTCGAGACCTTGCAGGTATCTTAGCACCAGCATTCATACCTACAAGGTTGAAAAAAACTTGCAGGATATTCAATAAATAACAAATTATCGAATAATCGGACTCAGGTTAATAATCACGCCACTTATCACAGAGGTCAGATTGTAACAATGGGTCGGAATATCGGAATTACAGATGCCTCAAATACCGATTATAATTTTTATAATGTTGTAAAACAGCAGCATTAAAAATCAAAAACCTCTAATGCAACTTAGTTTCTTTAGAATTTTTTTATAAAAGTCTCTGTTTGTTGATTTCTAACAGTTCTAAAGTTCTTGTTTTAAGACTTTCGGGCTCAAGAATTGTAGCGTAATCTCCAAACATCAAAAACCATCGGGGAAAACCATTATCGATATCACGGCACATAAAAGTCATTTCGATTTGTCCGTCAACTTCTTTTTCTGAAATGAAACCATGATATTTTCGTTCTGTAGATAAATACCGTACGATCTTTTTATCCACTAAAATTCGGACTTTTGTGGTAGGGCAGGTTTCTGTTTTAGTCAGATAGGTTTCCAGAGAATCGTGTTCTATGGTAAAATCAAATTCTGTTTTTTTAATGCCCTGAATCCGGTCAGTTCTAAACTGTCGATAATCTTTTCGTAAATGACAGTAGCCAAGGAAATACCAGTTGTTATTGTCGTGAAAAACGCCAACGGGTTCTAAATTCCGCTGCGTAGTTTCCTCCTTTGAAAACGTTTTGTAAGTCAGCAGTATCTGCTTTTTCTCGGCAATTCCTTCAAAAAGAACCGCTAAAGTATTGGGCGAATTGTCGTTAAACAGCGGTTCAGCAGTCTGCATCATTACCCTCGATTCAATATTCGAAAGATAATCTTTATCGGTACTTCTCAAAACCGATTTCAGTTTATACATCGCTGATGCATAATGATTTCCAAGAGTCGGATCAGTAAACTTCTGCATCAGTTTTTCGGCAGCGATAAAGCTGCTGACTTCTTCACGCGTAAACATCACCGGAGGCAATCGGTAGCCTTCCATCAAAGCGTAACCAACACCAGCTTCACTGTAAATAGGAACTCCCGAAGCTTCAAGAGTTCTGATGTCCCGGTAAATGGTTCTCAAACTACACTCAAAACGATCCGCCAGTTCCTGCGCTTTTACAATTTTCTTGGATTGCAATTGAATCAGGATGGCGACAATCCGGTCAAATCGTTTTGGGGTTTCGTCCATTTTTTTGAAGTTTCTAAGTTTCTGAGGTACTAAGATACTAAGGTTTTTCTAATTTTTGTAAGTGCCGGAAATGTCTGTAGAGGCGCACAGGAGTGGGGCACTACGTATAACAACATTAGAAAACATAACAAAAAACCCAACAACTTTTACGTCATTGGGTTTAAATCTAATTACTAATGACTAGGAACTAAGGACTTAAATTTTAGTCATTAAGCTTCAAAACAGCCATAAACGCCTCTTGCGGAATCTCAACGTTTCCAACCTGTCTCATACGTTTTTTACCTTTTTTCTGTTTCTCCAAAAGTTTACGCTTACGCGAAATATCTCCACCGTAACATTTTGCGGTAACGTCTTTACGAAGCGCTTTGATGGTTTCACGAGCAATGATTTTAGCACCAATTGAAGCCTGAATCGGAATTTCAAATTGCTGACGTGGGATTAATTCACGCAATTTTTCACACATTTTCTTACCAATAGTATAGGCATTATCAGCGTGAATTAAGGCAGAAAGCGCATCTAATTGATTCGCATTTAGCAAAATATCCATTTTAACCAATTTTGATTCTCTCATTCCAATTGGAGAATAATCAAAAGAGGCATATCCCTTTGAAACTGTTTTTAATCTATCATAGAAATCAAATACAATTTCCGCCAATGGCATATCAAAATTCAATTCAACACGTTCTGTTGTTAAATACGTCTGATTGGTAATTTGTCCACGTTTTTCAATACACAAACTCATGACATTCCCCACAAAATCAACTTTGGTAATAATGGTTGCTTTGATGTAAGGTTCTTCTACCCGGTCTAATTTTGTTGCCTCAGGCAAGTCGCTCGGATTGTTTACGATAATCGGTGTATCTGGTTCTTTTTTAGTATAAGCCAAATACGAAACGTTTGGAACAGTAGTAATTACGGTCATATTAAACTCACGCTCTAAACGTTCCTGGATAATTTCCATGTGTAACATTCCTAAGAATCCGCAACGGAAACCAAAACCTAATGCAGCCGAGCTTTCTGCAGAGAATACTAGCGAAGCGTCATTTAACTGTAGTTTTTCCATTGATGCACGTAAATCTTCAAAATCTTCCGTGTCAACAGGGTAAATTCCGGCGAAAACCATTGGTTTTACATCCTCAAAACCTGTAATCATATTGGTAGTCGGGGCTTTGGCATCTGTAATCGTGTCACCCACTTTTACCTCTTTTGCTTCTTTAATACCCGAAATTAAATACCCAACATCTCCTGTCGAAATCACATTTTTCGGAACCTGATTCAGTTTCAAAGTACCTACTTCATCGGCAAAATACTCATTGCCTGTAGCCATGAACTTAATTTTTTGTCCTTTTCTGATCTCGCCGTTTACAACTCTAAAGATTACTTCAATTCCGCGAAACGGATTATAATGCGAGTCAAAAATCAACGCTTGTAAAGGCTCTTCCGGATTTCCTTTTGGAGCCGGAATTTTTTCAATAATGGCAGCCAAAATATTTTCAACACCAAAACCAGTTTTTCCCGAAGCATGAATAATATCTTCTAGTTTACATCCTAATAAATCGATAATATCGTCGCTAACTTCTTCCGGATTAGCACTTGGCAAATCGACTTTATTTAAAACCGGAATAATTTCCAGGTCATTTTCTAAAGCCAGGTATAAGTTTGAAATCGTTTGTGCCTGAATACTTTGCGCAGCATCCACAATCAAAAGTGCCCCTTCGCAGGCAGCGATAGATCGTGAAACTTCGTATGAAAAGTCAACGTGACCGGGAGTGTCAATTAAATTTAAAATATATTCTTCTCCTTTGTAAGTGTACTCCATCTGGATGGCATGACTTTTAATGGTGATTCCGCGCTCACGTTCCAGATCCATGTTGTCAAGCAATTGTGCTTTTTCTTCACGTGCTGTAACGGTTTGTGTAGCGCCCAGTAATCGGTCTGCCAGTGTACTTTTACCGTGGTCAATGTGTGCAATAATGCAAAAGTTACGTATCTTCTTCATTTTATATTCAATTCTCTAAACGAGTTTTTTAGTAAATTTTGGGTATGAATCTGCCCTGCTGTAAATACTTTAGAGCGTGTTATTAAGGCGCAAATATAGCGCAAAGTTTTGGATTCTGGAATGTAGTTGCCGGATAGTTAGTTTTTGAAAACCAATTTCAGTCTTAAAATTCAAAATTGAACCCTTTTTCAGTCAGTTTTTTGTAAATTTCCGAATCAAATTTGTACAATTTTGCGGCTCTGTGGGACACGTCCTGTTGTTTTTCATCTAAAGCGACAAGCAATTTCATATGCAGAATTTTTCTTCGAAAATTAGATTTGTCGAGTTCGATTCCCAATATTTCTTCATAGAGGTGCATGAGTTGTAATAGAGTAAATTTTTCAGGCAAAAGATTGAATCCGATTGGAGCCTGACGTACTCTGTTACGAAGTTGCATTAAGCTGAATTGCATGATTTCCTTATGGTCAAAAATAAGATCTGGTAGTTCATTAATTTTGTGCCAGGTGGCTTCCATCAGGGTGAGTCCGGCTTTTACATTATAATCTTCGCGATTCACCAATGTATAATAACCAATGGTTACAACCCTCCTTCCAGGTACACGATTAGGATTTGTAAAGGCTTTTAGCTGTTCCAGATAGATGTTGTCCAGACTCGTTAATTCATATAAAATTCTTTGCGCTGCGTCATCAGAACTCTCCTCTTTTTTGAGCCATCCTCCAAGAAGTCCCCATTTTCCAATACTTTCTCCTTCGGCATGATGTGCCAGAAGAACTTCAAGGTTTCCTTTATTGAATCCAAATATAACACAGTCGATGGTGATTCCGTCAATTACCGGATTTTGAATTTCAGAGGGCTCTCCAACATAAGTTCTGGAAGTTTTTTTAGAGTGTAAAAATGCCATTTTTGCTTTTATAAGGCTGGTTTAAAATTCAAAATTAAATCCTTTTTCAGTAAGTTTTGTATAAATTTCTGAATCGAATTTGTATAATTTGGCTGCTCTGTGTGAAACATCCTGTTGTTTTTCATCGAGAGCCACCAGTAATTTCATGTGAAGAATTTTTCGCCTGAAATTAGATTTATCCATTTCGATTCCTAATATTTCCTCATATAAATGCATCAATTGCAGCAGAGTGAATTTTTCCGGCAAAAGGTTAAATCCAATTGGTGCCTGACGAACTCTTTCTCGTAGCTGTTTTAGACTATAAGCCAGTATTTCGCTATGATCATAAATCAGATCAGGAATTTGGTTAATCTTATACCACTTTGCATCCGATGCTGTAAAACCTGGTTGAATATTATAATTTTCTCTTTTTATTAAGGCGTAATACCCAATTGTGATAACACGTCTGAGAGGAAATCGGTGCGGATTTCCAAACGCTTTCAGCTGTTCCAGATAAATGTGATCTAATGCCGTAAGTTCATTCAATAACCGGTGAGCAGCATCATCTATGCTTTCTTTTTTATTAATCCATCCTCCTGGAAGTCCCCATTTACCTTTACTAATTCCTTCTCCGTGCTGAATTAAAAGAACTTCCAGGCTTCCCTGGTCAAACCCAAATATGACACAATCAATTGTAATGGCATTCATCACTGAAGAATCATTTTTTATGAAAATACCATTATTCAAATTGTCGATCATCTGTTAAAATTTTGACAAATTAAATAAATAAAAATAACACTTTACGCTTAAACAGTTATATATTTTTAAATAGAAGGTATTATTGGTTTACTATTGAAAATAATTCATTAAAATTTCAATAAATGTCTAAAATAGCTATTTTTTAAAGTTTTATAATGAATATTTTTAAATGATAGCAATTTGAAAGTGGTGATTTAAAATGATTTATGTGTAAAAATATCTCCAGTATTATTTTAAATACAAAAAAAACAAGGTAATTTTTTGTTAACATCTAAAAATTGACTACACTTGTAGTCAAATTAACCATAAGATAAATGTGTTTTGACTATAAGCTTATTTGAAACAATAGATCATATCCAAAACTTCATAGAACATATTGGGTGAAGTTCCTGATGATTCATGTTTATTTCATTAAAGTTTGCCAAAGCATATTTCATAAAAATCAGCATATAATACAGATAAGAATTTTACAAAAAGAGAAGTGTTGCAGCGATGCCAGGTAAAAACATATAACAAATATTTTAATGCGTATTAATTAGATTAAAAACAACTAACAACTAACAACAAACTTTAACAAAATTATTAATGATTATGAAAAGCAATTACTGTATTAAACCAACGATGCTCCAGTTTTATCTGATGCTGTTGCTTAGTCTATTTACGATGCAGTCGGGTTTTGCACAAGAGCAATCTCAATTTGTAAGCGGAAATGTAAAATCAGCAGACGACGGCATGGGAATTCCCGGAGCTACTGTGGGAATTGAAGGAACTAAAAGAGGAACTTCAACAGATTTTGACGGAAATTTTAAAATAGAAGCTAAAACGGGCGATATAATTTCGGTGAGTTTTTTAGGATACAAAACCCAGCGTATTACTGTAGGTAGCCAAAAAATGATAACAATTGTTTTGAAATCTGAAGCTGCAGATTTAAAAGAAGTTGTTGTTATTGGGTATGGTACACAAAAGAAAAAGGTAAATACTGCAGCAACTTCATTAGTTTCCGGAAAAGATATTCAGCAGGTGGCGACTCTTGATGTTGTAAATGCGTTACAAGGTCAGGCTGCGGGTGTAAATGTTACTTCGACTTCTGGACAGCCGGGAGCAGGAATGGCAGTAAACATTCGTGGAGTTGGAACAGCAGGAAATAATACGCCTTTGTATGTGGTTGATGGAGTTGTTGTAGATAACGGAATTGGATATCTTGATCCTTCTTCAATAGAAAGAATGGATATTTTAAAAGATGCTTCAGCAGGATCAATTTACGGCGCCAGGGCGGCAAATGGTGTTATTTTGGTGACCACAAAAAAAGGAAAAGACGGAAAAATTAATGTGGCTTTTAATTCTTATGCAGGATTTCAGCAAGTAGCTAAAAAGCTGGATTTATTAAATACACAGGAATATACTACCATCATGAATGAGGCTCGTGTAAATTCTGGTTTTACACCTTTGTATACACAAACACAAATAGATGCATTTCCAAACCATGACTGGCAGGACGATTTGTTTAAGCAAGGAGCCATAAAACAAAATCACTCACTTTCTATTAGCGGAGGAGACAAAAAATCTACAATAGCAACCGGATTATCATATTATGGACAAGAAGGTATGATTGGAGGAGCAACCAATCAGTCGCAATACGATCGTATAACTTTCAATGTAAATTCAACTTCAGAAGTAATTGAGAATTATCTGAAAATTGGAGAAAACTTTTCTTTTGCCAATATTAAAAGTTCTGGAGTTGCCGATCAGGGTATTTACAACAATGCGATCCGAAGCTTTTTGAATGCAGCACCAATAGATCCGGCTTACGATGCAAATGGAGATTTTGCTCATTCTTCGATTTCAGCAGATATTAGCAATCCGTTGGGATCATTGTATTATAATAACTTCAATGAAACAAAATCAAACCGTTATGTTGGAAACATTTTTGCAGAATTAAAACTCTTTAAAAATTTTACTTACAGAACAAGTTTTGGTGTTGATATGACAGATAGTAATTACCGATCTTTCAAACCGGTTTATTCTCTTTCTTCAAATGATAATAATACGGTTTCGAGCGTTACTCAAAATGCAACTAAATCTTTGGGCTGGATTTTTGAAAACACAGTTCAATACAAAGGAACTTTAAACGGAGTTCATAATTTTGATGTATTAGTGGGTACTTCTGCCAAAAAGAATACTTCAGATTTCATGGAAGCAACGGGTAAAAGTCTAACGTTTGATGATTTTGATCATGCCTATCTAAGTAATGCAACAGACCAGACTTCAAATACAGTGAAAGGAAATCGTGCTGATTATGTTATTCAGTCTTATTTCGGACGTTTGTTGTATGATTTCAACAACAGATATTTATTTACAGCAACTTTAAGAAGAGACGGTTCATCGAACTTTGCAGCTTCAAACAGATATGGATATTTTCCGTCAGTGTCTGTAGGTTGGAATGTTGATAGAGAGGCTTTCTTTAAAGAAAATGAAGTTTTAAATTCATTGAAAATAAGAGCCAGCTGGGGACAAAATGGAAACGATCAGATTCCTGCTTTTTCTTATATGTCAACGATTAGTTCATACAATAAAAATTATCATTTTGGAACAGGAACAGAAACTTTACAAACCGGAGCAACTCCGGACCAGCTTTCAAATCCTGATTTAAAATGGGAAACGTCAGAGCAGTTAGATCTTGGATTTGATGCTACTTTATTTAAGAACTTCACATTAACATTTGATTACTACGATAAGAAGACAAAAGATTGGCTGGTTTTAGCTTCTATTCCTGTTTATGCAGGTGCTACAGCTCCTTATATTAATGGAGGAGATATTCAGAATAAAGGATTTGAAATAGCTTTAGCCTACCATACTAAGTTTAATGAAAATTGGAATTTTGCTGTAAACGCCAACCTTTCGCATAATGAAAACAAAGTAATAAGGGTTGCTAATAGTGAAGGAATTATTCATGGAGATTCAAATCTGTTATTTCAAGGAACAGATGAGTTGAACCGTGTTGAGGTTGGGCAGCCAATAGGTTATTTCTACGGATTAAAAACAGCAGGAATTTTTCAGAATGCTGCAGAAGTTGCAGCAAGTGTACAACCTGGTGCAGCGCCTGGAGATGTCCGTTTTGTAGATTTAAATGGAGATGGAAAAATTGATGCCAATGATAAAACGAAAATTGGAGATCCAAACCCTGATTTTACTTATGGATTCAATTTTGACTTATCATACAAAGCATTCGACTTAACAGTTAATACTTATGGAGTAGCAGGAAACCAAAATGTTTACGGAATTCATGATCCAACACGTGGTTACACGAACTATACTACAGATATTTTAAACAGATGGACCACAGAAGGAAGTTCTAACAGAATTCCAAGAGTTACTTACGGTACGGACTCTAACGGGAACTATACCAAGTTTTCGGACTTGTATGTTCAAAATGCAGATTTCTTTAGAATTAAGAATGTTGCTTTTGGTTGTGATTTAGCAAAATTGACAAACAAGCTCAATTTCTTCAGCAAATTCAGATTGTATGTTGCCGCAAATAACTTATTCACCTTTACAAAATATAAAGGGATGGATCCTGAAATTGGATTCGGTAACACTGCGAGAGACAGCAACGGTAACTTGACGCAACCGTGGGCAAAGGGAATTGATGTTGGGTATTACCCACAGCCTCGTACATATATGTTGGGGCTAAATGTTAACTTTTAAATTATGGAAACGATGAAAAAATATATAAAATTATTTGTTGTCTCAAGCGTATTTGTTTTAGGAGCATGTTCAGATGATTTTCTAGATACAGAACCTTCTACAACTAAAGTAGAAGAGAATTTTTATAAAACTCCTGCCGATGCCTATTCAGGACTGGTTGCCGTTTATGATGTACTGCAGCGTGAAGCTTATGGCGGACCATTATTGATTACTGAGCAGGCTTCTGATGATTGTTTTGGAGGATATGGTATTGCCGATGCACAGACAGATATAGAATGGGATAGATTTTTATTTGTTTCGAATAAAGAAATGAATGCTGATGTATGGAAATATGCTTATCTGGGAATTTACAGAGCCAATATTTTATTAGAAAATCTTGATAAAGTAAACTGGGGATCAGACACAGCGCTAAAAACAAGATACGAGGCAGAAGCCCGTTTTTTAAGAGCGCATTTTCATTTTATGGCTGCTAAAATGTTTGGAGATATCGTACCATTAGATCATACTATTTCGTCAAGCGAATTTTTATTACCAAGACAATCGGCAGAAGTGACTTATGCTTTGATAGCTAATGATTTAAAATTTGCTTCAGATAATTTAAATAATGACAATTACTCTCAAACAGGAAATGCCAATTACGGACGTATTACAAAATGGGCCGCTGAAGCGTATTTGGCAAGAACATTTTTATTTTACACCGATTATTATAAAAAGGCAGACTTAGCTGGAGTTGTTACTAAAGCGCAAGTTGTTGCGTATATTAATGATGTGGTTGACAACAGTGGTCACGGATTAGTTGATGATTTTGCTAATCTTTGGCTGGCAGCATCTTTTGATAAATTTGCCGGAGAAGATAACACAGAAATGGTTTGGGCTGTCCGTTTTAATGGTTCAGGAAAAGGTGATTGGAACTTGAACGAAGGAAACCGTTTTCAGGTAAATATTGCTCCTCGTGGAGGCGCAATTGGTCCGTATGCTACAGGATGGGGGGGAGCAACCGTAAATCCTAAATTATATAACGCATACGAATCTGGAGATACACGTAGAGATGCTACCATCATTAATTTTAATACCGAAACATATAAAGGACAACCTTTAAACTTTGATCCTGTAGCAAGAGAACAACGTCAGTACACAGGATATGCTTGGAAAAAATATTGCCCAATTAATAACGATGCCGGAACAAGTATTGTGGAAGCCAACGGAGGAAATTTCCAAATTGATAACTACCAGGATTATGCTATTATTCGTTTCTCAGATGTTTTATTAATGGCTGCCGAATTGAATTTTGATACAAATAAAGCTTTGGCTTTGACAGATATAAACAGAGTTCGTGACAGAGCTTTTAAAGATACAAACCACAGATTGACTGTGGAGAACTTTAATAAAGCGACGATCATGAAAGAACGCCAGCTAGAATTAGCTCTGGAAGGATTACGTTATTTCGATTTAATCAGACAAGGAATGGATATAGCTAAAGCTGAGATTAATAATCCTGACGCTACTGATTCTCAATTTAATGTAACATTTAGAACAGAAACTTTAGGCTGGTTCCCATTACCACAATCACAAATAGTTCTTTCAAATGGTACTATTTCACAAAATCCAGGTTGGTAATTAACTAAAAACAAAGATTATGAAACGTTTATTATATATTTTAATAGCTGCAATAAGCCTAAGCTCATTATTATTCTCATGCGAGCCGGTAGAAGATCGCGAAAGTTTGCCAGCAATAACTTTAACACCGTCAACACTTAAGTTTTCGGTTACACAAAACACTACAAACAAAAACATAGTGATCCTAAAAAATCAAGATCCGGAAGTAATTCCGTATTGGAGATATGTAGATGCAAGTGGCAATGAATTAGGACATTCTAATAAATCGGAAGATCAAATTACATTTCCTTTTGCAGGAAAGTATACCGTTTATTTTACAGCATATACCCGAGGAGGTTCTGTAGATGCAGCACCGGTAGAAGTCAATGTGGAAGAAAATGACGAAACCTATTTTAATGATCCGAAATGGGCGATGCTTACCAATGGAGTAGCGGGTAAAACTTGGGTTTTAGACTTTATAGATCCGGTAGGCTGGGCTGGTTTAGATTATCCTGCAGCATCTGGAGACAACTGGAACTGGTTTCCGGATTATGCAAGTAACTCATGGATTATGCCAAACAAAGATTGGGGAGAAATGTATTTTGATTTAGACGGAGGTTATAATACTACCGTAAAACAAACAGCGATTAGCAGTAATGTACAGACAACTAAAAAAGGAACTTATAGTTTTGAAATCGCTAATAATAAATTAATTTTTAATGGAGGTGTTGAGATGCTGTATGGTGGAGATTATTATGCAGATTGCGCTATTTGGTACAGTGTAAAAGTAGTTGAACTTAAAGAAAATTCACTGCGTCTGGCGGTTATTCGTAATCAAAGCAGAACTGGCGAAGGCGTTTGTTTGATTGTTTTTCATTACAAACCTAAACCATAATATCGTATAAAAAAAGCAAACTACCGGTAGGTGATCGATACAGATGCCTATCGGTATGTTTATATTTGTTATAAGAACCACAAAACGACTATCTATGAAAACCAAATTTAAATTTCTGAACAGACTTTCAGTACTGATTTTTTCTGTGATGTTTTTATTGTTTTCCTGTAGTAAAAAAGAAGATACTTTTGAAAACCGAAAAGTCTCTTTTAATTCAGATTGGAGTTTTCATCTAAATGATAGTCTTGTTGATAAAGATACTATAGGAACTTCTACAAAATGGAGAATTTTAGATGTTCCTCACGACTGGAGCATCGAAGGAAAATTCAATGAAAAAAGCCCCGCCGGATATGGAGGCGGATCGCTTACCGGAGGTTTAGGCTGGTATAAAAAAACATTCAAAGTTGCTGCAGAAGACAGCACAAAAATAACATCCATCACTTTTGACGGTGTTTACAGAAACAGCGAAGTCTGGGTAAACGGCCATTATTTAGGGAAACGTCCAAACGGATATATTGGTTTTCAGTATAATATGTCGCCATATTTAAATTATGGAGATAAAACCAACGAAATAATTGTTAAGGTTGACAATTCAAAACAACCCAATTCACGCTGGTATTCAGGTTCCGGAATTTTTAGAAATGTCTGGCTTGAAACCACAGATAAACTTCATGTTGAAAATTGGGGTACTTATGTTACGACTCCAAAAGTTACTGCCGAAAAAGCTTCTGTAAATATTGAAACAACGATTAAAAATCAATATAAAGAAGATAAAAAGGTAAAAGTAACGACAACTATTTTTAAAGAAGATACCAAAGTAACATCGGTTACTCAAGATATAACAATCAGTGCAAACGGAAATCAAATTGTAAATCAATCGGCTGAAGTTGAAAATCCTGCATTATGGTCAGATGAAAATCCTGAACTGTACACAGCAGTTACCGAAATTTCGTTTGATGATAAAATCATAGATCAATACAAAACCTCCTTCGGAATCAGAGATTTTAAATTCGATTTGAACAAAGGTTTTATTTTAAATGGAAAACAAGTCAAAATAAAAGGTGTTTGCATGCATCACGATTTAGGGCCGTTGGGTTCTGCAATCAACACGCGCGCCATAGAACGTCAGTTGGAGATTTTGAAAGAAATGGGTGTAAACGGCATCAGAACTTCTCACAATCCTCCCGCTCCGGAACTTTTAGATCTATGTGATAAAATGGGTTTCATTGTCATGGATGAAGCTTTTGACATGTGGAAGCAAAACAAAACCAAATACGATTATGCAAATGATTGGGACAAGTGGCACAAACAAGATTTAATCGATCAATTGCGTCGTGACCGTAATCACCCCAGTATTTTTATATGGAGTATCGGAAATGAAATTCCGGAACAATGGAATGAAACAGGCATTGAAATTGCCAAAGAATTAGCGGCAATTACTCGTCAATACGATAAAACAAGACCAATTACGGCAGGAATGAATCCGCCTGTAAATATGAATATCGATGAAGTGACTTTACAATTCGAGAAAAACAATGTTTCGATTAATCCGCTTGCTGGATCGGGAGTTTTAGATTTAATAGGATACAATTATGCGCATCAAACATTCGAATATCATCAAAAAAACTTTCCAAAAACTCCTTTCATAGCAACTGAAACCACTTCAGGTTTGCAGACAAGAGGATATTATGATGCCGTTTCAGATACGATCAAAAAATGGCCGGTACGATGGGATCTTAAATTTACAGGAGGAAATCCAGGAAATACGGTATCGGCATACGATCAGGTTCAGGCGCCTTGGGGATCCACGCACGAAGCAACTTGGAAAGTGGTTAAAAAATACGATTTTCTTTCTGGAATGTACATTTGGACTGGCTTCGATTACATTGGAGAACCAACTCCATACGAATGGCCATCGGTAAGTTCGTATTTCGGAATTGTCGATTTAGCCGGTTTCCCAAAAGACGTGTATTATATGTACCAAAGCGAATGGACAGATAAAACGGTTCTTCATATTTTTCCACATTGGAACTGGAAAGACGGACAAACCGTTGATGTTTGGGCATACTACAATAAAGCGGATGAAGTAGAACTTTTTGTAAACGGAAAATCAGTTGGAAAAAGAAGTAAAAAAGGAGACGATTTACATGTAATGTGGCGAATCCCTTTTGAAGCTGGAACCTTAAAAGCCATTTCTCGTAAAAATGGAAAAGTGGTTTTAGAAAAAGAAATCAAAACTACCAGAAATCCTTCGCAATTGAAATTGACTGCGGACAGAAGTACCATCAAAGCAGATAAAAATGATTTGTCATTTGTAACAGCAGACATTTTAGATGCTAATGGAACTCTGACTCCAAATGCGAATAACGAAATCCATTTTTCATTAAAAGGAAACGGAAAAATCGTAGGTGTTTGCAGTGGTGATCCGGTGAGTCATGAATCTTATAAAGGAACAAAACATACGGCTTTAGCCGGAAAATGTCTGGTCATTGTTCAGTCTGGAGATAAATTCGGAAGATTGGAATTGACCGCTAAAGCGAATGGACTAAAACCGGCTATAATTGTAATAACAGCAGAATAATACGTTACGCTATCCTAACAGGTTTCCAAAACCTGTTAGGTATGAATAGATTTTTATTAAGATATTAAACAAAATAGTTAACTGGTTTTGGAAACCTGTTAGCAGAAACTAACATCTATAATTATTAACTCATGAAAAACAAACAACTCACCACATTGTTTTCAGCTTTTATGCTTGGATTTGTTTCGACACCAAAAGCATCAGCTCAAATTCAGAACGCAGATGTACTGAACGCACCAATCGATATCAGTAAAGATTTTCAGAACTATCTGAATACTTTTTATTTTGCTGATGAATTGGCCTCTTTTGATCCTGCAACAGGAAAAGGAACAATAAAATATTTGAGATACAATTATAAAACACGTCAGGCTTTCAACAACATGATGATGAAACCTGATGTGGAAAAAGCAAACGAATTCCCGACAACAGAATATGCAGAATCTCCTGTTTTGCCATTCGAAATTCAGTTTGTTTCAGACAGAACCCTTCGTCTTAAAGCGACTTCTGGACCACAATTTAATCCGAAAAAGGAATCTCTAATGCTGGTTGACGGAGTGGCTCCCAATCATCCTGAATTATGGAAATATGCTAAAATTGAAGGCGGTCATAGTTATATTAGTAAACATGGGAAAGTTGAAATTTTGACAAAACCCTGGCACGTAAAAATCTACGATGAAAAAGGAAAACTGCTGACAAGCACACTTCACGATACCGATTTTAAAAATACGTATACACCAACGCTTCCGTTTTCTTATGTTCGCAGAAACAGCGATTATTCCAGAAGTATGGGTGCGGCTTTCAGCTTAGAACCAGACGAAAAAATATTTGGTTGTGGAGAATCCTTCACACAATTCAACAAGCGTGGTCAAAAAGTTGTTTTATGGACAGATGATGCCAACGGAATCCAAAATGAAACCATGTACAAACCCATTCCGTTTTATATGAGCAGCCGAGGTTACGGCGTTTTCATGCATCATTCAACACCCATTACAGTTGATTTTGGGAAATATTTCTCAAGTGCAAACGAAATGTACATTGGAGATGACGAAGCCGATTTATTTTTCTTTATCGGAGAACCAAAAGACATTTTAGATCAATATACCAATCTCACTGGAAAAGCTGCGATGCCGCCACTTTGGTCTTTCGGTTTCTGGATGAGCCGTATTACTTATTTTTCTGAAAAAGAAGGACGTGATGTTGCTAGAGATTTACGTAAGTACAAAATCCCGACAGACGTAATTCATTTTGATACGGGCTGGTTTGATGTCGATTGGAGAAACAATTACGAGTTTGCAAAATCTCGTTTCCCAGATGCTACCAAAATGATGTCTGATTTGAAAAAAGACGGTTTCCAGGTTTGTCTTTGGCAATTACCTTATTTCACGCCAAAAAATACTTTATTTCCAGAAATTATGGATAAAAACCTGGCAGTAAGGGACAGAAAAGGAAATCTGCCTTATGAAGATGCCGTTTTAGATTTCTCAAATCCTGAAACGATTTCGTGGTACCAGGGAAAATTGAAAAAGTTATTTGACGAAGGAGTTGCGGTTTTCAAAGTAGATTTTGGAGAAGCAGCACCGCCAGAAGGAATTTACCACTCGGGAAGAACTGGTTTCTATGAACACAATTTATATCCATTACGATACAACAAAGCAGTTGCCGAAATCACGCAGAAAGAAAAAGGATATACTTTAATCTGGGCCAGAAGTACTTGGGCAGGGAGTCAGCGTTATCCGTTGCATTGGGGTGGAGATGCCGAAACTTCAAACGGAGCAATGTCGGCAGAATTGCGCGGCGGACTTTCATTAGGATTAAGCGGATTCAGTTTCTGGAGCCATGATGTTGGAGGTTTCGCAACTAAATCTCCTGAGAATATTTACAGAAGATGGACGCCATTTGGAATGTTCACTTCTCACGTAAGAAGTCACGGAGAACCGCCACGCGAGCCTTGGTTATATAGCAAAGAATTCTTGGAGGGATTTAGAAAAGCAGATAATATGCGTTACGAATTAATGCCTTATATCTACGCTCAGGCAAAAGAAAGTTCAGAAAAAGGATTGCCGATGATGCGCGCTTTATTTGTAGAGTATCCAAACGATCCGGGAGCCTGGTTAGTGGATAATCAATATTTATTCGGATCAAGCATGTTGGTGGCACCACTTTTTGAAGAAGTTGAAGAAAGAGACGTTTACCTTCCGGAAGGAACCTGGATTGACTACCAAACTAAAAAAGTCTATCAATCTGGATGGCATAAAATTAAAGCGGGCGAAGTGCCAATTGTAGTTTTAGTTAAAGACGGAACTGCACTGCCACACATCGGTTTAGCACAATCAACAAAAGATATGGATTGGAGCAAACTGACCTTAAAAGTATTCGCTAGCGATAAAACAACTTCGGCTTCAGCCAAAGTATTTTTGCCAAATGGAGATGCTGTACAAGAAATAAAAGTGTCCAAAAACGGAAACAAATTTGATGTAACAACAAATCCATTAAACGGAAAAACTACTTTTAAAACGGAGTGGGCGAAATAAAAAGTTAAACACAAATTGCACGAATTTCCACGAATTGAATTTGTGATAATTTGCGGAATTTGTGGTGAAAAAATATATCCACAGATTAAAAGATTAGAAAAGATTAGAATAAAATCTGCGAGAGAAAAAAAATCCTCTCTAATCCTTTTAATCAGTGGCAAAAAAATAAACACATAGAAACATAGGTTTTTGTTGCTAATAAAAGGAATTGGAAAGAAACTAGTTTCTCACACATAGAAGCTATATGAATTTAAACAAGTGAAACGCCTTTTTTAAGATTTCAATAAACTATGATTCTATGTGTTAAAAAAAATCGCCAGCATTTAGGCAGAAAAACATAATACCAAAAAACATGAAAAACTATCTAATTCTCCCAGCCGTATTGTTTTCGATAGCAATAGGCTACAGCCAAAAAATAAAAAGCGTTTACGAATTGGCATCGCCTAACGGAAAGAATAAAATCAAATTTGAGTTGGTGAAAAACGCTCCAAAATATGCTGTTTCTCATGGAAAAACCGAAGTGATTTCTCCATCAGAAATGGGATTTGTATTAAAAGGGAACGAAGATTTAAGCACCAATTTCGAAATCAAAGGAGCCAAAACTTCTACGTTTGATGAAACCTGGGAACAAGTTTGGGGAGAAAAGAAAAACATCAGAAATCACTACAATCAATTGGTGGTTGATTTACAGCAAAAAACAGGAAACAAAAGAAAATTACAAATTCAGTTTCGTGCTTTTGATGATGGAGTAGCTTTTAGATATGTGTATCCAAAACAAAATGTAAAAGACAGTATTTTCATCATGGATGAAAAAACAACTTTCAATCTTAAAGAAGACGGAAAAGCATGGTGGATTCCGGCTAATAGAGAAAACCGCGATGAATATCTTTTCAAAGATGCGCCGGTAAGTACATTGGATACCGTTTTAACACCATTGACAATTGAAAGCAAAAGCGGATTAGCGTTAAGTTTTCACGAAGCAAATTTGTACGATTTTGCCAGTATGACTTTGGTAAACACAAAAGGAACCGAATTAAAATCAGATCTAGTGCCATGGGCAGATGGAGTAAAAGTTCGTGTAAAAGATTCGTTTACTTCATCCTGGAGAACGATTCAAATTGGAGAAAATCCGGGAGAATTGATTACTTCTTATTTGGTTTTAAACTTAAACGAACCAAACAAATTAAAAAATACAAACAGTTATTTCAAACCTTACAAATATTTAGGTATTTGGTGGGGAATGCACATTGGGAAATATACTTTCTGGGAAAGCGATAAACAAGGCGCAACTACCAAACACGCTGAAGAATATATTGATTTTACAGCAAAAGAGGGTTTCCACCATTTACTAATCGAAGGATGGAATAAAGGTTGGACGCCAGGTTGGTACGAAAACCGTATGCACATGTTCAGCTTTACAAAAAGTGCTGATAATTTCGATTTAGAAAAAGTAGTGGAATACGGAAAGAAAAAGAATATCGAATTAATTGGGTACCACGAAACAGGTTCAAACTTAATTAACTATTTAAAAGAAGTTGATGAAGGTTTTGCCTTATACAAAAAATTGGGAATTCATACTGTAAAAATTGGTCACGTAGGTTCTAAACTGAACATGAAACAAATGCATTTCGGACAGTTTGGAGTGAATTATTTCAGATACATTTTAGAAAAAGCAGCACAATATGATTTAGCCGTTTTGTACCACGAATCCATTAAAGATACTGGAGAAAGAAGAACGTATCCAAACATGGTTTCGAGAGAAGCAGCACGCGGACAAGAATATAATGCCTGGAGCGAAGGAAATCCGCCAAACCACTTAAGTATTATTCCGTTTACAAGATTACTTTCTGGACCAATGGATTTCACACCTGGAATTTTTGATGTTGAGGTAAAACAAGGTTATCCAGGAAAAAGAATTCAGGGAACAGTGGGACAGCAATTGGCATTGTACGTTACGATTTATTCTCCAATCCAAATGTTAGCCGATCTTCCAGAAAATTACGAAGGAAAACCAGCTTTACAATTCTTAAAAGATGTTCCGACAGATTGGGAAGACACAAAAATCTTAGAAGGAAAAATTGGTGAATACATCACAACAGTAAGAAAAGACAGAAACAGCGCTGATTGGTACTTGGGAACTTTAACCAATGAAAAACCTAGAAATGTTGAGGTTTCATTGTCATTTTTAGATCCAAATCTTACTTACGAAGCACAGATTTATGTGGATGCAGAAGGAACAGATCAAACACACAATCCAGAAGCGGTTGCAATTTCGAAGAAAACAGTAAAATCTTCAGATAAATTACAATTGAAATTAGGCGGTGCCGGCGGTGGAGTTGTGAGATTTAAAAAACTATAATTATTTAGATTTAGTATCCTAACAGGTTTCCAAAACCTGTTAGGTATCAAAAATATCTCATCACAATTAAAAAAGCTTTTAGATTGGGTAAAATAAATACCTAACAGGTTTTGGAAACCTGTTAGGATAACAAAAAAACATTTTCAGATGAAAAAACTTTTAATACTAGCAGGAGTTTTATTTAGTTCAATATATTCGTTTGGGCAAAATGAAAGCCGAACGATAAAAGTTGATTATAAGAAAGAAGCAGGAAAACTAAACACCATGTTCAAAGAATGCATTGGTGCCGGAAGAGCTAACGAAGGTTTGAGAGCCGACTGGCAGCAGCAATTAGCAATGGTTAAAAAAGAATGTGATTTTAAATACATTCGTTTTCATGGTTTATTGACTGATGATATGGCGGTTTACCGTGAAGACGAAAAAGGAAATCCAGAATACAATTACCAATATGTTGATGTTCTATTCGATTTTATTGTAAGTCTGAAAATGAAACCTTTTGTAGAATTAGGTTTTATGCCGAATGCTTTAGCGAGCGGAAAAGAAACTATTTTTTGGTGGAAGGGAAATGTAACGCCTCCAAAAGATTATAAAAAATGGGAAGATTTAGTTCGAAATTTAACTCAGCATTTTAAAGAACGCTACGGAGACGAAGAAGTAAAAACCTGGTATTTTGAAGTGTGGAACGAACCCAATCTTTCACCTGGATTTTGGAGCAGTACACAAGACGAATATTATAAATTATATGATTACGCTGTTCGCGGTGTAAAATCTGTAAATCCTGCATATAAAGTTGGAGGCCCTGCAACAGCGGGTGCGGCATGGGTTCCAGAAACAATTGCTTTTTGCGACAAGAATAATCTACCGATCGATTTTATTTCGACACATGCTTACGGGGTAAAAAATGGTTATTTGGACGAATTCGGAACTTCTGGAACAATTTTAAGCAAAGACGAATTCAGCGTAAGCGGCGAAGTAGTAAATTCACGCAAACAGATTACAGAATCGGCTAAACCAAATCTGGAATTGCATTATACAGAATGGAGTTCCTCATACACGCCTGCAGATCCAATTCACGACAGCTATCATTCGGCAGCGTATATTTTGCAGAAATTAAAACAAGTTGGCAACGCGGCAAACTCAATGTCATATTGGGTTTTTACGGATATTTTTGAAGAATCAGGGCCAAGATTTACACCTTTTCATGGCGGTTTCGGATTGTTAAATACGCAGGGAATTAAAAAGCCTGCTTATTTCTCTTATTATTTACTGAATAAATTGGGAGAAACAGAACTTCAAAATTCAGATAAAACTTCCTGGGCTTCAAAAAATGCTAAAGGCGATGTGCAAGTTTTATTATGGGACTTCACCAATACACATCCGGGTGATAAAGAACTGAATCAGACATATTACATTAAAGACCTTCCATCAAAAGAAAAAGGAAAAGTCAAAATTGAAGTTGACGGAATGCAGAAAGGAAAATATGTATTGGAAATTTACAAAGTCGGTTATAAAGTAAATGACGTTTACGCAGATTATCTGGCTTTAAGTAAACCAAGTCAGTTGACACGCGAACAGGTGAATTCTTTAAAACAAAAAAATACCGGAGCGCCAATTGCAACAGAAAGAATTACAATTAACGAAAAAGGATCATTCAGCAGAGAATTAAAAATCAATGAAAATGATGTTTTCATGCTCAATTTGATTAAGCAATAAACCTAAAAACAAAAAACCACAAACAATATACTATAATAGGATTTACAGATGATACGTGAGGAGTCGAAATCTTTAAGTCTAAAAAAATCTAACTATCTATGAAAAATAAAATGATCATGTTGTCAGCGGTTGTTTTGGCATTGTTTACTTCTTGTAAAAACGATGCACAAACTTTAGCTTCAAATTCGGGTGAGACCGAAGAATACGTTGGAAAAGAAATAGGAACAGAACATGATGCTGAAATCGATAAACTGATTTCTCAGATGACATTGGAAGAAAAAGTTGGAATGCTTCATGGTAACAGCATGTTTGCCAATTCAGGCGTAAAACGTCTAGGAATTCCAGAATTAAAAATGGCTGATGGCCCGTTGGGAGTTCGTGAGGAAATTTCCAGAGACAATTGGGCACCAGCAGGATGGACAAACGATTTTGCAACCTATTATCCAGCTGGTGGTGCTTTGGCAGCAACTTGGAATGCAGAAATGGCACACACTTTCGGGACCAGTTTAGGAGAGGAATTGCGTGCAAGAGATAAAGACATGTTACTTTCGCCAGCAATCAACATGGTGAGAACACCGCTGGGAGGAAGAACGTACGAATATATGTCTGAAGATCCGTTTTTGAACAAAAAAATAGCCGTGCCTTTGGTTGTTGGTTTGCAGGAAAAAGATGTAATGGCGTGTGTAAAACACTATGCGGCAAACAATCAGGAAACGAATCGTGATTTTGTAGATGTGCAAATTGATGAGCGCACACTTCGCGAAATTTACCTTCCCGCTTTTGAAGCTAGTGTAAAAGAAGCAAAAGCATACAGTATTATGGGAGCTTATAATAAATTCAGAGGTGAATATTTATGTGAAAACGATTATATGCTGAACAAAATCCTTCGTGACGAATGGGGATTTAAAGGAATTGTCGTTTCAGACTGGGCTGCGGTGCATTCGACAGGAAAAGCATTAAAAAATGGTTTAGATATTGAAATGGGAACGCCAAAACCTTTCAACGAATTTTTCTTAGCAGATAAATTAATTGCTGCAGTAAAATCGGGTGAAGTTTCAGAAAAAGAAATTGATCTTCACGTAAAACGTATTTTACGCGGGTTATTCCATATTAAAGCAATGGGCGGAGGCGAGCGTGCAAAAGGGAGTATCGCAACAGAAGCACATTACCAAGATGCCTACAAAATTGCTGCAGAAGCAATTGTATTGTTAAAAAATGAAAATAATGCATTGCCATTAAAATTAGACGGAGTAAAATCTATTGCCGTAATTGGAAACAATGCAACTAAGAAAAATGCTCTGGGCGGATTTGGAGCTGGAGTAAAAACAAAAAGAGAGGTTACGCCTCTTGAAGGTCTTAAAAACAGACTGCCTTCTTCGATCAAAATCAATTATGCTGAAGGATATTTAGAGCGTTATGAAGAAAAAAACAAAGGAAATTTAGGAAATATTACTTCTACAGGACCAGTTACAATTGACAAATTAGATGATACAAAAGTTCAGGAAGCAGTAGAAGCAGCTAAAAACTCAGACGTTGCGATCATTTTTGCAGGTTCTAACCGTGATTATGAAACTGAAGCTTCAGACAGAAGAGACTTGCACTTGCCATTTGGACAGGAAGAATTAATCAAAAAAGTATTGGTCGTAAATCCAAAAACAATTGTGGTGATGATTGCAGGCGCTCCCTTTGATATTAACGAAGTAAGCCAAAAATCGTCTGCTTTGGTTTGGAGCTGGTTCAATGGTTCTGAAGGAGGAAACGCTTTGGCAGATGTGATTTTAGGAAAAGTAAATCCGTCAGGGAAATTACCCTGGACAATGCCAAAACAACTCAAAGATTCTCCTGCACATGCAACAAACAGTTTTCCAGGAGACAAAACAGTTAATTATTCAGAAGGGCTTTTAATAGGATACCGCTGGTTTGATACTAAAAATATTACCCCATTATATCCTTTTGGTTACGGATTATCATATACGACTTTTGCTTTTGGAAATGCAAAAACAAACAAAGAGTCTTACGGTCAAAATGAGGTAATCGAAGTTTCTGTAGACGTTAAAAACACCGGAAAAGTAGACGGAAAAGAAGTAGTTCAGGTTTATACTTCAAAATCTGATTCTAAAGTTACACGTGCCGCAAAAGAACTAAAAGGTTTCAAAAAAGCTGAAGTTAAAGCTGGAAATTCAGAAACAATAATTATTAAAGTTCCAGTAAAAGAATTGGCTTATTATGATGTTACTGCTAAAAAATGGACAGTGGAGCCGGGAAAATACACCTTAAATGTGGGGAATTCTTCAAGAGATATCAAAAAAGAAATCATAGTAACAATCAAGTAATTCTTTTAAACTATATAAGTTCATTTAAAGCCAAACTTATAATTACTTACATCACTTGTATGATTTAAATTAAATAAACTAAACCTTAAGTTTAAAATGAAAAAAACAATCAAAGATTACTTAATAACTGTTATGTTTTTTATCTTTTTTGGAGGCGTTTTTGCCTGCAGTTCAGACAAAGAAACAGCAGAAATAATAGTTCCGGAAACAGTTGGGTTATATCCAAGTTACAATACAAATCCAATTGCAGCCGATGCATCTGGAATGTCGAGTACAGCGTCTCAATTGGCAGCCAAAATAAAATTAGGCTGGAATATCGGGAATACTTTAGAAGCAATCGGCGGCGAAACCGCATGGGGGAATCCGAAGGTAACAAAAGCTTTAATCGATGCCGTAAAAGCAAACGGTTTTAATGCGATCAGAATCCCGTGTTCCTGGAATCAAAACATGGAAAATGCCGCAACAGCAAAAATCAAAACAGATTGGTTAAACCGCGTGAAAGAAGTGGTTCAATATTGTGTTGATAACGATATGTATGTTGTTGTAAACATTCACTGGGATGGAGGCTGGCTGGAAAATAATATAACCGAAGCTAAAAAAGTAGAAAACAATGCCAAACAAAAAGCGTTCTGGGAACAAATTGCAACACATTTAAGAAGTTTCGACGAACATTTACTTTTTGCAAGCGCCAATGAACCAGCGGTTGAAGATGCCACTCAAATGGCTGTTTTAATGTCATATCACCAAACTTTTATTGATGCCGTTCGTTCGACAGGAGGGAAAAATGCAACTCGTGTTTTGGTAGTTCAGGGACCAACAACAGATATTGAAAAAACAAACAAATTAATGACTGCATTACCAACAGATAAAGCGACGGGAAGAATGATGGTCGAAGTACATTATTATTCTCCGTGGAATTTTGCCGGTTTAACGAAAGATGAAACTTGGGGCAAAATGTTTTATTATTGGGGAAATGGTTTCCATTCGACAACCGATATGGAACGAAATGCAACCTGGGGTGAAGAAGCCGATTTGGAAAAGAATTTCAAATTGATGAAAACCCAATTTGTAGACAAAGGAATTCCGGTTTTATTGGGAGAATTCGGAGCCATTCGCAGAACCACTTTAACGGGAGACGCTTTGACTTTACATTTAAATTCGAGAGCCTATTATTTAAAAATGGTAGTCAAAACAGCAAAAGCAAACGGATTATTGCCTTTTTATTGGGACGAGGGGAGCCTGGGGAACAATGGTTTCGGAATCATAAACAGAACCACTAATACCGTCTTCGATACACAAGCTTTAAATGCTTTAAAAGAAGGATTACAATAGGAAAATTTTTTTAAAACCATATAAGTGATATAAGTTAAATTGAGTTTTTGTTTTTCATTGCGCTTAAATTTATTTATATCACTTTTATGGTTTATAATATTTAAATTATAAAAAATGAAAAATTTTATTGTTTTTATTTTATTGATATTTAGCGTAATATCCAATGCTAATATAAAAATGCCTTTAATATTCTCTGACGGAATGGTGCTTCAAAGAGAGAAGCAAATTCCGATTTGGGGTTTTGCCGATGCAAACGAAAGTATCGAAGTACGTTTTAACAAACAAATCAAAAAAACAACAGCCGATAAAAACGGAAAATGGACATTAAATTTAAGTCCAGAAAAAGCAGGCGGCCCATTTGAACTGATCATTATTGGAAAAAATAAAATTACCATCAAAAATATTTTAGTTGGAGAAGTCTGGATTTGCAGCGGACAATCGAATATGGAGTTTCAGGTTTCCAAAACAATGAATGCTGAAAAAGAAATTGCAGATGCCAATTATCCAATGATTCGTCATTTTGGTGTTGTGCAGGATTTAAGCGGAACTCCAAAAGACGATTTAAAACAAGGGAAATGGGAAGAAGCCAGCAAAGAAAATGTAGGCAATTTTACAGCAGTCGGTTATTATTTCGCCAGAAAATTATATTCAGAATTAAAAATTCCAATAGGAATCATCAATACCTCCTGGGGAGGAACCAATGTAGAAACCTGGACAAGTCGTGAAGCATTTCAAAATAGTCCTGATTTTAAAGCCCTGATAGCCGATCTGCCGGTGATGAATGTAGATTCTATTTCAGAGCTGTATGCTGTACAAATGAAAGAAAGAGTCGAAAAAATCCAGGGTAATCCGGTAAATACAGATAATGAAGGTTCTTTTAAAGAAACAACATTCAATGATTCAAATTGGGGAGAATTAAATACGCCAGGTTTATGGGAAAACCAGCCTTTGGGCAATTTAGACGGTGTGGTCTGGATGCGAAAAACGATAACACTTTCAGCAGAAGATCTCAAAAGTAAAGCCGTTTTAAGTCTCGCAAAAATTGACGACGAAGATATCACCTATGTAAATGGAATCGAGGTTGGGAAAAACACAGTTTATGATACTAAACGAGTATATACCATTCCGGCTAATGTTTTAAGAGAAGGAACAAACGTAATCTCAGTAAGAATTGTCGATACCGGAGGAGGTGGCGGAATTTATGGAGAAGATTTCGACTTAAAACTCACTCTCGGAACTAAAATCATTCCGCTTGACGGGAAATGGAAATTTAAAGTAATTGCTGTAAAAACAGCGTTATCGCCAAACAGTTATCCTTCATTATTATACAATGCTATGGTAAATCCGTTGGTTCCATTTGCAATTCAGGGCGTTTTATGGTATCAGGGAGAAGCGAATGTTTGGAGAGCCAATCAGTATAAAATAGCATTTCCGTTAATGATTCAGGACTGGCGAACTAAATTTAACCAAGGCAATTTTCCTTTTTATTTTGTTCAGTTGTCCACTTTTGATGAATTTGGAGGCAATAGCAAAAAAGGAAGCCGTTGGGCAGAACTTCGCGAAGCACAATCTGAAACTTTAAAAGTACCCAATACAGGAATGGCCGTTACAACTGATATTGGTAATGCAAAAGATATTCATCCAACCAACAAACAAGACGTTGGTTTGCGTTTGGCCGCCATTGCAATGAACAGCATTTATGGTAAAAAACGAGTTCACAGCGGACCAACTTATAAATCTCAGGAAATAAAAGGAGGTCAAATTATTCTGACTTTCGATAACATCGGTAGTGGACTATCGACGCCAAATAATAATGAATTAAAAGGATTTGAAATTGCAGGTGCTGACAAAGTTTTTCATTCCGCCAAAGCGATAATCAAAGACAACAAAGTTATTGTTTCAAGTGATCAGGTTCAGAATCCAGTTGCAGTGCATTACGGTTGGGCAGATGATGATACACAGATCAATCTCTTTAACAAAGAAAAATTTCCGGCTTCGCCTTTTAGAACCGATAATTGGGAAATGATTACAGCAAATGAAAAATATCAGGTAAGTAAATAATTCGTGATGCACTATCACGGCAAGAGTATAAATTCTCTCGTTATATTCTTTGCCGGGATACCCTTACTGTTTGGCAGTTGCTTCAAAAGAAGTTCAATGAACTCTGACGAAATGCTAATTTTAGAAAAGAAAAAACTCACGCATTATGAGTGTTTTCAGGAACTGGTAGGATTGAAGGCCTAATTACTGTAAAAAGGTATTATATTGCACATCCAATCTGAATGGACAATACGTTAAGTTAAATCAAAAAACCTTGTAAATGAATTCTAATTTCATTAAAAAAATAATCGTTGGATGCGGACTCTTCTTTTTTTTCCAGAATGCAACAGCTCAATCCAGTCATGTTTTATGGTACAATCAGCCTGCTGAATATTTTGAGGAAAGCCTCGTTTTAGGAAATGGAAAAATGGGTGCGACTGTTTTTGGCGGAGTAAATTCAGATAAAATTTATTTGAACGACATCACGCTTTGGTCGGGTGAACCCGTAAATGCCAATATGAATCCTGAGGCCTATAAAAATGTACCTGCTATTAGGGAAGCATTGAAGAATGAAGACTATAAGTTAGCGGATGAGTTAAATAAAAAATTAGAAGGATCTTATTCTCAGTCTTTTTCGCCACTCGGGACATTGCATATTTCGCATTTTAAAGAGGGTGTTAAAGCCACTAATTATTATAGGGAATTAGATATAAATGATGCCGTTTCTAAAGTAAATTATGAAATTGACAATGTAAAATACACCCGTGAATATTTTGTTTCAGCCCCTGATCAAATCATGGTTATTAAGGTAACAGCTGATAAAAAGAATAAACTAAATTTTTTAATAGATTTTGAAAGCTTATTGAAATTTAAAACGGATACTAGTAATAACCAATTAAAAATTAATGGTTATGCGCCGTATCATGCAGAACCAAGTTATGTTAAAAGTGATAATCCAGTCCTTTTTGATGAAAATAGAGGGACTCGTTTTACCAGTTTGGTTCAAATTAAAAATACAGGTGGTACTGTTATCACTTCGGATAATAAAATTGGTGTAAAAAATGCAACGGAAGCTTTGATTTTTGTTGCTATAGCTACAAGTTTTAATGGTTTTGATAAAAATCCTAGTACAGAAGGATTAGATGATAAGGCAATTGCAGCTGAAAATATGACGAAAGCTATTTCTAAATCATATACGTCATTAAAAAAAGCTCATATTTTAGATTACCAAAAATTATTCAAGCGCGTGAGTTTAGACTTAGGAAAAACAACGGCTCCTAATTTGCCAACAGACGAGCGTTTATTGCGCTATTCAAATGGTGAAGAAGATAAAAATTTAGAGACTCTTTATTTTCAATACGGACGATATTTACTTATAAGTAGTTCAAGGACATTAGGTGTTCCTGCTAATCTGCAAGGTATTTGGAATCCTTACATGCGACCGCCCTGGAGCAGTAATTATACCACAAACATCAATGTTCAGGAGAATTACTGGCTGGCAGAAAATACCAATCTTTCTGAGCTACACCGGCCTCTTTTGAGTTTTATAAAAAATGTTTCAGAAACCGGTAAAATAACAGCCAAAACATTTTATGGGGTGAATGGATGGGCGGTGGCTCATAATTCTGATATCTGGGCGATGAGTAATCCTGTTGGAAATTTTGGTGGAGGAGATCCTAACTGGGCTTGTTGGAATATGGGAGGTGCCTGGTTGAGTACGCATATTTGGGAACACTATTTATTTTCTCAGGATTTAAATTACCTTAAAAATGAAGGTTATGATTTAATGCGGGGAGCAGCACAATTTTGTTTAGAATGGTTAGTTGAAGATAAGAATGGTTATTTAATTACTTCTCCATCTACTTCTCCCGAAAATATGTATATAACTCCGAGTGGTTATGTAGGGGCTACTTTGTATGGTGGTAGTGCTGATTTAGCGATGATTAGGCAGTGTTTCTCTAATGCGATTGAAGCTTCTAAAGTTTTAAATACAGATGCTGAATTTAGAACGAAACTTGAAAAGGCACTTTCAAAATTATATCCTTACCAAATTGGTAAAGCTGGAAATTTACAAGAATGGTATTTTGACTGGAAAGACCAAGAACCGAAACACCGTCACCAATCTCATTTATTTGGATTGTTTCCCGGCAATCATATTTCGCCTTTAACAACACCTGACTTGGCCAATGCTGCCAGAACAACTTTAGAGATAAAAGGGGATGAAACCACAGGCTGGTCAAAAGGCTGGAGAATCAATCTCTGGGCAAGACTTTTGGACGGAAACAGAGCTTATAAAATGTACCGTGAATTACTACGTTACGTTGATCCTGATGGGAAGAAAACAGAAAAGCCAAGAAGAGGTGGAGGAACTTATCCGAATTTATTCGATGCACATCCCCCATTTCAAATCGATGGAAATTTTGGAGGTGCAGCAGCAGTAGCCGAAATGCTGGTTCAGTCTGATGAAAACGAAATCCGATTACTTCCTGCTCTTCCAGACGATTGGGAAACGGGTTCTGTAAAAGGGCTTTGTACCCGAGGAGGATTCGAAATCGAAATGGAATGGAGTAACAAAGCAGTAAAAAAAGTAACAGTCTTTTCTAAAAATGGAGGAAAAACAACTTTAATCAGCGGTGATAAAAAACAAATTGTCACATTGAAAAAAGGACAGAAAGCAGCGATAGACTGGTAATATAAAATAGAGATAGCTAAGTTAGTTATCTCTATTTTGTTTTAATAACTCTTCTGATTAACAAAACAATAGAATCCATAATTGTAAGGCAACCTAATTTTAACTAACTTTGATAAATATATCTTTATAATTATGTCTTACAATCCAACAACAGTAGCTAATTATTTCATAGAGAAGTATTCCAAAAACGGAGATCTTACTCCTATGAAAATAATCAAGCTTACTTATATTGCATATGGCTGGTATTTGGCCCTTACCGATAAAAAGGAAAGGCTGATTGATGAAAATCCGATTGCATGGGATTTCGGCCCTGTTTTTCCTTCTTTGTATTATAGCATAAAGCAATACAAGAAAGAAAAAATTACAGAGAAAATTCCAAATGCTACCAAAAACGAAAAAATCACAGCTGAGGATGAAAAGTTTTTAGACAAAATCTGGGACACTTACGGAAGGTTTGATGGTGTTTATTTAAGTGCCTTAACCCATATTGAAGGAACACCATGGCAAAAAGTATATCGCAAGGATTCTAATGCTGTTATTTCTGATGAAGATATTTTTGAGCATTATAAAACGAAGTTAAAACCAATTTCTACCTAAAATGTCTTTACTCAATTTAAGCCAGATTTCTATTGAAAATAGTGCAGCAGTCAGACCTATAGATATTGATAATGCCCGTATTCAAAATCAAATTCTCGAAGACAGGCTGGGAAATGCAAAAGTGGGCAGGTTTTTAGAAGACACAATGCTAAGAAGATATCTTACCTATATCTTCTCATTTATTATTTTCCTTTGGCTGGCAGCTGTCGTCTCAATTTTGTATTTCAATCACAATCTGGAGTTGAACCTTTCAGAGAATGTGCTGATTACTCTATTGACCACTTCATCGATAAATGTAATCGGAATGATGCTGATTATTTTGAAAAATCTGTTTCCTCAGGTACCAAATTAGAGCCATTAAATTCGATTTATTTTAAGGGTTCAGCTTTTTAACTTAACATTTCATGGAAGAAATTATTAAAAAATATTTTTCTGATCCTCAATCTGAATTTGACTACATAGAGAAAAATACATTTAATCGACCAACAGATCTCCAAGCAATTGCAAAGGTTGAAAAAGAACTAAATATAAAATTTCCGCAAGACTATAGAGACTTTTTATTAATCACAAATGGTTATGACGGTTCTCTTGGTCAATCATATCTGCAATTAATAGGATTGGAAGAAGTTGTGAAATATACAGAAATGTATTGTGGTGAATTTTTTCTTTGGGCAATTTATTTAGGCAGTGATGGAGGAAACGAGATGTTTGTTCTAGATAAGAGAGAAAGCCTATTTCAATTTGGAATAATGCCTTTTATTGGAAACGAGGAAGACTTTATACCTGTGGGAAATGCTTTTGAAGAATTTTTAAAACACTTGTATTATAATGATTATCGGCGCAATAAAATATAGTTTACAATTTGAATGAAAGCTTAAAAGTTAAGTATCCTGGACTAATTACTCTTCACTAAGTACTATGGACTGAATAGCAAATTATACTTTTTCCGATGATTCCTCAGCATTCGCTTTTTTCAGTCTTTCATATCCTTTTTCAATCGAAGGATATACAAAAGCGGCTACTTTTTTAATCGGATTGTAAAAAATGTAGTGATCTAAAGTTTCTTTTTTAGCAAAAGTGTGGTTGAAATTAATTTTTTCAAACAGCGCTATAAAAATACTTACGATCAAAACGGTTTTCAAAACCCTGAAAAAGCCTCCGCCCAATTTGTTGATCCATCCTAAATAAGCAAAATCAGCTATTCCGGTTAAAATTTTGGCTAAGAAATAAACGCCTATTACTACTAAAATAAAAGTCAGAATAAAAGCGGTAACCTGCACCGTGTTCGGATTCCAGGAAACATATTTGACAATGATGTTTTTTAGAAAAGAAGAGAATTTAATGGCTATATAAATTCCTAACAGTAAAGAAATAAAAGAAGCAACTTCTACAAAAAGACCATTTTTTATGCCTTTATATAAACTGAAGGCTAAAAGTGCCCCTAAAATGATATCGAAAAAACTCATGTTTATATTGTTTTTATTGAGGCGCAAATATAAAAGAATTTATCAGGGATATGTTCTCAAATTTCAACTCCTTATCTTTGCAGTAATAATTTTAGAGTTTAAAACAGAATCAGATTAGAAACAATCTGAAATATGTAGTCTAAAATCACAAATCACAAATCATAATGTCAAGGGATACACAACTAAAAGAGCGCTGGGAAAAGCTCGTCGATATATTATCCAATAAGTTTTCGCAAGGAGAAGATTTAGATTTGGATGCCATAATTTACCTGATTGGAGTTCAGGAACTGGGGAGAGTTCATCGCGAATTCAAAAAAGATGAAAAGCTTAACCTGATGCATATTGCCATTTGCAGATTACTAGAGCCTTACGGATTTTATGAATTCGAATATTTTGACGAAGAAGGATGGCCGCATTACAAAGTAAAAGAGCAATTACCAGCATTAAAAGCCGGGGAACAATCGGTTTTGATGAAAGAAGCGATTGTGAATTATTTTTTAGAAAGAGAACTTATTGATTAATTTCCGATTAGATCGAAACACGAAAATGTGCAGATACGCAGCAGTTTCATATAAACCTCATTACGCTTGTTTTAAGTGTCATAAGACTTTTAAAAGAAGGCTTTTTAGTGATATAAAGCAGGGTAAATCCGATTTAGAAGCCAAGTGTCCACAATGCGGTGAATTAATGGCAAATATGGGATTGGACTTTGAATCGCCTAAAAAAGATGATTTAAAAAAATGGGAACACATTAAAAGCTTGTATTCTGTTGGGATTACATTTCATTCCTGTGGATGCAGCGGTCCTGGATATATTCCAAATTCCAAAGAAAAACTAATAGAGTATTTTGAAGAGTTAAAACAAACCTATTTAAAAAATATGGATTTTTGGCGTACAAGAATTGAACCGTCAACTAAAAGTGAAAAAGATCGGGATTCAACTAAAAACGGGGTTGAATTAAGCAAAGTTTCATCCAACTATAATAAAGAGACAGTTAAAAATCAAGAGGGAGTAGATTACTGGATAAAACGAATAAAAGAAATAGAAGGAAAAATTAATGTGATAAAATAATTTAAGATATTAGAGAGAAAAGCAATTTTACATTAAGATTTAAAATATTCTTAAGCTTTAGAAATACTTCTGACTTCTCACACCTAATATCTGACTTTTTTCCTTAAATTTGTACCCTCAATTGTAGAATGGAAATGATAGACAAGATAAAAGAACATATCGAGGAAGCTAAAGCCTTTAACGAGAAAAACAAAGAATCTTTAGAGAAGTTTCGTGTTAAATATTTAGGAAGTAAAGGTTTGTTGAAGGAACTTTTTACCGAGTTCAAAAATATACCAAATGACCAGAAAAAAGATTTTGGTCAGGTAATCAATACTTTAAAGGCGGTTGCTGAAGAAAAAGTAAGAACGATTCAGGAAGAACTGGAAAGCAAAGAAGAGGTAAAAGGCTTTTTTGGAGATTTAACCCGTTCGCCTGAACCCGTTATTATTGGTTCACGTCATCCTATTTCGATTGTTAAAAATCAAATCATCGATATTTTTGCCAATATCGGTTTCAACGTTTCTGAAGGTCCGGAAATCGAAGACGACTGGCATAATTTTACTGCACTGAACTTACCGGAATACCATCCGGCACGTGATATGCAGGATACCTTTTTTATCCAGACCAATCCTGATGTGTTATTGCGTACGCATACATCATCTGTTCAGGTGCGTTACATGGAAAATCACAAACCACCAATTCGTACGATTTCTCCGGGACGTGTTTTTCGTAATGAAGCTATTTCGTCACGCTCACACTGTATTTTCCATCAGGTAGAAGGATTGTACATTGATAAAGATGTTTCATTTGCCGATTTAAAACAGACCTTGCTTTATTTCACTAAGGAGATGTTCGGAAAATCGAAGATTCGTTTGCGTCCGTCATACTTTCCGTTTACAGAACCAAGTGCCGAAATTGATATTTACTGGGGCTTAAAAACTGAAACCGATTACCGTATTACCAAAGGAACTGGCTGGCTGGAAATTGGAGGCTGCGGAATGGTTGATCCAAACGTTCTTAAAAATTGCGATATCAATCCGGATGAATATAATGGTTTTGCTTTTGGAATGGGAGTAGAGCGTATCGCGATGCTTTTATACCAAATTGGTGATATTCGTATGTTTTACGAAAATGATGTTCGTTTCTTAGAGCAATTCAAAGCAAATATTTAAAAAATAAGTTACTAGTAAATAGTGATTAGTGAAGAGCTTTCTTTCTAATCACTATTTACTTTTTACTATTTACTAAACGATGAAAAAAGACATAATAATCCCCGAAGTTGAAAACGTATTCTTAGCTGCTGTTCAGGAATGGAGCGACGATTTTATGGAAAAAGTGTGGTACGCTTATCTGGTAAACGACAGCGACTTTAATCTTGACAGCGTAATGGTGGTTTCAAAAGCATTCGGAACTATTGATGGCGAAATGAAAAAAACGTCTATTCTACGTCATGCATTTGTTGAGGTTCCTGCAGTTTCTGTTGTAAAAATCGAAATGATCGAAAAAAGCCTTTTGGTTTTAAACAACGAATTTATGGTCACTTTCTTCATCGGAAATACCTTGTACGACAAGAAATTCATCTTTAAATCCAATACAATCAACGAAAACAATACAGAAGAGGTGCCGATTCTTTTTGTTGAAGGGATTATGGTGAAATAGGTTAAAAATTGCTATTAGCGGTAACGGTTGTTTTTTTCATATTCTTTTTCTAATTCGTTCTTGTTTAACCAAAGTGGAATGCCAATAATGCAGAAAAATATTGATGCAAAAAAAACGAATATTCTTTCTCCAAAATTATCCAGTTCACTTATTTTGAATTTATACCGAATGTTTTTATTGATTATTTCAAATGTCTTATCATTAGCTTTTTTTTCAATAATTGCATTTTTTACTATCTTATTTTTGTTTTTACTATTTATTAGATTTAAACGATATACTGAGCCATCTGTCAATCGAATAGCAAAATAAGTATTAAAGAGTGTTTGTTTCATCGGAAGTATAATCGTATCAAAAATTATTTGTGGTTTGATTTCTGCCTTAATAAATTTTTCATTTTCTATATTATCTGATTTATAAGGGTCAGAATTTTTGGCAATGATTTGTCCAATTGTTACAACTATAATGATAGCAAAAATATAGCAGAATAATTTTTTTATACTTAACCTGTTGTTATCTTTGTTTTTTAAAAACTTATAAAAATCAGTTGAATATTTGCTTGGTTCTCTGTTATACATTTTTTCTATAAATAACCGTTATTTGCTGGTTTGTCTCGGATTTCAAAACCTATAAACCTTCTCTGGTGTCACACAATAATCCAGTTTTATATCCGATTCAAATACATCCTCAATCTGGCTTACAGCTTCAAAAAAGGAAAGTCCGATTTTGATGGTTTCAGGGTTACATTCGGCTAAAAATTTATCGTAAAATCCTTTTCCGTAGCCAATACGGTTTCCAGAAACATCAAAAGCCAAAAGCGGTACAAAAACTACTTCGATAGTTTGAGAAGGAACAGCCAAACCATTTACAGGTTCCGGAATATTGTATTCGTTTTTCCTGATTTTGGTATTATCTGTCAGTAAAAAGTGCGACATGATTCGGGTGTCAAAATCACTTTTTGAAATTACGATTTCCTTGTCCTTTCCGGAAAGCAGATGCAGAATAAACTCGGTATTGACTTCTTTATGTTCTTCAATCGGAAGAAAAACATGATAATACGTTTTGTCCCAAATAGGTAAGGAGATCAATTGATTGCTTATTTCAAGACTTTTTTCTTCAATATTTTCCTGAGTAAGTTCTTTTCGTAGATTTTTATAGTGTATACGTAGTTCTTTTTTAGTTGTCGGCATTATCGTCTATATTTTTAGAAATATGGTAAATGGCATCGCCTTCATAAACAATTGGTGAATGATTAGCGTTGATGACAAAACCGTCATGAGGCGCTTTTACTTTTTGCTCAAATTTACCAAAAGGGTCGGTAATAATGGCTAAAATAGTTCCTTTCGTAACAAATCGGCTTACCATATTGTAGTCGTGCAATAAACCCGATTGTTTTGCTCTCAACCAGACTGAATTTTTAATATAGATAGAAGGGAAATCAGCTTTTTCGACAATATGTTTCGGGTCCAGCATATTTAAATAATGAAGCAGACGTTTGGTGCCTTTTATGCCTTCATTGGCAACCGGGTCATTAATGTCTAATGATTTTCCGCCTTCAAAAAGCAGCATTTTTACATTCGCTTTTTCTGATGTATTTCTAAAAGAACCATTGATGTTTTTCGAATACAAGGTAAACGGAGCATTAAAAACATCCGCCAGAAGTTTTAATTCGGGATTGTGCTCTGTAATTCGAATTTGAGGAGCGTTAAACCGGCTTGCACCTCCGGCATGAAAATCTACGGCATAATCAATAATAGGTAAGATCTGATTGGTAATATGAAAAGCAAAACGGCTTGCCAGCGATCCTTTTTTGCTTCCCGGAAAAACACGGTTCAGATCACGTCCGTCAGGAAATTCTCTTGATTTATTGACAAATCCGTAAATATTAATAATCGGAATGCAGATAATAGTTCCCCTCGTTGGGCGATTGATTTTTTTACTGATGATTTGGCGGACAATTTCGACTCCATTTATTTCATCGCCATGGATTCCGGCAGAAAATAAAACTACAGGACCGTCAATTTTAGAGCGCCGAACAATAATTGGAATGTTGAGTTTGGTTGTCGTATGTAATCTGGCGATTTCTACATTGATCGTTTTGTTTTCTCCGGGCAAAATCGATTCGCCAAAAAGAACCATTGGGGCATTGTTTTTCATGTCGGATTTTAAACAGGCTCTAAATATAGAAATTATTCTTTTGATTTCGTAAATTTGAAAAGATTTCAGCGTTAAGCTTTCTAGTACACACCAGAATGTTATTTTGACAATGATATTTTAATATTCTCCAGAAATAAAAAAGCATGCCAATACCGTCTTTAGAACTTCAAATTCAAACCCTGCCGGACAATCCCGGTGTCTATCAGTATTACGATAAAGACGGAAAGATTTTATATGTTGGAAAAGCCAAAAACCTCAAAAAAAGGGTTTCTTCTTATTTCAATAAAATTCATGACACCAGGAAAACCAATGTATTGGTACGCAAAATTGTAACCATTAAACATATTGTAGTTCCCACAGAAACTGATGCGCTTTTATTAGAAAATAATTTAATCAAAAGCCTGCAGCCTCGTTATAATGTGCTGCTTCGTGATGATAAAAGTTACCCTTGGATCTGCATCAAAAAAGAACCTTTCTCCAGAATATTCCTGACCAGAAGAATGATAAAAGACGGCTCTGAATATTTTGGTCCATATACTAATTTCAAAATGGTCTATACGATTTTAGATTTAATCAAAGAATTGTATCCGCTAAGAACCTGCAATTATGATTTGAGCGAATCGAACATTAATTCGGGAAAATTCAAGGTTTGCCTGGAATATCACATTGGCAATTGCAAAGGACCTTGTGAAGGACTGGAACCTTTGGAGGAATATCAAAGGCAAGTCAATGCCATTCGCGAAATACTGAAAGGGAATTTTAAAGAAAGTTTAAAGGATTTCAAAAAACTGATGAACACTTATGCGCAGAATTTACAATTTGAAGAAGCGCAGAAAATTAAAGAAAAAATTGAAATTCTCGAAAATTACCAATCCAGATCGACCATCATCAATCCGAAGATTACCAATATCGATGTTTTCTCGATTGTGTCTGATGAAAGTGCTGCCTATGTCAACTTTTTGCAGATTTCACATGGATCGATCATTCGTTCGCATACTTTAGAAATAAAGAAAAAGCTGGATGAAAGTGATGAAGAATTATTAGAATTAGCGATTGTAGAATTAAGGGAACGGTTTCAGTTATTATCAAAAGAAATTATTGTTCCTTTTGAGTTGGATTTAGGCGAAAACATAAAAGTAACCGTTCCGCAGCTTGGAGACAAAAAGCAGATTCTGGACTTGTCAATTCGGAATGCCAAATTCTACCGAATCGAACAACTGAAACAATTACAGATCGTAGATCCGGATAGACACGTAAACCGTATTATGGCTCAAATGCAAAAGGATTTGCGTTTACCAACAGAGCCACGACATATTGAATGTTTCGATAATTCAAATATTCAGGGAACAAATCCTGTGGCAGCCTGTGTGGTGTTTAAAGACGGAAAACCAAGCAAGAAAGATTACCGTCATTTTAATGTAAAAACGGTTGTGGGGCCTGACGATTTCGCTTCTATGACCGAAATCGTGTATCGCCGTTACAAACGATTACTGGACGAAAACGAACCGCTTCCGCAGCTGATTATTATTGATGGCGGTAAAGGACAATTATCAGCTGCCCTGAAAAGTATCGATGAATTAGGGCTCCGTGGTAAAATTTCTATTATCGGGATTGCCAAACGCCTTGAAGAACTATTCTATCCAGGCGATCCAATTCCGCTGTATCTCGACAAAAAGTCAGAAACGCTTAAGGTCATCCAGCAGTTACGAAATGAAGCGCACCGTTTCGGAATCACTTTCCACCGTGATAAACGAAGCAAAGCGGCTCTTAATTCGTCTGTCGAAAGTATTCCGGGAATTGGAGAAAAAACAATGCTTACGTTAATTCAACATTTCAAAAGTGTTAAAAGATTAAAATTGGCCACAGAAAAAGAAATTTCAGATGTAATAGGTGTGTCAAAAGCCAAAAAAATTGTCGAATTTTACAAAACCAATTAGCAAATTTTATGCGCCTAATCCAGCTGTCCATTTCAAACACTCGGTCCAAAAGCTTTTTTTCTGCTGCAAAAAAAGGAGCTTCTATGGTCGCTCTTTTTTTACACGAAAAAATAACTTTTTGCCTCTCGCGGTTTTTCATTTCCATCTGGGGCGAGGCACTGGTCTTTTTAATGCTATTATTGTTCTCTTTGCAAAATTCATTTTCACAGGACAAAAAACTCGACAGTGTGAAAAGACCGAAAATTGGTTTGGTTTTAAGTGGTGGTGGCGCAAAAGGATTTGCTCATATCGGGGTTTTAAAAGTGCTTGAAGAGGCCGGATTAAAAGTAGATTACATTGGCGGAACCAGCATGGGAGCCATAATAGGAGGTCTTTATGCAACTGGATATAATGCGGCACAGATTGATTCTATTTTTAGAGGAACTAATTTTGACGAACTCATTAATGATTATATACCAAGGGCTTCCAAAAATTTCTATGGTAAACGAAATGATGAATTATATGCTATTGTGTTGCCTTTTAGTAATTTAAGAGTTGGGATTCCGGAAGCACTTTCTAAAGGAATGTATAATTATAATTTACTGAGCAGTCTCACCCGAAATGTACGTCATGTTCGTGATTTTAATCAACTGCCAACTCCTTTTTTATGTATTGGAACAGATATAGAAACAGGTAAGGAGGTATTGCTGAACAAAGGGAATCTGGCTCAGGCAATGGTGGCAAGTGCCGCTTTTCCATCTTTGTTTTCACCAGTAGAAGTTGACGGAAAATTATTGGTTGACGGAGGTGTTGTAAACAACTACCCTATTAAGGAGGTTCGTGATTTAGGAGCAGATATTATTATTGGGGTTGATGTGCAGGATGATTTGCTAAATCGTAAAGGTCTTAAAAATGCTACGCGCATTCTGGTTCAGATTACAAATATGCAGTCAATTGAAAAAATGAAGGCCAAAAGAGCAGATACAGATATTTATATTAAACCCGATATTCGTGATTTTGGGGTTATTTCATTTGACAGAGGCGGAGAAATTATCAGAAGAGGTGAAGATGCCACATTTGAAGTATATGAAAAAATTAAAGCTCTGGCAGACGGGCAAAATTTTTATAGAAAACCCAAATTAAAAATAGGGTCTGATACTCTTGAAATAAAAAAAATAAACAATACAAGGCTGCAAGATTATACGAAAGAATATATAACAAGCAAGCTTCGTTTTAAACCCGGCAGTACCATAACATACGAAGATCTTCGCGTAGGAATAAATAACATAGATGCAACACACAACTTTAGTGCTATTTCTTATTCGCTGGAGCCAAACGGAAATAAAGATGATTTGAATCTCGTACTGAAAGAGAATCCAACACACACTTATTTGAAACTGGGACTGCATTATGATGGACTTTATAAAAGTGCTGTTCTGCTAAACCTTACCCATAGAAAAACATTTTTAAAAAACGATAATACTTCACTGGATATCATTTTGGGCGATAATTTTAGGTACGATTTCAATTATTATGTCGAAAATGGTTTTAATATCAGTTTTGGTTTCAACTCAAGGCTTAATCAGTTTAACCGGAATGTAACAGAAAGTATTAGTAATCAGTTGGCAGGAAATCAGGATAATCTGATTAATGTTGATTTTTTAGATATCTCACACCAGGCTTATTTTCAAACTATTTTCGTGCAAAAATTTCTTATGGGCGGTGGACTTGAATATAAGTTCCTGAAAATAAAATCCCCAACGCTGGATACTAATAAAACCATTGATGAAAGTAATTATTTTAGTGCTTTTGGGTATTTAAAATACGATTCTTTTGATAATAAAAGCTTTCCAAGAAAGGGATGGTATTTCTCAGGGGATATTCAGACCTATCTCGCTTCATCGAATTATACAAATCAATTCAATCCTTTTTCTACTGCAAAAGCAGAAATCGGAATCGCCAGAACTATTTTTAACAGAGCAACGATAAAATTCCAGTCGGATGCAGGATTTGCCTTCGGAAACGAAAGCGTACCCTTTTTCGATTATATACTGGGAGGATATGGTTATAATAAAGTAAATAATTTTAATTATTTTTATGGTTATGACTTCCTGAGTATTGCAGGAGATAGTTATATAAAAGCTGGTATAACGTTCGATTATGAAATATTCAGAAAAAATCACCTTAATTTTTCTGCTAATTATGCCAATCTGGGTGATAATCTTTTTAGCACGGTAGACTGGATTGGTATGCCGAAATATTCTGGATATGCAGTAGGATACGGTCTGGAAACCATAATTGGGCCTATTGAAATAAAATATTCATGGTCTCCTGAAAATCCAAAAGGATATACCTGGTTCAATATTGGATTTTCCTTTTAATTTGTAATTTAGCTCAATAAAAATTACGATATTTGTTGTAATGAAAACAAAATGGACAGGTTTATTAGAGTATCTTCAATTCCTCATCAAGAGAAATCCTGAGTAGGCTATCGAATTGAGACAATTTGGGTCATCTAAAAATGATCACATTATCTGTTCACTCAATTCTAATTTTTCGAATTATCTAATTTATAAATTATCTAATTGAAAAGCCATGCCATTATACCATAAACTCGGAAACTTTCCGCAAAAACGACACACCCAATTTGAAAAACCAAACGGAGGTTTTTATTACGAACAATTATTTGGAACAGAGGGTTTTCACGGACATTCATCATTGTCTTATCATATACACAGACCTACACAAGTCAAAGAAATTTTAAATTCCTATTCGGTTGAGCCTAAAATTGCAATCGGAAAAAATATAAAATCATTATTATTTAAAGGTTTCGAATTAAAACCTGAAAATGACTTTTTAGAAAGCCGAAAAGCGATGCTCGTCAATAAAGACTGTATTATTGGTCTGTCAGCGCCGAAAGAATCACTTCGGAATTATTTCTACAAAAACGCCGATGCTGACGAAATGATTTTCATTCACAAAGGAAAAGGAAAGCTTCGCACCATGTTGGGTAATATCTCTTTTGAATATGGCGATTACTTAATTATTCCGCGTGGCATCATTTACCAAATCGATTTCGAAACAGAAGACAACCGGCTATTTTACGTAGAATCGTATTCTCCATTTTATACTCCAAAACGTTATAAAAACCAATCAGGCCAGCATTTAGAGCATTCACCATTTTGCGAACGTGATTTTATTCTGCCAAACGAATTGGAAACGCATGACGAAAAAGGCGATTTTTTAATTAAAATCAAAAAAGAAGGCATGATTCACGAAGTGGTTTATGCTACGCATCCGTTTGACGTTGTAGGCTGGGACGGTTACAATTTTCCATACGGATTCTCCATTCACAATTTTGAACCTATAACAGGTCGTGTTCACCAGCCGCCTCCGGTACACCAAACTTTTGAAACGGCCTCGTTTGTCGTTTGTTCATTTTGCCCAAGACTTTACGATTATCATCCGAAAGCCATTCCGGCACCCTACAATCACAGCAATATAGATTCAGACGAAGTACTGTATTATGTAGATGGCGATTTTATGAGCCGCAATAATATTGAACAGGGTCACATTACTTTACATCCAAAAGGAATCCCACATGGTCCGGCTCCTGGTGCAATGGAGCGAAGTATCGATCACAAAGAAACGCAGGAATTAGCCGTTATGGTTGATACTTTCAGGCCGCTTATGGTTACTGAGGAAGCTATGGGTCTTGATGATGGAAAATATTATAAATCTTGGACTGAATAATTAGTCAATATGCCAATTTGATAATTAGAAAAATTTTCAATTAGAAAATGTGGCAATTAGAAAATTAGATAATTAAATATTGTAGTTTTAAACTTATAAAAAAATTATCTCATTATCAAATTTTCTAATTAACTAATTCAAGAAATGACTTTCAACGAAAAATACAAAGACAATGCTCTTTTAATTAAAACTTTCAATTTCGCATTAAATATTATTGATTACGCAAACGAACTTCAGGAACAAAAAAAGTTTGTTATAGCCAATCAATTATTAAGAAGTGGAACATCAATTGGAGCCAATTCAAAGGAATCACAAAATGCAGAAAGTAAAGCTGATTTTATTCATAAATTAAAAATAGCAATTAAAGAGGCAGATGAAACAGAATATTGGTTGTTTTTATGCGATGCACATAGCGAATATCCAAAATGTAGTCGTTTATTAAATGATCTCTCAGAAATTTTAAAAATTTTAAACAAAATAATAGCAACATCTAAGAGGAATTAGATAATTAGTCAATGTGTCAATTAGAAAATTATCACATTCACTCATTTCAAGAATTATCTCATTTTCTCATTATCAAATTATCTAATTATGAGTAAACAAGTAAAATCAGTAGAATACGGATTAGAAAAAATATTCGAAGGAGCTCAGGATTTCCTTCCATTATTAGGGACAGATTATGTAGAATTCTATGTTGGGAACGCTAAACAATCTGCACATTATTACAAAACAGCTTTTGGTTATCATTCACTGGCCTATGCGGGATTAGAAACGGGAGTAAAAGACAGGGCGTCTTATGTTTTAAAGCAGGACAAAATCAGGATTGTTTTAACAACACCTCTTACCGCAGATTCTCCAATAAACGAACATTTAAAAAAACATGGCGATGGTGTAAAAGTGGCGGCACTTTGGGTAGAAGATGCTACAAAGGCCTACGAAGAAACAATGAAACGAGGAGCGCGCTCTTTCATGCAACCAACGGTCGAGGAAGATGAATTTGGACAGGTAGTACGTTCCGGAATTTATACGTATGGAGAAACAGTTCATATTTTCGTAGAAAGAAAAAACTATAATGGTGTTTTTCTGCCAGGGTATAAAGAATGGAAATCAGATTATAATCCGGAACCTACCGGATTAAAATACATCGATCATATGGTTGGAAATGTAGGCTGGAACGAAATGAATATCTGGGTAAAATTCTACGAAGAGGTAATGGGATTTGTAAACTTCCTGTCTTTTGATGACAAGCAAATCAATACGGAATATTCGGCTTTGATGAGCAAAGTAATGTCTAACGGAAACGGAAGGATCAAATTTCCAATTAATGAACCGGCAGAGGGAAAGAAAAAATCACAAATCGAGGAATATCTGGATTTTTACGGCGGACCCGGAATTCAGCATATTGCTATTGCAACAGATGATATTATTAAAACGGTGTCGCAATTAAAAGCTAGAGGAGTTGAGTTTTTATCACCACCACCACATACCTATTACGAAGCAATTCCGGAAAGATTGGGGGTTCATATGGAAATGATGAAAGAAGATTTAAACGAAATTGAAAAATTAGCTATCATGGTAGATGCAGACGAAGATGGGTACTTATTACAGATATTTACCAAGCCAGTTCAGGACAGACCGACGCTTTTTTTCGAAATTATACAAAGAATGGGGGCAAAAGGTTTTGGTGCAGGCAACTTTAAAGCCTTATTTGAATCTATAGAAAGAGAGCAGGAGTTAAGAGGTACATTGTAAATTTATGTTTTTTTTATATTATGTAAAAAAATCCCCTGTAAATTGATGATTTTAATGCAAATGTTTTGTTAAACTCGCTTTTTGCTATTTATTATTTAAACTTTGCATCTATCTTTGCACTCGCAAATCAGGAAGGGGTGGTTTCCTTCCTAAATTGATATAAATTTTCATAATTTATAGTTTTTTGGTTAGTTAATAGCATAAAAACTCAGTCATTCTTTGACTGAGTTTTTTTGTTTTGGTATATTTGGAATAAAATTTGCGTTTATGGCTCGTAAACAGTAAATATCTTGTTATGAAAAAACTAACTCTATTCATATTTATACTCGCCACACTAAGTTTTGATACCTACAAAGAAGACGCTTTTGATGTGGGAGAATATTTCAAATTCAGGATTCACTACGGAATTGTTAATGCAGGTTATGCTACTTTAGAAGTTAAAGAAGCTGTTGTAAACAACAAAAAAGTTTTTCACGCAGTGGGTAAAGGATACACAACCGGAATGTCAAGATTTTTTTTCAAAGTAGAAGATTTATATGAAAGCTATTTCGATAAAGACAACGGTGATCCTTACCGGTATATCCGAAAAATAAATGAAGGCGGCTACACGAAAAATCAGGAAGGTTTTTTTATGCAGTCACAAAATCGTGTTTTGGTAAAAGATTATAAACGTAAAACCGAAAAAACAATTGTTATTAATGATAATGTGCAGGATATAATTTCAGCCTTTTATTATCTGCGGAATCACCCTGACATCGACAAACTAAAATCAGGAGAGTCCATAACAATCGATATGTTTTTTGATGAAGAGATCACAAAATTTAAGTTAAAATATATAGGTCGTCAGGATATTACAACTAAATTTGGCACCGTTTCTACTATGATTTTTAAGCCTTTGGTACAAACTGGCAGGGTTTTTAAAGAGAAAGAAAGTGTAACGCTTTGGATAACAGATGATAATAATAAAGTTCCGGTTAGAATAAAAGCAGATTTGGCAGTTGGATCACTTAAGGCTGATATTGACGAATATAAAGGATTAAAATATCCATTTAAAGTAAAAAAATAATGAATACCACAGATAATTCTGAATCAATCTTAAAAGAAATTGATCTTAAATATAAAACCATAAATCAAAAAACAGATGTCCAGCTTGAGGGGTTGCTTTGGTCTAAACCAATCACTTATTGGGATTATATTCAAACTGATGCACTTTTAAATCTTCAGATACAGCGTACTACGCTTCCTGATGAAATGGTTTTTATTATGTATCATCAGGTAAACGAATTGATTTTTAAAATGATTCTTTGGGAAATTGACCAGATTGCGGATACAGAAAATATTCAGGTTGATTTTTTTAGCGAAAGACTTTCCAGAATTACCCGTTATTTTGATATGCTGACCAATTCTTTTAGTATTATGGAAAACGGAATGGAGGTAGAGCAATATATGAAATTCAGAAATACCCTGACTCCTGCAAGTGGATTCCAGAGCGCCCAGTATAGAATGATTGAATTTGCTTCTACTGATGTTATCAATTTAACCGATAGAAGATATAAAGCCAATTTTAATGAAAACACCGATTTAGAAACTTCTTTTGAACACTTGTACTGGCAGGCTGCGGGCAAAGATTATCAGACAGGTGAGAAATCGTATCTGCTTCAGGAATTCGAAAAAAAATATAAGGGACAGTTCTTGCGCCAAATGGCAGAATTTAAGACCAAGAATATCTGGCAAAAATTTACCCAGCTGCCAGAAAAAGATCAGCAAAATCAGGATTTAATTCTGGCAATGCGTCATTATGATTATACAGTTAATATTACCTGGGTAATGCAGCACTTAAATACAGCTATAAAATATATTTTAGAAAGCGGAAAAGGAAACGGAGAAGCAACCGGAGGAAGCGACTGGCAAAAATATATGCATCCAAAATACCAAAAACGCATCTTTTTTCCTAAATTGTGGACCGAAGAAGAATTGTCCAATTGGGGGAATGAGCCAATGGCTTAGTTTTCCACAAAAAAAAAATAAAGTTTGAAAAAAGCATTCGTAATTATAATACTCTTATTTTCAATAATTTCTTGTAACAAAAAAGAAGAAAAAGCTGAAATTAAAATTACTAAACCAAAAACTAAAAAGATAGAATTTGGATTTAATTACAATGATTTTAATGTAGTTCATGATACTGTAAAAAAAGGGGATTCTTTCGGATCCATAATTCAGCATCAAAATATTGGCTCAAAACAGGTTTATAATATCGTTGAGCAGGTGAAAGATTCTTTTAATGTGAGATCTATTCGATACAATAAGGCTTACACTATTCTTCGCTCAAAAAATAAAACCAATAAACTCCAGTTTTTTATTTATCAGCCAGATGCCCTCACTTATTATGTTATTGATTTTAGAGATACGGTTGCAAATGCTTATAAAAAAGTAAAACCCGTTACGTTTAAACGTAAAATAATTGGTGGAGTTTTAAAAAGCTCTTTATCTGAAACCTTAGGGAATAATAGTGTAGAAGCCGCACTTGCCAGCCGGATTACAAAAGTATTTTCCTGGTCAATTGATTTCTTTAAACTTAAAAAAGGAGATCGTTACGGTTTGATTTTTACAGAACGTTTCATCAATGGTAAAACCTACGACGGTGTAGAAGATTTACAGGCAGCTTTTTTTGAATACAAAGGAAAAATCGTTTATGCTTTTCCGTTTGAAAAAGATACGCTGTCCGGAAAAATTGAATATTATGATGATGAAGGAAAGACACTTAAGAATTTCTTCCTGAAAACACCAATTAAATTCAGCCGCATTACTTCCAGATTTACGATGAACAGGTTTCATCCTGTACAGCACAGATGGAAAGCCCATAAAGGAACTGATTACGCAGCACCGAGAGGAACTCCAATTTCTACAACTGCTTCAGGAGTGGTAGAGCAGACAGGTTATACCGCCGGAAACGGAAATTTTGTAAAAGTAAAACACAACGGGACGTATTCGACTCAATATTTACACATGTCAAAAATTCTGGTACGCCGCGGACAGCGTGTAACACAAGGGCAGACCATTGGTCTTGTTGGAAGTACAGGTTTAGCTTCCGGACCTCACGTTTGTTATCGCTTTTGGAAAAATGGAGTTCAGGTAGATGCGCTTCGATTGAATCTTCCAACAGGAGAATCTTTAACAGGAAATGATAAAACGCGTTTCTTAAAACAAATGGAGCCTTTAAAGAGAGAGCTGGATAGTATTGGTAATTTGTAGTATTCCTTAAAACATGAAAAATAAACGCATTAAAGAAACTCTTAATGAGACTTTTTCAGATTTAAAACTATTTTACAGAGATACTAATTTGACTGACAATTTTATTGAAAAATACAAAGTTGGGCAAATAATAAAAGAAAAAGGCTTTACCGATATGACTTCAATTGGAGGTGGTCTTTCAGGGAATTTGAGGTATTTAATTGCCAGTGCCAATGCAAAAGATATTTCAAAATTTAATCCTGATTCTTCGAAAATCGGACATTTTCTTTTGGATGAGATTACATTTTTTAAAGTTTTGGATATTCATAAAATCGGAAATAAAACACAGGTTTTTCTGCTTCATATTCCGGATAATTCACTTTCGCTTTTTAAAAATTCAACTTCTAATCTTGAAGAAGAAATAACGGAGAAAGCCAGGCAAAAATTTAGTTCCAAAATCAATGCTCCTTTAATACCGGAATTGCAGACAGAAAGCTGGAAAGAAAGGACAAAATCGCCCATTGGGATAAATGATCAGGGCGAAATGTTTTTCGATGATGCAACCATAAAAATGGAAGAACCCAAAAGAATTGAGGTCAACAAGGATAAAAAAATCATTGAAATTAATAAAAAGCCGTGGTGGAAGATTTGGTAAAATTTCAAAAATAAATAAATGAAAACAATATTTAGCCTTTTTGCTCTTTTCCTTTTGCAAACTTCATTTGGACAAATACTAAAGGATTGTTCTTTATGCAAAACTCAATTAATAAAAAATGCACAGGTAGAAGGCTTAAATATTGGAAAAATAAGACTCTTAACGAATGAAATTTTTGCAAGAAATGGTTATGAATTTGAGAATTCCCGATTTCAGCAGTATTTTGATAATAAATTCTGGTACAAGTCAGTTGAGGATAATAAAAAAGTAATTCTTAATGATATTGAAAGGAAAAATATTGCATTTTTTAAAGAAGTAATCAAAAAGCTTGAAGATCAAAGAAAAGAAATGATTCTACAGCTTAAGGATTTAAAAAACCTAATCAATCAGGATAAACTTTCTGACCTTAAAACAAATTATAATTTCAGTTATGAACAACAAGATAATACAGAAGAGAAAAAACTATTAAAAAGGGTTTTTACCAAAGTTAATCTTGATGATATTAACTATTACAAAGATAAAGGAATTTATAAAACTACTGAAGACAATGGGTTTGTTCAAATTGTTTATACGATTTATATTGAAAATGACGGAATAAATATTTCATATAATTACATGAGTCATTCTGAGATTATTGAGGGGTTTGATGAATATACCGATTATTACTCTGAAAACGAATATAGTTATAATTGGCAATTTAAGTTCCTTAAAAACAAATTGAATTTTGTAACGCTTATGGTCGCTGGTTAGTGTCAGAAAATAGTATTAGAAATAAATCGTTTTCGTAACTAATTGCCCTGTAAAGAAATATTAAATAGTTATTTCAGTATTTTTGTGTTTCTAAAAAAACTACAATCTTATTAAAAAATGGCTTTAAACACAACAAATCCAACAGGAACTGATGCGTGGAAAAATCTACAGAACCACTTTAACGCAATTCAGCAAACTACAATACAGGAATTATTTCAAAAAGATAGTGCACGTGCAGAAAAATTCAGCTTACAATGGAATGATTTTTTAGTTGATTATTCTAAAAACAATGTTAGTGAAGAAACTATTTCGCTTTTGTTGGAATTAGCGAATTCAATTGAATTAAAAAGTGCTATTTCTCAATATTTCGGAGGAGAAATCATCAATCAGACAGAAAACAGAGCCGTTTTGCATACTGCTTTGCGTACACCGGAATCTGCCGTTATAAAAGTGGACGGAGAAAATGTAATTCCGGAAGTTTACGAAGTAAAAAATAAAATTAAAAGCTTTACAAACGAAGTAATTTCGGGAGTCAGAAAAGGATATACTGGAAAAGCATTTACAGATATTGTAAATATTGGGATCGGAGGTTCTGATCTTGGACCGGTAATGGCTGTGGAAGCGTTACAATTTTATAAAAACCATTTAAATGTACATTTCGTTTCAAATGTAGATGGTGATCACGTTAATGAAGTAATCAAAAAGTTAAATCCTGAAACCACGTTATTTTTAATTGTTTCTAAAACATTTACGACTCAGGAAACTTTATCAAACTCAGAAACGATAAAAGAGTGGTTTTTGAAATCAGCATCTCAGGAAGACATTGCTAAACATTTCGTGGCAGTTTCAACCAATATACAAAAAGTAACGGAATTCGGAATTAATCCTGACAATGTTTTTCCAATGTGGGACTGGGTTGGAGGAAGATTTTCCTTATGGAGTGCAGTTGGTTTGAGTATTGCTTTGGCGATTGGTTTTGATCATTACAACGAATTATTAAAGGGAGCTAATGAAATGGATGAACATTTCAAGTTGGCAGAGTTTGATCAAAACATTCCGGTAATCTTAGCTTTATTGAGTATTTGGTACAATAATTTTTATGGTGCCGAAAGTGAGGCTTTGATTCCGTACACACAATATTTGCAAAAATTAGCACCCTATCTGCAGCAGGCAACCATGGAAAGCAACGGAAAAAGTGTTGGTCGTGACGGAGAACCGGTTAATTACCAAACTGGTACCATTATCTGGGGAGAGCCTGGAACCAATTCGCAGCATGCATTTTTTCAATTGATTCACCAGGGAACAAAATTGATTCCGACAGATTTTATTGGATTCATAAAACCATTATACGGAAACGGAGATCATCACGATAAACTCATGTCTAACTTTTTTGCACAGACAGAAGCATTACTAAACGGAAAAACAGCTGCACAGGTTCAGGCAGAGTTTGATAAGCAAGGTCTTTCTGCAGAAAAAGCTTCTTACTTGCTGCCATTTAAAGTTTTTACAGGAAACAAACCAACAAATACAATCCTGATTGAAAAACTAACGCCTAAAAGCTTAGGTTCGTTGATTGCTTTATACGAACATAAGATTTTTGTACAAGGAGTAATTTGGAATATCTTTAGTTTTGACCAATGGGGAGTAGAACTAGGAAAACAATTGGCGAATTCTATTTTAGAAGAAATAAATACAAAAACTGTGAAAACGCACGATAGTTCGACTTCATTTTTACTTAATCATTTCTTAAGTAAAAAATAATCGCTATCATTTTTTTGGAATAAGTTAACGTCTTAATTGTTTTAATTAAGGCGTTTTTTTGTTGCATAATTTTAACAATTCTTACAAAACATACTGATTTTTACCTGTTTGTACAGATTTATCATGGCGTATTATTATTCTTTTAATAAAAAAAGTAAGCATTAAATTGAAATATTGTATTTTATTTATCAAATAAAGATAAAATCGTTTTAATGTTCAATGCAATGTATAAAACTTGCTATTCTTAACTTTTTGATAACATTATCTGATTAAATTGTTATAATTTTGCCAAAAACAATAAACAAAAACAGATGAAAAAATTGTCAAAGTTTCTCTTAATGCTTTTAGCGTTTATTTATGCAGGAGATATTTATGCGCAAGGAAACACTACTTCTTCTATTAACGGAGTCGTAAATGATTCTCAAAACAAATCGCTTCCCGGAGCAACAATACTTGCTGTTCATGAAGCTTCAGGTAGCCGTTATTCAACTACTACTGATTTTGATGGTCATTTTAGGATTTCAAACATGCGTGTAGGTGGTCCTTATAAAATTGAAGTTACTTTTGTTGGTTTTAAAACCTATACTGAAACCGATGTTTATCTCCAGTTAGGAGATTCTAAAAGTCTGAAAGTTAATTTGAAAGATGAGGCTAATGAACTTAGTGAAGTAGTTGTGGTTGGAAGAAAAGATCCCATGTTTAACTCTAAAAAAACAGGGTCTCAAACTATTATTGATCACGATAAAATTAATGAATTGCCTTCATTATCAAGAAATATTGCTGATTTTGCAAGACTTACGCCTCAGGCTCAATTACGTGGTGATGATCAAATTTCTATAGGTGGTCAAAATAACAGATTCAATGCAATTTATATTGATGGAGCTGTAAATAATGACGTTTTCGGATTAGCAGCGAGTGGAACAAATGGAGGACAAACTGGTGTTAGTCCGATTTCATTAGATGCAATTGAGCAATTTCAGGTAAGTGTTTCTCCTTATGATGTTAAATTATCGGGATTTGCAGGAGGTGCTATTAGTGCAATTACGCGTTCAGGTACAAATAATTTCGACGGTTCTGCTTACTTTTTATACAGAGATCAATCTTTAGCGGGAAAAACCCCAACACGTTCCGGAAGTACTATTGAGAGAACCAAATTGTCTGATTTCACGGCTAAAACATATGGTGTTAGAGCTGGGGGAGCAATTTTAAAGGATAAATTGTTCTACTTCATTAACTATGAAAAACAAGAAAATGATACACCTCAACCTTTTGATATTGCAAATTACACAGGAAATACAAAAGCAGCAGGACTAGAAAGTTTAAGTAAACATTTAATAGATAAATATAAGTATAATCCTGGGTCATATCAAAATAATAAAGCTTCATTAATAAGTGATAAATTGATTGCTAAAATTGACTGGAATATTAATGATAATAATAAATTATCTATTAAAAATAGTTATGTAAAATCTACCAACTTTTCTCCATTCCGTTCTTCAAGCACTGCAATTAATTTCTTAAATGGTGCTCAAACTTTTGAATCTATTACAAATTCAGCATCTTTAGAATTAAATACCAGATTCAATAATAAATTTTCTAATAATTTAGTTGTTGGGTTCACAACTGTGAATGATGACAGAGATGCATCTGGTGATCCATTTCCAACAGTAACTATTAGAGATGGTTCAGGAACTATTTATTTTGGGTCTGAAGCAAGTTCAACTGCAAACTTGCTAAATCAAAGAGTACTAACAATCACAGACAACTTTGAAATTAATGTTGGTAAACATAATATTTTAATTGGTACTCACAATGAATTGTCTTATGCTAAAAACGTGTTTATCAATAGAAACTTCGGGGCTTATGATTTCAATAGTGTGGAACAATTTATGGATCCAAATCTTTATAAGGCATACCGTTACCGTTTAGGATATTCATTATTTGGTGGTTCAGGGGATGATTCTAAAGGAGCTGCTGAATTTAATATGAATCAATTTGGTTTATATGTTCAGGATAATATTAGAGTAACAGACAATTTCCGTCTAAATATTGGTGTTCGAGCTGATATGCCGGTATGGGAAGATGGACTTGTTAATGATGATTTTAACAACAGAACTATTAAATTATTAGAAAATAAAGGAAGAGATCTAAAGGGAGCTAAGGTAGGACAAGGAATTAAAAACACAGTACATTTCTCTCCTAGAATTGGTTTTAACTACGATGTTGATGGTGAGAAAATAACTCAGGTCAGAGGAGGTATTGGGGTATTTACTTCAAGAGTTCCATTAGTATGGCCAGGAGGAGCATACAATAATAATGGTGTTTCTCAAAACACAATTCAAATAAATAACTCTGCTAGTACACCTACACCAAATTTCAACCCTAACACTAGCATTGATAGCCAATTATATTCTAATGGTGTTGCTTTAGGGCCGTTGCCAGGAGATTCAAAATTCGGTGGTAATATCGATTTGTTTGCAAAAGATTTTAAGCTTCCACAAGTTTTGAAAACGAGTCTGGCTTTCGATAGAAAATTAGGATCTGGCTGGGTTATATCTGCTGAAGCAATTTGGAATGAAAATCTTAATTCAATCCAATACCAAAACTTAAACATTGCTGACCCTACAACCAATTTAACAGGTGCAGATAACAGACCAAGATACAATGGAAATGTTCGTATTGATAACACTTACCAAGGGATTTATTTAGGATCTAATAAAAAAGCAGGAAGTTCATGGAATACGAATTTTACTGTTGCTAAAAACTTTACATCAGATTTTATCGATGCAAATATTTCAGCTACTTATGCTTATGGAGAATCATATGTTTGGATGGATGCAACAAGTTCGCAAAACAGCTCACAATGGCAATATATAGAAACTGTTAACGGTTCAAATGCAATTTCTGGTGTATCCAGATCAGATTTTGATCAGGGATCAAGAGTTCTTGCTAATTCTTCTTTAAAATTCAAATGGAATAAATCAATTAAAACTACGATTGGTTTCTATTACGAAGGGACTCAGGGAACACCTTTTAGCTATGTTTATGATGATACTGGTAACTTGTTGCGTGATACTTTTCAGCCTTCAGCCTTAATTTACGTTCCTAAAAACAAAAATGAAATAGTCTTCACGCCTTCTGCAACAATGACGGCTGATCAACAGTGGGAAGCTCTTAATAATTTTATTTCAAATGACAAATATTTGAGCAGCAGAAGAGGTAAATATGCAGAACGTAACGGAGACCGTTTAGACTGGAGTCATGTTGTTGATGTAAAAATTGCTCAGGAATTTTCAATAAATGTTAATAAGAAAAGCCATAAACTAGAGTTTACAGCTGATATTTTTAACTTTACAAACTTGTTAAATAAGAACTGGGGAAGAAGATATTTTATGAATAACGATCAGGTATTGCTTATTAAACACACTGGATTCTTGCCAGATGGTACTACACCAACATTCAATTTTAATCCAAATGTTACAAGCAACATTAATCAAATAGATGATGTAGGTTTACAATCTTCAAGATGGCAGATGCAAGTTGGAGCAAGATATTCTTTCAACTAAATAAGAACCAAAATAAATAATTAAAAACGGCATTGACTTTTAGTTTAATGCCGTTTTTTTTTAACCTTTTTTGTTATATTTGTTTTAAACAAAAAATTAATCTATGTACCCTTTTATTCAAAAACTCCACTCCGGCTGGGCTTATTTGGCATTACTACTTTTATTAATTGCAGTTGTAAACGCCATTCTCGGATTCACTTCAAAAAAAGATTTTACCGCTAAAGACCGAAAAATTGCTTTATTCGCTTTGATAGGAACACATACACAATTGCTGATTGGTTTGATTGTTTATTTTGTGTCTCCATTAGGAAAAGATGCATTGGGACAAATGTCTAACGCCGCACTTCGATTAACTTCATTAGAACATCCCTTAATCAATATAATTGCTATTACCCTAATCACAATAGGATGGTCAAAACATAAAAAACTAATTAATAGCGAAGCAAAATTTAAAACATTTGCTATTTTTTACGGTTTAGGGTTAGTGCTTATTTTAAGCAGAATTCCCTGGAACTTATGGTTCTGAAAAAGCCAAAATAAGCCCTCTCACAGGGCTTTTTTTATCTCGGCATATTATTTGTACAAGTCCCCCCAAGTCTGAAAAAAAATAAATTATGAGGAATAAAAAAAATATTTTGCTCTCTCTCGTTTCGGTGACTTTATTAAGTTGCTTTACCTACGTTATGAGTCAGAGTAAACCAGTTGAAGCCAAGGTTTCTCAGGACACTTTAAAAACTGACAATTCCAAAGTTCTAAAGCTTTCCCCACCAACAGATTCTATTTTTAGTGTGCAAGGCCTAAAACTGAAACTCTACAAAAAATCAGCTCATGCTTCTTATTACCATGATCGTTTTAATGGAAAAAGAACAGCAAGCGGTGCACGCTTCAATAATAATAAATACACAGCTGCCCATAAAAAATTACCTTTCGGAACTAAAGTAAAAGTCACAAATGAAGCCAATGGGAAGTTTGTAATTGTTGAAATTACTGATAGAGGACCATTTGTGAGAACAAGAGATATTGACTTGTCAAAAAGAGCTTTTATGGAAATTACCAAAAGTAAAGGAGCAGGAGCAATGACCGTTACAATAGAAAGAATAATGAATTAAAATATCCGAAAGTTTTAAACAAACTTTCGGATACTCATTATAATTCCGGTATGTGTGGCTTCATGATAATTATTAAAAGATAAGGCATCTTCTATATTTCGAAGTGTAAAACCCATACTGGTAGTGTATTCCGTATATTTTAGAAATATTTTAGCAGCATAATCTTTTTCTGCCTGTTGTAGTGTGTCTGAAAGCAATCTTCTGATTTCATCTACTTCTTCTTGTGAAACATCACCTTCGGGTTTAGTATCTTTTCTGTATCTGGCAATAAATTCATCCGGGACAATAGAAGGAAGTCCTGATAATTTATACACTAAAGCCTGTTGTGCCGCAATACAATGGGCAATATTCCAGATTAGGTTATTATTAAATCCTTGTGGGATTTTGTTTAATTGTTCTAATGAATGACTATCTAAAATTTTTAACAGAATTTCCCTGCTTGTTTTTTGTACTTCGAAAACTGGATTCATAAATTTATTTTTTTATAAAATTAGACAATTTTTAAGTTTCAATGATTTTCTTTGTATCGAAATAAAATTAAAATTATGAACAAAATATACTATTTGGCATCCTGCGATACATGTCGAAAAATTATCAAAAACCTGCCTAAAGACAACGATTTAATTTTTCATGACATTAAACAAAATCCAATTTCTGAAGCCGAGCTCGAAGAAATGTACCAACTTTCCGGAAGTTATGAAGCGTTATTCAGTAAAAAAGCACAATTATACAAGTCAATGGATTTAAAAAACAAAGCCTTGACCGAAGTTGATTTTAAAAAATACATTATGGAGCATTATACTTTTTTAAGCCGTCCGGTTTTTATTATTGACGGTAAAATTTACATCGGGAACAGCCAGCAGAATATTTTGCAGGTAATGAAAGCTCTGGAAGAAAAGTAAACAAAATGTATCGAGAACCTTAGTGCTAAAAAGCTTCTCGATACAATTTTTAATCATAAAGCTATCGCATTATTATTAAAAATCACTCGAAGTGACGAATGCAATTCCTTAGCTTGATAATATTGGTATGGATAGCCCGGCCTTTAGGCAACGCCCATAGAATTTAAAACGTAGACGCCATGAAAAACTAGAAATCTTCCCTGTAAAGTTTTTTAGTATCTTTGCGCCTTTATACTCAATATATGATACAATCGATGACCGGTTTTGGTAAAGCTTCTTTGCAATTGCCAACGAAAAAAATTACTGTAGAAGTAAAATCTCTGAATAGTAAAGGTTTAGACCTGAATGTGAGAATGCCTTCGGTTTACCGTGAAATGGAATTGGGGTTACGCACCCTGATTTCGACCAGGCTGGAAAGAGGGAAAGTCGATTTTGCAATTTACGTCGAAAGTACTTCTGAGCAGACTTCTACAAAAGTAAATGTTCCGGTTGTGAAAAATTATATAGCCCAGTTAAGGGAAGTTTATCCCACTGCAGATGAAACCGAACTGATGAAAATGGCGGTTCGTATGCCGGATGTTCTAAAAACAGAACGTGAGGAAATTGACGAAGAGGACTGGGAGCAGATTCAGGTCATCATCGACGAAGCGCTACAAAATATATTAAGTTTCAGAAAAGACGAAGGAGAATCGCTTGAGAAAGAATTCAATCTTCGAATTGCAAATATTCGTCAATATATGGAGGACGCCCTGGCATTAGATCCGGAAAGGGTTCAGGCTATAAAAGAGCGTCTTCACACAGCAATTTCTGAATTACAGGTTAATGTTGATGAAAATCGCTTCGAGCAGGAGCTGATCTATTATTTGGAAAAACTGGATATTACGGAAGAGAAAGTCCGCCTCACCAATCACTTAGATTATTTTGTTGAAACTTTAAAAGGTAACGAAGCAAACGGACGTAAACTTGGGTTTATCACCCAGGAAATGGGAAGAGAAATCAATACGATGGGTTCAAAATCGAATCATGCGCAGATGCAGAAACTGGTGGTGATGATGAAAGATGAACTCGAGAAGATTAAGGAACAGGTACTAAACGTATTATAAAGTAATCAGTAAGTGAATACTAATTAGCTGTTCACTAATTACTAATTACTAATTGCATATAAAAATGAATAAAGGAAAATTAATTGTTTTTTCGGCACCTTCAGGATCGGGAAAAACAACGATAGTAAAACATTTACTAAAACAGGAAGATTTAAATTTAGAATTTTCAATCTCAGCAGCTTCCCGTGACCCGCGCGGAGAAGAAGTCAACGGAAAAGATTATTATTTTATTTCGCTTGAAGAATTCAAAAAACACATTAAAGCTGAAGATTTCCTGGAATGGGAAGAAGTGTACCGCGATAATTTTTACGGTACTTTAAAATCGGAAATTGAAAGAATCTGGGCTTTGGGTAAAAATGTCATCTTCGATATTGATGTTGCCGGAGGATTGCGTATCAAACATAAATTTCCCGAACAGACTTTAGCCGTTTTCGTAAAACCACCAAGTGTTGACGAACTAAAACGCCGATTAAAAGAACGCTCTACAGAAAGCGAAGATAAAATCAATATGCGTATTGCAAAAGCTTCAGTTGAACTTGCGACTGCTCCTCAATTTGACGTGATTATTAAAAACTATGATTTAGCTGTGGCTTTGGAAGAAGCGCATCAGTTGGTGAAGGATTTTGTTTCTAAATGAGTAATTAGTCCTTAAGTCTGTTGGTGAAAGTACTGACTTATTAAGTGCTGGATAGTCCTAAGTGCTTAGTTCTTGAGTTATTAATTTAGAAGTTTGAATATATGGGTGGAATTAGTTCGTATAAAGAATTACTTATTTGGCAAAAGGGGATTAAGATTGTTGTTTTGGTTTATAAACTCACTAATAGCTTTCCGAAAGAAGAAATATATGCGTTGACAAGCCAGTTAAAAAGGGCCAGCGTATCAATTCCTTCAAATATTGCTGAAGGATTTGGACGTCAGACGGATAAATCATTTAATCATTTTTTAAGTATTTCCAGAGGTTCTTTAAACGAATTAGAAACACAACTGATTATAGCAAAAGAATTAGATTTTATTTCTGATGATTTCTTATTTAATGAAATCATGTTTTTAATTGAAGAAGAAAGCAAAATGATAAACGCATTTTCCAAAAACCTAAAAGAATAATTGGGGTTTTAGCTTGGAAAAAGGACTAAGGACTAACCACTATAATAAACTAAGGACTAAAAATGAAAATAGGCCTCTACTTCGGAACATATAATCCCATTCATATTGGTCATATGATTATTGCCAATCATATGGCAGAGTATGCTGGTTTAGATCAGATCTGGATGGTCGTTACACCTCATAATCCGTTAAAAAAGAAAGCGACTTTATTAGACGATCAGCAGCGCTTGCAAATGGTTTTTCTGGCAACAGAAGATTATCCGAAAATAAAACCGTCTGATATCGAGTTTAAATTACCTCAACCGAGTTATACCGTTATCACGCTGGCGCATCTACAAGATAAATATCCCAATCATGAGTTTTCACTGATTATGGGAGAGGATAATCTGAAAACACTTCACAAGTGGAAAAACTATGAAGTGATTCTAGAAAATTATGATATTTACGTTTACCCGCGTATTTCAGAAGAACTGGAAAATAGCGAACTAAAATCGCATCCAAAAGTTCATATTATTGATGCGCCTGTTGTAGAAATTTCGTCTACTTTTATTCGGAAGAATATCAAAGAGGGAAAAAACATCCAGCCGCTTTTGCCTTCAAAAGTCTGGGGATATATTGACCATAATAATTTTTATAAGAAATAATTTTCCATACAGTTTTACGCAATCTTGTCATTCCGACGAAGGAGGAATCTTTGTTGCTAGATCGACACAGATTGATATTCTTTACGGAGCTACTTACGAAGATTCCTCGTTTCTCGGAATGACAAACGTAACGCAAAAACAAGTCATAAAAAAAAGCCTGAATGGATAAAATTCAGGCTTTCATTTTTATGATGTTTGTTATTTCACTTCAGTTCCTTCAAATTGTATTCTTGAATCATTTACATTCACCAGCTCATCCAGTTCATAGATATTTTTATAACCATATCCATAAAGGTCAATATGCGTTGGAATATTAAGTGCCAGCATAATGGGTTTTCTGTTGGACAGAATTTGGGTTTCGATATTGGTTTTAGGTTTAGCCATTTTCGAAGCAAAATCTATAGGATCTCCATCAAAATTATTATTGCAGTAAATCAATTTTCTGGTATTCGGATTCGGAATTAACTTTTAAAGGTTTTCCTGTGTGAAGTCAGTAAAATCAAGATGAATCGCTCCTTTTAAATGTTTTCTGTTGAAACGAAAATCGGAACGGGAATCCAAAATTACGGTGTTTTCTTCCTTTGCCATTTTCAAAAAAACATCCAGACTTACTAAGTTTTTTTCTCGTTGCTTTTCTAATTCCGAGACAAGATTTTTAAAATCATCATAGTCAACCAGTGCTTTTGGATAATGTTCCTTCTCTGCCATCTTTTTTGTTTGATTTGATGTTTGTGAATGAGCAATTCCGGTTATAAAAAGGCTTCCTGCTAAAGTTATAAGAGATGTAATTTTTATAGTTTATATTTTTAAGGATGTAATTTTTATAACCGGATTATATTATTTATGCTTCGATACTGATTCCTGTACTAACACGGATTCTGATATCATTTAAAGACTGATCAATTAAAAGTTTCCCATTTCTGAAGACTTCCTTCAATTCGCCTTGTTTTTCTTCTTCCCAGGAAACATTATCTGTTAAATGATACTTACCGTCGATTAAATCAATTTTCATTAATCCTTTAGCTGATTTTTTAGTTCCGTCATCTGTAATCGGATCTTTGAAGATCGCTCTTCCCTCTCCGTTTACTTCTCCGTAAGTGGCTTTCATTGCAAATCCGAAAGTATCTCTTGTGTTGTACTGATATGTGAAAGATCCAATACCTAAAACAACATTTGTAGAAGCGAACCCTTTTGCTTTTAAGCGTTCACAAATTTGAGTTGCTCTTGCTACGGTAATACTATCTCCATAAATGGCTCCAATCTGCGGAACTAATTCTTTGAAACCTTTCGCATTTGTATTGCCACCAAAAACATCCCAAAGCAATTCGATTACCCCTTTTTTCTCCTGTTCTGTTTTTCCGTTTGGATTTCCGCAGATGATATCTACCGGATCGCCACTGTCAGGACGAATTACTGCTTTACCTTCTCTTGAAACGATTTCTTCTTTTAATCTTGGAAGATAATCCGTTAGCACTTTCCATAAATCCCAAGTATCAGAAACGATAGAAACAATTCCTTTTGGATATACTTCTGTAATTAATCTTTTGAAAGTTTCGTACTCACCTTCAGTCGTTCCCATACACATAACGGAATGTTCCGTTGCTGCTACTGAACCAGCTACAAGCTCCTGATCTGAATTAGCATTGTAATATTCTTCTAAGAAATCAATTGCAGGAATCGTATCAGATCCTGTAAAACTCAATAAATGCCCTGCTGCAGAAGTTAAAGCCGCTTCGATGCCTCCCATTCCTCTCATAGAGAAATCGTGCGCCTGCCAATCTACAAATTCTGGAACAGAAGAAGTTTCGTCAGCATATTTATCCAATACTTTTCTGTATTCCCTTGCGATGGTAGCAGAGTTACAAGGCAGCCAGATTACGGCAGAAAGCAAGGTCTCGAAATAATTCGTCAGCCAGAAAAACTCCGGAATCGTATTGTACATCGTAAACATTGGCACTCTCAACGGAACACTCGCACCTTCCGGCAACGCTTTAAAAACCATCGGAATATAGCCTAAATCGTGTAAATCTTCGATATGTTTAGTGCCTACCTGGTTTTCTCCTAAATAGTTATTGATTCGACGGGCGTATTTTTTAACCACTTCCTCTTTTGGCTGTTTAAAAAAGTAAGTATCAAAATCGTGAATGATGTATTTTTTGATAAAATACTGCAATCCGAAAAACACAACTTCTTCAAGACCTTCGATTCTTGATTTTCTGGGTGTCCAGTTAGAATATACTAAAGTAGTTTTGTCCGGGTATTGCCTTCTGTGGTCAACTTTGTAACCATCGGTTAATAATAGTGGGTTCATAATTTTAGTTTATATTTTTTAATAATCGTTCTGCTAAATCTTTTATATCGTTTGTTCGGACCAAATTTTCAATCCATTTTTTAGAGATATTTTCGATTCCATAATAAATTCCTGCCAGGCCTCCGGCAATAGCACCAGTTGTATCTGTGTCTTCGCCGAGATTAACTGCTTTTAAAACCGTTTCTTCATAAGAATCCGAATTCAGAAAGCACCAAATACTAGCTTCTAAACTATGTAGCACATAACCAGAAGAATGAATTTCGTCTTCCAAATATTCTGAAATATCATTTTTCAGAATTCTGTCAAATAACTGAATTTCTGCAGAATTAAACTTTTTATCTTTCAGAAATACCGAAACCGTATTTTTCATTTCGATATAAGCTTCGAATTTATCTTTCTCTTTTAAAATTTCCAAACAATAGATCACGTAAATAAAGCAGGCAAATCCGGAACGAAAATGAGCATGAGTTATGGAAGAAACTGCTTTGACTTTTTGATAAATAATTTCAATATTTTTTTCTTTATGAAGATAAAAAGCCAAAGGCAAGATGCGCATTAACGAACCATTTCCATTATCCTGATCGAAAAAATTACCAGAAAAAGCAGCCGATTCTCCTTTTACAACACGAAGCAGAGAATGTTTTGTTGTTCCTCCTATGTCAAATACTTTATGATGCGCTCCCCAATAACCTTCCAGCATCCATTTTACGAAAGTCTGAGCCATATCTTCTATGTCAAAATTTCGAGATAAACTTTCGGCTGTGCAAAATGCGAGTGAACTATCGTCACTCCATGTTCCAGGAGGTTGATTCCAGCACATGAATCCCATCATGTCTGTAACCGGATTTTGTTTTAAATACGTTCTCGATTTAAATTCTACCGGAACACCTAAAGCATCTCCAACAGCTAAACCGAATAAACCTGATTCTATTGTGTTTCTCATTTTATTTATTTCTTCCTTTTTCATTTGGATAAAACGTCTGTACTACATCACTCTGCCAAAATTCTTTCGTTTCAACTTCTAGACAAGTTAATTTCCCATAAAAACCTGCACCCGTATCAATATTCCAGACATTACAACCCTGCATTGGAATTTCTATATCATAATGAAGCGTTGGTGTATGACCGATATAAATTTCATTAAAAAGTAATAACCTTTTTGGGTATAAATTCGAATCTTTTTTAATTCGTTTATCCATTGTCAGCGCCATTTCCCACAACGTTCTGTCCCATGAAAAATTGGTTTGATAATGTTCTTTTTCTGGTCCGTGCATCGATGAAAATCCGGCATGAATGAAAAGGTTGTTATTCTCATCAACAAAATAATCTTTCATTTGATTAAAGAATTTCAGATGTTTCTTTTTTTCAGAGATATCAATATTCTGATAACTTTCTATAGTCGATTTTCCGCCATGCAAAAACCAGATGTCGTTTATTACATCTTTTTCTAACCATTCCTGACACCAGGCATCATGATTTCCTTTTATAAAAATGCATTCCTGTTTTTGGGATAGCCTGATAAGAAATTCAATAACCTGTGCCGACTCGCTCCAGCCATCTACATAATCGCCTAAAAAAATTAACCGGTCAGTTTCAGATAAAGCGATTCGGTCCAGCAACTGAACTAAAGCTCTTAATCCTCCGTGGATGTCTCCAAAAACAAGTGTTCTTTTCATTTTTAAAATTGAATGTATTTTGCAGGAACCTCATCTGTTAACCAGACATTGTTTTCGGATAAATAAAATTTAAAACCGTCTCTGTGCATTGCACCACTTCTGACGGTTAAAATTTGAGCAATTCCTCTACGGCTTCCTACTTTTACTGCCGTTTCTTTATCTTTTGAAAGATGTACGTGTTGCCGGCTCATTTTTTTCAAACCTTCTTTGCGGATACTTTCCATAAACTTTCCAACTGTTCCGTGATACAAATATTCAGAAGGTTCAGTTTCGGCCAAATTTAATTCAACTGAAATCGAATGTCCCTGACTTGCACGGATTTTGGTTTTATCTTCATTAAATGCAAAACGCTTTTTATCGTTATTTTCTACAACATAATCCAAAAGTTCAGCCGTCATCTGATTCTGGCTTCCTTTTTTATTACATTTTATAATTAATTCTTCTACATCTGCCCATCCGTTTTCGTCTAATTTTAATCCGATAGTTTCAGGCGAATGTCGCAGCACCAGACTTAAAAACTTGCTGACGCTTTTTGCTGTTTTTTCATTCATCTTTTCTATGTAATTTTTAATTTCGTATTCAATTCTTGATTTTTAAAAAGAAAAGGTCTCTCTGCCGGAATGTTCAGGTTTTGTAATTCCTTTTTCTGAACAAATTCGTATTGTTCTGCTACAAAGTCCGAAATATCTTCGATTAATAAAATATCTTCTTTGGAGTAAGATCTTGTAAATTCGTCTCGTAAGCCAATTTGAATCGCTCTTCTTTCTAATTTTCCTCCATACGGATCATGATCGGGATCCCATTGGAGTCTTACAGAAGAAGATTTTACTTCTGTCTGCCATTCTTCATTGCTAATTCCTAAATCAGCGCTATAAGAAGAATAAACTGCGTTGTGAAGATATTTTTCAAACGCATCTCTTTTCAGATGGATTGCCAGAACGACTTCCTGACCTTCTTTTGTTCCCCATCCGTTTCTGTACATCATCCACAGAAAATTGGGTTTGATCCAGGTCATTCTGTCTAGACTGAAAGCACCTCCAAAAAACTGATTTTTTACGGCAAATTCGCCTATTTCTTTTCGGTATGACTGGTATACTATTATTTTTTCATCGTCATACTGAGCCATTATGTGATGACCTGTTTGAGGCCATTCTTGTAATTGCTCGCTGTATTTTTTTAATTCTATTTTCATTTTATAAGAACACAATAACTTCGATTGTGTTTGTTTAATATTTATTTTTTCTATTCCAGAATCTCTTTATAAATCTGATAATTTTCATCATCAAAACAGACAAATAGTATTTTTTCAATTTCTGAGATTCTTTGAAACTCTTTTACTGCTTTTACGGCAATCTGAGCCGCTTTCTCTTTTGGGAAATGATAAATTCCAGTACTGATATTTGGGAAAGCAATGGTTTTGATTCCGTTTTTAACAGCAAGATTCAAACTGTTCTGATAACAATCTTCCAATAGTTTTGACTTTTCGTCTTTATCACCATTCCAAACCGGACCGACAGTATGAATCACATATTTAGAAGGAAGATTTCCAGCTGTTGTAATGACAGCTTCTCCAGTTTTACAGCCTCCCTGCTTATTACGAATTTTAATACATTCTTCTAAGATTGCTTTGCCTCCTTTACGATGAATCGCTCCATCAACACCGCCGCCGCCAAGCAAGGAAGTATTGGCTGCATTTACTATTGCGTCGACCTGAATTTCTGTTATGTCCGCTTTTAATAATTCTAAAATCATTTTCTAAAACTCTCTAGTTTTTCATTAAGTTTTTTGTCTTCACTTAACACTGAACGATCCGTAAAATGAACATTAACTATTTCAATTCCGTTTACTATGTTAGCATTAAAATCAATTAATTCTTCTGATGGTATCCAAAGTTCGTTATGATTTTTATCACCAACATTTTGAACTTCATACTTTTCCAGAAAGGATGAGTTGACATCAAAGGCAGTTACAATTCCAATAAATCCCGAAAACTCGTCAACGGTATTCCATTCAAAAGCAATCTGATCTGCATATTGCTGATTCGTTACCGGATAAAAAATGGGTTGCCAATCCAATCTTGGTGGAAATGCATTGTATTCTAATTCAGCAATTAATTCCATTTCCTTTAAACCTACTGGACGATATAATCTTGTTGTTTTCATAATCATTTTTATCTCAATTCATCCCTAACTTCCATCAAAGCAAAACCTAAAAGATTTAAACCTCTCCACTTTTCAGGATTCAAAACATCTTTATGATCACTCGCCATTCCAATTCCCCAAATTGGGTCAACCGGACTGGCTTCTACCAAAACTCTTTCTTTTGTATTTAATAAAAAGGTTTTCAAATCGGCATTTTGACTGAATTTGTGAAAGTTTCCTTCTTTTACAATTTTATATCGGTTTTCTAACCAGATTTTGTCATTGTAGTTTCTCACTTCTCTGCCTAATTTTTTGGCTTCTGCAGGAGAATCAGCTTTAATGATTTTTTCTAAAATTTCCTGATCCTCGAATAATTCAGCTTTTTTCGCCATCATCCAGTGTTCGGCAGTTTTATAAGTTATTTTATCTACTTTAAAAGAACTCAACCACCATTGGCTGAAACAGGTTTTGGTGATTTTTCCGTCTTTGTTTGGCTGATGTCCCCAGAAAAATAAAAATTTACTTTCCGGAGCTATGGTATCTATAGTGTATTTCATTTTTTCTCTTTTTATTGAAACAAAGAAGTAATGTTTTTAAAATCTTTCGAATCAGGTGAAAATGATCCGTAGATTTCATTGAATTCCGTTGTGAGGCTTTCAAACTCATAATCTTGCTCCAGCTGATCCATACAGGTTACAACCAAATTTCGTTTTGCCATTGGGCTGTAAGCTGCATCGAGTTTTAGAGCATAATTTAAAAGTTCATAATTCAGACTTCCAAAACGTAAGTGTTTTTGGTATTCGTTAAAAACACAGGTTTCTTCTTCGTTGTTTTTTAATTTTATTTCTCCTTCATTCGCCATCCAGCCGTGTCCGTGTCGGGTTGCATAACTGCGGGTTACATAATACACTACTACATCTTCAATCTTTAGTATATTACAAATTTCAATCGCATTTTTTGAAGTGGTATTGGCATACGTTACATTCGGAAAAACACCGTGATCCATGTCGAGCAGAATTCCCTGACTGCCTTCAAAAATGAGATTTTCGTATTTTGAAAGGAACGTGTAATCAACAATATTCCATTCTATTTTATCAATTGCTTCCAGATATTGACTGACTTCTTCATCCATTTCACTTTCGCTTAAAAAACCATAATAATAGGCGATTTGGTTTAGTTTTTCTAAAAGCATTTCACGGGGCGCAATCAAATCGATGGCAAACAATTTATACGGGCCTTCGTTTCTTTTCATGGTGGAACCAATGCCTTTTCCGCAGGTTCCGTTTTCGATGTTTCGCACATTTCCTCTGTTGTGCCAGACATCAAAAGGGGTTGTGACTTTTGCTAAAGGATGGATATACAAATCCAGATTAGCTTCTTTTTCTTTTAATTCTTCTCTTTCGTTGTAGAGAAAAAGCGGATGAATGGTGCAATGCTCGCTGTAATAAGACGGAAGCCCACGAAGCGCACCACTCGCAAAACTGGAATGAACATGTTTTTTATCACCAATCATAACCGTGTGTGCTGCCTGTTGTCCTCCTGAAAACCGAATAACTATAGATTCAGGATTTTGCTTCGCCAGAAAATCTGTTGTTATGCCTTTCCCTTCATCACCAAATCCTAAACCTATAACTATTTGAGCTGTTTTCATTTTGTTTTTTTTAATCTCGCAAAGGCGCGAAGGCGCAAAGTTTTTTTAAGCATATTCTTTAAATAATCTCAAGTAAGCAAGTTTTTTAAGCTTAACCTTTAAATTAAAAGACTTTGCGTCTTCGCGTCTTTGCGAGCAAATTTCTCGTTGCTAAAAGAAAAAACTTCCATTTTAATCCCTCAAAAGCCATAAAACTTTTAAAGCATTTCGATATTATCTAAACCTCCTGAAACTGGATTTGTTCCTAAATCAGAACCAGAAGTTTTGTGTTTATCGCAGATTATTTTCTTAATTACATTTGGAATTTCTCTGTGATCTTCAATTGAAAGACAATTTTGCCCCAGTAATTTTTTCCATTCTACATCGGCGTTAATGGCTTGTCCTGAATGCAAGACACTAATATGATAAACATCGTATCTTTTTTGCGCTTCTGCTAATAATTCAAGATGTGTATAAGTCTGTTGTCCCTGACCCATAATTTCTTTTATTGCTGATGCTGGAAGTGTTTTTAAACCTGGTTCATCACCAACAGTAAACAACAATCCTTTTTGACCTCTTTTTTCGAAAGCATCGGTTTTAGTATGGAAAGCTGCAAAATACCAGGCCAGAAGATAACTTTCGCCAGCGTTTCCACCACCGCCTGATTCAATATACGTTCGGGTTAACCACATATCCAGCTCTTCGTCTCCAGATTCAAACTGTCCAACCTGAAGCGGATATCTGTCGCATTCGTGATCGCCAATTCCTAAGAATAAAAGTGCTGGATCTGGAACACCGCCCTGAATAATTCCGCCCATCAATTTTGGCAACCCTTCTTTGATCAGTTCATGCGGAATGTGACCCATACTTCCCGTAACATCCAGTCCTAAAATGATCGGAACAGAATTGGGATGCACTTCAGAATCTCTGGCTTCCCGAAAAGTAATACCATTCGGATTCATAGATTCATGCGCCATTCGTAAAGAATTCTGTGTAAAAATTTCACTTGCAGATTTTTTTCCATAACCTGCTGCTTCTGCTCTGCTCAAACGAGCTCCTAAATCATATCTTGTACCTCCCATGACTAAAATGTTTTACCAAATAAATATTCGAATCGTTTTTTTGTTACTTCAAACTGAATATTTAGATTTCTGATTGTTAATGATAATTCCATGTCTTTCTGAACAAAAGCTTCCGGCTGAAAATCGGCAAATGTGAGACTGTTTTTATCCAGTGGACTAATATCAATTAATCCTTCTTGTTCTCTTTCGAGTCTTTTGATTTTTAATTCAATATCTTCGACTCTTCTTCTGTAAATTAATTCAGAATCTGCACCAATTGTATTGGCTCTGTCTTCTCTTATCTGATCATTGTTTCTTTTTAAAGATTCAATAAATCTTGGTTTTAAATCGTCGCTCATAATTTTTGTGGTTTTGTTTCAGGTTTTCTTTGTTTCAGGATTCAGGTTCCAATAAACTTGAAACTGAAATGCTAAACATGAAACGGTTAATAGAATTTTATTTTAGGTTTCACCTTAAGCAGATAACTTGAAACCTGAAACTTGAAACCTTTTTAAATTAACGTTTCAAGCCCAATTACCTGAACACTTTCACCTTCAAAATCTTTAAAAGAATTCGTTGTAAATATTTTGTCAAAACAATCTAAAACTTCAAATCCTTTATTGAAAATTCCGTGGCTTACTGCTAGGTATAGCTTTCCGGCGTTTTTCTTTTTAAGTTCTTCGGCTAATCCTACGAAAGTTCCTCCTCCGTCGCAGATATCATCTACAATTAAACAATCCATTCCTTGCAAATCATCATTGTAAACTTTAAAACCAGACAATTTTCCGGTTTTTACATCACGGCTTTTACTGCATTCTACCACATCAATTCCGCCTAAGAATTCAGAAACTTTATAGATTTTCTTCAAAGCGCCACCGTCGGGAGAAATCAGTTTTACGTTTTCTCCGATTACTTTTAAAACTTCCTTGATAAAAGTATGATTCGGAATGACTTCACAGTTGTTTACCAATGCCGGAGTAACTTCAGAGTGTGCATCAAAAACATAAACTTTATTTAATTGAAGTGTATTGATAATATCTGCATACACTTTTACAGATAAAGATTCTCCTTTAATCATCACACGATCTTGTCTTGCTGCCGGGAAATACGGAATAAACAAATCGATTATTTTAACATCCATTCTGTGTAAAGCATCTACTGTAATACACAACAAACCTAAATCGTTGAATGAATTTAACCGGTGTGTGATGGTTACTTTTTGTGTGGTATCAAAATCAGGATTGATTTTAATATGTGGTTCTCCGCCAGAAAAGGTAAAACTTTGAAACTGGATTTCTTCCTGGTTAAGGATAGGAGCGAATTTTGGGTCTAAATTTAGTATCATAGTGTTGTTGTTTGCGTTAATTATACGCAAATATAGGATTATATTTTTGATCGACAATTTATTTTGTGTAAAAATTACGCAAACTTTATTTCGAAGTGAAAACCTTTCTTGATTAATTCATTGTATTTTAGTTTGTTAAACTTAAAAAGTTTTGCCGGACGTCCGCTTTTTGAGGATCCAAATTGTTCCGTTTCTTCAATGATTTCAAAGCTTAATATTTTTTTTCTGAAATTTCTCCTGTCAATTTCTTTCTCTAAAATGGTACAGTATAAGTTTTCAAGTTCAGAAAAAAGGAATTCTTTTGGCAGTAAATCAAAGCCAACCGGTTCATAAGTAAGTTTTGCTTTTAGGCGTTCGATAGCTTTTTTTAGAATGCTATTATGATCAAAAGCTAAGGTTGGAACCTCATTAATTTTGAACCACTGTGCATGTTCGGCATCAGAATCTGCTTTGATGGTTAATTTGGAAGGATCAACCAGAGCAAAATAAGCCACAGAAATAACACGGTTTCTGGGATCTCGATTTACATCATCACCAAAAGTAAAGAGCTGTTCAAAATAAGTTACGGTAACATTGGTTTCTTCTTTTAATTCTCTTTTTACTGCATCCTGCAACGATTCGTCATTTTTGACCAAACCTCCCGGTAAGGCCCAATACGATTCCTTTGTGCCGAATTTCTGTTGTATTAAAAGGACATACAATTGGTTGTGCTGGTAGCCAAATACAATTGCATCAACAGCTACTCTGATATTTTGAATGTTAGTCATATTCTAAATGCGTAAGATTTACACAAATATAAAGTTTTATATTTCTTACGCTGAGCAATTTAAATTTTAACCCACAAAAAAATTGGGATAAACCTGATTTTGCTTTAGAACAAATTTAATATGCAATAAAATATCCATGCTCATCATTTTTGATGATTTTTTTGAAGCAATGATTTTTAAGTAGATAATGCAATTCTGACTTCGTTGGCAATGATATCAAAAAACGTCTTCAAATTGTTGTTTTTAGCCGCCAACAAATAAACATATTCTTCAGGAACATGAAAGCTATTCCATACCAGTTGTAATTTATTTTGCTGAATAAATTTTCTGGCATTGCAATTCCAGGTTACGGCAACACCGGAATTTTTCGAAAGCATTTCCAGCATTTCATATTCTGACGGAATGATATAATTAGGAACCATCGAAGGTCTTTTTTTATGGAAAGCATGCAGCCAGAACAATTTTATGTGTGGAATCCTGGCATCATGAGAATACCATTTTTGTTCGTTTAGCCATTGTTCTGCTGCGGTAAAATCATCTGACTTGAGTTTCTGGCGAAATTCAGTAATATCTAAATTCGTTGGTCCAACCATCACCAGTTTAATTTTAGCAACCGTTTCCTGAACCGTATCAAACGTATCGTATTTTTTAGAAACAATTGCAAAATCAAGTTTTTTAGAATCGACTAACGAAAAAAGAGTATCATCGTCGGCAAAAGTAAAATCGATTAAATCAAACTTGGCAATTAAACTATTTCCCACACTGCTGAAAAGATGTTTCGAAATACCAACAGAAATTAATCGTGTGGCATCTTCCGCTTTTGATCGAAAAGTAGTTTCTACATTTTCTAGTCGGTCGAGTGCATCTATTATTAAGTTATTCAGTAACTTAGCATACTCGGTTGGTTCTACACCTTTAGACTTTCGAATAAATAATTTGTTTCCAACATGAGCTTCGAGCATAGAGATCTGCTGACTTACTGCAGGCTGACTCATAAATAACTCCTTAGCAGCGATAGAAAAGTTTCCATTTTTATAAACTGCTTTAAACGTTCTGTACCATTCCAGATTTACCATGATATAGTTTTATTTATAACAAACATAGTTTATTTTATTTTTACAAATATCACATAAGCCGTAAATTTGTTTAAAATTAATGAAATGAACAAAATAGCATTATTTGCAATAATCGCTTTTACAGCAGGTAGCATTTCGACTACTGCTCAAAAATTAAATAAAAAACAGATGAAAAAAGTATTATTTGTGCTTACGAGCCATGACAAATTAGGAGATACAGGTGAAAAAACAGGATTTTGGACAGAAGAATTTGCTGCTCCGTATTATACCCTTATAGATCAGGGATATATTGTAGAGATTGCAAGTCCTTTAGGTGGTCAGCCGCCAATTGATCCAAAAAGTAATGATCCGAGTGCTGCTACAGAAGACACTAAACGTTTTGATGCGGATTTAGCTTTACAGGAAAAGTTAAAACATACGCATAAAATTACAGAAGTGGATCAGAAAGATTATGATGCGGTTTTTTATCCCGGTGGTCACGGACCAATGTGGGATTTGGCCGTTGATCAAAATTCAATTGCTTTGATTGCATCTTTTTACAATCATAAAAAACCAGTAAGTTTTGTTTGTCATGCACCGGCAGCATTAAAAAATGTAAAGATTGATGGTTCTTATCTGGTTAAAGACAAAAAAGTTACCGGATTTTCAAATACTGAAGAAGAAGCAGTTGGATTAACAAAAGTGGTTCCGTTTTTATTAGAAGATGCCTTGAAAGCAAATGGTGGTGAATATTCAAAAGGAGCTGATTGGGCACCTTATGCAGTAGAAGACGGTTTGTTGATTACAGGTCAAAATCCGGCTTCATCAAAACTGGTAGCTGAAAAATTAATGGCACAATTAAAAAAATAAGCAGATGTTAAACTTTGAATTATACAATCCGACGAATTTAATTTTCGGAAAAGGACAAATTGAGAAACTTTCGACTTTGGTTCCAAAAGATGCTAAAATACTATTAGCATATGGTGGTGGAAGTATTTTTAAAAACGGAATTCACGAACAGGTAATTAATAACTTAAAAGGTTTTGATATTGTCGAATTTGGAGGCATTGAGCCCAATCCACATTTTGAAACTTTGATGAAAGCGGTAGAAGTGATCAAAGCCGAAAAAATCGATTTTATTCTCGCAGTAGGAGGAGGATCAGTTATTGACGGTGTTAAGTTTATTTCGGCAGCTGTTCATTTTGAAGGAAACCCAATTGATATTCTTCAAAAGAGAATTTTGATTAAAGAAAATGCTGTGCCGTTTGGAACTGTTTTGACATTACCGGCAACAGGAAGCGAAATGAATTCGGGTTCTGTGGTTACGATTAAAGCAACGCAGGAAAAACTGGCTTTTGGCGGAAGTGCAATGTTTCCGAAGTTTTCTATTTGTGACCCAACTGTAATTGAATCTTTGCCAAAAAGACAAATTCAGAATGGGGTTGTAGATGCTTACACGCATGTAATGGAGCAATATCTGACGTATCCGCATGAAGGTTTTTTACAAGACCGAATTGCTGAGGGAATTCTACAAACTTTAATTGAAATTGGTCCGGGAGTTGTTGAAAATCCAACTGATTATGCTTTGGCTTCGAATTTTATGTGGAGCTGTACCATGGCTTTAAACGGATTAATCCAAAAAGGAGTTCCCTCAGATTGGGCGACACACATGATTGGTCACGAATTAACCGCTTTATACGGAATTGATCATGCGAGAACTTTGGCAATTATCGGGCCAAGTTTATACCATATAATGTTTGAAACCAAAAAAGGGAAATTAGCACAATACGGAAGAAGAATCTTCAACTTAACAGGTTCAGATGATGAAGTAGCAAAAGAAGCTATCAATAAAACAGTAGAGTTTTTCCACACTATGGGAATGGATACTAAACTTTCTCAATACACAGATGATTATAGTAAAACAGCAGATTTTATTGTAAATCGTTTTGACGAAAGAGGCTGGAAAGGTTTAGGTGAAAAGCAGCTGGTAACTTTAGATAAAGTAAAATCTATTGTAGAAATGAGTTACTAAAAAATAAAATTTCAAATTTTTGTTTGAAGTTGAAATATCTATTTAATATCAAGAAATAGAAATTGTTATTTGGAGCTTAAATTTTGGAATTTGCATTAAAAAAAGGCGTTCTTAAGTTTTTTAGGAACGCCTTTTTAAAATACTAAAACAAAACTAATTAACTCAATTCTTACTAAATTCATTTAAAAGTCTAATTGATAATAGTTTAGAACGCAGATGTCTTTTTTTTATTGCATGAAAATCAAAATATTTTTTTGTTTTTTCTAAATTCTTTAAAACCGTTGTATTCAAAGCTGTTTTTAAAAATTCTTAAATCACATTTTGTGATATTACTGCATTATTAAGTACTTTTGCTCTAAATTATTTTAATAATGAGTCAAAATTTAAAATTTGCAGTAATTGGTGGAGGGAGCTGGGCAACGGCTATTGCAAAAATGTTGTGTGTGAACCAGGATGAAATTTCTTGGTATATGCGAAATGATGCTGCAATAGAGCACCTCCTAAAATATAAGCATAATCCAAATTATTTGAGTTCAGTTGAGTTTGATATCAATAAACTTAAATTAACCAACGATATAAACGAAGCCATAGAATATGCTGATTACCTCATTTTTGCAATTCCTTCTGCTTTTTTAAATGCTGAATTAGAGCATTTGACTGTTTCTCTGGAAAATAAAATTATCTTTTCAGCGATTAAAGGAATTGTTCCTGAAACCAGTTTGATTGTGGGTGAACATTTTCATATTCAGTATGATATTCCATACTACAATATAGGGGTTATTACAGGACCTTGCCATGCCGAGGAAGTAGCTTTGGAAAGACTTTCGTATTTAACGATCGCCTGTGGTGATCCTGAGAAAGCCTGCACGGTTGCAAAATCCTTATCCAGTAATTATATAAAAGCTAAAATATCAGATGATATCATCGGAACTGAATACGCGGCAATGCTGAAGAATATTTACGCAATAGCTGCGGGAATTGCTCATGGTCTGGGATATGGCGATAATTTTCAGTCTGTATTAATGAGCAACGCAATTCGTGAGATGCGAAAATTTATCAAGAAAGTACACAGAATGAAACGAAATATTAATGATTCTGCTTATTTGGGCGATTTATTGGTAACAGGATATTCCATATTTTCAAGAAACAGAATGTTTGGCAATATGATTGGGAAAGGATACACCGTAAAAAGTGCCATGATGGAGATGAGTATGGTTGCCGAAGGATATTATGCCACTAAAAGTGCGTATAAATTAAATCAGGGTTATGGAGCTAAAACACCTATTATTGATGCGGTTTACGCCGTTTTATACGAAGGTAAAAATGCAAAGACTGTTTTCAAAAAACTTACTGAGTCTTTAGATTAAGAATAAATTCTAAGACATAAAAAAAGAGTCCGCTTCTGTTAGGAACGGACTCTTTTTTTATAATGATTTTCTATTTTACTTCTTTTATAGCAGAAGCATCAATCCACCCTTCGGTGCCATCTGTCAATTCAATTTTTTTCCAGTTTTCAAGAGACTCAGTTACATAAACTTTTGCGCCTTCGTGTAATAAGAAAATGCTCGATGATGCTTTTTGAGGTTCACTTCTTACTTCTGTCATTTCGGCAAAAACGATTGCAGGACGATCATTATTATAATGATCTTTTTCAGTTATTCCTGCTGAAACACTTAATAATAAGGCAAACAATAAAATGAACATTCCGATAAAATAGATTCTTTTGGAAAGTGTAAGCTGAGAAAAATAGTAGCCAATAAAACTAAGCAAAAAAGCAAATGCAATTCCTACCGAAATCCAGGCCCAGGTATTGTAATTAAAAATACCTGTAAAATTCTGAATTAGTTTGGCAAAACCAACCTTTGGTACTTCTTTAATTTCGTCAATAGTCAGTTTTTTGGCAAATTTCAGGTTGTTTAAAGTTTCAGCATCGTGTGGTTTAAGGACAAGAGCTTTTTCGTAATTATAAATAGAAAGCGCTACTTTGTTGAGTTTGTAATAACAATTCCCTAAGTTAAAATACAATTCGGCAGAATGTTGTTTGTCTTCCTTAATAATGCTTTCATACGTCTGTGCAGCCTCCTGATATTTTCCCTTTTGATATAAGGCATTTGCTTTTTCAAAACTGCCCTGAGCAAAGAAAATCTGCGTGATTAGTAAAAAGAGATATACTATATTTTTCATTTTCTGTAAATTTTAACCTTCGTAAACTTTGACGTTAGGTTTAAACAATTTGTTTTTCTAATTCCGAAATAATCAAAACAGCTTTATCATAATCCTGCTGAATTGATGCGCTTGATGCCGGGGCATAACGTGCAAATTCGCAATTTTCGGTCAGATTAATAAAGCTCTGAACAGTTTCCGTATTCGCATTTCTGGATAATAGTAATTCACGTATATTGTCTTTGCTCATTTCTGAAGTTTCGATATGCAGTTTAGCTTTCAGGAAATTATGCATTGCTTTTTCCAGTGCGATATAAAATGGCTCTTTATTGTTAAGCTGTTTTTTTGCTTCAGATAGATATTTCTTCGCAAGCTTATTGTTCATCTTAATTCTATTACCGGTAACATCACGATCGATTGCCTCTTTTTTCTTTTTGGCAATTACAATAATTGGTAAAATAACAAAAGGCAGTAATAATAAACTGTAATATAAATCAGAGCCGTGAAAATCATCTTTTGCAGTCGAAACTAAAACCGTTTTTGGTTTAATATATTTAAATTGCTCTGATTTTGTAATCACATTTTTAGATGTATGTGATGCAACTGATTCAGCCTGAACCGGACCATCTAAAACATCAATCATAATTTCAGGAGAAGTTATCGTTTTATAGCTTCCGGAATTCAAATCAAAATATGAGAATTCCATTGGTTTTATAGCATACTTTCCTTTAAATTGAGGTATGATAGTATACTTGTCCGAAATTTTACCGGACATTCCTGCAAGTGATGTATTTACTTTTTCGTCATGAACCGGATCATACATTTCTAACGCATTCGGTACAACAGGTTTTGGTAAAGTAAATAATTTCATGTTTCCTTTTCCGCTCGCACTAACTACCAAATCAAGGCTTTCTCCACTTTTTAAGGTAGTTTTTGAAGGGATAACGTTAAAATCAAATTTACCTACAGCTCCGGTAAAACCAATAGGTTTATTTGCCTCAGGCAGTGCTCTTACATTAATTGTTTTCGCTCCGGCTGAAACGATTTTGTTTGCGTCATCCAGCATCATCTGACCAAACATGTTCCGGCCTCTTGGTACCTGAATTCCTATGTCTAAAGAAAGCGGTTCAATAGTAAGTTTTCCTGATTTTTGAGGGTATAAAATTGTTTTTTTAAGGACTACAAAGTAAGAGCGTTCACCTTTGTACATTCCCTCTTCAATTTGAAGCTGTTTGATGTCAATATTTTGATTCCAAAAGTCTTTGTATTTGGGTTTGGCCAGTTCTTTAAATCCTGTTACACCAATACCATTAAAATATAATTTATAAACCACTGTAATTGGTTCATTGATATAAGGATTTGTTTTGGAAATTTCTGCTATAAGATTCAAAATTTCATTTCCTCCTGCCTGATGCGGCTGCTGATATCCAGGATCTCTTTCTTGTGGAACTGCATTGGTAACGGTTATTTTTATGGGAGATGTTTTATAAATCTGCCCATTATATTCAATTGAGGCCTGTTTGATAGTAAATGTACCTTTTTGATTTGGAAGTAAAAAATAAGAATAAATTTTCTGAAATGAACTTCTTCCATTTATCCAGGACTGGCTTATCTGCTGGCTTGGTCCCCCTACAATCCTGAAACCTTCAAAAGAAGGCTGGTCAAAGTTATCCCCATCAACATTCATGATAAAGTCAATACGAAGTCTTTCGTTAACTCCAAGTGTATTCTTGCTTACTCTGGCTTCAAACTGAACCTGAGCCATAAGTCCCTGAAAAGTGAATAGTAATAGAATTAAATATCTTTTCATTACTTGTTTAATCAATTTTTGTTTGTTGTTAGTAGTTTATAGTTTCTGGTTATCTTTTAAAAGTTTATTCTTTTAATTTAGACGAAATGGTAAACTGTTTTTAAGAATAATATTAAATCAGAAAAACAATAAACCAAAAACATAATATTCTACCAGTCTTTTTCTGCTTTTTTAGGATTTCCTTTTACTTTTTGGGCATTAACTTTATCCTGAATTTTCTTTTCTTCATTATTCACCGCATCTAATAAATTCTGGACACGATCTTTTGAAATTCCTCCCGGCATAGGTTTTGGCTGTCCGTTATTGTTTGACTTATCCTCTTTTTTTGGATCGTTTTTACCGTCTTTTTTATCTTTGTCCTTATCGCCTTTGTCGTTTTTTTTCTGATCGTCTTTGCCGTCTTTTTTATCTTTATCCTTATTGTCGCCGTCCTTTTTCTGATCGTCTTTTTTATCGTCCTTTTTATCCTTATTGTCCTTATTCTTGTCGTTTTTCGGAGGGTTCTCTTTTAATTTTTGTTTGGCTAAGGCATAATTGTAACGGGTTTCATCATCAGTAGGGTCGTTACGCAATGCATTTTTATAAGCTTCAACAGCCTGAGTATAATCTTTCTCTTTCATAAAAACATTTCCTAAATTATGGAAAGCTTTGTGTTTCTCAGATCTGGTTTTGGCATTTTTAATAGCATTCGCATACGCAAATTTTGCTTCTGATGCCTGATTTTGTTTGTAAATTGTATTTCCTAAATTATAAGAAGCTGTAGCTTTTTTAGGGAATTTTGATTGTGAAATTCTGTAATTTGCCTCTGCATCAACAAATTTATTCTGTTTATATTCTTCATTGGCTTCAGGCAATGTTTTGTCTTTTTCCTGAGCAGAAACTGCCAAAGAAAAGGTTAGTAAAATATAAAGAAGTAAATTTTTCATTCTGTATTTTTATTTTTTTGTTCCCAATTTATCAGGAACAATTATTTCTTTTCGTTAAATAAATTCAACTCGTTTATCCAGTTTGTTTTTCTTTCCAATAGAAAGATATCCAGAAATAATAGTAAAAAGGCAAAACCTAAAAACCATTGAAATTGCGATTGAAACTCTGCCATTTGTGTTGCTTCAAACTCGGTTTTCTGAATATTATTCAAGGCATTTTTTACATATTCCAGTACTTCTTTTGTACTTCCTCCATAAACATATCCGCCTTTGGTTGCTTTTGCAATTGCTCTTAAGCCTTCCTGATTTAGTTTTGTAATAACTGTTTCACCATTTTGGTCTTTCTGGTAACTTCTGATTACACCATTTTCCTTCAACGGAATTGTTGCGCCTTTTTCTGTTCCAATACCAATGGTGATGATTTTCATTCCAATTTTATTAGCCTCCTCTGCGGCCGTTTCAGCTCCTTCTGAATGGTCTTCACCATCAGAAATAAGGATTAAAAGTTTGCTGGTTTTGCTTTTTTCATCAAAATAAGTTGCTGATAATTTAATGGCTTCATCAAGCGAAGTCCCTTGTGATGACACCATTCCGGGATTCATACCTTGAAGAAACATTTTAGCAACACCGTAATCTGTTGTAATTGGTAAAACAGGGAAAGCACTTCCGGCATAAGCTACAATTCCGATTCTGTCGCTGCCCAAATTGTTAATAATCTGAGAAACCAATTGTTTACTTTTTTCTAAACGGCTCGGTGCGACATCCTCAGCCAGCATACTTTTTGAAACGTCAACAGCAAAAACAATATCAATTCCTTCACGTTTTACAGTTTCCATTTTGGTTCCGATCTTTGGATTAACAAGCCCAATAATCAGAAAGGTTAATGCAAAAAGAAACAATATTAGCTTTAAGACCGGTTTAAAAACAGAATGTTCCGGGCTTAATTTTTTTACCATTTCCAAATCACCAAATTCACGCTGTTTCTTTCTTTTCCAATATAGATTAAAAAGGAAAATACATACCACAATCGGGATGAGAAATAATAGATATAAATATTTTTTTTCGTCTAGTTCCATAAATATTTTTAAAATTCCAATCTCAATAATTATTGAGATAAATTCCAAATTCCAATTTTATTGTTTTCTAAAAACTCCAGATTCCAATTTGTTATTTAGAATTTTATTATTGTAAATTTTTTAATTTTTCAAAATTAAATGAAGCTTCTGTAAACGGTGTTTCTTAAACCTACTTCCAGTAACAATAATAGTCCTGATAACAACACAAAAAATCTGTATTTTTCATCGTAATCGTAGAATTTTAACTCCTGAATTTCAGTAGTTTCTAATTTGTTTATTGAGTTGTATATTTCAGCCAGTTTATCATTACTGGTGGCTCTAAAATAGGTACCATCCGTTTTTTTGGCGATACCTTTCAGTAGCTGTTCATCAATTTCTACTTTTTGCATTTTGAACAAGAAACCACCATTTGGAGCATATGCATATGGAAATTCAGCCATTCCGTTAGTTCCTATTCCAATTGTATATACTTTTATACCGTATTGTTTTGCAATGTCAGAGGCTGTTTCCGGCTCAATGAATCCTGCATTATTTACACCATCAGTAAGCAAAATAATGACCCTGCTTTTCGCTTTGCTGTCTTTAAGTCGGTTTACGGCTGTTGCAAGACCCATTCCAATTCCGGTACCGTCTTGTAATACATTATCGTATTTGATTTCCTTAATAGCTTCTAAAATAATGGCTTTATCACTCGTTACAGGAGTTTTAGTGTACGCTTCAGAGGCATATAAAACAAGTCCGATTCTGTCGTTTGGTCTTTCGTTAACAAAATCTGCCGCCACTCTTTTTAAAGCTTCCATACGGTTCGGCTTTAAATCTTTTGCAAGCATACTTCCCGAAACGTCAATTGCCATTACAATATCAATTCCTTTCGTTGTTTTAGTTTCGTTGCTGATGTCAACAGTTCTCGGTCTTGCTAAAGCCACAATCAGAGAACACAGAGCGATAATCCTGAAAACATACAAACAAGGTTTTAATTTTGTTAATAGTGATTCGCTGTTTTTAAAACCCTGAGTTGAACTCATTTTTAAAGTAGCCGATTGCTGATTTCGTTTCCAGAAAAACCATCCTATTGCAATTGGGATTAATAAAAACAGCCAAAAAAATTCCGGATTTAAAAAAGTTATTTTTTCCATTAGTTGCTTGCTCTTTTAAGTTCAACAGAATTTAAAATTCTATCCGAAATATCATTAGCATACGTATCTCCTTCTTCATGGAATATAGCAATTTGCTGTAATCCGCCATCTTGTTTAAACATCAGGACTTCGTAGTAAAGTTTAGCGCTTGTTTTCAGGTTTTCATTAATAAGGGTAAAAGTTCCGTAGCCTTTTATTCCAGTAATGCCTTCTTTCGTTTCAAAATCTTCTTGCTTTGTGATCATATTTCTGGCACCCTGAGCTTCGATTATTTTTAAATTGCCTTCAAGTGCTTTTGTCAAGTCAATGTCTGTAGGATTCTTAAATTTAGCTGTAGAAACCGTTATATAAAAATTATCCATTAAACTTCCGTAGCCAAAAAGCTGCATTTCCTTTATAAGAGCCATAGTCTCTTTCGGCAATACTTTTTGAGTATCAAGTCGGTGTAAAACCCTTGGTGTTTCAACTAAAACACCCGGATTACCATACTCGCTTTTTATCCATTCGCCTTCTAGTAATTCTTTAGTAGGGTGTCCAATTATATTATCTTTTACATAATTAAAACCTTTAGTAACAATGAAATAAGTGGTGGTTGCAGTAAGTAAAAAAACTACAGTTGCAGCAGCAATTGCAATACGTTTATTTCTTTTTTTCTTTAACTGAAGCTGAATTTGTTTTTGTTTTTGGGCTTCGTTTAATAATTGATCTTCTTCCTCAACAGGAACTTCTGTAGGGATAGCATTATCCAACGTCAAAATTGCTTTCTGAATTTTATTTCTGTCTTCCGTAATTTCGAACTCTAATGGTTTTGATTTTGCAAATTTTACCAAATCGGCCTGTCTTAAAACACGTTCCAGATTTTCAACAGTTTCGGGAGTCAGGCTCATTTTCTTTTTGGCAGAAGCCGTTTTGAGGGCCTGAATTAATTCAGAAGTGGTGCTTTCCATTGCTGGAATCTGAATTGCCTCTTCAATATAATTACGGGCAATATCAGTCAGTTCACTATAATATTCTTTTACTTCGCCTTTTTGCCAGAGTTCTTTTTTCTCAAGATTGTTTAATAAGCTTGTGGCTTTTTCAATAGGAGTTTTATAAACTTCCTCTTCAATTTTTTTCTTTTGGTGTTTTTTCATGTACCAATAAACAAAAACACCAATTCCTATAATCAGAACTATAATCAAAAGATAAATCCACCAGTCTCCAATGCCATTTTCAACAGTTGAGATATCTTTAATATCATACATTTTTTGCTGTAAAGTATCTACTTTCACACTGGCTACTTCAACTGAAACCGGATCACTTAAATGAGGCTTTTTATCAATCAGAATCTTAACTGGCGGAATAACATATCTTCCGGAATCAAATTGTGTCAAGCCATATTTTTTGATAAGCTCATAAGTGCCGTCTTTTTTAACAGTGTCAATTGGGTACGATTGAATTACTTCTAATGGGCCAATGTTTTTTAGAGCAGGAAATACAACTTTAGTTTTTGAACTTACGATCGTTTTAAGTGTTAACTTAAACTCTGCGCCAATTTTATTTTTTGTAGTATCAATACTGGTTTCGACTTGTTTTTGAGCAAAAACAGTTGAGGAAAGTAAAAATAGAAATATGTAAAATTTTAATTTCATTTGATTAACGATTGTAGATTTTAGATTAACGATTTTAGATTTAATCCAAAACAACTGTCTTATTTATGAATTATTTTTTGATGTTTTTATACTGGAAACAAAAATTGAAATCAGTTCGTTAACTTCAGTTTTTGCTTTTGATATATTTTCTAATTCTGATGATAAATTTGCTTTTTCAATTATTTTCAAACACACAAAAGTTTCTCTCAGTTCTTTTAAACAAATTCCCATTTTATGAATAAAATCTCTTTTGCTTTCTGCGCTTTGAGCTTCTCCATAATTTAATGCTGGCGAAGTTCCCGAACGAATTATTTGACCTGATAAATGATTTCCCGCATAATTTTTTTCAAATTTACTCGCCACGATTATGATTGTAGCTGCAAAATCAATCAATCTATTTTCTAATTCCTGTTTATTCATTCAATTTTTTTAAATCTTACAAGATCTGAAATCAAAATTCGTTAATCACCAATCTAAAATCATTATCTCGATTTGAAATACCCCAGTAATTTAGTTACGTAATTTTCGTCAACTCTTGTGTTTACGACACCGGCTCCGGATTTACTGAAAATTTCCTTAAAGTAGCTGACACGTTCGTGATAGTGTTTTTCATAATTCATCCGAACCTTTTTAGAACCTGTATCTACGAGCTGAATTTTTCCGGTTTCGGCATCAAGCATCGTTACCATTCCTAAATTCGGAATTTTTTCTTCACGGATATCGTAAACACGTACACCGGTAATATCATGTTTTTTAGAAGCAATTTTTAAAGTGTGCTCATAATTGTCAGACATAAAATCTGAGATCATAAAAACAATTGCTTTCTTTTTTTGTGTTCCGGAAAGAAACTTTAAAGCTTGGGCGATATCTGTTTTTTGGCTTTTAGGTTCAAATTCGATCAATTCACGAATAATTCTCAAAACATGTGAACGCCCCTTTTTTGGTGGAATGTATAATTCAACATTATCAGAAAATAATATCAAACCAATTTTATCGTTATTTTGTGTAGCCGAAAAAGCCATAGTTGCCGCTATTTCAGTTACAATATCTTTTTTAAACTGACTTTTTGAACCAAAACCTTCAGAACCCGAAATGTCTACCATTAAAACCATAGTCAGCTCGCGTTCTTCTTCAAAAACTTTTACGTGGGCTTCGTTATATCGTGCGGTTACATTCCAATCGATGTTACGAATATCATCGCCATATTGGTATTGGCGTACCTCGCTAAAAGTCATCCCGCGCCCTTTAAATGAAGAATGGTATTCTCCCGAAAAGATGTGATTGCTCAGTCTTTTGGTTTTGATTTCTATTTTCCGTACTTTTTTTAAAAGCTCTTTTGTATCCATTTGATTTGTTTAAAGTTTAAAAGTTTCAAGTTTCAAGTTTGCTTTACAACAACCTGAAACTTGAAACATTAAACAAATTTTTAAGGTACTTCAATCTCGTTTACGATTTTGTTGATAATGTCTACAGAAGTAATATTTTCGGCTTCGGCTTCATACGTTATCCCAACTCTATGACGCAGAACATCATGTACTACAGCACGAACATCCTCAGGGATCACATATCCACGTCGTTTGATGAAAGCGTAACATTTTGCTGCATTGGCTAAATTGATACTTCCACGTGGTGAAGCTCCAAAACTGATCAGCGGTTTTAAGTCGGCTAGTTTGTATTTTTCTGGGTAACGCGTAGCGAAAATAATATCAAGAATATATTTCTCAATTTTTTCATCCATGTACACTTCACGAACCGCTTCCTGGGCACGTAAAATTTGATCTACAGAGACTACAGGATTTACTTTTTCAAAACTTCCTTTTAAGTTCTGACGGATTACAAAACGCTCTTCGTCGATTTTTGGATAATCGATAACAGTTTTCAGCATGAAACGGTCAACTTGTGCTTCAGGAAGCGCATAAGTTCCTTCCTGTTCAACAGGATTTTGAGTTGCTAAAACTAAAAACGGACGGTCTAATTTGAAAGTTGAATCACCAATTGTAACTTGTTTTTCCTGCATTGCTTCAAGAAGTGCAGACTGTACTTTTGCAGGAGCACGGTTAATCTCATCAGCAAGTACGAAATTAGCAAAAATCGGCCCTTTTTTAATAGAGAATTCGTTTGCTTTGATGTTGTAAATCATGGTTCCGATAACATCGGCAGGTAATAAATCCGGAGTAAACTGGATACGGCTGAAAGAACCCTGAACTGCTTGTGACAAAGTATTAATCGCTAAAGTTTTTGCTAAACCAGGAACACCTTCCAGCAAAATATGCCCTTGTCCTAAGAGACCGATTAATAAACGCTCGACCATGTGTTTCTGGCCCACAATAACTTTGTTCATTTCCATTGTAAGAAGGTCTATAAAAGCACTTTCTCTCTCAATTTTTTCATTTATCGCTCTAATGTCTAAAGTCGTTGTATTTTCTTCCATATAAATATTTTTAAAAACCTTTTAAAACTCTTGATTTTTATGCCTGATTTTTGAGAGTGCAAATTGAATATTTTTTAAGAAGTAAGATGTTAAAGAATGGTTAAAACTTCGACCAAAACCCTAATTTTAAGGACGAATTGTGAATCTATTTTTATATTTTTAAGAACTTTGATGATTATGCTATAAACGGGCATCATTATTACTAAAAATAACAGAACAAAACATGAGCAAAACTTTATTATCGCCTGTAATTTCAGGTATTAGGAATTGGGGAGCCTGGGATAAAAATCTTACTTTAAAAGAAATGGAAAGCATGATACAGCTCTGTATCGAAAATAAAATTACCACTTTTGACCACTCCGATATTTATGGAGATTACACCACCGAAGCAGATTTTGGAAAAGCACTTTATGACAGTAAAATTTCTCGTGAAAAGTTTCAGCTAATTACCAAATGCGGCATTCAGATGGTTACCGAAAACCGAAATAATAAAATCAGGCATTATGAGCACTCTAAAGAATATATAATCTGGTCTGCAGAAGAATCTTTGAAAAAATTAAAAACAGATTATATCGATGTTTTTTTACTGCAAAGACCAAGTCCGTTAATGCAGGCAGATGAAATTGCGGAAGCGGTTGAAAAACTAAAATCAGAAGGGAAAATCATTGATTTTGGAGTTGGGAATTTCAGCAACTCACAAGTGGAGTTAATTCGTCAGAAAACAGATGTTAGTTATCATTCCGTACAATTCTCAGCTACAAATTTTGAGCCAATGACAGATGGTACTTTTGATTATGCACAAATGCACAGAATCCGTCCTTTGGCATGGAATCCGCTTGGGACTGTTTTTAGGGAAGATAGTCAACAAACGCGACGCCTGAAGAAATTGCTTTCGACATTAGTAGAAAAATATCATTTAGGATCTGATACACTTTTATTAGCATGGATTTTAAAACATCCGGCAAAAGTGATTCCTGTGGCAGGAACTGTAAATGTCGCCAGAATTCAGTCATTGATGAAAGCAGTAGAACTTGAAATGGATAAAGAAGACTGGTTTGCAATATGGACTGAAAGCAGGGGAGAAGAGCTGCTTTAAAAGTAATAAATTGTAAAAACAAAAGAAGTAAAATTGCCTTAAGCGAAAAATATTTGCACAAATTAAAATTGATTTGATTTTTCAATAAATTAAAGTTGTTTAATTTATAGCAAAACATATAATAATCACGATGAAAAAAACAGTTTTAATTACCGGTGCTACAAGCGGAATTGGGAAGGCAACAGCTCAGATTTTTGCCAGAAATCATTATAAACTTATCATTTGCGGAAGACGTAAAGAGCGACTAAGCGAACTCGAAAAAGAACTTTCAGAATATACGGAAGTACATTCATTGTCTTTTGACGTAAGGGAAAAAAAAACTGTTTTTGATAGTATAAAGTCATTACCGGAATATTTTTCAAAAATTGACGTTTTAATCAATAACGCAGGAAATGCACACGGATTAGATCCAATTCAGCATGGTGATATTGATGATTGGGATGCCATGATTGATATCAATGTTAAGGGACTTTTATATGTTTCTAAAGCGATTATTCCACAAATGATTGAAAGAGAATCAGGACATATCATCAACATAGGTTCAACAGCCGGGAAAGAGGTTTATCCAAATGGGAATGTATACTGCGGATCAAAACACGCTGTTGATGCCATTACCCAGGGAATGCGGATAGATTTGAACACACATAAAATTAAAGTAAGCGGAATCCATCCGGGTTTGGTTGAAACAGAATTTAGCGAAGTGCGTTTTAAAGGGGATTCAGAAAGAGCTTCAAATGTTTACAAAGGTTTTGATCCTCTGAAAGCAGAGGATATAGCAGATATTATTCATTTTGTGGTTTCAAGACCTTACCATGTAAATATTGCCGATTTGATTGTGATGCCGGCAGCGCAGGCCACTTCAACAATTGTTAAGAAAAATATTTAGAAGATTTTTTAACACATAGAAACATAGTTTTGCTTTATCTTAAAGGCATTTCATTTGCATCAATTCACATAGCTATGGGTATTTAGAAAAAGTGAAACGCCTTTTTATAAGTTGTAATAATCGATGATTCTATGTGTTTAAAAATAAAAATTTGTGAAAATTAGTGCAATTTGTGGCAAAAAATAATCAGCGAAAATGATCAATAAACGCCTTTTAATAAAAAACCTGCTTGCTCATAATGATGAGAGCAGTTTTTATGATAAAAAAAGGCAGCTGAATTTGCATTCACGTGAAGGAAAAGGAAAGTTTCTTAAACATATCTGCGCTTTGTCAAATTCAAATCCTGCCAATAATTCTTATATCGTTGTTGGTGTTGAAGATCATGATAACGAAATTGTGGGTGATGATTTCTTTGATGATAGCCGGATCCAGAATCTGGTCAATGCTTTTCTGGAAAATCCGCCTAAAATCCAGTATGAAAATGTGCCTTTCCCCAATCTTCCAAAAGATAAGGTGATTGGACTGGTTACGATTAAGCCCAAAAGCCAGATTTCATCTTTCAAAAAAGGAATTCATACTATTCCTGTCAATAGTATTTTTATTAGGCGGGGAAGCAATTCGGTTCCGGTAGAGGGTGAAATCGAAAAAAATTATCAGAATACCGAAACAGTTATCGGAATCGAAAATAGCTCACGAAACAGTATCCAGTATACACTTGACGGAGTATTCGATTTTATGAATTTCAGGCATAAAGATATGTCACCAAAATATCGTGTTTTTAAAGAATTGTTTGTGATCTGCTGGGCCGGTGTGCCCAAAAAATCCAGAGATAAAACCTTTCTTTCGCGAGTAGATATTGAATTGATAAATGAACAGATCAAGCTTTTTTATTCAGCCCAGGATGTTGTTACAATTGTTTTTGATGATGATACTTTTACCATAACCGAATATGTTCCTCTGGGTTTAAACGACAAAACCAGTTATTATCCACTAGAAAAGCAAACCATACATTTTTTTGATAACGGTTATTATAAGATAGACCGTCAAATGCTTTTTCAGCCTCCGGAATTCAATAAACGAATGCTTTTTCATATTTATAATTCGAATATTGCATTGCTTCAAAAACTGCAAAATGGTTTTGCTTTGTCAGAGCGTGAATTAAAAGATTTAGAAAACCTCCCTTCTACTTTTATGATTTGTTATCTGAACGGTTTTGACGAGGCCAAACAAAAACTCATAGATGCCAAATTACTTTTAAAACCCTTTGGACAGGTGTATCTGTATTTTAAGGAATCGTTACGGGTTTTACGTAAAATGAAATACGATGTTCAGTAATTTCTCTACAGATATTTCCAGCTATAATCTGATATGACTTTATTATTTAAATTTCAGATATTTACTTATGTGTTCATACGGAAACAAAATCTCTTTTGGGCCATCAGCATAGGAAGCTGCTTCATACGAATTGTAATATAGCAGCAGGCCCTCTTCGGTATAAAAGATATTTTGAGGCAATTGAAAAACGTCTTTTTCAAACATTAATCCTGTTGCATTTATATTGGCTTTAGCCGGGATTTTATATTTTTTCCGGAATTCTTTTTCGGCATAAGCCTTAAACTCTTTTTCGTTTTTAAATAAATCATTGCTAAAAATGGTTTTTCCGGTATTTGGATTAAATAACAGCGAACGAAAACCCTGATAACCGTGTGCACCTCCAGTAAAGGTGTAATGATCGATTTTTAGGTTTAATATCTGATTAGACTGATATTCTATATTTCCTTTTACTTTAGCTTCCCAGCCGAATGTTTCGGTTGGGAATTTTTTATGCATTTCTTCATAAGAAGCGATAAAAGAATCGACCAGGCTTTTATAATCTCTTACTTCTGAAGGTTTTTCTCCAAAATAAATAATGTCTTTTAAAATGCCTAATATCTTTTTATTTATACTGTCAGCTACAACAGGAATATTTTTTGCAATTGGCACTTCGATTGTAATTTTAGGACAATCTTTTTTACACGGTATTTTGGATTCTTTTTCAAATACCTCGCTTTCAAAAGTTAATGTTTTTGTGCAGCCTGTTAGTAATAGGAGCACCGCGGCAAGAAGAGAATAAAGTTTCATCTTAAAAAGTGTTAATTATACTTAAAGGTAAGAACTTGTATCTGGATTTGAATAAATTTAAAAGTAAATTTGTGAAAGTATTAAGTGTTTAAAATTTATAACTATATGAAATTCAATACAAAAGTGATCCATGGTGGTCAGCATCATGATCCGGCTACAGGAGCTGTTATGCCTCCGGTGTATCAAACCTCAACATATATTCAGACAAGTCCGGGTAAGCCATTGGCGGATTACGAATATAGTCGTGCATCGAATCCAACAAGAACTGCTTTAGAAAATGCATTGGCAAGTATTGAAAACGGTACCCGCGGACTGGCATTTTCATCAGGTTTGGCAGCTACGGACTGTATCCTGAGATCATTTAAAGCAGGTGATGAAGTCATTGCGATGGATGATTTGTATGGAGGCACTTATAGAATGTTTTCAAGAATTTATAAAGATTCAGGAATTAAGTTCCATTTTGTTGATATGACTGATATTGCAAAACTGAAGTCTTTGATAAATGAAAACACCAAATTAATTTGGGTAGAAACGCCCACGAACCCTTTAATGAAGCTGGCCGATATTGAGGAAATCGCTAAAATTACAAAAGGAAACAAAATCTGGCTGGCGGTAGACAATACTTTTGCAACGCCTTATTTACAAAAGCCGCTTGATTTAGGTGCTGATATTGTAATGCATTCGGCAACCAAGTATTTAGGGGGACATTCAGATGTTATTGCCGGAGCCTTAATTGTGAAAGATGAAGCTTTGGGTGAACAGTTGCATTTTCAGCAATTTGCAACTGGGGCAACATTAGGGCCAATGGATAGTTTTCTGGTTTTAAGAGGAATAAAAACGCTTTCGTTAAGAGTTCAGAGACATTGTGAAAACGGAGAAAAAGTGGTAGAATTTCTAAGCAACCATCCCAAAATTAAAACGGTTTATTATCCAGGATTAACAAATCATCCGTTTCATGAAATTGCTAAGAAACAAATGAAAGCTTTTGGCGGAATGGTATCTTTTTCATTCGTTTCGGGTAAAAAAGAGGATTCAATTGCTTTTTTAGAGAAACTTAAAGTATTTACTTTAGCTGAGTCTTTAGGAGGAGTAGAGTCATTAGCGAATCATCCGGCTTTAATGACCCATGCTTCTATTCCCGCAGATAAAAGAGCAGAGGTTGGAATTACAGACGATCTGGTGCGCCTAAGTGTAGGTATTGAAGATGCTGAAGATTTAATAGCAGATTTAGAACAAGCTTTATCATAAAAACAAAACCCCAACTCGAAAGAATTGGGGTTTTGTTTTTATATTGTTGTTTTTAGAATTCTAAGTAATGGGAATATCCAAAATTAAACCACACTTGTGAATCATTTGCTTTATTTTCCTTGTAGATATCCCTGTTAGGGTTTAATCCGTCGATCCAGTCAGAATTGAAGCCCTGATAGCGTACTTCAAAAAGCAAATCGTTCATTTCATCTAGTTTATATTGCACGCCAACTCCAAGAAGTACAGAAAGTGTAATGCCATTTTCAGTTGAAAAGCCGTATTTATGACCGTCAGAAGGTACTAAATATTTATCAAAGGTTGTAGCTGGTGTTCCTAATGGACCAAGAGAAGAAGTGGCTTTAGTGTCATAATAACTAGCCACAACACCAACACTTAAATAAGGGTAAAAACTGCCAACATACTTTTCGAACTCATGAATTGTCATAAAGGGCGAATAATTTATTTGTGTACCAATGTTAAGCATGCTGGTTTTTCCATCCATCGCTTTTAGTTTTTCTTTTCCCGCAGATGGCTTGCCTTCAATCCATTTTCCATAATGCTGAAAGTTGGTATGAGAAAAAGAAATTTCAGATCGAATTTTAAAATGTTCGTTAAAATATTCATTTCCATTAGCAGCAGATGAGAAGTTTATCCAGTGAACCGCACCAATTCCAAATCCAGTATTTCCAATATTGGTAGATTCATCGTGTCTCTGTCCATAATCAGACTGAAAAGCTACTGGACCAGCTATGAATCCAATTTCATAGGCTAATTGCGCATTTGATACCGTAGTAATACCAAATATTGTAAAAAAAGTTAAGGCTATTTGTTTGAACATGAGTTTTTGGGCTTTCAAATCATCCGCAAATATATAAAAAAAACATAACCGACTTTAAAATAATTAATTAGGCAATTAAAAAATTACTATAAAAACACTTAAAAAGTTAATCATAATATTCGGTTTAGACTTTAATATGATTTTTGTAAATGAGAATTTTAAATTTGTTTAAAAAATACGTAATTATTGTAAAATTGTTGTAAAAAATAATTTTCAAATCGATTTTCCTTTACCTTTGTTACGAGTAACGAAAACGTTTTCTTAATGGAGTTTTCTTATTTAATAAGCGCAAATAATTGACTTGAAAGCAAAATTTATTTCAAAATGATGAAACAAAAAATAAATGAGTTTATGGCTCTTGTAGAGTCAAAAAATCCAAATGAACCTGAATTTCTTCAGGCCGTCAGAGAGTTCGCAGAAACTGTAATTCCGTTTATAGCTGAACAAAAAAAATACGATGGAAAAAACTTACTTCTTAGAATAGCAGAACCCGAGCGATCTATAATTTTTAGAGTTCCCTGGGTAGATGATAAGGGGGAAATTATTGTAAACCGAGGTTTTCGAATTCAGATGAATTCAGCAATTGGTCCTTATAAAGGCGGAATCAGATTTCATCACACAGTAAATCTTTCAGTTCTGAAATTTTTGGCTTTTGAGCAGGTTTTTAAAAATAGTCTGACAACATTGCCAATGGGAGGAGGAAAAGGAGGTTCAGATTTTGATCCCGAAGGAAAATCTGATGGTGAAATTATGCGTTTTTGTCAATCATTCATGACAGAATTATGCAGGCATATTGGTCCGGATCTCGATGTACCTGCCGGTGATATTGGTGTTGGAGCAAGAGAAATAGGATACTTATTTGGTCAGTATAAAAGAATCAGAAATGAATTTACCGGTGTTTTAACTGGAAAAGGTCTGGCGTATGGAGGATCATTAATCAGACCCGAAGCTACTGGTTATGGTGTAGTGTATTTTACGGATCAAATGCTTCGTACTATTGGTCACGAAATAAAAGGAAAAATAGTGGCTATTTCAGGGTTTGGAAATGTCGCCTGGGGCGTTGCTTTAAAAGTAAATGAACTTGGAGGAAAAGTGGTTACGATTTCTGGTCCTGACGGTTATATTTATGATGAAGAGGGGATTTCCGGAGAAAAAATTGATTATATGCTTGAAATGCGGGCAACTGGAGATAACAAGGCAGAAAGATATTTAGAGAAATATCCCAATGCTGTTTTTCATAAAGGAAAAAGCCCTTGGGAAGTGAAAGTGGATATTGCGATTCCATGTGCTACTCAAAACGAATTGAATGGTGAAGATGCTCAGAAACTTATTGATAACGGTGTTTTGTGTGTAACTGAGGCTGCAAATATGCCTTCTACATTAGATGCAATTAAATTGTTCTTAGACAATAAAGTGCTTTTCGCTCCCGGAAAAGCGGCTAATGCAGGCGGAGTTGCTGCATCTGGATTAGAAATGACCCAAAATTCTATTCGCCTGAACTGGACAAGTGAAGAAGTAGATTTGAGACTAAAAGAAATAATGGTCGGAATTCATAACCAGTGCAAAAAATATGGCGCTGAAGAAGATGGATATGTAAACTACGTAAAAGGAGCTAATATTGCCGGCTTTGTTAAAGTTGCCGATGCGATGCTTGCTCAGGGAGTAGTATAGTTTTTTTTATTTACATTTGAAAAATGCCTTTATTCATCCTTATCAGGATAGAATTGAAGGCATTTTCAATTTTAAACCTTCAGATAGGTTTAAAACAGAATTTTAGAAAAGAACAAAAATCAAATACTTTCGTTTGTAGTATATTTGTGAATCTGAATCTTTCCCGCAAATGAAAAAAAAGTTTCTTTATATTCTGTTTCTTATAATTGTTCAAAATTGTTTTTCTCAGGGAGCATTATCCTGGCAAGGCTATTTTTCGTATAATAATCTTAAGGATCTTGCAATAAGCCCAATAGGAGTTATAGCTGCTTCTGAAAACGCCCTTTTTTCAAAGGATTTAGCGAAAAATGGTTTCACAACAACCACAACAATTGACGGTCTTTCAGGGCAGACTATATCTTCAATACATTACAGTGAGGCTTTAAAAAAGACCATTATAGGGTATGAAAATGGGCTAATAATGATTGTTAACGAAGACGGAAGCATACTAAAAGTAGTAGATATAATCAATAAACAGCTACCGTCAAATCTAAAAAGAATCAATCATTTTATGGAGCATAGCGGATTGGTTTATGTTTCCTGTGATTTCGGAATTGTACAGTTTAATTTGACAACTTCAAAATTTGGAGATACTTATTTTATTGGTGATGCAGGTGCTGAAATCAGCGTAAAGCAAACTACTCTTTTTAACGGTTTTATTTATGCAGCTACATCAGCCGGAATCAGAAGAGCAAGCAGTGCTAATACTAATTTAATAGATTATAAGCAATGGTTCGTTGTGAATTCAGGTGATTGGACAAGTGTTGAAACTTTAGATTCAGAACTTATTGCAATTAATGATGCTGGATATATTCATAGGTATAATTCCAATTCTTTTATTGGCTTTTTCCAGCTGCCTCAAACATCGACAGATATGAGGGCTATAAATCACCAGTTGTTTATAACTACACCAGGGGCAATTTATGTTTACAATAATCAAATGGTTCTCAGTCGCCAGATCTCGAATACTCAGGTTTTAGACGCAAGTTTAAATTTTAGTTGTGCAGCTGCAATTGAAGATACTATTTATATTGGAACAAGCGAAAATGGGTTGTTTAGTTCTTCACTTTCAGTTTCTACAGCTTTTGAAAATAATATTCCAGACGGTCCTCTAAGAAATAATATTTTTGCCCTCGATGTTAATCCAAATGTACTTTGGGCTGTATATGGAGATTATGACGGTAAAATGAATCCATACCCCCTCGATAGTTACGGTGTTAGTGCCTTAAGAGAAAAAGAATGGCTTAATATTCCCTATGAAAAAGTATTTGGGGCAAAATCAATAGTAAATATAATAGTTGATCCAAACGATGAAAAGAAGGTTTATGCGAGTTCTAGTTTTTCCGGATTACTAAAGATTGAAAACAATGAACCCTCTGTTTTATATAATGAGAAAAATAGTGGATTGGAAACATTAACTTTTGTAGGGCCTAATTACATTGATGTACGTATTAATGGAGCGGCTTTTGACAAATCAGGAAATCTCTGGCTCACAAATAGTTTGATTGATAACGGACTGAAAGTATTGCAAACAAATGGACAATGGCAGAGTATTTCTATGAAAACTATTTTAGTCAAACCTGAAGATGCCAGTTATACCGATTTAACCATTGATAAAAACGGAACTAAATGGGTTTCAATGAATACAGAAGGGGTTGTAGGTTTTAATGAAAAAGGAAATCTATTTAAAAAAATCAGTGAAGGTACTGATGCGGGGAATTTACCAATTAATAATACCAGGGCTCTGGCGGTAGATTCCAAAAATCAATTATGGATTGGGACAACAAAGGGATTGAGAGTTCTGTCGAATGTGAATAATTTTCAGTCTGAAAACCAATTGACCACAAAGTCTATAATTATTATGGAAGATGGTTTGGCACAAGAATTATTGTATGAACAATCTATAACCACAATAGCGGTAGACGGAGCTAATAATAAATGGATTGGAACAGCAGATTCAGGTGTTTTTATGGTATCAGAGAACGGTCAGGAAACAAAATATCATTTTACAATAAACAATTCACCTTTACCTGCTAATGCTATAAACGACATAAAAATTAATAATAAAACCGGGGAGGTTTTTATAGCAACAACAAAAGGAATGATCTCTTTTAAAGGATCAGCTACAGAAGCCAATGAAAATCTGAACAATGTTTATATCTATCCAAATCCGGTTCGTCCAGCATATTCTGGAACTGTAAAGATTGCAGGGTTAATTGATAAGGCTAATATTAAAATTACAGATATTGAAGGGAATATCGTTTACGAAACTATTTCGGAGGGAGGAACTATAGAATGGGATACAACAGCTTTTGGTCGTTATAAAGTAGCTTCAGGAGTTTATATGGTTTTTATTTCTTCAAAGGATGGTACTGAAACAAAAGTTAAGAAAGTTATGATTATAAGATGATTTGATTTTGATTCAATATGAAAAGATTACCAAATTTAACTTCATTAAGATTTATTTTGGCATCGTTGGTTGTGTTTTTCCATACGTTTCAATTTAGTAAAAATAGAGGTTTTACTTCTTATGATAATTTTTCCATTTTTGATAAAGGAGAAGAAGCTGTTTGTATGTTTTTTTCATTAAGTGGTTTTTTAATTATAAGACAATTATATATTGAGAAGTCAATTTATAATTCAATTAATTTACAGCATTTTTTTTTAAGAAGGATTTTAAGGATTTTTCCATTGTACTATTTAATATTAATCTTTGGATTACTATATTATAGGTTTATTTTACCATGGTTTGGATTTAATTTTCAAAATAACTATAATTTGTTACAGGATATTTTTTTATCAGCCACTTTGTTTTCAAATATTTTTGCTTCATATAAGCCAGGAGGGATCTTAGAAATATTATGGTCAATAGCAATAGAAGAACAGTTTTATCTGCTAATAGCGCCATTAATTTTTGTATTGCCATTAAAAAATATAGTAAGGTTTTTGTTGTTTTTTACATTTTTATATTTCTGGCTCTATTTTTCAGATTTTGTTGATTTTTTAAAAAGCTATAAAATGTTATTTTTTTATTTTTCTTTTAGTGGAATGTGTTCAATCATATTACTAAATGGAATGATAAGGATTCAAAAAATTAGATATTTTGTTTTTATAACTCTTGTGGTATATTTTGCAACATCTATCTTTAAAGATAATTTGAGTAATTGGGCTTATCATTTTTTCAGTATGATATTATTCGGATTGACGATTTGCCAACTAATCGAAAAACCAATCCTGATGTTGGAAAGTAAAGCATTGAATCATTTGGGTAAAATATCATATGGTATATATATGTATCATGCTATAATGATGCAAATTGTAGGATTAGCTTTTTTAAAGTTTAATTTTTACTTAAAAGTTTCAAACTTGTGTTCAATAATTATTTTTAATCTTTTAGTTTTTACTTTTACAATTTTAACAGCAAATTTGTCATATAGATATTTCGAAAGTTATTTTTTAAATTTGAAGAATAGACTAAGAAAATAATAATTTTTGACATGGCTAATCTGAATTTAAAGGCTATTTGAATATTTAATATATGCAGGTTAAAACCAAAGCAATCGTAATCTCATCATTAAAATTTCAAGAAAAAAGCCTGATTGTAAAATGCTTTACACTTTCAAACGGACTGAAATCTTATTTTGTGCGTGACGCTTTTTCAAGTCGGAAAGCAAGCCAGAAAATTGCTTATTTTCAACCTCTGTCTATTCTTGAAATTGAGGCCGTTCATAAAAACAAGGGCAGTCTGGAAAATTTTAAAGAAATCAAAATAGCTGTTCCTTTTCAAACTATTCATACAGATCTTGTAAAAAGTACGATGGTAATGTTTATTTCTGAAATTTTGCATTATTCCATACAGGAAGAAGAAAAAAATGAACCCTTATTCGTGTTTTTAGAAACGGCGCTCACATGGCTCGACCATCACGATGAAATTTCTAATTTTCATTTAATTTTACTTTTAGAAACTACCAAATACTTGGGTTTTTATCCTGATATTTCAGAGTACGATTTGCCCTATTTTGAACTAAATAATGGTGTTTTTACTCTTTTTAAAGGATTGAATTCCCTGACAGAATATGAAACAGGTCTGTTTAAAAAACTACTTAGTTTAAAATTTGAGAACCATCAGAAAATCTTTCACGTTATTGAAAGGCAAATATTGCTTAAGATTCTGATTGATTACTACAGTCTTCATTTAGATGGTTTCAAGAAACCCAAATCGGTCGAGGTTTTGAAAGAAATATTTTCTTAAATAAAGTTTAATTTGTATATATTCGCAGATAATTATTTTAATCATAATTGCCGCATATCTATTCATTAATTAAAATCTACTATGAAGAAAATTACTTTTTCAATTATTTTACTTCTGGCGGTTTCGATTTCTGCTGTTTCCCAAAGGAAATATGATGAAATTGTTACTACAGAGAACGCTGTTCAGGATTTAGTGCAGAACCAAATTACAGGTGTAGTTGTGTTTAAAGAAGGGGGAACTATAAAAGGTTTAGATCCGGAAACAAAAAAGATTGTCTGGACGCTTACTAAAGACGATTTTGGAACAACATCAGCAGGGGATATTTTGACTGATCCAGATTTTGGGAAAATTTTTAAGGAAAAAAGTGATTTAACCAGCGTTCCGGGAAGTCCATACGTTGAAGCTTATATCAATAGCAAATATATCATCATTAATACCGATTCGGGTAAAGTTGTTTATAATTCATCAAAAGAATCTTTTTGGGTAACGCAATCAGATTTTATTCCTGAAACTGATGAGTATCTGCTTACTTTGAAAAAAGACGGTGATATGGCAATCGCTTTGCTGGACATGAAAACAGGAGAATTGAAATGGAATACCACTGTTGATAAAGCAAAGTCATTATTTAGTTTTTCTTTCAAAGAATCTGCAAACACAAATATTGCAACCGTACACGGATCTGTTATTTATTATTTGCTATATGGCAAATTATATTCATTTGACAGAGCTACAGGAAAATTAAACTGGAAAGGTGAAGAAGATTATTCTAAATTCTTTTTAACTCAAAATGATAAAAATATTGTTGTAGTTAATAATGCCGGAACTTTTTCTACAAAACAGTATTTAAATGTATTAAATACTGATACAGGAAAAAGTATCTGGAAAGAATCTATTAAAACAAAAAGAGTTGTTTATCTGGAAGACTGGGGAACAAAAATCTTAGTAGCACACTACAGCGGTTTTAATTTTTACGACTTAAGTTCAGGTGAGAAAATCTGGAAAAAAGATGCTCGTGGAGACGGATTGAAAAGAGTTATCCCTATCGAACAGGATTTCTTATATGTAGCAGAAAATGAAATGATGCTAATCAATAAAGATGGAGAAAAGCTTTGGAAAAAATTCATTGAAATCTCTGATGATAAAGAAGATCCAATCTACTATTTAGGGAAAGTGGGTGAAAAAGTAATGTATCTTACAGGTACTTACGGAAACATGGTTGATTACAAATCAGGAATTAAACTTTGGAAACGTAATATTAAGTTTGAAAAAGATCGTCCGGTTTTACCAACTTATGACGAAGCTACAAATTCCTACTTAGTTTATAATGATGAAAAATTATACAAGTTTGATCCAAGCATTAGCGATAAGCCAGAGCCATTCGCAGAAGTAAATATTAAAAAAGAAAAAGAATTGAATAGCATTGAGCAGTTTCCTTGGGGAGTGGTACTTTCAGGGCCGGTTGAGGTAATGGGAGTTAATATGGATGGAACAATAAAATACCATCATGTTTACAATCAGCCTGGAGAGGGAACAAGACGTCTTATTAAAAGTGCTGCGATTGTAGGAAGTATTGGTATGGGTATAGGTTCAGTAGTAAGTGATATAAAAGGAGCTGAATTAACAATGACATACCGTGATTCTTCAGGTAATATGAGATCTACCGTTATAAAAAACGAAGATAAGACGAATCAGGATCAGGCAAAAGCTTATGCGGCAGGGGCAGCAGCTCTTGGTTTAGTAGCGGCTAAGTTTAATTCCCGTTTCAATGCGATGAAACAAAACAGAGACTTCTCTTATATTTTTGCAAAAGCTGATACAGGAGAAAAAGTTTTGGTAAAAGTTAGTAAAGCGGACGGAGTTGAAGTAGATAAAATTATTTTTAACAACAATAAACCGGTTTATGAAATTGACCCGGCAACTCAGAATATCTTTTATGTTTCTGATAAGTCTATTCAGATTTTTAACAAAAAATAGTAACATAAAAACTTTAAGGCCATCAGAAGATAATTCTGATGGCTTTTTTTTGCCTATGAAAAAAATACTACTCTTAATCACCTTGCTTGTAATTGCTGTAATTCAGGCACAAGAAAAAATAAGCTCGAAAAAAAAGAAGTTTTATATACCTGTAATTGAATATTCAGAGTTTCCTGTTCTCGATAATGCATTAACTCAAACCACTTTTTATCAGGTTGATAAGAGGTTAATACAAGAAGAGCCTATCTTAAAGAAAAATTATTTTAATATTGAAGGATTTATAAAAGATCCTGCAAATGGAAAGCTACGAATTTATTTAACTATTGAATTGCCACAATATCAGGCAACAAAAATCGATAGTACATTTGATAAAAAGAAGAATACGTGGGAGTTTTTTGCATTTTCTAATTATAGTGTAAAGATAAAAGTAGAAGCAAAATGTGCTGATAAACTTCTATTGTCGGAGGATTTTAATACTGTAGAATCCTATACAATTGGTGTTAGTTCTCAAAAAGATAAATTGAGGGATGCAGTAATTACAAATAATAAAAAAATTGCCGAAGCAGAGAAAAGTGGTCTTTATACTGTTGAAGAGTTAGGTTTAGATACTGTGATTTACAGGTCTGTTGATGCAATACAAAATTATCTTAATTATAAATTACGATATACTAAAGGAGAGTCTAAAATAAAGTTTGAATTTGTAACTTCAAAAGGACATTCTGAATACAATCAAATGCTGGCATTTGAAAATGAAATTACGGCTCAGATGGAAAAAGTAACCCTTGAAAAAGGTTTAGACGAAAGGCCTTTATTACCGCATTTGCAATATCTGGAAAGTTTATTGCTAAAATACCCGCCTTCACCTGCAAACGAAAACATCCGGTTTATAGTAACCAACAATTTAGCCGAAACTTATTTTTTGCTTGAAAATAAAGAAAAAGCATTACTGTATGCTAATTTGCTTATTGAAAATGACAAACAGGATTCCAGAGGATCTTCGATAGTTAAAAAAGTAAATAAAGGCTATTTTGCCGATAAAAAAATAAGAAGCCATACCACTCGTTTTGCAGATCTTAAAAAATTAGGCCTTAAAATAGCCGAAGAAAAAGAAGAAAAACGATTAGCTTTTTTTGAAAAAATAGAGCAGCAGGAAGCAGAATGGGAAACTGAAAAAGCCAACCGTGAAGCAAAACTGGAAAAAACCAAAATCCAAAGGAATAATATGCTTGATTCTATTCCGTATCAGCTTAATGCTAAATTGTTAGCAAAAGTAATTGCCAGTCTAGGAGGAAGTGATGCTTTGAAAAAAATTGAAAAAGTGCACCTTTTTTCTAAACTTACTATTGAAGGAAATAAAGTGTCTCAGACAGAAGAAAAATGGGCAACTAATTCTAATTATCTTCTTAGAAAAAAAATGCCTGAAAGCTATTATGAAATAATGAACGGGGCAGAAGCCTGGAGTCATGATGACCGTGAAAGCGGCGTAAATGCAAAATGGACAAAACTTACCTCGTATGATCATAATAATTTATCTAAAAATGCCGATTTAGTAAACTTTCTTACCGATCTAAGACTCGATTTATGGAATAATTTTGAAGTTTTAGAAGATGAAATGTATGAAGGAAGGTTATGTTATCATTTAAATTATTTTGAAAAAACACTGAGTACAGGAAACAGAACAATTCCAAAAACAGATTATCATGTTTTTATTGATAAAGAATATTTCAATATAGTTTCTACAGAAAAAACAGAATTCGATAACGGAAATAAGAGCTTTTTTGAAAGAAAACTTTTTGGAGATTATCGTCCGGTTGCAACTCTGAATTCAGGAAAAATTCCGTACAATATACGTTACGAGATTGAAGATTTTAATGGTGAAACGATATATCAGGAGCAAAGGGAAAAAGTAGAAATAAATCCTGTTTTTGGAAATAGAATTTTTATGAAAGAAGTATATTTCGGGGGATTTAAATAGCCGTTAATTTATTTAAAAAATAATAACATAGAATTGACTCTTTTTGGTTTATTGACTCCTATTTTTGAGATTAGTACCAGAAAGTAGCCAATTCTTTTGTTTTGATCTGGTCTCTCTCTGTAAAAGTGTGAAATTTCAAGAAATTGATGGACAATAATTCAAAATTCCTTACTTTCGCACCTCGTTTAAGAAAAGGATAAAATGAGTACAAAATTTACTGAATACAAAGGACTTGACTTACCAGCGGTAGCGTCTGAAGTTCTTGATTTTTGGAAGAAAGAAAATATATTTGAAAAGAGTGTAACTACACGCGAAGGTGCTGAACCTTTCGTATTTTTTGAAGGTCCGCCTTCAGCAAACGGATTACCGGGAATTCACCACGTGATGGCACGTGCGATTAAAGATATTTTTTGCAGATATAAAACTCAAAAAGGTTTTCAGGTTAAAAGAAAAGCCGGCTGGGATACGCACGGTTTACCTGTAGAATTGGGTACTGAAAAAGAATTAGGAATTACAAAAGAAGATATTGGCAAAACAATTTCTATCGAAGAATATAACGAAGCGTGTAAAAAAACCGTTATGCGTTATACCGATGTGTGGAATGATCTGACCGAAAAAATGGGGTATTGGGTTGATATGGAAGATCCGTATGTGACCTATAAACCAAAATATATGGAGTCGGTTTGGTGGCTTTTAAAACAAATCTACGATAAAGGTTTATTGTACAAAGGATACACGATTCAGCCTTACTCTCCAAAAGCAGGAACAGGATTATCTTCTCACGAAGTAAATCAGCCGGGAGCATACAGAGATGTTACAGATACTACAATTGTAGCACAGTTTAAAACTTTGCCGGAAACGCTTCCGAGCTTTTTACAAGGTTTTGGAGATGTTCACATTTTAGCTTGGACGACAACGCCCTGGACGCTTCCGTCAAACACTGCTTTGACTGTTGGTCCAAAAATCGATTATGTTTTAGTGAAAACATTCAATCAATATACTTTTGAGCCAATCAATGTGATTTTGGCTAAAAACTTAGTTGGAAAACAATTCGGAAAAGGATTTTTCTTAAGCGAAGATGACGCTGATTTTGACAATGTGAAGAACGGCGACAAAAAACTGCCATACAAAATCTTAGCCGAAGCAAAAGGAATCGACTTAGTAGAAATCCGTTACGAGCAATTATTGCCTTACGTATTGCCATATCAAAATGCTGAAAATGCCTTTAGAGTAATTTCTGGAGATTTCGTTACAACAGAAGACGGAACAGGAGTAGTGCATACAGCGCCTACTTTTGGTGCAGATGATGCTAAAGTAGCAAAAGAAGCAAAACCAGAAGTGCCGCCAATGTTGGTTTTGGATGAAGAAGGAAATGCAGTTCCGTTAGTAGATTTGCAAGGAAAATTCACTTCTCATTTAGGAGATTTAGCTGGGAAATACGTTAAAAACGAATATTATGATGCGGGGAAAGCTCCGGAGAAATCTGTAGATGTTGAAATCGCTATTCGATTAAAAGAAGAAAATAAAGCCTTTAAGGTTGAAAAATACGTGCACAGTTATCCACACAGCTGGAGAACCGATGAGCCGTTGTTATATTATCCGCTAGATTCATGGTTCATTAAAGTAACCGATGTAAAAGATAGAATGTTCGACCTGAACGAAACTATCAATTGGAAACCTAAATCTACTGGTGAAGGACGTTTTGGGAACTGGCTGAAAAATGCCAACGACTGGAACTTATCTCGTTCTAGATATTGGGGAATTCCGTTGCCAATTTGGAGAACTGAAGATAAAAAAGAAGAAGTTCTTATTGGTTCTGTTGAAGAATTATACAATGCGATCGAAAAATCTATCGAAGCTGGTTTTCAAAAAGAAAATCCGTTTAAAGGTTTTGAAATCGGAAATATGTCTGAATCAAATTATGATTTAATTGATTTGCACAAAAATGTTGTGGATGAAATTACTTTAGTGTCTGCTTCCGGGAAACCAATGAAGCGCGAAAGTGATCTAATCGACGTTTGGTTTGATTCTGGAGCAATGCCTTATGCACAATGGCATTATCCTTTTGAAAACAAAGACAAAATTGATGAAAATAAAGATTTTCCGGCTAATTTTATTGCAGAAGGAGTAGATCAGACTCGTGGATGGTTTTATACCTTGCACGCGATCGGAACTTTGGTATTTGATAAAATTGCTTATAAAAACGTAGTTTCAAATGGTTTGGTGTTAGATAAAAACGGACAAAAAATGTCGAAACGTTTAGGAAACGCAACAGATCCTTTTGAAACCATTGCAGAATATGGTCCGGATGCAACCCGTTGGTACATGATTTCAAATGCTAATCCTTGGGATAACCTGAAATTTGATATCGAAGGAATTGCTGAGGTTCGTCGTAAGTTCTTTGGAACGCTTTACAACACCTATTCTTTCTTCTCGTTGTATGCTAACATCGACGGATTTAAATATGCTGAAGCTGAAATTCCGTTAAGCGAACGACCTGAAATCGATCAGTGGATTATGTCTGAATTGCATACATTGATAAAATTTGTTGATGAATGTTACGAAGATTACGAACCAACAAAAGCAACAAGAGCAATTTCTGATTTCGTTCAGGAAAACTTAAGTAACTGGTACGTTCGTTTATGTCGTCGTCGTTTCTGGAAAGGCGAATATGCAAAAGATAAAATTGCAGCTTACCAAACGCTTTATACCTGCTTGCTAACAATTAGTAAATTAAGCGCTCCAGTAGCTCCTTTTTTCATGGATAAATTGTACAGAGATTTGACAGCTTCTACTGGAACCGAGGATTTTGCTAGTGTTCACTTGGCAGAATTCCCAAAATTTGTCGAAAACTTTGTTAATAAAACGTTGGAAAGCAAAATGCAGAAGGCGCAAACCATCTCTTCACTGGTTTTATCATTACGTAAAAAAGAGATGATCAAAGTGCGTCAACCTCTGCAAAAGGTAATGATTCCGGTACTTGACGAGAATCAGCGTGCTGAAATCGAAGCGATTTCTGACCTTGTAAAAGCCGAAGTAAACGTGAAAGAAATCGAACTTTTAGACGATGCGTCAGGTATTTTGGTAAAACAAATTAAGCCTAATTTTAAGGCTCTTGGGCCACGTTTTGGAAAGGATATGGGTTTGATTTCTAAGGAGATACAGGGTTTTTCTGCGGACCAGATCAATCAGCTTGACAAGCAGGGAACGTTAGATATTGTTATTGCAGGAAATAGTGTAACTTTATCATTAGAAGACGTCGAAATAACATCGCAGGATATTGAAGGATGGCTGGTTGCTAATTCAAACGGAATAACAGTTGCGCTTGATGTTACAATATCTGAAGAGTTGAAAAATGAAGGGATCGCAAGAGAATTAGTTAATAGAATACAAAATATTCGTAAAGATTCAGGATTTGAGGTTACGGATAAGATCAAAGTACAAATAAAAAGAGACGGTATTTTAGAAAATGCAGTTTCAAAAAATGAAGATTACATTAAATCAGAAACATTAACAGACGAACTTGTTTTTGCTGACGCTTTAGAAAACGGCACAGAAATTGAGTTTGATGACATTAGAACAATGATATTAATTTCAAAATAGGTATTAAAAATGATAGATGAAATTACAAGATACTCAGACGCTGACTTAGCGGAGTTCAAAGAAATAATCCAGGCAAAAATTAAAAAGGCACAAGAAGATCTTGACTTGATCAAAAGTGCTTATATGAACGATTTGAATAACGGAACTGATGATACTTCTCCAACATTTAAAGCTTTTGAAGAAGGAAGTGAGACCATGTCAAAAGAAGCAAACTCTCAGTTAGCTATCAGACAAGAGAAATTCATTCGTGATTTAAAAAATGCCTTATTCCGTGTAGAAAACAAAACTTACGGGATCTGTAAAGTAACAGGTAAATTAATTAGCAAAGAAAGACTTAAAATCGTTCCTCATGCAACAATGAGTATCGAAGCTAAAAACATGCAAAGATAATCACCTTAAAATGCCAAAGAATTAACGCTCCTTAAGGAGCGTTTTTTTTGATTTAATTGTTATTTTTGCCAACATTAAAATTCACATGATGTCATTAAGAAAAGCATATCTCCTCATATTTATAGTATTATTAATTGACCAGATTTCCAAAATCTATGTAAAAACTAATTTTATATTAGGTGATGAATACCCTGTTTTTAGCTGGTTTAAAATTCATTTTATAGAAAATGAAGGGATGGCATGGGGAACTAAAATCCCAGGTGAATATGGTAAATTAATTTTGACAGTTTTTAGGATTTTTGCCGTTTTTGGGATTGGATATTGGTTGTACGATGCTGTAAAAAAGAATGCTTCTTCTTATTTAGTCATTGCTATTGCACTTATTTTTGCCGGAGCTGCTGGAAATATTCTGGATTCTGTTTTTTACGGTGTTATTTTTGACAGCAGTTATAATAATTTAGCCACTCCTTTTTCTCCTGAGCCTTATGGTACCTGGTTTCATGGTTTGGTTGTAGACATGTTTTATTTTCCTATATGGAAAGGGGATTTACCTGCATGTATTCCTTTTTTTGGAGGAAAGCGATTTGAATTTTTTAATGCTATTTTTAATGTAGCAGATGTAGCGATTTCTACAGGTGTTGGTATTTTGCTTGTTTTTAATAAAAGAGCTTTTCCAAAACATTGATCTTGTTTTAAAAAGTAAAAAAATAAAATCTAAATTTCAATAGCTGCTTGTGATTATGTATCAGCTATTGAAATTTGGATTTTGCATTTATTGGTTTTAATATTTAATGTACTATTTTTACAAGACTAAAACCAACTTTATGCAAAGCCCGTCTTTCTCGATTTATGATGCTTCTGCAGGTTCCGGAAAAACCTATACTTTGGTTAAGGAATATCTTAAAATAATTCTTTCCTCACCTAAAAATGATGCTTACCGTAATATCCTTGCCATTACTTTTACGAATAAGGCAGTTCATGAAATGAAAGGCCGGATTGTTGGAAGCTTATCTGAATTTGCTAAAGACGAACCTTCGGCGAAAGCTATAGATCTGATGGAAGATCTATCAAGGGAAACGGGACTTTCAGTAATTAAAATCAAAACAAAATCTCAAAATATTATTAAGCATCTCATTCATAATTATGCTGCTTTTGATATTTCTACCATTGATAAATTTACGCATAAGGTAATTCGTGCTTTTGCTCACGATTTAAATTTGCCCATGACTTTTGAGGTGACTCTGGATACCGAAAATTTGTTAATTGAAGCTGTTGACGCCATTATTGCACAGGCAGGTCAGGACGAAACCCTGACTAAATTACTGATCGATTTTACAATGGAAAAGACCGATGACGATAAAAGCTGGGATGTTTCGCGTGAAATCCTTGAAACAGGTCGTTTGGTTTTGAATGAAAATAATCGTAATGAAATTATTCATTTTAACGATAAAACAATTGAAGAATTTGTTGAAATTAAAAAGAAAATGGTGGCTTTGTGCCAGGAATTAGAATCAGAAAATGAACAATTTGCGATTGAAGCACTTTCTTTAATTAATAAAAACGGAATTAACTTAAAATCTTTTTCAAGAGGTACTTTTCCAAATCATTTAGAAAGTATTCGTGACGGAAAATTTAATCCACGAAATAAAACCTTTCATCAATTTGAAGATATTGCCATCAACAAGACGGCCAGTGACAGGGCTTTGATTGAAAATAGTATTCCGCAACTGCTTTTGATATTAGACAAAGTCTATAAAAACTTTGAAAAAAGAGATTTCTACAAGGCTTTTCTAAAAAATATTACGCCACTTTCTTTGTTAAATACAGTCAGTAATGAGCTGGCTAAAATTCAATCTGAACAAAATGTTTTGTCGATTTCAGAGTTCAACGCAATTATACATCGGGAAATCCAGAACCAGCCTGCGCCATTTATTTATGAGCGTTTAGGAGAGCGATACCGCCACTTTTTTATAGATGAATTTCAGGATACTTCTGAAATGCAATGGCAAAACTTGATTCCGCTTATTGATAATGCGCTTTCCGGACAGGATGATTTTGGTAACAAAGGAACCCTGATGATTGTTGGGGATCCAAAGCAATCTATTTATCGCTGGAGGGGAGGAAAGGCAGAACAATTTATTGAGCTAAGTAAAGATTTAAATCCGTTTAATAATCCGGATAAAGCTATAAAACATTTAGATACCAATTATAGAAGTTACAGCGAAGTAATTGATTTTAATAACGCTTTTTTTAAGTTGATTTCGACTGAATTTTCAAATGAAGATTATAAAAATTTATATGAAAATCATAGTTTTCAGAAGGCAAACTCTAAAAAAGGAGGCTATGTAAATATTTCTTTTCTCCCTATAATTGAAAAAAATGATTTTGCAGATGAAGAAGAAGCGATTGAAAAGTCAGATTTATATGTTCTGGCAACATTAAATACAATTCAGAAAGTTCTTCGCGAAGGTTTTGAATATAAAGATATAGTGATTTTGACCCGTAAGAGAGATCAGGGAATCGCTATTGCAAATTATTTGACTGAACAGAATATTCCGCTTTTGTCATCAGAAACATTGATGATTCAAAATGCTACTGAAGTAAGGCTGATTATTCATTTGCTAAAGTATCTTAATAATAATATTGATTTGGAGGCAAAAGCAAATTTTCTGCATTTCTTAGGGAATGGAAAAGAAATTGCGATGCCTATTCATGATTTTATTGCAGAGGGAATGAATCATAAAGCTGAAAATGATTTTGAAGAATGGCTTTTAACCTTTGATGTTTCGCTTTCTTTTGAAAATATAAGAAAAAAGTCACTTTATGAAGCGGTAGAAATTATCATATCAAAATTTATTCTTCCTTCAGAGGGAAATGCTTATGTGCAATACTTTCTTGATATTGTTCTGGAGCGTGATATTCGAAATCAGGCAGGAATAGCTGATTTTTTATCTTATTGGGATAAGAATGGAGAAAAATTTAGTATTCCGTCTCCGGAAGGAAATAATGCAGTTCGTATTATGACAATCCATAAATCTAAAGGTTTAGAATTTCCTGTTGTAATTATGCCTTTTGCAGAGGAAGATTATAACAGGAAACCCAAAGATAAACTCTGGCTGGATACAGAAGAAGCTGGTTTAGGCGTTTCCAAAGCTCTAATTGATAACAGTAGTGCGGTAGAAGGTTTTGGAGAAAAAGCTTCAGCTGTTTTTAATATAAAAAAGCAAGAGGAGTTATTGGATAACATTAATGTTTTGTATGTGGCATTAACAAGAGCAGAAGAGCAGTTATATGTTATTTCTCAAACACTAAAAGAAAGAAAGGAAGGAGATTTTCCTAGTAATATGGCTTCATTTTTTATTAAATTTTTAATCGATAAAGGAATTTATCATCCGGAAAAGCTGGAATATGAATTTGGTGATTCAAAAAAGCTTTCCGCCTCTGATAAAAAAATGACCGTTTTGAAAACAATTCCAGTGGTTTCTGAAGTCTTAAATCCGAAAAACATCAAAATTGCTCAGCGTGAAGCCTTAATGTGGGGGACACACCAGCAAGAGGCGATTTCATACGGGAATATTGTGCATGAGATTTTGGCTTTCGTGAAAGATAAGTCTGATGTTGAATTAGCGCTTACAAAGGCAACTGAAAATGGATTGATAACACAAGATCAAAAAGAGATTGTTGCTAAAACATTATTTGAAATTGTAACTCATCCAGAGATAAGTATTTGTTTTAATGGGCAAAATACTGTCTTAAACGAGCATACAATTGTGCAAAGGGAGGGGAAAATCTTAAAACCGGACAGAATTGTGTTGACAAGTGATAGGGGGGCTTATTTGCTGGATTATAAAACAGGAGCTAAAAATCCTAAATATATACATCAAATTCAGGAATATCAAAATGCAGTTGAGGATTTAGGATACAAAGTGTTAAAAAGGGCTTTGGTGTATATAGGTCCAGATATTGATGTGGTAAATTTGTAATGAAATTAATCAGATGTTAAATCATTTACGTAGCTTTAATTGGCTTAATGTATTGATTTTTAACATATTATAAAATATTGAAATGTACGGAAAAATTAAAGAGTATTTACAAAGTGAACTCCAGTTGATTGAAGAAAACGGGATTTTTAAAAAAGAACGTATTATAACCTCTGCTCAGGGTGCAGAAATTACTATTTCTACAGGGGAAAAAGTTTTGAATTTTTGTGCTAATAATTATTTAGGACTTTCATCGCATCCTGAAGTTATTGAGGCTGCAAAAAATGCAATGGATACACACGGTTTTGGGATGTCATCTGTTCGTTTTATCTGCGGTACGCAGGATATTCATAAAACTTTAGAGAAGAAGATTGCAGATTTTTACGGTACAGAAGATACGATTCTTTATGCAGCAGCTTTTGATGCTAACGGAGGAGTTTTTGAACCTTTATTGGGAGAAAATGATGCTATAATCTCAGATAGTCTGAACCATGCCTCTATTATAGATGGAGTTCGTTTATGTAAAGCCGCCCGTTATCGTTATGAAAATAGTGATATGGCAGATTTAGAACAGCAATTAATCAAGGCTAATGAATCTGGAGCACGTTTTAAATTAATTGTTACTGATGGTGTTTTTTCTATGGACGGACTTGTGGCACCACTGGATAAAATTTGTGACCTTGCAGATAAATACGATGCAATGGTAATGGTAGATGAATGTCATGCTGCCGGATTCATTGGAGCGACAGGAAAAGGAACCCTTGAGGCAAAAGGAGTAATGGGCAGGGTTGATATTATAACCGGAACACTTGGTAAAGCCCTGGGGGGTGCAATGGGAGGATATACAACTGCCAAAAAAGAAATAATTGAATTGCTGCGCCAGCGTTCACGTCCTTATTTGTTTTCAAATTCTTTAGCTCCAGCAATAGTGGGTGCTTCTATTAAAGTTTTTGAACTTTTGGAAAAAGATTCATCTTTGAGAGATAAATTAGCATGGAATACCAATTATTTTAAAGAAGGAATGAAAAAAGCTGGTTTCGATATTATAGAAGGTGATTCAGCAATTGTTCCTGTGATGTTATATGATGCAAAATTATCCCAAACTATGGCTAATGAGCTTCTAAAAAGAGGGATATATGTAATCGGCTTCTTCTTTCCTGTTGTTCCTAAGGAAAAAGCACGAATTAGGGTGCAATTATCAGCAGCTCATACTAAAGAACATTTAGACAAAGCGATAGAAGCATTTGTATTTGTAGGACAAATGTTAAAAGTTATATAATTACCATTTTGCGTAATTTTTGTAGGTTTTTTTTAACATAACATTTTGTATTTAAAAATTTACGTGTTACTTTTGTTTATAATTAACTAAATTGTAATTAAAAAAAATAAGTATGAAACATCTTAACAAACTTTTTGTTGCTGTATTAATGGCGATGGGTTTAAATGCTCACGCACAAGACAGTAACAATCCATGGGCTATCTCTTTTGGGGTTAATGCCGTTGATACCAGAACAAGTTCTGGGTCAGGAAGTGGTTTCTTTGAGCAACACTTTTCTCAGCCATTCGCAGTAAAAGACAATTGGAATATTCTACCTTCTTTATCATACATTGGTGTGTCTAGATATGTAGGTAGCGGTTTTTCTGTTGGTTTGCAAGGTTCTGTAAACAAAATTGAAAAATATGTTATTTTTGATCCATTAAATGCAACTGCAGATTCAAGAGGGAATTATGTTGACAATCCAGGGGATTTAATGTATTATGGCATTGATGCTACTATCAAATATAGCTTTCAGGAATTGATTAAATCTAAAGTAATTGATCCTTCGTTATCTGTTGGTGGAGGTTATACTTTCTTTGGTGATAGTAGTTTTGGGACTTTTAATCCGGGTCTTGGTTTAACTTTCTGGTTTACAGATGCTATTGGTCTTGAACTTGCTTCAAGATATAAATGGTCATTTGGTGATAGAGAAGAAGCTAATGGAGTTACTCCAGATGCTCCGTCTCACTTCCAGCACACAGCAGGTTTAGTTTTTAAATTCGGAGGTAAAGATACTGACGGTGATGGAATTTACGATAAAGATGATGCTTGTCCGGATGTTGCTGGTTTAAAACAGTTCAACGGATGTCCTGATACTGACGGAGACGGAATTGTTGACGCTTCTGATGCTTGTCCAGATGTATTTGGTTTAGCTGCATTAAACGGATGTCCTGATACAGACGGTGACGGAGTTGCTGATAAAGATGATGCTTGTCCAGATGTTGCTGGTTTAGCTGCTTTAAAAGGTTGTCCTGATACAGACGGTGACGGAATCGCTGATAAAGACGATAAATGTCCTAAAGAAGTGGGTCCAAGAGAAAATGGTGGTTGTCCTTTCTTAGATGCTGATAAAGATGGCGTTTTAGATAAAGATGACGACTGTCCTACTGTGGCTGGTCCGGCAAGTAACAGAGGTTGTCCTGAAATTACTACTGAAGCATTAGAAGAACTTAAAGTTCAGGCAAGAGCGGTTTACTTTAACTCAGGTAAAGCTACATTCAAAACAGGAGATAAAGAAACTTTAGCTAGATTAGATGCTATTAAAGAAATCCTTAAAAACTATCCTAATGCGAAATTCAGTATTGAAGGTCATACAGATAGTGATGGTTCTGACAAAGTGAATCAAAAACTTTCTGAAGACAGAGCTGCTGCTGTTATGAATGCATTGATAGAAAGAGGAATCAGCGTTGATAACTTAGTTTCTAAAGGTTTTGGTGAGTCTCAGCCAGTTGCAAGTAATAAAACTCCTGCAGGTAAAGCTCAAAACAGAAGAACTGAAATCAAACACATAGGTTCTAAATATGAAGGTAAACTATAGTTTACTTTTCTAAATAATTTGTAAAAAGCCATTCTTAATTGAATGGCTTTTTTTATTTTTATCATATGATAAACACTCCTTTTTTAGAAAAAATTGCAGCTACTATTACTCAGGATCATTCCGATAGGTTATTTGAGATTACTATTGTTCTTCCTAACAAAAGGGCTAAGGTTTTTTTGATTGAAGCATTAAGGAAACAAACAAACAAAACCATTCTTTCTCCTAATATTATTTCGATTGAAGATTTTGTCCAGCAAGTTGCTTCTGTTCGTTCTATTGATTCCATTGAGCTCTTGTTTGAATTTTACGAGGTTTATCTCTCTATCACAGAAAAACAACATCAGCAGTCATTTGAATTATTTGCAAATTGGGCAAAAACACTTCTGCAGGATTTTAATGAAATTGACCGTTATCTTCTTGAGCCTTCGCATATTTTGTCTTATCTAAAAGATATTGAAGATATTAAAAAGTGGGGAATTGAGGTTGAAAATAAAACGAAACTCCTTGAGAATTATATCGATTTTTGGAAATTGCTGCCAGTTTATTATGAAGCATTGTATAGTCATTTGTTAAATAGGGGTTTTGGTTATCAGGGTTTAATTTATCGAGAAGCAGTAAATAATTTGAATCATTTTTCAAATACTATTTCGAATAAAACATATGTTTTTGCGGGGTTTAATGCTTTGAATGCAGCCGAAGAAAGGATAGTACAGCATCTTTTAGCTCTTGATCAGGCAAAAATTTACTGGGATATAGATCAAGTATTTCTGAACGACCCATATCATGATGCAGGTCTTTTTGTACGACGGTTCAAAGAAAATTGGAAACACTATAAATTAAATCCTTTTGAGTGGATTGTGGATGATTTTTCCCAGTCAAAAAATATTCAGGTAATAGGAACACCAAAAACTATTGGGCAGGCAAAACTTTCGGGAAGTATTATCGAAAATATTCTGAGAGACAATCCAGATTCTTCTCTTGATAAAGTGGCAATTGTGCTGGGTGAAGAAAATTTACTAATACCTGTTTTATATTCTTTGCCAAATTCTGTTGGGTCATTGAATATAACTATGGGCTATTCAGGTAAAAATAATCCGTCACAAATTTTAATTGCCAAATTGTTCAAAATGCATACAAACGCTCTTTCCAGAAATGGGGCAAGTTATGTTTTTTATTACAAGGATGTGCTTGATATTCTCACACATCCGTTAATTGAACCTTTCGCCAAAACCAATCAGTTAGTTAAAATTATAAAAGAAAATAATTACACTTTTATTACGCATACCAGATTAAACGAACTCAATTTGAATCCTTCAGATTTATTTAGTCTGCTGTTTCAAAAATGGGAAAATGGATCCTTGGCTGTACTCGAAAGTATTTCGGCGCTTTTACTTTTGATTAAAGAAAATTTTAGTAATGACAATGAAGACGAGAAAATTGCAAAAACTTTTGTTTTCTCTATTTTTAAAGTTATCAATAAGTTAATCAATTATTATTCTAAGCATACTCTTATAGATGATATTCAGACTTTGTATGCAGTTTATAAACAGATAATTGATCTTGCAGAAGTTTCTTTTGAAGGGGAGCCTTTAAATGGCTTACAAATTATGGGGGTTTTGGAAAGCCGTGTCCTTGATTTTGATACGGTAATTGTAACTTCTATGAACGAAGGGAAGTTTCCGGCCGGGAAATCTCAAAATTCATTTATTCCGTATGATGTGAAGAGGGAGCTTGGGTTGCCAACTTTTAAAGAAAAAGATGCTATTTACACATATCATTTTTACCATCTGCTGCAAAGAGCCAAAAATATTTATCTGATTTATAATACCGAAAATGAAGGATTAGATGCCGGTGAGCGTAGCCGCTTTATAACACAGTTAGAAGTAGAAAAGCAACCTAGGCATAATTTAACTTTTGATATTTACAATCCGGTTTTGCCTGCAACGGCTTATAAACCAATGTCGATTCCAAAGTCAGATGCCGTAATGCTGCGTTTGAAAGAAATAGCTACGACGGGATTTTCTCCTTCGGCTTTAACAAGTTATATTCGGAATCCGATTGATTTTTATTTTCAAAAAATACTTCGCATCCGGGAAGTTGAAGAAGTAGAAGAAAATATCGCTTTGAATACTTTGGGAACTATTATTCATGGGACCTTGGAGACTTTGTATACTCCTTTTATCGATAAGTTTATTTCTGAAGAGGATATTTCTAATTGTTTTAAGTTGCTGGATGATGAAGTTTTAAAGCAATTTAAGTTGGTTTATAAAGAAGGAGAAATTAAGAAAGGGCGAAATCTTTTGGCTTTTGAAGTTGCAAAACGTAATGTTTCTAATTTTCTAAAAATGGAATTAGAGGCGATTAAAAATGGAGACGAAGTCAAAATTATTGCCTTGGAAAAAACATTTGAACGTGACTTAATTCATCCTAGTCTCCCTTTTCCTGTTTTAATTAAAGGAAACGTTGACAGAATTGAACTGCGTAATGGGAAAATAAGAATCATTGATTATAAGACAGGAAAAGTTGAAAAAGTTAATGTTATTCTTAAATCATGGAACGGATTGACTCGGGAGCTTAAAAATGATAAAATCATTCAGGTATTGGCTTATGCTTTTATGTTTGAAAAAGAAGCAGGAGAATTTCCTGTTGAAGCAGGTATTATTTCATTTAAGAATCTGAAGTCTGGTTTTTTACCGTTTGGTTTTAAGGAAGATAGAGAATTGAATATTACTGTTTCCAGAGAGACTTTAAATAATTATCTGGATGAAATTGTAATGTTGTTAAATCAGATTTTTGATGTTAACATTCCTTTCGAAGAAAAAATAAATTAATATCAGGAAGCTGTTAAACATATTCGAGTTTTTTAAAACCACATTAGGTATTAATTTGGTGGTATGTTCTATTGCTGTTTTGTTAGGTGGCTTTGATTATTTTTTTATAATGTTTTTGAGTTTTGGTTTTTTAATGAGTATTGGTTTCAAAGAGTTTTATCGAAAGAGTGATTACTTGTTTTATTCTAATAATGGAATTTCTAAAATTCAGCTCTGGATATTCAGTTATCTTTTTACTATTTGCATGACCATATTAATTGGTTTGATAATTTTTTTAATCAAGAAATTATTTTGAAAAAATATATTTTAGAAGTCGACGGAATTCAGAAAAAATTTGCCGAGAGAGTAATACTTTCTGATGTATATCTAAAATGCGAAACATCAGAAATTGTTGGGTTGTTAGGGAGAAACGGTTCTGGTAAATCTACTTTGCTAAAAATCATTGTTGGACTTGTTCAAGCTCCCAATAAATGTATTCGAATTGATGGAATTTCTAAAAATAAAGCAATCTATTTGTTTAATGAAATTAGTTATTTACATCAGGATCAGTTTATTCCAAATCATTTGTCTGTTAAAAAAGCTATCTCGTTGTCAATTGATGCTAAGGAAATTGAAAGTTTTTGTGAGGATGAATTCATTACATCTGTTTTAAAGAAAAAGGTAAAAGACTTGTCAGGTGGGGAACTTCGTTATTTAGAAATCAAAATAGTGCTTTACAATTCTTCAAAATTTGTTTTGTTAGATGAGCCTTACAACGGATTGTCGCCAATTATGATTGATGTTGTGAATGAATTGATTAAAGCAAATTCAAAGAAAAAGGGAATAATTATTACAGATCATAATTATCAAAATGTAATCAAAATTTCTACCAGGTTAGTTTTGGTGAAAAATGGTAAAGTGTATAATATCGATAAAAAGGAAGGTCTAGTTGAGCATGGATATTTGTCAGCTATTGCACTTTTTTAATTCATTTGCTTCTAAAATGCCATAATTCTCAAATTAATAATTTAATATCATTAGTTTATCTGATTGTTTTTTTAACGAGATATGAATTATTTATTAAGATTTTTTGTGCACTTTATTTTAAAAATAAAGAATCGATGTGTTATCAATAAAAGTGATGCAGAAACTTATTTTTGGATTATTTTTTAACAGTTATTCATTGAAAAGTTATATCTATTCAAATACCTTTGCCACATCTAAAAAAAGATTATTTTTAGAAACCTGACACAAAATGTCAGAATTAAAACGACTAAGATTTTGCCCCCGATAATGAAGAAAGGCCGTTTCACATTGATGATCGGTCTTTTTTCTGTTTCTAATCAATTCTTAATCCCTAAAAAAATCAAAGAGAACTTTTTTTAAATCGTCCTTATTCTCAATTTGGCTCATGTGTCCACCTTCAAAAGATACAAGTTGTACATTTGTATTTTCGACTTGTGATATGCTTTGATCATAATTTAAAACAGGATCCTTTTTGCCTAAAATTAATAAAACCGGGAAAAGGTTTTGTTTCAAAAGACTTTCTCTGTCTTTCCTGATTTTCATTCCTTCCAGCGAAGCTACAATTCCCTGTAATGGTGTTTTTAAGGCTTCTGTTTTTACTTTTTCGATTTCATTTGCAAGACGCTCACGATTATCTTCACTAAATAAATTGGCAATTGCCATACTAACAAAGCTGACATAGTTTTGTTTTACCGCTTTAATGGCACGTGTTCTGTTTAGTTTTTTTTCTGCACTATCTTCTTTGGAAGTCGAATTCAGTAAAACCAGTTTTTGTACTTTTTCCGGGTATAATTCGGCGAAAGCCAGACCAATGTAGCCACCCATAGAATGCCCCAGAATGATCGCTTTTTCAATTTTCAGATGTTCTAAAACTGCATTGACAGCTTTGGCATTTTCTTCCATTTCATGAACATAGCCTAAACATTCTGACTCGCCGTGACCTAATAAATCAATGGTTATTATACGATAGTTTTCACAGAATACAGAAACATAGTCTTTCCACATTTTTTTGTTTTCCAGAAAGCCGTGAAGTAAGACAATTGAAGTTCCTTCTCCTGAAACAGTATAGGATATGTTGGTGTTTTTATGTAAAATGGTTTTCAAAATGAAGTTTTATAATATGTAAGACAAAGATAAGAAACGATAAATCATATAGGAAATTTAAGTTTGATAGATGCACTTTGATAAATTTTGTTATAATTTATTTTTATAACAATTCCGATTTTGGTATAATAAAAAAGGCCTTCATTCACTGAAAGCCTATTCCGTTTTTTTAAAACCTATTATCACCATCCAGAAGATTTCCTAACCCACCAAGCAGGCTTCCTTCATCCCGGTTGTTTCCGCCAGATCTTGGTGCTGATGCAATGATGCGGTCGGCTAATCTGGAGAAAGGTAATGACTGAATATAAACTATTCCCGGACCTTTTAAAGTAGCATAAAATAAGCCTTCACCGCCAAAAATAGAATTTTTGATCCCGCCAATAAATTCAATATCATAATCTACGTCTTTGGTGAAACCAATAATACATCCGGTATCTACTTTTAGGACTTCTCCATGCGCCAAAACTTTTTTAGCCATTGTTCCTCCCGAATGTACGAAAGCCATACCATCACCTTCAATTTTCTGCATGATAAAACCTTCACCACCAAATAAGCCGCGGCCTAACTTCTGAGAAAATTCTATCCCAACAGAAACACCCTTGGCAGCGCATAAAAACGAACTCTTTTGACAGATAAATTTACCCTGAAATTCGGTTAAATCAATCGGAAGGATTTTGCCGGGATAGGGTGATGCAAATGAAACTTTGCTTTTAGTGTTGCCCTGATTTAAAAATGCCGTCATAAACAAGCTTTCGCCTGTAAGGACTCTTTTTCCAGCATTCAGCAGTTTGCCAAACAAACCTGATCCCTGTTGCTGGGAACCATCGCCAAATATGGTTTCCATCTGGATGTTGTTTTCCATCATCATAAAACTGCCCGCTTCGGCAATGACAATTTCCTGTGGATCCAGTTCTATTTCCACATATTGCATTTCTTCTCCAAAAATTTGGTAATCTATTTCGTGTGCCTGCATGATTTTAATAAATTTAGTTTCAAAATAAGTCTAATGATCCTCAGAAATGTTACAGTGTTATCATTAATGAGTTGTTTTTTAGGATATAAATTCAGCAAATAAATTCATTTTTAAAAATAAAAATAGTATTTGTTATTTTAAATTAGTCTTAATTATGTGTTTATTTGGTGTAAATTATATATTTTTGTACCGTTATAAATTTATATAAGAATGGCATTAGTTAGCGATTTGACCACCAAAGTATTATTTGAAACCGAAAAAGGATACAGTTATCAGTGTGATTTGACTAATAGTATCATTATCAATTTTATTGATACGTTGTCAAGTTATAAAATTCATGATTTTTTGATTTTCCAAAGAAAAGTCAATAGTGTCGATATTTTAGATATGCTTTATGATCTTTCCGATCATGCTGATGCACAGTTGATTGAAACTACTAAAAAAAATTTTTCCAGAAATCTTACCATCTGCGAAATAGTACAGCTTCGTGAATTATTAAACGGAACTAAATTTACGCTGAGTTTGCATTCTATGCTTTGTAACATTGCAAATGTTGAGCTAATTTAGATTCTTACTTAGATTAAATCCAAATTTTCAGGCCCTTAAGGCTTTTGTTTTTATATTTTGTAAATTTACACAGATAAAAATTAATGATGATGAAAGATTTACTAAGAACAAGCACTTCATTAACTGAAGGCGTAGAAAATATATTGAATTTACAGGCAAAAATCGAAAGCGACGCTTCTAATAAATATTTAGCGATGGCTGCATGGCTGGATAGAAATGGCTACGCTAATACAGCATCGTATTTGTATAAGCAGGCGGAAGAAGAAAGAGAGCATTTTCTGAAAATTTTCAAATTCATTACAGATATGGGAGGGATTGCAGTAACGCCATCTGTTCCTGAAGTGCAGCAGGAATTTGCTTCTTTCAGAGAAGTGTTTGAAGTTGCTTTGCAAAATGAAATTGCCGTTACTCAGGCAATTAATAGAGTAATTGCAAAATGCAGAGCTGAAAATGACTATGCTACAGAAGATTTTATGATGTGGTATGTGGCTGAGCAAAGAGAAGAAGAGAAAAATGCAAGGAGAGCTCTGGAACTTTTCGAACTCATCAACGAAAACGAAGCTACAGGCAAATTTGAATTAGATGTGCAAATAGCAAAAATCGGATAATACCGATTTATAAAATTTAAAAGCCCTTAATATGTAAAGTATTAAGGGCTTTGTTTATTTAGGCATTCATCAAACTCTCAATTTCATCAACTTCAATAGGAATATTACGCGTCAAATTAAAAGGCTCTCCCTTTTCCTGAACTACAACATTATCTTCCAGACGAATTCCGAATTTCTCTGCCGGAATGTAGATTCCTGGTTCAACCGTAAAAACCATATTGGCTTTCATAGGTTCGTGAAGCAATCCATAATCGTGCGTGTCCAATCCCATGTGATGAGAAGTTCCGTGCATGAAATATTTTTTATAGGCTGGCCAGTCCGGATTTTCGTTCTGAACATCAGCTTTGTCAATCAAACCCAAACCTAATAATTCAGAAGTCATGATTTTACCCACTTCAACATGGTATTGTTTCCAAAGCGTTCCTGGTGTCAGCATTTTTGTCGCTTCATTTTTTACTCTCAAAACCGCATTGTAAACTGCTTTTTGTCTTTCTGAAAATTTTCCCGAAACCGGAATCGTTCTGGTCATATCGCTGGAATAATTCGCATATTCAGCAGCAACATCCAGTAAAATCAAATCTCCGGCCTTACATTGCTGGTTGTTTTCGATATAATGTAAAACGTTCGCATTATTTCCTGAAGCGATAATCGGCGTATAAGCAAAACCTTTAGAACGGTTACGAATGAATTCGTGTGCCAGTTCGGCTTCGATTTCGTATTCGGTAACATTTGGTTTTACGAATGACAATAATCTGCGGAAACCTTTCTCGGTAATATCACAGGCATGCTGAATCAAATCGATTTCTTCACTTTCTTTTACAGAACGAATGCGTTGCAAAATTGGATTGCTTTTCGCCACATTATGTGCTGGGTATTTTTCTTTCCACCATTTTACAAAACGGGCTTCGCGAGTTTCAGTTTCAACAGCTGCTCGGTAATGCTCGTTGGTGTTGATGTACATCGTATCAGCATACGTCATCATTTCGTTCAAAATCTTATGAAAATCCTGAAGCCAGTAAACCGTTCTGATTCCCGAAACCTGAAAAGCACGTTCTTTGGTCAGTTTTTCACCTTCCCAAATCGCGATATGTTCGCTGGTTTCTTTCAGGAAAAGCATTTCTTTCTGGTTTTCATAAGGCGCATCCGGAAACAAAAGCAAAATACTTTCTTCCTGATCCACACCACTCAGGTAAAAAATATCCCTGTGCTGGGCAAAAGGCATCGTGCTGTCGGCACTAATTGGGTAAATGTCGTTTGAATTGAAAACAGCAACGCTGTTCGGTTTCATTGCTTCTGTGAATTTTCTGCGGTTTTTTACAAAAAGATTGCTGTTTATTTGATGATATTTCATAATTGTTTCATTTTGGAACTTAGAATTTCAAAATTACATATTTTAAGTAATCAACGTAAAATTGATTTCTTAAAGTTTTATTATTTGTTTAGGTTCTAATATTTTGAGTATTTTATTTAAACGCAAAGAGCGCAAGGATTTGCGCAAAGTTCACAAAGCTTTTAGGTAATGTTGTCATTTCGACGTAAGGAGAAATCTCCGCAAGTAACTCCACAAAGATTGAAAAATCTTAGAATCTTTAAAATAATGGCGTGTCCCAAGGGCCGGGCTTTCAGCTATATCTTTTATTTCGCTGTCGCTTCATAAAAGGATACCGCCTCAATCCCTCACGCAAAACTCGGATTAACATGGAGTTGATAATGAAAATCATTTTTCAATCAAGGGAATTTGTATATTGCTATTCTTAAAATGCTCTTGATATAAATAACTACAAAATAAAGTGAAGGCAAAATTAAAATTATTTTAAAAAGATTTTTTTATCCAAATAAATGAAAGAGTTAATCCTGGAAAGCAAAGGAATACAAACAGATCAATATTTTATTCCGCCCTTTGAGTTGAGAGAAGGGGAATTTCTTTTGATATATCTTGATAATCATCCTGTTTCGTACGAGGTAAAATCTAGTTTAATAGATATATTCGGCGGAAAAGTAAAGCATAAAGATGTTATAATCTACAAACCTTTAACATATTCAAAACATTTTAGGGAATCTGAGTTTAGAAGGAGATTTTTTCCTATTACTGTTGGAGAATATTTGGAAAGAAATGCCAATGAAAAAAGTGAGTTTGCTAAGAAAATTTATGAAATTGAATGGATTCATAAAAAAACAAAAGTAAACAGATTACCAGGAAATCCTAGAAGATTAATTACAATATATTCAGTATTATCAAAAACAAAAAATATAATCCTTGATGTAGTTGCGCAAGATCCTCAAGGAATCGAAGAAACTGGTCAGATTGTGAAAAGAGAAGTGGAAAAAGGAGGATCGGCAATATTATTTGACTGGACAGATATTCTTAAAAAAGATTGTACTAAGTATATAAAAATAGAATGGCTAATCGATTTAGAAAAAAATAAACGAGAGTTTAATTTTTAACAGAGTTTGAAACGAAATTTTTTTGAATAGGTTAGATAAAGCAAAAAAGCAAATCGGCTTTAGCCAAAAAACAATTGATTTTCAAAAATAAAATGAATACCAAAAACATAAAAATACTAAGAACCAAAATTTCAATTCCTTTAAACAAGGCCATTGAATTGCTTAAAAATAATAATGACAATATAACGCTTGCCGAACAGGATTTTCATAATCAAAACATTATAGAGGTCTGCAAAAGAACAGAATGCGAAGAAGAAACTGCAAGAAAAGAATATCAAATTTGCAATTATGATGTCGCTAAAGCAATTGAAAGAATCAATCAGAAACCAGTTGTAATTTCAACAGGTAATAATGGAGATTCAAAAATCGGGTTTATTTTATGGCTGGAAAATGCAGAGGGAGAATTTTATAAAACTGAAAAAAGAAACGATGTTTTTATTTCAACAAAAGATTTTGAGATTGTTTTGAAAGCATTTGAGTCTGTTTTTCCAATTAAAAATCCATGGAACGGAATTATCGAAGATGAATTTGATAAAACGGGTCATAATTTCTTTGATAATGCAATCTGTAAACTTATTGTTGAAAAGATAAGCAGAATTGAAACTCATAATGAAAAAGAAAAAATATTTCTGCTTGAATTAATAAACTGGCTAAACGATAAATTAGCTTATGCTGATTATATAGTGGTTTACGGTAATTTATAAGAATGAATCCAAAGACCAGAAAATAAAGAAAAAAAACCGAAGCTATTTAAACTTCGGTTTTATTTGGAATTTGGGTTCTCAAAAATTGGAATTTCAAAATTTAATCCACCCATTTATAATATCTAGCTCCAATTAAAACTGGAATTTCTTTTTCAATTCTATCTAAAACCCATTCGTTTTTTGGAGTTCTAACGCTTTGTTTTTGTTCTTTTTTGTGAAGATTTTCATAAGTATTGAAATCAATTTCTATACTTTCGGCTAAATTTTCGAAAAGTTTCACATTTTCTAAAGCTGATTTCCATTCTGGCTGAATCGTTCCTTCAAAAACCTTCGATTTCGATCCGCTTCCATAAGCTAAGAAACCGAATTTTGTTCCGGTAACTTCTTTTTTGTTATCATAAAAATGTGCAAGAGTCGATAATAATCCCATGAAAATGGAACCTGTATAAAGATTTCCAATTAAAGAAGAAGCCAATTCAGCAGGTTGTAATTTCTCGGTTACAAAATTTCTGTAATCTTCCGATTTTGCAATTTCCTTAATTTTCGTTTGATAATCTGCTGGAGCAATATCATCAGCAATGATTTTTTCGGCACTGTCTAAAGCGTAAATTTCAGACAACATTCGGCGGCCCTGAAACGAATAAGGCAGGTGCATGATAATGCTGTTCCAGGTATTGTATAATGTTTCAGTAGTGTTTTTTAGTTTTTTGAACGAAAAATAAGCAGAACGTGTACGATCCATATAACACTGGTTTGAATACTGTCCGTCAAAAACCGGCTGGTCTTTATGGATTTCTATTTCAGCTTCTAAATTATCGAACCAGGAGTCGTTATTTGTATTTTGTGTAATGGCTTCTTTTGAAATGCTTCTGTAGGGTTTAAAGAAATCAAAAACACCTTTTGTGCTCGTTGCCCAATTATCATCAAAAGCGATAATTTTTGGGTTTGCTGTAATCAGCATTGCAACCGCTCCGGCACCTTGAGTGTATTCGCCACCAGAATTTAAATCGTATTTGGCAAAATCACTGGTTACTACGATTGCTTTTTTTGATGGATTCAATTTCACAAAATCCAAACAATTTTGCATCGCATCAACACCGCCAATACAAGCAAAAGTAAAGTCAACAACATCACATTCAGCTAAAGCATCTTCGCCAAATTTCTGCTCCATTAAACTAATCAAATATGAAGCAATGGGTTTTGAACTGTCAATACTACTTTCAGTGCCAACATAAATCCTGCTGATTTCGTTTAGGTTTATATTGTTGTCAATGATAAGTTTTGTTAAAGCATTAGCTCCAAAAACAACCGCATCCTGATGAACATCCGGAAAAGTCATTTTTAACAATCCAAGACCTTTTTCTAATTTTTCTGGTTCAATATTTCTGGCAATAGCCAAAGTTTTTATGGGTAAATGTATGTTAGCTACATCAAAAGAAATAGCATCAATTCCTGTTTTCATTCTCGTTTTTTTTGAAGGTGGTAAAGGTAAAGTTATTAGAATGGAATGACAATTATTTAAGGCTATAAAATTCTGGCTTAAGCTGAGTTTTGTACAAAAGAGGTCAGAAGCTGCGTTAAAATAATAATTTAGTACGGTTTTGTTATTTTTTTATGGGATAAATATTGTCTGAAATAAAGTGAGTAAATTGTATATATTAAAATTTTTATAATAATTTAATGCATATTCTGTTTTTTTAGTAAGTAAAAATACGTACATAAAGGCTATTTTAAAATCATTATAAATAACAACGAAATGGTTGTAGTTGATATGTAATTGAGTTATTTTTGCTTAATTTTTAAAAACAAACTACTTAAACACTTATGGCACAATCTGCACTATTGAATGCTTCCATCTTAAAGAAAGTAGCTATGGCTCTTTCGGGAATATTCTTAATCACTTTTTTAGCGCTGCATGTTACCTTAAACTTCATTTCTGTTATTAGTGAAGACGTTTTTAACGAAGCTTCACACTTTATGGGTTACAATCCGCTAATACAATTTGTAATGCAGCCAATTTTGGCAATTGGGGTAATTTTCCATTTCGTAATGGGCTTTATACTTACTGCTCAAAACAGAGCTGCTAGACCTATTGCTTATGCGAATTATAATGGAGCTGCAAACGCATCATGGAGTTCTAGGAATATGATTATTTCTGGATTGGTTATTTTAGCATTCTTAGGATTGCATTTTTATGATTTCTGGTTTCCTGAAGTTACGTATAAATACATAGCAGGGAGTGAGCCAGATGCTACAAGATATTATGGAGAGTTGGTTCATAAATTTCATGATCCAATCCGTACAGGATTATACTGTGTGTCTTTCATCCTTTTAGGATTTCATTTATGGCACGGGTTCGCATCTTCTCTTCAGTCTGTAGGGATGCACAACAAATATTCAAGGTTTTTGGCAAAAGTAGGTTACTGGTTCGCAGTTGTAGTTCCGGCACTTTTCGTAATTATCGCCTTATTTCATCATTTCAAACAATAATTAATATCAATTATAATGGCATTAGATTCAAAAATTCCAAATGGTCCTATAGCGGACAAATGGACAAATTATAAAGATCATATTAATTTAGTAAATCCTGCTAACAAACGTAATCTTGATATTATCGTAGTTGGTACAGGTTTGGCTGGAGGTTCGGCTGCGGCAACTTTGGCCGAGTTAGGATATAACGTAAAAGCATTTTGTTTTCAGGATTCTCCACGTCGTGCGCACTCTATCGCTGCACAAGGAGGTATTAATGCGGCAAAAAACTATAAAGGTGATGGTGACTCAGTTTACAGATTGTTTTACGATACTGTAAAAGGAGGTGACTACCGTGCACGTGAGGCAAACGTTCATCGTTTAGCTGAAGTTTCTGCTAATATTATTGACCAGTGTGTGGCTCAGGGAGTGCCATTGGCTCGTGAATATGGCGGACTTTTGGATAACCGCTCTTTTGGAGGAACTTTGGTTTCCCGTACATTTTATGCACAAGGACAAACAGGACAGCAATTATTGTTAGGAGCATATTCAGCAATGAACCGTCAGATTGGCCGTGGAAAAATAAAAATGTACAACCGTCATGAAATGCTGGAATTAGTAGTTATTGACGGAAAAGCGAGAGGAATTATTGCTCGTAACTTAATCACAGGAGAAATTGAAAGACATTCTGCTCATGCTGTAGTAATTGGTTCCGGAGGATACGGAAACGTATTTTTCCTTTCTACAAATGCTATGGGAAGTAATGCAACAGCAGCCTGGAAAATTCATAAAAAAGGAGCGTTTTTCGCAAATCCTTGCTACACACAAATCCACCCAACATGTATCCCGGTTTCAGGAGATCATCAGTCTAAACTGACTTTGATGTCTGAATCGTTGCGTAATGACGGTCGTATTTGGGTTCCTGCAAAATTAGAAGATGCTCAGGCTATTCGTGAAGGAAAGAAAAAAGCAACTGATATTGCTGAAGCAGACAGAGATTATTTCTTGGAAAGAAGATACCCTGCTTTTGGTAACTTGGTTCCTCGTGACGTTGCGTCTCGTGCTGCTAAAGAAAGATGTGATGCAGGTTTTGGCGTTAATAAAACAGGCGAAGCAGTTTATCTTGATTTTGCGGCTGCTATCGAACGTTACGGAAAAGAAGCTGCTCACGTTAAAGGATTGAATGAAAACGACAAAGCTTTAGTTACTAAATTAGGAACTGATATCGTAAAAAGTAAATACGGAAACTTATTCCAAATGTACTTGAAAATTGTTGATGAAGATCCTTATGTAACGCCAATGATGATTTACCCAGCGGTTCACTACACAATGGGAGGAACTTGGGTTGATTATAACTTAATGACTACAATTCCTGGATGTTTCTCAATTGGAGAGTCTAACTTCTCTGATCACGGAGCAAACAGACTTGGAGCTTCTGCTTTAATGCAAGGTTTAGCTGATGGATATTTTGTATTGCCATACACTATTGGAGATTACTTAGCTCCGGATATTAAAATGGGACCAATTTCTACAGACTTACCAGAATTCGTTGAAGCTGAAAAATCAGTAAAAGATTTAATCAATAATTTTATCAACAATAAAGGAACTCATTCTGTAGATTATTTCCACAAAAGATTAGGTAAAATTATGTGGAATAAAGTTGGTATGGCCCGTAACGCTAAAGGTTTAACTGAAGCTATGGAAGAAATTGCCGCTTTACGTGAAGAGTTTTATAAAGATGTAAAAGTTCCTGGAAGCGCTAACGAGTTTAATCAGGAATTAGAAAAAGCAATCCGTGTTGCCGATTTCTTAGAATTAGGAGAATTGTTTGCGAAAGATGCTTTACACCGAAATGAATCTTGTGGAGGTCATTTCCGTGAGGAATACCAGACAGAAGAAGGAGAAGCACTTCGTGACGACGAAAACTTTGCATACGTTGCAGCCTGGGAATACAAAGGAAAACCAAGTGATGCCGTATTACACAAAGAACCTCTGAATTACGAAAACATTAAATTAGTTCAAAGAAGTTATAAATAAAACTAGTTAAGAGTTAAGGGTTATGAGTTTAAAGTCATTCGAAGATTTGGAGTGCTGGAAAGCGGCACGAGAATTAAGAATCTTTGTTTCTCGAAATATTCTTTCGAAATTTCCAATTGACGAAAAATATGCCTTAACTAGTCAGCTAAAACGATCTTCAGGATCTGTTAGTGATAATATTGCCGAAGGGTTTGGCAGATATCATTATCAAGAAAATATTCAATTCTGCAGAATTGCGAGAGGTTCTTTAACGGAAGAAAGCTTTAAATCAGGTAATTACTGCTTTAGATGAGGATTATATTGAAGAAGATTTGTTGCAACAATTTAGAGAAAGGTTCGAAAGAACCAAAGCAATATTAAATGGATACATAAATTATTTAGCTAAGACGAAAATGGAGTAGTAGCCCTATGACGTTTAACTCTTAACTTATAACACCTAACATAAATATGAAACTTACATTAAAAATATGGCGTCAAAAAAACGCACAAGATAAAGGAGGGATTGTAGAATATCCTATCGATGGAATCGAACCAGACATGTCTTTTCTTGAAATGTTAGACGTTCTTAACGAACAATTAATACATAAAGGAGAGGAGCCTGTAGCCTTTGATCACGATTGTCGTGAGGGAATCTGTGGAATGTGTTCTTTATTCATCAACGGAGAAGCGCACGGACCAGACAGAGGCGTTACAACTTGTCAGTTACACATGCGTATGTTCAAAGATGGTGACACAATTTTTATCGAGCCATTTAGAGCAAAGGCTTTCCCAGTGATTAAAGATTTAGTTGTTGACAGAAGTTCTTTTGACAGAATTCAGCACGCAGGTGGATTTATTTCGGTTAATACTTCAGGAAATACAATCGATGCGAATGCTATCCCGGTACCAAAAGCAGATGCAGATAAATCATTTGATGCTGCTGCTTGTATTGGCTGCGGTGCTTGTGTGGCAACTTGTAAAAACTCTTCGGCAATGTTGTTTGTTGGAGCAAAAGTTTCTCAGTACGCTTTATTGCCACAGGGTAAAGTTGAGGCAACAGAGCGTGTGTTAAATATGGTTCATCAAATGGATTTAGAAGGGTTTGGTAACTGTACTAATACCGGAGCTTGTGAAGTAGAATGTCCTAAAGGAATTTCTCTTGAAAATATCGCACGTATGAACCGCGAGTATTTAGCAGCAAGTTTAAAAGGATAAATAAATACATTTAGTTTTGTACGAAACGCATTCATTAATTTGAGTGCGTTTTTTTATTATTAGATCATAATTAGGGTTTGCTGAAGAACTCAAATCCTCATAAAAATCAGTAATTCCGAGTTTGAATATTATTATTAAGTGCAAGGTTTTTACACTAACACCTTCAAAAACCTTGTAACTAAAAATCTAATTTTTGTAATTTATATTTTTAAACCCAGAGTAGTATTAGACATTGAAACAAGCTTATTTATACAGATCCGGAAATATTTTTACATTAAATAAAAACACTTTATTTTTATCACTGTAACTATAAACCAATGCATACTCATTCTTTCTAAAAACCTGAAGCCCTGGATTTGCTTTTGCTGTACTGATTAAGCTCTTTTCAATTTCCGTTTTTATAACATTTACCTCAGCAGTTTCTTTTACAACATTCAACAAGGTCAGATTGTACTGAACCGTTCTTTCTTCATGTAAACTTACGCTATCCAGACGAATTCCTTCCTGAATAATCAACGGGCAATTTTTATTGTATTTCACTACTAATTCTGTTACTTCTTTATTTGCTTCTTTAGTATTTTCAGTAATAAAAAAATAAAAATATCCCGCGACGCCCATTGCGACTACAATAATTGCTAAAAATAAAATATTCTGCTTTCTCATGTTTGTATTCTTAAGGCTTATCACTTATTATCCTGGCTTTTTTTCATCGCATTAAAGTACGCTGCACGGCTAAGGGGCTCGTATTCTTCGGTTTCGCCAAGCATTACCAATTTATCATTATCGGTTTTTCTAAAACTGTAATTGGCGAGATTTCCGGTTCTGGTACAAACTGCATGAACTTTTGTTACATATTCAGCAGTGGCCATAAGACCCGGCATTGGTCCGAATGGGTTTCCTTTAAAATCCATATCTAATCCAGCCACAATTACACGAATCCCCTGATTCGCCAGATCATTGCAGATCGTTATGATTTCATTATCAAAAAATTGAGCTTCATCGATTCCAATTACATCACAGCCCTGAGCTAAAATAGCAATATTGGCTGCGGCGGGAACCGGAGTTGACCTAATTTCATTAGCATCGTGTGAAACGACCATTTCGTCATGATAGCGGGTATCTATGGCAGGTTTAAAGATTTCGACTCTTTGTTTGGCAAACTGGGCGCGCTTGAGCCTGCGGATTAATTCCTCGGTTTTACCCGAAAACATTGATCCACAAATAACTTCAATCCAGCCAAATTGTTCTTTGTGATTTACTGTATTTTCGAGAAACATTTTGTATTTTTCTACCTTTAAAAATGAATAGTTTTTATTACTTTGTACTGGTAATAAACGGATGTAAAAATTGCCCTTTTACACTTTTTCAAAAGTAGAGAATTTTTATGGAATTGAAGATTCGCTCGCGTTTATTAACAGAAAATAAATATCAGACGAATTTCTTTCGCAAAATAAAAGACATTCAAAATAGACTAAAATACCCTATTCACTATAATTTCAATAGTTATGAAAAAAAAACTGGAAGCCGATTTAATCAGCATTGCACATCGAATTTTAAAGCTTAAAAACAAATCCGATATCAATCAATTGTATCTGGAAACACAGAAATTATATGAGAAATTAACTGTTTTAAAATTTGTAGAAGAAAATTTTGATGATATAAAACCAACCATCGGATATAGCCAAATTGAATCTCAGATTGCAACTGTTTTTGAAAGAGTGGAGGATCTTCCTCCAGCAATTAAGGCTGAAGAAAAAGTTCCGGCTGATGTTGAACACGCTGTAAATGAGGAGGTAGAAGTTGTTGCCAAACCTGAAATTATTGAAGAAAAACCAACAGAAATTGTTGCTGAAATTCCGGAAGATACTCTAACACAAAAAGAAACTGTAGTCGAAATTCCTGTAGAAGTTGTTGAGGGCATTTCTGTGAAAATTGAAGAACCTGTTTCGGAAACCAAAATAACAACAGAAACTACCGAAGAATTTTCTTTTAAAACAGTAAGCGATTTAAAACCGATTCCGGATTTTAAACCTGCATTTGAGTTAGATAAAGAAGAGATAATGCCTGAAGAATCAAAAGCACAAGCTCCTGCAAAATCAGATGCTGTTACAATTTCGCTGGAGGATATTCTGGGAGTTAGTTATGTAGATGCGCAATTTGTCAAAGTAGATGATATTAAAGATGTTTCTTCTACTCCTGCCGCTTCAATAAATGAATTTCAGGAGAAGCAGGCTACAATTTCGGCTACAATTGCAGAACCGGTAAAGCCTAAGTCAGTTCCGTTAAACGAAAAACTGGCCAGAGGCTTTCATATTGATCTGAACGATCGTATTGCTTTTACCAAAAATCTTTTTGCAAACAGCACAGAAGATTACAGCCGCGTTTTAAATCAGCTTTTAACATTTGACAGTTTCAGTGAAGCCAAAGAATTTATCGAAAACATGGTAAAACCGGATTATAACGACTGGCAGGGAAAAGAAGATTATGAAGAACGTTTTCTGGGAATTATTGAGAAGAAATTCTCTTAAAACACGAATTTCACAGATTTACACTAATTTATATTCGTGGAATTTTTGGAAATTGAATTATTCGTGTTAATTCGTGCAATTTGTGTTTAATATTTAAAATTATTATGTCTAAATTATATATCGTTCCAACGCCAATCGGCAATCTAGAAGATATGACTTTTCGCGCCATTCGCGTTTTGAAAGAAGTCGATTTGATTTTGGCCGAAGACACCAGAACGAGCGGTAAACTTTTAAAGCATTTTGAAATTGGCACGCACATGCACAGCCATCATATGCACAACGAACATAAAACCACTGAAAACTTAATTGCACGTTTGAAAGCCGGCGAAACGATCGCTTTGATTTCAGATGCCGGAACTCCGGCTATTTCAGATCCCGGATTTTTACTGACCCGAGCCTGTGTTGAAAATAAAATTGAAGTGGAATGTCTTCCGGGCGCTACGGCCTTTGTTCCCGCTTTAGTCAACAGCGGTCTCCCAAACGATAAATTTGTTTTTGAAGGTTTCCTGCCTGATAAAAAAGGGCGTCAGACTCGTTTTTTGGCTTTAGCCGAAGAAACCCGAACGATGATTTTGTATGTTTCACCACATAAATTGGTCAAAACATTAGCCGAATTTATTACTTATTTTGGAGAGGACCGACAAGTGTGTGTTTCGAGAGAATTATCAAAATTACACGAAGAAAATGTACGAGGAACTGCAAAAGAAGTTCTGGCACATTTTGAAAAAACAGCACCGCGTGGCGAAATTGTTGTTGTTGTTGCTGGAAAAACGATAGAGAAAGAAGCTAAAAGAAGTAAATATTCGAAGGACGACGAAGACGAAAATTGAAATAATTATCACAGGTTGCTAAAAAATAAATCACAAATTACACAAATTTTCACTAATTCAATTTGCGGAAATTTGTGTAATTCGTGGTTAAAAAACTAAGTATAAAAAAATAAATTATGAGCATACAAGCCTTTTTAGAAAAAGTAAAACAAACCCCAACACAAATCACATTTCCTGAAACTATTGCCGTAATTGAAGAAAACTACAACTTTACGCCAACTGCTTTTCAAAACGGAACACAACATAACGCTGCCGGAGAAAATTCAGGTTCTTGTAAATTATTTTCTTTTGCAAAACTGCAAAACTTAAGTAAAGAAGAAACTTTAGCGTGTTTTGGAGCTTTTTATTTCGAAGAAGTTTTAGGCGATCCAAACGGAACAAACCACCAAAACATTAGAAATTTCATTAACCTTGGCTGGGAAGGAATTCAGTTTGAAGGAAATGCTTTGGAGCAAAAATAAATTATTTAAGATTTTCGATTAACGATTTTTGATTAACGATTTTTGATTTCAGATTTAAAAATCAAACAATTAAGTCATCTACAGTAAATCAAAAATCGTTAATCAACATTCAAAAATCATCAATCTAATGCGCTGGACTATAAAACAAAAACCTTCTGAAGATAAAATCAAACATCTGGCACAAGCCTTAAATGTAGAAGATTTTGTAGCCACACTTTTGATTCAGCGTGGAATTGAAACTTTTGATGAGGCAAAGAATTTCTTTCGTCCGTCATTAGAACATCTGCATGATCCTTATTTAATGAAAGATATGGATAAAGCCGTTGCCCGAATCGAATTGGCAATTAAAAATCAGGAAAATATTCTGGTTTTCGGCGATTATGATGTGGACGGAACGACTGCTGTTTCTTTGGTTTCTTCGTATTTAAAATCCCATTACCCAAATATTGCGACTTATATTCCGGACCGTTACGACGAAGGTTACGGAATTTCTTATAAAGGAATTGACTTTGCAGACGATAACGGATTTTCTTTGATTATCGCTTTAGACTGCGGAATAAAATCGATCCATCATATCGGCTACGCAAAAGCCAAAAAAATAGATTTTATAGTTTGCGATCACCACCGCCCAGGTGAAATTCTACCGGATGCTATTGCGGTTTTAGATCCAAAAAGAGAAGACTGCTCTTATCCTTACGATGAATTGTGCGGCTGCGGAGTTGGTTTTAAACTCATTCAGGCTCTTGGGCAGAACCGAAATGAAACCATAGAAGATCTGGTTCCGTATCTGGATTTGGTCGCTACTGCAATTGCTGCTGATATTGTTCCGATTACGGGAGAAAACCGTGTTCTGGCCTATTTTGGTTTAAAGGTAATCAACAGTGAGCCGAGACCTGGGATAAAAGCCTTGGTACATCAGGTAAAAAAGAAAGTTTTGGATATTACCGATGTTGTTTTTATAATATCTCCCCGAATTAATGCGGCAGGAAGAATCAAACACGGAAATCATGCTGTCGAATTGTTAACCGAATTTGATTTTGAACAGGCACAGCAATTTGCTTCAGAAATCGAACAATATAATGCCGACCGGAAAGATTTAGATAAAAAAATTACCAAAGAAGCTTTTCAGCAAATTATAGAAAACAATGAAGAAGAACGTTTTTCAACCGTTGTTTTTCAGGAAGACTGGCACAAAGGCGTAATCGGAATTGTAGCTTCTAGATTAATTGAAACGTATTACCGTCCGACTTTGGTTTTCACTAAAAGCGGAGATAAATACGCTGCTTCAGCAAGATCTGTAAAAGGTTTTGATGTCTATAATGCATTAGACAACTGTTCAGAACATCTGGAGCAATTTGGGGGGCATATGTACGCCGCAGGAATGACTTTAAAAGCAGAAAATTATCTGGCTTTCAAAGCCGCTTTTGAAAAATGCGTACAAGAAACGATTCATCCCGATATGCGGACTCCGGAAATCGAAATTGATGCTGAAATTGATTTCGCAGATATAACGCCAAAACTGATTCGGATTCTAAAACAATTTGAACCTTTTGGACCGCAAAATATGACACCCGTTTTTATGACAAGAAATGCAAAAGATACGGGATATGCCAAAACTCTTGGTTCAGAAGAAGAACATTTAAGGCTTTTTGTCAAACAAAACAACTCTGACGGAATTGCCGCTATTGGTTTTGGACTCGGAAAAAAAATAAATATTGTACAAAATCAAAATCCGTTTCAACTCGCGTACAGCATCGCTGAAAATGAATGGAACGGAACTATTTCCACTCAGCTGATGCTGAAAGATATTAGAAGTAATGAAAAATAACAAAAACAAAAACGATCCGTATCAGGCATTACGCTACAGAGAATTCAATGTGTTTTTATTATTGCGTTTTGCAATGGTTTTTGCCTGGTCCATGCAGTTTATTGTGATTGAATGGGAAGTTTACAGTTTGACTAAAGATCCGCTCTCTTTAGGTTTTATTGGTTTGATGGAAATAATTCCTGCCGTTTCAATGGCTTTGTTTGCAGGACATATTGTCGATCAGAGAGAAAAGAAAGGATTATTAGTAAAATGTATTTTAGGTTTTTCAGCCATTAGTTTTGGCCTTTTCTTGTTGACCTGGCCAAAAGTCGTTGGAGATTGGTCTAAAGATTATATTTTGTATGCCATTTATGCTCTTGTTTTTGTCGGTGGTATTGTTCGTTCTTTTATGGGGCCAACTATTTTCTCTCTTTTATCCTTAATCATTCCTAAAAAAGTATATCCAAATGCGGCAACCTGGAGCAGTACCGTTTGGCAGATTGGAGCCGTTATGGGGCCTGCATTGGCAGGGTTTTCAATTAACTGGATTGGCGTTCACTGGTCGATGTGTCTCGTATTCGGGTTTTCTATTCTTTCCTTAATTGCCTTATCGCAAATCAGCAAAAAACCAATCTTAAATCCGAAAATTGGAGAATCTATAAAAGACAGTCTTACTGAAGGTTTGACTTTTGTATTCAAGAATCAGATTGTTTTAGGTGCGTTATCACTTGATATGATTGCGGTACTTTTTGGAGGAGCCGTAGCATTATTGCCTGTTTTTGCTCAGGATATTTTAAAAGTGGGTTCTGAAGGTTTTGGGATCTTAAGGGCTGCTCCTGCAGTAGGATCTTTTATCACAGTACTCGTTTCTGCTTATGTCCCTTTAAATAAAAATGCAGGGAAGAAACTTTTAGCAGCCATATTTGTTTTTGGATTGTCGATTATTTTATTTGGTCTTTCTACTTATTTCTGGCTTTCTGTTTTCGCTTTATTTTTGAGCGGTTTGGCCGATGGAATTTCGGTAGTAATCCGTCAGACTATTTTACAGCTTAAAACACCGGATCACATGCGGGGTCGTGTTGGTGCTGTAAATTCAATTTTTGTGGGATCTTCTAATGAACTGGGTGCTTTTGAAAGCGGTGCGACTGCCAAATTAATGGGAACTGTAACTTCTGTTGTTTTTGGTGGAAGTGTGACGCTTTTAACGGTTATTGTAACCGCACTTAAATCACCAACTTTTAGAAATTTGGATCTGAATAAAGATATGGAAGATCATCATAAATTAGAGTAATCAAATTCATTTGAATCATCTATTCTATTTGTATTCAATGTGTTAATTTTTTTTAAAATGTTAAAAAAAGGATAAAACAGAGTTCAATTTTAATCTTATTTCATTTCTTTATTAAAAAAGCTAATGAAATATACTACTGCGCTATTTTCCATTCTTTTTGCATTTAGCATTTCTGCTCAGGAATCGATAATTTCAGGCAAACTAAAAAACGCTCAAAACAACGAAGAACTCGCTTATGTAAATATCGGAATCGTCAATAAGAATGCTGGAACTGTTTCAGACGAAAAAGGAATTTTCAAATTGAAACTGAATGAAATAGTAACCCCAAATGATACCGTTGTATTTTCTCATATTGGTTTTGAAACGAAAAAATTATTGGTTAGTCAACTGAAATCGGATCATAATACTATTGAGATGACACCTTCTGAAAACATATTGGAAGAAGTTGTAGTAGCCTTCAAAAAACCAAACTCAAACAATTTGGCAGAAGTGGAAAAGGTTTGGGGCTTATGCATTTTAATTTCTTTACCGTTCATGACAAAACTGTCGATGATTATCTGAGTCGTGAAAGAGGAATGAAATTCCGAATCAAAAAAGATTGTAAAGTCAATGATTTCAATTTCAATATTACTTCTAACGAATTTCAATCGGTTACATTCAGACTAAATTTTTATAAAATTGAAAATGGCTTACCTTCTAAAATAGTAATTGAAAAAGACATCATTTTTGAAGTCAAGGACAAAAAAACAGGATTATTTTCAGTTGACTTAAAACCTTACGATATTTATCTCGATAAAGAAATGGGCGATATTGCGGTCACCATTCAATGGCTTCAAAGTATAAAAGCCAACGAAAAAAGCAAATTTTTCTCTATTTCTACCGCTAAGTCTGCCACTGAAAGTAGTTTTTACAGAGAAAGAAATATGGCCAATTGGAGCAAAACCGGACAAAGCCTAACATTCTACCTCAACACCATGTGCCAGTAAACTGAAAAAATATTTTTTATGATTTTTTTATTTAGAATTAATATAAATAATATTTATATTTGTTGAAATAAAGGATTTTATAATGAAAGATATTGAACAGATATACTACAACAACTTTGGAGTATCTTTTTACTGGAAAAAGGAAAACAAAACCATTTTAGATAAAGTACAATTGGTTTTCAGGGAAACTGGATTTTATCTTTCTGTTGCAGAATTGAATCAGTTTTGTAATTTGATTGAGGACAGCCTTATTGAAAATACTTGTTGTGAATCTTGTCAGCTAAAAAACAGCTGCCATAAATTTTTACTCAAAACACCTCTGCCACAAGTAGATTTAGCGGTTTCGATGAAAGAGATAAAATCAATAAAAGATTTGATTGAAGGAACTTTATTTCGATTGGATCTGGATGAATATGTATATGGAGCGGGTTTAAACTAAGAAATTCAAAATTATTTAACAGTTATTTTTCATAATTGAAATATATTTATTTTAAAAAAGTATATTTACAATAATGAAGAAAGCCCTTGTTATTTTTACTTTATTTGCCCAGACGCTGCTTTTAATAAGTTGTAAAAATGAAGCCGATGATTATATTGATCCTCGTGGAACCGATTATGCTGGTTCCGAAAGCTGTATTCAATGTCATCAGCAACAGCACGAAACTTCTATTCTCAGTGCACATTACAAAGCTTCATTACCTGCGACTCAAAAGAATATTTTAGGGCATTTTACAAATGGCAAAAATACTTTCGTCTATGACAAAAACACTAAACTTGTCATGGAGAAACGTTACGATTCACTTTATCAGGTATTGTATGAAAACGGAAAAGAAGTCAAAGCATATCCTTTTGATGTTCTCTTCGGCTTTAAACATGCACAAACCAGTGGCTACTGGAAAAATCATAATTTTTATGAATTACCCATCTCTTACTATAAATCGATAAACAACTGGGCCACAAGTCCGGATTATTCTGCTACGAATGCTGATTTTAGTAAAAAAATACAAAAGGAATGCTTTTCATGTCACAGTTCTAATATTGGAAGCAACTGTGTGACTACAAGCAGTTCAGAAGCTTATAATTATATGGGAATGGAAGTCCATAATTTCATGAACAAAAACACTTTGATTTACGGAATAGATTGTGAGCGCTGCCATGGACCGGCAAAAGAACATGTCCGGACGCATTTAAAATTTCCAGATTTAAAGAAAGCGCAAAATATGGTGCCTTTTCGAAACCTGAACAGGCAGCAAAGAATAGATGGCTGTGCTTTATGCCATTCAGGAAATGATAAAATCAAACTAAAATCACGATTTCAATTTAAACCGGGAGAAAGTCTGACGGATTATTTTCAGGAAAACCGCCTTCCAAAAGACAGCCTGAATCTTGATGTTCATGGAAACCAGTTAGGGCTGCTTTCTCAAAGCAAATGTTTTCAGAAAAGCCAGACTATGGACTGTATTACCTGTCATAATCCTCATCAGGATATACCGCAAAAAAATATTTCGTATTCTAAAATCTGTATGAGTTGTCATCAAAGTACACAGCATAAAGCTGTAACTTTAAAAACAATTTCAAAATCGGAATTACCGAATAATTGCGTCGAATGTCATATGCCAATACAAAATTCTAAAGTAATCCGTTTTCAGCAATCAAATAATCCCGCTATAAATAGCTATTTGTTACGAACACACAAAATAGCTGTTTATCCAAATTCGACCGAAATAAAAAACAAGCAACACAAATGAAAACCACATCATCCTTTTTTTTATTAATATCTCTACTGAACATTTCATTTAGCTTTAGCCAAAGCTATTCTCTAAAAGATTTTGAAGTAAGTAAAATTCCAAAAATGGATAGTAAAGAGTGGTATGATCTTAACCATTCATCAGATAAAACATTTGTTTTCTCATTAGAATCGGGTAAAATAAAAATAGAAAAATATCAATACTCACCTCATGTTGAATATGATATTCCGAGTGGAAAATTAATTGCGGTGAATATGGGAGAATTTGGAGGTGGATTATATTTTAAACCAAAAGATACTACCCAAACCGTATATGTTAACGGAAAAAATGCAAAAGAAATCAAACCCCGATTTTTCGGTGGTCTAATGATTCCTGATGACAATCCAATTCATAATTTTATTAAAGATAGTAAGCTTCTTCAAAGTGGAAATTTTCAGTTTATTTTTGGGTTCAACGATTCTATATATTTGCTGGGAGGTTTGGCTCACATGAGCCTTAATTTTGGAAATCTGTTTAGTCTTCGTAATGAAAATGAATCTTTTTTTATTTCCGAAACATTAAAACTGGATGACGCTCCTTCAGCGATGTGTGTTCATAAAAACTTCATTTATATAGCAGGGAACAAAGGGTTTTATATCCTTGATAAAAACTTACAAAAAACCACACTTTTTAATGATTTATTCTGGTATGGTCTATATCCAGCTTCTGTAGTAGTGCTTGACGAAAAAAATGTATTTGTAACCATTCGAGGAGGCTACGTAAAAATTAATACAGTAGACAAAAAGCTACAATTTTACAAAGCGAAATAACATCTTAGCACACTACAAATTTCCGGCAATAGACATAGTTTTCAATTCTAAATGTCTCTGCGAACCAGAATGATAAAACTCATTATTTCTCAAACTTTTTAAGTTCAAAATTTTCACCATCAAAAACACCGTACGTAAAGTAACCAATCCAGTCGCCCAGATTTACATATTCTGAATCTTCTCCCACCGGAATAATCATAGGTAAATGACGGTGACCAAAAATAAAGTAGTTGTAATGTTTGGTTTCAAGTTTTCGTTTGGCATACAAAACCAGCCATTCATTTTCTTCACCCAGAAATTTCACATCTTCATCACCGGAAATAAGTTTGTTTTTTACGGATAAGTATTGTGCCAGACTTACACCAACATCCGGATGAAGCCAGCGGAAAAGCCATTTTGAAAACGGATTTGTAAAGACCTTTTTCATTCTTTTATAGCCTTTGTCTCCGGGGCCTTTTCCGTCCCCGTGGCCAATCAGGAATGTTTTTCCACTAAATGTAAATTCTTTATTGTCATGATAAACCGGGATATTCAATTCGGTCTCAAAATAATCATGCATCCACAAATCATGGTTTCCGACAAAGAAAAAAATAGGAATGCCGCTATCACGAAGCTCAGCCAGTTTGCCTAAAATACGAACAAAGCCTTTTGGAACAACCGTTTTATATTCGAACCAAAAATCGAATAAATCGCCTACTAAAAAAATAGCTTCAGCATCTTCTTTCACCTCATCAAGCCAGGCCACGAATTTTTTTTCACGAGGCAAGCTCAATTCGGGAGTTGGAGCTCCAAAATGCTGGTCAGAAGCAAAATATGTTTTTTTCATTGGTGTGTTAAAAGTTAGATGTTAGAAGTTATGAGTTTTTGACTTTAACGTTTAACTCTTAACTTAAAACTTTATTACATATTATCAGATGCAAACCATTCTGCGAATGAAGATTCTGTTTCCTGAAGTTTTAGGGAAAAAAGTGAAATTCCGACAGGCAAACGTGATCTAATTCTTTTAGCAAAATCGATTACCATGTTTTCGCTTGTTGGCTGGTAATCTACTAAAATTACATGATGACCACGATTTTTCAGTTCGTTTGCCAATTCAATATGTGGTGTAGTTTCGTTAAATACAGTTGCATGGTCAAACTGGTCGACGATTTCTTCTTTTACAATTTTCTTTAGATCCGAAAAATCGATTACCATTCCGAATTTTACATTGGATCGATCCGTAATTGGCGAACCAATAACTGTTACCGATAATTTATAACTATGTCCGTGAACGTTTTTGCATTTTCCGTCGTAGCCGTATAAAGCGTGTCCGGTTTCGAAACTAAATTGTTTTGTAATTCTGATATTACTCATCGGTTGTTTTTTCTGCAAATTTAGGAAATAGATGTTGAGAAATGACCTTTTAATAAAAAAAGGTCTTGCTTTACCGTTTTTAGCCCTGATCGTAGCGACATCCTTTTGTGGCGGGGTTCGCCACAAAAGATATAGCGGAGAGCAGGAATCAGCTCCTGAAAAAACTACTTCTTAAATTGCAATAAAGCTTTTTTAGTAAAATCTGACAAAACGAGTCTTCCGGTGATTTTAGCACGCTCTATCAGGACAGATTCCCATTGTTCTGTACCTTCCCAAATAATTTTTTTCATCTCAACTAAAGCTTCAGGATTATATGAACTGAGTTTTTGTGCAAAATTTTCCACTTCGGCATCCAGTACATCAGCATTATGAAGTGCTGAATAAAGTCCGTTTTGCAAGGACCAGCTTGCCGATTTCCATTCGTGAGCGGCCAAAGTCATCTGGGTCATCGCCATTTTACCAATTTTTCGTGAAACAGCAGGCTCAATGACAAACGGTCCTATACCAATAGAGAGTTCCGAAAGTTTTACGGCACTCTCTGGCGTAGCCAAAACATAATCGCAGGCAGCAATAATACCCACCCCGCCACCAACGGCTTTTCCCTGTACGCGCCCAATGATAAGTTTGGTACAATTACGCATTGCGTTTAGTAAATGAGCAAAACCCGAGAAAAATTCGGTTCCCTGTTCTTCGTTTTGCACCGCCAGAAGTTCATCAAATGAAGCGCCAGAACAGAATACTTTCGAACCTTCGCTTTGCAGAATAATAACGGAAACGGCTTCATTTCGGCTTAACAAATTAATTTCGGCCGTCAGGCGATCCAACAACTGGCGCGGAAAAGAATTACTTGCCGGATGACCAAACTGAACAGTTGCGATGGTATTTTGAAAAGAAGTTTGTAAACTTCCGTTTAATTTTTCAGAACTCATAAAATTAGTTTTAAAAGTAAAGTTACGGTTTTGAAAAATATTTTGCCTGAAACTGTCTTAAATTTGTTTTTTGAAAATTAATTGACTTTATTTGCTGTAGAATTGGGGGATTAGCTCATTTGGCTAGAGCGCTACGCTGGCAGCGTAGAGGCGACCGGTTCGAATCCGGTATTCTCCACAAATTAATTATTAAGCATTTATGGTAAAATCTGTAAGTGCTTTTTTTATGTTTTTACACATAATTCACACCACTTTATTCACACCACTTTTAAAAGAGCATAAAAAAAGCCACAATTGAATAACCATTATTGGCTTAAAAGTATATGTTGTCCCGTCCTGAAATAGCGATACACAAAAACAATCGTTATGGAAGAATACAGCAATTATGTAAAGCGCACCCAGCGAGATTACAGCATGTCCTTAAAACTTCAAATCGTTAGAGAAGTTGAGCAAGGTAGTTCATCAATTACCCAAATTAGAAAACAATATGGTATTCAAAGCCATGCTACAGTTCTGGGCTGGTTACGAAAATTTGGTAACTTTGATTGGGAAAACCAATCCCCTTTGAATATGGCAAAGTCACCCGAACAAAAAATTATGGAACTTGAAGCCCAAGTCAAGCTATTAGAAAAACAAAAGGCTTTTTTAGAACGACAAGCTTACGTTGCAGATAAAAAAGCAATCTTGTTTGACATGATGATTGATTTAGCTGAGAAAGAATATCATATCGATATCCGAAAAAACTCTGCACCCGAACAATCGCCCGCTTTAAAGCAAAAGAACAAAAAACAGTAGCGTTTACCTGTTATTTGTTCGGGATAGACAGACAGGTTTATTATCGAAAGACTAGAAGAATAGCATCCAAACAAAACAAAGCCAAAGAAGTGATTTTGATGGTGAATAATATCAGGAAGACAATGCCTAGAATAGGTGCTCGAAAACTATATTATCTTTTGTTGGATAAACTTCAATTAATGAAAATTGGAAGAGATAAGTTCTTTGATATACTCAGAGCCAATCATTTATTGATACATTCTAAACGAAGTTATCATGTAACGACTAACTCACATCATCGATTTAATAAACATCAAAATCGAATTCTAGATTTAGAAATTAACAGACCAGAGCAAGTTTGGGTCTCTGATATAACCTATATAGGAAAAAGAGATAATCCTTGCTATTTAAGCTTAGTCACAGATGCTTATTCTAAAAAGATTATGGGATATTATGTCGCCGATAACATGAACACAGAAAGCAGTTTGAAGGCTTTTAAAATGGCTCTTAAACACAGAAACAACAAAAACTTACCATTGATACATCACTCAGACAGAGGGATTCAATATTGTGCTAATGACTATCAAAAGCAGCTTAATAAAAATAAAATTCTATGTAGTATGACACAAAACTCTGACCCTTATGAAAATGCAGTGGCAGAAAGGATTAATGGTATTTTAAAACAGGAATTTAGGGTTGACAAATACAACCAAAAAGCAGAAATCATGCAAAAAATTGTAAAAGAAGCTATTGATATCTATAATGAAATCAGACCTCATTATTCTAATTACATGCTTACTCCAAATCAGATGCATAACCAAAACAAAATTAAAATGAGAACCTATAAAACAAAAAACAGTAGCAAACCTGAGCTTGCTACTGTCTAAAATTGTACTTTTATTTTTTATTAATCCTGTATCACTTTTTCAGGACTAGACATGTTGTAAATAATTCAGGAGCTTAACATCTAAAAGAATCATTTTACAGAATCAATTACTTCATTCTCTTCAAAATCTCATTATATTCCTCAAGTAACTTCAAATATTTGTTTTTCCAATATTCAACTTGTGATTCATCTTTTTTATAGTCTGTAGCAGGTTCATTAATCACATTCTGGTAAGGATTAAATTCTTTGATCTCATCTGAGAAGTCATAGTGTATAATTTTCCCTATCTGTAGTACTATATCAAGAGAAACATTATTGTTGTCGAACATCAGATACATCCATCTTCTGCTTTTTCCTAACTTTTTAGCTAATTCAGTGATAGGATACCCGCTTTTATAGACTGCTTGTTTTATTATCTCTCCCCTGTGTTCCATACCTACAAATATGTGCACTTGAATGAGAAATAAATTTCACCAAATGTACTCATATATGTGTATTTTGAGTGTATATTTGTTTTGAACTATAATGATTTTAAGCTTTTTTGCGAGGAAATGTGCATAAAAGTTCATAATCATACAAAAACTTAGATTAACCTAATAATCTGAATAAAAATAATTTCAAAGGAATGGAAATATACGAAACACTTGAAAAACAACTAAAAAAAGAGCCAAATTATATTACAGACGATGGAATGTTGAAAAAATGGGTTGTAATAGATAAGGCACAAAATTATGATGCAGAACTTATTGGTCTGTTGCTTGACAACAAAGAGCTAAAAGAAAAATTTTTTCTTGAAATAAAAAGTGTTTTGGTATTTAACCAATCTTTGTTTGTGCAGTTTTTGGAACAAAAGAACTATTTGAATGACAGTTATACGGCATTCAAAAACAAAGTAGGCTTGACTATTGGAGGAAAATATCTGAAACAGCGTAACGAAGTAGCTCTTGTTTGGCCATTTAAAGACTGTGTTTTAGAAGGCGGGCAAAGCCGTGAAGAAGACAAAAGAGAAGAAATATTTTTTAACGAAACTCTGGCGCAGGACGAAATAACCCAGTTGTTAGAACCAAAGGTTTTAACCAATGCCAAACGCTACACCTCAAAAGGAGAAAAACCACTTGAGAAGTTCAACAGAAACGAAAAGGGATTAATTACTGATAATCTCATTATAAAAGGAAATAATCTTTTGGCACTGCATACATTAAAAGAAGAATTCGCAGGAAAAGTGAAATTGATTTATATTGATCCTCCTTATAATACGGGAAGCGACTCTTTTAGATACAATGATTCTTTTAATCAATCCACTTGGTTGTCTTTTATGAAGAATCGAATTGAATCTGCAAAATCTTTGCTTAGTCCATCTGGAACTTTTTTAGTTCAGTGTTCTTTTCATCAATTTGCCTATTTGAAAGTGTTGATGAATGATATTTTTGAAAAGCATTTATGTGATTTTAATATACAAGTTAGGCATCCAGATAGAGCATTAACTGGTGATAAAGAATATAATGATGTTATTGAATATATTCTCATCTATTCAAATGATCCAAACAAAAAGATGCCTTTTAAAGAAGAGCAAAAAACAATAGATGATTATACCACACGAATAATCATAAAAGAAGATTCAAAACCAGAAACGTTACAATGTGACAATAAGTTGGTAGAGATTTATTTACCAGATCAATATACTGTTGAAACAATTCCTGCAAATAAAGAGGGGTTGAAAAAAATTAGTATTCGAGGTTCAATCAGAGAGAAAAATAGCAGTGGAAGATTTTTTGTAAAACATCTTGAAAAACTAAAACGCTATCCGCCCGAAACTTTATTTAAAGTTCCTGATATGGGTGATGACGCTGTAAGTCATAGATTTTTTTATTCAGCTCCATTAGGAAAAAAAAATGGGGGATATTATCAGGGTATGCCAACCAGTGCAGAAGTAACAAAAAAACAATATTCAAATTTTTATAATTTCGAGAGAGAATATAATAATGTTTCAAAACAAGGCGGCATTGAATTTAGAAATGGCAAAAAGCCAGAGGAATTATTAAAATTCCTTATTGAATTATTTACAGAAAAAGAAGATTTAGTACTTGATTATCATTTAGGAAGCGGAACAACTGCTGCTGTTTGTCATAAAATAAATAGGAGGTATATTGGCTTGGAGCAAATTCAAAATCAAATCGATTTATCAATTAATCGTTTAAATAATGTCATAAAAGACGATCAAACAGGCGTGTCAAAATGTGAAGATGTCAATTGGCAAGGAGGCGGAGAATTTGTCTACCTTGAGCTAAAAAAATACAATCAAATTTTTATTGAACAAATCGTGTCTGCAGGAGATACAAAAGCGGTATTAAAAATTTGGGAAGAAATGAAATCAAAATCTTTCCTCAACTATAATGTTGATATTCAAAAACAAGAGCAGCACATTGAAGCGTTTAAAGCATTGACTTTAGAAGAACAAAAACAACATTTGCTTGAGTTGTTAGACAAAAACCAACTGTATGTAAATCTTTCCTCGTTAAATGATAAAGATTTTGCGGTTTCAGCAGAAGAAAAGAAAGTTACACAGGATTTTTACCAACTTAAAAAATAAGCGCAATGAGTTTTTTGTATGACACATTGGTTCAGGAGTTTGGTAAAAGAGAAATTGCCCGTGTTCCTGTTCCTAATTACATGACTGATAATCTAAAACCCGGTTTTGGTCAGCGTCCTTATCAGATTGAAGCGTTTCAACGATACATACTTTGTCACACAGAAGATTTTGACGGCAAGCCTAAAAAACCTTTTCATTTGTTGTATAATATGGCAACAGGAAGTGGAAAAACTCTGGTAATGGCTGGTTTAATGCTTTATCTGTATGAGAAGGGCTATCGCAATTTTTTGTTTTTTGTTAACTCAAATAACATTATCAAAAAAACGAAAGACAATTTTTTGAATCCCAAATCTTCAAAATATTTGTTTAATGACAAAATAGTAATTGACGGAAAAGAAGTTTACATAAAAGAAACAGAAACTTTTGAAAGTGCAGATGACAAAAACATCAACATCAAGTTTACAACCATTCAGCAGCTTCATATTGATTTAAACAATACTAAAGAAAATAGTATCACTTACGAAGATTTTAGCGATAAAAAATTAGTATTAATTGCAGATGAATCACATCATTTAAATTCTGCAACAAAAAATAGTGCAGAATTATTTGGCAGTTGGGAGGGAACCGTAATTGAAATTCTAAAACAGAATTTCGATAATATACTCTTGGAATTTACTGCCACACTTGATTATGATAATGCAGAAATTTTAAGAAAATATCAGGACAAGGTAATTTTCAAATATGATCTTTCTCAATTCAGAATTGATAAGTATTCTAAAGAAATAAACCTTGTCAGGTCTTTGTATGATGAAAAAGAACGCATAATGCAAGCATTGATCCTGAATTTATACAGACAGGAATTGGCAACTGCTCACCATATCAATTTAAAGCCTGTAATTCTGTTCAAAGCTAAAAAGACAATTAAAGAATCTGAACAGAATAAAGTAAACTTTCATGAACTCATTGACGAAATGTCGGCTTTATTAGTTGACCAAATAAGAGATACAGCAACAGTTTCCGTAGTACAAAAAGCGTTTAGTTTTTTTAACTCGAAAAATATTTCATCTGCCGAGATTTCAAGAAGAATCAAATCAAATTTTCGTTTTGAAAATTGTATTAGTGCCAACAATGACCTTGAAGCTGAAAAAAACCAGCTGCTTTTAAATACACTAGAAGATGAAAACAATCCCATTCGTGCTATTTTTGCTGTTCAGAAATTAAATGAAGGATGGGATGTTTTGAATTTGTTTGATATTGTCCGGCTATATGAAACCAGGGACGGAAAAGATGGTAAAGTTGGTGCAACAACACTTTCAGAAGCGCAGCTCATAGGCAGGGGTGCGAGATACTTTCCATTTGCTTTAGAAACGGGGCAGGACAAATTCACGAGAAAATACGATGATGATCTAACCAATGATTTGAAAATATTAGAAGAATTGTATTACCACACTAAAGAAGACAGCCGATATATTTCGGAACTAAAAAAAGCACTTGTGGACTCTGGTGTTTATGAAGATGAAGACAAATTGGTGACAAAGCAGCTTATATTAAAAGAAGATTTCAAAAAAACCCATTTTTATAAAAACGGAATGGTTGTCTACAATAAGAAACAGGAAAAAAGTTATGGTAATATTAAATCATTTTCGGATTTAGGAGTTTCAAGAAAGAATTATAAACATCAGCTTTCATCGGGTTTCGGTAAAATGACAAGTGCTTTTTTTGAAATGGAATTAGAATATGAAGCAGAAACACAATATTCAAAAGATATTCCACTTTCAGCGATCCCTAAGCATGTGATCCGATATGCACTTTCACAAAATCCTTTCTACTATTTCGATAATTTAGAACGGTATTTTCCAAAAGCCGAATCCTTGTCTAATTTTATTGATAGCACTGACTATTTAGGAAGTCTGGAAGTTACTTTTATGGGTACTAAATCCAGGATTTTAGATATAACTAATAACGATTATTTACTTTCAATTCAGGGGCTTTTGCAAACCATTGAATCAGAAATAAAATCAAATCTGACAGAATTTGAAGGGTCATCATTTATTAAAGAATATGTTCACAATGTATTCAAAGACAAGCAGATTAAAGTTTATAAAGATAGTGAAAGGGCAGATGGGCAAGAGCCATTTGTTGTAAATGAGCCTTGGTATGTTTACAACGCAAACTATGGAACAAGCGAAGAAAAATCGTTTGTAAAAATGTTCGCCAAACGTTTTGAAAGTTTAGGGCAAAAGTATAAGGATATTTATTTAATCCGAAATGAGAGGGAAATCAAAATAATTGACAAATTCGGAAGGGCATTTGAGCCTGATTTTATTTTATTCTGTAAACAAAAAAAGGACAAAGAATTAACTTATCAGGTTTTTATTGAGCCTAAAGGAGTTCACTTAGTTGCTCACGACAAATGGAAAGAAGACTTTTTGAAAGAGATTAGAGAAACAGAGCAGACTATTAAAATACATACCGATAATTATGTAATTACAGGCGTTCCGTTTTATAATTATGAAAACGAAAACGAATTTAAAAAGATACTACAGGAAACATTGAATGTTTGGTGATGAAATATAGTTTCTGGGTTCAATACGGTTGAAAAGATAACCTGCTAATACTTGGACAGCAAAACTAAAAAATACTATTAAAAACGCTGAAAAAAAAGAACCCTTGTAAATATGAATTTTACCAGGGTTTATTTCTCATTTGCCGTATCTTCAAAATCCGGCTCGTCTTCATCCGCTTTTTTAAAATCATCATTCAGGAACTTCGTAAATTTCTTTTTCTCTTTTTGATCTTTTCTAATCATAAACAAAATCAGTGCAATTAGCACTACTACAATAGTTCCTATTATTATCCAGTTGATTTTCATAGTCTTAAATTTTTACTAAAGTTATCATTTTAAAACCTGCAGAACATTATCAAAATGTTAAACCTCTGTAATTATACAAATCTGTCAATAGGGTTTTCTATCTAAATATTTATAATTAAATTGCTGATAACAGTTAAACAAACGCTTTTAACCCGAATCGTTTACAAAAAATTAAATTCCATGGATTCTGATAAATTTATTTTCTGTCTGGAAGGCGTACCAGATATAGAAAACGACACTGCTACCGAAGTGGTTAAAAGTCTTGAAAAGCTGGCTTTTAATCAGGGTATTTCTAGCATTCACAAAACCTGCGATACTATTGAAGGACTCGAAGAAAGCCTGAATAATCTGCTTTATGACGATCATAATTTCAAAGATTACGAAATTATCTATCTCGTAATGAAAGGCGAAGCCAACAACATCTGCCTGAATAATTACTATTACAGCTTAGAAGAAATTGCTGAGATCTTTGAAGGTAAAATGAAAGGCAAAATACTGCATTTTGCCAATTCAAAAATATTAGACCTCAACGAAGAGGAAGCGCAGTATTTCCTGGATATTACCGGAGCAAGAGCGATTTCCGGTTATGGTACGTTTTCGAACAATTTTACGAGCACCGTGTCTGTTGACAAAGCTTTTTTTAAATTATGCCAGAAAGAGGATGACCTTATTGAAATTGTAGAAACACTCTACGAAAAGCATTATGAGCTTTGTAAACTTCTCGATTTTAGAATGTATTATTAATGGCTTTTATGAATTATTTGTAAGATTATTTATTGAAAAAAAATCACTTTATCAATTGAGTAATTTATATTTGTGTTAAAATCAACGCAAAATGGAAATACAAATCACTGAAAATGCGGAGAAGTCATATCTTGAAATAATAAGCATGTATTCTGAAAGTAAGGCTTCTTCATTTTCGAAAAAAACCATTTCTGTGCTGGACATCATTAAACAAAATAATCATATAGGGCACAAATACCAGAATACTCGTTACAGAAAATTTTTATTAAGTGAAGAAGTTTATATTTTCTATAAAATTGAATCTGATATAATTTATATTGTATTGTTTTGGGATAACAAAAGAAACCCTTTGAATCTAGACATTATACTTCATTCTTAATTTTTCTTTGAACTCTGTATAATCAATTGTTTTTCCAGCTTTAATATCTTCCTCGCTTTTTTGTAATTGCTGAGCCAATATTTCTTCTGGGTAAAGTAAAGTTGTAATCAATTTTACTTCTTGGGGAGTAAACGTTTTTAGCCTCAATTTTCTATAATAAGTTGCATGTTTTAAACCTAATTTCTGCATAAAAAATTCAGCTTTGTAATATGATTTACTAATTAGTTCAGGTAGGCTATCAATGTAATTCTCGTAATTTTCAACTATTTCTATCATAATATGATATTTTTTGTTTAACATATTAGACAAATATAGTATTAAAATTTAAAACTTCGTTTTAGATACAATTTTAATATCATAAAAAAAGCTCTCAATTAAGAGAGCTTTAATTATAATAAAATCCAAACTTAAGCCTGATCATCAGTTTCAGCATCCGGAGCATTGGTTTTTACAGAGGCAATGCCGTTGTCTCTGGCTGCAACACTTTCATACATTTCGCTTGCACCTATGTTTTGACCGTTAGACGCTTTCAAGTTAAAATACGGCTTACCGCTTGCAGATTCTTTTTTATCAAATCTTGAATCGTCCTGTGAGTTCGTTTTTACAGATTCTATTCCGTTTAAACAAGCTGCTTTTGTCGAATATCCTTCGCTTGTCAAAATCGTCTGGCCGTTGCCGGCTTTCAAATTAAATTGAAATTCTCCGTTGGCTCTTTTGGTGATTACAAATTTTCCCATGCTGTTTTTTTGCTTTTAAGTTATTGGTTAGAAATAATTTTATTCTGCATTATATAAAAGTACAAAACTTAGAAATACGATTTTATGGTTATCCGTAAATTGTAAATTTTACAACTTATTTCAGTAAAAACCCTAACCGAATCGAACCGTAAAAATAGCCCGTATTAGTATTGTGAACAGGATCTTTTAATTCTCTTCCACGATACAAAAATGAATACGATATATTAAAATTATTGTGGCGGTACTTTAAACCTGCTTCAACATTAAAACGCAAAGGTTCTAAATCAAAAGTCACCGGACTTGTATCATTAAACATACTGCCCTGAATCGTGGCATCATAAAATTGATAATTCACACTGGGCATTGCATAAAAGTAAAACTCGCGGATGTTAAATTGCGGTTCAAAACTCACTGAAGCATCATGCAGATTAGAATCGTAAACCGGCAGCAGCTTTTTAAAACCAAACCGGGCTAAAACCCCTGTAGAAACCCCTGTGAAAATAGTTCCCAGATTCACTTCCGACTGAAAATGAAGGTCTGTAAAATCATAATGTTTTCCAGAGAATAATTTCTTTGAATACATCACGTGAGCCTGAACTCCCAGCGCATTATGCAGCTGATTTTCCCAGCCATATACTTTCTTATACCCAATGATATGATGAAAACTTTCCTGCATTTCTTTACCAAAAGCATTCGATCCCATGAAGCCTAACTGGAAGTCGATTTTAAAAACTGATTCACTCTGATAAAAAAAACTGCGTCCAGCCTCCGCAAAAAGATATCCGGTAAAAGGACGGTCGTTTATGGTAACTGCTTCCTCATTAATAAACCTCGGATTATAAATATATTGCCCAATCCTGAATTCGGTAATTTTTTTATTGATCTTTTCATTGTTATTTTTCGACAAAAACCTGTAAAAAAATTCCAGTCCATTGGTGTAGTACATGTCGTTTTTAGAGGAAGTATACAAATCATTATCGGTGATAAAACCTATTTCGGTCTTTTTTCCCTGGGCAAAACCAAAGGCTGTTACCAACAGGAAAAACAGTAAAAAGCTTTTTTTACTTTCCATTATAATTTATTTTACCAACGGCGCGCATTTCACGAACAATTCTTTCTTTTCTTCTATTGATATAACTTGATGATCCTGTTGCCTTAAATTTCCTTGGATTAGGCAAAATTGCCGCAATTCCGGCTGCCTGCATTGGCGTTAAGCTCGAAGCATCACGTCTATACCAGTGTTCTGTTGCAGCATAAGCGCCGTAAACCCCATCTCCCATTTCGATACTGTTCAGGTACACTTCCATAATACGTTCTTTTCCCCAGATAATTTCAATCAGAACGGTAAAATAGGCTTCAAGGCCTTTACGGAAATAACTTTTTCCCTGCCAGAGAAAAACATTCTTGGCTGTTTGCTGAGAAATGGTGCTTCCACCACGAATTCTGCGGCCGCGTTCATTGCTTTTATATGCCTTTTGAAGCGCTTTAAAATCGAATCCGTTATGATATAAAAAAGTTCCGTCTTCACTTGCAATAACTGCTTTTTGAAGATTTTTGGAAATCTTTTCTATAGGTTCCCAGTTATGGTCGAAATACACTTCTTTACCGTCCAGTTTATTTTCAATCGCACGAATCAGCATTAATGGTGTAAACGGCACAGGCACGTATTTAAAAATCACAACCGATGCTATTGAGAGTCCAAAGAACCATAACATCAGTTTAATGAAAAACCATTTGACTTTTTCACCAAAAGAGCGATTTGATTTTTTAGAAGATGATTTGGACTTACCTGCGGCTGTTTTTTTCGGTGTTGGTTTTTTGACTGCCATTAAATTAAATCTGCTAATTCTGTTCCTATTACACTCCCTATTGCTACTCCCATTCCGCCCAAACGCAATCCAAAAAACACGTTTTCAGACAGTTGCGATACAATAGGTTTTTTACTGTTTCCGATTCCCATAATACCGCTCCATCGATGGGCAATATGAAAATCCTGATTTGGTAAAATTACATTTTTCAGTAAATCTTCCAATCTATTTTGCACAATTTTGGTCTGGCCAAATTTGGTTGTCGTTTCAGTTTCGAAATCTAAGTTTCTTCCTCCTCCAATCAGAATCCTGTCGCCGATATTTCTGAAATAATAAAAGCCCCTGTCTAAATGAAAAGTACCTTTAATATCTAAATTTGGAATTGGTTCTGTAATTAAAACTTGTGCTCTTGCAGGCCTTACAGCTCCATTTGTCAAAGATTCTGCAAAACCATTAGTAGCGAAAAGTAATTTTTTAGATTTAAAACTAAAATCATTCAGCAACACTTCGACATGGTTCCCCGCATCAGTAAAAGAAGTTACAGTTTGCTGATTCAGGATCAAAACATTGGCAGCGACTGCCTGTTTTAGCAATTCCTGCATCATATTTCCAGTATCAATCTGTGCTTCAAAAGGATTAAAAAGCAAATATTCTTGGATATTTTCAAATCCGAAACGATCAATTTCTTTTGTAAAAACATCTGCTTTAAAAAGGGGTTTTAAAACTTCATTTATAAAAGGAATTTTAGAAATACATTCGTTAAACCCAAATTCATCCTCTTTTAAGAATAATTCATAACCCCCATGAGGTCTAAAATCTATGGTATTGTCTCCAAGTCGCTTTCTAAGCAGTTGCAAACCCTGCCAACGTTTTTCTATCAATTCGACTACATCTTCTTCCGTATGTATTTTTAAGTCTTCCATAATTTCAGAAAGACTTCCAAAACAGGCAAAACCGGCATTTTTAGTACTTGCCCCCTGAGGCAGCATTCCTTTTTCTAATACAAGTATTTTAGCTTCCGGAAATCTTTCGCGTAAGCGCAATGCTGCATGAAGTCCTACAATCCCACTCCCCACTATGGTATAGTCTACATTTGTAAACCAGTTTTTTAGTTCCCAGTAACTTAATTCCATCTCAGACTTTTTTATAAAAATAATAATTTTTTTAAACCATATAAGTAATATAAGTTCATTTAAATTCTTTGTCTGACTGAGCGAAGTCGAAGCCTGTTCGTTTACAAACCTTCAATTTCGTTCAGGTTGATCCTATAGTAAAATTTGTAAATTTAAACGTCTAAACTTTAACAATTATTAGAATTTGAAATTTAACTAATTGGAGTGTAAATGTTGTATTTTTAGCACTGCAAAAATTAGATTTTTATTATGAAAAAAGTATTATTTATAACCTTAATAGTGATGAGTTTAAACGCTATCGGACAAAATGTAATGTCACAGGAACTGCTGTGGAAATTAGGAAGAGTAACGCCTCTTGGACTTTCGAAAGACGGTAAAAATGTTGTTTTCAAAGTTTCAACTCCTTCTGTAGAGGAAAACAAGTCTCATTCTAAATTTTACATTCTGCCAGTAAACGGAGGAAATGCAACTGAGATTAAAGACACTAAAGAGGTGCTGGCAGACAAAAATATTTCGCCTGACGGAAAATATGTAGTGTATAATGAAGAAGTAAAACTCGAAAAAGTTTTAGGAAAAGATTTCTATCCAAATCTTGATAAATCGGATGTTCAAATTTATAACGGTCTGGATTATCGCCACTGGGATACTTGGAATGAAGGGAAATTTAATCATGTTTTTTATAAAGAAAACAAAGATGGTGCAAAAGGAATTGACATTTTGAAGGATGAAAATTTTGACAGTCCTCAAAAGCCTTTTGGTGGTGATGAAGATTACATCTGGTCTCCGGACAGCAAAAGCATTTTGTATGTATGCAAGAAAAAAGCAGGAACTGAATATGCTATTTCTACCAATACGAATATTTACGAGTACAATTTAGAAACTCAAAAAACAGTAAACAGAACCGAAGACAATTTGGGTTACGATACGGCTCCGCAATTCTCTCCAACAGGAAATTTATCCTGGCTACAAATGAAACGTGACGGTTATGAATCTGATAAAAATGATATTATTGTTGAGTTTAAGGGAATCAAACAAAACTTAACCGCGAACTGGGACGGAACTGTAGATAGTTTTATATGGAGCAAGGATGGCAAAAATGTATTTTTTGTTGCACCGGTCGACGGCACAAAACAGCTTTTCACAGTAAACTTTCCTGGAGTGACACGAATTGCAATTACAGTTCGTCAATTGACAAATGGTGATTTTGATGTAAATGACTTAGTTGGTTTTTCCGGAGATGACATCATTGTTACAAGAACAGATATGAATCATGCTGGCGAGATCTACTCTTTCAATTTGAAGAAAAACATCTGGAAACAATTATCAAATATCAATACTGAAACATATAAAAAATTAACCTTAAGCAAAACCGAAAAACGTTATGTGACGACAACTGACGGCAAAAAAATGCTGGTTTGGGTAATTTTGCCTCCAAATTTTGACGCTTCAAAAAAATATCCAACTTTGTTGTTCTGTCAGGGAGGGCCTCAAAGTCCGTTGACACAATCCTATTCTTTCCGTTGGAATTTCTCTTTAATGGCTGCGAAAGGTTATGTGGTTGTAGCGCCAAACCGTCGTGGAATGCCAGGGCATGGTGTAGAGTGGAACGAACAGATCAGTAAAGACTGGGGAGGTCAGGTTATGGATGACTATCTCTCTGCGATTGATGATGTTGCCAAAGAAAACTACGTCGATAAAAGCCGCTTAGGATGTGTAGGGGCAAGTTATGGAGGATATTCTGTATTTTATTTGGCCGGAATTCATAAAAACCGTTTTAAAACTTTTATCGCTCACGATGGCGTTTTCAATACACAAAGTATGTTTGGAACCACCGAAGAAGTTTTCTTTAATAACTGGGATTTTGGTGGAGCGTACTGGGAAAAAGACAATGCAGTTGCACAAAAAGCTTACACAGCTTTTAATCCGGCAACTTTAGTTGGAAACTGGAACAGACCTATTTTAATTATTCAGGGTGGAAAAGATTTCCGTGTGCCAATCGGGCAAAGTCAGGAAGCGTTTCAGGCAGCACAGCTAAGAGGGATTAAAAGCCGTTTTCTTTATTTCCCTGATGAAAATCACTGGGTTCTAAAACCTCAGAATGCACAGGTTTGGCAAAATGAATTTTTTAAATGGCTAAACGAAACCCTTTAATATATAAGCAAAATATTTCCAGCCACAGATTTCCAGTCTGTGGCTTTTTTATAGAAAGTTTGGCTTTTTAAAACAGATAATATTGAATAAATTGCAGTAATCATTAAAAAAACGAGTTCCTCAACACCAATTTTATGGAAAGCAAAAGAAGCTATATGCCCATTAAAGTACTTTTCGGCTATCTTGCCCTAATCGGATTAGTAGTGGTTGTGGGATGGTTTTTATATTCTGAAAATGTAGTTTACAATAAGCTAGAAGATAAAATTGCGTTTGAAAAAACTAAAATATTAAGAGTCAGCAAGCTTTTTTCGAATGTATATAAAACAGAAAGTCTAGCCCGAAAAACAATTCAGACCAACTCTGAAAAAGATTTCAAAAGCTACCTTATCGAAACAGACTCCTTAAAATCGAGATTAGATATACTGAAACAAATTGTAACTACAGATTATCAAAAGGTTTTGCTGGACAGTGTTACTTATTTATTGTCTGAAAAAACAGAAAACATCAGACAATTAAAATCTATAAAAAATAAGGCCGATGATGAAGTTTCTGTAAATAATGCCATAGATGAAATTACCAAAATGGAGTTTAAGCTTCGAAAACTGGAACTTCGGGATTTTACTCAAAACCCGAATGATTTAGGAAGTTATCAGCGAAATGTACTTCAAAGATATGTCGATTACTTAAATCAGAATATTCCTGACGACAGCACCAATACTTTAAGCAAACAAGCTTCTGATTCGATTTTAGCCAATTCTAAAAAGCTTTTGAGTGATGTAAAACAAAAAGCGGAAAAGAAAAAAGAGTCACTCAATTTTGAAGAGAACAAATTGCTTAAAAATGAAATTGCCATATCAGAGCAGCTCAGAAAAGTCCTTCGGATAATTGAGAGGGAAATCATTATCAATTCGATTAAAAATAACTCACTAAAAGAAAAATCACTTAAAAAAGTCAATGAAATCGTTACTGTTTCGGCAATCTTGGGTTTACTGCTTACTGTGGTTTTCTCTATCATCATCGTAAGTGATTATTCGAAATCGCAATTGTATAAAAAGCAGTTAGAAATTGCCAATTTTAAAACCAAAAACCTGCTTAAAAGCCGGGAACAGCTTATCTCAACGGTGAGCCATGATTTAAAAACCCCGCTGAGTACTATTGTGGGATATTCAGAGCTTTTGAGCAATTCTGATGTCAATACCAAACAGTCGTATTTCATTAAAAACATAAAGAATTCATCTGAATATATTACACAGCTGGTTAAGGATTTACTAGACTTTTCTCAAATCGAGGCAGGTAAAATTACGATTGAAAAAGTTCCCTTTTTATTACCTGAAATCATTGATGAAGTGGCCAAAAGCATCCAGACTGTTTACAAACAAAAAGACATTGACCTGATTATTAATGTTGATCAAAAACTGAATTTAAAGATTGTTGGCGATCCGTTTCGTCTGAAACAAATTTTGAGCAACATCATTGGAAATGCCTATAAATTTACAGAGCAGGGTTTTATAAGAATCAGTGCTTATGTTGCCGAAGAAAATGATTTTTTTACCATTACCATTGAAGATTCCGGTATTGGTATTGAAAAGAAAAATCAGAAACTCGTTTTTGAAGAATTTGCCCAGGCGAATGAAAACATCGAAAAAAAATACGGGGGAACAGGTTTAGGGCTGGCCATCTGCCAAAAAATCATTTCGATTTTAGGCGGAAAATTAAAGCTTGAAAGCACATTTGGAGAAGGAAGCACTTTTGAAATTAAATTACCACTGCTGTTTGATACAAGTGCAAGCCAGTCCGACTCAGCATCAAAAGAAATTATTACAAGCTTAGAAAAATTTACTTTTATCGTTTTGGATGATGATGTTAATTTGCTGAATCTGACGAGTACTGTTTTAAAACAGCAAGGACATCAGGTTTTGTCATTTACGAGTGCTGCAGAAGCATTAGAAACTATTGAGAATACTGATTTTGATTTTATTATTACAGATATTCAGATGCCTGAAATTGATGGATTCTTGTTTGTTAAAAAATTAAAAAGTAAAACAGGTTCATTTTATAAAAATCAGCCCATCATTGCTATAACAGGGCGAACAGATTTAGATTTTTCTATTTATACGAATGCTGGTTTTTCAACAGTAATAAACAAACCTTACTCTCCCAAAGTCTTACTTGAAACGATTCAGAAAGTCTTAGACAATACCATAAGTCTTGACAATAAAATTGTAAAAAGAGAAGAAGAAGTTTTTTCACAAACGTATTCTTTACAAACTTTAAATGAGTTTTTAGGAAACGATAATGAATCATCAAAAGAGTTTATTGGATCATTTATAGAAAGTACAATCCGAAATTTGCAGGAATTAGAAAATGCAGTATTAAAAAAAAATATAGCCGAAGTAAATGCGATCAGTCATAGAATGGCACCAATGTTCAGACAGATTCAGGCAAACGAAATTGGTGAAATACTGAAAACATTAGAACAAAATAATTTAGAAAACTCAAATTTAGAACCTCTGTTGGATAATTTAAAAACCAAAACAGACTTGCTATTTGATGCTTTAAAGAAAGAAATTCTTTTTTAGTCAATGTTATATTGTTTTAGTTTGTTGTAAAGTGTTTTTCTGGTTATTTTCAACAGTTTTGCAGCTTCAGATTTATTATTTTGAGTTCTGGATAAGGCATGAATAATCGCTTCTCTTTCATTTTCAGACAAGGAAAAACTCTCTGAACTGCCCTTTTTTTCTGTTTGAAAAAACTCAATCGGCAAAACATCGCTTTCGATAAAGTCTCCCTGAGACAAAAGTGTAGCCCGTTTAATACAGTTTTGAAGCTCACGTAAATTCCCTGGCCAGCTGTATTTTTGAAAAATAGCGACTACTTCGGGTGAAAATCCAATAATATCTTTATTTAACTGCTGATTTGCCTTTTCTAAAAAGTAATCGGCAAAAACCATCAAATCTTCTCCTCTGTCTGTTAATGAAGGTGACTGAATAGAAAATTCATTGATTCGGTGATATAAGTCTTCACGGAAATCTCCGTTTTTAACAGCTTCACGCAAATCTTCGTTTGTTGCAGTAATGATCCTGATGTCAACGTTGATTTCCTTATTGCTTCCTACCGGTTTTATTTTTCGTTCCTGCAGCGCCCTTAACAACTGAATCTGATTTTCATAGGAAAGATTTCCTATTTCATCCAGAAAAATGGTTCCTCCGTTTGCTGCTTCAAAATATCCTGTTTTATCGCTAATTGCTCCTGTAAAAGATCCTTTTAAATGTCCGAAAAACTCACTCGCTGCCAATTCCTTCGGAATCGCACCGCAATCAACAGCTATAAAATTATTGTTTTTCCTATGGCTTTGCTGGTGGATGCTCTTTGCAATAATTTCTTTTCCTGTGCCGCTTTCTCCAATAATTAAAACAGACATGTCAGTAGGGCTTACCAGTTTAATATGCTCTAATAATTTTTTGGAAGCAACAGAAATTCCTTTCACAAACTCATTTTCTGCAGGAACCTGTTTATTTGTAGCTTTTTTTTCTTTTGGTACAACTTTTTCATTTGGTGCAGTTTGGAGAGCATTGGTAATAACCAATAAAACTTCATCAGGATTAAAAGGTTTCGAGATGTAATCAGCTGCTCCGTTTTTAATTGCTTTTACCGCAGTATTAACATCAGAGTAGCCTGTCATGAGTATAACAGGGATTTCGGGATGCGATGTTTTAAATTCAGACATCAAAGTAATACCGTCAGCATCAGGCAAACGCAGGTCTGTCAAAATCAAATCGAAAGTTTCTTTTTTGATATATAAACGGGCTTCCTCTGCTGAGAAAGCAATTGTGACATCAAATGCTTTTTTTTTGAGAAACCTTTCTAATAATTTGCAAAATGAAATATCGTCTTCAATTAATAATATCTTTGGCATTGCTCTTCAGGTCTTTTTGCTAAAATACCACTATTAATGTAGTATTATCACAAATTTATGTAAAAAAAAAGAGACTGCTGTTAAGCAATCTCTTTTTCACCAAAAACATAAATCTAATTCACCTAATTATATTTTTAACCAGTTTCCATTGACATCCGAGTAAACGGTAGCCTTTTGGTCTCCAACTGCTATGTCTAATTTGTATTCTTTTTTATCGTTTACATATGCTTTTTCAAGCTTTGCTCCCGGATATGCAGTTTGCAAAGCTTTTGTTACTGCATCCGGAACTTCCCCGGCTTTGATTTCTTTATATTCTGATTGAAAATTTACGCTAACTTTTACGGGTTCAACATTAATAGTTGTAGCGTAAATTGACAAACTTCCAAGAATAATTGTTGCTGATAATATTAGCTTTTTCATAATGTTGATTTTTTAAATTATTTTTTAATGATATTTCCGGATGCGTCTGTGAACACAGTATATTTTTTATCACCACTTGAAATTTCCAGTTTGTACTCGTTTTTAGCATTTTTATATACCTTTTCAAGTTTAGTGTTTGGAAAAGATTTCTCTGCTGTAGACTTTACAGCTGCCGGAACTGCATCTGAAGCAACTTCTGTATATTCATCCTGAAAAAGGAAAGAATTAACATTTGAATTTTTTACATGAAGAATAGCTGCCTGAACTGATAAACCTCCCAAAATAATTGCTGCAGATAAAATTAATTTTCTCATAATGCTTCTTTTAATTATTTTTTAAGAATATTTCCTTTTTCGTCTGTGTAAACAGTAGATTTTTCACCTCTTACTGTGATTTCAATTTTATATTCTTTTTTGCTATTTACAAATGCTTTTTCAAGTTTAACACCTGGATAAGCATTATCTAAACCCGTTTTAATAGCTGCCGGTACAGCATCGATTTCTTTATAATCGTCCTGAAATATTGATTTAGTAATTGTATTTGCCGGACTTAAGATTGATGCCTGAATTGATAAACTTCCTAAAACTATTGCTGTTGTTAAGATTATCTTTTTCATAATAAATCATTTTTAAAGATTACTTACATTATTTTTTAATCCAGGACCCATCTGCGTTAGCAAAAAGATTACCTACTTTGTCACCAACTGTAACATCTAGTTTGTATTCTGATTTCTCATTTTTATATGCTTTGGTAAGTATAGAATCCGGATACGCTTTTTTAAGAGCTTCTGTAATTGCAGCTGGCACTTCTTCTAATTTAACTTCAGTATATTCGTCCTGAATTGTGATCGTTTTTACAATATTATTTGAAATTGGAGAAGTTGATGCAAATGAAGTTAAACTTCCCAAAACAATTGCGGCTGATAAAAATAGATTTTTCATAATGTGTATATTTTAAATTTTACTTAATTATTGTTTTACACATTAGATAAAGAAATTATTATGCCATAATCAAAATCAAATCCTTTATATAGCTAATGTACTGGTTTTTAATCAACTAATTAAATAAAGGTGTTTTTAAAAGCAATAATAAGTGTGTAAGTTAACATTAATAGTGTGTAAAAAGTATACACAAAAGTGTTTTCTACATTTTATAATTCTAATTTTTTATATCTAATAGGTGATTAGATTTATAATTCTTATCAATAGAATACAACTTTGGCATAATAAAATCCACAATTTTTTGGACATGGTTAAAACACCGTAAGAGAATTGATTCAATGGAGGATTTTTAAATTCATTTAAGCTAAAATATTCTATAATAAACAGAATAATAATACAAAAAATATCATCTTGGAAAAATTTTTAACAGAATTGCAAACAATTCATAATAATTGTGTTAGCTCCATGCTTAAATGTTAAAAATTAAATTGTAGTTTTGCACAAATTTTAAAATTGAAATATAAAATGAAAAAGATTATACTATTACTTGTTTTGCTTGTAACAGTTGTAACGACTAATGCTCAGACAAGCACTGTCGAAAGTTTAGCTGATGGTAATTTCAACAAATGGTCTATTGAATTATCAGGCGGATTTAACAAACCTCAAAAACCAATGAAATATTATACATCAACTATAAGTCCTTATGTAGTTGATTTAGGGGTCAGATACATGCTCAATAACAAATTTGGTTTGAAAGCTGATTTAGGATACAATAGTTTTCAGGAACAAAAAAAATCAACTCCTTTTGATACTAAATATTATAGATTTGATATTCAGGGTGTAGCCAACTTAGGGAGAATTATGAATTTTGAAACCTGGACACAGACAATTGGTTTGTTAGGACATACTGGTTTTGGTGCTGCATATTTTGAAGATAAAAACTCTTCAATAGATGACAAAATGATTAATTTCATTATTGGTGTAACAGGCCAGGTTAAACTTTCTGACAAATTGGTTCTTACCGGAGATTTTTCAACTATTCTGAATGCGCTCCAAAATCACACATATGATGCAGCCGCATTAAATCCGGAAAAAGGTTTTAACGGAACTTTGTTTAATGGTACAATAGGTTTGACATTATACCTTGGGAAAAAAGAAAAACATGCTGACTGGGTTACTATTGTTGATAATGAAGTGATTGTTCAAAGAGAAAGAATTGATCAGCTTGAAAAAATGTTAACCGATAGTGATAAAGACGGTGTTGCTGATTATTTAGATTTAGAACCTAATACTATTGCAGGACTTATGGTGGATTCTAAAGGAAGAGCTGTTGACTTAAATAATAACGGTATCCCTGATGAATTAGAGAGCTACTTAACGAAAACTTACCCAAGCAGATCTGATGCTCCATTGAGTGATAAGGAATCAATCACAAATCTTGTGAACGGAGGTTATGTTGCAGCTTATTTCGATTTCAACAAATCTACCCCAAATGAGTCCTCTATGGATGGTATCAACTTTGTGCTAAACTATTTAAGAAATAATCCTTCAGCTTCTGTTGATATTACGGGTTATGCTGATGAAATTGGCAATGCTACATACAACGAAAAATTAGCTGACGAAAGAGCAAATAATGTAAAAGAAATTCTTCTTAAAGCGAAGATTGCTCCTGAGAGAATTACTGTCCTGAGAGGGGGTGTAGATTCTTCTGTAGATAAAGATTCAGCTATTGCGAGAAAGTTAGTCAGAAGAGTTACTTTCAAGATAAAAAACTAAAACACATCACTTAAGCTAATAATTAAAAATGCCACATCCGCAAGATGTGGCATTTTTTTATATATACAGTCGCTTATTTATAAGCTCCTAAGGCTACTGAGACATCTAAACAACACTGGGATTAAGATTCTTTTCAAAATTTAAAATAAGAATGAGCACTGTAAAGAATTACTTTTAGTTGTCATAATTAAATAATATGGATATTAAAACAATCGACATGCATAAAATCAGGGCATAAAAAAACCTCATTTTTCAATGAGGTTTAATATTGTTTATTCCGGACTATTCATTTTGAAAGTATCCATGAAAGCAGTCGTATAATCTCCTGCGATGTATTTTGGATCATCCATTAATTGTCTGTGGAAAGGTATCGTAGTTTTAACACCTTCGATTACAAATTCGTCAAGTGCTCTTCTCATTTTACTGATAGCTTCTTCACGGGACTGCGCTGTTGTAATAAGCTTCGCGATCATAGAATCGTAATTTGGCGGAATGCTGTAACCAGAGTAAACGTGTGTATCTAAACGTACTCCATGTCCTCCCGGCATATGAAGTGTAGTGATTTTTCCTGGTGAAGGGCGAAAATCATTAAATGGATCTTCGGCATTAATACGGCATTCTATAGCGTGTAATTCCGGTAAATAATTTTTTCCTGAAATCGGAATTCCGGCAGCAACCATGATCTGTTCGCGAATCAAATCATAATCAATAACCTGTTCAGTAATTGGATGTTCTACCTGAATACGCGTATTCATTTCCATGAAATAGAAATTTCTGTGTTTATCCACTAAAAATTCTACTGTTCCGGCTCCTTCATATTTAATGAATTCAGCTGCTTTTACAGCAGCTTCCCCCATTCTTGTACGTAAGTCATCTGTCATGAACGGAGAAGGTGTTTCTTCAGTAAGTTTTTGGTGGCGACGCTGAACAGAACAGTCTCTTTCAGAAAGGTGACATGCTTTTCCATAAGAATCTCCAACAACCTGAATTTCGATATGACGTGGCTCTTCGATTAGTTTTTCCATGTACATACCGTCGTTTCCAAAGGCAGCGGCAGCCTCCATACGTGCACTTTCCCAGGCTTTTTCAAGTTCCTCTTCTTTCCAGATCGCACGCATTCCTTTTCCACCACCACCGGCTGTAGCTTTCATCATAACTGGATAACCAATTTCTTTTGCTACCTTTTTTGCCTGATCGAAAGACTCTAAAATACCATCTGATCCTGGAACACAAGGCACTCCTGCAGCTTTCATTGTGGCTTTAGCAGTTGCTTTGTCACCCATTTTTTCGATCATTTCTGGAGAAGCTCCAATGAATTTGATTCCGTGTTCCTGACAAATTTTAGAGAATTTAGCATTTTCCGAAAGGAAACCATATCCTGGGTGTATTGCATCTGCATTTGTAATTTCTGCAGCAGCAATAATGTTTGACATTTTTAAATACGATAAGTTACTTGGAGGAGGGCCAATACAAACCGCTTCGTCTGCAAACTTAACATGTAAGCTTTCCGCATCGGCTGTAGAATAAACCGCTACAGTCTTGATTCCCATTTCCTTACATGTGCGAATTACACGTAGTGCAATTTCGCCTCTATTCGCAATTAATATTTTTTTAAACATCTTTTTAAAATTAGATAATTAGATAATTAGACAATTGGATTATTAGATTTCAAGCGCTTTTAAAAAAAGTCTAAAATCTAACGATCTAACCATCTAAAATTAAGATGGATCAACTAAGAACAAAGGCTGGTCAAATTCTACAGGAGACATATCGTCAACAAGAATTTTTACAATTTTACCTGAAACTTCTGATTCAATTTCGTTGAACAATTTCATTGCTTCAATTACGCAAAGAACATCACCTTTAGCGATTGTACTTCCTACTTCAGTGAAAACTGGTTTATCCGGAGATGGTTTCCTGTAGAATGTTCCGATGATTGGAGATTTTATAGTAACGAATTTAGAATTTTCAGCAGGAGCGGCCGCCTCACTATTTACGTTTACGACAACAGGAGCAGTTTGCTGAGGAGCCACTGCTTGTGGCAATGCTGCCTGAGCTGGCAATTGTTGTACATAAGTGGCTTCAGTCACATTTGTTTCTAAAGTTGTTCTGATAGTGATTTTCACATCATCCATTTCTAACTTCACCTCTGCAACTCCCGAATTTGCTACAAATTTGATTAGGTTTTGAATTTCTTTTAAATCCATAATGATTCGTTTTTAGTTTTAATTTATTTCGTATCGTAAGCCCATTTTAAGTAAATAGATCCCCAGGTGAATCCACCACCAAAAGCGGCAAAAATAACATTATCTCCTTTTTTGAACTTGTTCTCAAAGTCAGCAAGTACTAATGGTAATGTTCCGGAAGTTGTATTTCCGTATCTTTCGATATTTACAAGTACTTTAGAATCTTCAAGGTCTAATCTGCTGGCAGTAGCATCAATAATACGTCTGTTTGCCTGATGTGGTACTAACCAGTTCACATCTTCTTTTGTCAGCTTGTTTCTTTGTAAAATTAATTCACTGGCATCAGCCATATTGGTAACAGCATATTTAAATACTGTTTTGCCATCCTGCATGATATTGTGTTGTCTGTTTTTTATGGTCTCTTCAGAAGCAGGAATCAAAGATCCTCCTGCAGGAATTTTAAGAAAATCGCGTCCAATACCATCACTTCGTAAATATTCGTCTTGTAGTCCCAGACCTTCGTAATTTGGTTCGAATAAAACCGCTCCGGCTCCATCTCCAAAAATAATACAGGTAGATCTGTCTGTGTAATCTACAATTGATGACATTTTATCAGCACCAATTAAAAGTACTTTTTTATAACGTCCTGATTGTACATAAGCAGCTGCAGTAGACATTCCGTATAAAAAACTTGAACAAGCCGCTTGTAAATCGTAAGCAAATGCATTAGTTGCACCGATTTCTGTGGCAACATATACGCCTGTAGCAGCCACCATCATATCCGGTGTAGCTGTTGCCATTATCACCATATCAATTTCCAACGGATCAATATTGGCTTTTGCTATTAAATCTTGTGCTGCTTTTATAGCAAGATAAGAAGTTCCCTTATCAGCATCTTTAAGTATTCTTCTTTCTTTTATCCCCGTACGGGTAGTGATCCATTCATCATTGGTATCAACCATTGTTTCTAGTACTTTGTTAGAAAGTACAAAGTCAGGAACGTATCCTCCAACAGCGGTAATTGCGGCTGTGATTGTATTCATTATATTCTATTATTTCCTCTCAAATACAGGGTATTTGAAAAATTTTTAAAAGACTTGAAAATTACAAAAAAAAATCTAAACGTATTGTCGTAAATTTCTTTAAAAAAGAAAGTTGTATCCAACAAAAAAAACTCTCACATAGTGAGAGTTCCAGTATCATTTACAAAAACGTATTAAGCAACCGCTTCAGATTTATCGATAACAACTTGCCCTCTGTAGTACATTTTACCTTCATGCCAGTAAGCTCTGTGGTATAAATGTGCCTCACCTGTAATAGGACATGTAGCGATTTGAGCTACAGTAGCTTTATAATGTGTTCTTCTCTTATCTCTTCTTGTTTTCGAGGTTTTTCTCTTAGGATGTGCCATTTTACTATATTATTTATCCGTTAATAGTTTTTTTAATTTTTCCCAACGCGGGTCAATATCTTCTTCTTGTTTACTCTCTTTCTTTTGTTCCTTAACTTTTAACTCATTTAGTTTTCTTAAAGCTTCTGTCTGTAAAGTTCCGTCTTTTACACCCGGATGAATCCTCTTTTGAGGAATTGACAATGCAATCATTTCATAAATGTATTGTGCCACATCTATTTCAAATTCACCATGAGGGAGAATTAACAACTCTTCATTATCATCGTTAAATTCTTCTCCAAAACGAACAATCAGTTTCATCTTTCCTTTTACAGGTAAATCAAAATCTTCACTGGTCAGATCACAAGGCACATTTACTGTTCCTTTATGCTTAAAATCCAACTCCAGCATATTGCTCTTTTTATCTAAAACTAAAGTGACTTTGATATCCGAATTTTGAAACTCATTATAATCAAAGTCCTCAAAGAACTTCTTATTTATTTGATATTCAAAATGGTGTTTCCCTAGCTTTAATCCCACGAAAGGAATTAAAAATTCTTTTGTTTTGCTCATTTTAACATCAATTTGTACAATTAGGATCTAAAACCCAGACACCTGAATTGGGGTGCAAAGATATAAAATTATTATAAAACTAATAATCTTATTCACCTTTTTTTGTTTATAACTGTTTTTCTTTTATTTTTAAAGGTTTTGCTGTAATCTCCTCATACTGATTACGTGAACGAAAAATGTCAATTGCAAGATAAACAGCCTCTTTGAAAGAATTATAATCCGCAATATCTTTTCCTGCAATATCATAAGCAGTACCGTGATCCGGCGAGGTTCTTACCCTGTTAAGTCCTGCGGAATAATTAACTCCTTTTCCAAATGATAATGTTTTAAAAGGTATCAATCCCTGGTCGTGATATGTTGCTACAACTGCGTCATATTTTTCATGCTGCCCACTACCGAAAAAACCATCCGCAGAAAAAGGGCCGAAAACCATAGTTCCGTTATCAAATATTTTCTTCAATACAGGTTTTAAAACTAAATCGTCTTCTTTTCCTATTACACCTCCATCACCAGCATGCGGATTCAGACTCAATACTGCAATTTTAGGTTTTACAATACTAAAATCCTGAATTAAGGATTTTCGGATAGTTTCAATTTTTCTTGTAATTAATTCTTCAGTCAAATGAGAAGAAACTTCATTTAAGGGGATATGATCCGTTAGTAATCCAACTCTTAGTTTATCATGAACCATCATCATTAACGCATTGCCTTCTAGTTCCTGATCAAGATAATCCGTATGTCCCGGAAATTTAAAATCTTCTGACTGTATATTGTATTTGTTTATAGGTGCTGTCACCAAAACATCAATCTCTTGATCTTTTAATGCTTTAGTGGCAGCCATAAAAGATTTTATAGCATACTTTCCTGTTTTTTCATCGTTTGTACCTAGATTTATTTCAATACTTTCTCTCCAAAGATTAAAAACATTAAGTTTTCCGGGAATAATCTGATCAAGCTTGTCAACTCCATGGAACTGAACAGTAGATGTGAAACTCTTTTTTACGAAAGAAAGTATTTTGGCATTTGCAAAAATAACCGGTGTACATAATTCCAGCATGCGGGAATCTTCGAATGTTTTTAATATAACTTCGCTTCCAATACCGTTTAAATCTCCAATCGAAATTCCAACAATTATATTTTCTGCTTTTTTATTCATGACCTCCAATTATTTATTACTAATTTTGATGTGCAAATTTAGTAAATAAAACCCATAATGTTCACAGGAATTATAGAAACCTTAGGAAGGATTCAGGAAATAAAAAAAGATCAAAACAACCTTCATATAACGGTTGATTCATCCATTGCAAACGAATTAAAAATCGACCAAAGTGTATCCCATAATGGAATCTGTCTTACGGTTGTATCGATAAAAGACACTTTTTATACCGTTACGGCAATTGAGGAAACTATTTTAAAAACCAACATCGGAGACTGGAAAGCTGGTGATGTTGTTAATCTGGAGAGAGGGATGAAACTTGGTGATCGACTTGATGGCCATATTGTACAGGGTCATGTGGATCAAACTGGAACGTGTGTAAAAATTGAAGAGGCTAACGGAAGCAGGAATTACACTTTTGAATACGATAAAAACCTAAACAATATCACTATTGAAAAAGGCTCTATAACAGTAAACGGGGTCAGCTTAACAGTAGTAAATTCTAAAACAAACGAATTTAGCGTTTCCATAATACCGTACACTTTTGAAAATACAAATTTCAAAAATTTTAAAACCGGCACAAAAGTAAATTTAGAATTTGACGTGGTAGGAAAGTATATTGCAAGACTTTACTCCATCAGCCAATAAAAACAAATTTCTTTACAAAACAAAAGCTTCAGTTTTACACTGAAGCTTTTGTTTTTAATTTATGTTTATATATTACATATATTCCAAATGAAATTGCAGCAAACCCCAATATCAAAAGACCAACACCATCGATTGGTGAAGGCGGTGTCTCAGGACCGTCAGGTGGACCAGGCTGTGCAAAAGCATTCAATGCACCAAATAATATAAAAAAAACAGTGAGGCTTTTATTTAATACTTTCATAGAAAACGAAATAGTTTAATCTTAGTTTGCTTAAATTTGATTTAGAGACTTTTAAAGCGTGGCTCTTTATAAAATCCGCCACAAATATATTGTTTTTTATTCAAAAAAACTATGGTATAAAAAAGCTTCATAAAAAATTATGAAGCTTTTTAAATTGTGGTCCCACTTGGGCTCGAACCAAGGACCACCTGATTATGAGTCAGGTGCTCTAACCAGCTGAGCTATAGGACCGGTTAAGAGTTTGCAATATTACTACTATTTTTTATTCGTTCCAAATATTTTACACTCTCATTTGTACTTAATTTCAATATTAACAAATCTTATTTTGAATGAAATTGATTATCAGGTAATTATTAAAACGCCAAAACTACCTGATTTCCTGACAAAGCTCGATTAAAACACCGTTTGTACTTTTAGGGTGTAAAAAAACAACGATTTTATTGTCTGCTCCAAGCCTTGGATGCTCGTTTATCAAAACAAAACCTTCCTTTTTTAATCGGATTACTTCAGTTTCTATATCATCTACATCAAAAGCGATATGATGAATTCCTTCTCCTTTTTTCTCCAGAAACTTTGCAATTGGACTTTCGGGGTCAGTAGCCATTAAAAGTTCAATTTTGTTGGTTCCTGTCTGAAAAAAAGAAGTTACCACACTTTCTGTTTCTACCGTTTCCGTTTTATACGACGGAACACCTAATAGTTTTTCAAACAAAATAGTAGCATCATTGATATTCTTTACCGCAATTCCTATGTGTTCAATTTTATTTACCATAAACTTTGTAGATTTAAAGATGTAATTTATTGATTCACATATGTATTGAAATAGCCACATTCAGCAATTACATCCTGATAATATTTTGTATCCGAATACTCTTTTTTCAATATTTTAAATCCGTTCCAGGCGATGAAATTAATTTTATCGTCCTGGATTTCCCACCAGCTGTTAACCTTGTTATACTTATTGTTGTAATATTGATTGCGCTCACATTTTGATATTAAATACATACATTTTGCTTTCTGCTCTTTGGTTATAGCTGCTTCAAATGCTTTTTGGTAATACATTTTTGAAACATCACAATTGGTTATCATTTCTTTCATCGAATCTCTGAAAGAATACGGACTTGATCCGTAACCTATTATCGTTATTTCATAAAAAGTTCTTCCGTTACCAAAATGGGTAATGTTGTAAAATGCATTTCCAAGCAATAAACTATTGGTGTAAACATCCTCTTTTTGAGCCAGTTTTTCCTGCATTATTTTTATTGTATTTAAAAAATCAAGGTAGCTGTATTTCTTTTTTTGATAAGCAACGTGATCACAGTCATGGCAGTCTTTAATGTTTCCGTTAAACGGATTTCCTAAAAAAGTCTGATACTGAACAGAGTCTGTTTGTTGCATAAATCCAATAGCTTCTGAAATTTTATTCTTGAAAGTTGCCTGAACAGCCTGGAAATTATTGATGTCTTTTAGTTTTAAACTATAGATTTCTGCCCCAATTTTCTCAATTCCGGTTTTATTCGGTTTAGATAAAAATGCCTTTACATCCAGTAGATTTTTTTCGTTATCATAAAAAGAATTTCCGTCGTTCCAATAGCTGTAACGTGATTCACCAAATATCTCCGCCATAACAGGGTCAGCTTTACTTTTATAAAGTGCTGACAAATAACTTCTGCTCCATGAAGAGGCATTTTGATAACGAAACTCCTGTCCTTTATAAGTCTTTGGAAGTTCATTGTAAAGCCAGTTCAAATCAGCTAAAATTGTTTTTTCATTTTTATCAGTAAGCTTATCTATTTTACTCAGATTATTCACAAAACGAAGCAGGCGCAACTGCATTCCTGCCAATTCAGTTTTTGGAAGCGTCTTTGCAGCTTTATCAAAACTTTTATCTGCATTTGCGTAATCTCCTTTTAAGGTCTGCAGATATCCCAGGGACAAATCCCATAAATAAGGCCTGTCTGTATTTCCTGCCGCTGCAATTTTTTCGACTAAACCGAAAGCAGTCTTATCTATTTTAGCCTGATTTTCTGTTTTATTTTCTGCTACAGTCTGACTTTTCATGGGTGCATTTTCACCTGCATTCTGCTGAAAAGAATTATTGATAGCCTGTTCCTGATTATTGACCAGCCTTGTTGCCAGATAATTCAGGTGTTCACTTTTAGAATCCAGTTCGTAGATTTTTTCAATGGCTTGTTTTTCGTCTTTGTAATAACCATGTATTGCCCAGAGAGCGGCTTTCTCCTTATTGGTTTTTGCCATTGCCAATGATTTAATCCAGTCGCCATCATTTTTTGGATGAAAACTATAAGCCGTCACAATTCGCAGTTCAGGGCATTTATCAAAAACCCGGGCATACAAATAATTAGAAAGCGCATATTTTTTCTGTTTATAATAGATTCCTGCTACATAAGACAACGCACGATAATACAGCGTGTTTTTAGGAACTGAATTTTCTGTTTTATTAAAAAAATCAATCGCCGTTTTCTTGTCAGAGCTATAAAACCTGGCTTTCATAGTCAGAAACCAGTACCTGTTTTTCAAAAACGGATCTGAAGTAGTATTGTAAACATTTTCTATGGACTGAATCATTTTCAGGTCATCAAAAGTTTTGGCCACAACGGGATCATAACTCCAGTAATCTCCACCAATCGATACAGTTTCAATTTTTTGCGCCAAATACAAAAACTCAATAAAGCTTTTTACCTTATTATCTTTAAGACTCATTTTTTTACTCCATTTTACAGAAGCAGCATTGTCTTTTTTATTTTTATAATACACATGAAGCTGTGTAACTTCTTCCTTATTTTTTATTGTGCTTTTTTCGTCTGAATAATACCGCGGCTTATCATCTCCAATTAAAAAATAATTCACAGTCGTGGCATCTACAATTCCTTTAAGATAGCTAGCCCAATCCGATTTTATGTTTTCATTGAAGCGTGAATTATGTTCAGTATCAAATCCGACACCATAAAAAACATCTCCCGCTAAAAAAAGCGGAGAATAAGATTTATCTGCAAAAGTCTCTGGCGTAAAATTCGAATTGTAGCCAAAAAAATCCCAGTCGTCTCCACCAGCACAGGCATAAATAATTCCATAAACAAATAATAAGGAAGCGCTAGAAACAAGAAACAACTTGCTTAAAAATATTCTTTTCATAGTTTTTTAAATTGAATTCGTCTAAGTCGTAAAAAATAATTTCATTTGGTTTTTGAGGGCTATTGTTATTCAAATCTTCTGCCATTTCAATTAAGTCTTCTGAGGAAATGGCTTCTATTTTTAACAGATCATTTTCTTCATAAAATATGCCGTTTTTATAATTAGCCTGTTTTACTTTAAAAAAAACAGCACTTATTTGTTCCAAATTTTTATCTTTTTTAAGTTCATTTACATTGCGCTTTGAACGTAATCCCACTACTTTTTGATTTCTAATATGAACGGCCCAGGAATAAACCGGCAGGGCAAAATCAAGGTGCAGCGGATATTTTTTTAAACTTTTCAGATAACGATCGGCAATTTTTTTATCATAAACAGAATTCAGTGAATCCGGAGCAATAGTACCCATATTATAATACATCAAAACACCTGAATCTACATTTGGTATTTTGGTTTTCCTGAAATATTTTATCTGGTGCAATCGTATTGTTGCTGAAATTTTCTTTTGCGAAAGCTTTTTAAATAACTCAATAAATTTCAAATAATTGTCCTTGCTTGAAAGTGTCCAGTCGCAGTCAACCTGAATCTCTTTACTATTAATATTATTTTTAGAATTGATATCGTTGATGAGCTTAAACGTTTTTTGTGCCAAATCTTTAACATCAAGATTGGGTTTCAGCATCACTTTATTTTTGATATACACCACGGGCACAATGTCAAAACTATTTGTCTTTTCATTAAAGCGAATGGGTGTTAAAGGAATAGGACTCGAATCTTTTGGATGTAAATCGATATCGAAATAACGGATATAAATTTTACGGACATTATTCTCAAGAAGAGTTTCTTTTTCTTTTTCTGATAATTTAAAAATTGTTTTCCAATAGTAAAAAGAAATAATTGGTTTGGTAGTATCATTACACGAAATAAACAAAAAGAAAAGTAATATTAAAAAGAAAGTCTTCTTCAAAACCTGTAAATTAAATTAAATTGAAATCAAATGTAAGAAATTATATCCCGTTTGGGAATTTGAAACGATAACTTTTATTAAATATAAAAACCATTTTATTTAAAAATCCAAAACCCAATAAAACGATAAAAAATTTCAATTAAAGCAAATATAATTGTTATTTTGTGCAATTAAATCACGAATCGTTATGTTGAAAAACAGCTTAAAATATTTTACTTTTTTATTGGTATTTTTAATGATGAGTTGCGCTAAGCGCGGCAGCATAACCGGCGGCTTAAAAGACACACTTGGTCCTGTTTTAAGATCAAGTTCTCCTGAAAATTTCAGCACCAATTTTAAAGCAGACGAAATCACTCTGACATTTGATGAATATGTAAAGCTTAAAAATGCCAATAAACAGTTGATTATTTCTCCGCCAATGAAAAATCAGCCTATTATTACGCCTACCAATGCCAGCAAATTTATCAATATAAAAATTCTGGACACTTTGCAGCCTAACACCACGTATAGTTTTAATTTCGGACAAAGTATTGCAGATAATAATGAAGGAAATCCGTATAATCAATTCAAATATGTTTTCTCTACGGGAACTTATATTGATTCTCTTGCTTTAAATGGAAGAATTAAGGATTCGTATAATAAAACTGCCGATAATTTTGTCACAGTGATGCTTTATGAAGTGAATGACAAATTTAAAGATTCTGTCATTTATAAAGAAAATCCCCGATATATTACCAACACTTTAGACAGTCTAACCGTTTTTAGATTAGAAAATTTAAAAGCCGGTAAATACCTTTTGGTAGCTTTAAAAGATAAAGGGAACAACAATAAATTTAATCCGAAAGACGATAAAATTGGATTTATCAAACAACCTATAACGATTCCAAACGATACTGTTTACGAACTTGAGTTATTTAAAGAGCAAGTTCCTTTAAAAGCTTTTAAACCGTTACAGGCATCAGGAAACCGACTATTGCTTCCGTATGAAGGAAAACAAAACTTTAATAAAGATTCAAAACCCAAAATTGTACTCAGAAACAATACTGAAGTTTTAGAAACCATTATAACACAATTTCCCAAAAAGGATTCACTGCAAGTTTGGTATAAACCTATAAAAGCCGATTCTTTATCACTGGAAGTAAGTAAGGATGATTATAATAAAAAGTTTAGTCTCAGAATCAAAAACCAGAAAAAAGACACCCTGAATATTACTGCTGTGCAAAACGGAATCATACATTTTAGAGACAGGTTTACCCTAGAAACAGCAACACCGCTTGTTAGCTTCGACAAGTCAAAAATTAAATTAGTCAACAAAGATTCTGCAGCTGTAGATTACAAAACAGAATATAATGAGTTTGAGCAAAAACTGTATATCGATTTTAAAAAAGAACCGGCACAAAAATATAATGTTACGTTTTTACCCGGTGCATTGACCGATTTTTATGAAAAATCTAATGACACCTTATCATATAAACTGAATACACGCGAAATAGAAGAATACGGAAATCTTACACTGAATTTAAAAAATGTAAAACGTTTCCCGATTATCGTTGAATTAACTAACAAAAAAGGAGACGTTGTACTTGCCAGCGATTATTCTGAAAGCAAAACTAATTTTGAGTTTTTGCTTTTAGAACCTGCTATGTATTCTGTGAGGGTTATTTATGATGATAATAAAAATAAAATGTATGACCCCGGAAACTATTTAGAAAAAAGATACTCAGAAGAGGTGTTTTATTATCAGGAAGAAATTGACCTGCATGCAAACTGGGATAAAATTGAATCTATAGATTTAAATATTCCATATAGTCCTGAACTGGCGAAAAAGAAGGAACAGGCAAAATTAAATGCAGAAAAAAAGAAAAAGAAAACAGCTTTTTAACCCTGTATTTCAAACAGATCTTTATCATTCAGGAAATTCATTTTTTTTCGGGTTTCCAACATGCTGTTTTTATCTAATTCAACTATAAAAACACCTTCATTTTCCTGAGGTTCTAAAATTGGCTTTCCAAGAAAATCAATAGCCTGAGAATGCCCGTCATATTGATGACTGTTCGCATCAAAACCTATTCTGTTTACCCCAATGACGTAACTAAGGTTTTCAACTGCACGGGCTTTGAGCAGGATATCCCAGGCGTTTATTCGCACTTTTGGCCAGTTGGCAACATATAAAATCAAATCATAATTTTCGACATTTCTTACAAACACAGGAAAACGTAAATCATAACAAACCTGCAGACAGATCTTCCAGCCTAAGTATTCAACGATTTGTTTTTTAGTTCCTGCCGTATATACTTTATCTTCTCCAGCCAAGGTAAATAAATGTCTTTTGTCATAATATTGAATTTCACCTGATGGAAAAGCAAACATAAACCGATTATAGTATTGTTTGTTTTCGGAAATAATTAAACTTCCAGCAACGGCACAATTTTTATTTTTAGCTAAAGTCTGCATCCAAAGAACAATTTCTCCCTGCATTGTTTCGGCCATTTTAGAAGCATTCATAGTAAAGCCTGTTGGAAACATTTCAGGAAGCACAATCAAATCAAAAGGAGCATTTATTTCGTTTATTTTAGTTTCGAAATTAGTGAGGTTATCCTTTGGACTTTCCCAAACAAGATTCGATTGAATAAGGGCGATTTTCATAATACAATGTTGTTAATCTTTAAGAAGTAAATTTAGTATTGATGTTTATTAAGTATAACTTCATGTTTTAGTTCGTCTGAATACTTTTTCATTTGTATAAAAAAATAAGCACAAACTATTTAAAAGACTCATCTATAATTTTTCTGACATTTTATTTCCGATGTTTAACCAAATAAGATTAAAGAGCGATATGAAGACCTTTTTGTTACTTAAACTGAGCTCGGGATAAGAATTGCTAAAACAATTAGTATAAAGAAGTAATGATTTGTATGTTAAGCTTTTGATATTTAAATGTTTAAATGCATTCTTGCTTGTGTTTTAAAAGACCAAATTACGGATATTTTTGTAAAAGATGATGATTTTTATAAAGACTTTGACCAGCTGATCCATAAATTAAAACCCGAAACACTTCAAGAAGGTAAAAAAAGGAGAAACAGATCATCTTTACTATTTGATTATGAAAACATTTTCATAATGATTGGTTTTCACTTAGAAGTGCATAAAATTTTAAATAGTAGTACAACGGGATTGTTAGTGGATATTGGAGGGATTTATTTCCTGAGAGAAAGGTGTTTAGGAAAATGTACCACGATTTGTTTTATGATATAGTACTGCTTTGAAAGTATGCCGAAATCAAAGAATCCATCATCATAAAAGTATTTAAAGGATTAGCAAAATGCGGAAAATTATCAATGGGTTGGTTTATGGCTTTAAACTGCGTTTGGTCAGCAATGAAATAGGAGAACTTTTGTCAGACCAAACACTCCGGACATCGAAGCACAAACAATTTTATGATGAATATTTTGGGAAGCCTTACAGCATATTGTTTTTTTTCTGAAAAAACCGTCACGTAACTTGCTAAAAGTAAATGACGGTTAGTTGTTGGAATTCACTTAACGAACTTAAGTTATGTAGATGAATTAGTCTTTGTGTGTCAAAGCAAATACTAAATCTTTTTTCTCATTCTGGCAACCGGAATATCCAGCTGTTCACGGTATTTAGCAATTGTTCTTCTTGCAATTGGATACCCTTTTTCTTTTAATATTTCTGCCAATTGATCGTCCGGAAGCGGTTTTCTCTTGTCTTCTTCCTCAATTGTATTTTGAAGAATTTTTTTGATTTCCAAAGTGGAAACATCTTCTCCCTGGTCGTTTTTCATGGCTTCAGAGAAAAACTCTTTAATTAGTTTTGTCCCGTATGGTGTTTCAACATATTTACTGTTGGCAACACGCGAAATAGTCGATATATCCAAACCAACCATATCGGCAATATCTTTTAAGATCATGGGTTTTAGTTTGGTTTCGTCACCATCTAAGAAAAATTCTTCCTGGTAATGCATAATCGCATTCATGGTTACAAAGAGTGTTTCCTGACGTTGTCTGATGGCATCGATAAACCATTTAGCCGAATCCAGTTTTTGTTTGATAAACTGAACCGCATCTTTTTGTGCTGCCGATTTATCCCGTGAATCTTTATACGTTTGCATCATTTCCTGATAATCTTTAGAGACGTGCAGGGAAGGGGCATTTCGGCCGTTTAAGGTTAACTCCAGTTCACCATCCACAATTCTGATGGCAAAATCCGGAACTACATTTTCTGTAACTTTATTATTTCCTGTGTAAGATCCTCCCGGTTTTGGGTTTAATCTTTCAATTTCGTGAATCGCTTTTTTAAGCTGTTCGTTGGAAACGCTGTATTTCTGTAAAAGTTTATCGTAATGTTTTTTGGTGAAAGCATCAAACTGATTCTCAATAATATCAATTGCCAGATCAACATATTCAGTTGGCGTTTTGTGCTTCAATTGTAATAAAAGACACTCCTGTAAATCACGTGCGCCAACTCCTGAAGGTTCGAGTTCGTGAATGACATGCAGCATTTTTTCGACCATGGCTTCATCTGTATAAATTCCTTGGGTAAAGGCCATATCGTCAACAATATCCGGAATGCTTCTGCGGATGTACCCCATATCATCAATACTTCCAACGAGGAATTCAGCGATTTCGCGCTCTTCATCATTCAAAATAAAAGTATTCAGCTGATTGATCAAATCCTGATGAAAACTTATTGGTGAAGCAAAAGGTGTTTCACGTTCTTCTTCGTCTCCATAATTATTAACCTGAGTTTTGTAATCAGGCGTATCGTCGTCACTTAAGTACTCGTCAATGTTAATGTCTTCCGCTTCGATTCTGTCTGATTCTGCATCATCATAATCGTCGTAGTCTTCATTAGCAAATTCATCTGCTTCGTATTCGTCTTCCTGTCCTGCCTCTAAAGCCGGATTTTCGTTCATTTCTTCCAATAAACGTTGTTCAAAAGCTTGCGTAGGCAACTGAATTAACTTCATCAGCTGAATTTGCTGTGGAGATAATTTTTGGGATAATTTTAAATTTAAAAATTGCTTTAGCATTTGTTTTTGTTAAAAGTTTCAAGTTTCAAGTTTCAGGTTGAAGAACGTGCCACAACTTGAAACTTGAAACCTGAAACAAATTTTATTATTTTAATTCACGTTCCAATAACTTGAAACCTGAAACTTTTTTAAACTAAATCGATTAAAACTCAGCACTTCCAGGAGTTCTTGGAAAAGGAATTACGTCTCTAATGTTTGTCATTCCTGTCACAAACAATACCAAACGCTCAAAACCTAAACCGAAACCTGCGTGAGTTGCTGATCCAAATCTTCTGGTGTCTAAATACCAGTATAATTCTTCTTTGTCAATTCCTAGTTTTTCCATTTTCTCAACCAGAACATCGTAACGCTCTTCTCTTTCAGAACCACCCACGATTTCTCCAATTCCAGGGAAAAGAATATCCATAGCGCGAACTGTTTCTTTTCCTGGTTCTGTGTTGTCATTCAAACGCATGTAAAACGCTTTGATGTTTGCTGGATAATCGTATAAAATTACCGGACATTTAAAGTGTTTTTCAACTAAATAACGCTCGTGTTCTGACTGTAAATCAGCTCCCCATTCGTTGATTAAATATTGGAATTTCTTCTTTTTATTTGGCGTTGAATCTCTTAAAATGTCAATTGCCTCAGTATAAGAAACACGTTTGAAGTTATTCTCCAAAACGAAGTTCAATTTCTCTAACAACGCCATTTCGCTTCTTTCAGCCTGCGGTTTTGATTTTTCTTCTTCAAGAAGTCTTCCTTCTAAAAACTTCAAATCATCTCCACAATTATCCAAAGCATATTTAATGACATACTGAATAAAATCTTCTGCCAAATCCATGTTGTCGTCCAAATCGTTGAAAGCAACTTCTGGTTCTATCATCCAGAATTCTGCCAGGTGACGGGAAGTATTTGAGTTTTCTGCTCTAAACGTTGGTCCAAAAGTATAAATCTGACCCAAAGCCATTGCGAAAGTTTCTCCTTCTAATTGTCCCGAAACCGTTAAGTTGGTATGTTTTCCGAAGAAATCTTTTTTGAAATCAATGTTTCCTTCTTCATTTTTTGGAAGATTATCCAAAGGCAATGAAGTTACCTGAAACATTTCTCCAGCACCTTCCGCATCAGCTCCGGTAATGATTGGTGTGTTTACATAAACGAAACCTCTGTCCTGAAAATATTTATGAACGGCATAAGACAATACCGAACGCACACGCATAATCGCTCCAAAAGCATTTGTACGTACGCGCAAGTGAGCGTTTTCACGTAAAAATTCTAAAGAGTGTTTTTTAGGCTGCATTGGGAATTTCTCCGCATCAGAATCTCCAAGAATTTCTAATTTAGAAACCTGAATTTCGTATTTCTGACCCGCACCTTTACTTTCAACCAAAGTTCCAAAAACTGAAACCGAAGCTCCGGTCGTGATTCTTTTTAAAGTCTCTTCCGGTGTATTTTCAAAATCAACAACACATTGTATATTATTAATTGTAGAACCGTCATTTAAAGCGATGAACTGATTATTTCTAAAAGTTCTCACCCATCCTTTTGCATTCACTTCCTGTAGCGTCGTCGTACTGTTTAATAAGTCTTTAACCTTTGTGTGTTTCATTTTAATTTTAGATTTTAGATTGCTGATTTTACATTCATATAAAATCAGTGTTTTATATCGAATTGCAAATATAAACGATAATAATTAATTTTTGAAGCTGTTTCCTGCTATCCGCTATATCTTTTTCTTGCTAAAGGAACAAGAAAAAGGATATCGCTCCTATCAGGGCTAGGGCACTCGGTTTCATGAGAACCACTTTAGGTGCAGTTGTCATTCCGAGGAACGAGGAATCTCACTAGTAATTCCGTAAAGAAAGTCGCCAATCGTTGTCGAGTTTCGAGTGAGATTTCTCCTTCGTCGAAATGACAAACTTTTCGGAGACTATATTTGATTCCATAAGTAATATATAAAATCGTTTTCAAAAAATATTGCAAACAAAATTGCTATTAATAATGAAATAGAAAATGCTCTACGAGTTTGATTTTTTACTAAAAGATTAGATTTCTGTAAAATGAATTTTATTATAATTCCTCCAATCATTGTATAAATAAAAATAGATAAACAAAGAAACATAAAGTGGATAAACGTTATAAATCGAGCTAATCCATATTGTCCTTCGGCTAGACAATTTGTACTTAACAGAAATAGAAAAATTATAATTGTAATGTTTCTCTCCATTATTTTGTCGTTTCTCTTTTTTTGTCATTTCGTCGAAAGTAGAAATCTTTATTAGAAACTCGACAAAGTTAGGAATCACTATGCGGAGCTACTTGCGGAGATTTCTCCTTCGTCGAAATGACAAACTGTGGGGTTAATCTTAGTGTCAAAGTTTTAAACTTTGACACTAAGATCGATGTTTTTGAATTAGTGAAATTCGGGGCAAAAAACCTTATTTCTCCAAACTCTCCAATTCCTCTTTCCTCGTCTTCTTTTTCTCAAATGTTAAAACCAATGAAGGCAATACAACCAAGTTAGCAAACATTGCAAAAACCAAAGTACAGGAAATTAATCCTCCTAAAGCAATTGTGCCGCTGAAACTTGATAAAGTGAAAGTTGCAAAACCTAAAATCAAAACAATAGAAGTATAGAAAGTACTGACTCCGGTTTCTCTTAAAGCGCTGAAAACGGATTTTTTTACTTTTCCTTTGTTTTGAGTCAGTTCATCTTTGTATTTCGCCATAAACTGAATCGCATTATCAACCGAGATTCCGAAAGCGATACTGAATACCAAAATTGTAGAAGGTTTTAACGGAATGCCAAAATAACCCATTAATCCAGAAGTAATACAAAGCGGTAAAATATTCGTAATCAAAGAAGCTGCTACCATTTTGAACGAACGGAATAAATACAACATCAAAAATGCAATAGTTGCAATTGCAAATAGCAATGATTCGATTAAGTTATGTGCCAGATAAGTTGTTCCCTTCTGGAAAACCAAAGCTTTTCCTGTAATCGTAACTTCAAAACGTTCTTTCGGGAAAATTTCATCGATTTTTTTGCGAAGTTTTCCTTCTACTTTCGCCATTTCATCTGTTCCAATATCTTTCATGAAAGTCGTGATTCGCGCATATTGTCCGGTTGAATCAACGTATGCTTTCATTAAGTTTTCTTTGCTGTTTTTGGTCGCATTTTTAGCATAACTCAAAATAAAAGTCTGCTCCTGCGAAGTGGGTAATTGGTAATATTCTGGGTTTCCGTTGTAGAAAGCCTGTTTCGAATATTTAACCAGATTCACTACAGAAACCGGTTTTGCTAGTTCTGGAATTTCAGCAATGGTATTTTGCAGTTCATCCATTTTACGAATTGTCGAAGCCTTCATGACACCTTTTTTCTTTTTAGTGTCAACCATGATTTCCAACGGCATAACTCCGTTGAATTCTTTTTCGTAAAATAAAATATCTTTAAAGAAAGAAGCGCTTTTGGGCATTTCGCCAATCAAACTGCCCGAAACTTTCATTTGTCTGACTCCATTCAGACTCACAAAAAACAGAACAGCATAAATGCAATAAACGATTGTTTTTTTGCCTTTAACGATAGTTATAACGGCGTTTAAAAGTGTCGAAATATACGTTTTGTCTAAATGATATAAATGTTTTGCTTTTGGCAATGGCATAAAACTGTAAATAATGGGCACGATAAAAAGTGTCAGTGTATAAACAGAAAGCACATTGATAGAAGTTACTAATCCAAATTCAAACAGCAATTCGTTTCCTGTAATCATTAAAGTCGCAAAACCAATTGCAGCTGTTAAATTGGTCATGAAAGTAGAATGTCCAATTTTTGCAATAACACGCTGTAATGCTTTTGCCTGATTGTTATGCAATTTAATTTCCTGCTGGTATTTATTAATCAGGAAAATACAGTTCGTGATTCCGATTACGATAATCAGCGGCGGAATAATGGCAGTTAAAATCGTGATTTTGTATCCAAACAATCCCAGTGTTCCAAATGACCAGGTTACGCCCACAATTAAAATAACAATCGAAATAAACGTAGCTCTGAATGAACGGAAAAAGAAAAAGAAAATCAAAGAAACGGTCAATAAAGATGCGCCGATAAACAATCCGATTTCACCTTTCATATCATTTGCATTGATCGTTCTGATGTACGGCATTCCGGAAACTTTCAAGTCAATACCGGTAGTTTTTTCAAATTTGTCAATTTTAGGAACTAAATTTTCAAGAATAAAAGTCTTTCTTCCGGCAGTATTTACAAGGTTTTTGTTGATGTAAACTGCAGATCGGACGCTTCCGCTTTCTTTGTTGAATAAAAGTCCTTCGTAAAAAGGTAAATTATGAAACAAATCGTACTGAATACTTTTTAAATAATCAGGATCCAGAACTTTACTCTGATCGATAAAGGGAGAAAGCACAAATTTTTCGTTAACAGTGTCTTTTTCCAATTTTTTCAAATCATTTAAAGAAACTACCAAATCAACTTCTTTCGATTTTTTTAAGCCTGTCATCAATTCATTCCATGCAGCATAATTTTTTGGAGTAAAGAAGTTTTTATCCTGAAAACCAATAACGACCAGGTTTCCTTCTTCGCCAAACTTGTCTAAGAATTTTTGATACTCTTTATTGGCAATATGATCCTTAGGAAGCAGGTTGGCTTCTGTATAAGTCATCGCAAGATTTCTCCATTGAAAACCAAAGAAAATAGTTAAAGCAGCAAGGATAATTAGAATTGTAATTCTGTTTTTAAGTATGATTCGGGCTAATTTTTCCCAAAAACCAACTTTTATTGAGTTTTTCATAAAATTTGTAAAATGGATGCAAATGTAGTTAAAAGTGTTAAAAATCATTTAGTAAGAACATTGTTTTTGCGATTTGTTAACATTAATTAACAAACCTAATATTTAGATAATTACTATTTTGGTGTGAATTGTATGCAGGCTTTTCTCATCTTTGTAGTATAATTTTAAAGAAGAAAAAAAATGAATTGGATTTTGCTAATTATAGCAGGGCTTTTTGAAGTAGGTTTTGCATCTTGTTTGGGCAAAGCCAAAGAAACAACCGGAATAACATCTACCTATTGGATGATTGGTTTTTTTATCTGTCTTTCGATTAGTATGATGCTGCTCTATAAAGCTACTCAGGTTTTGCCAATTGGTACAGCGTATGCCGTTTGGACTGGAATTGGAGCAGTGGGAACAGTCTTGGTGGGGATCTTGATTTTTAAAGAACCTGCCACTTTCTGGAGGATATTTTTTCTTTCTACTTTGATTGCTTCTATCATTGGGCTAAAGTTTGTTTCGAGTCATTAAAAAGCAATTTAGCAATGCAGGAAAACAATACCATCACTTTCATTCTTTTAGCAATTATTTTATTGCTAGTTGCTATCATTGGTTTTATAGTTTATCAATTGATACAGTCTAAAAAAGCAATGCAAGATGCCGAAGAAAGTTTCTACGCGCTTGAAAGAAAAGTAAATGACCTGCAATTAGAAACTTTAGAGTCTAAACTGAATCCGCATTTGTTTAAGAATATTCTGAATTCGATTCAGTCGCATGCGTATCAGACCTATTTTGCTTTGGATAAACTGGCCAATGTGCTGGATTATATTTTATACGAAAGCAAGAAAAAATTTGTCACTGCCAAAGAAGAAATTGATTTTGCATTAAATCTTATCGAAATCAATAAAATAAAAATCAGTCCGCTTTTTGAACTGAAGATCAAAACCAACATTAATAAAGAGGATAAATTATACGAGCAGCCTTTACTGGCACCGTTAATTTCGATTGATTTAATTGAAAATGCCTTTAAACACGCCGATTTGCAAAGTGCCGATGCCTTTATTTCGGTTGTTTTTGAGTTTAAGGACAATGCTTTCTTTATGACAGTTTCGAATAAAATTTCAGATAAGAAAGTCCTGAAAAAGGAACGAAGCGGTTTAGGAAATACAACTTTAGAACACCGTTTAAGAATTATCTACAAGAACAATTTTAAACTCGAAAGGTTTACAGAAAACGATATTTATATAGCCCATCTAAAAATAGACTTACTTGAATACAAAACTGAAATGCTTGCTTCTGGACGATGAGTTACCGGGATTAACGTATCTGAAAATGCTTTGCGAACAAATTCCAGAAGTAGAAATCGTAAAAACGTTTAATAATCCTGAAAAACTATTGACCGAAATTCCGGATCTCGAATTTGATTTGTTGATTTCAGATATCGAAATGCCCGGAATAGACGGATTGCATCTGGCTGAAATGATTCAGAATAAACTCGTGATTTTTTGTACGGCCTATAAAGATTATGCTGCAGATGCTTTTAACATTGATGCTGTAGATTATATTACAAAGCCCGTAAAACTGGAACGTTTGCAAAAAGCAATCTCAAAAGCTTTTGAACGGTTCAATAAACCTGAAGCAGCCAAAAAATTCATTCAGCTCAATACAGATAAAGGAAAAACCTTATTGTATTTTAGTCAGATTCAGTATATCAAAACTGCAGTGAGCGACAGCCGTGATAAAACAGTTCTTTTGTTAGACGGAAGTTTTTTGAATTTAAAGAACGTGAAATTTGATACGCTTTTAAATGAGTTGCCTGATGCCGATTTCTGTCGTGTGAATAAAAAAGAAATTGTTGCGGTAAAAGCAATCAAATTCTTTAATCATAACGAAATTGTGCTGCACCATTTAGAAGAAAATAATAAAAACACTAGACTTTTGCTGAGTGAAACGTATCGTTCTGACTTTTTAAAAAAGGTCAAAATCTAACTTATTACAAAGTTTTTCAGACTTATTACATAGATTGAAAATTAGGGCTAAATTTGCTTTTTCGCTACATTTTCAGTGCTGATATTTGCCCATAATTTAAAATGCGGGTTATGAATAATATTAAAAATTCTTTATTCTACGTTACAGTCATTGGTGGTTTTACCGGTCTGATATACTGGATGATTTTAAAAGGAGCTTCACTTGAAGCAGGACGCGGAATTATTCAGAAAAAAATGGAAAGCAATCACTGGAATGACTTTTTACATTCGATGATTGAAAACCTGCAGCATCCTCTGGCGATTTTGCTGGCACAAATTATAACGATTATCCTGGCAGCACGCTTATTTGGCTGGATTTTCAGGAAAATTGGGCAGCCATCTGTAATTGGAGAAATGATTGCCGGAATTGTTTTAGGTCCTTCTTTGGTCGGGATGTATTTTCCTGAATTCTCAGCTACTTTGTTTCCGGCAGCATCTTTAGGGAATCTGCAATTTCTAAGTCAGATTGGTTTGATACTTTTTATGTTCGTGATAGGAATGGAGCTGGATTTAAAAGTATTAAAAAATAAAGCACACGAATCTGTGGTAATCAGTCACGCCAGTATTGTGATTCCGTTTGCTTTAGGATTAACACTGGCTTATTTCATTTATGGAATTTTTGCGCCGAAAGGAGTAGCATTTTCTTCTTTCGGATTATTCATGGGAATTGCGATGAGTATTACTGCTTTTCCAGTTTTAGCCAGAATCGTTCAGGAAAGAGGCATGCAAAAAACAAAACTCGGAACTATTGCCATCACCTGTGCCGCCGCCGATGATATTACGGCCTGGTGTATACTTGCAGTTGTAATTGCCATTGTAAAAGCAGGATCGTTTACAAGTGCATTATATGTTATTGGATTGGCAATTTTATATGTAATTATCATGTTGAAAATAGTTCGTCCATTCCTGAAACGTGTAGGTGATTTAAATTCGACGCGTGAAAGTCTGAACAAACCTGTGGTTGCTATTTTCTTTATAACACTTTTATTTTCTTCTTATGCATCAGAATTAATTGGAATTCATGCTTTATTTGGAGCATTTTTAGCAGGAGCAATTATGCCGGAGAACAATAAATTCAGAAACATTTTTATAGAAAAAGTTGAAGACGTTTCGATTATCGTTTTACTACCATTGTTCTTTGTATTTACAGGTTTACGTACACAGATTGGTTTGCTAAATGATCCGTATTTATGGAAAGTTACAGCAGTAATTATTGCCGTTGCCGTTGCAGGTAAATTTTTTGGAAGTGCATTCGCTGCAAAATTTGTCGGTCAAAACTGGAAGGACAGTTTGGCTATCGGAGCTTTGATGAACACACGCGGATTAATGGAACTGGTCGTTTTAAATATTGGCTACGACCTGGGGGTTTTGTCTACTGAGATTTTTACCATGATGGTCATTATGGCTCTGGTAACTACTTTTATGACAGGACCAGCCCTGGATTTTATTGGCTATATTTTTAAGGATAAGCCAACAATAATTCCACAGGAAATTGGGAATAAAAGCAAATACAAAATCCTGCTCTCGTTTGCGACTCCTGAACGAGGAAAAAAACTTTTGCAGATTGCCAATAGTTTAGTGAAAAAACAGACTGACAATTCAATTGTTACGGCAATGCATTTGTCGCTGAGTACTGAAATTCACTCTTTTGATGTCAAGGATCATGAGCGCAAAATGCTTGTTCCTGTGATTGAAGAATCAGAGCGTTTGAACCAGAATATGGTCAGTGTTTTTAAAGTAACAAATGATATAGATGCCGATATTATAGATGTTGCAAATCAGGGAGAATACGATTTGTTGCTGATTGGTTTAGGACAATCTATTTTTGAAGGAACTCTGCTAGGAAAAATCCTTGGGTTTACCTCAAGAATTGTAAATCCTGATCGATTGATTGATAAGTTTACCGGAAAAGAAGGTTTGTTCGAAAACTCTCCTTTTGATGAAAGAACACGTCATATTATTTCCAAAACTAAAATGGCAGTGGGTATTTTTATTGACAAGGATTTAGAAGAAGTAGATCGGATTTTTATGCCGATTTTTAGTGAGGAAGATTCTTTTTTGATTGATTATGCCAAAAAACTAATCAACAATAACGGATCGCAAATTACGGTTCTGGATGCCAGTGGTGAAGTAAAGAGTGGACGTAACATGCAGGAAAGTATTCGCTCAATTGAGCAGATAGCGCCAAACCATATTATGATGATGCATAACAGAACTATTAAAAAAGAGTTTCTGGAAACTCAAAATTTAATGATCATAAGTTTAGACAGCTGGAAAAAACTAATCGAATCTCAAAGTATCTGGCTCAATAATACACCATCGGTTTTGATTTTGAAACCATAATGATTGAAAAATTCCAAAAAATAAAATCCAAATTCCAATTTTTATATAATTGGGATTTGGATTTTTTTAATTGGGATTTCAATTTTTATAATCCTAAATCTAATACATAAGAAATTTTAACCGCTATATTGTCTTCGAATTTCGGTAATTGATTTGGACCGTAACGATAAAATCCGCCTAAACCAAAACCTTTAAAGATTTTGTTTAATTCAAGTCCGGATTCAAAAAAACCTTTATCGAGCGTTTTATAAGCCAGTCCAATATGTTGTTCTGGTCTTTTCATATTTCCCCAGGCCATTCTGGTAACCAAAACTAAGGACGGACGAACTTTTTTGAGAATTTTTACTCTGTTAAAACCATGTTTTATCTGGAAAAACAGATATTCGCTAGAAAAAAATTCATTAAAATACATTGTTTCAAAACTATTTCTTCCAGAAAAAGTAATACGCTGGATCACAGTTTCTTTGTTAAGGTTGTTGGGCATGGTATTATACAAATGTGTAATTGGAACATCACCCATAGCGTAACCTCCCTGAAATAAAAGACTGGTTTTTTGTCCGTCCAGATATTTTTTTTCGTATTCTGTTTTAAAATCTATTTTAGCAAAACTGAAATCATTATCCAGAACATTTGGCAGTGACTGAGTAAACTGAAAAGTAAATCTTGGAAAACGTTTTTCGGTTTCAGATCTGCCCGTAGGGGTCTGCATAAAATTACTAAATGGTGCCCAGACTATAGACGCCATAGCAGTTGTCATGACATAGTGCGAATACAATTTTTCGTTATAGTTAAAAAGATAGTCAAACTTTGGTTCGATATATGTTCTTGCTAACTCAAAGACAGCTTCTGTTTTCGGAATAATTTTCGTCTGCAGATTGGTTTTCCAGCTGAGGTAATGGTAAAATGTGCTAATGTTGATTGGGCGGGGATCATAAATCTTAAAAACGCGTTTATCAACTGCGAAAACAGTACTCGCAATCTCTCTCACATCATCTGTATACGATCCGTTTAGCCAGGTATTGGTATTTTTATCCAGTAAAAAACCTGAACCCAGATTGTATTTTAAGTTACCGTCTTTTGTACCGTAAGCACCATAACCTTCAATCCTGAAGCGTTTAGAAAAACGATCATTTGTAATTCCGCCCAGTCCTAATCGAAAACCTTCGTAATTATTATAACTAATTACTTTTTTCAAATCCAGGTCAACCGGACCAATCGGAATATAACCGTTTATGATTTTCCGGCCAAGCCCCAAACGCTTTTCAATTCTTTTTTTGATTGAAATGCTATCTAATAACTGATACGTTCTTTGGCTTTTAAGATCAAGGTTTTCTTTTCTGTATTCATTCCAGAATTCTTCTGATTTTGTACTTGCATCATCTTTGATTTCGATATAATAAGAAGGGTTTTTTATCGGAGAGGCAGTATTATAATGAATGTCGAAATTGTTGCTTTCAGAGAGTACATAAGTAAAATCGGAAGCACTTTTTTTTCTGGTTGTAAAAGCATCTTCTGCATCTCCGTCAAACTGAATAGTCCCGCCTAAGAAATTGATGTCATCATCATTCTTTCCTTTTACAATTTTGAAAGTAGTATTTGCAGGAAACCAGATTTTTTCCTCAGGAACATATTTAAATTCGTGTATTCCGCTAATATCAAGTACCCCTTTTATACGCATAACAGCTTTTGCAATGGCAAAATTTTCCTGATCAATGTACAAAACGCCTTCTAAACCGGCTGCTTTTCTTTTTTGTTTATTCTTAAAATAAATCATATAAGTACTTCGCTCATTAATAGTTACCGTATCCAGTAATTTGTAATTGTAATCTTTTAGCGCATCATCCGAAACAGGGTTGTTGTATTTGGTTTCAAAAAGTTCGTATTTAGCATCATAAATGGAAATAGACTGTAAATTGAAAGCAATAATTTCGTAAACAGGCTGTTTAAAACCTGCCATTTTGGTACCCAGAATAGTTTCTTTGAGTTTTTTGTTTGCAAATTGATATTGTGAAATTTTTTCGGTTTGAAACAGATGCTGTTTGGATATCACTTCTTTAAATTTATAATCAGAAGAGTCAATATTTATTATTTTTTTCTTTAAATCTTTATAAGAAGCAGATGAGTCAATCCTCCCGTTTATAGAATCGGGATTAGCCGTTACAATGAGTTTATTGTATGTTTTGTATTCAAAACTGTTAAGTTTTTTCTGCGGATTATTGATGCTTTTGTTTGCAATTACCTTTTTTACAATAGCCAATGCCGGATTTTCATTAGTAACAATAACTTCTTTCAGGTCATCTGTTTTTTGTTTTAGAGAAACCTGATAAAACTTTTTATTGTCCTGGATAGTGATGACTCTCGTTTGAAAGCCAATATAGGAAACCGTAAAAGCAGTAATTTTTACCTTTGATGAAAGTATAAATTTTCCATCAACATCTGTAATTGTATTATTGTTGTCTGAAGTGGTAATAGTAGCAAAAGGAAGTGGTTTGTTGCCGGAGTCTTTTACAATTCCGTTTATTTGAAATTGTGCCTGTAGAGTAAGTGTAAAAAACAAAGTAAATAAACAGAATAGCTTCATACAGAGTATAGTGGTTTAGAAACCAAAGGAATTTATTTTGGTATGCAAAAGTAATAAATAAAAAATCCGTCTGGTATAATTTTAACCAAACGGATTCTTAATTTTATATCAAATGAGTTATACTTTCATGATTTCAGCCTCTTTAGCAGCTAATAATTCATCTATTTTTTTTGTGTAAGCATTTGTTAGGTTCTGAACTTCTTCTTCGGCAGATTTACAAATGTCTTCCGATGTACCTTCTTTTTCTAATTTCTTGATATCTGTATTAGCATCTTTACGGGAATTGCGAATACCAACTTTAGCATCTTCAGCTTCAGCTTTTGCCTGTTTTGCCAAATCCCTTCGTCGCTCTTCTGTCAGAGGCGGAACACTAATGATAATGACATCGCCATTGTTCATCGGATTAAAACCAATATTGGCAACTAAAATAGCTTTTTCAATTGCGGATAACATGTTTTTTTCGAAAGGTTGCAATGTAATGGTTCGTGCATCAGGAACACTAATTTTAGATACCTGAGAAAGAGGGGTTGAAGCACCATAATAATCTACAAAAACCCCTCCAAGCATTGCCGGTGAAGCTTTTCCTGCACGAATATTTAGAAATTCTTTTTCTAAATGTGCAATCGTGCCATTCATTGATTCTTCAGTACTTTCTAATATGAAATCTATTTCTTCAGTCATTTTTTTAGATTTTAAATTTTTAGATGAGTAGATTTTAAAAACAGATTCTTGTAATTTACTAACTAATTATTTTTTAAGATTATTAGATTTAGAGAATCCAGATTAGTCTAAAATTCTAATAATGCAAGTAGTTTAAATATTGACTACAGTTCCGATGTTTTCGCCTTCACAGATTTTCAAAAGATTTCCAATTTTGTTCATGTCAAAAACAACAATTGGTAATTTATTTTCCTGACTTAATGTAAAAGCTGTAGTATCCATTACATTTAATCCTTTTTTGATTACATCTTCAAAAGAAATAAAGTCAAATTTTACAGCTGAAGCGTTTTTCTCAGGATCACAATCATAAACTCCATCTACACGGGTTCCTTTTAGAATAACATCAGCATTAATTTCAATTCCTCTTAAAACAGCAGCTGTATCAGTAGTAAAATAAGGATTTCCGGTTCCCGCACCAAAAATTACGATTCGTCCTTTTTCAAGGTGACGGTCTGCTCTTCTTTTGATATAAGGTTCTGCAATAGATTCCATTTTCAAAGCAGTCTGCAGGCGGGTTTTCATTCCTTTGTCTTCAAGAGCACCCTGCAAAGCCATTCCGTTAATAACAGTAGCAAGCATTCCCATGTAATCGCCTTGTACTCTGTCCATACCTGAACTTGCTCCGGCAACTCCTCTAAAAATATTTCCTCCTCCAATAACAATAGCAATTTCTACTCCTTTGTCGTGAATCTGCTTAATTTCATCGGCATATTCACCTAATCTTTTAGGGTCAATTCCGTATTGTAAGTCTCCCATCAAGGCTTCCCCACTTAGTTTTAGAAGAATTCTTTTGTATTTCATCTGTGTTGCTTTTGTTTGTGCAAATATAGACATATTCTGTTTTTTTAAAATAGAGTTTTAAAAAATTAATTCTTCTTTTCGAATTTAATTTCTTAGACATTTCCGATTTCTTTTAAATGTGATAAAAGTCATTAAGCACTATTTTTAAAAAGTGTATTTTTATGGAATCAAAACGAAAGAAATATGAAAAGTATTGTAGCCAAAGCATTATTCAATAGTCATTCTTACGCGGAGTATCGTAAGCTAGTTACTGATTTGTTATCAGAAGGGAAATCAACCGGTCATGAACAATCTGAAAGTTTAACACATTATACAAGCCTTAACGAGGCGAGAATGAATCGTTTAGAGAAAACTATTAAAATTTCTGAGGATGTAATTTCGAAGCTTCAAAATTTAGACAATCATTATATATGGTTAGTTATTTCTGAAGGATGGTGCGGAGATGCGGCTCAGATACTTCCAATAGTAAACAAGATGGCTTTGGCATCAGATAAGAAAATTGATCTCAGAATTGTTTTAAGAGATCAAAATGAGGAATTGATGAGTCAATATCTAACAAACGGCGGAAGGGCAATACCAAAAGTTATCGTAATTTGTAAAGAGGCCGGTATCGTGCGTGCAGACTGGGGACCCAGGCCAAAAGGAGCAGCAGAATTGATGGCAAATTATAAAAGGGATTTTGGAGTTATAGATGAAAAAATCAAAACTGATTTGCAATTATGGTATTTAGCTGATAAGGGAATTTCAGTTCAGGAAGAATTAGTTGAAATTATGGAAAATATAAAATATAACAGGTTGTAATTTTTTGAAAAATAGTTTAAAAGTGTCGTTTTAGAGGTAATTTGCTGAAAACAAGAATTTTAGTAATAAAAAATACGTTAAAAGTGTTTTTTATAAGTTTATAATGTTGTAATTTAGTAATCTATTCCCGCATCTACTATAGTATTTACTTTTTTTATTGGTGTTTTATTTAATATTAATATTTAATAATTTTAAAAATACACTATTATGAAAACGTTATTCGAAAAATTTTACGATTTTTTTTCAAGGCTTTTATTTGGAGGAAAAAACATCTCTCATTATTAAATTCCTAAAGTATGGAATAATTTTATTTTTAATCGGGAAACTGGAACAAGCACATTACTGTAGTCACATTTGTAATGTGCTTTTTTATTTAACTGTTTTTGAGATTTTCTTCAAACAGGGTAATATCTATAGCATTTTTAACATCGTAATCACCAATCTTCGTTCGGCGTAAAACAGTTAAATGCGAACCTGTATTCATTGCTTTTCCAAAGTCATAAGCTAAAGAACGTATATAGGTTCCTTTGCTGCATACTACTCTAAAATCGACTTCTGGTAACGCAATCCGGGTAATTTCAAATTCATGAATTGTCGTTTTTCTGCTTGCTATTTCTATCGTTTCTCCTGCGCGTGCATGTTCATAAAGACGAACACCGTCTTTTTTTATAGCGGAGAAAATGGGCGGTTTTTGATCGATTTCGCCTAAAAATTGTTTTACTGTTTCGTGAATTAAAGCTTCATTGATATGTGCTGTTGGGAAATTCTGATCGATTTCAGTTTCCAGATCATAAGATGGAGTAGTGGCACCAATATAAAAAGTTCCGGTATATTCTTTTGCCTGCCCCTGAAGTTCAGAAATTCGTTTCGTAAATTTTCCGGTACAGATTAGTAATAATCCGGTTGCTAAAGGATCCAAAGTTCCGGCATGACCAATTTTGAACTTTTTTGGTAGTCCAACTTTATTGATTAGAAGGTATTTTAGTTTATTAACTGCCTGAAACGAACTCCATTTTAAAGGTTTGTCTATCAGTAAAACTTGTCCTTCTAAATATTCTTCGGGAGTTTTCAAAATTATTTATTTAATGAGAAATACGCCAATAAGAGAATTCCAGCAATAATTCTGTAATAACCCCATGGCTTAAAACCGTATTTTTTTATGATTCCGATGAAGGATTTTATCGCAATAATGGCTACTACAAATGCAATTATATTTCCAATCAAAAATAATTTCAGATTATCTGGTGATTGTGTTAACAATTCGTAACCTTTCAATTGAGAAACTTCGTAAGTTTTTAATAATAAAGAATACGTTGTTACTGCGAGCATTGTTGGGACCGCTAAGAAAAAAGAAAATTCCGCAGCAGTCTGTCTGTCCAATCCTTGCTGCATTCCGCCAATTATAGAAGCTGCTGAACGGCTTGTGCCTGGCATCATAGCTAAACATTGCCAAAAACCAATAGTTACAGCTTTTTTTATGGTAATATCTTCTTCGTTTATAATAGTTGGATTTTTGAATTGTTTGTCTATAAAAAGCAAGACGATTCCACCTAATATTAAAACAATAGCAATTGGAATGGGATTTCCTAAAATAGCATCGATTTTGTCATCAAATAATTTTCCTAAAATCAAAGCGGGAATAACAGCACAGGCTAATTTGATGTAGAAATTGATTTTACTAAAGTCAAAAAACTTTTTCCAGTACAAAACTACAACTGCCAAAATAGCACCAAACTGAATGGAAACCTGAAATAACTTTACAAAATCATCTTCCTGTATTCCAAAAAATGAACTTGTAAAAATCATGTGTGCTGTTGAGGAAACAGGGAGGTATTCTGTTAGTCCTTCAACTACTGCAATAAGAATTGCTTGTAATGTATTCATTAAAATTAGATTTTAGATTTTTAGATATTTTTAGATTTAGACTTTATGAAGATTAATCTAATAATCTAAAGATCTAAGGAGTCTAAGAAAGTCTAAAATAAGTCTATTTAGATTTTTTGAAGATAGAATAAATCGTGATTCCAAAGCCAATTAACACGGTTGTCGGAGCGAGTCTGATACGTCTAAAGTTAAAAATCTCTTCGTTAAAGACATTTGGATTATTACTTCCTCCTCCAGACATTAAAATAAAGCCTAATGCGATAACACCAATTCCAATCAATAAGATTTTGTAATTGATGTTGTCAAAAAGAAATTCCTGTTTTTGAGGCTCTGATTGCGGTTCTTCTTTATAGTTGTTTTTCATCTTGTCATTGCACGGAACGAAACAGTCTCATTCCAGATATTTAAAGTTTTTTAATCAAAAAATGCTAAGCTCTAATCTAAAATTAATAAAGATCATCGGTTCTTAAGTTAAGGAAACGCTGTGTTGCAAAGTGTGTACTTACCCAGGTAATTAAAACTCCTAAACCAAATACAGCCAGCAATACTAACCCTATTAAAGCTTTGTCTTCCATAATTCCTAATCCGGGGAAGTTATTTTCGACATAAAGCAAGAGTGCAATTAAGGCAAAAATTGCCAAAACAGATCCTAATATTCCAAGTTTTACACTGCGCATTATAAAAGGTTTACGAATGAAAGCTTTTGTAGCCCCAACCATCTGCATAGTTTTGATAATAAATCTGTTAGAATGAATGGATAAGCGCAAAGAACTGTTTATTAATAAAACCGCAATCACCGCAAGGAAACCGCTGATGATCAAAATCCACATACTTACTTTTTTGATATTGTCATTTACCAGATTTACTAATTGTTTGTCGTAAACAATGTCTTCGATCATAGTGTTTTTACGCAGGTTGCTTTCAATTTTAACAATGCTGTCTCTTTCGACATAATCTGCTTTTAAATGAATATCGTAAGAATTCAATAAAGGGTTTTCTCCCAAAAAGGTCAGAAAATCTTCTCCAATAATATCAGTATGTTCTTTTGCCGCTTTTTCTTTGCTAACGTAAACATATGATTTTGCAAAAGGAGCTCTTTTCAATTCGGTATCAAATGCTTTGGTGACACTATCTGTTGCTTCATTTTTAAAGAAAACCGTCATAGCGATTTTTTCTTTAAAATCATTAGCCAGTTTTTTTGAATTAATAATGAATAGTCCCAGTACTCCCAAAAGGAATAATACTAGAAATACACTCAATACAACCGAAAAATAAGAGGAAATTAACCTGCGTTTTTGAAATTTATCAAAATTAGAACTCATAGTCTGCTTAAATTATGTGGTAAAAATAATAAACAATTTCTTTATTTAAAGTTATTAACGAACTTTTATACTATAAATGTACAATTACCTGTTGAATAAAAAGTTGATTTTAATTGAATTTAACCGCAAAGTCCGCAAAGATTTTTAATGTTTAAGTTTATAATAACGCAAAGTCCGCAAAGCTTAGTATTTATAAAGCTTTGCGAACTTTACTTTTTTGTTACACTGCTAAGTGATAACTTTTCGTGCTTTGCGGTAAAAAGGCAGTTTATTTTACTTTATATACTTCAATGCTTTTCAGCCAATACACATGCCTCGGGCCAGTTTTAATATCATTTTTACAAATCGCAATCATTTCGCCGTTTTTAACCGTTTTTCCATTTTCTTCAAATAGAATGAACGTGTTTTCTCCGGTTGGATTATTGAAAATTTCCGCCCAAGAAAAAGTAGCTTTATAATCGTCTGGTGCTCTTGCAACAATATAAAAATTGCGGTCTTTATGATCGGTCTGCTTTATTTTGGCTTTCTCCAAAATAGTTTTCAAAAGAACGGCTTTGCAGGATTTGATCTCTCTTTTAATTGCGCCGTCTTTACCAGTTATTTTGAGGTCTTCGATAGTGGCTACTTTCATTTTCTTTAAGGAATCCACTGTTAGTCGTAATTCATTTTCGACTTCGCCTTTAACTTCAATGTGGTGACTGATTAATTTTCGACTGTCCTTAGCAGTAAGACTCTTATGTTCGTGTTTTTCTGTTTTTGAAATTTCTTCTTTATCTTTTTTAGAAGAGTTACACATGGTGCATGAAAAAGCTATGAATAGAATTAGGATATGTTTTTTTGTTTTCATAATACGGAATAGTTAATGGTTTAATATTACGTATTTTTACTTAATTTAATTACGTATTCGGATATTTTATTTGTTTGTCAGTGAAATAGCTTTGGAACAAGCCACAATAAATGTAAATTTGCGCCATAATTAATTAGTGCAAAGCCTTAGAAGCTTAGTTACTTAGAAATGACTTGAGGAAGCGAAAGCATGACTCCATAAAATAAAAAATATAAACAAGGAATGAAATACAATCCAAACGAAATTGACGCCAAATGGCAAAAATATTGGGCAGAAAATCAAACTTTTGCAGCAAAAAACAACTCTGAAAAGCCGAAGCATTATGTTCTTGATATGTTTCCTTATCCATCTGGAGCGGGATTACACGTTGGGCATCCGCTGGGTTATATTGCTTCGGATGTGTATTCTCGTTTCAAAAGACATCAGGGATTCAATGTTTTGCACCCAATGGGTTATGATAGTTTTGGATTGCCGGCAGAGCAGTATGCGATTCAGACAGGACAGCGTCCGGAAGATACAACTCGCGTAAACATTGATGGAGGTGTTGATAAAGAAGGAAAACAAATCGCTGGTTACAGAAAACAATTAGATAAAATCGGATTCTCATTTGACTGGGCGCGTGAAGTGCGTACCTCAAATCCGGATTATTACAAACATACACAATGGATTTTTATTCAGCTGTTCAATTCCTGGTACAATAAAGATTCTGACAAAGCCGAAGATATTTCTACCTTGATTACTATTTTCGAAAAAGAAGGAAATGCAAATGTAAAAGCCGTTTCTGACGACAATATTCCTGTTTTTTCGTCAGGCGAATGGAATGCATTTTCGAAAGAACAACAGGAAAAAATTCTTTTACAATACAGATTAACCTATTTGGCAGAAACCGAAGTAAACTGGTGTCCCGGCTTAGGAACGGTGTTGGCAAATGACGAAATTGTAAACGGAGTTTCGGAGCGTGGAGGCTATCCTGTTATAAGAAAAAAAATGACACAATGGAGTATGCGAATTTCTGCTTATGCCGAACGCCTGCTTCAAGGTCTAAATGATATCGATTGGAGTGAGTCTATCAAAGAATCACAAAGAAACTGGATTGGAAAATCGGTTGGTGCTTTAGTTAAGTTTCAAGTTTCAAGTTTCAAGTCTCAGGTTGATGCGCAAAGTGATGAAACTTTAAACGTGAAAACTGAAACAAATTTTATCGAAGTTTTCACAACAAGACCTGATACCATCTTCGGAGTGACTTTTATGACTTTGGCGCCAGAGCATGATTTGGTGGCTAAAATTACAACTCCAGAACAAAAAGAAGCAGTTGAAGCGTATATCGAAAAAACCGCAAAACGTTCAGAACGTGAGCGTATGGCCGATGTAAAAACTATTTCTGGGGTATTTACAGGTGCTTATGCTGAACATCCATTTACAAAAGAACCAATTCCGGTTTGGATTGGGGATTATGTTTTGGCTGGTTATGGAACTGGTGCTGTAATGGCAGTTCCTTGCGGAGACGAAAGGGATTATGCGTTTGCTAATTTCTTTAAAGGTCAAAACGGAATGCCCGAAATTAAAAACATTTTTGCCAATGTTGATATTTCTGAAGCCGCTTACGGATCAAAAGACAACGTTGAAATCGCTAATTCTGATTTCTTAAACGGATTAGATTATAAAAAAGGAACTCAAAAAGCGATCGAAAAATTAGAAGAAATCGGGCAGGGAACAGGAAAAACAAATTATCGTTTGCGTGACGCTGTTTTCTCTCGCCAGCGTTATTGGGGTGAGCCATTCCCGGTGTATTATGTGAATGGATTGCCTAAAATGATTGATGCGCAGCATTTGCCAATTATTTTGCCGGAAGTAGAAAAATATTTACCAACTGAAGACGGTTTGCCGCCATTAGGAAACGCTGCAGTTTGGGCTTGGGATACCAATCAAAACAAAGTTGTGAATACAGATTTGGTTGACAATGTTTCGGTTTTTCCTTTAGAATTAAACACCATGCCAGGTTGGGCGGGAAGTTCATGGTACTGGATGCGTTATATGGATGCGCACAACGAAACTGAATTTGCAAATAAAGAAGCTTTGGCTTACTGGGAAAATGTAGATTTATATATTGGAGGAAGCGAACACGCAACAGGTCACTTATTGTATTCTCGTTTCTGGAACAAATTTTTAAAAGACAAAGGTTTTGCGCCAACAGAAGAACCATTCAAAAAACTGATCAATCAGGGAATGATTTTGGGGACTAGTGCTTTTGTTTACAGAATTTATTTAAAAGTTTTAGATAAATCTAAAATGGTTCAAAAAAGTGAAAGAGAAGTTAGGTATCCAATGGACGCTATAAAATATCTTTCAGAAAATTATAGTTATTATACTTCATTTAATTACTTAACAGATCTAAGTGATGGCAAAATTGAACCCTCAAATTTTGAATCAAATAAAGTATTTACAGTTTCTAATTTAGAATTAGGAAAAGATCTTATGTCTGAATTTGATGTTAATGAAGAAATTATTGATAAGGTTTTAAAGGGAGATTATATTTTAGATGTAAGTTTTGATCCAATTAGAATTCCAATTAATTATGTAAACAATAGTAATGAATTGGATGTTGAAGGATTGAAAAAAGGATTCCACCAATTATCTGCTTCTAACTTTTTTTACAAAGGAAAATTTATTGTTGGGAGAGGAGTTGAGAAAATGTCAAAATCTTATCACAATGTTGTAACTCCAGATGATATTTGTAACGAATACGGTGCTGATACATTACGTTTGTACGAAATGTTCTTAGGTCCGTTAGAGCAGGCAAAACCCTGGAATACTGCCGGAATTTCGGGAGTTTTTGGTTTCCTTAAAAAATTATGGAGATTGTATTTTGATGAAAATAACGGTTTAATCGTAAACAACGACGAACCAACAAAAGACAACTTAAAATCATTGCACAAAACCATCAAAAAAGTAGCAGAAGATATCGAGAATTTCTCTTTCAATACTTCGGTTTCGCAGTTTATGATTTGTGTAAACGAATTGTCTTCTCAAAACTGTCATTCAAGAGCAATTTTAGAACCGTTAGCCATTTTGGTTTCGCCTTATGCACCGCATATCGCAGAAGAATTATGGGCGCAGTTAGGATATACCACTTCAATTTCTGATGTTGCGTTCCCAGTTTTTGAGGAAAAACATTTAATTGAAACCAATAAAGAATACCCGGTTTCTTTCAACGGAAAAATGCGTTTCACTATCGAATTGCCTTTGGATTTAACCAAGGAACAAATCGAAGAAATCGTGATGAAAGATGAAAGAACGCAAAAACAATTAGACGGAAGAACGCCGAATAAAGTGATTATTGTTCCTGGGAAGATTATCAATTTGGTTGGATAACCAAATAAAATTCAATATTTAAAATTCCAAATTCCAATTTTTGTTGGGGTTTGGGATTTTTTTTGTGCCTTGTTTTTTTTGCCACGAATTGCACGAATTTCCACAAATTTCACCCCAAATACGCATAGTCTGTCATTTCGACGAAGGAGAAATCTCAATAAGTAACTCTACAAAGATTGGCAATTTTGAATGCGGAGTTTCTCTCGAGGATTTCCCCTTCGGTCGGAATGACAATATTGTGGAGAAGACTTTGCGTTCTTTTCGTAAACCTTCGCGTACTTCGCGGTTAAAAACCCGCAGTAACATTGGGATTTGGAATTTTTTCATTAAAATTTTAATTCTCATTGTAACATTTTAATAGTTCACGTATCCAAAGCACGGATCCGATTATTTAACAACTTATAACTATTAAAATGAAAAAATATAGTATCGTAATTATCGCATTCCTATGCTCAGCATTGTGTCTAAATGTTTTTGCGCAAACAAAACAATATCCGTTTGAAGTTGTAAAAACCGGCAAAGGAAAACAAGCGATTATCTTCATTCCTGGATTTGCATCTTCCGGTGAAGTCTGGAATGAAACCAAAGCTACATTCGAGAAAGATTTCATCTGTTATACCCTTACAATGGCCGGTTTCGCCGGAGTAAAACCACAGCCGGATCCTTCATTCGAAAACTGGAAAACTGCAATTGCCGATTATATTAAAAACAATAAAATCGAAAAACCAATTGTAATCGGTCATAGTATGGGCGGTGGACTTGCGCTTGCTCTTGCTTCTGATTATCCGGAATTGATTGGGAAGATTGTAGTAGTTGATGCGCTTCCGTGTTTGGCAGCTTTGAGCGACACTTCTTTTAAATCAAAAGAAAATAACGATTGTTCTGCAACCGTAAATCAAATGACATCTATGAATGAAACTCAGTTTTATGATATGCAGAAACAAATGATGCCAAGACTTTTGCAAGATTCATCAAAACTTGAAACAGTAGTAAGCTGGAGTGTAAAATCGGACCGAACCACTTTTGGACAAATGTACTGTGACTTTTTCAATACTGATTTAAGAGAGAAAATTACAGATGTAAAATGCCCATCGTTAATTTTGTTAGAATCTTATTTTATAAATTTAAAACCTGCAATCGGTGAACAATATAAAAACCTGAAAACCGCTGATTTTAAATATGCCACCAAAGGGCTTCACTTTATTATGTATGATGATACGGACTGGTATTTGGAACAATTGAACAATTTTTTAAAATCTAAATGATGGAGTTTGAAACTATCTACAAAACGTATTGGGACAGAATTTTCAGGCTTTGTATGGGGTTTGTCAACGATTATGATATCGCACAGGATTTGGCTCAGGAAACCTTTATAATCGTCTGGCAAAAACTGGAAACTTTTAGAAATGAGTCAGCGATTGGAACCTGGATTTTCAGGATTGCTTCGAATAATTGCTTAAGGCAGATTGAAAAAGACAAACGTTTTCCAAAATCAAATTTGCCGGTTCATCTGAGTGAAGAAAAACAAACTTCTATTGAACCCCATATTCAATTTTTATACAAATGTATAGCCGAATTGCCGGAAACAGAGCGTATCATTATTTCACTGGAATTAGAAGATATTAAACAGTCGGAAATTGCCAAAATCGTAGGACTTTCTGAAGCCAATGTACGCGTGAAAATTCACAGAATAAAAGAAAAACTGACTCAAAAATTCAAAGAAAATGAACAGCGATAACAATATAGATTTTAAAGATTTATGGAAAAAACAAACCGTAAGTCAGCCTGATATGCAGGATTTGCTTTCCAGAGTGAGTGTGTTTAAAAAAGCAGCACTGCGCAGTTTGTGGATGACCAATATCATGCTTTTGGCAACAAGTATTTTTATAATTTTTATCTGGATATATTTTAAGCCTAAGCTAATATCAACTAAGATCGGAATCGTTTTGGTAATTCTCGCTATGGTGGTTTATCTGTTAGTTTACAATAAATTATTTGGAAAATATAAAGATATTGATACGACTACGACTAATCATGATTATCTCCAAAAGTTAGTTTTGATTAAAAAGAAACAGCAATTTTTACAAACTAATATGATGAGTCTGTATTTTATGATGCTAAGTGCAGGAATTGGCCTGTACATGTACGAGTACGCAAGCCGAATGACTCTTTTGGGAGCCGGGTTGACTTATGGGATAACATTTTTATGGATTTTATTCAACTGGTTTTTTATTCGTCCCAAACAAATTAAAAAACAGCAGGACAAAATCAATAGTCTGATTGAGAAATTTGAAGAAGTAACACATCAGTTAGAATCATAAAAAGAAGGGCTGACTTATTTTTGAGTCAGCTCTGTTTTTAAATTAAATATGATAATTTACATTAAGAGTCTGTTTAAAAAAGGGAAAAGTATTGTTTAGAAGTTAAAGAAACCAATTGGAAATGGTTTTTTGTAGTGATTAAACAACAATAATATGGCATCTAACCGATTTAATAGAAAATCAGCGTCAATTTATTAAAAAAACATTGGAATTAGAGGATAGAAAACGTAAACACAACTTTTATTTGATTTGAGACACAATTAATTACTTGATGTAAAAGTGGAGTTCAGTAGCGAATGTTACCTTCTAATTTTGTAAAATGCCAGCTTACTTCCTGTTGCTATTCAAAATGGGCTGATTTAGAATATTTGCAGGGCTCGACAATAGCCGAAGACTATCCAGATAAAGTGTTTTGCCGAAAACAGGGTAAAATTAGCTGCTATGAAGCATGTATTGAATAAAATTTAAAACAGACTCTTAATATTAAGAACACGATTTGAACTAAGATTAAGGGTGTAAAAAATGCCAAAATGACATTTTGTTAAAATGGTTCATAATTTGCAGATCGTTTTGTAAATTTAGATTCAATCAAATAAAATAAAATCATGGGAAGTGGATATTTAATTATTGCCGGAGCTATTATGTTATTCAGCTGGCTGGTAAGTTCAAGATTAAAAAGTAAATTCGAATTATACTCTAAACTGCAATTGCAGAACGGCATGAGCGGAAGAGAAATTGCCGAAAAGATGCTGGCAGACAATGGTATTTATGATGTTCGGGTTATTTCGACGCCGGGACAATTGACAGATCATTACAATCCGGCAGATAAAACGGTTAATTTGAGTGAAGCGGTTTATAATCACAGAAACGCAGCTGCTGCAGCCGTTGCAGCACACGAATGTGGCCATGCGGTACAGCATGCAATTGGATATGAGTGGTTGACAATGCGTTCGGCATTAGTGCCTATTGTAAGCGTAGCATCCAATTATGTACAATGGATTTTATTGGCCGGAATCCTGATGATCAGGACTTTTCCACAATTGTTGTTAGTAGGTATCGTGATTTTTGCTGCAACAACATTGTTTACGATAATAACTTTGCCCGTTGAATATGATGCAAGTAATCGTGCGCTGGCATGGTTAGAAAATAAACGAATGCTGACCCAACAAGAGCAGGCTGGAGCAAAAGATGCATTAAAATGGGCAGCGAGAACGTATGTTGTAGCGGCTATTGGTTCAATTGCAACGTTGTTGTATTATATTTCGATTTATTCAGGAAGCAGGAGGAACTAATTTTAATGTGGTAATTGAGATAATTAGTCAATTAGATAATAATAGAAGCCGGATAAATTTAAAATCTATCCGGCTTTTATTATGGCATTAAAAATTATCTAATTATCAAATTATAACTGAATCTGCCTGTCAATCTGCTGATCCAGCGAAATAAAGGTTTCGGTTCTCGAAACCCCTTCAATGGCCTGGATTTTGGTATTTAAAAGCTGCATTAAATGTTCGTTGTCACGACAAATAATCTTAATCAAAACCGACCAGTTTCCGGTAGTGTAGTGGCATTCTAAAACCTCGGGGATTTTCCTGAGTTCTTTTACGGCTTCCGAATTTCCAGAAGCCTTGTCCAGATAAACACCAATAAATGCCATGGTATTATACCCTAAGACTTTTGGGTTTACAGTAAATTTTGATCCCGAAATCACACCAGATTGTTCCAGCTTTTTTAAACGCTGATGAATTGCTGCTCCCGAAATACCTATTTTATTAGCAATTTGAAGAATAGGCTTGCGGGCATCTTCCATGAGATATCGAAGGATTTCTTTGTCGATGCCGTCAATTTCAATTAAGAGGGAATTAATTTTCATAGCTTAAAATTTGAAACTATTCTTGTGATTTGGGTTTAGAATAGAAATCAAATGTAGTTAAATTGCTCTGAAAAAGAAAATTTCATTTTATGTGAATCCTAAATTGCAACAGATAAGATTGCGGTAAAAGAAAATTCCAAATCCCAGGTTTTAGGCTGGAATTTGGAATTTTAAGATTATATATTTTAGAATTTATTTTGATTTGTTTGCTTCAGCAATATATTTTTCTAAAGCCATTGTCATAGAAGGAGTTTCAGGAGTAGGGGCAAGAATATCAATTCTTAAACCGTGGTCTAAAGCTTCTTTTTGAGTTGTGCTTCCAAATACAGCAATTCGGGTGTTATTTTGCTTAAAATCAGGAAAGTTTTTAAACAATGATTTTATTCCGGTTGGACTGAAAAAAGCCAAAACGTCATAATAAACGTCTGCTAAATCTGATAAGTCGCTCATTACAGTCCTGTAGAAAATAGCTTGTGCCCAGTCTACTTTTAAGCCGTTTAAAGTTATAGGTGCATCAGCGTTTAACTGGTCAGAAGCCGGCAATAAGAATTTTTCGTCCTTGTATTTTTTGATCAGTGGAGATAAATCTGCAAAATCTTTAGCGCCAACGTAAATTTTACGTTTTCTGTATACCACATATTTTTGAAGGTAAAAAGCTACAGCTTCAGACTGGCAAAAATATTTCAACCCTTCAGGTACTTTGTAGCGCATTTCTTCAGCAACTCTGAAAAAATGGTCAACGGCATTTCGGCTTGTTAAAATAATTGCAGTGTAATGATTAAGATCGATTTTTTGTAATCGGATTTCTTTTGCACTAACTCCCTCCACATGAATAAAAGGTCTGAAATCAATTTTTATTTTGTGTTTCTGTTGGAGCTCAAAGTAAGGGGAGTTTTCCACTTTAGGTTCAGGCTGTGACACCAAAATTGTTTTCACTTTCATATTATAGACATTTACTGAGCCACCTTTGTAATCCAATAATAAAGGAAATAATAAGGGGCTATTTCAAGAGTGCAAAGATACAAAATAAAATAAAACAATTTGTTGATTATTGTATTTTGATAAGTTTTAATTGAAATAAAGTATGAAAACATACTTATACATGCTGAAACGCCTATTATTGCTAATGGTATGATTTTAGGAATATTGTCATTATAGAACAAAATAGCATTAACAGGAAGTATTAAAAGACCAATATAGGTTCTGTAAGTCGCTTTTTGTAAGTTAAAAAGATCGACAAATTCATTTATATTGAAAGAAGTTCCTACGATTTTTTCAATTAAATACTTCGCTAATATAAAATAGGTCAAAAATGTCACAATTTGGGTAAAAAGCATCCAGTCTGTTTTTTCTGTTTTTACAGGAAACTCAAAGATGTGCATTGTAAGCTGTATGAAAAAGGCATAAGAGATAATTTGCACAAAAAATAAGGCCACTGTAAAACTGCTTTTCAGATGCGAAACATCACGGTAAATTTTAACGTATTTATCCGAGAAAATAAGTCTCGTAAATTCACTAAATCTGTTTTCATATGCTGATTTAGTAATCGCAACAACAGCAAAAGCCAACACAAATAGAAGTGTTGCCCAGTCTTTGTTTTCTATTATTCTGAGGTGAAGCTGTTCAATCATAACGTTGCAAAATTAGTGATTTTTTGTATCAATACTTTTATTATAGATTTATTATGAACCAAATGCTGTAAAAAAGTTTACTTTTGCGGTGAAATTACGCAGAAAAAATGAGCGATAGTATTGTCATAATTCCTACCTATAACGAAATTGAAAACATAGAAAGTATAGTACGCGCTGTACTTTCTCAACATAAATCTTTTCACCTTTTAATTATCGATGATAATTCACCTGATCACACGGCTGACAAAGTTATGGTGCTTCAGGAAGAATTTCCGGGAAGACTGTTTCTGGAAAAAAGAGCTAAGAAATCTGGTCTTGGTACAGCTTATGTTCATGGTTTTAAATGGGCTATGGAACATAAATATGATTTCATTTTTGAAATGGATGCAGATTTTTCACATAATCCAAATGATCTTGAAAAATTATACGATGCCTGTCGTCTTGGAGGTGCTTCTTTAGCTATAGGGTCACGTTATGTTACAGGAGTAAACGTAGTGAACTGGCCTCTTAGCAGGGTATTGATGTCTTATTTTGCTTCGGTTTATGTAAAGTTTATTACCGGAATGAAAATTCACGATGCGACAGCAGGTTTTGTATGTTATAAAAGAGAAGTTCTGGAAAAGATAAATCTCGATAAAATCAAATTTGTTGGATATGCTTTTCAAATCGAAATGAAATATAGAACTTATTGTGGTAAATTTGAAATAACAGAAGTTCCGATTATTTTTACCGACCGTACAAAAGGAGTCTCAAAAATGAGCAATGCTATTATTAAAGAAGCAATACTTGGAGTTATTTCTCTTCGATTAAAAAAATTATTCAACACACTATAAACGAACGGCGATGAACAGGATTTTAATCAAAAATGCCAAAATTGTAAACGAAGGATCAATTTTTGAAGGCGATGTTTTAATAGAAAACGAGTTAATTATTGAAGTTGCAGACAGTATCAGTCTAAAATCATCTGATTGTAAAGTTATAGACGCCGAAGGAAATTTTCTGATTCCGGGAGCAATTGATGATCAGGTGCATTTTAGAGAGCCTGGACTTACGCATAAAGGTGATATTGAATCGGAGTCCAGAGCTGCAGTAGCAGGAGGGATTACTTCTTTCATCGAACAGCCAAACACGGTTCCGAATGCTGTTACACAGGAAATATTAGAAGATAAATACCAAATAGCTGCCCAGAAATCGTTTGCGAATTATTCGTTCATGATGGGAGCAACCAATGATAACCTGGAAGAAGTTTTAAAAACAAATCCTAAAAATGTTGCCGGAATAAAGATTTTTCTTGGGTCTTCAACTGGAAATATGCTGGTTGACAACGAAGCTACTCTAGAGAAAATATTTTCGAGTACGCCCATGCTGATTGCGGTTCATTGTGAAGATGAAACTACGATTCAGAATAATTTGGACGAATTCAAAGAAAAATACGGAGATGATATTCCGGTTACGGCACATAACCTGATCCGTAGTGCTGAGGCTTGTTATATTTCGTCTTCAAAAGCAGTGGCTTTGGCAAAGAAAACTGGTGCAAGGCTTCATATTTTCCATCTTTCCACTGCGAAGGAAATGGAATTGTTCACCAATAAAATTCCGTTGGAAGAGAAAAAAATTACAGCTGAGGTTTGTGTACATCATCTTTGGTTTACCGATGAAGATTACAAAACAAAAGGGAATTTTATCAAATGGAATCCCGCAGTAAAAACAGCTGATGACAGAAAAGAACTTTGGAGAGCCCTGAATGACGGTCGTATTGATGTTATTGCAACCGATCATGCGCCACATACAAAAGAAGAAAAATTACAGTCTTATTTAAAAGCACCTTCAGGAGGGCCTTTAGTGCAGCATGCGGTTGTGGCGATGTTTGAAGCGTACCATCAGGGAAAAATCACGGTGGAGAAAATCGTAGAAAAAATGTGCCATAACCCAGCGAAGATTTTTAAAATCGAAAAAAGAGGGTTTATTAAAGCAGGTTATTATGCAGATTTGGTTATTGTAAATCCAGGTTTGCCATGGAGTGTAAAGCCTGAGAATATATTGTATAAATGCGGTTGGTCTCCGTTTGAAAATTTTACATTCAAATCGAGAATTACACATACGTTTGTAAACGGTGAAATGGTTTACAATAATTTTAAAGTAAAAGATATCCGTGCCGGTAAACGATTATTATTTAACAGATAAACTACAGATGAAGAATTTTGTGTTTATACTATTGGTTTTGTTTCTTTCTGTAAGTTGCAAAAAAGAGTTGGTCAAGGAACCTGCGAAACTTATAGAGAAAGAAAAGATGATCGATATAATATATGATTTATCTCTATTGGAAGCTATAAAATACCAGCAGCCTCTGTCGCTGGATTCAGTTGCATCAAACCCAACAAAGTTTATTTTTAAAAAATACAAGGTTGACAGTTTACAGTTTGCGCAAAGTAACATTTATTACGCTGCTGATTATGATAGTTACAAAGAAATGTTCGATCAAATAAATGCGAGGCTGGATAAAGAAAAAAAGAGTACTGAAAAAAAGCTGAAAGCTGAAGAAAAAGCAGCTAAAGCAAAAAAAGCAGCTGAAGCTAAAAAGAAAAAATTAAAAGAAACTCCTAAAGATTCTGTCAAAAAGGAAGTCATTAAAAAAGTTAATATCGATTCTATAAAAACAAAGAGAAAACTTCAGCATAAAAGATTATAATTTTGATGCTTCTTTTATGTATTGATGCACGTCTTGAAAAACCGTTCTTAGAGCGGTTTTTATTTTTTCATTCGAATACAGACTTCCAGAATAAGAAGCTTTTGCTGTTGCTTTCGTGAGGCTTCTTTTTTGCAGAAACAGTGTTGAAAATATGCTATCAGCAATCCATAAAATATTCATAAATAATGGTGTTGCGTGAATTGTTGGTTTTTTTACTTTTAAAACTTCAGCAATTGTGTTTAGGATATCCCTCAATACAATATTGTCCGCTATTAGCGTAAAACGTTCGTTTTTTATATTGCTTTTCATTAACTCAAAAGCAACTCTTATGACATCATTTACAGTGATAAATCCACTTTTTCCAAGGGTGTAGAATGAAAGGCCTTTACTTATTTTTACATACAGTTCATTGCTTCCGTGTTTAAAAATTGACTTTGTTGCAACGGGAGCTAAAATGACGCCGGGATTTATAATGATTACATCTAAACCTTCCTGAACACCTCTCCAGACTTCCATTTCGGCACCATATTTTGAGATAGCGTAGTCACTATGCGGTTTTTCCGGATTCCAGTCGGTTTCTTCGGTAATATGTGTCTCATGTGGCTGCAAATCTCCCAAAGCAGCAATTGAGCTTACAAAACAGAATTTTTTTATTCCATAAGCCAGAGAAAAATTAACCATATTGGCTGTTCCTTCAATGTTGGTTTTTCGAAGCGCATCTTCATCTTTTGGGTCAAACGAAATTAAGGCAGCGCAATGATAAACATATTCTATCCCGATAAAAGCAGTTTCAAGAGAAGGAATATCTAAAATATCAGCTTCAAGCCAATTGATTTTTTCGAATAAATCGCCTTTTTGGTACAGTTCAAAAAGAGATTTTGTTTTTTGTATGTTATTCAGGTTTCGGTAAATAGCCCTTACATTTTCTCCATTTTCAATTAAATGAAGCAATAAATGTGCACCAACTAAACCGGTTCCTCCTGTTACTAATATCATTTTGTAAATATACTGTTTTGAGGCAAAGTTACAAAGTTACAAAGATGCAAAGGCTCAAAATTTTTTTACCACAAATTACACGAATTTCCCTGTTGATGTAGTTTTAATTAGTGTAATTCCTGACGGTGTTATTTTTACAAAACAGAAACGAAATCTAAATCGCCCTTGAAAAAATTGGAATTTGGAGTTTTTTAAAGTTTGGAATTTAAAATTTATTGATTTTTGATATTGTCATTGCTTTTTGAATTTGACATTGCCATTGATTTTTGCCATTGAAATTGAAATTGCCATTATCATTGATTACATTTGCGCAAAAATATTTTAAAATGAAGAATCTAGTTGAAGAATTAAAATGGCGCGGGTTATACCATGATAGTATGCCTGGAACGGAAGAACAATTGCTAAAAGAAGCAACTACTGCCTATATCGGTTTTGATCCAACGGCAGATTCACTGCATATCGGAAGTATGGTTCAGATTATTTTATTGGTTCACTTAAAGAATTTTGGTCACAGACCAATTGCTTTAGTGGGTGGAGCAACAGGAATGATCGGAGACCCTTCTGGTAAATCTGATGAAAGAAACTTGCTTGACGAAGAGGCTTTGGCTAAAAACGTAGCTGGAATCAAAAGCGTTTTGTCTCGTTTCTTAGATTTTAATTCAACCGAAGTAAATGCACCGGTAATGGTGAATAACTACGATTGGATGAAAGAATTCTCTTTTATCGATTTTGCACGTGAAGTTGGAAAAAGAATTACCGTAAACTATATGATGGCTAAAGATTCTGTAAAAAAGAGATTTAGCGGAGAAGGCGAAGGAATGTCTTTCACAGAATTTACATATCAATTAATTCAAGGTTACGATTTCTATCATTTATATAAAAATAACAATTGTATTCTGCAAATGGGTGGTTCTGACCAATGGGGTAATATTACTACGGGTACAGAATTAGTGCGCAGAATGGGAGGCGAGAATGCTAAAGCTTACGCCTTAACAACTCCTTTGATTACAAAAGCAGACGGTTCTAAATTCGGAAAGTCTGAAGGAGGAAACGTTTGGTTAGATGCTGATAAAACTTCGGTTTACAAATTCTACCAGTTTTGGGTAAACACAACAGATGCAGATGCTGAAAAATACATTAAAATCTTTACTTTTTTAGATAAAGAAGCAATCGAAGCTTTGATTGAAGAACACAAAACAGCTCCGCATTTGAGAGTGTTGCAGAAGAAATTGGCAGAAGAAATTACCATTTTTGTTCACAGTAAAGAAGAATTAGAAAAAGCGATTCAGGCTTCGAATATTTTGTTTGGAAATTCAACTGCGGAGGATTTGAAGAAACTGGATGAAAAAACATTTTTAGAAGTTTTTGACGGAGTTCCTCAGGCAGAAATTGCAAAAGCAGATCTGGAAAACGGTTTGGAGATCATTACCGTTTTAAATGAAAAAACAGGTTTCTTTAAATCAAATGGAGAAGCCAGACGTGCTTTAACTGCAAATTCTATTTCAGTAAACAGAGAAAAAATTAAAGAAGATTTTGTATTGACTGCAAATGATTTAATTAATAATCAGTTTGTGTTGTTACAGAGTGGAAGACGAAATTATTTTGTGATTAGAGTGGTTTAAATAAGTGCTTTTGAATCTAAAACATCAAAAAATGACAAAATTAATAATTAAAAATATTGGTCCAATTTCAGATATTGAAATTGAATTGAACAAAGTGAATGTTTTTATGGGACCTCAAAGTAGTGGTAAAAGTACTATTGCTAAAATTGTCAGTTATTGTCAGTGGGTTGAAAAAAGATATTTGTTGGATGGGAAATATGAAGAAAGTATTGAAGGTCAGCTTTTGGATTTTCATAGATTAAGTGGGAATTATTTTTCTGAAAGATCTTATTTTGAGTATATTACTGATTTTGTTAAAATTTATTATAGATGGGGAGATAAAAAAGAGGAAATAATAGAAATTGAAAGTGTTGCAAATTATAAGAAAACGAAAAATATATATATTCCTTCTGAAAGAAATTTCGTTTCTGTAATGCCTGATTTACGAAATTATAAGGCTCCATTTGATAATATAATGAGCTTCGTGTATGATTGGTACTCAGCCAAAAGAAGTTTTCAGAGAAATGATGCATTTTCTGTTTTGAATTTAGATGTGGATTTTCATAATGATAAAGAAAAAGATTTAGATTTAATTACTTTAAAAAATAAAAAAGAAATTTATTTAAGAACTGGATCAAGTGGCTTACAATCTCTTATTCCTTTGGTGGTTTTAACTGAATATCTGACAAATGGTTTTTATAAAGAAGAAGTGTCTCCTTCTATTGCAGAATTAGATCATTTAAGTAAGAGATTTAGGAATTCAGGCAAGATTGTGGATGCTGATTATTATGAAAAAGATCGTGATGAAACACGTAAAGTTTATATTTATCCAGAAGGAAAAGATGCTTTACCTATTAATTATCACAAAACGCAATTTATTATAGAAGAACCAGAGCAGAATCTATTTCCCGGAACGCAACGAGACTTAATCTATTATTTATTTAATAAAATTCAAGGCGAAAGAGATCATTCTTTGATTCTTACAACTCATAGTCCATATATTCTTTATGCAATAAATAATTGTTTAATGGGTAGTGTTATCTCAGACAAATTGACTGAAGAAGAAAAAAAGGAATTTGCAAGTTTTGACTCTTGGATTTCACCATCACAGGTTAATATTTTTGAAATAGACAGTAAAAATGGTGGTTTGAAATCGATTAAAAATTCAAAAACAGGCACTGTAGATAAGCATTATTTTAATACAGTAATGAATGATATTATGAATGAATATTACGAAATGTTAAATCATTTTGAATATGAAGAGTAATATTCAAGTACATTTGCCAAAGCAGATAATCGTAGAAACATCTTCGGAAAATTTATATATTGTTGATTATAAAAACATTAACGGAGGAGGTGTTGAGTTATTAGAAAATGAGCCTAGTGAGAATTATGTTCATTTAAAAAACGAAGGAGGTATTTGTGTTTGCTTTACAGGTTTTAAGGATAATGCATTAGAAATTGAAACGGGTTTTTATAGTCAACAATGTGAATGTGTTGTGTTCCCTGATAGTTGTGTTGAAACGGATTGGGTTTTATTTATTGAATGTAAATATTCTAAAGATTTAAAAACAGCTTCGGATGTTAAAAATGGCTACCCTAAAAAAATGATAGATCAAGTTGTTGAAAGTGTTAAATATTTTAGAAGAAGAGAAATTATAGGTATTGATAAACGAGTTAATGGAATTTTAGCAATTCCTACACTAATGGAAGAGTTTAGTGCTTTTATGTTTTCACCAGATTTGTTTGTTGAGATACTTTTAGAACATAAAGTAAAAATTAGAGCTGCAAATTCAGCAATAATAAAGAGCGAAAAAAGGATTACGATTTAAAGAACCATCAAATTACAGCCACGAATATCAGAATTATCAAAACGTCCCAATACCTCGAAAGAGTTGTTGGGATTTTTTTTGCCCAAGTCCTGTGTGGCAATAAACGAGCATGAATTGATGTTGGCTAAATCAATAACATTGATGCCGCCGGTTTTTCCATCTTTTACGTAAGTGAGTGCGTCTTCCGGATCACGCATGAGAACTTGCATCCAGGAAGGACATTCGAAAACACCTTCGCCAAGAGAATAAGCCTGTGCTAAAAGTTCTGTCATGCCGTATTCTGAATGAATTGAAGAAACGCCAAAGCCTTTACAAAGCTGTTCATGCAGTTCTTCACGAATCATTTCTTTGCGTTTGCCTTTCATTCCGCCAGTTTCCATGATGATGGTATTCTGAAGATTGAACTGATGTTTTTCGATCAAATCTAATAAAGCATAGGTAACGCCAATCAAAATCACATTCTGACCTGATTCATCAAGTTCGGTTAGTTTTTTAATTAAATCATCATGATTATGCAAATAAAATCCACTTTCAGGCTGATTGGATAGTTTTATTAAATCTTCGACCATATAAATTAGTGAAGATCCGTTGCGCTCTAAATAAGATGGCAAGAGGGCTAAAACAACGTAATCTTCTATATTGCCGTAAAACTGGGAAAAGCCTTTTTGATAACTTTCTTTGTAAAGCGAAACATCAGTAACCAAATGTCTGCTGGTAACCATTCCGGTGGTACCGCTACTGGTAAAAGTTACTTCGGCAAAATCTGAATTTGAAACTACTTCATGGCTTTTAAAAAACTGAATTGGAAGAAACGGAATTTTTTCCAGCGATTTTACCTGTTGCGGATTTACATTTAAAAAATCGCAGAAATCACGATATACTTTGTTGTTTTCATGCTGAAAACGAAACACCTTAAGCGCTATCTTTTCAAATTGTTTCTGACTTGAAATGGTAAATATATCGTTGGCTGTAATCAAAACTTTTTTTATGCAAAGGTATAAATTATTGTAGGTGTGAGGGCAATAAAAAAGCTCCAAATTATGGAGCTAAAAATGTGTTTTCTATGATTATCGAACAATTAATTTTCGTGTTGCCGAATTGCCTTGTTCGCTTATTTTTATGATGTAAACTCCCGGAGTTAAGTCAGCGATGTTTAGTTCTTTTGTAGTCAAATGTGTCTGAAGTACTTTTTTACCTAAAACATCAAAAATGATAATTTCTTTTTCAAGATCATTTTTGGAAGTTATATATACTTTCCCATTTAATACAGGGTTAGGGTACAAACTCAGTCCCTCTATAGGAGTTCCCTGAGTTTTAGGCGTTGGTTTACTATCCTGAGCTGAGACGCTTACAGTAAAGAAAAAAGCCAGTAAGAAAGTAATATAAAAGTAATTTTTTGCCATCGCATAATTTTAGATAAGTAAATATACAAAAAAAAGTTTTCAAAAATTACACAAAAAAAAACATCCTAAATATTTAGGATGTTTTTAACAGTTATGTAAGCTAAAATTAGTTTAGATTGCTCAATAAATTTACACCATCAACAGTAGCCCATGCACCAGGGGTTAAAGTAGCTCCTGTAGCTGTAGTACTAGTTGTCCAGTTTGATGCTGGAACAAAACTAGCTGCAGTTACTGTGAATGAAGCTGGAACTCCTGAAATAAAAGTAATAGGAGAGTTAGTAATTTTTACGTTGTTTAATTTGATTTTTCCCCCAGCAACTTGATGGTCATAAGTTACTTTGTCTTGTATTTGAATTGCACCACCATTAATAGCCTTATTTTCACCTACAGCCGCTTGGCTAATATAACCATCAATCACGATGTTGCTGTAATCACCATTTCCTTCTTTTTTAAATTGAATAGCATCCAATTGAACTTCACCTTGTGATTCCGTAGTTGTACCAGCAGCTCTTTTAAGAGTGATGTTAGTAACTTTTGGCCAGAACGCATTATCAACACTTTTAGATTCTACTTCTAAGCCGTAGTTAGCAACACCTGTTTGATAAGCATACCAGTTTGTATTGTTTTGACCTCTCCATCCATCTTGCCAGTCAAAAGAGTCATCACTGTTTCCGTAAGATATTGAGTTAGTTAAGCTTACAGTTCCTCCGTAAAATTCAAAACCATCATCATTACCTTTGTAAGCTACTAAGTGATCTAATGTTGTTCCTGATCCAACAGAGTAGAATGAGAATCCGTTATTTTCTTTACTGTTAGAAGTGATTACTTGTCCGGCATATTCAACTCTTACATATTTCAATGAACCTCCGTTGTGTGTTTCATTTGAACCTCCGTATGTCAATCCTAAACCATCTTCCGAAACAGCTGTTTGTGGAGCAGTAGCAGTAGCAGAGTTTACAATTGGAGCATCACCATACATAATAATTCCAGCCCAAGAACCTCCTGTTTTTGATTTTTCAGTAAAAACGATTGGAGCATCTGCTGTGCCATTAGCAATTAGTTTTCCTCCCTTTAATATAATAAGACCATTTTGTCCAGTAGATTTGTCACAAGTAATTGTAGAACCAGCTTCGAAAGTAAGAGTTACACCTTCGCTAACTTTTATCATTCCTTTTAAGGTATAGTTACCATAAGCATAAGTTGTATTTGCTGTAATATTTGAAGATATTTCTCCGACTACTGGTTGTTTTATCGGTGTGCTATTATCATTGTCACTTGAACATCCTGTAAAGATACTTCCTAAAACTGCTAAGCAGAATACTAATTTTTTCATAAAGTGTGATTTTTTATTTGATTTTTAATCTTCAACAAATTTAATACGAGTCTCTTTATGATGTATTTAAGAGAATGTTATCAAATTAATACTTGTTCTTTAACTTTGTGTTTTTTTATTGTTAAGTGTTTTTTTAAAAGGTATAAGATATATTCATAGAGAAACCAACTCCTTTTTTGTATTCTCTTACTGTTAAATCTCTTTCAGTGATTTCAAGTCTGCTCTTTTCACCCATTTCTATTTTATAAGATGGGTTTAATATGTTGTCTACAGAAAGTTTAACATCAAATTTGTCTGAAATTTTGTTTTGCCAAATAAAATCAAGTTTGCCAAATGGCATTTCATAATAATTATCTAATTTATTTGTTCCCACAGCATAGATTCGTTTACTATAGACATTGTACACCATAGTCATAGAACTTTTCCATTTTTCACTAAACTCAGTATCGTATTTAAGATCGGCATTTACGATCCAAGGAGATGCTCCCTGTAGTTTTCTGGAAGGATTCTCATCTGCTGCGATAGTTTCTGGATTGTTAACTCCGTTTTTAAAAGTCTTTTCAATAGTTACTTTAGAATCCATTAATGACGCATTAGCACCTAAAGAGAAATTAGATAATGATTTTGAAATTCTTTCGAATTGAAATAAAAACTCGAATTCAGCGCCATATAGTAAAGCTTTTTGAGAGTTACCGTATGTCATAATTTGTCCACCGCTTCCTGCTGAGTTTGTAAATAATCGTTCAATAGGGTTTTCTATTATTTTAGTGAAAATTGTGGCAGAAATTAATTCCTTATTGGTTGGAAATAATTCGTATTTCAAATCAAAGTTATAATTGTCACTATTGATTAATAAAGGATTACCTTGTTCTATGGTGCCGTCTGGATTTACAAACTCAAGAGGATAAGACTCCATAATTACAGGTCTTGTAATTGTTTTTGAGGCTGCAAATCGTAAGTTTGAATTCTCATTTAAAATATATTTTGTGTTTAAAGATGGCAAAAAATCTGTTTTATCATTATTTATTGTTTGATAAGGATCTTCAAAACTTCCCGCTTCTTTGTATTTTGTATCTCTATGAGTCTGTTCAACTCTTGCACCTACATTTAATTCAATTTTTTCAGAAAATTTGAAGGCAAAGTCTAAGTATCCAGCGTTAATAAACTCCTCTAACATTGCTTTGTAAGTTGGGTTCGTTCCATCGCTGTAGGTGAAATTATTGTTTAAAATCTCATTTTTTAAAGTTGAATCAGGAGTATTAGTTGAGAAAGTAACACTATTTGAGTTTAGTCTTTGTGATACAAGAAATCTAAATTCCGATCCCATTTTATTCATGTAACCACTATATCCTGCTGTAAGTTTGTGTGATTTGCTTAGATCTTCGTTTCCAAATTTCCAATTATATTCCAGTAAGCCAGAAATGTGATTATCACCTTTAAAATTAAGATATTGTCTAACTATACTATTTCCAGAATAGCTTATCGAAGTTGTGTTATCGTCAACCTTAGTACCGCTGAAAGATTTTCTATCAGGTAGTTCGTATTGTGTTGTAGAGTATGAAATACCTGATTTTATAGTGTGTCTTTCGTCCTCAGTTATTTTATAATTGCCAAACAATTGTGTGTTTAAAAAAGTTGACTCTTGTAATTGGTTCATTCTTATAAAACCATTTGGTTGGTTTACATTAGAGTTTGTGTAACCCAGCTGATCTTGTATTGAATTTTCGGTCGATTTTAGATAGGTGGTGTTTGATGTAAGAGAAAACCTTTTTGTTTTATAAGTTAAAGCGGCTAATACAGAAGAGTTTGTTATAAATTTATACTGTGTTGTAACTAAATCATTACTGTAGTTTCCTTGCCCTGGATTGAAAAATCTATCTGCACCACTTCTTGTCTGAAATTTATTATCATAGTTAAGTGAAATCAAATATTGAAATACGTTTTGGTTTTTTCCTATATTGAATTTTTCAGAATGAGTAATTCCAAAACTTGTATTTAGAGGAGCTACATCGCTTTTGACGTCAAACCCTGAGCCAAATCCGTTTGCAGCCTGATCTGCAGTTAATGTTTGAAAACTAGGATTTTTGTTTATTGCAGATGGTAAATCTCTTTCATTTCCTGAAAATCCGAAAAAATCAGATGTTGAAGTCGCATCACGGGAAATAAGGAACTTTTTTAGGTTGTTATTGATTGTGTAACCAGCTCCAAAATTAATTTTAGTCTGGCTTTTTCCAGTAGCAGTTGTTACTATGTTAAAAGTAGCTCCGGCAAAATCACCGTATAAATTAGTATTGAAAGTTTTGTATGTTTCTAAAACACTTACAATATCAGTTGGAAAAATATCCAACGGAATGATTTTTTTAAATGGATTGTTTGATGGAACAGCCAAGTCATTTAGTAAAAGACTGTTGTAACGATCTTCCAAACCTCTTACAAATAAACCTCTTCCGTCTACTTTAGTAATTCCGGTTACTTTTGTTAAACCTTCTTCAACATCACTAACGCCTTTTCGGGACATTTCCTGTGCGCCGATACTTTGTTTAATAACGACAGCATTTTTTTGTTCTAAAAGTAAAGCTGTTTCTTTTTCTCTGTTTCCTCCTGTCGATTTTACAACTACATCTTTCAGTGTGTAACCTCCGGCAGATAATACCTGGTTAACAGTAATTGTTTCGTTTGCTTTAACAGTAACAGCTTTTTCTACAGATTCATATCCAACAAAACTAAAAATAAGAGTATAGTTTCCCGGATTTACGGATAAGGAATATTTTCCGTCAATGTCAGTGTTGGTACTAATGTTGGTTCCTTTAATTAAAATATTTGCAAAAGGAAGCACTTCATTATTCGTTTCTTTGTCGGTTAATACACCAGAAATCGTACCTTTGTTTTGTGCGATCGAAATCGTACAGATAAATAATGTAATAAATAGAAATTTTAAATTGAATTTCATTGTCAGTGTTGTGTTTATATTTTGGTGCAAAGAAATACACACACTGTAAAGTTCATGTTAGGCACTTGTTATGATTTTGTGTCTTGTAGATTATCAAATTGTTACCAGATTAAATTACCGTTAACACAACTTTTTAACCGTTGTTTTTATATTATATTTACCATCGCAATTCAAAAACATCAAATCCATAACACATAAAATTTGATGTGAAAATTTCAATTTTTGCTATTTATGAAAAAAACACAAACCAAGATTTTGTTAGTTGATGATGAGCCGGATATTCTTGAAATTGTAGGGTACAACCTGGCTCAGGAAGGCTATCAGATTGTTACTGCTTCAAATGGGAAAGAGGCAATCGCAAAAGCTCAGAAAGAATTACCAGAACTTATTATTATGGATGTTATGATGGCTGAAATGGACGGGATGGAAGCTTGTGAGCATATTAGAAAAATTCCCGAATTAAATAACGTTATCATAACATTTTTAACCGCAAGAAGCGAGGACTATTCTCAAGTAGCTGGTTTTGATGCCGGTGCTGATGATTACATTACCAAACCAATAAAACCGAAAGTACTCGTAAGTAAAGTAAAGGCTTTGTTAAGAAGGTTAAAAGAGCAGGTGGTAACTACAGATACCTTAAACGTAGGGGGAATCGAAATAAATCGTGAAGAATATAAAATTATTAAAGATAATGTTGAAATTTCGCTTCCAAGAAAAGAATTCGAATTGTTCTATTTACTCGCTTCCAAACCCGGAAAAGTATTTAAAAGAGATGAGATCTTAGATAAAGTTTGGGGTAATGAAGTGGTAGTAGGCGGAAGAACCATTGATGTGCATATCCGAAAATTACGCGAGAAAATTGGCGAAGACCTTTTTAAAACTATAAAAGGAGTCGGCTATAAATTTGAAGCTTAAACATTCAATATAAATTTAAACCCTATATGTAATATAAGTTTAGTAAATTTATAATGTTACAACTTAACTGAAGTCAATCTTTGTCAAAGTTTATTTTGTCAAAGATTGGCTTTTTTAAAATTCATTTAAGGCAAAAACAAGGTTAGTTTTTAAATGAACTTATATTACTTAATATGGTGAAAAATATTCCCTTAATTGTTTATTTTAAAATTTAAATGAAAATCAATTTCAAGAAAACCTATAGATTCGCTATCAAGTCGGCATTGTATATAAGTCTCTTTACAACAGGATTTGTATTGCTGCTGATGAATATCTTTTATAGAAATCAGTTGAAGTATCAGACCGGATTTGGAATAATCTTTTTAATTTCTGTTTACATCTTTTCGTTTCTGGTACTCCAGTATCGTGTAGAACGCTTTATATACAGAAGGGTAAAAAAGATCTACGATGAGGTTTCTTTACTTGAATCAACACCTCTTATTAACCAGCCCATTACAACAGATATGGAAACGCTTTCCCGTGAGGTAAAAAAATTCGCTACCGATAAAAAACTCGAAATCGAGATGCTTGAAATCAGGGAACAATATCGACGAGAATTTCTGGGAAACGTTTCGCACGAACTTAAAACCCCCCTGTTTACAGTTCAGGGCTATGTTTCAACTTTGCTGGATGGTGCAATGGATGATAAAACGATCCGTAAAAAATACTTAAAACGTGCAGAAAAAGGTGTAGAGCGCCTGATCTATATCGTTGAAGATCTTGATATGATCACTAAATTAGAATCGGGAGATTTAGATTTGAATTTTACGGAATTTAATATTGTTGAACTGATTCAGAATGTTTTTGATTTATTGGAAATGAAAGCTGATAAAAAGAAAATCAAATTAGCATTCGAAAGCAAGAATGTTCAGTCCTTAATAGTGAAGGGGGATAAAGACAGAATCCAGCAGGTTCTGGAAAATCTAATCGTGAACTCTATTAAATACGGAAAAGAAGGAGGATTGACCGAGGTAGGTGTTGTGAACCTGACCAAGAAAAAAGTCTTAATTCGTATTAGCGATAATGGCGAAGGGGTTGAAAAACAAAATATTTCACGTCTGTTTGAACGTTTTTACAGAGTTGATAAAAGCGGAACCCGTTCAGAGGGAGGCTCTGGTTTGGGACTCGCAATTGTAAAACATATTATCGAGGCTCATAAAGAGAAAGTGTATGTTGAAAGTGAATTTGGAATTGGTTCTGAATTTTCTTTTACCCTCGAAAAAGCAAATAAAACAACCAAAACTGAGGTTAAATAATTGTAACTACGTTTTTCGTAAAAGCTGTAAAACAAAGGTTTTAACAATAAATCAACATACTGATTTAGCTCATAACATTAAATTTTTATTATGATAACATCTGGTTAATGATTTCTTAACATAGGTGGTTACATCTTTGCATCCTTAAATTAAGGGCAAAAGAAAAAATGATAAAAAGAATACTAATAGCAGTTTTAATACTGCTGACATGTGGAGCTAATGCGCAGGAACTGAATAAACAGGATGTAAAAAACGAAGTGATGCGTATTTTAGATTCTATCAATAAAGCAAAACTTCCTGATACCAAATCTGGGGGAGGTGTTGAAGAACACTGGTACGACAAAATTTCTTTAAGAGGTTATGCACAAATCAGATACAACGGTTTGTTTTCTACAAATGATAAAGTTTCCTGCGACCAGTGTGATAAATCCTGGGGGACAACTTCTACCGACCCGGATGCAAAAGCAAACAACGGGCTTTTTGTCCGTCGTGCGCGGTTAGTGTTTTCTGGACAGGTTCATCCAAATGTTTTTTTTTATTTTCAGCCGGATTTTGCCAGTTCACCAGGCACTGGGCTTAATAATTTCGTACAAATTCGTGATTTGTATTTCGATCTTTCTTTCGATAAAAAAAGAGAATATCGTGTACGTGTGGGACAAAGTAAAATTCCTTATGGATTTGAAAATATGCAGTCCAGTTCACAGCGTCTTACTTTAGACCGTGCTGACGGGATAAACAGTGCAATCGCAAACGAACGTGATTTAGGAATTTTCTTTTATTGGGCACCAGCTGAAATCAGGGAACGTTTTGCGATGCTGGTAAAAGATGGTTACAAAGGTTCAGGTGATTTTGGGGTTTTTGCTTTGGGAGTTTACAACGGACAAATAGCAAATAAAATAGACGGGAACAGAGATTTAAATGCAGTAGCAAGAGCTACTTATCCTTTTGTTATTGGGAACCAGATTATAGAACCCGGGATTCAGGCGTACACTGGAAAATGGGCTTTTACCGGAGAAATTTCTTCAGGAGTTGTCGTAAATGGGGATCCTAAATATATAAAAGACGAGAGGATAGGAGCGACTTTTGTTTTGTATCCTAAGCCTTTCGGAATACAGACTGAATATAATATTGGAACTGGACCACGCTATAATCCGACTACGAATTCGGTTGATGTTACAGATTTAAATGGCGGGTACGTTTTACTGAATTATAAATGGGACATAAAAAAACAACATATTTATCCTTTCGCCAAATTTCAATATTATGACGGAGGTAAAAAATATGAAAAAGATGCCAGAAGTTATGTAGTAAGAGATTACCAAATTGGCGTAGAATGGCAGCCAATTAAGGCATTTGAATTAGTCGCAGAATACGTTATTGCCGACAGAACATTTGAAGATAGTGCCATTCCGCTTAACAGACAACAGGGGAATTTATTGCGATTACAAGCGCAGTTTAATTTCTAAATCTACTACTCAAAAACAGTAAATAATGATTCCCAGTCGATCTTATTTTCAAATTGGGATAAACCTTTAAACGATTTTACTTTTGAAAGATCTTCAATCGTAAAGTCGTTTTGTGTTGCATATGGCACCAGTTGTTCTTCCTGAAGTTTTATAGCCAGATATTCCTGTTCGTATTGACCCGGTGTTGGAATAAAAAAGGCCTTTTTACCCAGTTTTGCCAAATCCATAACGGTTGTATAACCTGAGCGGCATAAAACCAAATCACTTTCGTTAAAAGTCTGTTCCAGTTGTTTGGTATTCATGAAATTATAATAGGTCACATTTTTGATCTGCTGTTTGGTTTGTGTTTTTTCGACAATACCTTTTATAAAAACAATTTCACCTTTGTATCGTGTAATTTCTGCCTGAAGTTTTTCTTCTAATAATGTACGCTGAGGCTCAGGACCGGACAAAATAATCATTAGATCATATTGTTTGGGAGTATCTTTTTTGCGCATTCTGCTCAAAGGCCCAATATATTTCAGGTTAAGTTCACTTTTTTTAAGATGACCCAGATTACCTGTTAAATTTGGATCTCCATCTGTATCAGGAATCCAGCATTCATTATATTTTTTTATAAAATACTGATGGCATTTACTAGTAAACTTTGTCGTATTTCCTGTCATCACATTGAGTTGATGGGTAATAAATACTGAAGGTACTTTTTTACTGAAAACCCCCAGTCTGTTATCTGAAATGATACCGTCTATATCATATTTTTTAATCCATGAATTCACTATTTTCTTTTCATCCACTATAGCGGCAATCATTTTAGGTAAACTTTTAATCAGCTTCCATTTAAAGTTTTTGCCATTTTTGGCATATTCAATATGATAAGAAGGCAGTTCTAAAGTCTGAATATATGGAAATTCTTTTTGTAATAATGCCAATGCAATGCCATCCGAAGCAATTATAGGGATATAATTATTTTCCTGTAAAGCTTTAATTATTGGAATGCATCTGGTGGCATGACCCAATCCCCAGTTTAAAGGAGTAATTAAAATAGTTTTATTGGCTGTATATTCGATGCTCATATCGGGCGATTTTCAAACGAAGATACAGAAATACTCTTTTTATATTATTTCGGAAATATTACTAAATTATTAACTATAAAGTTTGAAATTCAAAAATCAAGTTCAAAAATCAATGCAAATAATATTGAATTTAGCCCAGATTACGCATTAGAAAAACTAAATTTTATAACTAATCGAAATAAAATTAGTTAGATATTTGATATCTTTAGTCTTTAAAGAATAAGATGTTGAATATTAATACTGTATGATTTTTTTAAATCTTTAATGCGTAATCTGGGTTTAGGAGAAAATGATTGTTTTCATGTATAAAAAAGTCCGGACTTCTCAATGAGAATCCGGACTTGCGGGTCTGAAAAAAATCTTTTTAATCCTGAATATACGTTTTGTTTCCGTTTTTGTTTATGTAATATTTTCCTCCTTTTGGACCGGTATAGACTTTTTTACCATTGTATTCGCCAGTAACTTTATCGGCTACTTTTGGGGCTTTTTCGGTAGTTTCTTTTAAAGTCTTACTTTTTGAAGCAGATTTTTTAGCTTTCTCAGCTGCGGTTTTGGCTTTTACAGCTTCTTTGTTTGCTGTGTTCTTTGCATTTTCGGCTTGCTTAGCAGCATTCTTCGAATTCTCAGCTTCTTTTTTAGCTTTTACAGCTTCTTTATCTGCTGTATTTTTAGCATTTGCGGACTCCTTTTTTGCTTTGTCTGCTGCTTTTTTAGCTTTTTCAGCGTCCGATTTGGTTTTTTTTGCAGAGGCCTCGGTTTTGCTCTTAGTTGTTTTCACAGCTGTTTCCTGAGCATACAAATGAGTTGAGAAGACAACTACAAAACAAAGTAATACTATTTTTTTCATAAGAGTAGGAGTTTAAAGTTGAATTAAAATTAATCAATTTTATAATAGCTTTTCTTTAAAGGGTTAAAAATAAGCACGTAGCTGTATGTTTCCAGTATGTACTGTAACTCCTGTTTCACTTTTGCGACCCTGATAGTTTAAATTTATATCTAAAAACTGGGTTATATTTTTCTGCAGAAGTAATTTCCAGACTAAATTTTCACCTGCCTGAAGTCCTTCGAGCATTTGAAACCCAACAGAAGAAAATTCATTTCCAGCGAATTTATTTTTATAAAAGGAGAACTCTCCGTTCACTGTCACTTTTTTATCGCCGGCATACGAAAATGAAGTCCCTAATCTATTTTGGTTTAAGGTTTCAAAATTTCCAGTTTGATTTTCTTTTTGCTGCAATTCATAAAAGAAGTCCAGGCTAGTGTTTTTCGAAAACAAATAACTGATTTTAGGAGCGACCTGAAAACCGGTTAAGTCATAATTTTTCTCGATAAAGTCCTCTGATGTGAGGGATGTTTTAATTGTTTTTGCAAATAGATTAAATAGCCAGCTTTTTTGGTACAAATGCGTGTATTGCAATTGATGTGAATCGTTTTTTACAGACTGAGAACCAATAGAGAGAAGGGTTTTTGCATTATTAATCAGATAAGAATAAGTGACAGAATGCTTCTGCTTACCCCGGTTATAAAATAAACTGTTCCTGAAACCCGAATTTAAGCCCAAAATATTTTCTTCGGAAGAATAAAACGGATTCAGTTCAAAATTATCGCCATCACTTTTTACCTTTCTGTCCAGAATAAAGGAGGTCTGGTTATAAAAGTAAGATAATATCTTTTTGTAACCTTTTTCATTTTGCCATTGCAAAGGGTTTATAGTCAGGGACTGTGAAAATTTATTCTGATTGGTTTTAATATAAACCCGATTAGGTAAAAATACACGGATGAATTTAGCCTGATCCGGAAATGGCGCTACTTCAAACTCTTCCAGCTCCTGAACATTATTGCCGTTGTAATCATTCCACGCATAGACACCCTGACCGCCAGGAACTTCCAGATAGGTATATTCCTGCTGTGCAATGGTACCGGAACTGGTTTCGTAAACGGTTCCGACTTGAAGAAACTGCTTAAAAAAACGATCGTTGTACAATATTCTCGAATTTAACGAAGGTTCGTTTTTCCGGTCAGCAGCTGTAAAATCTAAATTTCGGTAACTGGCATAAACCGCTAAATCTGTTTTTTTGTTCTGAATCAGTTTCGATTTCAAAAAATAGGTTTGCGAATGGCTCACATGTTGTAATAATCCGTTTTGCAAACTATCATTTTTTCTGCGTAAAAAACCCAGTTCTACAAAAACTTTGGTACTGTCGCCACGACCAACAAAAATACCATACTCTGCAAATCGTTGGCTAATTGCCGAAAACTGGTTCGTAGCTTTATCTTTTTCCTGATTGTCTTCGATCTGAATATTCCCGCCAATCCAGTTTTTGCCAAAATGATATTTGGTTTTGGCAAGGTTTCTAATAAATTTTGAAGTTGAGGCTGTGGCATCACTGCTCAGAAGACTACCTTGATTTTCGATCGTCCAGTTTTTTAGTTTAAAAAAAGCGGTAGAAGTATGTCGGTTTCCGGAATAACTTTCGGTAAAATCCAATTTTTCAAACTGATAATTAAACAATCCGATATTGGTTGTTTTTTTCTTCGTAAACAAATCAAAATTTAAGCCTGCGACTAATAAACTCTGATCACCTAAAAGTGTTGTATTTAAATTCCAGTCTCTGTTAAATTCGATATTATACAAACGTTCGACTGACTTAAAATCCTTTTCTACAAACTGATAATTAGCATAACCATCCAAAGTCCAGTCTTTCGTAAAAAGGCGTTTTTTGGTGTTTACTTTTAAAGCGATTCCGTTGTTGTTGCCATCATCAAGCTCCGAAAAAAGATTCTGGTCATTGTTACTAATTCCAATTTCAAAATCAACCAGCGTTTTTTCGTTCGGATTGTATTTTCCTAAAAGAGTAGCGATTTGAAGTTTCATCGGTGCCACTAATTGTAAAAGAGGTTCATAATTTCCCTGAGGAATTCCATTTACCGGAGCAATATATTCATAAATCCGCTCAACTGAATTGGCATTCTTAATGACATAATTTCCAGAGTTGGCTCCTATAAGACTGAATTTTACATTATACAAAACATCATCAGGGTTAGTGGAGTACTCATAAGCTTCAATGCCATTTATAATTGTTTTTTTGTATAAAATTTTCTTATCAGAAAAGGTGTCTTCATATGCCGAAGGTGCTTGCATTAAGGTGGTATCATCTCCAGCCTCACTTAAAATCTGAACTTGTTCTGTAGAAAGATTTTGCTGTAAAGGCTGATTTTTTAAATCATTTTCAGAATATAAATAACCTGCAAAACTCCAGTTTTTATTTTCATGGGAAGCACTGGCATAGGTTAACATACGATTATAGTTACGGTCTGAATACTGGTATTCAATATTAATACGCATTTCAGAAGTAATCGTAAAAAGGGAGGTAAAAACAATTTCTCCAGCGTTATAATCAATTACATAATCATTATTCTCGCCTCTTTTCAGCAAAACGCCGTTTACATAAACTCGTTCGGAGCCAGAAATAACTAAAACATATAATTCGCCATTTTGCCCTTTTAACTTATAAGGTCCCTGATTTCCTTCCTGTCCAATAAAGGTGCTTTTGGCATATTGCCCTTTTGCAAAAGCTACCGATGCAAAAACATTAGTTTTATTGTCTTCATCGCCAAAATCAAAACTGCCCGAAAGTCCCTGAACTTTTTTGTTAAAACTTAAAAATTGCGTTTTTCGGTTTTCTAAAAACACATCTCCGGCCCTGATGTTCCAGTCGTCACTGAACAATTCCATAAAGATGTTATCAAACTGATCGAGCTTTTGCGAATAACCGCCTTCCTGCAGCGGAATATTACTGTCCTGCAGCGACGCCCGAAGACTTACCTTATCCGATATTTTTCCGGTAATCTGAAGGTCTAAATTGGAGTTTAAGACCGTATTTTGATTGTTTCCAATGGTGACACCGCGGGTGATACTCCCAGAAGTATTTAATCCATCAAACGGGGTGGTTTTTTTAGAATTGGTGTTGTCTATTTTGTATAGTTTTTCAGAGCCGGCACCATTGCTTACCACCTGACTTGATTTGTAAAGGCTGTATTCTTTGGTTAAAAAATCAGGGTATTTTAAATAATTAACTGTCAAAGTATCTGAATCCGAACTAATATTTTCTTTTAAGAGAAGATAGCCTTTTTGAAAATCGATTTTATAAAAGGAAGAATCTATAGTTTCGTTTTTTGAGTTTAAAAGCTGAAAAAATCCGGAATTGATACTGATATTTTCCAGATGAATCGTATCTCTTGTAATTTTTACTTTTTTGGTTTTATAGAGCGGATCTGTTTCCTGGGCCCGAAGCCCGGAGCAAGAAATTAAAACCAATAAAAGAAGTAATTTTTTCAGCATAAATACTTTAACTCTAAAAAGCCAAAAGTAGTATTTATAATTGGGAAATGTTGTGGCAGATAAAGGTTTAGTTATTGGATAAAATGCTTAATTGAGATGTGTTCCTATGACAATAAGAGTTATCATTAAGATTATCAATGCAAAAACAGAATGAGGATTTGCAAAATTAGTGGTGTATCCAAATTGGTTTATTTTTTTGGGAGGAAATAGCCTTTTGTCTTTTGGGTTATAATAAAAAATACCCCAAATCCAGCTTTCAGGATCTTGGTTCCAATTGTTTTTTTGTTCTTCTGTTGGTTCTTGATTGTATCCCATTTCTTTGGATTTATTTTTTATTGTAATGAATTATCCAATTGCAATTATAATTACTAAAGTGAGAGTGCTAAAGCTGCGTTATTCATGATTTTTGAATTGATTGAGTTTGAGTTTCTTTTCAGTTTCATATAAAACAATGGCGATGCATAGTATGAGACCTACAAGCACTGAGAACTCTGTAAATGATGTAGAACCGAAAATTATATATAATACAATTTGAATAAGTAACAATAAAGACAATAATTTAAGAAAAAGACTTGTACTAAATTTTTGTGCAAAATCCCAATTCACTTTATTTTTCATTGAATTAGCTGTTCGATAGCCATACAATGAATTTATTTTTTTTGGAGGAAACAGCTTAGTTATCAATATCACACACAAAGTGATGATTACTATTGGATTTTTGAATAAAAGATCTATTGCTTCCATATAATTATTTGATTTTTTTAAGGAACTTGATTTCAAATTTATAAAAAAATAACCGACAAAATTAAATGATTATCAAACATTTATATAAATGGAAAAATAAATAAGGCTTCACAATGAAGTGAAGCCCTTTCTATAAGTTTGAACTAAATAATTACCTTTTATAAAAAATTAGTTTAATTCTTTCGTGACAATCTGCATCGTTTCACGGCTTACTTGTTTTAGTAAAACTGCTTTGTTTTCTTCAACAGTTTGTGCGGCTTCTTCACTAAAATGACGAATTGTATATAAAGTTACATTGTCAGTAAAATCTACTTTGAATTTTTTTGAAAGAATAGCATTCAGTTCATTGAAGTTTCCAAATTTATCTTCTACGCAAACAGAGAAACTAATCGCTGAGTTCTGAATTAAGTTTACTTTCAGTTTAAACTGATGGAATAACCCGAAAATTTCACTGATGTTTTCTTCCATAATAAAAGAAAAATCAATGGAAGAAAGTGAAATCAAAAGCTGTTCTCTTTTTACAATAAAACAAGGCAGGTAAGGCTCTAAATCTACTCCTTTAGAAACGCAGGTTCCTTTTAATAACGGATTCACAAATGATTTTACGTACAAAGGAATCTCTTTCTTTTGTAATGGCTGTAATGTTTTCGGGTGAATAACCGTTGCGCCGTAAAAAGCAAGTTCAATAGCTTCACGGTATGAAATCTGGTTTAACAAACTCGCATTTTCAAAATAGCGCGGATCTGCATTCATAACTCCCGGAACATCTTTCCAGATTGTAACGCTTTCTGCATTTAGACAATAAGCAAAAATTCCTGCAGTGTAGTCTGAACCTTCACGTCCTAAAGTTGTGGTAAAATTGTTTTCATCAGCACCTAAAAATCCTTGCGTGATGTTTAAGATTTTGCGAGGTACATTTTTGCTGATGTTTTGCTGAGTAGTTTCCCAGTCAACTTCTGCGTCTCTGTAATTAGCATTAGTTTTAATGAAGTTACGAACATCAAGCCATTGCGTTTGAATACCCATGAAATTCATAAAATGACTTAGAATATTTGTTGAAATCAGCTCACCAAAACTCACAATTTGATCGTAAACAAAATTATAGTTTGGAGATTTATTATGAGCCAGGAAATATTCTAACTCTGAAAACTGCTCATTAACAGCTGCAAAAACGGCATGTTTTTCATCTGCAAATAAATCCAGTAATATTTGATTGTGATATTTTTTTATCTCTTGTACAGAAGAAGTAAGTTCCGCCGATTTATCAAAATAGTTTTTAATAACGACCTCCAATGCATTTGTGGTTTTCCCCATAGCCGAAACGACCAAAATTACATCTTCATACCCAACTTTTTGCAAAACGTCATAAACGTTTTTAATTCCTTCAGCATCTTTTACCGATGCACCACCAAATTTAAATACTCTCATCTTTGAATTTGTATTGTTGAGACCCACTGAAGTGCGTCTCTGTCAGTTTTTTTAAAATTTTAATATTTGAATTTAACAGGATCACTCCTTAATTTTCCTGTCGCTTTTGTTTAATTAATTTTTTCTAAGTACGAATTAATTCCTGCTTCATCCATTTGAACTACCCTCCAGTCTTCTATAACTCTTGCGCCTGAGTTTTCGTAGAAATTTACTGCAGGAGTATTCCAGTTGAGAACATTCCATTCGATTCTTCGAACATTATCTTTTTTCCCCTGTTTCATTATTTCAGAATAAAGCGCCGATCCTAAACCTGTACCTCTCATTTCTTCTTTTACAATTAAATCTTCAAGATGAATTGTTTTTCCTTTCCAAGTTGAATAGCGATAATAATATAGTGCAATGCCAACAATTTTTTCATCTACTTCCGCTACAAAAACGTGAAACAGTGGTCTTTCACCAAAACCATCACGTACTAAATCCTCTTCGGTAATTAAAACTGCATCAGGTTCTTTTTCGAATATCGCAAGCTCCTGAATCAGTCCTAAAACCGCCTTCATATCTTCAGGTTTTCCTTTTCTAATATTCATAAATTCATATTTTTAATCTGTTATTGGAGAATTAAGTATTTTTTTATTGTAAACTTTTTGCGTTTAATTAGCAAATATACAATAGTAGCAAACTAACGAAATAATTTTTGAATCATTCTCACAAAAAAAGCGATATTTGTGACTTATAATTAAAACTACAACGATATAGCAAATGGAAGAACGCAATAAAACACTGGGAGAGTTTATTATTGAGAACCAAAAAGCATTTCAGTATTCATCTGGGGAATTATCCCGGATTATCAACTCTATACGTCTGGCGGCAAAAGTTGTCAACTATAAAGTAAACAAAGCTGGATTAGTGGATATAATAGGCGCCGTGGGCGAACAGAATGTTCAGGGAGAAGACCAGCAAAAATTAGATGTCTATGCCAATGAAGTATTCATTCAGACGTTAATAAACCGTGAGATTGTCTGTGGAATTGCTTCAGAAGAAAACGACGAATATATTACTGTCAAGGGGAGCGACAACAGTAATAATAATAAGTACGTGATCTTAATGGATCCGCTGGACGGATCTTCAAACATTGATGTAAATGTTTCTTTAGGAACTATTTTTTCTGTTTTCAGAAGAAAAACACCAATCGGCACCCCGGTAACAAGCGAGGATTTTTTACAGCCGGGCGTTAATCAGGTGGCAGCAGGATATGTAATTTACGGAACTTCAACTATGCTGGTTTATACAACCGGACATGGTGTAAACGGATTTACTTTAAACCCGGCAATTGGAACTTTTTATCTTTCACATCCAAACATGAAATTTCCTAAAGACGGTAATATCTATTCGGTAAACGAAGGAAATTATGTTCACTTTCCGCAAGGAGTAAAAAATTATATCAAATATTGTCAGCGTGAAGAAGAGGACAGGCCTTATACTTCCAGATATATTGGAAGTTTGGTTTCCGATTTTCATCGAAATATGATTAAAGGTGGGATTTATATATATCCAACCAGTTCAAAAGCACCAAAAGGAAAACTGCGATTAATGTACGAATGCAATCCGATGGCATTCATTGCAGAGCAGGCCGGAGGAAAAGCAACAGACGGTTTTGGAAGAATAATGGAAATCCAGCCAACAGAATTGCATCAGAGGGTTCCGTTTTTTTGCGGAAGCATTAATATGGTAGAGAAGGCTGAGGAATTTATGGCAGCTGAATAGTATTCAGTTTTTAGTGTTCAGTTCACAGAGCACCTTGAAACTTTAAAGTTTGTTAGCTTTTTTATAGCAGAAATATCAGTAAAAACAAACCCGACAGGTTTTCAAAATCTGTCGGGTTTACTTTTGAATTGGCAATTTTTTTTAAATTAAGTATTGAACTGAATACTAATAATCTGTAAACTGACCACTAAAATTATTTATTCATGTGTTGCATTTCATAAACAAATGTGTCTAAATCAACTTTTTTGTCTACTAATGACAATGCTTTTGCAATGATGTAATCCACATTACTAGGGGTAAATCCTAAAGCTATACTTATCTTTTTTAATAAAACTTCTTGTTTATCTTCAAGATGATGGTCAACATGTACCATTCTTGTTAAATCATATAAGCGCTCCAGGCGCTGAACATATGAATAAGGTGGGTTGATAGGGTATTTCAAAGGATCGCTAAGGATTTCTTCATACTCAGAATCAGTTATTTCTAAACGGGATGCAAGTTTGTCTAGGAAGTTTTTTTCTTCCGGATATACAACTCCGTCTGCAAACGCTACGCGAACAATAGCTGAAAAGTGACCTTTATTTCTTTGTTTGAATTCGCTATCAAATAATTCTGCAAATGACATATTAAAAGTGTTTTTATTGAACAAAGATAAATTTTATTTTAAATTATCAATTTTAAAGTTCTCATAAAATTTAACTTATTTTTCTGCGTTGATTTAATAAAGGGCTTTGTTTATTATTCAAAATAAATTGTATGTTTACAGCCCAAAATGAATTAATATAAGTGCCCTCATGTCAGAATTTTGGATTTATTTTCAGATCGGTTTAAAGCATGTTTTAGATATTCATGCTTATGATCACGTATTGTTTTTAATCGCTTTAACAACACCATATGCATTTAAGGACTGGAAACGGATCTTATTGCTTGTTACAATGTTTACGGTTGGTCACACATTAGCGCTTTTGCTTTCTGTTTTTGGAGTTATAGCCGTAAAAGCTAGTCTGGTAGAGTTTCTAATTCCGGTTACAATTTTAATAACCGCATTTTTCAATCTTTTTACAGCCGGAAAAGTATCTAAAAATGAAAGCCTTAATCTGGTGTTTTTTTTGACTTTATTTTTTGGGATTATTCACGGTCTTGGATTTTCAAATTATTTTAAGACTATTTTAGGAGGTACAGCATCTTCAAAATTAGTACCTTTATTGGAATTTGCATTAGGAATCGAAGCAGCGCAATTAATAGTAGTCTTTGTAGTTTTGATTGTATCGTATATTGTACAGACAGTATTTCGTTTTTCAAAACGTGACTGGGCACTTGTAATGTCGGCCTTTGTTATTGGAGTTGTAATTCCGATGATTGTAGAAAGTCCTATTTGGAACAGATAAATAATGGATATAAAAAAATTAAACAAATACGATAAAGCTTATTTGAGGATAGCTAGGGAATGGGGTTCGCTGTCGTATTGTAAACGTAAGAAGGTAGGTGCTATAATTGTAAAAGACAGAATGATTATTTCTGATGGTTATAATGGAACACCAACCGGATTTGAAAATTGCTGCGAAGATGAAGACGGATTAACACGTTGGGATGTTTTGCATGCTGAAGCAAATGCAATTTTAAAAGTAGCCAGATCAACCCAATCCTGTGAAGGTGCAACTTTATATATTACACTTTCACCGTGTAAAGAATGCAGCAAGCTCATACATCAGTCAGGCATAAAAAGGGTTGTGTACCAAAATGGATATCGTGATGATTCCGGAATCCAGTTTTTATTGAAAGCAGGTGTTGAGGTAGAGCATATCCCGGTTTTAGAAGAATAATGAGATTCAATTCAAAATATTTGCCAATCGTTATTGGAGCAGCCTTTGCTCTTGGAACTCTTTTGGGTAGTCTGATGAATGCTCCGGTAGAGGATACGCTTCTGGCTAAAAATTATTCAAAGACCAAGCTTAATAAGCTGATTGATTTTATCAATAATGAGTATGTGGATAGTGTTAACACAGATTCGATTGTAAATCTTACGGTAGATAATATTTTGTCTAAATTAGACCCGCATTCTGTTTATATTCCGCCTACTGAACAGGCAGAAGTTGCCGAAAGTATGAAAGGTGATTTTGTGGGTGTGGGAATTAATTTTTACATGTATAAAGATTCTGTTGCGATCATAAAGCCTGTTGAAAATGGTCCTTCGGCGAAAGCCGGAATAAAATCAGGCGACCGAATTTTATATGCAGGCAAAACAAAATTATATGGAAGAAAACTGCCTTCTGATAGTTTGTTTTCTAAGTTAAAAGGGACAAAAGGGTCAGAAATCGAACTGACTGTTTTTAGAAAATCTGAGCAGAAGAAACTTAAATTCAAAATAAAAAGAGACATCATTCCTATAAAAAGTGTTGATGCTGCAATGATGCTTTCCAATAATACAGGATATATTAAAATTAATCGTTTTGCCGAAACCACTTATAAGGAATTCAAAGCTGGATTGACGAAGTTAAAACTAAAAGGAGTTCAGTCACTTGTTATCGATCTTCGGGATAACGGTGGCGGTTATATGGAAGAAGCTGTTGCTATTGCTGATGAGTTTTTAAAAGACAAACAGCTGATTGTTTTTACGAAAAACAAAAATGGCAGTACCGAAAAAGCTTATGCTACAAAAAAAGGAAGTTTTGAAACGGGTAAAGTAACGGTTTTGATTAATGAAAACAGTGCCTCAGCAAGTGAAATTCTGGCGGGAGCAATTCAGGATAATGATCGAGGAACAATTGTTGGACGCCGTTCTTTTGGAAAAGGTTTGGTGCAGCGCGAAATGGACTTCAATGATGGTTCTGCAGTTCGGTTAACTGTGGCGAGGTATTACACCCCAACCGGCAGATCTATTCAGAAACCATATACCAAAGGAAACGAAGAATATTTTAAAGAATCTGAAGCGAGAATAAAATCAGGTGAGTTGTATGCAAAAGACAGTATAAAAGTGGCTGATTCTTTAAAATTTAAAACCCCAAAAGGCAGAATTGTTTATGGAGGAGGAGGCATTGTTCCTGATGTTTTTGTGCCAATGGAAGCAGAGCACGGAAATGAAAATGTAGCTTACTTGCTGCAAACAGGAGTTGTGGGGCATTTCGTTTTTGAAGAATTGGATAAAAACAGAAATGCTTTTTCAGGACTTTATTTTAATGCGTTTTTATCTAAAATGAAAAAGTCTGAGGTTTATTTTAAGAAATTCAAAAACTACATTTTTATGACTGGCCTGGATCTTAAGTTGGATAAAACCAAAGATTTAGTCAATCGTTATATTGCTGCAGAATTTGCACGACAATTATACGGTGAATTGTATTACTACGACGTTATTTTAAAAGAGGACGCCATGATTAAAAAGGTGCTGAATGTAAAGAAATAATCTTTTAACTTCTTTGTAATGAAAATAGAAACTGTTGTAAATGCTGAAATCGAACTTCTGGCGGCTATCAAAAAAGCAGATGTTTCAGTTTTAGAAAAGGCGCTGCATGACGATTTGCTATTCAATTTGCCAGATGGAAATACTATTACTAAAGAATTCGATTTAAATTCCTATCGTTCCGGTAAAATGAAAATTGATTTGCTGGAAGCTTCAGATCAAATTATCAATATAATTGGAGATACTGCTGTTGTTGCCGTGACTATTTCTTTAAAAGGAACATTTGATAATAATCCGATAAGCGGTGCTTTTCGTTATGTCAGAGTCTGGAAACAATTTGATAAAAGTTTAAAAATAATAGCTGGAAGTTGTGTCGCCTTGCAATAAACAATAAAATAAAAAACATGAAAAATTTAATAAAAATAAGCTTTGTATTCGTTTTAATGACTTTTGTAGCTTCTTGTGCCTGTATGAAAGATAAAAATACAGTTTCAGGAAAAGTTGAATCTATTGAGAATGGTAAGGACGGTTATACTGCTAAAATCAATACAGCTAAAAATGAAGTTTATTTTGCGACAATCAGTATTGTAAACGTAGGTGGACCTCAAAATTATAAACAACTCAAAGAAGGTGAAGAAGTAACTTTAAAAGGTGAAATCTGGAAAACCGACACAGAAAAGCATATTAAAGTGAAAGAGATTGTTTCTGAGAAGTAATTTTCAATATATAAAGCTTTTAATATAGAATTAATCTTTAAATTTGAGTGTAAACAAAAAGGGTATGAATACAGCTGAACAAATAAAGCGAAATTTAATCTCAAGAATAGAAAATTCTGAAGATTTGAATTTTCTAAATGCACTTCAGACAGTTTTTGATTCTTCAGAACAGGCTTTGTATAAATTGTCTTCAGATCAGGGGGAGGCAATAGAAAACAGTCGTGTAGAGATTGGAAATGAAAAATTTCATAAAAATGAAGATGTAATCTCTGAAATGAAAGAATGGCTAAAAAAGAAATAATTTGGTCTGAACTCGCTAAAATTCAGTTTTCTAATGTTCTTGAGTTTTACTTTAACCGAAATGAAAGTTCTGATTACAGTTTGAAAATTTTGGCAGAAGTAGAGGATTTATTGGAAACTCTTTCTGAAAATGAAGGTATAGGTAGGTTGACTTCTAATAAAATAACCCGTGTAATTCCCATGAATGTATATTTGGTCTTTTATGAAATTAATAAAGACAGGACAGAAATTCTTTCTTTTTGGGATAATTGTCAAAATATTGAAAATAGAAAAATAAAATAATTTATCGAATACTATCATGTGTATGAGTCTGCACGCCATTATTCCATAAAGTAAGAATATCAGTGGCAACAGCAGCACCGCTTCCGGCAGCAATAGCCAATTGGCTTCTCCAGCCCGCCAAAGTTCCAATAACATAAATACCATCGGCTACTTTATGATCGTCATTTTTAAGCTGGATACGCTGTTTTTCAGGTAAGGCTTTTTTGTGTGGTTCAACATATTGCATCAAACCTTCGATAGCAAAAGTATTCGCAGAACCAATTCCGATAACAATGTTTTTTGTCGGGTAAGAATTCTTGTTAGTAATTACTGTAAATTCAGGATAATTACCCTCAATTTTAATTACCTTTTCATTTGGGATTTGAACAATGTGCGGATATGTTTGAGCCAAATCCTGAGTGCTTTCGACTAATAAAGCCGAACCCAATTTGCCTGGTTTTATGCCATAAGCATTATAAAAAATAGCTTCTTGTAACGAAGAATTTTTTTGATGTGTAAAAATTCCGATTTTTTTATCGGTCACAAAAGCTTTGTTTTTGGCGGATCCTAAAACCATGGCACATGATATGCCTGAAACACCTCCGCCAATAATTAAAACGTCAAACATATTATCTTCCGTTTGTTTTCTCTTCTATTTTTTTCGAAATCCTAAAAATCAAAAGAATTAAAATAGCGCAGAATGAAGCAGCTACTCCAATAAGAGCTACAGCACTGTCTCCTTCGAACGGATTTTGAAAGTCAAGCTGCGTAATATTAAAGACGATTAAAGCCAGTGCCAAAACCACTAAGATGGAAGTAAAGATTTTCATAGGATTGATTATTTGTCTAAAATAATAAAGCAGAGCTTTTTGAGCTGTATTTTAGAATTTTATAGAGCAAATTTAAAAAAATATCTTTTAGACAAACAAACCTTTAACATTAGCTGCGAATAATTTAACAGCTATTGCTAATAGAATTACTCCAAATGTCTTGCGGACTACGCCAAGTCCATTTTCACCTAATAAAGTTTCAATTCTTTTCGATGATTTTAAAACAATATAAACGAGAATAATGTTCAATAAAATCGCAATAATGATATTGATAGTGTGAAATTGAGATCGCAATGAAAGCAAGGTGGTCATAGTTCCTGCTCCGGCAATTAACGGAAAAGCTAATGGAACGATTGATGCTGATCCAGGTTCTTCATCACGGTAAATTCTAATGCCTAAAATCATTTCCAGTGCCAGAAAGAATAATACAAACGAACCTGCTACAGCAAACGAATGAACATCAATTCCTATTAGATTCAGTAGCCCTTCTCCAACGAAAAGAAAAACAATCATTATAGTACCTGCAACAAGTGAAGCTTTTTCAGACTCGATATGGCCTACTTTAGCTCGTAAATTCACAATAATCGGAATGGAACCCACAATATCAATAACAGCAAAAAGCACCATGCTTATTGTAATGATTTCTTTTAAACTGATTTCTAGCATATTGTTTTGATTTTTAGGGGTTAAAGATTTTGCAAAAGTAGTTAATAAAGTTAGGTGATTTTTTGATAGTATGTATTTTTGTTACAAAAATATGTTTTTGGTGTTAAAAATGAGATATTTATAACAATGATAGTTTTTCTAACATAGTTTCGCAAAGATTTTGTACAAAGATTCACGAAGTATTATTTTAAACTTCATAAATAATAATAAAACTTTGGTGAAAGTTGTATAAACCTTTGCGAATCTTCATGCTGGATTTTTTATGTCTTTTCTTTGACTATCTTTGCACTTTATAAATTTTAGTATTTTATTATCATGTTTCAATTAGGAAAAACCATTATTTCAGAAGATATTCTTGAAAAAGAATTTGTGTGCAACTTGTCGGCTTGTAAAGGAGCCTGCTGTGTTGATGGGGATGCCGGTGCTCCTTTGAGCGAAGTAGAAACCAAAATTCTGGAAGAGATATATCCTAAAGTAAAACCTTTTTTGCGCAAAGAAGGTATTGTAGCTATTGAAGCGCAGGGAACCTGGATAAAAGGTACCGACGGCGATCTTGAAACGCCGTTAATTGATAATAAAGATTGTGCTTACGTAATTTTTGATGGTAAAACAGCCCTTTGTGGAATCGAACAGGCCTATAATCAGGGAATTGTTGACTGGAAAAAACCTGTTTCCTGTCATTTGTATCCAATCCGAGTAAAAGATTTTACCGAGTTTGCAGCTGTAAATTATGACAAATGGGATATTTGTGATAATGCCTGTTCTTTAGGTAAAGAGCTTGAAGTTCCTGTTTATAAATTTGTCAAAGAGGCACTAATTCGCCGTTTTGGTGAAGACTGGTATATCGAGCTTGAAAAGGTGGCAGAGGAGTATAAAAAAGTCTAAAATCAACGCTGTTATATACGTCATAATTTTGTTTTTTTTAGCTCAAAAAAAACTTTTTAATACATTCTAAAATTTCTTGTTTCTTATTCTAAAAAGCCTATATTTTACGCAACTTTAGGGTACAATTGAGTTGTTTAAGTGTTTTGTTTTCAGTAAATTAAATATTGTCTTAAAAAAGTTTCAATTTTTAGCCTTTGTTAAAAACTACATCGAATTGTGAATAAGTTTGACTTTCCTTTTTGGCAGAAAAGACTCAACTTTGTAGAATAGAAATAACAAAGCCACAGTTCGTAGCTGCGGCTTGTTTTAAATTTGTTTTTTTATGGATCTTCAAAATCCTGAAAACTGGCAAACTATTTCTGGAATTATCTTAAATGTTATTGGTATTATTCTTGAAATCTACCGGACAACAAAAGATAAAAAATAGTTAGATTTTTAAACCCGTCTTAGGCGGGTTCTTTTTATTTCTACAAATGTAAAAATAAACATTAAATCTAATGTTAAAACAACACCTTTAATTTATCAACAATCGTTTATAACTACAAGATGTCTTACTATCAGTAGTGAATATTTTCAACTATCATCATCTCTTATTCTATTATGCTATATTAATTTTTACGATAGCTACTTGTGATACAAATAAAAAATACCTTTTTCTTTTCATTTTATACCCAATGCTGTTGAAGATTTTAAAGAGTTTGCTACAGTTAATTATGACAAGTGGGATATCTGTGATGATGCTTGTTCTTTGGCAAAAGAATTAGAAGTTCCGGTTTATAAATTTGTCAAAGAGGCACTAATTCGCCGTTTTGGTGAAGACTGGTATATCGAGCTTGAAAAGGTGGCAGAGGAGTATAAAAAAGTCTAAAATCAACTCTGTTATATATGTCATAATTTTGGTTTTTTTTAGCTCAAAAAAAAGTTTTTTTAGCTCAAAAAAAACTTTTTAAAACATTCTAAAATTTCTTGTTTCTTATTCTAAAAAGCCTATATTTTACAGGGGTTTAGTGTTTGTGCTCTGATATTAAGTGTTTGATTTATAGGTGTTTGCGTATTGTCTGAAAAAGGTTTCATTTTTTTTACTTTGTTAAAAACTACATCGAATTGTGAATAAGTTTGACTTTCATTTTTGGCGATAAATGACAATCTTTGTAACCGTTCTGAATAGGGGGAAATTCATTATAAAAATTAAACAAAAATACAATGTCACAAGTTGAACCAATTTTACAAGAAAATAAGAATCGCTTTGTTATTTTTCCAATTAAACATCATGATATTTGGGAATGGTATAAGAAAATGGAAGCTAGCTTCTGGACTGCCGAAGAAATCGATTTGCATCAGGACTTGACAGATTGGAATAATAAACTTAATGACGACGAAAGATATTTTATCAAACACATTTTAGCATTCTTTGCTGCTTCTGACGGAATCGTAAATGAAAATCTTGCTGAGAACTTTGTAAATGAAGTGCAATATGCTGAAGCTAAGTTTTTTTACGGGTTTCAGATTATGATGGAAAATATTCATAGTGAAACCTATTCGTTATTAATCGATACTTATGTGAAAGATGAAGCCGAAAAAGCAGAATTGTTTAATGCTTTGGAAGTTTTTCCTGCAATTGCCAAAAAAGGCGAATGGGCTTTAAAATGGATTGAATCTGATTCGTTTGCTGAAAGGCTGATTGCTTTTGCAGCAGTTGAGGGTATTTTCTTCTCTGGTGCTTTCTGTTCTATTTATTGGTTGAAGAAACGTGGTTTGATGCCAGGTCTTACTTTTTCTAACGAATTGATTTCCCGTGACGAAGGAGTACATTGTGACTTTGCAGTGCACCTGCACAATAACCACCTGATCAATAAAGTGCCAAAAGAAAGAATTAAGGAAATCATCGTTAATGCTTTGGATATCGAAAGAGAGTTTGTAACTGAATCTCTTCCGGTAAGTTTGATAGGAATGAATGCTGCTTTAATGACGCAATACTTAGAATTTGTTGCCGACAGACTATTAGTAGAATTAGGCTGCGAACGTGTTTATGGATCAGCTAATCCGTTTGATTTCATGGACATGATTTCTCTTCAGGGAAAAACTAATTTCTTTGAAAAACGTGTTGCAGAGTATCAGAAGTCAGGTGTGATGAACACAGATAGTGATGCTCAGAAAATATCGTTTGACGCAGATTTTTAGAACAAAGAATGCTGCAATTTAGTGTCTGCCACGAACACTAGACACAATAAAATCAGGAAACGAAAGTTTCTATACTAAACAAATTTTTTAGATTGGATCTCATTCCCAAATCGAAGATCTGGTTGCATTTTTACGGGTTTTTTCATCTATATTTTAGATTGAAGAACGGACAACTATGGGAATTTTACAATTCTCAAAAAAAATAAATTTAAAAACACGCAATGTTTAGTGTCGGAATTCATTTTCCGGTGCCTTTCATTTTTTCAATAACTATAAAAAAGTAAGCTTATGTATGTAGTAAAAAGAGATGGCCACAAAGAGCCTGTAATGTTTGATAAGATTACAGAAAGAATCAAAAAATTGTGTTACGGGCTTAATGAGCTTGTAGATCCTGTTAAGGTAGCCATGAGAGTTATCGAAGGATTATATGACGGAGTTTCTACATCTGAATTAGATAATCTTGCAGCAGAAACAGCGGCTTCTATGACTATTGCACACCCTGATTATGCACAATTAGCGGCTCGTGTGGCAATTTCAAACCTGCATTCAAATACCAAAAAATCGTTCTCAGAAACGATGAAAGATATGTATCACTATGTAAACCCAAGAAATGGTCAGGATGCTCCGTTAATTGCTGATGATGTTTATAAAGTGATTCAGGAGAATGCAGCTTTCTTAGATTCTCATATTATTTATACAAGAGATTTTAATTACGATTACTTTGGATTTAAAACTTTAGAGCGTTCCTATTTGTTGAAAATCAATGGAAAAATCGTTGAACGTCCACAGCATATGTTGATGCGTGTTTCGGTAGGGATTCACTTAGATGATTTAAAATCTGTGATTGAAACGTATGACTTAATGTCAAAAAAATATTTTACACATGCAACGCCAACGTTGTTCAACGCGGGGACTCCAAAACCTCAAATGTCTTCTTGTTTCCTTTTGGCAATGCAGGATGATAGTATTGACGGGATTTACGATACATTAAAACAAACAGCAAAAATCTCGCAGTCAGCGGGAGGAATTGGACTTTCTATTCACAACGTTCGTGCAACAGGATCTTACATTCGCGGTACAAACGGAACTTCAAATGGAATCGTTCCGATGTTGAGAGTGTTCAATGATACGGCACGTTATGTAGATCAGGGTGGTGGAAAGCGTAAAGGAAGTTTTGCGATTTACATCGAAACATGGCATGCTGATATTTTTGACTTTTTGGATTTGAAGAAAAATCACGGAAAAGAAGAAATGCGTGCGAGAGACTTGTTCTTTGCCATGTGGACATCTGATTTATTTATGAAGCGTGTTCAGGAAGATGGACCCTGGACGTTAATGTGTCCTAATGAATGTCCAGGATTATATGATGTGTACGGAGAAGAATTCGAAAAACTATACATGGATTACGAGTTCAGAGGAAAAGGAAGAAAGACTATCCGTGCACGTGAATTATGGGAGAAAATTCTGGAATCTCAAATCGAGACCGGCACACCATATATGTTGTACAAAGATGCGGCAAACCGTAAATCAAACCACAAGAATTTAGGAACTATTCGTTCTTCTAACTTGTGTACTGAGATTATGGAGTACACATCAAAAGATGAAATTGCAGTTTGTAATCTGGCTTCAATCTCATTACCAATGTTTATTGAAAACGGAAAATTCGATCACGAAGCACTTTACAATGTTACAAAACGTGTAACTCGTAACCTGAACAAAGTAATCGACAGAAACTATTACCCGGTAAAAGAAGCAGAAAACTCAAATATGCGTCACCGTCCGGTAGGATTGGGAGTGCAAGGTCTGGCTGATGCTTTTATTATGTTACGCATGCCGTTTACAAGTGATGAGGCTAAAAAACTGAACCAGGAAATTTTCGAAACGTTATACTTCGCAGCTGTAACCGCTTCTATGGAAATGGCGAAAGAAGAAGGACCTTATTCAACTTTTGAAGGTTCGCCAATGTCTAAAGGAGAATTCCAATACAATATGTGGGGATTAAAAGATGAAGAGTTATCAGGCCGTTGGGACTGGGCTTCATTAAGAAAAGAAGTAGTAGAGCACGGAGTTCGTAACTCGTTATTAGTAGCACCAATGCCAACTGCTTCGACTTCTCAGATCCTTGGAAACAACGAAGCTTTCGAGCCGTATACTTCAAACATTTACACTCGTCGTGTATTGTCAGGTGAATTCATTGTAGTAAACAAACATTTATTGCATGATTTGGTTGAAAGAGGTTTGTGGAATGAGTCATTGAAACAGGAAATCATGCGTCATAACGGATCAGTTCAAAATATTGATGTGATTCCGCAAGATCTGAAAGAATTGTACAAAACCGTTTGGGAAATGTCGATGAAAGATATTATCGATATGTCTCGCCAAAGAGGATACTTTATCGATCAGTCTCAGTCACTAAACTTGTTTATGCAGGATGCCAACTATTCTAAACTAACATCAATGCACTTTTACGCATGGCAGTCAGGTTTAAAAACAGGAATGTATTACTTAAGAACCAAAGCGGCCGTAGATGCGATTAAATTTACATTAAACAACGATAAAAAACAAGAAAAGCCAACTTTAGTTGCTGAAACTGAAGAAATCAATATTGAGGAATACAAAGCGATGTTGTTAAAAGCACAAGCCGCAGGTCCTGAGGATTGTGAGATGTGTGGGGCTTAATTTTTTTTCTTAGAAGAAAGATTATAGAGTAAAGAAAAAAGATTTATTGAAATTAATAGAAAGCAGTTGTCATTTTTGATAGCTGCTTTTTTTTACATCATTTTGTTTTTATCCGCAATCTTTGTCATTCCGAGGAACGAGGAATCTTCGCAAGAAACTCGATAAAGATTGATGATTGCATGGCAGAGTTTCTTGTGAAGATCCTTCCTCCGTCAGGATGACAAAACGGTGATAAAAATCATTAAGGATTAATAACTGCAAGTTTTACAAGTATTTTTAAGATTAATAAACTTTGTAAATAGTAATTTCAATCAAACAAATTGTTCAAAAAATCCAAATCTGGATTAAGAGTTTTAATTAACTCAATTTTTTTATTTCTACTCCAGCCTTTTATTTCTTTTTCACGACTAATAGCTTCTTGAATCCAAGTAAATTTTTCATAATACAATAAAAACTCAACTTTATATTTTGAAGCAAAACTTTTATTTCCATCAGTAATATTTTCTTTATGCTGAATTAAACGAATTTTTAAATTGTTGGTTACTCCAGTATAGAAAACAGTTTTTGATTTGTTTGTTATAATGTAGATGTAATAAGTATGGTAGCCTTCGTATATTAGCATGATAAATTTTTTTTAAGCACAAATAAAGAAAGATTTTTCTTGTTTTAAATGTGTTTTGCTAAAAAATATGTGAACCTATTGGTTTGGAGTTTCTTGCGAAGATTCCTCGTTTCTCGGAATGACAAGTTTCATGAGAAAATTTTTGTTTTACAATAGTTAACAGCTTTTAAATCTTGATAATGGTTTAGGTTATTTGAATTAAACCTTTTCAAAAAACAAAAGTCTTATTTTAAACTAACCTCTTAGTTATGAAAAAAAGCAATCTTTGGTCGTTACGATTGGGCTTCTCAGGAAAAGAAGCTGCTAAAATTGAAAAAATAGGATTAGAAAAATTTCTAAAGCGATCTTATGATTCAAAATTTGATTCACAACTTCCTGCTTTTTTACAAGACAGTCCCAAAACAATTGCTGAATACAAAGAATTACGTCAGTCTGTAAAAAATCTCGATCCCGAAGAGAAAAATAAAATTCAGAGAAAAGAAACCCTAACTACAGGCGAATTAAAAAAATGGTGGGTTGCCAAAATGCATACGGATGAATTTCCGCTACGCGAAAAAATGGTTTGTTTTTGGCACAATCATTTTGTATCCACTTCACAGAAAGTAAAAATCAATTACTGGATTTACCAGCATAATATGATTTTACGCGAAAATGCTTTTGGAAATTTCAAGGAAATGACCAAAAAGATAGTGAAATCGAATGCCATGATCAAATACCTGGATAATGTCGATAATAAAAAAGGTAAAATCAACGAAAATTTGAGTCGCGAATTACTGGAACTATTCACCATCGGAATCGGGAATTATACCGAAGAGGATATTAAAAACGGTGCAAGAGCCTTGGCAGGATTAAATTATGGTGATGAAGAAGCTGTTTACAGAAAAAATTTAGAAGATAACAGCAATAAAACTTATTTCGGAAGAACGGGAAACTGGAAAGCGGATGATTTGGTTGATATTATTTTCGAACAAAAAAACATTCCGTATTTGATTACACGAAAAATTCTGAAGTGGTTTCTTTACGATAATCCTTCAGAAGAATTGGTAAAATATTATGGGGACTATTTCAGGAAAGTAAATTTTGAAATTAAACCGTTGCTTACTAAAATCTTTACTGAAGAATATGCTAAAGATGTTTCGGGCAGAAAAATAAAAGATCCTTTAGTTTATATTTTTCAGCTTATTAATGAATTGCAGCTAAAAGATTACGATGAAGCGATGATTATTGCCTTTCTAAAACAACAGGGAATGGATTTGTACAATCAGGTCAATGTGAAAGGCTGGGATGGAGGAAATTCATGGCTGACTTCGCAGGTTTATCTACAACGAAACAATACTTCGGACTTGCTTTGCAGTGGACGAAAGCTTTCGAAAAAAGTAATCAATTCGATGAGTTCTGAAAATCCGAAGCCTAAAATGGAATTAGAGAAAAGAGAAGTAAAAATAGAATTTGATACTAACGGAAATAATAAAACCATTATAGCCGAATTGTCAAACAGATTGTTATTTAATGTAGACGAATCCATGCAAAAGGACATGGAAAACATGTTGAAATATGATTTTGACCCTAAAAATACTAATGCTAATTATGCTGTTGTTCGTTTGTTTAATTATATCACCAAGCTGCCGGAATATCAGTTAATTTAAAATGCGATCATCATGAACAGAAGAAATTTTCTAACCTTGACAGGAACATTTACGGGCGGAATGCTGATGCTTCCAAGCTTTTTACATGCATTTGGCGAACAAAGTAATTTGGTAATCGGCGAACAATGTCTGGTTTTTGTTCAGCTCAACGGAGGAAACGACGGACTGAATACTTTTATTCCGTACGATGATCCGTTGTATTATGAATACAGAACCAAAATTGCCCTGAATAAAGATGCAGTTGTAGGTAAAAATAAAGGAATGGCATTTCATCCGGCATTAAAAGATTTTGTCCAGATGCAGCAAAACGGCGATTTAACCGTAATTCAAAATGTGGGGTATCCGGAACCGGTTCGTTCGCATTTTCGGAGTCAGGAAATTTGGCAAACCGCAGCAGATTCCAATAAATATATAAACGAAGGCTGGTTAGGCAGATATTTAGATTTACAATGTCATGATCATCAGCCAACAGCCGGGATCAATCTGGACTCAATAGAGAATCTGGCATTAAAAGGATTGGAGCCGAATACCATCACGGTAAAAGATCCGGATCGCTTTAAAGTGAAATCAAATAAGGAAAATGAAAAACTATCCGATAATCCGCAATTGGATTTCGTTCGTAAAATTGCCAATTCGGTTGTAGAAGGTTCAGATGATATTCAGAATGCGCTGAAACAATCCAAAACAGAAATCAGTTATCCAAAAACAGGATTGTCTAAAAATCTGGAATGGATTGCGAGACTCGTAAAAGGAAACCTGAATTCAAAAGTGTATTATACATCCCTTGGCGGATTCGACACGCACGACAATCAGCTTTCTCTTCATGAAAGAAAATTGATAGAACTGAATGATGCGTTATTTAGTTTTTATACGGATCTGAAGCAGGCAAAATTGCTTCAAAACGTTACAATCGTGGTGTTTTCTGAATTTGGAAGACGGGTAAAAGACAACGGAAGCGGGACTGATCACGGTACTGCAGCGCCAATGTTCATTATCGGAGGAAATAATAAAGGAACAATTCTGGGCAGTAATCCAAATTTAGCCGATTTGGATAATGGTGATTTAAAACACCAAATTGATTTTAGATCAGTATACGCTTCTTTGTTACAGCAAAAAATGGATTTTGATTATTCAAAAATCGGAATTAAGAATAATCCGGTTACGGGATTGTTTTAAAATAGTCAATACTATTGACTCTGACGTTAAAATCTATTATTTCAGTTTACTGGGCACGTAACCAAAAAACTTTTTAAAGGCGACCGTAAAATGCTGTGGGTTTTTATAGCCAACTTCATAAGCAACTTCCGAAATATTCATACTCTTTTCTGAGAGAATCGTTTTTGCTTTTTCCATTCTTAAACGGGTTAGATAGTGAAATATAGGCTCACCATAAACCTGTTTGAAATTCCTGTTCAGTTTGTATCGGTTCACTCCTATTGTAAGGGCAAGTTCTTCTACAGTTAGAGAGTTTTGAATGTTTTTTCGCAGCCTTGTTTCAACCTGTTTTATTTGTTCTTCTTCTATTTCGCTGAGAGAAACCAGACGACTTATATCGTCTTTACTATTGATTTGAGAGAACATGTAGAGAAGTATCCTAGTTATTTCCGATTCCCAGTATGGTATATCAGTTTCTTTTTTGTTTGAATTCTCAATGATTACATTCAGGATATTGTTCAAAACTTGTGGGATTTTTTCTCCTCGTTCCCACATTTTATAAGGCTTTTTATCTCTCAGTGCTATACCAAAAGACCCGCTTATCTTATAAAAATCATTTTTGAAAATCTTTCTGATAAAATCTTCAGAACATTCTATTTCTACTGATTTTCTTTTTCCGGATTTCCAGTTTAAAACGCCGTCCACTATTGGAAGATAAAAAAAATTGTACTGATTATCTTCAATTGTTATGGAGATATCTACATCGTTATTTGGGTGAAAATCAATTTTTCCCTGAAGTTCGAAATGAAGTTTAATAAAGGGAGATTCTTGTTTTATATCGAATATCAGGGGAGTGTTAATTTCAAAATCATTCAGGATGATGACAGCTCCATCTAAAAAAACTCTCTTGTTTAACATATTCAGGATCTTGTATAGTAAACTAATTTTAATAAAACTGTTTTAGGATAGTTGTGTTTGCTCAAATGCGTACGTAATAATGCGTTTTGCGTTAGTTTTTATTGATTTTGAAAATATAATTTCGCCGCGTCTAACTTATTTAAACTAAATAAAAACAAATGTATATAAAAATACAATGTTTTACTTTTCTAAAATTTACTTTTTTAAAACGCAACATTTTTGCAGTGGTCTTCCCGCTTCAATTCGTTATAGCCCAGCATACTGTTCAAATGGATGCAATTAAAAGCAATCTGCTTAACGAAGTTGAAATAACTGCCGCTTCTAAAACGAAGACCAAAGAAGCAATAAAAATGGATGTTTTAGATGTTAAGGCTTTGCGAAATAGTGCTGTTACACTAGGGGATGCCATCAATAGGATGTCGGGAATAAGAATTCGTGAGACTGGTGGTTTAGGTTCTTCAAATACAATTATTCTGAATGGTTTCACGGGTCGTTCAGTAAAGTATTTCAAAGATGATATTCCTGTTGATTATCTGGGAGAATCTTTTAATGTGCTGACTTTACCAACTGTTTTTTTGAGTCGGGTTGAAGTTTACAAAGGTGTCCTTCCAGCTAATCTGGGGGCTGATGCTTTAGGTGGTGCAATAAATTTTGTTACCCAAAATAATCATAAAAAACACTTTAATTTAAGTTACGAGTATGGTTCTTTTAATACTCAGAGGTTTACGCTGAATCTACTTTCAGTAAGTAAAAGCAAAAAGCATTTTGTTGGGATTGATGGTTTTTTTAATTATTCTGATAATGATTATAAGGTTGATGTCAAAATTGTAGATCCAGCAACTTCGACTTTATCTGAAAGGAGAGTAAGACGTTTTCATGATAAGTTTGCTAATGGTTTTGCAGAAATTTATGTAGGAGTTAAAGGGAAATATTTTGCAGATGATCTAAAAGCTGGAATTACTTTCAGCAAGACCAAAAAAGAGCAGCAGCACGGTGCTTTGATGACAAATCCATATGGTGAGATTTTCATAAAAGAGTCTATAATTGCTTCAACGATTAATTACAAAAAAAACTTTTTAGATAATAAATTACTTTTTACAAATTTCAATGCTTATTCTGTTATCAACAGTAAAGTTATTGATACTTGCGGATGTTCATATGACTGGTACGGAAATAAAACAAAGGTTCTGGCGAGAGAAGGTGAAGCTGATGCCGATGGGTCATTATCGGATATTGGTTTTAAGAATTTTATCAACCGAACATTTACTAGTTACACTGTTAATGATTTCAATAAGATAGCTTTTAATCTGGTCTATTCAGATCAGATGCGCAAAGGAAGCGATCCTTATGGCCCAGTTTATTTTTTTTCGGGGCGAGATATTTTGTCCGTTCCTGCGACTTATGAAAAATTAGTTATTTCACTAGGCTGGGAGAGTAAGTATTTAAGAGATAAACTGATCAATAATTTTATTATAAAGAATTATAATTTTGAAACGGATGGAGTAGACGGTGGAGTTTCCAATTACAAGGAAGAGAGTGTTAAAAATAAAGGGACACATTATGGTATAGCTGAAGCCCTAAAATATACCATTAATCAAAAGTCCTTTTTCAGAACAGCTTTTGAAAGTGCTTACCGATTGCCCGAACAAGGCGAATTGTATGGCGATGGACAGTTTTTGTTGTCTAATTTTAATCTGAAACCAGAAAAAAGCCTGAATATCAATTTTGGCTATTGTTATGATTCGGCCAATAAAAATTATTTTGAAACCAGTATTTTCTATCGCAAAACAGAAAATATGATTATTCTGGTGCCTGTTTTTCTACCCTTTTCACAGTATAGCAACGTCAGTAAAGTAAAAGGCTATGGTGTAGAGATAGATGGTGCATATCAAATAATACAATCTCTATGTGTAACGGGCAATCTTACCTATCAGGATTTGCGTTTGTTTGGTATTTCAGATCCTGCACAAAAATTCCTGAATGATGCCAGGCTTAGAAATACTCCGTTTTTATTTGGGAACATTTCATTAGACTTTAATGGGAGGAATATAATAACTAAGGAAGATACTTTTAGTACTTATTACAACTTTTCTTATACGCTTAATTATTATCTGGCGAATGTGCCAAAGTCGTCTGAGTCATCGAACATTTTTGGCAAGCCAAAAATCGATACAGATTTAATTATTCCCACACAATATTTACATTCTGCCGGGATCATTTATTCTCTAAAAAAGGAAAAAATAAATTTAGGACTAGAGGTCAGGAATTTATTCGATGAAAAATTATATGACCATTTTAAGGTTCAAAAAGCCGGAAGAAGCTTTTACCTTAAAGTAAGTTATTTATTTTATTAACTTTTAAAAATTAAATTATGTTTCAAAATTTTTACAAAGCAACAGTAGCTTTAAGTATTGTCGCTGCTTTATTTATGTCTTCCTGCTCAAACGATAATGATAATGGCGGTGAGTCTTCAGGGAACAAAAACTATGTTGTTATGTCTGGAGAATCCACGAATCCTTTTTCGGGTTATATTACGTCTTTTGGAGAAAACCTGCCAAACGGAGAGATATCCAATATAAAGTCATCTTCAAAACAATTATTAGGAAGTCTGGGAATGCGTAGTGTGGGCAAATTTTTCTATAAAATGGCAAATTTCCAATCTGAAAAAGGAGTTCAGAAATTTAGTATTCTGAGTTCAGGAGAAGTCAAAGATGAAGGGTTTATTGCTTGCGGAAATGCGATTCAGGGTTCTGGACAATATACTATTGTTGATGAAACGACAGGATTTTATTTTGATGGGGACAGAGGAACATTAAAAATACAAAAATTCAATCCAACAACAATGCAGCGAACTGGCGAGATTGATCTGACAGGGCAGATTTCGGATAACAATGTAGAATACATATCTGTTGGTCAGAACTGCCTGATGTCGAAAGAGGGAAAGTTGTTTGCTAATATTCACTATGGGAAGTCCGCTTCAAAAGGATTCCTGGATGCAATTGATGATAAAATTCGTTTTGCAGTAATCGATATAGCAAAAGGGACACTCGATAAAATAACCACTTTTACTGCCGGAAGTCCGCAACAGGTATGCTGGTTTACAGATAATGCAATGTGGGATTTAGGAGATGACGGTGCTTTGTATTTCTGTACTTTAGGAAAAGTAGCAGGAGGAGCTTCTAAAATATTGCGTTTTAAGGCAGGCCAGACAGATATAGATACCAGTTGGAAATTAGAAATGGACGATTATAAAGTGAATGGGTGTTTTGTGAATGTCATTGCAAAAGATGGAAAAATTTATACCAGAATACCGTCTGAAGGGATAAATGCTAATTTTTCTAATTTGTATGGCGATATCTGGCAGCCTGCAATTATTGATATTAACACTAAAGTTGCTACGACTATTTCCGGAATTCCGTTATGTGAATTTAAAGGAAATGAAGAGGCTGTCGTAGAAGTAGATAATAAAATACATTTTCTGATATCAAATTCTTCTTTAGATGTGAATGGTGTTTACAAAGTAGAAGGGACGAAAGGAACGAGATTGTTTAACCTGACTCAGGGAGGAAGAATTGTTGGTTTTGGAAAATCAAAATAAAGGCTTATGAATACAATAACTAAAATCGCTTTTTGCTGGATTCTTATCAGCATAGGGCTCTCTTATCATACACAATATGAATTATCAGGATTATTTTTTGGAGAAGATATTAAAATGCCGGATGCAAATGGAAAGATGCCTTATACTGTACATTATTTTAATATAGCCGTTATTATTATTCCGTTATTTTTAGTTTTGCTAACCTTATTTTTGAACAAGTTGGCATTTAAATGTATTGCATTTATTTACGCTGTTTTGCTATTATTGTTAAATATATTTCATGTATTGGCTACAGTAAAAGAAGATATTTCGAATCTGACGCAGATAGTTTTATTGTCTTTTGTAGCCCTAGCAAATATTTTTTTGATTATGGAACTCAATAGATGGAGAAAAGAAGTAGTTTGATATTTTTTTATCTTTGTTTTTGTTATGATAATATAGATAGGGATCTATGAAGGTAATGATAACATCCAAATTGTGCTTAAAACCAATTGTAAAAATCTCATTTTAAGCCTCATTTATTAAAATATCATACAAAACAAGCTGATTTTGTTAAGAATTCCTTTTTTGTTTCATAAAATGCATTATTTTTTTTGGTGCGTTTAAAATAATTTATACATTCGCACAGAATTTAAAAAATAACACAAACAAAATGGTAACTAACCGTTTTTATTTTAGCAACAATTTTTATTTCTTCTTTAGTAGAAGTTAGGATTGTGCTATGGTTATTTGAAACAAAATTAAAAGACAAATAAAACTAATATACAATCCTGATGAAAATCAGGATTTTTTTTTGACTATATGACAGCTAAGATTGCAATACAAGGTATCAAAGGTTCTTTTCATCATCAGGTTGTGAAGGAGTATTTCTCTGAAAGCGTGGATATTGATGAATGTCTGTCTTTTGAAGAATTGATCGACAGCCTTCTTTCCGGAAAAACGGATCAGGCCGTTATGGCAATTGAAAATTCGATAGCGGGACCGATTATTCCGAATTATGCTTTGATTGACAAGAATAATTTACACATTATAGGAGAACATTATTTAAGCATTCACCAAAATTTAATGGCTTTAAAAGGTCAGAAGATAGAAGACATAAAAGAAGTTCATTCACATCCAATGGCACTTTTGCAGTGTATGGATTTCCTGAAGCAATATCCAAACATCAAACTGGTAGAAGATAAAGATACAGCAGAGACAGCAAGAAGAATTCAGGAAAAACAATTAGTTGGAATTGCTGCAATAGGAAGTAAAGTGGCATCGGAAATGTATGATCTTGAAATTATAGCGCCAGAGATTCAGACGATCAAAAATAATATGACACGTTTCGTAATTATCAAAAAGCAAAATTCATTTTTGCCAGAAAACGAAATCAACAGGGCCTCTGTCAAATTTGAACTCGATCACAAAAGAGGAAGTTTAGCAGCAGTTCTAAATGTAATGAGTGACTGCAAACTGAATTTGACTAAAATTCAGTCGCTTCCAAAAATTGAAACACCTTGGAAATATTCATTTTTCGTAGATGTGACTTTTGAAAGATATGAAGATTACGCAAAAGCAAAAGCATTATTAAATATCATGGCGGAGTATTTTAAAGTACTGGGAGAATATAGAAATACGAAACCCTTAGCAAGTTAGAGGTTATTTGTTAGAAGTTAAAAGTTGAAACTCTAAAAGAGAATAAATAAGAATCATGATTACAACAGCAAAACGATTAGATACAGTTGAAGAGTACTACTTCTCGTCAAAACTGAGAGAAGTGCGCCAATTGATGTCTGAAGGAAAATCAATCATTAATATGGGAATAGGAAGCCCTGATTTGAGTCCGTCGAAAGCAGTAATTGAAGCGGTCGCTGAGGCAATTCAGGACGAAAACGGGCATGGTTATCAAAGCTATCAGGGATTACCGGAAATGAGGCAGGCGATGGCAGATTTTTATCATGATCAGTTTGGTGTTGAAGTGAATCCGAATAATGAGATTTTACCTCTTATGGGTTCAAAAGAAGGAATCATGCATATTTCGCTTGCATTTTTAAACCCTGGCGATCACGTTTTAATTCCGAATCCGGGTTACCCGACTTATACTTCGGTAACCAATTTGGTTCAGGCAGTTCCGGTGTATTATGATTTGAAAGAAGCAAACGCCTGGGAGCCGGATTTTGAAGCTTTAGAGAAACTGGATCTTTCGAAAGTAAAAATTATGTGGTTGGGTTATCCGCACATGCCGACAGGAGCAAGAGGAAGCTTAGCGTTATTTGAAAAACTGGTTGCTTTTGCTAAAAAACACAACATATTATTGGTCAACGATAATCCGTATAGTTTTGTTTTGAATGATAATCCGATGAGTTTATTGCAGGTGGAAGGAGCGAAAGATGTGGCTTTAGAATTGAATTCGTTGAGTAAAACCTTTAATATGGCAGGCTGGAGAGTTGGAATGGTTTTAGGAAATCCTGAAATTATCGATGCGGTTCTGAAAGTAAAAAGCAACATGGACAGCGGAATGTTCTACGGGATTCAGAAAGGAGCGATTGCAGCTTTAAAATGCGATAAATCGTGGTTTGATGATAATAATAAAATTTACAGACGCCGAAGAGAATTAACTGAAAAACTGGCTGAGAAACTAGGTTGCAAAGTATATAAAGAAGGAGTTGGCTTATTCGTTTGGGCAAAACTTCCGGAAGGAATCGAATCAGCAGAGAAGTTCATTGACGAAATATTATATGATAAACATATTTTCATTACACCGGGAACAATCTTTGGAAGTAATGGAGAAGGATATATCAGATTTTCGTTGTGCGTTAAGGAAGAAAAAGTACAAGAAGCGATAGATAGGTTTTAGGTATTAAGACTTTAGAATTAAGTATTAAGATTTTAGATTTTAGATTTTTTCGCTACAGTTTGTCATCCCGAGGAACGAGGGATCTCCACGAGAAACTCGACAAAGATTAGACTCTCGTTGCGGAGCTACTTGCGAAGATTTGCTTCGCCTATTCGCTATCGCTCGGGTCTCCTTCGTCGAAATGACAAAAAAGATGTGAAAAGTAAAAGTTCTTAAAAAACGAGAAGCCCTAGCCCTGATAGAAGCGGCATCCTTTTATGGCGGGGTTCGCCATAAAAGATACAGCGGATAGCGGGAAATAGCTTCTAATAAAAAAGAATATGAAAGTATACGTAATAGGAATAGGATTAATAGGCGGTTCGATGGTGTTGGACATTAAAGAAAAACATCCGGATGCCACTATTTTTGGAATCGATAAGAACGAAAACCATTTGCAGCAAGCGATTGATTTGGGTGTTATAGATCAGGCAGGAAGCTTTGAAGATTTGGCGGAAGCTGATTTTGTAATTGTTTCGGTTCCGGTTGATGTTGCTTTGATCGTTTTGCCAAAAGTGCTGGATGCTGTTGGAGACAATACAATTGTTTTTGAGGTAGGATCGACTAAAAAGCCAATTTGTGATGCAGTGGCAGGTCACCCGAGAAGAAGAAATTTTATCGCAACGCATCCAATTGCAGGGACAGAGTTTTCAGGACCATCGGCAGCAATAAAAGGGTTGTTTAAAGGAAAAACAAACATTATCTGCGAAGTGGAAAAAACCGCTTTCAAATTGCAGGAAAAAGCATTACAGCTTTTCAGTGAAATAGGAATGAGAATTCGATACATGGATCCGGTTTCGCACGACAAACATATTGCTTACGTTTCGCATTTATCGCATATCAGTTCCTTTATGCTTGGAAAAACAGTAATGAATAAAGAAAAAGACGAACAGGATATTTTTGACATGGCGGGAAGTGGATTTGAAAGTACCGTTCGTCTGGCAAAAAGTTCTCCAGCCATGTGGACACCCATTTTTAAGCAGAATAAAGAACACGTTCTGGAAACCTTAGAGGCATATATTTCAAACCTGAGTCGGTTTAGGGATTTGCTGAAAGAAGAAGATTACAACGCCATTTTTGAAGAAATGGAAAGTACAAATAAAATAAAAGAGATATTAAACGGATTAACAATTAAAAAGTAAACTATAGTAAAGATGGAAAATAAGAAAGAAATGAGAAAGTGGTTAGAAGATTTCAATTTAGATCATCCACTTGTGATAGCTGGACCTTGTAGTGCAGAAACGGAAGAGCAGGTTTTGAAAATAGCTCACGAATTGAAAGATTCAAAAGTTAGTGTATTCAGAGCCGGAATCTGGAAACCAAGAACGCGCCCCGGAGGATTTGAAGGAATTGGAGAAATTGGATTAAAATGGTTACAAAAAGCCAAAGCTGAAACTGGTTTGCTAATGGGAACTGAAGTGGCAACTGCAGCGCATTGTAAGCTGGCTTTAGAATACGATATCGACGTTTTGTGGGTTGGAGCACGTACAACGGCAAACCCTTTTGCGGTTCAGGAAATTGCTGATACTTTAAAAGGAACTGACAAAATTGTTTTGGTCAAAAACCCTGTAAACCCGGATTTAGCTTTATGGTTAGGTGGTGTTGAGCGTTTACATATGGCAGGTATTGAGAAATTAGGTGTGATCCACAGAGGTTTCTCTACTTACGAAAAGACAAAATACAGAAACATTCCGGAGTGGCAGATTGCTATCGAATTGCAAAATAAATTCCCTGACTTACCATTAATCATCGATCCATCTCATATTACTGGAGATCGTAAAATGATTTTCGAAGTGACGCAAGAAGCTTTAGACCTGAACTACGACGGTATGATTATCGAAACGCATATCGATCCGGATAACGCCTGGTCTGATGCTGCTCAACAGGTTACTCCAGATGCTTTGAAACAAATCATTAAAGATTTGACGATCAGAAAAACGGATGATACTACAGATGAGTACAGTTCAAAAATGACGAAACTAAGAGCTAACATTGACGTTCTTGATGCTAACTTATTAGAGTTGTTAGGAAAACGTATGAAAGTAGCTGACGAGATTGGTCAGGTAAAAAAAGATGCTAACGTTGCGATTCTTCAAAACAGCCGTTGGAACGAAATCTTAGGAAAAATGATTTTAGAAGGTGAGAAAAAAGGACTTACTGAAGAGTTTGTTTTAAGAATGTTCAAAGCGATTCACCAGGAAAGTATTGGTCACCAGGAGAAAATTTTTAATGCATAATTTTCTTTAAACCATGAAAGTGGTATAAGATGATTTGAGTTTCTTTTGAAATCTGTCATTAAGTTTTATTATATCACTCGATATTGAAATTAGATTTTTTCATCATTAAATCTCCATTGCTCTAGGGCTTTGGAGATTTTTTTTGAAATAAGTATTTATCTTCCCAACCTTTTGATGGTTTTTGTTCTCTATAATAATATAAACCTTAATTTTCGTGTCATGAAGTTAAAATTGTTTTCGTCTGCGCCGGGCATTTTTCAAATGAATTTGAATGTAATGCTTTTTCTCTTCCTGTTTATTGGAACAAAAACTTTTGCTCAAAGTCCTGAACTAAACATTAAGGGTGACGATGCTGAAAAAATCAGGATGAGTCAGCTGCTTGTTAATGTTAAGGTAGTTGGCAATATTGCCTACACTACAGCCGAAATGCATTTTTTTAATTCAGGCACTCGTCAGATGGAAGCAGAACTTATTTTTCCATTACCAGAAAATGTTTCCGTTTCGAGATATGCCATTGATATTAATGGAAAAATGCGGGAAGCTGTTCCGGTAAATAAAAACAAAGGGAAACAGGTTTTTGAAGCTATTGAGCATCGTCGTGTTGATCCGGGATTATTGGAAAAAGTAGACGGAAATAATTTTAGAACAAGAGTTTATCCGTTAATGCCAAACGGAGAAAGAATCGTAATTATTGGTTACGAAGAAGAACTTTCAGCTTCAGATAAAAATAATCTGGCGTATCAGTTGGTGAGCCGTTATCCTAAAAAGCTGGATAAATTTGAGATCAATGTTTCAGTTTTGGGAGCTTCCGCATCGCCGAGTGTAGCTGAAAATTCAGGAGAAATCCTTGCTTTTTCACAATGGAATCAATCTTTTCAGACTTCACTTAAAAAAGAAAACTACCAGCCTTCTGAGAAAATGCTTTTCAAGATTCCGCTTCAGCAAAATATTCCAGGTGTAGTCATGCAGAATGTGGGAGGTCAGCATTATTTTTACGGAAATACTTTTATAGAAGGAAATAAAGGGACTAAAAGAGTTCCGGCTGCAATTGGTCTGATTTGGGATAACTCTTTGAGCTGTCAGAATAGGGATTTAAAGAAAGAATTGAATTTGTTGGATGCTTATTTCCAAAAGATAAAAAATACAAAAGTGACTTTGTATTTGCTGAATTATATTTTCGAAAAACAAAAAGAATTTGTGATTGTTAACGGGAACTGGTCTGAATTGAAAACCGTTTTGGAAAACACGAAATATGATGGCGGAACCCGTTTTTCACAGGTCAATTTTGAAAATCAGGAGGAGTATTTGTTTTTTTCTGATGGATTATCTTCTTTGAGTGACAATATCCTGCCAAAGACTAAAAAGCCGCTTTATACGATTACTTCGTCAGCGTCTGCAGATTTTGCTTTTTTAAATTTCTCATCCATGCAGACAAAGGGAAATTTTATCAATCTGAATCAATTGAATATAGAAAATGCATTGGATAAACTGATAAATAATAATCTGAAGTTTTTAGGAATAAAAGAAAATCTGACTGTGACTGATTTATTTCCGGTGGAAGGGACTTCGGTTTCAGGGAATTTTAGTTTTTCAGGAATTTCTTTAAATCCAAAAAACGAAATCACTTTATTATTCGGATATAATAATGAAGCAGTTTTAGAGAAAAAAATTACTCTTGATGGGGCAGCTCAAAATACTAATGATATTAATATAGAAAAACTTTGGGCACAGAAAAAAATAGCCAGTCTTGATTTGCAATATGCTAAAAACGCAGAAGAAATCGAACTTTTAGGCAAGAAATACGGCATTATAACTAAAAGCACTTCGCTGATTGTTTTAGAGGATATTCGGGATTATATTATGTATGATATTATTCCACCAGCTGAATTACGTGCTGATTTTGAAAGAATTAAAAAGCAGGAACATGATACGAATTTGGCTCTGCAAAAAAATAACTGGGAGAATATTGACAGTTATTTTGCAGGATTAAATTCATGGTGGAAAAAAAATATAAAATATACAGCTCCTAAAAAAGTGGTGAAAACGAAAGTTAAAAACTCACTAGGAACAAGTAACAGTTTTCGAAGAAGTACAAATGTTGCTGCGGGATTTATTTCAGGTGTTGTTTTAGATCAAACAGGTGTGCCTTTGCCAGGAGTAAATATTTTAGTAGAGGGAGAAAGAACAGGAGCCAGCACAGATTTTGATGGTAAATTTACAATACAAGCGCCTGTGAACAGTAATCTTAATATTAGTTATATTGGTTTTGAATCTACACAGGTCAATGTGGGCAGGAATAATTTGGTTACGATACACTTGAAAGAAAACGCTAACAGACTACAAGAAGTTGTTACTATAGGTTACGGAACTGTAAAAGGCGATGCGGATGCAGTTTTGACAACTGATGAACCTGTTGGTTCAGAACCAGTAAGTGAGATAGTGCAAGAAGATAATAATGTATACAGTACTCCACCCCCACCAAGAGTTGATCAGGTGAAATTTGTTGCGCCAACAGTAGCGAATACAGAATCAGATAAAAATTTGAAAGAAGAAGTAGTGATGGGATACGCAGCTAAAAGATCTGTTGCACCCGGACTTTCAAATAATGTTGCTCAAATGTTGCAGGGTAAAGTTGCCGGAGTCCAGGTAGGTGAGACGCCAAATAATAATGTTACAATAAGAGGTAATGCTTCAGTTACGAATGCAAATAAACCTTTGATAGTAGTAAATGGAGTAATTTACGAAGGTGAAATAGAAGACCTAAATAAAGAAGATATTGCTTCAATGAATGTTTTGAAAGATGCATCTGCAACTGCTATTTATGGAAGCAGGGCGTCAAACGGAGTAATTGTGGTTACGACAAAAAATGGTGATGTTGATGCAGCTCAAACTGAAATTAAAAACTGGAATCCTGACCGATTATATTTAAAAGCTTTGGCATCGGCACCAAAAGAAAAACAATATGATTTGTATTTCGAATTAAGAAAAGCACAGGAAAGAAACCCAAGCTTTTATTTTGATGTAGCACACTTTTTTTACAATCAGGGCGATGTTAAAAAAGCATTGCAGGTAATCAGCAATATTGCCGATTTAGGATTAGAAAATCATCAATTATATAAAACACTTACTTATACGCTTCGTCAATGGCAGGATTTTGAGGATGCTTTATTTACTGCAAAACAAGTTGCCAAATGGCGAGTTCATGAACCGCAAAGTTTAAGAGATTATGCTTTGGCGCTTGAAGATGCCCGAAAATATCAGGAGGCTTTTGATGAATTGATTAAAGCACTGGAAGTTAATTATTATGGGGAAATGAGTGGGCAGTATGAAGGAGTTGAAGATATTATTCTGATGGATTTAAACAGAATGATTGCCGAACATTCAGGTTTGAAAACAGCAAAACTGGATAAAAAATATCTTGATAAAATGCCTGTCGATATTCGAATCATCATGAATTGGAATTTAATGGATGTCGATCTAGATCTGCATGTCATTGAACCAACTGGCGAAGAATGTTATTACAGCCACACGACAACTGAAGCCGGGGCTAAGTTTTCAAAAGATTTTACGCAAGGTTATGGACCAGAGCAATATTTGATTCGAAATGCAATTAAAGGGAAATACCAGATTAAAACCAACTATTTTGGCGAAAGGGAATTGACGGAAAACGGTCCGGCAACAATTATGGTTGAAATTTATACGACTAAAGCCGGAAAAACAGTAAGAACTTTAAAAACAATTCAGTTAGGAAAAGTAAAAGAAAATGAAATTCTTGCTGAAATTGTCTGGTAAAGAACAATAAATAGAAGTATAGATTTCAAATTTAAAAGGCGAAGTTGCATTGTTCAATTCTAAAAACGTAATTTTGCCTTTTAAAAATTTTTAGTTTTAAGAGTAATCTGAAAGCTAAAAAAGTAATCTAAAATTGAATGACAGGAACCGTCTATAAATCTACAGGAAGCTGGTACACCGTAAAATCTGAAAGTGGAGATTTTGTGGAATGCCGTATGAAAGGGAAATTCAGAATAAAAGGTATAAAAAGTACCAACCCAATTGCTGTAGGTGATATTGTTGATTATGAATTAGACAAAACTTCAGATGCCGTTACGGGAACCATTCATAATATACACGAAAGAAAAAACTATATCGTTCGTAAATCAGTTAACCTTTCTAAGCAGATTCACATTATTGCCTCCAATATTGATCAGGTTTTTTTACTGGTAACGATTGATAATCCACCCACTACTACCAGTTTTATTGACCGTTTTTTGGTTACGGCCGAAGCATACGGAATTGAAGCTATCCTGATTTTTAATAAAATAGATACTTTAACAGAGCAAACATTAGACGATCAGCTTTACTTACAGCATATTTATTCTGAAATTGGATATAAATGTCTCCGAATTTCTTCTACAGAAAATAAAGGTGTTGACAAGCTGAAAGAGATGATGATTGGCAAGGTAAGCATGTTTTCAGGACATTCGGGAGTTGGAAAATCAACTTTGGTTAATGCAATGGAACCAAGCCTCCATCTTAAAACTACAGTAATTTCAGAGCAAAGTAAACAAGGTCAGCATACTACTACTTTTGCAGAAATGTATGATTTGTCTTTTGATGCCAAGATCATAGATACGCCGGGAATAAAAGGTTTTGGAATTGTTGATATAGAGAAAGAAGAAATCAGTGGATATTTTCCGGAATTTTTCAGATTAAAAGATAAATGCAAGTTTAACAACTGTTTACATAAAGAAGAACCGCATTGTGCGATTAAAGCGGCTTTGGAAAAAGATGAAATAGCTTGGTCACGTTACAACAGTTATCTTAAAATCCTCGAAGGCGATGATGAACATTACCGTACCGATACTTATGGTGAAGATCGTGCAGCGAGTGATGAAACTAGGAAATAGTTTGTTAATAAATAAGGTTAAACTAATCTTGAATTAGATAAATAATTGATATTTTTGATTAAATAAAACAATAAATATGATTACATACATTAAAATAAATGGATTTAAATCATTTCATAATTTTGAAATGGAATTTACACCTTTTACTGTAATTGCGGGTGCTAATGCATCTGGAAAAAGTAATCTGTTTGATTCATTGACATTATTATCGAGACTTGCTGATTCTGATAATTTGAAGAAAGCCTTTAATGAACAGAGAGGAGAGTTTATAGAATTATTTACACAGTATGGAGATGATAATTTTGCAAATGAAATTGAATTTATTGTCGAAATGTTAGTCAATAAAAATATTAAAGATGCTTGGGGAAACGAAAGTACTTTAAAATACACAAGATTAAGATATGAATTATCAATAAAAAGAGTTACTAATTCTTCTGGTATAGAAGATTTATTAGTTTCTAAGGAGGATTTAATAAAATTAAATCATGATGATGATAAATGGATTAAATTGATTTCAAAGAAAACATTAGAGCATTGGAGGCCTAAGGTGGTTACTGGTAAAAGAGGGATTCCTTACATAGAGACAAAAATTGAAAATGGTATGTTGGCAGTTATTGTGCCACAAGATGGAGCAGGTGGAGTAAAAAGAAGATTTCCTCTAAATAACGCTACAAGAACTGTACTAAGTAGTTTTGATACTATAGATTTTCCTCATGTTTTGGCAGCGAAAGAAGAAATGAAAAGCTGGAAGTTTCTACAGCTTAATCCTGAGGATTTGCGTCAAGCAACTAGTAAAAATAATGGAGAAGACACAATTTCCACTAGTGGAAGAAATTTAGCTGCAGCATTGTATAGAATTAAGCAGGAAGATAATTATGCATTAAAAGAAATTTCAAGAAAACTAAACAAGTTTTTGCCCAATTTTGTTGAAATTGATGTTATTGATGATAAGGAGAATAAACAATATTTAATCAAAATAAAAGATGTTGAAAAGAAAGAGTTCTCTTCTAGAGTTTTATCTGAAGGGACTTTAAGAATTTTAGCACTTTGTATTTTGGAGTTTGATGAAAAGCATACAGGTTTGTTGTGTTTTGAAGAACCCGAAAATGGGATACATCCGTTTAGAATCAAGGCTATGACTGACCTACTTAAAGATCTGTCTGCTGATTTTAATGAAACAGAAATGCCACTCAGACAAGTTATTGTTAATACTCATTCTCCAGTATTAGTAGGGAATTTAATGAAATGGCAGAATGATATAAGTGTAAGTATTTGGTATTCTCAAATGCGAAATACTATTACAGAAATTAATGAGGATAGATTAAAAATTAGTACTACAAAAATTAGTAGAGTAATTAAAGATGATACATTACAACAACTAAATTTAATTTTTTCGGAACAAGATAGAAAACTAACTTTAGCAATTGTTAAAGATTATTTGCAGACTGCTGAATTTGAAGATAATATTGTTTAATATAATGAGTAATTTTATTTTAACAGGATTATTTACGGAAGGAACTACGGATAATCGATTTTTAGAGAGCGTTGTTAAAAGAACATTAGAAGATGTAGCATTTGATTGTACTGGTGATATAGATGTTGATTTAGAAATAATTAAAATTACCAAGACAGATTTGACTTTTAATGAGCAAATATTAGAAGCGTCAAAAGTAGCATTTGAAAAATTTAGTATATTATTGTTATTTGTACATACTGATGCGGATGATAGAGACGATGATAAAGTTTTTAGAAATAAAATAATTCCTGCTCAGGAATTTCTTTCAAATCAAAAAGATAACATTTGTTGTAAAAAAATGGTTCCAATTGTTCCTGTTAGAATGACAGAATCTTGGATGATTATTGATAGAAATCTTTTAAAAAGCGAGATTGGTATTGAAGAAAGCGATGCTGAATTAGGAATTCATTTAAATCCTGAAACACTAAATGATCCTAAGGCTCTAATAGAAGAAATTATTAGGCTCTCTAAAGAAGGTAAAACCAAAAGAAAAAGAAATAAAGGGTTGGATATTTCTGACTTATATCAAATTATTGGTCAAAAAGTTGAATTGTCAGAATTGAAAAAATTACCTTCTTATTTAAAATTTAGAAATTCTTTGATTGAAGTTTTGAAGGAATTAAACTTTTATCATAAATAAAATGAAGATAGTTCTCCAGAGAGTCTCAGAAGCATCCGTAACCGTTGAAGGTAAAAAAGTTGCTGCTATTAAAAAAGGATTATTAGTCTTAGTTGGAATTGAAGATGCCGACACACAGGAAGATGTCGATTGGCTTGCTGGTAAAATAATTAAAATGAGAATTTTTGGAGACGAGAATGATGTCATGAACTGTTCGGTTCAGGATGTTGACGGCGATATGATTGTAGTTAGTCAGTTTACACTTCATGCTTCTACTAAAAAAGGGAATCGCCCTTCTTATATAAAAGCTTCAAAACCAGACTTTGCAATTCCGATGTATGAAAATTTCGTAAAGTCTTTAGAGAAAGAATTCAAAAAAAAGGTGCAAACCGGGATTTTTGGTGCAGATATGAAAGTCAGCCTGTTAAATGATGGTCCTGTAACGATTACAATGGATAGCAAAAACAGGGAATAAAATTATTAAATTTTTGTTAATGGATTTCGTAAAATAATATATATTTGGCGAAAATACTTATTAATGAAAACTCCTTGTTACACCTTACTTTTATTATTGTTTGCTCTGGTTTCTTCAGCCCAAAAAAGCAATTACCCTATCTCTGCAATTAAAGACAGTCTCAAAGAAAATGCAAATGCGGTTGTGCGATTAGATCAAATGGATATTGCCATTGTTTCCCAAAGAAGCATGAATATCAAAACACAAAGAGTAGTATCGGTTTTTAATGAAAAAGGATTAAATGATATTGATGCTTATCAGCACTATGACAAAACAACCTCAATAAAAAGTATCGAAGCCATTGTTTATGATGCTTTTGGTAACGAAATCAAAAAGATTAAGCGAAAAGATTTTACCGATCGTAGCACTGTAGACGGTAGTACAATTTTTTCTGATAGTCGAATTTTGTACTTAGACTATACACCTATATCTTATCCATTTACAATTATATATAGTTGTGAATATCAAACTTCAACTACAGCTGCTATTCCTTCATGGAGACCACTTGGAGGGTATTTTGTCAGTGTAGAAAAAAGTATATTAAATGTCACTTTTCCAAAAGCTTTAGGATTTAGAAAAAAGGAATTTTTACTTTCTATGTTTAATATCCAAAAAACGATAGAAACAGATACGCAGCTTTCTTATATAGTGTCTAACATTCCAGCTCAAAAATTAGAAGATTACAGTCCGATTTTTTCAAAATTATATCCAAAAGTTATGATGAGTCTAGAATTCTTTAATTTAGAAGGTGTTGACGGTAATGCTAAAGATTGGATAGAATATGGAAAATGGTTTTCTGAAAAAATTCTAACAGGTACTACAGTTCTGCCAGAGGAAACGAAAGTTAAGATAAAAGCTTTGGTTGGAGATGAAAAAGATCCTATAAAGAAAGCCAGAATAATTTACAAATATGTTCAGGAAAAATCTAGATATGTTAGTATTCAGGTAGGAATTGGAGGTTTCAAACCAATGTTGGCTCAGGATGTAGATCGTTTAGGCTACGGAGATTGTAAAGCGCTTTCCAATTATACAAGAGCGCTTTTAAATATAGTCGACGTTCCGTCGTACTATACAGAATTATATGGGGATCAATATCCAATTGATATAGAAGAAGACTTTTTTTCCATTCAGGGAAACCACGTTATTCTTTGTGTGCCTGATGGTAATAAAAATGTTTTTTTAGAGTGTACCAGTCAAAATAATCCATTCGGTTATCAGGCAAATTTCACAGACGACAGAAACGCAATAGTTATAAAACCTGGAGGAGCTGAAATAATTAGGACTAAAAATTATGAGTCCAACGAAAATACACAAAACAGCAACGGATCTTATAGTATTGAACAGGATGGAACATTTTCCGGAAAGATAGTTATCGTTTCTCAAGGATCACAGTACAGAAGCAAAGAAAAAGTTGTAAGATTTCAGCCTGAAGAAAAAGAAAGGTATTATAAAAATTATTGGAGTAACATTAATAACTTAAAACTTGAAAAGATATCATATTCTGATGATAAAGAAAAAATCAATTTTACAGAAAATATTCAATTAAAAGCAACCAATTACGGAAATATTACAGGAAACAAAATTTTATTTACTGTTGATGCTTTTAATCAAAATAGAGAAACAGTGCGACGTATCAGAAATAGAAAAAACCCATTTCAGGTTCTTCATGGCTACTATGATACAGATGAAATTGAAATTAATCTTCCAGCCGGATTTTCAATTGAATTTATTCCTTCGAACTTTGAATTAAAAGGAAAATTTGGTGAATATAAAACAGAAATCATTAAAAAAGGAGATAATAAACTTACTTACAAACGATCTATGTTTTTAAATAAAGGAAAATATTCTAACACAGAATATGATGAATACCGTCTTTTTATGGAGCAGGTTTCCAGAAATGACAATGCCAAAATTATACTAACCAAAAACTAATCAGAATCAATCAAAAAAACAATCATATGAAATTTATTAAATTCTACAGTTTCTTATTTGTGCTTTTTTTTCTTTCTAATACGACTGCACAGGAATTTAAATTAGGAAAAGTATCTGTTGCAGAGTTAGAGCAGAAAATACATCCAAAAGATTCATCTGCAGCAGCAGCCATATTGTACAAAAAGGGCACTGCCACAATTGAGTATAATGAGCGAGAAGGATTTGTTTTAATTACTCATATTGAAGCACGTATTAAAATATACAAAAAAGAAGGCTATGATTGGGCAAACCAAAGTGTGAAATATTACAATGCAGGTAATGATTCAAGAGAAAAAGTTGATTTTTCGGATGTGTGTACTTTTAATTTAGTAAATGGAAAAATAGAAAAAACCAAACTTAAAAGTGATGGGATTTTTAATGAAGAAGTAAATAAGTACTGGGGAAGAAAAAAAATTGCAATGCCAAATGTAAAAGAAGGATCAGTACTAGAATACAGTTATACAATCAGAACATCTAACATTACAATGATGCGCGAATGGGCTTTTCAAACCAGTATTCCAGTTAACTATTCGGAGTATATAACCTACATTCCTGAATATTATATTTTTAATGTCAGACAAAAGGGATATGTGTTTCCTAAAGTTACTCCAGAAAAAAACAATAAATCGATCCTGATAAACTCTAAAGAAAGATATTCAACAGGAGGATTTGGAGGAGGTGCAACAAGAACAGAGTATTCTCAGGATAAAATAGATTATATCGAAGCAAAAACTACTTATATAGCTGAAGATTTGCCAGCGATGAAAGAGGAGTCATTTGTTAATAACATAGACAATTATACTTCCAGTTTGGAGCAGGAACTTTCAATGGTTAAGTTTCCTAATAGTCCAATTAAAACTTTTTCTACAGATTGGAATTCAGTAGCGAAGACCATTTATGAGTATGATGATTTTGGTCCTGAATTGAATAAGACAGGATATTTTGAAGATGATTTAAAAGCATTGCTTGCAGGAATAATAAGCCCTGAGGAGAAAATATTAACTATTTTAAATCATGTTAAATCAAATGTAAAATGGAATGAATACTATGGCTATAGCTGCGATAAAGGAGTACGTAAAGCCTATCAGGAAAAATCGGGAAATATTGCCGAGATAAATTTAATGCTAACAGCAATGCTACGTTATTCGGGATTAACTGCAAATCCGGTTTTGGTTAGTACAAGATCAAATGGGGTAGCATTATTCCCTAATAGAACAGCCTATAACTATGTAATTGCAGCTGTAGAAACTGAAAAGGGCTATATACTATTAGATGCGTCGGATAAATTTTCTATTCCAAATGTTTTACCGCTTAGAACTTTAAACTGGCAAGGAAGATTGATTAGAAAAGACGGGACTTCTGAAGAAATCGACCTGATGCCTAAAAACACATCTAATGATATTGTTTTTTTGACTTATAATATTGATGACCAAGGCAAAGTTACAGGACAGGCAAGAAGACAATGTACAGATTACAACGCCATGATTACAAGAAAGAATATTTTTAGTACAAAAGAAGATGAATATCTGGAAAAACTCGAAAACAAAAATAATAAAATAGAAATCAGCGACTACTCAAAGACAAACGAAAAGGATATTTTGAAACCGATTATAGAAACCTATTCGTTTACGGGAAATAATTTATGTGAAGTAATAGGGGGTAAAATATATGTTAGCCCCATGTTGTTTTTTGCTAATGAAAAAAATCCTTTCAATCAGGAAACAAGAGAATATCCGGTTGATTTTGGATTTCCATTTATGGACAAGTATAATATTACAATTAAGATCCCTGATGGCTATGCAGTTGAAACACTGCCTGTACCAGCTGCACTCACCATGGAAGATAACTTAGGCTCTTTCAAATTTAATATTGCCGTTAATGAAAATACGCTTCAGGTGGTAATTTCGCATCAAATTAATGAAGCAATCGTGTCAACACAGCAATATGAAATGCTCAAAGATTATTACAAGGGGATGATTGCAAAAGAAAGCGAGAAGATTGTTTTAAAGAAAATTTAAAATGAAGTTAAACGCCATAATTATTTTAATAGTTTTATTTTTAACTTGTATTACAGCCAAGGCTCAAAATTACGAGTTAGGAAAAGTAACAGTTACTGAATTAGAAGAAAGAGTCCATCCAAAAGACAGTTCTGCTCCTGCAGCTATATTGTTTAAAAAAGCCAAAACTTTTTTTGTTTATGATATTAAAAACGGTTTTACAGCAAATCATGTTTATGAATTTAAAATTAAAATATATAAAAAGGAAGGACTTAGCTGGGCCAATCAAAAAGTAAAGTATTATGTAGGATATGAAAATATGAATAAAGATTATTTGGAATTTTCTAATGCTTTTACTTATAATGTTGAAAATAAAAATATTATAAAAACTAAATTAGACGGGCAGGGAGTTTTTAAAACCAATGTGAATAAATACTGGAATGAAAAAACAATTACTTTTCCTAATGTAAAAGTGGGCTCAATTATAGAATTCAAATACATTTTGAAGTCTGAAAACATTGTCAATTTTCCCGATTTTCAATGTCAGTATGATGTTCCTGTAAATTATTTTCAATATAAAACAGAAATCCCTGAGTTTTATATTTATAAACCATTGCTAATTGGATACCAGAATATTGTATCTGAATCTAAAATGGTTGTAGGAAATCAGAATTTCACCAATGAATTTAATCAATCCAGATCTTTTAACTATAAGCAGATCAATGCGGTATATTCATGTAATGACATTCCAGCGCTTTTAGAGGAACCTTATGTAGATAATCTTGAGAATTACAGAATTTCAATTCGTCATGAACTGGAAAGGGTTCGTTTACCAGAACAGCCTGTCAAAGATTATGCACAAACCTGGGAGGGAGTTGCTATAACAATTTTTAAAAATGAAAATTTTGGGAAGCAACTCAATGAAAAAATGTTTTTAACGGAAGATCTAAATCGAATATTGATTAATATTAATTCCCCAGAAGAAAGATTGAATATCATTTTTAAATTTGTCCAGAATAAGATGAACTGGGACGAAAAGAATGATTATTACACTGACAAAGGAGTCAAAGAAGCTTATAAAAACCAAATTGGAAATGTAGCCGAAATTAATTTTATTCTGATTAATATGCTTCAGTTTGCAGGTATCAAAGCTAATCCTGTGTTAGTAAGTACTATTGAGAACGGTACTCCGGTATGTCCTACAAGAACTGGTTTTAATTATGTTATCGCTGCTGCAGAAATTGATGGGAAACAAATTTTATTAGACGCTTCGCATAAATTTACTTCTCCTAATATTCTGCCATTAAATGTATTGAATTGGAAAGGGAGACTTATAAAATCAGACGGATCTTCTGAAGAAATAAATTTGGTTCCAGCTAAACAGTCAAAAGAAAGTGCGATGATGATTGCTAAAATTAATAATTCAGGTATGATTGAAGGTAAAATCCGCAATCATAAACTAGACTATGATGCTTATCGTTTTAGAATTGTAAATGCAAACAAAACTACCGGGAATTATCTGGAAAAATTAGAAGAGCAATTAGCAAATTCTAAAATTTCAAACTATGTAGTTGAAAATATAAAAACAAATCTTGAAAAGCCTGTTATTGAAGCATTCGACTTTATTTCAGAAAATCAATGTGAACTTATTGGGGACAAAATGTTTATATCTCCGATGCTGTTTTTTACAACAACTAAAAATTATTTTAATCAGGAAAAAAGACAAATGCCGGTGTATTTTGGCTATCCCACTCAGGAAAAATTAAGTATCAATCTTGAAATTCCTGAAGGATATGTTATTGAGGCGCTACCAAAACCTATTCAGATTTTAGCTGAGAATAATGGAATTCTGTATAGATTTAATATTAGTAATGAAGGAAACAAAATTCAGGTTATTTGCGTAAAAGAAATTAACAGTAGTATTTTTGCAGCTGATCAGTACGATGGCTTAAAGGAAATTTTTCAAAAAATAATCATAAGTCAGAGCGAGAAAATTGTCCTTAAAAAAACATAACGATGGATTTAAAAAATGCACAATTAGATGTTGATACCTGGATAAAGGAACATGGTGTCCGCTATTTTAATGAATTAACCAATATGGCACAGCTTACAGAAGAAGTAGGTGAAGTTGCCCGGATTATTGCCCGCAGATACGGAGAGCAATCAGAAAAAGAAAGTGATAAAAACAAAGATTTAGGCGAAGAACTGGCTGATGTTGTTTTTGTTGTCTTATGCCTGGCTAATCAAACAGGAATCGATTTGCAGGCCGCTTTTGATAAAAAAATGGATTTAAAATCGGTTAGAGATAAAGATCGTCACAAAAACAACGATAAACTGAAATAATTGTGAAATATCACTCATAAGTTTTGAATTATGAGTTTTCAATTTTGAATTATGAATGGGGAGTGGTAAATTGCGCGTCTGAATTACGTTTTTAATCATTCATGATTCATAATTTACAACTTATTACTTATATAGATGAATTTATTACTTCAAACCAACCATAAAAACTTACAAGGCCAGATTGCAGTTACAGGATCAAAAAGCGAGACCAATCGTTTGTTGCTTTTAAAGGCATTATTCCCAAATATTACACTTGCGAATACTTCCAACTCTGATGACAGCGAGGTAATGCAAAAAGCCCTTGTGGGGAATCATGAGATTGTAGACATTCATCATGCAGGAACAGCGATGCGTTTTTTAACGGCTTATTTTGCAGTAAATGAAGGGCGCGAAGTTGTAATGACAGGTTCAAGCAGAATGCAGGAACGTCCGATAAAAATTTTAGTTGAAGCTTTGGCACAGTTAGGTGTTGAAATTTCATATGAAAAAGAAGAAGGATATCCGCCAATCAGAATTAAAGGAAAAAAAGTTACCGCTTCAAAAGTAAGCCTGGCAGCAAATGTAAGCAGTCAGTATATTTCGGCTCTTTTATTGGTTGCTTCAAAATTAGAAAACGGCTTAGAACTTACGTTAGAAGGAGAAATCACTTCTATTCCGTATATCAAAATGACTTTGGCTTTGCTGAATGATCTGGATATTAAGACCAGTTTTGAAGGAAATATAATTAAAGTGTATCCAAAAGAGACTGTAGTTTCAAAAGAAATGGTTGTAGAATCTGACTGGAGTTCGGCATCGTATTTCTTTAGTCTGGCTGCTTTAGCAAACGAAGCATCTATAACTTTGAGTAGTTATAAAGAAAATAGTTTGCAGGGAGATTCGGCTTTGGTTTCTATTTATGAAAAAATGGGTGTCAAAACTACTTTCGAGGGAAATAAAATGACATTAGTAAGACAGCCAGATTTTAAACTTGAAACAGTAAATTTTGATCTTAATAACACACCTGATATTGCTCAAACGATTGTGGTTACTTGTTTAGGATTAGGAATTGGCTGTCATTTAACAGGGCTTCATACTTTAAAGATCAAAGAAACAGACAGGCTTGAAGCACTCCGAATCGAGCTTACAAAATTAGGAGCCAATATTTCGGTGACAAATGATAGTTTGACTTTAGGACTTTCTGATACAATTAATCATAATGTGAAAATTGCCACTTATAACGATCATCGTATGGCAATGGCATTTGCGCCTTTGGCCTTAAAAGTTCCAATTATTATCGAAAATGCAGAAGTAGTTTCAAAATCATATCCGGATTTCTGGAATGATTTAAAAGAGTTAAACTTTGAAATTTCAGAACTGTAAAAATTATTAACCATATAAGTGATATAAGTTCATTTAAATAACGTGAGTTCGATATAAGGAAGTAAAAAATATTTGGAAAACAGAGATGGTTTTTGTATATTAATGTCTGACAAACAACCAATTACAATTAAAACCATCCCTATGTTATCCAATGCTAAAATTACAGAAATTTACTTTATTATAGACGAATTCTCGAAAGAATTTGATAAAACCATGACTGCTCATAGCTTAAATGAAAAAGATTCTCCAAAGAAAAGAAACCGAAAATTTACGATGACTGATAGTGAAGTTATGACTATTTTAGTGCTTTTCCACGCTATGGGTTACAAAAATTTGAAGCATTTTTATTTGTTTTATATTGGGAAGCATTTGAAAAAAGAATTCCCAAACCTTGTTTCCTATAACAGATTTGTAGAACTTCAAAAAAAAGCTATTGTCCCAATGGCGCTATTTTTGAAAACTTGTTGTTTGGGACAATGTACAGGAATTTCTATTATTGACTCAACCCCTTTACGATCATGCCATATTAGACGAGAAAAACAACACAAAACATTTAAGGATTTAGCAACAAAAGGGCATACTTCAACAGGATGGTTTTTTGGATTTAAGTTGCATTTGATTATAAACGACAAAGGAGAAATTCTTGATTTTATGCTTACTCAAGCCAATGTTGACGATAGAGAACCATTAAAAAGCAACAACTTTCATAAAAGAATATTCGGAAAACTTTTTGGAGATAAGGGATATATTGGAAAAGATTTGTTTGAACAACTTTTTATTGATGGAGTCCATTTGGTCACTAAAATCAAAAAGAATATGAAGAATAGTATAATGCTTTTACAAGACAAAATTATGCTTAGAAAACGATCATTAATCGAAACTGTTTATGATCAATTGAAAAATATTTGCCAAATAGAACATACAAGACATAGGAGTTTTGATAATTTTATAACAAACTTACTATCAGGACTTATAGCCTATTCTTTTTTTCCTAAAAAGCCTTCTATAAATGTCGATTTTGAAAATAACAGACTTGTTGCTTAAATATTCTTATATCGAACTCACGTTAAATAAAATGAGCATAATTTCAATAGCCTCCAGTTTCAATTGGAGGTTTTTTTTATCATTAGTTTTTCGGCTTTAGCCAAACAAAAAAATAGGCACTAATTTTTCAAGCATTCAAATTAAATGAATTTATATCACTTATATAGTAGAAAAACGTTTTTTGATGTTGTCGAAACACCACTGAATCAACGACTTTTGAAAATAAACAGCAAAACACTTGACAACGCCTGTCTCACAATCGTATATTTGCATCCGATTTACAATTTTAGATACAAAATCTAAAATCTACACTTTAAAATCAATCTTCAAATATGAAATTATCACACTTCAATTTCAATTTACCAAAAGAACTTTTGGCTGAATTCCCGGCAGAAAACAGAGATGAATCTCGTTTAATGGTAATTGACCGTAAAAAGAATACTATCGAACATAAAATGTTTAAAGACGTCATCAACTATTTTGATGATGGAGACGTTTTAATTCTAAATAATACAAAAGTTTTCCCTGCTCGTTTGTACGGAAATAAAGAAAAAACCGGAGCAAGAATCGAAGTTTTCTTACTGAGAGAACTAAACTCTGAACAGCGTCTTTGGGATGTTTTGGTTGATCCGGCCCGTAAAATCAGAATTGGTAATAAGCTTTATTTTGGCGATGATGACTCTTTAGTTGCTGAGGTAATTGATAACACGACTTCACGTGGAAGAACTTTACGTTTTCTATATGATGGTTCTTATGAGGAATTCAGAAATAAATTGACAGAACTTGGAGAAACTCCAATTCCTAAATATATAAACCGCGAAGTAACTCCGGAAGATGCAGACAGATACCAGACTATTTATGCAAAAGAAGAAGGAGCTGTAGCAGCGCCAACAGCTGGTTTACACTTCTCAAAACACCTTTTGAAAAAACTGGAAATCAAAGGAGTGAATTTTGCAGAGGTAACTTTACACGTAGGTTTAGGAACTTTTAACCCTGTTGAGGTAGAAGATTTATCTAAACACAAAATGGATTCTGAAGAATTAATCATCACTCAGGAAGCTTGTGATATTGTAAACGAAGGAAAAGCAAAGAAAAAACGCATTTGCGCAGTAGGAACAACTTCTATGCGTGCAATTGAAAGTTCTGTTTCTTCTGCAAATACTTTGAATCCTTACGAAGGATGGACAAATAAATTTATCTTTCCTCCTCACGATTTTAGTATTGCAAACTGTATGATCACTAATTTCCATACGCCAAAATCAACATTATTAATGATGATTTCAGCTTTTTGTGGACATGATTTAATGAAAAAAGCTTACGAAGAAGCAATCAAAGAAGGGTATAAGTTTTATTCTTACGGAGATGCAATGTTAATTCTTTAATCGGAATTAATTCAATATAAAACCCGATAGTTTTTTAGAAACTGTCGGGTTTTTTGTTTTTTAATGGTTTCAAGTTTCAGGTTTCAGGTTTGTAGTTAAATTAACCGCAAAGGGCGCAAGGATTTTTATCAAGAATAACGTTTACAAACGCTAAGTTCGCAAAGCTTTGCATTCTTTTTCATAAGGCAAACATAAACTGAACAAGAAAATCCTTGCGAACTTTGCTGTAAATCACGCACAGAATATCAACATGAAACCTGAAACTTCAAACAAAACAAACAAAAATTGTTATTTTAGCAGGCAAAACAAAAACAATGACTTTTCAAAATACACGCGAATTCGCAAAACAACTTGACTCACAAGACGTTTTAAATCATTATCAGGATCAGTTTATTTTTCCTAAAGTAAATAATAAACGGGTTATTTATTTTACGGGAAATTCTTTAGGGTTACAACCTAAAAGAACTAAATCGTATATTGATGAAATAATGAATGACTGGGCAGATCTTGCGGTAGAGGGGCATTTTTATGCAGAAAAGCCATGGTGGGATTATCAGGAAAGATTCCCGGAACCTTTAAGTAAAATTGTAGGTGCCCTGCCTTCAGAAGTTACGGTTATGAATACCCTTACCGTAAACCTTCATTTATTGATGGTTTCTTTTTATCAGCCAACAGCAACCCGTTATAAAATTATCTGTGAAGAAAAAGCCTTTCCGTCAGATCAGTATATGTTTCAAAGCCAGGTTAATTTTCATGGATATAAACCGGAAGATGCTATTGTAGAAATTAAACGCCGCGAAGGCGAACACAATGTTCGCCTTGAAGACATTCTGGCTAAAATTGAAGAAGTTGGTGATGAGTTGGCTTTAGTTTTAATTGGAGGCGTAAATTATTATACCGGGCAGGTTTTTGATATTAAAACCATTACTGCAGCCGGACAAAAAGCAGGTGCAAAAGTAGGATGGGATTTAGCGCATGCGGCAGGAAATATCAAATTACAACTTCATGACTGGAATGTTGATTTTGCTGCCTGGTGCAGTTACAAATACATGAATTCAGGACCTGGAAATGCTTCCGGATGTTTTGTTCATGAAAGACATCATAATGCTAATTTACCAAGATTTGCAGGCTGGTGGGGACATAACAAGGAGCGCCGATTTAAAATGGAACCTAATTTTGATCCAGTTGAGGGAGCGGGTGGCTGGCAGATCAGTAACCTGCCTGTTCTTTCTTTAGCACCTTATTTGGCTTCGGTAGAAATGTTTGCCGAGGTAGGAATGGATGCTTTAATCGCCAAAAGAGATAAAATTACGTCTTATCTGGAATTTATACTCCATGAAATTGATAAGGAAGTTGATAGTAATTTCGAAATTATAACACCTTCAAATCCTGAAGAAAGAGCGTCTCAATTATCTGTTTTTTTACACGGAGAAGGAAGAAGTTTATTCGATTATTTGATGAAAAACGGCGTGATTACAGACTGGCGTGAGCCTAATGTCATTCGTCTGGCACCAGTTCCTTTATATTGTTCTTTTGAGGATATGTATGATTTTGGACAGATTTTAAAAGATGGAATTCTCGCAAAATAAAAAACTCTTTCATTTAATTCTGTAAATTTTCTTCAAAATTTTGTAACACATTATTAAGGCATTCGGTTTTACTTTGTTGTATAATTTTTTTTAAAAAATACAATTATGAAAGCGTTATATTCTTTATTAGTCGCATTAACTGTAATTTCTTGTCAAAATCAGGGAAAAACTGATATTGAGAAAGCGAAGCAAGCCAGTATTGATTCAATGAAAGTTGAAATTAACAAACAAAGAGTTATTGATTCGATGAAAACAGAAATGGCTAATCTGCAGGAGGAAAAAGAAAAAGCAGAAGAAGCACGAAAAGCAGAAGCACAAAAAGTTGTCGTAGTGCGTCAGGATGCAACAACTACAACTACAGCGGCTCCTGCTAAAAAGAAAGGCTGGAGTTCTACTGCAAAAGGTGCAGTGATTGGTGCCGGAGTTGGAGCAATTACAGGTGCTGCAGTCAGTAAGAAAAAAGGCGAAGGAGCCATAATTGGTGGTTTGGCCGGAGCTGGTGTTGGAGCCGGGACCGGAGCTATTATTGATGGCAGCAAAAAGAAAAATGAATAAGATTTAATTTTATAATAAAAGGATAAGTAAAACCCCGATTTCACGATCGGGGTTTTGTGATTTTAAGCCAGTTTTGATATTGGTATTTGAATTGAATTTAATTCTGATTTATAAAAATCAAATTGGTTTTTCATTTTCTCTTCATCATCTTTAAACCATAAAGTGTGCGAAAACAGCTTTTGATAATAGTCGATTCCTTCTAAAATATTGCTTTTAAAAGTCTGCCATTTCTTAAGCTGATTTGCGGTTATTTCTCCTGAAACTGTTTCGATTTCATTTTTAAAATATTCTACATACATCTTTAATTCTTTCACAAATAAATTGGGGCGATTAGGAGATCTTAAAATAGACTTATTTCCATAAATATGCTGTAGCATATCTTTTAAAGAAACTTCCTGATCAAAATACGCCATGTTGGGTCCGGGACAAATTACGACTCCCTGAGCCTGTCCTTTTATTTTAATCTCGTTTTCTAAATAAGCAGCATTTGCCAAACCAACACACAAACAGGATTTCTCTGTAATTTTAGCTTTAGCATTCTCAAAAGCATTGAGTGAAATCGTATTTTTTATAGCGTTCAGTTCTTCCAGTTTAATGTCCTGGTATTTTTTTGACGCAGTACAAATTCCGTGTGAATCGTATTCTTTGCTTAATGCCAGAAATTTTTTTGGACAGGAACTTCCTGCCTTGTTTTCCCGAATGCGCTTTTGTTTCAGAATTTCATTTGTCGTTCCTTTCAAAGTATTAAACGGAACTCCCAAAGGCGAAATATGACTTAAGTAAAGATCTTCTTCTTTAGCATTTATCAATAATTTTCGGGTATCATCATCTACAGATGTTGCTTCTGAAACTAATAAGAAAGGTGATCCCCAGCCAACCGAATCTACATTGTAGTTCTGTAGTAAAAATTCGTGTTCTTCAGACGTACCCACACCACCCTGAACGGTAATTTTTAATTCTAAAGGATGCTCTGGGAAATATGCATTTTTCTGTTGCAGTACTTTTGTCATTAAATCATGTGATGTCTGAATCAATTGCTGTTTTTTCTGTTTAAATTCTTCGAGAATCGTCCCAAGTAAAAGTCCGTCAGTTGCAAAAGCATGTCCGCCACAATTTAGTCCGGATTCAATTCGGTATTCAGAAACCCAAAGTCCTTTTTTGGCTAAAAAATTTCCCTGAATCATCGCAGATCTAAAGTCGCTGACTTTCAGAATGATTTTTTTTCTAAGTTGATTATTTTCATCAGGAAAAAAATCACTGAAATTTTCAAAATAACTATAAAGTCTTGGATTCATTCCGGCAGAAAGCACCACTGATGATTGGAGATTACTGTTGGCAAAGCCTCTTAAAGCAGCATGTGCATCATTAAACTCAGTTGGAAGCTGCTTGTTTTTGACAAAATTATCTTTGTCTAGTTTCGTCATAATATTCACATCAATCTCTCCCGGAAAAAGATGGGACTCGATATAATTTTGAATGTTTTCTTTAAAAGAGATTCCGTCTTCAAGTAAATTTTGAAAACCTTTTTTGATATCGGATGTATTAGGCAGCATCGTGATAAAATTTTCTAAGGCAGTTTTGCTTTCGGCGATCTCTGTTTTAAAATTTTCGAATTTCTCTTTTACGATTTTATCAACCATATTTAGATATGATGTAATTCTTTCAGCTCGGTAATCGTGAAATTTTTGCGTTATTTCCTCATACGGAAGGTTGAATTTGGTGCTGTAAAAATTACGCATCTTCTCAATCAGATCATCATCGGCAATTGATATTACAGACGAAATGCCGTATTGTGCCACCCGAATAGGACTGTCGATAGTATAGGCAAGTCCCATTACCGGAATATGAAAAGTGTGTAAACGTTTCTTTGTCATTTGTTTTCGATTAAAATAAAAACAAAGATTGAAAAAAACATTTTCTCTAAACCTGATAATTGTCAGGTTTGAGATTGGGTCAAATTTAAATCAAGATCTTTTTAAGGGATTCGGCTATACTGCGCCATAAAAAGTTATAAAAGGATTTTTCCTGAATACGCTCCAATTCAACATCTGCATTTTTTGTCTTCTCATTTGAGTCGTTTTTAACTAGCAGATTAACGATAGCACTTTTGAGTTTGGCTTCTTTTTCAGGCTTTTTCTTTTGGTATAATTTCACTTTAAGATCGTCATAATCCAATGATGCATTTCCTTTTGAAATATTGTCATTCCCATAAAAATTAAAACGATATTTATTAAAAACTCCTGCAAATGATGCATTCATATAAGGTTTACTGAATCGTCCCATTGCCGCAACATCAAAATTTGAAATGACGCCCTGTATATGAAAACTGTCTTTTTTGTCTAAAACATTAAAACTCCAGTCAACATTTAGAGGTGAAGTTTTCATGAAAATACAATTTACTTTAATCGTAACGTCATTGGTTTTTTTCAGGCCAAAACCACTTCTTAGATTGGTCGCCTGCAGATTAAATTTATCAAAATTTAGAATTCCAGGGCCTTTAGAAAAATCTATTTCTTCTTCATAAACCAATTTTGATTTCAAAGCCTGCAAAGTGTCAATTTGAAGCGGGAACTTAATATTTCTCAATAAATGATTATAAAGATATTTTTTGCTTAAATCGTCTTTTGGCATTTTACCACGATAAATATTGGCGTCAAAATGATTGATTACAACCGAATTTGCCTTGAAGAAAAAGCGGTCATTCTTAAAACCCCAGTCCATTTTTTTAATTTGTGCCGAGTCAAATTTAAGGGTGTAAATGTCTTTTTCTTTTTCTAAACGCTTCGTAAAATCACGGCGGCTGAATTGTGGCAGGTTAGAGAAATTATCGATTTTTAAAAAGTTCTTTTCAGTACTTATTTTACCAATATTAATATGATAAGAAGCGCTTGGTCTGTAAAACAAACTATCCAGAACTAATGCATAACTTTTATATTGAATCGGAATTTTTTCTTTAAGAGTGGCATCCGTAATTAAAATCCCTTCTAGTTTTAATATAATTTTCTTAATGCTGAAAATAGGTTTTTGAGTATCTAAGGAAACAACATCGACAGCTCCATCATTTAAATAAATATTTGAAACAGCAATTATTTTTCTAAAAGGTTCAATAATTTGCGTTTTAATGCTTTTGCTGTTGTTTAAAAGTTTTTCGCCTTTTTTGTATAAAATTACCCGGGGCTTATTAATAATGATACTCTCAGCCTGGATCACATCATTAAAGGCTAAATCCCAAATATTAAAATGTCCAATTGTGATGGACTCAATTTTAGAAAATAGTCCATTTTTACTGTCTTTCGGTGCGTTTTTCGGATTTACTAATAACGTCTGTGCATAGATATTTCTGGACCATAATGAAACTTCAATTTTTTCATAATTGATATCATAAGCGGTATTGTTTTTCTCGTGAATAATAATGGGAAGCTGCTTTTTGATCCAGTAGTTAAGCCCAATGTTCAGAAATATTCCAACAAGAAGTACAGAAATGAAACCGATTGCTATTTTTTTGTAGATTGACATTATATCGTATTGGTATTAATTACATAAATTTAGGTTTTTAAAAATGTTGTTTTTTACACGATTTTGATTTTAAGTTATAATATTACTTTTGTTCTAAGCTTTTAATATGAAGATAATTAAAAAAATTTCGTTAGCCGTTTTGGTGCTAATAGTAGCTACTGCGTTAAGTTTATTTGCTTATATTTTTCATTTAAAACCCCAATATGAAGGGGAAGTGCAATTAAACAATCTCCAAAAACAAACTACCGTATATTTTGATGATGTTGGGGTGCCTCATATTTATGCTGCGTCAGAAAAAGATGCTATGACTGCTTTAGGTTACGTTCATGCACAGGAAAGATTATGGCAGATGGAATTACTGCGCCGAATTGCTCCGGGACGATTATCTGAAATTTTTGGAGGCGTCGCGCTTAAAAATGATAAATTTTTTGCCGGAATTGGTATTGAAGAAGCTTCTGCAAAAGCGATCGCGAAATTAGATAAAAACAGCGAAAGCTATAAACTTACTCAAGCTTATCTGGACGGCATAAATCAATATTTAGAGGATGGGGTTACTCCAATAGAATTTACTTTGGTAGGAGTAAAAAAGCAAAAATTTACGATAGAAGATGTGTACAATATTTTTGGCTATATGTCTTTTAGTTTTGCAATGGCGCAAAAAACGGATCCTTTGCTGACGGAAATTCGAGATAAATATGGTGTTGAATATTTGAAAGACTTAGGAATCGAAGGCGAATTCAATACGACACAAATTAAAAACTCAAAAGAAAATGTTGAAGAATATACTGAGATAGCAAAATCAGTTGCTCTTCTGTTGGATAAGTCTCCAGTTCCACCGTTTGTTGGAAGCAATAGCTGGGTTGTGGGGTCAAATAAAACCAAAACAGGAAAAGTTATTTTTGCAAATGATCCGCATATTGGATTTTCTCAGCCCGGAACCTGGTATGAAGCACATATAGTTACACCAATGCACGAATTGTATGGCTGTTATCTGGCAGGAACTCCATTTCCGCTTTTGGCACATAACAGGGATTATGCTTATGGTCTGACGATGTTCGAAAATGATGATATCGATTTTTATCAGGAAAAAAACAAAACAGATGATTCTTCTCAATATCAAACGCCGACAGGTTTTAGCAAATATGAAATCAGAAAAAAAACAATCAAAGTAAAAGATTCTGCAGAGGTTGTGCTTGCAGTCAAAATAACGCGCCACGGGCCTGTTATGAATGATTTAATTGAGCACTTAGATAAGAAAAATCCAATTGCGATGTCATGGACATACACTAGAGAACCTATCTTGATTTTAGATGCAGCTTACGGACTTTCGCATGCTAAAAACACAACGGATTTTAAAAAAGCAGTTAGTCTGATCGCTGCCCCTGGATTAAACGTGATGTACGGTGATGCCAAAGGTAATGTGGGTTGGTGGGCGAGCGGGAAATTGTATAGGCACAATGAGGGGGTCAACACACACTTAATTTTAGATGGCTCAACAGGTAAAGATGATATTACGAAGTTTTTAGATTTTGAAGAAAATCCTTCAGCTGAAAATCCGAATTGGGGTTATGTTTATTCTGCCAATAATCAGCCTGAGCCTATCGATAACGGATTTCTTTACCCGGGGTATTATTTGCCAGAAGACCGCGCCAAAAGAATTTCGGGGCTTCTAGACGCAAAATCCGATTGGGATAAAGAGGAGATCAGTAAAATGATTTACGATAACACTTCTGATGTTGCAGTTGAAGTAGTTAAAAATTTAATTCGAATTTTGGATAATAAAGCTCTTTCTGTTAATGAAAAAGAAGCATTGAAGGTTTTAAAATCATGGAAAGGGACAACGAATATAGAAGAGGTTGCACCTACGATTTACAACAAGTGGATTTATTTATATCTTAAAAATACATTCGAAGATGAAATGGGTAAGGGCAATTTCAATTTGTTTTTAGGGATTTCTTTAGGAAAACAAGTTATTGCCAATCAGATCAAAAATGAAAATTCGGTTTGGTGGGATAATATCAAAACCAAAAATGTAAAAGAAACCAGAAAAGAAGTTGTTTCAAAATCATTTCACGATGCCCTTAGTGCTTTGCAAAATCAGTTAGGTGAAAATATTTCTGACTGGAATTGGGGTAAGGTACATACCGTTGAGCACGAACATCCATTAGGGAAAGTTGCAGCACTCCGCAGATTATTTAATGTGGGACCTTTCAATTCTCCAGGTTCCAATGAAGTAATCAATAATTTGTTTTTTGGATATAATGACGAAGGTAAATATGATGTAAAAGGCGGTCCTTCGACAAGAAGAGTCGTTGATTTTTCGGATATAGAAAACAGCTGGAGCATTTTACCGACAGGTCAATCCGGGAACCCATTTAGCAAACATTATGATGATCAGGCAGAAATGTACAACGCCGGAAAATTTAGAAAAATGAAACTGAATAAAGACGAGATTATAAGGACTTCAACAAAATTGGTTTTTAAACCTAAGAGGTAGATTTTTTTTAGGTTCTAAGAAAGCTTAGAACCTAATAATCTCAGCAGCTTATTTAGAAATATATTTACCCTTAACAATATCTCTGGCATATATGTCGAGGTTATAATTAAGTACTTTATTCGTTGTCATTATATTTGTGGTTTGATATATTTTATCTTTTTGGTATGTTTTTAAAAGAGTTTCCAGTTCTATTTCATCATGAAATGCAAATAAATTGTAAACTGCATCCCTGAAATTTCTAAAGTTGATTGTCTCGGTTATTTTCATAGTTTTTTGTTCATCCCATTTTTCTTTGCTGGCAGTTTCGTTTATTTTATTTAAGCAATAATCGACAAAGTAAGTTTTGTATTGAGTTGCCTCAATAATTTTATTGACAATAATTGCATTTTGTTGTGTTGGCATCTGTACTGCAGTCTTGTATTGCTGTGAAATACTTACACAAGGGATAAACATAAATAGTAATAAAATCAAAGAAGGGTACTTAGTAAAGTTTTTCATAGGTTATTAAAGTTGCAAATTGATTAGGGTAGCGCTAAAATAATATTTTTGCTTTAAATATTCGATTTACAATAATGACTTTTAATAAAAAAAACGACAATACAAATTAAAAAAAAAGTACTGTCGGAGTAAGCAGTGTAATGGTTAGAATAAATGATATACTTATTGTATAATTATTTTCTGGAGCTTCGCATTGCTTTTACAACTTTAATATTTTTTTCTTTTGAATACTTCTCATATTCAGTAGTTTCCATTCCGTAAAGGGCTTTTTTCCATTTTCATCATTATGAATTCCCCAACCATAACGTTTCGTTAAAGGAGAAGCTCTTAGGCATGCTTGTCCTTTAGAAAAAAATGTTGCCCTCGCATTTTTGTAATCTGATTTTGTTACATCATTTTTCTCTGCAAAGACCTGAAACAAAACATCATCCGATGAATATTTGTAGGGGTTTTTACTAATCATATCAAATTCAATATTGGCTATTGTTTTATTTTCACCTTTTAGTGGTGGGATTTCCCCATTTGTTACAGGGCAATCTTCTACAACTTCAATAAATGTATTTTGATAATTTGTAGTATGGAATTTCATCTTAATTATTTATTCGTTAGCAATAATCTAAAATATAACTTTTTACTGAGAGAGGATTTTTTAATAAATGATTCTATTATAGTTAGTTTTTTGAAATTTCTAATAAAACTTTTTTCCCATTTTCATTTGTCGGATCAAATTCTACAGATTTTGAGTAATTCTCAATCGCGAGTTTTTTGTTACCATCGGCTAAATAAGCTTCTCCTAAACTATCGTAAGCATTTCCTGATTTAGGATAAGTAGCAACATTGATTTTGAAAACTTCGATTGCTTCTTTCTTTTTTCCCGCCGTTAATAACAAGTATCCAACCCGGTTCATGTCGCCTTCCTTGATTTTATAGGTCGGATCATTTTTTAATTTTGTATAAGTATCAAGGCCGTCAATAGTGCCATTTGTCATAAAAACATCCAGTAATTCAAGTGCTAATGATTTTTTAGGCTTATCAAAAGGCTGATTATATAAAATTGCGCGAATTGCATCGTTCATTTCGTTTAAAACTGTTCCGCCTGTATTGTTCAGTAAAACGACCAGATTCTTGTTGGCAGGAATTCGTGAAATAAAGGTATTAAAGCCATTAATGCCACCACCATGTCCGATGATTTTTACGTTGTTTTGAGTGCCGTTTGAAGCTTCTTCTACAGACCATCCGTAGCCATAGGAATCATTTCCGCCTGTAGTAATATAAGGTTTAAACAATAAATCCATGGATTTTTCAGAGAGCAATTGATTTGTGTAAAGTGACTGATCCCAAAGATATAAATCTTCAACAGTCGAATATAAAGAACCTGCTGCATACGGAATACTCATGTCTATATAGGGAGCATTGTGAATGCTTTTTCCTTGTTTTTCGTAACCCGAGGCTCTGTCTTTTATGATAATATCACTATGGTCATAGCCTGTATTAACCATTTTTAAAGGCGTAAGTATGGTTTCCTGCAAATATTGTTCATATGTTCTACCCGAAACTTTTTCAATAATATAACCTAGCAAAAAATAACCAGAATTGCTGTAACTGAATTTTTCTCCTGGCGTAAACTGAAGAGGCAGTTTATCAAATGTTTTTACAAATTCTTCAGGAGTATAAGGATTTCGGCTTTTATCTTTAAAGAAATCAGGGGCATCAGTATAATTTGGAATTCCGGATGTGTGTGTCAGTAAATTATGAATCGTTATTCTGTTGCCGTTTTCTTTCGGGTAATCCGGCAAATAAGTGGTAACAGGGGCATCAAGTTTTAGTTTTCCATCTTCGGCAAGTTTCACAATTAAGAAGGCTGTAAATTGTTTAGTGATTGAGCCTAACCTAAATTTTGTAGTTGTTTTATTTGGAATATTCCATTCCATATTGGCAAAACCGTACGCTTTTTTAAAAATAACTTTTCCGTTTTCAGCAACTAAGGCCGAACCATTGAAAAGGCCATACTCGTTGTATTTGTTTAAAAGCTGTTCGATTTTTTTTGCCTTATCCTGGGCAAAAATAGTTGGTGAGCAGATGTGGATAATTACCACGAACAAGATAAGTTTAATTGATTTTTTCATAATGACTGATTCGTTTTTTGATTGATGATTGTTTTTTAATTGTTAGATATTCAATAAGTTGTGTTCAATTTACGGTTTTTTAATGAATTGATTTATCTCATAAAATATTAGACGATTGATTTAGTTTTTGGTTTCAACATCGGTCATTTTTTTATTGATAAATCATTAAAAGGATTTCCTTATGAAAGAGAGTGCCGCATGAGGGATAGCAGCGGTATCCTTCTGTGAAGAGAAACGCAACAAAAGATTTAGCGAATAGCCCGGCCCGCTTTTTCAACGGGTCATGCCCATGTAAATATTTAGATTTTCGTAGCCTTTACGGTAAATAATTGCTGTGTTTTAAAGCTTATGTATAATTATTACTTATTTTTACGACCCAATATTAGATTTTCCCTTGATGCAAACTTCATTAAAAATTGCTGTAGTCGGTTCCGGACTCGTAGGATCACTTTTGGCAATTTATCTTAAAAAAGCCGGACACACAGTTCATGTTTATGATCGCAGTCCGGATATTCGCCAAATTAATTTCTCCGGACGTTCTATAAATCTTGCCATGTCCAATCGGGGCTGGAAAGCGCTGGATGCTGTTGGTATTGGAGACTCGGTTCGTGAAATTGCAATTCCAATGGACAAACGTGCGATTCATTTGGTTGATAAACTTAATTTTCAGAATTACGGTCAGGAAGGAGAATCGATATATTCAATTTCAAGAGGAAAACTAAACCGAAGAATGATTGACCTGGCCGAAGAAGCAGGTGCCGAATTTTATTTTGAACAGAAAGTTTGGGATGTTACTTTGAGCGATGCGACTTTGCACATTGGAGAAACCGAAAGAGGTGAGTGGGAAGAACGAAAATTTGATATGGTTTTTGGAGCCGATGGAGCCTTTTCGAGGATTCGTCACAGAATGCAGCGACAAAGCATGTTCAATTATTCACAGGAATTTTTGAATATGGGGTATAAGGAGCTTAATATTCCGGCAAATGCAGATGGATCTCATAAACTGGATAAAAATTCTTTTCATATCTGGCCAAGAGGAGAATATATGCTGATTGCACTTCCTAATCTTGATGGAAGTTTTACCTGTACTTTATTTATGCCTTTCGAAGGAGAAAATTCATTTGCGTCTTTAACAGACCGAAAAATGGTAGAAGATTTCTTTACGAGAAACTTCCCGGATTCGATTGAGGTAATTCCAGAACTCGCAAATGATTTCTTTAAAAACCCAACGAGTACTTTGGTAACAATGAAATGTTTTCCGTGGACTTATGAAGATAAAATTGCATTAATTGGAGATGCATGTCACGCTATTGTTCCGTTTTACGGGCAAGGAATGAATGCCGGTTTTGAAGATATTACGGTTTTAAATGAAATGATAGAAAAGTACGCCGACGACTGGATAAAGATTTTCTCAGAATATCAAATTTCAAGAAAACCAAATGCAGATGCTATTGCAGAACTTTCGTATCGCAATTTTATAGAAATGAGCACTAAAACGGCAGATGAAAAATTTCTGTTGCAAAAGAAGATAGAAAAAGTTTTTTCAGACAAACACCCAGACAAATGGATTCCGCTTTATAGTCGTGTAACATTTAGTGATCGTCCTTACGCAGAAGCCTTGGCGATAGGAGATTTCCAAAACGAAATCATGGAAGAAGTTTTAAAATTAGATAATATCGAAAACATCTGGAATTCACCAGAAGTTGAAAACAAGATTCTGGAATTGCTTCACAAATAAATTCAATGTCAAAAATCAATTCAGAAATTGCTATTGTAATTGATTTTTGACATTGTAATTGTTTTTTATTTTTTTAATATTTTCGATAAAACTCCAAAGACTCCTCTTATAAATGTAGCGCTTGTAACAACTTTAAGAACTGATTTTGTAACCACTTCGGTAGTGCTGGGTTCTGTTTTTGAAGGTTTAGCCGGAGCTTGCTTTTCTTGTTCTGTAGCTGCGTTTGCGGCCTCTTCAATTTTTTTGTTCAGAATTTCGTAGGCACTTTCACGATCGATTTCTTCACTATATTTTTTTACTAATTTGGATTTGTTGTTTATTTCTTCAATTTCATCAGAAGTTAAAATATCCATTCGGCTTTGAGGAGCGCGCAACATGGTTGCAACCAATGGAGTCGGAACTCCTTTTTCGCTCAAAGCAGTCACCAGTGCTTCCCCAATTCCTAAGCTTGTAAGCAATTCATCGGTTTTATAATATTCAGAAGTTGGATAATTATCTGCTGTTTTTTTAATTGCCTGACGGTCATTTGCGGTAAAAGCCCTAAGGGCATGCTGAATTTTTAATCCCAGCTGCGCCAAAACACCACTTGGAACGTCCATCGGATTCTGTGTTATGAAATAAATACCAATGCCTTTAGAACGAATTAGTTTTACAATCGTTTCAATTTGCTCTAACAAGACTTTGCTGGCTTCATTAAAAATTAAATGGGCCTCATCGATAAAAATAACTAATTCAGGTTGTTCAGGATCTCCTTTTTCGGGCATTTGCTGATAAATTTCCGCGAGTAGGCTTAACATAAAGGTAGAGAACAATTTGGGTTTATCCTGAATATCGGTCAGGCGAATGATATTTACGTATCCTTTTCCATTTTCATCAATTCGCATCAAGTCATCGATTTCAAAAGATAATTCTCCAAAAAACAAATCGCCTCCCTGTTGCTCGAGTTCAATTATTTTTCTTAAAATAGTTCCTGTTGTAGAGGTTGAGATTTTTCCATAATTTTCTTCAATTTCCTCTTTGCCTTCTTCTGTAATATAGTTGATGATTTTTTTAATGTCCTTTAAGTCTAATAAAGGCATGTTTTTGTCATCACAATATTTGAAAATTACAGCAACGACGCCAGCCTGTGTATCATTAAGATCTAAAATCCTTGAAAATAATACGGGGCCAAATTCAGAAACAGTGGCACGCAAACGTACGCCGTTTTGTTTAGATAATGACATTAGCTCAACAGGAAAAGCAGCTATAGTATAAGGTAGGTTTATTTTAGCATGACGTTCCGTAATAAAACCTTCTTCTTTTCCTTCTTTTGCAATACCGCTAAAATCACCTTTTATGTCCATCATCAGAACAGGAATTCCTGCATTTGAAAGCTGCTCGGAAAAAACCTGGATTGTTTTTGTTTTACCTGTACCGGTAGCACCTGCTATGAGTCCGTGACGATTTAAAGTTTTTAAAGGTACCTTTACATGTGTTCCCGGTATTGCTTCTCCGTCCAGAATGGCGCCACCTAAAATGATGCTGTCTCCTTTAAAAGAATATCCTTTATTTATATCCTCAATAAAACTGTCCTTTTTATTCATTTTTTGTTTGTGATTTAGATGATTATAAGAGTATTGCTTAGGGTTTAATAGTTTTGATGTGATTTTTTTAACACTAAAGTCCTTTTTTTAGTTGAAAATAATGTAAAAAAAAATTTCGCAACATTTTAAGAAGATAGCAAAGGAATATTTGAATATTTACTAAAACGTTGTAATTTTTCCATAAATCGACCTTTTTTTTGGTTTATTAAAAAAATGATGAGGGCAATTTAATGAGAACTTTTTTAAATTCAAGTTAAATTTGCTTCAATTAAATTAAAAAAAGTTTTTTTATTTAAACTAAACGTATAAATTTGCTACCCTACAAGTTAAATTATAACTAAAAATAAAAATTATTTAAAACTATTAAAATTAAAAAAAATGGCAAACGTTAAAGCTAAAAAAGAGAGCACTTCAAATGGGGGAGGAATGGTTTCAGGGATTATTATTGTGGCGTGTATCATAGTTGGAATTATTATCTGGAAATACGTTATGGGATCTCCTGCTAACTTTGAAGGAGGTAATCCAGAAACAGGTCACCCAATCAATACACTTGGAATGGTATATAAAGGAGGTTTTATTGTACCTGCATTATTAGGTATGTTTTTAATGGTTGTTGTTTTTTCTATTGAAAGATTTATCGTTATTTCAAAAGCTGCAGGTAAAGCTAACTTAGATACATTCATGAAAAATGTACAAGGAAGTATTAAGGAAGGAAACATCGAGGCTGCTATCGCTTCATGTGACAAACAACAAGGTTCTGTTGCAAATGCAATTAAATCTGCTTTGATTAAATATCAGGACGTTAAAAAAGAAGGATTCAACAGTGAAGAAGCTTCAGAAGTAATCCACAAAGAAATTGAAGAGGCAACTTCATTAGAAATGCCAATGTTAGAGAAAAACATGACGATCATCTCTACTTTAGTATCATTAGGAACATTAGGAGGATTATTAGGAACTGTATCTGGTATGATTAAAGCGTTTGGTGCGTTAGCTTCTGCTGGTACTCCGGATCAGGCTGCTCTTGCAACAGGTATCTCTGAGGCACTTATCAACACGGCAACAGGTATCTCTACTTCTGTATTAGCAATCATTTCTTACAACTTCTTTACTGCTAAAATTGACGATTTAACTTACTCTATCGACGAGGCTGGTACTACAATCGTTAATACTTACAGAAAATTCAGAGGAAGCTTAAGACAATAATTAATTTTTGATAATAATTGCAATTAATTATCAAAATAAAATAAAAAGAGAATGGCTAAAATAAAAATGAAAAAAAAGTCAACATCGACAGATATGACTGCCATGTGTGATGTTGCGTTCCTTTTGCTTACGTTCTTTATTTTGACCGCTACTGCTAAGGTGCCAGAGGCACTTCCTGTTGATACTCCATCATCTACTGTACAAACTAAACTGCCGGATTCAGATTTGGCTATTATCTCAGTAGGTAAAGGAAAAGACGGAAAAAGCAAAGTGTTTTTTGATCTAAAAGGAAGAGAGTTGCGTAAAAAAACTCTTGAAGGAATGGGGAATAAATTAGGCGTTTCTTTTTCAGATCAGGATAAAGAGAAATTTGCACTAATGGATGACTTTGGTGTACCTCTTGCAAATCTAAAGCAGATTATCGATATGAAAGCTGCTGACAGAAGTAAGGCTAATCAGCCAGGTATTCCGATTGATTCTTTAAACAATCAATTAAAAGAATGGCTTTTAGTTTCAAGAAGAGCTGCGATTGATTTAGATGATAAGGAATTGCAGATTGCAATAAAAGGAGATGCTAAAGAAGATTATCCACAAATCAAAAAGATTATGGATATCTTACAAGATCAGAAAGTTAATACCTTTAACTTGGTTACAGGTATGAGAGGGAAAGATTTTTAATTAAAAAAGATACACTAAAATGGCTGAATTAAATACCGGCGACGGTGGCGGCGGGAAAGGTGGCAAAGTAAGAAGTAAAAAGCAAAACTCTAAAGTCGATTTAACGGCAATGGTAGATTTGGCGTTCTTATTAATCACGTTCTTTATGTTGACCACGACGTTGTCAAAACCTCAATCGATGAGTTTAGGTTTGCCAGATAAAGATGAGGATGAAACTAAAAATAAGAACATAAAAGTTGATGAAAAACGTACTATGACCATTATGATGGGTGAGAATAATAAACTTATCTATTATATGGGATTATTAGATTCTCCTATAGCTGGACCTAAAGATATCGCTTATGGAAAAGACGGTATTCGTAAAGAATTACTGGCTCGTAAAAAGTCTGTAATTGAATACACAGGAAATAAGGATAAAGGTATCATTGTAATCATCAAGCCGGGTAAAAAATCTAAGTATAAAAACTTAGTAGATATTTTGGATGAAATGGCTATTACAGGAGTTGGAACTTATGCAATTGTTAATGACTTTCAACCTAAAGAAACAGAATTGTTAGAGAAAAAATAAAAGCAATTTTATTTTGTCAATAACCTAATAATTAAGAAATATGAAATTAGATATTATTAAAAATCAGTGGCTTGATATCGTATTCGAAGGACGTAATAAGATATATGGAGCATACGAGCTGAGAAAGTCAAATACAAAAACTACGGTAAGAGCACTTATCATTGGTTCTGTTATTTTCAGCTTAGCTATTGCTGCCCCTCTTATTGCCAGCTTTTTACCTGAGTCAGGGGAAGACGAAGTAAATAACGATATTAAAATTACGACGGTAAAATTACCGCCTAAGCCAAAAGAGCCGGTAAAACCAAATTTGCCACCTCCACCACCACCACCACCAAAAGTGGATCAGGTGAAATTTGTTAAGCCAGTAGTGGCTAAGACTGAGGAGATTACCGAGGAACCACCAAAAATTGTGGATCTTAAGGAAAAGAAAATCGGTTCTGAAACGATCAAAGGTGATCCGGATGCAGTTTTAACTGTTGATGAGCCAGTAGGTAAAGGTCCGGTTGCTGAAATCGTTCAGGAAGACAACAACGTATACAACACAGCTGGTATCGAAGTAAAACCAGACTTTCCTGGAGGAATGGAGAAATTCTACAAATTCGTAGGAAACAACTATAAGACTCCGGAAGAAGAAGGTTTAAAAGGTAAAGTATATGTTACTTTTGTAGTTGAAAAAGATGGTTCATTAACAGATATTAAAGTATTGAGAGATATCGGTTACGGAACTGGAGCAGAAGCTATCAGGGTTCTTAAAAAATGCCCAAAATGGACTCCAGGCGAACAAAATGGTAAAAAAGTAAGGGTACTTTACTCTCTACCAATTACTATTCAATCTGCAGAATAATGTTAAAAAATATACTTAATAGTATTCAGAAGAAATCGCTCAAAGAGCGATTTCTTCTCGTTTTAGGAATATTGTTTTTTTTAATTTATCTTGTACTGGGTTTAATGATTATGTTTTGGAAGAAGCTGCCATTGAACATGGATCCTATGTACAGATACGCATTTGGTATCTTATTGATAGTATATTCCGCAATTCGATTTTTGAGATTAATAAATTCTAACACTGAATAAGTATGTTAAAGAATGTTAAAGTTTTGGGCTTAGTCATTTTTATTTTGTTGTTTGCAATGTGTAATCAAAAAAGTAAAAGTGATTCTAATAATGAAACAATTTTAAAAGGAACAATAGAAATTGCAGTTGATGAAACTGTGAAGCCAATTGTGGATGATCAGGTTGCTGTTTTTGAAGGGACATATTATAATGCCAAAGTAAATACTAAGGCTAAATCTGAAGCGGAAGTGATTAATGATCTGCTGAATGTAAAAACTAAGGTTGCTATTACAGCTAGAGATTTAACTCGGGCAGAAAAAGATAAATTTATAAAGCTTAAAATAAATCCAAGAGTTACACCGTTTGCGATTGATGCGATCGCTTTTATTTCCAATAAGAGCAATAAAGATACACTAATTGCGTTGAAAACTGTAATTGATTTTATGAAAGGAATACCAAGTTCTGGAATAAAAGGACTTGTATTTGATAATCCTAACTCAAGTACAGTACGTTACATCAAAGATTTGGCTAAAGTTAAAGATATTCCTGCTGACGGTGTTTTTTCTTTTAAAACTAACGATGAAGTAATAAAATTTGTTTCAGAAAATGATGGAATGATAGGTGTAGTAGGAGTTAATTGGCTTTCACAGCCTGCTCCCGAAATGCAGGATGTAGTTCATAATATAAGCGTTCTGAGTGTTAAAGGAGAGAAAGATAATAATTATTACAGTCCTACTCAGAATGACATTGCTGAAGGTAAATATCCTTTGGCACGTGAATTGTATATCATAAATTGTCAAGGATATACAGGATTAGGAATGGGTTTTGCTTCCTTCATTGCCGGAGACATTGGTCAGCGTATTGTTTTGAAGTCTGGACTAATGCCTGTTAAAACTCCGGGAAGAAAACTCCAGATTAGAAATCAGATTACAAACGATAAAGAAAATAATTAATTACAATAAAGATGAACAAATTCAAAATTTTAAGTCTTGCCTTAGTTGCTTCAGCTTCTGTTGTAAAAGCGCAAGATATCAAAGAGGCTAAAAAGGCAATCGATGCAGAACAATTTCAGAAAGCAAAGTCTTTACTGAAATCAATCATAAAAGCCAAACCTTCTGATGGTGAAGCTAACTTTGTTTTAGGGAATATATATTTAAATGAAAGTGTAGTTGACTCTGCTAAAATCTATTATTTAAATGGGCTAGAGGCATCAGATAAAAAGAATTTAAATTATATTGGATTAGGTCAGCTAGACTTGGATCAGAAAAATGCTGCTGCTGCCCAGGCTAATTTCGGCTTGGCAACAAAAGATATGAAACGTAAAGATGTAGAAGAATTTATTTATATCGGACGTGCCTACATTAATTCTGATAATCCAGATTACAATAATGCTATCGCTGTTCTTAAGCGTGCTTTGGCGATTGAACCACAAAATGCGACTGCTCTTTTAGCAATTGGGGATGCGTATTATGGCGCGAATAATCAGAATGATGCTTATAAAGCATATCGTGATGCCTTTACTGCTGATCCGACACTTTTAAGAGCAAAAATGCAATTAGGAGTTTTATTGAAAGGAGCCAAATCATATGATGAAGCAATAAAATCATTTAATGAGGTTATTGCTTTAGATGCTAATTATGGACCTGTTTACAGAGAGTTGGCTGAAACATATTACAAATGGGCAAGAAATAAGCCATCAACTGCAAAGGTGAATTTACAAAATGCAATTACAAATTACGAAAAGTATTTAAGTCTGACAGACTATTCTTTAGATTCTAAAATGCGTCATGCAGATTTCTTAATCTTGGTCAAAGATTATAAAAAACTTGAAGAGGTTGCAAATAAAATGATTGCAGAGGATAAAGTGAATCCTAGAATTTTCAGATATTTGGGTTATGCTGCATATGAAAACGGAAACCCTGATGTGGCGATTAAATCTATTGAGGACTTTATTAAAGTGCCAACTAATAAAGTAATTGGAAGAGATTATTTATATTTAGGTTTGTCTAAAATTAAAAAAGGAACAAATGCCGAAGGTGTTGTAGATCAGGCTGCTTTTGATGCTGGTTTTGCTGATATCAAAAAAGCAATTGAATTAGAGCCTTTAGTTGTAGAAGAGCTTGCAGATTTTGGAAAAGCTTTATTCGGGAAAAAACAATATGCTCTGGCTGCCGCTATTTTTGAACTTGGAGCTGCTAACACTGAATCTAAGAATTATTTAGATGACTCCGTATATTATGGAATTTCTGTTTACTACGGGAATGCTGGAAAACCGGCAGAGAGCCGTGATAAAGCCGCTTTAGCAAATGCAGATGCTACTTTTGACAAAATTTTAGTAGCTTCTCCTACTTATGATGAGGCTTACATTTACAAAGCCAGAATCAACAGTTTATTGGATAAAGATGATTTGATTATTAAGTATTATACAGAGTATATTAATAAAATTACTGCTAAAGGAGCTGAAGAATTAGCTAAACCTGCGACAGTTAAAAAAATTGTTGAGTCTTATAATTCAATTGGTGCTGCTTATGCCAATACAGACAAAGCGAAAGCTGTTGAATACTTCAATAAAACTTTAGCCTTAGATCCTGCAAATACTTATGCAGCTCAATCTGTGAAAGCTTTGAAATAGTAAAATACAATTATTAAAATATAAAACCGATAGTTTTCAAAAGCTATCGGTTTTTTTGTTCCATATTTAATTGACTATCTTTGCACTTTAAAATAAAATAATGTTATCAAAAGAAATACAATTAGAAGTAAATAAAGGAGCAATGTTGCCTTTGATGGAAGAATTTTATACTATCCAGGGAGAAGGTTTTCACACAGGAACAGCTGCTTACTTCATAAGAATTGGGGGTTGTGATGTAGGATGTCATTGGTGTGATGTGAAAGAAAGCTGGAATGCAGAATTGCATCCGCCAACAAATGTGGATTTAATTGTAAAAAATGCTTCAGTTTATGCTGATACGGTTGTTGTTACAGGCGGTGAGCCTCTAACATGGGATATGAGTTTGCTTACAGGTAAATTAAAAGATAAAAATTTAAAAGTTCATATAGAAACGTCAGGTGCTTATCCTTTATCTGGTTCATGGGATTGGATTTGCCTTTCTCCTAAAAAAAATAAATTACCAACCCAGACTGTTTATGATAATGCAGATGAGCTAAAAGTAATTATTCATAATAAGCATGATTTTATTTTTGCTGAAGAACAGGCAGAATTGGTAAATAGCAACGCAATTTTATTTCTACAGCCGGAATGGAGCAAAAAAGAGGAAATGACTCCTTTGATTGTAGAATATGTAATGAATAATCCAAAATGGAGAGTTTCCTTACAGACACATAAGTATTTGAATATTCCATAAAACAAAAAAATCTCTTTGTCTGAAGAGATTTTTTTTTGTTTTAGATTATTCTAAATAATGTTTATTTCCAGTTTTTATATTTTTTTAAAGATGTAATGTGAGCTAAATGATGATTTCCATGCCAAGAATATAATCCAATGATTTGTTTTAGACTGATTTCTGATTTGCTCTCAGGATGAATAAAAGACTTTTTTAAATCGGTTTCGGATAAACTTTTCAGGAGATAAGCTATTCTAAAATGCAATCCACTTAATAAATTCAGCGTAGGCTCGATTGGCATTTGTAGATTATCAGGGAGTTCACTCCATAAAGTCTCATCATAAGCTTTTATTATTGGATTATTTTCAGTCAAAGTCCATTTAATTCTGATAAAACAATTCATATGGCTCTCTGCGCAATGATGAATTACTTGGCGAATAGTCCAGCCTCCAGGACGGTATGGAGTATTCAGCTGTTCATTGGTTAAATGAATGGTTTCTTTTTTAAGTCTTTCAGGAAAAGTTGCTATTTCTTCTATTTTGCTTGAAATGTATCCCGAGGTATATTCTGCAGGAATTTCAAATTTCCCTAAAGGATATTTTAGTTTTTCCAAATCTAATTCTTCCATAAAGTATTTTTTTAAATTGTTAAATAGATAGTCTGGCTAAATAATCATAATGATCACCTTCTAGAATCAGTTCACATTTAAGCCCATTTGCAGTCGCAGCATTCTGAAGTGTATTGTAATCTAAATAAAGCCAGTCGAAAGGTTCTCCTTTTTCTCCTTTATAAGATATAGTAAAGACAAGTTCACCATAATAATCGTTATCGGACGGAATCCATTTTCCTCCATCTTCATCTTCATCAAACATATAAATGATGTCTGAACTGTCTATCAAAATTTGACCGCCCTCGTTTAAAAGTGATTTTAGTTTAGATAAATATTTATTGCAGTTCTGTAATTTTCCGAAAATCCCCGTGCCGTTCATTAGCAAAAGTATCGTGTCAAATTTTTCTCCCTCAAAATCTAATATATTTAAAGTTTTGGCATTTTCTATACCTCGCAATTTACAAGTTTCAATTGCTTTTTCTGAAATATCAATCGAAGTCACATCTAATTTGCGGTCTTTTTGCAGTGAAAGGCTATGACTTCCGGCTCCGCAGCCAACATCTAAAGTCTTTCCGAAAGCCAATTGTAAAGCTTTTTGTTCTAATTTCGGCATGTCTTTATAAGAGCGGAACAGATAGGCAACGCTCATTTCATCTTCTTCTGAAATTGAAGTCTCGGTAATAATGTCTTCTGGTGAATTATTAGTTTGAAAATCAAACATGGCTTTTCCGAAAAGATCTTTCATTGTAATTTAGTTCAAAGTTTAAGGTTTGGAATTTAAAGTTGTTTAATTTTGCAGATATATTTAATGAATACTCTTGAAACAAATTTTAAATAACTTAAATAAGTTAGCCAAAGATAAGCATATCGAAAATAAAAAGTATTTTGATAAGCTGAAAAAGAAACAGCCTAAGAATTTAGATTATGTTATGCAGGATTTGCATGATGCAGAATTTAAAAAAACAGATTGTTTGCAGTGTGCCAATTGTTGTAAAACGACCGGTCCATTATTTACTTTGGCAGATATTGAGAGAATATCAAAATCTTTCAGGCAAAAACCACAACAATTTATTGAACAGTATCTTCGAATTGATGAAGACAACGATTATGTTTTAAAAAGTGTTCCCTGTACTTTTCTGGATAATGAAAATTACTGCATGATTTATGATGTTCGACCAAAAGCATGTAGAGAATTTCCGCATACCGATAGAAAAAAGTTTCATCAAATAGCAGATCTTACTTTGAAGAATGTAGCAATTTGCCCTGCTGCTTATAATATTGTGGAAGAAATGAAGAAGAAAATGCCATTATGATAGGCTTAAATAATTTGTAATTGTTCCGCGTTACAATTCTTTTTTACTTTTTAAAATGTATTTTTACTGAGAGAAATAAACTGATTTTATAAATATAATAGAACTTATAAATTGAACCTCGAATATTTTATAGCTAAAAGACTTATCACTGCTAAAGATTATAAAAGTAGTATCTCGGCTCCTATTATAAAAATTGCTATTTCGGCTATAGCTATTGGTATTATCATGATGTTGGTTTCAGTTGCTACCGGTATCGGATTACAGCAAAAAATTCGGGACAAAGTTTCCGCTTTCAACGGTCAGATCATTATTTCGAATTATGACAATAATAATTCTGATGTAACATTGATTCCTGTTTCTAAAAATCAGGATTTCTATCCTGATTTCAAATCAGTTCCTGAGGTAAGTCATATCCAGGCAATCGCAAGTAAAGCCGGAATCATCAGAACCGAAAATGCTTTCGAGGGAATTGTTTTCAAAGGAGTTGGATCAGATTATGACTGGAATAATATAAAAGAATATCTAGTAGAGGGAAAGTTACCGGATTTTTCTAAATCATTAAATGAAGATGTTATAATCTCTAGATTTCTTGCAGACAGATTAAATTTAAAAGTAGGCGATAGCTTTAATACTTTTTTTATTAAAGATGAACAAGGGAAGATGCCCAATAGTCGCCGATTCAAAATTACGGGTATTTTTAATTCCGGTTTTCAGAATTTTGACGCAACTTATATAATTGGTGATATTCGTCATATTCAGAGAATTAATAAATGGGCTTCTGATCAGGTTGGTGCATTCGAAATTTTTGTAAAAGATTTCGATAATATTAAAACTACAGGAAATGAAATCTATGAACAAACTTCCTCAAGTTTAGATACAAAAACCATAATTGAGAAGTACAGTTATATATTCGATTGGCTTCAGCTTTTTGATTTCAATATTATTGTTATTTTGGCTGTCATGATTTTGGTTGCAACAATAAATATGGTAGTTGCTTTATTGGTGCTTATTTTGGAACGTACACAAATGATAGGTATTTTAAAGGCTTTAGGTGCTAACAATTGGACAGTTCGAAAAATATTTTTGTACAATGCCTTCTATCTTATAATACGAGGATTGTTTTGGGGCAACTTAATTGGTATTTCAATATTGTTAATTCAGCAGCAATTTGGTATTATCCAATTGAATCCAGAAAACTATTATGTCAATCAGGCACCAGTTTATATAAATTGGGTTTATGTGGTTTTATTGAATTTAATGACCGTTACGATTTGTTTCTTAGTATTATTAATTCCATCCTATATAATAACAAAGATTTCTCCGGTAAAAGCAATCCGTTTTGATTAACTAACATATATGAGTAATTGAGAGCCCGGCAGTGTTTTTAAAACTCTCCGGCTTTATTATTATATATCTAGAAATAAAATGTTCGGATTATTGTGTTCGAAACTCTTTTAAGATTTTATTTAATAAGGAGTTGTTTCCCGCTATTGGTTTCAATCTTTTGCTTTTTAAAGAAAAAAGCAAAAGTATTTTCACTTCTATCGGGGCTATGAAGTGCTTTTTAAAGAGAAATAGCTGTAGAAAAGATATAATCAAAGCTTTTCAGGGTGAAAAGAAGTTTTTTCAAAACATAACTTTTGTTAAGCAAACAGTATTAAAGATTAAAAACTCCTCAAAAACGGAATTCAAAAAGCATGCTGAAATAAGGGAAAATCAGTTTAAAATAGAAAAAACTTACAATTTTTCAAAAAAGTCTAATCTGTAAGGAATTTGTTATGAGTTAGTTAATAAAAAAGGTTTAAAAATATTGAAAAAATATAAAAAAAAAGAGTTGTAAATGTAAATAAAGGTGTTACTTTTGCACCCGCAATAACGAAAGACGTTCACTGAAATACTGGCAAGCATGCTGATTGAGAGAAAAGAGATTTTCAAAAAAAAGATTAGAAAAAGCTTGCGAGATTTGAAAAATGCTTTTACATTTGCACCCCGCAAAACACGGAAAGTTCGTTGAGAGATTGAAAGAAAAAGGAGAAAAAAGAAACGAAAAAAAAGTTTCAATTTTTTTAAATTTTTCTTGCAGGAAACAAAAAGAATTTTTACTTTTGCACCCGCTTTGAGAAACAAACGATAAGCGAAAAAAATAAAGAAAATTACGTTCGTAGACATATTGAATTGACAGCCGTTTTAACAGAGATGTTAGGACAAAAGAATAAGAGTAATGGAATCGATAGATTAGGGAAGAACCGATAGATATTCATCGCAATATAATATTAAAATATACGATGAAGAGTTTGATCCTGGCTCAGGATGAACGCTAGCGGCAGGCTTAACACATGCAAGTCGAGGGGTAGAAGTCTTCGGGCTTTGAGACCGGCGCACGGGTGCGTAACGCGTATGCAATCTACCTTTTACAGGGGGATAGCCCAGAGAAATTTGGATTAATACCCCATAGTATAGTGAGTTGGCATCAACCTACTATTAAAGTCACAACGGTAAAAGATGAGCATGCGTCCCATTAGCTAGATGGTAAGGTAACGGCTTACCATGGCTACGATGGGTAGGGGTCCTGAGAGGGAGATCCCCCACACTGGTACTGAGACACGGACCAGACTCCTACGGGAGGCAGCAGTGAGGAATATTGGACAATGGGCGCAAGCCTGATCCAGCCATGCCGCGTGCAGGATGACGGTCCTATGGATTGTAAACTGCTTTTGTACGAGAAGAAACACTCCTTCGTGAAGGAATTTGACGGTATCGTAAGAATAAGGATCGGCTAACTCCGTGCCAGCAGCCGCGGTAATACGGAGGATCCAAGCGTTATCCGGAATCATTGGGTTTAAAGGGTCCGTAGGCGGTTTAGTAAGTCAGTGGTGAAAGCCCATCGCTCAACGGTGGAACGGCCATTGATACTGCTGAACTTGAATTATTAGGAAGTAACTAGAATATGTAGTGTAGCGGTGAAATGCTTAGAGATTACATGGAATACCAATTGCGAAGGCAGGTTACTACTAATGGATTGACGCTGATGGACGAAAGCGTGGGTAGCGAACAGGATTAGATACCCTGGTAGTCCACGCCGTAAACGATGGATACTAGCTGTTGGGCGCAAGTTCAGTGGCTAAGCGAAAGTGATAAGTATCCCACCTGGGGAGTACGAACGCAAGTTTGAAACTCAAAGGAATTGACGGGGGCCCGCACAAGCGGTGGAGCATGTGGTTTAATTCGATGATACGCGAGGAACCTTACCAAGGCTTAAATGTAGATTGACCGTTTTGGAAACAGAACTTTCGCAAGACAATTTACAAGGTGCTGCATGGTTGTCGTCAGCTCGTGCCGTGAGGTGTCAGGTTAAGTCCTATAACGAGCGCAACCCCTGTTGTTAGTTGCCATCGAGTCAAGTCGGGAACTCTAACAAGACTGCCAGTGCAAACTGTGAGGAAGGTGGGGATGACGTCAAATCATCACGGCCCTTACGCCTTGGGCTACACACGTGCTACAATGGCCGGTACAGAGAGCAGCCACTGTGTGAGCAGGAGCGAATCTATAAAGCCGGTCACAGTTCGGATCGGAGTCTGCAACTCGACTCCGTGAAGCTGGAATCGCTAGTAATCGGATATCAGCCATGATCCGGTGAATACGTTCCCGGGCCTTGTACACACCGCCCGTCAAGCCATGGAAGCTGGGGGTGCCTGAAGTCGGTGACCGCAAGGAGCTGCCTAGGGTAAAACTGGTAACTAGGGCTAAGTCGTAACAAGGTAGCCGTACCGGAAGGTGCGGCTGGAACACCTCCTTTCTAGAGCCTCATATGTTAGTGGATACACACGTTGGGGATAAAAGATGATTATTTATAAAGTTCTGAATTGAAAGATTTGATTACTCTTGCTGTTAATTTAAAAAAATAATGAAAATTAAGTAAAAACAGAGTCTCGTAGCTCAGCTGGTTAGAGTACTACACTGATAATGTAGGGGTCGGCAGTTCGAGTCTGCCCGGGACTACTATTTAACTTAAAAAAAAGGAAATTTTAGAGGTTGAGTAACCGTTTTAAGTACTGTTAACTAAAAACTGTTAACTGACAACTAAAAAATGGGGGGATTAGCTCAGCTGGCTAGAGCGCCTGCCTTGCACGCAGGAGGTCAACGGTTCGACTCCGTTATTCTCCACGAAATAATTGAAAATTATCAATTGATAATTATTAATTGTTAAAGTTCATTGACATATTGAGATAAGAAAAAATTAAAAAGTAGAAAGCGTTTTTTATTATTAGTAGTAATACAAATAAAAGAAAACAAAAAAAACGGTCTTGTTTTAAGTAACAAGATTGGTACAATAAGCAAAATAAGGGCGTATGGGGGATGCCTAGGCTCTCAGAGGCGATGAAGGGCGTGATAAGCTGCGAAAAGCTGCGGGTATGGGCACACACCATTTGATCCGCAGATACCCGAATGGGGCAACCCACTATGTTGAAGACATAGTACACCGATAGGTGGGCAAACCCGCTGAACTGAAACATCTAAGTAGGCGGAGGAGAAGAAAACAAAAGTGATTCCGTAAGTAGTGGCGAGCGAACGCGGATTAGCCCAAACCAATGTTGTTATGGCAATGTTGGGGTTGTAGGACCACGATATTTTATGTACACGGAACCAGAAGTTACTGGAAAGTAGCGCCAAAGAGGGTGATAGCCCCGTATGGGTAACAAGTATAATAGATAGTGGTATCCTGAGTAGGGCGGGGCACGTGAAACCCTGTCTGAATTTGGCGGGACCATCCGCTAAGGCTAAATACTCCTGAGAGACCGATAGTGAACCAGTACCGTGAGGGAAAGGTGAAAAGAACCGTGAATAACGGAGTGAAATAGATCCTGAAACCATACGCTTACAAGCGGTCGGAGCCCTTTGGTGGGGTGACGGCGTGCCTTTTGCATAATGAGCCTACGAGTTAACGTTGCTGGCAAGGTTAAGTGATTAAGTCACGGATCCGTAGCGAAAGCGAGTCTGAATAGGGCGCTTTAGTCAGTAGTGTTAGACGCGAAACCGTGTGATCTACCCATGGGCAGGATGAAGCGCTGGTAACACAGTGTGGAGGTCCGAACCGGTTGACGTTGAAAAGTCTTCGGATGACCTGTGGGTAGGGGTGAAAGGCCAATCAAACTCGGAAATAGCTCGTACTCCCCGAAATGCATTTAGGTGCAGCGCTGATAATAGTTATATAGAGGTAGAGCTACTGATTGGATGCGGGGGCTTCACCGCCTACCAATTCCTGACAAACTCCGAATGCTATATAATGTTTTACAGCAGTGAGGGCTTGGGTGCTAAGGTCCAAGTCCGAGAGGGAAAGAACCCAGACCATCAGCTAAGGTCCCCAAATATATGCTAAGTTGAAAGAACGAGGTTTGTCTGCCCAGACAGCTAGGATGTTGGCTTGGAAGCAGCCATTCATTTAAAGAGTGCGTAACAGCTCACTAGTCGAGCGGACGAGCATGGATAATAATCGGGCATAAGCATATTACCGAAGCTATGGATTTACAGTTTACTGTAAGTGGTAGGGGAGCATTCCAGCAGGGTTGAAGGTGTATCGTAAGGTATTCTGGACTGGCTGGAAAAGAAAATGTAGGCATAAGTAACGATAATGCGGGCGAGAAACCCGCACACCGAAAAACTAAGGTTTCCACAGCTATGCTAATCAGCTGTGGGTTAGTCTGGTCCTAAGGCGAACCCGAAAGGGACAGTCGATGGCCAACGGGTTAATATTCCCGTACTACTAATTACTGTGATGGGGTGACGGAGTGATGAAAGCGCCGCGAACTGACGGAATAGTTCGTTAAAGTACCTAGCTATATTCTCTATAGGCAAATCCGTAGAGAATGGTGAAATACGATAGTACTCGGAGTCTTCGGACAAAGAGATAGTGCGCCTAAGGGCTTCCAAGAAAAACCTCTAAACTTCAGGTAATTAGTACCAGTACCGTAAACCGACACAGGTAGTTGAGGAGAGAATCCTAAGGTGCTCGAGAGATTCATGGCTAAGGAATTAGGCAAAATAGACCCGTAACTTCGGGAGAAGGGTCGCCCCGAGCAATCGGGGCCGCAGTGAAGAGGTCCAGGCGACTGTTTATCAAAAACACAGGGCTCTGCAAAATCGTAAGATGAAGTATAGGGCCTGACACCTGCCCGGTGCTGGAAGGTTAAGAGGAGATGTTATCTTCGGAGAAGCATTGAATTGAAGCCCCAGTAAACGGCGGCCGTAACTATAACGGTCCTAAGGTAGCGAAATTCCTTGTCGGGTAAGTTCCGACCTGCACGAATGGTGTAACGATCTGGACACTGTCTCAGCCATGAGCTCGGTGAAATTGTAGTAACGGTGAAGATGCCGTTTACCCGCAGTGGGACGAAAAGACCCTGTGCACCTTTACTATAGCTTAGTATTGACCTTGGATAAATGATGTGTAGGATAGGTTGGAGACTATGAAGCGGCGTCGCCAGGCGTTGTGGAGTCATTGTTGAAATACAACCCTTTGTTTATCTGAGGCCTAACTCTTCGAAGAAGAGGACAGTGCTTGGTGGGTAGTTTGACTGGGGTGGTCGCCTCCAAAAGAGTAACGGAGGCTTCTAAAGGTTCCCTCAGTACGCTTGGTAACCGTGCGAAGAGTGCAATGGCATAAGGGAGCTTGACTGAGAGACATACAGGTCGATCAGGTACGAAAGTAGAGCATAGTGATCCGGTGGTTCCGCATGGAAGGGCCATCGCTCAAAGGATAAAAGGTACGCCGGGGATAACAGGCTGATCTCCCCCAAGAGCTCATATCGACGGGGGGGTTTGGCACCTCGATGTCGGCTCGTCACATCCTGGGGCTGGAGAAGGTCCCAAGGGTTGGGCTGTTCGCCCATTAAAGTGGCACGCGAGCTGGGTTCAGAACGTCGTGAGACAGTTCGGTCTCTATCTACTGTGGGCGTTAGAAATTTGAGTGGATCTGATTCTAGTACGAGAGGACCGAATTGGACTAACCTCTAGTGTATCTGTTGTCCCGCCAGGGGCACCGCAGAGTAGCTACGTTGGGAAGGGATAAGCGCTGAAAGCATATAAGCGCGAAACCCACCACAAGATGAGATTTCTTTTAAGGATCGTGGAAGATGACCACGTTGATAGGCTATAGATGTAAAGGCAGTAATGTCATAGTCGAGTAGTACTAATAATCCGTAAGCTTATGTACACCCTTTTCCTCCCGTGTAAAAGACGGGAGGGAAGCACTTTCTAATAGAATAATAGTTTTCTTTATCTCAGTATGTTAAGATATTGTCCGTACGCGGAAAGTAACTAGTAAAGAGTAAGTAGTGATTAGCTTAAAAACTAATTACTAAGCACTAAGGACTAATTACTAACAACCTTAAGGTGGTTATTGCGGCGGGGCTCACCTCTTCCCATTCCGAACAGAGAAGTTAAGCCCGCCAGCGCAGATGGTACTGCAGTTTTGTGGGAGAGTATGTCGTCGCCTTTCTTTTGAAAACCCTATTCTGAAAAAGAATAGGGTTTTTTGTTTAAAATGAGGTACCTTAGCTCAGATGGTAGAGCAATGGACTGAAAATCCATGTGTCCCTGGTTCGATCCCTGGAGGTACCACAAAATGCTCGGATGGTGAAATTGGTAGACACGCTGGACTTAAAATCCAGTGGACAGCAATGTCCGTGCGGGTTCAAGTCCCGCTCTGAGTACAAATCCCTAAAAAAACGCAATTACTATAACTTAAGTAATTGCGTTTTTTTGTTTTATGAAAGCTTTTAAATAATCAAAGGATGAGATATTCCTAAATTATTATGTAAACTAAGGATCAAAGCAAAAACCTGTGGGGATGCAAAAATTAAGCATAAATATTAGTTAGCCTAAAAAGGAAGTATTCTATATTTCTAACACCTCTAAATTTTGATCTAAATGCTTTTATTTTGGCATTGAATGATTCTGCAGAAGCATTAGTACTTCTGTTATCAAAATAATTTAAGATGGTTTGATAATGATTCATAATTGTACGAGAGATTGTACCGAAAGACTTTTGTGATTAAAACGGAGTCAGGAGAGGGATAGGAAGAAGCTACCGAAGTAGCCTGGATAGCCCGACCGCATTATAAAAAGGGACTTATAAGCGGTAAGTTTGGAAGTCCCTTTTTATTATGGGGGCTCCCCATAATAAAATTAGTATTTAAAAAAGATAAAATGCTTTAATCAAACAAATAAAATCTAAGAAGAGTTTTAATGATTTAAATATGTGCTATTAGAAAAGAGATAATTTATATAGATCCACTTTTGTAATAGAACCTTTTCGTATTTCTAGATTCCTAAACGAAAATCTTTTACACTTTTTTGTTCTAAGTAAATATCTTCGAAATAACTTGTTGTTCCTATATCTACCGGGCATTGTGCACTGATTCCTGTCCAAATTTCTGCAGGATAATTGTTTTTATATAAACGAACCATTTGCCAATTTTTATTGTCAAGCGAATAATAGCTGGCAACTGTTTCTGTATCTGATGAAATTTTCATGTAAACAGTTTTTGCATTGACAACATCATGGTTATTATCGTCTGAGGTTCCTATGGTACGAACTGTTACAATTCTGTGATTACCGCGTTCATCCTGCTCAAAGCAAAATTTTTGATAAAAACTGTCGTTTACATATAGGTATAATACACCAGCATTGTATAAACCGTTTTTAGTGAATTTCGGGCTTATTTTTGCTGTTAACGTAAAGGGTTTTGTGTTATCAACTCTAGATAAAAGAATAGGTGCCGAATTATTTGATAGTTTATTATTTGGATCTGAGAAATAATCCTTTTTCTCTCCCACATGAAATAGTATGTTTTCTTTATTATCTACTTTTGCTAGCGTATCAGCTCCATTAATTGATTTTGTAAAATGTATTTGGCTTAGTTTGATATCGCATGGAACTCCACGGACAATCGCTGAGTCTTTTGGTTTTGTTGCAGTATTTTTCGCTGTTTTATTTTCTTTGGAAACATTATTACAACCTGTAAATAAAATAATTTGAAATAGACTGTAACAGATAAGGGATTTAGATTTCATAAATGTTTTTGTTAAAAGTATAAATAGTCTAACTTAGTTTTTCAAATTTACATTTTGCTTCTAATAACGGCAATACGTAAAATTAACCAAATTTATTTGAACCACTATGACAGACAGATCCATTGAAGATCAGTTAACTTCTACTTTATTGAAACAAACTTTTTTGGATGAAGAAGCGTTAGATGTAGAAGATTATAAAAAAATGGCTGCTGCTTATGTATCTATAGAGCAATGTGTCGCTGTACTTTCGGATTTTCAGGCTGACTGTAGTTATATTTATGCGGGTAATTTTGGTAAATTGCTCGGACTCTCAGGTGATTTGTTTATTGATTCTGCTTTTGAAGACTGCATATTTGATAAGCTAAATTCGGAGGATGTGCTCGAACGCCATGCTTTAGAACTTCATTTTTTTCAATACCTTAAAAATCTGCCTGAAGAAGAATATAGAAATTACAGTACTTTTAGCCGTTTACGTTCTTCTGATGAGACTAACATGCATTATATTAATCATCGGACGATGTATCTTAAAAGATCACCAAATGGGAGTATTTTATTTGCATTGTGTTTGTATGCACCATCAACTAACTCAGAATTTAGAAACGGTATTGAAGGTAAAATTGTAAATATTAAAACAGGAGAAATCATATCATCTGAAAAATATAAACCTTATACAGAAAGCCTGCTTTCTAAAAGAGAATTAGAAATTCTGGCTCATGTAGCAAAGGGAAGCAATAGTGATCAGATTGCAAACTTGTTAAATATTTCGGTTTATACAGTTCGTCGTCACAGACAGAATATAATTCAAAAACTGCAGGTTGCGAATACAACCGAAGCTTTAAAAACAGCTTTCGTTATGGGACTAATAAATGTATAAGTTTGAAAATATAAAAACCTTTAAACGTTATGAGCTTAAAGGTTTTTATGTTTTTTATTAGTTAAATGCTTTTTCAAAATTTGAATCGGCATTTTTGGCTTTTTTTGAAGGTAAGACAGAATCGCATTTGTCTTTTTCAATTACAGGATTCCAGTCTCCTTCAAGATTACTTGCAGTTGTTGTGTTGGCTGCAAATATTTTTTCTTTGGTATATTCTTCGGCCTCGGTTTTATTTAGCTGTTTAGACCATGCTATTCGATTATCAGATTTTGAACCTGGGCCAAAAGAATTGTATTCCGTATAAAAACTCGTTTTCCAATTGTCGTATCCTTTATGTTCTGGATCTTTTGACCAAATTGACCAGCCTTCGGGAATAATGATTGATTCCAGGTATGAATTAATAAAAACCGTATTTGCACCAGCTCCCCATGGTCTTCCAAGTGACACTTTTGAAACAGCTGCTTTTGGATATTTCATTATCAAACAGTTTTTAAATACAAAGCCATATTGGCTTTTTCCGGCTTCATGGTTTCCGGCAGTGATATAAGAGTCTTTTCGACATTGGATAACACAGTTTTCAAACAAGGCTATCCCTGCGCCAAAAATAAAGTCTGTCGTTCCATCAATGATACAATCTTTGATATAGGTTCTCTTATTTGCTTTAAGATAAAAAGTATCCTGAAAACCGCTCATTTTGCATTTGTGAAATATTGTTCTATCGCCATTTAACATTAAAGCTACAGCCTGACCACCTTTTTTATACTCAGGGAGCTCACTACTAATGGTATTTTCAAAAGTGATGTTTTCTGCAAAAAAATCATCCGATTCAATCAATACACTAAAAGACTTGCTGGTGCCTCCTGCAATTTCAGCATAATCATCAAAAGTGAGAATGGTAGTTTTGTATGATTCACCTATAAGTTTTACTTTTTTGTTTTTAGTTAATTTTAGTTTTTCTTTATAAGTGCCGGGCTTTATAAAAATGATTGTCTGTTTAGTATTATTATCAGGTACAGCATTAAAAGCATCCTGAACTTTAGTATAATTACCGCTTCCATCAGCAGCCACTACAATATCATAAGCAGTTTTGTTTTTTTGGGCGTATAAAACCACGTTGAAACTAATGAGCAAGAAGTAAAAAGGAAGTAGCGTTTTTTTCATATTAGATTTGAATGATATCAGTTAAAAAATAAATTTCCAAGGAACAAATTTTGAACCTTGGAAATTTATAAAAATAATTGAAATTGAACTAAGAAACGATGCTTTTTACTTTATGCCCAAATATTCCGAAATAAAGAATAATCACGAAACATACTAGCGGAATTATATAACCAGACTGAATATCGTCATGTTTCATGTCAATTAAAGTTCCCATTGCATAAGGAAGGATTGCTCCACCCACAATAGACATTACCAGCCAGGATGAGCCAGTTTCTGTATTAGATTTTAAACCTACTAATCCTAAAGAAAAGATAGTTGGGAACATAATAGACATAAAGAATCCAATTCCGCCTAAGGCATAAATGACTATAATTCCTGATCCGTAAATCGCTACTAAGCAAAGCAAAGCACTAATTATACAATAGATAGAAAGTAAAACATAGTCTTTGACAAATTTCAAAAAGAATGTTCCACTAAAACGACCTATCATAAACAGAAGTCCATATATGCCAAGGTAATAAGCAGCTGTTTTTTCATCTAATCCAGCTTCTTTTTGAGCTATTCGGACAAAAAAGCTAGTTACACATACCTGTGCTCCAACATAAAAAAACTGTGCTACAACTGCCCAACTTAAATGAGAGAATTTTAAAACAGAGAAAAAACCTGGTTTAACTTCGTTTTCTGTTTGTTTAGACTTCATTGATGGCAAATGCATAAAATAAAATATTATAGCTACCAAGACCAGAACACTGCCTAAAATAATATAAGGCAATTTTACTGCCGAAGCCTCTTCTAATAAGTAGGCTGTTTTTGCCGTATCTGGCATTTCGGCCATCTCTGCTGGGGTGTAGTTAATTCCTGAAAGTATAAAAATACCTCCCAAAATGGGGCCTAACATGGCTGCTAAACCATTAAATGAGGCAGCCAGATTTAATCTAAATGAAGAAGATTCTGCAGGACCTAAAATAGCTGCATAAGGATTGGCACTGGTTTCTAAAATAGTCAAGCCACAACCAATTACAAATAAGGCAAACAAAAATAATTCATAAGTTCTGCTGTTTGCGGCAGGTACAAAAAGAAAAGCTCCAATTGCGAAAACTAATAATCCAGTGATAATACTGTTTTTATAACCAAATCGTTTAATAAGCATTCCAGAGGGAATCGCCATAATAAAATAAGCAAAATAGATAGACGTATCAATCAATGTTGATTCTCTGTTGTTGAGCTGACAGGCTTTTTTTAGATGTGGAATCAAAATACCGTCAAGTCCGTGCGCCATTCCCCAAAGGAAAAATAAGCTGGTAATTAAAATAAAAGGCAAAAGATATTGATTTCCTTTTCCGCCTTCTGTTGGAACTTCGTGTTGGTCTCCCGTTTGGTTGGTTACTTGCATAGTTAGATTTTATTTTAGGATTATTTCTTTTTTACTAATAAAAGGTGATCACATACGAGAACCACTTCACCTCGTTGGTTGATGATTTCTACATGCTCGGTCACGGTTCCCATATTGGGTTTTTTAGCTTCTCCTTTTTCAGAAATCGTAATTTCAGAATGAATAGTGTCACCAATATGAACCGGTTTTACAAATCGCATTCGGTCATAGCCTTTAGAAAAAGCTTCCGGATTTATTTCAGATGCTGTTAAACCAATGCCAATACTGAAAACCATTGTTCCGTGGGCAATTCGCTGTCCGAAAGGCTGAGTTTTGCACCATTCTTCATCCATGTGATGCGGAAAAAAATCGCCGGTATGTCCCGCATGAACTACAAAATCTGTTTCTGTAATTGTTCTGCCTAATGTAACTCTTTTATCATTAAGTTGATAGTCTTCGAAAAATGTCGATTTGAAATACATATCTTTTTAGTTTTTAAGTCCTTAGTGATTAGTCCTTAGTGATTATTTCTTAGTGATTAGCTAATTACTATGGACTAGCGACTAATTACTATATTTATATAATTTTTTTGGGCGTTTTAACACGCTTCCCGCTGTATCTTTTTTGGCAGAAAAAGCCAAAAAAGGATGCCGCTTCAATCGTTAACGCGGGCAACTATTGTTATAACTCATTTAGTGGAATTCCACCTTTTTGATTACTGATGTAACAAGCTTCAACAACCTTCATCGTATCTAGCACATCCTGAACACTTGCTAATAATTTGTCATCGGAACCTTCTTTAAAGCGCATCAAATTTGACATGGTACCAATAAAAGCCTCCGGAAACCAGGAACCTTCCAAATTGATTTTTTCCCATTCGTATGTACCATCTTTTTCCAAAGCAACTTCAAATTCGTCCGGCATACCGTCAGGGTAATTCATCAACAAGCCCATTTTGGCTTTGATTGCTCCCTTTGTTCCTTCCCATTTGATGTAGCTTTCTTCGTGTTTAGAGCCAAAATGATGATCGTGATTGGTATTGATAACCACACGCATCGAATCGCTATAATCCAAAATAATCGAAGAACGGCACGAAGATAATTTTTTCAAAGGATGATGAGTCGTTTTGGCATAAACCCCTTTTGGGTTTCCTAAAAACGAACGAATGCAGTCAATATAATGCACACTGTGAAATAGAATCTCCAATCTTGGATGCTCCTTAATCAGTGGGAACAATTCCCAAGGGGTATTTACCGTAACTTTAAATTCTAAATCATACAAATCGCCAATCATACCCTGATTTATTATGTATCGTGCTGCACTGACAAAAGAGGCAAAACGCAACTGAAAATTGATGGCAGCGACTAATTTTTTTCTTTCGCAAACGGCAACAATTTCTCTGGCCTGGGCCAAATCATTTCCCATAGGTTTTTGAATCAGCACTGCAGCACCATCTGGAAGCTGTTCTAATATTTCTATATATTGATCAGGTAATACGGTAATGTCGTACACTGCGTTCGATGGAGCGTTTTTTACTGCTTCAGCCACATTTTCAAACACATTCGGAATGCCAAATTGTTTTGCCATATCCTGCGCCTTCGAGAGCGTTCTGTTGGTAATACCAAAAACACTCATGCCAGCCATTTTATAAGCTGGAAGATGAGCATCTTTTACGATACCGCTTGCTCCAATAATAATAATCGGTTGGGTTGTTTCTGGTAATAAGGGTTTATATGGAATAGTCATAATTATATAATTTGCAGAATAAGATTCTGTGTTTCTTCTAATAATTTTTCGGATGGGATGTTGCTTTCTAATGATGTTAAAACCATCTTGTCAATAAGCTCGGCTACTTTTGGCCAAACCGGAGTTTGAGGAAGTGTCAAAGCATTTTCATGTAATGTTTCCAGTTTATGATAAAACGGAATAGTAGTGTTGATTTCAACATCATTCCACGTAGATTTACGGCAACCGATTCCACCTTCAGTTGTTAATAACTTATCACTTTCAGGGGTTGTTGCAAATCTCAGAAAAGCGTATGCCAGTTTTTGATGTTTGCTTCCTGTTCCAATAGTATATAGCCAATATACATTTAACGAAGCCGTTTTATGGTTTTCATCATGTGGTAATTCTGTGATATTTACTTTTCCTTTTACAGTTGATTCTTCAATCACTTCACACATGGAGGCAAATCCAAACCAGTTGATGGCCATTGCCGCTTCTCCTTTGGCAAAAGCCATACCGGCTTCAACTGACCCAAATTTTTTTGATTGCGGATGAATGGCTTTTTTATTGTTGGCTATTGTTCTGTAAAAATCCAAAGCATCAATCGCTGCCTTATGGTTAATGTCGATTTGATTTTTAGTATTCAATAAAGAGCCGCCTCTGGTCCATAATTGCAGACAAAAATCAAAAACCATATTGTGACCATCAGGATAATGTGCAAAAACAGAACCGTATAAATTTTGCTCAGGGCGGTTGAAAAATTCAGCAATTTGAGTGAATTGTTCCCAGGTTTTGGGAGGAAGTAATTCGTATCCAAATTCCTTTTTGAAATTTTCTTTTTCAGTCGGATTTTCAAATAAATCTTTTCTATAAATCAGACATTCCGGCCCATCGTGGAAAGGAAGCCCGTAAGTCCCGTTATTAATCTGTTGTAAATGCAATAGAGACTGATGCCAGCCTTCAGGATAATTTTGAGGAGGATTCTCAGTAATTAATGAAGTCAAATCCAGAACCGCTTTTTCATTCGCAGCATCAAAAATCCAGTCGGTATTGATATGCGCGATATCCCAGTTTCCGTTTATTAAACCTTTATTGGTAATGGTTTCTTCGTATAAATCGTGCAGTTCCAGCGGAATCATTTCTGCTTCAATAGTAATACTGTTTTTCAGGCAGAACAAATCCCACAGCTTTTGCAGTGTACTTTCAAAAGGATCAAATTTCCTGACAGCGATTCTTAACTTTTCCATTATTAAGCTATAAATTCTTTAATAATTCGCTCGTTGTCCTGTCCTAATTTTGGAGAACCTTTACCTGATGTGAAAATTTCTCCGTCAATTCTAATAGGACATCGGGTTGTTTTATAAGTGTAGCTGTCCAGCATTTCAACTCGCTGCACGAAATTCAGAACCTGAAAACCCTCTTCTGCAAAAAGCTGTTTATAGTTCAGGACTTTGGCACACCAAATATCAGCGGGCTCCAAAATATCCAGCCAGTGTTGCGTTTCCTGAGTTTGCAAATGTTCGGCTAGAATATTCTTGATGTCATCCCTCAATTCAAATTTATTTTCAGGAAACTGCAATAATTCATCACATTTTAAAAGCGAAGCCAAAACCGGAATCGATCCCATAGCCAGCGCTAAGTAGCCATTTTGAGTTTTGTAAATTCCATAAGGCGCACCCAGATAAGCGTGAGCATTGTTGGATTTTGTCCGAACAGGCACTTCACCACCGTCGTTAAAATAAGTAGTAATGGTTTCAAACTGAAAATCAAAAGCAGATTCCAGCATACTTACCTGAACTTTCGCCCCGATATTATGAGTTACTTTTCTATATAAAGCAGCTAAAATTCCTTGTGCCAAATGTGCTCCCGCTAACATGTCTACAATCGATAATCCCATCGGAACCGGACCATCTTCCTGATTCCCGCTCAGCCAGGTTAAGGCTGTCAGCGATTGCAGTAATAAATCCTGTCCGGGTAAATCTTTTAGTTTGGATTTTGTACCGTAGCCTGAAATTTCGGCATAGATGATATTAGGATTGATTACTGCGACTTCATCATAACTCAAACCTACACGTTCCATTACGCCGGGTCTGAAATTGTGCATGACAACATCGGCTTTAGCCAGCAATTTTTTTAGCTTTTCGAGTTCATTCGGGTCTTTAAAATCGATAGCGAATGATTCTTTGTTTCTGTTGATGGTATGAAATACAGAAGATTCTCCATTCATAATCAAATCAGACGTATATAAGGTTCGGCAGATATCTCCAGTTCCGGGTTTCTCAATTTTTATCACACGGGCACCCAGATCTGCCAAGCGTAAACTGGCTGAGGGACCGGAAAGAAACTGGCTAAAATCTACTATTAAATAATCTTCTAATGGTTTCATCCTGCTAGTTTAAAAATTGTTCGTGTATTGTTAAATTGTCTTCGCCAACTTTAGGTGCTGCTTTGGTACTGGTTAAAATTTCACCATCCAGTTGAATTGGGCTTCTTGTTGTAACCAATTTTTCGCCTGCCGAATTTTGTACCGTTTGTTTCAATTGCAGTTCATTCACAAAGGATTGGCTGTCTAATTCCTGGTAATTAAGTACTTTGCCACACCAAACTCCTTGTTTTTGAAGTAATTCAATCCAATAATCTGCTGTTTTAGTATTCAGTTTTTCGGCTAATAATTCCCTGATTTCATCTCTTTGCGAAAACCATTTGTGTTTATCAGTGTAATTTTGGAAATCGATTTCCAAAATACTTCCAATAAAAAGCAAATCTCCCATTGCTAAAGAAATGTAACCGTCCTTAGTTTGGTAAACACCATAAGGGGCACTTAGAAAAGCATGAGCGCTTCCTTTTACATCACTTCTTTGAGGCTGTTGTCCGCCGTCATTTAAATAGGAAGTTATGGCTTCAAACTGAACATCCAAAACAGATTCGAGTAAACTTACTTCTACCAAAACCCCTTTTCCTGTTTTGGCTCTTTTCAATAACGCAGCCAAAATTCCCTGTACAAAATGATTTCCGCACATCAAATCGGCTACAGCCAGACCAAACGGAACGGGTCCCTGACTTTTTCTCCCACTCAGCCAGCTTAATCCTGAAAGTGACTGCAGTAATAAATCCTGTCCGGGTTTATTTGCCCATGGCCCTTTGTCTCCGTAACCGGTTATAGTTCCGTAGATTATTTTTGGATTGATATTTAAAACATCGTTAAATGTCAAACCAATTTTATCCATTACGCCCGGTCTGAAATTATGCGTCATAATATCAGCTTTGGCGATTATTTTTTTTACTAAAATTAAATCTTCAGGATTTTTAAGATCAGCTGCAAATGATTCTTTATTTCTGTTAATGGTATGAAACAACAAACTGCTGTCATCCACAAAAAGATCTTTGATGCTCAATTGGCGACAGGCTTCACCTTTAACAGGGCGTTCGATTTTAATTACTCTCGCTCCTAAATCAGCTAATTTTAATCCGGCAGAAGGCCCTGCCAAAAACTGACAAAACTCCAATACAATTAATCCTTCTAATGGTCTCATGCTGTTATAGGTTTAAAGACTTGATGTAAAGAGCATCCATTGCGGATAAAGCAACTTCTTCATCGCCTCCATTCATTAAATAATCACGAACCACATCTCCTGCATGATCCTGAAAATACATGTGTCCGGAATATCTTGGTCTTAAAAAAGCTCTTTCTAAAGCAGGTAATGTATTTTTGAAATAATCATGGGTTATGCCGTTAATTCGGTCATTTTTCCAGGCTTGCAAATGCCCCGGTTGTCCGCCATTATCTGAAAAAATATTTTTTTGTACCTGAGGAGACCCTGTAAATTCAGCATATTTTATTGCTTCCGGAATATGCTGACTGAAAGAAGAAACAGCCAAACCGGTTCCGCCCAAAGAACTAATCATCGGTTTGTCATTCAATTTTACCAAGTCATAAAAATGAAGCAGATTTTTGCTGTAACCAATTCTTGAATAATTAGAATAGCCATACGCAAAAGGGCAGTAAGCAATCTCATCCGAATTCACCATAGCTTCATATACCTGAATCGGATTACGGTTAAAATTAGCCGAATCCATTAATTGAGCAAGTTCACGATGCATTTGCAAAGCTTTTTTTCCTGTTTCCACAGAAATTACTTTTTCCTGAGACTGAAAAGGAGTTTCACCTAAACTGCAGCAAAAAGAGTAAAAAGTCATTAGCGAATCTACCGGAATTCCTGCAAAAGCGATCAATCCTTTTTTTGCTAAAGCCAATAAATCATCATAGGTTTGCGGAACTTTTAACCCATTTTTTTCCAAAATATCTAACCTTGCGGCTGCTACAGGAGTTGCTGCATCTATTGGTAATGCCCATAATTTATTGTGAAAGACGTAGCTTCCGTAAGACTTACCAACGGTATTGATTTCCTGATCTTTTATATATTCGGCAGGAAGATAATCTGATAAAGGTAAAATTGTTTTGGTATCGGCACCAAATCCTGTCCAGGGATGATCTATAACCAAGAGGTCAAATCTTTTAGCTAAATCTTCAATAGAAGCGTCTGCAAATTCCTGTAAACTTCTTTTTTCCCAACTTATTTCTATATCAGGATTCAGCTCTGTAAAACGCTGAGCTGTGGCCACCATCGGCAATAATCCTCTGGTGTGGTTCCACGTAATCCCTTTTAGTTTTTTCATTTTAATAGTCTAAATTTAATAAATGTAATTTCCACATTTACAAATATAGAAATTAGATTCAATTGCTAAGATTATATGATTTATTTTTTCTCAAATAGTGCAGGTTTTTTTTATATTTTGTACAAATTACACATAAAATGTGATATTGTTTTTAATTATATCTATTTTTAAGGACTGATTCTTAAAATAAGTGCCGGGTATTCATATTAAGTTTTATATTTGTAAATGTGGAAATCACATTTATTTTATGCCAATTTTTCATAATACAATTTTTAAAGTAGCAGTATGCTTAAAATTTCTTTTCTTTCCAAAATGATTGTCTTACTGATTTTTGTAACGGCAATTTCAAATGCTCAAAATACAATTCCAACGAAGCTAAAATGGTCAGAAAGAATGGCTTTAACATTAATGCAGCGTCATCCTCAATCGTATATGATTGATGATGCTCCAGTAGCACATATAAGTTATGTTCATGGTTTGGTTACCTATGCTTTTCAACAATTAGGCAAGCAAAAAAATGATGAAAAATATGCAGCTTATGCCAAACAATATGCTGATGAATTGATTGATGCCGACGGAAACATTAAAACCTATAAATACGAGTCCTTTAATATAGATAATATCCCTACAGGCCGAATTTTGTTTGATATTTATGAACAGACTAAAGACAAACGGTATTTAACTGCCATGCAGACCCTGCGTAAACAATTAGAAGAGCAGCCTCGTACCCCAAGTGGTGGTTTTTGGCACAAAAAAATATATCCCAACCAAATGTGGCTGGATGGCTTGTATATGGGAGAACCATTTTATGCAGAATATACCTTTACGTTCGAAAATGGAGCTAAGTTAGATGATGTTGCTCATGAATTTGAATTGATTCAGGAAAAGGCAACGGATTCAAAGACAGGATTGTTATACCATGCCTGGGATGAGACTAAACAAATGCCATGGGCCAATAAAGAAACTGGTGTTTCACCTAACTTTTGGTCCCGGTCAATGGGATGGTATGTGATGGGATTGGTAGATGTTCTGGATTATTTTCCTAAAAATCATCCAAAACGAAACGAACTGATTTTGTATTTGAATAACATTTCTAACGCATTAGTCAAATTTCAGGATCCGTCAGGTTTATGGTATCAGGTAACCGATATGGGAACAAGAGAAGGCAATTATTTAGAAACTTCTGGTACGGCTATGTTTGCTTATGCTTTTGCGAAGGGAGCAAAAAAAGGATATTTGTCTAAAAAATTCAAAAAAATTGCTGAAAAGGCCTTTGATGGTATTACTTCAAAATTTGTTAAAGTATATCCAAATGGAGAAATTGAAATTACGAATGCCTGTGCTGTTGCTGGTTTAGGAGGAAATCCATATCGTGATGGTTCGTATGAATATTATATTAATGAAAAAAGAAAAGATAATGATCCTAAAGTAACCGGACCTTTTATTCTGGCTGCTTTAGAACTAAATAAATAATACTATAATTTAAAAATATGTTTTCATTACAAAATAAAAAAGCCGTCATAACCGGCGGAGGAAGTGGAATAGGAAGGGCTATTGCAACTTTGTTTGCGAAACAAGGAGCAGAAATTCACATTATTGATTTAACTATTGAAAGTGCTCAGGATGCAGTTGCTGATATTGAGCAATTAGGTGGAAAAGTATTTTCATATGCGTGCAATGTAGTAAATCAGAAAGAGGTAGTCGATACATTTGAAAAAATTGGAAATATCCATATTTTGATTAATAATGCCGGTATTGCCCATGTTGGAAAAGTAGACACAACTTTGGAAATCGATTTCCAAAGAGTGATGGATGTAAATGTAAAAGGCGTTTACAACTGTTTGTATGCTGCGATTCCGCAATTTAGATTGTCAAATGGAGGTGTCATTTTGAACATGGCCTCTATAGCATCATGGGTCGGTATTCAGGATCGTTTCGCTTATTCAACTGCTAAAGGAGCTGTAATGGCAATGACTTTATCAGTGGCGAGAGATTACATAGATGAAGGGATTCGCTGCAATTCGATTTCACCTGCAAGGGTGCATACACCTTTTGTAGACGGATTTATCAATAAAAATTATCCAGGCAAAGAAGCTGAAATTTTTGAAAAACTGTCTAAGTCGCAGCCAATCGGACGTATGGGACAACCAGACGAAATTGCTGCACTGGCACTTTACTTATGTAGTGATGAAGCCGGATTCATTACCGGAAGTGATTATCCTATTGATGGAGGATTTATAAAATTAAATAATTAAAAAAGAGATGCTAAGGTTCTGAGATATTAAGCTGCTAAGATTTTAGCCTTAGAAACTCAGAACCTTAGAATCTTAGTAACTTAAAAAATTAAGAAAATGAAATTAATACGTTTTGGAGCTGCTGGAAAAGAAAAACCGGGTGTTATTATTGGGGAAAAAAGATATGATGTTTCTTCAATTGTTTCGGATTTTAACGAAGCTTTTTTCGAAGACAATGGTTTGGAAAAATTAAAAAAAGCTTTAGAAAGCAATCCGGTTTTACCAGAAGTCGATGCAAATGTTCGTTTAGGTTCTCCGGTTGCGAGACCTTCAAAAATAATCTGTATCGGATTGAATTATGTAGATCATTGTCATGAAACTGGTGCTCCGATTCCAACAGAACCCATTATCTTTTTCAAATCAACTACCTCTTTATGTGGCCCAAATGATGATTTGGTTATCCCAAAAAACAGTGAAAAAACAGACTGGGAAATCGAATTGGCATTTGTAGTAGGTAAAAAAGCAAGTTATGTAGAAGAAGCAGAAGCTTTAGACTATGTAGCAGGATATGCTTTATTGAATGATTACAGCGAAAGAGCTTTCCAAATCGAAATGGGTGGACAATGGGCAAAAGGAAAAGGTTGTGATACTTTCGCTCCTCTTGGACCATTTTTGGCTACGCAGGACGAAATCGCTGATGTAAATAATTTACCAATGTGGTTAACTGTTAACGGAAAGAAATTCCAAAACAGTAATACTTCTAATCTGGTTTTTAAAATTCCATTTTTAGTGCATTATCTAAGTCAGTTTATGACGTTGCTTCCTGGTGATGTCATTAGTACAGGAACACCTCCTGGAGTTGGATTAGGTATCAAGCCGGATCCAATCTATATCAAACCAGGTGACGTTATCGAATTGGGTATGGACGGTCTGGGATCAAGTAAACAAATAGCTAAAGCTTATTCTAAATAAAATGAAATATATTGTTTGTGAAAAACCGCAGGAGTTTCTATACAAAGAGAAACCAATGCCAGAACCAAAGGAAGGCGAAGTGCTTTTGAAAATTAGAAGGATAGGTGTCTGCGGAACCGATATTCACGCTTTTGGAGGAACACAGCCTTATTTTGAATACCCAAGAATTTTAGGCCATGAACTGGCTGCTGAATATATAAAAGGAAATGCAAAAGGTTTCGAGCCGGGCGATAAAGTAACGTTTATTCCTTATTTCAGCTGTGGAACATGTGTTGCCTGTCGAAATGGTCTGACTAATTGTTGTGCCAATATCAAAGTCTTCGGCGTGCATATTGACGGCGGAATGGCCGAGTATGTTACGATTCCGGAACAGTATTTACTGCACGGACAAGGTCTGGATTATGATGAACTGGCTTTAGTTGAACCATTAGCGATTGCAGCACACGGAGTAAGAAGAGCGGCTGTAAAAGCAACCGATACCGTTTTGGTAATGGGTGCAGGACCAATCGGAATTGGATTGATTCAGTTTGCTAAGATTGCCGGAGCTAAAGTGATTGTAATGGATATCAATGACTACCGATTAGGTTTTTGTAAAAATGAACTGAATGCTGATGAAACCATCAATCCGTTAAATGAAGATGTGGCCGAAAGATTAAAAGAACTGACCAATGGCGATATGGCAAACGTAGTGATTGATGCTACCGGAAACCAAAAAGTGATGAACAGTGCCTTTAATTATATTTCGCATGGCGGAAGATTCGTATTGGTGGGACTTCAAAAAGGAGAATTGAGCTTCAGTCATCCTGATTTTCATAAAAGGGAATCTACTTTGATGAGCAGCCGTAATGCTACCATGGAAGATTTTGAATATGTAATGGAATGCCTGAAAGCTGGGAAAATTGATCCCAAGAAGTACATCACGCACAGAGCTGATTTTGAGGATATGATCAGTGAATTTGGAAAATGGATTGATCCAAAAAATAATACTATTAAAGCGTTAATCGAGATAAATTAAGATTAAACTATAGTTTTAAACACATAGAAACATAGGTTTTTTATTTTTTGAAAGAGAGTTGAAAGAAACTAGTTTCTCACACATAGCTATGTGTTTGTATGCAAGTGAAGCGCCTTTTTCGTATGTTTCTAAAGCTATGTTTCTATGTGTTAAAATATTTACAGCTATTTAAAACCATAAATAAACACAAAAAATGGATTTACATTTAAAAGGTAAAATTGTAGTCGTTTCAGGATCGGCTGGAAAAGAAGGAAGTATTGGTGAGACCATCATCAATCGATTAGCGGATGAAGGTGCTATTCCGGTTTTGGTGGACAGAAACAGCAGAGGCTTTGGTTATGCGGAAGCTTTGCAGAAGAAAGGAATCGATTCGTTGTTTGTACAAACGGATGTGACTGATCCTGTCCAGATGGAAAAAGCAGTTGCTGAGATTGCGAAAAAATACGGCAGAATAGATGTTGTGATCAATAACGTAGGTGTAAATGACGGTGCGGGTTTAGATGCTACTTACGAAGAGTTTATGGATTCATTAAAGCTTAATGTGGTAAGTTACTTTTTGCTGGTGAAATTTGCACTTCCATACCTAAAAGAATCAAAAGGAAACATTTTGAATATTGGTTCAAAAGTAGCTTTGACGGGACAAGGCGGAACGTCAGGATATGCTGCTGCAAAAGGCGGTGTTCTTGGACTTACGAGAGAATGGGCAGTGGATTTGATTCAGTACGGAATTCGTTCTAATGCGATCATTATTGCTGAATGTTACACACCGGCATACGAAGACTGGATCAAAACAGTACCGGATGGTGAAGCAGTTTTGAAAAAAATCAATAAAAGTATTCCGTTTGAGTCCAGAATGACTACAACAGTAGAAATTGCAGATACGGCGCTTTTTATTGTTTCAGATCGATCTTCCCATACTACGGGACAATTTGTTTTCGTAGAAGGAGGTTATGTGCATTTGGATCGTGCTTTAATCAGTGATGTAAATTAATTGGTATGAATCGAATTGACTCCCATCAGCATTTTTGGATATTTGATCCGGTTAGAGATAGCTGGATTGATGATTCGATGCAAAAGATTCAAAGGGATTTTTTACCCCAAGATTTGTCGCCATTGCTTTCAGAAAATCAATTTTCGGGATGCGTAGCGGTTCAGGCAAGTCAGTCTGAAGAAGAAACTAATTTTTTACTGGATCTCGCTTCAAAAAATGATTTTATAAAAGGAGTTGTAGGCTGGGTTGATTTAAGAAGTGAAAACATTTCAGACCGATTAAGACACTTTTCTAAATATTCAACCTTAAAAGGGTTCAGGCATGTTGTGCAGGGAGAACCTGATGATTTTATGTTCGGAAAGGAATTCCGTAACGGAATCGTAGCCTTAAAAGAGTTTGACTTTACTTATGATATTTTGATTTTTCATCGTCAGTTGCCAGCTGCAATCGATTTGGTAAAAACATTTCCTGAACAAAAGTTTGTCATTGATCATATTGCAAAACCGGATATAAAATCGGGTGATATTACATCATGGAAAAAAGGAATTGAAGCAATTTCAAAATTTGAAAATGTATGGTGTAAAATCTCCGGAATGGTTACAGAAGCCGATTGGAACAATTGGAAACCATCCGATTTAAAACCGTATCTGGATGTGATTTTTGAAAACTTCTCTGCAGATAAAATACTGTTCGGATCCGACTGGCCGGTTTGCAATGTAGCTTCTGATTATAAGGAACTGGTAAAAACATTAGAAGATTACATATCACAGCTTTCAATTGAAGATCAGAATAAAATCTGGTTTGAAAATGCTAAATCATTTTATAAGTTGAATGACTAAGTTGTATGCAATCTTTGGAAAACTATACACAGAAATTATTGTCATGAAAAAAGTAAAATTAGTTTTGGGTATATGTTTACTATTGTTAATTCTATCATGTGAAGGATCAGATGCTTATCAAGGTAAATGGAAAGCATTAGATTTAAAAGGTAAAAAACATCAAATTACTTTTTCGCAAAAAGAAATTACTATAAAAGATAGCTCAGGGAAGTCTATAATTCATAGTTATATTCAAAGCGGAATGGGGCATCATGGTTCTTCAGATAAGTCTGTTGATACCTATAAAATTCTATTAAATAATGGTCAGAACTATCAAATTTATTTTCCCAAAAATGACGAAAGTCTAGGATTAATTATGGACGGTAATGGATTGCAAATATTTACTATTAGTAGAAAAGACTATTTAACATATGATGATATTAATAAGTGATTGGATTAAGATTCCATAATATTGTAATATAAAAAAAAGCGTGAATTTCTACAATTCACGCTTTTTTTATGATCAGTTTAGACTTTTTATTTTTTTAAAACATCAGTTTCAGGAGTCCATTTTTTCTGCCATTCAGGATACTTTTTCAATACTTTTTCAGGATTGTAGGTGTACCAGGCATAACCTGTTCGGCGTTCGCGGCTTACTTCTGCTAATGAATATAAGTATACACTGTCCCTGTCACAAAACAAAGGTTTTCCTGTTCCTAATTCGTAATAACGGGTCCAGATTGGTGGTGCTGTCGGATCATTTACAACACGACGATCGTCTTTAATTTTTTTGAATTTTGAATCCATCTCCGGAGCTTCAAAAGTTTCTACTCTGGTATTGTATATTTTAGAATCCTCAAACCACTTAACGGCACTTTGTACCGCTCTTATAACCTGTTCACTAGGATTTTCAATTTTCATTAAAAATAAGACAATATCAACACTTTCTGCATTACTGACACTTGGCGGTTCAAATTTTCTCGCCCATACCGGAAGTAAAGTTACCTCGTCATGCTGCTGGCACCAGGCACTCAGTTTTCCATGGTCAGAAATTTGTGTTTTTAAAATGCAGTCAATTCCTTTTTCATAAGCTGTATTTACTTTGCTTTTTGTTTCAGCATCTATAAAACTAAAATTAGGATCGTTATTTACTATTTTATCCAGCAAATTCATAATCCCCATATAAGCACCGTCATTAAAAGTAATATGGCGGCTGTATCCTTTTTCGAGTGGATAATATTGAGGCCATCCACCATTAGGATATTGCGCTTCTAAAATAAAATCAATTCCTTTCAGACAAGCTGTTTTGTATTTTTCTATTTTGGTCAGTGTATAAACCTGCGCCAGATAATAGACATGAGTATAAGTGGTGCCGTTGTCAAAAGTGGTATGCAAAACTGACCTTGAACCTACAATATCATTTATTTGTTCAGTTGTCAAAATAGCACGCATGTCATAATTTTTTGGCCATCCGCCATTATCGCGCTGAAAATAGATGATGTTATCCGCAATTTTGGTGTATTCGGATTCTTCATATTTTGGCTGATTCGGAATCGGATTGACAATATTGTTTTTATCGGCAATACCATACCAGTGATTCATACTGTCGCTAAATGGTTTTGTACTGATTACTGTCGTCTTTTTGTCTTTTTCAGATTGAGCGCCTGAATAAAGAAACGAAAAAGAGGTGAGTAGGATGCCAAATAATAAACTCTTATTTCTGGACAGACTTTGTGATGTTTTCATAGTAATTTGATGAACTTCAGTTGTGTTTAGTTTGAACTTAGACACAACTGAAGGATAATGGTTTAATTAACTATAGTTTTACCGCAGATTTTGGAACAGTTTCTCCTATAACCGTTTTTTTGTCAAAATTTGAATTCGCTGAAGAAACAAATTCTACATTCTCAGTAGCTTCTCCATTAATAGTAATGGCTTTAGATGAAGTAGAATTGAATTCAATATCCTTAAACGACATGTTTTTACCGTTGTAAATATCAATTACATTTGGTTTTTCAATATCTAGTTTTGCATTGTGAATTTTAATTCCGTTAGCATCAACAATAGTAAATCCATTTTCTGCTTTTGCAATCAGATTAGAAATTTCAATATTTTCCAGGTTCATTTCAGGAAGTCCTTGTAAAAATACAGCTTGTTGTGCCCCTTTGATTGTTATATTTTTTATCGAAATATTTTTGAACTGAGGCGTTTTTTCATCTACAGGCATTTTTTGATTGACAATTTTCGCACCACCTTCTTCCAAAGTTTCAGCAATGGATTTTCCTCCATAATAAAGGTTGAATGAAATCGCCTGAGAGGGAATATCGGTCATGAAAATGTCAGAAATAAAAATATTTTCTACAACACCTCCGCGTCCACGGTTACTCTTAAAACGCAGCCCAACATCAGTACCCATAAAAGTACAATTCGAAACGTGCATGTTTTTTACGCCTCCGGACATTTCACTTCCAACCGTAACACCACCATGACCATGATACACAATGTTGTTTTTTATGATGATGTTTTCACACGGAACACCTCTGTCACGACCGTCTTTGTCTTTACCTGATTTGATACAGATTGCGTCATCTCCCACATCAAAACTTGAATTTTCAACGATTACATTTTTGCAGGATTCTACGTCAAGACCATCTCCATTTTGTGAAAACCAAGGGTTACGAACCGTTATATTTCGAACAATCAAATCTTCAATCATCAATGGGTGAATGTTCCATGCCGGAGAATTTTGAAATACAGGTCCGTCAAACAATACTCTTTTACTATTTTGAATACTCACCAATACCGGACGAAGGAAATCATGAATCGCTTCAAACTCTTCTTTAGTTTTTAAATCCAGACGTACATTCTGATCTGCTCCTACAGAAGCTTTCATGAAAGTTTCAGATGGATACCAGCTCGTTTTACTTTCGTTAAGCACACCGCCTGATTCGACAAATTTCTTCCATTGGCTTTCTGTTAGTTTACTTTTTTTAACCTGTCTCCAAACTTCGCCTGAACCATCCCATACACCATTTCCTGTAAAGGCAACATCTTCAAGATTTTTCCCGTAAAGTGGAGAGATACAACGCCAGGTGTTTAAACCTTCAAAGCTGGTTTCGATAATTGGATATAAACTTTTATCAGGGGAGAATTTGATCAATGCTCCAGTTTGTGCATGTAATTCGATTTTGCTTTTTAAGATGATTGGGCCAGTTAACCAGATTCCGGGAGGGATGATTAATTTTCCGCCACCCTTTTTTGAAAGCGCACTGATGGCATCTTCGAAAGCTTTTGTGTTTAAAACATATCCTCCGTTTACAGCGCCAAAGTCTTTAAGATTTACAATGTTTTTCGGAATTTTTGGTTCATTGACTTTTGCCATTTTAAATTCAATGTTGTCGTAAGTACCATTGGATTTTGACTTTTGGGCTACCGCTTTTCCTGCACAGCTAATGGTCAGGACAGCCAAAAGCATACGAGAAAATTGTGTTAGGTTAGTTTTCATTCTTATTGAATTAGTTAAAGTTTAGATTTTTGATATCAAAATAATAGGATATATTTATCTTGATAATACTTATTTTACAAATTGCAAAATAAGTTTCATAAAAAAACGAAAATACAATAATGTAATCGATTGCACAAATTTATAAAAAATATTAACAATATATTTAATTTAATACTGATTCTATAGTATTGTTAATTGTAACGAAGTTGATTTGTAATTCATTATTATACCAATAAAGTAAGTATAATTTAAAATATACAGGAGTGTGCAGGACACTTATATTTTTATGTTCTGTTAAATTGTACCCGTCATTCGCAAAAAGTGTGAAAAATACATTTATTTGAAAGTGTTATATTGTTAAGAAATATATAACCTTTGCAGATTTACCTTAAAAAAGAAAAAAATGCGTTTAAAGATCTATACAAAAGTTCTAATTCTGTTGTTAATAACAATTTGTACATTCTCATTAAAAGCTGCTGAAATCTGGGTTTCTCCACAAGGGAAAGATACTAATGCAGGTACGAAATCGAGTCCGCTGGCAACTGTTCAGATGGCCGTGCGAAAAGCCAGAGAATTACGCCGCCTGAAAGATGCATCCATCAATGGTGGAATCCGTATTATTGTAATGAACGGAACGTATTCTTTAAACGAACCTTTATTTATAAGACCTGAAGATTCCGGAACAGCCGATAGTCCGACGATCATTGAAGCGGATGCCAATGCCAAACCAATATTAAGCGGAGGTATCGAAATTAAAGACTGGAAAAAATCTACACTTGCTATAAACGGTTTAAAAGCCGGAACAATTTGGGAAGCCAATGCTCCTCAGCAGGCAGGTGAAATTATCAATTACCGACAATTATGGGTAAACGGAAAAAAAGCCGTTAGAGCGAAAAGTACTTCTGGAAACCAAATGGACAGAATTTTGTCCTGGGATGCTGCTACCGAAACCTGCTGGATTCCTTTCAAAGACAAATCGGTTAAGTTTGAAACAGGAATGGAAATGTTCATCGTACAATGGTGGGCGATTGCCAATCTTCGAATCAAAAATATCGAAATCAAAAAAGACAGCGCAAGACTTTCATTCGAGCAGCCTGAAAGCCGAATCCAGAGCGAGCACCCCTGGCCGGCTCCGTGGATTTCTAAAAACAACGGAAATTCAGCATTCTATTTAAACAATGGGATTTCAATGCTCAACGAACCCGGAGAATGGTATCTGGACAGAAAAAAAGGTAAAATCTATTACATTCCAAGAAAAGGAGAAGATTTGGCTTCTGCTAAAGTAACTGTACCGGTTTTAGAAAATTTGGTGAAAATGGAAGGAACTCTGGATACTCCGGTGCATCATTTTAATTTTAAAGGAATTTCATTCCAATATAGCAACTGGCTTCGTCCCTCACAACAGGGTCATGTGCCTTTGCAGGCGGGAATGTATTTATTGGATGCCTATAAATTAAAAACTCCGGGGACGCCAAATCAGGCGAGTTTGGAAAATCAGGGATGGGTAGGAAGACCAAGAGCAGCTGTTGAGGTAAATTATGCCAATAATACACAATTTGAATTTTGTAGTTTTGAGCATTTGTCCTCTACAGGTTTGGATTTGCACAGAGGAACGAATCATAATATTGTGAAAGGAAATCTCTTCAAAGACATTGGCGGCAACGGAATCAATCTGGGTGTTTTCTCTGAAGAATCATTCGAGGCACATTTGCCTTATACTGTAAAAGACGAAAGAATAGTTTGTTCAGACGAATTGATTGCTGATAACTTAATTACTAACGTAGCCAACGAAGATTGGGGATGTCTGGGAATTGCTGCCGGTTTTATAAAAAATCTGACGATTGAACACAACGAAATTTCGGATGTGGCCTACAGCGGCATTTCAATGGGCTGGGGCTGGACACACACCGAAAACGTAATGCGTAACAATAAAATTCAGCGAAATAAAATTCATCATTACGCCAAACATTTACACGATGTAGCCGGAATTTATACGCTTTCATCACAGCCTGAAAGCAGCATAGAAGAAAACTATATTGATAAAGTGTACAACAGTCCGTATGCACACGATCCATTTTTATGGCTGTACTTGTATACCGATGAAGGAAGTCAGGGCTTTACGATTAAAAACAACTGGATTCCGATTCAGAAAATATTGAAAAATAACAATGGTCCTAAAGGAAACATCTGGCAGGATAATTATGCTTTTGTTGATCCAAAAATCAAACAAAATGCAGGAATTCGTGCGCCATACAACGACCTATTAGCGAAAGAAGTGGTTGTTGACGAAGCCTGGGGATTACAGGAAATGCCAAAATCGGTAGCGATTGAAGTAATCGGAAAAGATCTGGATATCGAAAAAATCAAATCGACCATAAAAGGCTTCCGAATCGTAGGCGAAGAATTGTACCAATGGGAAAATCATCTGGTTATTTACGGATTGATGAACCAACCTGAAAGAACCAAACGTAAACTGGCTCTGGCTTTTCCGAAACTGGAAATTAAAATCTACGAGAACCCGGTTTATGATTTTCAGAATTTCCAAAGATGTAAAGATGCTAAAGTAGTTTCTGAATGGGAGAATATCGTTTTGACTGCGAATTTGGTAGAAGACGAAAAACTGCAAAAGGAGTACGTAGATTATCACACAACCCAATTCGAAAAATGGCCTGAAATCGCCAAAGGTTTCTGTAATGCCGATTTCCAGCAGTTACAGGTTTTCAAAAACGGAAGACAATTAATGTTGGTCATCAGCATCCCGAAAGGAGAAAGCTTAGAAAAACTAAATCCAAAAACAACCGAAAACAATCCGCGTGTAGACGATTGGAACAACTTAATGAAAAAATACCAAACCGGAATCGAAGGCGCAAAGCCGGGAGAAGTTTGGATTTTCCTGAACAAAGTTAAAGCAGAAGAGAAAAAGTAGAATAAAGAGCAAAGAATAAAGAAAAAATCTGCTTAATCTGCGTGAAAAATAAAACTAACAATCTTAATTAACCACACCTCATGTTAAAAATAGCTATTCTGGGACTTGGAGAAGGACGAAGCACCATGTCGGCCGCTTTAGAAAGTTCAAAATTAGAACTTGTAAAAGTATGTGACAGAAACGAAGAAATCTGCAAGCAAAGAGCCAAAGAATTCGATTTTCATTCGTACACAACCAATTACGACGATTTATTAAACGATGATTCTATTGATATCATCGCGATTTATACACCCGATCATTTGCACGCGCAACATGTGAAGCAGGCTTTGCTACACGGGAAACATGTCGTTTGTACAAAACCGTTTATCGATGATCTTTCGGATGCGAAGGAATTATTAGAACTGAGCAAAAGCACAGGAAAAAAAGTATTTATCGGACAAAGTTCACGTTTCTTTGAACCGGCAAAAAGACAAAGAGCCGATTATGAAGCCGGATTAATAGGTGATTTAATTACAATCGAAGCGCAATATCACGCAGACCACAGATGGTTTTTGAAAAAAGAATGGTCATTATTGCAGTCTTTCAAATGGCTGTACGGAGGTTTGAGCCATCCTGTAGATTTCATTCGTTGGTATCTTCCAAATATTCAGGAAGTAATGGGGTATGGAATGATCAGCAGTAACGGAGCTGTTGCAGGCTTAAAAAACGAAGATACGATGCATTTTATTTTCAAAGCTACAGATGGAAGAATTGCCAGAGTAAGCGGAGTCTATACTTCGCCAACACAGCCAGCTCAAAGAGACAGTGGAATGAGCACAATTTTAAGAGCAACAGAAGGTGCGAGTCAGGCCGATTATCACGAATTACGTTATGCTGTTACAGATAAAACCGGTGAAGAGAAAGTAATCACCTGGGGCGACAGCACTATAAAATATTATTTCCGTTTTGAAGGGCAGAGTCATCACGGCGGTGAATATCAAAATTACTTGGAATATTTTGTGGATAGTATCGAGCAGAATTTTGAAGCCTATCCAAATATGGAAGAAGGCATTGGAACCGTGGCATTATTACAGGCAATGGACAAATCATTACAAACCGGAATGCCAGTAAAAATTGCTGATGTTCTTAACGAATACGGGCTATGAACAGCATCTACGATAAGTTAACGGCCTTAGATTTTATGATTGTCGCTGTCTATCTGGTGACCTTATTGGTCATTGGTTATGTGGTGAGCGTGAAGCAGAGTAAAAAGAACGAAACGCTTTTTATGGCGGGAAATTCCCTGAACTGGTACAACATCGGATTCAATATGTGGGGTACCAATGTGGGACCATCGTCGTTATTGGCTTTTGCGAGTATTGGTTATGCAACCGGAATTGTAGCCGGAAATTTCGAATGGTATGCCTTTGTGTTTTTATTGCTTTTAGCGATCGTTTTTGCACCAAGATATATTGCGAGTAAAGTCAGCACCATGCCCGAATATATGGGGAAACGCTATGGTGACAGTACTCAGACAATTTTGGCTTGGTATGCTATGGTAAAAATTTTGGTAAGCTGGCTGTCACTGGGATTGTTCAGCGGAGGAATTTTGGTACGCCAGATCTTGGGAATTCCGATGTGGCAGAGTGTGACCGTTTTAGTGATTTTCTCGGGAATTTTTACTTATGCCGGAGGATTGAAAGCCATTGCCAAAGTGAATGTTTTTCAGATGATTTTATTGATTGTCGTTTCGCTTACCTTATCGTATTTAGGATTACAGAAAGTAGGCGGCATCGAAGCTTTGATTGCTAAAACACCTTCTAATTTCTGGAATTTGGTTCAGCCTGCAAACGATGCCCATTATCCTTGGCCTGCTATTTTATTAGGATATCCTGTGGCGGCAGTTGCATTTTTCTGTACCGACCAGTCGATGGTGCAGAGTGTTTTGGGAGCCAAAAATCTGGAACAGGGACAATTGGGAGTCAACTTCATCGGCTGGCTGAAAGTACTGGCTTTGCCGCTGTTTATTTTGCCGGGAATCCTGTGTTCGGTTTTGTTTCCTGAATTGGGAAAAAACTCGGATTTGGCTTATATGACCATGGTGACGAATTTATTCCCAAGCGGGATGAACGGTTTGGTAATTTGTGTTATGATTGCCGTTTTGGTAGGAACTATTGGTTCCTCATTGAATGCCTTAAGCACCGTTTTTACGAATGATATTTATGTAAAGAAAATGAATCCGACAGCTTCTATAAAAGAACAGATCAAAATTGGAAGATTGACAATTGGGGCAGGTTGTGTGTTTGCGATCCTGATTGCCATTGCGATTGACAATATCAAAGGGCAGAATTTATTCAACATCTTTCAGGCGGTTCTGGGATTTTTGGCGCCATCGTTATCTGTGGTATTTTTGTTGAGTGTTTTCTGGAAACGCACTACAAAAAAAGCCGTAAATGCTACTTTGTCCTGGGGATCAGCCTTCAGTTTATTCGTAGGAGTTTTGTATTTATGGATTTTTCCTGCCGATAAATACCCGGTTTGGCCACACTTTTTATTAATTTCATTTTACATTTTTGCTGTGCTTTTAATTGCGGCAGTGATTATTTCATTAACCGATAAAAATCCGGAAGTTAATTTTTCAGATGAAACGGATATTCCTAAAACTAGTAAAAAGGTGAAGCTTTTGTTTGGGTTGTTGGGGTTGGTGATTTTGGTTTTGTATTTGGTTTTTAATGGGAATTAAAATAGTTTCTTAAATATATAATTACAAGAACGCTTTCTTTTTTAAGGGAGCGTTTTTTATGCTTTGATGCAAAAAAAAGTAAGTAAATATTTATAATTATATTAAAAAATAGTTAGGTTTGTCGTTATGGAAATGTTTGAAACTATTTCCTGATATAAAAATCGAACAAACAAAAGTTCGGTTTATATCAGAACTTTATTTATATTTGCAAAGTCATTAGTATGAGGATTATAGGGAAAAAGACAATCTTAAAGATCAAAAAGAAAAACATAGGCAATAAAAAGCTATGTATTGAAATCGATAAGTTAATCACAGATTTAGAAAAGTTTAATCCTAACGAAGAAAATATCAATGACATTAGAAATGATGCAGACTGTGTTCATAATGACGGATTTTATTTTTTTGATATTCACGTTCACAGAACACTTATATTAATTGAGTTTGATGAGGACGGTGAAGCTACAATTGTTTGGGCCGGAACGCATCAGGAATATGAATCGACTTTTAAAAATACAAAATCGACTATTGAAAAATGGTTGAGAAAAAACGGCTATATAGAATGAAAACACATTTTGACATAGAGCAACTAATAGAAAAAGGCGTAATCACAAACGAATTGGATTATGAAAGAGCGCTTATTGCCGACAGGAAATTGAGACTTCTGGCAAAGGAAGATTTCAACTTTAAAAAGCTAAGAACTAAACTGCGTGACATAATTGAAAAATATGAAAATGCAGAATGGAGTGATGTTGACCAAATTGATGATGCCAAACTTTTAGAAAGTGACAAAGCAGAACAGATTGCCGATCTAGAAAGAGTATTTCTGGAAAACAGAAAACAAGCCATCAGAAAAAAACTCAAAGAATTGGAATTGACTCAGGAAAATCTGGGTTCTATTTTGGGGCATAAAAGCAAGACGCACATGTCGGAGCTGATGAATGGTATTAAACCTTTTACTTTACGAGATTTAATTATTATTAATCGACTGTTGAAAATTGAAATAGCTGTATTGATTCCTGTATTTCTTTCTAAAGAAGATCAAATTAAGGTAAAGGAAGCTGTCATAAAACTTGGGAAACCGAAAGTGAAATTAGCAAGCGATGATTTGGTTTTAGGTTGATAAATGTGTGAAGATATTATTTGGAGTATTGAGTTTGGTTATTTTGAGTCTTATTTTTAATGGGGGTTAAATAGAGTTTAAACGCATAATTTCAAGAGCGCTTTCTTTTTAAGAAAGCGTTTTTTATACTCGGATGATTGGTAAGTTTGAGTTGAAAATGATAAGAAATCCATTATATTTGGAGAAATTTAAAAGGAAAAAACTTCGTAGAACTTTATTATTAGTCGAAATTTCGATAATCGTTTTGCCTATAAAAAAATTAGTATAAATAATTTATGAATATGACAGACATAGTAACGTTTTTCAAAGAAAATATAACAATCGTCATTAGTTTTATTACTGTTATAATTGTGTATAAAACATATATAATAAATAGAAGGAAGCATAAATTTGATAGGATAGAATTTGAAAATAAAAAAGCGAAATTTTCATTGTATCTTGAAAATTTTTTTAGAACTAACGTAAAAGAAGAGAAAACTAAAAATTTAATTTTTGATATTAAGATCACTAATTTTTCTTCAACAAAAAATTCATTTGCTGGATTTTTAGAATTGGAATATTTAAATTCTTCAAATGAAAAGATCAAAATTCAATTAGATCATCAACCAAAACTATTCGATAAGGAATTTCATGAAAATTTAACAAAATTTCCTAAAGACATAAGAATAGATGAGAAAGAAATAAAATCAGGATGGTTAATTTTTAATTATCCAGAAAATCTACACAATACTAAAATTGAAAATTATAAGATTATTGTAAAAGATGGATCTAATAATTCAGCGCATGTTAATTGCAATTTAATAAAAGATATAATCTATGGAAATAAAGAAAACTAAGTGTCCAAATTATTCAATTCAAGAAAATGGTTTGATTGGCAGTTCTATATTGGGAGAAGGTCGAATGATTCCAGCAGTAGTCCTAAATTGTAAACATAATTCAACTTTGTCAGATTTAATTAACATCCACTTAAACACAGATTCAGGAGATGTTACTGTTCAATGGGGTTCACCATTAAATATCTTTTTAAGAAACAAAATCTGGACGCTTAACAAAACCAATGGAATTCGAGTTTAATATAGAATTTGAAATTGAAAAACATTATTCGATTGTAGATGCAATTTTTCAATCTAGAGGATTGTACATAGGTTACGGTGTTATTGGCGACAAAGTTTCTAAAGTAACTGATGAATTAATTTTGATTGAAGTTGTTGATACTAAAATTGATAAAAAATGGAATGATAAATTATTTGACATATTAAAAAAGCGTTTTAGGAAAAATGGAGCAAACAAAAAAGAACTAAAGAAGGAAGTAAATTTACATATAAAAAAAATGAGAGAAATTTTAACAACAAGAGTACAATAATATTGTCTTTCATGACAAGCTTTTTTATAATGAAAATTTGTATTTATTAGATTATCATTTTTAAAGATAATTTATTAACCTAAAGTTTTCTTTTTTCATAAACCTAAAACGCTTAAGAGCGACAGAAACACAAAAAAAGCCACTTTACAATCTCCCCCAATTTTCAAATCAATTTCAATTTCCTCAAAACCATTGAATTAATTCAATATTTTTATAAAAAACCATAAGTACCTTGTGCTGTTCAAACTAACACAAAACTTATGAAAAAAATCTACTATTTCATGCTGTCCCTTTTAGTATCGGGATCAGTTTCAGCAGCAACTTATTATGTAACACCAACCGGAAGTGCTACTAATTCGGGTTCGAGTTTTACTAACGCTATGAATTTTAAAACAGCTGTGGGCAAAGCTGTTGCCGGAGATGTTATTTTATTACAAGCCGGAACGTATACTATTGCGTATACTGCCGGTGCAAAAAACACTATTTCGTTTACAAAATCAGGAACTTCTTCAAGTCCTATTAAGGTAGAATGTGTAAACAACGGAAGAGCCGTAATAGATTTTTCGTTTCCGGATCAGGAATGGGTACAGGATTCGTATGGTTTTAGCATTACAGGGTCTTATTGGAGTTTTAAAGGAATCGCTATTACAAGAGCAGGTTATCAGGGTGCGTATGTAACAGGTTCTAATACTACTTTTGAAAATTGTGCTTTTTACAACAATCGAAATACCGGTCTCGAAATTAACAAAGGAGGTTCGAATACCACGGTAAAAAACTGCGATGCGTACAGAAATTATGATCCCAAAAAGAAGGGAAGCATGGCTGATGGTTTTGGTCCAAAACAAGAACAGGGACCCGGAAATAAATTCATCAACTGCCGTGCCTGGGAAAATTCAGATGACGGATACGATTGTTTTGACAGTACCCAAAAAGTAACTTTCGAAAACTGCTGGGCGATCAGAAACGGTGTAGATATATGGAATTACGGAGGCTTTACCGGAAACGGAAATGGTTTTAAAGTAGGAGGTAATTCTGTTCCGGCTGACAATGTACTGACCAAATGTGTTGCAATAGGACATCCCAAAAAAGGATTCGATCAGAACAACAATACCGGAAGCATAACAGTATACAATTGTACAGGATACGGAAACAACATCAACTTTGGTTTTGGAAATCCGGTGCAATCGGGAAAGAAACATATTTTCAAAAATAATATTTCATTATCCGGAACTATATCTATTTCAAATGCTACGGAGCAAAATAACTCATGGAATTTAAGTGTCACTGTAAGCACTGCCGATTTTACAAGTACCAGTACTTCACTTGCCATCGGAGCCCGCCAGTCAAATGGTGATCTTCCAACTAACTTGCCTTTCAAATTAGTTCAGGGAAGCGATTTAATTGACAAAGGAACCAATGTTGGTCTTTCTTACTCAGGCAGTAATCCTGATTTAGGTTATTCCGAAAGTAACTTTACAACCGCTAAAAAAATAAATACGGATCTAAATGTGGAAACAATAGAAAGTACTGACTCTGATTTCATATTTAATTATTATCCAAATCCGGTAAAAAACATCCTTACGATAGAGTTAGATAATGAAATGGCAGAAGGAGCTATAATTCAGTTGTTTGATTTGTCTGGTAAATTGATTGTTACTAAAACTGTGGATGTACAGACGCAAAACTTAGATTTAGAAAATCTTTCATCAGGAGCTTATATTTTGACTTTAACAACTAATGGAAATAAAATTAGTAAACGCATTATTAAAGATTAGACATCTGTAAATTTTTACTATTTTCACTTTAAAAATTAAATAAGAAAAATATGTCGAATTATAAAGTGTTAATTGTACTAATTTTTTCTGTAATTGTTACTAATCATATATACTCGCAATCAGGAAAAGTTATTATTGTACCGATTAAAAATGCTGACAATGGTGTTGACTTTACCTATACAAAAGCAGCAGCAGGCAGTTATATTGTGAATTTTAATTTCGGGAAGTTGCAAAATACAGAAGTGAGTGGTACAAAGTTTAATGCAACTGCAGATTCAGGATTGCTTTTTACGTTAAAGCCAATCAATAAAAATAAAAAAATTGATTTTTCGTACAGCTATTCTGCAACACAGGGATATTTAAATCCGACTGTAAATCCGGATATAACTTATTCGCTTCCTTTTAAAGAAGGAAAAGTTGTGAAAATTTATGCTATCACCAGAAATGATGTGAGCCCGGAAAGGTGGAAAAGTTATCTTGTGTATTCAAAAAGTCAGGACACTATTTACAGCATGAGAAAAGGGACTGTTGTTTTTATTGGAGATTTTTCGGAGTCTAATTACGACGAAATAACTAAAAAGGTAACGACTATACAAAGGAAACGAGTTGTTATAGAACATGCGGATGGAACTTTTGCTAATTATTCGGGACTTAATGAAAAAGCAATTTGGGTGGCGCCAGGTCAAAAAGTTGATTCGCAAATTGAACTGGGTTTGATGGACACAGCCGACAATGACTGGTTTAAATTTGTTTTCAACGTTTATTATCATGAACAGGACGAAAAAAACAAAAATAATTTCAGAGGCACTGAAGTTGCTTTTAGTCCCAATTTTCTAACTCAAAAAGGAATCGGAAAATTATTAGACAAAAGGGAATATGTCGTGACTTATAATGACAGTATCAGGCTTCAGGAATAATAAAAAACACATAGCTTCAAAAGGCTATGTGTTTTTTGATTAAATGAAATGCTGAAATTTGCGAGATTAAAAATTAAGCTTTTTTCGAGGTAAAGTTTTTTATAAGTTGCCTCCAGTTTTAACTGGAGGAATTCAGCAAGTATAGAAAAAGGCTTTAGCCAAATCAGTTACAATTCGGCTAAAGCCTTTAGCTTTGTGATTATTTTCTCATCCAGCTGAGCTGGACGCAATTCAACTTAAAAAAGAAAACCTTTATGTCTTCGCGACTTTTGCGAGATTAAAAAATTAGGCCTTTTTTCTCCCTTCAATATTCGGCAAAAATCCGGTAATAATACCAATCAACGGCAGGAAGGCACAAATTTTAAAAACATATTCGATACTGGTGGCATCAGCAATTTTTCCTAAAACCGCAGAACCTAACCCGCCTATTCCAAAAGCAAACCCGAAGAAAAGACCAGCTACAAGACCCACTTTTCCCGGCAGTAATTCGGTAGCGTAAACTAAAATGGCAGAGAACGCAGATGAAAGTATCAGGCCAATAATTACAGATAAAGTTCCAACCCAGAATAGAGAAACGTAAGGTAATAAAAGCGTAAAAGGCGCAACACCCAGTATAGAAACCCAGATTACATATTTTCTTCCAAAGCGATCACCAATTGGTCCGCCAATCAAAGTTCCGGCAGCAACAACTCCAGAGAACAAGAATAAATACACTTGTGACTGCTGAATAGAAATGTGGAATTTATCAATCAAAAAGAACGTATAATAACTTGTAATTATAAAATGGCTAAAATGAAAATCATAAATTGCGCTATTATACATTCTTTCTTCATCTCATATATAGTTTTATTTGTTGCAATTTCTGTTTTTAAGTTTTACTTTATGAGGTTTTATTTTTTTAGTGTAACAGCTGTTTCTAATTGTGTTTTAAAATTCTTTCAAAAACATAGAAATTTGTTAATTTCAGGATGGTACAGGACAGTGCAGGTTATGAAATGTAAAAGAAACACTTATCTTTAAACCCAAAATATCTTTTTATGCGAAATCGATTTCTAAATTTCAAAAAATTATTTGTTTTTATTATTTTATTTTCCTCCGCTCTTGTATTTGCTCAGGAAAATAAGCCTGCGACATGGATTTGGTATCCAGGTGATTTTGAAGTTTGGTTGAGCAATAAAATGCAGGTGAGACGTACAGAACGAGAAGCCGTATTTCCACCACTTTGGCAATATTACAGTCCTTATGCTCTAGTCACTTTTCAAACAGAAGTAGATATTCCAAAACCAGACGAGGTGAAAATCTACTCAGAAGGACCTTTTCAATTACTTTTAGATGGCGTTCAGATTTATGGACAGCCAAAATCAATAACAGTTCCTGCCGGAAAACACAAAATTTCTTTTAAAGTTTACAATCAGGAAGTATTGCCGTCTATTTATATTTCTGGTCAATATGTTAAATCTGATGCATCCTGGAAAGTAACCAACGAAGATAAACTTTGGATTGATGAAACCGGAAAAGCACAGCAATCTGGTACGCCTTGGGTTTCTGTTGGTTCCTGGAATTTTGATTCGCCAGAAAATAAACCTTCTGATTTTAAACTAACAACAAAACCTTTAAGTGCAAAGAAAACCGAAAAAATAGGAGCAGGTCAGTTGGTAGATTTTGGTAAAGAAACTTTTGGCTATATTAAAATTCACGGCTTAAAAGGTAAAGGCAAACTTGCACTTTATTATGGAGAATCTCGAGAAGAAGCACTGGATTCTGCTAAATGTGAAACATTAGATCATTTATCTTTTGACGGAAAACAATCTGAAACGTATACGCACGATGGCTCGAAAGCATTCCGTTATGTTCAGGTACAAGCAGATGCAGGAGTAAAATACGATTCGATTACGATGTTGTATGAATATCTGCCATTAGATTATCGTGGCGCATTCAAATCTTCGGATGAACAATTGAATAAAATCTGGGACGTGTCGGCTTATACGATGCATTTAACGTCTCGCGAATTTTTTATAGACGGAATTAAACGCGACCGTTGGGTTTGGTCGGGTGATGCGTATCAAAGTTATTTAATGAATTATTATTTGTTCTTTGATTCGGCTTCTGTAGAACGAACATTGTTAGCACTTCGTGGAAAAGATCCTGTAACAGCTCATGTTAATATCATAATGGATTATTCGCTCTATTGGTTTGTAGGTGTTTACGATTACTATTTGCACACGGGCGATACGAAATTCATCAAAACGTTTTATCCAAGAATGAAATCACTTATGGATTTCTGTTTAGAAAGAAGAAACAAAAACGGATTCCTCGAACCATTAGAAGGCGACTGGGTTTTTATTGACTGGGCAGATGGATTGCCAAAAACGGGCGAGGTTAGTTTTGAGCAAATGCTTTTAGCGAGAAGCCTTGAAGCGATGGCGGTAAGTGCAGAAATAGCTGGTAAAACCGAAGACCAAAAGCAATATCAAAAATTGGGTGATGACTTAAAAACCAAATTATTTGATGTGTTTTGGGATAAAAAAGAAAACGTCATGAAACACCAGCGTATCGATGGCAAAATGCAAAATATTGTAACCAGATATGCTAATATGTTTGGTATTTTCTTTAATTATTTTAATGAAGAACAAAAGCAAAGCGTAAAAAATAAAGTGTTGCTGAATAAAGATGTTCTTCAAATTACAACTCCATATATGCGTTTTTATGAGTTGGAAGCGCTATGTGCGATGGGAGAACAGAATTATGTTTTAAAAGAAATGAAAGAGTATTGGGGCGGAATGCTAAATGAAGGCGCAACCTCTTTCTGGGAAGAATACAATCCCAACAAAAAAGGAACGGAACATTTAACGATGTATGGTCGCCCTTACGGAAAAAGCCTTTGTCACGCCTGGGGCGCAAGTCCGATTTATTTATTAGGAAAATATTATTTGGGTGTAAAACCAACCGCTCCGGGTTATGCTCAATATGAAATCAAACCCAATTTAGGAGGTTTACAATGGATGGAAGGAAAAGTGCCAACACCAAACGGAGAAGTGGCCGTGTATTGCAGTACCAAAGAAATCAAAGTAAAAGCAGGTGAAGGTGAAGGAAAATTGATTTTTGAGAGTGCCAGCAAACCCAAAACGAATTCAGGAACCATTACAGAATTAGCAAAAAATAAATATCAATTGATTGTGAAACCAAATGTGGAGTATAAAGTGAATTATAAGGCTTTGTGAGTTTTTAGTGATTAGTCCTTAGTCCTTAGTGATTAGTCGTTAAGTTTTAAACGTCTAGTTTGTCATTGCGAGGAACGATGCAACCTCACTATGATTGCGCAAAGCTTGATATAGAAATATGATTGCTTCGTTCCTCGCAATGACGCAAAATCAGAACAAAAAAATAAAAAACCAATGTTTTCAAAAAATAAAAAATACAATATCAAAGTAAAAACTGCTTTCCTAATGCTATTAACCGTCTGCATCCAAGCCACAGCACAAAACACCGCATGGAAACCAGCATCATTTGAAATTGTAAAATCAAATTACAAAACATTCAAAACGACACAATACACTCATGTATTTTCAGGAAGCAAACACAATATTGTTCGTTTAGCTCCAGAATTACAAGGTTTAACTGGAATTGAACTTCCTTTAGATCAATATAAAAAAGGAACTAATGCTCCATTACAATTAAAATTCAAAGAAAATGTTACGGTTTTAATTGGTGTTTTTAAGGAAAATAATTCAGAATATCTTCAAGCTGATAAACTTCAAAATGCGAAGTTAGTTTTAGAAAATGGTGCCACTATAACGGGATTGTCTTCAGTAAATATTTATGCAGTTTCTTTATCAAAAGGAACTCAAACATTAAATTTCGGAAAAGGATTATTTGCCATTTTAGGAGTTGTAAAAAAATCTGAAAATCTACAATCAAGAAATGCCAATTTTCCAGACGGAAAACTTTGGAATCCAACTTTTATCGTTGAAGGGTTTTCAGATGAAAAACCACTTTTTGAAATTATCGGCGGAGAAAACCAACCAGTCATTGATGAAGGAATGTCGGGTACAGAAGGAATTCAGGGAGGTTTTGAAGGCGGACGTGTGGTAAAAGTCGGTGATACGTATCATATGTTTCCAACTGAGAGAGCTGGTGAAAAAGGCGTTGATTATTATTACGATCGTGTAAAAACCAAAATAGGACATTGGACAAGTAAAGACGCCATTCATTGGAAAAGAGAATCAACCATTTATCAAGCCAGCGGAACGTATGCCGTTACCGAAGATGATAATCCGATGAATGATCGCCGTGCCGCAATTTGGTCGTATATGCCAATTTTCAACGAAAAAGCAAACAAATGGTATGGCTATTATTTAGCTTATACGGTTAGCAAAGAAATAGAACCAAATCATTCATTCGGAAGAATCTGGCGATGCGAATCGACTGTAGAAGGAATCAACGGAATTGGCGGACCTTATAAAGATATGGGAATCATTATGGAACCAGGACTAGATTCTCAGCCTTGGGAAGGACGTCAAGGAGTCGCTTCATTTTTTCCGTATCAGGTGGGCGACAAATATTTCGGATTTTATAGCGGTGCGTATCCGTTTAATTCATGGGCAGATTATCCAAAGAAATCAGGAAAAGGCTGGTTCGTAGCTTTAGCCGAATCCAAAAGTTTAGAAGGACCTTGGTTAAGAATGAACAAAGGTCTGGAACCCATTAAAACCATTCATCCGATTTTTGTTGAAAATCCCATCGTAAGTCAATTACCAAATGGTCTATACATCGCAATTTTTGATGGTGGGCCAGACGGTTGGGGGCATCATTTACCAAATATGATTGGATATTCATTGTCTGCAGACGGCGTTAATTGGGCAGAAGCACATTATTTACCAATCGAAACTAAAGTAGATAAATGGTGGGATATTATGAGAACGCCATTATGTTTAATCCCAGAAGGAAATGACGTTTATACAATAGTGTATAATGCAATCGACTTAAAGAGAAGATTTCATCCAACCGGAATGGTAAAAGTAAAATTGAACAAAGATGTGATGGATTTGCGTTTAAAGGAATTGAAGAAATAATTTCACGCAGATTTTGCAGATTTTAGTTGATTGACGCAGATAAAAATCAATTAATAATCTGCCAAATCTGCGTGAAACAAAAAATAAAAAAACTTAGTCCCGATAGCTATCGAGATAGCGCCTAAAAGGCAAAAAAACATAAAAATGAAAATTAAATACCTAATTCTAACCATTTCAGCACTTGCGATAACAAGCTGCGCCACGAAATACAAGAAAAGAGAAATTACCGAAAGTGTAATGCAGGAGATTTATGAGGAAATTAAAACACCTTATAAATACGGTTTGGTGATGGTTCCTACCGACAACTCATACAAAATGGATTGCCCGAGTGTATTTAGAAAAGACGGAAAATGGTATATGACGTATTTAATTTACAACGGAAGAGGTTACGAAACTTGGTTGGCGGAAAGCGAGAATCTTTTAGACTGGAAACATCTTGGAAAAGTGATGTCGTTCTCAGAAAATGAAAAACACTGGGATGTTAACCAAAAAGCAGGATATATTTCACTTCAAGACCTAACTTGGGGCGGAAGTTACGAATGGGAAAAATACGATGACAAATACTGGATGAGTTATTTTGGTGGAGACAGCAAAGGTTATGAAGCAGGAGTCTTGTCAATCGGAATGGCATATACCAAAGAAACGCCGACAAAACCACACGAATTTCAAAGATTAGAAAATCCGGTTTTAACGCCAAAAGACAAAGACGTCAGATGGTGGGATAATAGTACGATGTATAAAAACAGTGTCATTCGTGATAAGGATAAAGTAACAGGACACAATTTTATTATGTATTACAATGCCCGTGGCGATAGTATAAATCCTGCAAAAGGTGCCGAACGTATTGCGATGGCAGTATCAAATGATATGAAAGAATGGAAGCGTTATGGCGATAAACCCTTAATCAATCATCATAAAGGAATTTCGGGAGATGCCTATATTCAGCGAATTAATGAGACTTGGGTGATGTTTTATTTTGGAGCTTTTTGGACAGGCTGGAATCAGGGTGCATTTAATCGTTTTGCCGTTTCGAATGATTTAGTGAACTGGACAGAATGGAAAGGTGACGATTTAATCAAATCATCTGAACCTTATGATGATAAGTTTGCACACAAATCATTTGTGGTAAAATACAACGGCGTGGTATATCATTTTTATTGTGCTGTGAACAAAGCCGATCAACGTGGAATAGCCGTGGCAACGTCAAAAGATATCGGTAAAAGCCCATTGTATTTTGTGGCTCCGCCGGAGAAGGTTAGAAAGAATTAAATAGCAAGTTTTAGACCTAACAAGTTTTAAAACCTGTTGGGGCTTATAATCATAAAAGGTAAAAAAGACAAAGTTTGTCAATTTCGACCAGGGAGATAAATCACATTTCTACTCACGTTATGTCACTCCCAGTCACTCAGAATGACCAAAAACAATAAAAAAAATAAAGAAGTAATGTTCAAGCCAATTCAAAATAATCACCTTTTTAGGTTTCGATGTTCGATACTATTCTGCTTGTTTGGTATTTGCGGAAGTAATGCCCAATTAGTCACAGGAGAACCTGCCGGTGTGCCTCCCGTTCCTCAGGTATATTCTGATGCGCCTTGGGAAAATCCTTTGGTCTCTGGAATTAATCGTCAGCCGGCACGTGCAACAGGCTATTCGTACACTTCGGTAGCTGATGCTCTGGAAGGGAATCGCTTAAAAAGCAGAATAAAAATTTTGAATGGCGATTGGGATTTTAAATTTGCCAAGAATTTACAGGAGGCTCCGCAGGATTTTTATAAAGCCGAAGTAAAAGGCTGGAATAAAATTCCGGTACCTTCAAATTGGGAATTGCAAGGTTATGGTCAGGCTATTTACAAAAGTGCAGTTTATTCGTTTCGTCCCGTAAACCCGCCTTTCGTACCTAAAGATGACAATCCGATTGGTTCCTATCAACGTAAATTTACCGTTCCTGCTACTTGGGATGGAATGACCGTTTCGCTTCATTTTGGAGGGGTGAGTTCGGCTTTTCAGGTTTGGTTAAACGGAAAGTTTTTGGGTTATGGAGAAGACAGTTGCAATTCATCCGAATTTAACATTACGCCTTATTTACAAAAAGGCGAAAACATACTTTCGGTGCGTGTTTTTCGCTACAGTGATGGCTCGTATCTGGAGGATCAGGACCATTGGCGTTTGAGCGGAATCCAGCGTGAAGTTTATATTATGGCAGAGCCAAAGTTACGCATTCAGGACTTTTTTGTACAAACTAAATTAGATAAACAATATAAGGATGCCATTTTTCAATTGCGTCCGCGTTTGAGTAATTTCACTGGAGACACCATTAAAAATCATACTTTCGAAGTGCAATTGTACGATGCAGAAAACAAAACATTGTTTGAAAAACCATTGGTGCGCAAAGCGATTGATATTATTAGCGAAGTATCGCCACGATTGGATAAGGTACGTTTCGGATTCTTTCAGGAAACTATCAAAAATCCGTTGAAATGGAGTGCCGAAAAACCGAATTTGTATACTTTGGTGATGACACTAAAAAATCCCGATGGAAGTATCAGTGAGGTAAAAACGTTAAAAATTGGTTTCCGTTCGATTGAATTTTCAAAAGAAAACGGAAAAATGCTCATTAACGGAAAAGAAACCTATGTGTATGGTGTAAATCATCACGGGCATCATTCCACACGAGGAGAGGCAGTGAACCATCAGGATTTGGAAGAAGATGTCAAGCTGATGAAAAAATTCAATTTCAATTTTGTACGTACGAGTCACTTTCCTGAAGATCCCTATTTTTACGAATTGTGCGATAAATACGGTTTGATGGTGATGGACGAAGCCAATTTGGAAACACACGGTTTGGGAGGTTTTTTGAGCAACGATCAAACCTGGACGAGTGCTTATTTAGACCGTATGACCCGAATGGTGGAGCGCGATAAAAATCATCCGAGTATAGTGATGTGGAGTTTGGGTAACGAAGCCGGAAAAGGACCTAACCATGCTGCCATGGCGGGCTGGACACACGATTATGATATTACCCGTCCGGTGCATTACGAGCCGGCACAGGGGAATCCAAGATTAGACGGATATATAGACCCATTGGATTCGCGTTATCCCAAAACTGTAGATCATTCGCACCGCTTCGAAAACCCGCAGGATGAACCTTATGTAGATGTGGTGAGCCGTTTTTATCCTGGAGTTTTTACCCCTAAGTTTTTGGTTGATCAAAATAAGGATACACGCCCCATTTTGTTTGTAGAATACTCTCATTCTATGGGGAATTCAACCGGAAATTTAAAAGAACTTTGGGATGAATTTAGAAATACGCCACGTGTTATTGGAGGCTGTATTTGGGATTTAAAAGACCAGGGTTTGCTTCGTAAAGATATCAAAACCGGACAGGAATATTTAGGATATGGAGGCGATTTTGGCGAGAAAAAACACGATGCTAATTTTAATATTAACGGAATGGTTGCTGCCGATGGAAGACCAAAAGCAGCGATGTTCGAAAATAAATGGATTTATCAGCCTGCTGTTTCAACTTTAGAAAACAACACGACTTTGAAAATTCATAACCGGCAGGTGGTTCAGAATTTAAGCGATTTTATTCCGGTAATCAGCATTTTGGAAAACGGGAAACTCATTAGAACCGAAGTCTTAAAACCATTGGATATTCCGGCTGGAGCCGATTATGTTTTGGATGTGAAAAAGTACATTCTGAAATTTAAAAACGGAGCTGAGTACTTCCTGAATATCGAATTTCAATTAGCTCAGGATGAGTTCTGGGCAAATAAAGGATACGCAGTTTCGACCGATCAGTTTTTGTTGCAAAAAGGTCAAAGTCCGAATTTGATAGCCAAAGGAAATGTACAGCTTAAAGAAACAAATGAAGAATTTAGCATTTTTGCCACTGATTTTGATATTAGAATTGACAAGAAAAACGGAGCCTTGAGTTCGTATGTATTTAAAAAAGAAGAACAGGTTTTAGCACCTTTGTTGCCTAATTTTGTGCGTCCGCTTACTGATAATGATCGCAAAGGCTGGAAACCCCAAAAACTGATGAAACAATGGTACACTGCTGTGCCAAAACTGAAAAAAATAAGTTCGGAAACTTTGGGCAGCCAAATTAAAATCAGCAGTGATTACGAAATTATTAAAGACAGTGCCTCGGTGCGTGTTGATTATTGGGTACAAGCTAACGGAATCATTCAGGTTGATTATCAATTAAAAATTGAAAAACCGATGCCTAATATTCCTAAGGTTGGAATGCAAATGGGTGTTCCGAATATGTTCAAACAAATTTCGTGGTACGGAAAAGGAGAGCTGGAAAATTATTGCGACCGAAGTTTTGGGTTTACTGTTGGACACTATTCGTTACCAATCGACAAATTCATCGAGCCGTATATAAAACCGCAGGAAAATGGAAATAGAATGGAGGTGCGTTGGATGGCATTAACTACTGACGTGAAAAATAGAGGAATTTTAGTATCCCAAAAAGACCAAAAATTACAAATGAGTGTCTGGCCGTATTCACAAGCTAATTTAAGCGAAGCCAAACATACTTATGATTTGATAAATCCCGGATACTTGACCTTAAATATCGATTTGTTGCAAATGGGTGTGGGCGGAAATGACAGTTGGTCACCTGTGGCGGCACCTTTGGATAAATATCTGATTAAGGCTAAGAATTATAATTATAGTTTTTATTTAATGCCTTTCAGCGGTTCAAAAAACGAATTAGAAAGCAGTTTGAAGAAGTTTAAATATTGATAAATTGATTACGAGTAACGAAGAAATCTCATAATGAGAGCAGCTAAATGGGATTACTTTATTCCTCGCAATGATAAAACAACGATAAAATGTTTCAAAAAAAACACCTCTTTTTTATCCTACTTTTCGCAAGTTTCGTCTATGCGCAGGAAGTCCATAAAAAAGAATCTTTTCAGCCAACACTAGAATCCTCCAAAACCTGGGTGTATTGGTATTGGATGAAATCGGCTTATTCTAAAGCAGGAATCACAGCCGATTTAGAAGCCATGAAACAAAACGGAATTGCGGGTGCGTATTTAATGACCATTAAAGGGCCGGCAAATCCTCCGTTGATAGACCCGCCAATTTTACAGTTGACACCCGAATTTTGGGATATGATTAGTTGGGCGTTTAATGAAGCAGATCGTTTAGGTTTGAAACTCGCTTTTCACGGAGCAGACGGATTTGCCGTTGCAGGTGGACCGTGGATTACACCAGAAATGGCAATGCAGAAAGTAGTCTGGTCAACGACGGAAGTTTTGGGAGGTAAAAAAGTTACTTCAAAATTACCAGTTCCAGCGCATCACAAAGACTATTATAAAGACATTGCCACTTTTGCGATTCCGATAAAAGAGTACCAAATTACTTCGCAGATGCAACTGCCAAAAGTAACGACATCCAACAATACAGATGCTTCGTTTTTAGCTGATCCTAAAAAAGAGGAGAACTTCAAATTTGCCGATGCCGGTTGGATTCAATACGAATTTGAACAGTCTTTTACCTGCAAATCGATTGTAATTGAAACCAAAGGACGAGATTATCAGGCACAACGTCTGATTGTCGAAGTCAGTGATGACGGCGTTCATTTTAAATTCCACGAAAGACTCATTGCACCGCGTCACGGCTGGCAGGATATGGATTTCCCAAACACGCATGCTATTATTCCAGTTACAGCAAAATATTTCAGGTTTGTGTATGATCCAGTTGGAACGGAACCAGGCGCCGAAGATTTGGATTTTGCAAAGTGGAAACAAAATTTGAAAGTAAGTAAAATTACACTTTCGAATCAGTCGTTGATTAATAATTATGAAGGAAAATCAGGAGCAATCTGGCGTTTGACTCCAGAAACAACTGAAAAACAAATTCCGAATGTAGATGCATTCAAAAAATCAGAAATCATCAATATTTCGAGTTTTGTTGATGCTGATGGGAATTTAAATTGGAAAGTTCCAAAAGGGAAATGGAAAATTATCCGAATGGGACATACTGCTACAGGACATGAAAATGCAACTGGTGGAGCAGGAAAAGGATTGGAAGTGGATAAATTTAATTCGGAATTAATTCGTTTTCAACTAGATCATTGGTTTGGAGAAGCGGTACGTTCTTCTGGCCCTGAAGTAGCTTCAAGAGTTTTAGAAATCCTGCATTTTGACAGCTGGGAATGTGGAAGCCAAAACTGGTCTTCGGTTTTTCAGTCTGAATTTAAAAAGAGACGCGGTTATGATCTTATAGATTATCTTCCAGTTATGGCCGGAATTCCTTTGGAAAGTGCTGATTTCTCAGAAAAAGTTTTATATGATGTTCGTAAAACAATTGGAGATTTAGTAGCAGATCATTTCTACGGAACTGTAGCTCAGATTGCTAAAGAATATAAGGTAAAGTTAAGTTCTGAAAATGTTGCACCAACCATGATGAGTGACGCATTGCTTCATTATAAATATGTTGATTATCCAGGGGGTGAATTTTGGTTGAAAAGCCCAACGCACGACAAACCTTTTGATATGGTGGATGCCATTTCGGGCGGACATATTTATGGAAAAGATATTATTCAGGCAGAATCTTTCACGGCTTTGCGAATGGATTGGGACGAACATCCGGGAAATCTTAAAACGACAGCCGACAGAAATTATGCTTTGGGAATCAACCGACTATTCTATCACGTTTTTGTACATAATCCGTGGACAGACAGAAAGCCGGGAATGACTTTAGACGACATCGGAACTTTTTTCCAAAGGGACCAAACTTGGTGGAAACCCGGAAAAGCTTGGTTTGATTACTGCCAAAGAGTACAATTTCAATTGCAAAAAGGAAAACCAGTAATTGATCTGGCAGTTTTTATTGGTGAAGATTTTCCTTCTCGTTCTTTCGTTCCAGATCGTTTGATACCTTTTATTCCAAATGTTTTTGGAAAAGAAAGACTCGAAAGTGAGAAAATCCGTTTAGAAAATGAAGGTCAGCCAACAGCAAAAATGCCAAAAGAAGTGACCTATTCTAAAAACATCACCGATTTATCGCAATGGATTAATCCGCTAAATGGTTATCAATATGATTCTTTTAATGCTGATGTTTTAATCAATAGAGCGAAAGTAGTAAACGGAAAAGTAACTTTTGAAGGCGGAATTGAATACGGAGTTTTACTATTTCCAGGGAGTCATAAAATGGCGCCAAATAAGATTTTGTCTTTGGCTTCCGCCGAAAAAATATTACAATTGCTAAAAGATGGCGCAACCATTTTTGTGGATGAAAAACCAACGATTCAGCCCGGAATTCAATCTGAACCCGATCAAAAGAAATGGCAGCATGTGATTAATGAAATATGGAAAAATGGGAATTCGTCTTCTTGGAAAATCGGAAAAGGAACTGTTGTCAGATTGCCTTATTTAGAAAATGATTTTACCTCAATCGGAATTACACAAGACGTTTATTTTCCAAATCTAAACAGAGCTGATTCAGAAACGATTGCATGGGCGCACCGAAAAGCAGATAACGAAGAAATCTATTTTCTTTCGAATCAAAAAGAACAAGAAAGAACATTTGAGACTTCTTTCAGAATAGCTGGAAAAGTGCCGCAATGGTACAATCCAGTTACCGATAAGACCTCGGCATTAGCCAATTGGAAAATCGAGAATGGCAGAACAATTGTTCTGTTAACTTTAGCTGCTAACGAATCTGGTTTCGTGATTTTTAAAGAAGAAACCAAAGAAGTCTTAGCTCAGGGAAAAGTGTCTGAATTTGAAAAAGTTCAGGTTTTAGATGAAAACTGGGAACTCCAGTTTGATCCGGAATTTAAAGGACCGAAAGAAGTCGTAAAAATCAATAAACTTTTTGACTGGACTACTTTAGAAAATGAGCAGATAAAATATTATTCAGGAACTGTTATTTACAAAAAAGAGTTTGTCTGGAAAGGGAAAGACACCAGTAAAATCTGGCTTGATTTGGGTGAAACTGCCAACATCGCAGAAGTTTCAATCAACGGAAAAGATTGCGGAACACTTTGGACTTTCCCATTTAAAACTGATATTTCACAGGTATTACAAAAAGGAAAAAATACAATCGTAATAAAAGTCACGAATACATGGGCAAACCGCTTAATTGGTGATCAAAAATTGCCAAAAGAAGAAAGATTAACGTGGACAACAGCACCATTTAGATTGGAAGGAAATCCGTTGTTGAAAGCGGGATTATTAGGACCAGTTACGATTGTGAAGGAGAAATAATCAGGATGTGAGTCATTGCGAGGAACGAGGCAATCACATAAGAGAGTAACTACTGAGATTGCTTCGTTACTCACAATGACTTTTGCACCGTAAAAGGTTTGAAAAGGAAGTTAAAATAGAAAAAATATAAAATGAAAAATATCAAATACATTCTTGTAGTAGCAATGATTTTAGCAAGCCTTCAAATAAATGCAAAAATCAAAATGCCAGCATTGTTTACAGACAATATGATGTTGCAGCAAAAATCAAAGGCACCAATTTGGGGCTGGGCAGAAAAGAATGCAAACATTACAATCAAAACATCGTGGAATTCTAAAATTTACAAAGTAAAAGCCGATGCTTCTGGTAAATGGAAAGCAGCATTACAAACTTCCACTTTTGGTGGGCCATACACCATTGAAGTTTCAGAAGGAAACGAAAAAGTAATCATAAAAAACGTTTTGTTGGGAGAAGTATGGCTTTGTTCCGGACAGTCGAATATGGAAATGCCATTAAAAGGATTTCAGGGACAGCCCGTAAAAAACGGAAACGAAATCATTGTAAGATCTACCAATAAAAACATTCGTTTGATCACTATTCCTAGAGCAACGGTTTTAGAACCAAAAGACGATTTTGAAGGAAAATGGCAAGAAGCTTCTCCGAAATCAACATCCAATTTTAGTGCTACGGCTTGGTATTTTGGATCGCTATTGCAGGAAGTTTTAAATGTTCCGGTTGGGTTGATTCATGTTTCGTACGGTGGTTCAAGTATGGAGGCGTGGATGAACCAGGAAATGCTGAAAGATTTTGCCAGCGCTAAAATTCCGACCACAAAAGAAGAATTGGCAAAAGATCCAAATCGTGTTCCAACAACTTTGTTTAACGGAATGCTTTCGCCTGTAATTGGTTACGGAATCAAAGGCTGTATCTGGTATCAGGGAGAATCGAATTACGAAAGAGCAAATGAATACACTGCTTTAATGAAGAAAATGGTAAGCAGTTGGAGAACAATCTGGAATCAGGGAGAATTTCCTTTTTATTTCGCTCAGATCGCACCGTTTAATTATGCTTCTTTTCACCCAAATGATTATCAGGAAAAATACAATTCGGCTTATTTGAGAGAGGCGCAGTTTAAGGCTTCGAAGGAAATTCCGAATTCGGCAATGGCCGTTTTAATGGATGTTGGAGAAGAAAACAACATTCACCCAATGGACAAGGAAAAAGGAGGAAATCGTCTGGCTTTTCAGGCTTTGGCAAGAACCTACGGAATGGAAGGTTTCGAATTTGAAAGTCCGAAATATAAGTCGATGGAAATTAAAGACGGTTCAGTAACCGTTTCTTTTGATGATGTAGCAAACGGAATTACGTCTTATGATAAAGAAGTTTTAGGTTTTGAAATAGCAGGAGAAGACAAAGTTTTTTATCCTGCAAAAACGGTAGTGAGAAGAAAATCAGTGGTTCTGACTTCGGATAAAGTTGTCAAACCAGTTGCGGTACGCTATTTGTGGAAAGACTTCGCAAAAGCAGAATTGTTTAGTGCGGGAGGTTTACCGGTTTCTTCATTTAGAACGGATGAATGGTAATACACGGTTGCTCCTGCAAGGTTTTAAAAACCTTGTAGGTATTTTGAAGTACGAGTTTAACGCCTGGTTTGTCATTTCGACGAAGAAGACCCGAGCGATAGCGAATAGGCGAAGCAAATCTCCGCAAGTAGCTCGACAAAGATTTAAGGAGGCTTAATTTATAACTCTCGCAGATTTGGCAGATTTTGGAGATAAAATTAAATCTGCTTAATCAGCTAAATCCGCGAGAGAAAATTTAAAAAAATATATACCTACAAGGTTTTGGAAACCTTCCAGGGAAACGTAAAAAATGAAAAATAATATACTGTTTATACTTTTCTTCACCACGCTTTGCCTCAAAGCGCAAATCCCTGTGCTTGATAATTACAATCAAATCTGGACAACGCAAAGCAATAATTCATCCGAATCTATGCCTTTGGGTGGAGGTGACATTGGTATGAATGTCTGGGTTGAAAAGGGAAATTTGTATTTCTATTTTTCGCGAAGCGGAACTTTCGACGAACATAATACTCTACTGAAATTAGGAAGAGTAAAAATTGCTTTAAGTCCCAATCCGTTTGATGGTTCGGCAGGTTTTCATCAGAAACTGAAACTGAAAGAGGGTTATGTTTTGGTTAGACAGAATGATACTAAAATCAAACTTTGGGTGGATGTTTTTAAACCGATTATTCATGTTGATTTAGAAAGTAAAAATCCGTTGAAAATGACGGCTTCTTATGAAAACTGGCGTCATCAAAATCGTGTTTCCAAAGGAAAAGAAAACAATGCCAATTCCTATAAATGGGCACCTCAGGGCGATATTATCAATTTTAAAGATTCGATTGCTTTTGAAAATAACGGTATCAAATTTTACCACAGAAATCGAGAAAATACGGTTTTTGATGTAGCGGTTAAACAGCAAAAAATGGAATCGGTTAAAGACCAAATGATGAATCCGATTGCCAATTTAACTTTCGGAGGATTCATGAAAGGCGATAACTTAAAAGCAGATGGGACTTATTTAGGGAAATATCAGGATACCGAGTTTAAAGGTTTCAATTTATCAAGTATAAAACCATCCAAAAAACAGTCATTAGAAATTTATTTAAATGGCAATCAATCAGATTTTTCTACTTGGGATAATGGGTTAAAAAGTTTGGTTTTATCCAATAAAAACACTTCAAAACAAGCCGAAAAAAACACGATAAAATGGTGGAATAATTTCTGGAACCGCAGTTTTATTTTTACACAAAAAAATCAATCGATTGAGAAAGATTCGGTGTATCAAATCGGACAGAATTATCAATTGTTCCGATACATGCTCGGATGCAATGCATACGGGAAATATCCAACAAAATTCAACGGCGGATTGTTTACGGTTGATCCTGTTCACACCAATAAAGACTTGAATTTTACACCCGATTTTAGAAATTGGGGCGGAGGAACGATGACAGCTCAAAACCAGCGATTGGTTTATTTTCCGATGGTAAAAAGCGGTGATTTTGACATGATGAAATCGCAGTTGGATTATTATGTAAGTCTTCAAAAAAATGCCGAATTACGCAGTAAAGTCTATTGGAAACACAACGGTGCTTCTTTTACAGAACAATTAGAAAATTTCGGATTGCCAAATCCGGCAGAATACGAATGGAAACGTCCCGCAGATTATGATCCGGGCATGGAATATAACGCCTGGCTTGAATACGAATGGGACACTGTTTTGGAATTCTGTCAAATGATGCTTCAGCAGAGGGAATATGCAGGAGAAGACATTCAAAAATACAATCCCTTTATCATAAGTTGTCTTCGGTTTTTTGATGAACATTACCAATATTTAGCCAAACAAAGAGGCCGAAAGGCTTTAGATGGAAACGGTAAATTAATTCTTTTTCCGGGTTCAGCTGCTGAAACGTATAAAATGACGAATAATGCCAATAGCACAATTTCGGCTTTGCAAGTTATTACAGAAAGCCTTTTAACCCTTTCGACGGATAAATTGTCAAAACAAGAGGTTGACTATTTAAAAGCATTTCAAAATAGAATTCCGCCTTTGAATTTTGGACAAATTGAAAATCATAAAGTCTTGCTTCCTGCTAAAACTTGGGAGCGAGTTAATAATACGGAAGTGCCACAATTGTATCCAGTTTATCCGTGGGGAATTTACGGCGTTGGGAAACCAGATTTACAAAAGGCCTTAAATACATGGAAATACGATTCGGATGCTTTAAAATTCAGAAGCCATGTGGGGTGGAAACAGGACAATATTTTTGCCGCACGTTTAGGTGTGACTGATGAAGCAAAAAAATACAATCTGCTCAAGATGGCGAATTCGGAAAGACGTTTTCCCGCATTTTGGGGACCGGGTTTTGACTGGGTTCCAGATCACAACTGGGGCGGTTCGGGAATGATTGGCATGCAGGAAATGCTGTTGCAGGAAGCAGACGGAAAAATCTATCTTTTTCCAGCATGGCCAAAAGAATGGAACGTTCATTTTAAATTACACGCTAAACATAATACTACGGTTGAAGCCGAATTGATTAATGGAGAATTAAAGGTTTTAAAAGTAGTTCCAGAAGAGAGAAAAACACACATTATTAATCTGTTAGGGGAAACAGAAACAGAAAAAAATACCGCAAGATGATTAAAAAATTAGTAAGTGCTGCTGTTTTGGCAACGCTTTTATCAGCAAATGTACAGGCACAATCAGTTCGAAAAACAGCTGAAAAACAAATCATAAAAGTCGATTTTGATTTTTTCCAGAGAAGACTGGAAGAAGTTCATGCTCCGGGCTATGATTCGTGGGTGGTAAATGAAATGAAAGAAGACCAAAAAACGTTTAATGGTGTAATATTTAAACTGAAAGGGGATTTTAGTTCTAAATGGTATAAAGTAGGGATCAATGCTCCGTTTTACAATAAATTAGGGGCTGACGGACTGGTTACAGCTGAAAATTTAGAAATGAAAATCAGCGGGTTGAGACCAGGAAAACACACGCTTTTAACCTTTCACAATGCTTTTGATGTTGTCGCCGGAAAAACTTTATCACCTATAAAAATCTTTGTTAACGGGAAACTTCAGGAAACGGTAAATGCAAGTCAGAGAGCCAATGCAAAAATTGATGCCGCAATGGCTTATATCACTTTCAATGCTGAAAAAGGAAAAGATGTAGTAGTTCGTTTTGAAATTGAACCTGCAACTAATCCCGATATTGTAAAGCAGATTGTGATTAATGGTTTTGAACTTGATACGCCAAATTTAATGAATCAGGCGCGTTCTCCAAAACCGGAAAATGCAAATGAGCATGTTGTAACATCTGACAAAAAGATTTTATTGGAATGGGATGCTTCAAAAAATGCAGTGGCACATAAATTGTTTTTTGGAGAAGATAAAAATGCGGTGGCAAATGCTACTGAATCTTCAAAAGAATTTAAAGGGAAACTGACTGACAAAACATTTTTGGTTTCTGATTTATACAGCGGTTCAACGTATTATTGGCGTGTTGATGAAGTAGATGCTAAAGGAAACGTTACATTAGGAAATGTCTGGTCATTTAAACCGGCTCAGCTTGCTTTTCCGGGAGCTGAAGGTTATGGCCGTTTTGCTGTTGGAGGCCGCGGCGGAAAAGTTGTTGAAGTAACCAACCTTAACGATGACGGACCTGGAAGTTTACGTGACGCCATTAATCAGCAAATCGGGCCGAGAACTATTGTGTTTAATGTTTCAGGCGACATTCAGTTGAAATCAAGGTTAGTAGTCAATCAGCCTTATATCACTATTGCAGGACAGACAGCTCCTGGCCAAGGAATTACGATTAGCCGTGCGCCAATTGGTTTAACTGGGAATGATGGCGTAATTCGATTTTTAAAAGTAAGAATCGGAGGCGGAACTACTTTTGACGGAATGGGATTAACAGGTGCTGATTATAGTATTATCGATCACTGTTCTATCAGCTGGACCATTGATGAATCGTTTAGTTCGCGTGGTGCGCATCATATCACGTTACAGCGAACTTTAATTTCAGAAGCTTTAAATGTAGCTGGGCATGATAAATACGAAGCCGGAAAAATGCACGGTTATGCAGCGACTATTGGGGGTGATATCGGAAGTTTTCACCATAATTTGTTAGCACATAACTACGGAAGAAACTGGAGTATTGGAGGAGGCTTGAGTGGTGACGGCTTTTATACAGGAAGACTTGACATTAGAAACAATGTCGTTTACAACTGGGGGAAAAGAACTACTGACGGTGGAGCAAATGAAGTTAATTTCGTCAATAATTTCTATAAACCCGGAGCTTCAACTGGAATTTTCGTAGCACTAAATGCACAGCACGAAGGTGTTGGAAAAGGAATGCAGCGTTATTTCTTTGACGGAAATGTAATGCCGGGTTATTTTGATGAAAAATCTCAGGAAAAAGGCAGAAAAACAACGATTACTAACAACGATAAAGTTGACTATGAGACATTTGTAGATAAACCTTTCTTCGAGTCTTATGTAAATACGCAGTCAGCAGATGGAGCTTATAAAAATGTACTTTCGGATGTTGGTGCGAATCAGCCATTTTTTGATAAGCATGATAACCGAATTGTAGAGGAAACTTTAAAAGGAACTTTTACCTATAAAGGAAGTAAAAGCGGTTTAGGCGGAATGATTGATAATGAAGAAGATGCAGGAGGATGGCCAAACTTTCCATCAGAAACCCGTCCGGCAGACTGGGATACGGATCATGATGGTTTACCAAACTGGTGGGAGCAGGCTTTTGGTTTAAATGAAAATTCAAAAGCAGGAGATTTCTCAGATGCTAATACGGATTTAGACGAAGACGGATTTACGCAATTGGACAATTATTTAGACTGGATGGCACAGCCGCATTTCTTTGTGAAATTAGGAGAGCAAACCGTTTTAAATGCTGCGGATTATTTTAAAGGATACGAAGCAAGTCCGGTATTTACCTTTTCGGATCTTACAAATGGAAGAGTAGTCTTAAAAGGAAAAGAAGTTCAGTTTACGCCTATTGAGCCAGGATTGGCCTCTTTTGTCCTGACAGTTAAAGATGCCGATGGAGATACAATGAGCAGAACGATTAATTTTCTTGTGAAGTAAAATAAAAATCAAACCATATAAGTAATATAAGAAAATATAAGTTTAGCTTAAATGAACTTCAATTACTTATATGGTTCAAAAAAAATAATGAAATGAAAAATTTATTAAATGTTTCTCTGGGACTTTTGTTTATAAGCACTTTTATGATTGGTCAAAACAAAGGTTTAGTAGCGAATTCAGAAAGCCCTTATTCGAAATTACAAAGTGTAGGTTTACAAGATGTCAAATGGACGAGTGGCTTCTGGAAAGAACAGTTTGATGTAGAAACCAAAAATACGCTTCCGTACATGTTGGATTTGTATCATAACGATGAGGTTTCCCATGCATACAAAAATTTCGAAATTGCTGCCGGAATAAGCAAAGGAACTTTCAAAGGGCCTTCTTTTCATGATGGGGACTTTTATAAGATTTTTGAGGGAATGGCAGCAACGTATGCCGTTACTAAAGATAAAAAGCTGGATGTAGAAATGGATAAAGCGATTGCACTTTTCGAAAAGGCACAGCGCAAAGATGGTTACTTGCACACTCCGGTTTTGATCGATGAACGCTGGGGGACTCTTGGTCCGGAAGAAGTGAAGAAACAATTAGGTTTCGAAAAATACAATATGGGGCATTTGATGACGGCAGCCTGCATTCATTATCGTGCCACGGGCAAAACAAATTTCCTGAATATTGCCAAAGGTGTTGCAGACTTCTTATATGACTTCTACAAAAAAGCATCACCAGAATTGGCTCGAAATGCCATTTGCCCTTCGCATTATATGGGAATTGTTGAAATGTACCGCACCACGAAAAATCCGAAATATCTCGAATTAGCTAATAATCTGATTGACATTAGAGGAACTACAGATGACGGAACAGATGATAATCAGGACAGGATTCCGTTCAGACAGCAGACAACAGCAATGGGTCATGCGGTAAGAGCGAATTATTTGTATGCCGGTGTAGCCGATTTATATGCTGAAACCGGAGAGAAAAAATTACTGGATAATTTAGAATTAATTTGGGATGATGTAACGTATCGAAAAATGTACATCACAGGAGCCTGCGGTTCTTTATATGACGGGGTTTCGCCAGACGGAACTTCTTATAATCCAACAGATGTTCAGAAAATTCATCAGGCCTATGGAAGACCTTTTCAACTGCCAAATGCAACGGCTCATACGGAAACCTGTGCTAATATTGGAAACGTGTTATGGAACTGGAGAATGCTTCAGATTACAGGTGATGCCAAATATGCGGATATTGTAGAATTGGCATTATATAATAGTGTATTATCAGGAATCAGTCTGGAAGGGAAGGAATTCTTTTATAACAATCCGCTGAATGTTTCTAAAGATTTGCCTTTCAAACAAAGATGGAGCAAAGAACGTGAAGGTTATATCGCTTTGTCAAACTGCTGTGCGCCAAACGTAACCAGAACAATTGCTGAGGTGAGCAATTATGCTTATAACTTTTCGAAAGAAGGTTTGTATGTGAACTTATACGGAAGTAACAATTTGAATTCAATTACGCTTTCCGGAGAAAAAATTGAAATTGAACAACAAACCAATTATCCGTGGGATGGAAAAGTTACGTTGAAAATCGTAAAAGCGCCGAAAGATATTTACGCTTTCTTATTGAGAATTCCGGGTTGGAGCCAGGGCGCAACGATATCAGTTAATGGAAAAAATATAAATGAGGCTGTAACTTCAGGATCCTACCAAAAATTAGCACAACAATGGAAAAAAGGAGATGTTATCGAATTGAATATCCCAATGCCGGTCGAATTGATGCAGGCAAATCCATTGGTAGAAGAAGTGAAAAATCAGGTTGCTGTAAAAAGAGGTCCGATTGTTTACTGCTTAGAATCTGATCAGCTTCCTGCGAATACAAGTATTAACGAAGTGGTTTTGGATGTCAATTCTAAATTCACGACAGATTTTGTCAAAATTAGAGATAGACAATTGGTATCTATAACGGCCAGTTCATCCATTAATAATGATACTTCCTGGGATAAAAAGCTGTACAAACCCATTTCTGCAAAAAATGGGAAAGAGTTTACTGTAAAATTAATTCCGTATTTTGCGTGGGGAAATCACGGCAAAGGCGAAATGTCGGTATGGCTTTCTCATTAAAATAATTTCAATTTTACCATATAAGTCATATAAGGATTCATAAGCAAGAGAAAAAATAATTTCCCAACTTTGATACCTTATATGACTTGTCTGTTTTAAAACCAATTGACTATGAAACACATCGTTACCTTATTTATGGCATTAGTATATGCCCTTTCATTTGCACAAACAACTGATAACCGGTTCGAATTAACCGTTGCCCAGGACGGTTCCGGAGATTTTAAAACCATTCAGGAGGCGATTAATAAAGTAAGGGATCACGCAGAAAAACGAGTTATCATTACAATTAAACCGGGTATTTATAATGAAAAGGTAGTGATTCCGGCTTTCAAAAGAAATATTACGTTAAAAGGTTCAGACAGAGAAAAGACGCTTATTTCATACAATGATTTTTCTGGAAAACCCTTTAGAGGAATTGACGTTACGGGAGATACAAAATTTAGTACGTATACGTCTTATACTTTGTTAGTTCAGGGAAATGATTGTTCGGTAGAAAATATGACTATAGAAAATACCGCTGGTAAAGTAGGTCAGGCAGTGGCTCTCCATACTGAAGGTGACAGGGTTTCTGTAAAAAACTGCTCCATTTTAGGAAATCAGGATACTTTGTATTTAGCAAAAGGCAGAACCCGAAATTATTTTGAAAACTGCTATATCAATGGTACAACCGATTTTATTTTTGGTGCAGCAACAGCATACTTTTATAATTGTACTATTGAAAGTTTAAGCAATTCTTATGTGACTGCGGCATCAACAACCCAGCAAGATACATACGGATTTGTATTTGTAGATTGCAAGCTTACTGCGAAAGACAGTACAGTGGACAAGGTTTTTCTGGGGCGTCCGTGGAGACCTTTTGCGAAAACGGTATTTATCAATACAGAGTTAGGTTCACACATACTACCTGAAGGCTGGAATCCCTGGAAAGGAGATAAGAATTTTCCAGACAAGGAAAAAACAGTTTATTACGCCGAATTAGGAAGTAAAGGGGAAGGCGCTAAAGATCTTTCTAAAAGGGTAATATGGTCACATCAGTTGAAAAAATCAGATCTCAAAAAATACACCATGGATAATGTATTAGAGCACTGGAATCCTAAATTATAGATCAATTGTGTTATGTTATTGATAATTAAATAATTAAGGTAAAAACAAACTTAGATATAAAACAATTGTTTTGTTGTATTCTCAAATCTTGCCATCAGATAATCGAGTTGCCAAAATATGTTGTTATGTTAAACACTTAAAGGCCAGAATATCTTTTTCGTATTAATAAGAATTTACTACTCTTGAAGTAAATTTTAATTTTTTTTTAATTTTTTTTTAATTAGGATCATTTGTGTTTTTTGTAAGAATTTTAATTTAAAGAAATCGATTTCTTACAATGTTTTTAGTAAAAAAATTAGATTAAGGATATATTTTAATTTAACGATTTTTTTTGAAATAGCTTCAATTTAAGGTGTTTTTTCTTGTTTTAATTGCTTTCGTTTTACTTTTTTTAAATTTTTCTCCTTTTTTTTGATGTAACACTATTTAGTCTTACATTTTTTTAAGAATATACTTTTTTTACTTATTTTTTTTTGATGATTATTTTTTAGCAGGATGCTACAGGACAGTTGTAATTTTCAATCCTTATATTTTTGAAACCAAGTATAAATGTGTTTTTAACGTTTAAAATAGGCAAACATTTAAAAGAACCTTTTAAATGTCGCTTTTTTTTTAATTTAGGAATGTATTTATACACTAAACTAAAACCTAACTATTAATCTAACTAAATCAAAAGTTTATGAAACAAACACTTATCAAAAGATGTAGTTTTATTTTGTTTACATTGATGAGCATTATCACTTATGCCCAAAATGTAAGCAGTAAAATTAAGATTACAGGGACTGTTACAGACAATACAGGGTTATTGCTGCCTGGAGTTAACGTAACAGAAAAGTCATCAAAAAATTCCGTAACAACGGGATTTGACGGAAAGTATGAAATTAGTGTAAGGCCTGGTGCTACATTAGTTTTTTCGTTTATTGGAATGAAAAAAATAGAGATTCCATTAAATGGGCGTACTAATCTTGATACAAAAATGCAGGAAGATTCTAATGTATTGGATGATATTGTAGTTGTGGCATATGGAAAACAGAAGAGAAATAATATTACTGGTGCTATTGCTACAATTAAACCTGAAAATGTTCAGGATTTACCAGTGACAAACTTATCAGAAGCATTAAGAGGCTTGGTTCCTGGATTATCTGTTAATGGTGGATCTGGACGACCAGGACAAGCGGCTTCTTTAGAAATTCGTCAGACTTTTAGTTTTTCTAAAGATGGAGGTTATACAACACCATTAATTGTAATAGATGATATGGTACAGGTTGATCCTGCTACAGGGCAGCCAACTTTGGAGACATTTAATCGTTTGGATCCAACAGAAATAGAAAGTATTACAGTTTTAAAGGACGCTTCCGCTGCTATTTATGGTTCTCGTGCTTCTCAGGGGGCTGTTGTAGTTAAAACTAAAAGAGGTAAAGTTGGGGCGACCAAATTTTCATATCAGCAACAATTTGCTATTAACGATGCGGTTAGTCACGGTAAAGTGATGAATGCTTATGAATTTGGTGTTTTTTCTAATCGTTTTATGACGGCCAGAAATTTAACAAGAACTGGCCAAAGCCTTTATTCTCAAGCTGAATTAGAAGAAATGAAGGGGTTAGATTATAACTGGCTGGATAAAGCCTGGAAACCGGCTACACAGATAAAACATGCTTTTAATATAAGTGGAGGTACAGAAAAAGCAACCTACTTTGCCGGTGCTACTTATTTGGATCAGGGAGCAAACCTGGGAAACCAGGATTATAGTAAATGGACTTTCCGTACAGGTGTAACAGCTAAAATTTCAAGTTCTTTAGATTTTGCAGCTACTGTTGCTGCCAATACTGGCAGAGTTGAAAAATCATATACCAAATCAGTTACTCTTAATGATAGTAGTTTTGGTGCTTCTGCTGGTGGGGAACAAGCTGACTATTCAATATTGTTGCATATGCCGCAATATGTTCCTTGGGAAACTACAGTTAATGATAAAACCTATTTTATGTCTCCAATTCCACGTTCAGATCGAAACTTGCAAAGTGCAAATACTAATAATAATATTGCAGGCTGGAATTACTTTGCAACCTTAGCGAACGGGTCAAAATCTGTAAATGAGGACTTTTCATACAACGTAAACTTGTCTTTAAATTATAAAGTACCTTTTGTAAAAGGTTTATCTGTAAAAGGATCTTACGCCAGAATTCAGTATTCTGATAATTCAGAGCAAGTCCAGTTACCTTATACCTTGGCGAGAATTAAAAATTATGAGACAGAGGGTAACCACCTTGCAAGTGCAGCATCTGATTCAGATTACAGTATTGATACTAATACAAGAAATGCCAGAGTTCTTTATGACAATACCTTAAGCACTAGTGTGCAGTCAAACTTCTTTGTGAATTATGACAGAACTTTTGGTAATCATGAAATAGGGGCAATGTTTGCTATGGAGCGTTCTGAAAGTGATTCTAAAAAGACACGTTTATATTATGAAAATACTCCTTCTTATTATGCAGGAACGCATCATACTGCGGGAACATTGATTCCGGCGCATTCTTTATCTGAAAGAGCAGAAGGTGGTACATTGTCTTATTTAGGGCGTGTCAATTACGCGTATAAATCTAAGTATTTACTTACGTTAATTTTTAGGAGTGATGCATCTACAAAGTTTGCTCCAGAAAATTATTGGGGATTCTTCCCTTCTGCGCAAGTAGGATGGATTGCATCAAAAGAAGATTGGTTTACAGAAGCGCTACCGGGTGTTGATTTCTTTAAAATTCGTTACTCTATTGGTAAAACAGGAAAAGATAATGTAACTGCTTGGAGATGGCAAAAATTATATGATATTAATACAGATAAAGGCTGGCAATTTGGTTCTAATGGAGGTAGTTTGACGAATGGTCTTACACCTAGAGTTGAACCGAATCGTAATGTAGGTTGGGATACTACGATTAAACACAATTTAGGGTTCGATGTTAATGTCTTAAAAAACAGATTACAGATGACGTATGATTTCTATTTTGACAGGAATACAGAAATGCTAACGAAAACATCTGCGGCAATTGGAATTCCTGTTACTATTGGCGGTGGTTTTGCCGAACAGAATTATGCGGCTGTTGATGCATGGGGTGCAGAAGTTGGCTTGAACTGGAACGATAAAATCAAAAATAATTTGGAATATAGTGTGGGTGTGAATTTTGGTTTTTCTGATAATGAAATTAAGAGATATTTTGATCAGGCATTATTGCATCCTTCTAATAACCAGACAATGGAAGGAAGATCACTCTTTTTCCCTTCATGGGGTTTCAAAACATGGAAACAAACTTCAACTGGTGATGGTATCCTGAGAACTGACCAAGATATACAGAACTATTGGAATTATTTAACAGAACGTGCTACTGCAGCAGGAACAACGCCAAATTTTATGGGAGTTTCAACAATGTCAGGTTTAGCAAAAGGGCAGTTAGCATATCAGGATATCGGAGGTCAGTATAATTCAACTGATGGTACTCAGGCAGGGCCAGACGGAAGAATTGAACACAATAATGATTATGCTAAATTAGTTAACTCAAGCAGAACTTACGGGTTTACAACTAATTTAGGAGTAAAATACAAAGGTTTTTACGCTCGTACACAAATTGCAACTTCGTGGGGAGGTATCCGTATGATAGATCGTGTTAAACAATTAACTGCTTCAACTCACAATATGTGGTCTCATGAAACTTTTTGGAATGATATGTATGCAGAAGATAATGTCGATGGGAAATATCCAAACATGGGCTATCTTAATGACCCGGATGGTAATGTACCAGGAGGGGGAGCTGGTGCTCCATCAGATTTTTGGATGCTGGATACTTTCCGTTGCACTGTCAGAAATCTAACGATAGGCTATGGTTTGCCTACAGAGGTCTTGAAAAATTTAAATATCTCAAGTCTTACTATTGGAGTAACAGGACAGAATTTATGGGATTTGTATAATCCTTATCCTAATCATTATCGTAATATGTATGATGATTCACTTACTGCTTACCCAACATTACGAACTTGGGCAGTTAACTTAAATGTTGCATTCTAATTTTAACTAGTGTTAATTATGAAAAATAAAATAAACTTACTTATTGCATTGGCAACGCTTGTTGTAGTGAGTGTTTCATGTAGTGATAATTTCTTAGAAGAAAAAAAACAATACGGAAATGATGATGATACTTTTTACGAAAGCGCCGATAAAGTTGAATGGTATGTAAATAACATGTATTATGATTATTTCCAGGGATATAATTCACCATTAAAATCTGTTGTAGGACTGTATAATGACAGTCGTTCAAGAATTACTGAAGAAATTGGCGGGATGCAAAGTTTGATTAATCCTACATTATCTTACGTAAATGCATCTGATGGGGATGCATATTACGGTGCAAGAATTGAGGATAAAATAACCAATAATCCTTATACCAGAATACGTGAGTGTAATGCTTTCTTAGAAAAAATTGATGTTCTTGGTGCAAATTTAGATGAAGCTTTTAGAAAAAAATTTAAAGGGCAGGTTTATTATTTGCGTGCGATTCAGTATTTTGATTTGATGAGAGTATATGGTGGTGTACCTATAGTAACAAATACGCAGGATTCTGATATTGATGACGTGACTATTAAACTACCACGTGCTAAGGTATCTGAAGTTGTTGCTCAAATAGTTGCTGACTTAGATATGGCATCCACTTTATTACCTCCTACATGGGATGCAGCAAATTATGGTCGATTTACAAGAGGGGCTGCTTTAGCTCAAAAAGCAAGAGTTTTATTAACATATGCCAGCCCTCTGTTTAATAAAAACTGGGATAGCTCTACGGAGCGTTGGGACGCAGCTTTAGCAGCAGGATTGGCTGCTGAAACTCAATTAACTGCTGATGGTTTTGGTTTATTTGGTACTACAGCAAAACAATGGCAGGACATGTTTTTAGTTGATAATGCATTTTGCAAAGAAGCTATTGTGGTGCAGTTACTATCTAGTGTAAATACTGGAGCTGCTGTAAATAATGGATGGGAACAAAGTCTGCGTTTGATTAGCCAGGGAGGTCGCGGTGCTATAGAAGCACCAAAAGAAATGATTGATTTGTTTCCGATGGCAAATGGCTCAAGACCTACTGCTGCTAATAATTATAATGAGTTTTTATTCTTTAAAAATCGTGACCCTCGTTTTTACAGAACTTTTGCTTTTTCCGGAAGTTACTGGCCTTATACAAATTCAAGCACAACAACTACGGCTCAACCGACTGTATGGGCTTATCGATGGCTAGATACTAAAGATAAAGTTTTTTTTAGCGGTAATAATAATGAAAATAGCCCTGCTTTTGTTAGAAAAATGTCAAATCCTACTGCTAGTAATGCTTCTTCTTTTCAATATTCCGGAACTGATATTTTTGAATACCGTTATGCAGAGTTATTGTTAAATATCGCAGAATGTTATGCCGCAAAAGGGGATATACCAAATACGCTTGCTTATTTAACCCAAATTAGAAAGCGAGTTGGGATATCATCTGCTAATAACTATGGTATAGGAACTTTAACAGATAAATATGCCGCAATTGAAGCTTGTCTATACGAGCGTCGTGTAGAGTTAGCATATGAAGGAAAACGTTACTGGGATGTTCAGCGTTGGATGTTATATAGTGATGATAATTCTATAAATCAGGATAATACAAATATAAAACTTGGTATTCCTACTATTAACGGCACACAACGTACAGGATATTATTTACAGTATAAAACTAAAACACCTTCTGGGTCTACGACTGATCCTTTATTAAATGCACGTGCAGATATCTCTGTAGATCCTGATAAATCAGATTTCCAGACTCAAATAGCAGCTTTAGAAGCTTTCTACACAAATAATTTAGTTCGCACAGAATTGGTTGAACCAATGGATAATATTAATAAACAACCAGCTAATATTGATTTTAAACCAAACTATTATATAATGGGACTTAAACAAGATATTTTAGCTTTAAACCCATGGTTAATACAAACCCTTGGATGGAATGGTGCTTCAGCTTCAGGAGGAACCTTCATTTACCAAGAATAATTTATAAAATAAAAATGCCTGAACATATCAGGCATTTTTCATAATATCTTAATAAAAAGTTAACATTGAAATGAGACTTTTCACCTGTATTCCTTCAAAAAGATACAGGTGATTTGTTTAAATCGAATTACCAAATTAAAATTAACATGAAAAATTCAGCATTATTTGTATTACCTCTTTTGCTTTTGGGAAGCATGAAATGTTTTGCTCAATACCCAAAAATCAGCCCTGAAATAAAAGCACAGCAGGACGCTATTATCGCTGAGGCTAACAGACTTTCAGACGAAGCATGGGAAAAAGCATTAGTTGTAATTGAAGAAGAAGCGAAACACGGCAAGCCTTTTATTCCATGGGCATCAAGACCAACAGATTTACCACAGGCGTCTATACCTGCTTTTCCAGGAGCTGAAGGAGGAGGTATGTACACTTTTGGAGGACGTGGCGGAAATGTTTATGTGGTAACAAGCTTAGAAGACCGCGGACCCGGAACTTTACGTGAAGCGTGCGAAAAAGGCGGAGCCAGAATAGTAGTTTTCAATGTATCAGGAATTATCAGACTTAAAAGTCCATTAATAATTCGTGCGCCTTATATCACTATTGCGGGACAAACTGCTCCTGGTGACGGAATTTGCGTTGCAGGAGAATCTACCTGGATTGATACACACGATGTAATTATCAGACATATGCGTTTCCGTAGGGGAGAAACTTTTGTGGGCCGCCGTGATGATGCTATTGGAGGAAACCCTGTTGGAAATATCATGATCGATCACGTTTCTGCAACCTGGGGATTAGATGAAAATATGTCTATGTACCGTCACATGTATAATCCTGGTGCCGGTTATCCGGAAGTTAAAGTGGGTACGGTAAACATTACTATTCAGAATAGTTTATTCGGAGAAGCTTTGGATACCTATAACCATGCTTTCGGAAGTACTTTAGGTGGAGAAAACTGCTCTTTTATGAGAAATATGTGGGCTAACAATGCAGGTAGAAACCCTTCTATCGGCTGGAACGGAATTTTCAATTTTGTAAACAATGTTGTTTTCAACTGGTACAACAGGTCAACAGATGGTGGTGACTATACCGCAAACTACAATATCATTAACAATTTTTACAAACCGGGACCTGTAACGAACTTAAATGAACCAATTAGCTACAGAATCTTAAAACCGGAATCTGGCAGGAGCAAATTGCCTTACATGGTTTTTGGAAGAGCGTATATAAATGGAAACATAGTGAATGGCAACGAAAAAGTAACCAAAGACAACTGGGACGGTGGTGTACAACTGGAGAACAAAAAAGGAGAATTAATGGGTTTTGATGAAGCTAAAACGTATTTTGATAAAATGAAAAGCGACAAACCTTTCCCAATGCCATGGTTCCGTCCTTTCATGAAAGCAGATGAGGCTTATGAATTTGTTCTTAAAAATGTGGGGGCAACTTTGCCTATCAGGGATAAAGTGGATGAAAGAATCGTACGAACAGTAAAAACAGGAGTTCCGGAATATGCAAAAGGATTAGAGAAGAAGGATTTCTACCAATTTGAACACCGTCGTTTGCCGAAGGATTCGTATAAACAAGGAATCATTACAGATATTTCACAAGTAGGAGGCTATCCAGAATATAAAGGTAAGCCGTATGTTGATACAGACAAAGACGGTATGCCGGATGCCTGGGAGAAAAAATACGGGCTAGATCCGAAAGATCCTTCTGATGCAAAAGGAGATTTAAACGCAGATGGATATACGAATATCGAAGATTACATCAACGGGGTAGATCCGACGATCAAAGTAGACTGGACAGATTTAGCAAATAATAAAGAAACTTTGGTAAGACCTTTGTTAGACTTAAAATAAAAAGTGAAGTTAGGTCATAAAATTTGAGATAAACCTTCGACTTTATGACCTTTGACTTTAGACTAAAAAATAAATAAAATGACATCAATTAAGAAATTAGGAATATTGTTTTTGCTTTTTGCTTTTTGCAAACTAAGTGCACAACAGTATGCAGACCCGGAATATGTAAAGGTTACCAATGAAAGAGCGGCTAAGATTGTTGAGAAATTAGCTTTAAATGACAAACAAAAAGAAACAGCTGTAACCAATATCATTGCACAGCAGTTTCGTGATTTGAGCAAAATTCAGGACGAAAGAGATACTGCAGTTAAAAAAGTAAAAGACGACAGTGCTTTAACTAAAGAAAAACAAAACGAGAAGATTGATAAACTAAAAGCAGATGCAGATAAAGCAATTGATAAACTGCACAAAGCTTATCTTAAAAAATTAAAAACACAGTTAAACGAAGCAAAAATTACTGAGGTAAAAGACGGTATGACGTATGGCGTGCTTCCCATTACGGTAACAGCGTATAATGATATGATACCTACCTTGACAGCAGCTCAAAAAAAATACATTTATGATGCTTTGGTTGAAGCAAGAGAACACGCCATGGATGGTGGTTCATCAAAAGAAAAGCATGCCTGGTTTGGTAAATATAAAGGAAGAATCAATAATTACTTGTCTAAAGAAGGGTATGATTTAACCAAAGAGAGAGAAGGCTGGAATAAACGTATTGCAGAAAAAGAAAAGGATAAAAAGAAAGAATAGCGGCTATTTTTTGACAGGTTTAATTTTTAAAGTTACAAGTTAAACTTTGTATGAATTACAGTGTCAAACTCTTCTAATTACAAACTTCATACTAATGATGATGCAAAACAATTTTCAAAAGACGACTCTTAGAACAATAATAGCACTTTCATTCTGTTCGATCGTTTCATCAGCTTATGCTCAGTATCCTGATATTCCAAAACCCCTACAGGAAAAAACCGATGCCATGATGAAGGCTGAAAGTGAACGTCTGGATCAGATTTGGAAAGCCAATGAACAGATCATCAAAGACGAGGCATCACTGGGTCGCCCTTATGTGCCTTGGGCATCATTACCAACCGATTTAGTTCACGCTGATATTCCTGCTTTTCCCGGTGCTATGGGAGGCGGAGCTCAGACACCAGGTGGTCGGGGCGGTAAAATATTTGTCGTTACAAGTTTAGAAGACAGCGGAAAAGGAACTTTTCGTGAAGCACTTGAAGCGGTTGGAGCCCGTACTGTAGTATTTAACGTTTCCGGAATCATTCGTCTTAAAAAACCAATTACCGTTCGTGCCCCTTACATTACAATTGCGGGCCAAACTGCACCGGGTGACGGAATTTGCGTTGCAGGAGAATCTGTTTTATTGGATACGCACGATATCATCATTCGTTACATGCGTTTTCGCCGCGGAGAAACCGAAGTCACGCGTCGTGACGATGCTTTGGGAGGAAACGTAATAGGAAATGTAATTATCGATCACTGCTCAATGAGCTGGGGATTAGATGAAAATATTTCGTTATACCGCCACCAGTTTCAGGTGAATGAAAAATCTAAATTAGAAAAACTGCCGGCTGTGAATGTGACCATTCAGAATACCATTTCATCAGAAGGTCTGGATACTTACAATCATGCTTTCGGTAGCACTATCGGTGGTTTAAATAGTATGTTTATCCGTAATTTGTGGGCCGATAATATTTCGAGAAATGCCTCCGTTGGAATGTATGGAAGTTTTAACTTTGTAAATAATGTGGTTTTCAACTGGTGGAATCGTACCCTTGATGGAGGTGATTACCGTTCGCAATACAACATTATCAATAATTATTTCAAACCAGGACCTATCACGCCTACTGATCAGCCGATTCGCTACCGGATTATCAAACCAGAATCAGGTTATATCAGTCCAAAACAGTATGGAAAAGCTTTTGTTGACGGAAACTTTATTATGGGATCACCTGAGGTATCAGCTGATAACTGGAACGGAGGAGTGCAATTAGAGGATTTATCGTCTGAAGTTACCAAAGACTTTTTGGCACAAATTAAACAAGATAAAGCTTTTAGAATGCCACCAATTTCTATTATGAAAGCGGAACAGGCTTATGATTTTGTTCTGGAAAATGCAGGCGCAACTTTGCCTAAACGTGATGCAGTTGACGAAAGAGTGATCAAACAGGTTCGCACTGGAAAAATAGAAGTAAGAGAGGGTCTGGAAAATACAATTGGCGCAGCATTTATCAAAAGAAGATTACCTGCCGATTCATACAAAAAAGGAATTATAACACATCCTGACCAGGTGGGCGGTTATCCGGAATACAAAGGAAAAGCCTATAAAGATTCAGACGGTGATGGCATACCGGATGCGTGGGAAAAGAAATTTGGGTTGAATCCAAATGATGCATCAGATGCGAACAAAGATTCAAACGGTGACGGTTATACTAATATTGAAAAATATTTCAACGGAATCGATCCAACTCAAAAAACAGATTGGACAAAACCTGAAAATAATAAGGATACTTTGTCGAAAGTTTTATTACAGTAAAATTTTAAATTTAAATCAGAAAGGTTTTATATAATATTGTCATTCCGACGAAGGAGGAATCTCCGCAACGTGAGCAACTACTGAAGATTCCTCCTTCGTCGGAATGACAAAGAGAGCGTTGAGGTTCAATCAAAAATAAACTCATTCAAATAATATTTTAAAGTGAATTTGAATCAACTCAAAAATATCATAACAAAACAGGATTTACTCGTTTTATCCTGTTTTGTTATTTTCTTTAGTGCCAATATTACCAACGCACAAAACACATTTCCCGATATTACAAAATCCAAAGAGGGAAAACTGGAACGCATCGCTGATGCAAAAGGAAATCAGATTCCGGATTTTTCGTATGCAGGGTATAAAGCTTCTTCGGCTGCGATTCCAAATGTAGTAATCAAAGTTTTTGTTCCGCATATCGATGGAGATGCTACAAAAACAATTCAGTCAGCGATAGATTATGTTGCTAAATTCAAATCCGATGCAACTGGTTTTAAAGGAACGATACTTTTAGACAAAGGAATCTTCAAAGTTTCAGGCGAAATCAATATTAAAGAAAGTGGAATTGTACTGAGAGGGAGCGGTTCAGAAAATAACGGAACAGTACTTTTGGGAACCACAATCAACAGAAAAGCGATTGTCAATATCAGCGGAATCGATAACCGTCTTTTTAAAAAAACGACAGAATTAGCGACTAATTGCACCCCACTTGGAGCGACTGTTTTAATGGTAAAAAATGCTAATACCTTTAAAAAAGGAGATCGCATCCTAATCAATACACCCATTACAAAAAACTGGATTGACCTTTTGTCAATGAATGATTTTGGCGGAGAAAGTGGATGGATAGGCTGGAAAGCAGATGATTTCGTAATTCGTGCCGACAGGGAAATTATAGCTGTTGAGGGAAATAAAATTACGATTGATGCACCTTTAACGAATGCATTGGAGGAAGAATTATCAAAATCAACTGTTGAAAATTACATTTGGTCAGGCCGAATTAATAACGTTGGTGTAGAAAACATGATCTTGAAATCAGAATTTGACACGACAAATCCCAAAGATGAACAGCACCGATGGACAGGAATTTCTGTTCAAAATGCTGAAGATGTTTGGGTACGACAAGTCAATTTTGAACAATTTTCAGGTAGTGCCGTTTCGGTTTTAAAAACAGCCAAAAGAATTACAGTCGAAGATTGTCTGTCGCTCAACCCAGTTTCAGAAATCGCTGCACACAGAAGGAACACATTTTATACAGAAGGACAGCAGACTTTATTTCAAAGATGCTATTCTGAATTTGGATACAATGATTTTGTTGTTGGAGGTTATGCAACTGCAGGACCAAACGTCTTTTTGCAGTGCGAATCACATCTGCCATACAGTTTCAGCGGATCTGTCGGAAGCTGGGCAACCGGAATCCTTTTTGATGTTTCACTGATTGATGGAAATGCGATCAGTTTCAAGAACAAAGAGCAGGACGGAAGAGGTTTAGGCTGGAATGTTGCCAACAGCGTTATCTGGGAAACTTCGGCATCCAAAATAGAAAATTACAGTCCGCCAACAGCCAATAACTGGGCATTTGGAGTATGGGCGCAATGGGCAGGAAACGGACACTGGAAAGACGTAAACAATCACATCAGTCCAAGAAGTTTATTTTATGCTTTGCTAGAACAACGTTTGGGTAAATTGCCTATGGATCCCCAAATAATGGATTTAGGCACAGAACCTTCTTCAAGTCCGACATTGGAACAGGCAAAAGAATTAACAGCCGAAGCTTATAAATTAAACGAAACCTTAAAAGATTTTATTAGCAAAGCATCAACCAGAAATCCTATCGCAATTGATTATGCGAAAGCAAAACGAATTGACGAAGTAAAATCAGATATAGTTACAAATACCAATATCGATAAAATAACCATAACTAATGGATTTTTAGCCACTTCAAAAGGCGTAATTACAGGAGAAGTTGTTGATGTACCTTGGTGGAGAGGCAGTTTGCGTGAATCTGAAATTGCCAAATCAAGACCACATATTACAAGATTTGTTCCGGGACATTATGGAGTTGGTTATACTGATAACTTGGAGGAAACCGTAAATTATTTAGTCGAAAATAATAAATCGGCAATCGACCATAATTACGGATTGTGGTACGAGCAAAGAATGGCCGATCACGAGCGTATTAGAAGAATTGATGCCGATGTCTGGGCGCCATTCTACGAACAGCCTTTTGACAGAAGCGGGCAGGGAATTGCCTGGGATCATCTGAGCAAATACGATTTGACCCGATACAATGCCTTTTATTGGAACCGATTAAAAACTTTTGCAGAATTAGCTGGACAAAAAAATAAGATACTTTTAAACCAAGCCTATTTCCAGCATAATATTTTAGAAGCAGGAGCGCACTGGTCGAGTTCACCATGGCGTCCGGCCAATAATATCAATACAACCGGATTGCCGGAACCACCGCCTTATGCAGGTGACAAAAGGATTTTCCTTGCCGAACAATTTTATGATGTAAAAAATGCCGACATCCGTAAACTGCACGTAGCATTCATAGAAAAAAATATTGAAAACTTCAAAGACAACGCCAATGTTCTGCAGTTCACAAGTGCGGAATATACAGGGCCATTGAGCTTTATGCAATTTTGGATTGATGTGATAGCCAATTACGAAAAGTCGAATAAAAACGAATCCAAAATCGCTTTAAGTGCCACAAAAGACGTTCAGGATGCTATTTTAAATGATGAAGTAAGAGCCAAAACCGTTGATGTAATTGATATCAGATATTGGTATTATAAAGAAGACGGAACGCTGTATGCTCCAGAAGGCGGAAAGAATTTAGCACCACGCCAGCACGCCCGTAAAATGAAAACCGGAAAAGAAACAGATGAGCAGGTGTACCGCTCCGTTCGTGAATACCGTGAAAAATATCCGGAAAAGGCAGTGTTGTATTCCACAATGGGAGCACCACGATTTGGCTGGCCGGCATTAATGGGAGGAGCCTCTTTGGCAAATGTTCCAAAAATTGAACTTTCTGCCTTTAATTCTGCCCTTACTGGTATGAAGTTTGCAGAAGGAACTACTTTCTCAGATAAGCTCTGGAGTCTTGAAAACAAAGGGAATTCTTATCTTTTTTATCTGAAAACCAATCAGGATGTTTCAATCGATTTATCCAATCATAAAGGAACTTTCGAAGTGTATGAAATTAATGCATCAAATGGGAATATTACAAAAAAAGCAAATATCAGCGGAGGAAAACAAGTCATAATTCCACAAGCTGAAATCAAAGAAAAAGTACTGTTTGTAATAAAGAAAAATTAGCCGCAGATTTAAAGTTTACACAGATTAAAATCTACAAAATCTGCGAGAAAAGATAAAACACAATTCAAAATAAAATAAAATGAACCTGAAATACTTATTCGCCCTGAGCATAAGCTTTCTGTTGACGACACAAAGCGGATTTTCTCAATCTGCCAAATCAAAACCTTTACCAAAAATCAAAGTTTCGGAAAATAAGCACTATTTTGTTACCGAAGACGGTAAGCCATTTTTCTGGCTAGGCGATACGGGCTGGTTGACATTCGGAAAACTGGACAGAAAAGGTGTAGAAAAATATCTTCAGGACCGAAAAGCAAAAGGATTCAATGTTGTTCAGGTAATGGTTTTGCATAATGTGAATGCTGTAAATGCTTATGGCGATCAGGCCTTAATGAATGATAATCTATCCCAGCAAATTACGTCACCGGGCAACGATCCAAAAGATGCTCCCGAATACGATTACTGGGATCACATAGATTACACGTTGGAAGTAGCACAAAAAAACGGAATCTATTTAGCAATGGTTCCGGTTTGGGGAACTAATATTAGTAGTGCTAAAAGTAAAGTAACGAAAGCGGATGTTGAAAAATACGCCAAGTTTTTAGCCAACAGATATAAAAACAAAACCAATGTGATTTGGCTTAACGGTGGCGATACCTATGGAGACAAATTTCAGGACATTTGGAACGCACTCGGAAGTATTTTAAAAACAAGTAACCCAGACCAATTAGTGACTTTTCACCCATTCGGAAGAACCGATTCATCAGAGAATTTTCATAATGCAAGCTGGTTAGATTTCAATATGTTCCAGTCCGGTCACAGAAGATACGATCAGGATTCGGTGAAACCTTTCAAAGAAGATAATTACAAATTCGTTCACAGAGACTGGGATTTAAAACCAACCAAACCAACATTAGACGGAGAACCATCTTACGAAGGAATTCCACATGGTCTCCACGACACTTTACAACCAAAATGGACCGCGAATGATGTAAGACGTTACGGATACTGGTCGGTTTTTGCAGGTGGAGCAGGGTATACTTATGGACATAATGCCGTAATGCAGATTTTCAGAAAAGGCGATAAACCAGCCTATGGGAACCAAGAATTATGGACTTCAGCCATCAATGCACCAGGAGCGAAACAAATGGTACACATTAAAAACCTGATGTTGGAGTTTCCATATTTAGAAAGAGTTCCGGATCAGTCATTGGTTGCTAATCAGGGAGAAAAATACGATTATCAGGTGGCAACAAGAGGAAATGATTATGCTTTGATTTATACCTATAATGGAAGAAAAATCACTGTGAATATGGGTAAAATTTCAGGTGATCAAGTAACCGGAACGTGGTACAACCCAAGAAACGGAAAAAAAACAAAAATTGGTGTTTTTGAAAACAAAGGAACCAAAGAATTTCAGCCTTCCGGCAAAAAAGAAGACGGAAACGACTGGGTTTTAATTCTAACATCAAAGAAATAATCTGCTAAATCTGCGTGCTAAAATAACACACTATGAAAATCAAAAATATCATAATACTACTCTTCTTCATCACAGGACTAAACACCGCTTTCGCAAATGACGGCTGGCTGAATATCCTAAACGAAGGCGGAAACAACAAAGGCATAAAATGCACCGAAGCCATTCAAAACGCTATCGAAAAAGCATCTAAAAATGGAGGCGGAACCATCTTTTTTCCAGCCGGAGAATATTTAACAGGCGCTTTAAAACTAAAAAGCAACATCACCATCTATTTGGATTCAGGTGCACTTTTAAAATTTTCAGAGAATTTCGATGACTACCTTCCGTACGTAGAAATGCGTTATGAAGGAATAGTGATGCAGTCTTTCTCGCCATTGTTCTATGCCAAAGATGTCGAAAACATCACCATCACAGGTAGAGGCGTAATAGACGGACAAGGTAAAGCGTGGTGGAATGAAGTGTACCGAATCGAAACCGCCAAAGGTCCAATTCCGGAAACCAAATACCAAAAAATGTGGACCGAGCAAAACAAAGGAATCGTATACGAGCCTTACTATAAAAGAACGATTGACAAACACTTTTTCAGACCTTCTTTTTTTCAGGCTTACAATTGCAAAAACATTTTAATCGAAGGCGTAACCTTCAAAAATTCACCTTTCTGGACGATAAATCCTGAATTCTGTGATAACGTAACCGTAACCGGAATCTCTATTTTTAATCCGCATTCGCCAAACACAGACGGAATAAACCCTTCGTCCTGTACCAACGTTCACATTTCGAATTGCCACATCAGCGTGGGCGACGACTGTATCACTATCAAATCAGGGCGCGATGCAGACGGTCGTAAATACGGAAAAGCAACCGAAAACGTAACCATCACCAACTGTACCATGTTAAGCGGTCACGGAGGTGTCGTTATCGGAAGCGAAATGTCAGGCGGAATCAAAAAAATAACGATTTCAAATTGCGTTTTCGACGGAACCGATCGTGGAATCCGCATCAAAGCCGCTCGTGGTCGTGGAGGAGTTGTAGAAGACATTCGCGTCGATAACATCGTAATGAAAAACATCAAGGAAGAAGCCATAATTCTGGATCTTTTCTACGACAAAGACAATCCTGTAGAGCCCGTTACAGAGCGCACGCCGATTTTCAGAAACATCCACATCAGCAACGTTACGGGCGGAAACGTCAACAAAGCCGGATTCGTTCGCGGAATCGTTGAAATGCCAATCCAGAACATCACGTTCTCGAACATCAATATGGACGGCAAGGAAGGTTTCACGATAAATACGGCGACCGACGTAGAATTTCACGATGTAAAAGTCAATGCAACAGTGGGGTCTTCTTTCAAAATCAGTGATTCAAAAAACCTGATTTTGGACAATGTAGGTTCTTCAACGCCGATTAAAGGAATCCCGGTTATCAAAATCGACAATGCTTCGAATATGATGATCAACAACAATTTTCCGTTCAACGCCACCGATATTTTCATCGAAGCCAATGGAAAAGACACCCAAAATATCTTCCTTAAAAATAACGTGTTCAACAATGTGACTACAGTTGTGAAAAAAGGAAAAGACCTGAATAAAAAAGCAATCTTAGAATAATGCACGGATCTCCTGCAAGGTCTTTTTTGATCTTGTATGTATTCACAGAGTTCTGTGTTTTTATAAAAAGTGAAACGCCTTTTTAGACAAACAAAATCTATGTTTCTGTGTGTTAAAAAATGATACAATATATCAATTTTGGATAATTAAAATTTGCGCAATTTGTGGTAAAAAAATATGGAACATCTACAAGGTTTTCAAAACCTTGCAGGAGAAAAACACAACAATGAAAAAAATATTCGTCATATTAACATTTTCACTTTTCGCTGTCAGCTATTCCCAAAAAAAGAAAGAAATTTTTCTTTTCACTTCTTTTCGTGAACCTGCTACGGAAGGTTTGTATCTGGCTTACAGCGAAGACGGCTACAACTGGAAAGGCCTTCAAGGATCATTCCTAAAACCTGAAATTGGAGCCAGCAAAATAATGCGTGATCCCTCCATCACAAAAGGCGCAGACGGAACTTATCACATGGTTTGGACAACCGACTGGAAAGGCGGAAACGGTTTTGGATACGCCAGTTCAAAAGATTTAATTCATTGGTCGGAACAACAATACATTCCGGTAATGAAACACGAACCCGAAGTCGTAAACGTGTGGGCGCCCGAAATCTTTTACGATGATGTCAAAAAAGAATACATTATCATCTGGGCATCCACAATCCCATTCCGATTCGAAAAAGGAGTAGAAGACGAGAAAAACAACCACCGAATGTATTACGTAACAACTAAAGATTTCAAAACCTTTTCGGATGCCAAATTATACTATGATCCAGGCTTTAGCGTCATCGATTGTGTGATTGTCAAAAAAGGGAAGAAAGATTATGTTCTGGTGCTGAAAGACAACACCAGACCCATGCGAAACATAGAAGTAGCTTTTGGAAAATCGCCTTTAGGCCCATTCGAAAAAAGATCAAAGCCTTTGACCGAATATTTATCAGAAGGGCCAACGGTTGTAAAAGTGGGTAAAAACTGGTTGCTGTATTATGATAATTACGGATCTAAAAATTACAAAGCCTTATGCACATCAGATTTTGTGAAGTTTGAAGATGTTTCCTCCAAAATAAAATTGCCAGAAGGACACAAACACGGAACCATTACAACAATTTCCGAAGAACTTCTAAAAGGATTAATTGAAAAGAAATAATTTATCTTCAACAGATCTAACAGGTTTTCAAAACCTGTTAGGTCTCAGGAGTTATCAAAATAAAAACAATGATTGCACTTAAAAACATAAAAACCAATATCGTAACAGCAACAAGCCTTTTGTTGAGCTGTGTCGCAGTTAATTCGGTGCAAGCCCAACAAGACACGATACGATATACAGGCAAAACACTTTCCAATATCGATTACCACCACGGGCAATTGAGTCCGGCGGTTGGCGTTCACGCTACGCAGATTATGCGTGCCAGCAGAGAACATCCGGAAAAAGCAGATGGTTTTGGCTGGACGTACAATCACCAGTCCATGATGGCGTATTGGAACAATACCTTTTACCTGCATTATTTGAGCGACCCATCCGGAGAACACATTCCGCCGAGTCAGACTTTTATAATGACCTCCAAAGATGGGGTGAACTGGACAAAACCAGCCGTTCTTTTTCCAATTTATCATGTTCCAGATGGATTCAAAAAAGAGGGAGTAGAAGGCGTTGCCAAAAACATCGATGCCATTATGCACCAGCGAATGGGATTCTATGTTTCATCCGACAACAGATTACTGGCAACCGGTTATTATGGAGTTGCCTTAGACAAAAAAGACGACCCGAATGACGGAAAAGGAATTGGTCGTGTAGTTCGTGAAATCTACAAAGACGGAACCTATGGTCCCATTTATTTTATCCGATACAACAAAACCGGAAATCCATTGCCAACAACCTTTCCATTTTATACTAAAAGCAAAGACAAGAAATTCATCAAAGCTTGTAACGAATTATTATCCAAACCATTGTTAATGCAACAATGGGTAGAAGAAGCCGATCGTGATGACGAATTGATTCCATTAAAAAAACAATACAAAGCTTTCAATTATTACCATTTGCCAAACGGAAACATAGTCGGTTTATGGAAATTTGCTTTGACATCCCTAAGTAAAGATGAAGGTAAAACCTGGGAATATACTCCGGTAAGAGCACCAGGATTTGTGAACAGCAATGCTAAAATATGGGGACAAAAAACCTCGGATAACCGTTATGCAACCGTTTATAACCCTTCGGAATACCGTTGGCCATTGGCAATTTCCACCAGTGATGACGGATTGAATTATAAAGATTTATTCTTGGTTCACGGCGAAGTAAGTCCGATGCGTTACGGAGGAAACTACAAATCTGCCGGACCCCAATACGTTCGCGGAATCCTTGAAGGAAACGGAACTCCGCCAGACGGAAAACTTTGGGTAAGTTACAGCCTCAACAAAGAAGATATTTGGGTGGCATCTGTACCCGTTCCCGTAACCAGCGAAGTCAAAGAAAACGCCAACGATGTTTTCAATGATTTGCCAAACGGTGAAGAATTAAAATGGTGGAATACCTACGATTTAGCATGGGCTTCCACAAAGATTGAGAAGAAAACAGACGGCAAAAAATGGCTAACCTTAAGAGACCAGGATTTTTTTGACTATTCCCGTGCCGAGCGTGTGATTCCGTTTGCACAAAAAATGGAAGCAACTTTCATCGTAAAACCAGAACAAAATAACCACGGATTATTGCAGGTGGAATTTCAAAACAAACAAGGTTTGCCTGCAATTCGAATAGTTTTTGATAAAGATGGCGAAATAAAAGTGAAACACGGAGCACGTCACGGCGGAATTGGAAAATACGAAGCCGGAAAAGACTATACGATTACAGTTAAACTGGATGTAACTTCCCGTTCGTACACTATCAAAGTGAATGACGGCAAAGAAACCAACAAAATATTCTACGCTCCGGTCGATGGTATTTCACGTATTATGTTCCGCACAGGCGATCAGCGTTACACACCAAATGCCGACACAGAACCAGATACACCGGATTTCACCGATTTACCGGATACAGGAAAATTAATTCCCGAAGCGGTTTTTAATATTGAGTCGGTAGTTACAAAGAAATTGTAATAGTAAGGATTAAGACTAATAGGTTTTACACAATATTGTCATCCGACGGCGGAGGAATCTCCGTAAGAAGCTCAACAGTGCGGAATAGCAAGCGGAGATTCCTCGTTCCTCGGAATGACAAAAAGAGGCTTTGGCATGGTAATAAACTGTTTGAATACTTTTAAAAAAAAAATAAAAAAATAAAATCTGCTCAATCTGCAAAATCTGCGAGCAAAAAAATAAATATGAAGTATATAAAAAACATATTTTTTTTAATTTGTCTTCTAATATCATTCATTTCGAATGGACAAATTTCTGCTGTGCATTTGAGATGTGAAATGACAGAAAATCCATTGGCAGTAAATACTAACCAGCCAAGATTAAGCTGGCAGTTGGTTTCAAAAGAATTTTATGCCTCACAAATAGGTTATCAGATTTTGGTTTCCTCTTCGGAAGAAAATCTAAAAAAAGACAACGGAGATATCTGGAACAGCGGAAGAGTAAATTCAGAGAAAAATCTTCAAATTACTTACAGTGGAACTCCCCTAAAAAGCGAAACCAAATATTTTTGGAAAGTCAAAGTGTGGAATCAAAAAGGCAAGGCATCCAATTGGAGTAAAACAGCTTCGTTTAGAATGTCACCTTTAGCATCAGATTTGAATCCAGTCTGGATTGGTGCGATTACCAAAGCCGACAGTCATTTACCGGAAGGAAGAAATTACCACACCGCCACTTTCAACAAAGAGAAAAAAGCCTCATTAATCAATGCTTCCGATTCGTTGTCACGCAGAAGTATTATGTTGCGTAAGCCTTTCGAAGTAAAAAAAGAAATAAAAGAAGCCGTGGTTTACATTTCAGGTTTGGGACATTATGAATTAACCATCAACGGAAAGAAAATCGGCAACAGCGAGTTTGCTCCTTTATGGACAGATTACGACAAAACGGTCAATTTCAACACTTATGAATTATCCGCTGAAGAACTAAAAAAAGGCGAAAATGTAATTGGAGTACTTTTAGGAAACGGAATGTACAATACTTTGGCTGAAAGATATTCGAAGTTTTACTTGAGTTTTGGCCCGCCGACTTTGTTTTTCAAAATGAAAATCACCTACAAAGACGGTTCAGAGGAAATCGTTAAATCCGATGGAAGTTGGAAATACAGCAAAAGCCCGATTACCTACAACAGTATTTTTGGAGGAGAAGATTACAATGCTAATTTAGAACAAAAAGGCTGGAACGGTAGAGGTTTCAACGATATAAATTGGAAAAAAGTAGTTACTCAGGAAGCACCAAAAGGCATTTTAAGACCTCAGACGACGACACCAGTTACTGTTCAAAAGCGATACGAAGTTAAGGAAGCCAAAGAGCTGAAGCCTAACTTTTATATTTTTAATATGGGACAGAATCTATCCGGATTTACGACCATAAAAGTAAAAGGAAAAAAAGGACAGACCGTTCGTGTCTGGGTAGGCGAAAGCCTCAATGAAGACGGAACTGTGAGTCAGGGAAGAACAGGAAAACCCTATTATTACGACTATATGCTTAAAGGTGAGGGGGTTGAAGAGTGGCAGCCGAAATTTAGTTATTATGGTTTTCAATACGTTCAGATAGAGAACATCAATTACAAAGAAACCAAGAATGACAACCTGCCGACATTAGTAGATTTGAAATCGAATTTCATTTATAATTCGGCTGGTGAAGCGGGAACCTTTGAATGTTCCAATGACATTTTCAATAAAACCCATTTGTTGATCAATAACGCCATAAAGAGTAATTTTCAAAGCATTTTCACCGATTGTCCGCAACGTGAAAAATTAGGCTGGATAGAAGAAATTCATTTGAACGGTCCAGGCTTGATGTTCAATTACAATCTGGAAAGTTTTATTCCGGCAACAATGCAAAACATTTCGGATTCGCAACGAGATAATGGTTTAATACCGACGATCGTTCCTGAATATGTAGTTTTTGGAGGTGATTTCACCGATTCTCCAGAATGGGGCGTGACGGGCGTAATTTTGCCCTGGATGTATTACGAATATTATGGCGATGCTTCGTTGATCGAAAAATATTATCCTGTGATGAAAAAATATGTAGATTATTTAGCAACCAAAGCCAATAATCATATTGTCTCGCACGGATTGGGAGATTGGTACGATTACGGAACGCATCCGGCGGGTTATTCTAAAAACAGCCCGATTGCACTTTCGGCCACTTCTCATTATTTTTACGGAGCGAGTTTATTGGCAAAAGCTTCCAAATTATTAAACAAAACAGAAGACATTGCAAAGTATGAAAAGTTGACGTTGGATATCAAGAACGCTTTCAACAAAGAATTTTTCAATCCCGAAACCAAACAATACGGAACCAGCAGTCAGTTTAGCAACGCCGTTCCGGTTTTTATGGATATTGTAGAACCGCATTACAAACAGGCAGTCATGCAGAATTTAGTAGCCGACATTAAAGCCAAAGGCGACCGACTGACAACTGGCGATGTCGGAAACCGCTACTTGTTTCAGGCATTGGCACAAAACGGTGAAAATGAATTGATGTACAAAATGAACAATCATTATGATGCACCGGGGTATGGTTTTCAGATAAAATTTGGACTAACAACTCTCACCGAGCAATGGGATCCGCGCAAAGGAAATTCTTGGAATCATTTTATGATGGGGCAAATCGAAGAATGGTTTTATCAAAGCCTTGCCGGAATTGTTCCCGATGCTGAAAATCCTGGATTCAAACATTTCTTCATTCGACCGGAAGTTGTGGGCGATATGACTTTCGCCCAAGCAGAATACCAGTCGATTTACGGAAAAATTGCTTCGGCATGGGAAAAGAAAGGCGGAAAATTTATCCTCAAAGTGGAAATTCCTGCGAATACATCAGCCACTATAAAACTGCCGGTTGCTGCAGCTAAGGAAATAAAAGTTAATGGAAAACCGGTTAACAATTTAAAATTAGGCTCTGGAAAATATACAATAGAATCCAAAATATAAGATTTAAAATGACAACAATTAAAAAAATATTATTCACTTTTCTGATTTCAGTATTCGGACTGGTACTTGCAAATGCACAATGCACATCAGACACCAATTTTAGAAAGCCAGTTTCGGAAACACTTCAAAAAATAGGAAGCATTTTTAATGTGACCATAAATGATGACCGTGGACTATTGAAAGGCAAAGAACTCGATTATGCCGATTGGCGTATTGAGCCGGGAAACCTTTCAATTTCGCTAACCAATATTCTGGCGCCGTTTGAGCTCATGTATTTCAAACAGCCAGACGAAAGTTACATCATTCGTAAATATGAAAATCATAAAGTTTCTGTTGATAAAGGAAAAGAGAGATTGAATTATCTGACCACTTTGTATTCCAATACCACTGACTGGGAAAAACGAAAAAAGGAGTTAAAAGCATGTATGATTACGTCATTTGGTTTAGACAAGGCGCCCCCAACACCAAAGTCTAAACCACTTTTAACCCCAAAAAGAATTTACAAAGATTACAGCGTTGAGAACATTGCACTTGAAATTCTTCCGGGAGTTTACACAACAGGATCGATTTACAAACCGTATCCGTTAAACAAAAAATCAGCAATTATCTTGACGCCCGACGGGCATTTCGGCGATGGTAGATATAGAAAAGACGAGCAGTACCGTTGTGCCATAATGGCCAAAATGGGTGCTATTGTCGTAAGTTACGATTTATTTGCCTGGGGCGAATCCTTATTGCAATTTCCAGAAGAAACGCACCGAAACAGCATCGCCTCAACCGTTCAGGTCCTGAGCGGTATCCGATTATTGGATTATTTGGCCACCATAAAAAATGCCGATGTTTCGCGGGTTGGCGTTACCGGCGGTTCCGGCGGAGGTTCGCACACGATGTTTTTGGCAGCTTTAGACGATCGAATCACGGTTTCGGCTCCCGTGGTGATGGTTTCCTCGCATTTTTCGGGCGGTTGTCCGTGCGAGAGCGGTCGCGGAATCCATCTTTGTGGCAACGGAACCAACAATGCCGAAATCTCTGCAATGATGGCGCCAAAACCACAGTTGATTGTGTCCGACGGAAAAGACTGGACGCTCGCAGTTCCCGAATTGGAATTCCCTTTTATTCAAAGAACTTACGAGTTGTACGGCAAGAAAGATTTGGTAGAAAATGCTCATTTTGCGAAAGAAGGTCACGATTTTGGCGTTTCAAAACGTATGGCGCTGTACCCGTTTATGGCGAAATATTTAGGTCTGGATCTGAACAAAGTGAAGAACGAAAAAGGCGAAATCGACGAATCGACTTGTGTGATTGAGGCTTACGACAAGTTATATGTTTTTGGCAACAAAGCCGAAAATTTGCCTAAAAATGCCTTGAAAGACATCAACAAATTATATGAAATGTTCGGAGAAAAAAATCTGAAGGTTTACGAGGTTAAGAAGTAAAAAAGAATAGCCACGAATTTCACAAATTAGCACGAATTGATTTTTGTTATCCTGCAAGGTCTTTTTTGACCTTGTAGGTATTCGGTTAAAAGAAACATACCTACAAGGTTTTGGAAACCTTGCAGGAATTCCTGAAATTTTCAACACAAACGAATTCGTGTTAATTCGTGCAATTCGTGTCCAAAAATATAAAATATGAATTTAAGAAGTAAAATTACAGTCCTCTGTTTCGGGATTGTTTCACTAGCCACAACAGCGCAAAACAAAACCGAACTAAAATTGTGGTATGACAAACCCGCAACCATCTGGAACGAAGCTTTGCCTTTGGGTAACGGCCGTTTGGGCGCAATGGTTTTTGGCGATCCTGCTGTGGAGCGTTTGCAGTTGAACGAAGAAACCATTTGGGCAGGTTCGCCAAACAGCAACGCACACACCAAGTCAATTGAGGCGTTGCCAAAAGTAAGACAATTAGTTTTCGAAGGAAAATTTGACGAAGCACAGGATTTGGCGACCCGAGATATTATGTCGCAAACCAATGACGGAATGCCGTACCAGACTTTTGGAAGCGTTTATATTTCGTTTCCGGGACATCAAAAATACACCAATTATTACCGCGATTTGGATATCGAAAACGCTACGGCAAAAGTAAAATACACCGTAAATGGAGTAGAATTTACCAGAGAAATACTGACCTCGTTTTCGGATCAGGTGATTGTCGTGAAATTGTCAGCGAGTCAGCCGGGGCAGATTACGGCGAATGTTTTTATGAATAGCCCGATTGACAAAACCGTTCCGTCGACTGAAGGAAACCAAATTATCCTTTCGGGAGTTGGAACCAATTTCGAAAACGTAAAAGGAAAAGTAAAATTTCAGGGCAGACTGGAAGCCAAAAATAAAGGCGGAGAAGTTTCGGCCAGCAACGGAATCCTTAGTATCAATAAAGCCGATGAGGTAACGCTTTATATTTCGATAGCAACCAATTTCAAAAACTATCAGGACATTACCGAAGACGAAGTGGCGAAAAGCAAATCGTTTTTGGCACAAGCGATTTCAAAAGATTTTGAAACTATCAAAAATGCACACGTTGCCTATTATCAAAAATTCTTCAACAGAGTGGCATTGGATTTAGGTTCAAACGATGCCATCAAAAAACCAACGAACGAAAGAATTCGTGATTTCAAGACGCAATTCGATCCGCAATTGGCAAGTTTGTATTTTCAGTTTGGACGCTATTTATTGATTTCAAGTTCACAGCCAGGCGGTCAGCCAGCTAATTTGCAGGGAATCTGGAACGATATGGTAATGCCGCCCTGGGATTCTAAATACACAACCAACATTAATGCCGAAATGAATTACTGGCCGGCAGAAGTAACAAACCTTACCGAAATGCACGAGCCTTTTATCCAAATGGCAAAAGAGTTGAGCGTTACGGGAGCGGTAACAGCAAAGACAATGTACAATGCCAACGGCTGGGTCTTGCATCATAACACTGATATTTGGCGCGTAACCGCTCCGGTAGATTCAGCCGCGTCTGGAATGTGGATGACTGGAGGTGCCTGGGTTTCGCAGGATTTGTGGGAACGCTATTTGTACACAGGCGATCTCAATTATTTAAAAGAAATTTATCCTGTAATCAAAGGAGCAGCGGATTTCTTTTTGGATTTTATGATTACCGATCCAAACACAGGATATTTGGTGGTGGTGCCGTCAAGTTCTCCTGAAAACACACACGCTGGAGGAACCGGAAAATCGACTATTGCTTCGGGAACTACGATGGACAATCAGTTGGTTTTTGATTTGTTTTCGAATGTGATTAAAGCTTCGAATCTGGTGGCTCCTGATGAAAACTACACTAAAAAATTAAGTGAAGCATTGGCAAAAATGCCACCGATGAAAATCGGTAAACACAATCAGTTGCAGGAATGGCAGGACGATTGGGACAACCCGAAAGATAATCACCGACACGTTTCGCATTTGTACGGCTTGTTTCCGAGTAATCAGATTTCGCCAATCAAAACACCGGAATTATTTGAAGGAGCCAAACAATCGCTGATTTACAGAACCGACGAATCAACAGGCTGGTCAATGGGCTGGAAAGTGAATTTATGGGCCAGATTATTAGACGGAAATCACGCTTATAAACTGATTCAGGATCAATTGCATTTAGTAACCGCTGACCAAAGAAAAGGGGGCGGAACCTACCCCAATATGCTTGATGCTCACCAACCGTTTCAGATTGACGGTAACTTCGGCTGTACTGCCGGAATAGCCGAAATGCTGATGCAGAGTCAGGAAGATGCGATTCATTTATTGCCGGCGTTGCCAACGGTCTGGAAAGTCGGAAGCATCAAAGGTTTGGTAACTCGTGGCGGATTTGTAATTGATATGACCTGGAAAAACAATAAAGTTTCGACTTTGAAAGTGTACTCAAAATTAGGAGGAAACTGCCGATTGAAATTGGAAAACACTTTGAAAGCAGACAAAGGAATTGCATTTAAAAAAGCAAAAGGTAAAAATCCGAATCCGTTGTTTTATGAGGTGGAAGTGAAGAAGCCGATTATTTCTAAAGAAGCGAAATTGCCTAAAGTGCAATTGCCAAAGTACAATGAATATGATGTGGTGATGAAAGCGGGGCAGACTTATAGTTTTTCTGCGAATTAGTCATTGCGAGGAACGAAGCAATCACATTTGCTTTATCCGTTCCAATGATTTACTGAGTTTGCTTAGGATAGTGAGATTGCTTCGTTCCTCGCAATGACAAAACGTGATTGTTAGTCCGCGTGAGTGATGGCAGTGGAGCTCTTTTTGTGAGAGGCTTTTTCGCCGAACAAAAAAAAGCGGGAACGTACAGCACGACCCGAAGTTGCGAGGAGGAACGACGAAGCAATCTGAAGGGACACGCCCCAAAAATTAAATTATTAAACCATATAAGGGATATAATAAAATGTAAGTTTAGCTTTAATGAACTTATATGACTTATATGGTGAACTAAAAATAGATTAAAATGGTTACAAATTTTAAATACAAAATAATTGCTTTTGTTATTCTGATTTCGGCTTTGAACAGCGGTTGTAAATCGGGTGCGGGGCAATCTAAAAAAGGAACTTCTGTTGTTTTGAAAGCGGATAATTTTAAGCATTATGTGGATTATTTCAATACGATGGAGGACGAGAATTTGAAATTTGCGATTCCGAATGACAGCGCTTGGACGTGGATGGAAAAGAATGTTCCGTTGTTTGAATGTCCACAGCAGAATTTTGAGGAGATTTATTATTATCGTTGGTGGACGGCTCGAAAACACATCAAGAAAACGCCACTAGGTTTCGCAATTACAGAGTTTTTAGTAGATCGTTCGTATGCCGATAAATACAATTTGATTGCCTGTGCAGTTGGGCATCACATCAATGAATTCCGCTGGGTGCATGATCCGCAGTACATTGAGCAGGATGTGAAAATTTGGTACCGAGGCAATGAAGGAAAACCGATGAACAAATTGTATAAATTCAGTAGTTGGACGGCTGATGCGTTGTACAATCGTTATTTGGTGAATAAGGATGAAAAATTCTTGTTGGATATGTACCCGGATATGGTGACGGATTATGCGGTTTGGGAAAAAGACCGTCAGCGCAAAGATGGTTTGTTTTGGCAACACGATGTAAAAGACGGAATGGAAGAATCGTTGAGTGGTGGGCGAAAAGTACAAAATGCAAGACCGACGATTAACAGTTATATGTTTGGAAATGCCGTAGCGATTTCGAAAATGGCATCGATGAAAGGCGACAAAGAAGTGGAGGCTAAATTTAAAGCCAAAGCCGAGGTTTTGCAACAATTAGTGGAAACAAAATTATGGAATACGAAAAGTGAATTTTTTGAAACGTTTACCGAAAAAGATACGCTGGCACAAGTAAGAGAAGCGATTGGATTTATTCCGTGGTATTTTAATCTGCCACAAAAAGACAAAGGTTTCGAAAAAGCCTGGGAACAGATTAAGGATGAAAAAGGGTTTTCGGCACCTTTTGGTTTGACAACAGCAGAGCGCAGAAGTCCGCGTTTTAGAACCCACGGAACCGGAACCTGCGAATGGGATGGTGCGATTTGGCCTTTCGCAAGTTCACAGACTTTGACGGCTTTGGCGAATGTTTTGAATAATTACAATCAGACTTTCGTTGCCAAAACCGATTATTTCAAACAAATGGATTTGTATGTGCAGTCGCAATATTACCGTGGAAAGCCATACATTGGAGAATATCTGGACGAAAAGACAGGCTATTGGCTGATGGGCGACAAAGAAAGAAGCCGTTATTACAATCATTCGACTTTTAACGATTTGATGATTACGGGATTAGTTGGTTTACGCCCAAGAGCGGATGAAAAAATTGAGGTGAATCCGTTGATTCCACAGGATAAATGGGATTGGTTTTGTCTGGACAATGTGTTGTATCACGGAAATATTATCACGATTCTTTGGGATAAAACAGGAGAGAAATATGGTAAAGGAAAAGGGTTTAGGATTTATAAAAACGGAAAAGAAATTGGGTTTTCAGAAAAATTGGAGAAATTAGTGTCCGAATAAAAATAATGAGATATTTATGCAACTACCTGTTTACAAGACATTACAAGAAAAAAAAGAACATTTTCAAATAATTCAGATTAATACAATTGACGAATTTAATTTGTTTTTTAATTCTCATAGAGAATCTAAAGGGATTTATAGAGGAATAAGTAGTGCTACGTATAAAATATATACTTCTTTACAAAGACAAAATATTTTAAACAATGTAGATAATTTTAGTATAAGTAATTATATCTCAAGAGTTAGAAGAGAGCCGTTAATAAAAAAATATTTTGAACTTTTTAAAATCGCTCCTTCAAAATTATCTTTTTGGAGTTATTTGCAACATTATGGAGCACCTACTCCTTATATCGATTTTACATTAGATATAAAAAAAGCATTATATTTTGCAATTGAAGATTTTGATATAGCTAAATATGAATGTAAAAATGATGAATTGCTCGATAGATTTAGTTTGTTCTATTTAGATAAAACTAATTTAGATTTAATCAGTATTGATAAAGTTTTTGAAAGTTTTAAAAAATATAAACAATTATCAACTGAAATGTTTGAGTCCTACAGTGAGGAAGGTGATGATTATGATTATGATTCTTTGATTGAGCATTTTGATAAGATGTTTGATATAAATATTTTAGAAGTTTTTTTAATTGAACATAATGAGAATTTTCTTGATATTTATAATACTTATAACAATATCCGTATAGTTGCTCAAGATGGACTTTTTATAAATAATAGTTATGATTTACTTCCTCTTGAAGAAGCGTTAAAGAAATTTTTTATAATAGCTACTCAATATCAACATTCCCCTTGGGATGAGTTAGATACTCCGCAAGCTAGAGAAATTAATGATGAATATCAGGAGAATTTAGAAAAAAATAGAGAGTTTCAAAAAAGACTTGATAAAAATATAATGGTTAGTTATGATATTAAAAAAGAGCTAATACCTCAAATAAAAGAACTAATTAATATTGATAAAAAAGATATTTATCCAAATCAATCAGAATTAGTTTGGAAAATATACAAGGAAGTTGAAAATAAATCTATTAATGTCACCATATCGACAAATAGTAAAAGTTTATTTTCTTTAATCCAAGAGAAGCTTTTAAATCTGTGGCAAAAAATAAAATTATGAAAAAATCATTTCTACATACCTTAATCCTCATTGCATCACTCTGTTTTTCTTTGGCGCAAGCCCAAAACAAAATCAGTGTTACCAATCTGCAATGTGAAATGCTGAACAATCCGGAAGGAATTGATGTCGTTCAGCCTCGTTTGAGCTGGCAGATAAAGTCGGATGTGAATGATGTAAAACAAATGGCCTATCAAATTACGGTCGCTTCGACTTTGGAAAACCTGAATGCGAACAAAGCCGATTTATGGGATAGCGGAAAAGTAACAAGCAACGAATCGGTTAATATTATCTACAACGGAAAAAAGTTGGGAGACCGACAAAATGCGTTTTGGAAAGTAACCGTTTTTACCAATAAAGGTGAAATCAAATCGGCTACAATGGCCCATTTCAGTATTGGGATTTTAACGTATGCCGACTGGAAATCGACACGCTGGATTGGCTATGAAAAATTGTCGAAAGACGATAGTGTTTCCCAGTATTCGAGATTATCCGCGCGTTATTTGCGAAAAGAAATCAATCTGAAAAAACAAGTCAAATCCGCCAAGGTATATATTATGGGAATGGGCTTGTATGAGCTGTACATTAACGGAAATAAAATTGGCGATCAGGTTTTGGCACCCGTTCCGACGGATTACACCAAAAACGTAAAATACAATGTTTTTGATGTGACTTCGCAACTGAAAGAAGGCAAAAATATGTTGGGAACGATTTTAGGAAACGGACGTTTTTTTGCGATGCGTCAAGATTACAAGCCGTATAAAATCAAATCTTTTGGTTTCCCGAAAATGGCTTTGCAATTGTTTGTCGAATATACCGATGGAACTAAAGACATCATCCGAACAGACGACAGTTGGAAATTAACTACCGACGGACCAATTTTGTCGAACAACGAATATGACGGCGAAGAATACGATGCCCGCAAGGAAATGAAAGGTTGGGCTACGACCAATTTTGATGATAAATCTTGGATAAATGCCAGATACGTGCAGGAACCGGGCGGTTTTTATGAAGCGCAAATGACGCCGAATATGAAAATAATGGGCGAGGTAAAACCAATTTCGATCAAAGCGACTGCCAAAGGAACATATATTTTGGATATGGGTCAGAATATGGTAGGCTGGTTGCAACTGAAAGTAAAAGGCAAAAGCGGTGACCAGATCACGATGAAGTTTGCCGAATCTTTACAAGGGGATGGTTCGCTGTATATTGCCAATTTGCGTGATGCAAAAACTACGGATGTTTATACTTTAAAAGGTGAAGGCGAAGAAATCTGGGAACCTCGTTTTACATTTCATGGTTTTCGATTTGTAGAAATTTCGGGTTTTCCGACCAAACCTACTTTGGATAATTTCGTTGGGAAAGTGGTCTATGACGATATCAAAACGACCGGAACTTTCGAATCTTCGAATGCGACGATGAACCAGATTTTCAAAAATGCGTGGTGGGGAATCAGCGGAAATTACAAAGGAATGCCAATTGACTGTCCACAGCGCAACGAGCGTCAGCCTTGGTTGGGAGATAGAACAACGGGTGCTTATGGCGAAAGTTTTTTATTCGACAACCAGACTTTGTATGCCAAATGGCTTGATGATATTAAATACTCCCAAACCCAGGATGGAGGATTGCCAGATGTGGCACCGGCATTTTGGCGTTATTATGGTGATAATGTGACCTGGCCAGGGACGTATATTACTGTGGGCGATATGCTGTACCAACAATTTGGGGATAAAGAAGTGATTAAAAAACAATACCCGTCTATGAAAAAATGGATGGTGTATATGGAAGAAAATTATCTGAAAGATGATTTAATGGACAAGGACAAATACGGCGATTGGTGTGTTCCGCCGGAATCATTGGAATTGATTCGTTCCAAAGATCCAGCGCGTTTAACCGATGGACAATTGCTGTCGAGTGCGTTTTATTATCAGCTTTTGGGCATAATGAAAAAGTTTGCTAAAATCGCAAATGCAGAATCTGATATTACTCATTATGATGATTTGACAGCAAGAATCAAAAAAGCATTCAACGCCAAATTTTTAAATACGGAGAAAAACTACTACGCCAATAATACGGTAACAGCAAACGTATTGCCTTTGGCTTTTGGTCTGGTTCCTGAAAACCTAATCGATAAGGTTTTTCAAAATATGGTTCATGAAGTGGAGGTAACTAAAAACGGTCATATTAGCACAGGAGTTATCGGAACACAATTTTTGATGCGTACGTTGACGAATTTCGGAAGAGGCGATTTGGCTTTCAAATTAGCCTCAAATAAAACGTATCCAAGCTGGGGTTTTATGGTCGAAAACGGTGCCACAACGATTTGGGAATTATGGAACGGAAATACTGCAGACCCATCAATGAATTCACAAAATCACGTAATGCTTTTGGGTGATTTACTAATCTGGTACTACGAAAATATGGCAGGCATCAAGAGTAATCCTGAAACTCCGGGTTTCAAACAAATCATTATGAAACCGGATTTCAATGCGGGATTGACGTATGTAAATGCATCTTACGAATCGATTTACGGATTAATTAAAAGTGATTGGAAGAAAACCAAAAAAACTTTAGAATGGAAAATTACCATTCCCGCCAATTCATCGGCTGTGGTATATTTGCCAACAACGAATGGTACTTCGGTAACGGTAAACAAGCAAAAACTGTCTCAATTTTCTTCTTCTTATAAAACAGAAAACAACAACATAGTCGTGACTTTAGAATCGGGTTGTTATACAGTAAATCTAAAGCTTCAATAGCATAATTCGGGACAGTACAGGATGCTTATCTGATTATTTAGTGTTATTTTTACACTTAATAAATTTTTGCATTTGAATATTGCATAATGCATTGAAAATAAATATCATAAATATTTAAAAAATAAATAATGAAACTCAAACACATATCTATAGCCTTTTTGGGACTGCTGCTTTTGGGAAGCTGTAAATCTGCTTTGCAAAAAAAGACATGGAAAGAAGGGATTTTAGTAGATGAATTCATTTATGAGAAAGCACCTTATCCGTCTTGCCATTCCGTAACCATTGTGGAAGCAACCAATGGAGATTTGGTTTCGGCCTGGTTTGGTGGAAGCCACGAAAGACATCCTGATGTGTGTATTTATTCAGCTATAAAACCAAAAGGAAGCGATAAATGGGGCGATCCTATTAAGGTAGCCGATGGTGTGATGCCAGACGGAACAAGATTTCCAACGTGGAATCCGGTTTTGTACCAAATTCCGGGTGGCGACTTGATGTTGTTTTATAAAATCGGACCAAAGCCATCTGAATGGTGGGGCGTTTACAGAACTTCTGCTGATGGCGGAAAAACCTGGTCTGATAAAATTGATATGCCAAGTAAAGATTTTCTGGGACCCATCAAAAATAAACCGGTTTTATTGAGCAACGGAACCTTATTGCTTCCTTCAAGTACAGAAGGAAATGGCTGGCATTTGCGTATGGAATCCACTCCGGATTTTGGAAAAACCTGGGTTCTGGGCGATACCATTTCAAGAGGTAAACAAAAGATTAATGCTATTCAGCCAAGTATTTTGTTCCATAAAGACGGGAGTATTCAGGCAATTGGAAGAACGAAAAACAGAGCCATTTTCAGCACATTTTCAAAAGACAACGGAAAAACCTGGTCGGATTTAGAATTGATTGGATTGCCAAACAATAACTCAGGAACTGATGCTGTAACGCTTAAAAACGGAAAACATTTATTAGTTTACAACCATGTGCTGCCTCCGGGGAATGAAACCAAAGGACCAAGAACACCTTTAAATCTTTCTATCTCTGATGACGGGATCAATTGGAATGCGGCTTTGGTTTTGGAAGATTCAAAAATCAGCCAGTATTCTTATCCTTCTATCATTCAAAGTTCAGACGGAATGGTGCATATCGTGTATACCTGGAGAAGACAAAAACTGAAATATGTAAAAGTTGATCCAAGTAAATTAAAAGCAATTCCAATCAAAAACGGAATCTGGCCTGGACAAGAAGGTGTTGAAGTGAAAGCTGTTAAGGCGGAAGAAGAGTAAATAGTTTAAACCATATAAGTCATATAAGTTTCATTTAAGCTTTTTCTAAATAAGCTAACTTATATGTCTCTTATATGTCTTATATGGTAAAAAAAATAATTATGAAGAATAATATAAGTTTCATTAAAGCTACTGTGGTAGTTCTGACAATTGTTTTTGCAGGAACATTCAACAGCGAAGTTTCTGCTCAATCATCAAAAAAGCAACGCTACAAAGTGGCAGTTTGCGACTGGATGATTTTAAAAAGACAAAAACTCGGTGCTTTTGGTTTGGCCAGCGAAATAAAAGCAGACGGAATCGAACTCGATATGGGCGGTTTGGGGAAAAGACCAACCTTCGACAGCAAATTAGGCGATCCGATTGAAAGACAAAAATTCCTGGATAAATCCAAAGAAACGGGTGTCGGAATCAGTTCCATCGCCATGTCCGGATTCTATGCGCAATCCTTTGCAAAAAGAGATTCGATTAATCTCATGATTAACGATTGTGTGGCAGCGATGAAAAATATGAAGGTGAAAGTCGCTTATCTGCCTTTGGGTACCGAAAGCGATTTGACTAAAAATCCAGAATTACGTCCGATCATTATCGAAAGATTAAAATGGGCTGGAAAACAAGTTGGTAAAATAGGTGGCGTAATTGCTATTGAAACTTCACTGAATGCGACTGAAGAGAATAAACTATTGGAAGAAATTGGCTGTAAACACATTAAAAGTTCTTTCAACTTTGCGAATGCCGTAGATAACGGAAGAGATATCGCAACCGAATTAAAGATTCTAGGCAAAAAACACCTAGCTCAGATTCACGCTTCGACAACAGATGGTGTCTGGCTGGAAAATAATACCAATGTCGATATGCCAAAAATCAAAAAGGCACTGGACGAAATGAAATGGAGCGGCTGGTTAATCGTAGAACGTTCACGCGATGTTACGCAGGTACATAACGTAAAAGCCAATTACGGAGCCAACGTTGCTTACTTGAAGAAAATTTTTCAGAATTAAAATAAAAAAACTGCTAAATCTGCAGAATCTGTGTGAGAAAAATTAGCACGCAGATTTAAAAAGATTCAAGCAGATTCTTAACAGATTTTTTAATCTGTGACAAAACAAATACGATTATAATTTGCGAAAATTTGCGCAATTTGTGGTCAAAAAAATAACAATACAATGAAATATCTAAGTTTACTTTTTTTAGGATTAAGTGTCACTTTTGCATCTGCGCAAAACATCACCATCGTTCGTGATGCGAAAGCACCTAGAGCACAATATGGAGCCGAAAAACTATCAGAAACAGTATCAGCAAAAGGACTTAAAGTAGTTTTTACAGACAAAGTACCTAAAAAATCAAAAGACAAAGTAATTGTCATTGGCGAAAAAGGAACTGATTTTTGGAAACAAAACACCAAAACCGATAAAATAGACGACAGCCAGTTAACCAAGAAAGAAGGCTTTCAAATCCGCACGAAAAAAAACACAATTTTCATTGAAGGAACCGATGCAACCGGAGCTTTGTATGGCGCCTTGGAATTGGCAGACCGAATCAAAACTTCAGGCGAAATTCCATCCGAAATCAATATCGAAGACAGTCCCGAAATGGTCTTGAGAGGATCTTGTATCGGAGTACAAAAACCGGTTTATCTTCCGGGAAGAGACGTTTACGAATATCCATACACGCCCGAATCTTTTCCATGGTTTTACGACAAAAAACTATGGACAAAGTACCTGGATATGATGGTCGAAAACCGACTAAATTCCCTGTATTTATGGAACGGACATCCATTTGCTTCGTTGGTAAAACTAAAAGATTATCCTTTTGCTGTGGAAGTAAGCGAAGAAGATTTCAAAAAGAACGAAGAAATTTATAATTATCTGACTGTAGAAGCGAATAAAAGGGGAATCTGGGTGATTCAGATGTTTTATAATATTCTTGTTTCCAAGCCATTTGCTGAGCATTACAACATTAAAACACAGGATCGTTCACGTCCAATCACACCAGAAATTGCCGATTACACTAAAAAATCAATCACCGCTTTTATCGAAAAATATCCAAATGTAGGATTGTTGGTTTGTTTGGGTGAAGCCATTAATACGGTTGAAGATGACGTAGAATGGTTTACCAAAACGATTATTCCGGGCGTTCAGGACGGATTAAAAGCTTTAGGAAAAACACAGGAACCGCCAATTATCCTTCGTGCGCACGATACGGATGCACCGTTGGTAATGGAAAAATCGCTTCCGTTGTATAAAAATTTATACACGATGCACAAATACAATGGCGAGTCCCTGACGACTTATACACCACGCGGACCTTGGGGAGAAATTCACAAAAAATTGAGTTCGCTGAATTCGGTTCACATTTCAAACGTACATATTTTGGCAAACTTAGAACCATTTAGATACGGTTCACCTGACTTTATTCACAAAACGGTTAAAGCGATGCACACCGCTCACGGTGCCAACGCGCTTCACTTATATCCACAGGCATCTTATTGGGACTGGCCTTACACGGCTGATAAAACCGATAAACGATTACTGGAAATGGATCGTGACTGGATTTGGTACAAAGCCTGGGCGAGATATGCATGGGAAAGCAAGAGAGACAGAACGGCTGAAATTCAATATTGGGACAAGCAATTGGCAGATAAATTCGGAACCGATACCGAAGGTGCTAACAATATTCTGAAAGCTTATGAAGAAGCCGGAGAAATTGCCCCAAAAACCTTGAGACGTTTCGGAATCACCGAAGGAAATCGTCAGACTTTGTTATTAGGAATGTTCGAAAGTCAATTGGTAAATCCAGCTAAATGGAGAGTTTACCCTGGATTCCACGAATCGTGCGGACCAGTTGGCGAATTGCTTTTGGAATACGCCAAAAAAGAATGGAACAAAGAACCACACGTAGGCGAATTGCCGACGCAAATTATTGCCGAAATTACGCAACACGGAAAACTGGCTGTTGAAGCCATCGACAAAGCAGAACCAAAAGTTACGAAAGACAAAGAAGAATTCCTGCGTCTTAAAAACGATATGCACGCTTACAAAGCCTTCGCCGATTTCTTTTCGGAGAAAGTAAAAGCTGCGATTTTGGTCTTGCGTTATAGCTATTCCAACGAAATTTCAGACCTGGATAAAGCGCTTCCGCATCTTGAAGAGAGCATCAAACATTACGAATTATTGGTAAATCTAACCAAAAATCATTACTTGTATGCCAACAGTATGCAGACCGCACAACGCCGAATCCCAATTGGCGGAGACGATGGAAACAACAAAACCTGGGCCGAATTATTGCCACATTACGAAAGAGAATTGGCGAATTTCAAGCGAAATCTCGATCTTTTAAAATCATCCAAAGATGGTAAAATCGTAACCAAAGAAGGCAAGCCGTGGAAAACCGCTGAGGTAACTTTACTAAGTGAAAGCAAAGGAACTTACCCAGTCAAAAACGGAACAAAAGTGTACGGAACGCCAATTTCGGAACTGACAAAAATAGCTCCGGAACTGCAAAACTTAAAAGGAATTGCATTTGAGGAAACTGCACAAAACGAAAACGGAACACACCTGAAATTCAAAAACACCAAAGCCGTAAAACTGGTGGTAGGGTATTTCAATTCCGATCAGAAAAGATTTTTATTCCCGCCAAGTTTAGAAACCGATGCAGCCGGAAATGCACATGGACAAGCTGAGGTTATTTTGGCAAGTGCCATGAATTTAAAAGAATTACCAAGAATCAACATTCACACCTACACCTTCCAGCCTGGTGAAAACAAACTTGATTTAGGCAAAGGAAGAGTTCTGATTTTAGGCTTTATCGACGCTGATCAAACCATTACAACCCGTGATGTCGGTTACATCGACGAAGGCGAAAAAGGTGCGGTAGACTGGTTGTTTTATTAAAAGAAAAAATATTTCACGCAGATTTTGCTGATTTAACAGATCAAATTAAATCTGCAATATCTGCTAAATCTGCGTGAGAAATAAAAAATATTTTGATGATATTTTGGGCGTGTCCCTACGGGTCGGGCTTTCGACTTTATCTTTTATTTCGCTACCGCTACATAAAAGGATACCGCCTCTATCCCTCACGCAAACCAGAGTTGATAAGATATTTATTTCCTGCAAGGTCTTTTTTGACCTTGTAGGTATTTAGATTAAAAGCAAACCTACAAGGTTTTAGAAACCTTGCAGGATAGTAAAGAATAATTTCAGCAATGAAACTTAAATGACCTTATATCACTTATATGGTAAAAAAAGGGTTAAAAAGTATGAAGAAAATAGTTTTTTTTATTTTTTGTTTTTTTGTAGGTGCTTGCTTTGCATGGAGTCAAAGCAGCAAGGAGAAGGCGAAGTTTCGTAAAGAAGTTTCGCTGAATTCCTCCTGGGAAACCATTGTTTTGAACCAGCTTCCGGAAAAGGAAGAAACTTTTGTGCAAAATCCAAAAGTCAATGCACAATGGCAAAAAGTAAACGTACCCCACAACTGGGATCAGTATTACGGTTTTCTAAGAACCAAGCACGGCAATTTACACGGGACCGCCTGGTATCATAAAACACTGCAATTAGACAAAAAAGACAGTTCTAAAAGACTATTCCTTTTTTTTGAAGGAGTTAGTTCCTATGCTACAGTTTGGGTAAACGGACAAAAAGTGGGCGAACACAAAGGCGGGAGAACCACATTTACGGTCGATATTACAAAAGCTATTTCTTTCGAAAAAGAAAATGATATAATTGTCAAAGCATCGCATCCATCCTTCATTGCCGACTTGCCTTGGGTTTGTGGCGGTTGTTCCGGAGAATGGGGATTTTCAGAAGGCTCTCAGCCAATGGGTATTTTCAGACCTGTAACTTTAGTCATTACAGATGAAGTTCGCATAGAACCTTTCGGCGTTCATATTTGGAATGACAAAACCACTTCCAAAGAAAAAGCTGTTCTGAATATTACGACCGAAATCAAAAACTACGGAACTTCAAACCGAAACCTAACTATCGAAAACACGCTTTTTGATCAAAACGGAAAGAAAGTGGTTAGTGTAAAAACTGATATCAAAAACACTTCAGGGGAAACAAAACAAATAGCACAAACACTTCCAGAGATTTCAAAACCCTATTTATGGTCGCCAAGCAATCCGTATTTATATCAATTGGTGACTGCAATTTTTGAAAACGGGAAAAAAATAGACGAACTAAAAACACCATACGGAATCCGTTGGGTAAGCTGGCCGGTGAGTCGTGACGGAAAAGACAACCGTTTTTATATTAATGATGAGCCTTTATTTGTTAACGGAACCTGCGAATACGAACACTTAATTGGAAACAGTCATTCGTTTTCGAAGGAGCAAATCCATTCCAGAGTCGAACAGATTAAAGCGGGCGGTTTTAATGCTTTCCGCGAAGCGCACCAGCCTCATAATTTAGAATACCAAAAAGAGCTGGATGAAAATGGAATCCTGTTCTGGAGTCAGTTCTCCGCACATATTTGGTATGACACACCCGAATTCAAAGAGAATTTCAAAACTTTATTACGCGAATGGATCAAAGAACGCCGAAATAATGCGTCTGTCGTAATGTGGGGATTGCAAAACGAAAGCACCATTCCGGCAGCATTTGCCGAAGAATGTACCCAAATCATCCGCGAAATGGATCCAATGTCAGCTTCGCAACGCATCGTAACCACCTGCAACGGAGGTGAAGGAACCGATTGGAATGTAGTACAAAACTGGTCGGGAACCTATGGTGGCGATCCGTTTAATTATGATGTCGAAATGAGTACGCAATTATTAAACGGAGAATATGGAGCCTGGCGTTCACACGATCTCCACACCGAAGGTGAATTCGATCAAAAAGGAATTTTGAGCGAAAATCGTTTCTCCCAATTAATGGAGATCAAAGTCCGCGAAGCCGAATCGGTAAAAGATAAAATCGCAGGGCAATTCAATTGGCTTTTTGCTTCGCACGAAAATCCGGGACGCGTGCAAAACGGTGAAGGATTTCGTGATATAGATAAAGTTGGACCAGTCAATTACAAAGGACTTTTCAGTATTTGGGGCGAACCTCTGGATGCCTATTATATGTACCGCGCCAATTATGTTTCGAACAAAACCAATCCGATGGTGTATATCGTTTCGCACACCTGGCCGAATCGTTGGGATGCACCGGGAATCAAAAACGGAATCGATGTGTATTCGAATTGTGATGAGGTAGAATTGTTCAATGATATCAATAAATCATCTTTCGGAAAATTGAAAAATCCGGGATTGGGACAGCATTTTCAATGGAATAATGTCAATATTCAATATAACGTTTTGTATGCCGTAGGATACGTAAACGGAAAAGCAGTTGCCAAAGATTATATCGTATTGAACAGTTTGCCAAAAGCACCAAATTTCAACACATTAGAAACTAAAAAAGAAACGCTTTTACAGCCTCAAAAAAATTACAATTACATTTACAGAGTCAACAGTGGCGGAAGCGAGATCACCGATTCTTTCGGGAATTTATGGCAGGCAGACGTTCACAAAAGCGGAGAAAACACCTGGGGTTCTTTGTCTTGGACGGATAATTTCAAACAATTGCCTGATTTTTATGCCAGCCAAAGAAGCACTTTCGATCCCATTTCAGGAACAAAAGACTGGAAATTATTTCAAACTTTCAGATACGGAATCGACAAATTGCGTTACGAATTCCCAGCTCCCGATGGAGAATATTTGGTAGAATTGTATTTCACAGAACCCTGGTACGGAACCGGTGGCGGATTGGATTGCAAAGGATGGCGTTTGTTTGACGTAGCCATTAATGACAATGTAGTTTTGAAAGATTTGGATATTTGGTCTGAAGTCGGACACGATTCGGCATTAAAGAAAACGTTCGCTGTAAAAAGTATAAATGGAAAAATCATTATTTCATTCCCAAATGTAAAAGCGAGTCAGGCGATCATTTCAGCGATTGCGATTGCAACTAAAGATAAAACAATAAAAGGAGTCTCGGCATCGCCTCGAAATATTCAAAATGTTGTTGGTAATTCAGAAACCAAAATAGGTTCATGGTTAGATATCAATTCTACACAATATTCAGATTCTGATGTGGTTTTTATAAAATTACCTTCTGAATTATTTGCTGCCGATTATTTGCAATTGTCATCTAATTCTAAAGTTTCTGGTTCATTCACAACCAAAGAAGATTCAGAAATCTATTTGTTTACCCAATCAAAAGATTCTATTTCGGGTTACAAAAGATTGACAGAAACAGCTAAAAATTCAGATAAAGTGGAATTTTCGGTTTTCCATAAAAAAGTTAAAAAAGGAGAAAAAGTTGGTTTTGAAAATAGTACAATTGTAGTCGTTCCAACTTACGATATGGGCGAAAAAGACGATTCAAGACCCGTGGTGCTTTTGGAAGCCGAAACCGCTAAAACAACCGGAACCGGAATCGAAAAAGGAAATTTCAAAAAAGCGGATTATATCGAATTCAAGGAAAAAACAAACAACAGCATTCAGTTTGAAGTAAAACCCGGAGTTGCAGGAATTTACCTGATGCGTTTTCGTTTTATGAACCAAAATGAAGTCCCGTTAAAAGTCAAATTCAAAATGGAGGATGCCTACGGAATTATGATGCGAAATGACACCATCGAGTTTCCATCCGCAACAGAAAAATGGAAAGTCCTGAATACAACTTCCGGTGGTTACATCAATGCAGGAACGTATAAAATAACATTGGAAGGTGATGATTTGAAGGGATTAATGTTGGATAATTTTGAATTTCAGTAAATAAAAAATTAATCTCGCAAAGTCGCAAAAGCGCAAAGTTTTTTCTTAACCATATAAGTAATATAAGTTCAAGTAAGGCAAACTTAAATTATCTTATATTACTTATATGGTTTAAATTTCTCTGCGTCTCTGCGCCTTTGCGAGAGAAACCTAAAGAATATGATTTTAAAAAAAATTACAATTGCCTTATTGTTTTCGGTGTCAGTTTTCGCACAAAAACAAGCCAGAATTGTCGAAGATTTCAACAAAAACTGGAACTTCAAATTGGGAGATTATCCAGAAGCGGTAAATGCTAATTTCAATGCTTCGGATTGGAGAACTCTGCAATTGCCTCACGATTGGAGTATTGAAGGGGCTTTCGATAAAGACAGTAAAACAAAACAGGCACAGGGATTTTTGCCGGCTGGAAAAGGCTGGTACCGCAAAACATTTACCGTTCCTGCGAATTGGAAAAACAAAACCGTTTCAGTTGAATTTGACGGTGTTTTCAAAAACAGCGAAGTATTCATAAATGGCCATTCTTTAGGGATGAGACCGAACGGTTATATTTCTTTCGCTTATGAATTATCACAATTTTTGAATTTCGGAAAGCAGAATATCATCGCTGTAAAAGTTGATAACGATGCACAGCCCAATTCCAGATGGTACACGGGTTCGGGAATTTATAGAAACGTGCGATTGGTGGCTTCGGAGAAATTGCATGTGGCGAAATGGGGAACGTATGTAACCACACCTGAAGTTTCCAAAGACAAAGCAACCATTCATCTGGAAGTGGATATCGATAACGAAAATGCTTCCGAAAAAGAATTCAAACTTGTGACTTCTATCGTCAATGCTGACAATGTTGAAGTTGCGAATACCACTTCTACAGAAAAAATAGGAGCCAAAACATCGGCAAAAAAGATTCACAATCTGGCTTTGAATCAGCCAAAATTATGGAATACCGAAAATCCGTATTTGTACAAAGTCATAACCAAAATTTATGAGAAATCGAAACTAATCGACAATTACGAAACTCCGCTTGGTTTCCGCTATTTTAATTTTGATGCTGAAAAAGGATTTTCGTTAAACGGTGTTCCTACTAAAATATTAGGTGTTTGCCTGCATCACGACAACGGCGCTTTGGGAGCGGTAGAAAACATTCACGCCCTTCGCAGAAAACTGACCTTACTGAAAGAAATGGGTTGTAATGCCATCCGAATGGCACACAATCCGCACTCATTGGAAATGATGCAACTGTGTGACGAAATGGGTTTTATCGTTCAGGATGAGTTTACCGATGTCTGGAAAAAGAAAAAAGTGACCAACGATTACCACAAAGACTGGGATGTGTGGCATAAACAGGACTTGGAAGATTTTATCAAACGCGACCGCAACTATCCATCGGTGATGATGTGGAGCATCGGAAACGAAATACGTGAACAATTTGACAGTACCGGAATTGCGATTACCAGAGAACTGGCTCAAATTGTAAAATCGCTCGACAAGACCCGTCCCGTTACTTCGGCTTTAACCGAAAATGTAATCGAGAAAAATTTCATTTACCAGTCGGGTGCTTTGGATTTATTGGGATTCAATTACAAACACGAAGATTATAAAGATTTTCCAGTCAAATTTAATGGGCAGAAAATAATAGCTTCCGAAAGTGTTTCGGCACTCGAAACCCGTGGTCATTATGATTTTCCTGACGGAATTAAAGCATGGCCGACTAAACACGGCGCTGCATTTGACGGCAATGCAGACTGGACGGTTTCGGCTTACGATCAGGTGAAATCCTATTGGGGTGCTACGCATGAAGAAAACTGGAAAACCATCAAAAAACAGGATTTCATAGCGGGCACTTTCATCTGGACAGGATTCGATTATATTGGCGAGCCCGATCCGTATCCGTATCCGGCAAGAAGTTCTTATTTCGGGATTATCGATTTGGCGGGACTTCCAAAAGATGTGTATTATATGTACCAAAGTGAATGGACGACTAAACCCGTGTTGCATCTTTTCCCGCACTGGAACTGGCAAAAAGATCAGGAAGTCGATGTTTGGGCGTATTACAACAATGCCGATGAAGTAGAATTGTTCCTCAACGGAAAATCATTGGGCAAAAAATCCAGACAAAATGACGATCTGCATATCTCCTGGCGAGTAAAATACGAACCCGGAACGATAAAAGCCATTTCCAGAAAAGACGGAAAAGTAGTGTTGGAAAAAGAAATCCACACTGCCGGAGCAGCTTCCAAAATTGATTTGAAAGCCAATAAAACTGCCATCAAAAACGATACTTACGATTTGGTTTACGTAACCGTTTCTATTGTTGATAAAGACGGAAATCTTCTGCCAAATGCTAATGACCTAATCAATTTTGAAGTGACAGATGGAGGAAAATTAGTGGGTGTTGATAACGGCTATCAGGCGAATTTAGATTCTTTTAAAGCGAATTCTTGTAAATTGTTTAATGGTAAATGCATTGCGATTATTCAGTCGAACGGAAAGAAAAAAGATATTCAGTTAAAAGCTTTTACAGGAAATGGAATTACTGGCTCAGCGATAGAAATAAAAGTAGATTAAGAGCCTGTTTAAAATTTAAATATTTAGATTTTATGAGATTATTTTTCGATAGATGAGGCAAATTTTGAAAGAATAATAGACTTATTTTTGAGTAAATTTAACGAAATATAACGGAAAATAAGCCGTAAAAAGCAATTAGATAAAATCTAAACAGGCTCTAAGTATTTCAGGAAAATAATTTTGTATTTTTGAATAAAATATGATGCCATGGATTTGCAAACTAGAAAAATTGAATTTGTACAGGAGTTTCTAAAACTTCAAAGTGAAGAATTAGTGTCTCAGTTCGAAAATTTGCTGAAAAAGAAAATGCAAAAGAAAGCCGAACCGATGTCTGTTGCGGAGTTAAATTCAAGAATTGATCAATCCGAAAATGACTTTAAAAATGGTAAATTCAAGACTAGTGATGAGCTTTTATCAAAATATAAATAATGAAATTTAAAATTATTTGGTTCGATTTTGCAGAAACTGAATTAGACAAAATTTTTGAATATTATATTGAGAATGCAAGTTTACAAGTCGCAAAAAATATAATTGAGAAAATCATTCTGGAACCCAATAAAATTCTTTCGCATCCTGAGATTACCCAAGTGGAAGAATTATTGCTCGACAGAGAAAATGAATATCGATATTTGATTTGCGAGAATTATAAAATCATTTACACCATAGATTCTAAACAAAAACTAATAATGATTGCCGATGTTTTTGACACCAGACAGAATCTGGCAAAAATTAAAAGAACAAAATAAATATCTAAAATAATTCTAAGGTTGTCTGAAAGGACAGCCTTTTTTATTGAAAACAACTTTCATCTGATTTTTATTATTTGGGTATGCTTGTCCCGATGGCTATCGGGAGGCTGTCCATTATATCTTTTTTTTTCCTAAAGAAGGAAAAGAAAAGGATGCCATTTCCATCCCTTATACGGAGAGTAGTTTCATAAGGAAATTTAGGGTTATTTTTAGGTTTGTTTATTTGTAATAAAAATTGCGTTATATTCGTAAATTAAAATGTTTGCATATAATCAAAAACACTCTCCTTAGTAATTTTTTTTAATTAAATTTTGATAATAGGTTGTAGACAAATATTTATTAAATCAATATAAAAACTAAGTATGCTAATAAGTAAAATACATGTTGAAAAATTTAGAGGTTTTGAAGATATTGAATTTGAACTCGGCGAAAGTATCACACTTATTGCTGGACAAAATGGAACTCAAAAAACTACAATTTTAGGCTTATTGAGTCAACCTTTTTCAATAACAGATAAAACAAACCCTCTTTCTAATGAAAAACCATTATGCGGAGGAAATTACAAATCTTCATTTTCTGAAAAATTTAAATTATCAAAATCTTTTGATAAACCTAAAACTCATTCATGGACATTGTCTACAAATGATTCTGAAAATCCAGAGTTTACTGTTGAAAGCATTGTAAGAGACGCTAAAACACAAGAAATTAGATTTTGGAAAAAAGGAGATCGCTCAAAAGGTTCTGGCTATTTACAATATCCTGTAATATATCTTAGTCTATCAAGATTATTTCCTATTGGTGAAGATAATGCATTGGCTCAAAGTAATAATATTTTCTTAACAGTTGACGAAATTAAACTTTTAAACGAATGGCATAACAAAATTTTAATAATTCCAGATTTAGAAATAGATGAGTTTAATTATTTAGAGAGTAAACAAAAAAATACAATAGGAGTTAATACGAAGTATTATGACTGGAATATGAATTCCGCAGGTCAGGATAATCTTGGGAAAATACTTTTAGCAATCTTATCTTTTAAAAGATTAAAAGAAAAATATCCTACTGAGTATTCAAAAGGAATTCTTGTCATTGATGAAATTGACACTACTTTATATCCAGCTTCCCAAATAAAATTATTAGAGTACTTACGAAAATTTTCTTCTAAATACAGTATACAAATCATTTTTACCACACACTCTTTAAATTTATTAGAAACAGCTTGCTCAATTCAGCAAGAGCCTAAACAAGCAAAATTAATCAAGGTTATTTATCTTCAAAAGTTTGATACAAAAATAAAGGTCATTGACAGTCCTTCATTTAATTTTATACAAAATAGATTAAATGTGAGTTTATCCACTAAAAAGGAGGATACAAAAATCAATACTTTTACAGAAGACAAAGAAGGAGAGATTTTTTTTAAAGGTCTAATTAAAGCAAAAAAAGCACAATTAAATTTTCTTCAATGTACAATGGGATGTTCTAACTATATAGAACTTGTTAGAAAAAAAATTCCGGGATTTAATTTTCCTCAAAGTATAATTTGTTTAGACGGTGATGTTAGAAATGAACCTAACAATATAAAAGTTATAAAAAATTTTAAAAATATACTACTATTACCTGGAAATAATTCTCCGGAAAGATTACTTGCTGAAATGCTTTATGAAGAATCAGAAGCATCTCCAATTTGGAACAATTTATTTCAAGATTATACTAAGCAATTATGTTTTCATGAATTCTCAATCACTGATATCCGAGTAGATAGACAAAAAGCAAAAACATGGTTTAATAAGCAAAAAGATTATTGGGGAAGTAACAATAGTTGTAGTAGAATTATAAATATTTGGATTCAAAAGAATAAGAGCCTGTTTAAAAATGTAAAAAAAAAGTCTTTATGAGTTAAAGAAACCGATTGGAATTATTCTTTTTGTGCTACCAAACTACAAATAAGATGTATCCAACCGATTTAACAGAAACTCAGTGGCAATTTATAAAAAAAACATTAGAATTAGGTGATAGAAAACGTAAACACAGCTTGCGTTTCATCTGGAATGCGATCAACTACCTTATTAAGAGTGGTTGTCAGTGGCGAATGCTACCTAGTAATTTTCCAAAATGGCAGCTTGTTTATTATTACTATTCAAAATGGGCAGATTTAGATTATTTTGATTTATTGCTTTCGAAGTTAAGAGAAGGAGTCCGTAGTAAAAAAGGACAAAATGCAGAACCCAGTTTAGGAATAATGGATAGCCAAAGCGTTCGTTGGGGAAATAATCGTTCTTTAAAAAGTTTTGATGGAAATAAAAAAATAAAAGGTATAAAACGACACGTTGTCGTTGATAAAAATGGCTTTTTATTAGCCATTATGGTAACGGTAGCGAGTATTCATGATAGCAAAGCAGTATTTTTATTGATCAGAACCCTAAAGGATTTACTTTGTTCTGTAAAAGTTATCCTTGCCGATGGAGGCTATAGAGGTGAAATTATAGAACAAATTAAAAACAATTTTGGCTATATAATTCAAGTAGTTATGAGGTCGGATGATAAAAAATCAGGCTTCAAGCCTACACACAAAAGATGGGTGGTAGAGAGAACATTTGCATGGTTTGACAACGATAGAAGATTATGCAGAAATTATGAACTATTAATTGATTCTGCTGAAAACGTAGTCAAATTAGCAGCTATTAAACATTTATTGAATAAAATTTAAACAGGCTCTAAAACTATTTACGAAGAATTTATAATTGAATTTGATAAATTTGTAGAGAAATTTAAAAAATAAAACTTTGTTGGAGATTCAAAAAAAAAGCTTTTTTTATTCACCGCTCAGATACCCAGGAGGGAAGAATACTTTGTTTCCTTTTGTTTCTAATCTAATTAAAGAAAATGGCTATACAAATACTATTTATGCTGAGCCTTATGCAGGAGGTTGTGGACTTGCTTTAAAACTTCTCTTCGAAGAAGTTGTGAATGAGATTTATTTGAATGACTTTGATTATTTTATTTATTCTTTTTGGACAACAATATTAAATCAAACAGATGAATTTTGTGATTGGATTCAGAACTTAACAATTGATATGGAAAATTGGTTTCATTACAAACAAGTTCTTATTAATCCTTCAGAATACGCTCAATTAGAAATAGCAAAAGCAACTTTTTTTTTAAACAGATGTAATATTTCAGGGGTAATTAAAGGAGGAGTTATTGGGGGAAAAAGTCAAGATGGAAAATATAAGATTGATGCAAGATTTAATAAAACTAAGTTAATTGATAAAATCAAATTGATTGCATCAAAACGTGACGTAATTAATTTCACTAATTTAGATGCATTAGATTTTTTAAGAACTCTTGAAAACTTAGAATCAGTATTTATATATTTAGATCCGCCTTATTTTAAAAAAGGTTCTGAATTATATCTTAATTTTTATAAAGAAAAGGATCATAAAGAACTTTTTGAATTTCTCTTTTCGTTTGATAAAGACTTTATTTTGTCATATGACAATAATGATTTTATAAAAAATCTTTATCAAGATTATTCTATCTACATGTTCAATATATCTCAATCTACATCTAATAAAGTTGGAAATGAAATTGTTATATTTTCAGGTAATCTTGATTTCGAAAATTCATTAACGTATTTAAAATCTCCCACGAGAATAGTTTTTGATAATATTTTGCTATGATATATATGTTTTTTAATAACGAAATTGAAAAAGGAACTAAAATAATAAGAGAATTGTATGAAATCTAAAAATAATATCAAAACACTCGACCAATTTAAAACGAAACATTACGGAGAAATCGGAACAGAAAAACGTGATCAACTTGATAAAACAATAAATATTATTTTTAATACAACACAACCTGAAGAAATTATTTCTTTATCATTAGAACAAATAGAAATGTTATTAATGAGTGAAGAAGATATTCAATTTGGGAAATTCATTTCTGAATCAGAACTGAGCAAACGTGATTCAGAATGGCTCAGTTAAGTATATTTTGGACTGAAACTGCAATTCGTCAAAAATCACTGAGCAGTTCTTAGGTACTTATACCCTCAAACCTCATCCCCCTCTGTCATATCAATAGTCTTTGGATGCAAACTAACCAATTGTAAAACGATAGCACTCACAACTACAAATAACAGCAGTACAAAAACGTGCCGCATTCCACCATTATCAGCGGCTTTTCCTAAAAACTCGGTGATCACAGCCCCAGCTGAAATACCGACAAAATTCATAATTCCATATCCGGTAGCACGGTAGCGAGGCGCAACAAACTGACAAAGAATAGGCATATTGTTGGTGTCGTATATTCCGAATCCAAGGCCAAAAAGAATAGCACCAAAAACAATAGCTGCTGTGTCGCAGCAGTAGCCAAATAAAAACAATGCCGGAATGGTAAGGAACAATCCGATAGCGCTGGTGTAAATTCTTCCTTTAAGATGTTTCATCACCCATCTGTCTGAAATGGCACCACCAATTAAAACGCCAAAAAAGGAAGACATCGAAATGGTAACCGTTGCAATGGGTCCTGCCAGAGCCATATCTAAATGTAACGTTTCGGTAAATAAGGTGGGTAACCAGTTTTTGGCCGCCCAGCCCGGTAAACTGGGTGAAGCGAAATAAAAGAGTAAAACCCAAAAGGAAATATTACCAAATAACATTCCCAATCCTTTAAACATCTGTCTGAATTCAGAGATTGTAGATGACTTTTTTGCAGGATCAAAAAAATACGTTTTCTTTTCCTGCAGAAAAAAGAGCAGCACTAAACTGTAAAGTACACCAAGTAAGCCTACCGAGTGAAAGCTGAAATGCCAGGAAAAATGCTTAGAAACAGTAGCTCCAAAACCGCCCAGTGCCTGTCCTAAATAAATTCCGGTGGTATGAATGGCAATAGCAAAAGAGCGTGTTTTTTCCTGATGGTAATCTGCAATTAAGGATAATGCTGCCGGAATATAAAAAGCTTCACTAAAACCCATAATGCCACGCAAAATATAAATCTGATTGAAAGTGGTGGCATAACCCATCGCCATGGTAACTCCAGACCATATAAAAAGACTTCCTATGATGATTCTTTTTCGGTTAAACCGATCCGCTATAATTCCGGAAACAGGGCTCATAAGCGCATAGATCCAAAGGAAAATAGCCATTAGGAGACCAAAATTTTCAGCTTTAGCCAATTCAGGAATGTCATCCATCATGGCTGACTTCATAGTGGAAAGCATTTGTCTGTCTAAATAATTCAATAAAGCAACAAACCACAACAATCCCACAACAATCCATGGATAGGATTTTTTTTCATTCAATTTTGCAATCATTTTCTTTTTTCAAAATAAAGGCCGAATATACGAATTCAAACGCAACAGGAAAGAATTGTTTTTCCATTTGATTTGTTTGTGATGTTTACTATTTGATTCTTGCTTGTTTTGTTTTTTTGAATCATTACAAAAAGGCAAAATGTTGTTTTCTAGCCCCGATCGCAGTGGAAACCCTTGTGTGCCGGGGTTCGGCATACAAGATTTGTAACGAAGAGCGGGACAATGCTCACTGATAGTGCCTCATCTTTCTGCTCCTGAAATTAAAAATCGGATTCAGGTTATTCACTTATCTTCAAAATAAATCCTTAATACAGTACACAGCAGGACACTTACTCCCTATAAATTCATTTATTTAGAATTTCTTAAAAAAATTAGATTAGAATGGAAAGAGTTTTTGCAGAATATCTTATCGAAACCCCTTATGATGTAGAACAGGCTTCAGCGGTTTTGGCGGGTGAGCAGTCCTCGGGAACTTTTGTGTCTGTGCCGGGCGAAACCGAAGAATTGAAAAAACGTTTTGCAGCACGTGTTGAGGATATTCAGTTATTGGATTTGGCAGACGAACCGTCCATTCCAGGAGGAAGTATTCCCGGAAAAAAATACCAGAAAGCAAGAGTAAAAGTAAGTTGGTCGATTGAAAACTTTGGTTATAATCTGCCGGTTTTGATTAGCACTTTACAAGGGAATTTATATGAAATCACGCAATTTACGGGTTTAAAACTAATGGATTTTGAAGTGCCGGATTCTTTTCAAAATCATTTCAAAGGACCAAAATTCGGAATCAAAGGCTCGAAATTATCCTGTGGCGTAACCGACAGGCCGATGATTGGAACCATTATAAAACCGAGCATCGGAATGAGTGTGGAGGAAACCGCTACTTTGGTAAAATCCCTGATTGATGCCGGAATCGATTTTATCAAAGATGACGAATTGATGGGGTCTGCTGCTAATTCGCCCTTTGATGAAAGGGTAAAAGCGATTATGAAAGTGATTCGTGACAACGAACAAAAAACAGGTAAAAAGGTAATGTATGCGTTCAATATCAGTGATGAAATTGACGAAATGCAACGAAAATACGATTTGATTAAAAAGGAAAAAGGAAGCTGTGCGATGATCAGCATTAACAGTGTGGGACTTTCCGGAACAAAGAAAATCTGTGATCAGGGCGAACTCGTGATTCACGGACACAGAAACGGCTGGGGAATGCTGAACCGACATCCGTTGTTGGGAATTGAATTTCCGGCTTATCAAAAAATTCAACGTCTGGCAGGAGTCGATCAACTGCACGTTAACGGAATCCAGAATAAATTTTGGGAATCGGATGATTCGGTGGTAACCTCGATAAAATCCTGTTTGAAACCCTTTTTAGGCGGATACAAAATATTACCTGTAGTGTCTTCGGGGCAATGGGGCGGACAAGCCGTAGAAACCTACCGAAGAACCCAAACCACCGATTTGCTGTATATGGCAGGTGGCGGAATTTTGGCACATCCAATGGGCCCAAAAGCCGGAGTAAATGCATTACAGCAAGCCTGGACAGGAGCCGTTGACGGTTTGTCTGTGGAAGAAACGGCTTTGAAATATCCGGAATTTGCCGAGTCGGTAAAGAAATTTTCGAAATAATGAAGAACGATAAATTGCTATTGGTCTATTATGGCGACGACTTCACAGGCTCTACGGATGCCCTGGAATTCCTGACGCTGGCCGGAGTGAAAACCGTTCTCTTTCTTCGAAAACCGGAACAAAAAGACCTGGATCGCTTTCCGGGAATTCAGGCCATAGGTCTGGCCGGAAAAAGCCGATCGATGTCACCGTCGGAAATGGAAACAGAACTTTATAGTGCTTTTGAGAATCTGAAAAGTTTTGCCCCAAATCACTTTCATTATAAAGTCTGTTCCACTTTCGATTCGGCACCACACGTAGGAAACATCGGAAAAGCAATCGAAATCGGAAGCGAAGTTTTCAATCAGAAAACGGTTTTGGTTTCACCATCAGCACCACATTTAGGGAGATTTTGTGTTTTCGGAAATCTGTTTGCCCGAATGGGAACGATCGGAAACGGCGAAATTTATCGTATCGACCGACATCCATCCATGAGCAAACATCCTGTTACACCCGCTTTGGAAGGCGATTTGACTTTGCATCTGGCAAAACAAACGGAGAAATCCATCAATCTTGTCAATTTAACAACAATCGAAAAAGGCACATCAGCAGTTCTCGAAGCGGTAGAAAGCAACAATGCCGAAATTCTGTTTTTTGACGGTTTCAATTTGGAACATCTCAAAACCATTGGAAGTGTTTTTAACCAATTGACAACTGACAAAACATTGTTTTCAGTAGGTTCATCCGGAATCGAAATGGCTTTGGGATTAGATTGGAAGGACGAAAAAATTATAGGAAAAGAAATAGTATTTGAATCTCCGGGAGAGGTTTCGCCCATACTCGTTTTATCGGGAAGCTGTTCTCCGGTAACATCCAGCCAAATTGAATATGCCCTCAAAAATGGATTTGTCGAAATTCCATTAGAAAGTAAGGCTGTCGATATTCAGAATCAGGAAGCAATTATAAAAAATACGGTTGCTCAAATTATTGAGAATTTCAATCAGGGTAAAAGCACCATTTTGCATACAAGTACAGGTCCAAACGATCAACGTATTCGAGAAACCGAAACGTATTTTACAGCGAAAGGAGTTTCAGCAAATAATATTCAGAAACAATGCAGTACGGTTTACGGAAGCGTTTTAGGAAAAATAACCAAAGAAGTGCTAAAGGCTGTCAAAATAAAAAGAATCCTTTTTGCAGGTGGGGACACATCCAGTTACGCCGCATCCGAACTGGATATTCTGGCATTGGAAATGATTGCGCCAATAGCTCCCGGAGCACCGCTTTGCAAGGCCGTTTCGGACAATGAATGGGTTAATAGAATAGAAATGAATTTTAAAGGTGGACAAGTAGGTACCGCCGATTATTTTATAAAAGTATTAAAAGGAGAAAAATTATGAGCACAAAAGTTTTAGGTTTCGTACATACATCAGCAACATTGGTTCCGTTGTTTCAGCAATTAAGCAATGAGTTTTTAGAGGGAATTGAAACATTCAACATAGTCGATGACAGTCTGATAAAAGATGTAATCAAAAAAGGAAAATTAATGCCCAATACGGCTTCCAGAGTGGTGAGCCACGTTAAACTTGCCGAATCTGCAGGTGCGGATGTAATTTTGGTAACCTGCTCGTCTATTGGTGTAGCGATTGAAACCGCTGCAACATTGAGTAACGTTCCGGTAATTCGTGTAGATCAGGCAATGGCGGATGAAGCAGTACAGATTAGTAATAAAATAGGTGTGATTGCTACTTTGCCAACTACATTAGAGCCAACCAGCGACCTGGTGAGAAGAAGGGCTGAACTGGCAGGCAAAAGTGTAGCGATTTCCTCTAAATTATGTGTGGGTGCTTTTGAAGCACTAATGAGTGGAGACACTGAAAAACATGACGAAATGGTAGCTAACGCACTAAAAGAATTAATGAAGGAAGTTGATGTAATCGTTTTGGCGCAGGCTTCAATGGCAAGAGTAGTAGATGGTTTAAGCGCCGAAGAAAAACGGATACCTATTTTGGCAAGTCCGGCCATTGCCATGAAAAAACTGGCAGAACTTTATTTTTAATTTTATAACCATATAAGTTCTATATTAGTTTTATTTAAATGATATTTGGTCTCGTTTTCAATTTACTTAAATGAACTTCTATCACGTATATGGTTTGCTAATAACATTTTAATAATTATTGTATGCGAAAATATTTTCTTTGGGCTGCCCCGATATTTTTTATTGTCGCCGGTTTTGGCTGGCTGCAGCAAACGGAAATCATCTGGAAATTAGGTTTAATCCTTGGATTTTCAAGTATTGCCATTGGAGCAGGACATGTGAAAATAATAAGCGGTTATCAATATACTTTTTGGATTATTACAGCAGTTTGTGCAGGATTGATTTATCCTGATTTTTTTCTCCATGTAGGCAGTTTCGATATGCGAAACAAATGGCTTATTCTGATTATCATTCAGCTCGTAATGTTCGGAATGGGAACTCAGATGAGTATCGAAGATTTTACTGGTATCCGAAAATCGGGCAAAGGTGTTTTGATTGGTTTGCTGGGGCATTTTACCATCATGCCTGTTATGGGTTTTGTAATCGCCAAAACCTTTGCTTTTGAACCCGAAATCGCTGCCGGAATTATTCTGATCGGTTCTTGCAGCAGTGGACTGGCTTCAAATGTGATGACCTATATCGCTAAAGGGAATCTTGTTTTGTCTGTAACAGTAACGGCAATGTCAACTTTGGCAGCACCAATAATGACACCGTTTTTGATGAAAATTTTTGCAGGAACTCTGGTTGAGGTGCATTTTTTCAATATGATGATGGAAATTATCAAAATTGTGCTTGTCCCTTTGGCTGCAGCCATGATTCACGATATTCTGAAAAACTATGGAACTGTCGCAAAAAGAAGAATATATGTTTTGATTATAATTTCGACGATTTGGCTGGTTGTTGTTATCTTCCTTCAGGGTTCATTAGCTATAGTCGAAGACACTGCATTAGCTCATGTTTTAGAAATCGTAAATTTCATTTGTGGCGCTTTTGTTGTAGGGGTGTTGTATCATTTATTGTATAAAATTTATCCAAAAATTGATGCAATTATGCCGTATTTCTCAATGTTCGGAATCATTTATTTTACATTGGTCACGACGGCTGCCGGAAGAGATAATCTTATTCAGATCGGATTTTTGCTTTTCCTGGCTTCAGTTCTGCACAACGGAGCAGGCTATTTTTTTGGGTATTGGCTCAGCAGGTTAAGCGGTCTCGACAAAAAAAGCAGCCAGACCATCGCTTTCGAAGTTGGTCTTCAAAACGGCGGAATGGCTTCGGGACTTGCCGGCTCCATGGGCAAATTGGCAACAGTTGGCCTTGCGTCAGCAGTATTTAGTCCCTGGATGAATGTTTCCGGCTCGCTATTGGCTAACTACTGGCGAAAAATAGGCAATCCCGAAGATGAAACTACTCTCGATACACATTAGAAAATCAAAAGCGCTATTTGAGATGGCGTTTTTTTAATTCATTTTTATAATTTGGGCATATAGCTTGTCCCGATAGCTATCGGGAGGCTGTCCATTATATCTTTTGTTTCCTAAAGAAGGAAACAAAAGGATGCCATTCCATCCCTTATGATGATTGGTTTTCAGGAGAAAATTTGGGTTGAAACAAAATTTAGAATTTTAATAAAATAAAAACATATTCTTGATTTAGATATAGATTTGAGTGTTGTTATTGTTGTTTCTAAATATTATGATTTGTAACTTTTAAGCAGATAATTTACCAAAACAACGCAACTAAATACTTTGATTATCATCTATCTATGTGAACTATAACCTCAAAATTATGAAAACCAAAATTTACTGTATTGCACTAGTACTAATCAGTTGTTTCGTGTTTTCCTGCTCATCAGACGATGAATTAAACTATCAGAATGATTTCCAAAAAAGCCAAAAAACGTGGCTGGATTTCAAAGCATCGTCAAATAACTCCTATAAGTATATAGTGGCGGAAGGTAGTGTTTTTCTGGATTATAGCTGGGAAACTACAATAACTGTATCAAACGGAAAAGTAATCCAGCGCCATTTTAAATATATTGGAAATACTGAAAATATTCCGGATAACATTCCATTAGAATGGACTGAAGAAGAAAATCAAATAAACAGTCATGAAAATTCAGGTGCTTCAGATGCTTTGACATTAGATCAAATCTATAACATGGCAGAAAAAGAATGGCTTATTAAAAAGAAAGATGTTGCAGTATATTTTGAATCAAAAAACAATGGACTGATTTCTACTTGCGGCTATGTACCAAAAGGCTGCATGGATGATTGTTTTTTTGGAATAAGAATAAAAAGTATACAGTCCTTAAACCAGGATAATTAAACAAATTCGATGAAGAAAATTAGTATAGCCCTGTTTGGAATTTTAGCCGTGATTTTAACAGCATGCAGTGGTTCAGATACCTATCGCGGTTACTGGAAAGCAACAGATGCCAAAGGTGAAAAATTTGAATTGTTCTTTAATGCAAAAGATTTTACGGTTAGGAAAAGTTCCGGCAAAAAAGAAAAATTGGAGTATAGTCAGAATTCTGTACAAATTGAAAACGCAGTTTCTACTTACGGAATCCAATTGTCTGACGGAAGAAGATACCAGATTAATTTCCCTAAATCAGATGATGAAAGTGTAGGCCTAATCAAGGATGAAAATGGAACACCCTTATATGTTATAAGCAGGAAAAGTTATCTGAAATATGAAGATATTTTTAAGTTTAATTGAAGCTTAGTTGTTCTTTAAAAAAAGATCTTGCGTTTTGTTTTTATAGTAAATAGTTGATTTTAAATATTTTGGATTTGTTTTTTTTGTAACTTGTTTGCTGTTTAACCTATAAATCTAAAATCATGAAAAAATCTAACCTATTTATTTATGGTATTGTATTATTAGCCGTATTAATGGTTTCATGCAACGGGCGTAATAAACTGGTGAACTCCTGGAAAATTACCGCAGTAGAAGCAAAGATGCCGCTCTCTGATTCTGTAAAAACTGAAATTTTGGCTAATGGAAAGTTAACCTTCACAAAAGATGGTCACGTGACAGGTTTTTTACAGAGTGAAATAACAGATGGTACTTATGCTTTAACAAAAGGGGGAAAGAGTCTGGTCATCAAAGATGAAACAGGAACGCCTTATCCATGTGAAAGCACCATTACAGGTGATAAACTCATATTAGAAAGTAAAGAAATGAAAATAACGCTCGATAAGATGTAAAAGAACTAAATTACAAATCTTAAAAGAAAACCTCCTAAATCAATGACTTAGGAGGTTTTGTAATTTATGCACTTTATAAAATATTATTTAAGTAATAGTATTAATCCCATTGACTGCTTTTTGAAACCGCAATGTTGCCTGCTCCTGTAAAGAATAAAGTCAGGGCACCAAATAAATAAAGACCAAGTAATTCTAAAGCCCATCCTCCGTGTTCTCCCATAGAAAATAGTTCAGAACTGTGGGCAATCAAAATGGCAACCAAACAATTGAAAGCATATATTGCAGCTGCAATTCTGGTTCTGAAACCAATTAAAATAGCGATAGGCGCCAGTATTTCTCCTACCAATACCCCATATGCAATAAACTCAGGAATGCCTTTTTCAGTAAGCATCGATTTAATGAATTCTAAACTTCCTCCAAATTTCGAAATACCATGCAAGAACATTAAAACGCTAATTGTGATACGGAGAATCAATAATCCTAAATCGTTGTTTTTTTTCATATTTTTTACTCATTAGATTGTTAATAGAATCAAATATATCGAATTTGTCCTTATGATGGCAGCATGATTTAAAAATAAAAGTCTTATATTGGGGGAACACAAAAAACGGATTAGATCATACAATTGAATATTAAAAATATACGAAATGAAACAATTACTTCAGTGGACAATCATCATTCCGATAATATCGTGGATTCTTTTTTTTAGCGGACTTGTTGATGGGAGCAGCTTTTTTCAAATTGTAGCAAGTATCTTGCTTATTCTTAGTGTTATGTCTGCCGTACACCATTCTGAAATAATAGCGGAAAGAGTGGGAGAGCCTTATGGGACTATTATTTTGGCTATTTCGATAACAGTTATTGAAGTCTCCATTATTGTTTCTTTGATGCTGTCTGAAGGATCCGAAGCAGCATCGTTAGCAAGAGATACTGTCTATGCTGCGACAATGCTTATTCTAAATGGCATCATTGGATTATGCCTTTTTATTGGCGGTCTTAAGCATTACGAACAAAATTTTTCTACTTCTTCTGTAACCATTGGTTTGGTTTCACTTGTATCTATTATTGTATTTACATTAGTCTTTCCAACGTTTACTGAAAGTGTGCATGGTTCTTATTATTCCATGCCGCAACTTGTTTTTGCCTCGGGAGCCTGCCTTGTTATTTATGGCTCTTTTCTATTTGCGCAAACGACAAGATATAGGCAGTATTTCCTAACTATTGGAGATGATGAAAATGAAACCATGGCCAAGCCTGTTATAATCAATAACAAGACGTTTTACACAAGTCTTGTTTTTCTTTTAATAAGCTTAGGAATCGTGGTCTTATTGGCAAAAACATTATCCCCAACAATTGAAAGTATTATTGTGAGTTATAGTTTGCCAAAAGCATTGGTAGGAGTTGTTATTGCTGCCATAATTTTGCTTCCAGAAGCAATTGCAGCTATCATAGCGGCAAGAAAAAACAGATTGCAAACGAGTTTAAATCTAGCTTTGGGTTCTGCTCTGGCAAGTATCGGATTAACTATTCCAAGTGTTGCTGCAGTTTGCATTATGATGGATATGCCAATTATTCTCGGACTTGATATTAAATCTATTGTTTTGTTGGCATTGTCGGTATTTACTGTAATGTTGTCATTGAGCAAAGGAAAATCGAATATTGTTTACGGAGTAGTTCTTCTGGTAAATCTGTTTGCTTTTATATTTTTGATGATATATCCGTGATGATGCAAAATTAGAAACTGTTTTTTGAAAGTATTGTTTAATGAATTTCTATGCAATAAGTAATTTATTTTTGTAGTAAAATTAATTATATATTAGCAGATAGAAAAACACATAATATTGATGAATGCAATACTTTGGGAAGAAGTTTTAAAGTTTGAATTAGATAATCCGAACGACGAATATGGATTTTTGACAAGGCTCGCATTTGAAAATAAATGGACAATTTATTTTGCGAAAACAGCCATTATCGAATATAAAAAATTCATGTATCTCGCAGCTGTAGCCAATGAAATGGTTTCGCCATCAGAAATTGTAGATGTTGTCTGGCACCAGCACTTAATTTTTACCACTTCCTATTCTGATTTCTGTACTCTTCTGTCTAAAAGAATTGAGCATATTCCGTCAACTCACAATCGATCAGAGGCAGAAAAATTCCATAAAGCGAAAGAAAGGACAAAGGAATTGTATGAACAGAATTTCGGAAAGCAGCCAAAAGAAATTTGGGAATATTCAAATGAAATGGATTCTTTCAATCTGGAGAATAGCAGGATTGAGATTGGCAGACTTAAAAAAGTATTTTTAGGATTATTTACAGTTCTTATTTTTCCCATTTATTGCCTTATCAAACCGGTTTTAATAGAAATCCAGAATCCTGATTTTTTGATCTTTTATATTTTATTGTTTGTGGCTGTAATTGTTTTGCTGATGCGTTTTGTAAAAACTGCCTTCAAGTCATTTTATGAAAATATAAAATCAAATCCAATTTTAGGAAATCTTACCCCTTTTGAACTTGTTTTTCTTCAAAATAATAAGTTGAAATTTGTTATTCATGGTGTTGTAAATAATTTAATCACGAATAAGAAAATTGAGGTTTTAGGGAATAACAGATTAAATCTGATTGATGAAAATTTAACCGGTGATAAATACGAAAATTGTGTTATTGAAATCATGAAAGAATATGAGCCAATGCATTATCCACAATTGTGTAAAATAATAGCACAAAAACCAATATTTGGGCAGATTGAAAAAGCAGTTGGCATGATTAGACAAAAAATCACTGATTCTAAACAATTTATACAGATCGTAAATATTGCGATGCTGATTTTGGGACTCATTTTAAGCATCGGTTTTAGCCGGCTTATTTCCGGAATTTCAAGGGATAAGCCAGTAACTTTCCTCGTTTTTGTATTTTTTGCCTTCGTAATAATCTCCAATTTTTATTTAAATAAAATAATAAATTACCTGTTTAGCAAGACAATTCCGCAATCTTTCAAAGAGGATAAGATAAATACCGAAACTGAAAAAGACTGGCAATGGAACTATTTTCTATATGGTAATATAATATTAGCGAGTTCTTTTGTTCCGTTAACGGGGTATGTGGACAGAAATTCAGGCTCTGATGGAGGATCATCCTGTGGAAGTTCGTGTGGGAGCTCTTGCGGCAGTTCCTGTGGAGGCTGTGGTGGGGATTAATTTGGGTATTTATCGGTAACTACAACTGTTTTAGCTATTTTGTCGTGAAAGCCATTAATTGTATACAGATAAGAAATTCCGTCTAATGGAATTAATCGACTGAATGTCCTTGTAGTTATTTTTAGAAAATTTGGTTTTCCGCCTTGTAAGTCTATCACCTTGGTTTTGGTCAATAGTTTTCCGATAGTTTTTTGAAAAATAGTTTCGGCAATTATAAAGTAAAAGATAAAAACGCAAAAAAGTGTCGTTCTGTTTATTAAAATAATTTCTCTTGGGCTTATAATATTGGTTGTATTTTTTATTATAAAAATGGTAAAAAGATACAAAACTATAACAACAAATAAATCCACTAAAAAATTTATACCCCGCAAAGTTGTTCTTGCAATATTTTTATTTATCTCCTTTGATTTTTGTTTTTGTGCTAAATCCTGTTTTTCGCGTTCTATATTTTCTTTTTCTGTTTGAATCTTAAATTCAGCTATGTTTGCCGATATATCAAAGATCATAACATATTGTTGTGGGGAAATATTAAAATCCAGATATTTGTATGTTCAATCTATCCCCCAATGCAAGATTCTTTTATCGATATCCTTAAGTTGTTATTACCTGAGATAATAGTAGACTACTTCGAACTTACTTCTTATAAAAAGAAAGATGAAACACTCCATCTGTATTTAAAAGAGATTAATTCGATACCTAAAGAATACAGAGAATCAAAATTAAGCTCAAAAGGATTCTTCGAAGAGATAACGGTTCAGGATTTTCCTATCCGTGGACACCAAGTATATCTTCACATCACTCGCAGAAGATGGCTTAATGAAGATACTCGAAAGATCGTTTTTAGAGATTGGAATTTAGTAGCAGACGGAACTCGTGTAACCCAGGAGTTTGCGTCTTTTTTAAAAGAGATCAATAGATTCCAGTCCAAATGATTGCAATACCATTGCCTCTTTCTATGGAGTTTCTGGTAGAAACCTGCAATGTCAATACAAAGATTTTCTAAGTGATTTCAAAGTTTGGGATCAAATATCACATGCTAAAAAATGGCTTCTTTTTCCACAAAATATTGGAAAGCGTTTATCAATAGACGAAACCTCACTTTCAAATGGCGAACTCTATACTATTTTAACCAACAAATCCGGTAAAGGTAGAAAAGGAACTATAGTGGCTATGATTGCAGGAACTAAAGCAGAAACAGTTATTGGTGTTATTGAAAAAATTCCTCTTAAACAGCGGAATCTAGTCAAGGAAATTACTCTGGATATGGCCGGGAATATGGGATTGATAGCTAAAAAGTGTTTTGCTAATGCTACTCGAGTTACAGACCGATTCCATGTTCAAAAGCTAGCTGCAGAAGCCCTGCAGGAAATCAGGATTAAATATCGTTGGCAAGCCATTGATCAAGAAAATGATGCTATTGAAAAAGCCAAAAAGTTAAAAGTCAATTTCGAATCTAAAACACTTTCAAATGGGGATACCCTTAAGCAATTACTAGCGAGGAGTCGCTATTTCTTGTATAAATCCAAATCGAAATGGACTCAAAATCAAATAGAACGTGCTGCCTTACTATTTGAGTTATATCCTGATATTCAAAAAGGATACAATCTAACTCAAGAGCTCCGTGGCATCTTTGAGAATACAACCGATAAAATCATTGGTTTTGCAAAATTAGCCAGATGGCATGAAAAAGTAGATCAATCTGGATTTAAGTCTTTCGGTACAATCTCTCGTACAATTATGAATCATTATCAAACCATCTTAAATTATTTTGATAACAGAAGTACTAATGCTTCTGCAGAATCATTCAATGCTAAAATAAAAGCATTTAGATCAAAATTTAGAGGTGTTAGAAATATAGAATACTTCCTTTTTAGGCTAACTAATATTTATGCTTAATTTTTGCATCCCCACAGGTTTTTGCTTTGATCCCAGGTTTTTGCTTTGATCCGCTTTGATCCCATTTTAGAGCTAAATGAAAACGGCATAAAAAAAACTCCTTAATTTCTTAAGGAGTTTTTGGTGGGCGATGAGGGGTTCGAACCCCCGACCCCCTCGGTGTAAACGAGGTGCTCTGAACCAGCTGAGCTAATCGCCCTATTTTACTAGGTTGCTATCATTTTGTGATTGCGAGTGCAAATATACGGTAGTTTTTGAGTTGTGCAAAGAAAATCAATTAAAAAATAAAACTTTTTTTAAAATAAATTTTATCTCCTTGTTTATGAATTTGTTATTAAAAGTGTTTTTCTAAACTTTTTAGACAAAAAAGAACTTTTTTTAATTCAAAGGCAGTTCAGCAACTACAAAAGTGCTTCCTCCCACATAAATAAAATGATTTTCGGTAGCATTTTTCTTTGCTTCCGAGAAAGCGATTGCAACCGAATCGTATTTTTCGCCTTCTAAGCCAAATTTCTTCGCTGCATTTTTTAAGGTTTCCGCAGGAAAACCTCTTGACGAATTTGGGCTGCAGAAATAATACTGTGCCTCCTTTGGGAATAAGGGCAGAATAGCATCCAAGTCTTTATCATTCACAACACCCAAAACAATATGCAGTTTTTCATACTTTTCATTTTGAAGCTGGTTCATAACAACTGTCAGCCCATGTTTGTTATGTGCTGTGTCGCAGATGATTTTAGGATTTTCGCCCAGTTGCTGCCATCTTCCCTGCAGACCTGTATTTTTGACAACATGCAATAAACCTTCTTTCAATTGTTCGGTCGAAATTTTAAAATCAGTCTGATTATTTAAAATAGAAATTGCCTGCTGAACTGTTTTTTTATTGTGAAACTGATAATCGCCAATTAGGTCAGATAAGTAAATCTGATCAATTAAGTCTGATGCGAAAGAAATCGGAGCGTTGTTTTCTTCGGCTTTAGTTAAAAAAACAGGCTTGGTTTCATCTGTATATTCGCCAATAACCACCGGGATGTTTGGTTTGATAATCCCGGCTTTTTCTCCAGCAATAGCCTCCAGTGTGTTTCCTAAAAACTGGGTATGATCTAAACCAATATTGGTAATTACCGAAATCAGAGGTGTTATGATATTCGTAGCATCCAGTCTTCCGCCTAAACCAACTTCTATAACGGCAATGTCAACTTTTTCAGAATCGAAATAATCAAATGCCAGACCCACCGTCATTTCGAAAAAACTCATATCGTTTGCTTCAAAGAAATCTTTGTGTTTTGCAATAAATTCAATCACAAAATCTTCCGGAATTTCTTTTCCGTTTATTTTAATCCTTTCTCTAAAATCTTTCAGGTGTGGTGAAGTGTACAAGCCAACTTTATATCCCGTTTCCTGCAAAACCGAAGCCAGCATATGCGAAGTAGAACCTTTACCGTTGGTTCCTCCCACATGAATACATTTTAAACTATTCTGCGGATTACCCAAATGCGCCGCCAGCAGTCTGATATTGGTTAAATCTTCTTTGTACGCTGAAGCTCCCTGAAGCTGATACATGGGCAATTGATTAAACATCCAATTCGTAGTTTCCTGATAGTTCATTTTCGAATAAAATAGCGGTTAATTGAAATAATTTTCGATTTTATTAGTTTAATAGTAGAGTGAAAATTATCTTTATTGCAAATTTCAAATATTTTTTAGAATTAATTATTATAAACCAGAATTAATATATGTTTAGCTTCATTCAATTACAAACAGATACCATCGCAAACGCCGCATCTAACGTAGTTATCGAACAAGTTGCACCCACTACAGAAATTTCAGTTTTAGGATTTATTTTAAAAGGAGGTGTATTTCTGATCCCAATTGCAATTTTATTGTTTTATACCATTTACGTTATCATTGAGCGTTATTTATACATTGCAAAGGCATCCAAAATAGACAACCGTTTAATGCAGGATGTGGGAGATAAACTGCATGCCGGAAATATTGAACTGGCCCGATCTATTGTAGAAAGAAGCAATACGGCATCTGGAAATATTTTAAAAGAAGGCGTTTTGGTTATCGGGCGTCCAATTGCAGAAATCGAATCGAATATGGATCGTGCTGCTGATATTGAGATTGGCGAAATGGAAAGCCGTTTAGGGCATCTTGGTCTTATTGCAGGTGTTGCACCAACACTTGGATTTGTTGGAACCATTTCGGGTGTAATCAAGATTTTTTACAGCATTTCGGTAACAGAAAACATCAGTATCGGAAACATTTCCGGTGGTTTATACGAAAAAATGATCAGTAGTGGAGCAGGGCTTATTGTAGGTATTATAGCTTACAGTGGATACCATATACTGAATGGTAAAATTGATGATTTTGCCTTGAAAATCCAAAAGCAAATATTAGAATTTGTCAATATAATCCAAAGAGCATAAGCTATGTCAATCAAGAGAAAAAGAAGATTTCATGCTGAGGTGGCGACTTCTTCGTTAAGTGATATTATGTTTTTCCTGCTGTTGTTTTTCCTGATTATTTCAACGCTTGCAAATCCGAATGTGATTAAAATGACATTGCCAAAAGCAAAATCAAACGAAAAAACAAATAAACAGCTCATCAGCTTATCAGTTACCGAAGATAAAAAATTCTACATCGATAAACAGCCGGTTGCTTTTGAAGAATTAGAAACCAGCCTGATGTCTAAAATTGGAGATAACAAGGAACAAACCGTTGTTGTTCGCATTCCGTTTAATCTTCAGGTGCAGGATTTGGTTGATGTATTGCAGATAGGAGTGAAGAACAATCTGAAATTTGTAATTGCTACTAGTCCGAAGTAAAAGAATCATTTGGGCGTGACCACAATAAAAAAATGGGCTAATCAGCAGGATGTTGATTCGGCCATTTTTTTATTCAGGTCGGGCTATTCGCACTACTTTGGTAGTTTGCTGCAAACGAAGTTCACTGAACTCGGATGAAAATAAAGATTAAGTGAAGTAATCCCTCACGCGTGGGAAAATACCACAATCTTGTCATTTCGACAGAGGAGAAATCACACAAGAAACTCCGCAAAGTAAATCTCCAATCTTTGTCGAACTACGAGTGTGATTTCTCCTTCGTCGAAATGACAAAAAAACATAAAAAAGGCTCTCCAATCATTTTCAGAAAGCCTTTTTTATTTGTGCAAATTAGTGAAATCCGTGTTCTAATTCAAACTAAAATTATAAATAATCTTACCTACTTGTTTCGCAGGAGCATTGCTATCAGCATCCCATTTGGTATTCATCGCAGCAATTTTTGCCTGATCTAATAAACATCTGGCTAAATTGGTTGTTCCTTTAATTCCAGGTATAGCACTAATTGTTCTTCCGCTTTGATCTACTGTGACTTCAACGACTACTTTTCCTGCCTCGTCACAGGTATATTTTGGAGCTGGTTTAGATAAGGCTTTTCGGTTTCCTAAAGAATATCCCGATCCGCCACCGGAACCTCCTCCGCTTCCCGCTCCGTAACCGCTTCCGGTTCCAATACCATTTCCGGTTCCGTTGCCTCCGCCTGTTCCTCCACCGGAACCACCGCTTCCATAATAACCGCCAGAACTTAGGCTACCGTTTGCTTTTCCTTTGTTTCCTGCTACTTTATCATCGCCGTCCCCGCCTTTGTTTGAACCTTTTAAAATACTCGATAACGCATCATTGGTAGAATTCGATACTTTAGGTTTTTCAGGAACAGGTTTTGTAACCGGTTTTTCTACCGGAACAGGCTTTTTAGGCTTTTCTTTTGTTGGAATAACAACATCGTTATCTGCGGTTGTGTTTTCCTGAGTAATGATTGCCTCTTCTTCGGGAGTTGCTTTTGCCGGAGCCGCTTTAACATTGTTCTTTACATCCAGAACTTCACTTTTATAATTCGCACCAGAGCCCAAATCACTGTCTCCAAAATTTACAGTTACACCACCGCCACCTTCAGCAAGTGCTACATTATTTTCAGGATTATAAGGTGGCCAGAAACGTATAAAAAAAAGCAACAGCAATAATACTGCATATATAGCTGTAGAGATTAATAATGATTTCTTTTTATCTGAAGAATCGGTAGAAGTCATTTTGATTCTGAATTTGTAATTGTATTTAATAAAAACGCTTAAAAGTAGTAAAAATTGTTGAGAGTGTAAGTGGAAAATTTAACCGAAAGGTCGCTAAGGTCTACGAAAAGGGCACAAGTTTTTTTGCACGCAGATTTAGCAGATTTCAGTAGATTTATTTTTTTTGATTTTTTGATCAATAATTGTAAAAGTTAAATCTGCCTGAATTTGCTTAAATCTGTTTAAAATCTGCGTGAAACTTCAGTTAGAATTTTTAAAAATCTTTTTAATCAAACTAATCTGTGGCAAAAAAAACGAGCCAAATTATTTTGGCCCGTTTAAAATTATAGTATAAAGAAATTACACTAACTGTTTCAATGCAATCTCGAAAGCAGTTGCACTGATATTGGTTTTTGACGGATTTAAAGCATGAGCCTTTACAATCGCATTTTTAATAATTTCTGAAGTATCATTAAAGATCGCTTCATCAGTCATTTGAACTTTTTTCTCCATAAAATAAGCAAAAACCCTCGCCATTCCACAATTCGAAATAAAATCAGGGATCAAACTTACTTTTCGGTCTACTTCTTCCATAATCGATCCGAAGAAAATTTCCTTATCTGCAAAAGGAACATTTGCTCCGCATGAAATGACTTCCAGACCATTTGCAATTAAATTTTCTATTTGTGTTTGAGTTACCAGTCTCGAAGCGGCACAAGGCGTGAAAATTTCAGCGCCAATCGTCCAGATTTTTGAATTGATTTCTTCAAACGGAATCATATTATCGGCGATTAATTTGTTTCCGTCTTTATTTAAAAACAAAGTTCTGATTTCTTCAAAAGTAAAACCTTCTTCTTTGATTAAACCTCCGTCACGGTCAATGATACCAATTACTTTCGCACCCATTTCAGCTAAATAAAAAGCAGCGGCTGAACCCACATTCCCAAATCCTTGTACAATTGCCTTTTTGCCTTTGATATCACCGCCGTAAGTTGCGTAAAAATGACGAACAGCTTCAGCAACGCCGAAACCGGTAATCATATCTGCTACGGTATATTTTCGGGTTACATCAGGAGAGAACTTAGGATTTTCGATCACTTTTATAACGCCTTGGCGTAATTGACCAATTCGGTTGATTTTATCAGCTTCTGTTGGTTTAAAGTGTCCGTTAAAAACGCCTTCCTGCGGATGCCATACGCCACACTCTTCCGTCATCGGAATCACTTCATGAATTTCATCAACATTTAAATCACCACCGGTTCCGTAATAGCTTTTTAATAAAGGAGAAACGGCTTTATACCAGCGCTGCAAAACGCCTTTTTTACGCGGATCGTTCGGGTCAAAATTAATTCCGGATTTAGCGCCTCCAATTGCAGGACCTGAGACTGAGAATTTTACTTCCATTGTTTTTGCTAATGATAAAACCTCGTTCATGTCAAGGCCTTTTCTCATTCTGGTACCGCCTCCGGCAGCTCCTCCTCGAAGTGAATTAATGACCGTCCAGCCTTCGGCTTCTGTTTCGGAATCTTTCCAGTTGAAAACAATTTCAGGGTCTTTATTTTCGAATTGTTGCAATAAATCTTTCATTTCGTTAAAGTATGTTTAGTTTTTGTAAATGTATAAAATAGAATAATGCGAATAATGTATTTTGTGTCAATTTTATTATTGAAAAAAAGAAAGCCGAAAACTATTTGTCTTCGGCTTTAAAAATTCTAGAAATCAGGTCATTATTGCCCCAATAAGTTTTTCTTTAACGTTTCGTCAACGGGTTTGTCTGATAGCCAGATTCCGAACAATGCTTTTTTGAAATCAAACCCTGGAATTTTTCCTTTTAATGATTCGTTTTTGAAAACATTTATAGTTTGATCCAAAGGATTATACGCTAATATAAAAACATCTTTTTCTGTAATCTTATCACTTAAAAGTGTTTTTAGCTGCTCAATCCTTGGTTTTAATGCCTGAAGCTTATCTGCTGCAGATTTTTCAAATCCTGTATCCATTGCTTTGCCTAATTTGTTGGCAGAAACCATAGATGAAGTAATTTCGATTCTGATAGCCATGTCGGTATCGCTCTCCATAATAAATTGAGCATCCTGTGTTAATTGTGACAGATACAAAGCCTGTACATATACCTCCATCCACATTTTTGATCTACCGCCAGCCCCATTAAGTTGCAAAGTTTTATTCAAAACCTCAATTTTTCGTGGAACAGTAACGCCGTTTATATCAATATGAGATTGCGCGGATAGAGATAATGGTAGGCATAAAAAAATCGTGAGTATTAGTAAAATCTTTTTCATAGTCTTTCTTAAATAATTGTTTTTTTAGTGTTTTTGTTTTTTACAAAAATACTGCTAATCTGCAAAAAAATAGTGTTTTAAACGATAAGTTTTTATGATATTTTCTGTGGTTTCTAAAACATACTGAATTAAAAATCAAATTAGTAAGAGTAATTTTATCGTTGATTTACTATGTAGTAACTATGGTGTGGGAAATCTGTAAAGGGCTATGTTTTAACTTTTGTTATCTATAACTTTATGCTTAACTTTTGAATAATATATTGTAATATTCAGATTTTATTAGTTTTAGTTTAGAGTTAAAACGAAAACGTTATAGTTTTTTCGGATTAAAACTTAAAATACTATGCATGCATTGTTATTTGGTATTTAAAATTTATCTTTGGAAAGCTTCTTTTCTTTTAAGGATAACGAAAGCATTTTTAACAACTAAAGAACCACTATTATGGATTTTAATCTAACAGAAGAGCATTTAATGATTCAACAGGCTGCAAGAGATTTTGCTCAAAATGAGCTTTTGCCTGGTGTAATTGAAAGAGATGAAAAGCAAATTTTTCCGGCCGAACAGATAAAAAAGATGGGTGAGTTAGGGTTCATGGGGATGATGGTTGATCCAAAATACGGAGGCAGCGGGCTGGATACAATTTCGTATGTAATTGCGATGGAAGAAATTTCTAAAGTTGATGCATCGGCTTCGGTAGTGATGTCTGTAAATAATTCTTTAGTTTGCTGGGGATTACAGGAATTTGGAACCGAGGAGCAAAAACAAAAATATTTGCCAGGTCTGGCTTCAGGAGAAATTCATGGGGCATTTTGCTTGAGCGAGCCAGAAGCAGGTAGTGACGCCACTTCGCAAAAAACAACTGCTATCGATATGGGGGATCACTATCTGGTAAATGGTACAAAAAACTGGATTACAAACGGGAATACGGCTTCTGTTTATTTAGTTATTGCACAAACGCATCCTGAATTAAAGCATAAAGGAATAAATGTCCTGATTATGACCAAAGATATGCCGGGGTTTTCGGTTGGACCAAAAGAGCAAAAAATGGGGATTCGTGGCTCAGATACACATTCATTAATGTTCAGCGATGTTAAGGTTCCGAAAGAAAACAGAATCGGTGAAGACGGATTCGGATTTAAATTTGCCATGAAAACCCTTGCCGGAGGCCGTATCGGAATCGCTTCTCAGGCTTTGGGAATCGCTTCAGGGGCTTATGAGCTGGCTTTAAAATATTCCAAAGAGCGTAAAGCTTTTGGTACCGAAATCTGCAATCATCAGGCGATTGCTTTTAAACTGGCAGATATGGCAGTTAACATTGAAGCTGCACGCCATTTGTGTATGAAAGCAGCCTGGGACAAAGACCAGCATAAGAATTATGATGTAAGCGGTGCGATGGCTAAATTATTTGCTTCGCAGGTAGCAATGGATACAGCCGTAGAAGCAGTTCAGATTCACGGTGGGAATGGTTATGTAAAAGAATACCATGTAGAGCGTATGATGCGTGATGCGAAAATCACTCAGATTTACGAAGGAACTTCAGAGATTCAGAAAATTGTGATTTCAAGATCCGTTATTGCACAATAGCGGTTTTTTTTTATAATTATTAACCCTTTCGGATTTTTTAGATTTGAGAGGTTTTTTTATGATTATTTTTTAACAGTCAGAAGTTTTGCCTTAACGACACTAATCTAATTTCTTTTTTTATGAAAAATATATACATTCTTGTTTCATTAATTTTATTAGGCTGCAAATCTACTCTTTCATCAGTTGGAGAAAAAGTTTCCAAAGAAACAGCTGTTGAAACCAATTATATAGTTCAGCAGAATGAGGTCTCAGATTTTTTAAAATATCTTTCTTCTGATGAACTCGAAGGAAGAGAGACAGGAACGAACGGTATTGAAAAAGCAGCCGTTTTTCTAGAGAATTTTTTTAAGAACAACAACGTAAAGCCTTATTTCAGTACGTATCGTGATACGCTTACGAATTTTAAGTCGCCGGCCTATAATATTGTGGGATATTTAGAAGGAAGCGATCCGGAACTCAAAAAAGAATTTGTCGTTTTAAGTGCACATTATGATCATATTGGTGTGCTTAAAAACAAGCAGGGTGATATGATTAATAACGGTGCGAACGATGATGCTTCCGGAGTAACCGTAGTTGCAGAAATGGCTAAATATTTTGCAAAGATAAAATCGAATAAAAGGAGCATTCTGTTTGTGTTTTTTGCCGGAGAAGAAAAAGGGTTGTTAGGTTCTAAAAGTTTAGTGCAAAAACTTAAAAAGAAAGATTTTAATTTATATGCCCAGCTCAATATTGAGATGGTGGGTGTACCCATGAAACGTGATTATCTTGCTTACATAACAGGTTTTGATAAATCAAATATGGCCGAAAGGATTAATCAGTACACCGGAAAGAATACAATTGGCTTTCTTCCAAAAGAAGCCGAATATGAACTTTTTTACCGTTCTGATAATTATTCTTTTTATGAAGCATTCAAAAAACCGTGTCAGTCCATAAGTACTTTTGATTTTGAGAATTTCGAATTTTATCATCATCCGTCAGATGAATTTCAGCTGATGAATATTCCGCATATCACTAAATTTATACAGGAATTTTTGCCGGCGGTTACACAAATAACAACAACTCCAATGCAAGAAATAACAATGACAAAATAAGGATTCCTTTTCTAAGATTTGATTATTTTTGCGGCATGAAATCGCCATTCTTCCAATGATAAAATAGTAATAAAAGAATGGCGATACCATATTCCATTAAAAAGAAAACAGCATCTTCGTATGAAAAATATTATAATTACAGGAACTTCAAGAGGAATTGGTTATGAACTGGCTTTGCAGTTCGCAAATGCAGGACATAATGTGTTAGCGATTTCCAGAAAAATTCCACAGGCTCTTTTAGAACACCAAAATGTTACCTGCCTTTCGGTTGATCTCGCAGATGAATCACAACTCGATATTGTAAGCGATTTTCTTTCTTCGACATGGAAAAAAATAGATGCTGTGGTGCATAACGCAGGTGCTTTGCTTTTGAAACCTTTTGAGGAAACCACTCAGGCTGATTTTGAAAGTATTTACAAAGTGAATGTTTTTGCTGTAGCTAATCTGACCCGGATTTGTTTGCCATATCTGGAAAAAGGAAGCCATGTCGTTACCATCAGTTCAATTGGCGGAGTACGAGGCAGTCTTAAGTTTGCAGGATTAGCAGCTTACAGTTCAAGTAAAGGAGCTGTTGGTACCTTAACAGAATTATTGGCAGAGGAATACAAAGAAAAAGGGATTTCATTTAATGTTTTGGCTTTAGGTTCTGTTCAGACGGAAATGCTGAACGAAGCTTTCCCGGGTTATCAGGCACCCATTTCTGCAGAAGGAATGGCAACTTATATTTATGATTTTACGCTTAATGGGAATAAGTACTTTAATGGAAAGGTATTAGAAGTTTCTTCAACCAATCCGTAATTATCTCAGACCACAAAAAATAAATGAATAAAATAATAATCATCTCACTTGTTCTAATTTTTTTTTCTTGCAAATATGAAGAGAAAAATATTGTGCTGAGTAACCAAAATTGGATTGAATACGATTCAAAAGATTCTATTCCGAAACAATTTTTTCAAGTTTTAAAGGCAATAAATGGTGATGAAAAAATTGCTGACAAAGACGAAGCTTACGAAGCAACAGATAATATTTCTGATGAAAGTATTCCAACAAGACAACTAAAGTTATTATCTAAGAAAAATGATCAATGGAGATTAGTTTATGAACAAGGAGGAATTGGAACTTATAATGTTTATATCGAATGTAGAATAGAAAAAGACTCTCTATTTGCACTTAAAATTGCTAAAACTTTATTACCAATTGAAAATAATGATAGTATAACTAAATTTTTAAAAGAAAAAAGAATAGAATTAAAAGATATAAAAGTATCTAATGATAACTAACTTCTAACTTTTTTACATATAACATTGTAACCTAAATTGAGCGAAACATTAGCCAAATATATACCCGAACATGCCGTAAAGCCCGTTTTCGATTTGATCGTTGCCAATCAGGTGCATCTTAAAATCGTAAACGAACGCCAGACGCGTCATGGTGATTACAGGAGAGGACCAAGCGGCAAGCATGAAATAACAGTCAATGCAAGTTTAAATAAATATCGATTTTTGATTACGCTGATTCATGAAATTGCACATTTAGTAGCTTTTGAAAAGTTTGGACGGAATATTAAGCCTCATGGGAATGAATGGAAATTGACATTTCAGCGTTTGATGGTACCATTTATAAGACCGGAAATATTCCCGGCTCAAATTTTGCCTTTGTTAGCAAGACATTTTAAAAATCCTTCGGCAAGCAGTGATACTGATACAACATTGTCGTTGGCTTTGAAGCAGTATGATGCACAAAATGACAAAAATTATGTTTTTGAGATTCCGTACGGAAGTGTCTTCCGAATTAAAAACGGCAAAATATTCAAGAAAATTGCTGTACGGACAAAACGTTTTGAATGTCTCGAAATGAGTACCGGAAAATTGTATCTTTTTAATCCAAATGCAGAAGTGGAGTTGATTAATATTAAATAAAGAATCCCAAAATCCATTTTTTTCAAGTTTGGAGTTTGGGATTTTAAATATTGTACCTTAAAAATTTTACCCTTTCAAATAAGCTTCTCTTACCTTTTTGAATAAATTGGAAGAATAAACAAATTTAACAACTGCCTCATTTTCGGTTGTAAAGATTTCTTCTTTGGTTCCCTGCCATGCTTTTAGCCCTTTTTTTAAGAAAACAATATTTTCTCCGATTTCCATAACCGAGTTCATATCGTGGGTGTTAATCACAGTTGTAATATTATATTCTTTTGTAATTTCCTGAATCAAATTATCAATTAGAGTTGAAGTATTCGGATCAAGACCAGAGTTTGGCTCATCACAAAACAAATATTTGGGATTGTTTACGATTGCTCGTGCAATAGCTACACGTTTTTGCATACCTCCTGAAATTTCAGATGGCAGTTTTCTGTGGGCATCAACTAAGTTTACTCTTTCTAAAACAAAATCAACACGCTCTTTGATTAGAGCTTTATTATTGTTTGTGAACATTCTTAACGGAAACGCAACGTTTTCCTCTACGGTCATCGAATCGAATAAAGCACTTCCCTGAAAAACCATTCCGATTTCGGTTCTTAATTCACGTTTTTCATCCTTATCTAAATCAGAATAGACTCTTCCGTCAAATTCAATTGTTCCTGAATCCGGAGCATGAATTCCTAATAACGTTTTTAACAAAACTGTTTTTCCTGAACCACTCTGTCCAATGATTAAGTTGGTTTTACCAGTCTCAAAAACTGTCGAAACACCTTTTAAAACTTTGCTGTCTCCAAATGATTTTTCTATGTTTTTTACTTCTATCATTATCCTAATAATAATTGGGTTAATATATAATTTAGAAGAATGATACAAACTGATGTCCATACAAATGATACCGTACTTGCTTTACCAACTTCTAATGCACCACCTTTCATGTAATAACCATGAAAAGACGGAATTGTAGCCAATAACATGGCAAAAATCAAAGTCTTAATAAAAGCATATGTAATGTGAAAAGGGATAAATTCCATTTGAGCGCCCTGGATAAAATCCTGGCTTGTAGAAAATCCGCCATAAGCACAAGCAAGCCATCCGCCAAAAATGCCTAAGAACATGCTGACTCCAATTACAAACGGGTACATTAATAAAGCTATTATTTTTGGAAAAATAAGATAATTTAAAGAATTTACCCCCATAACTTCCAGAGCATCAATTTGCTCGGTTACGCGCATAGTTCCAATACTTGAAGTAATATAAGAGCCCATTTTTCCGGCCATAATTACTGAAATAAAAGTAGGTGCAAATTCCAGAATTACAGACTGACGTGTGGCAAAACCAATTAAATATTTTGGAATTAAAGGATTAGTTAAGTTTAAAGCAGTCTGAATAGCTACAACCCCGCCAATAAAGAAAGAGATAAAACAAACGATTCCGAGGGAGTCAATTATTAAATCGTCGATTTCCTTGAAAATTAATTTTTTCATTACAGACCATTTGGTCTGTTTGTTGAAAATTTCTTTCAGCATTAAAAAATATTTCCCTACCTGGGATAAATAACGAATTAACATCATAGTTTTACAAATATTGGCTAAGGTAAAAAGAAGTTATGAGTTTTGGGTTATGACTTTTCCTTTTTCGGTTGCTTTGGCAATCAAATTAACTTTTGTTTCATTTTTTGAAAACGATACTTTCTTATAAATTTAGCCTGTTCAGGTGTAACCAATAAAGGGGTATTGGCTTTTTTTGCCTTCCAGAAACCTCTGATGTAATCCAGAAAAAGAAAAGGTTTTTTCTTCATCATTGCCAGTTTTGCAGAAGCAATGGCTGTAATCCAAAAGCCATAACCTAAAGTATAAAAAGCTTCGCCTTGTTTATAACGGGCTGTTTTGTTGTAATTGGCGCCTGTTGGTTTCAGGTGTTTTACATGTAAAGATCCGTCTGTGACAATTTTCCAGTCGTAATATTTACACAATAATTCATCTACCGTGTCCCAGCCCATTGCAGGACGTAATCCTCCAATCTGATTGAAGGTTTCTTTACGGTATGCTTTTAAAGCTCCGCGAATATGATCTTTGTCGGTTAAATTTTCTAAAATCCAGCCGCCGTTTTTTTCGATATAACAAAACCCGCCTGCCATTCCGACTTTTGGATCTGAGTTGAAATGTTTAATAATGGTTTCGAAATAATTAGGAGGAAAAATCAAATCACCGTCTATTTTTACAATGATTTCATACTCAGAATCTAAAGTTTCAAAACCTCTCTGGAAAGCCTGAATTACTTTGCTTCCGGGCATGTGAATTGCATCTGAAGTTTTGTTGACAACAGAAATAAACGGATTTTCTTTTGCGAAACCCAAAACCACTTCTTCTGTTTTATCAGTTGAATTGTCATTAACAACCACAATTTTTGAAGGTAAAATGGTTTGTGAAACCAGGGATTGCAAAGTCAGGCCGATTAAGTCCTGTTCGTTGTGTGCGGGAATGACGATGTAATATTTCATAAAATAATTATCAATTGTAAATTATTAATTATGAATTTTTTCTGCGTACACAATATAATATCTGTTTGTAAAACTGCGTAAAAAAGGTCTTAAACCAAATTTTTTAACCGGGTTGGTCCATTTTTGTCTGTCGATGATTTTCCAGCCGGTTTTTTCCAGAAGCCAGTCCAGTTGCCAGTCTTCAAATTCGTGATAATGTCTGTCCCACATATCTGTTTTAGAACGATAGGCTGGTGAAAACCACAAACGCATCGGAATCGAAATCAAAAGTTTATCTGATTGGATTTCGTTTAAAATGGTAAACGGATTTAGTAAATGTTCGAAAATTTCGAAAGCTGTTACCACGTCTGTCTTGTTATTTTTGAGACTTTCCTGATTCAGGTCTAAATCTTCACCAGTGGTATTTTTAACTGAAAAACCGGCTTCTTTCATGATTTTTGAAAACGGATTTTCAACCCCTAAATCCAGAATACTTTCAGATGTTTTGATGTGTTTTTGTAAAAACTCCAGGGTAAGTTTGAATCTTTTATTTGGAAACGTTTTTTCGTACATATTGATTGAGCGGAACGAAAAGGTTTTTCGTTCTATAGTTTAATTAGGTTGTAAATGTACAAAGTTTTAGTGTCTTTTTGAAATCAAATTTATCGTGATATTTTATTGATTAAACTTAAAAAAGCATCGGTTTTTTCAGAGGAAATTGGAAGTTCTTTTTTGTTTGAAAGGGTTATCCAGCCACCATTGGATTTGTCATACTTCTCTACAAAATCGGTATTGAGTAAATAGGATTTGTGAATGCGGCAAAAACACGGATTATTTTTCAGTCCGTCTTCAAATTTTTTTATAGAACGGCTCACAATCATTTTTTTTCCGTTTTCCAGATAAAGTTCCGAATAGGAATTGTCCGCCTTGATGTAAACGATATTTTCGGGTTTTATGAAATGAAGTTGATTGCCTTCGGGGACTGCAATTTTGTTGATTTTTTTATCGGAGATAATGCTTTTCAAGCTCGAAAAAGATTCTTGATTGTAGGCCTTTTTTCTTTCAAAACGTTCCAAAGCTTCTTCAATATCTTCTTTGTTTAAGGGTTTTAGTAAATAATCAACTGCCGAAATTTTTAATGCTTCAATCGCATAATGATTATAAGCCGTGGTAAAAATGATGGAGAAATTAACGTCTTTTTCATTGAAGAAATCCAATATTTCCAATCCGCTGAAATTAGGCATTTCAATATCCAGGAAAATAAAATCGGGTTGGTATTTGTAGATGGATTTTACTCCAGAAGGCAAATCGTCAGCTACAGCCACTATTTCTATATTTGGAAAATGTTTTTCCAAGATGTTTTGCAACAATATTTGGGCTCTTTTTTCGTCTTCGATGATGATGGTTTTGTATTTATTCATAGTGCAAATCCATTGTGATTTTTATTTCAGTTCCTTCGGAATTTTCGTTGCTGTCGAACAATTCGTTGGTTTCGATTTCAATTTTTAAATCATTTCGGTTGATGATTTCTAATCGCTCCAGTGTAGCTTTTGTAGCAAACGAAGTATTTTTGCTAGTATTTTTCTGATTGATTTCGTTGGCTTTGGTGAGTCCAATTCCATTGTCTTTTATCGTAATTTCCAATTGGTTTTGGGGGTTGATTTCGAAATTAACCCATAAATTTTTCATTCCTTTTTTATGGGCTAATCCGTGAATAACTGCATTTTCAATATAGGGTTGCAAGAGCATAGTGGGAATCGTTACATTGTGAATGTGGCTGTTTTTTATATTGATTTGGAAATTAAAATCGGATAGTCTGATTTTTTGCAGATTCAAATACAGGTTTTGCATTTTTATTTCTTCGTCAATACTAATCCAGTTTTTATCGGTCATTTCGAGAATCATTCGAGTGAGTTTCGAGAATTTGTTCAAATAATCGGTGGCTTCTTCGGTTTCGTTTGTAGCTATATAGGATTGAATAGTATTGAGCGCATTGAAAAAAAAATGCGGATTCATTTGTGATTTCAGTGCTTTGAGTTCGCTTTGTGATGCTTTTTTTTCGGCCAATATTGTTTTTTCAGCTTCGAGGAGTCGCAGTTTCAAAAGTTCGTTTTGCTTTTTTATTTTAAATCGGTTGAAAATAAAATAGCCGAAAATCAATAGCGAAAATATAAAAATCGATAGCGATAAAACGATTGATTTTTGTCGTTTGTTTTCCAAATTGGCAATTTTGTTGTCTTTTTGCAAAGAAGTGATATGGTTTTGTTTTTTCTCGGTCTCGTATCTAAAATTGGCCTTCAGAATAGCATTTTGGTTTCCTTGTTTGTTTATCGAGTCATTGGCTTTTGCTATACTTTCAGCTACTGTTAAAGCTTCTTTGTACCTTTTTTCATTTTTTAGTATCGGATATAATTTAGCTCCTATTGATGAAATATATTTTAGATTGTTCGCCTCAACGGCAGTCTCATAGGCAAGAGCCAGTAATTTGTTTCTTTTAGGTAAATCTTTTTCTTCACTCGACTCATATAAATTGTACAACGGCAACGCTAGATCGTATTTATTGCCAGTTTGATTGTAAATTTTTATAGATTGTAATAAAAACGGAAGTGCTTTGGTTTTATTATTTAAAGTCTTGTATGCTTCATAAAGATTTCTATTGGAGTCGGCTATTTCATCCTGGTTATCTGTTTTTGAAAAATAATGAAGTGATTTCTTAAAAAATTCTAAGGCTAATTTGTGTGAGTTGTTCTTTGTATAACACTTCCCTAAATTTCTGTAAATAGTTCCTAATTGATAGGGGTCATTTTCTTTGATGAATATAGAGAGTGCTTTTTTAAAATAAAACATCGCTTTTTCAAATTCTTTTTCGATGTAAAAGGAAGATCCTATTTCTGAACAGGCAAAGCCAACTATTTTAGGATATTTTTTATCATTTGCATGCTTCAATATATAAAAGTAGTTTTGAATGCCTTGCTGATTATTGCCTTTTTCATAATGATAGTAAGCATCGGTAATCAAACATAGAAATTCAGAACATTCATAATAGTCCTTTATTTTTGATTGCAAATTTTGAATTTTTTGTCTTTTTCTAATAATTTTCAATAAGTAGTCATTCCACTTCTTTATCGAATCTATGTTTGATGCAAGCTCAATTTTTTTACCAAAAGCATCTACCGATAATGTATCGTTCGGATTTTTGTTTACTGTTGATTGCGATAGTAAGATATTCGTAAAAAATACGAGAATTAGAGCTTTTTTCATAAATGAATGTTGTGCAATATGATTTTTTTCAGTGGTCTGATAACGAGTTTCACAATACCATACCTACTTTATGATTTATTTTCGGAAGGCAAAACTGTTACAGCATTTTATTTTTGTAAAAATACAGGAAATATGTAATATAAAAATGTGGTTCTCAAACTCAAAACGACAGTTCTCAAGCTGGCGGTTTTTTCTTGTTTTAATTGAAATAGTTTTGGGATATAATTATAAAACCAAATTTATTATGAAAACACGTCTACTCTTTTTTATGTTTATGATTTGCAGTTTTGCAAACGCACAAGCCACTTTCAACACGCCCTATGCTTCATCGGTTGAAGCCACAACGGCAAACCTAAATGTTTTTATGAGCCTGAACAATACCTATCTAGTGTCGTATCAAATTGCCACAACATCTGCGGGTGTGGATAGTGCTACAAATTTAGATAGTCAAAATACTTTTGCGGGTACTTATAACCATGTTAGAAATATTACGGGACTTTTACCAAATACAACTTATTATTTTAGATTCAGGGCTTACGCCTTTGGGGTTTATACCAATTCTGCCATAGGTTCTTTCACCACATTACCTTTAACTCCAATAATTTCTAATGTGTCTTCCACAGGTATTTCATACAATGGAGCAACAATTAATTATACTTTAAATGCTCAGGGATTTAATACAGCATCTGTTATAAAGTATGGTTTATCTGCAGCGACAATGACCAATCAAGTTACAGGTATTTCTGCAACAGGTTCTGCAAACACAAATGCCAATATTGCATTAACGGGCTTGTCTAATAATACACAATATTATTATGTAGTTGAAGCTGTCAATGCAAACGGAACCACTACTAGCCAACCAGTAGGTACTTTTACAACAACAAATGTATATCCTTTGATATCTTATATAAGCACTAGTTCTAGTGCTACTCAAACATCAATAACAATTAATTATCTTTTAAATGCAAATGGTAGCAACACTACATCTGTAGTACAGACTTTTGCAGGTGGTATAGTACAATTAGAAGAAACTGGGGTGTCGGCTACTGGTACAAATAACGTACCCGGTAGTGTAACTTTGACTGGGCTAACTCCAAATACTACTTATGAGTTAGGGATAAATGCTACAAATAGCTATGGAAGTACTTTTGTGGGTTTTTTTTACTTTACTACTCATCCTCTGCCACAAACAATAGCAGAATATACTTTTGATAACACACTTAACAACATAAATTCAAATTCGCCTTTTTCTTCTTCTGCTGGTATAACTTATACAGCCGATAGAAACGGAAACCCCAATTCTGCACTTAGAATAGCTAATGGCGCAGAAACAACAGCGACTATTGCAAATTTACCTTATGAACGTTTACCAAGAACTATTTCATTTTGGGCAAAAACAGAAACAATGAGCACACGAAATTTAATTTTTAATTATGGAGTATATAATGCAGCTAACCCAAACAATTGGAGCGCATTTTATTATGGGGCAACAAATGCTGTATTTGTGAATGGATCAAATACTGTTACTACAACAAATAATAATTCAACTTGGTATCATTATGTTTGTACTTATGATGGAAAACAATCCAGAATTTATAAAGATGGAGTGTTAATTTCAACAAGTATGAATTTTATAATGAACACATTAAATAGTTCTGATGTTTTTAAGTTAGGAATAACAGGCAGTTCTATTTATGGATTTGACGGTGCCATTGACGATTTAAAAATTTATAACTACGCATTAACCCAGGCTGATGTAACCAGTTTGTACACCACCAACACCTTGTCTTCTCAAGATTTTATTCAAAACAATCTAACGGTTGGCTTATATCCCAACCCTGTAGATGATGTATTAAACATAGAGAGTGATACAGAATTAAAATCAGTTGAAATTTATAATATGCAAGGGCGAAAGATTCAAGTGTCTAATCAAAAACAGATTAATGTTTCTGATTTAGCTTCAGGGATTTATATGGTAAGAATTCAGGATAAAGAGAATGGAATTGTAACTAAAAAGATTATAAAACAATAAAGAAGAATTCCCATCAAATTAAAATCCCTTTTGAAACGATTGTTTTAAAAGGGATTTAGGTTTTAATATCTATAAACAAATGCATTAATGTTCATTCCTGCTCCAACTGAAGCAAAAATAACAACATCGCCTTTTTTGATTTCATGGTTTTCTATTTTTCCCTGAATTAACAGATCGTATAAAGTAGGTACGGTGGCAACACTGCTGTTTCCTAAATCATGAATACTCATAGGCATGATGTCTTTTGGTGGTGTTTTGTCGTATAGTTTATAAAAACGGGCAATGATGGCTTCGTCCATTTTTTCGTTTGCCTGATGGATAAGGATTTTTTTGACCTCATCGATAGCAATTCCGCTTTTATCCAGACAGTCTTTCATGGCACACGGGACATTGCTTAATGCAAATTCGTAAATTTTACGCCCATACATTTTGATGTATTTTATATCCGGATCCAGATCAGGATTGTATGATTTACCGAAGAAAAGAAAGTTGGCTTCATCATTTGCAAAAGTGGCACTTTCGTAAGATAATAATCCTGCTTCGTCATTTGAGGCTTCTAAAATTGAAGCTCCGGCACCGTCTGAATAAATCATCGAATCACGGTCATGATCGTCAACCACTCTTGAAAGGGTTTCTGCGCCAATAACCAAAACTCTTTTTGCCATTCCGGATTTGATGAAAGCATTGGCCTGCAATACACCTTCAATCCATCCCGGACAGCCGAAAAGAATATCATAAGCCACACATTTTGGGTTTTTGATGTCCAGTTTATGTTTCACACGGGTAGCTAAACTCGGAATCATATCTGACTGCACAGTTCCGGATTTTACATCACCAAAGTTGTGCGCAAAAATGATATAATCTAAAGTCTCTTTGTCAATATTAGCATTTGCAATTGCTTTTTCGGCTGCAAAAAAGGCTAAATCTGAAGTTATATGCTGATCTTCGGCATAACGACGGTTTTCGATTCCGGTAATACCTTTAAATTTTCTTATTACAGTTTCGTTTGGATATCCAAAAGGAGTACCATCTTCATTTAAAAAAACATGTTTGTCAAAATCGGTATTCTTAACTTCTTTTTGCGGAATATAACTTCCGATACCTATTATTTTTATTTTCATTAGTTCTTTTTTCCAAAATTTTAGCTAATGTATAAATAAATACAATAGGACAGCTATAAAAATTATTATGCATGCATATAATTATCAAATAGTAATTTTTTTAGAAGAATACTGTCTATTTTTTAATGAAAATAGAGTTTTGAGGAAATTTTAAAACTTAGTATCAAAGTATTTGAAATAATAAAAATGCCCCAAATTCATCGGGGCATTAATGTTTTTAGGTAAATTGGAAAAGACTAGTAAGAAACCAAAGTTGTAATACTTGATGCAGGCAAATTGATTCCAAAGTTACCACCAGAAACAGCAATGTTACTAGCAGCTAAATTAGAAGAACTGGTTGTCTGATAGCGATTAAACCCAGTTATGGATATATTGCTGTAACTAAAAGGCTGATACGTTATTTCGGAATTATCATTTATAGCTACAATAACTAATTTATTGTCTTTTTTGTATGCCGTAATATAAACACCTGATGAAGGATTTGCAGTACAGTTAACTTTATTAAATCCAGGGCGAATCCATCTGGAGAAATGCGCCATTGCGTAACCGCGTTTTGTTATGTTGCCGTTTTCATCAAGCAGACCATAGCTTCTTCTTATATACCACCACGTGTACATACTGTAACCTGCAACCATGCACTTGTGTATTTCTTTAGCGGTGTTCATAGCACCTGTCCAAATATTAGAGTCGTTTGTGTCTGTAATATGCTCTGTCATCCAGACTTCTTTACCAAAATTTACATAAGTTGGATTTGCGCCGTATATATGACCAGCAATATAACTGGTTTTGTTTTTGGCTGTTGTATTGCTCAGATAGGTGTTAATATAAGTTGTATTCATATTAAAAGGTTCTGGGGCCATTATTTGAGTACCGCAGTTCTCCCCTTGAGCGGCAACAAAATTAGCCACTTCTGAAGCTGTCAGTTCCATTGATTCATAGCTTACATTAATGTTGGGTTCATTTATTGGGCTAATTGCTGCAACTCCTCCTACAGTTGTATTGAAGTTTTTAAGGTGTTGTGCATAGGCAGCATAAGAACTCGTTTTTAGTTTTCCTGCCACAAGATTGTTATTGTCTTTCATTGAAGCTGGTGCTGTCCATGAAGACGCTATGATGGTTGCTCCGTAGGATTTAGCTGCGTCAATTGTTGCTTTTTCAGCTGTCCAGTCAGAACTGTTTGGAGAAATTCTGACTCTAAGGACACTTAGTCCTAAACCGTCAGTGGTTGAGAAAGCTTTAACTTTTTGACTTGCAGTTAAATCAGCTACCCAGCCTCTGATGTTGGCTCCGCCAAATCCTCTAATGTATTGCTGGACACTAGAGGGTTCAATAGTAGCATTAGCACTTACTTTTCCAGTAAGATTGGTAGGTTTTGTGTCCTTTTCTGTCGTTGTGTTTTCAATTACTGCTGACTCTTCATCTTTTGAACAGCTCGTAAATGTTAAAACACTAATTAATAATAAAGATGCGATTCTTTTTTTCATAATAATGGTTTTTGAGGTTAAATATTTAGCTAATATAATAATAAAAAACAACCGATTGTGAGAAAAATAGTAAAATATTTAATTGTAAATTTTTAATTATTAATGTATTAGCTATTATATTTCATTGAGTAAACCTATTAGATATTATTAAAATACTAAAAATTTAACAACCGATTGTAGCTAGAAATAAGAAAAAGGGATTGATTGGTATTAGTGCTGAAATAACTATAAATGAGTGTTTTCAGTAAAAGCCAATTTTATCAGAGAGAATTTGCTGCATAAAAAAGGCTGTCCGAAAAGGACAGCCTCTGAATATAAGGGATTTTTAAATTTTTATTATTTAAAATGGAGTTATTTTTAATTCTCCAGGTAAGCTTCAATAGGAGCACAAGAACAAACTAAATTTCTGTCACCGTAAGCGTCATCAACACGACGAACAGATGGCCAGAATTTATTTTCAGCTATGTAATCTAATGGGTAAGCTGCTTTTTCTCTGGTGTATGGAAAATCCCAGGTATCGGCTGTAAGCATTGCTAAAGTATGCGGGGCATTTTTCAATACATTATTTTTATCCTCTGCTGTAGCGGTTTCAATTTCTTTTCTGATTGAGATAAGCGCATCACAGAAACGGTCTAATTCGGCTAAATCTTCAGATTCTGTAGGCTCGATCATTAAAGTTCCTGCAACCGGGAAAGAAACCGTTGGAGCGTGGAAACCGTAATCCATTAAACGTTTTGCGATATCACCCACTTCAATTCCGTTTTCTTTAAATGCACGGCAATCTAAAATCATTTCGTGAGCCGCTCTTCCGCATTCTCCTGTATAAAGAATTGGATAATGACCTTCGAAACGTGCTTTCATGTAGTTCGCATTTAGAATAGCATGTTCGGTAGCACTTTTTAATCCCTCAGCGCCCATCATGGTGATGTATCCGTAAGAGATTAAACATACTAAGGCTGATCCGTAAGGAGCTGATGAAATAGCCGTAATCGCCTGTTCTCCGCCCACATTTAAGATTGGGTTTGTTGGTAAAAACGGAACTAATTTTTCATTCACACAAATTGGTCCAACCCCAGGTCCGCCGCCTCCGTGAGGAATAGCGAAAGTTTTGTGTAAGTTTAAGTGACAAACGTCAGCGCCAATTGTAGCAGGATTTGTTAATCCAACTTGTGCGTTCATGTTGGCACCGTCCATATATACTAATCCGCCGTTTTCGTGGATTAATTTTGTAATATCGATAATAGTAGATTCGTAAACTCCGTGTGTAGAAGGATAGGTTACCATTAAACAAGATAAATCATCTTTGTGTTCAATTGCTTTATCTCTTAAATCTTCAACGTCAATATTGCCTTCCGGAGTGGTTTTGGTAACGATGATTTTCATTCCGGCCATAGCTGCAGAAGCAGGGTTTGTTCCGTGAGCTGATGAAGGAATCAAACATACATTACGGTGGCCTTCGCCACGGGAAATATGATAAGCGCGAATCGCCATTAAACCTGCATATTCTCCCTGAGCACCAGAGTTAGGCTGTAAAGTAGTGCCGGCAAATCCTGTGATTACATTTAATTGTTCTTCCAGTTTTTTAAGCATGGTGATGTAACCTTCTGCTTGTTCAATTGGAGCGAATGGGTGAATGCTGTTCCAGTTTGGCATTGACAATGGGAGCATTTCTGAAGCTGCGTTTAACTTCATTGTACAAGAGCCTAATGAAATCATCGAGTGATTTAAGGACAAATCTTTGCGCTCTAATTTTTTGATATAACGCATCAACTGACTTTCTGAATGATAGTTATTGAAAACATCATGCGTTAAGAAAGCAGAAGTTCTTTCTAATGAAGCCGGCAATTGACTTGCGTTAGTTAATTCAGCAACAGAAACCGTTTCTTTACCTAACGCTTCAGCAAAAATGGCAACGATTTGGTTGATGTCTGCAATAGAAGTGGTTTCGTTTAACGAAATAGAAATCGTGTCAGCATCAGCATAGAAGAAATTTACTTCGTTTCTTTCTGCAACCGCTTTTACTTTTTGAGCATCCGCTTTCACTAAAATAGTGTCGAAGAAAGCGGTGTTGGTTTGATAAACGCCTAATTTATTTAAAGCTTCGGCAGTGGTAACTGCAGATGCGTGTACTTTGTTTGCAATGTATTTTAATCCTTTAGGTCCGTGGTAAACCGCGTACATTCCGGCCATAACGGCTAATAAAACCTGAGCGGTACAAATATTTGAAGTTGCTTTTTCACGTTTGATATGCTGTTCACGCGTTCCTAAAGCCATACGTAAAGCACGGTTTCCGTTAGCATCAATAGAAACTCCAATGATACGTCCCGGCATAGAACGTTTGTATTCTTCTTTAGTAGCGAAGTAAGCAGCATGAGGTCCTCCATATCCCATTGGAACACCAAAACGCTGCGTCGTACCAACCACAACAGCTGCTCCCATTTCTCCTGGAGAAGTTAAGGTTGCTAAAGATAAGATATCTGCAGCAACAGCCACTTTTATTTCGTTTTCTTTTGCTTTAGCGATAAATTTAGAATAATCGTTTACCTGTCCGTATTTTCCTGGATACTGAAGAATTGCACCGAAGAATTCGTTAGAGAAGTCAAACGTTTCGTGGTTTCCAACCACTAATTCAATTCCGATTGGAGTGGATCGTGTTTGAAGTACAGATAAAGTTTGTGGTAAAATTTCTTCAGAAACAAAGAATTTGTTTACGTTGTTTTTCTTTTGGTCGCGTGTACGAACATCAAACAACAACGCCATCGCTTCCGCAGCAGCGGTTCCTTCGTCAAGTAAAGAAGCGTTTGCAATTTCCATACCTGTCAATTCGATAACCGTAGTCTGGAAATTTAGGATTGCTTCTAAACGTCCCTGGGCAATTTCAGCCTGATAAGGCGTATAAGCTGTGTACCATCCCGGATTTTCGAAAATATTTCTCTGAATTGGTGCAGGTACAATGGTTGGGTGATATCCTAAACCGATATATGATTTGAAAACTTTATTTTTTTTGCCTAATTCCATGATATGAGCAGCATACTCATATTCGGTCATTGCAGGATCAAGAGTTAAATCATTTTTTAGCCGAATTCCATCAGGAAATGTTTCATAAAGTAATTGGTCCATGTTGTTTACACCAATTGTTCTGAACATGTGTTCAAGGTCATTTTCTGCTGGACCAATGTGTCTTAAAGCAAAAGCATCTGTTCTCATTTGTGACTTTCTGTAATTTTAAGAGAATGTAATTTTCGGCGTATATTTTCGCTTTGAAAGAAATCTATACACAGTTTATTACATTTTATAGTAAATGTGTTGTTTTTTTGTGGCGCAAAATTAAGTATTATTAATAATTTAATGGGGATTTTTAACTTCAATTTTTATGAATTTTTCAACCAATTTGAGGGTTTGTTAACAATTGATTAGATTTGAGGGATGAAACTACTGAAACAGATATTCGATTTTTATTTAAACGGCAGTATTCACGTGGCTTTGTCGTGTTACGCTCTGGTTCATATCACCTTTCATGTGTTTCATATTCAGTATGATGAAGCGATGGCTTTGTTTGTTTTTTTCGGAACAATTGTAGGATATAATTTCGTAAAATATGATTCGCTTGTTCGTGTCAAGAAAAATCCAATGGGTACTCAACTAAAAATGATTACTGTTTTTAGTTTTATTTCGCTCCTTTTGGTCGGTTATTATTTTTTTCATTTGAAAAGAATTTCGCAAATAGTTTCAGTAGTTATTTTTTTGATAACGGCACTTTATACCCTGCCATTTTTCCCTAATCGTAGAAATGCCCGAAACTGGGCAGGCGTGAAAATTTATATTGTTGCACTTTGCTGGGTTGGGGCTACTTTAGTTCTGCCTTTAATAAATGCCGAAATTCCGTTTACAACAGATTTCTTCATCAAGTGCATTCAACGTTTTGTTCTGGTTTTTGTACTGATTTTAGTTTTTGAAATTATTGATTTAGCGAATGATGATCCGCATTTACAAACCGTTCCGCAGACAATCGGAGTAAAAAGAACTAAACTTTTAGGCTTTTTATTACTGATTCCGTTTTGGTTTTTAGAAATTTTTATTTCCACATTTAATTATCGTGATGCCGTAATAAATCTTATTATGGTTATCATGTTGATGCTTTTTATTGCATTTGCAAATCCAGATCGTTCCAAATATTATACTTCTTTTTGGGTTGAAAGTGTACCCATTCTTTGGTGGCTGATGATTATTTTTTTGTGATTTTTATGACTGTTTTGATCTTCTTATGACAAGGAATCTTTTTCTTGTGGCATTTTTTCTTTTGTGTTTAGGTTTCTGTCATAGGTTTGACTTTAGAATAAAAAAAGTATTTAAACCCAGGTTGGAAGATTTCTTCTAAGTTGTTGGTTCAGATATTTTGGTAATTGAAACCATAAAAGTAACTCAGGATAATTATGACTCAAAACGACACTATTTCTATTGAACTTTATGTGCTTTGTTTTAATGAGGAAAAGATGATCCGGCATACTTTAAATTATTACTCTAAATTCTGTAGTAAGATTACTATAATTGATAATCAGAGTACAGATGACTCGATGCAGTTAGCCAGTACTTATGAAAATGTAATATTCAAATATCTGGATTCAGGGAATGAATTCGTAGAAGATAAACTGACAGCATCAAAAAATAATTGCTGGAAAGGAAGTACCGCAGATTATGTCATTGTTTGTGATATGGATGAATTTTTATATGATGAAAATTTATTAGAAAAGTTAGCACAGGCCAAAAAGCAAAATATAATTCTGCCTGCTGTAATGGGATACAATATGATGAGTCATGAGTTTCCAGCCGACTATAAAAAAGGGATAACAGAGCAGGTCAAGCGTGGAGTGCGATCTGAAAGGTTTGATAAACAGATCATTTTTGACCCCAAAAGAATAAAAGAAATTAACTACAGGCCCGGTGCCCATTTATGTAATCCTGTTTTTTATGAAAATACAAATACAGATTCAGGAGTTGAATTGAAACTGTTGCATTATAAATATCTGGGTAAAGATTATGTATGCAAAAAACATAAAGTATATGTCAATCGAATGAGTGAAATCAGTCGGATAAAAAAGCATGGTTACGAGTATTTAGAAGGAGAAGCTCATGTGGACAATATGTTTGAATTGGCAAAATCAGTAAAAAGAATCATAAAATAAAATTTCATAAAAATTATAAAATGGACTTTACAATAGAATTTACTTCAGGAGGAAATCACGGTCATCAACTGAAAGATGCTTTGGGCGGTCTTACTATTGGTCGCTTATTTAACTTAAATTATGTACATACTCCTTACGAATATTTGGATTATTTTGGACTTGGATTTAAATATCCGGTTGTAGAAAGAGCAGATCGTAAATTGAAATATAAAAATATAGTAAGGGTTGAAGGTCCTTTATGGTGCGGAATTGATGATTATGAAGAATTATTGCAATATTTTGAAAAAGCTTTGCCGCAGACAAATAATGACACACTGGTAATCTTAGAAAATGCTTTGCGAATTCATCCGTTTCAAACGATACCCTGGTATCTGGAGGGAAGAACCACTCGAAATATTTTTGCCGAAATTCAACAAGAAGTATCTCAGAACTTCAATGAACTCCACTCTTTAAAAATAAATAAATTCAAATCGCCTGTAGAAGTTGCTGTGCATATTAATAGAGGAACAGATTATGACAGAGAAAAATTTCCGCAGCACTTTACAAGCCCATTTGCAGTAAGGTATATGTTTGATATGGATTATTACGAAAACATCATTTTGCATATCGAAAAGGCGTATGGTGTTGGTAATGTTTGTTTTAATATCTACACCGAAAAACAAAATTCAGAGGATATTTTAGAACGTTTTGATAAGAGAAAACATACCAGAGTAATAATTGGCTCTGATCGCGAAGAAAAAAATTACGATCAAATACATTCCATCTTTAAATCTTTTGTTGAAGCCGATATTCTGGTTTGTTCCAATAGTAGCTTTTCGGTAATGTGTGCGTATTTCCGCAAAGGTAGAAAAACAGTGTATCATCCTCACCTTCAGTTACGGTATTTGCCTGAACCAAATTACATACTAACAGAGGATGATGGCAGCCTGGATATTGCGTTACTGAAGCAGGAAATTACTGTTGACAATTTCCCTTTTTATTCAAAGGGCAATATGGTTCAATAACAATGGCATCGTATATATAACCTGTTTTCTATCGTTTTTTAATTTATTCAAAAATACCGAAACTATATTTTTGCTTTGATAATGAGTGTTTTAAAAAAAAAAACAGTCTCTTCTTAATTTTTATGCTTTTCATGCGTAAAAATCCCCGTCTCATACCCTTTTTTTATCCGACACGTTAATTGTTTAGGTAGTTTTACTACAGAAAATAAAATCCAGTATCTTTTATCCTCAGGTTTTGTTTTAATTAATTTTTTGTCAAAACCTGAAATGAGCTGACTTTTAGTCATAAAAAAATGTTTGTTGAGAAGTGTTTCTCAAGAACGAAAAAAAAGACTAAAATCACTAAAAAAAAGGGAACTGTTTCGCACAGTAAAATGCGAAGGTGGCATCTGAAAAGCCTTATGAGTAAGACAAATAATTAAATCCTTAAATCATGAATTCATTTATCAGAAAGTGGGTAGATCAACAAAATGTGTTAATCACAATTACCGGATCTAAGACCGGCATTAGTGTAACTTACAGTAACGGCCGTGGCCCTTTTCAAGGCACTGTAAACGCTTCTAATCCATCGGTAATTACTGTAAACTTTACAGATGATGGGGGAAATAAAACCGGAACGCTGTCAAGTAACAATGCCGAGATAAATTGGGATAATGGTACTACATGGAAGCAATTAGTTTATTTAAGAAAAAACGCTTGGGACGACAACAATGGAGGGCAATTTATAGATAAGTCCGGTAATTATACTGATCTTTATTGGTATGCAAAAGCCGTTCAGGTAATGCAGTCCCGCCCTGTAAGTGACCCTACAAGCTGGTGGTTTTATGCTGCAATTCACGGAGAATTATTACTGCCAAAATCGTTATATTCAAAGCCATACCAATATCTAAACTGGGTCAATATTAAATACATAGGAGCTACTGCAAATTTAAATACACTTCCATCAGCTACATTAACAAGTATTTTTTGGGATCAATGTCAGCACGGTACCTGGTTTTTTCCTCCCTGGCACAGGGGATATTTGGTTGCACTCGAAAATATTCTTCGTGCCATTATATCTGAATTACAAGGGCCTTCGGATTGGTCATTGCCTTATTGGAATTATCTAAGCCAGTCTAAGATCTATACCGAATCTAATATTCCTCCAGCATTTACAGTTACTGTTTTACCAGATAACACATCAAATCCGTTATATGTACCTGAGCGTTATGGAACTGGTGTACAGGTAGGTAATGGAGAGAATTCTGCAAATGATCAATGTCAATGGGATACTATTTATAGTGAAGGATCTGCTCCTTCAACGCTTGGGCCAGGCGATCTAAATGGCTACTTTTATGGCGGGGGAGAAACTGGATTTTCGCATAGTGGTTCAGAAACTGGCGATCTTGAGCAGAATCCCCATAATTTCGTTCACGGTATGGTAGGCGGGCGAAATGCGCTAAGACAAATAGGTTTGATGGGAGTGCCTGCAACAGCAGCTCTCGATCCAATATTTTTCTTACATCATTCAAATATTGACCGTATGTGGGATGCCTGGAATGTAACCGGAAAAAATAGTAATCCTACACAAGCAGACTGGCTGGTTGGACCAACAGCAAATGGTAATTCACAATTTGCTATGCCATTGGATGCAAATGGTACTGCCTGGTATTATACACCTGCGGATGTTCAGTCTACAAATGATTTGAAGTATAACGGAACATATTATTCTTATACCTATAGTGATCTCTCTTTAACTTCTTATGACACTATTCAACCGAGTTCTTTAAAACAGAATTTATCTCTTAGATTAAATAAAATTGGGGTAACAAATTTAGAAACAGGACTTAAGATGGCTAATAAACAAAATAAAGAGTTAGTAGGAGCAAGTAGTGGTTCAATTATTTTAAAGGATAAAGAAACCAAAACTACTGTTCAATTGGATAAAACGGCATTGAAATCAGTAAAAAACAGTTTTTTAAAAGCTTCTGTTTCTAATGCTCCTGATGAGGTGTATCTGCAGCTGGAAGGAGTAAAAGGGGGCGAAGACTCTAATTTTCTTTCCCTTTATGTAAATCAAAAATTTATCAAGTCTGTTTCTCTTTTTGGAGTGCTTAGTGCCTCGATGGAAAATACTGTTCATGGCGGTGCAGGACTTACTTTTAAGTTCAATATCACAAATGTTATTGACGAATTGCATCTTGATAGTGCTCTTGATATTAATTCACTAGATGTCCAAATAAAAAGTAAAGATGCTCCTCTTGATGGGAATGAAATTACAGTAGAACGAATAGGAATTTACCGTTCAGGACAATAAGTCAAAAAAAGGGATATGGAACTTTCACAAAATAAGCGTATTGCAGTTAGTATAGCCATTATTAGCATTTTGGTATGGACACTACTTTTGGTAAATCCAGGTCATATTATGGCAATGAAATACTGTCATGTCTTTGCTTCTTGTCCCACTGCTACATCATTTCAAATGTTGCTTCAGATGAAGCTTTTTTCATCTCAATTAATTGGCTGGGCGCTTATGGTGATTGCAATGATGCTTCCTAAATTAATTCTGCCCATTCAGTTTATTTACCAACAGAGTTTTAAACGTTATCGATTCTTGTGTTCTTTACTGTTTGTGTTAGGTTATCTGATAGGATGGATGTTCATTGGCGTATTTATGATAGAAATCATAATGGGAGTTAACCTTTTATTGCCCGGATCTTATATTCCTGCATTAGTATTGTTTGTTATTGTAGTAATATGGGAGGTTTCACCAATTAAGCAGCGATTTTTAAACCTCGGTCATAATCATCGAATTCTGTCAGCATTTGGATGGAAGGCTTTTCGCGATTCTTTCTTTTTTGGGGTAACACATGGTGTTTGGTGTATTGGTTCCGGATGGGCTTTGATGTTATTTCCTATGCTTTTACCAAAAGGACACGATTTAGCAATGCTAATTGTAACTTTTGTTATGATTAGTGAGCATCTGGAATATCCTAGATTCCCTAAGTGGCTTTTTGTTCCCCGAATCAAATTATTAAAAATCATTGTTGTACAAACAAAAATCAGGCTGATGAACTTTTGATAGTAGTAACACACCTGTAATCTGCATTATAGATAGCAACTTCAATTAGGACTTCCTCCATGAATTAATATTCACTTGTTAGTGTCATATTAATTCATGGAGGATTTCGCTTTATAATTATTGTTCGTTTTCTCCCTCCAAAAACAGTACGGTTCTTTTTTTTTAATAATTCACATGTATCATTTAAGGATATAAATAATGAAGAATTAATCAATAAAAATGATTCTAATCAGATACAGTGAAAAACGAATAGTCCCCAAATAAAATAGAATATAATGAGGCAGTAAAAAAAGAATTTTACGGGAGTATTTAAATCCAGGAATAAATACAAGTTGGATAATTTCAACACTGCTTAAATAATAAATTTTGCAGATTTCTTCCCTTCTTTATAAGATGTTTTTTAAATTATTTTTGAATTTTATGTATTGATAATTAGTTGTTTAGGTGTTTAAAAAGATTTTGTTATATCTTTTTAGGTTTTCATACGTCAAAATCTCCTTTCTATACCATTTTTTTATTTCTGACTTTGTTTCTGATGTAATTTTACTACAGAAAATAAAGTTATCAAAATTTATTTTCTGCATTTGTTTCTGATGCATTTCTTTAAAAGAAAAGTACATAATTCATAAAAACATGTAGAGAAATGTTTGTTTGGGACAAAAAAATCTACAGTGGAGCAGAACCCACTAAAAAAACGAACTGTTTCGCACAGTGTAAAAGCGAAGGCGAACCTGAAAAGCCTTATGAGTAGGATAAAAACTAATTATTATGCAACCTATACCAGTAAAAGTTAAAAATGTAAATGTATATCCTTATGTAGATTGGCATGGTGGAGGTATTGGACCTGTTATTCCTCCAGTTATTGAAGGCGCTACGGGAACTTATGCAGTAGGTACACTTTTGATGTCCGTATTTTACAATCTTAATCTGGACTCACAAAGTCAGGAAACGAAACTTGTGATACATCAAAGATATGTAGCAATAGGAGAAACAGAAGATGGCACTACTTTCACGACACCATGGATGTATTGTACTAATAATAGCAGCCAGCCAGAGTTTGGAAGAACTATCACATTCAATAAACAAGATTCTGAAGCTATTAATATGGGAAGTATCTCAGAGCCAGATTATATTACGCTCGGCGCTCTTACAGATATCACAGTTTCTCAATTATTTCCGCCACCAGCTATTGGAGAGATCATGCTTATTGAAAATGGTTCCGGGAATTTGATCGCCACCAAAACAGGTACACCTCACGAAATGGGAATTGAAGTAACCGGTGGTAAGCGATTCGGTACATTAAGAGCCGGAATGAAAAACATTATGATTACTGCAAAAAATAAGGAAGGCAAAACTTTCACGATGGGCAATTTAACCTGTGTAAGTCCTAACGAACCCGCACTTTTTTTACAAGAGTTTCGGTTCTAAATATTAAAACAGAAACAGATAAAAGCGATTATTTATCTGTAAAAGTAAATGCAAATAATTCAGTAATAACTTAAAATATAAAATTATGGGAGTAATGATGCCTTATGGGGTAGCGATCAGAGAAGCTATAGCTTCAAACGATCTGGCTAAAATGGAAGCCATTGCAGAGCAAACAAAACAAATAGTAAAGGGGCAGGGAGATATTCATGTGGCTTTGCTGGAATTACTAGAAGAGATAGAATCATTAAAAAAGAAAAAGTAAAAGGTATCAGCGATTCACAAATCAACTGACCTGAATAGAAAAGCAAGGGTGTAACCGAAAAACCTTAAGAGTAGGACTAATTATAAAAACAGAATAGTTATGGGAGTAATGCCAATGTATGGAGTAGCAATTAGAGAAGCTATTGCCTCTAATGATATAGCAAAAATGGAAGCTGTTGCAGAGCAAGCAAAGCAAACGATAAGAGAACAAGGAGATTTAAGCGCTGCTTTGTTAGAATTGTTAGAAGCGATTGATTCGCTCAAAGGCAAAAAATAAAAGGTGTCTAAACCAACCTAATTATCTAACTGACTTGTACAGAAAAACAAGGGTGTAACCGAAAAACCTCAAGAGTAGGAATAACTAACTATAAACATTACTATTATGGGAGCAATTATGCTTTATGCAGCAGGAATTAGAGAGGCGATAGCTTCAAACGATTTAGAAAAAATGATTGCAGTAGCCGCTCAGGCTAAACAAACTGTAAAAGAACAACAAGATTTAAGCGCAGCATTGCTTGAACTGCTTGACGCAATTGAAGCACTGAAAAAGTAATCTAAATTGGAAAGCGGTTTGTAAAGTAAGACTTTTTAAACCGCTTTTTTAAATAATTAATTAGAACTTTAAATAACGATGTAAGATGGAAAAAACTTCAACACGATATAGAGTAAGAGACGATTATGCAACGGCTACCCCTGTACATGTAGTTTGGGAAATTACTTTAGCATGTAATTTAAAATGCTCGCATTGCGGATCCAGAGCCGGAAAAGTAAGACCTGGCGAATTGACTACAGAACAATGTTTTGGTGTTATTGACAGCCTTAAGCGTCTTGGCACAAGAGAAATTACCATTATTGGTGGAGAAGCTTTTTTGAGAAAAGACTGGCTTGAAATTATCGAAAGAATAAATCAAAGCGGAATTGAATGTTCGATGCAGTCCGGGGCATATAATCTAACCGAAGAGCGAATTATGGATGCCAAAAAAGCCGGAATAAGAAATATTGGGGTTTCTATTGATGGAATGCCCGAAACACACAATAAAATTAGAGGTAGAAGAGATTCTTTTGAACATGCAATTAACTGTCTGCAATTACTAAAAAAACACAATATACCTTCCAGTGTAAATACTGTAATTACAAAAAGCAGTAAAAATGAATTAGATGAACTTCTGGATGTCCTCATAGAAAACAATGTCAAAAATTGGCAAATACAACTGGCTGTTGCAATGGGAAATGCGGTCGATAATTCGGAAGAATTAATACTGCAGCCTTACGAATTAATAGATTTTTATGAGAACCTTATTGTAATATACAGAAAAGCTTTGGCCAATAATGTTTTAATTCAGGCAGGAAATAATATAGGCTATTTTGGACCTTACGAACATATCTGGAGACAGGGTAATGAAAAATATTACACAGGCTGCTCCGCCGGACACACCGGAATAGGTATTGAAGCTGATGGCAAAATTAAAGGTTGCCCGTCTTTACCAACTAATGAATACACTGGAGGAAACGTAAAAGATATGAAGCTGGAAGATATCTGGAAATATAGCGAAGAAATGGTTTTTTCACGATATAGAAATAAAGAAGAATTATGGGGAGGCTGCAAAGGCTGCTATTACGAGTCTTCTTGTCTGGCAGGCTGCACCTGGACAAGTCATGTCTTGTTTGGTAAGAGAGGTAATAATCCATTTTGTCACTATCGGGCTTTAGAACTAAAAAAGAAAGGACTTCATGAACGTATAAGAAAAACGCAAGAAGCTCCCGGACTTTCTTTTGATATTGGTCTTTTTGAAATTGTCGTAGAAAATGAAAAAGGAGAAATAGTAGCCATACAATCACCTAATGATGCTGTGCCAGTAGTTGTTTCAGCTGATTCAGACAGAACTCCCAGAATTCCAAAAGCACTTAAATTGTGTAATGGCTGCGATAATTATGTCTATGAAGAAGAAACCACCTGTAGTTTTTGCAACGCTGATATTCAGAAAATAAATGAAGAATATGCTCAAAAAATGAAGAAAGCAGTCCTTTCTTTAGAAAAACTAGAACTATTAATGATGAAATAAATGGAAGCTTTTACAAAAATTCAAACTGAAATTGATCAATATGCTGAGGATATTGAAAACGAATTAAGCCTTTCCGATATTACAATTCAACATGGACTTAATTCCTTCAGATATGGTTCTTCCAGCTTCCTTTTCGAACTTTTTGACTCTATTCAAATAACAAGTAAAACCGTATTTTATGATTTGGGTTCTGGCTACGGAAACATTATTTTGTACGGTGCTATAAAATATCCTGAAGCGCAGTTTAAAGGAATCGAAATTCTACAGGAGCGACATCAGGTCTGTGCAGATCTAATTGAAAAAGAGCAGTTGCCAAATGCTAAAGCAATTTGTGGTGATATTTTAAAAACGGACATTGCGGATGGGAATGTTTTTTATCTCTATAATCCTCTTTTTGATTTTCAATATGAAGAGTTGTTGAAAAAGTTACATCAGATTTCATTAACCAAATCGATTATTGTAATTGCTGAATCACGTTGCAGCTTCTTCGATGAAGCGATTTGGTTAGAGCAATATCATCATAAAGATATTGATGTAATCAGAAAAATTAAATACTATCGCTCAAAATAGAACAAGCATAATCAGACAGAAATTTTCCTTTTTTGTTGATTTCTTAGTATTTCGAGTTTAATGATAGTGTTTTATGCCTTTTATCGTGCAGTTAATTATAAAGAATAGTTCAGGATTATGTTGAGTTATACAGTGGTTATTCCATTATTTAATAAAGAAAAATATGTTCCAAAAGCAATTACTTCTCTTGCTTTTCAAAGCAAAAAGCCCAAAGAAATAATTATAGTTGACGATGCAAGTACGGATGCCAGTTTGATGGTTGCAAAAAAATGTTTTTTAACATATCAGGCAGCTTTTGCTAAGACTAAAATTAAATTCATTGTATTAAAAATCAATTCAGGGCCTGGAAATGCCAGAAACAGAGGAATGGAAGAAGCTACTGGAGATCTTATCAGTTTTCTGGATGCAGATGATTATTATGAAAAAGAATTTATTGCTACTGCTGCACATTATATGCATGAGAAACAAATTCATTTTCTGGTTGCCGGAATTAAACTTCATCCCTCCGGGATAAACTACCCTGAAACAAAAAAAATAAAAAAACACCTACGACCTGTGAATAATGAATTGTATCTCTTGTACAATCCTTTGTTTGCAGTTAGTTCACCTTATTTTTTTATGGGGCGTGGCAGTAATGTTGTTGTTTTTCGTAAATATATAGGCGCACACCGTTATGAAACAGACTCTTTGTTAAATGAAGGAGTCGATTTTTGGTATAGAGTTTTAAAATCAGTAGTTGAAAATAAAATGGCCAAAATAGGATTCTTAACCGGAAGTTATATCAGGGTAACAGAAGTCCAGGGAAGTCTTTCAAGAAAGAAATATAACCATTGGAATGAATTAAAGGTTCCTCCAACGGTAAGTCGTTATGTGAAAAGTACCAATGAGTTTGATTTGCAATTAGCCGGAATGCTAAGTTTACGATGGTTTAGACACGCTATGAATAACCTGAGTACTGTAAAACATAAAGTAGTATTTGTTTACAAACATAAAAAAATCTGGCAACGGGCATTATTATGTAAATTGAAAAGAAATTTTATAAAAAAGGACATTTTAAAGGACACTAACCTTATATTTTTTTAGCAAAGCAGTAAACTTTTATGCTGGAAGTCTCATTTTTCTTATTGCATTAAATTATTGTTTCATACCCAAAATTAATGGATTTGTGACATTTTGTATTTCTCGTTGTTTTTTATAAAGTAGGTTTACTATAAAAAGAATTAGAAAATCTTCTTTTCCAGTGCTTTTGATCGTTTTTAAATCAAACTACTTCGTGCAGTCAAAATTAACCTGTTAAAAATAAATAATTATGAACAATTTAAGCTCAATCATTCTTCCGGTTCTTCAAGGAATGGAAGAATCACATTTAAAGCATCAACTATTAAAAATCTTGCCTAATCAACTGGAAGCATTTTCAAAAATCGAAAAGAGCTTTACTCAGTTGACATCGAAAGTTCAGGAGAAAGAACACTTACAACGGTTTTTTCATAGTTGGAGCCAAACGAATAACAGTGCCATGACTGTGGCTGGAATTAGCAACCGTATGACCATGCTGGTGCATAAAAATCAACCTGTTGCTGACGAAAAAGCACTTTTGCATGCTATCACAAGTTTAAACAGAATTGTAGATGAAGATCTCGCTGTAGTGGGCAGAATTTTACACTCTCAGATGTTTTATACTATGGCAACTACAATTTGTACAGATGATGATTGGCTTTCACGCAGGTATTTAAATCAAAGTGCTTGCGATTTTAAAGCATGGAAAGATCAAAATTCGTTGCGAAATAAAGATATCATGATCGCTTTATTGACAACTTTGGTACACGAAATTTATACACATGGAGAAGTAGAGTTTATACTTCCAAAATTCACATCGTGGTTAATAAACGATTACAATTTCTCTGAAGAGGAATGCGAAAAAACACTGGCATGGATAAGTGTACACTGTGGGCCAACTGAAAAAAATCATTTCTTTTTTGCTGTTAATGCTGTTTTTTATTATGCCAAAGCAATGAATATTGATGTTGAAACATATGATCTCGAACCAATTATTAAAGATTATTTAGAAAAAAAATCAGCGGTAATGGAGGATATCATGGAAATGGAAGAACTTAGTTTTTAATTTATTATCCTGGCAATGACGATCACAAAGAAAGAAGCGAAATCTAAAATCATGATTCCAAAGATTCGGCTAAAGCAAAATCATGCTGAAAACCAGAAAAAATGGGACGAATTGTTTTCTGAATACTTTCAAGAGGAGAGCAGGTTAAGCAGAAGCTCTTTTGCCAACTCTTCGGTGTTATTATCTTCAGATTACTGCCAGCAAATGAATCGCCTGTGTTCTATTTTAAGTAAAGCATGTAAGGTAATTGTTCTTAATTATTTTGAGGATGACAGGATTCGAGACTATTATCAATTAGACCAAGACTTAGAAGCTTTATTAAAAAAAAACAGTCACAAACAATACAATCAGGGCTTTTATCGCCCTGATTTTTTATATGACATCAATGATCAGGCAAAAATTTGTGAGATTGGTGCACGATATCCGCTAAACGGCTGGATGATTAGTTATTATTTAAAATTAATCGGTGATCAGATAAATTTAGATAAAGAGCCAGCGACTGTTTGCAATAAAGATTTAAAGAATATAGTGGGCGATTTATACCATCGATTCGCTCCTTATAAAAAAGTAGCTGTCGTTCATGATGATGAGAAAGGAACAGAGATCTTTTATCTTAAAAGAGAATTAGCAAAGTTGGGAATCGAATTAATTTCTGTGAAACCTCAGGAATTAACGGTTTCAAATGATTCGATTATAGTCAATGGAGCGCCAGTTTCTCAATTCATTTTAGAAATGGATCGTGAAGAATTAAAAAAAATAAACCCGGAGGTACTCGATAAATTGATCGAAGAAAATACTTATTTTAATGATATCCGTACCTTAATTTTAATACATGATAAACGGGTTTTAGCGGTAATGTATGATGCTCAGATAATGACTGATTACCTGAGCGAGGAGGAATATTTTCTCTTAAAAAAATACCTTATTCCGACTTTTGTTATTCAAGATCCTGATGGTTGTGACCGTTTTATATATGGTAAAGAGAATTTGATCCTGAAATTGAATAGTGGAGGGAGAGGGATTGGTGCCTATGTTAAAAAGGAGTGTACTGAGAAGGAATGGGAATTGATTATACGGGAAAACTGGAACAAATATGTTGTACAGCACTTTGTTGAGCAAAAAGAATTTACTGATACCGAAAACCATCGTCAGATTCATCTGGTAGGCATGTTATTATGCAAAGAGGATAAAATGTATGGTACTGGGGTATTTCGTGGTTCAGATGAATCGGTGGTAAATGTGTATCAGGAGAGAGCTTTAATTTATCCATTATTAGAGTAGAAAAATATGAAACATACAATTGTTATACCCCTTTACAACAAAGAAAACTACATTTATGACACCATACGCTCACTGGCATTTCAGGAAAAAAAACCATCACAAATTATCATTGTAGATGATGCCAGTACTGATAAAAGTCTCAATAATCTCAAAGATTCAGTATCGTTTTTTGCACCACAGTTTTTGCAAACGGAGATTCAAATTATTGAATTGAATGAAAATAAAGGCCCGGGCAATGCAAGAAATTTAGGGATCGAAAAAGCCACGGGAGAGCTAATCAGTTTTTTGGATGCAGATGATTGTTACACACCTTCTGGTTTAAGGGAGGCGGGTGCAATCATGGAGGAAAATAACATAGATGTTTTAATCTTGGGAATTTTATTGCTTCCCTCCAATTATTATTTGCCCAATGTCAAATCTTTTGCAAACGAATTGACTTTACTTTCGGATCAATTGTATTTAATACCCAATGTGCTGCATACAATCAGTGCGCCAGATTTTATAATGGGTGTAGGAAGTAATGTGGTTATACGAAAAAAATATTTAGATGATATTCGTTACAATGAAAATGCTGCTTTAAATGAAGGCATTGATTTTTGGTACCGTGTGCTCAAAAACATGAAAAAAGAAGCTGTTGTAGGATTGCTCAATAAAGCATGCATTGAGGTAAGAGAAGTTGAAGGAAGTCTGTCCCGAATTAGTTATGCAAGCTGGAAAGAAATTGAAATTCCGGTTTCGATAAAGCGGTATGAGAAAAGTTCTAATCTGTACGATCAATATTTAATAGGAATGCTGTCGCAACGCTGGTTAGAACATGCCATGGAGCGGTTACCGTCCTGGAAACAAAAAGCGTTGTTTGTCTTACATCACGCTCCTCTTTTAATCAAAAGCTATTATTATTTCAAAAAAAGGAAATAAAAAACACTAACGATGTATCCATCCAGTATTGCTAAAAAAACACAGAACGCCTTTTTACAGGATTATTTTCTATTAGCCAAAAATAATCCTTTGTATAGTGAATTTTATAAAGGATATGATTCTGCTGCAGACGCTCCCTTGTTGAGCAAAAAAGAATTAATGCCAATTTTAAAAACAAAGTTTAAGCTTCACGAACAAAAGACGGGAGTTTATTTGGTGCGCTCTGGCGGAAGTACTCAAAGCCCTTTGGTCTTTCCGGTAGACATACAAGAAAATCAAAATCAACGCTTTGCCATGGCTGCCGATTTGAGTGCTCACAATTTTTTTACTCCTAAAACAGTGGCTTTAAATATTTTTGGCTATTCAGATATGTACCGGACAGCTGCTATTATGGATGATATTTTAGAAAAATGTCAAGCTACTACATTAGCATTGAGCGCACATGCAGGTTATCAGGATATGGAGCAGGCTGCTCGTTACTTTCAGCCAGATTTTATACTAGGGACTCCTTCAAAATTGTTATGTTTTGCTCAGTTTTTAGAAGAAAATAACAAAAAACTGCAGATACAAAATTTGTTTTACGCGGGCGAATTTCTACGACCTAATATCGAACAATTTCTGCAGAGGACATTCGGATTTAAACAAATTTATTCAATGTATGGTTCAGCCGAAACAGGAATTTGGGCATGGTCAAATTGTACTAAAAATCCATCATTATTTTCAGTAATTAACGGAATTATAGTCGAAATTTTGAATCCAGATACAAACGGATATGGCACCATTGCGGTAACGAATACTTTTCGCAAAAGATTTCCTGTTTTTAGATACGCAATTGGCGATTTGGGAAGATGGGTTAATGTACAGGGAAAATCTTTTTTGGAGTTAAAATCGAGAGAGACAAAATCTTTTATAATAGGAGAACAACACTATGATTTAGATGAATTCATTTCGCTTACAAATGGATCCACAACTTTTCAGATTCAATTGTCAACTGATGAAAACTTTAAGGAAATCATTCGGATGTTAATTGTACAAAATGTATCCAAAAACCAAATGCAGGATTTTCTTCAGGAAAAATGTGCAGCATTAAAACGGCTATTAAATTATAATGAACGTTTTATGGAAGTTGAGGTTTTGTTAGTTACAGCAGCTGATTTATATATAGATCCCAATACTACAAAAACACCAGTTTTATGGGATAGAAGATAAAAGTTTCAAAAAGGATTTTTATTTTTATGCCAGGGAATGTCTGTTTGGTGGATCAAATTTCTTGTTTCATAACATTTTTTATTTTTAGCGATTATGTTTATCTTATTTTTAAAAAAAGAAATTGTTAATACAGGCAACAGTATTCTGAAGCCTTAAGAATGTATTCGTGCTTTACCAAAATAATCAATGATGGACTACTTTTTTTTGGGGGAAAATTTAAAGTTCCTATTGATTAAAATAAGTATTTTAAAATTGGTCTACTGGTTTTCTGCTGTTTTTTTGAGCATTTTATTTCTTACTATTAGAAAACCAATCAGATGTTTTTTTAAAAATAAAGCATCGAATAATTTTCCGATAATGCTAAACGGAGTTTCATATTGCAGTTGATCTGTCATTATGGTGACTCCGTTTTTTTCTTCAAAAAAATGCTCGTGCCTGAAGGTTTTAAATTTTCCTTCTTGCATCTCATCCACAAAATAGTCATAAAAATCCATTGCTGTAATTCGGCTTTTATGAGTGAGACAGAAACCAAAATGCTTTCCGCGCCAGGTTACGGTTTCGTTTAAATTTATCAATCCTGAAGTTATGCCTGCAATTGCTTTTTCATTTGACTTACTGGCAGATTGTTGATGAATGTCGATATTTCTTGAAACATCAAAAACAGTTTTTTTTGATGCGTTTATTTTTGTTGTGAGGTTTATGGTTGTCATTAACGCAATAAATTTTGAAGAGCTGTTTCAATAGTTCTAAACTTAAATTCAAACCCATTTTCCAAAAGTCTTTTCGGAATCACATTTCTGCTTTTTAAAACCAATTCAGCTTCTGTTCTAATGATGAATGAACCAATTTTTAGTAAAAATGTGTTTACAGGTATTCCGAATGGAAAACCAATCGCTTTTCGAAGCTTATGCATAAAATTAGCATTCCGAATTGGTTTTGGTGAAACTACATTTACAACGCCGGTCATTTCTTTTTCAATAATAAAAGCAACTGCTCTTGCAAAATCCTCTTCGTGAATCCAGCTTACAAATTGATTTCCTTTTCCTTGTTTTCCTCCCAAACCCAACTTTGCCAAATTCTTCAACGGAATAAATGCACCTTCTTTTTTTCCTAACACTATTGAAGTTCGCAAAGCGGTTTTTAAAGTATTTGGCGTTTCGGTTTTAAAGAATGCTTTTTCCCAGGAAAGCGCCACATTGATAGAAAAGTCATTTCCGATTTCACCGTCTCTTTCATCCATTTCTTTGTCTAACGAAAAACGGTAGATTGTTGCCGTTGATGAATTCAGCCAGTGTTTCGGCGGATTTTTGCAATTTAAAACCGCCTTGTTTAAAATTTTTGTGCTTTCAATTCGGGATAATAGAATTTCTTTTTTATTTTCTTTGGTATAACGGCAATCCACCGATTTTCCTGCTAGGTTGATTAAAACTGTTGTATTTTCCAGTTCCTTTTCCCAACCTGAAAAAGTTCTGGCATTCCAGTTTACATGCTTGATTCCGTCAATTTTTTTTGAGTTTCCCCGGGTCAGAATTACGATTTCATCAAATTGATTTTTAAAATGATTTACCAAAACCTGTCCTAAAAAACCTGTTCCGGCTGCGATAATGAGTTTTTTCATTTTTTTGATATTTAACCTGACAGATTGTACAACCCGTCAGGTTCATTATAAATTTAAGCTTTAAAAACCAATCTTTCTTCCTGCTGTGCTTCTTTTGCTTTTCTTTTTCCTCTAAAAAAGAAATACAAATTAAAGAATAACATGAAGCCAAGATATATAGAAAATCCACCTATTTTGTAGCTTAATCGTTCAATCAATTCCTGATAGCTGTTTTCGTAAATATTCATTTGAAGAATCATAAGTGCAAAACCAATATTTAAAAGATAAAAACCGGTTTCAAAAAGTTTGTTCGTTGCATCGGCTATATCTTCACGGCCTTTAAAAATATCCAGCATGAATATTTTACCATTTTTGAAAAGTGTTTTAGAAACATAATAGGTAAGGAATAATGCAATTGGTAAATAAATACTGTAACCGATTAAAATTTTTGTAGTTTCCATGATATTTGATTTTAGTTGTTATTTAATGAGTTTATGAATGTACTTTGTTATAATTATAATATTGAGATAATGCAATACTGATATAATAAAAATAATGACAGCCGTTTTGAAACAGATGATTTCGGTTAATTGCGTGAGAGATATTATTTTTTGCCAGGAAATCAATGTCATGGCACAATAACCAATATTTAAAAGGTAATAGCCTAAAAGCAAAACCTGATTGATTTTTTGACAGATGTCAGCATGATTTGGAATCAGTTCTGCGACATAAATATTGCCGTTTTTGTAGCAGATTTTTCCAACTCTCAGGATAATAAATATTGTAATGCTGAGGTAAATGGCGTAGGCGATGATGTTGAGGTTCATAATAATTTCAGATTAACATTTCGTGTTCTAATACATTTAAAAATTCCAGTTTTCGTTTATTCTTTACTGTGATTTTTGAACCTTTTGCCAGAAATACAGAGGTTGGTTTTTGAGCCTGAAGAAATCCAAAATCGGTTCCGTATGTGTTTTCAAAATCAATATCAACATGATGCTTTAAAACGTCAAGCTGTTCCCATCTGGGATGTATTACTTCGTATTCAAAAGTGGTTTTTTGATTGATTTTTGTATATCCGAAATAATGTTCTGTAATAAACTCAGCTTCAGAATCTACCTCAATTTCTTTAAAATCTTTTCTAGTTTCTAAATGAATTGTATTCCAGTTTTTATCATTTTTCCATTCATATATAAAAGTTTTTGTCTCCACATTTTCTACAACTTCATGTCTCATTTCTTGAGTTTCATAATGTTCCTGATACAATGTATTAGCAATAAAAGTGATTGCTTTTTTCGGAACAATTTCCTTGATAAAAACAACTCCGCGTTTCCATTCACCATTCTCAAAATGTTTTACATAGAATCTCAAATTAACTTCTTCAAAATTGACATGAAAAGGGAATTTTACACCTACAACTTTTGTATTTTTGAACATAAAACCAACTAAACTTACGTAACAGTTGTTGTTCCAAGTATCTATTTCTGTTCCGGCGGGAACATATTTTTCTAAAATTTCTTTATTAATCTCATAATTAAATAAAGCTAGATTTTCCCATTCTGCTTCCAGAAATGATTCAGAGTTAATATTTGCTGTGAAAAAATAGAAGTAAGTTGCAATTGCCATTGGGAGCACAAAAACGAAAAATAAATTACCTACAACATATTTAAATTTGGAACTGATTAAAATTAAGAAGAAGGCCATTATTACCAAGATCCAGTAAATAATGAGTTTTGTTTTTTTAGTTTTACTTAATTCATCCCTTCTTACAAGAAGAGTAAATCCTATTATTAATTGTACTATTCCCAGAATAATTTGAAACAGCATACCGAAATAAACAAAAAGGTATAACGCTAGTGTGGTAAAGTAAAATATTTTATTGATTTTGTGTAGTGTGCTAAATGTCATGGCTTATTTATTTTAAACTTTTAGAAAAAGAGAGTTTGCTTTGATTTGATTTTTTTCAGGTTGAAAAGGTATTTATAATTTTAAGGGCCAAATAGTCGGACTAATTTTTACCTGGAAAATTGTAAGTTTTCGTATTTAATCAGTATTCTGAAAAAATAAATGGTAGTAACATTTGGAATTATGGTTATAAAGACAATTTGTAAAGTATCATTCCACATTATTTCATGGAAGAATGAAAATAATATAACTGCATTAGAAATGATTATCATCCAGTATGTTTTTATTTGGTTTTTAATGATGTCATCATTTATTTTAGAAAAGATTTTAATAGTTAGATAGATTGCTGTAATTGCTCGTACCACAGTAATAAATGTTTGTCCGACAAATCGTAAGTAACATGTTAAGTAGAATAGAAAACATATTATGAGAGCGAAATTATTTAACTTTTTTATAGTTTTCATACTTATTGATTATTTTAAACTTTCAGAAAAAAATGAAAGTTTTGGTTAAATTTTTTTATTTCATGATTTTCATAACCAGACGACCTAGCCAGTTTTCATTAAATTCGGTCATTTTGTCCAGTATATTATCGGCTTTCAAAACAAAATCATACAATTTAGAAGTCTGGTCTACAAAGTGTTTTTCCTCAGCAGAATCTTTTGCCTCAATAGTCGAAACTTCTTTTAAGATTTTAAGAGCAGGTTTGATTTCTCTTTTGCTTCTTTCTCTTGAAATTTTAACTGCTAATTCATCCAAATCTTTTTCGGCTGTAAAGAACTCTTTTCGTTCTCCTGCTTTATATTCTTTATACACAATTCCCCAATCCATTAAAGCACGAAGGTTCATACTGGCATTTCCTCTGGAAATCTGCAATTCGTCCATAATGTCTTCCATCGAAACAGCTTCGTTCGAAATCATTAATAATGCATGAATCTGTGCCATGGTTTTATTAATGCCCCATTGAGAACCTAATGCTCCCCAGGTTTGTACAAACTTATTTTTTGCTTCTTTGAATTCCATACTTCAAATGTAAGTAAAAGTTTTTAAACTTTCAAAAATAATTGAAAGTTATTTTGTTGTACAAAAAAAGTTAACTGTTGGAAAAGTAACAAACGAGTTTATGATAAAGAATAAAACCGCTTTGAATAAAACAAAAAAGCACCAAAGTATTTTTATTTTACTCCGGTGCTTTTTTATCGTTTATCCTCTTTAGAATAATTTGAAGGGCCATTAATAGGGATAGGGTTTCCTAAAAAATGGGGTTCACGATTTCGTAAAATATCAAAAAAGGATTTGAAAGTTGAAAGATATTCCCTAAAACAAACATACTTATAACCTTTATATTCGCCTGAATTTGCAGAGTAACCTGCACATTTTATACCAAGTCCCTCTCCGATGTAAATTGCCCTGTTTAAATGATATTTCTGAGATATTAAAGTCGCTTTTCTTATTTTGAAAATATGTTGGGCACGATACATTGTCGAGTAAGTATCAAAGCCGGCATAATCAATGAATATTTTAGTTGTATCAACTCCGTGTCTAAAACAGTAATTTTTCATTACCGTTAGTTCATCATATTCTTCACTGCCGTTATCTCCCGAAAGCAAAATTTTATTGATTCGTTTTGATTTGTACAATAAGATCCCGGTATCAAGTCTGTCTTTTAAATATTTACTCGGCTGGTCTCCTTTAATTCCGGCACCAAAAATAATTCCGACATCATTTTTAGGAAACCTTCGAAGTGAATTATAAATATTTTTTTTGGTTGTCGACGTTACATAATAATTTACTGAAACAATCGCAATCAACCCAAAAAATGTGAGATAAAGAGTTATTTTAAAATATTTTTTCAAAATGATATTTTTTGTAAGATTAAAGTTTAAAAGAAAATGCTATGAATGTAAGTGAAATTTACTTTATAGTTTCAATTTAAAAACTGAAGTATTGCGGCTTCGGTTTCTGCTTTTTAAAAGTATAATAAAATTTAAACAGGCTCTAAGAGAAAAATGACTTTACCTGATCCAAATCAAATGATTTTTTCTCTTCATCGACAGTGATAATACTGGTAGCAACCGCTTTCTTTTTACCTTGTAGCAACGCTATTTTTTCCTCGATAGTGTCTTTGCAAATCATTCGGTATGCCATTACTTTTTGTTTTTGTCCAATGCGGTAACAGCGGTCAATAGCTTGGTTTTCGACAGCAGGATTCCACCACGGATCTACCAGGAAAACATAATCGGCTTCGGTTAAATTAAGTCCGGTTCCTCCGGCTTTTAGGCTAATTAAAAATACCCGAACATCAGTATTATTCTGAAAATTATTGACTTTTTCTTCTCTATTGGTCGTTTGACCGTCGAGATATTCGTAATAAATTTGTTCTTCGTCTAATCGTGTTTTAATGAGTTGAAGCATTTTTACAAATTGCGAAAAAACTAATATTTTATGATTTCCTGTTTTTTCTTTGATGTTTTCAAGTAATAAATCCATTTTAACAGATTGATTTCCATAATCTTCCTCGTCCGAAATTAAGGCAGGCGAATTGCATATTTGTCTCAATTTAGTCAATCCTTCCAAAATATACATTTGAGCATTTTCGACTCCGTTTTCGTCTATTTTATTGATGAGGTAATCACGGTATTTGTTTTTAAAACTATCATAAACCTTTCGCTGTTCGTTGCCCATTTCACAATAAATAATGCTTTCCGTTTTCTCCGGAAGTTCTTTTGCCACTTGCTCTTTGGTTCTTCGTAATAAGAAAGGATTGATCATTTTACTTAACAAATGCGAGGCTTCGTGATTTTTTTCTTTGTCAATCGCATCTGAAAATTCGGTTTTAAAATGAGTCATATTACCCAATAATCCCGGATTGATAAAGTTCATCTGAGCATATAAATCGAAGGTGTTGTTTTCGATTGGCGTACCGGTCAGTACTAGTCGATTATACGAATTCAATAAACGAACGGCTTTGTATCGTTTGGAATTTGGGTTTTTAATAGCCTGGCTTTCGTCCAGAATAATATAATTAAATTTGAAGTCTTTCATAAATTCCACATCATTCAATAATGAGCCATAAGTAGAAATAATTAGATCATATTTAGAGAAATCGTCTTTGTTTTCCATTCGATTAGAACCTACAAAAGCCAGCATTTTTAGTGATGGGCAAAATTTAGCAATTTCGTTTTTCCAATTAAAAATCAAAGAAGTGGGTGCAATAATTAATGATGGCAGACATTTTTTGTCTTTCTCTTTCAAATATTGCAAAAATGTGATGGCTTGCAATGTTTTTCCTAATCCCATATCATCTGCCAAGCAACCACCCAATTGGTTTTTGTCCAAAAAGGTAAGCCAATTTAACCCGTGGTGCTGATAATCTCTTAATTTGGCTTTGATACCTTTTGGAATCGGAACTTCTTCTATGTTAGAAATGTTTTGTAAACGCTTCTTTTTTTCTAACAATTCGATCAGAAACGGAGGTTTTTTCTCCATTTCTTCAAACAATTCATCAATTATTCCAAATTGATAATTAGAAAGTTTGATGCCATCTTTCTTAATTTCTCCAGCCCTAAAATAATTGGAGAATTTTTTCATCCATTCTTCTGGCAGTATTCCAAGTGTTCCGTCGTCAAGTGGCACATAATTACTTCGTTTTAAAAATGCTTTTTGAAGTTCTTTTAAACCTACTTTTTGGTTGCCAAAACTAATGTCAATTTCCAGATCAAACCAGTCAGTATCCGATTTTAAACCAATTTTGATAACAGGTTTGTTGATGTTAAATTTGAACGATTTCAGGTTATTGGCTCCAAAAACTTTCATTTCCTGTTGCTGCATTCTATCGGTGGCATGCAACATCCAGTAGTTCTCCATTAACTGTTCCGGTGTAAGAAAAAAGAGTTCGCCCTGCTCAGCAAATGCAGGATGCAATTTCCGGAATTCTTCAATAAAATTATCCTCAAAAGACTGATTTCTCTCGTGGTATAAAATGTTTTTCTTGTTAGTATCGTTCTTTGATTCCTGAATGAGCATTTCATTTGAAAAAACAGAAATCAGTTGATTTGGGTACTGCACGGCAGGCTTGAAAACAATATGTTGACCTTCAAAATCAGTAATGTAAACGTGCTTTTCGAGAGTTGTTTCTTCAGTTTTTACTTTACTTTTTTTGAAAATTGCCGATTGAATTTCAAATTTTTTAGACAACGGTTTTACAATTTTTTCAAAAAAATCAGGGGTGTCTTTTTTTAGATAATTAATTTCCGCATAATCTCTGAAATGATTCAGGTATAACGAAAGTTTAGCATCATTTATAGGTACAATCACGTCATCTGCAAAAATAAATAAAGGCGATATTTGTATGGCAGCAGCATCTAAATTGTAGTTCTTGTCGTTTAGCGAAACTTTAGCTTTTAGTGTGTAGAAGTAAGGAGTTTCGCTTATTGTAAAAAATAATTTTATCGCTTTATTCTCATAAACGCAAGGCATTAAGTTTTTGCGGACTAGATTTTTGCTACGGTCATAAGTATAGCTAAAATTGTGCTGTAAAACCTCTAAAAGTTTTTGATTAGAGGTAATGGCAATTTTTAAATAATTGACGTCTTTGGTAGTTCTAAATCTTGATAATGCTGTATTGATTTGCATTGTTTTTACGATCAGAGTTTGCTCTTCCTCTGAACTGTAAATCGTCAAGGCATCTTCAAAATTATAATGATTTATTAGTGTGATTGAGGAAGAAAAATCGGTTTTGGCTTTGTTGTATTTAGCCTGAAAAAGAAATAACTGAATGAATTTTTTTCGCTCAAATTCAAAACAAACACCTAAACCAAAATCAGTTTCCTTATTTTCTATGAAAGGTAAATTTATAGTGGTGTCTATTTCTTCATTTTTGAATATTCTGGAGTAATCCTTGGAATCGGTTGTAATGTTCTTGGTTTTGGCATTGGCTTGAAATCCTTTGGTAGTTAGTTTAAAACTAAAAATACTATTGTAGTCGTCATCCGTTGTGAAACCATATTTAGCGATTGCTTCTTTTGTTTTTTCTTCGATATAGTTTTTAGCAAACAAATTTTCGCCAAAAACAGCCGTGATTTCCTCTAGCGCTTTGCCTATATGTTCGCAAACTTTTTTGGTTTTGTTACACGTACATTCAAATTCTAGAATTTCGGTTTCAGAGTCGTATTTAAATAGTTGTTTTGAATTGTTCCATCCGGTAGTTTGCGTGTTTACTTCGGTTTGGGATACAGCGGTTATTTTATATTCATCATAACTGTAGCCATGGTATCTTGGAGCAACTGTCAAACTATTAATAGTGTTTAGTGTGATAATGCCGTCTTGTAATCTGGTCTGGTTGGTTTTGAGTTTTGGAACAACAGGAAGTTCCTCAAACAACGTATAGGTTTTTTCTTCTTTTGCGGTTGAGATTGGAATCTCACTATTATGATCTTCAATAATTATTTTTAGAGAGGCAATAACATGTTTACAAATACCGGAATATGTTTTTTTGTATGGGCAGGAACAAGAAGTGTTTACGTTATTGTTTTCTATTTTGATTGTAATTAGGTAACTTTCGCCATAACTGCCTTCGCATTCAAATTCAAATTTATTCGGAGAATATTGAATGACTACCGGATATACATAATTCGAATTACTTCTGGAGTTAGGATTGCTATTTGCTCTGATGTATTTTTTTATTAATTTGATATCCATTCTAATTCTTGTTTTGTCGAATGTATAGAAAGATTAGCTTTTTAGAAAGTTATTTTAAAAAGAGAAGGCAGTTCGAAAAGTAAAACCCTGAAAAACATTTGGGATTTTCAGGGTTTTACTGGTAATATTTTGACAAAAGATTGTTATGGATACAATTTTTATTAAATTCTTATCGACATACAGAGGTGAAAATGGGTTCTGTTTTTCGGTCAGACTCTTAAAAAACTGAAATCAAAAATCGTTAATCAATCATCTAATTTCTACAACAATCCAGCTCTTTTCAACAAAGCTTCCGGTTTTGGTTCCTGACCTCTGAAACGTTTGTATAAAGTCATCGGATGTTCTGTTCCTCCTTTGGAAAGCACATTGTCTTTGAATTTTTTCGCTATTTCTTCATTGAAAATGCCGTTTTCCTGAAAATATTCAAAAGCATCAGCATCCAGAACTTCCGCCCATTTGTAGCTATAATATCCAGAAGAATAGCCGCCCTGGAAAATATGTGAAAAAGAGGTACTCATTGAATTTTCTTTTACATCCGGATATAATTGCGTGTTGGCAAACTGCTCTGTTTCGAAAGCTTTTAAATCTGTAATATTGGTTGGATCTTGTCCGTGCCATGCCATATCCAATAATCCAAAACTTAACTGACGTAAAGTTGCCAAACCTTCCTGAAAACTGGCACTTTCCTTAATTTTCTCAACATACTCAATCGGAATAATTTCTCCGGTTTCATAGTGATTGGCAAACAAAGCCAAAGCTTCTGGCTCATAACACCAATTCTCCATAATCTGACTTGGTAATTCTACGAAATCCCAGAAGACAGAAGTTCCGGATAAACTCGGATATGTTGTGTTAGCCAGCATTCCGTGTAATCCGTGCCCGAATTCGTGGAATAAAGTGGTTACTTCGTTAAAAGTTAATAACGAAGGTTTTGTTTCGGTTGGTTTTGTAAAGTTACAAACGTTCGAAATATGCGGTCTTTCGTTTACGCCGTCTTTTACATATTGCGATTTGAATGAAGTCATCCACGCACCGTTTCTTTTTCCTTTTCTAGGGAAGAAATCAGCATAGAAAATCGAAACCAAATTGTTGTCAGCATCTCTTACTTCATAAGTGGTAACTTCTTCGTGGTATTTATCGATATCAAAAACTTCGGTAAATGTTAAACCGTACAATTTTTTGGCAACGGTAAAAGCACCTTCTAAAACTTTTTCTAACTGAAAATACGGTTTTAGTTTTTCATCATCCAAATTGAAAAGCTGTTGTTTTAATTTTTCAGAATAATATGCGCCGTCCCATTTTTCTAATTGTTCGATTCCGTCTAGTTCTTTCGCAAAAGCAGTTAATTCAGTAAATTCTTTTTGAGCGGCAGGTTTTGCTTTTGCCAATAAATCATTTAAAAAAGAAAAAACTTTCTCTGGACTTTCGGCCATTCTTTCTTCCAAAACAAAATGAGCATGTGTTTTATACCCTAATAAATTGGCTCTTTCATGACGAAGTTTGGCAATTTTCAGAACATTTTCCTCATTGTTGAATTCGTTCTTTTGAAAACCTTTTGCGCCAAAAGCAATCGCCATTTTTTTACGCAGTTCACGATTGTCGGCATAAGTCAAAAACGGAACATAACTTGGATAGTCTAAAGTAAAAATCCAGCCTTCTTTTTCCTGATTTTTGGCTAATAATCTAGCAGCTTCGATTGTCCCTTCTGGTAAACCTGATAAATCTTTCTCATCCGTTAAATGCAATTCGAAGTTGTTGGTTTCGGCCAAAACATTTTCGCCAAACTGCAAACTCAATTTCGATAATTCTTTGTCTATTTCGCGTAAGCGGTCTTTTTTATCTTCGGCAAGATTAGCTCCGTTTCTGGAGAAACTTTTGTATTTTTTGTCTAAAAGCGTAGTTTGTTCTGGGTTGAGGTTCAGACTTTCCTTTTGATTGTAAACTGCTTTTATTTTGGCGAATAATTCCGCATTTAGTGTAATATCATTTCCGAATTCAGCTAATAAAGGCGAAACTTCCTGAGCAATTTTCTGCATTTCGTCATTCGTTTCCGCCGAATTCAAATTGAAGAAAATACTCGAAAGACGATCCAGAATCTCACCCGAAAATTCCATTGCCAGAATAGTATTCTCAAAAGTTGGTGCTTCCTGATTATTTACGATGCTATCAATTTCGGCTTTCGCCAAAGCAATTCCTTCCTGAAAAGCCGGAAAATAATCTTCGATTTTAATTTGCGAAAAAGGCGCAGTATTATGTTTGGTGTTGAAGTATTGTGTTAATACGCTCATTTTAAAATATAATTTAATTAGAAATCATAGTTTGAATTTCTCCAGATTTTGAAAATTATTCCAAAAACGAAGTAATTCCAGATTGTTGTTTTCGATACGGTAAAAAAGTGAAATGTGTTTTGTAATGACAATTTTATAGACGCTTTTGTAATTCGTTTTAATAAATAAAAAATTGTCATTTTGTAAAAGAGTAATTATGGTATTTGCTTTTTCAATGAAATTAAAAGCAACTTTTTCAGACCATTCAGCTTCCAGATAATCGATATTGTTCCAAAAGTCTTTTTTAGCTTGTGGAGCCCAGATTACATTCATTATTTAAAGTATTTTGAATAGCGATTTCTGGTTTCTTCCATTACCACATCATGATCAATCCCTTCATTGTTTTCTAAAGAATAAATAGCTTCGTTAATCTTAGTTTTCTGTTCTTCCGAAAGATTTTCTTTGGATTGAATAAAATCAACAATTTCCTGAATCAAATCAGGATTATCAATGTCTAAAACAATTTTAGCCAATTCTATTTTAGAAGTTTGAATGTTCATTTTGCTTTTTTCTCAAAGTTAAGTTTTTCTTTCAAAAAAGAATAATAATGATTCGTTAAGTTTATTTCACAAAGTTTCACAAAGAAAAAAACACAAAGACGCACAAAAATCTTTGTGTCTCTCTGTGTAACTTTTGTGTCTCTCTGTGAAATTACTTCTTCAAACCTTCAGCCGCTTTATTAACCGCAGCTTTCAACTCTTCTTTGTAAGCAATAATCGTATCCAAAACTTTTTTGTCATGGCTTCCGATAATTTGTGCTGCTAAAATTCCGGCATTTTTTGCACCATTTAGTGCGACAGTCGCAACTGGAACTCCACCCGGCATTTGCAGAATTGATAAAACCGAATCCCAGCCGTCAATCGAATTGCTTGATTTTACCGGAACTCCAATTACTGGAAGCGGGGACATAGAAGCCACCATTCCTGGTAAATGTGCCGCACCCCCCGCTCCGGCAATAATTACCGAAATCCCGCGGGTATGTGCATTTTTACTGAAATCGAATAATTTTTCCGGCGTTCTGTGTGCCGAAACGATATCTACTTCAACTTCTACATTAAATTGTTTTAATATGTCGATTGCATCCTGCATAACTGGCATGTCTGAGATGCTTCCCATTATAATGGCTACTTTGCTCATTTGTGTTTTTGTTTTGTTTGTTTCAAGTTTCAGGTTTCAAGTTTTGCTGAGACTTAATACCGAGACTGAAAATTATTATTCTATTTCTGGAATCATGTTCCAAATATCTATATCAAATTCTTCTTGGATTGCTCTTAGATATTTTAAGGAATCTATTTCATGTTCTATTTTCTCAGTAAAATAATCAAAAGGGGTAATTCCTTTTTCAACAATTCTTTCTTTTCTTCTTTGAATAAATCTTTTTCTGTTTTTTACAAAAATTTCATCATTCAAATTTAAAAGATCAATTAAGTTTTTTGCTTCAATATCTTCTGGCTTGTGCAGAAAATAGCCATCATTGTATATTAATCTATTTTCAAAATTTTCATCAATTGGATAAAGAATTGGTTCGATCCAATTGGTAGTTTTAAGATTGTTAGGTTTGTGTTTTACCATAAACCAGTTTTCATATGAATCTGCTTCTAAATATTTTAGATTAGGATTAAAATGTTCTATGTCGACAGCATCATTAACTCCAATATATTCTTCTGTATAAGCGCAAAAGCTTTTTTGTTCTTTTAGAAGAATCGTAGCTAATTTTTTATTGCTACCTTTTTTATAAACTATTTTTTGAACGACAATCTCTGAATTTGGATTTTTAAAAACTCTTCTCATATTTAGAAATTGTATTCATCGCCTAATTTTTCTAACTGTTCTGAAATTTCTTCTTTCTTTTTTGGGTCGGTTTCGAAGTAAATTTTTTGTTTTAATTCTAAATATTCCTGATATTTTTCTTGCCCATATTTATTTATATAATTAATGCCAAAATCATTGTAAAGCATGTCATTTGGATCGTCTCCAATTGGAGAACTTCCTCTGCGAACAGCAACTTTACCTTCATTGTCAAAATATAAAATAAACCTTTCTTCTGGTTCAAATGAAGCTGCAATAAAAGGGGAATGTGTTGCGACAATAAATTGTGCTTCTGGCGCAAGATTTTTATAGTGATCCATCAAATCCATTTGCATGTCTGGATATAATGATCTTTCGGGTTCGTCGATTAAAATTATTGAATCTTTTGTGTCAAGTTTGAAAAGGAGTAAAGCAGTTAAAAGAAGTTGTTTTGTTCCAGTGCTTGTGTTTTGAATTGGGATATTTTCTCCTGATATTTTATGATGTAAAGGTGTTATGTTTGTTGTGTTTACTAAATCTACCTCCAAATTTATTTTTTCTAAAATGTTGTTGAATTTTTCAGAAAATTCTATTAATGGATTAATGTTATTGCTTTTCCAGTTCTCAACTTTTACTTGAGAAGAACCGTCCAGTATCTTACCGCTATTAATTAATTCAGATGCGAATTGTAAAAATTTTTGAAGGTAATTTATATTGTCTTCCAATAATCCAATCCAAACAGCATCTTCAACTTTATCATCAAATGTTAATCTAAAATAGAAATTTTCTTTTATCTTTTCTTTTAAGCTTTTATATCGTTCTATTAATATAACTGTTTCTTCTTCAAAAAGTTTGATGTTTTGTTTAGATAAAATTGATGCTGTAAAATAGAATAATTTATTCTTATAATTTATTACATCACCAATAATTCCCCCACTATGACGTTGTTCGAGGGTGTATTTTTTATTATTGATTTCTATAGAAGATCCTTTTTGTTTGTATTGTATTGAATTTGCTTCAAAATCTAATTCAATTTTATATGGAGCGAAAACTCCTATATCTGCTATTTGATTATCATTTATAATTCTTAAATCAAAAAAAGCATCGATACTTGAATTAATCAATTCCAATAAACCAGTCTTCCCAGCAGCACTTTGTCCAATAAAACATATTTTATCTAAAGGCTTCCCTCTTTTTTCTTCAATATGAAAATCTTCAGGATATGTAAAATCAAAATCCAGATTTTCCAGATGTCTAAACTGATCGATATGTAATTTTGAGATTTTCATGAATTCAATTTTTACAAAGCTAATTAAAAAATCATAGGTAAACTGACTAAGTACTATTTACTAACTACTAGGGACTAATCACTAGGGACTAGTTACTAATCACTTTAATAGTATTCTTAACTTCCTCAGCAATCCTTCTCGCTTCCTGCATATTTTCATTTACAATCGTAACGTGGCCCATTTTTCTGAAAGGGCGCGTTTGTTTTTTACCGTAAATATGTGGTGTAACGCCGTTCCATCCTAAAATGGTTTCGATGTTTTCATAGACTACATTTCCAGAAAATCCTTCAGCACCGACTAAATTTACCATGATTCCGGCCACTTTGCTGTCTGTATTTCCTAACGGAAGATCTAAAATAGCGCGTAAATGATTTTCGAATTGTGAAGTATAACTGGCTTCAATAGAATAATGACCGGAATTGTGCGGACGTGGAGCAACTTCGTTTACCAAAATTTCATCGTCCTGAGTCTGGAACATTTCAACAGCCAGAAGGCCAACGTGATTAAAATTCTCCGAAACTTGTAAAGCAATTGCTCTGGCTTTTTCGGCAACTTTTTCATCTATTCTTGCTGGACAGATTACGTATTCAACCTGATTGGCTTCCGGATGGAATTCCATTTCAACAACCGGATAGGTTTTCATTTCTCCTGACGGATTTCTGCATACAATTACCGCCAGTTCGTTTTTAAAAGGAACCATAGTTTCTGAAATACATTCCACATTTGGAAGCGTATCTAAATCTGAAATCTGACGAATCACTTTTACGCCATTTCCATCATAACCAAACTCCGTACATTTCCATACGAAAGGTAAATTGATTTTAGATTGTTGATTAACGATTGTTGATTTTAGATTTTCAAGATTCTCAAATCGTTCAAAAGGAGCAGTTGGGATATTATTAGCTGCGTAAAATTGCTTTTGGATTCCTTTATTCTGAATTCCTTTTAAGGTTTTAGGAGAGGGATATACTTTTAAGCCTTCGTTTTCTAATTGCGTTAAGGCTTCCAGATTTACCAATTCGATTTCGAAAGTCAAAACATCAACTTGTTTCCCGAAGTTGTAAACCGTTTCATAATCCATTAAATCGCCCTGAAAAAATTTGTTGCAGGCAATTTTACTCGGTGCTTCGTCACTTGGATCTAAAACGTAAGTTTGTATGTCAAATTTTCTGGTGTCGAACAAAAGCATTTTGCCCAATTGTCCGCCGCCTAATATTCCTAATTTAAAATCAGAAGAAAAATAATTCATTTTGCGTTATGTTTTTGCAAAGATACTTTAAAGGATTGAATTGCGAAAAAACACTATTTTATTTTCTTCAAAACTTCTTTAGCAACCGCCTTGTATGCTGCGGAATGATCTCCAAAATCTTTATCAAGAATAACTTTTAGTTCAGGATGAATCCAGTCATAATACTTGCCCAAAAGGTATAGAGTCCTAATCGAATAGGCTTTTGTAGCAACTTTTACATCATTAATCAGCCAGTCAAAACTCGTTTCTATGCAGTCCTGAAGATTTTCTTCGGATAAACAGATTTTATTTTCGTCTTTTTGATAATGTGATTTGATTAAAAGCTGAACGACTTTTGCAATTGGACGAAGTGAACTTTCGTCTTTTAAAATTTTCAAGTTCGTACAGAAAAAATCAAGATGCGGCTGCAGCCAAAGTAATTCTTCGTAAGAAACAAATTCTAAAATCCAGCAGGCTTTATGATTGTTTTTGTCTGAAGGCGTAAAACAGATTGAAACTAATTCACTGAAAAGTGCAGGATTTTCTAAAATTTCCTGTGCAGCTATTAGCCGATTTTCCCTGTAAGCATTTACATAATCCAGTTTTTCCTGTAGTTCAGAAAGCATTTTTTAAGTTTAATTTGATTCAGCTCCTAAAATAAATAATTTAAGGATACAGTTCCGTAGTAATTTACAGGAAGTCCTGGATAATAATATCTCGGCGATGAAGTCCCGACCTGAAGTGCATTTGGTAAAATTAAAGAAGCATATTTTTCATTGGTCACATTGTTGATGCCAAAGGCAAAATTGGTATTTAGATTTGGCAGAATTTCAAAACGATATCCTGTTTTTAAGTTTACAATACTATAAGAATCTGAAAAAGCAGTGTTCGAATCGTTCATCGGAATTTTATCTACAAATTGATAATCTGCATTCAGATAAAGTCCTAATCGGGTATAGAAAATCAGGCCGGCATTAATTTTATTGAATGGAACTCCGGTTAATTTATTTCCGGAATAATCATTTCCATTATCTACAAATTCTTTGAACTCATATTTTCCAACAGAACCTCCAATGTACGAGTTCAGGTTTAAAAATGAACTGATTTGCCAATTGTGTTTCAATGTAATTTCAATTCCTTCATGCAGTGTTTTTCCGGCATTTACACCTTCATACTGATCATCGCCAATTCTTTTCGCCACCAGTAAATCTTTAATTTCCATTCGATATACTGCAAATTCGGTATAAAGTTTTTTGTTGAAAAAGTAAAATTTTCCGCCAACTTCAAAATTGTAACCGTTTTCAGGTTTAATGTTGGTGTTGATTTTTCCTTCACTTGTCAGTGTTTCTTCTGTCGCAGGAAGTGAAAATCCACGGCTTGCTGAAAAGTATAGTGTTTGCTGTTGATTTGGTTTGAATAATAAAGAAAGCTGTGGCGAAAAAATTCCATCATAACTGTATTTTTCATTTGCCGTTTTTTGAGGAAGAAAGTTAGTCAGTTCAAAATTCGTTTCATTGTAATTTAAACCAAATTGAAGCTCAAATTTTTCAGAAAGTAACGATCTGATTTGCGAAAAAATATTATAAAAATGCCTCTTCTGATCGGTTTCAGTCAATTGATTTCCTTGCAAACTGCCTTGCCCGTTGTTCTGTTTGTATAGATTTTCAAAAGTATTTCCGTTGTACTTATCGGTAAAATATTCCATTCCGAAAATAAATTGATTTTTCAGTTTACCAATTTTGAAAGCTCCGGAAAACTGAGTTCTTGCTCCGGTTGCAAAAGTATATTGACGTAACACATCAAAAGGACGTGGTTCATTGCTGTCTTTGTAATTGATAAAAACAGAAGTCGAATTATTCAAATGATCATTGATTTTGAAATCATAAGCTAGTCCTGCCAAAGTCGATTTGTATTCTTTAAATCCTCTTGAAGCAACCCAGGTTGAAGCTCCTGATTGTGGATTATTGTCGTAAGCCTCTTTATTAATAGAACTCGGAATATAACCTTTCAGATAGGTATAATTAGAGAAATAAGTAAGTTTACTGTTTTGTGTTCGGAATAATTCTCCGGCAATGGTAATTCCTTCACGATTATAGGTGCTGTTTTGACGCCAGCCATCGGATTTCAGATTATGATAACTTAAATTTATACTTGATTTTTTTTCACTCAGACTATAATTCAAACTGTTTTTCAATAATCCAAAAGAACCAAATACAGAGCTTACAGTGGCCGTTTGGTCATTATTTTTTGAAAGCTGCGGTGAGATCAAAATCGCTCCGCCTAACCCTGCTCCGTAGATACTAGAAAGCGGTCCTTTAATAATCTCAATCTGGTTCAGGTTTTCTAAATCAATATCATCAATCACCGTTTCGCTGTTTCCCGAAGTCAGCGGAATACTGCCGTAAAAGGCCCTGATTTTATTGGTTCCGTAAGGCGTTCTGGCTCCAATCCCGCGAATCGAAATTCGGGTTGTAGTAAAATTGGAAGACTGTATAAAAACACCCGGAATTGTATTTACCACATTCGTGATATCAGTAGCGTTATTTTGTGTTAGTTCTTTTTTGGATAAAATACCAATAGAAGCCGGAGCATTTTGCAGGCTGTCATTAATATGAAAGGAACTGATAATAACTTCTTCCAGTTTTTCCGGTTTAACAGTAGTAATAGATTTGCCTTTTTCTTCTTGAGCAAATATGTTTTGAGAAACAATTAGAACAAGAAGAAAAAAACAATATTTTTTAAAAAGCATAAAAGGATAGTTTAGTTTTAGAGCTTAATTTTTAAACACATAGAGACATAGCTTTGGTTTGTGTATAAAGTCGTTTCATGTGCAAAAAACGCACAATAGTTATGTGTTTTAAAACAAGTGAAACGCCTTTTTTGAAGTTCAGGAAATACTATGTTTCTATGTGTTTAAAAATCAGCGTAAAGTTTGGAATTTATCCCGATAATTATGAGATTGGAATTTACTTATTAGCTGTCACTTTCCAAATTGTATTCCCGCTGTCATCATTCACCAAAAGGGATCCGTCATTCATAACGGTTACTGCAACCGGACGTCCGTAAACTTCGGCTTTATCAGCGTCGGAAATAAATCCGGTTAAAAAATCTTCCGGTTTTCCGGATGGTTTTCCGTCTTTAAAAGGAACAAACAGCACTTTATAACCGGAAATTACAGAACGATTCCAGGAACCGTGTTGTCCTACGAAAGCCCCGTTTTTATATTTCGCCGGAAAAGCATTTTTCGTATAAAAAGCCAATCCCAAAGAGGCAGTATGTGCACCAACCGGAACATCAGGAACAATTGCTTTTTCGACTAAGTCTTTTCGCTCGCCTTTTAATCTCGGATCAGGAATATTTCCAAAATAAGAATAGGGCCATCCGTAAAACCCACCTCTTTTTACACTTGTAATATAATCCGGAACCAAATCATCACCCAGTTCATCGCGCTCATTCACTGCGGTCCAGAGTTCTTTTTTATTAGCAGGATTCCAGTCCATTCCCATAGGGTTTCTAAGGCCTTCAGCATAAATTTTTTCTCCGGTTCCGTCAGGATTGATTTCTAAAATGGCTGCGCGTCGAATTTCTTTATCCATTCCGTTTTCTCCCACATTGCTTCCTGAACCCACACCAATATAAATTTTGGTTCCTTCAGGGTTGGCTAGCAGGCTTCTGGTCCAGTGATTGTTGTATCCACCAGCTGGGAGTTCCACAATTTTGACTCCCTTGGTTTCTAATTTCAATGGAGCGTTTTTATAGGGATAGCGGTAAAGTCCGTCGGTATTGGCCACATAAAAAAAGTCTTTCAGGATAAGCATTCCCAAAGGTCTGTTGAGGTCTTTCAAAAAGATTTCGCGGGTTTCAAAAACGCCGTCTTTATCTTTGTCCCGTAAAACTATAATTTGGTTTTTGCTTGCTCTTGTACCACTTTCAACAACAAAAATGTCATTATTTGGCCCAATGTAAGACCAACGTGGATTCTCAAATCCATCAGCAAACTTTGTAACCGTAAATCCTTCCGGTGCTTTTGGTGTTTTTCCTTCCGGCCAGCCTATTACTTTACTGTTTTTAGATTTAGATTCTGTTGCATAAGGAGGAGGAAGTGTAATATTTCCAATAGCTGTTTTTACAACATTGGCAGGCTGTTTGGCCAGAGCTTCTTTTTCTTCTTTTTTTACCTGCCCGTTGCAGGCTGTTATTGCAGTTAATAAGGATACAGATAATAATTGTATGGTGATTTTCATGGTGATTTTGATTAAATATTAGTCAAACAACAATTTAATGATTATGAAAGAGTTACTTCAAAAATTTTGTAAATATTAACTGATATTTAACATTTTAAAAAAAGTACTATTGCTATAAAATTTTGATACTTACACTTTGGTAGTAATTCTGTATCTTTGTCCATTATTTTAAAGAACAAAAATAATGATACAACTTCACGATAAACAATTTGTTCCGTTTATTTCAGCTAAAGAAATTGATTTTGCTTTATCTAAAATAGTGGCACAGGTAGAAGATGATTTTGGAGATGATACCCCCATTTTTGTTGGTGTTCTGAACGGTGCTTTTATGGTTGTGGCAGACTTTTTGAAAAAATATAAGAGCCCCTGCGAAGTTTCATTCATTAAAATGGCATCGTATGAAGGTACACAAAGTACCAACTCGGTTAAAGAATTAATCGGAATCGATCAGGATCTTTCAGGAAGAACAGTGGTTATCATCGAAGACATTATTGATACAGGAAACACAATCGAAGAGTTAAAACAGAAGTTTAAGGAGCAAAATGTAAAGCATTTTAAAATTGCAACTTTGTTCTTTAAACCGGAAGCATATAAAAAAGATATCAAAATAGATTATGTCGGAATCAGGATTCCAAACAAATTCATTGTAGGCTACGGTTTAGACTATAATGGTTTAGGAAGAAATTTACCGGAAATCTATAAGTTAGCAGAATAATTTTAAACAAACACAACTATATATTCATTTTAAACTTCTTGAAAATAAGGAGTCACAACAATTACATTCATTATGATTAACATCGTTTTATTTGGAAAGCCGGGAGCAGGAAAAGGAACTCAGGCAGAATTTTTAAAAGAAAAATACAATTTAACACACCTTTCAACAGGAGATATTTTTCGTTTTAATTTAAAAAATGATACTGAACTAGGTAAAAAAGCAAGGGTTTTTATGGACAATGGAGAGTTGGTTCCTTGCGAAGTAACAACTGCAATGTTAATTGATGAAGTGAAAAAACATCCTGATACAGCAGGGTTTTTATTTGATGGATATCCAAGAACAATCAATCAGGCTGAGGCTTTAGATAAATTTTTGCCAACAATTGGTTCAGAAGTTACCGCTACAATTGCTTTAGAAGCTGATGACGAAATTTTAGTAGCACGTTTGCTTGAAAGAGGAAAAACAAGTGGTAGAGCTGATGATCAGGATGAAGACAAAATTCGTGTGAGATATCAGGAATACAATGAAAAAACAGCTCCGTTAATTGGATATTACAAAGAGCAGAATAAATTTCATGCCGTAAACGGTATCGGAACTATTGAAGAAATTACAGAAAGATTAACGTCAGTTATAGATAATTTGTAATAAATCTGTTTTGAAGTTAAAAGTTAAATGTTAGGAGGAAATTTGAAATACTCAAAACATTTAACTTTTGACTTTTAACTTTTAACTTAAAAATGGAAATACTAATAATATTTTTTCTGATACTATTAAACGGAGTTTTCTCGATGTCAGAAATCGCATTGATTTCGGCAAGAAAAAACAGACTTGAAACTGCTGCAAAAAAAGGAAACAAAAGCGCTAAAACGGCACTCGACTTAGCCAATTCTCCAAACAAATTTTTATCAACCGTACAAATCGGAATTACCTTAATCGGAATTTTGACAGGTATTTATTCAGGGGATAAAATCACAATGGATGTCGAAATCTTTGTTAGCGGATTCGAAGTTTTAAAACCTTACGCGCATTCAGTTGCGGTTGGAATTGTGGTTGTTGTTTTAACTTTCTTTTCATTGGTTTTAGGTGAATTACTTCCAAAACGAATTGGTTTAAATTATCCTGAATCAATTGCCAAAATGGTAGCCATGCCAATGAAAGTAATTTCAATCATTACAGCACCTTTTATCTGGCTGCTTACCTCGTCAACAGATTTTTTACTGAATGTTCTTCAGATAAAACCAACTGCTGACGGAAAAGTTACTGAGGAAGAAATTAAAGCCATCATCAAAGAAGGAACCGAAGTAGGGGAAGTTCAGGAAATTGAACAGGATATTGTGGAGCGTGTTTTTCATATTGGAGACCGTAAAGTAAGCTCGTTAATGACACACCGTAAGTCAGTAGATATGCTCCCTTTAAAAGAAGACAAAGCTAAAGTTAAAGAACTGGTAGTTCAGGATTTGCATGCAGTTTATCCGGTTTACAAGGATAATTATGATGATATTGTTGGGGTTGTAACCTTAAAAAATATTTTTGCCAATATCGAAAAAGATAATTTTGATCTGGCTACTATAATGACAGAAGCGCCTTATTTAATGGAACAAACCACTGCTTACAAAGCTTTGGAAAATTTCAAGAAAACGGGTGTTCATTATGCATTAGTTTCTGATGAATATGGCGTCTTTCAGGGAATGATTACCCTAAATGATATCCTTGAAGCTCTGGTTGGTGACGCATCTGAATTTTACAAAGACGAATTTCAGCTCATAGAAAGAGAAGATGGCTCATGGCTGGTTGACGGACATTATTCATTACACGATTTCTTAACGTATTTCGAATTAGACGAATTAACAAACGATTACGAAGTAAACACCGTAAGCGGAATGATTATGACTGAGCTATCACATATTCCAAAAGAAGGGGAAAAGTTAATTTGGCAAAAATTTGTATTAGAAGTTGTCGACATGGACGGCGTAAAGATTGATAAAGTCCTTGTAAAAGCATTAAAAGAGTAGAGAGAATTTTGTTTCAAGTTTAAAATGTTTCAAGTTTCAGGTTAGCGTACTGCATAACTTGAAACTTGGAAGATGAAATCTGAAACTAAACATAAATAAGAAAAAATGACAGAAGGAAATTTTGTAGATTACGTTAAGATATACGTTTCTTCCGGAAAAGGAGGAAAGGGATCTACGCATTTACATAGGGAGAAATTTATTGAAAAAGGAGGACCTGACGGAGGTGACGGAGGACGTGGTGGACACGTATATTTAGTGGGCAATAAAGGTCTCTGGACATTATTTCATTTAAAATTTGCCCGCCATATTAAAGCAGGACACGGTGGAGACGGTGGTTCTGACAGAAGTACTGGTGCAGACGGAGAAGATAAAATCATTGAGGTGCCGCTTGGTACTGTTGTAAAAGACAAGGAAACCGGAGAAACACTTTTTGAAGTTACAGAACATGGCGAAAAAAAGATTCTGGCAAAAGGAGGAAAGGGAGGTCTAGGAAACTGGCATTTTAGAAGCTCGACGAACCAAACGCCTCGTTATGCACAGCCTGGTTTGCCAGGTTTAGAAATGGACGTTATTCTGGAACTAAAAGTTTTAGCAGACGTTGGATTGGTTGGTTTTCCAAATGCAGGAAAATCTACTTTATTGTCTGTATTAACCTCAGCAAAACCAAAAATTGCCGATTATCCGTTTACAACTTTAAAACCAAATTTAGGAATTGTAGCGTACAGAGATTTTCAGTCTTTTGTAATTGCTGATATTCCGGGAATTATTGAAGGGGCTGCAGAAGGAAAAGGGTTAGGACATTATTTCCTGCGACATATCGAACGTAACTCAACTTTGTTGTTTCTAGTTCCGGTTGATACGCCGGATATTCGAGCCGAATATGATATTCTGGTGAACGAATTAACGAAATACAATCCTGAAATGCTGGATAAAGAACGTCTTTTGGTCATCTCAAAATGCGACATGCTGGACGATGAATTAAAAACCGAATTAAAAGCCGAATTGGATGTGTCCTTCAAAGATGTTCCGTATATGTTTATTTCATCTGTTGCACAGCAAGGTTTGACTGATTTGAAAGATAGGCTGTGGAAAATGCTTAACGAGTAAAAAGATAATAAGTTTTTTCAAAGGTGTGCTGTTTTTTCAGGACACCTTTTTTGTTTTTTTGAGAATGTTAAATTCGCAAAATAATAATAAAATAAGATTCCTAAATTTCATTTTCAATGTAAATTGAGTATTATGATTGTGAAATGAATTATCTTCGCAATACTAATTCAAATATTATGATGAAAAGAATAGTCTTATTTTTAACGATGTGCCTGATGGCATTTCCTGTAAGAGCCGATGAAGGAATGTGGTTCTTAATGTTTATCGAAAGATTGAATCATAGAGACATGCAGAAAATGGGTCTGCAGCTAACAGCCGAAGAAATCTACAGTATTAATCACCACAGTTTAAAAGATGCCATTGTGCAGTTTAACGGAGGCTGTACTGCTGAAATCGTTTCTAAAAACGGTTTGGTTTTAACCAATCACCACTGCGGTTATGACGCCATTGCAGAACTTTCAACTGCGGAACAAAATTATCTGAAAGACGGTTTCTGGGCAAAAGAAAAAAGCGCCGAGCTGAAACCAAAATCCTTGTACGTTCGTTTCTTCGTACGTATGGATGATGTTTCAAAAAGAATTTTGTCAAAAGTAAATCCTGCAATGACAGAAACGGAAAGAAACAAAATCATTCAGCAGGAAATTGCTTTAATTGAAAAAGAAAATAATGAAGGCGGAAAATATACGGTTTCTGTTCGTCCTTTCTTTCAGGGAAATGAATATTATTATTTCGTTTATCAGGATTATAAAGATGTTCGTTTAGTAGGAACACCGCCTGAAAGCGTGGGTAAATTTGGCGGAGATACGGATAACTGGGAGTGGCCTCGTCAAACAGGTGATTTCTCAATGTTCAGAGTGTATGCCGACAAAGATGGTAATCCTGCAGAATATTCTAAAGACAATGTGCCATTACAGCCGAAACATTATTTACCCGTAAGTATTAAAGGAGTAAAAGAAAATGATTTCGCCATGATTTTAGGTTATCCGGGAAGAACAAACCGTTGGATGCCTGCTGGCGGAATTGAGCAAAACATAAAATATGCTTATCCTGCATGGGTCGAAGGTGCAAAAACCGGAATGGATGTAATGAAAAAGTATATGGATAAAGATGCCACTGTTCGTTTACAGTACGCTTCAAAATATGCTTCCACAGCCAATTACTGGAAAAACCGTCAGGGAATGATTGACGCTTTAACAAAAGCAGGAACTGTAGATGTAAAGACAGCTCAGGAAGATAAATTCTACGACTGGGCAAGTAAGCCTGCTAATAAAGAAAAGTATGAGAATGTAATTCCTACAATAAATGATTATTACAGAGAAACAAATTTAAAAGCGACGCACGATAATTACCTGATTCAGCTTTTGCGTACTTCAGCTCTTGCTACAGCACCTGCAAATTTAGGAAATGCACTAATTGCGTACTCTAAAGAAAATGATGCAAAAAAAGCAGAAATGCTGCCAAAAATCAACACAATGGTTGAGGATATTTATGGCGAATTTTATGCTCCTTTAGAGAAAGGGGTTTTAACTGCACAGTTAAATTTATATGCCTCTAAAGCCGCGGAATATGGATTAGCTCCACAAATCGCTAAAATGAAAGCGGCTAATAATGGTGATTTTACTGCTGATATAGCAAAAGCAACTGAAAACAGTTTTTTTGCATCTAAAGAGAAAGTTTTAGAATATTTAGCAAGCCCAAAACCGGCTGCGCTTCCACTAGATCCTTTGTATATAATCTCTAATGATTTACTCACAAAATACCGTAATAAATCAGATGATCAGGCAAAATCAGATGATGGTTTTGCAACCGCTTACCGTTTATTGGTAGAAGGACTAAGAGAGTCAAAACTTAATGCAATTAAATATCCGGATGCAAACTCAACTTTAAGATTAACTTACGGAAAAGTTCGTGCTTTACCTGCAGATCCTCGTAACGATGCTAAAATAAACAATTATACTACAATGGAAAGTATGGTGAAAAAGTATAAAGCAGGAGATCAGGAATTTGACTTACCGGCTCGTTTATTAGAATTGAACAAAGCAAAAGATTACGGGCAGTATGCTGATAAGGCAGGTTATATGCCAATCAACTTTCTTACAGATAACGATATTACAGGAGGGAACTCTGGTTCGCCGGTTCTTAATGGAAAAGGAGAATTAATCGGAATCGCTTTTGACGGAAACATCGAAGCGATGGCTGGTGACGTAATTTTCGACTCTAAATTACAAAGAACAATCAACGTAGATATTCGTTATGTGCTTTGGATTATTGACAAATACGCCGGAGCTAAAAACATTATCGACGAATTGACGATTACAAAATAGTCTCAATTTAGTTTTAAAAATTAAACCCGACAAATTTCAAATCTGTCGGGTTTTTTATTTTAAGCAAATACTTCTTCAAGTATAAAGTCTAATTGAGGAAATAACGGACTTTTTATTTTATCTTCTTCAATTAACGGATGTAAACCGATAAATTCATTATCTCTAAGAACATAAATTAAAAAGGTTTTGTCTTCGGGATTTACAATCCAGTATTCTAAAACTCCTGCTTCTTCATACAAATCAAATTTATATTTTAGTTCCTTCTTCGAGTTACCCGGTGAGAGTATTTCTATTACTAAATCTGGTGCACCGAATGCACCTCTTTTGTCTAATTTATTTTCATCACAAATTATACATATATCAGGTTGAACTACAGTGAGAATTTCATTGTCATTTGTTGATTTTTTTTTATTTAGCAGTCGAACATCAAATGGAGCATTAAATAAATTACAAGGACGATTTTTAAAACTATTCCATAAAATTCCATGCAGATTTCCCGCTATTTTTTGATGAGAAGTGCTTGGAGCAGGACTCATTTTTGAAATTTTTCCTTTAAAGATTTCAAGTCTTTCCTGAAATCTCCAGGTAAGATAATCGGCATAAGAATACGTTTTGTTAAAATCTAATTGATTAATATCTGTTACCATAATAATTCTATTTAATACAAATGTAGCTAATTTTAGAGTTTTAATTTAGAGATTCACAAAGTCTTATTAATTAACCTTTAGTCTGATTCCTTTAGTATGACTTGCAAATTCAGGGGCATACATACTTTGAATAGTTGTAATTCCATTAGAGAATTCTCCACTGTTATTTACTCTGATGTCATATTCTAAAACATAAGTTCCTTTGTTTATTTGATTAAAAAAGAAATGTGTTGCAGCATCTTTGGTACTCATATAATAACCCAATCGATCTTTGTACTGATATTGTGAGAGTACATTTACAGGCTCAAAACAAGAAGCACGCATGTCTTTCAAATGAATATATTCTACATCTTCTTTGGTAGTAATAACTAATCGTATCGTTACCAAATCACCTGTTTTTAAAGGATTTTTAGTTGTAATTCTTTCTAATTCATCACCTTTCAAAGTGTTTTTCTTAAGATATAATTCTTTGGCAACAGATAAAACCGCTCCGGAGTTATTTTTTATTTTATCCAGATCTTCAAAATACTGCCAGTAAAGACCTCCAAATCCTGGAACTTTAGATTTGTTTTCAATTTTTACCGAAGCCATTTCTTTTTTCACCTCTTCAGCTTTCCAGTTCATTTTAATATAACCAGTTGCAGCTTCTTTTTCATTTTCGGCTAATTTTTTGGTCATGATTTTTTCATCTCCTAATTTTATTACGGTATTATCTTTTACAGAAAGCCAGTCGGTTCCCTGCAGCAGTAATGCATAAATTGCTTCGGTAGTTGATTTTGTTGTTGGCCAGTTTTTGGTTTGTTTGTTTTTTAGTAACCAGACTTTCATTGCATCCACAGATTTGGTGTCGTGATTCACTTCGGCGAAAGCCTCAATCAATAACGCCTGAGTTTCAATTGGAGCCTGATACCAGTACCATCCTGCTTTATTGGCAATCCAGTACATACCCCAGTCTTCGTTATTGGAGGCAGTTTCTTTTAGACTTTCGATAATTTTTTTGGCAGTTTCTTTTTCTCCAAAACGATGTAAAGCCAATGCTGTTAAACTTTTTTCATAAATAGAATAAGTAAGCCATTCTTCTTTTGCTCTTTCGAAATAGCGTTTAGTTACTTTTTTTAAAGTATCTGAAAGTGGATAACTCTCTAAATAAAAGCTTCTGGTATAGAGATAATGCAAATCAGAATACGGATTAAGCCAAATTAATTTATTCTCTTTTTTAAGATTACGGACTCTTGTTTTATGATATTCTAAAAACTTTTGATCCAGATACGGAATTCCGATTTTGGTAATTTCAGCAATTTTAGAAGTGTTTTTTTCGTCTTTGCTTAGTTTTGACAAGTGTCCTAAACCTGCCAAAATATGTCTGGTGATATATTCGCTTTCATCGCCACCTTCAAACCATGGGAAACCTCCGGAACTTTTTTGTTTCTTTTTTAATTTTTCAAAAGTAGCTTCATGCGATGTTTTCATTTTTCCCAAGTCAAATAAAAGAGCCAGATTCTTTTTCTTTTCGTCTTCGCTTTGAGATGCATCATTCAGCCATGGTGTTTCTGCCAGAATAATTGATTTTAATTCTTCGTTTTCTTCTAATTTAGAATTCAGTTTTCCATTTTTTCTCCAGTCTTCAAAAACAGTTGCGATTTTAGGATTACTCGAAATAATTTCAGAAGCCAATGCATTTGCATAAAATCGTGCAAAAGTCTGCTCAGCACATTCGTGTTCATATTCCATTAAATAAGGTAATGACTGAATCGCAATCCAGGTTGGGTTTGAAGTGTATTCTAAAGTAAACTGATGGTTTCTTAAAGTTGTAGAAGTATTGTTTTTTAAATTCGCAAATGTGTATTCTTTGGTAGCATTCTCACGAACCCAAATCGGAATACTTTCTGTAACGAGCATATTGTTGGTCAAAACCGGAAGTATGTTTTCTTCCCCGTCAGAGAAATTACCAGATTTTGCTAGGATTTTGTACTGAACACCCTGTAAACCTTCCGGAATTGTGATCTTCCAGTTTACCGTTGTGTTTCCGTAGGCAGGAATTGTAAAGTTTTTTATATTATCAGCATTCAGCATTTTGACATCAATGGGCTGCATGCTGGTAGCGTCAAAGAATTGTAAAACTGAAATTCCGGTTTTGGCTTCAGCAGTAATATTCGAAATTTTGGCACTAATAACAATCGTATCTCTTTCCCTAAAAAATCGTGGTAAATTTGGTAAAACCATGAGTTCTTTTTGTGTCACTACACTTTTTTCCAAATAACCGGAAACCGCATCTTTATTATGCGCCAATAAACGCAATTTCCATGCAGTCAGAGCTTCAGGCGAAGTAAAATTGAAACTCACTTTTCCTTTAGAATCTGTTTTTAAATTAGGAAGGAAGAATGCGGTTTCAGACAGATTTTTTCGGGCTTTTACCTGAGTTAATTCTTCCAGAGATTTTTTTGTTGTAATAATAACGACGCCATGTTCACCTTTAACTCCGTAACTGGCTTTTGCCTCTTCATCTTTTACAATTGCTATATCTAAAATATCTACTGGATTTAGTTTTTTAAATTCTTCAACAGTCGCTATTGTTCCATCAATAATATATAATACAGATTCATCAATAACCAGATTAGTAAGACCGCTGATAATTTTTTTTCCTGGTATAAATTTTATTTTACTTGATCTAAAATAATATTCAGGATTCAGGCTGTCTTTTGAATTGACAAAAACAGGTTTTACAAATTTTACCTGATCTACTTTTGTTTTAAACGCTGCAGCATCAAGCCTTATTTCATTTATAGCTCCAGCTCCAACAGATTCTTCGGGAGCAAATGCGGCGTCAGCATCTCCTTTAATTGTTTCACTTCCTATTTTTTTATCCTTTAATTCGGTAATAGTGATGCCAAGGTCTGTGTATCTGCTGTTGTAAAAGTCAAAGCCAAACCATTTTAATCTTGTTTCTTCATCACTAAAATTAATTTGTGGATACATTTCATTTAAATTTTCCACAGTTGTGTAAGTATTATCAAACCCTAATTTGGTTTTGAAATTAGCATAATTAGAATTGTACCGATTAAGATTTAAAAGATTCCAGTCTTTTACAGAAAATTGATCTAAAGAGCTGTCATACATAGATGCAAGAATTTCAGCTTCGGTTTTGGTTTTAAGACCGTTTAATTTGAAAGACCAGTTTTCTGAAGTTCCCGGTTGTATTTTACTTCGAAAACTTTCAACAATCCATTCTAGTTTAGGCTCAGTGGTTTTAAGAATAATGTCGATTTGATTTGTGAAAGTTTCATTTTCAAAAACACATTCGAATCCTAATTTTAGTTGTTTTTCGAATTCACTTTTTAATGGAATTTTAACCGTTGTCTCGTGGTTTTGTAAATGGATGACATCCTCAAAGTAAACTTTACTTTCATAGTTTCCATGAGCGATAATAAATAATTCAGGGATTACAGATGATAATTTTACAAGAACATATCCATCTTTTTTTGCATCATTGTTTAGCTGCTCAGTAGTAAATAATTTATTAGGATTGAATTTCTCTTTACTTTGTTTAATACTAAAGTTTGATGTCGTTTCAATAGGATTATTAAAACTGTCTTTAGCAGAAAATACGATTTTATAATTCCCGGATTTATAATTAGAGATGAAATCCAGAACTAATTTTTTGTCTTTTTGAGTATCGATTTTTTTTGAAAACAATAAAGTTTCTGAAGCTTTTGTAGCGGTCTCATTTGAAATTTCATGCGGGAATAATTTTTCAAAATCCTGTTTTGAGATTATTTCAATTTCAGGTTTGTCAAAAATTCTGGGCTTGAATTTATTTGAAAAAGAACTTAAAAAATACAATTTGACTTCGCCTTTGGTAGCCAAAAATTCTCCATTTAAATTGGTGCTGCTTAGTATAATTTCATTTTTATTTTTGGTCTCAATTTGATCTGGAATTTGGGCATTTAATATTAAATCATGATGGCCAATTTTTACTGTAGTTTGTGCCGAATGTGTTTCGCCGTTTATATCTGTAATCGTGGCTTCAATTACGTAATTAAAAATGGGTAATTTTTCTTTTATATTGTTTTTCGAAGGCAAGGCTGTAAAATCAATAATAAATTTTCCTGAGGCATCAGTTTTTGTTTCTCCTGCAGCTAAGGTTTCATTTTCTTCATTACCAAAATAATTTCTAAAATAACTCGTAAATCTTTTTACGGTATATTTTACAATAGCATCAGAGACGTTGCTTCCGGCAAAAGCTGTTGCATTTCCTTTTATCTTAACAGACTGATTAAGCTGAAAGCTTTCTTTTTTAGGTTCAAAAGTCACTTCGAATTTTGGACGTTTGTATTCTTCAACGGTAAAATAATGTGCGGAGTTTTCAAAAATAGCATTATTCCAAGAAGCTATATCATTTTCTTGTATGTCATCCGGTTTTTGCGCTTTAATATGATAATTACCTGTTCTTCCTGTTTTTGGCAATACAAACTCTCCTGAGAAAGAACCAAATTCATTTGATTTTAATTCAAATTCTTTTATGTTTTGATAGTTTGCATCATTTACTATAATTTTATATAAAGTGTTAGCCTTGATACTTGTTTTAGTTTTATCTTTCTGGAAAGCAATTCCTTTAAAATAAACAGTTTGACCAGGTCTGTAAATAGCGCGATCTAAGTAAAACTCAACTTTTGTATTTGTTTTTTCATTACTAGTAATTTTGTAATTCGGCGTATACGGAATATAATTTTTATGAATAATAATACTGTCATTCGCATGCGAAAATTTAATTGGTTTGTAATTGTAATCATTACTCATAATCTGAAAGGATGCTTGCCCGTTAACATCCGTTTTGGAAATCTTGTCAGAAAACTCTACAGTAACATTTTCGAGAGGCTTTCCGCTTTTTCGATCTAAAACCTGATACGTTTCAGTTTGATCTTTTTTAGAAGCGAGTACTGAAATGTTCGAAGTTGTAATTATTTCATAACCAGACGCTTTTTGATCTTTAGTATCCGAATCGCTCTCGAAATATACTAAATAATTCCCGATGTCTAATTTTGGTAATAATACTTCGGTCGAATGATTGAAATAATCTTTTTGATCAATTAAATTATAGGTTTTCGAGTTTATTTTGCTTTGTTTTTGAATAATTAAATTAACCAGACTATCTTTCTTGGATTCAGATAATTGGTAAAATTGGATCATTCTAGATAAATCAATTTTGTAAAAAGAAATTGTAAATTGATTTACATTTTTATAATTAATATATGCTCTGGTATTTTCATTTTGATAACTATTCTTTTGAAGTTTTACAGACAGAAGTTTTGAAATAATTTCTCTTTTTTTTAAGGAAGCAAGCTTTGAAGCATTTGAATCATCATCGATTTTTATAATCTCATCGATTATTTTCAGAGCTTCAATATTATTGTTTGGATACAATTCTTTAGACGCTTTTTCAATCAGGATCTCTGCTTTTTGCAGTTTTATATCTTGAATAAGGTTTTTATCCTGAGTTTCTTTTTCAAGCTGATCTAAAAAGGTATTGAAATTTTCATCGGATTTAAGCAAATAATTATAGCAAAATTTAGCACGTTTAAATTGATTCTCAATTGATGGATCATTTGCTTCTTTTTTTTTATACAATGATAAAACTTTTTTAGCATTCCCTTCTTTTACAAGATCCAGGTTAAGGTTTAAGAATAATTCAGAATTGCCTAAGAGGTAGTTTCTTTGATTGATAAAATCAATTTCCTGAATTGTCCAGCGCTGTATTTGTTCAGTATAAAAATCAATATTTTCCTGAAGTAAATAATTATATAAATTTTCTTTTTTGAACTTTTCTAAAACAAGAAAATCGAAAACAGCTTTGTAATTAATCAACGGAGTAGCTTTTAAAATTGCTTCATTTTCTAATGTTTTTTCAAAAGCCGCTATCACATCATTTTCTGATATCATTTTCGTTGGTATATAATCTGATTGGGGAACAGCTACAGAGTCTATGGAGGCATAAGCAGTATCAATAACTACTGCAGTTGTATCAATTTGGGCAACAGCCTCGTCGATCAACGCTGCTGCACTATCCACAACTGCAGCAGCATAATCAACTACAACAGCTGTGCTGTCAACTGCATATGGCTCGCCGTAATTTAGATAATCTTTCAGGTATTTGGCATAAATTAGATTCAGAATCGCTTTTGATGGAATGGAAACACGATTAATATCTGTTTTAAGATTAGTTATAATTTTATTTTGTGCATTCTCCTCAAGTATCTGAATATACTTAGACTGATAAAAAAAGCATTTTATCATTTGTACTTCATCTTTTTTGGCAACTGCTTTTTTATAAATTTTCGCAACTACTTCATTTGCAGACTTGATTTTGCCTTCATTTTCGTAAGTGATCGCTTTTGCCCATTTTTTATCATTTTGTTGTGCAAATAATGTTGCGGAAAAAAGCAGGAAAGCAAATAGTATATTTTTCATAAAGTGAGTTTAAAGGCATTAAATAATTTTCGTACAAATTACTAATTTATGTGTAAAAGTCAATAATCGATTCTATATTTCGTTATTTTTGATATATGAGACAGTTAATAATTTTTTTCTTTTTGATTCCATTTATTTTATGGTCACAATCCAATTTTGAAAAAGGGGAGAAGTTATTTCATGCTAAAAAATATAAGGAGGCGGAAGCTCTGTTTGAAGAAAACTTAAAATATTATCCAAATGATAGTAAGACTCTGGAGCGATTAGCCGATATTTCTGCAGAGGAAAAACATTGGGAAAAAACAGCATCCTACTACAAAAAATTAAAACAGTTAAAACCTACTGAGGCTGAATATTTTTATAAATATGGAGGCTGCCTTGGAATGCGTGCCTTAGAAGTGAATAAATTTAAGGCTTTTGGAATGGTAGATGACATCAAATCCTCATTTGAGAAAACGATTGTTTTAAATCCTAAACATCTCCCAGCACGCTGGGCATTAATAGAACTGTATTTGCAATTGCCCGGAATAGTGGGAGGAAGCGAATCGAAAGCGCTGAAATATTCTAATGAGCTCACAAAATTATCACCTGTCGACGGATATTTGTCCAAAGGAAGAATTGATGAGTATTTCAAAAGATACGATTCGGCAGAAAAAAATTATATAAAAGCACATGAAATTGGCAATTCAAAAGTTACATTTCAAAAATTATATAATTTATATTTGAACAAATTAAAAGAGCCTAAAAAAGCTCAGGAATTAAAAAGAAAATTTGACTCAAAATAATTAAATCTCAAATACTGAATTCTAAGAATATCTGGAGTTTAGAACTTAAAAATTGAAATTTTAAATGAAAACACATTTCATCGCCATAGGCGGAAGTGCCATGCACAATTTAGCTTTAGCATTACATAACAAAGGATATCAGGTTACAGGAAGCGATGATGCAATTTTTGAACCTTCAAAATCAAGATTAGAAAAAAAAGGAATTCTTCCTGCAGAAATGGGATGGTTTCCTGAAAAAATTACCTCAGATATTGAAGCTGTAATTTTAGGGATGCATGCAAAAGCAGACAATCCGGAATTGCTTAAAGCGCAGGAACTAGGATTGAAAATTTATTCTTATCCGGAATTTTTATATGAACAATCAAAAAACAAAACCCGTGTTGTAATTGGAGGCTCTCACGGAAAAACAACCATTACTTCAATGATTCTGCATGTGATGCACTACCATAATATTGCAGTAGATTATATGGTGGGTGCACAACTGGAAGGCTTTGATACGATGGTGCATCTTACAGAAGAAAATGATTTTATGGTTTTGGAAGGAGATGAGTACTTATCTTCTCCAATTGACCGTCGTCCTAAGTTTCATTTATATCAGCCCAATATTGCTTTGATTTCCGGAATTGCCTGGGATCATATAAATGTTTTTCCAACCTATGAAAATTATGTAGAACAATTTGAAATTTTCATTTCTAAAATTACAAATGGTGGAATTTTGGTTTACAACGAAAATGATCCGGAAGTAAAACGTGTTTCAGAAGCTGCAACAAATCCAATTCGCAAATTACCTTATCATACTCCTGAATATTCTGTGAATGATGGCGTAACATTATTAAAAACTCCAGAAGGCGATATGCCAATCGAAGTTTTCGGGGCGCATAATTTAAATAATCTTGCAGGAGCTAAATGGATTTGCCAAAATATGGGGGTTGACGAAGCCGATTTTTATGAAGCGATTGCCAGTTTTAAAGGCGCTTCAAAGCGGTTAGAAAAAATCGCCGAAGGAAAAGGAAAGGTGGCTTATAAAGATTTTGCACACTCGCCAAGTAAAGTAGCCGCAACTACAAAAGCGGTAAAAGAACAATATCCAAACAGAACTCTGGTAGCATGCTTAGAATTACATACCTACAGTAGTTTAAATGCCGAATTTTTGAAGGAATATCAGGGGGCATTAGAGCATGCTGATGTAGCTGTTGTGTTCTATTCACCCGATGCGGTCAAAATTAAACAACTCGAAGAAGTGACTTACGAACAGATCGCCAATTCTTTTAATAGAGAAGATTTGGTTATTTATACGAATCCAGCTGAATTCAAAGAATATCTGTTCAATTTAAATCTGGACAATTCAGCTTTGCTTTTGATGAGCTCTGGTAATTATGGAGGTTTAAATTTTGATGAAGTTAAAGGATTGATTGAATAATAAATCAATTAGAAAATTTAGATAATGTGTCAATTGTTTTCCAGTTGGCACTTTTTTTTGCTTAGAATGATAACTCAGCAAATTAGATCATGTGAGAATTGTTTTCAGCTGGCATTTTTTTAAATTATCTGATTGACAAATTTTCTAATTTTCTAATCTGAATCCCCTTTGTATTTAAAGTGTCCCACAATTTTATAAGCAAACAAACAGTCTTCCAAAACTTGTCCGCCTCCAACATTATGAACAATTAGATTGCGGTTACCACCATCTGACTTTTTAGCGGTAACGATGCCGATATGAGGGAGTTTGTTATGAATCATCCACGTCACAATTTCCCCTGTTTTATAATCTTTTCCATTTTCAGATACAGGTAATTTCATTCCTTTTCTTTCAAAGAAAACCTCTAAATTAGGTACTCTCCTGTGATCTATATTCGGATCTGTTTTACTCATTCCCCATTTTTTTAAGTTTGGATATTTAGAAAAATTTTCAAGCATATCTTCATTTACTTCTTTTTGTAAATCGATTCCCAGCTTGCGATATGCTCTGATTATTACATCCGTGCAGACTCCTTTCCCTTCCGGGACATCGCCGTTTGGATATTTTATAGCCAAATAGGAGGGATCATATTTTATAGATGGATCCATTATCGAAAGTGCTGCTTCAGATAATTTTTGTTCAAAGCTATTAGTCTGTATCTCAGGATTAGTAGAAAATGTTATTATGTTTTCTTTTTGAACACACGAGAATAATAATAAGAGGGTTAATGTTACGTACCTGTTTTTCATGTTTTTTATTTGAAATTAATGATTTTAAAGGAGACATGACTTTTAATGAATGATTTTTCTTATTTTTAGAAAATTTATTCTGATGAGTTTACCAATAATTTTGTATAATACTTGAATTTGGATGCTTTTGTGAGAGTGTCCGGAATCAGTCGAATAATTCACCTGTAAAAAACAATATTTAATATACGCCAATGGAATCAGTACATTTCCCTATTACAAATTGGTCAGAAGATGACCGCCCACGCGAAAAATTAATGCTGAAAGGCAAAAATGCTTTGAGTGATGCCGAATTAATTGCAATTTTAATTGGTTCAGGAAGCCGAAATGAGTCGGCAGTTGATTTAAGTAAAAGAATTTTAGCTAGTGCAGATACGTTGAATTCTTTAGGTAAGATGTCTCTGGGACAACTAACTAATTTTAAAGGAATAGGCGAGGCTAAGGCGATTGCAATTATTGCTGCTCTGGAATTGGGAAGACGCCGAAGAGCGGAGGATGCAGTAGAATTAACAAAAATTACTTCCAGTAAAATTGTTTTTGAAATCATGCAGCCTATTATTGGCGAACTTCCACACGAAGAATTCTGGGTCCTTTTTCTGAATAATTCCAATAAGGTAATTTTGAAGTCTCAATTGAGTAAAGGTGGTATTTCAGGAACAATTGTAGATATACGTTTAGTCTTTAAAGTGGCTTTAGAAAATGGAGCGACAGGCTTAATTTTGTGCCATAATCATCCTTCCGGAGGTTTAATTCCTAGTGATGCTGATAAGCAAATCACTAGAAAAATAAAGCAGGCTGGGGATAGTTTAGATGTTAAAGTTTTGGATCATCTTATTATAACTGAAACAAAATATTATAGTTTTGCAGATGAAGGAATTTTATGAGTTATGAGTAAAAATATTACCGATGTCTTTTTTGATTTAGATCACACACTTTGGGACTTTGACAGAAATTCGCAGTTGGCTTTTGAACGAATTTTTGACTGTAAATTTCCTGAAATCAATTGTCAGGATTTTATTCAAAAATATATTCCTGTAAATCAGGCATGTTGGAAATTATATCAGAACGACAAAATTACACATCAGGAATTGCGTTATAATAGACTTAAACACTCCTTTGATGCTTTGGGTTTTATTATTTCTGATGAAGATATTAACCAGATTGCAAATGATTATATTGAATTTTTAACAGATAACAATCATCTTTTTAAAGGGGCAATTGAAATTTTGGAGTATCTGAAACCAAAATATAAGCTGCATATTATAACGAATGGTTTTGCAGGAGTTCAGGATAAAAAAATTAATAATGCTGCTATTTCAGGCTATTTTAATACTATTACAAATTCTGAGATGGCTGGTGTAAAAAAGCCAAATAGTATTATCTTTGATTATGCTGTTAATCTGGCAAAAGCCTCAAAAGAAAATTGTATCATGATCGGTGATTGTCTGGATGCTGATGTTAATGGTGCTTTAAATGCCGGTCTGGATGCTATTTTTTTTAATGATAAAAAGGTGGCAGCTCCTGAAAATATAAAACAAATAAATAATTTATTAGAACTCAAAAAATATTTATAATTATGAAAATTAAATTTTTAGTATTTATTCTATTCACGTCATTCATTGGTTTTTCGCAGTCAATTAATGATTTCAAAGCTGTTATTGTCCCTATTAAATTTGATTTTGCAAAAGGCATTAATCCTTATCGATTATCAACTATGACAAAGGCAAATCTAATAAAGGCAGGATTTCAGGCCTTTTATGAGAATGATCAGCTTCCAGCAGAATTGCTCAATAGATGTGATCTTTTATATGCAGATGTAAAAAGAGATAATGCTTTCCTGGTTACAAAACTTTTTGTAGAGTTTAAAGACTGTTATGGGAAAGTAGTTTATACTTCTGAAACGGGAAAAAGCAAAGAGAAAGAATATGAGGCTGCCTATCGTGAATCATTGGATATGGCTTTCCTATCTATATATGGCTTACATTATAAATATAGTGGCAAAACAGCAATAACAGCTTCTGGTGTTGCATCAACAGCAGCGGTTACTGCTGCTCCTGCTGTAGCTGTAACTTCAGTTTCTGCTCCTGTTGCAGATGTTTCAGATCCAAATTTACTATATGCACAGCCAACAGAAAACGGCTATCAGTTAATTGATAAAACGCCAAAAGTAGTTATGAAGCTGCTTAAAACATCCCGCCCTGATTCTTTCATAGCCATAAAAGAGGGTATTCAGGGAAGCTTGAATGCAAAAGACAATCAATGGTTTTTTGAATATTATCAAAATGATAAATTGATTTCTGAAAAAGTTTCAGTTAAATTCTAAAATATAATTTGGTTTAATAACCATATTTATCTTTCCAGCGGTTCTTTAAAAACTCTCGGTTGCTGTTCTCTCTTGAATTGCTCCCGGGATTGTAAAGAACCGTTTCTTTTATAGCATCAGGTAAAAATTCCTGGTCGGCAAAGTTATTGGCATAATCATGTGAGTATTTGTAATCTTCACCATAACCCAGTTCTTTCATTAATTTTGTCGGTGCATTCCGTAAATGAATCGGAACAGGCAGATCTCCGGTCTGTTTAACTAATTGCTGGGCATTTCCAATAGCCATATATGAAGCATTGCTTTTTGGCGATGTAGCAAGATAGATGGCACATTGGCTTAATATAATACGGCTTTCAGGATAACCGATAGTCGAAACCGCCTGAAAAGTATTGTTTGCCATTATAAAAGCTGTTGGGTTAGCATTTCCAATATCTTCACTGGATAAAATCAGCATTCTCCGGGCAATAAATTTAACATCTTCACCTCCTTCGATCATTCGGGCGAGCCAATAAACAGCGCCATTTGGATCGCTTCCACGAATTGATTTTATAAAGGCAGAAACAATGTCATAGTGTTGTTCTCCCGTCTTGTCATACAAAACTGTATTTTGCTGCACCAGTTCCAAAACCCTGTCGTTTGTAATGATAATTTCACTGCTGGCAGAAGCGTTAACAACCAGCTCAAAAATATTTAATAATTTTCGTCCATCTCCACCAGATAATCTTAAAAGCGCTTCTGTTTCTTTTAGAACAATATTTTTGGCAGCTAATTCAGCATCCGTTTTCATGGCACGATGCAACAACGCTTCCAGGTCAGTTTTTGTAAAAGCATTTAAAATATAAACCTGACAACGCGATAATAATGCGGGAATAACCTCAAAACTTGGGTTCTCAGTAGTTGCTCCAATTAAGGTTACCCATCCTTTTTCAACAGCAGCCAAAAGGGAATCCTGTTGTGATTTGCTAAAACGATGGATCTCATCAATAAACAAAATCGGATTTTTAGCTGTGAATAGTCCACCGCTTTGTTTTGCTTTTTCAATTACATCACGAATATCTTTCACACCAGAATTAATTGCGCTTAGTATATAAAAAGGGCGCTTGGATTCTTGTGCAATAATTTGAGCCAGCGTGGTCTTTCCTGTTCCGGGTGGTCCCCAGAAAATAAGTGACGGAATAATTCCTTTCGAAATTTGTTGCGTTAAGGATCCGTTTGGTCCAACCAGATGACTTTGACTAATGTAGTCTTCTAATTGCTGTGGTCGAATGCGTTCTGCTAAAGGTGCTTCCATTTTGTAAAATTACGAGTTTCAATTTTATTTCTCATTTTTTTGGAGCTAATTCCTGCTGTCCACTATATCTTTTCCCTGCTGGCAGCAGCAGGAAAAAGGATGCCGTTTCCATCAGGGCTATGAATTGTAGATTGAGATATTTCTGTTTTGCTGACAAATTATCAGGAAATTGCAATTGGATAGTTTTTTGATGGAAGTTTATTAAACTCAATAAAAAACATGAACGATAGCCACTTTAAATTTTCTACCGCTGTTATTGGTCTTCCGGTATTTTTTGTTCTTTTACTTTGGATTATCTATTGGATCCAGATCCGGTTTGATTTTGACTTTTACCAAAACGGAATATATCCCCTTGATTTCTCCGGCTTACAGGGTGTTTTATTTAGTCCGTTTATTCATGAAAATTTAAATCATCTTTATAATAACTCTATTCCGCTTATCGTATTGTTACCGGCCTTGCAGTTTTTTTACCCGAAGCAGTCTTTAGGTGTTATTGGTTATGGAATTTTATTTTCGGGTTTGATTACCTGGCTTATTGGCCGTGAAAATTATCACATTGGGGCTAGTGGACTGATTTATGTTCTGGTAAGCTTTATATTCTTTAAAGGCATCCAGACTAGGTATTATCGTTTAGTAGCCTTGTCATTTGCTGTGATTTTATTGTATGGCGGGATGATTTGGTATGTTTTTCCAGATGTTGATCAAAATATTTCCTGGGAAGGTCATTTGGCAGGTTTTATAACAGGATTTGCTATGACATTATTTTATAAAACTCCTGAGTATGCAAAACCAATTGTCTATGATTGGCAAAGACCTGATTTTGATCCCGATCAGGATCCCTTTATGAAACACTTTGACGAAAACGGAAATTTTATCAATATAGAGAGACCTGATGAAGAACCTGAAATTATTTCTACTTATTTCAATTCCGATATTTCGGTAAATTATATCATAACTAAATCAGAAGATAAAACAGATTAGTAGATATAGTTAAGCATAAAAAAAAAACACTTCGATTAGAAGTGTTTTTTAGTACTTATTATAGACTGTTATTTTAGCTTCTTTGACGAACAGTTTCATATAAAAATGCACCACAGGCTACAGAAACATTAAGCGATCCAATAGTGCCAAACATAGGTAATTTTGCTTTTTCATCAACAATTTTAAGAACAGAAGGATTAATTCCTCTGTCTTCAGATCCCATGATGATAGCAACAGGTTCATTCAGTTCTAAATCATAAATATTTTGATCTGTTTTTTCAGTAGCTGCTACCGTTTTAATTCCAGAACCTTGTAAATAGAAAATAGCGTCTTTAATATGTTCGACTTTGCAGATTGGTACATTAAATACAGCTCCTGCCGAAGTTTTAACAGTATCTCCGTTTACAGGGGCAGATCCAGCTTTTTGAACAATAATTCCATTTACGCCAGTGCATTCTGCAGTTCTTATTATGGCTCCAAAATTTCTTGCATCAGAAATTTGGTCTAATATTAAAAACAAAGGTTTCGAACCGGATTCAATTGTCGATTCAACCAGATGTTCTAATTCAATAAATCCAATAGGGGATATCGTAGCAACAGCTCCCTGGTGATTATTTGGTGTTAAGCGGTTTAGTTTTTCTACAGGAACATAAGAGAAGTTAATGTTAGCGCGTTTCATCACTTTCATTAGATCTTTCATTAATTCACCCGAAATTTCTTTTTGGATGAATACTTTGTCTACTTCTTTCCCTGCCTGAATGGCTTCTATAATGGCTCTAATGCCAAATATTTGATGTTCTTTTTCCATGTAACAAATATAGGTAATATGTTTCTATAAAAAAACCACCCTGAATTGACAGGGTGGTTAAAATAAAATGTTATTTATATTTTTTTTTAATGTTCGTCTTCAGAGAAGCCAGTTCTTTTGTAACCTTTTATTTCATAAATGGTTCCAGGATCATCTGAGAATTCAGCTTTAAAAGAGATACCATCAACGGTGTGACCTCCAGTAGAAGTGGCACCTTTTTTAGTGATCTTCCCTTCTGTGATATTCACATTAATATTATATCCATCAACACTACTTGCTAAATTACTTCCTGCAAATGAAGATGAACTAAGAGTTACAGGAGATTTTACTTTAAAATCCCATATATGACCTTGGTCATCAATCCACATTTCTTTTCCATCATTTGCTGATGTATTGTAAGTAGAAATAAGTTTATAATCAATTACCACTGCACCATTAACTAATGTTTGTACGTACCAGTCACCTGCCATAGATTCTACAGAAGTTCCTCCTGGATCTGTATCGCCAACTTCGTCACAAGCTATAAAAGATGTAAGGACAAATACCGCTACAAGTAAGCGTGCTATATTTTGTTTAATTTTTTTCATTCTTAATAATTTTAATTACGTTTAAATACTCTATCAGCAGTACCGAAGAATGCTGATGCTATAATTGACCATTTCCAGTTATTTTGGTCAGTAATTGTTCCTATATTACTTTCTGCGGTAATGCCTGTTTCAGAAGTGTTTTCTTGGTAAGGAGCATATACTTGTTTGTCATCAATGTTGTAAAATGTCAAAGTTATGTTGTTTTCATTTCCAGGAGTATATCCGGTTGCATTGTCACAAATGTATTTTCTGTCTCCAAGTTTTGTAACATTATTTGGATTGCCATTTCTAAAAAAGGTGCCAGATAAATCAATTGTGCTAGGTTGATCACTTAAAATGATTACAGTACGGGTTAAGGATGCAGGAAAACCATCGCTATTTGTAGCTGAGTATCTAATTTTATAAACACCAGGTTTACTTGTGTCAACTGTTCCGTTAAGCTTCACTTCAAGAGCTACTCCATCTGCATCAGCTTCTACTCCGGCTTCAGCATATGTTTGTCCTTGAGTAAGAACAACAACAGCATCTCCATTCATATGCAGGTTAGCATAAGCAGTAACTTTTGAAACATTATCTGTTGAATCTCCATCACATGAAGTTAACAAAAGTCCTGAAACTATTATTAGGGATAAAAATATTTTTTTCATTGTTTAAGTTTTTTAGTTAATATCCCACCAAACTGGAGTAGTTATTTTTGAAATTGTTGGCGCATTTGGATTTCTTGTTTTTACTGTATTTGGTAAAACAAGTCTTCTTGGAAATACACCACTCGTTACATTTTCAACAGATACTGCAAATTGTCCTGGGATGTAATCTTCGTCTGATTGAGGAAGTGCAGATTCTCTAGGGTAGCCAGTTCTGTTTTGTTCTAAGAAAGATTCGTAACCGTTTCCAGGGAAACTTGCAATCCATTTTTGAGTAATAATTGCTTCGATTTGAGCAGCAGTTCCTGTTGTTGGGAATGCATATTTTCCCCCAGTGGCTAACAAAGCAGCAGGGCTTCCAACAGGACCAGTAATAGGAGCGACAGAAGTAGTGTTATCGTATTTCTTGAAGTTTTCAGCTACCCCCAAATCGTATTTTTCTTTGGCTCCTACACCTCCATAATATCTAACAAGAGCTTCGGCTTGTAGGAAATAGCTTTCCTCTGCACTCATAAAATATAAAGGAGTTTTTGCATATAGAGTTACTAATGAAAGTCCAGTGGCGCCATTCTCGAAATCCCCTTGATTATTAGGTACTCCCGCTCCATAATATTTGTTCAGACGAGGATCACCATTTGCCTGCAAATAAAGGTATAAAGTTTTACTTGCTCTTAAGTTTAAAGTTGTATTTAACTTTCTTCTGTCAGTCTCATACAAAGGATTACTTCTGTCTATAGCATCTTCAAACTGAGTCATTGCAGCATCAACATCTAAGAATTGAGCCCCAGAATTAATTAATGTTTTAATACCTGATTCAGCTAATGTAGGATCAACTTGTGTTAATCTAAGGTGTAATTTTAATAACAATGAGTTACCAAATTTTGTCCAGTTTGACATTGTGCCATTAAAGATAAAATCATCTTTTCCTGGAGGAGTTCCTACAGATGTACTTAAGTCCTTAGATAAGGCTAATTTTAAATCAGCTATCATTAAATCATAAGTCTCTTTTCCTGAATTGAATTTAGGCTGTAAAATATTTGGATTGTTTGCTTCTGCATATGGAATAGCATCGTATAAATCTGTCATAATTTGTGAAGCTTCAACTTCAAGTACAGTAGCAATTAAATAGTAATTCCAGTTTCCTTCAGTTTCAGCCTGTTTTTTTACAACTCTTATGTCGTTTAAAGCATCGTACATTGCGGTCCAGGCAGTTTGGAAATCATTAGTTCCAAGGCTGTATTGATCAATGTCTTTGTATTGGTTTGAAGTAGTGTTCTGTGTCCAGAATTGGGACCAAAACCCTCCTATAAGTGCATAATATGATCCTTGTGCACCTGCTAAACCAGCAATACCTGCTGGTAAAATAGTGCTATTAGCTTGATTAGGAGGCAATGAATCCGGATCTCTATTAATGTCAAATGATTCATCACATGACACTAACAAAAAAAGCGCTGTTATTAATGTTGCTATCTTTTTCATTTTCTATGAATTATATTTTTAGAATGATAATTTTAAAACTCCACCTACTGATCTTTGTGATGGATTTGCTCCAAATTCTCCAAAATCAGAGAATTTTCCTGTTCCGAAAGTTCCAACTTCAGGATCTACATATGGATTTTCTCCAGGAGTCCACATGAAAAGATTTCTTCCGTAAATACCCACAGTGATTTTGTTGAATCCCATGTTTTTAGTAAGAGTAGAAGGGAAATCATAATTTAAATTAACCTCTCTTAATCTAACAAAAGTTTTGTCAATTACGTGTGTTTTCTCTATACCAGGGTTGTTTTGTGTATTGTAAAAATTAGTTACAGTACTAAATGTAAGAGGTGTTGTGTTTTCAGTATAAGTAACTTCTTGTGTTACTGGGTCAATGTTTTCATTAACAGAATTTGGTATGATAAAAGAATTTCTATCATTATAAGCTGTTTCTATTCCATTTCCTGTGAAATGTGATAATCTTTTTGTGTAAGAATAGAAATCACCACCTTGTTTCCAATCTAATGAGAATGCCAGATTAAAGTTTTTGTATTTGAAAGAGTTTTGTAATCCCATAACAAAATCACGTTGTGCATTTCCAACTTTTTGGATGTCATCACTTATTTCGTACATTCCGGTAGAAGCATTTACAATATATTGACCTGCATCATTTGTTTTAGGAACTAATGAATAGAAACTACCAATAGCATCGCCTTTAGTGGCTCTCATAGTTACACCATATGCACTTGTTAAATCAATATAATTTCCTCCTGTATTTAATTCAGTTACTTCATTCAGGTTTTTAGTGAATGTGTAAGTAATGTTCCATGAAAAATCTTTGTTTTTAATTGGACTACCGGTTACAGAAAGTTCAATACCTTTATTTTCTACATCGCCGGCATTTATTGCTTTTATAGTATATCCGGTTGAAGGATCCAATGGTAAGTCTACAATAAGGTCACTAGTTGTTTTATGATACAATGCAATATCATAGCTGATTCTGTTCTTGAAGAATGATCCCTCAGCTCCAATTTCATATTCTAAGGTACTCTCTGGTTTTAAATCTGGATTACCAAGTCTTCCTGAAGCTTCGAAGAAACTTATACCACCAACCGGTGATGCAATTATACCGAAGTTAGCGTTAGCAGAACCTGAGATGTAAGAATCTTCAGTTGTATATACTCTGGTATCATTTGCAATATTTGAAACAGCTCCTCTTAGTTTAAGGAAAGTATTTCCATTGTCAATGGCAATTGCACCTAATGATAAGGATGGGTAAAAGTATGAATTTTCTGTAGGCGGTAGAGTCGATGTAATATCGTATCTACCTGTTACTGTAGCGAAATATCTGTTTTTAAATGAAAACTCAGCAGATGCATAAACTGCTCCTGTTCTTCTTAAGGTGTTTGATTGCTCAATTACCGGTCTTAAGGCTGAGTTTGAAAGCTCGTAGAAGCCTGATAGACCTAAATTTGTAATTGAGTTTTTTAATATATCAGACTCTCTTTTATTGTAGTTGAAACCTCCTAAAAGATTTAAGCTCCAGTCTTCGCTTAAGTTAGTGTTGTAATTAAGGTTAAAGTACGTGTCAAATTCACTAAATTCTGATCTTGATTCTGTAACTCCACCTACAACAGCGTTAGCACCTGCGATTGCTTGTGGACTACCGACTGAATAATTTACTATTGCACCGTAACTCTTAAGTCTTTCTGTTCTAATGTTACCACCAATTTGCCATGAAGCAGTAAGTTTATCTGTTAGTTTGTAGCTTAAATTAACGTTTCCAAAAAGATTGTGTCCGTATACTTTTGTGCTATTCTCGTTAATTGAGAAATATGGGTTTGTTGCATAAGGAGTAAAATAATAATCTGGTGTGTTAAAGACATTGTTTTTGTAGTCACTTAAATCTACTACACTAATATCTCTTGGGATTTGCAATAAATCTTGCTGTAATGTTGCACCTTGACCTGAATCCTCTCCTTGACCTGTATTAACAATAGCTTGGTCTTTATAGACATAGTTTAATGATGTTCTTAAAGTGAATTTTTTCCCCTTTAAACCACCATTAAAACCTAAGGATTGTTTTTTGTATAAATCAGCTTCTGTTGGTACCACCCCGTCACTGTTTACATTTGAGAATACTAAAGAGAAGTCTGAAGTATCTCCACCACCGCTAAGCGTAACAGACTGTGTAGATAACGCACCGATATCGTAAAAGTCTCTGATGTTGTCATTTAATCCAACGTAAGGTTTGATTTGTTGAGTATTGTTATAAACAGTTCCCCATGGTCTTACTTCTCCGTTGAATGCTGGTCCCCATGAACCATTTTCATTACTGTATGTGTTAGCTCCTGAAAATCCAAGTCCATTCCATCCTTGTCCAAATTGGTTTTGTAAGTGTGGAACTCTTGCAACTTCACTAAATTCTGTTGAAGCTAACATGTCTATTTTAATACCTGAGTTAGCTTTTCCTTTTTTAGTTGTAATAATGATTACACCGCCACCAGCTCTTGAACCATATAAGGCAGATGCTGCTGCTCCTTTAAGGACGGTCATGCTCTCAATATTATTTGGGTCAATATCACTTATACCGTTACCAGAGTCATATGATCTTGTAGAAGTAGCTACATCATTATTTCCAGTTCCAGTTGAAGTATTATTAATTGGAGTTCCGTCAACAACATAAAGTGGTCCAGTGTTGTTTGTAATACTGTTTAAGCCACGAATAACCACTTTAGTTGCAGCTCCTGGTTGTGCTGGTGCAGTAATATCTACCCCTGCAATTTTTCCAGAAAGTGTTTCAAAAGGGTTGGTGTTTACTACCTGAGTAAGTTGGTCTGCTTTTAAAGTTGTAGTTGCGTAACCAAGAGATTTTTTTTCTCTTTTAATACCAAAAGCTGTTACTACAACACCTTCCAGTTCTTGTGCACCCGCATCTGCTAATTTTACGTTAATTGCAGTTGAAGTTGCTGCTACTTCTTGGGTTTTCATTCCAATGTAGCTAAATACCAAAACTTGGTTTGGGGATGCTTTAATGGAAAATTTACCATCAAAATCAGTTTGTGTTCCGGATTTTGTTCCTTTAACTAAAATGCTTACACCTGGTAAAGGCATTCCTGCATTGTCGGAAACCATTCCTGAAACAGCTCTCTCTTGCGCAAATGTGATTTGCGCAACTAGTGCTAGCAAAAGCACTAAAAATCCATTGAACTTTAGTTTCATTTTTAAATATTTTGAATTAGTATCGCAAAACTCTTAATAATTTGTTAACTATCCTAATAAATAAAAATCTTTTTTCAGTAAACATCAAAATTTAACATTATAACATATGTTTATGATAGTGTTATATAATTTTAAATTCCCGTTATTTTGGAGGTTATTTGTAGCGTTTATCTTTACAATTCCGTTCTTTGTGAAAATGGTTGTCCCGGCGCCGATTCCCGTTAATTTATCTATTTTAGTGGGATTGTTAATTCTGGTTAAGTCTTGGTATATTGCATAATCCAGAATTGAATTTAGATATAAATTTTTTGAAACTATATATCTGTATTCTGTAAGAATAGAAGCAAAGAGGTTTCCTTGTAAGCTGTTCTCTAAAAATCCTCTAATTGAATACATGCCGCCAAAACGGAATAGTTCATTAACAATGTAGCTTTTACTTTTAAGATAAAAATTTTGTGAATTTATGTTAATGAAATTTTTTTCATTTAGTTCGAAGTTATAAGAGAAGTTTAAATTTGTGTAAAATTGCCTGCTGGAGACAACTGTTTCAGGTTGGTTATTCGTATCTCTCTTTCCAAAAGCAAATATTAAGTTAACATTTGCTTTTTTTGATAACAAATTATTAAGAGGATCTGTTTTTGTGTAGTCAAAGGTTGAAGTTGTAAAAGAGCTTTTGAAATCGCTAACGGTTCTGTTGTTTATGTTTTGAATATCACTTGATTCTGTGGATTGGTAACCAATGTAAAATTTTGAATTGTAATTTATGTAATAACCTAAGTCAATTGCGGTTTTTGTGTTTTGAAATGTGCTGTCTTGTTTGAATATGCTTAACTGTGCTTTAATTCCGAGTGATGATTTGAAAATGTATGGTATTTCTAATTTTGTATTGAAAGTTTTTTGTTGTTTTCCATCACTTTTCCAATATAATGAAAATCTTTCACCGGCAAGGAGCGTATTTTCTAGGGTAATATCAAGATAGCCGTTTAGGGATATTTTTCTGTTTTCATCGTTTGAAAAACCAATATAGCCATCAAATGTATTTGCTTTTCTTTTTTCAAGATAAATGTAAACTTTGGTTGAATCTTTTGTGAATAATATTTCGGGATATTTTGGCTGTTCTATAAAGCCAAAATTATTTATATCGTTATAAAGTTCTTTGATGGTATTTTGATTAAAAGTTTTGTTGATGTATTTTTTGTTAAGTTGTTTGAGATGTCCTTTTGGGAGAAAATCCTTTCGATTGTTATTTGTGTAATTTGTAATAATGGAATTTACATTACGTTTTTTTTCCGAATTAAAATTTAAGTCGGCATAAATTATCGAATTCTTTCTTCTGATGTTTTCCAGTTTCATCTTACTTAAAGGAAATCCTTGTTTTTCTGCTTCGATAATTTTTTGATTTATATAATTTTCGGTCTCTTCGTAAGGAATTATTATAGTGTCATTTTTTGTTTCAAAAGGGTTGAAAAATGAATTATTTCTTCCTATATATATATAGGTATATTTTATTTTGTCTCCAAGTGATAATTTATAGGTGTAAATGGAGTCATTTATTTTACTGTTTCCAAGAGTTTTTATGTCTAAATAACCTTTTTTGTTAAGTTTTTCTACAACGAAAATAGCTTCATTAGTAGCGGATTTAACATTTGGATGTTTTTGAATGTAATTCAGGGAATCTATAATAGTATTTTCTGCTTCATTTATGCCTTTGATTTTTAAGCTGAAAATTTGTCCGTAACAGGAAAAGCTTATAAAGCAAAAAAGAAATATTTGGAATAACTGTTTCAAAAGCAATTAGTTCATTAGTTTAAGGTTTTGCAAATATCTATAGATTGTTTTGAAAAACATAAGATTAAATAATGTTATTGAAAATTAATGATTTAACATTTGTTTAGTGGAATTTATTTTATACATTTGCATCCCCGTAAAAAGCGGGAATTTAATATCATATTAATTTTTAGTATTAATTATGCCAACAATTCAACAATTAGTAAGAACAGGAAGAACTCAGATCACTAAGAAGAGTAAATCGGTTGCTTTAGATTCTTGTCCTCAAAGAAGAGGGGTTTGTACGCGTGTTTACACTACTACACCAAAAAAACCAAACTCTGCAATGCGTAAAGTTGCGCGTGTACGTTTGACAAATGGTAATGAAGTGAATGCTTACATCCCTGGAGAAGGACACAATCTGCAAGAGCACTCGATAGTATTAGTGCGAGGTGGAAGGGTAAAAGATTTACCAGGTGTTAGATATCACATCGTTCGTGGAGCGCTTGATACGTCAGGTGTTGCAGGAAGAACGCAAAGAAGATCTAAGTACGGTGCTAAACGCCCAAAAGAAGCAAAAAAGTAATTTAAAAACTTTTAAGAAAAAGACATGAGAAAAAGAGCGGCAAAGAAAAGACCACTTTTACCGGATCCAAGGTTTAATGACCAATTAGTAACACGTTTTGTGAATAACTTAATGTGGGATGGTAAGAAATCTACAGCTTTTAAAGTATTTTATGATGCTATTGATATCATCGAAACTAAAAAGCAAAATGATGAGAAGACTTCATTAGAGATCTGGAAAGATGCTTTAACAAACGTTATGCCTCACGTAGAAGTACGTAGCCGTAGAGTTGGTGGAGCAACATTCCAAATTCCAATGCAGATTCGTCCAGACAGAAAAATTTCTATGGCAATGAAGTGGTTAATACTTTATTCAAGAAGAAGAAATGAAAAATCTATGGCGCAACGTTTAGCTGCTGAGTGTTTAGCTGCTGCTAAAGAAGAAGGTGCTGCAGTTAAGAAAAGAATGGATACTCACAAAATGGCAGAAGCTAATAAAGCATTCTCTCACTTTAGATTTTAATTCGTAAAGAAATGGCTAGAGATTTAAAATATACAAGAAATATCGGGATTGCTGCTCATATTGATGCTGGTAAGACAACAACAACTGAGCGTATTCTTTTTTATACTGGAAAATCACATAAAATTGGTGAGGTGCACGATGGTGCTGCAACAATGGACTGGATGGCGCAAGAGCAAGAAAGAGGTATTACAATTACTTCTGCTGCTACAACTTGTACTTGGAACTTTCCAACTGAGCAAGGTAAAGTGCTTCCAGAATCATTACCTTACCACTTTAATATTATTGATACTCCTGGACACGTTGACTTTACTGTAGAAGTAAATCGATCTTTGCGTGTACTTGATGGTTTGGTTTTCTTATTTAGTGCTGTGGATGGTGTTGAGCCGCAATCAGAAACTAACTGGAGACTTGCAGATCAATACAGAGTTCCTCGTATGGGATTCGTAAACAAAATGGATCGTCAAGGTGCAAACTTTTTAAATGTATGCGGACAGGTTAAAGATATGTTGAAATCGAATGCGGTTGCAATTACTCTGCCTATCGGAGATGAAGCTGATTTTAAAGGTATAGTTGACTTGGTTAAAAATCAAGCTATAGTATGGCATGATGAGACTCAAGGGGCTACTTTTGATATCGTTGATATACCTGCTGATATGGTCGATGATGTGAAGCATTATCGTTCTATTCTTATCGAAGAGATTGCAACTTATGATGAAAATCTTTTGGATAAATACATGGAGGATGAGAACTCTATTACAGAAGAAGAAATCAATAACGCTTTAAGAGCTGCTACTATTGATATGGCAATCATTCCAATGCTTGCAGGTTCTTCTTTCAAAAATAAAGGAGTTCAATTTATGTTAGATGCTGTTTGTAAGTATTTGCCATCTCCATTGGATAAAGAAGGTATTGAAGGGATTCATCCTGATGATGCTGATTTATTAGAAGAGGATCAAAAGAAAATTTTGCGTAGACCAGATGTAAAAGAGCCATTCGCTGCTTTAGCATTTAAAATTGCTACTGATCCATTCGTAGGGCGTTTAGCTTTCTTCCGTGCATATTCTGGACGTTTAGATGCTGGGTCTTATGTTTTAAATACTCGTTCTGGTAATAAAGAAAGAATTTCTCGTATCTACCAAATGCATGCTAACAAGCAAAATCCAATCGAGTTTATTGAGGCTGGAGATATTGGAGCTGCTGTAGGTTTTAAAGATATTAAAACTGGAGATACTCTTTCTGATGAGAAGCATCCAATTATTTTAGAATCTATGAAGTTTCCGGATCCTGTAATTGGTATTGCTATTGAACCTAAAACTAAAGCTGACGTTGATAAAATGGGTATGGCTTTAGCTAAATTGGCTGAAGAAGATCCAACATTTACAGTTAGAACTGACGAGGCTTCAGGTCAAACGATTATCTCTGGTATGGGTGAGCTTCACTTAGATATCTTAGTTGATCGTATGAAACGTGAGTTTAAAGTAGAGGTAAATCAAGGTGAACCTCAAGTTGAATATAAAGAAGCGTTTACAAGATCTGCTCAACATAGAGAGACTTACAAAAAACAATCTGGGGGTCGTGGTAAATTCGGTGATATCGTATTTAGAATCGAGCCTGCTGATGAAGTTGATGGAAAAGTTCCTGTTGGATTACAGTTTGTGAATGAAGTAAAAGGAGGTAACGTTCCTAAGGAGTATATTCCTGCAGTTGAAAAAGGTTTCCGTGAAGCTATGAAAACTGGACCTTTAGCTGGGTATGCTGTGGATAGTTTGAAAGTTACTTTATTAGATGGATCTTTCCACCCTGTGGATTCTGATGCTCTTTCTTTTGAATTAGCTGCAAGAATGGGTTATAAGGAATCTGGTAAAGCTGCTGGGGCTGTTATCTTAGAGCCAATCATGAAAATCGAAGTTATTACTCCAGAAGAAAACATGGGTGATATTGTAGGTGACTTGAACCGTCGTAGAGGTCAGGTAAATGATATGGGTGATAGAAACGGAGCGAAAACTATTAAGGCAGATGTGCCATTGGCTGAGATGTTTGGTTATGTTACTACATTAAGAACATTATCATCTGGTAGAGCAACATCTACAATGGAGTTTTCTCATTATGCAGAAACACCTTCTAACATTTCAGAAGAGGTAATCAAAAAAGCAAAAGGTAACGCTTAATTTTAAGAAAATGAGTCAAAAAATCAGAATAAAACTAAAATCTTACGATCACATGTTGGTAGATAAATCTGCTGAAAAGATCGTAAAAACAGTAAAAACTACTGGAGCGGTTGTAACAGGTCCTATTCCGTTGCCAACTCACAAAAAACTTTTCACTGTATTGCGTTCTCCGCACGTAAATAAAAAAGCGAGAGAGCAATTTGAAGTAATGTCATACAAGAGATTGATTGATATTTATTCATCTTCATCTAAAACTATTGATGCTTTAATGAAACTTGAATTGCCAAGTGGGGTTGAGGTAGAGATTAAAGTATAATTTTTATTAAATTTTATATACAAAAAGCGAGTCAGAAATGTCTCGCTTTTTTTTGTTGTAGAATATTATTATGTATTTAGTTTTTGCAATTGATTTTAAGTTTGTATTGGTGGGGATGGTTTTTAAATCCCTTTGTTTTAAGGCCGTGCGAACGTTTTTGTTTTGTTTTGATTAATTAATCATTAAGCGGATAGGTTTTTTAGAGTTGAAAATAAAGAGATAAATTTTTAGTACATGAAAGTGCTTTGATGGTTGATTTGAAGCTTGGATTTTGATAATGAGCGATTTAATTTTTGTAACTGTTTGGTATATTCATTTTTAATAACTACTTTTGCACTCCCTGTTTGAAAATTTCTGTTATTTTCAAATTGAAGGGAATTTTAGTAATTAATAATTAATATTTATGTCTGGGTTAATTGGTAAAAAAATCGGCATGACTAGTATTTTCGATGAAAACGGGAAAAACATTCCTTGTACAGTAATCGAAGCTGGGCCGTGTGTTGTTACCCAAGTCAGAACCAACGAGGTTGACGGGTATGAAGCGTTGCAACTTGGTTTCGATGACAAAAACGAGAAACATTCTACTAAAGCGGCTTTAGGTCACTTTAAAAAAGCTGGAACTGTTGCTAAGAAAAAAGTCGTTGAATTCAAAGAATTTGCAACTGAACAAAAATTAGGAGATCTTATCGATGTTTCTATTTTTGAAGAAGGAGAATTTGTAGATGTACAAGGTGTATCTAAAGGTAAAGGTTTCCAAGGTGTTGTTAAGCGTCACGGTTTTGGTGGGGTTGGACAAGCTACTCATGGTCAGCACAACCGTTTAAGAGCGCCAGGTTCTGTAGGAGCTTCTTCTTATCCATCTAGAGTATTCAAAGGAATGCGTATGGCTGGAAGAATGGGAGGAGATAATGTAAAAGTTCAAAACCTTAGAGTTTTAAAAGTAGTTGCTGAAAAGAACTTACTTGTTGTTAAAGGATGTATTCCTGGTCACAAAAACTCTTACGTAATCATTCAGAAGTAATGGAAGTAAAAGTATTAGATTTCAACGGAAAAGATACTGGTAGAAAAGTTCAACTTTCTGATTCAGTATTCGCAATTGAACCAAACAATCACGCAGTATATCTTGATGTTAAGCAATATCTTGCTAATCAAAGACAGGGTACTCATAAAGCTAAAGAAAGAGCTGAAGTAACTGGAAGTACGCGTAAGATTAAAAAACAAAAAGGTACGGGTACTGCTCGTGCGGGAAGTGTTAAAAACCCTTTATTTAAAGGTGGAGGAACAGTTTTCGGGCCAAGACCAAGAAGTTATTCATTCAAATTGAATAAAAGCTTAAAGAGATTGGCTAGAAAATCAGCTTTCTCAATCAAAGCAAAAGAGTCGAACATTATCGTTCTTGAAGACTTTAATTTTGAAGTGCCAAACACTAAAAATTTCATTAACGTTTTGAAAGCTTTAGGGTTAGAAAATAAAAAATCTCTATTTGTATTGGGTGAGTCAAATAAAAATGTATATTTGTCGTCACGCAATTTAAAGGCTTCTAATGTCGTAACTAGCTCAGAATTAAGCACTTACGCCATATTAAACACTAATAATTTAGTGCTTTTGGAGGGTTCTTTAGAGTTAATTGAAGAAAATTTAAGTAAATAATAGGAGTATGAGTATCATAATTAGACCTATAGTAACTGAAAAAGTAACCAAAGAAAGTGAAGTTCTTAACCGTTTCGGATTTGTTGTTGACAAAAAAGCAAACAAAGTTCAAATTAAGAAAGCTGTTGAGGCTGCTTATGGAGTAACTATTGTTTCTGTTAACACAATGAATGTGAGACCAGACAGATCTACTAAATACACTAAAAGTGGTTTAATCAGTGGAAAGACAAATGCTATTAAAAAAGCAATTGTACAAGTACAAGAAGGAGAAACAATAGATTTTTACAACAATATCTAAGATAGAAAAATGTCAGTAAGAAAATTAAAACCTATTACCCCAGGTCAGCGATTTAGAGTTGTGAATGGTTATGACGCCATTACAACTGATAAGCCGGAACGCTCTTTGATAGCGCCGATAAAAAACTCTGGAGGTAGAAATAGTCAAGGAAAGATGACCATGCGTTATACGGGTGGTGGTCACAAGCAGAGATATCGTATTATTGATTTCAAAAGAACTAAAGATGGAATTCCAGCTACAGTGAAATCAATCGAATACGATCCAAATCGTACTGCATTTATTGCTTTATTAGCTTATGCTGATGGAGAGAAAACTTATATTATCGCTCAGAATGGATTGAAAGTTGGTCAGAAATTAGTTTCTGGTCCAGAATCCCAACCTGAGATTGGTAATACTTTACCTTTAAGCAGAATTCCTCTTGGAACTGTTATATCTTGTATTGAGTTGCGTCCAGGACAAGGAGCTGTTATTGCTCGTTCAGCTGGAACTTTTGCTCAGTTAATGGCAAGAGACGGGAAATATGCAACAATTAAAATGCCATCTGGTGAAACAAGATTAATCTTGTTAACTTGTTCGGCTACAATTGGAGCTGTTTCTAATTCTGACCACCAATTAGTTGTGTCTGGTAAAGCAGGTAGAACAAGATGGTTAGGAAGAAGACCTAGAACTAGACCAGTAGCAATGAACCCTGTTGATCACCCAATGGGAGGTGGTGAAGGACGTTCATCTGGAGGGCATCCACGTTCAAGAAACGGATTGCCAGCTAAAGGTTACAGAACTCGTTCTAAGAAAAACCCGAGTAACAAGTATATCGTAGAACGTAGAAAGAAATAATAAGATATGGCACGTTCATTAAAAAAAGGACCTTTCGTTCATTATAAATTAGACAAGAAAGTTCAGGAAAACGTAGAGAGTGGTAAAAATGCAGTTGTTAAGACTTGGTCTAGAGCTTCAATGATTACTCCAGATTTCGTTGGACAAACTATTGCAGTTCATAACGGTCGTCAATTTGTACCAGTTTACGTAACAGAAAACATGGTAGGTCACAAATTAGGAGAGTTTTCGCCAACTAGATCTTTTAGAGGTCATGCTGGAGCAAAAAATAAAGGTAAAAAATAAAAGAAGCAATGGGAGTTCGTAAAAGAGAAACAGCAGATGCGAGAAAAGAGGCTAATAAGTCTATCGCTTTCGCAAAATTGAATAACTGCCCTACTTCACCTAGAAAAATGCGCTTAGTAGCGGACTTGGTAAGAGGTCAGAAGGTAGAAAGAGCACTTAACATCTTAAGATTCAGTTCTAAAGAAGCTTCTAGAAAATTAGAAAAACTATTATTATCTGCAATCAATAACTGGGAGCAAAAAAATAGTGAAGGTAATTTAGAAGAGGCTGGATTATTTGTTAAAGAGATCAGAGTAGATGGTGGAATGATGTTAAAAAGACTTCGTCCAGCTCCACAAGGTCGTGCACACAGAATAAGAAAACGTTCTAATCACGTAACTATCGTGCTTGGAGCTATCAATAACACACAAAGCAATTCTTAAGCAGCATGGGACAAAAGACAAATCCAATTGGAAATAGACTTGGTATCATCAGAGGATGGGACTCAAACTGGTATGGTGGAAATGATTACGGTGATAAACTTGCCGAGGATCATAAAATCAGAAAGTATATCCATGCTCGTTTATCAAAAGCTAGTGTATCAAAAGTAATCATCGAGAGAACTTTGAAACTTGTAACCGTTACTATCACTACTGCTAGACCTGGTATCATTATCGGAAAAGGTGGGCAAGAGGTAGACAAGTTAAAAGAAGAACTTAAGAAAGTTACTGACAAAGAGGTTCAGATAAACATCTTTGAAATTAAAAGACCTGAGTTAGATGCTTATCTTGTGGCGACAAGTATCGCTCGTCAAATCGAAAGCCGTATTTCTTACAGACGTGCAATCAAAATGGCTATTGCTGCTTCTATGCGTATGAACGCTGAAGGTATCAAAGTTTTGATTTCTGGTCGTTTAAATGGAGCTGAGATGGCGCGTTCAGAAGGTTTCAAAGAAGGTAGAATTCCTCTATCAACTTTCAGAGCTGACATTGACTATGCTTTGGCTGAAGCTCATACTACTTATGGTAGAATGGGTATCAAAGTATGGATCATGAAAGGTGAAGTTTACGGTAAGAGAGAGCTTTCTCCGCTTGCTGGAATGGACAAAAAACAATCTGGTACAGGTGGTGGTAAAGGTGGGGATGCTCCTAGAGGCAAATCTAACTTTAACAAAGGCGGTAAACCAGATGCTCGTAAAAGAAAGTAAATTTTTAAACTAAAGAAAAATGTTACAGCCTAAAAGAACAAAATACCGTAAGGTACAAAAAGGTAAAATGAAAGGTAATTCTCAAAGAGGGCATGAACTTTCAAATGGAATGTTTGGAATTAAATCTGTACATGAAGATGGAATGTTCTTGACTTCTCGTCAAATCGAAGCTGCCCGTATTGCAGCAACTCGTTACATGAAGAGAGAAGGACAATTATGGATTAAAATTTTCCCAGACAAACCTATTACTAAGAAGCCTCTTGAAGTACGTATGGGTAAAGGTAAAGGAGCAGTTGAGTATTGGGCTGCTGTTGTTAAACCAGGAAGAATTATGTTTGAAGTTGGAGGGGTTCCATTGTCAGTTGCAAAAGAGGCTTTACGTCTTGCAGCTCAAAAACTTCCAGTAAAAACTAAGTTCGTCGTTGCTAGAGATTTCGAAGCATAATTTATATTTATTATGAAACAATCAGAAATAAAAGATCTTTCTGCAGCGGAGTTGCAAGAGAAACTTAGTCAAACTAAGAAACTATATGCTGACCTAAAAATGGCTCATGCTATTTCTCCAATTGCTAACCCACTTCAAATAAGAAGTGTTAGAAGAACAGTTGCAAGATTGGCTACAGAGTTAACTAAAAGAGAGTTACAATAATTGTATTCTGCTGAAAGATGGAAGAAAAAAGAAATTTAAGAAAAGAAAGAATAGGTGTTGTTACTTCAAATAAGATGGATAAATCTATCGTTATTTCTGAAGTAAGAAAAGTAAAACACCCATTATACGGTAAGTTCGTGTTGAAAACTAAGAAATATGTTGCACACGACGAAAAAAACGACTGTAACATTGGAGATACTGTAAGAATCAGCGAAACGCGTCCTTTAAGTAAAACAAAATGTTGGAGATTAGTTGAAATCTTAGAAAGAGCTAAATAATTATGGTACAACAAGAATCAAGACTAAAAGTAGCAGATAACACGGGAGCTAAAGAAGTTTTAACTATTCGTGTTTTAGGAGGTACTAAAAGAAGATATGCCTCTGTTGGTGACAAAATTGTAGTTTCTATCAAAGATGCAACTCCAAACGGAAACGTGAAAAAAGGAGCTGTTTCAACTGCAGTTGTTGTACGTACTAAAAAAGAAGTGAGAAGAGCTGATGGTTCTTATATCCGTTTCGATGATAATGCATGTGTTCTTTTGAATGCAGCAGGGGAAATGAGAGGAACTCGTGTTTTTGGTCCGGTAGCAAGAGAACTTCGTGAAAAACAATTCATGAAAATTGTATCATTAGCACCAGAAGTGCTTTAATTCGTTTTAAGATGATAAAGCTAAAAATAAAATCAGGAGATATCGTAAGAGTTATTGCTGGAGACCATAAAGGTGCTGAAGGTAAAGTTTTACGTGTTTACCGTGAAAAAAACAAAGCGATCGTTGAAGGTGTAAACTTGGTTTCAAAACATACTAAACCAAGTGCTAAAAACCCTCAAGGTGGTATCGTTAAGAAAGAAGCTTCTATTCAGATTTCTAACATTGCTCTAATCGATCCTAAAACTAAGGAGACAACTAGAGTAGGTATAAGAGTAGAAGGAGATAAGAAAGTAAGATTTTCAAAAAAATCTAATCAAGTACTATAGTAATGGCATATACACCTAGACTAAAAGAAGAATATAAGAGTAGAGTAATCTCTGCTCTTACAGAAGAGTTCGGATATAAAAACGTAATGCAAGTTCCTAAACTTGAAAAAATCGTTTTGAGCCGTGGAGTTGGTGCAGCTGTATCTGATAAAAAACTTATTGACTATGCAGTTGATGAGTTAACTAAGATCACTGGACAAAAAGCAGTATCTACAATTTCAAAGAAAGACGTTGCGTCGTTTAAATTGAGAAAAGGGATGCCTATTGGAGCAAAAGTTACTTTGCGTGGAGAAAGAATGTATGAGTTTTTAGACAGACTTGTAACTTCTGCTCTGCCACGTGTTAGAGATTTTAGCGGTATTAAAGCTACAGGTTTTGATGGTAGGGGTAATTACAATCTTGGAGTTTTAGAGCAAATCATTTTTCCTGAAATTGATATTGATAAAGTAAATAAAATTTCGGGAATGGACATTACTTTTGTTACTACTGCAAAAACTGACAAAGAAGCAAAGTCATTATTGGCTGAATTAGGTTTACCTTTTAAAAAGAATTAAGACATGGCTAAAGAATCAATGAAAGCCCGTGAGGTGAAAAGAGAGAAAACGGTAGCTAAGTACGCTGAGAAAAGAAAAGCTTTGAAAGAGGCTGGAGATTTTGAAGCTTTACAGAAATTACCTAAGAATGCTTCACCAGTTCGTTTGCACAATCGTTGTAAATTAACAGGTAGACCAAGAGGTTATATTCGTCAATTTGGGATCTCTCGTGTTACTTTTCGTGAGATGGCTAATAATGGGTTAATTCCTGGAGTTAAAAAAGCGTCTTGGTAATCTCGCAATAAGTTATTACTTTTGCAAACCAAAAAATAATTTTAATTGATTAAAGGTTCGGGAGACGAGTGTCTCCCGAAAACCATAATCGCAATCAAATACATATGTATACAGATCCTATTGCAGATTATTTGACTAGAGTTCGTAACGCTGTGGCTGCAAACCACAAAGTTGTTGAAATTCCGGCTTCTAATCTAAAGAAAGAAATAACTAAGATCTTATTTGATCAAGGTTATATCTTAAGTTACAAATTTGAAGACAACTCTGTTCAGGGTTCAATCAAAATTGCTTTGAAGTATGATAAAGATACTAAAGAGCCTGTAATTAAAGATATCCAAAGAATTAGTAAACCTGGTTTACGTAAATACGCAGGTGCTGCCAAATTACCAAGAATCCTTAACGGATTAGGAATTGCGATTGTTTCAACTTCGAAAGGTCTTATGACTGGAAAACAAGCGAAACAATTAAATGTAGGTGGTGAAGTAATTTGTTACGTATACTAATTTTAAAGACTAAATAAGATGTCAAGAATAGGTAAAAGCCCAATTGTAATCCCTGCTGGCGTAACTGTAGAAGTTAAAGACGGTATTATTACAGTAAAAGGAAAGAAAGGTCAACTGACTCAGGAGTTTTCGGACGTAACTGTAACAGTTGAAGGCGATCAAGCATTAGTTGAAAGATCGTCTGATCATAAAGACCAAAGAGCAAAACACGGATTGTATAGATCATTAATCAGTAACATGATTGTTGGAGTATCTGAAGGTTTTACAAAAGAACTTGAATTAGTTGGAGTTGGTTACAGAGCTTCAAATCAAGGTCAAAAGTTAGATTTAGCTCTTGGATATTCTCACAATATTGTTTTGGAAGTTGCTCCTGAGGTAGTAGTAGAAACAATATCTGAAAAAGGAAAAAACCCTATCGTAAAATTAACATCATTTGATAAACAACTTTTAGGACAGGTTGCTGCGAAAATCAGAGGTTTCCGTAAGCCTGAACCGTACAAAGGAAAAGGTGTTAAATTTGTGGGTGAAGTATTAAGAAGAAAAGCAGGTAAATCAGCTTAAAAAATAAGATTATGTCATTAACAAAATCTGATAGAAGACAGAGAATTAGATTCAGAATTAGAAAATCGATTAGTGGTACAGCTACTAATCCTAGATTATCTGTATTTAGAAGTAATAAGGAAATTTACGCTCAACTTATTGATGATGTAAATGGAGTTACTTTATTAGCTGCATCTTCAAGAGAAAAAGAAATAGGAAAAGGTACTAACGTTGAAGTAGCGGTTGCAGTTGGAAAACTAGTTGCTGAAAAAGCGTTAAAAGCCGGGATTGATACCATCACTTTTGACAGAGGTGGTTATTTATATCACGGTCGTATTAAATCATTAGCAGAAGGCGCAAGAGCCGCTGGACTTAAATTCTAATATATTATGTCTAAATACAAAAATGTAGAATTGGTAAAACCTAGTGGTCTTGAACTTAAAGATCGTCTAGTTAGTGTTAATCGTGTTACTAAGGTTACAAAAGGAGGTAGAGCTTTCGGTTTTTCTGCTATTGTAGTTGTAGGTGATGAAAACGGAGTAGTTGGTCATGGATTAGGAAAATCTAAAGATGTTTCTGAAGCAATTGCAAAAGCAGTAGAAGATGCTAAGAAAAATTTAGTAAAAATTCCTTTGAACGGTCAATCTGTTCCTCACGAACAAAAAGGTAAATTTGGAGGTGCACGTGTATTTTTAATTCCTGCATCTCATGGTACAGGAGTTATTGCTGGAGGAGCTGTTCGTTCAGTTCTTGAGTCAGTAGGTATTCACGATGTATTGTCAAAATCTCAGGGATCATCAAATCCTCATAACGTAGTTAAAGCAACTTTTGATGCTTTATTGCAAATGAGAAGCGCTCATACTGTTGCAAAACAAAGAGGTGTTTCTTTAGAAAAAGTTTTTAAAGGTTAATTCAAGGAAATTATGGCTAAATTATTAGTAAAACAAGTTCGAAGCAAAATCAACTGTCCTCTTTCTCAAAAGAGAGGTTTAGAAGCTTTGGGTCTACGTAAAATGGGACAAGTTGTAGAGCATGATTCAAATCCTGCTATCCTTGGGATGATAAACAAAGTTAAACACTTAGTTTCTGTTGAAGAAGCTAAATAACAAATACTGTTATGAATTTAAGTAACTTACAACCAGCTGAAGGGTCAACACACAATCAAAATAAAAGATTAGGTAGAGGAGAAGGTTCTGGAAAAGGTGGTACTTCTGCAAGAGGTCATAAAGGAGCAAAATCTCGTTCTGGTTATTCTAAAAAGATTGGTTTTGAAGGAGGTCAAATGCCACTTCAAAGACGTGTGCCTAAGTTTGGTTTCAAAAACATCAACCGTAAAGAATACGAAGGTGTTAATTTAGATACGCTTCAATTATTAGTAGATAATGGTGTTATTACTGATTCTGTTTCAATGACAGATTTCGTAGCAAACCGTTTGGCTACCAAAAATGAAATTGTTAAGATTTTAGGTAGAGGAGAGTTGAAAGCAAAATTAAAAGTAACTGCTCACAAATTTACTGCTACTGCAAAAGCTGCTATTGAAGCTGCTGGAGGAGAGGCTGTAACAATATAATTTTTCTATTGTATGAAGAAATTTATTGAATCAATAAGTAATGTTTGGAAAATCGAAGAACTGAAAAACAGAATCTTAATTACATTAGGATTGCTTTTAGTATATCGTTTTGGAGCACATGTTACGCTTCCGGGAATTGATGCAACTCAACTAACTGGTTTAGCGGGACAAACAAAAAATGGTTTAGGGTCTATCTTAGACATGTTCACCGGAGGCGCTTTCTCTAAAGCTTCAGTTTTTGCTTTAGGGATTATGCCTTACATTTCTGCTTCTATTGTTGTTCAGTTAATGGGAATTGCGATTCCATATTTGCAAAAACTTCAAAATGATGGGGAAAGCGGTAGAAAAAAGATTAATCAAATTACCCGTTGGTTAACTATTGCTATTACTTTGGTTCAAGGTCCGACTTATATCTATAATTTATACAGAACACTTCCTAGTAATGCATTTTTGTTAGGATTTAACTCACCTGAGTTTTTGTTTTCTTCTGTTATTATCTTGGTTACAGGTACAATATTTGCTATGTGGCTTGGTGAAAAAATTACTGATAAAGGTATTGGAAATGGAATTTCATTATTAATTATGGTTGGTATACTGGCTCGTTTACCACAAGCTTTCATACAAGAATTTACAACCAGAGTTACTAATAACAATGGAGGTCCGATGTTATTGGTTATTGAAATTATAGTTTGGTTACTGGTTATTATTTCTTGTGTGTTATTAACGATGGCTGTACGTAGAATTCCGGTTCAATATGCTCGTCGTACAACAACTGGGGACTATGAACAGGATTTGGCTGTTGGTAACAGGCAATGGATTCCGCTTAAGCTTAATGCTTCAGGGGTTATGCCAATCATTTTTGCTCAGGCAATTATGTTTATTCCTGCCGCTGTAGCTGGACTATCTAAATCAGATACATCACAATCAATTGTTGGAACATTTAGTAATATGTTTGGGTTTTGGTATAATTTTGTTTTTGCAACTTTAATTATTGTATTCACATTCTTCTATACTGCGATCACAGTACCTACTAACAAAATGGCCGATGATTTAAAAAGAAGTGGTGGTTTTATTCCGGGTGTAAGACCAGGTGCTGAAACTTCAGACTTTCTTGATAAGGTGATGTCTTTAATAACTTTCCCAGGATCTTTATTTCTTGCTCTAATTGCTGTGTTTCCAGCTATTGTTGTAAGTGTTATGGATGTACAACAATCTTGGGCAATGTTTTTTGGAGGTACCTCTTTAATAATTATGGTTGGTGTTGCAATAGATACTATTCAGCAAATCAATTCATACTTGTTAAACAAGCATTATGATGGTTTAATGAAGACTGGTAAAAATAGAAAAGCAGTAGCTTAATATATTTATGGCAAAACAATCAGCAATAGAACAAGACGGATCAATCATTGAAGCATTATCAAATGCGATGTTCCGTGTAGAGTTAGAAAATGGACATGTTGTAATTGCTCATATTTCTGGTAAAATGCGTATGCATTACATCAAATTATTACCTGGTGATAAAGTGAAACTGGAAATGAGTCCTTATGATTTGTCAAAAGCAAGAATTACTTATCGATATTAAAGGATAATTACTATGAAAGTTAGAGCATCAGTAAAAAAGAGAAGTGCCGAGTGCATTATCGTGCGTAGAAAAGGGAGACTGTACGTAATAAACAAAAAGAATCCTAGATTTAAACAAAGACAAGGATAATTATGGCAAGAATAGCAGGGGTAGATATCCCAAAGAACAAAAGAGGTGTTATTGCACTTACCTATATTTTCGGATTAGGAAAAAGTAGAGCTATTGAGATTTTAGAAAAAGCTCAGGTTAGCCAAGATAAAAAAGTTCAAGATTGGAATGATGACGAGATCGGAGCAATTCGTGATGCCGTTTCATTTTACAAAATTGAAGGAGAATTGCGTTCTGAGATTTCTTTGAACATCAAGCGTTTAATGGATATTGGTTGTTATAGAGGAATCCGTCACAGATCTGGTCTTCCATTAAGAGGACAAAGAACTAAAAATAACTCTAGAACAAGAAAAGGTAAAAGAAAAACTGTTGCTAACAAGAAAAAAGCAACTAAATAATAAGTAATATGGCTAAAGCAACTGCAAAAAAACGTAAAGTTATCGTTGAATCAACGGGTGAGGCTCATATTTCTGCCACTTTCAACAATATTATTATTTCTTTGACAAACAAGAAAGGTGAAGTTATTTCTTGGTCTTCAGCTGGTAAAATGGGATTCAGAGGTTCTAAAAAGAATACTCCGTATGCAGCTCAAATGGCAGCAGAAGATTGTAGTAAAGTCGCTCTTGAGGCTGGACTTAAAAAAGTTAAAGTTTATGTAAAAGGACCAGGAAACGGACGTGAGTCTGCTATTCGTTCTATTCATAACGGAGGAATTGAAGTTACTGAGATTATCGATGTTACTCCAATGCCTCACAACGGATGTCGTCCTCCAAAAAGACGAAGAGTTTAATAATATTATTTAAGTATAACAAGATAGAATAAACGATTATCGAAGGATATGACCTGAATTCATAATCTCTATCTTAAATTAATTTTTAGAAATGGCAAGATATACTGGTCCTAAAACTAGAATTGCTCGTAAATTTGGCGAGGCAATCTTCGGAGATGATAAATCTTTCGAAAAAAGAAACTATCCTCCTGGACAACACGGGATGGCTAAAAAAAGAGGTAAAAAATCTGAGTATGCTGTTCAGTTAATGGAAAAGCAAAAAGCTAAATATTCTTATGGAATTTTAGAAAAACAATTCAGAGGTTTATTCAAAAAAGCATCAGCTACTAAGGGTGTTACTGGTGAGGTTCTTTTACAATTATGTGAAGCAAGATTAGATAATGTTGTTTTTAGAATGGGTATTGCTCCATCTAGAAGAGGTGCTAGACAATTAGTTTCTCATAGACACATTACTGTTAATGGTGAAGTTGTAAATATTCCTTCTTACCACCTAAAGCCTGGTGATAAAGTTGCAGTTCGTGAAAAATCTAAATCGTTAGAAGCTATCGAACGTTCTTTATCAAATTCAAGTCATGTTTATGAATGGATTACCTGGAACAATGAACTTAAAGAGGGAACTTTTGTTTCTGTACCTGCGAGACTTCAAATTCCAGAAAACATTAAAGAACAATTAATCGTAGAGTTGTACAACAAATAATAATTGACTTAGTCGAAATTTATGGCAATATTTAATTTTCAAAAGCCCGATAAAGTTATCATGATCGATTCAACTGATTTTGAAGGTAAATTTGAGTTTAGACCTTTAGAACCTGGTTACGGATTGACAGTTGGTAATGCACTTAGAAGAGTTTTGCTTTCAGCGTTAGAAGGTTATGCAATTACATCTGTTCGTATCGAAGGTGTAGATCATGAGTTTTCTACTATTTCAGGTGTTGTTGAAGATGTTACCGAAATTATCCTTAATCTAAAACAAGTACGTTTTAAACGTCAGATTGAAGATATCGATAATGAAGCAGTTACAATTTCTGTTTCAGGGAAAGATCAATTAACGGCTGGTGATTTTCAAAAATTTATTTCAGGTTTTCAAGTTTTGAATCCAGACCTTGTGATCTGTAATTTAGATTCTAAAATCAAATTGAACTTCGATTTAACTATCGAAAAAGGTAGAGGATACGTTCCTGCTGAAGAGAACAAAAAACAGAATGCTGCAATTGGAACAATTTTTACAGATTCTATTTTTACTCCGGTAAAAAATGTAAAATATGCAATCGAAAATTTCCGTGTAGAGCAAAAAACAGATTATGAAAAATTAGTTTTTGAAATCAAAACTGATGGGTCTATTAATCCTAAAGATGCTCTTACTGAAGCTGCTAAAGTTTTAATTCATCATTTCATGTTGTTTTCTGACGAAAGAATTACACTTGAGGCTGACGAAATTGCACAAACAGAATCGTATGATGAAGAGTCATTGCATATGAGACAATTGCTTAAAACTAAGCTTGTTGATATGGATTTATCTGTGAGAGCATTAAATTGCTTGAAAGCGGCTGAAGTTGATACACTTGGTGATTTAGTATCTTTCAATAAAAATGACCTAATGAAATTCCGTAATTTTGGTAAAAAATCTTTAACTGAACTTGATGAACTTGTTGCAGTGAAGAATTTAACTTTTGGAATGGATTTAGCTAAATACAAATTAGATAAAGAATAATTTACTTCATATTTTGCTCTCCATAGTGGATTGTAGCAAGATGAGGATAAAAAAAACACGTCATGAGACACGGAAAAAAAATTAACCACTTAAGCAGACAGACAGGGCATAGAAAAGCTATGTTGGCTAATATGGCTTGTTCTCTTATAGAGCACAAACGTATTAATACTACAGTTGCTAAAGCTAAAGCGCTTAAACAATTCGTTGAGCCTTTAATCACAAAATCAAAAGAGGATACGACTCACAATCGTCGTATTGTTTTTGCTTACTTACGTAGTAAATACGCTGTAACAGATTTGTTCAGAGATGTAGCTGCTAAAGTTGGAGACCGTCCAGGAGGATACACTCGTATCATTAAAGTTGGAAATCGTTTAGGGGATAATGCTGATATGGCAATGATCGAACTTGTAGATTTCAATGAACTTTACAATGGTGGTAAAAAAGAAGTTAAAAAAGCAAAAAGCCGTCGTGGTGGTAAGGCTAAAAAAGCTGAGGAGGCAACTCCTGAAGCTCCGACAGCTGAATCAGAAACGACTACTGAAGCTTCTGAATAGTTATGAAAATAATGATTCTATAGAAATCAAGGATAAGCTAATTTTTTAGTTTATCCTTTTTTTTTGATTTTTTTTGAGAACAGGATTTAACTTTTTTAATTGACTAGGTTTTATTTATATGAATGAAATTTTTGAAAAATCTTGTCAGCGCTCTTTTAAAAAAGTAAATTTGCAAAATATCTAGTTACATCTGAGTTTTTAAAATTCAGTATACGATTATAATAATACAAAGTAAACAATGAAATACACAACTCGACAAAGCGCCATTTTATTACTAAGTGACGGAACTATTTTTCATGGTAAATCTATCGGTATTAGCGGTAAAACTTTTGGTGAAGTTTGTTTTAATACAGGAATGACAGGATATCAGGAGATTTTTACAGATCCTTCATATTTTGGACAAATCATGGTGACTACTAATCCGCATATAGGTAATTATGGTGTAAATGATTTAGAAGTTGAATCTGAAAGCGTTAAAATAGCAGGTTTGGTTTGTAAAAATTTTAGTTTTAATTATTCCCGAACAGGAGCTTCAGGAAGTCTTGAGGATTATTTTACAAAACAAAATCTGATTTGTATTTCTGATGTTGATACTCGTGCTTTGGTGAGTTACATTCGTGAGAATGGTGCCATGAATGCAGTTATTTGTACGGATGGGACTTCTATTGAGGAGTTAAAGAAAGAATTGGCTACTGTTCCTGATATGGAAGGTTTGGAGCTGGCTTCTAAAGTCTCAACGAAAGAACCTTACTTTATAGGTGATGAAAAAGCTACCTACAAAATTTCAGCATTAGACTTGGGGATAAAAAAGAATATATTGAGAAATCTTGCTAAGAGAGATTGCTATATTAAAGTTTTTCCATACGATTCAACGTATGAAGATTTGACAGCATTTAATCCTGATGGTTATTTCTTGTCGAATGGTCCTGGAGACCCGGATCCTCTTTTTGGAGCAATTGAAGTAGCGAAGAGAATAATTGCTGATGACAAACCTTTGTTTGGTATTTGTTTAGGGCATCAGGTAATTGCACTAGCAAATGGTGTTAAGACTTATAAGATGTTTGGAGGTCACAGAGGAATTAATCATCCCGTAAAAAATTTACTTACCGGAAAGGGTGAGATAACTTCTCAAAATCATGGATTTGCTGTAAAAAGAGAAGCTTTGGAGGAACATCCTGAACTTGAGCTTACTCATATACATCTTAATGATGATACGGTTGCTGGAATGAGGATGAAAAATAAGAATTGTTTTTCAGTACAGTATCATCCAGAAGCTAGCCCGGGACCGCATGACTCGTCATATTTGTTTGACCAATTTGTAGAGAATATTAAAAGGAGTCGGGTCTAAAACGATGTAGTTAATAAATAAAAATGTTTAATGTTTAAAATTAGTTTATAGTATTAAATATTTTTATAATTTCGAAAAATATATATAATTTATTAATAAAAAACAAAAATAATGAGTATTATAATTAAAGTTCACGCAAGACAAATTCTTGATTCCAGAGGGAATCCTACTATCGAGGTTGATGTAGTAACTGAAAACGGAGTTTTAGGTAGAGCTGCTGTTCCGTCTGGAGCATCAACTGGAGAGCATGAAGCTGTTGAATTACGTGACGGAGGTAAAGCTTATCTTGGAAAAGGAGTCTTGAATGCAGTGAATAATGTAAATACTGTTATTGCTGAAGAGTTAGTTGGAACTTCTGTTTTTGAACAAAACACTATCGATCAATTAATGATCGATTTAGATGGAACGCCAAATAAATCTAAATTAGGAGCTAATGCAATTTTAGGAGTTTCTTTGGCTGCTGCTAAAGCAGCTGCTAACGAACTTGGATTGCCATTGTACAGATATGTAGGTGGAGTTTCTGCTAATACATTACCTGTTCCGATGATGAACATCATCAATGGTGGATCTCATTCTGATGCGCCTATTGCATTCCAGGAGTTTATGATTTTCCCGGTAAAAGCAACTTCTTTTACACATGCTATGCAAATGGGAACTGAAATCTTCCACAGCTTGAAAAAAGTTTTACACGATAGAGGTTTAAGTACAGCTGTAGGTGACGAGGGAGGTTTTGCTCCAAATTTAGCCGGGGGTACTGAAGATGCATTGGATACAATCAAACTTGCGGTTGAAAAAGCAGGATATACTTTTGGAGACGAGATTATGATTGCTCTTGACTGTGCAGCTTCTGAGTTTTATGTAAACGGGAAATATGATTATACTAAATTTGAAGGAGAGACTGGAAAAATCAGAACTTCTGCTGAACAAGCTGAATATTTAGCTGAACTTGCGGCTAAATATCCAATTATTTCTATTGAAGACGGTATGTACGAAGATGACTGGGATGGATGGAAAGCTCTAACTGAAAAAATTGGAGATAAAGTACAATTAGTAGGTGATGATTTGTTCGTTACTAATGTTGCCCGTTTGTCAACAGGTATAGAAAAAGGAATTGCTAACTCTATATTAGTTAAAGTAAACCAAATTGGTACTTTAACTGAAACTATTGCTGCTGTAAACATGGCAAAAAATGCTGGCTATACTTCAGTAATGTCACACCGTTCAGGAGAAACTGAAGATAATACTATTGCAGATTTAGCTGTAGCTTTAAACTGTGGTCAAATTAAAACTGGTTCTGCTTCTCGTTCAGATCGTATGGCAAAATACAATCAGCTATTAAGAATTGAAGAGGAATTAGGAAGTACCGCTTATTTTCCTGGGTTAAATGCTTTTAAGATCAAATAATTGTAAGACTTATATTGTAGAATTAAACCATTCGTGAAAACGAGTGGTTTTTTTTTGGGGTTTTAACAAATTCATAGCATTATTCCTTTTTTAATTAGTCTTAAATTCCTTAGATTTGATAAATTATTATTTTAAAGAATTATTTCCGATATATTATGTCAAAAATAGCTACATTAGAAGTAGATGGTAAGAAAATTGAACTTCCGGTAATAACAGGAAGCGAAAATGAATCCGCTATCGATATTAACAAATTACGTGATTTAACAGGTATTATTACTATTGATCCTGGTTATAAAAATTCTGGCTCCTGCAAAAGTGAAATTACTTTTCTGGATGGAGAATTAGGGATTTTACGTTACAGAGGATATTCAATCGAAGATCTTGCCGAGAAAGCAAGTTTCTTAGAGGTTTCTTATCTTTTGATTTTCGGAGAGCTACCAACAGCTAAAGAATTAGAGCAATTTGAAAATGATATTAAAAAACATTCTTTAGTAAATGAAGAGATGAAAAATATCATTGATGGTTTTCCAAAAACAGCTCATCCAATGGGTGTTTTATCTGCGTTAACGAGTGCCTTAACTGCATTCAACCCTAAAGCAGTTAATGTTGATAATGAAAAAGAAATGTATGAAGCTATTTGTAAAACAATGGCTAAATTTCTTGTAATTGCTACTTGGACTTATAGAAAATCAATGGGATATCCATTAAATTACTACGACAATACAAAAGGATATGTGGAGAGTTTTATGCAATTAATGTTTAAACTCCCTACGGAGCCTTATGAAGCAAATCCTATAATTGTTAATGCTTTAGATAAACTATTTATTCTTCATGCAGATCATGAGCAAAACTGTTCTACATCAACAGTAAGAATGGTAGGTTCTTCACATGCAGGTTTGTTTGCCTCGGTTTCAGCAGGAGTTTCTGCTCTTTGGGGCCCTCTTCATGGAGGTGCAAATCAGGCAGTTCTTGAAATGTTGGAAGAAATTAATAAAGACGGTGGTGATACAGATAAGTTCTTGGCGAAAGCAAAAGACAAAAATGATCCATTTCGTTTAATGGGATTCGGTCACAGGGTTTACAAAAATTTCGACCCAAGAGCTAAAATTATTAAAAAAGCTGCAAAAGAGGTATTAGAAACGTTAGGAGTTGAGGATCCGATTTTAGATATTGCAAGAAAATTAGAAACGGCTGCGCTTGAAGATGATTATTTCAAATCAAGAAATTTATATCCAAATGTTGATTTCTACTCTGGAATTATTTACAGAGCATTAGGAATTCCAACAGATATGTTTACAGTTATGTTTGCAATTGGAAGGTTGCCAGGATGGATAGCGCAATGGAAAGAAATGCGTGAAAACAAAGAGCCAATTGGAAGACCAAGACAAATTTATATAGGTCACCCATTGAGAGAGTTTAAATCGAATAAATAATCATATTGAAGGCTTCACATAACTGTGGAGCTTTTTTTTATATTTGCAACAAAATCTAATAATTATGTTGCAATTAAATATTAAGAACGAAACTTCAAGATTGCGTGCTGTGGTTTTGGGTTCTGCTGTTCATAATGGCCCAACTCCTTCAATCGAGGAAGCTTATGATCCTAAATCATTGGAACATATTAAAGCAGGAACCTATCCTCTTGAAAAGGATATGGTTATTGAAATGGAAGCTTTTGATAATGTTTTTCAAAAATATGGAGTAAAAGTTTATCGTCCGAAAATTATTGAGAATTATAATCAAATTTTTGCCAGAGATATAGGTTTTGTAATTGATGATATTTTTATTAAATCAAACATTTTGCCTGACAGAGAGCGAGAACTTGATGCAATTCAGTATGTAATTGATGAAATAGATCCCTTTAAGGTGGTTCGTCCGCCAGAGGAAGTTCATATTGAGGGCGGAGATGTTATGCTTTGGAATAATCATATTTTTATTGGTACCTATAAAGGCAGTGATTATAAAGATTACATAACTGCAAGAACCAATATGCACGGTGTGAATTATATTAAAAATTTGTTCCCGGATAAAATTGTAAAAGAGTTTGATCTGGTTAAATCTAAAATTGAAGCACGTGATAATGCTTTACATTTAGATTGCTGTTTTCAACCAGTTGGAAAAGATAAAGGAATTATTTATAAGAGAGGTTTTCGTGAAGAAGCTGACTATACGTATTTGGTAAAGCTTTTTGGTAAAGAAAATTTATTTCATATTGAAAGAAATGAAATGTATAATATGTTTTCTAATGTGTTTTCAATAGATGAAAACGTTGTGGTTTCCGAGAAGAATTTTACAAGATTAAACAATTGGTTGAGGGCTAAAGGTTTTATAGTTGAAGAAATACCGTATGCTGAAATAGCAAAGCAGGAAGGATTGCTTAGATGTTCAACTTTGCCATTGATTAGAGACTGAAAATAGTTTCAAGTTTTAAGCCTTCTGTTGTAGGTTTTCTGTTGTGAATCCGAAACGTTAAGTTTGAAAAAAAAATAAAAAATTATGAAACAAATAACTAATGCAATAGTGATGATTCGCCCAGTTGCATTCAGAATGAATGAACAAACTGCTGTAAATAATTATTATCAAAAAGTATTAGACGGACTTTTGCCAAGTACAGTAAATGCAAAAGCACAACAGGAGTTTGATGCTTTTGTAGAAAAGCTCAGATCTGTAGGAGTAGATGTGACTGTTATCGAAGATACATTAGAAACAGATACCCCGGATAGTGTTTTTCCAAACAACTGGGTTTCTTTTCATGAAAATGGAGAAGTAGCATTATACCCAATGTTTGCTGAGAATCGACGTCAGGAACGTCGGGAAGATATTTTGGACGTTTTAGAAGAAAAAGGTTTCGAGATTACCGATATCATGGATTATACATCTGCTGAAGAAGATGGTGTTTTTCTGGAAGGAACAGGAAGTATAATATTAGACAGAGCTAACGGGAAAGCATATTGTGCGTTGTCACCACGTGCAGATGAAGAACTATTTATCGAGTTCTGTGAAGATTTTGACTATGCTCCGGTGATTTTTGAAGCTTTTCAAACGGTAAATGTAGAACGAAAACTCATCTATCATACCAATGTAATGATGTGTATAGGTGAAACTTTTGCAGTCATTTGTGCAGATAGCATTGATGATAAAAAAGAGCGCAAAATGGTTTTAGAGAATTTAAAAGCTGATAAAAAAGATATTATTTTAATTACCGAAGCGCAACTCAATAACTTTGCAGGTAATATGCTGGAAGTACGAGGTAAGAATGACAAAATATATATTGTTATGAGTACATCTGCATACCAGAGTTTGTCAGAAAAACAAATTACGCAATTAGAAAGTCATGCCGAAATTTTAACTTCATGCTTGGATACGATTGAAGCTTGTGGAGGTGGGAGCGCAAGGTGTATGATGGCTGAAGTTTTTTTGCCAAGAAGTTAATTTAAACTTTTAAATAAAGAAATTCCAAATTCCAATAACTGATCATAAAGTATGGAATTTGGAATTTTTATATAGATATATCTGGAAGATTTACATCAGATTTCCTTTTATGATATTAATTATAGAACTAACTATGTATTGAATTCCTATGGCAATTACTATAAAACCAATTATTCTGGAAATAGCAACAATACCTGAAGCCCCTAAAATTCGTGCAAGATAGTGTGCGCTCTTTAGGATAATAAAAATTGCAATAGAGATTGCAAAAATTGCCAAACTTGAAATGATTATTTCTTCAATTTCATGGTGTTCCTGGTAAAAAGCAATTAATAAGGAAATAGATCCTGGTCCTGCCAGCATCGGAATTGCTAATGGCGTCAATGCAATATCATTTCTCTTTTGAGCATCGTTTTCAATCTTTTTATTGATTCCTCTTTTCTTGCTGATTTTTCCGGATAACAATGAGAAACCTGAATTTAAAATCACCAGCCCGCCCGCAATACGAAGAGCATCAATACTGATTCCGAAAAAAGTCAGTACATATTGCCCAATAAAAAAAGAGACTATTAAAATGATGAAAACATTAATAGCTGTCCATAACGAAATTCGGGATCTTTCAATGTCAGTGTCATCATGAGTGAGTCCTACAAAGATAGGAACGGTTCCAATTGGATTTAATACAGAGAAAAGGGCGGCAAATAAATAAATGAATAAATCCATAATGTGTTTAGTTGGTAAAGTAAAAGTAATTAATTTTTCAGATTTTACTCGAAAATGATGTTAGGATATTGTTTTTTATTGTTCGTTTCTCTAAATGAATAACAAGCGATAAATTGAGCCTTTTTGATTACTTTTGCAATATATTTAGCGATAATGAAAAATAAAAAAACTTTGGTTCTCGGTGCTACAACAAAACCGGAGCGTTATGCTTTTAAAGCAATTAATATGCTTATTCAAAAACAACATACTGTTTTGGCAATAGGTCAAAATAGCGGTGAAGTTGCGGGAGTAAAAATCCATACAAAGGCGATTCCTGTTACAAATATAGATACAGTCACTTTGTATTTAAATCCGGTTCGTCAGCGTGATTACTATAATTATATTGTGGAAGCTAAGCCTAAAAGGGTGATTTTTAATCCGGGCACTGAAAATCCTGAGTTGTATCAACTACTTGAACTTAACAATATCAAAGTCGAAGTTGCCTGTACATTAGTGTTATTAGCAACAAATCAATATTAGTTTTTTTAGAAGCTATTTCCTGCTGTACACTATATCTTTTGCGCCGAACCCCAGCACAAAAGGATGCCGTTTCCATCAGGGCTAGAAATATTGTTAACCAGAACTTTTTGCCTTTACGAGTATTAAAGTTTTAAAAACACTTAATGGTTTAAAGCATTACCTTTGTTTTTATGGAATTTTCATCAAAATTAATAGAAAAAGCAGTCGGCGAAATGTCTCAATTGCCAGGGATAGGTAAGCGTACGGCCTTGCGTTTGGTTCTTCATCTGTTAAAACAGCCAAAAGAGCAAACCGTTTTTTTGTCTCAGGCATTATTAAATATGCGAGAGGATATTAAATTTTGCGAAAATTGTCATAATATTTCAGATACAAAAGTTTGTGAAATTTGTGCCAATTCAGTAAGAAATCATCAGACTATTTGTGTTGTTGAAGATATCAGGGATGTAATGGCTATTGAAAACACAGGGCAATATAAAGGGATTTATCATGTTTTAGGAGGTAAGATTTCTCCAATTGAAGGAGTTGGACCCAGTCAGTTGAATATAACTACACTTGTTGAAAAGGTGAAATTGGGTAAAGTGGTTGAAATTATTTTTGCTCTAAGTTCTACTATGGAAGGAGATACCACAAATTTTTATATTTATAAACAAATCGCTGATTCTGATATTATAATTTCTACAATAGCAAGAGGAATTTCAGTAGGAGATGAATTAGAATATGCTGATGAAGTTACGCTTGGGCGAAGTATCTTACAACGTATACCTTTCGAAAAAACATTCAAAAACAATTAGATGAATTACAAGTCAATTAAGATTTCCTGATGATTACAGGAATAGTTATATTTGCTTATAAAATTTTAAAAATGACAAAAAACTGTTTTTATTTATTACTAATTACTACCCTTTTTACATCATGTATTCCCGTAAAAGATTTAGTGTATTTGCAGGATAAAGGGACTTCTGTAAATGATAATACTGTTTCTGCAGTTGAATCAAAACCTTATAGATTGCAGGTTAACGATGTTTTGAGTGTAGATATTAAAGCAATAGATCCTAAGTTAGTTGGTATTTTTAAAGCTTCTGAAAATGAAAATGGTAGCGGAGGTAAGTCCGAGTCACAATTATATTTTAACGGGTTTACTGTTGATGATCATGGAAATATAAGAATGCCAATTTTAGGAGAAATAAACGTAATTGGATACACACTTGAAGAAGTTCGGGTTAAAATTGAAAAAAAGCTACTTGAAGAATACTTTAAAGCAGAGGCAAATATTTTTGTTACAGTCAAATTAGCTGGTTTCCGATATACCATAAATGGTGAAGTAGGAAGTACAGGTACTAAAACATTGTTTCAGGAGCATGTAACTATTATGGAGGCAATTGCAAATGCAGGAGATATTACGACTGTTGGTAATCGCAAATCGGTAACCGTAATACGTCAGACACCTACTGGTGTACAAATGAATGATATAGATCTTACAGATATGAATGTAATGAAATCACCCTATTACTACTTGCAACCCAATGATTATGTGTATGTAAAACCATTGAAGCAAAAAACTTGGGGAACAGGGCAGACCGGTATTCAGTCAATAGGTACAATAATAACCTTATTATCATTGGCTACAACGGTATATTTGATTATCAAAAATTAAACTAAACCCAAAAGATGTTAGATATAAAAGATTTTTCCATTTTCGAAAATCATCAAAGTTTTGATTTTAAGGGTTTTTTACTCAAAATTTTCGGCTATTGGAAATTGTTTCTTGTGAGTTTAATTATTGCCTTTACGATAGCTTACCAGGTTAATATTCGAAAAGAAAAGATTTACAGTATGAAAACTTTAATTTCGATTAAAGAAGAAAGTAATCCTTTTTTTACTTCTAATACAAGTTTGGTTTTTAACTGGGGTGGTATTTCAGATCAGGTCAATGGTATTTCTACTATTCTTCAATCAAGATCTCATAACGAATTAGTAGTAGATAAATTGCAGTACTATATTGATTATCTTCAAAAAGGAGAGTATAATATGGTTGATGTATACGGTGCTGTTCCTTTTTACGTTGACATTGATAAAACAAAACCGCAACTAGCTGGTACTTTAATCAGTATTAAGTTTTTGAGTCCAAACGAATATAAAATCAGTATTCCGTTTGAGAATAATTCGGTATCAATATTTAAATATTCTGATAATAGTTATAGTAATACAGCAGTACAGCCTGTTGAATTTGTGAAAAAGTATAAAGTTGGGGAACATGTTGTGTTACCATTTTTAAACTGGAAGCTGGAAATAAATGATAATCCTGGTTTTTATACAGGAAATGAATATTTTATAAAGTTTAATGATTTTGATGCCACTGTTTCAAGATATAGAGCAATTAATGTTGAAGCAGATGAGAAGGCTGGTTCAATTCTGGAACTATCATTACAGGGAACAAATAAAGCAAGAATGGTTGAATATTTAAACTCTACTGTTAAAATGCTGATAAAAAACCAGTTAGATAGTAAGAATCAGTTTGCTACCAACACCATAAGTTTTATAGATAGTACTCTTGTTACAATGGAGTCTCAATTAAAAGAAACGGGAAATGAGCTTAAATCTTTCAGAAAAGATAAAAATATATATGAGATAGAAGAAGGCGGAGAAAAGGTCACTAAGAAAATACTAGATTTTGATGTCGAAAGAGATGCGGTAACTCGTAAAATCGCATACTACAATTCTTTAAAGGCATATTTGAAAAACAGTACTGATTATTCAAAGTTGCCTGCACCTTCTGTTGCAGGAATTGAAGATCCTAATATTATTACAAACGTTTCCAAACTTATCGCATTGTCTGCTCAGCGATCTGAAATGTCTTATGCTGTAAAAAGTGATAAGATTTTTAAAGATTTTGACAATCAAATGATAGCGGTGAAAAATGTTTTACTTGAAAACATAGCTACAGCAAAGTCGTCTTTACAATATGATTTATCATTGGTCAACAATAAAATTAGCGAAGCGGAGAGTACCATTAAAAAACTTCCTGAAGAACAGCAAGAATTGTTGAAAATCAAAAGAAAATATGATTTAAGTGATAATATTTACGCTACGTTTCTTCAAAAAAGAAATGAAGCTGAGATTGTAAAAGCATCTAATTTATCCGATATACATTTTATAGATAGTGCGAAGGATATTGGTGGAGGTTTGATTGGTCCGAAAACTTCTGTGAATTATGTGTTAGCTTTATTTTTAGGTATACTGATACCCTTAATTATTGTTTTTCTGCTTTTTTTTATTAATAATACAATTCAAAATACGGATGATATTAACAGTCAAACCAATATTCCGTTAATTGGGGTTGTTGGTGTCAATAAAGAAAATACCAGTTTAGCAGTTTTCAAGAAACCCAAATCGGCATTATCAGAATCGTTTAGAGGTATTCGTTCCTCTCTGCAGTTTTTGTATAAAAAGAGGCAATTAGACGGAGCAAAAACATTAATGCTTACTTCTTCAATCAGTGGGGAAGGAAAGACATTCTGCTCAATTAACATTGCAACTGTTTTTGCACTTAGTGAGAAAAAAACAGTGATTATAGGAATGGATTTAAGAAAGCCCAGATTGGCAGACGAATTCAGTTTGGTGAATCAATATGGGGTTGTGAATTATTTGATAAAGCAGAAAACGCTCAATGAAATAGTAAATAAAACTCAGATTCCTTATCTTGACGTTATTCTTTCAGGACCAATTCCTCCTAATCCTTCAGAGTTAATTATAAGTGAAGTAATGGGCGAATTAATCGATGAACTTAAAAAAACATACGATTATATAATACTTGATACGCCTCCTGTTGGACTTGTTTCTGATGCATTAGAATTGATGCAGTATAGTGATGTGACACTGTATGTTGTTAGGCAAAATTATTCGAAAAAAGAAATGATTACATTATTAAATAACCGCGTTAAAGGAGGTGAACTAAGTAATGTTAGTATTGTTTTGAATGGTTTTGAAAACAAGGCTAAATATGGGGCGGCCTATGGTTATGGGTACTATGGTAGTTATGGAACCTATTCAAATGGATATCATGAAGAGGAAAAGGAAACAGGATTTATTAAAAATATTTTCAAAATATTTAAAAAATAATGATTTAAAATAGATGGGAGAAAACATTAAAAATACTATTTTAATAACTGGAGGAGCTGGTTTTATTGGTTCTAATCTATGTGAATATTTTTTAAATTTAGGACAAAGTGTAATTTGCTTAGATAACTTTTCGACCGGACATCGTCATAACCTAAATAATTTTATGACAAATCCGAATTTTAAGTTAATTGAGGGCGATATAAGAAATATATCTGATTGTTATTTAGCAGTTCAGGGAGTAGATTATGTACTGCATCAGGCAGCATTGGGTTCTGTACCAAGATCAATAAACGATCCTATTACTACTAATGAAGTAAATGTTTCGGGTTTTCTAAATATGTTGCTTGCTGCACGTGATGAAAAAGTGAAACGGTTTGTCTATGCTGCAAGTTCTTCTACTTATGGAGATTCTGAAGAAATGCCTAAAGTAGAAAGTGTAATCGGGAAGCCATTGTCTCCTTATGCTGTAACTAAATATGTTAATGAATTATATGCAGAAGTTTTCAGTAAAACGTATGGATTAGAGACAATAGGTTTGCGATATTTTAATGTTTTTGGAAGAAGACAAGATCCAAAAGGGGCATATGCAGCGGTTATTCCTAAATTTGTGATGCAATTGATTAATCACCAGAGTCCTGTTGTTAATGGTGATGGAAATTACTCCCGTGATTTTACTTATATTGATAATGTAATTCAGATGAATGCTTTGGCAATTTCGTCTAATAACCCCGAAGCAATTAATACTGTATATAATACGGCATTTGGAGAGAGAAATACTTTGAACGATTTAATTCGGTTTTTGAAAAAATATTTAGCGGAATTTGATTCCAAAATTGCAGATGTGCCAATTATTTATGGTGAAAACCGGGTTGGAGATATTCCGCATTCGTTAGCAAGTATAAAAAAAGCAAAAACGATTTTAGGATATAAACCTGAATATTCATTGGAAGAGGGATTAAAAGAAGCGGTTAGATGGTATTGGGATAATTTAAAATAAGAAGTTTATAATTTAAAATATGAAAATAACAAAAATTTGTTGCATCGGAGCAGGTTATGTAGGAGGTCCAACTATGGCGGTAATTGCACAAAAATGCCCACATATTAAAGTAACTGTTGTAGATTTAAATGAACAAAGGATTAAAGACTGGAATGATCCAAATACAGAGAATATTCCAATTTATGAGCCAGGGCTTTCCGAAGTTGTGGCTGAAGCGAGAGGTAGAAATCTCTTTTTTTCTACCGATGTAGATAAGGCTATTGATGAAGCAGAGGTTATTTTTATATCAGTGAATACACCAACCAAAACTTATGGAAAAGGTAAAGGGATGGCCGCTGATCTGAAATTTATAGAATTATGTGCAAGACAAATAGCCAGAGTTTCTAAAAATAATAAAATAGTAGTAGAAAAATCAACTTTGCCTGTTCGTACTGCAGAGGCCATAAAAAGTATTCTGGACAATACTGGTAATGGTGTACAATTTCAGATTCTCTCTAATCCTGAATTTTTAGCTGAGGGAACTGCTGTTACTGATTTATTAAGTCCTGATAGAATTCTAATAGGAGGGGATTCCACTCCGGAAGGACATGTTGCGATTAATGCTTTAGTTGATGTTTATGCAAATTGGGTAAGCAGGGATAAAATTTTAACTACTAATGTTTGGTCATCTGAATTGTCTAAACTTACAGCAAATGCTTTTTTAGCTCAACGTATTTCATCAATCAATGCAATGTCTGAAGTTTGTGAGAAGACAGGTGCAGATGTAAATGAAGTGGCTCGTGCTATTGGTATGGATAGTCGTATTGGTGCTAGATTTTTAAAAGCTTCAGTAGGATTCGGAGGTTCTTGTTTTCAAAAAGATATTCTGAATTTAGTTTATATTGCAAAATCTTATGGATTAAACGAAGTTGCTGATTACTGGGAGCAGGTGATTATTATGAATGATTATCAAAAGAGAAGATTTTCAAATAAAATTGTTCAGACTTTATACAACACTGTAGCGGATAAAAAGATAACTTTTTTAGGCTGGGCATTTAAAAAAGATACAAATGATACTCGTGAATCAGCTGCAATATATGTTGCCGATGATTTGATTAATGAACAGGCTAAAATCTCAGTTTATGATCCAAAGGTTCCAAAAAATAAAATTTTAAGTGATTTAGATTATTTAGATACAAGAAAATCTTCAGAAAATGCAGATGCTATTCTAACATTTGAAGATCCTTATGAAGCATGCAGGGATGCACATGCAATTGCAATTCTTACCGAATGGGACGAATTTATTAAATATGACTGGCAAAGAATATATGATTCGATGAAAAAACCAGCTTTTATTTTTGACGGAAGAAATATTTTGAATGTAAAAGAATTAAAGTCAATAGGATTTGTTTACAATGCAATAGGCTCTTAAAAATATGAATTGGTATGTGGTTTATACGAAACCTAAATGGGAGAAAAAAGTAGCTGAAAAATTAAATGAGCTAGGTATAGAATGCTATTGTCCATTGGTTACTCAAATAAAACAATGGTCTGACAGGAAGAAAAAAATTGAAGTTCCTCTTTTTAATTCGTATGTTTTTGTTAAATTGGCGGACATAGATCGAAATTCTGTTTTTCAGGTTGCAGGTGTTGTTCGTTATTTATTTTGGTTAGGTAAAGCGGCGGTTGTTAGGAATGAAGAAATTCTAACGATCAAACAAAGCCTTTCCAATACCAATATTTCAAATGTTTCTGTCGTACCTTACAAAAAGGGAGATAAAGTAAAGTTAGAAACAGGTGTTTTTAGTAGTCAAAATGCAATTGTTCAGGAGGTTACAAATACGCATTGTATTGTTGTCTTGGAATCTTTAGGTTGTATTTTAAAAATGAAGTATACAGCATGAGTAAATGATTTATATATTCATCTTTGCTCACTCATTTCTATTATTAATACTTATAAAACAGAGAAAAATTTAAAAAAGCAAAAGATCACTGAATTTTGTGGTTTTTTGCTTTTTTTTATTATTTGTTGGCTAATAGGCTTTTAAAGTTTGTTTTATTATTAGCTTGAGTATAAGAATTTTTGATGGTTGATAAAATTGACTTATTATACTATATTTGCTGAAATTTGAATTTTCCATATTCATGTCAAAAATGTGACTTTGAATTGCGAAGCTGTGCAATGTGATAAACGAAATCGAAGAAAAATATGAATAATAACGTTAAAATAGCCGTTATTGGATTAGGTTATGTAGGTTTGCCTTTGGCTCGTTTATTTGCTACTAAATATCCGGTAGTGGGCTTTGATATTAATCAATCTAGGGTTGTAAGTTTAAATGAAGGCATCGACACTACATTAGAAGTTGAAGATACTGTTTTAAAAAGTGTATTGATTAGTACGCCAAATGATGAAAAAGGGCTATATTGTACTTCAGATATAGCTACTATTGCTGATTGTAACTATTTTATAATAACAGTTCCAACACCAGTTGATAAGAATAATCGGCCTGATTTGACTCCACTTTATAAAGCGAGTCAGACAGTAGGTAAGGTATTAAAGTCTGGAGATATTGTGATTTATGAATCTACTGTTTATCCAGGAGTGACAGAGGAGCAATGTGTGCCTGTTTTGGAAAAAATATCCGGGTTAAAATTTAATGTAGATTTTTTTGCGGGATATTCTCCCGAAAGAATTAATCCTGGGGATAAAGAACACACGGTAGAGAAAATTCTGAAAATTACATCAGGATCTACTTCTGAAACAGGTTTGAAAGTTGATAGACTTTATAAATCGGTTATTACGGCAGGTACCTACCTTGCCCCAACGATAAAAGTGGCAGAGGCAGCTAAGGTTATTGAAAATTCTCAGCGTGATATTAACATTGCCTTTGTTAATGAACTTGCTAAAATATTTAACTTAATGAATATTGATACGCAAGAGGTATTAGCAGCGGCGGCAACTAAATGGAATTTTCTTCCCTTTAAACCCGGTTTAGTTGGGGGGCATTGCATAGGTGTTGACCCATATTATTTAGCTCAGCGTGCGCAGGAGTTTGGATATCATCCTGAAATAATTCTGGCAGGACGCCGTTTAAATGACAGTATGGGCGAATATATAGCATCTCAGGTAGTAAAATTAATGATTAAAAAAGGGATTTCAGTAAATCATGCTCACCTTTTGATGTTAGGAATTACTTTTAAAGAGAATTGCCCTGATGTTCGAAATACTAAAATTGTTGATGTTATAAGAGCGTTAAAAGAATATGGAATTTCGGTTACAATTTATGATCCCTTAGCAAATACCGAAGAGGTTGAAAAAGAATATGGACTAATAACTACCAATGTTTTGCCAAAAGACAAATTTGATGCTATAGTTCTAGGAGTTGCACATTCAGAATTTTTAAAGTTAAATTTTCTGGAAATTCAAAAAACAAATAGTTTAGTATATGATGTAAAAGGAGTTTTAGGAACTATAGCAGATAATAGATTATAGTTTTCAACTCTTTTTTTTAATTATGATAAAAATGGACGAAAATAATTTAATTACACATGTTATTCTAACCGGAGGTGTGGGTAGCAGATTATGGCCTCTTTCTCGTAAAAGCCAGCCTAAACAATATTTGGAAATATTTGAAGGAAAATCTTTATTTGAAATGACTGTTGAACGAAATAGTTATTTAGCAAATAAAGTAATGGTCGTTGGAAATGCTGATAATCATCATTTGAGCGGTAAGGTAATGGGAAAATCTAAAACATCATATATCAATATTGTTGAAGCTACTCCCAGAAATACTGCCGCAGCCATTGCATTTGCAGCTTTTGCCTCGAATCCGGATGATATATTAATAGTTACTCCTTCAGATCATATTATTGATAAAATGGAGGATTATTCTAATGCTATAAATCAGGCAATTTTAAAGGCTAAGGAAGGTTTTATTGTAACTTTTGGTATCATTCCGACTAAACCAGAAACGGGTTACGGATATATAGAATCTAAAGAGGATAAAGTGATTTCATTCAGGGAAAAACCAAATGAAACAACGGCTAAAGAATTTATTGCAAAAGGTAATTTTTTATGGAATAGCGGTATGTTCTGTTTTAAAGCTAGCGTGCTTTTGGATGAATTAAAACAATTTCAGCCTGAAGTCTATGAAAAATCCAAAATAGTTTGGGAATCAAGTAAAGAAGGTTTTTTAGATTTAGAGGCATCTTTAGAAATCCCATCTATTAGTATAGATTATGCTGTCATGGAACGCAGTAAAAAAATTAAAGTTGTTCCGGCATCCTTCTCCTGGTCAGATTTAGGTTCGTTTGAATCAGTTTATGATTATCTGGTTTCAAAAGGACATTTTGTTGATAAAAATGGGAATATGGTTATTGGATGTGATAAACATACCACTTTTCTGGGATTAAAGAATACAATTTTTGTTTATACAGAAACAGCTAATTTGATTCTGCAAAAAGAAAACTCTCAGGATGTAAAAGATATCTATAGTGCACTAGAAAAGCAAAACTCAGAATTATTAAATTAATGAAAAAAATTCTTATAACGGGAGGTGCTGGCTTTATAGGTTCACACGTAGTCAGACGTTTTGTAAATAGATATCCGGAATATCAAATTTACAATTTAGATGCTTTAACTTACGCAGGGAATCTTGAAAATATTAAAGACATAGAAAATAAACCTAATTATAATTTTATAAAAGGTGATATTGTTGATGAAGTTTTTATTAACGAACTTTTTTCAATTCATAATTTTGAAGGCGTACTGCACTTGGCTGCAGAGTCTCATGTTGACAGATCAATCGAAGATCCATTGGCATTTGTCAAAACAAATGTTATCGGGACAATGAATCTTCTTAATGCTGCTAAAAAGCAATGGAAAGATAATTTTGATGGGAAGAGATTTTATCATATCAGTACAGATGAAGTTTATGGCTCCTTAGGCAACGAAGGTCTTTTTACAGAAACTACTGCGTATGATCCTAACTCTCCATATTCTGCTTCAAAGGCAAGTTCAGATCATTTTGTAAGGGCTTATGGAGAAACATATGGCTTGCCTTATGTTTTAACAAACTGTTCTAATAATTATGGGGCCTATCACTTCCCTGAAAAACTAATTCCTCTTTTTATCAATAATATTATTCATAATAAACCATTGCCCGTTTATGGGGATGGGAATTATACTCGTGACTGGCTCTTTGTTGAAGATCACGCCATTGCAATTGACTTGGTTTTTCATGAAGGAAAAAATCACGAAACTTACAATATTGGAGGTTTTAATGAGTGGAAAAACATTGATTTGGTTAAATTATTATGCCAGATTATGGATGAAAAATTAGGAAGGGAAAAGGGTAAATCTCAAGAATTGATTACTTATGTAAAAGATAGGCCGGGTCATGATCTCCGTTATGCAATTGACGCTTCTAAAATTAATAAAGAACTTGGGTGGAAACCCTCTGTGACTTTCGAAGAAGGTTTGGAAAGAACTATTAATTGGTATTTGGATAACGAAGAATGGTTAAAAAATGTGACTTCTGGTTCCTATAAAGAGTATTATAAAAAACAATATTCACAAACAAAATAGAATTTTTAAACAATACTTAAGTTTAATTATTATTTAAATATGAAAAACCTAACATACGTTCTTGCCCTGTTTTTTGTCTTACTATTGTCCTGTAATGCAAATGCTCAGGATATAATCAAGTCAAAAGATTTAAGCACAGTAAGAGTAGATTATTTGTCTGATGACGAAATAGCTAAGGTAATTTCTCAATTAAAGGCTAATAATGCTACGATTAATGAGGTAGAACCTATGGCTTTGTCAAAGGGGATGAGTCAGACTGAATTTGATAAGTTAAGAACTCGAATTACAGCATATGAGAAAAAAAACTCTGGAGATAAGGATAAAAATAGCAAGGACATAAAAAATAATGATAAATTAAAGGATCAGGATAAAAATTCGGAGTTTGGAAGAAATCAGGAAAAAATCAAAAACGAAAAAAACAAAGATTCATTAAATGCTTTGATTTTCGGATCAGAACTATTTGATAATCCGACTTTAAATTTCGAGCCAGATTTAAAAATGGCAACACCAGTCAATTATGTTCTGGGCCCGGGTGATAAATTGGAAGTAAGCGTTTATGGTGTTCAGCAATTTGATGATACTGTACCAGTAAATTTTGAAGGTAAAATTACAATTCAGAATGTTGGACAAATTGTAGTAACAGGAATGTCAATTGAAGCTGCCTCACAAAAAATAAAAGCTGCAATTGCAAGGGTTTATAGTACGGTTCGATCCGGACAATCTCAGGTAAGTGTCAGTTTAAGTGATATAAGAACTATTAAAGTGACCATCGTTGGAGGTAAGCAACCTGGTAATTACTCTATTTCCTCTCTCGCTTCTGTTTATAATGCATTGCATTTAGCTGGTGGTCCAGGTAAAAATGGAAGTTATAGAAATATCGAATTGATCCGAAATAATAAGGTTTATAAAAACATTGATATCTATAAGTTTTTAGTCAAAGGTGATCAATCAGATAATGTAAGTCTGAAAGATAATGATGTAATAAGAATTCCTACATATAGCCAGAGAGTTGTAGTTGAAGGCGAAGTTAAACGTCCAGGTATATTCGAAATGAAAAAGGGAGAAACATTTACTGATTTATTGAGTTTTACTTCCGGTTTCAATGAGTATGCCTACACAGCCTCAGTAAATGTTTTGCAAAAAACAGGAAAAGAATTTAAGGTTCATGATATTAATCAAAGCGAATTTTCTAGATACATACCGAAATCAGGAGACGTATTCAGAATTACGAAAATTCTAAATAGGTTCGAAAATCGTATAAAAATAGAAGGAGCTGTCTTTAGACCGGATTATTATTCGTATAATGCAGGAATGAGAATTTCTGATCTAATAGCCAGAGCTGAAGGGCTTAAAGAAGATGCATATACTAAAAGGGCTAGAATTATTCGTTTAAAATCGGATTTAACAACTGAAATAGTAAATGTAAATTTAGAAAAAGCTTTAGCCGGGGATTTAAATGCCAATATCGAATTAAAAAGAGAAGACGAAGTAACAGTATATTCCATTTTAGACTTTAGAGAAGAATATAAAGTTACCATTGATGGCGAAGTTAAAAATCCAGGCGAATATCCATTTTATGATAATTTGACATTAAATGGTTTAGTAGATCAGGTTGGAGGCCTAACAGGTTCTGCTTCAAAAAGAGTAGAAATAGCCAGAATGATTAAATCTGACGAAATTGACGATGCTAATCCAAAACGTATAGAGCTGGTAGAATTAGAAATTACTGCGGATAATAATGAACAGATTAAAAACTTTGCTTTAAAACCTTTTGATGTTATTAATATTCGAAGAATGGCAGTTTATGAAAAACCACAAATGGTCACAATTAGTGGGGCAGTTTCTTATCCGGGTAAATATGTATTAGCAAACAAAAAAGAATCTGTTTACAATATAGTGATGCGCGCTGGTGGATTAACTTCTGTTGCTAATTTAGAAGGGATGAAAATTAAAAGACCTATTAAGCAAGAACAAATTGATCAAATAGAAAGAGTTGATCTGAACCTGGCTAAAAATGATACCTTAAAGGGAGATCTTGCAAAAAAATTAAAAGAGGAGTTGAAATATGTTACCATTCCTGTAGATTGGAAAAAAATTATGAAAGATAAAGACCACTATTCTAATGTGACTTTATTTCCAGATGATGAAATAGAAATTTCGATATTGAATGAAGGGGTTAAAGTTACGGGAAGCGTTTTACTTAATTCCGAAATCCCTTATCGAAATGGCAAAGGGTTTAGATATTATATAAATGCAGTTGGGGGTGTTGATAATAAAGGATGGAAGAAAAAAGCTTATATTATTTATCCTAACGGGAAAGCTGCAGTGACAGGGTCTTTTTTATTCTTTAGATCATATCCTAAAGTAACACCGGATTCCCAGATTGTAGTTCCTGAAAAGCCGGAAACAAAGAAGATGAGTACTGGAGAATGGGTAAGTATCGGTAGTGTATTAACTAGTTTAGCCTTATTAATTGTAACAGCATTTAAGTAAAGGTTTGCCTGAAAATGATGTGTTTTTAAACGATGGGCTTTATTAAGAATTCAAGTCAGTAATTAGGAAAACAAGAAACATAAATAAATGTAATGGTTGATAATCATTGAGAAATGAAACTTATACAAAGAATGAACGAAAAAAATCTTAATGACGAAATATCCTTAAAGGAATTATTGGAAAAAGCAAAGGAGTGGTATGTTTATTTGCTGTTTGAATGGAGAGTTATTGTGCTGGCCGGATTAATTGGCGGCGGGGTGGGATTAGCGTATTCTTCTTTTAAAAAACCAATTTATACTGCGACTTTGACATTTGCATTGGAAGATGAAAAATCTGTTGGCGGATTAGGGGGAGCCTTAGGTTTTGCCAGCTCTTTTGGAATTGATCTAGGTGGAGGTGGAGGAAGTATATTTTCCGGGTCAAATTTGAACGAATTATTTAAATCCCGTACAATGGTGGAGCAAACATTATTAACTCCAATCACGGTAAATGGAAAAGTTATTTCTTTAGCAGAAATGTATATTCAGAACAATAATTGGCGTAAGAACTGGAAAGATAATCCGAAATTAAAAAGTTTAGAATTTTTGCCAAATGCAAACCGAAAACTATATACGCGTATTCAGGATAGTATTATGGGGAAAATGTATGAAAATTTATCAAAAAGTTTATCTGTCGGGCAAAAAGACAAAAAGATTTCAATTATAAATATTGATGTTACTTCTCTCAATGAACTTTTTGCAAAATATTTTTGTGAATCTTTAGCTAAACGGGTAGGGCGATTTTATGTAGAGACAAAAAGTAAAAAATCGAGAATGAATATGGCAATTTTGCAACGTCAAACAGACTCTATCCGTATGGAACTTAATAGTGCTATTACCGGAGTTGCTTTAGCTAATGATAATACATTTAATTTAAATCCAGCTCTTAATATCCGTAGAGTTCCGTCAGCAAGAAGACAGGTAGATGTTCAGGCAAATACTGCCATCTTAACGGAACTTGTTAAGCAAACTGAATTAGCAAAAGTTACTTTGCGTCGGGAGACTCCTCTTATACAAGTAATTGATCGCCCTATTTTACCATTGCCAAAGGAACGTTTTGGTAAGGCAAAAGGTTTAATAATTGGAGGTTTTTTTGGAGGATTTTTAGTGGCTTTAGTTTTAGTTCTAAGAAGGATTTTTAAATAAAGTAACCTAATAATAACAATTCTTATTTTAACTTATTTTTGAGAAATAATACTTTTTTGAAATTTAAAAGTTTCTTTTTTGAAACATTATTAAAAATTAATTATAAAAAAAAAATAATGGTAATATAAGAGGTATGATAAAGAATGCAACTTAAATATAAGTCAATTAATATCAAGGGCAAATTAGCTAAACAATTGCTAAGAAATTTTGTTTCATTATCAATTGTTCAGGGACTTGAGATGATTTTACCACTTTTAACAGTTCCTTATCTTATTAGAATTATTGGTGTAGAAAATGTTGGACTATTAGCATTTGTTAGTGCTGTAATCGGTTACTTTGGAATATTTATTAATTATGGATTCAATCTTACGGCGACAAAAGAGATTTCACAAAATGTGGATGACAAAGAGGTTATTGAAAGTATATTTAATGCCGTTTTTACTGCAAAAAACTATTTAATACTACTTTCAGCAATTATGCTGATTTTGTTGATATTAATGATTCCTGCTGTTGAAAAAAATGCTCATGTTTATCTTCTTAGTTTTGGGACTATTGTATTACTGAATATATCGCCTACCTGGTACTTTCAAGGCATTCAAAAATTAAAATTCATTACAATTTCCAATATAATTTCAAAGTTTTTTTTTACAATAATGATTTTTGTTTTTGTAAGAGAAGAAAATGATTTTTGGATAGTGCCTGCTATTACATTTATTGGCGCTTTCGTTACCTCTGTTTTATCGTTAATTTATGTGGTGAGAGTACACAAAATTAGAATCAAAAAGACTTCTTTTATCTCCGTATTAAAACAATATGATAGCGGTAAATTTGTTTTTTTATCTCAGGTTAAAATAACTTTTTTTTCAAATATAAATGTATTGATTTTGGGATTGATTTTGGGAAATACAGCTGTAGGTCTTTTCTCATCAGCAGATAAAGTGATAAAAGTAATGTCTGCTCTTCAGGTTCCTATTGTGTCTGCTCTTTTTCCATATTTTAGTAAGTTATTCAGAGAAGATTATAAAGTAGCATTTAATTATATTAAAAAAATAGCTGTTTTAGGAACGGTGGTATATATTGTGATTATTATAGTCATTTTTATTTTATCCAATTTTATTTCGTCATTTTTATTTGGGAAAGCTTTGCCGGAAATAGCTGTATTAATTAGAATAATGTGTACTATACCATTATTTGTTTTTTTAAATAATTTATATGGAACACAGACTCTTTTAAATCTGAATCGTGATAAAACTTTTTTATATAATATTATCGGTGCTGCTGCAATTAATTCATTTCTGATATATCCACTTGGGAAATTCTTTGGTGTGTATGGTGTTTCCTTTTCATTGCTAATTACTGAATTTTATCTATTTGTAAGTATGTATATCAGTTCAGTCAAGGTCAAAAAGAAGTTATTGTATGATTAGTATTGTAGTTTCATCTTATAGATCTAATTTTTTCGAGCAATTTTGTTGTAGTGTTGAAGATACTATAGGTGTTGAATATGAGATTATAAAAATTGATAACCCTAATTTGATGGGAATTTGTGAAGCATATAATTTAGGGGCTTCAAAGGCTAATTTCACTATAATTTTGTTTAGTCACGAAGATGTTATTTTTAAGAGTTTGAATTGGGGGAAAGAAATTAAAAATATATTTAACTCTGATGAAAAAATTGGTTTAATTGGACTTGCAGGTTGTAAGGTTAAAAGTTGTGTACCAAGTGGTTGGTACACAGAAAGAGATAAATTTTTGGCATACAATTTTATTCAGTCAAATTTTAAAGATCCGAATCTGAAATCTATTAATATTAATATAACATGTACAACTGAAGTTGCTACTATTGATGGTTTCTTTATGGTAACTAAAAAAGAAATTGTTTCTAAAATTTTGTTTAATGAGTCTCTCTTAAAAGGATATCACGGTTATGATTTAGATATTTCTCTAGCAGTGGGACAAAATTATAAAGTAGTAGTTTCTCATCTTATAAAAGTCGAACATCTTTCATTAGGAACACCTGACATCAATTGGTTTCAGGATATTTTGAAAGTTAATGAAAACTATAATGAAATCTTACCAATTTATACAAATAATATTAAAAAAAGTAAAACAATAGAATATGATAATTTGAAATTTCTATTATCATATAAAAAATCAAATCAAATTGAATTTCCTAATACATTGAGTTTGATTTGTAAGTATTATAAAAATGTTGGTTTTTTTAATTTCATTAAAATTAACCTCTATATAATTTACCTAAATTTTCGATAAAAATATAAATAAAAATCTATTTTTCAGTGATCCAAGTTTCTATTATAATCGTTAATTACAATACTAAACTTCTTTTATCTAATTGCATTAATAGTGTCATACAACATACTTTTAACTTGGTATATGAAATAATTGTAGTTGATAATGGTTCCACTGATGGTTCTGTGGAGATGTTACAGGAAGATTTTGCTAATGTTGTACTTGTTGCTGCAAATGAAAATTTAGGTTTTGGAAAAGGTAATAATCGAGGGGTGGATGTTGCAAAGGGTGATTTCATTTTTTTGTTAAATTCGGACACATTATTAATTGAAAATTCAGTTTTTGATTTATATCAATTTTTTACTAATAATGAGAATAAGTTAAATATTGGCGCAATAGGCTGTAAACTTGTTGATTTAGAATTAAATGTTTGTAACTCAGCAGGAAGTTTTCCTTTAGTGATTAACGATATTAAAAAGTATTATTATTCATTCAAAAACAAATTATTCAAAACATCTTTTGAACTAATAGATATTTATGATTTTAATACACCTTTTTTTGAAGTTGGTTTTGTAAGTGGTGCGGATTTAATGTTAAAAAGAACTACATATAAAAATTTAAAAGGTTTTGATGAGAGGTTTTTCATGTATTACGAAGAAACAGATTTACAGTATAGACTTAGAAAAATGGGTTTCCAATGTTATATAATAACATCAACAAAAATAATACATCTTGAAGGAGGAAGCATAAATGAAAGGAAATATTCAAATTTTAAGCGTATAATCAATCAGGTTAGTCGAAATTATTACTTTAAAAAAAATGATACAAAAATGTATCTTCTACATGTTTTCTTTGATATTATTATGAATGTAATTCGGATTTTTAACAGAAATTATACTTTAAAAGAAAATTTTAATTTCGTTTTAAAAAATATTAAATCTTATTAAGCCACTTATTTAGTTTTATTAATAAATTTAAATAGATCTATTCAGATCAGTCACTATTTCAATTAATGGAAACAAAAGCAAGAGTAATAGCATTTTATTTGCCTCAATTTCATCCAATACCAGAGAACGATATCTGGTGGGGGAAAGGATTTACTGAATGGACTAATGTTGGAAAAGCAAAACAGTTCTTCAAAGGACACTATCAGCCTCGAGTACCAGCTGATTTAGGATATTATGATTTACGTGTTCCTGAAACCCGCAAAGCACAGGCTGATATGGCGCGGGAACACGGTATAGAAGGTTTTTGCTATTGGCATTATTGGTTTGGCAATGGCAAGCGTTTACTTGAGCGTCCGTTTAATGAAGTGTTGGCTTTAGGTGAACCCGATTTTCCATTTTGTTTGGCGTGGGCTAATGAAACGTGGAAAGGTTTTTCGCATGGCTTAAAGAACAGGAATGTATTGATTGAACAGCTATATCCTGGAGAAGCAGATTATACTGCCCATTTTTATGAAGTATTACCGGCTTTTAAAGATACTAGGTATATTACTGTAGATGGTAAACCCTTATTTTTTATCTATCAGCCTTTATCTTTTTCAGAAATAAAAGTATTTATTGCATTGTGGCGTAAATTAGCATTAGAAAATGGATTGGAAGGTATTTATTTTGTATCCAATTTTGACGACTATAACAAGTTTAAAGAAATTATTTCTCTTGGATTCGACGCTGTTAATATTAATAGACTTTTTGCATATAAAAAAAAGAGATTGGTTTTGTTGTCGAAATTAAAAAGATATTCTAAACGATTATTATTGAAAATACCTAATGTTTTTCAATATTCAGAAGTTTATCCGTCATTTACCAACATTGAAGATGAAAATAACGGTGTTTTTCCTACGATAATACCCGGATGGGATCATACGCCCCGTAGTGGTAAAGAAGGTCTTGTATATCATAATTCAACTCCAGAATTATTCGAATTACATGTTAAAGAAGTATTAGAAAGAGTAAAGCATAAATCAAGTAATAAAAATATTGTTTTTTTAAAATCATGGAATGAATGGGCAGAAGGGAATTATATGGAGCCAGACCTGAAATGGGGAACAAAATATCTTGAAGTTCTTAAAAGACAAATTGTTAAGTAAATTTAATTAATTTGAAACATGAAAATTACACTATTTGGTAGTAAAGATTTCGATAGTTTAGAGTATCATCTTAACGATTCATTTACTTTTATAGGTCATACAGTTAATCATATAGATATAAAGGATGTTATTGCAATTCCTTATAAATATAATTATTTTGCAACAAAATTTTTAAAGTTTTATGACGAGTATCTCTTCAAGAAAGTAGCAAAATTAATTATCGATTCTGAGCCCGAATTAATCGTTTGTACTTATCGTTTTATTCATCCAATTTGTATTAAGTTAATTAAAGAAGCTTTGCCAGCTGTACAAGTTGTTCATGTTAATCCAGACGCTTTAACAACTTTTGAATATCAACAAATTTTTGCATCAGCTTATGATGCTTATTTTACAAAAGACCGGTTTATAGTTGATTTTATGAAGAATAAAATGGGATTGCCTACCTTTTATTTGCCGGAAGCCTTTAATCCTCGCGTACATAAAATGCCTAGTGGAGATCGTAAAACATATGAAAAGAATATAAATATTGATGTGGTTGCTTTTGGTACGATGTATCCTTATCGTGCTAATATGATGGAAAAATTATTGAAGACAGGCATTGATTTAACCTTGTTTGGTACTCCTGATAGGCGTTTTGCAAAACATGACATAAGTTCGAAATTTCAAAACGAATATATTACAGGAAATAGGAAAGCTGAAGTTCTGTATGGGGCAAAAATTGTATTTAATAATTTTCATTATGCAGAAGTAGAATCTGCTAATGTAAAATTTTTTGAAATTGCTGGCATTGGCGGATTTCAAATATGTGATTATAAAACAGTACTACAAGAATATTCTAAAATTAATGTCGAAAAATTTACTTATAAAAGTATAGGGGAAGCTATAGATTTAGTACAGTATTATTTGGATAAGCCAAATATAAGGCATGAACTAGCTTTAGAGCAATATAATCACTTTTTGTTAAATCATACCTACGAGCACAGAATCAATCAAATGTTACAATTTTTGTAAAAAATGGCTAAATCGGCTATGTTATTTTTAGGTTATAATAATATGCGGATTCATAAACGTGGTGTTGAGAATGTAATTCATTTTCAATCCTTAGCGAGTCGGTTTAGTATTAATTATTATATTCACTGGGATACACAAACAAAGGTGTATCACTATGATTCATTGATATGTATTGGTATTCGAAAAAATGCCTTTTGGTATATTGGTTTAAATATACTTTTGTGTAAGTTAAAGAAAAAGCATAAAAAGATTTTTATTCATTCACATAACCCATTAATGAGTATTATGAGTTTGTATCAAAGTAATTTATTTACCGTTCATGATGCTTTGTATTATTTAATGACTGCTACAAAACATAAGTTAAATATTGTGTTTTGGTTTTTAGAAAAAATACTTTATTTACGTTGTAGTTACGTCCATTTTATTTCTGAATATACTAAAAAAAAGAGTTTGTATCAGTGGAATAAAAACTATAGTATAATTTCGAATACTTCTCATTTTGAAACATTTAAAGGAGATAATATTTCTATTGGTCTAAAAAAGTTTAATCCAAATGTCATAAAGGTTTTTGCAGTTAGAAGTATTGAAGAAAGAGCCTTAATTAATTTAATTATTGGGGTAGCCAAAAAACTGAAAACTGAAAAAATAGAGTTTTTAGTTGCAGGAAAAGGGCCTTTATTGGATTTTTACAGGGATGAAATAAAGAGAATGAAATTAGAAAATATTTATCTTTTAGGTTATGTTGATGATAATGATTTAATACAATATTATAAAGATAGTGATGTCATTCTCGTTCCTGCAGCTTATGGTGAGGGTTTTGGATTACCTATTATTGAAGGGTATTTATTTGATAAGCCAGTAATTGCTTCTAATGTTTGTGCAATTCCAGAGGTTATAATTTTTGAAGAATATCTTTTTGAAAATACTGTTGATAGCATAATATCTAAGATAAATTTTGCAACAACACATGATAATATTCATTTTAGAGCATATTATAATGATAAGTTTTCAAATAAAATTGTATTGAAAAAAATGGATGAATTATATATGAAGCTACTTTAATGGAAGTTTATATAGTAACATTATTTATCATTTTTGTGCTTGGTTTTTTAGATCTGAGAGTTAATCTAACAAATACACAAAGGAATTGGCTCATATATTTTCTATATTCAATAATAGTAATTCAAATTGGATTAAGGTGGGAGACTGGATCAGATTGGTGGCAATATTTAGAGAACTTTCAAAATACAGATGAGTACAGTATTGTTCTTATAAACACTTTACTTGGTTATGAAATTGGATATGGCACTTTTGTTTTTTTTATTAAAATACTGTTTGATAACTATAGTGTTTTTTTGTTCATTCATGCTCTTATATTCTATTGGGCTATTTTTACAACTGCAAAAAAATATAGTCCGTATTTTTTTGTATCGATAATCTTTTTTTACGCTACCAATCTGGGTATGGTTGGTGCTAACCGACAATTGTTGGCTATAGTTATCTGTCTTTGGTCTTTGAAATTTGTTTTTCAAAGAAAAGCAATTCAGTTTTTTGCAACCATAGGTTTTGCCTGCTTGTTCCATACCACAGCATTTTTATTCGCAATTTATTATTTCCTGAATAGAAATTTCAAAACAATAACGATAGTTTTGGTATTGATTGTTTCATTAGTCATTGGAAAGACAAGTTTGCCATTTTCTTTATTTTCAAAATTTGGAGGTTTTTTTGGAGAGTTAGCTGCTTCCAAAACTGCAGCTTATACTGAAGGTGCTAAAGATGATATTGCAGAGGCTGGTTTAAGTATTTTTGGTTTAATAAAGAGATTGTTTTTTATCGCCATTTTTACTTATAATTATTCTTTTTTGACAAAAAAACTTACTTATTATAAAGTACTGTATAATGGCTATATTTTTGGGATGGCAGTCTATTTTTTATTTGCAAATTCATTGTTAATTCTTGTAAGCAGAGGCTCTTTGTATTTTAATATAATGGAGAGTTTTCTGATTTCATGCCAGTTTTTGATTTTTTATAAGAAGTTAGATAAAGTTTTTATATATATTATCTTGTTGCTAATTTCAATAATATTCTTATTTCAATCCATAGCAGCATACCCTCAATTATTCAATCCATATAAGAGCTTATTTTATAATGTTGATTTTACTAGAGAAAGGTATTAGTTTAGTTCAATAGATTCAATGGATATATTACTCGATAACATAATTTTTTCTTTACAGAAATCAGGAGGCATTTCTGTAGTTTGGCAACAACATTTGAACAGATTAATTAATGATAGTGACTTTAATTGCCAATTTTTGGAGTATGATAATTCAGAATCAAATTTTTTTAGAAAACAATTATCTTTAAATGAAGAATTAATCGATAAAAGAAATTCCTATTTTTTATTTTTAAAACGTTATATGAATTTAATGGCAAAGAACAATGAAAAACATTTGTTTCATTCTTCTTATTATAGATTAGAAAAAGGTACAAACACTATTAATATTACTACAGTTCATGATTTTACTTATGAATATTTTTTTAAAGGATTTACTAAAAAAGTACATTCGCTGCAAAAAAAAACAGCAATCAATGGCTCTGAGGGAATAATTTGTATTTCTCAAAGTACGAAAAGAGACTTGCTTAAGTTTTTACCTCATATAGATGAAACTAAGATCCGTGTTATTTATAATGGAGTGGATGAAGTTTTTAAAAAAATATCAGATAGTGTAGCTTTTGAAAAAAAACATTCGTTTGATAATTATAGTTATGCAATATTTATTGGTGACAGGAAAGCGTCATATAAAAATTTTGATATTGCGGTAGACGCATGCTCTTTATTGAAAATAAATTTGTTGATTATTGGAGGAGGAAATTTAACAGATAAAGAGCGTACTATTGTTAAACATAAATTGGGAGAAGAACAGTACCTCCATCTTTTAAATGTTAGTGGAGATGATTTAAATTATTATTATAATAACGCTCATTGTTTGCTTTATCCTTCATTATATGAAGGATTTGGGATACCAGTTTTAGAAGCTCAACAGGCAGGATGTCCTGTAATTGCGACTAATACATCGTCAATTCCAGAGGTAATTGGGAATGATTATTTTGCTCTAAATAACCCATCATCACAAAAAATATCAGAAAAGATAAAAGAATTATTTACGAATTCCGGTTTAAGAACAGAAACAATAGAATTAGGTATCGAAAAATCAAAAAAATTCACATGGCAAAATACTTATCAGGAAACCAAAGAATTCTATCATGAACTTTATAAAATATGAAAATTTCTATAATTACGGTTGTGTACAATAATGAGAAAACTATAAATGTCGCAATTAATTCTGTTCTTGGTCAAACATATAAAAATATTGAATATATAATCATTGATGGTGACTCTAAAGATAATACCGTCAATCTTATAAATGAATATAAAGAAAAATTAGGCTATTTTATTTCAGAACCAGATAAAGGTATTTACGACGCCATGAATAAAGGTATAACTGTCGCTACTGGAGACGTAATTGGAATTCTTAATTCAGATGATTTATATCAAGATTCAGAAGTTATTAAAGATGTTGCGGAACAATTTAACAATGATCCGGAATTAGATATATTGTATGGCGACTTAGTTTATGTAAAGCGTGATGATATTAATGAAGTTGTGCGAAACTGGAAATCCAAACAATATTATAATAGGTTTTTTGAAGACGGTAATGTTCCTCCTCACCCAACACTTTTTGTTAAAAGAGAGGTTTATGAAAAAGTAGGCTCGTTTGATTTAAAATATAAATTGGCAGCCGATTATGAGTTAATGTTAAGAATGTTAAAAAAGAATAGTTTTAGCATAAAATATATTGGACGTTTAGTTGTAAAAATGAGATTAGGAGGAGCAACAAATGAGAGCTTTACAAACATTGTAAATCAAAATAAAGAAGTTTTAAAAGCCTGGAATAACAATGGACTGAAAGTGCCAATAAGATTAATGCCTTTACGAATTATAATACGTCTGTTACAGTTTTTTTAAATTGATCAAAAACGAATGAATTTACTGCTAACAGGAGCCAACGGTTTTTTAGGAAAATCAATAATTAAACAATTAAGTGAAAAGTATAATCTTTTTAAGCTTTCAAGATTTGGTTGTGATTATAATTTTTCTTTAGACCGACAAATTCCATATTTTGATGAACCTTTTGATCTTGTAATTCATGCTGCAGGGAAGGCACATAGTGTTCCTAAAACAGAAAAACAAAAAAAAGAGTTTTATGAAATAAATGTTTTGGGAACTGAAAACTTATTGAAAGGATTAGAAAGAGTAGGCTTGCCTAAGGAATTTATTTTTATAAGTTCTGTATCTGTTTATGGACTTGAATTTGGAAGAGCTATAAATGAAGATTTTCCATTAGAAGCAAGAGATTCATATGGTTTAAGTAAAATTAAAGCAGAAAAATTTGTGATAGACTGGTGCAAGAAAAATGATGTTATTTGTACAGTCTTACGTTTACCATTATTAATAGGTAAAGATGCACCGGGTAATTTTGGAGCTATGCTAAAAGCAATAGAAAGAGGCTATTACTTTAATATTGATTATGGAAGGGCTAGAAAAAGTATGCTCCTTGCACAAGATGTTGCCTCTATTGTTCCTGTAGTTGCTTCTATTGGCGGAATATATAATCTAACCGATGGTGTTCATCCTGATTTTAAAGAATTGGGTAATGCTATTGCGAAACAGAAAAAAAAGAAAACACCTCTGAGCTTACCATTATTTATTATGAAACTAATTGGGTATATAGGTGATATATTAGGTGATAAAGCTCCTGTTAATTCTTCTAAAATAAAAAAAATAACTTCTGATTTGACTTTTGATGATTCTAAAGCTAGAAAAGTTTTAGATTGGAATCCTCAATCTGTTTTAGATTATTTAAAGAATAATAATTTTTAAATTGAGTTTTTTTAATTCAAAAAAATTAGTTTCAAAAGATACAAACGAAGATCAATATGTTTTTTATTTTGTTTTATGCCGAAATGTTTCACTTTACATTAGTAAAGAAAAAAACGATTTGCTGAGTTCATTTGCTGTTTTTATTTAATTCCTTATTTTAGAGCAATTAAAATAAATGTGGCAAATTCAATAAATAAAGTTGAAATTAGTTTCTATAGATGAGTAATGTTTAAAAAAAATAAATTTAAGTATTTGGCTATTAATGTTATAAGTTTTGAAAATAAATAATGGAAAACACAATATTGGGAATATTATTAATGATTTTAATATTACTATATTTCAAAGCAGCAAATCATTTCAATATTATAGATAGGCCAAATGAAAGAAGTTCACACATTGAAGTTACTTTACGAGGAGGCGGGATTATTTTTTGGTTCTCTGCATTGATTTATTTTGTACAGCATATACAAAACAACTATTTTTTCTTTACAGGAATTACATTAGTTAGTTTAGTCAGTTTTTGGGATGATATTCAGAGTTTGTCAAATAAAATCCGAATTTTGATTCACTTTTTGGCTATTACATTAGTTTTTTATGATTTAGGAATTTTTGATAGTTTTCCGTTTTTTGTAATTCTCTTGGTATACATTGCCGCTATTGGGTTCATAAATATTTATAACTTCATGGACGGTATAAATGGTATTACAGGTTTATATACTTTGGTAGTAATGGGATCGTTGTTATATGTAAACAAAAACATTCAGTTGTTTACTGATGGCAATTTTATAAAATACGCTATGATTGCGAGCTTGGTTTTCCTTTTTTTCAATTTTAGAAAAAAAGCTAAATGTTTTGCAGGAGATGTTGGTAGTATAGCAATCGCTTTTTGGATCATTTATTTGGTTTTGAAACTTATTTTAATCACAAATTCGGTAATCTGGATTTTATTTTTCGCAGTTTATGGAGCAGATGCTGGTTGTACAATTTTACACAGGTTATATTTAAAGCAGAATATTTTTGAAGCTCATCGTTTGCATCTTTACCAGGTTTTAAGCAATGAATATAAAATTCAACACAGATTAGTTTCAATGTATTATGCATTAGCACAAATACTGGTTTCGGTTTTAGTTGTGTTTTTATATCATAAAATTCAGGATGTATTAATTTTTGCAATTGTTGTTCTTCCTTTACTTTTGGTATATACCTTAAAATTTCATTTATTGAAAAAAAGTGATTTAAAATTAAATTAATGGAGGTTAAAGTAATTCAAGGAGGAAATTTTTCCGATCACAGAGGGACTATTTCTTATGTAAATGATTTTAGTTTTAAGGATATCGAAAGATTTTACATCATCAGTAATTCTGACGAAAAACCAATCCGTGCATGGCAGGGATATAAACTAGATGCTAAAAATTTTTATTGCATTAATGGTGTTTCAAAATTCACTTTGTGAAAATTGATAACTGGGAAAATCCTTCAAAAGATTTACAAGTTGAAACTATAATGATGAATACTGACGAAAGTAAAATTCTACATATCCCTGCAGGTTATGCAAATGCAATTGAATCTTTAGAAACAGGGTCAAAATTAATGTCATTTTCTACTTTGCCATTGGCATCTGTTAAAGATGATGATGTTCGTTATACTTCAGATTATTGGAAAATTAATGAAGAATAAACGAATTTTTTTATCACTCTCAAAACAAAGCGGTTTTGAAAAACAGTATATCCAGAAGGCATTTGATGATAACTGGATTACTTCGGGAGGGCCAAATGTAAATGATTTTGAAGAAGTTTTAGAAAATTATCTTGGTGCGGACTCGCATGTAACAGCACTAAACTCAGGAACATCTGCAATTCATTTAGCTTTAGTTTCATTAGGAGTTGGAATTGGTGATGAAGTAATTTGTCAAAGTTTAACGTTTTCGGCATCGGCTAATCCAATTTTATATCAAAGAGCAATTCCGGTATTTGTAGACAGTGAGCCCGAAACCTGGAATATGTGTCCTGAGAATCTTCAAAAAGCAATTTGCGAAAGAATTGAAAAAGGAAAAAAACCTAAAGCCATTATAGCTGTTCATTTGTATGGTACTCCATATAAAGTTGATGAAATCCATGCAATTGCTGAAAGATATGAAATTCCCGTTATTGAGGATAGTGCAGAGGCTTTAGGAAGTTCTTACAGAGGCAAGAAATGCGGGACATTTGGGACATTTGGTGTTTTGTCTTTTAATGGTAATAAAATCATAACCACATCAGGAGGTGGGGCTTTAATTTCGAAATCAAAACAAGCAAAAGAGAAAGCCATTTTTTATGCAACCCAATCAAAAGATGAGGCGGTGCATTATCAGCATAGTGAAATAGGGTATAACTACAGGATGAGTAATATTTGTGCAGGAGTCGGACTTGGTCAGATGGAGATTTTGGATAAAAATATAGACTCCAGAATGGAGATGAATCACTTTTACAGGGAAATCTTTAATGGTGTCAAAGAAATAGAAGTATTCCAGACAATCAATGATGATTTTTTTTCGAATTATTGGTTAAGTACAATTTTAATTGATGAGAATAAAAATATAAACCGGGAAACTTTAAGGCTTGCGTTTGAAAATGCCAATATTGAATGCCGGCCTATTTGGAAACCCATGCATTTACAGCCGCTTTTTTTAGGTTATCCCTATTACGGCGGTAATGTAGCTGAAAATTTATTTAAAAAAGGGCTGTGTCTCCCTTCTGGTTCTCATCTGACAGAACAGGAAAAAGAAAGAATAAAAGGGGTAATTCATAACTTCTTGAATAATTATAATAGTTAAAATGAAAATTGAAGAAACATTTATAAAAGATTTATTAATAGTTGAACCAACAGTTTTTGGCGATGAGAGAGGTTATTTTTTTGAAGCGTATAGTAAGACAAAATTTGAAAGTTTAGGAATAAACATTGAGTTTGTTCAGGATAATCAATCTTTTTCTAAAAAAGGGACTTTGCGTGGAGTACATTATCAAAACCCGCCTTTTGCACAAACTAAGCTGGTTAGAGTTCTGGAAGGCGAAATCATAGATGTGGCGGTAGATTTAAGAAAAAATTCTCCAACTTACGGAAAATCATTTAGCATTCTGCTTTCTGCAGAAAATAAAAAGCAATTGCTGGTGCCTCAGGGATTTGCTCATGGGTTTTCTGTTCTCAGTGAAACAGCTTCTGTGATGTATAAATGCGACCAGTTTTATAACAAAGCTTCAGAAGGCGGAATCAAATTTGATGATCCTTCTTTAAATATTGATTGGGGGATGGATTTAAAAGATGCCATTTTATCTGAAAAAGATCAGGTTTTGCCTTTTATCGAAAATTGTAATAGTCTGTTTTAATGAAAAAAATTTTAGTAACAGGAGCCAACGGACAATTAGGGTCAGAACTTTCAGAACTTTCGATAGATTATTCTCAGTATGAATGGATCTTTGCAGACAGAACTCAGATCACTTTAGATAATCTGGATTTACTGAAAAGTCAATTGAATGGAATAAAACCGGATGTGATTTTTAATTGTGGCGCTTATACAGCCGTTGATAAGGCCGAATCTGAAAAAGAAATGGCTTTTACAATAAATCATTTAGCAGTAGAATTAATAGCAAAATATGCAAAAGACAATAATGTAAAATTGATCCATATTTCTACAGATTATGTATTTGATGGTACTTCCTCAGTAGCGTTAGATGAAGAGTCGCAAACCAATCCAATAAATAGCTATGGTGCTAGTAAATTAGCGGGTGAGGCAGCTTGTTTAAAAGAAAATCCTGAATCTATTGTTATCAGGACTTCCTGGGTTTACAGTAAATTTGGAAATAATTTTGTTAAAACAATGCAGCGGCTTATGAAGGAGAGGGATACAGTTAATGTAGTAAATGATCAGATTGGTTCTCCCACTTACGCAGGAGATTTGGCAAAAGTGATGATGTTTATTCTGGAAGCTGAAAAATGGTTGCCCGGAATCTATCATTATTCGAATGAGGGTGAAATAAGCTGGTATGAATTTGCGTTGAGTATCAAAGAATTTGGAAATTATGATTGTAACCTAGGAGGAATTCCATCTGCATCATATCCTACTCCGGCAAAACGTCCTGAATTTTCATTATTGGATAAGAAAAAAATAAAAGCAATTTATAATTTGGATGTTCCCTATTATAAAGAAAGTTTAAAGAAGATGTTTTAAATTAGAATTACGATTTAGTAATATAAATAACTAGTTTATGAAAGGAATTATACTTGCGGGAGGTTCCGGCACCCGTTTACATCCATTGACGCTGGCTATGAGCAAGCAAATGATGCCAGTGTATGATAAACCTATGATTTATTATCCATTGTCAACACTAATGATGTCCGGGATAAATGAAATATTAATTATTTCTACACCTCACGACTTACCTAATTTTAAAAAACTGTTAGGAGATGGTTTAGATCTGGGCTGTAAATTTAGCTATGCAGAACAGCCCGTTCCAAATGGTTTGGCTCAGGCTTTTGTAATCGGAGAAGAATTTATAGGTACTGATGATGTAGCTTTAATATTAGGCGATAACATTTTTTTTGGTTCTAATATGCAGGAACTTTTAAAATCAAATACAAGACCCAACGGAGGTGTTGTTTTTGCATATCATGTTTCTGATCCCGAAAGATACGGAGTAGTAGAATTTGATGAAAACCTAAATGCTGTTTCGATTGAAGAAAAACCTGCAGAACCTAAATCAAGTTATGCGGTCCCGGGATTATATTTTTATGATAATTCAGTTGTCGAAATTGCTAAAAGTATCCAGCCAAGTGCTAGAGGTGAATATGAAATTACCGATGTTAATAAGGTCTATTTAGAAAAAGGGTTGTTAAAAGTAGGGATCTTAAGCAGAGGAACAGCCTGGCTGGATACAGGGACGTTTAACAGCTTAATGCAGGCCGGACAATTTGTTCAGGTTTTAGAAGAACGACAAGGTTTAAAAGTAGGCTGCATTGAAGAAATTGCCTGGAGACAAGGTTTTATTTCAGATCAGCAGTTACAGGAACTTGCAGTGCCCTTGGTGAAATCCGGTTATGGATCTTATCTGGTAGAATTATTAAAGCAAAAGAAAAAAGGAGGCAGATTTTAATTTTAAAAAGAATATTTTTTTAGAATCATTAATTATTACATTTGTAAGTGTGCAGAGTTTTCAATTTTAAATAAAAAGAACTTGAATACAGATAAACCAAATAAAATATCTGCTTTGTTGTATAATAAATTCTCTCCAAGAAGTATTAAAGCAAACATTAATAATCTTAGTTATCTGCCAAGATGGATTATTGTAGCCATTGATATAATGGTTCTTTTATTTTCATTTACATTTACTTATATGTTGTTTGAAGGGACAGCCATAGGTTATGTTGTAACGTCATATAATTTTTATTTTGTATCAAGTCTTATTATTGTTAATATATTTTTTTTCTGGCTATTTAGAACATATTCAGGAATAATCAGGCACTCTTCCTATATAGATGCAATAAAGCTGTTGTTTTCTCAAATGTCAGTTTTAATTTTCTTTTTGGTTTTTAATTTAGTTTTTGAATTATACTTTGGGTATAAGGCATTTTTAAACACAGCACTTTTTATAAATTTAGTACTGTCTTTTTGTGGGTTATTTTTATATAGAGTAATTGTAAAACAGACTTTTGAAATTTATTTTTCTGAAAAAACTGATTCAAAATTAATTCGGACAGTTATTTATGGAACAGATGCTAACGCAATTTCTGTAGCAAATGCATTAAAATTTGAAACTCCTTCAAGATTTAAGATTGTTGGCTTTGTAGATAAAAACAGCCAGAATGCATCTAAAAGAATGTTGGATTTACCTATTCTGATTCAAAAGAAGAAATTACCTGCTTTGATGCGGTCAGTGGCCGCTGAAGCTGTTATTATTGCAGACAAAAGTTTAACGAAAGATGAACAGTTAATTATTGTTGACCAATGTTTAGAGTTCAATTACAGGGTATACACGGTGCCGTTAATTTCTGACTGGGAAAACCAAAAAGAAATTTCTCAAAAAGTTAAGACTATTCAGATTGAAGATTTATTAGAAAGAAAACCAATTGTGTTGGACAGTAAATCAATATCTAAACAACTAAAGGATAAGGTTATACTCATTACAGGTGCTGCAGGTTCCATTGGGAGTGAAATTGTAAGACAGGTTTTAGGATTTAATCCCAAAACGATACTGATTTTAGACCATGCAGAGACTCCTTTACATAATTTATGTTTAGAAACACTTTCGCTAGACTCTCAGACTAAAATCAGAGCTGTTATTGCAGATATTAAAAGTAAAAAGGCTTTAGAGAAAGTTTTTGCAGATTTCAGGCCACAGGTTGTTTTTCATGCCGCAGCTTATAAACATGTTCCGTTGATGGAAGAAAACCCCTCTCAGGCAATACTCACAAATGTTAAGGGTACAAAAAATTTAGCAGATTTGTCTTGTAAGTATAATGTAAAGAAATTTGTAATGGTTTCTACAGATAAAGCTGTAAATCCTAGCAACGTCATGGGAGCCAGTAAACGCATTGCCGAAAAATATGTACAGTCCTTATTTTTAAAAAATCAAAAAGAACAGCCAGAATGCAAAACTAAGTTTATTACAACCCGTTTTGGAAATGTTTTAGGTTCTAATGGTTCAGTAGTACCTCTGTTTACAAAACAAATTGCAGAAGGAGGTCCGGTAACCATTACCCATCAGGATATTATTCGTTATTTTATGACTATACCTGAAGCTTGTCAGTTAGTTTTAGAGGCAGGAGCAATGGGCAATGGTGGAGAAATTTACATATTTGATATGGGAAAACCCGTAAGGATTATTGACTTAGCTAAAAAAATGATTAAATTAGCCGGCTTTATTCCTGAAAAAGATATAAAAATAAAAATTGTTGGGCTTAGGCCAGGTGAAAAATTATATGAAGAATTGCTAAATGATACTTCGAAAACATTGCCTACCTATCATAATAAAATCATGATAGCGCAGGAAATCCAGGATGAGTATAAAAATTTGCATGTTGAAATAGAAGAACTTATTGAAATTTCGAGTTTTTATAGTAATGATGAGATAGTAAGTAAAATGAAAAAAATTGTTCCTGAATTTAAAAGTATGAACTCTACTTTTGAAGTTTTGGATAAATAAAAGTTTTGTTTAATTTATATACTAAAGAGGTGTTTTTGTGAGAAAAGCGCCTTTTTTGCTTTTTTAATCTTTTTAAGAACAGGTAAAATCCTGTTAATTTAATAAATGAATAATACAGACAATAAAGACTGGCTGTTTGAAATAACGCCCAAAAATAATTTTTTCTCTCTAAATTTTAAGGAAATTTGGCAATACAGGGATTTGCTATTTTTGTTTGTAAAACGAGATGTTATTACAGTTTATAAACAAACAGTCTTAGGACCGCTGTGGTATTTGATACAGCCATTATTTACATCTGTGACATTTACCATCATTTTTAATAATGTAGCTGGAATTAACACAGGTACAATACCTCCATTTTTATTTAACTTGGCAGGAATTACAGTTTGGAATTATTTTACTGCATGCCTTACAGGTACATCAGATACATTTAAAGCCAATGCAAGCATTTTTGGGAAAGTCTATTTTCCTAGAATTATCACACCACTCTCAATTGTAATTTCTAATTTAGTTAAATTTGGAATTCAGTTTATAATCTTTATAGCATTTTATGTTTTTTATTACTTTCAGGGATATAATTTAAAACTGAATACTTCTGTTTTATTTTTTCCAATTCTAATTGCAGTAATGGGTATTTTAGGATTAGGATTAGGAATGCTAATCTCATCTATGGTTACTAAATATCGTGATTTTAGTCATTTAATTACTTTTGGAATATCATTATTAATGTATTTGTCGGCTGTAGTATATCCAATGGCTCTGATAAAAGACAAATTGCCGAAGTTTGGCTGGCTAGTAGAGTATAATCCATTGGCATACATTATCGAAACTTCACGTTATATGTTGTTAAATGTCGGAGAAATCTCGGTTTTAGGATTAAGTTATACATTGTTGGTTACCATTGCCTTATTTTTTATTGGGCTTTTGATTTTTAATCGGACAGAGAAAAGTTTTATCGATACGGTATAACAATTACAAAATACAATATTAGCGAGAATAGAATTTTTAAATCCAACTTTTTTAATTTCTAACTGTGAGAGACATTATATTAAAAGCCGAAAATATTTCCAAACAATATCGTTTAGGACAAGTTGGCACTGGCACTTTAAGCCATGATTTTAATCGTTGGTGGCATAAAATAAGGGGTAAAGAAAACCCTTATTTAAAAGTGGGGGAGACTAATGATCGTTCTACCAAAGGAACTTCAGATTATGTCTGGGCATTACAGGATATCAATTTTGATGTTGAACGTGGAGAAGTACTCGGAATTATTGGCAAAAACGGAGCAGGAAAATCAACACTTTTAAAAATTCTATCGAAAGTAACCGCACCTACTACCGGAAGCATTAAATCACGTGGCCGAATTGCTTCGCTTTTAGAAGTCGGTACAGGATTCAACGGAGAAATGACCGGACGTGAAAATATTTTTCTGAATGGTGCTATTTTAGGAATGACCAAAAAGGAAATTGCTTCAAAATTAGATGAAATTATTGAGTTTTCAGGTTGCGAGCGTTACATTGATACTCCGGTAAAAAGATACAGCAGTGGAATGACCGTACGTTTGGCATTTGCAGTAGCTGCTTTTTTGGAGCCTGAAATTTTGGTGATTGATGAGGTATTAGCGGTTGGGGATGCCGAATTTCAAAAAAAGGCGATTGGTAAAATGCAGGACATTTCGAAAAGTGAAGGGAGAACGGTTTTGTTTGTGAGTCATAACATGGCAGCTATTGAAACACTTTGTACTCGTGTTATAAGTATGGAACATGGGAAAATCTGTGGAAATGGGAGTCCGACTAAAGTAATTTCTAACTATTTAAAGAGCAGTTCTTTTTCTGAAAGAACAATCAATTATAATAATATTGAGGAGGCGAAGGGAAATGAAAATATCAAAATTCTTTATGCTTCAATTGAGAATGCCTCAGCTTTAGATAAAAATGAAGTTATTGACGTGACTTCTGCAATAGATATTCGAATGAAAATTGTAAATCAAACTAATAAGAATATAATTTCTATTGGTTTTGATTTATTGACTATAAAAGGGGATGTTGTATTCGGTAGTTTAAGTAAATTCGATTGCGGTATTGGAGCTGTTACTGAAGTAATATGCAAAATTCCCAATGATTTTTTAAATAATGATGTTTATCAGATATACGTTTACTTTCATACTAATGAAATGACTGAATTATTTAGTGATACTGAATTGTTAACTTTTGAAGTCAAAGATGTTAAAAGAGAATCAGGTTATTTAGGAAAAGTTAATGGATTTATTAGGCCAAAATTGCAATGGGAGAAATTACAAATTATTGAAAAATGAATGATGTAAATATTGGTTTCTTTATGATGGGAAAAAAAGGTTTTAAAAGTCTTGAGTTTTTATTGAGAAATAAAGGACCTTTTAAAATTAAATATGTTGTAGGCTCAAAAGATAATTCAATAGTTCAGGATTATTTTCAAGATATTTCTTTCTTATGTTCCGAAAATGATATTTTATTTATTGAAAAAAAGTTATTTGATAATAGGCAGTTTACTGATGTTAATTTGATTTTTGCTATTGGATGGAGATGGTTAATTAAAGAAAATTTGGATAAAATTATTGTTTTTCATGATTCATTATTGCCCAAGTACAGGGGATTCAATCCTTTAGTTACTTGCTTAATTGAAGGAGAAAATGAAATAGGAGTTACTGCTTTACTCGCAAATGAAAAAATGGATTCAGGAAATATTGTTGGACAAGAAAGCATAAAAATTAAATATCCAATTAAAATTGAAGAAGCAATAGATTTAGTAAGCCAATTATATTCTCAGTTGCTATATAAAACAATAGTTGCCTATGTTAATAAAGAATTTGTACAAAGAGTCCAGAAAGAAAAAGATGCTACATACAGTCTATGGCGAAACAATGATGACTACAAAATTAATTGGCATGAAAGTTCAAAAAGGATTCGAAGATTTGTAGACGCAGTTGGGTTTCCTTATAATTCTGCTTTTGTAGTTTATAATGATCATGAAATAAGTGTTTTAGAGGTTTCTGAACAACAAGACCTAAAAATTATTAATAGAATTCCAGGAAAAATATTTGAAATAATAGATAATAAACCATTAGTGGTTTGTGGTAAAGGAATGATTAGAATTGAGAAAGCGGTTTATCGCAATACACAAAATATGGTTAATTTTAATTTACTAAGAGTAAGGCTATGATGAATATCTCATTCAATAAGCCATATTTAACAGGCAATGAAACTAAATATATTACCGATGCAGTGGCTTCTGGTAAAATATCAGGTAATGGGAAGTACACACAAATGTGTCAACAATTTTTTGAGCAAAAATATGGTTTTCGAAAATGTTTGCTCACGACCTCCTGTACAGATGCATTAGAAATGGCAGCAATTTTAATTAATATTGAGCCAGGAGATGAAGTAATAATGCCATCTTACACATTTGTTTCTACTGCAAATGCTTTTGTACTCCGAGGAGCTAAAATTATTTTTGCTGATTCGAATCCACAAAACCCAAATATTGACATTAGTATACTAGAATCTTTAATTACCTCTAAAACAAGAGCTATAGTTCCAGTACATTATGCAGGTATTGCATGTGATATGGATCCTATTATGGAAATCGCCAAAAGATACGATTTATTTGTTATTGAAGATGCTGCTCAGTCTATAGATAGTTTTTATATAGGTAAGGATGGAATAAAGAAAGCTTTGGGTTCAATTGGACATTTAGCAACTTTTTCTTTTCATGAAACCAAAAATATAATTTCAGGTGAGGGGGGGATGCTTGTAATTAATGATAAACAATTTATAAATCGCGCCGAAATTATTTGGGAGAAAGGAACAAATCGTTCTGCTTTTTTCAGGGGTGAAATAGATAAATACGGCTGGGTTGATATTGGCTCCTCATTTTTACCATCCGAAGTTATTGCGGCTTTTCTCTGGGCTCAAATAGAGCACTTAAATGAGATACAAGAAAAACGAAAATTAATTTGGAACCAGTATCATGACGGTCTAAATGAATCTGTAGTTAATTGTAGTTTTAAGTTGCCTCAAATACCAAATTATGCTACAAATAATGCGCATATGTTTTACCTAGTATTTAAATCTTTAGAAAAGAGAAATGATTGTATTGCTCGTTTAAAAGACAAAGAAATTCAAGCTGTATTCCATTATTTGAGTTTGCATAAAAGTCCTTATTATAAAGATAAATATAAGAGAGAAGATTTAATTTGGAGTGACCATTATTCAGATAAGTTGCTGAGATTACCATTTTATTATGAATTGTCAAATGAAAATGTGGCTTTAATTATAGATACCATTAAAAATGAGTAAGAAAAAGATATTGTTTGTGGTGTCTGATTTTTATCATAATGGAGCACAACGTGAAATGTATGAGTTAGACTCTGCATTAAAAAAAGAAAAATTCGAAATAGCAATATTAAGTTTAATAGGGCTAAATACTAGGCCAGATTTGCCTGATTTTTTTTATGAGAAACACCTACAATTAGGCTCTCAAATTTTCTTTTTAAAAGATTTTATTAGACAATTCAATAAAGGGTTAGGATATAAAATATTGAATAAGTTATTAATAAACTCATTAAATAAAAAGAATAAGACGAAAAACAGTGAAAATTTGGCAGCCTTATTTAATGAATTTGATCAGGTAGTTTTTATGGGAGAATATGTGTATCAATATTTATCACCAATAATACCTTTTGATTATTTTAAGAAAATTATAATTTTTGTTATGAGTTTTCGATTTCAGTCTGAAAATTATAGGAATTTTAATAAAAATAATCAATATCTTTTTTTTGGAGTTTTTAATAATTCAAAACAAATTGAATACGAATTTGAAGGTTTTGTGAATTATAAATATCAATATATGCCATTATCATTAGCAGTGTCTGGTGAGAATAAAAAATGGGAGTTTCGGGAAAACAATACAGTTAAAAGAATAGGCATATTTACAAGACTTCATAAAGATAAACCCTTAGATCCGTTTTTGTATGCATATCAGGTTTTATTGAGCCAAAATTTGAATATAGAGTTGCATGTATTTGGTGTTGGAAGTAGTAAGGACGCTGAATATGATCGCTACATCAATAATTTAAATTTGAATGGTAAAGTTTATTTTAGAGGTCATCAGTCTGATATGAAAAAGACTATTCTTGATGAAAAATTAGATATGGTTTGGTTTCAGGGTTATAATAATTTACCTGCAGGTTATGCAGCTTTAGAAGTTTGTCTTACAGCGACGCCTCAGCTATTTTGGGATTTTTTTGTGGGAGAAAATGAGCATATAAATCAATTAGAAGGAGATTTTATTTATCCTCATTACAAAGATTTAATAGCATTTGTAGAAGCTAGTAAAAAGGTTTTGTATAATCGAAAAGTTGCTGAATCAATTTCAAATAAACAATTTAAAGATGTTTTTAATAATCGTGATATTTTTAAAAATATAAAAACAGTTGAAAAAATATTTTTAGATGAATAATGTATAATCATAAAAATCCTAAAATAACCGTATTGATGCCGGTATATAATTGCGAATTATATATCAGAGAATCGATTGAAAGCATTTTGAATCAAACTTTTGATGACTTTGAGTTTTTGATTATTGATGATGCGTCTACAGATAGCACTGTTGATAAAATAAAAATGTATAATGATAAAAGGATTAAGTTAATTGAAAAGTCATTAAATACCGGTTTAACTAATAGTCTCAATTATGGGTTAGCCATTGCAAAGGGAGAATATATAGCCAGAATGGACGGTGATGATATAAGTTTGCCTAAAAGGTTTGAAAAACAAATTGCTTTTTTAGATCAGAATCAAGATGTAATATTATGTGGGACTTTATATAAAATAATAGGTACCGAGAAAGTTTGCGAACACCCTCTTTTTCATGATGAAATTAAAGTAAAGTTAATTTCCGGATGTTATATTGCGCATCCAACTGTTATGATTCGTAAATTTATTTTAGAGCAAAATAAAATCAGTTATGATTCAACAAAGGAACCAGCAGAGGATTATGATTTATGGTCACGTTTGGCTTTCTTGGGAAAACTTTCAAATATTGGTGAGGTTTTATTGCATTATAGAGTTCATCCTTTGCAGGTTTCAATACTTAGAAGAGAAAAGCAAATAAAGATTTCTGACCAGATAAAAATCAGAATGCTACAAAAAGTTATGCCTTCTCTGAAAATAGATTTTGATAAATTTGTATTAATCGAAAGCCAAAAGTGGGTTAAAGTACTTATTCAAAAATTGATTTTGTATGATCGTTTAATGATAGAGAATAGTTATATAAATACATATGATTCAAAATATTTTTTAGATTTTATAAACCAAGAAAAAATTTCCATATGGAAACAATTTAGTCAAAAAAAAGAAAGTTACAGTTTATTAAATCTGTTAAGAATTATTACAACTTATCCAAGAATCTTTCTATATTTAGGTCTAAAGGATAGTACAAAATATATAATTAAATGCTTTTTTTAAGTTATAATCAAATGAAGACTTTTATATTGAAATTATTAGATTATTTTAAATTAATACCAATTGCAAAAGAAGTTTTTCATCTACTTAAAATAAAATTTCAGCTTTTTTGGAATTCTTTTGACAAAACAATCAGAGAACAAAATAAAAACTATAAAACGATTCCGATTATTATTATAAGTTTTAATCAGTTTTTTTATTTGAAAAAACTAATTGAATTTTTAACAAAGCATGATTATACTAATATTGTTATCATAGATAATCATTCAACATTTCCTCCTTTACTAAACTATTTTAATGAAATAGAAAAAAATGTTACAATACATAAGTTAGATAAAAATTTCGGACATCTTGTATTTTGGAAGCAGAGGGAATTATTTGATAAATATTCCAAAGGATATCATGTAGTAACAGATCCCGATATTAATCCTATTGAGGAATGTCCGGGAGATTTTTTGAAAGTTTTTAAAAAGAAACTGGATCAAAATTATAACTTTACTAAGGTAGGATTTAGTTTGAAAATTGACGATATCCCGGAAACAAATATAAATAAATTCAAAATTATAAATTGGGAGTCTAAATTTTATCAGAAAAAAGACAAAACAAACAATTTTATTGCAGATATTGATACAACATTTGCTCTTTATAGGCCAAAATATGAATATAATAATAAAAGTTTTTATAAAGCCATAAGGATGAGATATCCATATACGGCAAGACATGGAGGATGGTATTTAGATAATAATAATCTGACAAAAGAACAAAGGTTTTATTTTGAAAGTTGCAATGATTCAAGTTCATGGAGAATTAATGAAAACGGCGAAATAATAAAAAAAATGTATAATTGATGCTTGCTATAATAATACCTTATTATAAACTCGCTTTCTTCAAAGAAACTTTGATATCATTAACTAATCAAACAGATAAACGTTTCAAAGTTTTTATCGGGGATGATGCAAGTCCAGAATCTCCTTTAGATTTATTGGAAAAATATAAAGAAAAGGTTGATTTTGTATATCATCGGTTTGAGACTAATCTTGGAGGTTTTTCATTAACACAGCAATGGGAACGATGTATTTCTTTCTTAGGAAATGAAGAATGGATTATGATTTTAGGAGATGACGATGTATTAGAAAGTAATGTCGTAGAAGAGTTTTATAAAAATTTGTATGTAATAGAGGAAAAAGAAATTAATGTTGTTCGATTTGCTTCTCAAAAAATAAATGAAACTTCAGAGACTATTTCAGAGGTCTGTAAACATCTGGAAATAGAGAAAGCTATTGATTTTTTATTTACCAAGAAGAGAAGCTCATTGAGTGAATATATTTTTAAAAAAAAAGAAGTTTTAAAAACAGGATTTAAAAACTTTCCTTTGGCATGGTATTCAGATGTACTGGCAGTTTTTGAATTTTCGAATTTTGGAGCTATTTTTTCAATAAACGATTCAATAGTTTATATACGTGTTTCTCAATTTAGTATTTCTGGAAGCAATTTAAATGAAAAATTAAAATTGCAAGCCCAATTTCAGTTTTATTATTATCTGATAAAAAACAAAAAAGCAAATTTTACAGAAGAAGAGCTAAAAGAGTTATATTTTAGACTAAAAAAATGCTATCTAAATAATAAAAAAAAGTATGTGTTTTTTTTAAAGATTTCTAATATATATATTCATGAAATAAAGCTCAAAGAATATTTATTGTTCATTAAACAAATTTTTTTAAATACGAAGAGGAGGTATTAATTTTTTTAAATGAGAAAAGGAGAAAATTTAGCGAAAGATGTTCTGTTATCTGAACCTAAATCCAGTCACAGGGTCATAATTCCTTTATATATTCCTGAAGAAAAAGGTTATTATAAAGATGCTTTTACCATTTTTACTTATTGCTTGATTTCTGTCCGTAAAACTTCAATTTCTAATATTCAAATTTCCGTTATAAGCAATGGGTGTTCTGGTACTGTAAATAAGAAATTATTTCAATTACAGGAAGAAGGATATATTGATGAATTGATCATTGAAACAGAAGCCATAGGAAAAATAAATAGTATTCTAAAAGCAGTACGAACAACAAACGAGAGATTAATAACAATTACAGATGCTGATGTTTTATTTGATAATGGATGGGAAGAAGCAGTTTTAGAAGTCTATAAATCTTTTCCGAAAGCAGGATCTGTAAGTCCGGTTCCAGTTTTCAGAACACATTTAAGGCTTACATGTAATATATGGTTCAGGAATTTATTTTCTAAGAAATTGTATTTCAGACCTGTTAAGAATCCGAAAGCCATGACAGAATTTGCTAAAAGTATTGGTTGGAGATGGCTGGATATTAAATACAAAGATGTAATTGCAACTTTAGAGGGAAAAAATAAAACAATAGCAGTTTTGGGCTGTTCTCATTTTGTAGTTACTTATAAACGAGAAGTGTTTAATTGTATGCCTAAAGAAAATACAATTTTTCAATTAGGAGGCAATAGTGAACTGTTTTATACCGATTTGCCAGTTATAAAAATGGGAGGTTATCGATTAGCTACTTACGATAACTTCGCTTATCATATGGGAAATAAGATTGAGAATTGGATGGAAAATAAATTTAATAATTTAAATTCAATTGAAAAAAACATAATCAATTATGAGTATCTTCCTAAACTCAAAAAAAGTAAGTTAGAATATTTTATAACAGAAAAGTTTTTTCGAAAATTGTTTCGCATAAAAAGCTTTTCCAAGCTTGTTTTGAAGTATAAAGGACTGACCAGCGAACAAATTAAAAATTTTATAAGTTGATATCAATAGTTTTAACCAACCGCAATCGGGATCTAAAAATTGTGAAGAATTGTTTAGATTCTCTGGGGCAGCAATCAAATAATCATTTCGAGTTATTTTTTGTCGATTACGGATCGAATGATGAGTATCTGTCAGAATTAGAAAAAGTAATTGCCAAATATCAAAAGATTAATTTTATAAATTGTCCGGTTTCAGGACAATTGTGGAATAAGTGCAGAGCTATTAATATTGTTTTACAGAAGTGCAATACACCCTATTTCTTTGTTGGGGATATGGATATGATTTTCCATCCTGATTTCGTAAAGAAATTATATGAGCTTAAAAGTGAAAATAAAGTAATTTATTTTAAGGTTGGGTTTTTAAGTAAAAATGAAACCCTGTTTCTAAAAGAGTTTCATAATGCCGAGGTGGATTTTGTTTCGCAAAAAGAAGTGACGGGAATGACATTGTGTCCAACCAAACTATTAAAAGAAATAAATGGTTATAATGAATTTTATCATGGTTGGGGAGCCGAAGATACAGATGTGCATGTTCGTTTACAAAATCTTGGAATTGATGTTGAGTTTTATAACAAAGAAATTCTTCTTAAGCACCAATGGCATCCAAAAAAATATCGATCTACGTTAAGTAAAGATCCTTATCATTTTAATCTGGAAAGAATAAATCATTCTTATGTGCAAATTGCCCAAATGAGCAGACAAACGAAAGCAAATATTAGTACTCCCTGGGGGATTTTGCCAGATTTTAATGAATATGAAAGATTGGCAAATAAACCAGATTTTGAAATTTTTACTGAACCTGACATTTTAAAAGTAAATGCAATATTGGCACAATTTAATAATCTTGAGGATAAAGTGGTTTCAATTACGATAAAAGACACCTTGTTTCGTAATAAAACAAAACAATTCATAAAGAGAATTTTGCATAAAAAATATAAGACATATTTATCTTTAAAAAATGTAAATGATCTCATTTTGCAGGAAATTGCTATACACTATAGAAATTTGCCATACCGATATTCATTCGATCAAAAGCAAAATGTAATTCAGCTTAAAATTTATTTTCAATAATGAAAATTTTAATGGTTTCCATTCCGTCACTCCATTTTTTCAGATGGACAAGCCAGTTAGAAAATGCTGGTCACGAAGTATATTGGTTCGATATCACGGGCATGGGGGGAGAAAATGAAAAGTTAAACTGGGTATCTCAAAAAACAAATTGGAAATTAAGATGGGATTTTCGTGGAAGGACATTTATTAAAAATAAGTTCCCTTTTGTTTATAATATGATTCAAAAGCATAATGAAAATAATACTTCATCTGTTTTTGAATCCTGCCTAAAAGAGATTCAGCCAGATCTTGTACATAGTTTTGCTTTACAATTGTCCTGTTTGCCTATATTAGATGTAATGAACAGGCACAAAAATTTAAAATGGACTTTTTCTTCATGGGGGAGTGATATTTTTTATTCAAGTGAAATTGGGATTGATGAAGTTTTATTAAGAGAATGTTTTAAAAGAATTGATTATCTAATTACCGACTGTAAGCGTGATTACAAATTTGCTGTATTGAAAGGTTTTAAAAACAGTTTTTTAGGTGTTTTGCCGGGAAATGGTGGAGTCGATTTTTGTAAAAATGAAATAGAAGCTTTTAATGAAAGAAAGATTATTTTAATTAAAGGATACAATGACGAAATAGGAAGAGGAATTAATATTATAAAAGCATTTGATGATGAGCTGATATCTTTATTGAAAGAGTATGAGGTAATTATTTTTGGAGCAGACGAAACAATAAGAAAGTACATTGCTGAAAATATTAAGCTTAAGAATTTAAAACTTACGTTACATCTTAAGAGCAACTTTATTTCTAATGATTATTTAATAAGTTTAATGGGTAAGACTTATATCTATATTGCTAACAGTCTTTCAGACGGGATTCCAAATGCATTAATTGAAGCGATGGGAATGGGAGCTTTTCCAATCCAATCCAATCCGGGTAATGTGACCGAAGAAATTATTGAAAATGGTATAAACGGTTTGTTAATCAATAATCCTAACGATGTGTATGGTATTAAAAAACTGATTATTAGATCTTTAAATGATAAAAAAATGATCGCTGACGCTTTGTTATTTAATAAGGAAAACGTTAGAAATAAATATGACAGAATAAAAACGAGAGAAAAGATTTTAAATATATATGAAGAAATTGCTGAGAAGATCCATAAATAAAATAAAAAGTTTTTTAAAGCCTAAAAATAAAAATAATGATTCTGATAATAGATTAGAAATAATAGCTGAATTAAAGGCACAGAAAAAAACGGATATTGAAAGATGGAGTATAAATGAAGAACTATATACTGACTGGGATGAAAGAACAAAAATATTAGGAGATTATATTCTTCCTGATGCTTTCATAATAGAATTTGGAGCGGGAAATATGTTTTTGAAAAATTATTTAAAAAATTATTCAAAATATACGCCTACAGATATAATTCAAAGATTTGACGAAACAATTGTTTGCGACCTTAATGAGACTCTTTCTATAGATTTATCAGGGTACAATACCATCGTATTTAGCGGTGTTTTGGAATACGTTTATGATATTGATCGTATTTTTAAACAACTTGATTCAAATATAAAGCAAATTGTATTGTCTTACTGCTGTGCAGATATTATAAAAGTGACAAGACAAAAAAATGGCTGGTTAAGTGATTTTACATATGATGAATTGATTCAAATTTTTAAGAAACATGATTTTGAAGTTAAAGATTATACTGAATGGAGAAAGCAGTCAATTTTTAATCTATTAAAAAAATCAAATATTTCAGAATAGCAAAACTAGTATTAATCTGAAAACATAAAGGATCTTCTTTTTAAATAATAAATTATGAAAAAAACCGCCATAATCCCATTACGTAAAAACTCAAAAGGAATTCCAGGAAAGAATAAAAAAAAAATGCTAGGTCGTCCGCTTTTCTCATGGGTTTTAACCGAAGCAATTTTTTCTGAACTTGATGAGGTATATGTTGTTACAGACGATCATGAAATTATAGATTACATTAAAAGAGAATATTTTTGGACTTCAAAAGTGAAGACGTTTTTGCGAAATGATAAAAATGCTACTGATATTGCATCAACAGAAAGTGTTTTGATTGAATTTGCCGGAGCTGTAAAGTATAATTTTGATTTATTATGTTTATTGCAGGCAACATCACCAATGACAACGGCAGAAGATATTAATGCTTGCTTGAATGAAATTCTGCAAAATAAAAAAACTTCAGCATTAACTGTTGTAAATACGCATCGTTTTATCTGGAATGCTGATGGTACTCCTCAAAATTATGATGTTTTCAAAAGACCCCGTCGTCAGGATTTTAATGGTTTGCTGATTGAAAACGGAGCAGTATATGTAACAACCAAAGAAGCATTTCAAACATCGCAAAACAGAGTAAGCGGAAGTATAGGTCTGGTAAAAATGCACGAAGAATCGTTGGTAGAAATCGATAGTTTAACGGATTGGAATATTGTAGAAATCCTGTTGACTGATCGTCAGAAAAGAAAGAAAGTTCATCAGAGGATTGATTATTTGGTACTCGATGTTGACGGAGTTTTTACAGATGGAGGCGTTTATTATAATGCTGATGGTGAAATGGCAAAAAAATTCAACATGCGCGACGGTATGGGATTGGAAATTTTAAGGCAGAATAATGTAGAAGTTATTGTTTTGACATCTGAAAAATCTGATTTAGTTGCACAGCGAATGAAGAAATTACATATAAAACATGTTTTTTTAGGAGTAAAGGATAAATTTTCATTTTTAAAACAATTTCTTTTAGACAGAAACAGTAGTTTTGGTGCCGTTGCTTACGTGGGAGATGATGTAAATGATCTGGCAAACATTTGTAGTGTTGGCTGGTCATTTACACCAGCTGATGCATTAGATTCAGTGAAAGCCAATGCAGATTATATTTTGACTAATATTTCCGGTGATGGAGCAATAAGAGAAACTTGTGAAATTTTATTAAAGTACAATAAACGTTATGAATGATTATAAAAAACCTTATGTTATTGCCGAGATTGGCTGTAATCATAGAGGTGAGATGGAAATAGCTAAGGAATTAATCAAAATTGCTAAAATTTTCGGAAATGCAAATGCAGTTAAATTCCAGAAGCGTAACAATAAAGAGCTTCTTACCGAAGAACAATATTCAGCTCCTCATCCAAATCCAGCAAATTCATACGGGAACACTTATGGTGAACACAGGGAATTTTTGGAATTTAATGTGGAACAACACAAAGAGTTAAAAGAATATTGTGAAGAAATAGGGATTACCTACTCAACTTCAGTTTGGGATCTGACCTCAGCAAAAGAAATAACATCCCTAGACCCAGAGTTTATCAAAATTCCTTCTGCCTGCAACAATAACTTTGAGATGCTGGGGTGGTTATGCGAGAATTATTCTGGAGAAATACATATTTCAACGGGAATGACTACCAAAGATGAAACAGATATTCTGGTAAATTATTTTGCAGGAAAAGGCAGAAATCAAGACTTGGTATTATACAACTGCACATCAGGATACCCTGTTCCGTTTGAAGATGTTTGCTTGCTGGATATCAATTTATTAAAACAAAAATATGGAAGTCAGGTAAAACACATTGGTTTTTCCGGTCATCATTTAGGAATTGCCGTTGATATTGCAGCTTATACGCTTGGAGCACATATAATCGAGAGGCACTATACACTTGACAGAACATGGAAAGGAACAGATCATGCTGCTTCACTTGAACCGATGGGATTGCGAAAATTGTCACGTGATTTACAGGCAGTTTACCACGCTTTAACTTTTAAGTCATCAGATGTGTTGCCAATTGAACAGGTTCAGAGGGATAAGTTGAAAAATAAAAAAGTATAAACTGATGTTTTTTTCAAATAAAATCCGGCTTTTTTGGTGGAATGAAAAAATTATTCAGGGGAAATCCAAAGAAAATTACGGTGATCTGCTTGGAAAATATCTAGTAGAGAAAATATCCGGTAAAAAAGTGGTTTTTGCCTGGCCTAAAAAGTTTTCAGTTCTGGATTGGTTATCTCCAATTTATGTCACGATTGGGAGTATTTTGACAAATGTAAACTATAAATGTATTGTTTGGGGAAGCGGAATTATCAGTAAGGATTCTAAAATTAAAAATGCTGTTTTTCTGGCTGTGAGAGGTCCTCAAACACGAAAATATTTGTTGCGCATGGGCTATGATGTGCCTGAGGTATATGGCGATCCTGCATTGCTGCTCCCAGATTATATTAACCCACAAGTGGATAAAAAATACAAGTATGGTATCGTCCCTCATTACAAGGATTATGAAGTAATTCAAAACTGGTTTCAGAGGCAAAATCATATCAAAATTATTGACATGATGACTAATGACGTAGAGTCCAAAACAATTGAATTTTTGGAATGTGAAAAAATCATCTCCTCTTCATTGCATGGAATCATCATTGCGCATACTTATGGTATTCCGGCTGTATGGCAGAAATTTTCAGATAAAGTTTTTGGTGATGATATCAAATATCAGGATTATTTTGAATCCGTACAACTTGCTTACTACAATCCGGCAGTACAAATAAATGAATTTTCAGAAAATGAACTCGAAGATTTATTTGTGAAATATGCCAATTTGCCTGATAAGGAGGTTCTAAAATTCCTGAAAAAGGGGTTGATGGAAGTTTGTCCCTTTAAGAATTAGTTTAAGAAATGAAATTTGGTTTAACAAATACCATAATTTAATATGAGTAAAAAGGTTTTTGTTTTTTTTCCCGATGGTGTAGGGCTTCGCAATTTTGCTTTTACCAAATTTAAGGAAATAGGTGAAGAAAAAGGATATCAAATCGTTTATTGGAATAATACTGTTTTTTCTTTAAAAGATCAGTTGGGATATGATGAAGTTAAAATCGAAAATCATAAAACTCATTTCTTAACACCTATCTATTCCAGAATAAGAAAACATATCGAACTTAATGTTTCTCAAAAAAAATTCAGTGATAAAGTGTATGAAACCTACAAATTCCCCTTTAGTTATAATGGCTTAAAGAACACTTTACAGACTTTTTACATAAGGCTATCTATTGGTCTCAATTCGTCAGAAAGCGGAATCTTGAGAATCAGAAAACGTATCAATGCACTGGAACGTTCTACTACTAAATATCAATATTGCAAAGCACAATTAGAGAAACATAAACCAGATTTAGTTTTTTGTACCACACAAAGAGCTACACAATCCATTAGTGCATTATTGGCAGCGAAAGATCTTGGTATTCCGGTGGTGGCTTTTGTCTATTCATGGGATAATGTACCCAAAGCGATGCAGGTGGTTGAGCCTGATTTTTATTTTGTGTGGAGTGATTTGATGAAAGAAGAGGTTTTAAAATATTATCCGTTCGTAAAAGAATCACAGGTTTTCGTGACAGGTACTCCTCAATTCGAGCCTCATTACGATACCGGTTTATTTATGAACCGGGAAGACTTTTTTAATCAGCACAAACTGGATATTTCCAAAAGATATATTTGTTTTTCAGGCGATGATGAAACTACTTCTCCTTTAGACCAGTATTATCTTGAAGATCTGGCAAAAGCAGTTCGGAATTTAAATACAAAAGGCGAAAATCTGGGAATTATATATCGTAAATGTCCTGTGGATATTACATCAAGATATGATCCTGTTATAGAAGCCAATAAAGATGTCATTACCGTTATTGATCCTTTATGGAAATCTGTAGGTAAAAACTGGAATGAAATTTTACCGACCAAAGAAGATCTGGCGTTATTGCATAATATTTGTGCCCATTCAGAATTTGTTACAAATGTTTGTTCGTCTACAGTTTTTGATTTTGTGGCACATGAAAAGCCCTGCATTTATTTTAATTATGAACAGCCACAATTAAAAAAAGGAATTCGGGATATTGGACAAAATTATAAATATGTCCATTTTAGAAGTATGCCTAACCAGAATGCAGCTATATTTTGTAAAGATAAACGAGATTTAGAAGATCAGGTTAAACAAATTTTGGATAAAAAGCTGTCGAATGTACCTGACGGTAAAAAATGGTACGAGATTGTTGTTGGAAAAAATCCTGCCGGTGCTTCCGAAAAAATTTGGGAAAATATTGAAGCTATTTTAAGTAAAAAACATAATGAAAAAAATTAGAAAAGCTATTGTTAAAGGATTAGCGAAAATTGGAATCACACCATATGTTTATTACGCTTTTAAGTGGAATGATCCCTTTTTAATAAAAAATAAATTATTTAACAAAGTTGAAAATCAAATAATATTTGATGTTGGGGCTTTTGATGGCAGGAGTATTGAACGCTATAAAAAAGCATTTCCTAAAAGCACAATTTTTTCATTTGAGCCAACTCCAGGGATATATGCTGGACTTCAAAAAAAATATGCAGGGAGGAACGATGTAAAATTATCAAATGCAGCGCTTTCTTCGAACATTGGAGAGGCTTCTTTTTATGTAAATAATTCACTGTTAACGAATTCTTTGCTTGAATCGGCAAAAAGTGAGGATAAGGGGACAAGTATTTATGATACGAATGCGAAAATAATTGTCTCGACAAATACAATTGATAATTATTGTCAGGTTGAAAAAATTGAAAAAATTAATATACTTAAAATAGATGTTCAGGGAGCAGATCTAATGGTGCTAAAAGGTGCCGAAAAAGCTTTAGAGAGTAGAAAGATTGATTTAATCTTTATTGAGGTTGAATTTGTAGAATTATATGATAAGCAACCACTTTTTCATGATATAAGCACTTATCTCCACTCAAAAGGATATTATCTTTATTCCTTATATAATATGAGTATATCACACCAGGGGCAGTTAATATACGGTGATGCAGTGTTTGTAAGTCCGGATATAAAACTATAAAATTGACGATTTAAAAAAATATGTTTTTCAACTCTATAACTTTTGCTGTTTTTCTTCCGATAGTCTTTTTTCTTTATTGGTTTGTTTTTAATAAAAATAAAAGCACGCAAAATACTTTATTAATCGTTGCCAGTTACTATTTCTATTCCTGCTGGGACTGGAGATTCTTATTTTTATTAGTTTTCTCTACATTTCTGGATTATTTTACCGGAGTTCAAATCGAAAAAAGTAACTCCGAAAAAGGAAGAAATTTTTGGTTCTGGCTCAGTATTTCAGTAAACTTAGGGTTTTTAGGAATTTTTAAATACTATAATTTCTTCGCGTCTTCTTTTGCAGAAATGTTCACTTCTTTTGGATTTAAAGTAAGTCCATTTCTGCTAAATGTGATTCTTCCAGTTGGAATTTCATTCTACACTTTTCATGGACTGTCCTATGTAATTGATATCTATTACAAAAGAATTAAAGCAGAATATAATTTTGTAGATTATTCATTGTTTGTAAGTTATTTTCCGCTTCTTGTTGCCGGTCCAATCGAAAGAGCGACGCATTTACTTCCTCAGGTTAAAGTAAAAAGAGAGTTTGATTTTGAAAAAGCAAAAGAGGGAATTTACCAAATCATTTGGGGATTGGTGAAAAAAGTAGTCATTGCCGATACTTGTGCTACTTATGCTAATGCAATTTTTGATCATTATCCTTCAATGAATTCCTTTTCGCTTATTTTGGGCGCAATTTATTTCGCATTTCAGATTTATGGTGACTTTTCAGGCTATTCAGATATTGCATTAGGGGTTTCCAAATTATTTGGATTAGATTTATTGCGTAATTTTAATTATCCTTATTTTTCAAGAGATATTGCTGAGTTCTGGCGCCGCTGGCATATTTCGCTTTCATCTTGGTTTCGCGATTATTTGTATATTCCTCTAGGTGGAAGCAAAGGCGGATTATGGATGAAAATCAGAAATACTTTTATCATTTTTGTGGTAAGTGGTTTCTGGCATGGAGCCAATTGGACATACATTGCTTGGGGTTTTATAAACGCATTTTATTTTTTGCCTTTGCTTTTATCAAACAGCAACAGAGATAATATGGGAGTGATAGAATTAAGATGGGATTTTGATTCTGTAAAAACATTACTAAGTGTTTTTTCTACCTTTTTGATTACTTGTGTCGCTTGGGTGTTCTTTAGGGCAAAAACCATAACGGATGCTGTTTTGTATTTGAAACGGATACTTTTAAACGGTGATTTTAGTTTTCAGTATTTAGCTAATGAACGTTATAATTATGAATTGCTCTTAATGATCGCATTATTTGTTTTGGTGGAATGGAACAATCGTAATAAAACAGAACCCATTTCAGGAAAAAGAAGTTTTCTAAAAGTTGCTTTGGCAATATTTGCAATAATAGCTTTCGGCACCTTTTCAGATTATAAAGAGTTTATATATTTTCAGTTTTAGGATTTATCTTTCTAATTCCTTGTTGGGTGATATGAAGTATAGCGTGTTTAAAAAAATAATGAATTAAAGAGATGAAAAAGTTTTTAGGATTTATTATAAAAATAGGATTTATGACGCTGCTATCAGCAGTACTATTAGATTATTTTTATACTAGTGTTTATTTAGCATCTGATAAACGTAATAAAATTGACTTTGTTTACAATTCTAAAAACAGAAATTATGATGTAGTAATTCTGGGATCATCAAGGGCAAATAATCACTTTGTTAGCACAATGTTTGAACAAAAGGGGCTAAAAACATATAATTACGGAATGAGTGGCGGACATTTGTTTGAAGCATCTTTAATCTTGAAGCTGATGATCGAGCGTAATTATAAAATTAAAACACTGATCTTAGAATCTGATTTGAATCTATCAAACGAACATCAGTCAGAAGGCGTCTCTGCGAAGTATTTACCTTATATACATAGTTCAGAAATTGTGAGAAAGCATTTTGAAAACGAAACAGATTTTAATGAGTTGTATTATATCCCATTTTATCGTTATATTAAGTACGAAACAAAAATTGGAATTAGAGAGATGTTTTTTAGTATGATTCACAAAAAATCAAAATTGTTAGAAGATGGAGGCTACTATTCTTTAGGAAATACAAAAGGCAATATGAAAAATAATATTGTAAATCTTAATCCTTTGCCTCATAACAAATACTATGAAGAAATTAAAAACACTTGCAAAGCAAACAATATTAAATTTATTGCAATAATGACTCCAATGTGTGAAAATGTTGCTGGTATGAATTACTTCGATAAAGTAAAAAAAGCGTATCCCGAAATTCATAATTATGAGAATGTGGTTGTAGAGAATAAATATTTCTCTTCCTGCGGGCATATGAATGATGCTGGCGCAAGGTTATTCACCGCAAGAATTTTAAAAGATTTTTTTAAGAAATGAAAACATGCATATTGCTTTTTTAACTCCTGAATATCCACATGAACTTGTAGAGCATGCTGCTGGAATTGGTACAAGTATTAAAAATCTGGTGGATGTTTTAGTCACAACAGAAGTACAAGTTTCTGTTTTTGTTTATGGACAAAAAGAAGATGCTGTTTTCGAAGAAGATAGCGTGAAAATACACTTGATAAAAAATCAAAACTATAAATTCTTAGGTTGGTTCTTACACCGAAAATATATTCAAAATTACCTTAATAAATACATTGTTTCTGATGCTGTCGATTTAATTGAAGCTCCTGACTGGACAGGAATTACAGCGTTTATGAAACTGAAAGCACCGTTGATAATTCGTTTTCACGGAAGCGACACTTATTTTTGCCATTTAGAAAAACGAAGGCAAAAATTTAAAAATTTTTGGTTTGAAAAATTAGCAATTGGCAAAGCTACAGCATTTATTGCACCTACTTATTTTGCCGGCGAATTGTCAAAAAAACTTTTTCAGATTAGAAATAAAACAGTAAAAACAATTCATTCAGGATTGAAACTGATTGATTTTCAAAATACTAATCCATTGGTCTATCAGAATGGGCTGATTTTATACATAGGGACTATTATTCGAAAAAAAGGAGTGCTGGAATTGCCTTTTATTTTTAAGAAAGTCAGGTCTGAGTTTCCAGACGCAAAGATGGTTTTAATTGGGAGTGATTCTTATGATGTTCAGACAAATTCTAAATCAACCTGGGAGCTTTTGAAACAAGAATTAGATAGCGGAGATTTGGATGCTGTTTCTTATTTGGGCAAAATACCTTATCAGCAAGTTCAGGAATATATTAAAAAAGCTCATGTTTGTGTTTTTCCTACTTTTGCGGAAACTTTCGGTATGGTAACAATTGAATCTATGGCATTGCAGAAACCCGTTGTTAATAGTAATATAGGCTGGGCTCAGGAATTGATTGTTGATGAAGAAAGTGGTTTTTTGGTTCATCCTTCAAATCATAATCTGTATTCAGACCGAATTGTTGAGTTGTTAAAAAATAAAGATCTTACAAATGATATGGGCAAGAAAGCAAGATTAAGAGTAGAGGATAATTTTGACATGGAAAAACAGGTAAAATTAAATATGGAATTTTATTCTAAGATTATAACAACAAATCAGAGATAATGATTATAATCTATCATCACAACAATAAACTAATTAGTGTAATAAAAGATGGTATAGAAATACCATTTGAAAGCCCAAATATATCCAAGACCTTATTCATACTTGCTGAGAAATTTTCATCTGAATGGTTGGTTTGGTGTCATATTGAATTAAAAGAATATTTGAATACCGCATCTTTTGAAAAAATATTTCACCATAATAAAATTATGGCATCTTTTAATGTCAATAAATTTAAAGATTATTTACCTGAATCGATTGGTTATATTGAAGAATCGGTGTTCCTTAAAATCAACAGAAGGGTATCTTATCCAACCTGGCTTATGAGTAGCGATGCAGGTGGGATACATGCTTCAGTATTATCAAAATTCATCAACAAAGTTAATGTAAATCAAAATTTTAATTACTTTTTAAATAGTGTGGCAAAGAATGGCTGTCTAAAAGGCTTATTATGTTACTCCGAACCTAAACTTATTTTAGATAATGAGGTAACTATTCCAGTTCAGCAAGCTAGTAGCTTTGATTTATTTAAGTTTGTGAAGCAGCATTATCGTACTCGTTGGACATTTATATTATTTCTTAATTTTTTATTTTTTGAAAAAAGGTTAATGTTCATGCCATTATTACTTTCTTTAAGATTTAAAAACTTAAAAAAGATTGGTATTGATTTATCAGAAATCTTGGTTCAGTCAAAGCTGAAAGTGATAGATAAAAAAACAATTGACGTCATCATTCCTACCATTGGAAGAAAAGAATATTTATATGATGTTTTAAAAGATTTGGCAAAACAAACGCATTTACCACAAAATGTTATCATTATTGAGCAGAACCCAGTTGAAGAAAGTGTTAGTGAGTTGGATTATTTATGGAAAGAAGAATGGCCTTTTATAATTAAACATACATTTACACATCAGTCAGGAGCATGTAATGCAAGGAATTTAGCGTTACGCCAGGTTACAAGCGAATGGGTTTTCTTAAATGATGATGATAATGGATTTGATTCAAATTTATTAAATGATATTTTTTGTAAAATTGAACAATACGGAGTATTTGCTGCAACTACTTCGTACATTCAAAAGAATGAAAAACTTGTTTTTAAAACAATTCATCAATCAGGTATATTTGGCTCAGGAAATAGTTTTGTCAAATCAAGCTGTTTAAAAAATGTTTCATTTTCAATGGCTTTGGAATTTGGTTATGGAGAAGATTCGGATTTTGGTTTACAGTTGCGTCATGAAGGTTTTGATATTATTTATTTTCCCGAACCAGCTATTATACACTTAAAAGCACCTTTTGGAGGATTTAGGATTAAACCAAAATTTGAATGGGATAACGAAATAAATCAACCAAAACCGTCTCCAACAATTATGTATGTTAAACAAAAATACATGACCCAAGAACAAATTAAAGGTTATAAATTCATACTTTTCTTTAAAGTTATGAAAAAAGAGCCTTTTTCTAAATGGAGAGGTATATACAAATCACTTAATTTGAAATGGGGTGTGAGTTTGAAGTGGAGTAAGCAATTAGAAAATCTCTAACAGCATGAGGGTTAACTTGTGAGAGCAATTAAAAAAAAAATAGCTGAAGTTTATAAGTATTTAATTTTATATAAGTACTATATAAAAAAAATGAGCTTTTCAGATAAACCAGAGAGAAAAAAAATTGTTGTTTGTTTTGATGGCAAGGTACCTCATGGCGGATTAGTAGACAGATTAAAAGGAATTATTTCTTTTTATGAAATATCCAAAATTTTAGGTTTTGAGTTTAAAATTTTATTTAACCATCCATTTAAACTGACAGATTTTTTAGAACCTAATGCTGTTAATTGGAATATAAAAGAGGAGGAGTTAAAATATTCTTTGTTCTCATCTCGAATTTTATATTTGATGAATAATTTTAATGCCAATCCCTTGGAATTAATCAGAAAGTCTAAAGCAAAAATATTTTTCGTATATGCAAACGTTGATTATTTGTCTGTGCTGTATCCTCACAAAAACAAAGAAGAATTGGAAGAGATTTGGAGAAATAATTATAACGCTTTATTTAAAACTTCGGTTTACCTGAATAATAAACTTATGTTGAATACTATTGAATCCCGAATAGTTTTTCATACTCGTTTTACAACGTTAATGGGAGATTTTGCAGATACAACAAAATTAGTGTTGAATGAAAATGAAAAAAAACTGTTGATTGGCAAAGTTGTAAATTGTATTGATAATGAAGCAAAACTATACGCTGATGGGGTTATCTATATAGTATCTGATAGTGAATATTTTTTACAACATATAAAACAAAATACGGTTTATAAAACCTTAAATGGTTTGCCAAAACATTTAGAAAATAACAATAGAAATAGTGATTATCATGCTAAAACATTTATTGATTTTTATTTTATAGCTCAAAGTGATAATGTTGTTTTAATACAAACAGATAAGATGTATAATAGTGCTTTTTCTAAATATGCTTCTATTTTAGGGAATAAACCATTTAAAAAGATAACAGATTAAATGCTGAAAATATATACAGATAGTAATTTTTTAAAAGCTGATAACAGGAAAAAAATCTTTCCGCTTTTATTTGACATGGTGTATTTGCCTAATGAGAAAACCAATTCTGGTTTTGTTTTGGCAGATTCGCTTTCTGAAGCTGATATTGCAGTGTTTCCGGTTGATATTGTTTCTTTTTTAAAAGCTGATAAAGATAATTTCCTGCAAACCTGGATTGAAAACGTATCAGAATATCAAATTCCAATCTGGGTATATGCGGCAGGTGATTTAGGTTTAAGTTTAAAAAAATCAAATGTTTTTACTTTTAGGTTTGGAGGTTTTAATTCAAAATTAGACTCTTCTACCTTTGTTATGCCTTGTTTTGTAAGTGATCCATATAAGAATATTTTAAAAAATGATTTTCTAACACTTTCAAAAGGAGAAAAACCAACGATTGGTTTTGTTGGAAATGCAAATGGATCGTTTTTAAAAAGGAGTAAAGAATTTGCATTACACATTAAAAGAAACCTTGTTAATTTGTGCTCTGGAAACAGGGAAGATTATCATTCTTTTTTTCCTGCGCCAAGGAGGAGATATTTATTATTAAATAGAATGGCAAAAGAAGAGAAAATACAGAGTAATTTCATTCTTAGAAATAAATATAGGGCAGGAGCACGAAATACAAATGCTTCAAAAGAACAAACAACACTGGAGTTCTTTGAAAACATCCAGAATAATCTATACACATTTTGTCTTCGAGGCAACGGAAATTTTTCAGTTCGGTTTTATGAAACTTTAATAATGGGAAGAATTCCTGTTTTGGTTGATACTGATGTAAGGCTGCCTTTGGCCGATGAAATTGATTGGAAAAGTCACTGTTTAATAGTTTCAGAAAAATTAATCGTTGAAGATTTAATAACTTTTCATGCTTCAAAAACAGATTTTGAACTTCAGGAGATGCAGAGAAATAATAGAAAACTAATATTAGAAAAATTAAACAGAATAGATTATTTTATCCATTTAAGCAGCAAAATTAAGTTCAAATGACATTTTCATTAATCATATGCACCTATATGCGTTTAAAGCCACTGCTTTCTTTATTGGAGTCGGTTGAAAAACAGAGCCTGTATCCTGATGAAATTTTAGTTATTGATGGATCATCAGATACTAAAACAGAATTAATGCTAAAAGAGAAAAGATTCAGCAAATTACGCTATTTTGCTGTTCCTCCAGAAAACAGAGGTTTGACAAAACAAAGGAATTATGGCATTGAACGAGTGTCTGATAATGCAGAAATAGTTTGTTTTTTAGATGATGACACCATTTTGGAGACAGGCTATTTTGAAGAATTAATCAAAACGTTTAAATCGGACTCAAATATATCTGGGGTAGGAGGAGTGGCTATCAATGAAAACAAATGGAAACCAATAGAACAGGGCAAAAAGTATAACTCAAAAAAGTATTATTTTTTTGATGGGTTTGTTTATAAAGAGGGACAACGTAATGTGGTACGTAATTATTTAGGATTACAATCTAATCTGGGGCCTGGTAAAATGCCAAATTACTCACATGGACGTACTTGTGGTTTCCCTTTAAATAACAAAATCCATGAAGTAGATTTGTTAATTGGAATGTCCATGGCTTTTAGAAAAGATGTAGTGGATCAAATTCAGTTTTCATCTTATTTTGAAGGTTATGGTTTGTATGAGGATGCTGATTTTAGTATTAGAGCCTTGCAATTCGGGAAGAATGTAATCAATTCAAATGTGCAGTTAAGACATTTCCACAATCCTTCCGGACGCCCTAAGCATTTTAAGTATGGAAAAATGGTAGTAAGAAACGGATGGTATGTTTGGCGGGTAAAAAATCCAAATCCTACACTTATTGATAGTTATAAATGGCATTCTATAATCATTTTGCTGATGTTGATTAGATTTACAAATAGCATTAAAGGCAGTGATAGAAAAGCAGCTTTATCAGAAGTATTAGGAAGGATGGCTGGATGGTGGAGTTTACTTTTTAATAAACCCAAATGGAATTAAAATTAATTCAGAATGGCACCAAAATGAAATTATAAATAGAATCTTTTTGGCTATCATAAAAAAAATAATTTAGTTAAAAACTAATGAAATTTACAATTATCACTCATGTCAATCATATAGAGAAACAGAGCCAATATTTTGGTTATGCTCCCTATGTTCGCGAGATGAATGTCTGGTCAAAATATATTGATGAATTAATTATTGTCGCACCTCTTATTCAGGTGAGTAATACAGAAATTGATAGTGCTTACAATCATAGAAAAATTAAGTTTTTGAAGATTGAAAACATTAATTTACTGGGCTTCAAATCGATTTGCAATGCAATTGTAAAAATACCTAAAATAGGCTGGCAAATTTTCAAGGCAATGAAAGAAGGTGATCATATACATTTACGCTGCCCAGGGAATATAGGCTTATTGGGATGTTTTGTCCAGATTTTATTTCCCGATAAACCCAAAACCGCAAAATATGCAGGTAATTGGGATCCGAAATCAAAACAGCCGTGGAGTTATCGCCTGCAAAAATGGATACTAAATAATACGTTTTTAACACAAAATATGCAGGTCTTGGTTTATGGTGAATGGGACGGAAGCACAAGGAATATAAAACCATTTTTTACGGCTACCTATTCAGAACAGGAAAAATTTCCAATTAAGACCTTGAATTTAAAAGAAAAAATACATTTTGTTTTTGTAGGAACATTGTCATCAGGGAAAAATCCTTTATATGCGATACAATTAGTTGAGATATTATTTAGAAAAGGGCATAATGTGATTTTGGAATTGTACGGAGAAGGATCAGAACGGAAAATAGTAGAGGATTACCTTGCATCTAATGGATTACAAGAAATTATTGTATTGCATGGAAATCAAAATAAGGAAATAGTAAAAAAGGCTTACCAAAACAGTCATTTTGTGATTTTGCCTTCAAAAAGTGAAGGCTGGCCAAAAGCTATTGCTGAAGGAATGTTTTGGGGTTGTGTGCCAATTTCGACAAAGGTTTCTTGTGTTCCTTTTATGTTAGATAATGAAAATAGAGGACTTTTGCTTGAAATGGAACTTGATAAAGATGTAGCAAAAATTGAAAATATCATTAATAATGAAAGCGATTTTATAATTAAAAGTAAACTGGCAAGCCAATGGTCAAAGCAATTCACCCTTGAGGTTTTCGAAGATGAGATTAAAAAACTTATAGTAAAATGAGAATTATCCAAATTATAGATTCACTTGATGCTGGCGGAGCTGAGCGCATGGCTGTAAATTATGCAAACGTTTTAGCGGATGAAATTCAGTTTTCAGGCTTAGTTTCGACCCGCAAAGAAGGTATTCTAAAGGAGGAAATAAATCCGAATGTATCTTATTTGTTTTTAGAGAAAAAAAAACAGCTTGATTTTAAGGCACTTTTCCTATTACGATCTTTTGTTGTGAAACATAAAGTTTCTTATATTCATGCTCACAGCACTTCTTTTTTCTTAGCTTTTTTATTAAAAATAACACTACCTTCTGTTAAGTTGATTTGGCATCTTCATTATGGAGGTATTAAGTTTATGCCTACAAGAAAATTATTAGTTTTAAGACTCGTTCTCCCATTTTTTAATAATATTATAGCAGTAAATCAAAAGTTAAAGGAGTGGACTGAAAAAGAAATGCGTGCTAAAAATGTTATTTATTTACCGAATTTTCCTTCAAATGTCAATCAGGATTCTGGAAATACTGTTTTAAAAGGAATTCAGGGAAAACGGATTGTATCTCTGGCAAATCTTAGGGAAGATAAGGATCATTTCTTATTATTGGAAGTGGCAAAAAAAGTCAGGAACTCTCATCCAGAATGGACATTCCATTTAATCGGGAAAGATTTTGAAGATGACTATTCGAAAGAAATAAAGAAAAAAATCTCTGATTTTAATCTAGGAGATAATGTTTTCATATATGGCTCCAGACAAGACATCGCTGCAATATTAGCACAAGCTGATATTGCTGTTTTAACATCAAAATCTGAAGGTCTCCCGGTGGCACTTTTAGAATATGGATGGTATAAAAAAGCTGTTGTTGTAACCTGGGTAGGTGAAGTACCCATGATTGTTCAACATGGAAAAAACGGTTTTATAGTTGATTCCAATCAACCTGATTTGTTTTATAAATCATTGAAAGAATTAATTAATAATGAAATTTTGAGAATTCATTTTGGAAATATGCTTTATCAAGTCATTCAGGCTGATTTTACAGCTGATAAAGTAATGAATAAATATTTAAAATGGCTAAGTCAGTTAAAATGAAAAGAGATGCTCTATCTTACATTTATTTATTGCTAATTCATGCCCTTATTGGCATATTATTATACGTTTTGCCTATTGTTTCGACTGTACTAACTGTTTTTCTTTTTGCATTTGGATTTTATTATATTTCAAAAAATAGAAACCGAAATAATGAAGCACTCGTTATGTCGGCATATGTGGTAAGTATTGAGGTGCTTTTAAGAATGACAGGAGGAGGTATCTTTAATGAATTTGGTAAATATACGATCATAATCTATATGTTTTTAGGAATGCTTTATTCAGGAATTTCAAGAAATAGTCTGATATATTGGTTCTTTTTGCTATTATTGATTCCGTCGATTATTCTGTCATTTATTTCACTTAGCTTTGAAACGAATATCCGAAAAGCTATTGCTTTTAACATATCAGGTCCAGTTTGTTTAGGGATTTCTGCAATCTATTGTTACAAACGTGAAATAACATTTGATCGTTTAAAGGGAGTCATTACAGCATTTTGTCTGCCTCTTATTTCTGTAGTGATTTACTTGTTTTTATATACTCCAAGTGTTAAGGATGTAGTTACAGGTACACAATCTAATTTTGAAACATCTGGCGGATTTGGACCCAATCAGGTTTCTACTGTTTTGGGTTTGGGGATTTTTGTTTTTTTTGTGCAACTACTCCTAAATTCCAAAAGTAAATTACTACAATTAATAAATGCAAGCTTTATTTTAATTTTTGCTTTTCGTGGAATCGTTACTTTTTCCAGAGGGGGTGTAATAACGGCAGTGGTAATGATTTTTTTATTTATAATAGTATTGTTCTTTCTGGCTAATTCTAATATAAAACCCAAGATAGGATTAATAATAATATTTTCATTTTTAGCTGGAATGGGTGTGTGGGGGTACAGTTCGCTGCAAACCAGTGGTTTGATTAATAAACGTTATGCTAATAAGGATGCTTTGGGAAGGGAAAAGAAAAGTCAACTGACTGGCAGGGAAACGCTTATGGAATCTGAACTTAAAATGTTTTTAGAAAACCCTTTTTTAGGAGTCGGAGTGGGAAGAAACAAAGAAATCAGGGCAAAAAAAACCGGAATTGTAGCGGCATCACACAATGAACTTACCAGAATGCTGGCAGAACATGGTTCACTTGGTTTGCTTGGGTTATTAATTTTACTTTTAACGCCTCTAATTTTATTTTTGAATAACCGTCAAAATATATTAGCATTACCTTTTTTGGCTTTTTGGCTTTTAACTATTAATCATGCAGCTATGCGTCTTGCAGCTCCGGCTTTTGTATATGCATTATCACTTCTTTTAGTTCAGGTTAAAATTCCTGAAAAAGCAGAAAATTCGGTCGATTAAATTTTATTTTTTATAATACATTTGCTCCAAATTAAAAAGCTTGTAAATCAAATGAATATGCAAACGAATAAAAGAATGCATTTTGAAATTTCAGAAAGAAAGGTACTCCTTAGGCTTGTTGATATAGTTTTTGTTTTGTTTGCTCTCTATTTAATGGATAAGCTTTTTTATTATCCATATTTCAATCTGGATGGGTCAAATTATAAAAGACCAATTCTGTATATTGTTTATCTGAGTGTTTTCGGTGCAATCTTTGAGATGTATAATCTTCAAATAGCCAGCAACCAGTTTCAGGTTCTCAAAAGCGTCATCTTAACGGTAACAACAGCCACTTTAGTATATTTGTTTACGCCTATTTTGTCGCCTGAACTTCCAAAAAAGCGTTTGGTGATTCTTATTTTTTATTTTACGATTCTGGGGGCTTTATTGCTTTGGCGATTTTTTTATGTTTTCTTTTTAGCGACTCATCGGTTTTCGCAAAACGTAATTTTAATTTGTAATAAACACCAGGTAGATGAACTTGTTTTAGGATTAGAAAACGTAGATCCGCATTATAAAATTATTGGATTTGTAAATTCAGATATTTTAGTTGATCAGGATTTCTCCACAAGCTATATAAAAGAAATTGAAAAGGATGATCTACTGGCTTTTGTGAATAAAAATAATATCTCCGAAATTATTATAGCTTCACAAAAAACGGAGGGTATCACAGCAGATCTTTACCAGCATTTACTTCATTTGCTGGAATCAGGAAATATCATTAGGGAATATACCCAGGTTTATGAAAGCAAAACACAACGGATCCCGGTTCAGTATATTGCGAGGGATTTTTATCGTTTTTTCCCCTTTAGCCGTAGTAATAATAATAAGCTTTACTTATTGTTAGTAAGTTTTATTGAATTTGTTTTTTCCTTAACAGGCTTATTTCTTTGCACTTTTTTTATACCATTGATTTTTATTGCGAATATATTTTGGAATAAAGGATCCTTGTTTTATACACAGGAACGTGTAGGTAAAAACGGAAGAATATTCCAAATTTATAAGTTCAGGACAATGGTTGAAAATTCGGAAAGCGATGGAGCTGTTTTTGCAAAATCAAATGATAAAAGAATTACGCCATTCGGTAAATTTATGCGCAAAACCAGAATTGATGAATTTCCGCAATTTATAAATGTTTTAAAAGGAGATATGGCTATTATCGGTCCAAGACCTGAAAGACCCTTTTTTGTTAAGGAAATTGCTGAGATAATGCCATTTTATGAAACCCGTCATGTAATTAAACCAGGACTTACCGGCTGGGCCCAAGTAAATTATTCATATGGGGAGTCTATAGAAGAAAGCCTGATTAAACTTCAATATGATTTATACTATATTAAGCATCGAAGTGTCTTTCTCGATTTGAGTATTACTTTTAAAACAATAACAACGGTTTTGTTTTACAGAGGGCAATAAACTAGATTATTATGGGTATTCTTTTTTTATTTCTTATGGCTACTCTTGCCAAAACAACCCCACTTGTGATAATCAATGGCAGAACAATAAAAAAGTGAGCTTTGTTAATTATAAAAAGCGCATAAATAAGTAATACGACTAAATGAAATACAGCAAATTTATAAGTCCATCTCTTGTTGTTAATCGCTGAAAAAACAATTAGCAGCAATAATAACGGGCTAAATAAAAGAACATTATAGTTCATAGCCAATTCATGATGGAAAGAATAAAATCCCATCGAAACAAAAAAGATGCCCATTAAGGATAAAATAAATAAATAGATTTTATCAATAAATCTTTTGTTAATTAGAATAACAAAACCTAGCAAAATAATATAGCTGTAAATATTATTCCACCAGGAAACTGGTGTTTCTTTTTTAAAACGTAAGAGTGTTTTACTTGTACTCACAAAAGCATGATCTTGAAAAGTTGTTTTTTCTAAACTTTTTTTTAATTCAAATGGCAGGAAAATTTTAGTACCTGACTGATCTACTTTAGTTCCAAATATGATGCTCGTTCCTAGTTTCTCGTAAAAATGGCCATCAAAGTAAGGGAACAAGATGCTTCTGTACGTTTTTTCAGTATCTCCTTTTTTTGTAATTACCTCTTTATTTAATGTTTTATTGATGATATCTACTACCATAGAAGTGCAGTTTTTATCAATAAACTTATAAGTATAATAACGATCTTCCGAAAGCAGGGTAGTGTTTAAATTATCAAAAAGTTTTTGTTTTGCCTCTTGTGGGATAAGCAGTTCTTGTTCATAAATGCTTCTTTTCTCATCATTATATTCGTTTATAAAATCGGCGAAAGAATGCGCAATTACAAAATATTGTAAATCACCTTTTGCAAATTTAGCGACAAAATTAGGAGTCCTAAAATCAAAAGCACCATAATTATATACAGCATCAATATTGTTTGCAGGATCAGTAACGCGTATAGCAGTATGTCCAAAAAAAGAATACGATTCGTTGCCAAGACCACAAGTTAATACACTTACATGTGCTTCTTTTGATAAGGGTAAACTTTGTCCAAAACTAAAATTGAACATCAGTAATAACAATATTATTTTTTGAAATGTAAAACCTCTCATGGCTGGATTTTTTTAATAATAAATCTTATCTGAAGATTCCTAAATCTACTTTAAGTGAAAAAATATTAGAGTAAAGAGCTGTACTTTGATTTCCTAAATCAGTCAGTGCATAATCAACCTGAATTCCTTTATATTTAAAACCAAGTCCGATATTAGGCTGAAAATTTAATTTTTCGGAATTGTCTAATTGCGTGACATTTTGAAAATTTCCTGCTCCTGCTCTTAAAAAAACGAGTTCTGTGTAGCCAAATTCAAATCCAACTGCGGGATCAATACTTACAATATTCGATGAAATGATATCGTTGGTTTGTTCAAAACGCATATTTAAATTTGTGGCAACCAAAAGACTTGTGTCATTATGAAATTCAAACTTTTTTGAAACGCCTAATTGTGCTTTTGGCAATGTAATTTCAGTACTTTCTGGTAATTCCTGATTTTCACCGGGAATAGCATCTGAGATTTTTTTGTATTCTTCTTCGTCAATATTCCAAACATTGTAAGTAGTCGTAATATCCCGCAACATCAATCCGAATTTCCAGTCGTTTCTTTCAAACTGAAGACCAAAATCAAATCCAAACCCCCAGGAATTGGCAAATTTTCCAATTACACGTCTGATTATTTTGGCATTTACACCGTACTCAAATCCTTCAATTGGTAATTTTCTGGCATATGAAAATGTAAAACCATAATCAGCAGTAGAGAACAAACTTATACGGTTGTAATCTATATTTCCCTGATTGTCGATTAATTGCGTAGTGTCCATAATGTCATCTACTCCAAACCGAATCATCGAGATTCCCCAGGCGCTCCTGTCATCAATCGGGCTTGCATATCCGATATAATCATATTGCGCAATGTTTGCAAAGTAATTGGCATGCATTAACGAAATTTGATGGTCTTCGAGATTTGTCAGTCCAGCAGGATTCCAATACACAGAATTGACATCATTTGTTGAAGCTACGACAGCACTTGACATTGCCAGGGCAGCGGCATCAACACCAATATTCATAAACTCATTCGAATATTTCCGAACCGTTTGTGCATAATGTGAAGTGCAATTCCAAAACAATAAAAATACTAAGATTTTTTTCAACGTATTTATTTTTTCAAACCTAAGCTTGTTTAAATTTTTACCAAAAATATAATTTTTTACTGAGCTTATTTCTTCCTTTTGATAAATAATACAAAAGTCATCTGTCAGAAGAAAAAACTCTATTAAAAACGCTTATAAGAATCACTTATTATGCTAAATTTGCTCCTCAATCTTCAAAAAATATAAAAGATGAACATTAAAAAGCACATTCCTAATTTAATTACACTAATTAATCTCTTCTGTGGCTGTATTGCCGTAGTTTTTGTCTCTCAACAAAATTTTGAAATGGCTTTTTATATGGTTTGTCTGGGTATATTTTTTGACTTTTTTGATGGATTTTTTGCAAGATTGTTTAAAGTATCCAGCCCATTGGGATTACAATTGGATTCTTTGGCAGATATGGTAACAAGTGGAGTAGTACCAGGATATGTTATGTACAGCTTGTTTGTTAAAAGTGCTAATCCGAATGATATAATCGCTTCAGCTTTTATTCCGTTTTTAGGATTTATCGTTACTTTGGGTTCTTGTTACCGATTAGCTAATTTTAATATTGATACTCGCCAGACAGATTCTTTTATTGGCTTGCCAACGCCTGCAAATGCACTTTTTATTTTGAGTCTGCCTTTGGTAATAGACTATTCAGATTCTTTCATGTTATTCGAAGTCTTAACGAATCATTGGGTTTTGCTGGCTATTGTGCTGTGTAGTGCTTATGTTTTGAATGCTGAAATCCCACTTTTTGCTTTGAAGATTAAAAAGTTTACTTTCAAAGACAATGTGCTGCAAGTTATATTTTTAACTATTTCTCTTGTGTTACTTTTCCTGCTTCAATTTTGTGCACTTCCTGTAATCATCATTTTTTATGTATTGTTATCAGTCATAAATAATAAATTTTTGAAAAAGTAGTTTACCCGGATGTCCAGAAAAACCACTTATCGTAAAACGACTTCCAGAAAAACTGGCAGATCCGTTTTTAGCAAGATATTACGTTTTATTTCTTTCTCCGTTTTCGCAATACTTTTTGTTGCAGTAATCTATCATTATCGAAGAGGATTAGCCTATTATTTAGGTTTTAAAAGCAACAAAATGTCTGAAAAAGAGGTTGAAGATAAGCGTTTATCAGATATTCGTAATTTTCAGGTGCTGGCAAAGCATGAAGGTAAATCAATTGGTTTGGATGTATCCGAATATCAGGGCAAAATAAGCTGGTCCTATGTTGATACCTTAGAACAAAAGTATCCGCTTGATTTTGTTTTTATAAGAGCTACTGTTGGAAAAGACAGAAAAGATTTTCAGTTTAAACGAAATTGGATTGGAGCCAAAAAGAATAAAATGATTAGAGGAGCTTATCATTATTACAGGCCAAATGAAAACTCTATTGAGCAGGCCAATCTATTTATTGAGACAGTAAAGCTGGAAAAAGGAGATTTGCCTCCGGTTCTGGATATCGAAAAATTACCAAAAAGCCAATCCTTGGATAGTTTGAAAAAAGGATTGAAACGCTGGCTTTTAAAAGTAGAAAATCATTATAAAGTTCGTCCAATAATTTATACCGGAGAGCGATACTATTCAGATTTTTTGAAAGATGAATTTGGGGAATATCTGTTTTGGATTGCCAATTATAATTTCTATAGAGAAAAAATTGAAGATGACTGGCTGTTCTGGCAGTTCACAGAAAAAGCCACCGTACCCGGAATTGATCGTACTGTAGATATAAATATTTATAACGGAGATTTACAACAATTGCAGTTTATTACAGTTGATTAGTTTTTTCTTTTTATAAAATGTAAATAAATGTGAGAAGTGAAATGTCTGTTTTTTTACTTCTCACATTTTACTTTTTTAAAACTCCAGTTTCTTTTTACGTAATTCAAAATTTTGTCCAAGATAAACACGGCGTACCATTTCGTCTTCAACCAATTCTTCCGGAACTCCTGCTTTCAGGATTCCTCCTTCAAACATTAGATAGGTTTTGTCAGTAATTGCGAGGGTTTCCTGAACGTTGTGATCCGTAATTAAAATTCCGATATTTTTATTTTTTAGCTGTGCTACAATTCGCTGAATATCTTCTACAGCAACCGGGTCAACTCCTGCGAAAGGCTCATCTAATAAAATAAATTTTGGATCTGTGGCCAGTGCACGTGCAATTTCGGTACGACGACGTTCTCCTCCGGAAAGTAAATCGCCCCGGTTAGTTCGAATATGTTCTAAACTGAATTCTTCAATTAAACTTTCCATCTTAGCAATCTGAGCTTCTTTGGAAAGTTTTGTTAATTGTAAAACACTCAGTATGTTGTCTTCAATACTTAGCTTTCTAAAAACAGATGCCTCCTGCGCCAGATAACCAATTCCCTGCTGTGCACGTTTGTACATCGGATAATCAGTAATATTTAAATCATCTAAGTAAATATTTCCCTGATTTGGTTTTACCAATCCTACAATCATGTAAAAAGAGGTGGTTTTTCCAGCACCATTTGGTCCTAAAAGCCCAACAATTTCTCCCTGATTTACTTCAACAGAAATTCCTTTTACAACACTTCTTCCTTTATAGGTTTTGATTAAATTATCGGCTCTTAGCTTCATTTTTTTCAATTAGATAATATGGCAATTAGATAATGAGATAATTGTATCTCGACTGGGCAAAATAAAGTAAAATAAAGTAATCAATTAAATCAATTAACACAACATGTAGAATTATCTAATTGATGAATTGACACATTTTCTAATTACTTTCCAGCTTCTTCAAGCGCTTCCCAGAATTCGTAAGCTCTTCTTAAATGCGGAATTACGATTGTTCCTCCAACCAGAGTTGCGATTCCCATAGCTTCCATCATTTCTTCTTTCGTAACACCTTCTTTATAGCTGGTTTCTAAATGATATTTTACACAATCGTCACAGCGTAAAACTGCTGAAGCCACTAAACCCAGAAGTTCTTTTGTTTTTACATCCAAAGCGCCTTGTGCATAAGCATTAGTGTCAAGATTAAAAATTCGCTTTACGATCTTGTTGTTGTCAGCGAGTAATTTTTCGTTCATTTTAGAACGATAGTCGTTAAATTCTTGAATGATATCAGACATTTTCTTTTTCTTTATTTTTATAAACAATCTTTGAAATCAGGATGCTCACTTCATAGATAACCAACATTGGTATCGCTACAATTGTCTGACTTACCACATCCGGAGGTGTTACAATGGCTGCTATGACCAGGATGAGAATTACGGCATATTTCCAGTATTTTCTTAAAAAAATAGGAGTTACGAGGCCTAATTTTGTTAAAAAATAAATGATAATTGGCAGTTCAAAAAACAAACCACCTGCCAGAACACTTGTTTTTACCATTCCCATATAAGAATCAAGGGTAAATTGATTTTTTACTATATCACTAACTGAGAATGTTGCAACAAAATTCACAGACATAGGAATTACAATAAAATACCCAAAAATTACGCCTAAAAAAAACAGGAGAGAAGAAGTAAAAATAAACACTTTAGCATTTTTTCTTTCTTTCTCATACAAAGCGGGGCTGATAAATTTCCAAAGCTCCCATAAAATGTAAGGAAAACCTAAAATGAAGCCTACCAAAATACACATCCATACAAAAATATTGACCTGTCCTTCCATTTCAGTGTTTTGAATAATAAAATTCAGTTCAGTAATGCAAATGCTGTCTGCGAAACCTAATTGGTGGGATAAATCGCAAAACCATACGTAAGTAAAAAAGGTAGGTCTTGTTGGCCCAAGGATTATTTCATCAAATAAATAATCACTAAAAAAATAAGTGACAAAAGCCATTACAAGAACAGCAATTGTACTTCTGACCAAGAGCCATCTTAATTCTTCGAGATGGTCTAAAAAAGACATCTCGCCAAGGTTTTTCTTTGCCATTATATAATTCCTTCTTTTAAAATATCATGTAAATGTAAAACTCCTTTATATTCTCCGTTATCAGCAACAATCAGCTGGGTTATGGAGAAATCTTCTAAAATATTTAGTGCATCAACTGCCATGGTTTCAGATGAAACTAATTTTGGATTTTTGCTCATAATATCTTTTGCGGTTAAATCTGCAATACTGTCACGGTTATTCAGCATTCTTCTGATATCCCCATCGGTAATGATTCCAACTATTTTTTCATTTTCTACTACTGCTGTTACACCCAGTCTTTTTTCAGAAATTTCAAAAATTACTTTTTTAACGGATGTTTCAGGAGAAACTGTAGGTTTTAATGAATGTTCGATCATGTCTTTTACACGGAGTAATAATTTTTTCCCTAAAGCTCCGCCAGGATGATAAACAGCAAAATCTTCTGGTTTAAAGTCACGCATTTCCATCAGGCAGACTGCAAGAGCATCGCCCATTACAAGCTGAGCTGTTGTACTGTTTGTCGGAGCCAGATTGATGGGGCATGCTTCCATCTCAACAGTCGTATTTAAAACATAATCAGATCCTTTGCTTAAAAAAGATGTTGTATTACCTGTCATTCCAATCAAAGTGTTTCCAAAACGTTTTAATAAAGGGACTAATACTTTTATTTCCGGACTGTTTCCACTTTTTGAGATACAAATAATGATGTCGTTATTTTGAATCATTCCTAAGTCTCCATGAATGGCTTCAGAAGCGTGGAGAAACATTGAAGGTGTTCCGGTTGAATTGAAAGTGGCAACCATTTTTTGTGCAATGATGGCACTTTTTCCAATTCCGGTAACGATTAATCGGCCTTTTGTTTCGTATATGCGTTGAACGGCCTGGTAAAAATTTTCGTCCAGAAAATCAATTAGCTTAGTAATTGCTTCACTTTCAGAGAGAATTGTTTTTTTTGCGATAGCTAAAATATTTTCTTTTGTAATCAAATCAGGAAAGTTAAAATTTGTGAGTGTGAAAGAAATTCGTATCTTTATGTGTTGCAAATTTATACAAAATATCCATTAATATAAAGAATGAGTTCAAACGAAATTGAAATACATAAAGAATTAAAGAAGTATTTCGGCTTTAGCCAATTTAAAGGCTTGCAGGAGCAGGTCATTAGAAGTATTTTAGATGAGAAGAATACTTTTGTAATTATGCCTACAGGTGGTGGAAAGTCTCTTTGTTATCAATTGCCCGCTCTGATTAAGGAAGGGACAGCGATTGTTGTTTCTCCTTTAATTGCTTTAATGAAGAATCAGGTAGATGCCATCAGAAGTCTTTCCTCTGAAAATGGAATCGCTCATGTACTAAATTCATCGCTGACAAAAACAGAAATTGCCCAGGTTAAAACGGATATCACGTCAGGTTTAACTAAACTTTTATATGTTGCACCAGAATCGCTGACAAAAGAAGAATATGTATCTTTTTTGCAGAGTGTGCCGATTTCATTTGTAGCAATTGATGAAGCACATTGTATTTCAGAATGGGGGCATGATTTCAGACCGGAATACAGAAATCTTAGGAACATTATTAAACAATTGGGCAAAGTACCCATTATTGGACTTACCGCTACTGCCACACCAAAAGTTCAGGAAGATATTCTGAAAAATCTGGATATGGCTGATGCTAATACTTTTAAAGCATCATTCAATAGACCGAATTTGTATTACGAAGTTCGTACTAAAACTAAAAATATTGAATCGGATATTATCCGTTTTATCAAACAGCATAAAGGGAAATCCGGAATTATTTATTGTCTGAGCCGTAAAAAGGTAGAAACTATTGCTGAAGTTTTGCAGGTTAATGGAATTAGCGCTGTTCCGTATCACGCAGGTCTTGATGCGAAAACACGTGCTAAACATCAGGACATGTTTTTGATGGAGGATGTAGAAGTAGTCGTAGCTACAATTGCCTTCGGAATGGGTATTGATAAGCCCGATGTTCGTTTTGTAATTCACCATGACATTCCAAAATCACTTGAAAGTTATTATCAGGAAACCGGTCGTGCAGGACGTGACGGAGGTGAAGGGCATTGCTTGGCTTATTATTCTTTTAAAGATGTAGAAAAGCTGGAAAAATTTATGTCAGGCAAACCTGTAGCAGAACAGGAAATAGGTTTTGCTTTATTGCAGGAAGTGGTGGCGTATGCTGAGACATCAATGTCAAGAAGAAAATTCCTCTTACATTATTTTGGTGAAGAATTCCCGGATGATGGAGACGGGGCAGATATGGATGATAATGTACGGAATCCTAAAAACAAAATTGAAGCAAAAGATCAGGTTGTTAAATTGTTGGAAGTTGTTCGTGATACCAAACATATATATAAGTCAAAAGAAATCGTATTTACTTTAATAGGTCGTATTAATGCAGTTATTAAGGCTCATAAAACAGATACGCAAACTTTTTTTGGCTCCGGTTCAGATCATGATGAAAAATACTGGATGGCGTTATTACGACAGGTTTTAGTGTCTGGTTATTTGTCAAAAGATATTGAAACATATGGTGTTATAAAAATAACGCAGGAAGGCTTGGACTTTATCAAAAATCCTGTTTCATTTATGATGTCTGAAGATCATGAATACAGTGAAGCCGATGATGAATCTATTGTTGCAGCATCAAAATCATCCGGGACTGCAGATGAGGTTTTGACAGGTATGTTAAAAGAGCTTCGAAAAAAAGTAGCCAAAAAACTCGGAGTACCTCCTTTTGTCGTTTTTCAGGATCCTTCCTTAGAGGATATGGCTCTGAAATATCCAGTTACATTACAGGAGTTGTATAATATTCATGGAGTTGGTGAAGGGAAAGCAAAAAAATACGGAGCAGAATTTGTTGCATTAATAAGCAGATATGTTGAAGATAACGATATTATCCGTCCGGACGATTTGGTTGTAAAATCGACAGGCGTTAATTCTGCTAATAAATTATACATCATTCAGAATATCGACAGAAAGTTGCCATTAAGCGATATTGCTTCCGCAAAAGGATTAACGATGGATGCATTGATAAAGGAAATGGAACAAATTGTTTATTCGGGAACCAAATTAAATATCAAATATTGGATTGATGATATGCTTGATGATGATCAGCAGGAAGAAATTCACGATTATTTCATGGAATCAGAGTCCGACAAAATTGAAGATGCCTTAAAAGAATTTGATGGTGATTACGATATTGACGAATTGCGATTAATGAGGATTAAGTTTATTAGTGAAGTAGCGAATTAAAAATAAATAATTCCAAATTTTCAAAAACCAAATTCCAATCTGTTGAAGGTCTGGAATTTGGTTTTTTATTTTTAGTATCCTGCTTTTTTGGGATTTTATTCCATATAAACTTCCCCCCGATGTGGTTTTAAAGCATCTCTTACCTGGATCATATTTTCGTCAGTTACCACCATAAAAGCAACCGCATGCATATCGCTTATGATTTTAAATCCCGTAATATTCAACGGGAGTTTTTCAATTGTAATATATTCTTTCAAATGAATTTCGTGATGTTCAGCCGTTTTAGCAGATGCCTGACCACGAAAATCCCAAATTAATTTTATTTTTCTTGACATTATTATAGGTGCGAAGTTTCAATGAGACAAAGGTACAAAGTCTCAGTTCAAAATGTTATTTTTGCATGTTCTTTTCATAAATAGAAAAGCTAATCCAATAGATAAATACAATGCCAAGAGAACTTTTACTTCAGGTAACTCCAGAGATAGCAGCAAATGAATTATTGTTGAAAGACTATTTGTCTAAACAAATAAAAGTTTCTTCTCAGGAAATTCAGCATGTTTCGATTCTGAAGCGTTCAATTGATGCGCGTCAAAAAACAATAAAAATCAATTTAAAAGTAGTTATCTATTTAAAAGGAGAAACTTTTCAGGAGACTAAAATAGAACTTCCTATATATAAAGATGTTTCAAATGCACAGGAAGTAATTGTTGTTGGTGCTGGTCCCGCAGGACTTTTTGCAGCTTTGCAATTAGTTGAATTAGGTCTGAAGCCGATTGTGCTGGAACGTGGAAAAGACGTGCGCGGACGCCGACGTGACCTAAAAGCAATTAATCGGGAGCATATAGTAAACGAAGATTCTAATTACTGTTTTGGCGAAGGAGGTGCAGGAACCTACTCTGATGGGAAGTTATATACGCGTTCTAAAAAGCGTGGTGATGTAACCCGTATTTTAGAGCTTTTGGTTGCATTTGGAGCTTCTAAAGATATTTTAGTAGAAGCGCATCCTCATATAGGAACCAATAAATTACCTAAAATAATTGAAGATATTCGCAATAAAATAATTGAATTTGGAGGTCAGGTTTTGTTTGAGACCAGAGTAACGGATATTTTAGTGAAAAACAATCAAGTAGAAGGTGTCGTGACTCAAAATGGAGACAAGATTCTTGCAAATAAATTGATCTTAGCAACGGGGCATTCAGCACGTGATATTTTTCAATTATTAGATAAAAAAAAGATTTTCATAGAAGCTAAACCTTTTGCTTTGGGTGTGCGTGCTGAACATTCTCAACAATTAATAGATAAAATTCAATATAGCTGTGATTATCGCGGAGACCACTTGCCTCCAGCTCCATATTCTATAGTGAAACAGATAAACGGTCGTGGGATGTATTCATTTTGTATGTGCCCGGGTGGTGTAATTGCACCATGTGCAACTAGTGAAGGTGAGGTAGTTACAAACGGGTGGTCTCCATCTAAACGTGATCAGTCAACTGCCAATTCAGGAATAGTGGTCGAATTAAAATTAGAAGATTTTAAGCCTTTTGCTAAATTCGGTGCACTGGCTGGGATGGAATTTCAAAAAAGTATCGAACAAAAGGCATGGCATCTTGCTGGGGAAACTCAAAAAGTTCCTGCGCAAAGAATGATTGATTTTACACAAGGCAAAGTTTCAACAGATATTCCAAAAACATCCTACGTTCCTGGTACTACTTCGGTAGAAATGGGGCAGGTGTTTCCTGGATTTCTGACTCAGATTATGCGTCAGGGTTTTAAGGAATTCGGAAAATCAATGCGCGGTTATTTAACAAATGAAGCAGTTCTCCATGCTCCTGAAAGCAGAACTTCATCTCCGGTCAGAATTCCAAGAGATCCCGATACTTATGAACATATGCAAATTAAAGGATTGTATCCCTGTGGAGAAGGTGCAGGTTATGCAGGAGGAATTATTTCAGCTGCGATCGATGGAGAAAAATGCGCTTTGATGATTGCTAGATCTTTGAAATAATTTTCAGGATGTTTTGTCGGAAAGATTACAACATCTTTATTGTGGTTATTTTAACCAGGGTAAATCCAATTTTTATACCCAAATTATAAATTCAATAGTAATTTCGAATATAATTCATCAATAAGAACGTATTTATTGGTGAGACAGATATTTTATATACTGTATGTTATGATTAAAATGTAATAAGTGTCAATTTTTTCGTTGTAAAATGAGTATTTGTTACATTTTTAATTTCAGCTCTATTTGTTATTCAGTGTAAATAGGTTTTTGTTATTCATTTTTTTTGTGTCTAAATACTTGATAATCTTATGTTTTATAAAAAAAAACCTAAGTGTTTTTTATAAATTGTTAAATTTATTTTTATATAATTTTCAATAATTCTATATATTGTTTTTTTATTTTTTAATAATTGTTGTTTAATTCGGTTTAAATTTGCACTAATTTCTTTTTTTAGTGTTATTTTTTTGAGAAATAGAAAATATAATAGAAAAAAAGTAAGGAAATTGAAAAAAAAATCTATTTTTATGCAATCGATTACAACAGTATTCTTGAAGTATAATTATTGAACGAAAAAGATTGACTTTTTTGGAACATTTTTTGCTCGCGAGTATTTAGAAATTGATTTTACAAAATTATTTAATCCAAAAAAAGCAAAAAAATGAAAAAAATTAGAACTTATATTTTATTGTTATACGCAAGTACTACTTTTATAATTCATGCCCAAAAAGCGCCAAAAATAGATTTAACTTTATGGAAGTTAACAATTCCGGAAGGTACGGTAACAACATACAAAGCACCAAAACTTTTGGATTATTCTGAAAATGTTGAAATCACTAAATTTATGTTCAATGATTTGACCGATAGATCTTTAGTTTTTTATGTTTATCCTTCTATAAAATCGAAAAGATCTTTTAATAAAACAGATTTAAAAGAGCAAAATTCGTTTGGAGGCGATGCAGGTTGGTCTTTTAGGCAAGGTGCAAAATTAAAGGCTTCGATTAAAATGGGAGAGATTTCTAAAAAAAACGATGAATACCCTCGCGTTATATTTGCTCAGATTGGTGGAAGATTAAAAGAAGATCAGGTGAATCAAATTGGAGCCAAAGATAAATCTGCTCCGTCAATCTTAAAAGTTTTTTGGGATAATGGATATGTGAAATTGAGATCAAAAAGATTAGCAGATCCGTCTATTACAGGGCTTGATGTGTTAAAAGAAGACTCGTGGATTGATGATGACGGTTATACTTTTAAAAATAAAGTTGATTTTGATAAATTCAGTTTCCAGATTGAAATTAGTGATGGAAAGATGGAGGTTAGTGTAAATGGTGAGAAAAAAGTATATTCAGGTGGTGATTATAAATTATGGAATTCATTTGATAATTATTTTACTGTTGGATGTAATCTTCAGGGAGATCAAACAGGAGCATTCGCAAATGTGAAATTTTACTCATTAGATGTTGCTCACTAAGAAAATCTAAACAATAAATATGAAAAAGTCTGTGTTATTTGGCACAGACTTTTTTGTTGGTAATATATAACCGTTTCTTAAGGTTTCTTTTTTAGTTTGTCCTTAAAAACTTTTTCAAACTTTTCGATTTTAGGCTGAATCACCATTTTACAATAGGGTTGATTTTTGTTGTTGGCAAAATAATTCTGATGGTAATTTTCGGCTTTATAAAATTTTGTAAGCGGTTCTATTTTGGTTACAATGTGGCTGTCATAAACTTTTGCCTTACTAAGTTCAGTGATAATGTTTTGAGCCGCCTTTTTTTGCTCTTCATTTGTGTAAAAAATTGCAGAACGATATTGGGTTCCTGTGTCAGCACCTTGTCTGTTCAATGTAGTAGGATCGTGAACAGTAAAGAAAACCTTGAAGATTTCATTAATGTTTGTTATATTTTTATCATAAGTAATTTGTACTACTTCAGCGTGACCGGTTTTACCCGTACAGACTTCTTCATAAGTGGGATTGACTGTTTTTCCTCCTGTATAACCAGAAACAACAGATTTTACTCCGTTTAGATTTTCATAAACAGCTTCGACACACCAATAACATCCTCCGCCAAGTGTAATGGTTTCAATTTCAGGTGTTTTTTTTTGAGAGAATCCATTTAAAGAGAAAATAAAGAAACAGATTAAGAGTGTCTTTTTCATGAATAAATAGGTGTTATTGGTTATCCGGAATAAAATCCAATGCAATCGAATTCATACAGTAGCGTTTTCCTGTTGGTGCCGGGCCATCATCAAATAAATGGCCTAAATGCCCGTTACATCTTCCGCAAAGGGCTTCGATTCTTTCCATGCCTAAAGAATTATCATTCTTATAAACAATACTTTTTTTATTGTCTTGTTCGAAAAAACTTGGCCATCCGCAGTTGCTTGCAAACTTGGCACCTGATCTGAAGAGTTTGTTTCCACATGAAGCACAGTAATAAGTCCCTTTTTTATCAGTATTCCAGTATTTTCCTGTAAAAGGTCTTTCTGTATCTGCTTCACGCATTACTGCATAAACATCTTCTGGAAGTACTTTTTTCCATTGGCTATCCGTTATATTTAGTTTGGTAGAATCTGTATTAGAATAATAAGGATTTCCCGGTTTATCTATTTTGTTTTTCATAGTGGAGGCTGAAGTTTCAGTATTTGTTTTTTTTAATGATTGTCCACAAGCCTGAAAAATAAATGTCAGAATTAAAAAACAAAGCCTGAAAAATTGCGTTCTTGTTTTCATTAGTTTGAATGCTTTAAGTTTTTATTCAAATGTACAACTAGGTTTTGAATGAAAATGATAATAAGTTTATAATTGAGTTTTTTTTAAGTATGTTTTAACTTTATATTATTTACGAAGAAATGTACTCTATGGTTTTGTTGTCTTATTTTAAGGCTTTTTTTAAAATTTATATACTACAGTTTGTTGATAATGAAATAAATGCAAAATTTTGTATCAGTTAAACTTTTCACAATCTTTTCTGAGATTTTCCAACCAATTCTTTTTTCGTATTTTTGTATATCAACATTTCCTATGATAGAAGAAAACGTAATATTAGTTAATCAAAATGATGAGCAGATTGGCTTGATGCCAAAATTAGAAGCGCATGAAAAAGCAGCTTTACATCGCGCTTTCTCAGTTTTTATTTTAAACAGTAAAAATGAAATTATGCTGCAGCAGCGTGCACATCAAAAATATCATTCCCCTTTGCTGTGGACCAATACATGTTGCAGCCATCAGCGTGAAGGAGAGTCAAATATCGAAGCGGGAAGAAGACGACTATTTGAAGAAATGGGTTTTAAAACCGAATTAAAAGAGTTGTTTCATTTTATATACAAGGCACCTTTTGATAATGGACTGACCGAACATGAGCTTGATCACGTGATGATTGGCTATTACAATGAAAATCCGGACATTAATTTAGAAGAAGTAGAGGATTGGAAATGGATGAAAATTGAGGATATAAAAGAGGATATTGAAAAACACCCCCAAATTTATACTGTTTGGTTTAAAATAATTTTTGATGAATTTTATCATTATTTGGAAGATCATAAGATTTAAAACCTGCTAACCGTAACCTAATGAAAGTAACCATATCAAGAAAAGCACATTTTAATGCTGCACATCGATTGTATAGGAAAGACTGGACGTTTGAAAAAAACGATGAAGTTTTTGGAAAATGTAACAATCCCAATTTTCATGGTCATAATTATGGTTTAACAGTAAGTGTTACAGGAGAAATTGACCCGGAAACTGGCTTTGTTTTAGATGTGAAAATATTAGCTGATATTATACGTGAAGAAGTAGAAGTCCCGTTTGATCACAAAAACCTGAATCTGGATGTTCCGGAGTTTCAGGATTTGAATCCAACTGCAGAAAATATTGCTGTTGTGATATGGAATAAAATTAGAAAAAGGATTCAGTCCGATTTTGATTTAGAAATCGTATTGAATGAAACAGAACGTAATTTTGTAACTTATAAAGGAGAATAAAGAATGTCATTAAAAATAGGAGATATAGTTCCGAATTTTACTGCAAAAGATAGTCATGGAGAAGTTTTTGAAAGCCAAAGTGTTTTGGGTCGAAAGCCTCTGGTGATCTATTTTTACCCAAAAGATAATACGCCGGGATGTACTACCGAGGCATGTAGTTTTAGGGATCAATATGAAGATTTTAAGGATTTGGGCGCTGAGGTAATTGGGATAAGCAGTGACAGTGTAAAATCGCATCATAAGTTTGCTAAAAAACACGAATTGCCTTTTATATTATTGTCGGATCAGGATAAGAAATTAAGGCATCTTTTTGGAGTTAAAAATAACTTGTTCGGACTCCTTCCGGGAAGGGTAACATATGTTATTGATAGAAACGGTGTTGTTATTTTGATTTTCGATAGTATAAATGCAGCAAGTCATATTCCGAAAGCCCTCGATACAATAAAAGAATTAGTGTTATAAAAATAGTAATCAGATAGAATATTAACATAAGATATATATAGCCAAAAAGGAAAAATTATGAAACCACAAACATACCCGCTACAATTTGAACCTATTTTAAAAGAAAGAATCTGGGGAGGTGAAAAACTAAAAACTGTACTTAATAAACCGATTGTTTCGAAAATCACTGGTGAAAGCTGGGAATTGTCAACTGTAGAAGGTGATGTTAGTGTTGTTACGAATGGGGTATTGAAAGGAAAATCTCTAATGAATCTTATTAATGATATGCCAGAAGAAATCTTGGGAACGGCTGTTTATAAGCGTTTCGGGAAGCAATTTCCTTTGCTTTTTAAATATCTTGATGCAAGAGAAGACCTTTCGATTCAGGTTCATCCAAACGATAAATTAGCAAAAGAACGCCATAACTCATTCGGAAAAACCGAAATGTGGTACGTAATGCAGGCTGATACAGATTCCAGAATTATTGTTGGTTTTAAAGAAAATTCAAGTAAAGAAGAATATTTGAAACATTTACATGACAATACTTTAGTTTCTATTCTTGATGATGTAAAAGTAAAAGCAGGAGATGTTTTCTTTTTAGAAACCGGAACTGTTCATGCAATTGGAGCAGGACTTGTTGTTGCAGAAATTCAGCAGACATCTGATATAACATATCGTTTGTATGATTTTGACCGTAAGGATGCTCAGGGTAATACAAGGGAATTGCATGTGGATCTTGCGCTTGATGCAATTAACTATGGTAAAGTTGATACGCAGAAAAAATACAACAGAAAAACCAATGTTTCAAATGTAGTAGTTGATTGTCCTTATTTTACAACTAATTTTATTCCGTTAGAAGATGAAATAGAAGTGGCTAAATCTGGGGAAACCTTTACGGTTTATATGTGTATTGAAGGTAGTTTTGAAATTGAATACGATGGTTTTCAATGTTCCTATAAAAAAGGGGATACTGTTTTGGTTCCTGCTGAGATAAAATCCTTTGTTATGAGTGGAAATGCTTCAATTTTAGAAATTTACATTTCTTAACATATATTCTAAAGATAATATGTACTTTTGCAGACGCAAATTAAAATTATAATAAAAATGGCAAACGTTAAGAATTTAAAGAAAGACATCAATTTCGTATTAGGAGATATTATTGAAGCAGTTTATTTGTTTGAGATGTCTACAACGGGAAATCCAACTCCGGAAACGAATGCTTTAATCGATGAGGCTATAGCTGCATTCGATACTTTGATTACAAAAGTGAACGCAAAAAATGTTGAAAATAAAAAAGCGCACTTTAAACAAATCAATATTGAATTAGAACAAACTGCTAATCAATTGATTGAAAAAATCAACGCGTTATAAGCGAAAAAAAGTATAAAAAAGTGCAGATTTATTTTGGCAAAACCAAAAACCGCTTTATATTTGCACCCGTAATGAGGCCGATGTAGCTCAGCTGGCTAGAGCAGCTGATTTGTAATCAGCAGGTCGTGGGTTCGAGTCCCTCTATCGGCTCAGAAAAAAACCATCACAACTGTGGTGGTTTTTGTATTAATAGAGAGAGGTGTTAAATTTATTTTGGAAATGTAAAAAACAATTTTATCTTTGCACCCGTTAAATAGGCCGATGTAGCTCAGCTGGCTAGAGCAGCTGATTTGTAATCAGCAGGTCGTGGGTTCGAGTCCCTCTATCGGCTCAGAAAAACCATCACAATTTGTGGTGGTTTTTTTATGCTTTATCGGATCAATCTCAAAACCTTGGATCAAAGCAAAAACGGATCAAAGCAAAAACGGATCAAAGCAAAAACCTGTGGGGATGCAAAAATTAAGCATAAATATTAGTTAGCCTAAAAAGGAAGTATTCTATATTTCTAACACCTCTAAATTTTGATCTAAATGCTTTTATTTTAGCATTGAATGATTCTGCAGAAGCATTAGTACTTCTGTTATCAAAATAATTTAAGATGGTTTGATAATGATTCATAATTGTACGAGAGATTGTACCGAAAGACTTAAATCCAGATTGATCTACTTTTTCATGCCATCTGGCTAATTTTGCAAAACCAATGATTTTATCGGTTGTATTCTCAAAGATGCCACGGAGCTCTTGAGTTAGATTGTATCCTTTTTGAATATCAGGATATAACTCAAATAGTAAGGCAGCACGTTCTATTTGATTTTGAGTCCATTTCGATTTGGATTTATACAAGAAATAGCGACTCCTCGCTAGTAATTGCTTAAGGGTATCCCCATTTGAAAGTGTTTTAGATTCGAAATTTACTTTTGACTTTTTGGCTTTTTCAATAGCATAATTTTCTTGATCAATGGCTTGCCAACGATATTTAATCCTGATTTCCTGCAGGGCTTCTGCAGCTAGCTTTTGAACATGGAATCGGTCTGTAACTCGAGTAGCATTAGCAAAACACTTTTTAGCTATCAATCCCATATTCCCGGCCATATCCTGAGTAATTTCCTTGACTAGATTCCGCTGTTTAAGAGGAATTTTTTCAATAACGCCAATAACTGTTTCTGCTTTAGTTCCTGCAATCATAGCTACTATAGTTCCTTTTCTACCTTTACCGGATTTGTTGGTTAAAATAGTATAGAGTTCGCCATTTGAAAGTGAGGTTTCGTCTATTGATAAACGCTTTCCAATATTTTGTGGAAAAAGAAGCCATTTTTTAGCATGTGATATTTGATCCCAAACTTTGAAATCACTTAGAAAATCTTTGTATTGACATTGCAGGTTTCTACCAGAAACTCCATAGAAAGAGGCAATGGTATTACAATCATTTGGACTGGAATCTATTGATCTCTTTTAAAAAAGACGCAAACTCCTGGGTTACACGAGTTCCGTCTGCTACTAAATTCCAATCTCTAAAAAAGATCTTTCGAGTATCTTCATTAAGCCATCTTCTGCGAGTGATGTGAAGATATACTTGGTGTCCACGGATAGGAAAATCCTGAACCGTTATCTCTTCGAAGAATCCTTTTGAGCTTAATTTTGATTCTCTGTATTCTTTAGGTATCGAATTAATCTCTTTTAAATACAGATGGAGTGTTTCATCTTTCTTTTTATAAGAAGTAAGTTCGAAGTAGTCTACTATTATCTCAGGTAATAACAACTTAAGGATATCGATAAAAGAATCTTGCATTGGGGGATAGATTGAACATACAAATATCTAGATTTTAATATTTCCCCACAACAATATGTTATGATCCGCAAAAACCTGTGGGGATGCAAAAATTAAGCATAAATATTAGTTAGCCTAAAAAGGAAGTATTCTATATTTCTAACACCTCTAAATTTTGATCTAAATGCTTTTATTTTAGCATTGAATGATTCTGCAGAAGCATTAGTACTTCTGTTATCAAAATAATTTAAGATGGTTTGATAATGATTCATAATTGTACGAGAGATTGTACCGAAAGACTTAAATCCAGATTGATCTACTTTTTCATGCCATCTGGCTAATTTTGCAAAACCAATGATTTTATCGGTTGTATTCTCAAAGATGCCACGGAGCTCTTGAGTTAGATTGTATCCTTTTTGAATATCAGGATATAACTCAAATAGTAAGGCAGCACGTTCTATTTGATTTTGAGTCCATTTCGATTTGGATTTATACAAGAAATAGCGACTCCTCGCTAGTAATTGCTTAAGGGTATCCCCATTTGAAAGTGTTTTAGATTCGAAATTTACTTTTGACTTTTTGGCTTTTTCAATAGCATCATTTTCTTGATCAATGGCTTGCCAACGATATTTAATCCTGATTTCCTGCAGGGCTTCTGCAGCTAGCTTTTGAACATGGAATCGGTCTGTAACTCGAGTAGCATTAGCAAAACACTTTTTAGCTATCAATCCCATATTCCCGGCCATATCCTGAGTAATTTCCTTGACTAGATTCCGCTGTTTAAGAGGAATTTTTTCAATAACACCAATAACTGTTTCTGCTTTAGTTCCTGCAATCATAGCCACTATAGTTCCTTTTCTACCTTTACCGGATTTGTTGGTTAAAATAGTATAGAGTTCGCCATTTGAAAGTGAGGTTTCGTCTATTGATAAACGCTTTCCAATATTTTGTGGAAAAAGAAGCCATTTTTTAGCATGTGATATTTGATCCCAAACTTTGAAATCACTTAGAAAATCTTTGTATTGACATTGCAGGTTTCTACCAGAAACTCCATAGAAAGAGGCAATGGTATTACAATCATTTGGACTGGAATCTATTGATCTCTTTTAAAAAAGACGCAAACTCCTGGGTTATACGAGTTCCGTCTGCTACTAAATTCCAATCTCTAAAAACGATCTTTCGAGTATCTTCATTAAGCCATCTTCTGCGAGTGATGTGAAGATATACTTGGTGTCCACGGATAGGAAAATCCTGAACCGTTATCTCTTCGAAGAATCCTTTTGAGCTTAATTTTGATTCTCTGTATTCTTTAGGCATCGAATTAATCTCTTTTAAATACAGATGGAGTGTTTCATCTTTCTTTTTATAAGAAGTAAGTTCGAAGTAGTCTACTATTATCTCAGGTAATAACAACTTAAGGATATCGATAAAAGAATCTTGCATTGGGGGATAGATTGAACATACAAATATCTAGATTTTAATATTTCCCCACAACAATATGTTGTGATCCTTGTGATCCTCTTTTTGATTATTTTGAGTTTTGGTATTTTTGATGGTGGCTAAAAAAAGAAAATCCTGCAGGTTTTAAACTTGCAGGATTTGTTTTACTTGTTGGTCTACTAGGACTCGAACCTAGAAAGACGGCACCAAAAACCGTAGTGTTACCATTACACCATAGACCAATAAAGTAGTGCGGTTAAGCGAGTGCAAATTTAAAGCTTTTTTTAGTTTGCGCAAACTTTTTGATAAAAAAAATCACTTTTTTTATCACTTTTTTTCTTTTAAATGCTCTGTTTTGTTGTAAATATTTCATAGACAATGTGTTATTGGTATCGAATACTTTTGTAGAATTTTTTGTTAATGGTCGTTTCTTTACACAAAAAAACATTTTCTTTGTAAAATAGAAAACATACAAAATTTAAAACCTGAATATGGCACAATTCAATTTCAATAAATGGAATACAATTATTGGTTGGTTTGCATTTGCAATCGCTTTAATTACCTATACACTAACTGTTGAACCTACTATGAGCTTCTGGGATTGTGGCGAATATATTGCAACAGCTGCTAAACTTGAAGTCGGTCATCCTCCAGGTGCACCTTTATTTCAAATGATGGGAGCCTTTTTTGCTATGTTTGCAATCGACAAGGAACACGTTGCTTTAATGGTTAACATGATGTCTGTTTTTTCAAGTGCTTTTACTATTTTATTCATGTTTTGGTCATCTACTATGATTTTGAAAAAAATTGTAGCACGTTTTGCAGAAATTGACTCAAATAATTCAATTGTAATTTTAGGAAGCTCTTTTGTTGGTGCTTTAGCCTATACTTTTTCAGACAGTTTTTGGTTTAATGCTGTTGAAGCCGAAGTTTATGCGATGGCCTCATTGTTAATTGCATTACTCTTTTGGCTTGGATTGCGTTGGGAGCAAGATATGGATAAGCCAAAAGGAAACAAATGGCTACTTATTATTTCTCTTGTTATTGGTCTTTCATTTGGAGTGCATTTTATGGCACTGTTAACTATCCCTGCTATTGGTTTTCTTTATTTCTTTAAACATTACGAGAAAGTAACCATAAAGAATTTTATTATTGGGAATGTTGTAGTGATTGCTATTTTGTTGTTTATTTTTAAACTACTTCTTCCTCTAACCATGGCTTTCTTTGGAAAAACAGAGGTTTTCATGGTAAACAGTATGGGGTTGCCTTTTAATTCAGGGACTATTTTTGTTGCCCTGCTTTTTATTGCCTTTTTTTATTTTGGATTAAAATACACTAAACAAAAAGGATTGATTTTCTACAATACTATTATTTTGTGTGTTTTATTTATATTAATCGGTTTTTCTACTTGGATAATGCTGCCAGTACGTGCTAACGCTAATACAGTGATCAACGAAAACAAACCGTCTGATGCTACAGAAGTTTTAGCGTACTATAATCGTGAACAGTATGGTGTAAACCCATTGTTCTATGGTCCTCAATACACCGAAGTTTTTGCCGGATTAGACGCAAAAACACCGTATTTGGATAAAAAGCCAAACTACGAAAGAGATTATAAAACGGGTAAGTATATCATTACCAACAATTATAAAAATGCAGAACAAAATAGTGACGATAATCAAAAAACAATTCTGCCTAGAATGTGGAGTACAGAGAACGGACACATTCAGAATTATATTAATTTTACAAATCCGCCTCAGTTCAAAATAAATCCAAATTACCCTTATGAAGATGATTTGGGGAAATACGGGATTGATGCAAGTCAGTTAAGTGAAGAAGAATACAATAAAGCCATTGCGCAATTGCGTAATGAAGTTGAAAAAACAGTGCATGAATTCAGACAGGCTTATGCTCAAAAACAAATTGACAATGAAGGTTACGTGAAATTCTTAAGAAGCTACAGCGACTATTTAATCATTGAAAAACCGTCAAATGTTGATAATTTTAGTTTTATGTTTGAATATCAATTTGGATATATGTACTGGAGATACCTGATGTGGAATTTCGTAGGGCGCCAAAGTGATGTTCAGGGCAAATATGATAATTTAGATGGCAACTGGATCAGTGGAATTAAGCCTTTAGACTCATTACATTTAGGATCTCAGGATAATTTACCTTCAGATGTTTTAAATAATAAAGGAAGAAACGTTTACTATTTCTTACCTTTCATTTTAGGACTTATTGGCCTTATGTACCATGCAAACAAGGATTTAAAAAGTTTTTATGTGCTTTTGGTGCTGTTTTTATTTACTGGAATTGCGCTTAAAATTTACCTAAACGAAAGACCTTTTGAACCTCGTGAAAGAGATTATGCTTTAGTTGGTTCCTTTTATGTTTTTGCAATCTGGATCGGCTTCGGAGTTTATTCTTTATACGAAACTATTCAAAAATACTTAGCGCCTAAAATTGCAGGCCCGGTTATTATTGCCGGAAGCCTATTAGCTGCTCCTGTTTTAATGGCTTCTCAAAATTGGGATGACCACGACAGATCAAATAAATATACAGCTGTTGCTATGGCAAAAGCGTATCTGACTTCATGTGATAAGGACGCTATTTTATTTACTATTGGAGACAACGATACATTTCCGTTATGGTATGCTCAGGAAATTGAAGGCATTCGTACTGACGTAAAAATTGTAAATACCAGCCTTTTCATGACTGACTGGTATATTGATCAGATGAAAGCTAAAGCATATGAATCCAAACCATTGTCTATATCATTCACACATGACCAGTATGTTGGGGATAAATTAGATTATGTAGCCCACATTCCAAAAGTAGAAACACGTTGGGATATTAATGATTTTATTACCTTCATTAAACATCCTAAATCAACTGTTAGTTTGCAAAATGGTCAAACAATTCATTTTTATCCTACGAATAAAATTAGGCTCAATATTGACAAAAACACCATTATCAAAAATAAAGTGGTGAACCCTAAGTACAATGATTCTATCGTCCCATACATGGATATCGACATCAAAGGAAGTGCATTATATAAAAATCGTTTGATGATGCTGGATATCTTAGCCAACAACAACTGGAAAAGACCTATTTATTTTAGCGGAGGAGCTTTTGATGATGAAGATTATTTATGGCTAAAAGATTATCTTCAATTAGACGGAATGGTTTATAAATTAGTTCCAATTAAAAATACACCTTCTAAAGACGGAGGTCCAATGGATATGGGACAAATTGATGCAGATAAAATGTATAATATTGTGACAAAATGGGACTGGGGCAATAGCAACGGCAACATTTATCATGATCCTGAAACCAGAAGAAACAGTATCACTTATCGTACAAACCTTTCCCGTTTAATGAATCAGCTTATCGCTGAAGGAAAAACAGATAAGGCTAAAGATATCATCAACTTGGCAATGACAAAAATGCCATTGGATAAATACGGATATTATTCTTTAGTTGAACCTTTTGCAACTGGTTATTATAAAGTTAGAGAAAAAGAAAAAGCCCAGGAATTACTAAATAAATTAGTTCTGAAATATAAAGAGAACCTTAATTATTATGCAACTTTAAGTGGAAGCGACCAGTCTGATCTGGCTATTGATATCATAACAGATATTGAACGTTACAGAAGCCTTCTTCAGGTTATGAAAGCAAACAAAGATCTGGCTTTTTATAACAACCACAAAAAGATTTTTAATACTTATGTTAATGTATTCGAGCGTTTTGGAAGAGAAAAAGAATAATATACAAAAAATATACTAATTAAAAAAATGCGGTGCTATTAGTTAAATAGTACCGCATTTTTTTAATTTTACATATCTTTAAATTGTGTCAAAATGAGCTTTTACTGGGTCAAAACAAATTCATTCATTAAAAGGATATTTTCTAAATACTGTTGGGATATTCCAAATACAGAAAAGAAAATATACCTTACGTTTGATGATGGCCCAACTCCTGAGGTTACAGACTGGGTTTTGTCAGAATTGAAGAAATTTGATGCAAAGGCAACCTTTTTCTGCATAGGGAAAAACATTAATGCGCATACTTCTTTATTTGAAAAATTAATTGCAGAAGGACATTCAATAGGAAACCACACCATGAACCATGCAAATGGCTGGAAAAGTAAAACAAACGATTATATTGAAAATGTAAAAAATTGTGCCACTGTATTAGCGGGCAAAAAACTCAGCAGTTTATTATTTCGCCCACCTTATGGAAAAATCAAAAAAGCACAATCTAAAATATTAAGAAATCTAGGCTATAAAATAGTAATGTGGGATGTTTTAAGTGCTGATTTTGATCAGAGCATTACGCCACAAAAATGTCTCGAAAATGTAACAAAAAATGTAAAATCAGGAAGTGTAATTGTTTTTCATGACAGTATAAAAGCATCGCAAAATTTAAAATTTGCGCTGCCCAAAACTTTGAGCTTTCTAAAAGAAAATGGATTTGTATTTGATGTTGTTAGCTAAACTCGCTGATGATAAAATCTATGAACCGAACTGATCCTGAACAAGTCCAATGATAGTATTAGCATCCAGTTCTCCTGACTGTCTCCAGATCATCTGACCTTCTTTGTAAATCATCAACGTAGGAAGACCTTTAATTCGTAAAGCTTCTGCCAGTTCCTGATTTTTATCTACATCAATCTTGATCACCTTAGCTTTATCACCAAGTGCAGCTGCAACATCCTTAATAACAGGATGCATAGAAACTGACGATTCATTCCAGTCTGTATAGAAATCGATTAACACAGGAACCTGTGCGTTTATTAGTTCTCCAAATTTTGACATAAAACCAAAAATTTAAATTTTTAAATCTACTAAAAGAGATTACCATTATACAAATGTAGCATTTTTACCGAATTAAGCCACATTGTTACCCTTTTTTAGTTCAATAACCGTGATTTCAGGCATAATTCCGACCCTTCCAGGATAGGCATGAAAGCCAAATCCTCTGTTCACATAAATATACCTCCCTAAACTTTCATATAGCCCCGCCCATTGCTTGTAAATATACTGCGCTAAACTCCATTTAAAATATCCCGGAATCTCAATGCCAAACTGCATTCCATGAGTATGTCCTGACAATGTTAAATGAAAATTCTTAGGATGGTTTTTTATTTCTGCATCCCAATGACTTGGGTCGTGACTCATTAAAATTTTAAAATCATTCTGATCAACATGCTCAGATGCTTTATCGAGATCCCCTGCTTTCTTAAAATTCACTCCCCAGTTCTCTACTCCAATTAAAGCTATTTTATCTTTTCCTTTTTGGATATAAGTGTGTTCGTTAAGCATCAATTTAAAACCAATTTGCCGATACAAATTCTTGATTGCCTTAAAATTTTCATCTTTTTCCTTTTGAGAAGGCCAGGTAACATATTCACCATAATCATGGTTACCTAAGATAGAAAATTTCCCGTATTTATACTCTTTAATTCTGTTAAAAGTACTTAACCACGCATCCATTTCTTTAGCATGTGTATTGACAATATCGCCTGTAAACAAAATCATATCCGAGTCTTGTGCATTAATAAGATCAATGGCATAATTTATCTTCTCGGCGTTATCAAAACTACCGCTGTGCACATCTGAAATCTGTGTGATTTTAAAACCATCAAAGGCATCAGGAAGATCAGGAAAAAATATGGTTTGCTTAAATACTTTGAAGTTATATTTTCCTTCAAAAATCCCATAAATTAAAGATAGAAACGGAACAGCTGCTAATCCTAATGCCAATTGACTCACAAATTTCCTTCTTTCAGGCATCATTTCTTTTCTTGGCACATTGTACATAAAATAGTTTAAAATGCTGGTTCCAATCCTAAAAATATCTTCTCCGAACAAAATAAGGGTAATCACAATTTTTGGAACATAAACCATCAGCATTAGTCCCATTGTAAACATGGTATATTTGGTTTGTCCAACAGAACGATCAAACTGCGTAAAAGAATAAACGATAAAAACTAAAAGCAAAATACTAATAACCAGATAAGCTATTAACACCCATCTCAATTTAATCAAAGTACGAAATGCCTGGTAAGAATAGAACTCAATAAGTAAAAAAAGAGCACACAGAATTATAAAACGAAGAATCATTATTTATAGTTTTAAACAAAGTAACAAAGAATGAAAATTTTAATACTTTCTATTATCAAAATTTTAACTCAACAAACTACAAAAAGCTGATGAATTACTCCATCAGCTTTCGCTAAAATTTTTTTTAAAACCTTTTTATAATCTACAACGAAGTTCGATGGACAAACTTTTGAAGTTTACTTTTGAACTTTTGCAACTTCCGGTTTAGCTGCATCTGTTTCTGCTTTTTTGTCTGCTTTTGCTTTTTTATGCCCTTTTTTGTCGTGCTTAACAGCCTTAACTTCTTTTGAAGCTGTTGCCTGAGCGGGAGTTGTCTGCGCATTTACCATTGCAGCCGTTCCTAAAAGAAATACTGCTAACATTACTAATTTTTTCATGATCGTAGTTTTTAATTTGTATAATTTCATTTATTTGATTCAAAGATAGAATTGGTAAATGAAGACAAAATGAAGTTTAAGCTTCATAGAAAAAATTAACTTTAAATTATATTTAAAACAACAAAGTAAAGACTGTACCTTCATTTACAACAGAAGAAACTTTTATTTCAATATGATGAAAGACCGCTATACTTTTTGCAATAGCCAGTCCTAAACCCTGTCCTTCCTGTTCAGAACTTACTCTTGTAAAACGGTTAAAAATGTTTTCAATCTGAGATTCGTTTAACCCAATACCGGAATCAGTAATTGAAATGAAATATCGATTTTGTAAAAAACCATCTGAAACTATAATTTCGCCATCAGGTTTATTATATTTTATGGCATTGGTAACCAGATTATAAATCAGTATATGCATTAATGTTTTGTTTCCTGTAAAGACAAAATCATGTTTTGTTTCATTAGTAAACCGAATTCTCTTATCCTCAATCCGATCCTGAAGATCTTCCTGCAATTCATTTATTATGTGCTGAAAATTAATCCTTTCATTTGATTCGTACTGATGATTTTCAATTCTTGAAATCAGCAGCAAATTGTTTATGATTTTCTTCAGCATGTCCAAAGTTCTTAGGGAAGCTGCAATTTTATCAATTGCATTATCATCCAACGACTCATTTTGCAAAAGGTTCTCCAGCTTATTTTTTAATAAAGCAATCGGAGTTAAAAGCTCATGCGAAACATTTGAGATAAACTGTTTCTCTTTTTTAAATACATCTGCAATCCGGTTCATCATTTGATTCAGAACGAGATCCAGTTCTTTAAAATCTTTTGATTTGGCATTTATTGGAGTATGATCAAAAGCTTCCGGCTCATTAACCCACCTTATTTTTGTGTCAATAATCTTGTAAAAAGGCTTGAGCAGATATTCGATATAAACCGTATCAGCCAAAAAAGTCACCAAAAGGATGATAACCAAGACAATTATAATAAAAAACCTGATAATAAAGGTAAGATCATTTACTTCGCCCAGACTACTTCCAATTTCCAGCTGATACCCCTGATTTCCGTAAGCAAAATGATATTGCAGAATTCGGTATTCATTTTCTTCTCCTTCAATAATCCTGTATTCATTTTTAAAAATGGTTTCTTTATGACGAAACCTGACCGGTACTTTTGAAAGAACTAAAAATTCGCTGTGAAGTGTTGAAAATTGTGAATATGTTTCTGTTGAATCTCCTTCATTTTCAATAAAATCATTTATCTCCTGTTGGTTTAAATGTTCAATGAATTTTTTCTTTTTTTCTATCAGACCATTATTAATGTGCCGATATAGAACATTTTCAACTAAAATAGGCAGCATTAGCCATAAAACTAAAATCACTAACAATCTTGTCAGTGCATTAAAAATGGCTAATTGATGTTTTATTTTCACAAGGATCTATTTACTCATTTATACGATAACCAACATTGCGAACTGTTTCAAACCAGTCGATAGCAGTATGTTTGTCGAGTTTTTTTCGAAGATTTCGAACATGAACATCTATAAAATTAGAATCTGAATTTATTTCTAATATATCTCCCCAAATATGTTCAGTCAATTGGAGACGGGTAATAACCCTGTTTTTATTCAAAACCAAATATTGAAAAATATCAAATTCTTTTTTGGTCAGATTTATCGAAACTTCGTTAAAAGTAACCTTGTAATCCTGAAGCTGTAATAAAAATCCGTGAATACCTAAATTGTTTAATGTAAAACCGTGAATTCTTCGAATTACAGCAAATATTCTCGCCGCCAATTCTGTCAGGGCAAAAGGTTTTGTTAAATAATCATCTGCCCCAAGATGAAGTCCGTTAATTCGATCGTCTAGTTCCCCACGTGCTGTCAACACAATAACTGCCATTTTCGACTTTGTTTTCCTGACTTCTTTCAAAACCTCAAAACCATCTCCATCCGGAAGTCCCAGATCTAAAAGCATCGCATCATAATCACTAGAGTTAAATTCTTCCAGAGCATCGGCGCAATTATTTGTAATTTTACAGATATAACCTGACTTACACAGGAAATCATACACTTCTGCTGCAAGTTCCTTATTATCCTCAACAATCAAAATATTCATAAGCCTGTTAGTTAAGCGCAATTAAAATTAACCAATTATCAAAAGTGAAGCTGCGCATTATTGAAAATTTTAACGAATAAAAAAGCTGACAAATTTCTTCATCAGCTTCTCCAATCGCATTCTCATAATCATTATTCCTGTTTTGCCTTTAATACAATCGCCTGAAAGCAAAACGAAAACAATTATTATTTTTTAATTTTTGCGGTTTCAGTTTTGGGAGCTTCTGCTTTATTTTCCGCTTTTTCTGTTTTTGCTTTTTTAGAAGTTTTGTGTTTAGGATTTTTTGTCGCTTTTACTTCTTTAGCCGGAATTTCTTTTTCGTTTTTTGCAGGAAATGCATGAACCATTACACTTGTTCCTAAAACTGCTACTAATAACATTACTAAATTTCTCATGATTTCTAAGATTTAAGAATTAATAACCTTTTAATTTATACGTCAAAATTAGGTTCGAAAAATGAAGCCAAAATGAAGAAATCACCTAACAAGAGAATTTAACTCGATATTAACTTTTTGCAGATTTTGAAACATATAGGTTTTAACAGCATCATATCACGGCACACAACTACTCACATTGATAAAATGGATTTATATAACTTATATGGTGAAAAAAAATGTTGTTAGTCTAATTTTATGAAAACCCAATTGTTTATTTTTACAGACTAATATTTTTTATATGTCAACTCAAAAACGTCTTTTTCTTCTAGATGCTTATGCGCTAATTTTTCGTGGATATTATGCCTTTATAAAAAACCCGAGAATCAACTCAAAAGGAATGGATACATCTGCAATTATGGGTTTTATGAATTCGTTGTTGGATGTTATTAAAAGAGAAAAACCAGATCATTTGGCTGTTGCTTTCGATAAAGAAGGAAGTCATGCCAGAACAGAAATGTTTGCCGAATATAAAGCTAACCGCGACGAAACTCCCGAAGCAATTAAAATTGCTGTTCCTTATATTCAGGAATTATTAAAAGCGATGCATATTCCGATTATTGAACTTGCAGGCTGCGAAGCCGATGATTTAATTGGAACAATTGCCAAACAAGCCGAAAAACAAAATTATAAGGTTTATATGGTAACTCCTGATAAGGATTTTGCACAATTGGTTTCTGAAAATATTTTCATGTACAAACCTGCCCGTATGGGTAACGGAATCGAAATTTGGGGAATTCCTGAAGTTCTTGCCAAATTTGAAGTCGAAAGACCAGAACAGGTAATCGATTTCCTTGGAATGATGGGCGATGCTGTCGATAATATTCCAGGATTACCAGGAGTTGGCGAAGTTACGGCTAAAAAGTTCCTGAAAGAATTTGGTTCAATGGAAAATCTTTTGGCTAACACAGATAAGCTGAAAGGCAAAATGAAAGAAAACATCGAAGCCAACAAAGAAAAAGGTATTTTATCTAAAAAACTGGCCGCAATTATGTGTGATTGCGATGTTACTTTTAATGAAGAAGATTACGAACTTTCACGTCCAGACATCGAAAAAACAGATGCTATTTTTCAGGAACTAGAGTTTAGAAGAATGGCGGAGCAATTTGATAATTTATTTAAAGTTGGAGGTGGAAATGAATTGAACCATAACAGTTCTTCTAACGCCAAATTATACAAAAAGCCGCAGCCAAAAAACGAAGACCAGTTTGATCTTTTTGGAGGCGGGGGAACAACTCTAGACGAAAGTGCCGAAGCTGCAAGAAATTCATTTTACAATACTTTAGAAAATACCGAACATTCGTATCAGACGGTTCAGGGTGATTTAGGAATTAAACTGCTTTTACAAAATTTAGAAAAGCAGACTTCGGTTTGTTTTGATACAGAAACCACAGGAATTGACGCTTTGCACGCAGAACTTGTGGGGATGTCTTTCTCCTACGAAAAAGGAAAAGCTTTTTATGTACCGTTTCCGGAAAATCAGCAAGAAGCTCAGGCATTAGTTAATAAATTTGTTCCGTTTTTTGAAAATGAAAACATTGAGAAAATTGGACAAAATTTAAAATACGATTTAAAAATTCTTTCCAGATATGGCGTTACCGTAAAAGGAAAACTTTTTGACACCATGATTGCGCATTATCTGATCAATCCGGATATGCGTCATAATATGGATATTTTAGCCGAAACGTATTTGAAATATTCTCCAAAATCTATTGAGACTTTAATTGGTAAAAAAGGGAAAAATCAGCTTTCCATGCGTGATGTTCCTTTAGAAGATATTAAAGAATACGCTGCCGAAGATGCTGATGTAACTTTACAATTAAAAGAAATCTTCACCACCGAATTAGACAAAACTGAAACGAAGAAGTTATTTGATGAAATCGAAATTCCGTTAGTTAGCGTCTTGGCTGATATGGAAACCGAAGGTATTCGCCTGGATGTAGCGTTTTTAAAACAAATGTCTAAAGAAATGGATGTTGAGATCAAATCTTTAGAAGAAAAAATATACGAAACTGCCGGAGAGAAATTCAATCTGGCTTCTCCAAAACAATTAGGAGATATTTTATTTGACAAGCTTAAAATTGGCGGCGCAAAACAAAAGAAAACTAAAACAGGTCAATATGCAACTGGTGAAGAAATACTAACATATTTATCAAATGACAATCCAATCGTAAAGGACATTTTAGACTGGCGTCAAATGGTAAAACTGCAAAGCACTTATATCTTGGCTTTACCGGAACAAGTAGATAAAAAAACATTACGCGTTCATACCGATTATATGCAGACGGTTGCTGCGACTGGCCGTTTAAGTTCGAATAATCCGAACTTGCAAAATATTCCAATTCGTACCGAAAGAGGACGTCAGATTCGTAAAGCTTTTGTGGCGCGTGACGAGAACCATACTTTAATCTCTGCCGATTATTCTCAAATAGAACTGCGAATTATTGCGGCATTAAGTGGTGAAGAAAACATGATCAAAGCCTTTCAGGACGGAGAAGATATTCACAAATCGACCGCAGCCAAAGTTTTTAATGTCTCTTTAGACGAAGTTTCACGTGAACAAAGGAGTAATGCCAAAACGGTGAATTTCGGCATTATCTATGGTGTTTCTGCTTTCGGATTGAGCAACCAGACTTCGTTATCAAGAAGTGAAAGTGCTGCTTTGATTGAAGCCTATTACAATACGTATCCTAAGTTAAAATCATACATTTCAGATCAGGTTGAATTCGCACGTGAAAATGGCTATGTGCAAACGATTTTAGGACGTCGCCGTTATTTAAAAGATATTAACTCAGCAAATGCGGTTGTTAGAAGTGCTGCAGAACGAAATGCTGTTAACGCTCCAATTCAGGGAAGTGCTGCTGACGTTATTAAAATTGCAATGATTAACATTCATAAAAAACTTAAAGAAGAAAACTGGAAATCGAAAATGTTACTTCAGGTACATGATGAGCTTGTATTCGATGTGCATAATGAAGAATTAGAAAAAATCCAGCCTATGATCAAACACGAAATGGAAAACGCTTTTAAAATGGCTGTACCATTAGAAGTTGAACTTGGATTAGGTAAAGATTGGTTAGAAGCGCATTAAAAAGATGCCTATCCATAAAAAAAAACAAAGCGTCCCGAAATCAAGTTGGGACGCTTTGTTTTTTCGATATTAATTCGGATCAAAACGAAAACGGAAAGCTAAAAGAGGCTGAAAATATTCAGGTTTTTTGGGTTTAAGATTCAAATTATTTCTTTTCCTCTTTTTTAATTTCATTTACATACTTGGTTAGTTTCTTACCATATAAAGAATTTGCAACTTTAGGCGTCATAGATTTTTGAATAGTATCTAAAAATTTAACATTGATGTCGTAAATTTCTGCTAAAGCTATATAGGGTGCTATTTCATGATCTTTGTTGTTAATTGCAAAGTTAGTGGCAAATAAATATTTTCGTTTAATGTTTGAATCTCCTCTTGCTATAATGCTGTCAACCGCTTTTTGATCGTGTCTTTTTAAAGCTTTGAATTTAGCTTCAATTAATGAAAGACTTTCATCTTTAAAACGAGAGTTTACTTTTTGATATTCTTCATACAATTCATGATTTTTTGATCCGGTAATTTTGGCACCATTGATAAAGTTATCAAGATTTGCATCGATATTTATGTTCCCCGGTTCTGCAAAAAATATAATATTATTGTCTAATGAATTAGTAACTCCACGATCAAGAAATAAATAAAGCATCTCTGGGGATTCTAGTTTTATGGTAGTCTCAAAAGCAGAATTTCCATCAATTTTAATACTGTCAATAGCCACTAAAGCTGTGTCATTATATCTTTGAATGTATAATTTTCCCTCTTTTAATCCTTTTATATTCCCTGTAAGATGCAGACCGTCTGTTGCTTCTTTTTTGTTACATGAGGCAGCTAATAAGCCAATTGCAATAATTGCAATAATTGATTTTTTCATTGTTTTGTCGATTTGGGTGCAAAATAAAGAAATTTTTTAAATGGAAGAGATTCAAGGTTTAATTTTTCAGAAATAAACCAACAGATTCTTAAAGTTAAATTCTGCCTTTCTCAATTTTAACATTGGGCTAAAAACTAAGTATTATCTTTGCGGGCTAAATTTTTTAAAATCAAAAAAGGAATGTCACAAAAAAATGTTCTCAAAGGAGTTTTTCTGGTTGCTTTAGGGGCTACAAGTTACGGTATGCTGGCTACCTTTGTAAAAATGGCTTATGAAGAAGGTTTTACTACCGCAGAAGTCACTACATCTCAATTTATATTAGGTATTACAGGTATTTTGCTGATTAATGCTTTTCAAAAGTTAAAATATAAAAAAAGAGTAGTAAGAGCTACATCGAAAAATATTTTTAATTTAATGCTGGCTGGAACTTCGCTGGGAATGACGAGTTTGTTTTATTATCTGGCTGTAAAATATATTCCGGTTTCTATTGGTATTGTTTTATTAATGCAAACGGTCTGGATGGGTGTTTTACTCGAAATGATTTTAGAAAAGAAACTTCCTTCAGTTCAAAAAATAATTGCTGTTTTTATTGTTTTGATCGGCACTTTGCTGGCAACTAATATCCTTAATAATAGTATTGAGTTAGACTGGAGAGGAATTGGTTGGGGCATCCTTGCAGCTGCATCATTTACTACCACAATGTTTACTGCTAACCGTATTGCTCTTGAAATTTCTTCGGCGCAAAGAAGTTTATATATGCTTTTAGGTGGTGCTGTTATTGTTTTTTCTTTTGCATTTGCAACACAAATCACCCCCTTTAACTTTTCAATTTTTCTAAAGTGGGGTATTGTGCTTTCTCTTTTTGGTACTATAATCCCACCGATGCTCATGAACGCAGGTTTTCCATTGACTGGAATTGGTTTAGGAAGCATTGTTTCGGCACTTGAGCTTCCTGTCTCTGTTATGATGGCATTTGTATTATTAAATGAAAAAGTGTTTTTTTTACAATGGATTGGAATCATTCTGATTATTATGGCTATTATCATAATGAATGTCAATTTCAAAAAGAAAAGCTAATAATGCGTATAGGGATAAAATGAGACACTATAAATTTTGCAAATTTGCTGCTAAAAATTAGTATAGTGTAAAAAAATGCTAACAACAATTAAAAAAAAATATCCAATCTGATCAACTAATTATTTTTTTTATTAATATTGATACATAATTTAAAAATCAATCTATTAATCATTAACCTCTAGTTTGAATTAATTTTCACGTGATGAAAAAGAGTAACCGCAAAGAATTGAATTGGGAACAAACAGAAAAGCTTGTTTCGTTGGCATTAGAAGAGAGAAATCCATTCGAGATTATAAAAAAAGAATTTGGATTGTCAGAAAAAGAAGTTCTGGAAATAATGAAAAAGAAAATGCCTCTTGAAAAATTCGAGATGTGGAAAAAGAAGGCAATCGCAAATAAACCAAAGCCAAAACCACTTAAAATAGATGATTTTGATGAAGATCTGGACGGGAAATACTATATAAAAAATAAATTAGACTAAATAAAAACTCCTGAATTACAGGAGTTTTTTTATTTATATCTTTACTGTAACAGTTTTATGATTTGTAAGACTCATATAAAAATTAAACTTTTAATAAATGAAAAAAATAATTTGCACATTAGCGCTTGCAGTTACTTTATGGAGCTGTAAAACAGGAACGTCAAGTGCAGCGAAGGAAAACGTTGCTGTAAATATTAATCTTACGGATGTAAAAGAAGATAAAGTTTTGGTTACAGTGACGGCACCTCAGATAAAAACGGATGAAGTCATTTACAGTATACCTAAAACAGTTCCGGGAACTTATTCTACAGATAATTACGGAAAATATTCAGATGATTTTAAAGCTTTTGATGTCAAAGGCAATGCGCTAAATGTAAAAAGGATTGATGATAATTCGTGGTCAATTTCTAACGCAAAAAAATTGAAAACAATTACCTACTGGGTTGGCGATACTTTTGATACTGAAAAAGGAACTGGTTTTGGTAATGATGATGTGTTCTCTCCAGCGGGGACAAACATAAATGCAGGAGTTAACTTTGTGGTTAATACCCATGGTTTTGTTGGCTATTTTCAAGATAAACTGGATATCCCTTATAAAGTTACCATCACACATCCTGAAACACTTTGGGGGGCAACTTCAATGACTGATGAAGATGCAAGCAAAACAAGTGACGTTTTTACAACATCTCGTTACGCCGTTTTGGTTGAGAATCCGATTATGTATTCTAAGCCTGATTATACAACATTCAATGTTAACGGAATGGATATTCTGATTGCGGTTTATTCTCCAACCGGAAAATTTACTGCAGAAAGTATTACTCCGGAAATGAAAACAATGATGACGGCACAAAAAAACTTTTTGGGGAAAGTAAATGCTACTAAAAAATATACTGTTTTATTGTATTTGTCAAGTATGGCAAAAGATGATGCCCACGGTTTCGGGGCTTTAGAACATCCAACAGTCACTACAGTTGTTTTGCCTGAATCGATGCCGAAAGAGAAGTTGGTTGAGTCAATGAAAGATGTTGTTTCGCACGAATTTTTTCATATTGTAACTCCATTAACTATTCACTCTAAGGAAATTCAGTATTTTGATTATAATGCTCCAAAAATGTCTGAACATTTATGGATGTATGAAGGAGTAACGGAATATTTCGCCAATCTTTTTCAGATTAATCAGGGCTTAATTGATGAGGCTGAATTTTATAGCCGTATTGCCGATAAAATCGAACAGGCAAAAAGTTTAAACGATACGATGTCATTTACAGTGATGAGTAAAAATGTACTGGAACAGCCTTACAAAGATCAATATTTGAATGTTTATCAGAAAGGAGCATTAATCGGAATGTGTATCGATATTATCATCAGGGAAAAGAGCAATGGGGAGAGAGGTATTCTTGATCTGATGCATAAACTATCTGAAGAGTATGGAGTTGAAAAACCATTTAACGACAATGAACTTTTTGATAAAGTTACAAAATTGACTTACCCTGAAGTTGGGGAGTTCCTGAAAATGCATGTTGCCGGAACAACTCCTATTCCGTATGATCAATACTTAGCTAAAGTAGGTGTAACAAAGTCATCTGAGAAAAAAGCGGGTTCAGTTTTTATAAAAGGTCAGGTGCCTTACATAGGAGTTGATTCAAAAACAAAACAAATAAGCGTTCGTCCAGATGTTGAGTTAAATCCGTTTTTTACAAATCTGGATCTAAAACCAGGAGATATTATTTTGTCAATAAATACTAAGCCATATTCTTTAGATAATATATATGACTTAATTGGTGAGAGTGAAAACTGGAAAGAAAATGATCCGATTACGGTTCAGATAAAAAGAGCTGGTGCTGATAAAACAATAAAAGGTACAGTAAAATTGCCTTATGAAGAAAGTGAAACGTTTAAAGCTACAGATGCTTCAAAAGAAAAACTTAAAAATGCCTGGCTAAAAGGATAGGAAAATAAATTATAAGGAAGCCCCTAAATTGTTTACTTTTTAGGGGTTTTTTGTTTTGTTTACTTGAGTAAACAGTTTTCTGAAAAAGAACTAATTTGAAATAAAATGTTTTTTAAGACATTGAAAATTGTCAATTGCGAAAAAAATGGTAATTTGTATAGTAATGTTTTAAAGTATACTTAAATTTGCAATCCAGTTTTTAACTAATAAAAAAGAGAGTATGTATCATTCAAAAATTGCGGGATTAGGATATTATGTTCCTTCAAATGTGGTGACAAACGATGATTTGTCTAAGATTATGGATACCAATGATGAGTGGATTCAGGAGCGGACCGGAATTCAGGAAAGAAGACATATTATTCGTGGCGAAGACACTACAACTTCAATGGGAGTGAAAGCGGCTGAGATAGCAATTGAACGTTCCGGTGTAGCCAAAGAAGATATCGATTTTGTAGTTTTTGCAACATTAAGCCCTGATTACTATTTTCCGGGACCCGGAGTTTTAGTACAGCGTGATTTGGGATTACGAACTGTAGGGGCATTAGACGTTAGAAATCAATGTTCAGGTTTTGTGTATGCTATTTCTGTTGCAGATCAATACATTAAAACCGGAATGTATAAAAATATTTTAGTAATTGGTTCCGAAGTGCATTCTACAGGATTGGACATGACCACACGCGGGCGCGGGGTTTCGGTAATTTTTGGTGATGGGGCAGGAGCAGCAGTTCTAAGCCGTGAAGAAGATTTAACAAAAGGAATTTTATCAACTCACTTGCATTCTGAAGGACAGCATGCCGAGGAACTTGCTTTGCAGGCACCAGGAATGGGAGCACGCTGGGTAACGGATATTATTGCAGATAATGATCCTAATGATGAGAGTTATTATCCGTATATGAATGGACAATTTGTATTTAAAAATGCAGTTGTGCGTTTTGCAGAAGTTATTAATGAAGGCTTAGAAGCAAATGGTTTGCAGGTGTCGGATATTGATATGCTGATTCCGCATCAGGCGAATTTAAGAATCTCACAATTCATTCAGAATAAATTCAAATTATCTGATGATCAGGTTCATAATAATATCCAGAAATACGGTAATACAACTGCAGCATCTATTCCAATTGCTTTAACAGAGGCATGGGAGCAGGGGAAAATTAAGTCCGGAGACACTGTTGTTTTGGCAGCCTTTGGAAGTGGATTTACCTGGGCAAGTGCCATTATCAAATGGTAAATTAATTCCTGTAAATGATATAAAACCTGTTTTGCTTTGAAGCAGGTTTTTTTATATTTGGTTAATTCAATTTGTTTTGTATTATGAAAAAAAGTCAACTCGAAATAGCCTGCTTTAATTATGAATCAGCATTGATTGCACAGGATAATGGCGCTGACCGAATCGAATTGTGCGAAAATATGAAGTTTGGAGGCACAACCCCAAATTATATTTTAACGGTTAAGGTTCGTGAAAAGCTGTCCATAAAAATGCATGTGATCATAAGACCCAGAGGTGGAGATTTTTTTTATACGAATGAGGAAATTGCCGAAATGAAACAGGATATAAAACAGTTTAAAAAGTTAGGAGTTGATGGTTTTGTTTTTGGAATTTTAAATGAAGATGGCACAATCAATAAAAAGAAAAATCTTGAATTAGTTAGTTTGGCCAGCCCGCTTCCGTGTACTTTTCATCGGGCTTTTGATGTTGTTAAAAATGTTGAGCAGGCTTTAGAAGACGTCATAGATTGTGGTTTTAAAACCATTTTAACTTCCGGACAGCAATTAAATGTTGAAGAGGGAATTTTTAATTTAGAGAAAATTCAAAAATTAGCCAATAACAGAATTGAAATTATGCCTGGCGGCGGGTTACGATCTTCAAATATTAAACTATTGCAGGATAGATTAGAACCTACTTTTTATCATTCATCAGCTATTACTGATGATACAGAAACAGCAAATCCCGAAGAAGTAAAAGAAATTCGAAATTTTTTATAAAAATGAGTTCATAAAAAGACCTGAAGCTGGCAAACTTCAGGTCTTTTTTTCTACAAGTAATTATAAATATTAAAAAAAAAACGTTTAAAACATTCCACCAGCATCTTTACTGGTATTGTCATCTCTTTGTTTACGTTGTAAGTTTTTGATTTTTGCGCCACCAAAGTTATAAGTTACACCCAGATAAACTGTTTGACTTTCCCAGGTAAACTGTCCTGATTGGGGATAAGGATATTGAGTATCAAAAGCATATTTCATTGTATTGAAAACATCATTAAAACGTAAGCTGATATTCATTTTGCTGTCTAATAATGTATATCGAGAACCCATATCTATTTTGTACATTTCACGGCTGTCATTTTGTACTCCTTCAACGGCACCTCTGTAAAAACCGAACAATAAAAAGCTTAAACGTTTATTTGCCTTAAAGTTTGAGTTCATGCGTCCATTGAATGCTGCAACAGTAACTGTTCTTTCCTCTGGTTTACTAATGTTTTCTCCAGGATAATATTTCGATACAACTCCTTTTTGGTTAATGCTTGAGAAATCCACAGAAGGCTGAATATCCCACCATTTTGTGATTTTATAGTTGAAAGAAACTTCAAATCCATATGAACTATTATGATCATAGTTGGTAAAAGTCATAATTTGTTTATTTGGATCTGATTCGTCTGATTCTAAAATTCTACTAATCGGATCATTGATACTTCTAAAGAATACTCCTGTAGTAAAACTGCCTTTTTCGAAGGTTTTAGTATAATTTACTTCAACAGAATTAGTAAACTGAGGTCTTAACTCAGGATTTCCAAATGAAGTAACCAACGGAGTAGAAAATTCACGAATAGGTTTTGTCTGTTCTAAACTTGGTCGGTCAACACGACGGCTATAACTCAACTGAAAAGTGTTTTTATCATTCAGATTATAGGTTAGATAAGCTGAAGGATAAAGGGTAATATAGTCATCATCAAACTTTTCTAAGCCATCATTTAAATTTGCAGCTACCTTATAACTTTCAAAACGGGCACCTAATTGATAACTAAGTTTGCTGAATTTCTGACCAAAAGTTACATAAGCTGAATAAATATCAGTGTCATAAGTATAATTAGAAGCGGCTAATGGAGCAAATGGATTGCTTGTATTATACTTGTTCTCTGTTCTGGTTATTCTGGCTTCTGCACCAGCTTCAAGTGTGGTTTTTCCATTTAATGGATTTACATAATCAACGTTTAAAGTGCTTAGTTTTCTTTTATCGTTAATGAAGTCATCATAAACTATTTTATTCGATGTGTTATCTGTTTTTGAAGTTTCTGTATCAAAAGTCGAATTCTGAGTTTCTTTGGTATCACTATAATTTCCTTCAAAGTCTAAAGTGTGACCTTCTTTTTTAAAGATGTGTTTGTAAGCTAAATTGTAATTTCCAGTGTTGTTAGGACCTTGATATCTTGCTTTCTGAAAGATATTGTCAATTCCTTCAGGGGAATTAAAGTAATCAATATCAGTGTCGATTAATCCGAGTCCCGTTGCTTTGTTTTGTGTGGTGTAAAAAGATAAAGTGTTATGGTCATCAATTAAATAATCCATTCCAATTTTGTACAAGTATGAATCATTATCATTAGAGATTTTCAAATCCTGAATAATAGTTTTATCTGCTTTGGTAATGTAACCATCATTGAAATAAGTTCCGAAATTCGTTCCGCCGTTTCCAAAGAAATTTACTTTTCCGGTTTTGTAATTTAAATCTAGTGACTGATTGTATTTAGCTGTTTTTCCAAAAGTGATCCCACCACTATAGCTTCCGTTGAAACCAGTATTGGCATTTTTGTGTAAAATAATATTGATGATTCCCGACATTCCCTCAGGGTTGTATTTCGCACTTGGATTGGTAATCAATTCAATTTTTTTGATAGAAGTCGATGGAATTTGTTTTAATAATTGCGCTGGATCAATATTAGAAGGACGTCCGTCAATTAATACACGTACATTGTCATTTCCGCGAAGCGAAAGCTTTCCGTCCTGATCTACATTCACAGACGGAATATTATTCATGATGTCAGATGCCGAAGCCCCTGCTGTGGTTAAATCTTTCCCAACATTGATTACTTTACGATCGATTTTCTGCTCAATTGTAGAACGTTCCGCAACAATATTTACGCCTTTTAGCTGCGTTGCTTCTTCTTCAAGCGATACATTTACGGTAGCCGTTTTTTTGTTTTCACTCAAAATTACAGATCCGATATATTTCCTGAAACCAATATACTGTATTTCGATTGTGTAACTTTTTAGGGCAAGGTTTTTAATCGAAAAATCCCCATTGTCGTCTGTATTCACTCCGGAAACGACTTTTCCGTTGTCTTTAATCGAAACTGTAGCATAAGAAATAGACGCCTTATTCGATTTTTCAATGATTTTACCGGATACCGTTCCCGTATTCTGAGCATGTGTTGTTGCAATGATTCCCAGTAATGCGAACAATAAAAATTTTAATTTCATAAGTAGTTTAATTGATTATTTTGATTTGATTGATGATTGTGTTCAAATTTGTTAATAAGACCCTTTTATGAATGAATTGTTACAATGTTTTTACAGAAAAAAGCTAAAATTTATTTTGAGGCTCTGTTTTATAAGCTATTAGTGTTTTGTTTTTTTGATACTTTAGACTCTTGATTTTTTAAGAATTTCTAATTCTTTTCTACTATTTAATATGTTTTTCGTTTTCTCAAATTGATGAATAAGCAGTATATTTGCTCACCTTAAAAAAAGTTTACATGTCATTATCACAAATTCTTACTCCTTCTATACAAAATGCCATTCAGGCATTATTTGATGTTACTGTCGATAAAATCGAATTTCAGGCTACACGAAAAGAGTTTGAAGGCGATATTACTATGGTGATTTTTCCTTTATTGAAATTGACTAAAAGCAATCCTGCCGAATTAGGAAATAAAATTGGAGATTATCTTGTTAAAAATGTGGCCGAAGTTGCAAGATTTAATGTTGTTTCTGGTTTCCTTAATATCGTAATTGCGGATCGTTATTATCTGAATTTCTTTAATGAGATACGAGACAATACCAAGTTTGGTTATGTAACTCCAAATCCTGAAGAGAAAGCGATCATGGTGGAGTATTCTTCGCCAAACACCAATAAACCTTTACATTTAGGTCACGTACGTAACAATCTGTTAGGGTATTCTGTTGCTGAAATTCTGAAAGCTTCGGGTAAAAAAGTATATAAAACACAAATTATCAACGACCGTGGAATCCATATCTGTAAATCGATGCTGGCCTGGGAAAAATTCGGAAACGGAGAAACTCCAGAATCTTCAGGCTTAAAAGGAGATAAATTGGTTGGTAAATATTATGTGGAGTTTGATAAAGCTTATAAAACCGAGATCAGTCAATTAATAGAAACTGGCAAAACGGAAGAAGAAGCAAAAAAACAAGCCCCCATTATAGTTGAGGCGCAGGATATGCTTAAAAAATGGGAAGCCGGAGACGAAAAAGTAATTGCCCTCTGGAAAATGATGAACCAATGGGTGTATGACGGTTTTGCTACCACTTATACCAATCTTGGAGTTAATTTTGATCAATATTACTACGAAAGTAATACGTATTTATTAGGAAAAGATGTGGTTCAGGTTGGGCTTGACAAAGGTGTTTTTGAAAAAGATCCTGATGGTTCAGTCTGGATTGATTTGACAGATGAAGGTTTGGATCGTAAAATCGTATTGCGCTCTGATGGCACTGCCGTTTATATGACACAGGATATCGGGACTGCAATTCAGCGTGTAAAAGATATGCCTGACGTTGGCGGAATGGTTTATACCGTTGGAAACGAGCAGGATTATCATTTTAAAGTATTATTTTTAATTCTAAAAAAGTTAGGTTTTGACTGGGCTTCAAGCTTATATCATTTGTCATACGGAATGGTTGATTTACCATCCGGAAAAATGAAAAGCCGTGAGGGAACTGTGGTAGATGCTGATGATCTGATGCAGGATATGACAGCAACAGCCAAACAAATCTCTGAAGATTTAGGAAAACTAGATGGTTACTCTGCTGAAGAAAAGGCTAAATTGTACAAAACAATTGGTCTTGGTGCATTAAAATATTACATTTTAAAAGTAGATCCTAAAAAGCGTATTTTGTTCAATCCGGAAGAATCTGTTGATTTCGCTGGTAATACAGGTCCGTTTATTCAATATACGTATGCCAGAATTCAATCTATTATCCGCAAAGCCGATTTTGATTTTTCTGCTACAACTACCATTCAAGAATTGCACGAAAAAGAAAAAGAACTGGTAAAATTAATTCAGCTTTTCCCGGAAATCATTCAAAATGCGGCACAAAACCATAGCCCGGCTTTGATTGCGAATTATACCTATGATTTAGTAAAAGAATATAATTCATTCTATCAGTCGGTACATATCTTGGGAGAGGTCGATTTGATTAAAAAGATTTTCAGAGTACAGCTTTCGCAAAAAGTGGGTGAGGTTATTAAATCTGCTTTTGAGCTATTAGGAATTGAAGTTCCGGAGAGAATGTAAGAGCTTACATCAAAAAAAAAGCATAATAAAAAGAGCCGATAGTTTCATGAAGCTATCGGCTCTTTTAACAACTAAAACAAAATATTTATTTTACAAACTTTTGGATGATAGTATCAGTTTCTGATTTTGCAGCATCTGGTTTCAAATCGAATAAAAGAGAATAAAGCGTTTTTTTCTCTACTTTGGCTTCTAAGTTTAAATCCTGGTGTCTGTCAAAAAGAGTCTGCCATTTGTCGCGTACATTTTTCCAAAGCGCATTGTTTTCCTTCCACCATTTTTGAGCAGCCATACATTTACTATCCGGGACTTTAGTATAAACGTCCATTCCTTTTTCTTCTGCTAATACAACATCTTTTCCGCTGTCGTCTCTTATTAGCTTTTGGTTATCCTGCTCATGGTTCCAACCTGTGGAGGTGATTTCATGAATGTTTCTTCTTTTTAATACGTTATAATCATTACGTTTTGTATGTTCTCTTCTTGGAAGAGGAGCATCCGTTACATTTGTCCAATAGTCCTGGCCGTCAACATGTACCCAGGTTGCAGTTCCTTCATATCTTGGACTGTCATCTACCTGATATACTTTTTGAGTCCATTGCCCTTTAACAGCTTTTTTATCCAGTTTTTTATACTTCCATGATGTGTTTTTATTGAAAAGATATAAATCGGTGTTTTCATACAGCCAGTCTTGTCTCCAGTGTTTAATGATCATATCGTCACTTACAATTAATAAATGCTGCATTGAGATTTTATTTGGAGTGTCTTCTACTAATTCTACCCATTCCAGCGCCGACTCGTGCTTTGTTTCAGAGGGTTTATAGCTAAGAGAATCTTTTGGATAAGAGAAAGTTTCTGTGAAGTTAAATTTCACTTCATAACAGCCACACATCGATTTTATAGACTTAATGTCCTGCTGTTTTTTGTCTTGGCTGAAACCTGAACTAAAAGTTAAAGCCATAATGGCTGAAAAATAAAGGCTTTTTGTGATCATAATTGTTTTTATTATGGTTTAAATTTTTTCGCAAATATATAAACTTTATTTAGAATAAATAAAAATAATTATATATTTGCACAAGTTATTAAGACTTAATAAAAATAATGAAAATTAAAATTACCTTTTTTGCTGCTTTCCTTTTTTCTACTTATTCTTTTGCTCAGCAAAAAGATACTATTGTATCGCAGGAAAAATTATCCGAAGTTGTTGTTACTGGTCAGTTTGAGCCTCAGTACATAAAGAAATCTGTTTTTAATGTCCGTGTGATTTCTAAAGAAAATATTAAACAGTTGGCTGCGAATAATTTGGCAGATGTCTTAAATCAGTATTTAAACATTAGTGTTACATCCAATGGTAATGATGGACGTTCTAAGGTTTCAATGTTTGGATTAGATGCACAATATTTTAAGATTTTGGTTGACAATATACCTTTAGTAAGTGATACAGGAATGGGAACTAATGTTGATTTAACGCAAGTAAACCTTGATGATGTAGAGCGTATCGAAATTATCGAAGGATCTATGGGAGTAACTCATGGCGCAAATGCCGTAAGCGGTATTTTAAATATTATTACTAAAAAAGGAGGTGGATATAAGTGGCAGATCGGCGCGACTGTTCAGGAAGAAACAGTTGGAAATGAGTTTGCATTTTTTGATAAAGGTCGTCATATTCAATCAGCTAAAATTGGTCATAATTTTAATGAAAATTGGTTTGTAAACATTGGAGGGAATCGTAATGTAATGGCTGGTTATTATGATAATATGCTAGGAAAAGATTATGATAAAAATGATGGACTTAGAGGATATACTCAGCTTCCGAAAGAACAATTGGTAGGAAATGCCATTTTGGGTTACCAAAAAGATGCTTTTAGAATTTTTTACAAATTTGATTATTACGGTGAAGATGTTCATTACTATAATCCAGTTGTAAATATACAAGACAATTATCCATTTGCAGACACGTATTTTTCGAGAGATAAAAGATATATAACCAATCGTTATTATCATCATTTGAATGCCAATGGAAATCTTTTTTCAAAGTTAAAGTATAATGTTTCTGCTTCGCAGCAGAAACAGGAGCGTGATTTAGAGAATTTTGTTTATCATATAGATACAAAACAAGAGATAGATAACAAAAGATTCACTTATCAATCAAAAGAGGTTTTTTATTCAACAGGTACACTTAGTAATTTCTTTGATAATGAAAAGGTAGACTTTCAGCTTGGTTATGAAATTACAAACGAGAATGGATTTTATGATTCTTCAGTTGGAGCTTTTAGAGATGATAATCAGCAAGGTGTAAATATTAGAAAGAGATTGGAAAATTATGATGTTTTTTCGGTTGCCGAAATTGCTGTAAATAATAAGTTCTCAATTCGTCCAGGGCTTCGATTTTCTTTTCAAAGTGCTTTTGATAATCAATATGCAAGTTCTTTAGGTTTAAGATATCTTTTTGATAAAGGACTGGAAGCGAGAGCTTCTTTCGGTAAATCTTATCGTACTCCAAACTTTGATGAGTTGTATACTTATTTTGTAGACTCAAATCATAACATGCAGGGAAATTCGGATTTAATTCCTGAAACAAGTACTTCTTATGAAGTCAGCTTAAAAAGAGCTTGTACTTTTGATTCTGGTACTCAGATCTCGAACAACTTAGCTGTAACTTATCTGGATGTTGATGATAGGATAGATTTCGTTGCAACACAAGTAAATCCTCTGCATTATAAATATTTAAACATTAACAGATATAAAATGTGGAACATTTCAACAGTAGAACAATTTAATTATAAAAATTGGAATGTAATGCTAGGGGCTGCTGTGGTTGGAATCTCCAGAAGAATTGATTTGGCAGCACAAAACTTAGTATCTGATTATAAATTCTTTTACTCATTCAGATTAAATTCAAGCATATCTTATAATATTCCAAAATGGAATACTTTGTTAGCTGTTTTTTACAAATACAATGGAAAGCAGCAGCAATATACAGCAGGAACTGATAGTGATGGAAAAGCAGGTTTCTTTTTAGAAGAACTTAAGTCATTTAGCTGGATGGATGCTTCTGTTCGAAAAACATTCTTTAAAAATCAATTTGAAGTTACTGTCGGAGCCCGAAACCTGTTTGATGTTACCAATTTGCAATCTGTACAAAATGGAGGTGATGCAAGTGGAGGTGTACACGGTGGCGGAACAACCCCTGAAATGCTGGGTTACGGCCGATCTTACTTCTTAAAACTTTCGTATAATCTAAATTTTAATTAATCAATTACATTACCATGAAAAAAAACTTTATTCTAATAATTTCTTTTGTATTACTTGCGTTTACAGCCTGTAATAGTGATGATGAAGCAGTGCAGGTCAATGCAGTAGCTTTTGCGGCAACGTCAGTAAATTTATCTGCTGAAACAACTCCAATAGAAATTAAGTTTGCGTTACCAACTGCATCAGCAGGGTCATTAACTTTGACTGTTACCGAAACTGCAGTAGCAAATGGTACAGATTTTAGCACTACTCCAGCGATAGCATCAAAAACTGTTGTAGTACCTTTTGATAAAAATGTTTCTTCTGTAAGTTTTACTTTCAAGAAATTGAAAGAAGCTATCGAAGGTGAGGTTAAAAACGTGGTTTTCACTATTAGTAGTGTAACTATTAATTCTGTAATTTCTGAGAATAAATCGATTCAGGTGAACTTTAATGAGACAGCTTCTTTAGGCAGTGCATTAGCTCCTGAAGTTGGAGGTCCAACAGAACCAAATCAAGTTTTTGTTGATTTAAGCAGCGAAAAAATGACTGTTGTTCCTAGAGTTTCCTGGGATTTAGGATTCTACTCTGGAACTGATTTTAGAGTGATAATAAATCACACTGTGAGAATGACTGCTAAGCAAACTACTAGTATAAATATTGATGAAGTTCAGGCAGAAGATGCGACTATGCTTGTTAATGGTCATGGAAGTTTAACTCAAATTGATGATCCTGCAGGAGATCTTACTAAAACAGCTATTGCGGAAATATCTGCAACAGATGCTGATAACAAAGTATATGTAATCAATATGGGAAGTAATCCTGGAACAGTTGATCCTGAAGTTGGATCTGAAGGTACAGGTACAGGACCTTCGAGAGGATGGAAAAAAGTTAGAATTTTAAGAAGTGGTAATGATTATAAAGTGCAGTATGCTAATATTGAAGCTACAACTCACGAGGAAATTATTGTTTCAAAAAATCCAGCTTATAACTTTACTTTTTTAAGTTTATTAGATAAGAAAATAGTTAGTGTAGAGCCTCAAAAAACACAATGGGATATTAGTTTTACAAGTTTTACTAATACAGCAGGTTCAGCTCCTTATAATTTTGCTGATTTCATTTTAAATAATGTTAAGGGTGGTACCAAAGCATATCAGGTTCTTACGACAGCTTTTACATATGATGCTTTCGCATTAGCAAATGTTGACAATGCTAAATTTACAGATGATCAAAGAAATATTGGTTCAAACTGGAGAGGAACTGTAGCATCAGGAGCAACAGATGCAAATGGTAACCCAGTTTCTTCATTTAATGCGAGATCAGATCGTTTCTATGTGGTTAAAGATCCGGCAGGAAATGTTTATAAAGTGAGATTTACGGCTGGTGTAAACGCAGCAGGTGAAAGAGGGTATCCGACATTCCAATACGCTATCTTGAAATAATATAATTTTTATTAACCTCGGATATTATTATTCGAGGTTATTTTTTAATCAATAATTAATTTTAATATGAAGAAATTTACTTTGTTATACTTTGAATTTTATTTTAAGTTTTCGTTTCATAAATAGAAGTCTAAAATAAAATTTTAAACCAGATGAGAATAATTTTTAATGTTTAATCAATCATATTATGAAAATAAAATTACGATTATCAATTTTTGCATTATTAATGGGGCTGTTTGCTATTTCTGGCTATTCTCAAACCCCACAAATGATTTCAATAACCAATTTAAAGTATACAAATAATGGTATTACAATAGCAAGTGGATCACCAATTCAGATTGCTGAGGGAGGCACTGTTTCTGTAACGTTTAATTTAGGAATCAATAATCCTGGTTTTGCACTAATACAAGGGGGAACCTTGTCAGTATATAGTAAATTAAATAGTAGTACAAACATACAACATGTGTCAATTTTCTATGGTCAAAATGCTATATCAGGATCTGTGAGCAAACAATGCACAATAGAGCTAAAATCCAGCCATTTTCCTTCTGGTACAGGATCTATATATGCACAATTTTCACCGGTAAATAATAGTCCCATTTTAGGAACAAGTGTGCCTGTAAAAACGGTTCCATTAATAACTAGTAACTATATTATAGGAAATCAAACAGTTTACGAAGGAGATCCTGTAGGTTCTATAAATGGTCCAGCTCCAAATGGTGGAGATGGATTATATACTTATATATGGCAGCAAAGGATTGGGAGTGCAGGTTCATGGACAAATATATCAGGAGCGACAGGTGTTACTTTTCAACCTGTAAATGTTTCGGTTTCTAAAATATCATATAGAAGAATCGTTACATCATTATTTGGCACACTTACTAATACAAGTAATGAAATAACAGTTACCATATTGCCTAATACACCAATAGGTAATAATATAATTACTTTATCAGGCTCAGAAATACAAGGAAGTACACCTACAGGCGGAATAGGTTCATTTACTTATAGCTGGTATGTTTACCTTGTTAATGATGTGGGGTGGGAATTGATGCAAGAAAATACTAAAGATTTGAGTATTCCGAATTCTATATATGGTTTTGCGGAAAATCCAGGTTCTGAAGTTTACATTTTTAGAGAGGTAAAGTCGGGAAATAAATACTCTGACAGTAAGGTTATTAGAGTTTTTCCTACTCTGCCTATAGAAAATAATGTTATTACAAGATCTGGGGATATCATTTTAGGAAGCTTACCAACTGGTGGTACAGGAAGTTTTAGATATGAATATAATTTTTATCAAGAATATGATGGTAAAGTTATAAGTGAGGTTTCAGACGTTGGAAGGGAAAAAGATTGTCCTATTCCAACTCATGCAGTTTTTACTAGTAAGATGTATAGAAAAGTAATTTCAGGTAACAAGGTTTCTTATAGTAATACAATTGTATTGTTTGATGCTGGAAAGCAAGTATCTGAAAGAATGCAAACTAATTCAGCAGATCTAACAGTATACCCAAATCCAACATCAGAATCAATAAATTTCATAACCACTTTTTCTACAGAGAAAGATATAGAAATTATTATTTATTCAGAAAGCCTGCCAGATACAAAATCTGTTTTTAAAGGACGTGTTATTCCAAATCAGATCGTAAATTGGAATATTCCATCCAATTATTCAAAAGGAATTTATTTCTATAAAATCTTATCAGACAATAATGAAGTCAAATCTGGAAAATTTATATATAGATAAAAGTATTTTCAATTAGTTAATAACTTGGTTTTTTTTATTTTTTTTGGAGAGGTTAGGATTTTTTTCTAACCTCTTTTTTATTACAAATACTATGAAAAGAATAACTATTTGATAATTATTTTTTTCCAGGTTTTTTCCTGATCGTTTTGCAATTCTATTAAATAAACTCCCGATTGCTGGTTTTTCAATGATACTTCAATAGTATTCGATTTGTCTTTTACTTCAATACTCTCAACAAGTGTACCTGTTAAAGAATATACGTTTATTTGATCTAAACCTGTTTTGGTTTCAATGGTAAAATTTCCGTTTGAGGGATTTGGTGAAATTGAAGATGTTTTTAAACTGAAATCATCTACTCCTAGAGTAGTAGATAAAGCAGTATCTATAGCGTATCCTCGATTTCCTCCGTGATTTCCCATTATATAACCTGCATTACTTCTTTTAGCCCAGACAAAATCAATAGAAGTGTTAGCATAATTGAAGGTGTAATCATTTGCGTCTCCGGTTGAAAAATTTCGTTCTGCGATTATAGTTCTGATTCCTGAGGTTACCGTATTTGATGTTACTGTCCAGCCTTGAGAGGCATCCGTACTTGGAGGATCACCTAATCCGGTTTGTCTGGCATCAACCAATGTTGTCCCGTTAGCATATACTAAATCGTGTCCATCACCCATACCTTCACCAGTGGCAAAACTTCCAAATTCCAATCCAAACCATCTGTCAGAGGGACCTATAAGTTTTAATGTTGCTTTTTGAGTAGTATTGTTTAAGGTTAGATTTGCGGTTATACCGCTAGTTCCAAAAGTAACATCTCCGGTAGATTTTTGCTGGGCAAAACTGCTTATACCAATTGCTAAAAGAGTTAAAAGAGTAATTTTTTTCATAATCTATTATTTTAAAAGGTTAATGATGGGTTCATTTTGAGAAAAAACAGCATATTCAAATGCTGTTTTTCCTTGATTATCTTTAATTGTTTTATCAGCTTTATATGCTAAAAGCAATTTTACTAATTCAGTATTCTTGAATTGAACTGCTAGTGACAATGCTGTGATTCCGTTTGCATCTGTTGCATTTGGATTTGCTTTTTTCTCTAACAATAATTTTACTAATTGTGGCTGGTTTTTATAGGTTGCCGCCATTAGAGCCGTTCCCATGTCTGAGTTGTAGTTAATATCCTTTACATTTTCTATCAGAAATTTGGCAACTTCAATATTTCCTCTGTAACAAGCCAGAATCAACGGACTTGTTTTGCTTTCGTTAAGCGAATTGATTAAATCGGGGTTTGATTTGTTGAGGTTTTGAATCTCTGTTAAAGTTCCGCTTCGGGCAATATCAAAGACATTTTTTTCTTGTGCTGTAGCGATATAAAAGCATAATAAAGCAGTCAATACGAATAGTTTTTTCATAGTAAAAAGCAGTTGTTTAATTAATTTGGTTCAAGAACGAAATTCATTGTAACTTTTACATTTTCAGCGATTTTTCCTTTCACCAGGCTTGGAATTTCAATTTTATAATCTTGCGGTTTAACCGAAATGGCACTGGATGCAAGAATTTTGGCTCCGTTTAAGGTAAGGTTGATTTTGGTTTTTATTTTTTTGGTAACACCATGAATGGTTAAATCACCTTCTAAGTCGTAAGACGTTTTTGAAGCAGACAATTTTTTGGCATCAAAATTTAAAACCTTTCCTTTAAAAGTAGCTTTTGGAAATTGGGAGGATTCCATATAATTTTCATTAAAATGTTCTTCCATTAAAGGTGATTTGAATTTGAATGATTTTATAAGGGTCAGAGCTACAAAGTCACCTGTACTTTTTTCCAGAATACAGGAAGTTGTTTTAGTAGTAGCTGCTACCTCTTCAAAAGCAGGCATTGATGCTTCAAATTTTACCTCTCCGGTTCTGGTGATCATCTTTTGCGAAAAAACTACGTTTCCCGCCAATAAAAACAATGCAGATATTATTATTTCTTTCATTTTATAATGTATTTTAATTTTTGTAACCTTCTTTTTGCCAAAGTATAATCATATCAATAGTTTGTCTTGGCATAGAGCCTGATCTTGGCATTACATTTCCGCATGACTGAGTTTGGTCAATTCTGCAAATTAGATCGCCGTTTTGAGTAGCATCTTTTACCTGCTCGTAAGTCTGTAAAGTTGGAAACTGGCCTCCTGCTGAGTGACAGCCCACACAATTTGCTTGTATGACCGGGCCAACGTTTGCTGTGTAAGTAGGTATAGTATTTGTCTCTGTTTCTGAAATTTCTTCGTAAGTTCTCGGTGTGCATGAAACAAAAAATGCAGCACAGGCAAATAGTATTATTAATATATTCTTTTTCATATTGAGATAATGTTTTAACTTAAATACTTGTTGTTTTAAAAGGATCTGTACATATTAAATCCAAAATAAACCTTTCCTTTATTCCAGTCTCCTGAGGCAGTTGAAAATACCGCAACATCATTCATAGGCTGGCTGTTTGAGAATACAAGTTGAAAAATATGTCCTCCGGTTTCTATGTCTAAGCCAACGGTAAGCGGATTATGATAAGGGTCTGTAGCTTTTTCTTCAGTGATTACACGTGCGGCGTATTCAAGATTAACGCTCATTCTTTTGGCAATTTTATATCGTAATCCTCCTGCTGCCGAAAATACATTTTGCTGTTCAATCGAATCATCATATAGATTTTTATAGACATTAATAAGTCCCAATTCGACGGATAATTTTTCGTTTACTTTTCTGGAAACTAACAATTGAGTTGTAAAAGCCAGACGGTCAGAAAACTGTATGTTCGGATATAGTTTTTTTCCCAGTGCACTATTGATATCCATTGTGTTATATCCTACAATTGTAACAGGAAATCCGTTTACTTCCTGATTGGCCATTTTATATTTGGCTGTAACTTCATAGATTTTATTGTAGGTATGACGTGTAGCACCAAAACTTAACCAGCTTGTTACACCATAGATTCCTCCAAACTTTGTAAGAGCATTATCTAAACCAAAGAAATTATTGAATCCTTCTGATAAATCGCCAAAACGGTGTGAAACAAGCATATACCATTCCCCTCTTGCAGGTAGTTTTGTAGATTGCATATTCGCTATCTGCAGACCTTTGAAAGCGGCTATTTCTATTTGTTTTTCGTCTGATTTAATAGTGTCTAACTGATTTAGTAAATCGTCCTGGGCAAATAGATTTCCCGTTAAAAAAAACACAAGCATAAAGCCTAAAAAATTCCTCATTTTAATTTTATTAATCGTTATTAACTACTGAACACTGGTCTAATTTTAATTCGCCCATTAAGTCATCATATCCTACAACTCTTCCTTTTAGGGTTAAAGGCTGCCCTTCTTTAATTGCCGGATCAGATTCTTTTAAATCACAAACAATAGTATGGTCTATAATGATTTGTTTTGGGCTGGTTTTGCTGACAGTCCCTTTAATAGCTATTGCTTTTTCGAGATATTTTGTGTTTGATTTTTCAATGTCAGAATCAAATTCAGCAATGATATTTTTTGATGAAACACTAAAAGCAGCTTCTTCGGCCGAAACATTTCTGGCTCCTCCATACCAGACATAGTAATAACCAAATGCTCCTAATGCAGTTATTGCTAAAGTTGCAAGGATTATTTTTTTCTTCATTTTTTTTCGTTTTAAATAGATTCAATACTAAAACAGTCTTGATAAAGATTACCCTACCAAAGAATAGTTGTTTTTGTAGAAAAAGGATGAAAAAAAACAGAACTGTTTTATTATTAGGGGCTGCGGGAATTAAAATGAAATTCTAAAGCTCAGGTTTGGAGTTCTTTCTAGTGAGGATGTTTCGACCTCTTCGATAGAATTTGATAGCGGACTCATTCTGTAATATTCACTAGTTTCATTTTTTCTGTTTAGAATGTTTAGGATAGATATTCCTAATTTACATACAATGCCGTTAGTGGTTTCCCACTTATAGGTCGAGGAAAGGTTAACTTGTGAAAAAAAATTCAAATTTGTATTGTTAGGGGTATTATAAACTAAAACAGGGTTTGAAAGGTCAATTTTACTAAAGTCTGGAGATGTTTTAGGTCTGCCTGAAGACCATTTTGTTCCCAAAGCAATTTTAAAATTGTTTTTTTCATAAATTCCGGCCCATGATAGAGTATGTTTTAATTCGAAGTTATTAGGAAAACTTTGGTATTCAGAATTTTCAAAATGATAATTATTATTGTTGTACGTGTAACTAAGCCAGGTTAAAAAATGATTCATCTTTTTCTGAATCAGAATTTCTGTGCCCACAATTTCATAATCGCCGGTTATGCGTACAAATTCCAGCTGATTCTGAAAACCCTGGCTGGCACTTGTAATTCCGCTTACTTTTTTATAAAAATTCTCAATATCCAGCAGCCAGTTATTTTTTTTATAGAATAGACTTAATGAGAGCTGCCTGCTTTTCTGAATTGGAATTGATGAATTGTTTGAAATAATCCATCGTCTTTTTTCGATACCAAAATAATCTTTTTGCAAATCAATAATTTGCTGGGAGTTTTGACTTTTAATTTCGCCGAGTAATTCGATATTTAAATTTTTGTTCAAGCCATAATTAAATTGAATTCGGGGTTCCGGAATGTATTTTTTGAATTTTTCAATATAATTTAGTCGTAGTCCGGCATTAAGAATTACTCTGGAAATGGTATCATTGTATTTCCCTTCCAAAATTAGGGCATGAGTTCTTAAAACTTCTTTAATTTTACGGTAAAAGTCAGGATTGCTCACATGCTCTAAATTAATAACACCAATTTCATTAAACTGGTATCCATTATTAAAACTAAATTTTGAATTTAGGGTATGGTTGTTTTCTACATTAATGCCATTATTTGCAACAGTATTTTCCTGAATTACGATTTGGTCTCCATTAGTCGTTATTTGATTAGCAAGAAGCTCATACGAAGAGTTGTAAATATTAATTTTGGACGTATTGAAGTTATTCCAGTTTCTTTTCCAGGACAGGTTTCCACCAAAGTTTTGCTGACGTAAAATATTGTTTTCAGACTTAACTATGTCGTACGACTCAGCACTCTGAAACACCTTTAAGTTATCTTGTATCGTAATCAGATCTAATAGTATTTCATCCTTTAGCCCTATTTTTTGAAGGTATTTAAGAGTAGCATCATAGAAATCGAATTCTTTATCACTTTTATAGTTGATATTTTGATTTTGAGCAAAATCAGTAATAGTAGTGTTTTGGAATACTTTATAAAAATATTCTTTATAGGTTGGGGTTTCTACAAAATCAGTGATCGATTTTCGCCCTGAAATTTCTACATAACTTTTTTTTGAAAGATTATATTTTGCATAAATATCAGCATTAATCATGTTGATTCCTGCGCTAAAAGAGTTTTTTTCTGCTGTCTCAGGTGTAGAAGAAATAGCCACCACGCTAGAAACACTTTCACCATAGAAAGGAGAACTTCCGTTTTTATAGATAGAAATAGTATGCGCCAGATTGGGATTAAAGACTGATATTAAACCAAAAAAATGTCCCGTTTGAAACATTCTTATTCCATTCCATAAAAATAAATTCTGGTCATGTGTACCTCCCCGAACATTGATACTTGAAACGCTTTCATCCAGACTGTTTACCCCTGGGATTTGCTGCATGGTCTGCAGGGCATCAGGTTCGATGAGTCCAGGCAGGATACCAAACTTTTTAGGTTTAATTTCAAAAGAGCTATTGCTGTTTTTAGAAATTCCAGAAGCAAGTATAGGATTGGTTTTAATTTCTTCGAGTTCTGTTACTTCTGATTCTAAAATGATGCTGAGGCAGTCTTTAGAATTGATGTTTGCTGTTGAAACTTTTTTAGGGGTATATCCAACGTGACTAATAGAGAAAACATTCTTAGATCCTTTCTCAAATTCAAAATATCCATTTGAGTCTGTTGTGGCGTGTGTACTAGTATTAAAATGAATATTAGCACCTTCAATAGGTTTTTTATCAATATTAGAAAAAACATACCCGCAGATTATCTCCGTTTGATTATGATCTCTATAAATGTTAATATACTTATCGCCTAAATTTTCAAAAGATAAGCTGGTTCTTTCTGTGAGATATTGTAGTTTTTGTTCTAATGAAAGTGACTTTTTAGGAGGTATTAACTCTAAACCAAATACATTGTTTTCAGTGTAATTAAAGTTTACATGATGCTGATTTTCAATATCAATTATTATCTTTTTTAAAGATGTAGTTTTCCCTTTGCCCTGAGCGAAAAGGTTCAGGACAAGAAAAAATAAGAAAAACGAAAAATGAAATCGTTTGGGGCCCAACATCTATTTTTCGTCAAAAATTATTTTGTTTTCAGATACTTTTCTAGCCTGTAAATGGTAGGTTGTACTTATAATTTGTAATGCCGTATCAAGATCGTTATCTGGCAATTTTCCGGTAAACAGGGAAGTTGTATCTTTGGTGTTTAATACGATTGTGATATTGTATTGCCTTTGAACTTCGTCCAGTAAAGTTTTGATATTCTCTTTATTAAATAAAATCTGACTATCCATCCATTCAGGCTTAGAGGAATTGATGGAGGTTCTGAATTGCCTTCCATTTTCAAAAGTTACGCTTTCGCCCTGGATTAAAATGAGTTGGATATTTGCATAATTTACTTTTACACGACCTTCATAGCACGTTACATCAAACCTGTTTTTTCTGGCTTTTACATTAAACTGAGTTCCTAAAACAGATACTTTTCCAAGATTGGTCTGAACCTCAAAACGCCTGCCTTTAGATACTCTGAAATAAGCTTCTCCTTTTAGTTCAAGTCGTCGTTTATTGTTCCAGTTCCATTTTTTATAGTTTATTTCAGAACCAGAATTCAGTACTACTTCAGAATTATCAGGTAGCAAAAAAGTGTTTGTTTCTCCAAAACGGGCAGTTTCAGTATCCGGAACAAAATTCTTTACCGCAAAGGCAACTCCAAGAGCCAGAACAAAAATAGCCGCCGCGCGGAATATCCAGGATTTATATAATGGAGTTACTTTTGGAGTTGTTTTCTTCTGCTGAAGAATATTTGACAGCATTGCATCTCCATCAAAATCGCCAACTTCCAGATGTTGTGTATAGTTTTTGATTTTTTGGTATTTTTTGAAATCAGGACTCGCTTCAAATTCTGCTAATTCATCTTCTGTTAAATCATCGTTGAGCCATTTGGCCAATAAGCGATTTTTTTTCATTGTATTTGGAAATTATATCATTAAAACAATTAGAATTGTATTTGCCCTACTTTATATATCAATTTCTTTGCGCAAGTTTAACAAAGCCAAGTGGATGCGCTTTTCTACTGCTTTTACACTTATATCTAAAATTTCGGCAATTTCACTATATTTTTTTTTATCTATTCGGTGCATCAAAAAAGCCACGCGCTGTTTTTCATTTAAATTTTCAATCGCTTTTAAAAGTTTTTCCTGGAATTGCTTTTCTTCCAAAATAAATTCCGGGCTTTCGTTAGTGTTGTCTAAACCAGTGAAGTTTTTTTCATATTTCAGAACTACTTTTTGATGTGCAATTTCATTTAACGTGCTATTATTTGCAATTGTATAAATATACGATTTTGCCTTTTCAATCGGTACAGCAGCACAATTTTGCCAAAGTTTTATAAACGCTTCCTGAGCTATATCTTCAGTCTGATCTTTATTACCATATTTGTAAAAAAGAAAATTACGAAGGGCTTTGATATGGCTCTTAAAAAAAGACGAAAATATAATTTCGTCACAAGTATTTGATTGGTTTAATTTTGACATTAGTAGTAAAATCTTTCAATTTGGAAGTTACAAAAGTATTTGTTTTTGGCTCAAGTAGGGTAAAAGCAAAGTAAATTGTTTCTATTTAGGTATAATCAGACCGAATTATACATTCTTCTAAAGACTATTTTTAGTGTGGTGATGTTTTAATTTTAGACATGAATCTTCCTTGTAAAAAAAGGATTACTTATGTAATAAAAAAGCTCAATTACGCATACCTGAAAGGCAATTTAGATAAAACAGATTCTTAAATTATTACCTTTGTAAAAATGTTAATATGTTACGCTTCCATAAATATTTATTAGTATTTACCTGTTCATTCTTTTTCTCTTGTCAAAGCGAAATAGACGAACAAAATCAAAATGGCCAGACAGTTACCAACACTTCAGCCCTTACATCTTATCTGCAAAGGGTAGCAATGGTAAAAACGGTTCAGGATAATATAATTGACGGTTCAAGTTATTGCACTATAAAACTGCCCTACACTGTAACAGTTAATAATGAAGCTATTGCCATAAATACAACGGCTGATTATCAAAAAGTAACCAACAATATCAACGCAAATACGACTGATGACGATATTGTAAAAATCAGTTTCCCGGTTACAATGGTGTACTATAATTATATCGAAAAACTAATTCCAAATCAATCCGATTTTGATACATTAATTGATTATTGGAATCTTTATCCGGATCTTTTGTCCAAAATAAATGGGCTAAATATCCAGTATCCCATATCCATTAATATTTATAATACTTACAATCAGGAAGCAAGTTCTGTTTCTATAACCAGTGATCAGGCTTTTTTTGAGTTTATTAAGAATCTGAAAGCCAGTCAGTATATTTCATTGCGTTATCCCATTTCAATAACAGATTATAATAATCAGACAAAAACAATTTCGAATAATGCTCAATTCGAGGATGCTATAAAGGATGCAATTGATAATTGTCCGGATAACAATACGACTGTTTTGGATTTTACAGAAGTTATAACAAATGGATCATGGAATATATTCTATTTTTATGATAAAACAGAAAAAGCATCCATATATAGTGGATATAGTTTTGTTTTTAAAAATGATAAATCTGTGGTTGCGACAAAAGCAGGTGCTTCGGAAACCGGGCAGTGGGAAACTAAAGTTGTAAACGGTGTGAGGGATTTTAAAATAAGCTTTAGTTCAGATTTGCTTCATAAACTGGACTGTACGTGGAAATTGTTTGAGTTTAATAATTCTAAAATACATTTTCGTGACTTAAGTGACACTAAAAACACTCGATATCTGTATTTTGAAAAGAATTAATTATCAAAAACGGTTGTTTTGAACGTTGAAAAAGGGGAATCATATCAGTGTAGAGATGGTTTCTTTTTAGTTTATACATTATTGTTTAAAAATAATTTTTAATTAATGTTTAATTCTATCTTTGCACAGCAATTTTTAAAAACACAATTAACAGGAATTTTTATCTGATTATTTCTGTTAATTTCAACCTTCAAGTTTATAATAAATAAGTGAATACAAAACCATATTTTTTTCAGTCTTTTGCCATTTTTGCTATTGCTGTTGTTGCTTTCGTTGGATTTAAACAAGTTTTGCCGGACAAAATTTTTTCTGAAAGTAAAATGAACTCTAAAAACGTTCTTATAGATAGTTTGCTTTTAGAAGCCGTAGCTAAAGATTCTTTAAGTGTAAACGATAGTATCAATGGAACTGATGCTGAAGGAGAAAAAATCGTTTATGAAAATATTGAAGGCATCGAATTTCCATCTGAAAGTTTTGATGAATATAAAGGGTATCAATATCTGATTTCGTTTTACGAAAAATTATATCAGTTAGAGAAAAATCCAGGGCAAAATGTAAGGATTGCTTATTATGGCGATTCAATGACAGATGGCGATTTGATCGTGCAGGACGTTCGTAACAATTATCAGGAGCGCTTTGGAGGACATGGAGTTGGTTTTGTTTCGATATCTTCGGAGTCGGCTGCATATCGTGGTTCTGTAAAATCTACTTATTCTAAAAACTGGAAAACACAATCTTACCTGAATGTCAAAAGACCAGCCAGCCCATTTGGTGTAAACGGTCATGTGTTTTTTGCAAATGATAAAAACAACGCGACCTGGGTACAATATGAGGCTGGGACCAATAAATATTCGACAACTTTAGACAATCCAACTTTATTTTACGGAAGATCGTCTAAAAAAGGAAATGTGAATTTTATTATTGGAAAAGACACACTTCGAAAAAACCTGAACCCGTCTAATTTGGTAAACACTCTAAAAGTTACTTCAGGAAGCATAAAATCTTTTAAAGCAAATTTTGTTCATGCAGATTCAATTCCGATTTTCGGATTTAATTTTGATAACGGAAGCGGTGTTCACGTAGATAATTTTTCGCAAAGAGGAAATTCAGGATTGCCACTTTCAATATTTAATGCGAATGTGATGCAGGCTTTTAATAATAATCTTAAATACGATTTGATTATTTTGCATTACGGAACCAATGTACTGAATTATGGAACCAAAAATTACTCATGGTACGAAAGAGGAATGACAAAGGCAGTAAATAAAATAAAGGAGTCTTTCCCAGGAGTTTCTATTTTGATTGTTTCGACAGCGGATAAGTCAACGAAGTACGATTTGGAAATGAAAACCGATTCTGCGGTTGTTCCTTTGATGAAATCACAAAAGAAATATGCTCTTGAAACTGAATCAGGTTTTGTAAATTTATATGCGCTCATGGGAGGTGACGGATCAATGGTAAAATGGGTTGATGAATCGCCGGCCAGAGCCAATAAAGATTATACGCATTTTAATCAGCGTGGAGCAAAAGCAATTGGTAATTTGCTCTATAATCAGTTAAATAAAGGATACGAACAATATAAAGCTTTACGTGAAAAGCGTGATTTGAGTGTAAAGCCAAAAGTGATTAGAAACTCCAAAGCAGATTCCGCATCTGTGAAAAATGACAGCGTAAATGAATAAACTTATTATTTTCTTTTGTTGTCTTTTTTTCTCAACAAATGATAATCAGCACAAATCCGACTCACTTTCAATAACTAAAAATATGACTAGCAAAAAAGATACGCTAAGTGGTGGAATTTATGAAGGAAACCATATTTATAATGCAAGAGTATTAGAAAGTGTTTTTAAGAAACTGAGTGAGAATGAAAGCGAAAAGAATCAAAAAATAAATATTGTACATATTGGTGATTCGCATATTCAGGGCGATTTGATGACCAACAAAATCAGAAAGATTCTACAGCAGAAATTTGGCAATGCTGGTCGTGGATTTGTTTTTCCATATCAATTGGCCAAAACAAATGGATCTTATAATGAGCGTTTTCGCTGTAACAGAGTCTGGAGCAGTTATCGAAATATTTATCCGGCTAAAAGTTATCCCGTTGGTTTAAGTGGAATTGGGCTTTGGAGAGACACCGGAGGATTTGTTATCGAAATGAGTATAAAAGATTCTTCGTACAAGTTCAATACCATTCAGATTATAACTCCAAAGAACCAAAATATGTTTGATTTGGCTTCTTCTTCTCAAACCAAATTTATTGAGACCACAGAGCGAAGAGTAATTACTCATAAAATCAAAAAAGGAGAAGCAATATCGATAATTGCAAATAAATACAACGTTTCTGTAGCCGAAATTAAAAAAGCCAATCAGCTGAAATCAAATAATATTCGTGCAGGCAGAGTACTGAAAATTCCAACAAATCAGACACGTCCAAAAAATATAAAAACATCAGAGTTTGTTCCTTTAACTCTTGAATCAGATGCTTTTTGTCATTATTATAAATCAGAAAAAGCCTTAGATAAAATTTATTTAATTCCGGAGAAAGAAGCAAAAGATTATGAATTAAGCGGACTGGTTTTAGAGAAAAATGCTTCGGGGCTAATTTATAGCGGAATCGGAGTAAACGGTGCCAAATTTTCAGATTACAATAAGTATCCTTTATTCTTTGAACAGTTAAACGCATTGCATCCCGATCTTTTAATTTTCTCATTAGGAACAAATGAAAGTTTCGATAAACTCGAAGCTTCAGATTATATTCAGGGATTGCGTCAGTTTATTAAAAACCTGAAAAGTCAGAATATAAATGTTCCGATAATCGTTATGACACCGCCGCCTTCTTTATTCAGAGGAGGAAAACCGAATAATTATGTGGGCGAATATGCACAGCATATAAATGATATTGCAGAGAAAGATGGTTTTGCCGTCTGGGATTTATACGATGAATTTGGCGGTTTAAAAGGAATAAGACAATTAAAAGCGCAGGGATTAATTGGTAGAGACTGGGTTCATTATTCTAAAAAAGGATATGAAAAACAAGGGAGCTTGTTTATTGAGGCGTTTTTAAAAGCATACGATAATTTTAATTTAAAGAAGTAAATTGACAACAATAGATAGCATTAATAATTGGTTCATTCAAAATTTTGGTGCAATTACAACAGAGCAGGTAAAAGGATGGTTTGTTTACGATCCTGATCAAAAGTTATTATTTAACACCGGTTTATTCTTAGGATTATTTCTGGTTTTTTATTTTGTGTATGCTTTTTTACGCAAAACATTTTATTTGAGATTAACCTACGTTATTCTTTTTTCACTTTTCTTTTACTACAAGTCGAGTGGTATTTACTTTTTACTGTTGCTGCTTTCATCTGTTGTGGATTACGGATTGAGTCAGATTATTTTCAAAGCAACCAAAGACAGTACCAAAAAAATATATCTTGTAATAAGTGTGATTCTAAATTTAGGATTATTAGGTTATTTCAAGTACATGAATTTTATGATTGTGACTTTCAATGATATGTTTCAAGGTAATTACAAGCTTCATGATATTTTCCTTCCTGTCGGAATTTCGTTCTATACATTTCAGTCAATGAGTTATATTATCGAGATTTATAGAGAAGAAATTAAACCTACTAAAAACTACATCGAATATTTATTTTTCGTTTCGTTTTTTCCGCAGTTAGTTGCCGGACCAATTGTTCGTGCAAAAGATTTCCTGCCACAGATTTATGAAAAACTGAATCTGACAAAACAAGATGTAAACAATGCTTTGTTTTTGATTATTGGCGGATTGATTAAGAAAACGGTTATCTCAAATTACATATCGGTAAACTTCGTCGATCGCGTTTTTGATACGCCTCTGAGTTATACTTCTTTTGAGAATTTAATGGCTTCTTACGGATATGCCATTCAGATTTATTGCGATTTCTCAGGATATTCAGATATGGCAATTGGTATTGCATTATTGCTTGGGTTTAAATTACCAGCCAACTTTAGAACGCCTTACAAGTCTGTGTCTATTACCGATTTCTGGAGAAGATGGCATATTTCGCTTTCAACCTGGTTAAAAGACTTTTTGTATATTTCTATGGGAGGAAACCGTGAAGGATCTTTTGCGGGATATTTATTTCCAAGTATATTTTTCTTCGGGTTATTGCTTTGGGGGGTCACAAGTTATACTACCAGTATAATTCCGTTGATTGTTGCTTCGGTCTCCATATTGCTTTTTTGTTTGTCATTTTTGCTTTCAAGTAAAAAGAAACAAACTTTAGTAACCAATTTGAACTTGTTTGCTACAATGCTTTTAGGCGGATTATGGCATGGAGCAGGAGCTCAGTTCATTGTTTGGGGAGCTTTGCACGGTTTAGCATTAGCAGTTCATAAAATCTTCATGGAATTATTTCCATCCAAAAAAGATAAAAGTCGTAATTTCTTTTGGAGATTCTTTTCAATAATAATCACATTTCATTTCGTAGTTTTCTGTTGGATTTTCTTCCGCGCAAGGGATTTCGAAACGGCATTGCAGGTAATTAACAATATCGGTCAATTAACCTTTGAACCTGAACTTTGGCAGACAATCATACTAGGTTATAAAAATGTATTCGGATTGATGTTGTTCGGTTATGTTTGGCATTTCTTACCGGAAGTTTTTACAGATAAAATGAAACTTGTTTTCGACAAAACACCATTATTGATAAAAGCCATAATCTTAGGATTCGTTTATTGGATCGTTTACGCAACAGCGGTAGCAGGCTCGCAGCCATTTATTTATTTCCAGTTTTAGTTTTTTTAAGATACAAAGGGACATAGTTACAAAGGCGCAAAGGTTTTATTCTTTTGCGCTTTTTTGTTTAAAACCATAGATTTAAAAATTTTTTTGTGCAGATTTTGGCAGATTTAATTTTTTAGATTTTAAAATAATAATCCGTGTGAATCTGCTTAAATCTTTTTTAAATCTGCGTGAAATTGCGGCTTTGCGAGCAAAAATAAATAGCCCTATTTGCTTAAAACTTCATGTACTTTGCGATAAAATTTAGCCACAATTGCAGTTAAATAAAAATTGGCTGAAATATCTAATTAGATTATCTTTGCACTTCAAATAAAGAAAATGATATGTTTGATAATTTAAGTGATAAGTTAGATAAAGCGTTCCATATATTAAAAGGACACGGTAAAATTACAGAAGTAAACGTTGCCGATACCTTAAAAGAAGTTCGTCGTGCTTTACTTGATGCCGATGTTAACTTTAAAATTGCTAAAGATTTTACTGCCAGAGTAAAAGATAAAGCAATCGGTCAGGATGTATTAACAACTTTACAGCCGGGACAATTATTGGTGAAGTTAGTAAAAGACGAACTTACCGAATTAATGGGTGGAGACGTTGCTGGCGTGAACCTTTCAGGAAATCCAACCGTTATTTTGATGTCAGGACTTCAGGGTTCTGGTAAAACGACTTTCTCAGGAAAATTAGCCAATTTTCTAAAAACTAAGAAAAATAAAAAACCACTTCTTGTAGCGTGTGATATCTACCGTCCGGCGGCGATTAACCAGCTTCATGTTGTCGGAGATCAGATAGGTGTTGAGGTTTACTCAGAGCCTGAAAATAAAAATCCTGTAGAAATTGCTCAAAACGCAATCAAACATGCTAAAGCAAATGGATTAAATGTTGTTATCGTCGATACAGCGGGACGTTTAGCTGTAGATCAGGAAATGATGGACGAAATTGCACGTGTACACAAAGCAATTCAGCCTCAGGAAACCTTGTTTGTTGTCGATTCTATGACGGGGCAGGATGCGGTTAATACAGCAAAAGCCTTCAACGATATCTTAAACTTTGATGGAGTTATCTTAACAAAATTAGATGGTGATACGCGTGGGGGAGCTGCGCTTTCGATCAAATCGGTTGTAAACAAACCAATCAAATTTGTGGGTACAGGAGAGAAAATGGAAGCAATTGATATTTTCTACCCAGATCGTATGGCTGAGCGTATTTTAGGGATGGGAGATGTTGTGTCTCTTGTAGAAAGAGCTCAGGAGCAATTTGATGAAGAGGAAGCAAGAAAACTTCAAAAGAAAATAGCTAAAAACGAATTTGGTTTTGACGACTTTTTAACTCAGATACAACAGGTTAAGAAAATGGGGAATATGAAAGATTTGGTCGGAATGATACCAGGTGCTTCAAAAGCCATGAAGGATGTAGAAATTGAAGATGACGCTTTTAAACACATCGAAGCGATTATTTATTCGATGACGCCCGGAGAAAGAAGCAAGCCGGCTATCATTGATGTAAAAAGAAAGGCCAGAATCGCTAAAGGTTCCGGAACTAAAATCGAGCAGGTAAATCAGCTCATGAAGCAGTTTGACCAAATGAGCAAAATGATGAAGATGATGCAGGGACCAGGCGGAAAAAACCTGATGAAGATGATGGGTGGCATGAAAGGTATGCCAGGCGGAATGCCAAGATAATAATAATTTAAAAGTTTCAAGTTTCAGGTTTCAAGTTGTTGAGACTGGAATTTGAGACTTTTTTTATAAAAATAAATAGGATTTCGCTTTGATGTGAAACCTGAAACTTAAAACCTGAAACTAAAGAAAATGCAAATACTAGACGGTAAAAAAACATCAGAAGATATTAAAAATGAAATTGCAGCCGAAGTACAAACGATAAAAGCAGCGGGAGGAAAAGTGCCTCACTTAGCAGCTGTAATAGTTGGAAATAACGGAGCAAGTTTAACTTACGTAGGGAGTAAAGTAAAATCTTGCCAGCAAATTGGTTTCGATTCAACTTTGGTAGCTTTACCGGAAGATATTACTGAGGCAGATTTATTAGTTAAAATTAAAGAACTAAACGAAGACGATAATATTGATGGATATATTGTCCAGTTGCCATTGCCAAAACACATCGATGAACAAAAAATTCTTTTAGCAATTGATCCTGATAAAGATGTAGATGGATTTCATCCAACAAACTTTGGAAGAATGGCACTTGAAATGGAAAGTTTTATTCCTGCGACACCATTTGGAATTATGGAGTTGTTAGAGCGTTATAAAGTTGAAACTGCAGGAAAACATACAGTAGTTATTGGAAGAAGCCACATCGTAGGACGTCCAATGAGTATTCTGATGAGCCGTAAAGGGAATCCGGGTGATTCAACCGTAACTTTGACACACAGCCGTACTAAAAATTTAGCAGAATTTACCAAAAATGCCGATATTATCATTACCGCTTTAGGAGTTCCTGAGTTTTTAAAAGCAGATATGGTAAAAGAAGGAGTGACTGTTATCGACGTTGGAATTACCCGCGTAGAAGATGCATCAAACCCTAAAGGATACGTTATAAAAGGAGATGTTGATTTTGGCGAAGTAAGTCAAAAAGCGTCATTCATTACACCAGTTCCGGGTGGAGTAGGCCCAATGACCATTGCAATGCTTTTAAAGAATACACTTTTAGCCAGAAAAATTAGAAGTAGAAAATAATAATTTCATACAATATCAAGACTGAAACCCATTCAAACGAGAGGGTTTTGTTGTTTTTATGCTTTGGGCGTGACCCCATTTACAAAAGGCGCTACCTCACAAACTGCATATTGTGCGCCTTTCGCAAATGGGGTCGGGCTATCCATGCTACTTCGGTAGCTTATTTCTATCCCTCACGCTACCTCATAAGGTCATTATTCTCCTTAATTTCTCAAACAGATAATTTTGAAAGATTAAAATAATAAGTATTTTTAGTTTGCCAATTCAAAATAAATAATAACTTTGTACGACAAAGTACTTTAATTATGAATCAGAAGCACCAGGAAGATTTAGCACACATTCGTTCTATGATGGAACGTTCTTCAAGATTTATATCCTTAAGCGGACTCTCAGGAGTCTTTGCAGGTTTGTCAGCTTTGATAGGAGGATTGTACGTGTATCAGTTATTTAAAGCTAATGGAATAGATTATTTAAATGATGAGCACAGGTTGTATTCAGTCAATTTGGTTTCAGAGTTATTTTGGATCGCCGTTATAATTTTAATCTGTGCATTTGCTTTCGGAGCTTTTTTTACCATAAGAAAAAGCCGAAAATACAATTTGCCTATCTGGACTTCAGCGACTAAAAAAATGCTGTTTAATCTTGCAGTGCCGCTTGTAACCGGAGGGATATTTTGTCTCGCTTTGCTATACCACGGATACTTTGGTTTGGTAGCTCCTTCAACTTTGATTTTTTACGGGCTTGCAGTTATAAATGCCGAGAAATATACTTTTTCAGATATAAAATATTTAGGTTTTTCAGAACTGATTTTGGGATGTATTTCTCTTTTTTATATAGGTTACGGATTGCTTTTTTGGATATTTGGTTTTGGTATTTTACATATCTTGTACGGATTAGTAATGTTCAAAAAATATAAATAAACAATGGGAATCATTGATAAGCTAAATAAGGATTTTGAAAGCCGTGTCAGACTGGGTATAATGTCCGTTCTGATGGTGAATGACTGGGTAGACTTTACTGAGATGAAAACGATACTGAACATCACAGACGGAAATTTAGCAAGCCATTCCTCCGCACTTGAAAAAGCAGAATATATTGAAGTCAAAAAAGAATTCGTTGGTAAAAAACCAAAAACATCCTATCAGGTAACGCCTCTTGGGCGTGCTGCTTTCAAAGAGCATTTATCTTATCTTGAAAAATTAATGAAATCGTAAAAACTAAATTTTTTTGTCTAAAAACTTTGAAATACAAAGTACTTTTAAATTAATAGAATATGAGATCGCCTTATAAATGTGCATGAAAAAACAATTGATATGGAGATAACATATTTGACCGCTAATAAATAAATTCTACAAATATGAAAAAACTACATTTTATTTTGGTCAGCAGTGCACTGTTTACACTGCTTTTTTACAAACAGGAGTTGGGGGTAAACCTCGGACTTTTTGGCTTAGGATTAACGGCATTGATTTGTTATTTCTTTCAGGATCGGTTTACCTACAGGTCACATTTGGTTTTGGTGATAACTACAATATTGTCTTGTTATGCTTTTGCCTGGTATGGGGATTTTGCTTCATTTTGGGCTTTGGCATTATCGCTTATTTTTTTGCAATTCAAAACACAGGAACCGAAACTCAAAATGTTGCAGGTATTTCCGTTAATATTCGTAAATGGAGTGGCTTCATTCGGACGAATATTTATGTTTACTCAATATCTGCCCCCAAAAAAGGTAAATAATGGTTTTGCAAAAAAAATGATAGCTTATTTTATCATTCCAGCTGTTTTTTTGGGATTGTTTTTAATCGTATATTCTTTCGGAAGCAATCATTTTTCATCTTTGTTTACAGATTATGAGTTAGATCTTGACCTTTGGCAGCTTATCGTCATTAGCGGTTTAGGATTTTATATCTCATTCAGTTTTTGGAATTACTGGATTCCTGAAGTTTTTTATGAAAAAAATCAGCTTTTGGATAACGACTTTAGCGATGAGGTCAAAAATCAAAATCAAAGTTCTTTTTCGTTTCTTGATATTGATTTTGAAAGAAAAAGCGGCGAAATCACTTTAGTACTTTTGAATATATTGTTGCTTGTTTTTATTGCGACTTATAATTATGAGCAATTTTTTGAAGCTGTCAAAAAAACAAATCTGAGCTCAGATACACATGAGAGGGTAAATGCTGTTATTTTCTCAATTCTTATGGCAGTGGGAGTAATCTTATTTTATTTTAAAGGAGGTTTTAATTTTGATGCGAAAGCCACAATGCTTAAAAAATTAGCCAAAATATGGATTTTACTAAACGGCGTTTTAATTGTAAGCGCCATCATCAAAAATTCAGAATACGTGTCTTTTTTCGGATTAACATATAAGCGTTTAGGAGTATATGCGTTTTTGATTTTAGTGACCATTGGTTTGGGGTATACATTTTTAAAGATTGTCAGACAAAAAACCAATGCATACCTTTTTAATCAAATGGTATGGTATTGCTATGGCCTATTATTGTTGTGCAGTTTTGTCAATTGGGGAAACCTGATTACGAACTACAATATATCAGTTAATAAAGGAGTAGAGCCGATATTTTTAAGTGGGTTGAATTTTAATGATGAATCAAGGAGGGAATATTTTTTAAAGAACAATTTAGACGTTCAGGTAAAAGAGACAGCAAGAGAATACGAGATTCATTCTTATCAGGGTAAATCATTTTTATCTAAGCCGTTGTATTATGAGTTTTTGAAGAAATAGTAAAAGAACTACTAAAATCCTATTCTGTATTGAGTAGGATTTTTTTTATAAAATATTTTTTTGTATTGATTTGATTTGTTTTTTATTGATAAAAAACAAATAATAGCGTTGAAAGCACACTTAATAGAAACTTATTAAGAAATACTTTGTTATATTTGATACCAGAAATTTGTAATAATATCAGTTTAATATATCTTTAATTTGAATAATTGCAAAGAAGTAAAATTATTAACCTAACCCTAAAAAATTATCAACATGGAAAAAACTACTCTTTATTCACCAACTTCAAAGGTATTTCCACCGGGTAAATGCATTAAAAAAGCAACTAAGAGTAAACTAACCGAAAAACCTGTAAGTTTTCCAGAAAACAATACACAAATTCCTTTTTCTCCTATAGTTCAGGCTACTTTTACAGATTCTGATACACTTCAGGTTAGAGCAGTCTTTTTGGTGTCAAACAATACACAATTAAATGATGGTAAATTAGAATTTATGATTTATCAAAATTGGTATGTAGATCTTGATGGAAAGCGCCAGTTACAATTTTTTATCACTTATGATATAGATGATGCGATAAGTACAGACTTTGATGTTTATGAAATAGGTTTTAAAGCAGAAAAAGATCCTTATGGAGAAGATGCATTTAAGAGTATTAACACGATTCAAACTTTTCTGTGGGATATAGATCCGGAAACTTCAAGAGGAACTGAGACAACGGTACAAAGATCAGCTTAGTTTAGATTATAATAAAAGGAAAGATAATGACTAAAGGATTTTTATTTATCGCTTTATTTGTCATATTCAATACTTCATTTCTTTTTTCACAAGAAAGGTTAGTAGATAATTTATTAGAATCTGAAATAAAAAAAAGGACGTTAAAATATAGAGACGAAATTAATTTTAAAAAAGCTCAACATTTCTTTTTTTCAAAAGAATGGGATTCTACATTAGTATATTCAATGAAACAAATTAGTAGCAGAAATGCTTATGAATTGAAAGACTATTGCCATTATTTTAGAGCTGTTAGTTTCTTGGAGAAAAAAATTTTCAAAGAAGCTAAGAAAGAGTTTAATCTCATTTCATCCAAATTTGTGTTTTATTATAAAGTCAATTTTTTATTGGGAGATATTGCATTAGAACAAAATGAATTTAAAATAGCATTATTGCATTTTAGTGCTATAGAGAAGCTTAGTAAAAAATTATATGATCTAAAAAAAAGTAGTGTTTTACATAATATCGGTTTGTGTTATTTACATTTAGAGAAATTTGATGAATCAGAAGAATATTTATTTAAGAGTTCAAAATTGCAGGAAAAGGAAAAAGATACATTACTTTTAATAAGTTCTTATATGGATCTTGCTAATTTGTATTATATACAATATAAAGACAATCAGGCAATTCCTTATTTTGAAAAAGCTTATCAGTTATCAAAAAAGATAAAGTCCTTTGATTTAAAAAAAACTTCAGCCAAGAATATGGCAGCAGTAGAAGAGAACAGGAAAAATTTTCCGCTAGCATTAACTTACAGAAAAGAATACGAAGCCTGGAAAGATTCCTTGAACGATCAAAATAAAGTCTGGGAAATTGCAGAAGTAGAAAAGAAATTTGCCATAAAACAAAAACAAAAAGAAGTCAACGTTCTCGCTGCAGAGAATAAAGCAAAAATAGCCGAAAGAAATGGGTTTCTCATTTCTTCGGTTTTATTGTTTGTATTGTTGGGTACCGGAGTTTATTTTTACAGACAGAAAATCAGGAACAATAAAATAATTTTAGCCCAGAAAAATGAATTGGATGAGCTTAATGCTACCAAAGACAAGTTGTTCTCAATCGTCAGTCATGATTTGCGTTCTTCTGTAAATGCACTGAAAGTGAGTAATAGTAAACTTCTGGACAATCTGGAAAGTAAAAACTATACCGAACTCGATGTTTTACTCCATAAAAACAGTTCAATTGCAAGCGGTGCCTATAATTTATTAGATAATCTGCTTAATTGGGCTTTAATGCAAACCCAGCAAGGATATTTTTATCGTGAATCATTGCATCTGACTTCGATTGTGCAGCATGTAGAGTACAATTACAAGCCTTTGATGCTCAATAAGAACATTAGTTTTGTAATTAATGTTGCAGCTTCAGATTATGTGTTTGCTGATCTGGATTCGCTTAAAATCATCATTCGGAACTTTTTAGACAATGCGATTAAATTCTCTAAAGAAAACGGAACGATTGCTATTTACAGCCGGCCTGCATCAGAAGAATTTTGTTATCTGGTCATCGAAGACACCGGGTTAGGAATGAATGAAGTAACAAGAAAAGAATTATTAAAAGAAACCATTTTGCTTTCGAAAAAGCAAAACGATGATGTTATAGGAACAGGATTAGGAATGCAGTTATGCAAAAGCCTGATTCGCAAAAATGAAGGAACACTCGATATAGAGAGTGAAGAAGGTGTTGGAACTAAAATCATCATAGGATTACCAAAGTTTAAAAATCATGGATAATATAAATGTACTTATTGTCGAAGATACACCAGCCGAAAGCGATGCACTTGCAAAAGTACTTACTGATAATAATTATAATGTTGTAGGTATTGCCAGAACGCATCAGGAGGCGCTAACACTCTTTTACCAAAACACAATCGACATTGTGGTAATTGATGTTTTTTTAGATGGGAAGCCAGACGGAATTACCTTTGCAGAAACCATCAACATAGTGCCTGACGGACAAAAACCATTTGTTTTTTTAACCAGTTCTAAAGACCGTCAGATTTTTGAGAGGGCTAAATTGACTAAACCTTTTAGCTTCTTATTAAAACCTTTTAATGAACTTGAAATTTTGTATGCACTGGAAATGGCTCTTGAAAAATTTTACGAGCAGACCAATGTTTTTCATAGTGAAGATCAAAACACAGTGATAAGCAGGGATTCTCTTTTTATCAAAAAAAACAAGGTTTTAAAGAAAGTTCAAATCAAGGATATTTTGTACATAGAAGTTGAAGATCGTTATTGCAATATCATTACTGATGCAGAGAAATTTGTTATTTTAATATCGTTAACCAAAATTATTCAGTTGCTGGATGCAGCTAAATTTTGCCAGACGCATCGCAATTATATAGTTAATCTGAGTAAAATCGAACAAATAAATGTAAATGATAATTTGATCATTTTAAAAGGAAACCACAAAGTAACCCTTAGCGATAAGTATAAGGACTTTGTGAAAAACTTCCGTATTTTGAAGTAATCATTTAGTTTCGCAGAAATTATTTAAGTAAAAAATCCTTCAGCGTCTGAAGGATTTTTTAGTTTATAAGAATCAATAATCACCTCTTTTTTTAAATCGGGGATCGTGTTTTGAAATAAATTCTGTTCTTCTTTTGGGAGTTTCCGGTTTAGGGAAACTAGCTTCTTCGGTTTTGCTTGATGGCTCAATGAGCTGATTTAATTCTTTTATCTCAGCATCTGTTAAATCTCTATAGCGTCCAACAGGGACATCTAATGAAATATTGATAATCCGGATGCGTTTTAACGCTGTAACTTCATAACCTAAATACTCTGACATTCTTCGAATCTGGCGATTTAAACCTTGCGTCAGAATGATTTTGAAAGTGTATTTACTGATTTGCTCAACCTTGCATTTTTTGGTAACAGTATCTAAAATGGGGACACCGTTTCCCATACGTTGTATAAAACGGTCCGTTATGGGTTTATTTACGGTTACAGTATATTCTTTTTCATGATTGTTTCGGGCACGTAAAATCTTGTTTACGATATCGCCGTCATTGGTCATGAAAATCAGTCCTTCACTGGCTTTATCTAATCTTCCTATTGGAAAAATACGCTTTGGATAATTAATATAATCGACAATATTATTCCGAACTTCTAAATTGGTTGTACATTCGATTCCAACAGGTTTGTTGAAAGCCAGGTAGATCATTTTTTCGTGTTTTTCAACGATTAATTTACCATCTATGCGCACTTCGTCATCTGGTGATACCTTGGTTCCCATTTCAGGCACGACGCCGTTTATAGTTACTCGCCCTTCTTCGATTAACTTATCGGCTTCACGACGGGAACAATAACCGGTTTCTCCAATAAATTTATTAAGACGTTTTAGATTTTCTTCCATAATGCAAAAGTAGGCAAAAATTAGACTTCTTAGATCTTTAGATTTTAGACTTCTTAGATTTTTGGATTTCATACAATCTTGTCATCCTGAGGAACGAAGAATCACAGGCAAAACTCGAGAAGGGTTGGCGATTTTCTATGCAGAATTTCTAGTTTGATCCTTCATTCCTTTGAACCTTTACTACTCTGAACCTTCCGAAGAAAATAAAAAGGCAATCACTTTTTCATACAATTCATCATCGTGCATACCATGGCCCAGACCATTTGTTTCGATGAACTGAGAGTTTTTCCAGTTACGGGCTATTTTTTTTCCTTCTTCAAAAGCTACAATTTTGTCAGTTATATCGTGAGCGATTAAACCAGGGATATTAAATTGTGAAGCAAATTTTTGTCCGGAGAAATCTTCGAGTTTAAAATTAAAATGTGTTAAAAATCGATTTTCCAATAGTGTAAACATTCTGTTATTTAAGCTCAGCATCGATACATAATTGTCAATCAGTGTTTTTAAATCTGATGGAGCTCCCAAAATGACCATTTTATTTATACTGGTATTTGGGAATAAATATTGATGGTACACGCAGGCTGATCCGCCAATAGAATGTCCAATAATGATGTCCGGCTGGTATTTTTCTACCGCTTTATTGATGAATTCGGCATAGAGAGGAACATTAAATTCTTTACCACTGCTTTGTCCGTGTGCCGGGGCATCAAGTGCGATAATGGTGCTTCCTGATTTTTGAAGATGTGGAAGTGTTTTTTTCCAGCGTGATGAATTGCTTTCCCACCCATGAACCAGCAGAATTTTGGTTTCGTTTCCTTTCCAGATATAGGTTTGAAAATGGTGTTCATTGTGGTGAAAGGTTTCTGTTTCGGTATTTCTCAGAATTTTAGGCAATTTTTCTTTTAGTAATCTTCCATCTCTTGGCTGACTGAAAAGCGCATATGAAAGTTCGACAGCTTTTTGCGGACGGATGTAACTAAGGAAGTTAATGTATTGCCCAACCGATTTTAATGTAATAAAACGAATTCCTTTTTTAAGTCCCAAGACCATTAAATTTTATGGTAAAAAAAAGTCCCGATTTTGATCGGGACAATTTTATTTAGATTTTAGCGAACAATTGTTCCATTTTTTCTCTCTCTTCGTCAGCAAGTGCGCTGTCAACTAAGATTCTTCCTGAATGCTCATCAGTGATGATTTTCTTTCTTGAAGCAATTTCTACCTGAGTCTGTGGCGGAATTGTGAAGAATGATCCTGCAGAAGCTCCTCTTTCAATAGAAACTACAGCTAATCCGTTACGTACACTACTTCTTATTCTTTTGTAAGCAGCTAATAATCTGTCTTCGATTTGTGCAGCATACTCAGCAGATTTCTCAGTTAAGAAGATTTCTTCTTTTTGAGTTTCAGCCATAATCGCATCTAACTCAGATTTTTTATGTTTTAAGTGTGAACTTTTAGCTTCTAATTTTTCTTTTAGATTTGAAATAACTTCTTTCTTGTGCTCGATAGAAGCTTTCATTTCTTTTATTTGCTTCTCAGCCAATTGAATTTCTAATTCCTGAAATTCAACTTCTTTTGTCAAAGAATTAAATTCTCTGTTATTACGAACAGATTCTTGTTGTTTTGTGTACTTTTTAATCACTTCTTTGTGCTCCTCAATTGCATTTTTTTTTGCTTTGATTTGCTCTTCAACCACTTCAAGTTCACCTTTTAGTTTCTCTGAACGAGTGCTCAGACCCGCAACTTCATCTTCTAAATCTTCTACTTCTAATGGAAGCTCCCCTCTTACGTTTCTGATTTCGTCAATTCTCGAGTCAATAAGCTGTAAATCGTATATTGCTCTTAACTTGTCCTCAACACTTAATTCTTTCGTATTCGTCATATTCTATAAGTACTTAACTGGATTTGTATTTTCTTCTGATAAAATGATGGCAAAATTAAGGATTTTTTTTCTAAGATAATCAACAATATAATTTTTTGTATAGCGTTCGCTCTCAAAATGACCAATATCGGCTAAAAGTAATTTGTTTTCTGCTTCATAAAACTGATGGTATTTTAAATCGGCTGTTAAAAAAGCATCTGCTCCCGCCTGAATAGCATTTTTTATGGCAAAACTTCCTGAGCCTCCCAAAACGGCAACTTTCTTTATTTTTTTTCCTGTAAAGGCTGAATGACGAATACCATCGGCAATCATTTTATCTTTTACGAAGTGAAGAAAATCTTTTTCGTCCATTTCAGATTCCAGTTCACCAATCATTCCCAGCCCGATATTTTGATGCGAATTCTGTAAATCATAAATTTCATAAGCTACCTCTTCATAAATATGATTTGCAAAAAGGGCTTTTAAAATTCTGGATTGTAAATGTTTTTCGAAAACAACTTCAATTTTTATTTCGGTTCCGGTATGTAATTTTCCTCTTTCTCCAATTACGGGATTGCTGTTTTGATTTCCCTGAAACGTAAAAAAGCCTTCAGAGTTGAAGCTACAGTTGTCATAATTTCCAATTGTACCTGCACCTGCTTCAAACAATGCGTTCCTAACTTTGTCTGAATTATCCGCAGTGGTGTAAGTAACTAACTTTTGAATGAAATTCTGCTTCGGAACTAAAACCTTTGTATGGACTAAGCCTAAAGCATCACAAAATATTTTGTTTACTCCCTGCGAATGATTGTCTAAAGCGGTGTGAACTGCATAAATGGCAATATCATTTTTGATAGCTTTTAAAATCGCACGTTCTACATAGTTTTTGCCTGTGATTTTTTTGATTCCGGAGAATAATATCGGATGAAAACAAACGACCAGATTGCAGTTTTTGGCAATAGCTTCTTCGATTACGTTTTCTAAAGCATCGTGGCAAACCAAAACTCCTGTGCTTTCGGTTTCCGGATTTCCGACTAAAAGACCCACATTATCAAAATCTTCGGCATAAGCCAGAGGAGCCATTTGTTCCAGAACGTCTATAATTTGTTTTATTTTCATTTTTTAGTTTTTTGTTGAAGCCTAAACCTGAAACAAATTAACGAAAAAAATTATACTTTCGTAAAATGAACTTACTTCGAAAAATACTTTTCCCGTTTTCCATTTTATACGGATTTATAACGTCAATCCGTAATTTCCTTTTTGATAAAGGAATTCTGAAATCTACTTCGTTTGATCTTCCGGTTATAGCAGTTGGTAATTTAAGTGTGGGCGGAACTGGGAAAACGCCACAAATTGAATACTTGATTCGCTTGTTGTCTGATCAGTATAAAGTAGCAACTTTAAGCCGTGGCTATAAAAGAAAATCTGAAGGTTTTGTTTTGGCTGATGAAAATTCAAACGCTGAAATTCTGGGTGATGAACCTTTTCAGTTTTATCAAAAATTCCCCAATGTTCAGGTTGCGGTAGATGCCAATCGTACTAATGGAATTACACAATTACTTTCGCAGAAAACCAAACCGGAAATAATTTTACTGGATGATGCTTATCAACATCGAAAAGTGAAAGCTGGATTTTATATCTTACTGACTGCTTTTGACGATTTGTATACAGATGATTTTATGCTTCCAGCCGGAAACTTGCGTGAGAGCAGGAGTGGAGCCAGAAGAGCCAATATTGTTGTAGTTACAAAGTGCCCTAAAAACCTGTCTGATGAAAAGCAGGAAGAAATTCGTTTGAAGTTAAAATTAGACATTTCGCAGCAAATTTATTTTACTTTTATAGATTATGATGATGCAATTTATAATAAGCAAGAGAGAATTGCTGTAAAGGAAATAAAATCAGAATCAAAAGTGCTTTTAGCCGGAATTGCAAAGCCCAGACCATTTTTTGATTTTCTAAAAAACGAAAATGATGAATGTCTGACTTTTCCTGATCATCATCATTTTTCTGAAAAAGATTTAAATCAAATTCAGAATCAGGCTCAAGGCAAAAAAATCATTACAACTGAAAAAGATTACGTTCGATTGAAAGATGCCCGGATGATTTCGAAATTATATTATTTGCCTATAAAAAGTACTTTTATCAATCATCAGCAAAATTTTGACGCTGCTATTTTGAATTATGTGAAAGGCTAATTTCAGGATCGATGTTAATCAAAGAATTGAGCAATGGTATTGTAAAATATATCAGGCACAAAAGGTTTTGTAATAACATCATTCATTCCGAAAGACAAAAGCTGTTCTCTGTTTTCGTTTAGTGAAATAGCGGTAAGAGCAATGATTGGTGTTGTTTTGTCGAATTCCCGGATTAATTGGGTAGTTGTTGTGCCATTTATACCTGGTAGATGGACATCCATTAAAACTAAATCAAAACTTTTTGTTTTTAAGAGTTCGATTGCTTCCTCACCATTATCAAGTATTTCACAACATATAGATTTGTTTTCGAGCATTTTTCGGGTAATCATCTGATTGATTTTGTTGTCTTCAACTAACAAAATGAGTTTGTTTTTTAACTGGTCATCATTGTAGTTTTTAATCTCCTGAATCTTTTCTGAGGGATTTTTACTGATATCGAAGTTTAATTTAAAATTAAATGTAGAACCTTTTCCCTCTTCACTTTCTAAATGAATTTTGCCTCCTAAAAGGTGAATGAGTTTTTTTACAATAGTAAGCCCTAATCCTGTTCCGCCATATTTACGATTTACTTCTACTGAACCTTGCGAAAAGCTTTCAAAAACTTTTTTATGCTTGTCTTTGGGAATCCCGATTCCTGTGTCAGTTATTTCAAAATAAACCGTTGCTTTTTCATTTTCCAGACCATCTAGTTTAGCAATAACTGAGACTTTTCCGTTTTGGGTAAACTTTAATGCGTTGTTGATTAAATTCAGGATAATTTGTGAAAGCTTTGTTGTGTCGCCAATTAAATTGTCAGGAATGGCATCATCTATTTCCAGTAGTAAATCATTGTTATTTGCAGATGCTAATTCTTTTAACGAATTCTGAATGTTACTAAGTAAAGCTTTTAAGTCAAAGCTGATTTTTTCTATTTCAATTTTATTTGAGTCAATTTTGTTGATTTCAAGTATTTCATTGATAAACGTGGTGAGGTAATTTCCGGAGAATTTTAACGAATCTAAATATTTTAATTGAGATTCTTTTGGATTTTCTTCAAGTAATAAGTGCGCAATTCCGTTTATAGCGTTTAATGGAGTCCGGAGTTCATGACTTACAGTAGATAAAAATTCAGATCTGGCTTTTGAAGCTTCTTCGGCTTTATTTTTTGCCAGAATAAGCTCTTTGTTTTTTTCTCTTAAGAGTAAATTACTCTGGTTTCTGATAACGTTGTTTTTGTAGAGGGCGAGACTCAGTAAGGATAAGATAGATATTAGTGCAATAGCCAGAATACTGATTAATTTGGAGTATCTGTATGTTTTAATCTGAGCTTTTTCTTCATTTATTTTTCTCTCTTTGTTTAAAAGATGAATCTCATCGATTTTTGCGTATTTTTCAGAATTGGATTTGCTGTAATTTATTCTTAAAATAGTATGTTCTATTTGATAATGTTCATTTAGATAGCTGTATGCACGTTCGTATTCCTTTTTACTTTTATAATACTGGCTTATTGCTAATATAATACTGGCTTTTTGTTTTAAATTTTGAGTTTTTGCATTTAAATCGAGAGCCTTATTAAAGTAGAAAATGGCGGAATCACTTTTCTTTAATTGCGTTTCTATTAACCCAAGTTGATAATAGGATTCTGATTTGATTGCTAAAGTTTTGGTGTTGTCCGGACGGCTGATTATTTGTTTTAGTGTTTTAGAAGCTAAATCGTATTTTTTTTGAGATTTGAAAGACATTGCTTTCTGGAAATTCAAATATTCATAAGAATTTTTGTAATTCGATTTGTCAGCCAAATTTTTATCTGGGCTGGATAATATGGCATCATGAAAAAAGATATCTGTATTCGGTTTAATTTGCGAATACAAAAGGGTGGAAAAAAAACTGATAATAATAAAAAGGTATCTCATAATACAATACTTTTTATAATGGAATCTTATGTTTTTTTCATCAGCAAAATTAAATCGATAAGCCTTGATGAATAGCCTATCTCATTATCATACCAGCCAACCACTTTTACCATTTTATCAATGACGGAAGTTAGTTGAGAGTCAAATAAGCATGAATTTCTATTGCCTATTACATCTACTGATACGATTGGATCTTCTGTGTAATCTAATATGTTTTTTAAATATGTTTTTGATGCATTTTGAAAAGCATCATTAATTTCTTCAATAGTTACAGCGCGTTTTACGTTGAACGTAATGTCTGTTAAAGAGCCGTCAGGTACCGGAACACGGATACCACAACCGCCAATTTTTTGATGCAGATCCGGGAAGATTTTTGTAAGTGCCTTGGCTGCTCCTGTTGTAGTAGGAACAATTGACTGGCTGGCACCTCTTGCTCTTCTTAAATCTTTATGCGGCTGATCATGTAAACTCTGGTCAGTCGTATAAGAGTGAATTGTTGTAATGTAAGCTTGTTCAATACCACACAATTCATCAATTATTTTAATCATTGGAGCCGCATTATTTGTTGTACAGCTTGCGTTTGAAACAATTTTTTCACTTCCATCCAAAATTCCTTCATTTACTCCTAAAACAACAGTTTTTATGGTGTCTACTTCAGACGGAGCAGAGAGAATTACTCTTTTGGCTCCTGATTCAAGATGTGTATTTAATTCTTCGTGGGTTTTATATTTTCCCGTCGATTCAATTACAAAATCAATAGTATGACTTTTCCAGTCTAAATTTGAAATTTTATTTTCATGAAAGAATAAATAATGTTTTTGATCCACAATTATCCCTTTTTCATCATATGAGACTGCAAAAGGCAAAACGCCATGAATACTGTCATATTTTATTAAATGTGACATTGTTTTATTATCTGCAATATCATTGATTGCAACGACTTCAATTTCAGGATGGTTTAGAAGTAATCGAAATAAATTTCTGCCGATTCTTCCAAAACCATTTATAGCAATTCTAGTTTTCAAATTTTATTCTGTGATATGTTTAATCGGTTAAAATAAATTAAGAATTAACCGGATAAGCTTTTTACAATATATGTTTTTGTGCTTTATAAGATGAACGAACAAGGGGGCCACTCTCTACATGACGGAATCCTAGTTCAAGTCCAAATTGTTCGTATCTGGCGAATTGTTCAGGAGTAATAAACTCTTTTACAGGTAAATGTTTTTTGCTTGGCTGTAAATATTGGCCAATAGTTACCACATCAACATTTGCATTGCGTAAATCAGTCATGGTTTGAAAAACCTCCTCTTCTGTTTCACCAAGTCCCAGCATAATCCCTGATTTTGTTCTGTTGATCCCCTTTTCTTTTAAGTAACGTAATACTTCTAAACTACGGTCATATTTTGCCTGAATACGTACTTCGCGGGTTAAACGTCTAACAGTTTCCATGTTGTGAGAAACCACCTCAGGATTTGCTTCTACAATTCGGTCCAGATTTCTTTCGATTCCCTGAAAATCCGGAATTAAAGTTTCAAGAGTTGTGTTTGGGTTCATACGGCGAATTGCTTTTACGGTTTCAATCCAGATAATAGAACCGCCATCTTTTAAATCATCCCTGTCCACACTTGTGATTACCGCATGTTTAATGTTCATTATTTTGATGGATCGGGCCACTTTTTCAGGTTCATCCCAGTCTACTGTTTCTGGTCTTCCTGTTTTTACACCACAAAAACCGCAAGAACGTGTGCAAACATTTCCTAAAATCATAAAAGTTGCTGTTCCTTCGCCCCAGCATTCTCCCATATTAGGGCAGCTTCCTGAAGTACAGATCGTATTTAAGCTATATTTATCTACCAAACCACGAAGCTCAGTGTATTTTTGGCCAATTGGAAGTTTTACTTTTAACCATTTAGGTTTTCCGGCAGGTATATTTTCGACAACAGTTTCCATACATTAAAATTGAAAGTACAAATATACGCAAAGTTGCACAAGTTAGTGGTGTGACTAATTGTTATGTTGTCGATTTTATTGGTTAATTATCGGCAATTTGTTAATTTTATGGGATATATTAAGGTTTAATTTTAATAATGTAATGTATTTGTGATTGTTTAACGGTTAAAAGAAATAAATATAAACCGTTTTATATTTTTAGATCTAAGTATATTTGCGCTGTAATTAAATTAAAAAAAATGAAAAACAAATTGATAGTTTTAGGGATTCTATTCGCTTCTTTGAGCTTTACAAAAGTGCATGCTCAGATTAATTTAGGCGAAAAAGCAATAGGAGCAGTTCAAAAGGGAGTGGCAAGTTTTAGTTTGACAAATGCAGATGCGGCTAAATTATCTAAAGAGGCCGTAGATAAATTAGATGCAGAAAATCAGGTTGCGGGGGCAAATGATCCTTACACGTTAAGATTAAACAGGCTTTTTGGGAAACATACTTCCGGGGAAGGTTATACTTTAAACTATAAAGTATATAAACTCAAAGAAGTAAATGCATTTGCAACAGCAGACGGCAGTGTACGGGTGTATTCAGGGCTAATGGATATTATGGATGATAATGAACTGCTGGCTGTAATTGGTCACGAAATTGGTCACGTTGCTAATAATGATTCAAGAGACGCTATGCGAGCAGCTTATCAAAAAGAAGCTTTAATAGATGGAGTTTCTTCTCAGTCAGCAACAATTTCAAGTATCACGGATAGTCAGCTGGGGAAAATAGGAAGTGCTATGATCGATAGTAAACATAGCCGCAAACAAGAAGCTGAAGCGGATTTGTTTGCCTATAATTTTATGAAAAAAAATGGTTATAATGTTAATGCTGAAGAATCTGCTTTTAGAATTTTAGCCAAAATGAGTGAAGGCAATGAAGCGTCATTTTTGGAAAGAATGATGAGTTCGCATCCGGACTCAAAACAAAGGGCTGAAGATGCTAAAAAAAGAGCTGAAAAAGATGGTGTGTATAAAGCGTATGTGCAGCAAAAAATAGACAATACTGCACCAGTTAAGAAAACAACCACAAAAAAGGCAACCACAAAAAAGGCAACTACTAAAAAGAAATAATTTTTTTTAATTGACAAACCCGACAAGTTTTTAAAATTTGTCGGGTTTTTATTTTAAAATTAACCCAAAACGTGATGTGCCAATACTTTTTGAACATCATATACATTTACCGATTTATTGAATTGTTTCACAATGCTTGGTTGTAATTCGCTGGAAACCCAAATTTTTAATTCGGCATCAAGGTCAAAAGTTCCGGCAGTTTCTACACTAAATCTTGTAATGCTTTTATATGCAATTGATTTATATTCTGTTTTGCTGCCTGTGATTCCCTGTACGTCAACTAAAATTAATCTTTTGTTTGTAAAGATAAAAGTGTCACGGATTAATTTGAATCCTATTTCAAATTGCTCATTATCAGTCAAAAGCTGTCCGTATTTTTTAATTAAATCTTCCTGGTTTACTGAACTTGCGTTACCAAGGATAGCTGAAAATATTCCCATTTTTTATTTTTTAATGTTATACAACTAATATGTTTTTTTAACAGTTGTAAAAGTAGTTAAAAATAAATGAATGAGTTTTTTCAATGATTAAGAATTGTAGTTCCATTGAAGTTTTATTAATAAAAATTAATTCAAAAAAAAGCAGAACCTAAATTCTGCTTTTTTGTATTGTTATTCCATTTCTGTTTTTATCGTGATCGGAAGATTATATGCTGTTCGCACTGGTTTTCCTTCCAGTATTCCTGGAGTCCATTTTGTTTTTAATGATTTCAGAACACGTATAGCTTCTTTTCCTAATCCGTAACCTGGATCATTTTTTACTGTAATATCAGTCATTGAACCGTCTTTTTCGATAACAAAAGAAACATATACTCTCAATGTTCTTTCAGCATCCAGTTCAGGTTTGTTGAAGTTGTTTCCAACGTAAGTGTAGAACTTAGCCATTCCGCCCGGGAATTCCGGCATTTTGTCTAAAATGGCTGTACTTACAACTGAATTTCCGTCACCAATCGCCTTAGTTGCTTCTCCTTCCGTTCCATTACCGCCGGTTGTTGGTAATGCATTGACTACAGTTCCGGTTCCGGAAGTGTTATCTACTGTAGAAGCATTATTTGTATTTGGTGCGATAACTTCTGGTGTAGCGTCATGAGTTGGTACTACTACAGGATTTACTAATTGCACTTCAGTTGATGCCGGAGCGCTTTCTTGCATAGGTGGAGCAGTTGGTTCTTCTGTTTTTGGCTGTACAATTGTTGGATCCATATTTACTGGAACTAGCGGTTCATCAAAAATTGTAGGCTGTTCAGCTATAATATCGACAGGTCTAAATTTGTTGATTACAACAGATATAGCTCCCAATGTAGCGATCAATAATAGCGCCGTAAAAAGTGCAGTAACAGTTGTTTTGGTATTCTCCTGACGTAATTGGTACGCGCCGTACTCTTTGTTTTTGTTCTCGAAAACAAGATCAGTCCATTTGGTTTCGTAAAGGCTTAATTTAGACATAGTAATTAGATTTAAAAGGTTAAGTAACATTAAATCATAAGCATAAAAGGTTTTTAGTTTGACTAATAACGAAAACAAAGAACGTTTGGTATGTGAAATGTTTGGTTTTTTAAGAATAAAACTATTGATACCTTATTCTTTTATTAAAGATAGTAAATTATCGATTACGTTCGATAATTTCTGCTAATAATTTTTTAGCACGGAGTAATTTTACTTTTACACTGCTTAAGGGCTCATTAATTTTGAGTGCAATTTCCTGATACGTCATTTCCTGAAAATAGCGCAACTGAATGACTTCCTGATAATGGGGTTTTAATTCTTTGATGCATAAAAGCAAACGGGATAAATTTTGCTCTTTAATCAATGCATCCTCTGCAGATGGACTAGGGTCGGCGATGTTGTACGCCTGCTGATCTTCGTTGTCAGTAATTTCTATAAAGAGATTGGATTTCTTTTTGCGAAGTAAATCAATATAAACATTTTTTGCAATACTGATTAGCCAGGTATTAAATTTAAATTCCGGATTATAAGTTGCGATTTTGTCGAAAGCTTTTGAGAAAGTTTCAATAGTAATGTCCTCGGCTACAGTTTCATTTTCTGTACGCCTGAGCATAAATCCGTACACTTCATTCCAATAAAAATCTAATAAAAAAGTAAAGGCGATTTGATCGCCTTCTTTTGCTTTTTCTATTTTAGAATTTATTTCCAATTTACTGGTTTTGAAAAAAGATTAGTTATAAAGATATTGATTTGTGTGAATATAAGCATAATTTCAACAATAGGAAACCAGACTTTTAAATCGTTTTCTTTTAGTTTTCCAGCTGAAAATCCAATTACAATCCAAGCGATTGTATATCGGGTTGCCAATAACGCCAATACAGCTATCCATTGGAATTGAAAAGCCAATAAAGGGATAGCTAATGAGAAGAATAATAATTGGGAACAGTAAAAAAGAACTAATTGCATTTTGTCAAAAAACTTATAGTAACTAGCTGTAGCAATATGTCTTCTTTTTTGGGTAAACCAGTCTCTATAGGTTTCCTTTGGTTTAGAATAAGTAAAGCTTTCAGGCATGTATGCAATTGTAGTGTTTGCTTTGTTTGCTGCCTGGTTTACAAATAAGTCATCATCACCGGAACGAATCTGGATATGATCTATAAATCCATTTACATTAAAAAACTCTTCTTTTTTATAGGCTAAATTTCTTCCAACTCCCATGTATGGAAGTCCTGCTTTAGCCCATGAAAAATATTGCATTGCCGTAAGAACTGTTTCAAAACGAATAATTTTATTCAATAAAGAGCGCTCCGTTTTTTCATAACCTCCGTATCCTAAAACGATTGTTTTATTCATTGTAAATTGCGAACTCATGGCCGTAATCCATTCTTTTGAAGTGGGATAACAATCCGCATCAGTAAAAAGCAAATAGTCTTTTGTCGAGGCTTTGATGCCTAATGTTAAAGCATATTTTTTATTTCCCCAAAAAGCTTCGTTATTTTTTACTTTAACTAATCGGATGTTAGAATATTTTTCTTCAAATTGTTCAAAAACTTCTAATGTTTCATCGCTGGATGCATCATCAATCAAAACAATTTCAAAATCAGGATAATTCTGTTCGGCTAGTAACGGAATATATTTTTTTACATTTTCTTCTTCGTTTTTTGCGCAGACAATTACAGAAACCGGAAGTTTTTTTGGCGTAATGGTTTGAGGTTTACCGAAAGCAAACTTTCCGAAAATCCCTAAGTAGTAGAAAATTTGTATGAATACAACAGCAATAAAAAAGTAAAGTAAAAGTATAAGCATTTGATTTTAATGTCTTTTAATTTTTGAATCTTGCGAGTGCAAATGTACTTATGAATTCCTAATTTTCAATGGTAAAACCCATTTACTTTTTGTATTTTGACATTTCTTTTGCAACAGCAATTGCCTGAGGGTTTTCGGTTTTCTCTAATTCTGAAATGATGTTTTTATAATTATGATTATCACGGTTTTGAGAGAGTTTTTTCGTGGCTTGAATTTCTTCAATTTTGATTTCAAAACCCAATATTCCTCTTGCTTCACGCATTGTTTTGGCAGATAAATCCTCAATCCGAACCGGATTTTCGGAGTTCACTTCGTATTTATCAACTAGTTTTTTTAACTGTTTTACAGAAGTTTCATAATCTACAATTTTAATTCTTCCATAAATATGAACGGCTATATAATTCCATGTTGGTACATTTTCATGATCGTACCAGGATGAGGAAATGTAAGTATGTGGTCCCGTGAAAACAGCCAAAACCTGATCGTTTTCTTTAAAGCCTTCTGCTTGCGGATTCAGTTTTGAAATATGTCCCTGCAAAATTTCTTTCCCTTCAGAATTCAGTTCCAATTCTATCGGAATATGAGTTGCACATAACTTTTCGTTAGTTTGATTGATTAGGATTCCAAAACTATTTTCCTTTAAAAAAGCCCTGATTTCTTCCTGATTTTCGTTTTTGTATAAATCTGGTGTGTACATTTGTTTGATTTTTTATATCAAAGATTTTCCAAAACAAACCGCTTCAGGTCGATTTACATATTTTCCGTAATTTGGAATTACTTTATATCCTTGTTTTTGATAAAATTGCACAGCTTCATTGTTTTTTAAACGTGTTTCTAAAACCAAATTTCTAAAACCAATATCTTTAGCTTTTTCTTCGAGATAACTCAAAATAGTCTGCCCTATTTTCCTTCGCGGAAATTTTGCATACATTCGTTTTATTTCGGCTGTATTTTCATTAATTGCTCTAAAGGCTCCGCAGCCTACAATTTCATTATTTAAAGAAGCAACAACAAATAAAAATTTTGGATTGTTGTTTTGCCAGTCAGTGAAAGAGCTTTTCCCGTCGCTCCCAAAACGTTTAAATAAATCTGCTGATAATTCTTCTGTAATGCCAAGAGCCTTTTTGTCGTTTGGATCAACTGGAAGTATAGAAAGAATATTGGTCATGTTTAAATTCGTTATTTTTTGAGAATGAGTTTTACAGGAAAAAGTTAAATCACATTCACTTCAGCTTCAATATGAATGCCAAAAGTTTCAAAAACCGTTTTTTGAACCTGTTTTGAAACTGCCAAAATTTCCTGTCCGGTTGCATTTCCATAATTTACTAAAACCAAAGCCTGGTTTTTATGAACTCCGGCGTCACCAAAACGTTTTCCTTTAAAACCAGCTTGTTCGATAAGCCATCCCGCCGGGACTTTTACTTCGGTTTCTGAAACTTCATAAAATTTCATTTCAGGGAATTTTTTGTGGATTTGCTCAAAATCAGATTTCAGTAAAATCGGATTTTTAAAGAAACTGCCGCTGTTTCCCAGTTCTTTTGGATCCGGAAGTTTACTTTTTCTAATCGCAATTACAGCATTGCTTACATCTTTTAGAGTTGGTTCTGAAATATTATTTTTAGCTAATTCTGCCAAAATATCTCCGTAAGAAGTATTGATTTTATGATTGCGTTTGGTTAGTCTAAAAACAACCGAAGTAATAATATACTGGTCTTTTACCTCATTTTTAAAAATACTTTCACGGTAGCCGAAATTGCATTCAGCGTTGGTAAAAGTTTTCATTTCCTGAGTGTCGATATTTATGGCTTCGCAGGAAACAAAAGTGTCTTTAATCTCGGTTCCGTAAGCACCAATATTCTGGACTGGAGTGGTGCCTACATTTCCGGGAATCAGTGACATGTTTTCTAATCCTCCAAAATTATTGTCAATTGTATAAAGTACGAAATCATGCCAAACTTCGCCGGCCTGACTTTCAACCCAGACAAAATCATCATCTTCTTTAATTACTTTTTTACCTTTTAAATCGATATGGATAACCAAAGCATCAATATCTTTGGTTAAAAGCATATTGCTTCCGCCTCCTAAAATGAATTTTTTCTCGTTTTTGTTTGCCGATAAAATCGTTTTCAGCTCCTCAATAGAATGAACTGCAACAAATTGTTTAGCGCTGGCTTCAATGCCGAAAGTATTATAGTTTTTTAAAGAAAAGTTGGATTGGATTTGCATGCGTAAAAGGCTTTAATATGATTTCAAAAGTATGAATTATTTGCTTGGATTTTACTTTTGTTTAAAATGTCTTTTTGTGATAATATATATTATTCTATGTTGTGTCCGATTTCAATAAAGAATTCTTTTAAGTAGTTATATGCAGATTCATCGGCGTTAATATAGTTGTTTTTTGTTGTTTGCATATAGTGGCAACTAAAGCATATATTTAAACTTGATACAATTTCTTTCTCCTTGTTATAAAAAATAATTGCATCTCTATATTTTGGACCGCACATCCAGTCAGGTCTGTTGATTACTTCAATGTTTAGAATTTTTTTGAGATGTGCGACGTTTTGATCATCAAATTTAAAAGTATTTGTTTTGTGAGCTGATGAGTGGAGTTTTCCTTCGTTATCTAATATATATTGTGTATATCTCAATTTTTCTAATTCTGAAATTCTCAATTCTTGGAAATGATCTAAATCATTTTTCTTAATTTTTCTTTGATTTAATTTATTGTACTCGTTTATGTTCAGTAAATTAGTTTCCTCAAACTCTTGTCCACGTTGAAATGTGTAAGTTTCGATATATTCGAAGACTAGATTGTTGATGAAATTAGCAGATGTTTCGTATGTATCTGCTGTTGTTGCTGGTGAATTGAAATTCAGTAACTCATGATACCTATCCGCAATTACCTTCATATTAATATCATAATTAGCATTCTCCTCTACAAATTTTCTATTTCGAATAATGGCCTCATTTCGTAATTCCGGATTTTCAAAAGACCAGATCAATTCATTGGCGAGCATTTCAATGTTATCAATTGTAATTAATTGACCATTTTCGCGATGTGTAATCCAGCTTTGATTTCCTGGAATATCAGAAACAACCGGATAACAATTACATGCCATCGCTTCAAACAATGATGCAGAAACGCCTTCAGTAATCGGCATGCTGATGTAAATATTCGATTGCTGAAGTAACTTTGGAAGTTCTGTATTTGGAATTCTTCCTGTAAAAATTACTTTATTTTCGATTTGAAGTGCTGTAGCTAAATCTTTCAAAAATTGCAATCTTGTTCCATCGCCAACAATAGTCAAAGAAAAATCAATTCCTTTTTGATTTAAAATTCCGAAAGCTTTTAGGATAGAATCGTGTCGGTATTCCGGTTGAAGCGAACGTGTTACAATCGCTTCAATTTTGTTCGAATTATTGGTTAAAGGAGTAAAAAGTGATAAATCAATTCCTTTAGGAAGAATTAAAACTTTGCTCATATCAACGCCGGTTGTTTTCATGTGAATTGCCATGACAGGTCCCCAGGCATGAATTAAATGCGCTTTTTTGAAGGCGTATTTCTGAATAAACTTTTTAAAAGGATATAAAACAGAACCTTCCGGCCATAAATCAGTGCGACCTTGCTGGGCAATAGCAATGGATTTAGATCCGGATAGCGCAGCTAAGAAGCCATAACTTGTGGTTCTTTCAGCAATTACCATGTCTGGTTTTTCTTTCCTGATTATTTTTCGAATAGAAACAGGAGATAAGAAATATTCTAGAATACGTTTGAATCTGGAACTGTTTGGTGTCTGAAGTTCCCATGTAATGATTTCAAAATCACCAAATTCTTTTAAGCCTTTCATCCAGGTGATGGCATCAGCACGATAAGATTCTCCAAGAAAAAGTATTTTTCTTTTCATTTATAAAAGTTTTTCCGCTACAAATTCACGAATTTATATTGAGTATATTATTTGTATTGATTCGTGTATTCGTGACGATTTATCTTTTTATTCCTCAGTTTCTAAAGCACGATTGATAAATTCGTTAAGAGGCTTCAAAGCAATTAGTTTTTTACTCATTTTAGAAGCGAAGTCTTTCTGGGTTACTTCAGAAATATCAAATTTTTGAGTTGCTGTAAAACTCTTCAGTTTTAGAAATTCAATTGCCGGATGATCTTTTTCATAACCTCGAGGCATGCTTTTCAGAGAGTTGTTTTCATTTATGTCTAAACTCCCGAACTCTTTTTTGAAATTTTTATCGTTTAAAATTTCCTGTAAATCATCATAGAAAAAGGCAATTTCTTTACGGACTTTTTTCAAATCTTCTGCTTCAGGTGAATAAAATCCGCCAGCGATGAAACTCGCTCCTTTTTCAATATGGACATAATATCCGGAACGATTAGTGCCTTTCGCACCAGCTGACATCCAGACACCCAAATGTGCTTTATAGGGCGATTTGTCTTTAGAAAACCGGATATCGCGATTGATTCTAAAAGTACAGTTTTTAACTTCTAATAATTCTAATGAAGGATCAAGAGGTTTCATTACATCCAGAAAATCGCTTACTAATTGGTGATAATCTTTCTTGAAAATTTCGTATCGTTTTTTATTATCCTGAAACCAGTCACGGTTATTGTTCTTTTTTAAATCGTCTAAAAATTGCAATGACTCTTTTGTTAGCATAATCTGTTTTTTTATTGCAGTTAATTTTTGAATTCTTTGATAAAATTACAAATTAAATATCTTATAACTCTGGTGTGTCGATTTTACAATTGTTTCGGTTCTTTCCGGATGAGTGTCTGAAATAAAAAGCTGCCCAAATGTTTCGCTATTTACCATTTCGATAATTTTAGAAACGCGGGTTTCATCGAGTTTGTCAAAAATATCGTCAAAAAGTAAAATAGGTTTTACACCGCTTTGTTTCTTTAAAAATTCAAATTGAGCCAGTTTTAAGGCAATCAAAAAAGATTTTTGCTGTCCCTGAGAGCCGAATTTTTTTATAGGATGTGAGTCAATTTCAAAAGATAAATCATCTTTATGAATTCCGGAACTGGTATAATGCAATGCTCTGTCTTTATTTATATTTTCCTGCAGAAGCGTTAACAAATCTTTTTCGAATAGATGACTTTCGTAAACCAATTGTACGGATTCCTCAGAGCCTGTTATGGCATGATGATGCACTTTAAATATAGGTATAAATTGTTCAAGGAAATCTTTTCGTTTTTCGAAAATCGATTTTCCGTATTCATCCAGATGTTCATTATATATAGATAAGGTGTCGTTGTCGAAAGTATGGTTTAGTGCAAAATATTTTAAAAGCGCATTTCGCTGCACAATTACCTTTTGATATTGGATTAGCTGATGCAGGTAAGTGGAATCTAATTGCGAAATCACACTGTCCATAAACTTACGGCGTGTTTCGCTTCCTTCCATAATTAAATCTCGGTCTGCTGGCGAAATAATGACTAGCGGAATAAATCCGATATGATCTGAAAATTTATCATATGCTTTTCCGTTTCTTTTTAAGACCTTTTTTTGTCCTTTTTTTAAACTGCAGACAATTTGTTCTGTCCTGTTATTTTTTTCTAATTCGGCATCAATTACAAAAAACTCTTCGCCGTGTTTGATGTTTTGTATCGCCAGCGGGTTAAAATAGCTTTTTCCGTAAGCCAGATGGTAAATAGCATCGAGTACATTAGTTTTGCCAATGCCGTTTTTACCAACAAAACAATTGATTTTGCGGTCGAAATCGAAACTAATTTCGGAGAAATTTTTATAATTGAATAAAGAAATTTTGTTTAAATACATTTTTTAGACACCTGTAAAAGGTAAAATATGATGTTTAGAAACAGCAAATATTTTGGGGTGCAAATTATCGAAAATTATCGATATATTAGGCTTTTATTGCGTTTAGGAATGAATTATTTTAGAACTAAGACAGAATTAATTAAGATTGTTCAAAATATTTTTTTTTAAATAGTGATAAAATTGATTTTTTTTACTTCAGTTTCAATAAAAATTTTATTTTTGCCGTTCACTAAATTAATTTTAAATGGCTACTTACAATAAAAGAGGATATAAAGCACCAAAAGAAAAAGAAGTTAAAGAAGTAACTGAAGAAACACAGGTAGTAATTGACGAAAAAGACAGTACAACTGCTGGCGTTTTTTCGAAATTAGATGAAACTGCTTCAAGAACTGAGGATTGGGTTGCTAAAAATCAAAAAATTATTATTGGTTTTGTTGCTGGTATTGCTGTTTTAACTATTGGATATTTAGCGTACCAAAAATTTATTGAAGCACCTAAGCAGGATGAAGCTGCTAACGAAATGTTTGTTGCACAGCAAAATTTCCAAAAAGCGACTGATGGTGTAGCAAGTGATTCATTGTATAAATTAGCTTTAAATGGTTCTGAAGGTAAATTCGGATTTGTGAAAATTGCTGAGGAATATTCAGGAACTGATGCTGGGAACTTAGCCAATTATTATGCAGGTATGGCTTATTTAAACACTGGTAAATTTGATGAAGCTATCAAATATCTAGGAGAATTTAAATCAGATGATATGATTTTAAGTGCTTTAGCTAAAGGTGCAATAGGAGATGCTTATTCTCAAAAAAACAACCAAAAAGAAGCTCTTGATTATTATGTAAAAGCTGCTGAATCTAATAAGAATGATTTTACAACACCTCGTTTTTTATTAAAAGCAGGTAAAACGGCTATAGCTTTAGGTCAAAAAGAAGATGCTTTGAAATACCTCACAGATATTAAAGAAAACTTTGATGGAACTCCGGAAGCAGCTTCTGTTGATGCCTTGATTGGATTAGCACAATAATTATACTTTTTGAGTTCAGATTTTATATTTTAGATTTGTATTTTAGCAATCTTAAATTTAAATTCTAATAATAGTACAAATGGCTACCGAAAATAAAAATTTATCAGAATACGATAAAAACACAATCCCAAATGCGAAAGACTTTCGATTTGGGATTGTTGTTTCTGAGTGGAATGACACTGTAACCGAAGGACTTTACAATGGCGCTTTTGAAGCATTAATTGACTGCGATGTTCCTGCACAGCAAATTATTAGCTGGAATGTTCCGGGAAGTTTTGAACTGATTTATGGCGCAAAAAAAATGCTGCAGACGCAAAATGTTGATGCAGTTATTGTTATAGGATGTGTAATTCAGGGAGAAACAAAACACTTTGATTTTGTCTGCGAAGGCGTTACTCAAGGAATAAAGGATTTAAATGTTCAGACTGATATTCCGGTTATCTTTTGCGTTTTAACAGACAATAACATGCAGCAGTCTATTGACCGAAGCGGTGGTGTTCATGGAAACAAAGGAACCGAAGCTGCTATAGCCGCTATAAAGATGGCTTATATCCGTCAGCAGGCTTCTATTTCGCATCCTTTTACTCAGCCATTACTGTCTTCAGGTGCGATTCAGATTGAAGATACTCCCAGAAAAATTGAGAACGAATAAAAAAAACATTTTTTTTATATATTACAAAACCTATACTGTGTAAAAAAGAGTATAGGTTTTTTGTTTTTTTTATGACTCTTGAAATTCTAAAAGCCAATAGAAATTCATTAAATTTGTACACCTTGGTTTAGATTTGAAATCAAAAATCTTAAAACGTTAATCTACAATCTAAAATTTTCAATGTCGAGTATTATTCAGTTACTTCCTGATCATGTTGCCAATCAAATTGCTGCCGGAGAGGTGGTGCAAAGACCTGCTTCAGTTGTAAAAGAGCTTTTAGAAAATGCAGTTGATGCCAATGCAACTGATATTAAATTGATTATTAAAGATGCAGGAAAATCACTAGTTCAGGTTATTGATAATGGTAAAGGAATGAGTGTTACTGACGCGCGTTTGTGCTTTGAACGTCATGCGACCTCAAAAATTCGTCAGGCCGAGGATTTGTTTTCATTATGCACTAAAGGTTTCCGTGGAGAAGCTTTAGCTTCAATTGCAGCGATTGCTCATATGGAAATGAAAACCAGACAGGATCAGGATGAGTTGGGGACTCATATTATTATTGAAGGGAGTAAGTTTGTGTCACAGGAAGTTGCGGTTTTACCAAAGGGGACTTCTTTTGCTGTTAAAAATTTATTTTATAATATTCCTGCCCGCCGTAATTTCTTAAAGTCAGATACGGTTGAATTTCGTCACGTTATGGATGAATTTCAGCGTGTAGCTTTGGCGCATCCAAAAATTCATTTTACTTTTTATCACAACGGAAGCGAGATGTATAATTTGCCGGCTGCTGGTTATCGTCAGCGCATAGTTGGAATAATGTCAGGTAAAACCAATGAAAAATTGGTACCGGTTAATGAGGATACTGAAATTATAAACATTCAGGGTTTTGTATGTAAACCTGAATTTGCAAAGAAAAGCAGAGGAGAACAGTTTTTTTTCGTAAATGATCGTTTTATAAAAAGTGGTTATTTACATCATGCGGTTATGGCGGCTTATGAAGGACTTTTGAAAGATGGCTCGCAGCCAAGTTATTTTCTGTATTTACAAGTGCCGCCAAATACAATCGATATTAATATTCATCCAACAAAAACCGAAATAAAGTTTGATGATGAACAGGCTTTATATGCTATTTTGAGAGCTTCGATAAAACACAGTTTAGGCCAGTTTAATGTGGCGCCGGTTCTTGATTTTGACAGAGATTCAAATTTAGATACACCTTATCATTACAAAGATGTAAAAGTGGAAATTCCAACAATTCAGGTTGATGGAACTTTTAATCCTTTTACTGATGATAAAACGAATCAGCATTATGCGAAGGCGCTTTCCGGATCAGGAAGTTCCGGCTCTGGGGCTTTTTCCTCTTCTTCGGGTTCTGGTTCTTCTTATTCAGGTTATTCCAAAAGAGTAGAGCCTACAGCAAGCTGGGAAAGCTTGTATGTTGGTTTGGACACAGAAAATCCGGAAACTATTGAAAGTTCACCTTTTACATTTGAAAACGAGGAAGTTACTTCTTCACTTTTTAATGATGACGAAGTAGAACAGGCAAGTCAGAAAACCTATCAGATACATAAAAAATATATTGTTTCGCCGATAAAATCAGGAATGGTAATTGTGGATCAGCAGCGGGCTCATCAGCGTATTTTATATGAGCAGTTTTTGCTGAACATGACGGTAAATCAGGCTTCAAGCCAGCAATTGTTGTTTCCGTTGAATTTGTTTTATTCTTCTGATGAAATGGCTTTAATCGAAGAACTTAAACCTTCATTAGAAACAACAGGTTTTGTTTTTGAAGAGACACAATCTGATCACGTTGTGATTTCAGGAATTCCTGTAAATATTACAGAAAGTGAAGTTTCTCTCGTAATCGAACAATTATTAAGCGACTTACAAGACGGAATCCCGGCGAGCAGTTATAGTCAGAATGATACAATAGCCAAATCAATGGCCAAAAGTTTAGCGGTTAAAACCGGATCGTATTTAACCGAAACAGAGCAGGATAATTTAGTTAATGGATTATTTGCCTGTAAAGATCCCAATATTTCACCTTTTCAAAAACCTACTTTCATTACTATGCGTGTGGAAGATATAGATAAAAAGTTTGCCTTATGATGAATATGACCCCTGTTGTAAAACAACTGCTCATTATTAATATTATTTTTTTTATTGGTTCTCAATTAGTGCCGGTGTCGTATGATTTTCTGATTATGTTCTTTCCGGAAAATCCAAATTTCAATCTTTGGCAGCCAATTACGCATATGTTTATGCATGCAAATCTTTTGCACATAGCATTTAACATGTTTGCATTGTATTCCTTTGGCTCTATGCTGGAGCATTTTTGGGGAGGTAAAAAATTCTTGTTTTTTTATATTTCTTGTGGTTTAGGAGCGGCTTTGCTAAATTTCGCGGTGAATTACTATTATTATCAGGAAAGTTTGAATATTTTGATTGAAGACGGATATTCAAAAGCGAGTATTTTGCAAATTTTGAATGATGGTAACATAGCTGTTAAATGGAAAGAATTATTAACTGATTCACAACTGGATAATTTTGTACATGCTTATGGAGGAGCTGTTTTAGGGGCTTCAGGAGCTGTTTATGGATTGCTGACTGCTTTTGCGTTTATGTTTCCTAATGCTGAGCTGGCTTTGATGTTTATTCCAATTCCTATTAAAGCAAAATATTTTGTTCCGGGACTTTTGTTTATTGATTTGTTTTTAGGTCTGAGAGGAAGTTCTCTCTTTGGAAGCGGAGGTACAGGAATTGCTCATTTTGCACATGTTGGAGGTGCAGTAGCAGGTTTTTTAATGATGCTGTACTGGAAAAAAAATCAGTTTAATAACAATCGTTGGAATTAATTTTTAACTTTAATAATTAATAAAACGAAAAAGAAGCTTTATGAATATTTTGGATGATTTGAAATTACAGTATAAAATAGGAGGTGTTTCACTACGTTTGATCTATTGGAATATTGCTTGTTTCCTGATTTCATTAGTATTTTTTTATCAATATTCAGGTGGAGGATTTGCCTATCCTGACTGGTTGGCACTTTCGTCAGATCCAAGTGTTTTTCTATTTAAGCCCTGGACATTTTTAACGTATGCATTTTTCCATTCTTCATTTTTGCATTTATTGTTTAATATGATGGTTTTGAATTTTGCAAGCCAGTTGTTTTTGACCTTTTTTACTCAAAAACAATATCTGGGATTGTATATTTTAGGGGCTGTGTTTGCAGGAATTGCGTTCGCATTAAGCTATTATTTTTTAAATATTTCGGCACCCATAGTCGGAGCTTCTGCTGCAATTATGGCAATTTTGGTTGCGGCAACAACCTATCAGCCATTGATGGATGTTCGTTTGTTATTGATAGGAAATGTAAAATTATGGCACATCACTGGCGTAATCCTGGTTTTAGACCTGATGCAGTTGCGTTTAGACAATACCGGAGGGCATATCTCACATTTAGCCGGTGCCTTTTTTGGTTTTATGTATGTAAAGTTATTACAAAACGGAACAGATTTGAGTATTATTATTTCCAAAATATTAGATTTCTTTGCTAATCTATTCAAAAAATCCCCTTCGACTCCTTTTAAAAAAGTGCATAAAAATTATCAAAAACCTACAGAAAAAAAAGTGTCAAGGATTATTACCAAAGACAAAACGCAACAGCAAATTGATGAAATTTTAGATAAAATCAGCCAGTCTGGGTATGATTGTCTGACTAAGGAAGAAAAAGAGTTTCTATTTAAGGCTGGAAAATAATCTTTAGCAAAATAATATGAAAAACCTTTCCTGGTTTAATAAAATAATGTTCTTTTTGAATATAGTACTCACTGTTCTTACATTTAGTATCTATATTTTACCTTTTTTGACACCTAAAAGCTTTCCGCTTTTATCGGTGCTCACCTTGTTTATGCCGGCCTTTTTTGTTGCAAACGGGTTATTCTTTATTTATTGGGGAATTCAGTTTAAAAAACGTCTTATTTTGTCCGGATTGGTGTTGTTGACAGGAATTACATTTATTAGTAAATTTTATAAAATATCAGGTAAAGAATATGTTAAAGGTGAGAAAGACTTTTCTGTGATGAGTTATAATGTTCGTCTTTTTAATGTTTTTAAATGGCTTGACCGTGATGATATTCCTGATAATATAAAAGCATTTATAGATGAAAAAGATCCTGATATTCTGTGTATTCAGGAGTATTCCAATTCTGCACATCTGGATCTAAAAGTATATCCGCACCGTTATATTTTTATTGATGGGAAGAAAATCAAAACAGGGCAGGCTATTTTTTCGAAGTTCCCTATTATAAATGAAGGGAACATTATTTTTCCGAATTCGGATAATAATGTGGTTTATGCTGATATAAAACGCGGTAAGGACGTGATCAGGATTTATAATATGCACTTACAGTCTATTAAAATTTCTCCTGATGTAAATGAGATTTCAGATGATATTGATAATGTTAATCAAAAAAAATCGCAGCGAATACTTGCCAGAATAAGTAAAGGATTCAGGCAGCAGCAGGAGCAGGCTGAGATTTTTAAAGAAAACATCAAACAATGTAAATATCCGATTATTATTTGCGGAGATATGAATAATAGTCCTTTTTCTTATGTTTATCGAAACATAAAAGGAAAGCTAAAAGATACTTTTGAAGAAGCAGGTGAAGGTTTTGGTGCTACTTATAAATTTAAATATTATCCTGCCAGAATAGACTATATTTTTACCGATCCTAAAATGAAAGTAAAACAGTTTGAAAGTTTTTCTGATTTTGAAAATTCAGATCATTATCCAGTCATGGCAACGCTTTCAATGGAATAAATCTCATTTAAATTCCAGTCAGCAAATCGCAAATTTTAAACTCGTTTTATATAATTTTCTGTGTTTTTAAATAATCCATTGCAAATTTTCCTTCATTGAAAAGTAAATCCAAAACGCTTAAATTATTTATAAAACCATGTTTGTCATCGAAAACCTGAGGGTATTTTTCAAATGAATTCTGATCTTTTTTCCCATTAGCCAGGTATCTAAAGTCAGAAACATTTTCTGCTTCATGAAAATATTCAGTCGTTTTTCCAAATTCTAATTTCATTCGTAAACATTTGGTGACTGTTTCCAGTACTTCCATGTTTAAATCCATCAAAAAAGTATGTTTTTTTTCAAATACAGGCAGTATGTCATCTTCGAAAAATTCAAAAAAAGGAGAGCTTCTGTAAGCTGCTTCCAAAGATTTAAAATGCTGTTTTTGCCAGTCAAATTCATTTTCAATCAAAACATCTTTTGTTTTTTGATGTGCTGATCTGGAATGCTTAATTGGGATGTTTAATAACTGAATTCCATTTGGACTGTATATATAGGTGCGGTTTCTATTAGTCTGTTTCTGAAAATTATCTTCCATTTCAAAAGTAATATTTTCAGATTGAGCCATAACTGCAAAATGGCTAATTGAAGGAAAATAAGTAGGAAGTAATAAGGAATTCATGTTTTTGTTTTTTGTTTAAAAGTTTCAGGTTTCAGGTTTCAAGTTTTATACGAACCTGAAACTTGAAACCTGAAACTAAAATAACTATTTTTATTTATGCTTTATTTTCTTTTCTTTTTTTCCAAAAATATTCTCCAATAAAGAATGCTGCTAAAGCAATCAGGAAGTATTTGAAATAGGATTGTGGCTGTCCTTCGCCATCAACAGTAGTAAAAACTCTGTCCCAACGAATTTTATTGATCCCTTTTCCATTAGTGTCCCAGCTCATCCAAATGAAAACCGGTTTTCCTACAATGTGATTTTCAGGAACATATCCCCAGTACCGGCTGTCTTCAGAATTATGACGATTGTCACCCATCATCCAGTAATAGTTTTGTTTGAAAGTATATGTGGTTGCCGGTTTACCATTTATTAAAAATTTTGAACCCTGCAACTCTAAAGTATTGCCTTCGTAAGTAGTGATGATGTCTTTATAAAACGGCAATGATTCATTTGTTAAAGCAACTGTTTTCCCCGCTTCCGGAATATATATGGGACCAAAATTATCCTGATTCCATTTGTTGATATGAGGGAAAATGGAATTGTCATTTCCTTTAGAAATTTGTCTTTTTACATTCGTAACTCCGGGAGTGTTTTTTAAACGCTCAACACTTTCTTCCGTTAAAGCTGCGAAATATAAGGTGTCTCTTTTTACTTCATCCTTAAATCCCATAACATCAACAAGATTGACTTTGAGCTCTTTTAAAAGAGATTCAAAATCAATAGGTGTTTTCCCGTCTAATGCTACAGCATATGAATATTGTGGTTTTGCTCTTTCAGGAAGGATCAGTTTTTTGTTATTGATATAAACAAATCCGTCCTTTATTGATAAACTGTCGCCAGGAACTCCTACACAGCGTTTGACATAATTTGATTTCTTGTCAATTGGTTTTATAACGCCAGGTTTTCCTTTTGGCTCAAAGAAGTAATGTACTGTATCGACCGGCCAGTTAAAAACGACAATATCATTTCGTTTTATTTTTTCTAAAGCCGGAAGCCTGAAATAAGGTAATTGTGGCCAGCTTAAATAAGACTTCTTTTTTGTTAAAGGAATAGAGTCATGAACCATTGGCAGAGCTACAGTGGTCATGGGTACACGAGGCCCATAGTTTACTTTGCTCACGAAAAGGAAATCCCCAATTAATAATGATTTCTCTAATGAAGAAGTTGGTATTGTAAACGGCTGTACAACATATGTGTGTACCAAAGTTGCAACAATTATAGCGAAAAGCAGTGAGCTAACCGTGTCGGCGGCTCTGTTTTCAGGAGTTAATTTTCTCTCTGCATTATACTCTAATTTTTGGGTATAATTGACATAATAAATATAAAATCCCAGAGTGAAAATCCCTAGAAAGGTGTCTAATGTTGATTTTTTTCCAAATGTTCTCAAAGTTTCCACCCAAACTACAGGGAACATAATAAGATTGATTATGGGTATGAAAAGCAGGATTGTCCACCAGGTTGGGCGTCCAATAATTTTCATTAAAACAATCGAATTGTAAACTGGGATTGCTGCTTCCAAGGATTTACGGCCTGCAGCCTGATATAACTTCCAGGTACCTAGAAAATGGATTACTTGTACCGCTAAGAAAAAAACAAACCAAAGATAAAGTGTCATAGTTTTATATTTTAGTTCTGAAATTTCAGAATATTATTTTTTGGATTTTATTTAGATTCCAGATTCAAAACGTCTTTCATTGTGTAGATTCCTTTTTTGCCTGCGAGCCATTCAGCGGCAATAACAGCTCCAAGGGCAAATCCTTCACGATTGTGAGCAGTATGCTTTAATTCGATGCTGTCAACTATAGAATCGTAAGTTACAGTATGCGTCCCTGGGACATCACCAATTCTTTTAGCTTCAATATGAATTTCATTTGACTTCGGATCTTCCATTGTCCAATTTGCATAAGTGCTGTTTTCAATAACCCCTTTTGCTAATGAAATAGCTGTTCCGCTTGGTGCATCTAACTTTTGAGTATGGTGAATCTCTTCCATTGATACTTTGTAAGAGTCAAATTGACTCATAATTTTAGCTAAATATTCATTCAACCCGAAAAATATGTTAACCCCTAAGCTAAAATTTGAACTGGATATAAAACCACCTTGTTTTTCTTTACAAAGTGCTTCTACTTCATCATAATGTTCTAACCAGCCTGTGGTTCCTGAAACTACCGGAACATTCGCATGAAAACAACTTGAAATGTTAGCTACAGCAGCTGTGGGAACACTGAAATCTATAGCGACATCTGCTGTTGGAAGGCCGTCATAGGTGTTGAATTCATCTTTTTTTAGTACGATTTCATGCCCTCTTTCCAGAGCAATTCTTTCGATTACCTGACCCATTTTTCCGTATCCTAAAAGTGCAATTTTCATTTTCTTGTATATTTTTTTATTTAAATAGATAGTAAAAAGCTATTTAAAAGTTGTAATTAAAGGTTAGTCCTATATTTGGTTTAAAAGTTACATCTGTAGGGTATATTTCAGGACGCATAGATAATCTTTCATTTACATTAAATTGTATCAGGGAAGCATCAACATTAGCGTCAATGATATTTAAAGCATAAAAACCAACAACAAACAATGATGATAAGTCGCGATTACGCTGATAAAATTTTTGGGCTGCAATTAGACGGGAGTCATCAAGCCTTGCAAATTTTTCGCTTGAATCATAACCCTCTAGTCTTCTTTTGTATTCATTTCTTACTTCACGATATTTTTTTTGATTGTCAAGATAAAAATACATACTGGTGCCAATTGCGCCATACACCAAAGGAATTTTCCAGTATTTTTTATTGTATGCCTGTCCTAACCCTGGTAAAATTGCCGAGTAGAAGGCAGCTTTTGCTGGTCTCAGCGGGTCTATTTCTTCTAATTTAGAAGTGTCTTTAGCGACTAAAACCGTTTCTTGTTTTACCTGAGCAAAAAAAGAGACGGTTCCTGAGAAAAAGAACAATAGACCTATGGGGACAATTTTATTCACTATCCGTTTATTAATTTTATAATTCTGTTAAAGTCGGCTTCTGAGTTAAAAGGGATTGTAATTTTTCCTTTTCCGTTTCCGGCAACTTTTATATCAACTTTTGAACCAAAATAGTCATTGAATGTGTTTTTTTGAGTTTCTTTAACTACAAATGAAGAAGCTGTTTTTGGTTTTCCTTCAGCTTTCGGTTTGAGGCCTTCGTGATAATTTTTTACTAAAGTTTCAGTTTCACGTACAGATAGATTTTGGCTCACGATTTTTTGGTAAATATCGGTCTGGATGTCCAAGTCTTCAATATTGATAATGGCTCTTCCGTGTCCCATGCTGATAAAGCCATCGCGGATACCTGTCTGAATAATTGGGTCTAATTTTAAAAGACGTAAATAATTAGCAATGGTAGAACGTTTTTTTCCCACACGTTCACTCATTTGTTCCTGCGTTAACTGGATTTCATCTATCAACCGTTGGTATGAGAGTGCAATCTCAATAGGGTCTAAGTCGTGACGCTGAATGTTTTCAACCAAAGCCATTACCAATGATTCATTATCATTGGCAATACGGATGTAAGCAGGAATATGTGTTAAGCCTATCAAAGTCGAAGCACGTAAACGGCGCTCTCCGGAAATTAACTGATATTTATTAAATTCTAATTTTCGAACAGTAATAGGCTGGATCACCCCTAATTCTTTAATAGAAGTTGCTAATTCACGTAAAGATTCTTCATTAAAATTACTTCTGGGCTGAAACGGATTTATTTCGATAGCACTTATTTCAAGCTCAATGATGTTTCCAACAACCTTGTCAGCATTTTTGTCTTCTACTGATGTAATGTCATTTTCCGGATCCTTTAATAATGCTGATAATCCTCTTCCTAAGGCTTGTTTTTTAATTGCTTTTGTCATAAAAACTATTTGCTGTTTTTCTTTATAATTTCCTGAGCTAAATTAATGTAATTTACTGCTCCTTTGCTTGTTGCGTCATAATTGATGATGCTTTCTCCAAAGCTTGGCGCTTCACTTAGTTTTACATTTCGCTGAATAACGGTTTCAAAAACCATATCGTTAAAATGTTTTTGAACCTCTTCAACCACCTGATTTGATAAGCGTAATCTTGAATCATACATGGTTAGCAATAATCCTTCAATATCCAGATCAGGATTATGGATTTTCTGAATACTTTTAATAGTGTTCAGTAGTTTTCCTAATCCTTCAAGAGCAAAATATTCACACTGAATCGGAATAACTACAGAATCAGCAGCTGTTAAAGCATTTAAGGTTAATAATCCCAAAGAAGGCGCACAGTCGATAATGATAAAATCATACTCTTTCTTGGCTTCTTCTAATGCTTTTTTAAGCATGTACTCACGGTTTTCTTTGTCTACCAGCTCAATTTCGATCGCAACAAGATCAATGTGTGCAGGTATTACGTCAACATTTGGAGCTGTACATTTAAGAATGGCTTCTTTTGGTGTTACAGTGTGTTCAAGAATCTGGTAAGTTCCGGTTTCAACTGTTTCCACGTCAATTCCAAGACCAGATGTGGCATTAGCTTGAGGATCAGCATCGATCAATAAAACTTTTTTCTCTAAAACACCTAATGAGGCAGCAAGATTTACTGATGTAGTAGTCTTTCCAACGCCTCCTTTTTGATTAGCAATAGCAATGATTTTGCCCATTTATTTTCTGAATTTTGAACCGTAAAAATACAATTATTTATGGTTTTTGAAAATCTATTTTGTTAACATTTTTGAAACGTTGTTTAGCCTTGTATGGTGGGTGTTTTGAAAGAATTTGAGTTTAGTTGCCTAACGTGCTTTGCTTTATTATGATTGTTTGTTTGGTAAAAAATGTTCTGATTTCCGATTTAGCCTGTTAATATATTAATGTAGCTTTTGTGAATTTTAATTTTATTTTTTCTTATTTCTAAAATTGTTTGGGATAAGTAAAAAATAGTTATATATTTGCACCCGCTTACGGGGTGTAGCGTAGCCCGGTTATCGCGCCTGCTTTGGGAGCAGGAGGCCGCAGGTTCGAATCCTGCCACCCCGACTTTTAAGACTTTGAAAGTCAGTCAAAACTCCTTAAATCATTGGATTTGAGGGGTTTTTCTTTTTATTCAACTCCAAAATATTCAAGTTATATCGGATCAAAGCAAAAACCTGTGGGGATGCAAAAATTAAGCATAAATATTAGTTAGCCTAAAAAGGAAGTATTCTATATTTCTAACACCTCTAAATTTTGATCTAAATGCTTTTATTTTAGCATTGAATGATTCTGCAGAAGCATTAGTACTTCTGTTATCAAAATAATTTAAGATGGTTTGATAATGATTCATAATTGTACGAGAGATTGTACCGAAAGACTTAAATCCAGATTGATCTACTTTTTCATGCCATCTGGCTAATTTTGCAAAACCAATGATTTTATCGGTTGTATTCTCAAAGATGCCACGGAGCTCTTCAGTTAGATTGTATCCTTTTTGAATATCAGGATATAACTCAAATAGTAAGGTAGCACGTTCTATTTGATTTTGAGTCCATTTCGATTTGGATTTATACAAGAAATAGCGACTCCTCGCTAGTAATTGCTTAAGGGTATCCCCATTTGAAAGTGTTTTAGATTCGAAATTTACTTTTGACTTTTTGGCTTTTTCAATAGCATCATTTTCTTGATCAATGGCTTGCCAACGATATTTAATCCTGATTTCCTGCAGGGCTTCTGCAGCTAGCTTTTGAACATGGAATCGGTCTGTAACTCGAGTAGCATTAGCAAAACACTTTTTAGCTATCAATCCCATATTCCCGGCCATATCCAGAGTAATTTCCTTGACTAGATTCCGCTGTTTAAGAGGAATTTTTTCAATAACGCCAATAACTGTTTCTGCTTTAGTTCCTGCAATCATAGCTACTATAGTTCCTTTTCTACCTTTACCGGATTTGTTGGTTAAAATAGTATAGAGTTCGCCATTTGAAAGTGAGGTTTCGTCTATTGATAAACGCTTTCCAATATTTTGTGGAAAAAGAAGCCATTTTTTAGCATGTGATATTTGATCCCAAACTTTGAAATCACTTAGAAAATCTTTGTATTGACATTGCAGGTTTCTACCAGAAACTCCATAGAAAGAGGCAATGGTATTACAATCATTTGGACTGGAATCTATTGATCTCTTTTAAAAAAGACGCAAACTCCTGGGTTACACGAGTTCCGTCTGCTACTAAATTCCAATCTCTAAAAACGATCTTTCGAGTATCTTCATTAAGCCATCTTCTGCGAGTGATGTGAAGATATACTTGGTGTCCACGGATAGGAAAATCCTGAACCGTTATCTCTTCGAAGAATCCTTTTGAGCTTAATTTTGATTCTCTGTATTCTTTAGGTATCGAATTAATCTCTTTTAAATACAGATGGAGTGTTTCATCTTTCTTTTTATAAGAAGTAAGTTCGAAGTAGTCTACTATTATCTCAGGTAATAACAACTTAAGGATATCGATAAAAGAATCTTGCATTGGGGGATAGATTGAACATACAAATATCTAGATTTTAATATTTCCCCACAACAATATGTTATGATCCGTTATATCGGATCAAAGCAAAAACCTGTGGGGATGCAAAAATTAAGCATAAATATTAGTTAGCCTAAAAAGGAAGTATTCTATATTTCTAACACCTCTAAATTTTGATCTAAATGCTTTTATTTTAGCATTGAATGATTCTGAAGAAGCATTAGTACTTCTGTTATCAAAATAATTTAAGATGGTTTGATAATGATTCATAATTGTACGAGAGATTGTACCGAAAGACTTAAATCCAGATTGATCTACTTTTTCATGCCATCTGGCTAATTTTGCAAAACCAATGATTTTATCGGTTGTATTCTCAAAGATGCCACGGAGCTCTTCAGTTAGATTGTATCCTTTTTGAATATCAGGATATAACTCAAATAGTAAGGTAGCACGTTCTATTTGATTTTGAGTCCATTTCGATTTGGATTTATACAAGAAATAGCGACTCCTCGCTAGTAATTGCTTAAGGGTATCCCCATTTGAAAGTGTTTTAGATTCGAAATTTACTTTTGACTTTTTGGCTTTTTCAATAGCATCATTTTCTTGATCAATGGCTTGCCAACGATATTTAATCCTGATTTCCTGCAGGGCTTCTGCAGCTAGCTTTTGAACATGGAATCGGTCTGTAACTCGAGTAGCATTAGCAAAACACTTTTTAGCTATCAATCCCATATTCCCGGCCATATCCAGAGTAATTTCCTTGACTAGATTCCGCTGTTTAAGAGGAATTTTTTCAATAACGCCAATAACTGTTTCTGCTTTAGTTCCTGCAATCATAGCTACTATAGTTCCTTTTCTACCTTTACCGGATTTGTTGGTTAAAATAGTATAGAGTTCGCCATTTGAAAGTGAGGTTTCGTCTATTGATAAACGCTTTCCAATATTTTGTGGAAAAAGAAGCCATTTTTTAGCATGTGATATTTGATCCCAAACTTTGAAATCACTTAGAAAATCTTTGTATTGACATTGCAGGTTTCTACCAGAAACTCCATAGAAAGAGGCAATGGTATTACAATCATTTGGACTGGAATCTATTGATCTCTTTTAAAAAAGACGCAAACTCCTGGGTTACACGAGTTCCGTCTGCTACTAAATTCCAATCTCTAAAAACGATCTTTCGAGTATCTTCATTAAGCCATCTTCTGCGAGTGATGTGAAGATATACTTGGTGTCCACGGATAGGAAAATCCTGAACCGTTATCTCTTCGAAGAATCCTTTTGAGCTTAATTTTGATTCTCTGTATTCTTTAGGTATCGAATTAATCTCTTTTAAATACAGATGGAGTGTTTCATCTTTCTTTTTATAAGAAGTAAGTTCGAAGTAGTCTACTATTATCTCAGGTAATAACAACTTAAGGATATCGATAAAAGAATCTTGCATTGGGGGATAGATTGAACATACAAATATCTAGATTTTAATATTTCCCCACAACAATATGTTATGATCCGTTATATCAAAGAAAATGGGATCTATTCGGCTACCCCTTTTCTTTTTTTACCTTGCAGGTCCCAAAAATCATTTTAATACCATATTTTTCAGTTTGTTGTCTCAAATTTTAACATTTGATGCTTCTTCAATTATGCAGTTTTTCAAAAGAAAATCCAGCTTTCTTGGGACCCATTTAATGTGCAATTGATCTGAAACATTAAATTTTTGAGATATGAAAACAGCAGGAATTACATTCGGGATCCTCTTTTACCTAAAGACCTAAAAAACCACGATCCAAGGTTCGGCTCCTATCTGTGCCCGAGTAACTGTAAATGGAAAACGGACTGAGATTTCAGTCAAGCGTTCCGTTAAGGCAGCCGAATGGGATGAAAGAAAAGGCATGGCTAAGGGAAACCGCAAAGAAATTACTGAACTCAACATTTTTCTTAACTAGTTCAAGGCAAAAATCATAAATACCTATCAGCAGATGCTGCTGAATGATGCTGCTATAGACGGTCCTGCGATACGCGACCGGGTAATGGGCGCTGACCATACAACTCCAACATTAATGGCACTGATGGAATATCATAATGAACAGCAGCTGCATAAACTTGTTCCGGGAATCATGAAGAATTACCATACCACCCAGCGGTATGTAAAAACATTCCTGAGGGAGAAACTCTACAGGAATGATATTTTCCTTTCTCAGCTGAAGTACAAGTTTATTCTGGATTTTGAACGCTATGTTTTTAATCATGTTCCCAAGGATCATCAAAAGCCGCTTAACAACAACGGCATCATGAAGCATATTGAAAGGCAATGCAATGCATAAATGTCAATATCAGGAATTGATAGATAAAGGGTGTCGAGTAGCAGGAATTACAATTCGTGGTTTTGAAAAATCAGACAATCCTAAATGGAGACTTCAATTATAATGTATTCACAGAGTATATAAAAAGGAGTACTCGACAAACTGAATATTGGAAAATTTAATTTTGCAGAACCAATGCAAAAAGGAATTAAAAATTTATATATCGTTAAATTTGAAAATAGCTGTCACGGCTTATTTATCGAAGAATTTGCAGAATTCAATTCAGAGTTGATCAGATTTTTACAAAAAAATAATCAATAATCTTTAAGAGCCTGTTTAAATTTTATTCAATAAATGTTTAATAGCTGCTAATTTGACTACGTTTTCAGCAGAATCAATTAATAGTTCATAATTTCTGCATAATCTTCTATCGTTGTCAAACCATGCAAATGTTCTCTCTACCACCCATCTTTTGTGTATAGGCTTGAAGCCTGATTTTTTATCATCCGACCTCATAACTACTTGAATTATATAACCAAAATTGTTTTTAACTTGTTCTATAATTTCACCTCTATAGCCTCCATCGGCAAGGATAACTTTTACAGAACAAAGTAAATCCTTTAGGGTTCTGATCAATAAAAATACTGCTTTGCTATCATGAATACTCGCTACCGTTACCATAATGGCTAATAAAAAGCCATTTTTATCAACGACAACGTGTCGTTTTATACCTTTTATTTTTTTATTTCCATCAAAACTTTTTAAAGAACGATTATTTCCCCAACGAACGCTTTGGCTATCCATTATTCCTAAACTGGGTTCTGCATTTTGTCCTTTTTTACTACGGACTCCTTCTCTTAACTTAGAAAGTAATAAATCAAAATAATCTAAATCAGCCCATTTTGAATAGTAATAATAAACAAGCTGCCATTTTGGAAAATTACTAGGTAGCATTCGCCACTGACAACCACTCTTAATAAGGTAGTTGATCGCATTCCAGATGAAACGCAAGCTGTGTTTACGTTTTCTATCACCTAATTCTAATGTTTTTTTATAAATTGCCACTGAGTTTCTGTTAAATCGGTTGGATACATCTTATTTGTAGTTTGGTAGCACAAAAAGAATAATTCCAATCGGTTTCTTTAACTCATAAAGACTTTTTTTTACATTTTTAAACAGGCTCTTAAGGATTTAGTCGTAAAACAACAATTTTCCTAATTTGTAAACTTGTTGTTTTATTAATTCATTCTTTTAAACTCAATTGGAGTCATTCCTACTTTTTGCTTAAATAGTCTATTAAAATGCTGTGGATATTTAAACCCTAATTCATACGCTACTTGGCTTATTGATTTATCAAATTCAAATACTTTAGATTTTGCAACTTCAATCAATTTTGTTTGAATAAACTCTTGGGCAGATATACCCGTTTCCTTTTTTATCAAGTCTCCAAAGTAGTTTGCTGATAAATGAAGTTGTTCAGCACAATATGCTACTGTTGGAAATCCGATTTGCTGTGGCTTATCAGAATTGAAAAATCCATTTAATAAATATTCAAATTTTTCTAAAATTCCTTTATTACTATTTTCTCTAGTGATAAATTGTCGGTCATAAAAACGAGTACAGTAGTTTAAAAGCAACTCAATATTGGATGCAATTAACTTTCTACTGTGTTTATCAATTGCTTGATTTAATTCGTATTCCAATTTTGAAAAACAATCCAGAATTAATTTTCTTTCTTTTTCAGACATGTGTAGTGCCTCGCTCATACTATAGGAGAAAAAGCTGTACTCTTCCATATGTTTTCCCAGAGCGGTATTATGCAACAAATCAGGATGAAAAACTAAAGCTAATCCTGTTGGTTGATAATACTCTTGACTATTGACCTCGATAACTTGTCCCGGTGCAAAAAAAACTAAAGTTCCCTCTTGATAATCATAATGATTATTACCATATTTAATATCGCCACACTTGGTTTCTTTCAAAATAATACAATACAAATTAAAATGCATTTTGTAGCCTTTTCTAGGATTTGCTTTTGAAAGGTCAATAAGGCTGACAAGTGGGTGTAAGGTTTCTTGATTATTTAAATGATTGTAATCGCCTACATTATTGAAATGAATGATATCCATTATTTACTAATTTGATTTAACAAATTTAATTATTATCAAGTTACATTCTGCATTTAGTAAACACTATCAGTTATTTTGGTTATGAATTCAGTAATATGTATACAGTAACCCCTTTCATTCGAGAGTAATTTTGTATTTCAATTTTAAGTTGAACATCAATAGAATTAACTGATTTAGATACTAAGTATTCTCCAAAAAAAACATTCAGTAATAATGGTTAGAATATCAGTAATTGATATAATAATACACGCTTTGCTTACCAATAAATTTGCATTGATTCTTTTAAACAATTAAAAAAATGAAAACAAGAATATTAGGCAAACAAGGACTTGAAGTTTCAGAACTTGGATTCGGTTGTATGGGTTTAACCTTTGGTTATGGACAACCGCAAACCGAAAAGGATGCTATTGCATTAATCCAGAAAGCCTATGATTTGGGTATCACTTTTTTGGATACGGCTGAAGCATACAATCAAGGTGGTAATGAAAAAATTATAGGTAAAGCGGTGAAGCCCTTTAGAGGTGAAATTGTAATAGCTACAAAATTTGGTTTTAAAGATGGAGATAGCACTAAAGGGGTGGATAGCCATCCAAACCGCATAAGAACTGTAGTTGAAAACTCATTAAAATACTTGCAAACAGATGTAATTGATTTATTGTATCAGCATCGGGTTGACCCAGCTATTCCTATGGAAGATGTGGCAGGAACAGTGAAGGATTTGATTGCAGAAGGTAAAGTAAAGCATTTTGGTATGAGTGAGGCAGGCGTAGAAAGTATTAAAAAAGCAAATGCCGTATTGCCTGTAACAGCCTTACAAAGTGAGTATTCCATGTTTTGGCGTGAACCTGAAAACGAAATTTTACCATTATTAGAAGAATTGGGTATTGGTTTTGTACCTTTTAGTCCTTTAGGAAAAGGCTTTTTAACAGGTGCTATAAATGAACATACAAAATTCGACCCAACTGATTTTCGCAATATAGTACCAAGATTTACTGAAGAAAATCGAAAAACCAATCAGGTTTTGGTCAATTTAGTAAAAGTAATTGCAACAGAAAACAAAGCCACACCTGCTCAAATTGCATTAGCTTGGTTATTAGCACAGAAGCCTTTCATAGCTCCCATTCCAGGCACAACAAAAATCCACAGACTAGAAGAAAATGTAGGTGCAATTAATCTCACCCTTTCCTTAGATGAATTAAATAGAATAGACAAAGCCCTTAAGGAAATCGAAATTATCGGAGAACGTTATCCTACTGCTTTACAAGCAAGAGTTGGAAAATAAGTATGCATTACTTAATAATCATATTATTTTATTGGTTAGGATGTATCAATCCTTTACAACAAAAATCAACAATGCAGATGAATATCAACAGCGATGAAGCAGATGTAATTGCTACAGTAAGAGAGCTAGCAGAATTAATGATTGCAAGGGATACAGTTACTATGAACAATATTTTGGATGAACATTATACCCTCACCCATATCACGGGTTATGTACAGCCAAAAGTGGAATGGTTTAGAGAGGTATCAAGAGAAAGTATGAAATACTATTCAGCTAAAGAAATAAGTATCAATGTTAAACTAAATAGTAACAATGCAGATGTTGTTGTACGCAACTTAGTTGATGCAAGAATTTGGGGAAGCAGAAATACATGGCGGCTACAACAAAAAATGAAATTAGAAAAACGCAATGGGGCTTGGATTATTCTTAAATCTGTTGCTTCAACTTTTTAAAATAAACTTAAATTAAAACAAACAAAAATTATGAAATCAAACGTTTTAGTCGTTATCGGTGTAGGAGGAATAGGAATGGCGATAGCCAAACGAGAAGGAGCTGGTAAAATTGTATTATTGTCAGACATTAATGAGCACACCCTTACAAAGGCTGCACAAGAGTTGGTAGATACTGGTTATGTAGTAGAAACACAGTTAGTAGATGTTTCTTCGCTAGAGTCAGTAGAGGCATTAGTGTCAAAAGCAACCTCGTTGGGTAATGTGTTACAAGTTGTAAATACAGCAGGTCTATCACCCAACATGGCATCTACAGAAAAAATCTTGGAAGTAGATTTAGTAGGTACAGTATATATTTTAGAAGAATTTGGAAAAGTAATTGCTGAAGCTGGTGCTGGTATTCATATTTCTAGCATGGCAGGTTATATGATCCCTGCATTTGGTGCAGAGATAGATACTGCACTAGCTACTACTCCCGCTAGCGAATTAACTAAATTGTCAGTATTACAACCTGAAAATATCGCTAATACTACTTATGCTTATTGCATTTCTAAAAGAGCTAATCAACTTCGTGTACAGGCTGAAAGCTTAAAATGGGGAGAAAGAGGTGCAAGGGTAAACTCCATCAGTCCAGGTATTATCTTGACAGCATTAGCAAAACACGAGCTAGAATCTCCAATTGGCGACGGTTACCGTGCGATGATTAGTGCTTCAGCTGCAAAACGAGTAGGAACGGTTGATGAAGTTGCAACATTGGCTCATTATCTTTTAGGAACAGATTCTGGGTTTACAACAGGAAGCGACTTCCTAATGGATGGTGGCGTAATCGCAGCTATGAAAATGGGAAAGATCGCATTGTAGTCAATAATAAACTAAAATAGCTTTACTATGCAAAATCGAAGAAATTTTTTAAAATCAGGTACTGTGCTTAGCGCCTCACTGTTGACTTCCTCTATGATGGGCATAACACCTGCTATCGCAACCTCTCTTTCATCGAAAGATGATGAACAAAAAAAACCTGAAAGAAATGAACGAACCCTAGGCAAAGGACAACAAAGCTTAAAAATCAATCACGGTATAGGGCTTGGTTGTATGGGGATGAGCTTTAATCGTAGTTTTATTCCAGACAGAAGAAATTCCATTGCAGTGATAAGGAAAGCCTATGATATGGGTGTAAACTTTTTTGACACAGCAGAAGCTTATGGGCCTTATACAAACGAACCATTAGTTGGTGAAGCTGTAGCGTCTTTTAGAAAAAAAATTACATTATGTACTAAATTCGGATTTGACATACAAAATGGCAAAATGACTGGCGGATTGAACAGTCACCCCACTCACATTAGAGCTGTAGTAGAACAATCATTAAAACGCTTGAAAACCGACGTGATAGATTTGCTTTACCAACACCGTGTTGACCCCAAAATTCCTATAGAAGATGTTGCTGGTACTGTAAAAGACTTAATCAAAGAAGGTAAAGTAAAACATTTTGGACTGAGTGAAGCTGGTGTAAACAACATCCGAAAGGCACATGCTATTCAACCGCTAACGGCTATACAAAGTGAGTTTTCACTAATGACCCGAGAACCATTAGAGGATGTGATTCCGCTTTGTGAAGAATTGGGTATTGGATTTGTTCCATACAGTCCGTTAAGTAGAGCCTATCTTGCCGGAACAATTAACGAGCGTACTACATATAATGCAAGTAATGACAATCGTCCTACCCTACCCCGATACCAACCCGAAGCTATTGTGGCCAATTGGGGCATAATTAGCATGCTCACTGATTTTGGAAACCAAAGAGGCTACACTGCTGCACAAGTGGCGTTGTCTTGGTTGTTGGCCCAAAAGCCCTGGATTGTACCGATACCAGGCACTACAAAACAAGCCCATTTACAGGAAAACTTATGGAGTTCAAGTATTGAATTATCTGCTGATGAACTGAAACAAATCAATGACTTCTTCGACAATTTTAAAATAACAGGCGACAGATATGCTACCCCTCAAACAAAGTAAACTTCTGTACTCAATACATGTCAATACGCTCAAGAAAAATACAATAAGATAAAAGCACAAACAGAAAAAGTTATGTCTAAAATATTCATTGCATCAATTATTTTCTTTTTACTGAGCACTGTCATCAACGAAAGCACAGCTCAAACAGGTGCTGATGACCGAACTGGTTTTTATGCTCCAACAGACTGCAGTTTTGGTTCTTCAAAGCCAGTAGATATTGTAATAAAAATGGACGATGCTGTGGAGCTAAAAGGAATGGTTTATTACCCGACCATGGACAATGGGGAGATTTCTGATCAAAAATTTCCGGTTATCATTGAGATGACTCCTTATCCTGAGAGAAACGGTCCTGCCCCACACATTGCTTATTTCAATAAGCATGGTTACATTTTTATGATAATACGACCGAGAGGCACCGGAGGTAGTGAAGGTGAGGTACAACAGTTTAACTCAAGGGATGGATTGGATGGTAAGACTGTGGCATATTGGGCAGGAAAACAATTAAAAGGATCAAACGGGAGTGTGGGGCTATTTGGTTGTTCCTATCCGGGGGCCACTGCACTGGTAACAGCTGCTGTAACAGACAAAAGTTCACCAATAAAAGCGGTAATCTCTGCCTGTATAGGATTAGATATGCAGTTTCGCCAGGTCTGGTCAACGAACGGATTGCCCAATGGAGCATTGGCCGCTTATGCGCCCAACGCAAATTTCATTATGGGTAATTACCCATCTATCAATTCGTACTGGTCAGGCTTTTATGATAGTCTACTGGCAGGTGGTAAAGAAGCGTATGACGGATACTGGCAGGACAGGTTACCGCTTCGCTGGGCAAAAAACATTGTTGAAAATAATATTCCTGTATTACTCTGGGGAGGATGGAAAGATATTAATGAAACAGGCGCTGTTCAAGCCTATGCTGCTTTTCAAAATGCAGTGAACAATATACCTGTATATAAACCTATGCCAAAGAACATTCCCGTTTCTGCGAAATACCAATTAATAATGGGTGATTGGGGCCACGGCCAGGGTTTGGAACCATTGATATTTGTTCAATGGTATGACACCTGGATCAAAGGATTAAAAACAGGAATGGAAACAACAAAAAATCCATTACATATTTATGAGATAGGCTCAGAGCGATGGATCAATACCGACAGATACCCCTTAGTAAGTGAGTACAGCGTTTATTATCTCAACCCAAATCAAAATCTGTCGACAGCAAAATCTTCCATAGCCGGCACAGAAACAATTAACTGGACGAGACCCTCACAAAAAAACGGTAAAGTAACATTCAGTACATCATATTTTAAAGATGGTATAACACTGGCAGGTCCCATGAGTGTTACGTTATATGCCAGTTCTTCCAATACTAATCTTGAATTAATAGCAAGTCTGTATGATGTTTCTCAAACTGGTGATTCAATAAGGATAAATTTTGGTGCGATTTTGGGTAGCCAAAGTGAATTAGACATGTCAAGAACGTGGAAAGATAAAAAGGGTAATTATATCTGGCCTTGGCCAAAACTGGACAAAGACATTTATTTAATACCCAACCAGGTAAATCGTTTTGATATTTCACTGGCTACCCGTCAGTATGCTGTGAAGCCGGGACATAAACTTGTGCTTCAGATTACTACACAAAGTCCAGAAACAGTATGTCCGGATAACGGACCTGTATCGTTTACTGCCGAACCTTGCGGACTTACTAAGCCACAGAGCGAAACACTACCAGGCGGGGTTTACACAATCTATTTTAGTCGTAAGTATCCATCTGCTTTGAATTTGCCTCTATTACCCTATACTCATTTCAAATCAGTGGACAAGAGCTTACCGTCTCCGCAGCAATCAGTTACTGACCAGAGGACTTACACTTTGCCAGTGAGTTGGAAATAAATAACTGTGAAGAAAACATGCACCATAAATAACTTTTTATCTATCATCAAATAATCTACAATGAAAAAATTACTTGTATTCAGTTTGATAACGTTATTCTCCATCCATGCTAAATCCCAAAGCCCCGACCAAGCAAGTGTATTAGATATATCAGCAAAAATCTTTCAATGGGAAGTAGCCGGTTTAACGGATTCGCTAAGCAGTGTTTTCCACGACAAGCTACAGGTTTGGGGGACTTCAGGTGATCCTGTGAATAAAACTATATATCTGCACCGATTAAACAGTCCGGATTTTATTCATAATAATGTGACCATAGAAAAAAGTTCCGCATTGATTGCTGACAATACAGCCATTGTTAATGGCGATGGCATTTTTGACCTGACGATTTCTGGCGTTAAAACGGTACTTCATCTTTCTTACACGGAAGTATTTACCAGAGTTAATCCTTCACAACCGTGGATGTTGCTTACGATTACAGCAAAACAAAAAAATGATTAACCGAATCGTAGCTAAGGTCTTTTCAGCAGATATCGTTGGATAACTAATCTTTAATCAAAAAAAATAAACCTCGTGAAAAAAGTAATAATCATAGGTGCAACAGGAAGTTTAGCTTCTTATGTAATAGACGAATTAAAAAAACAATACGATGTTCAATTAACTCTTTTTGCCCGTAGTACCAAAAGAATTTTAAACATTGAAAATGCAAGTATTGTTCAAGGCGATGCAATGTATTACGATAATGTGAAAAATGCTATTGAAGGACAAGACATTGTTTATGTTAATCTAGCTGGCCAACTCGATGCGATGACTAAAAATATTGTTAAGGCTATGCAAGAGAATGGTGTGAAAAGAATTATTGCGATCAGTTCGATTGGAATTTTTGACAAGCCTCTTAAATCGGTTTTAGTACCCTATAAAGAACTATCCGATAACATTGAAAATTCAGGTCTGGATTATACTATTTTGCGACCTGACTGGTTTACCAATGCCAATGAAGTGGATTATGTTTTGACCCGAAAAGGAGAACCTGAAATAGGTCAAGCTATCTCAAGAAAAAGTATTGCATCATTTATTGGTACGTTAGTGGCCAATCCAGAAATTCATGTAAACGAGAATTTAGGAATTAGTAAACCTTAAAAAATGAAAATGGAGAAAAATAGAATTGAAGCTTTTACTGATGGCGTTTATGCTATTATCATTACCATAATGGTTTTAGAACTTAAAGCTGTACATAACCCAACTTTAGAAACCTATTTGGCAATGTGGCCTGTATTCATTAGCTATGCCGTTAGTTTTCTTTTTGTAGGCTTAAATTGGGCAAGCCACCATCATTTGTTTCAAACGGTCTCTAAAGTTAACAATAAGTTTAGTACATGACAAAATTATATTTTTCTAAAAATCAATAATATACAGGTTAATTAATTTGCAAAAAAGACTGATATTTCGTACATTATAGAATTATTACGACATAATTTTTATAATGAAGAATACCAGTCTTGAGTGTAAAGATACAGAGCTTATTTCAGTTTTACAAGGTCATTTCAAAGGGAAACTCAATTTAGCAAGGGTCAAGCTCATTTGTTTATTTATAACGGCTTTATGCAAAATAAAAACAGTTAATTATGATAGGTTAGCATCGGGATTTGATACAACCGCCAATAAAAATAGCTCTTATAGGAGGGTTCAAAGATTCATGAAGGAATTTGACTTTCCTATGAAAATAGTTTCTTCTTTGATATTCAATATATTACCGGTAAGATGCGATTTGGTATTGGTCTTAGATAGAACCAATTGGAAGTTCGGAACTAAAAATATCAACATTCTAATGTTGGGAGTCAGTTATAAAAATGTTGCATTTCCATTGATGTTCAAAATGTTGGATAAACGAGGAAATTCAGATATACAAGAGAGGATTGATTTAATCAAAACCTACATAGAATGGTTCGGGAGGCAAAGTATAGATTGTCTCTTAGCTGATAGAGAGTTTGTTGGGGATAAATGGTTAGAGTTTCTAAACCAAAACAATATTAGGTATTATATTAGAATCAGAAATAATTTCAAAATTTATTCTTATCAAAAACAGGAAGAGATTAAGGCTTTTTGGTTATTCAATAATTTAAAAATAGGCGAGTTTTACCACTATCCGAGAATTGTGGAGTTACATGGTCAAAAATGCTATCTTTCTGGGAGCAAGACCATTGCTAGGGATGGAAAAATAGAATTTTTAATTATTGTATCATTCAATAAACCAGAACAAGCAATGGTTTATTATAAACGAAGATGGCAAATTGAAACTCTTTTTAGAGGTTTAAAAAGTAGTGGTTTTAACATAGAAGACACACATGTGACGGATTTAAAAAGATTAGAAAAACTATTTTCTCTAACAATGATTGCTTTTGTATGGTGTTATAAAATTGGCGACTATTTGGATGAATGCATCCAGAAAATAATAATAAAAAAACATGGCAGAAGAGCAGTAAGTATTTTCAAGTATGGATTAGATTATTTGTCAAAATTTCTTTTGACAGGATTTAAATCTTTGGAAAACAATATGTTTTGCTTTTTGTCATGTACTTAAAACAATAAGGTACTTTGGATTAATATGCTTAACCTCTTTGTTCTCTCACTTGTTCCTTTTGCAACGGCAACAATGGGAGAAAATGACTTTAAAGCTGTTACTGTTACTATTTATGGCAGTTTACTTAGCTTAAGCATTCTAGTCTATTTAATTTTAGTGAATCAATTATGTAAGCTTCACGGAAAAGATTCTATTTTTTATAATAAATTCAAAGGACATAAAAAAACGTATATCAGCCTTGGATTAAATTGTCTAGCCATCCTTATCTCAATTATTGGATTCCCAAAAACAGCTTTTTTCCTTTTGATACTAACCTCATTATCGTGGTTTTTACCCAATCACATATTTGATCAGCACACAAAGACCATTTAAACAGTGTGAATCTTGTAATATTTATATTATATAGCATAATAAACTTTTGCAAAAAACAACCCAAATTGGTGGCATTTATAAATTAATTGATATTCTAAAAACATTAAAAATGAAAAATCTATTAAGTCTAATAATCGTATTTGTTTTAATACTCTTCAGTAGTGTATTTGCACAAAACAAACCTGTGCAGTCCTATGGATTTGCCGTAGTGGCTGCCGATGGCAAGTTCCAGCCCATTGAATTTCAACGACACGCCGTTGGAGATAACGAAATTCAAATAGACATTTTGTATGCCAGTATTTGTCATAGCGATTTACACCACGTTCACGGAGATTGGGGCAAAGAAGAATATCCGATGATTCCCGGCCACGAAATTGCAGGGCGTGTTTCCAAAGTGGGTAAAAATGTAACTAAATTCAAAGTTGGTGATTTAGCAGGCGTTGGCTGTATGGTAAACTCTTGTGGCAAATGTGACTTTTGTAAAGCAGATTTAGAACAATATTGCAAGGAAGTAGTACTCACTTATCACGATAAAGACCAGTTTCACAATAACGAAACTACCCAAGGCGGTTATTCAAACAATATCGTATTAACCGAAAACTTTGCAATAAAAATTCCAGCCCAAGCCGATTTAAAAAAAGTGGCACCACTTCTTTGTGCTGGGATTACCAGCTATTCACCCATTCATTATGCTGATGTAAAAAAAGGAGATAAAGTAGGTGTTGCAGGTTTTGGTGGATTGGGACATATGGCCGTTCAATATGCTGTAAAAATCGGTGCTGAAGTTACCGTTTTTGATATTACCGAAGACAAACGTACCGATGCCATTCGTTTGGGTGCGGTGAAATATGTCAACGTAAGTAGCCCAGATGAACTAAAAGGATTAGAGAATTCTTTAAATTTCATCATCAGTACAATTCCTGCTAGTTACGATCCAAACCTTTATCTAAAAATGCTTAAAATAGACGGTCAAATGGCTATTGTAGGACTACCTCCTTTTGCAATAATGCCTGTTATTCCCATTGATAAACTAATTTGGCAAGGCAATCGAAAAGTATTTGGTTCTCAAATTGGAGGTATCAAAGAAACTCAGGAAATGTTGGATTATTCTGTAGCCAACAATATTTATCCTGAAGTGGAAATTATTCCAGCAACAGCTACAGCCATTGAAAATGCCTATAAAAATGTGCTGGATGGAAAAGTAAAATTTCGTTATGTAATTGATATGAAAACAATGAAATAAATTCACTTAAAAAAAAGGACAGGATGAAAGTTGTAAAAAACAGATACTTTTTCACATTGATAGCTTTCGTTTTAATGTCTATCAGTAGTTTAAAAGCACAAGTAAAAACAAATAAAATGACAACATATACAGATAAAGGAATTGCAGCTCCAACAGCATACTTTACAGGAACAGTTTTCGTCAATATGAATGTAACACCCGAGGAAGGATACAACATCAATATGGGAACAGTAACCTTTGAACCCAAAGCCAGAACCAATTGGCACAGCCACACAAGCGGACAAATATTGTTTGTGATTGAAGGCATAGGCTATTATCAGGAAAAAGGCAAACCTATTCAATTGATAAAAAAAGGGGATGTGGTGAAAATTCCCAAAAATGCAGTGCATTGGCACGGAGCTTCTCACAACAGTTTAATGAGGCATATTGCCCTTGTTCCCGACCACGACAAGGATAAAACCGAATGGTTGCAAGCTGTAAGCGATGCCGATTACAATAGTTTCAAACCTGAAAAACCAACAAAAAATATCACGGCAACGGCTCATAAAAACCACGAGACCTTGTGGCCCAATTATAATTCAAAAGCCGCTCAAACAGATCCCGATTTGATACACGTCTTTGATAATTTTGCTTTTGATGAAGTGATACATCACGACGCTATGGACACCAAAACCCGAGTAGTACTGATTATGGCTTCCACTATTGGTAGTCAGGCTCTAACGGAATATAAAATGTTCGTAAACGCCGCTCTAAACGTTGGAGTAACCCCAATTGAAATAAAAGAAGTCCTGTACCAATCAGTTCCTTATGTAGGCATTGCCAAAGTGGTCGATTTTATTTATGCTACCAATGAAATATTTACTGAACGAAACATTTCTTTACCATTGGAAAGTCAATCGACTACTACACCCGAAACCCGAATGGAAAAAGGATTGGAGAAACAAAAAGAAATTATTGGTAACCGTATCGATGAAATGTATAAAAATGCACCGAAAGATTTGTTGCACATTCAAGAATACTTGTCCGCAAATTGTTTTGGAGATTATATCACAAGAAATGGTTTGGATATCAAAATGCGTGAAATGGTAACGCTTTCTTTCCTAATTGCTATGGGCGGAACAAAAAGTCAAATTAAAGGACATATAGCCGGAAATGCAAGAGTTGGAAATGACAGACAAATGATTATCAATGTCATAACCCAGCTACTTCCCTATGTGGGTTATACTCGAACATTAAATGCAATTAATTGTTTGAATGAAATTTTACCTTATAAATAACTAAAATTAATATGAAAACAACTCAAGTAAAAGCATACGGTACAGAAGCTCACGATGCTGATTTAAAAGAATTAAGCATTAACCGTAGAGAGGTATCCGCAAAAGATATTGAAATAGACATTCTGTATTGTGGAGTTTGTCACTCTGATTTGCACACTGCCCGAAACGATTGGGGCGGAACATTATATCCATCTGTTCCAGGACACGAAATTGTTGGTATAGTTACAAAAGTGGGAAGTGAAGTAACAAAACTAAAAGTGGGTGATTTGGCTGGAGTGGGTTGTTTGGTAGATTCATGCCATACCTGTGAAAGTTGCAAAAAAGACCTAGAACAATATTGTTTAACTGGATTTACTGGAACGTATAACGGTACTGATAAACATCTTGGCGGACACACTTTTGGTGGCTATTCCGAAAAAATTGTAGTAGATGAGCACTTTGTTTTAAAAGTACCCGCAAATTTAGATTTAGCGGCGGTTGCTCCATTACTTTGTGCAGGTATAACAACATGGTCTCCTCTGCGCCATTGGAATGTAGGTAAAGATAGCAAAGTGGCAGTCGTAGGTTTAGGCGGATTGGGACACATGGCTATAAAACTAGCAAAAGGATTAGGAGCTCATGTATCACTATTTTCAAGAACACCTGATAAAGAAAAAGATGCTTTAGCATTAGGTGCCGATGCCGTTATTATTTCAACAGATGCTGACCACATGGCTTCAGTAAGTGGCAAATTCGATTTAATTATTGATACCGTTCCTTATATTCACGATGTTAATCCATATGTTGCAACACTAAATATTAGCGGAACTTTAGTATTAGTTGGTTATCTGGGAGGTTTAGAACCAATTTTAAATACAGTTCCTATGATTTTAGGTCGAAAATCAGTAGCAGGTTCCGTAATTGGTGGTATTGCCGAAACTCAGGAAATGTTAGATTTTTGCGGAGAGCACAATATCGTTTCAGAAATTGAAATTATTAAAATGCAAGACATCAACCAAGCGTATGAAAGAATGCTGAAAAGCGATGTGAGATACCGCTTTGTTATTGATATGGCTTCTTTGAAAGAATAAACTCAAATACTAAAATTTAATATCCCAAATCCTTTCTAAAATTAGGATTTGGGATTTTTAATAAAATCAGTTTTACAACATATAATTAATTAGTGCTTAAAATAAGTTAATTAAAATAAACTAATTATATTTGAATTTTACAAATTAGGCATGAGTTCAATTACCATACAACAGTTTTATGAAGAGCTATTTGGAAGCAATAATCCAGATTTGAATGACATTTTAAGTAGCAACGTTAATAAAGATATAGGACATTTCAATGTGTTTAATGTAGCTGAAATGTATAAAATAGCTAAAGCGAAACCCGAAATGCCCTATAATAGAAGAACTTATTATAAAATAAGTCTGATTTCCGGAAAAAATAGAGTAGAATTCGCAGATAGAACTATTGAAGTAGTAGAATATGGTATTCTATTTGCAACACCCAAAATACCATACAATTATACGCCACACGATAATAATCAATCTGGTCATTTCTGTGTTTTTACAAAAGATTTTCTAGCAAAGTCAAAGATTGGTATCGACATCGATTTGCTGCCCATTTTCTCCAATCAAAGTGATTTTGTTTTTCAACTAACTAAAGATCAGTATGCGCAGATTGACACGCTTTTTGATAAAATGCACTCTGAAATCAATTCAGATTACGAATACAAGTATGATTTACTACGCAATTATTTAATGGAACTGATTCACCAAGGTCAAAAATTAAAGCCTATTAATCCTATTGAAAATACTAAAACGGCCTCTGCAAGAATCACTTCGCTATTTATAGAACTATTGGAACGACAATTTCCAATTGAAAATACAACCCAAATTTTAGTATTAAAAACACCAAAGGAATACGCATCAGCACTCGGAGTACATGTAAACCATTTGAACAGAGTTTTAAAAGAAAATACAGGCAAAACTACAGGCGAAATTATTGCTAGTAGAATTAATCAAGAAGCAAAAGCCTTGCTAAAACAAACAAAATGGAATGTATCTGAAATAGCTTACACCCTTGGTTTTGAGGAGATTGCTTATTTTTCTAATTTTTTTAAAAAGCATAACAAAAAATCTCCTGTAGTTTATAGAGAATAATTGTTTGATTATTACAACTATCACTTTGATTATTGCAAATCATTATCATTCTATTGTTCGCAACTTTGCATTGTAATCTTTAAATAAAATACAATGTCAAAAAATGAAAACAAATTAGTTCTATTAACGGGTGGTAGCCGTGGATTGGGAAAAGAAGCTGCGCTTCAATTAGCGGCAAGTGGATTTGATGTAATCATTACGTATCAATCTAATGCAAGTAAAGCTCAAGAAGTAGTTGAAGAAATTAAATCAAAAGGAAGAAAAGCTTTTTCCATTCAATTAGATTTAGGAAAAACGAATACGTTCAATTCTTTTGTTGCTGATCTTCAAAAATCGATGAGTGATGTATTTGGTAAAACACAACTAAACGCATTAGTGCATAATGCTGGAGCAGGATACTATGCTTCAATAGAAGAAACTACTGAAGAAGCTTTCGATGAGATGGCGGTTACACACTTAAAGGCTCCATTTTTCATAACACAAAAATTATTACCGCTATTGGCAGAAGGTTCAAGTATTGTGAATACTTCATCTGGTTTAGCACGCTTTACTCATGAAAATTGGGCTGCTTATTCTGTAATGAAAGCTGGTGTCGAGGCTTTAACTCGTTATCAAGCGCTAGAATTTGGTCCAAGAAAAATTAGAGTAAATACGATTGCACCCGGAGGTATAGCAACTGATTTTGGGGGCGGAGCAGTCAGAGACAATAAAGATGTTAACGATTGGCTAGCTGGTATAACTGCCCTAGGAAGAGTTGGATTACCAGACGATATAGGAAGTGTAATTGTATTTTTATGTTCTGATGATTCTAAATGGGTTAATGCACAACGTATTGAAGTTACTGGAGGAATTCATATCTAATACTTATAAAATCAGTGTCAATAACTTTGGCACTGATTATTTTTAATCAATAATCAAATAAAGATGAATGCTATACCCGAAGAATTTCAAATCAAGGAATTAATTAACCAAAATACATACCTAGTTGATGGAGAGCTAAAAAATTGGAAAGGAAAAACAACTGAAGTGTATTCTTCTATTTCTTCATCTGAAAATTATTCACCTACATTGTTAGGGTTTATACCTTACATGACTGAGGAAAATGCTGAAGAATTTATCAGTGCGGCTAAAGGTGCTTACAATAAAGGACAAGGATTATGGCCCACTATGAAAGTTGTAGAACGTATTAAATGTATGGAAAACTTTGTTTCGCAAATGAAAACTACACGTTCAGAAGTTGTGAAGTTATTAATGTGGGAAATTGGAAAATCTTTAGGTGATGCGGAAAAAGAATTTGACAGAACGGTTGATTATATTTATGAAACTATAGAAAATTACAAACAGCATGATAGAAATAATGCTCGTTTTTCCAAAACACAGGGAATAAATGCAATGGTGCGAAGAGGACCAATTGGCGTTGTTTTATGTTTAGGTCCCTATAATTACCCTTTAAACGAAACTTTTTCATTGCTGATTCCAGCGTTATTGATGGGTAATCCAGTAATTTTCAAACCTGCCAAACATGGCGTATTATTGATTAGTCCATTGCTAGAGGCTTTTAGAAATAGCTTTCCTCCAGGAGTAATCAATGTTATCTATGGAAGAGGTCGAGAAATTGCTTCACCAATAATGAAATCTGGTATCATTGATGTTCTTGCATTAATAGGAAATAGCAAATCCGCTATTGCTTTACAAGACCAACATCCTAACAAAAACAGACTGCGTTTAGTACTTGGCTTAGAAGCTAAAAATCCAGCTATTATTTTGCCAGATGCTGATTTAGACTTAGCCATTTCAGAGTGTATTGCTGGGACTTTATCTTTTAATGGTCAACGTTGTACAGCACTAAAAGTTATCTATGTTCACGAGTCAATTGCATCAGAATTCAACAAACGTTTTGCTGAAAAAGTGGATGCGTTATCTTTTGGCAATCCTTGGGAAAAAGGAGTTTTTTTAACACCGCTTCCCGAGGTAGAAAAACCAAATTATATAAAAAGCCTGATAGTAGATGCAGTTACTAAAGGGGCAAGTGTAATTAACGAAAAAGGCGGTGAATTGCATCCAAACTATATTTTTCCTGCAGTTTTATTTCCTGTAAATAAAGATATGAGGGTGTATCATGAAGAGCAATTTGGTCCCGTAATTCCTATAATGACATTCAAAGACATCCAAGAACCATTAAACGACATGGCAGATTCTAACTATGGTCAACAAGTAAGTCTTTTTGGAAAAAACATCAAAACATTAGCTCCACTTATTGATACTTTGGTGAATTTAGTTTGTAGAGTTAACTTAAATAGTTCCTGCCAACGTGGTCCTGATGTATATCCATTCACAGGAAGAAAAGATTCTGCGGTTGGAACCTTGAGTGTATTTGATGCACTGAGATCATTCTCAATAAGAACCTTTGTTGCTTCTAAGGACAATGATTACAACAATGCTATTTTACAAGAATTATTAAATAGTAGAGCATCAAACTTTATCAATACTGATTATATATTATAAATACCCTTTCTATAAACTATTTTAAAATTGAATTTTCAAAAAAAAATAACATTTTTGAAAATTCAATTTTATGTTTTGTTGTGATACGTAATTAAGCCTCTCTCAGCCTTTCCATACCCGTTTTTACAAATGCCTCTTTATCTTTATGGATCAATTCCAGCATAGCTTTACGTTCCTCTGGTACAGGGTAATATTTCTCAGCCCACAAGTTCATTTCAGCAATAATTGGCAACAAATCAATTCCTTTGTCAGTCAGTCGGTACAAGACTTTAGCCTTACTTTCAGGATGATTCAATTTTTTTATTATACCATTTTCTTCCAAAGATAACAGTCTAGTAGCTAATATATTAGTAGCGATTTTTTCCTCTGATTTTGAAAAATCACCATAAGTACACTCCTTTTTAAACATTAAATCGCGAACAATTAACAGCGACCACTTATCTCCAAAAACCTCTAAAGAATTACTAATTAAGCAATTAGATCTTTTTTTAACCTTTGACATAAAAATATTTTTAAAAAACACTTGCAAAATGCAAGTAAATATATTTATATTTGTACTTGCAATTTGCAAGCAAAAATAATATTAATTTTTAGAACATTCAAAAATGAAAACAAATTTTATAAAATTAAATGCATTGAATATGCAAAAAATTAGTCTACGAGCAATACTATTAGTAGCAACATTAACTTTTTTCAATCCAATTTATTCACAAAAAAAAAATATTATGAAAAAAACAACCGTAACTACAAATACTCAATTTGCAGTTATTGATGGCAAAAAAATTGCCTATAGAAAATTTGGGACTGGATCTCCAATCATCTTAACAAATCGCTTTAGAGGAACTTTAGATACTTGGGATCCTTTATTTTTAGATTTATTAGCAAAAAATAATACCGTGATTACATTCGATTATCCTGGTATTGGATATTCAGAAGGGGCTTTGCCTTTAGATATTAAGGAGGTCGCCAATGAAGTAATTAAGTTAGCAGACAATCTAAAAATTGATAAATTCAATGTTATGGGTTGGTCTTATGGAGGTTGGGTAGCGCAATACGTTACTTTTATGAATCCAAATCGTATTTTAAAAACAGTTTTAATTGGTACCAATCCAATGGGAAAAAATGAAGTTCCTTTTGAGCCTGTTTTTTTAGAAAGAGCTTTAAAACCAGTTAACGATTTTGAAGATGCAGTAGTACTGTTCTTTGAACCTAAATCTGAAAAAAGTAGAATTGCCGCTCAGGCCTCAATGGGTAGAATAATGGAACATATTGATTGGTCCAAAGTACCTGCAACTCAAGAGTTGTTTCAACGTTATTTTGCTTCTAATAATGCCATCCTAGAAGATAAAGATAATTTTAGAGAAGGATTTGCAACATTAAAAACACCTGTTTTAGTATTATCAGGTGACCATGATATTTCATTTGCTACTGAAAACTGGTTTCCACTATTGAAAAAATCTCCTTCTGTTCAGCATATTATCTTTCCAGAAGCTGGTCATGCTCCACAGTTTCAATATCCAGAACTATCAACTAGCTACATTAATACTTTTCTAAAAAATTAATAATTATAAATATATTTCAAAAAATGAGCAAAACAATTTTAATTACAGGAGCATCCCGTGGATTCGGGAAAATTTGGGCAGAAGCATTTTTAAAAAGAGGCGATAAAGTAATTGCCACGGCAAGAAACACAGAATCTTTAAATGATTTAGTAGCTACTTATAGCAGTGCAATACTACCGCTTCAACTAGATGTAACTAACAAAACGCAATGCTTCGAAGTAGTTAGCAAAGCCCAACAACATTTTGGCACTATAGATGTATTAATAAACAATGCAGGATACGGTTTGTTTGGAGCAGTTGAAGAAGCAAGCGAAGAAGAAGCTCGCACCCAATTTGACACCAATGTTTTTGGTACGCTATGGATGACACAAGCAATCCTTCCAATATTCAGAAATCAAGGATTTGGACATATCCTTCAAGTTTCGAGTGTTCTGGGTATCACCTCACTACCTCTTTTAGGACTTTACAATGCTACTAAATGGGCGGTTGAAGGTATGACAGAATCAATGGCAGGAGAAATTAAAGGGTTCGGTATCAATACCACATTGATTGAACCAATTGGTTACACTACTGATTTCTCTGGAGCATCTAGTGCCACAAGCGCCCCTATCGATGCTTATGCCGATTTAAAAACTGCTGTATATGCGCAATTTCAAACAATACCTTATGGAGTACCTGAAGCTACAGCTGATACAATTTTAAAAGTAATTGATGCTGAAAATCCGCCTTCAAGAATTTTTCTTGGCAAAACAGCATTGCCTTGGGCAAAACAAGTGTATGCAGACCGTATAGCACAATGGGAAGAAGTAAATGATTTATCAGAAGCTGCTCACGGATAATTAATTTTAAAGAACCTACAATTCATCTTGTAGGTTCTTTATCCTCTTAAAAACAGAAAAAAATGAGTAAAACCATTGTAATTACAGGAGCATCCTCAGGTTTTGGTTTACTATTAGCAAATCAACTCCATCAAAAAGGATTCCAAGTCATTGGTACAAGTCGAAATCCTGAAAAATACCAAAATAAAATACCTTTTAAACTAGTACGACTTAATGTTGATGACGATGCTTCGATCAATCAATTTATATCAGAACTGTTTAATACTATTACGAAAATTGATGTGCTTGTAAATAATGCAGGTTTTATGCTTACAGGTGTTGCCGAAGAAACTCCAATTGAGTTAGCAAAACAGCAATTTGAAACTAATTTTTGGGGAACAGTTAAAGTAACGAATGCTTTATTACCCTATTTTAGAAAACAAAAGAACGGACACATCATAACAATAAGTTCTATTGTTGGCTTAATAGGTCCACCAAATTTGTCTTATTATTCTGCATCTAAACATGCGGTGGAAGGCTATTTTAAATCATTACGTTTTGAGTTAAACCAATTCAATATAAAAGTAAGCATGGTAGAACCATCCTGGTTTAAAACGAATTTAGGAAATAATGCGTTGATTTCGAAAGGAACAATAAATAACTATGATGGCTATCGAGAGAAACTAAATGCTTTGACTAATGATGGAATAAAAAATGCTGAGGATCCAAAATTGGTGGTAAATGTTATTATGAAACTAATTCATTCTGAAGAACCATCTTTTAGAAATTTGGTGGGAAAAATGTCAGGAATAATTGTTTTTCTTCAAAATTATGCCCCAAAGATGTTTGAAAAAACCATGCTTAAAAATGTAGAAAAAGCAAAATAAAATGTCTTTATAGATACGTTTAAAATCTACTCTAAAAAGGGTAGATTTTTGTCGTTTCAATAAATTAATAAATCTAACAAATCAATAAAGTATGAAAAATCCAAGGTTAGAATCGTTAAAAAATTACGTCGGAAAAACTTTTGAAGGCAGTCCTTCTCCCTTCGCACATTGGTTAAAAGGGAAGGTTTTAGCAGCCAGTGAAAGCGGAGTTGAATTTGAATTCACGGTACGAAAAGACATGACTAATCCCGTTGGTATGATACACGGAGGTGTTATGGCAGGAATGATAGATGATTGTATCGGGGTGAATTTCTTCGTGTTGGGATTGGAATATTTTTATCCAACTATTAATTTAAACATTGAATATTTCAGTGGTGCTCGTGAAGGTGAAATAATCAGAGTGAAAACTGAAGTAGTAAAGCTAGGTAAAACAATCATCAATATTAGAGCCGAGATTAGTAATAGTGAGGATCGAAAATTGGCTTTTGCAACTTCAAATCTAGCTGTTAGTACTATTAAAATTTAAAAAAATGAAAGAAGTATTTATTATAGCAGCAAAAAGAACTCCTATAGGTGGTTTTCTTGGTAATTTTTCAGACTTATCTGCAATAGATTTAGGTGCTACTGCTATTAAATCAACACTCGAAAGTATACCTATCCCTGTCAATGCGATTGATGCTATTTATTTAGGTAATGTGCTTTCTGCCGATTTGGGACAATCTCCAGCCAGACAGGCTGCGATTTTTGGAGGTATTCCAAATCAAGCTGACTGTACAACTGTAAACAAAGTTTGTGCAGCAGGAATGAAAGCAACTATCTTGGGAGCACAACAAATTCAATTGGGTATTGAAGATGTAGTCCTTACTGGAGGGTTTGAAAGCATGAGTAATGTTCCGCATTATGCGCACAAGCGTAAAGCAAATAAACTTGGACATGAAACTTTGGTTGATGGACTTTTAAAAGATGGCTTAACCGATGTATATAATGATTTTCACATGGGTAATGCAGCCGAATTATGTGCCAAAGAATATAATTTATCTCGTGAACAACAAGATAATTATGCTCTTGAGTCTTACGCAAAAGCAAAAAAAGCTAACGATGAAGGTAAATTCAAAAATGAAATAATTCCCATAACAATTCATCAAAAAAATGGAGATATTGTTATTGATAAAGACGAGGATATTTTTAAAATAATCCCTGAAAAAGTATCAAAATTAAAACCTGTATTTCAAGAAGATGGCACTATTACAGCAGCAAATTCAAGTAATTTGAATGATGGAGCCGCAGTTATCCTTTTAGCATCAAAAGAAGCGATTGAAAAATATCGATTGAAACCAGTAGCAAAAATTGTAGGATATGCAGATGCAGCTCAAGCTCCAGAATGGTTTACAACGGCACCTTCATTAGCAATTCCGAAAGCATTAAAGAGAGCAAATTTATCAGTGGAAGAAATTGACTTTTTTGAAATTAATGAGGCCTATGCTGCTGTTGCTTTAACAAATATTCAAGAATTAAAAATAAGTGCCAATAAGGTAAATGTTTATGGTGGAGCAGTTGCATTAGGACACCCTTTAGGAGCTTCTGGCGCTAGAATTATTTGCACATTAATTTCAGTGCTTCATCAAGAAAATGGAAAATATGGTGTTGCCTCTATTTGTAATGGTGGTGGTGGAGCTTCTGCTATTGTAATTGAAAAAATGTAGCCAAGTATAATTATTATAAGTTATTTTACAGAGATACAATTTGTAATATACATTCCAGTAACACTAACTTGGTCTTAGATTATTTAATAATCTCTTTTTACTTGCATAAAGCTGAATTAAAAAAAACGACAATTTATTGTCGTTTTTTTATTAAATACTGAATTTAAGTACAAGAGGTGATCCTAAATAATGCTGGTTATTCTTTCAAAAAATACATCTTGTTTTCTTTAGCCCATTGTTCGACTGAGGTCATCTGCACAGGTAGTTTTTCTAGTATATGGTTCATATTAGGATTAAATTTCGGTGGGAACTCTATTGAGTTTTGAAGACTTTCATAAAAAGAAGCAACTCCAGCGGCAGCAGCTTCACCTACAAATGGTTTTAATATTTCTCCAAATTCCTGAGAGGGTTGTGTATAATATGTTACACTTTCACCTAAGCCTTTGGAAAATTGTTCAGCCAATTCATTTCCTTTTAAGTTTTCTAAACCACTTATTTGAAGTGATTCTGCATTTAGATTACTATTGTAAATTGCTTCTACAACAAACGAACTAACATCTCTGGAAGCTATCCACCCAATAGGCATATCCTCAGGAGTAGGATAGGCAAGTTTCTTTTCATTTTTTACAAAAGGGGCACAAAAAGGTCCCATCATGTTTTCCATATAAATAGTAGGTTCTATTATCACATAGTTCAATCCACTATTTAAAAGATAATTTTTAATGTCTAATTTTACATCCTCTCCCTCTATACCTATTTTTTCAGGGGCTAACCAACCACTTGTATTCCATACAATCTTCTTGATTCCATTAAACTTGGCTGCATCAATTACATTTTTTGCATATTCCAATCCTTTTAATGGATCTGGTAAAGAAACAGGTACCATAAAAGCAATCGCATCTATGCCCACAGTAATCTCAAGCATCTTTTTAGCATCGCTCATATTAGCCACAATAGGCGTTGCTCCAGCATGCTTTAATTTTTCAAAACTCATTGTCGAACTTGTTGCAGCAATTACTTCCGCACCTTTTTTCATTCCTTCAGATATTACATTGAATTGTTGTGAGCCTGAAGCACCAAATACTAAAATTTTCATTTTATTTTCTTTTAATTATTATTTCCTCTTTTAGAATATTTAAATATTGCTTGTACAAAAGTATTCAAGTACTTACTTTTGTACAAGTACTTACTTAGTGGTTAAGTACATACAAAATGGTTAGAATAGTTGAATATCAATGGAAAAAAAATCAAAAATAATTTCATCTTGTGACGAAAAATGTCCAGTAAGAGCCTCATTAACACTTCTAAGTGGTAAATGGACTTTGTTGATTTTGTATCAAATCAACAAAAAAGTAATGCGTTATGGCGAATTAAAAAGAGCTATACCTGCAATAAGCGAAAAAATGCTGATTCAAGAATTGAATATGCTAGTTGAAAGCAAATTAGTCAGTAAAAAAGTATATCCCGAAATCCCCCCAAAAGTAGAGTATACTTTGACGGAATTAGGACTAAAAACGCTGCCTATTGTAGATAAATTAGCAGAATTCGGCTCAGAAAATTTAGTTTGACTATCTCGATAGAATGATTCTTTTAAAATGCACAAATACAATAAAATTAAATCTATAATTTTTTTGTTTGCTATTTTTTTAAAAAAATGAACATTGTTCAAAAATAAAACATATCTTTGTCGAATAATATTAAAATTATGAGTGTAGCAGACAGAAAAGCAAGAGAAAAAGAAGCTTTGAAAGCACTTATTCTAAAAGGTGCCAAAAAACTTTTTATAGAAAAAGGGATTGAGCAAACAACCATTAGAAACATTGCAGATGAAATTGACTATAGTGTAGGTACTGTATATGTATATTTTAAAGATAAAACTGCGATTTTGCACGACCTGCATTCTATTGGTTTTCAAGAACTAGGAAGCTACTTTCAAGAATTATTCAAAATAGAAGACCCTATGGAGCGCCTTCGTAAAATGGGTTTTGCTTACATTAAATTTGCTTTAGAAAATCAAGAAATGTACGATTTGATGTTCAACCTTAAAGCTCCGATGGAATTTCTGGAAAAATCAGAAAACGAAGATTGGAATGAAGGCGCTGCAACATTTAACCGCGTTAAAGTAACAATAGAAGAGTGCATCAATAAGGGGCACTTTAAAGGTCATAATGTAGAACCACTTTCTTTTATGGTTTGGAGTTTGGTACACGGTATGTGCTGTCTTGAAATTCGTCAAAGAACTAAAGGTGTGAAATTCAGTAATCCTGATACTATCTTATTTGATGGCTACAATGAGTATTTAAAAATAATCGATAAACTATAATTTTTTTTTGTTCAATAAAATGAACAATGTTCAATTAAAAAACAATGTAATATAAAATGAAAAAAACACTAATTCTTATCACCACTTTACTTGGATATCAAGGATATTCCCAAAGTAAGCTAGACGGCTATATTGAGGCTGGACTAAAAAATAACGAAGTCATCAAGCAACATAACTTTGACATAAATAAAAGTATGTATGCTTTGAAAGAAGCACGTGCCTTGTTTTATCCTACTGTTACCCTAAATGGAAATTATACAATAGCTGAAGGTGGAAGAACTATTGATATTCCGATTGGCGATTTACTGAATCCGGTGTACAGTACCTTAAATCAAATCACAAACTCCAACTCATTCCCTACCCTACAAAATCAGTCAGTTCTCATTAACCCTGATAATTTTTATGATGCCAAAATTCACACTACAATGCCATTGTTGAATTTTGAAATCATCTACAATAAGAGAATTAAAACCCAACAAACTTCCTTACAAACTATTGAATTGGAAATCTACAAAAGGGAATTAGTAAAGGAAATAAAAATTGCGTACTACAAATACCTACAATCTGTTGAAGGCATTAAGATTTATGAGGATGCACTCAAATTGGTTAGGGAAAATCAAAGGGTTAATCAATCTTTATTCAAAAATGACAAAATAAACCGCACCGCTGTTTTGCGAAGTGATAATGAAGTCATTCGCATCCAAGCCAATTTAGAAACGGCAAAGCAAACTAGTACAAATGCTCAGGCTTACTTCAATTTTTTATTGAACGAAAAACTGGACTCACCTATCGGCACCGATGCTAATGAAATTGTACCAAGCGATTTGGTTGTCGAAAACACAGCAAACAGAGAAGAACTTCAGAAACTAAAACAGGCAAAAGAGTTAAACGAAACCGTTGGCAAACTCACTCAATCACATTGGCTTCCAACCTTAAGTGGATTTGCAGATTTTGGTTTTCAGGATTTTGATTTTGAAGTAAATAAAGATTCCCGCTATTATTTTGCTGGACTTGCTTTGCAATGGAACATTTTTTCTGGCAATAAAAATAAATACAAACTCAAACAGGTTGAAGAGGATGCTAAAAAAATAAGTTCACAGACCGATAATGTGAGACAACAATTATTGCTTCAGTTTCAAATTTCACAGAATAATCTAAAATCAGCTTTGGAACAATTTAATGCCAATAAAAATCAAAAAGAATCGGCCAAAAAATATAACGAGGACATAACCAAGTTGTATAAAGAAGGCCAAGCCATTTACATCGAACTTTTAGACGCACAAAATCAGTGGGTAAATGCTCAATTAAATACCAATATAGCTCTTTATAATTCGTGGATAGCCTATGCGGAATTAGAGAGAGCCAATGCTTCTTTTACTTTAAACAACTAATAACAAAACAATTATGAGAAAATTAATAATTATCCTATTCGTACTCCCTTTTTTTTATGCTTGTAAAGAAGAAAAAAAAGAACAAAATCCCTTTGAAAATGCCGATGTTATTTCGATAAAAACCGCTACGGTTCAATCATTGGCTCTTACAAGCGATATAAATGCTTCGGGTTTGGTAACTACAGAAAATCAAGCCAATTATGGTTTTAAAATTGGTGGTGTTGTCCGTAAAATTTATGTAAATGAAGGTCAGTTTTTCAAAAAAGGACAACTTTTGGCGACATTAGATGAAACCGAAATCGGTTCGGGCTTGAATCAATCGGACTTGAATGTAAAAAAATACGAGCGTGATTACAATCGTGCTGTAAATCTTTACAAAGACAGCGTATATACTTTAGAGCAACTCCAAAATACAAAAACAGGTTTAGATATTGCCCGAAAACAAAAAGATGCCGTTGCTTTCAATGCACGTTATGCTAAAATTTATGCTACAGCCGACGGTTTTGTTACTGCAAAAATAGCTAATGAAGGAGAAGTAGTTGGTCCGGGTTCACCCATTTTGGCCATAAACGAAACCACAAAAAACAACAATTATTTATTAAAAGTGGGTTTAACCGACCAAGAATGGGCAGCAGTAACTATTGGTCAAAAAGCAAAAGTAACGCTTGATGGATTTCCAGATGAAGAATTTGACGCTACTATTTTCAGAAAATCACAAGCTGCTGATAGGTCGTTAGGTTCGTTTCAAGTGGAACTAAAACTGAATATGAAAAACAACAAACCAGCAGTCGGAATGTTTGGTAAAGCTCAAATTAAAGCAGATAAAGCCGAAGATTTCATCATTATTCCTTATAACTCGCTTATTGAAGCCGATGGAAACAATGCTTTTGTCTTTATCGTAGAGAACAACAAGGCAAAACGTCAAGCTGTTACGATTGCTAAATTTGAAAATAACAGAGTATTCATCAAAGATGGTCTTCGAAAAACGGATGAAATTGTAATTTCTAATAGTGCTTATCTCAACGAACAATCTACTATCAAAATCATAAAATAATAGGCTATGCAAATAACTAATTTTTCCGTTAAAAATTATCAGTTCACGCTGATTCTAGCGCTGTTAGTCGCTGTAGTAGGTGTTCTTACCTTATTTACGATGCCACGAGCAGAAGACCCGTCAACACATCCACCACAATATTTGATTACGGTTATTTATCCCGGCACAAGTCCGAAGGATATGGAAGAACAAGTGGTAAAACCTATTGAGAATAAGATTTACGGCTTAGAAAACATTGAAAAAATACTAACCACTGTAGAAGATGGTGTTGCTGCTTTTCAGGTAAAGTTCAAATACGGAGTGGATGTCGATAATAAATATCAGGAAATCTCTACCGAAATGAACGCGCTAAAAAGCAGTGAATTACCAAAAGATATTTACCAAATCAAAACCGAAAAAATCTCGTCTTCAGATGTAAAAATTCTTCAGGTAGCCTTGGTTTCTGAAAATGCTTCTGACAAAAAACTGCGTGATGAAGCGGATAAACTAAAGACAAAAATTGAAAAAATAACCAATCTTAAGGATGTAAAATACAGTGGTATTCCGGAGCAGGAAATCCGTGTGGATTTGAATTTGGAGAAATTGGCGCAGTTAAGAATACCATTGAATATCGTAATGGGAAGTTTACAAAGTGAAGCTGCCGATATTCCTGGCGGAAGTATTGATTTGGACACCAAAGTATTCAATGTAAAAACAAGTGGTAAATTCAAAAATGCCGATGATGTCGCCAATACGGTTGTTTATAATGCCAATGGAAAAATCATCTATCTAAAAGAAGTAGCTGATGTAAATTATAAATCAGAAGTAGTAAATCATATTACCAGAATTAACGGACACCGTTGCGTTTTGGTTACTGCGGGAATGAAAGACAATGTAAATATTAGTAATGTTCAGAAAGAATATTTACCGATAGTAGATGCCTTTTCTAAAGATTTACCAGCTAACATCAAACTCATAAAAAACTTTGACCAAGCCGATATGGTAGCAAGTCGTTTAGGGCATTTAGGTTTTGATTTTATTTTAGCAATTCTATTGGTTGTAATTACTTTATTGCCTTTGGGCGGAAGAGCCTCACTTATTGTAATGATTTCTATTCCTTTATCATTGGCTTTGGGTTTGATTGCAATGAATGCTTTAGGGTTCTCCTTAAATCAATTGAGTATTGTTGGATTAGTGGTTGCTTTAGGATTATTAGTTGATGATAGTATTGTTGTAGTCGAAAATATTGAACGCTGGCTTCGTGAAGGACATTCTAAAATGGATGCCGTTTTAAAAGGCACAAAGCAAATTGGCATTGCTGTTGTGGGTACTACAGCCACTTTGGTTATAGCCTTTTTACCATTAGCTTTTCTACCAGATATGGCAGGTGAATTTATCAGAAGTTTGCCTATGGCGGTTATCACGAGTGTATTGGCTTCTATGCTTGTGGCTTTAACATTGGTTCCGTTTTTAGGAAGCCGATTTCTAAAAACCCACGAACACGGAGAAGGGAATATTTTCCTTCAGTATTTGCAAAAAATTCTAACAAGAGCTTACAGAGATATTATGCCTAAAGCATTAAAATTTCCAAAAACAACTATTGCCATTTCTATATTTTTAAGTGTAATTGCCTTTGGATTGTTTTCTGTTGCCGGATTTAAATTATTCCCAACTTCAGAAAAACCAATGTTTTTAATCAATATAAAAATGCCGCTTCAAGCCAATATTTCGGAAAGTGACAGGGTAACAAAATTGGTAGAAAAAGAATTGAAAAACCACAAAGAAATTGAATATTTCACTTCCAATGTGGGACACGGAAATCCACAGATTTACTACAATGTGCATCCACAGGATAGAAAATCTGATTTTGCTCAAATTTTCGTGCAATTAGAAGAGGAAGCAAAACCTTCCGAAAAAACTAAACTGATACAAGAATTGCGCGAAAAATTTAAAACGATACCTTATGCTAAAGTCGAAGTGAAAGATTTTGAACAAGGACCACCATTAGAAGCCAACATCGTAGTACGATTATTTGGTGAAGACCAGAACGTTTTGCGCAAACTCTCTTCTCAAGTACAAACTATTTTACGAAATGAGAAAGGAACCGTTTACATCAATAACGAGTTAAACACCTATAAAACGGATGTTAAAGTCAAAATTAATAAAGAAAAAGCAAGAACATTAGGAGTACTAACGAGTGAAATTGATAAAGTAATTCGTCTGGCTGTTGCGGGTTTAACAGTTGGTGATTATATAGATGATCGTGGTGATGCAAGAAACGTGACCATTACGTTACCAAGGGATAAATTTTCTAATCTTGATGCACTGAAGAATTTATATGTGAACAATGTTCAGGGAACACCAATTGCTCTAAATCAAATTGCAACACTATCTTTTGAAACAGCGCCTACAGCCATAAACCATTTTAATAAATCACGTTTTTCAAAAGTCAGTGCGATGACAAAAGAGGGGTATTTAGCCAATGATTTATTGGTAACTATTATACCAAAACTGGATAAACTTGAAATGCCAAAAGGCTATTATTACAAACTCTCCGGTGAAAAAGAATCGGAAGGAGATTCCTTAGGTGGTAATTTTCTTGCTGTAATTATATTGAGTACGTTTTTATTCATCGCTGTTTTATTATTACAATTCAAAACATTCAAAGGAATCATCATTGTGATGTCCATCATTCCGTTAGGCGTTCTTGGAGGTGTACTATTCTTAATCGCATCAGGAAATCCAATGTCATTGGTTTCTATTATTGGCTTCATTGGATTGTCGGGAATTCAAGTCAAAAACTCCCTTCTTTTGGTTGATTTTACCAATCAGTTAAGACAAGAAGGTAAATCTATTGATGAAGCTATTGCCATTGCAGGTGAAACTCGTTTTCTTCCGGTAGTTTTAACATCAGTCACAGCCATCTGTGGTTTGATTCCGCTGGCAGTGAATCCCAATCCTCAAATATCTCCATTGGCGATTGTCCTAATTGGTGGCTTGATAAGTTCAACCATTTTGGCTAGAATTGTAACTCCTGTTATGTATAAATTGATTCCGCCAAAACTGGAAGAGCTGGAAAACAACTAATAATAATTTAGAAAAATAAAAATGAAGAAAACAGCTTTACTGATGTGCCAGATAACGATCTTGTTACGTCAAATTGCCTACCTAATGGTTATTCTGGAATACCTGTGAAGTAGGTACTTTCCCTTTGCTGCGAGGAGGTCAAGTTATACTAATCACATTGGATTTAAAGTAAAGGTGTTTTCTATCGTTTTAGAGTTTTAGTTAAATTTTTAATAAAAATAAATTAATTTTTTTATATGATGTTGAATAATGACAGATTTTTTTTCAATTTTAATAAGTAGTTTTTTGACGATTGTAAATGAGGTTAAGGCTAGTTTATATTTTATGCTGATATCATTATGTAAAATGGATAGTGCATATTTAGAATGCACCTTTTATCCTCGCAAAGAGTGATAAGTAAAATAGTTAAGCCCAGTGCCTATTATAGTTTCTGTATCAAATGTTTTATTATGATATAATTTATTTATCGCATTTTCTAAATCAACATTATTTAGATAAATATTTAAGGCTAGCGACTGTTGTATATTATCTGAAACGTCAATCTCATATCTTATTCCGATTCCAAAATAACGCTTATTGCTTCAAGCCTTTTCTTTTTCATTAATTGGTTAGGTTGAATTAGTAGGATTTGTTTTGTTTTATAACAATAATTTGAACTTTTAAACTTTTATTGCTAATTAGGATAAAATACCAACCTTTAAATTGTGAAGGTTGACAAAATTTCAGATAAATATTGTAAATCTGTCAGTATAAATAATGGCTTCTAAAATGATTGTGAAATTTAAAATTCGAAAAATATTTAAAATTCGATTGTCACAAATTTTAAAAAGTTGTATGAAAAAATTATAAAAATTCAATATAATCAAAAACACGTAGTGTATTGCAGAAACTGAAAAAATGTCATTTTTTTTGATTGGCATAATTTTGGTTTTAGACCTGAAGCGCTGATAATCAGTGTATGTTCAAAAAAATATTGTTAAACAATTTAAAAGTAAAATGTTATGAATCTTATCAAGAGAAACGGAAACCAGCTTAATGGTTTGCCACGTACGTTTTTTGATGACGTTTTTGGCCGTGAGCTTTTCAATTGGGAAAGCAACAATTTTTCAACTACAAGCACCACGTTGCCATCAGTAAACATCAAAGAAACTTCAGATAATTACGAAGTAGAAGTTGCTGCCCCTGGTTTGGACAAAAACGACTTCAAAGTAACACTTGACGGTAACCTGCTGACTATTTCATCAGAAAAACAAAATCAACACACTACTGAGCAGGAGAATTTTACTCGCAGGGAATTCAGCTATCAGTCGTTCCAGAGAAGTTTTGAACTTCCTAAAAACGTGGTCGATGAGGACAAGATCAGTGCCCGTTATGAAAATGGACTTCTCCATTTATCTATTCCAAAAAAAGAAGAGGCTAAGCAAAAACCTCCAAGAGTGATTGAAATTGCTTAATTTCGTTTTTTTACCCTTGTGCAAAGCTGCCCCTTTTAGGGCGGCTTTTATTGTTTTTTGATAAATATTCTTATTCTATGTCGTCACAATTATTCTCAGGGATAGCTGTACTTTCCTGTGTAGTTTTGTTTCTAATTTTGTTGTTGAGACGGTTTAAACAACCTTATTTTATTGCTTATATAGTATCTGGTGTACTTCTTGGGGCTAATTTTTTCAATATAATTCACGCTCCTGAAGTAGTGGCTGATTTAGGAGAAATAGGAATTGTGCTTTTGATGTTTTCTATAGGTGCCGACTTAGATTTACGCCACTTTAGCCAAAATTTTTACAAACCCTTTCTTATTGCTTTAGTCCAGATTGTGTTGAGTTTTGTATGTATATATTTAATAGGAGGGAAGGCTGGATGGTCATTTAATACAATAGTGTTGCTGTCGTTTGTAATAAGCCTGAGTAGTTCGGCAATTGTTTTTCAATATTTGGAAAGAACCGGAGAAATTAAAAGTCAGTTGGGGATTATAACTTGTGGAGTACTGTTAGTACAAGATGTACTTGTTATTCCGATGATCTTATCCCTGAATTTTCTCTCGGGTACTCATATAACTATTTTCGAGCTTGTAAAAGTATGTATAGGCGGGGTACTAATACTATTGTTCCTGAGAGCTGCAATTACGAAAAAGCTTTTTCAGATTCCTATGCGGAGAGAAATAATTGCCGATCATGATCTACAGGTATTTATTGGTTTTTGTATCTGTTTTGGAATGGCTTGGTTTAGTTCGTGGTTTGGGCTGTCTCCAGCCTTTGGGGCATTTGCAGGCGGAATTATAATTGGTCAGGATAAAGCAACACGATGGCTTGGAAAGTCATTAATTCCTTTCAGGGTTTTTTTTATGGCTTTCTTTTTTCTTGCCATTGGGCTGCAGCTTGATATCAACTTTGTCAGTAATAATGCAGGTATAATTATCATGATTGCAATCAGTGTATTAGTGATTAACAGTTTTATTAATACCATACTTTTTAAAGTTACCGGAAATAACTTGCGCGACAGTCTTTATGGAGGAGGGCTTTTGTCGCAAATAGGTGAATTCAGCTTCGTGCTGGTCACTCTCGCTGCATCACTTGGACTTGTTGACAGCTACATACATCAGATTACGCTTTCTGTTATAACTTTCACGATGCTTTTTTCAAGCATTTGGCTGACAATAATACAGCGTCTAATCTATCGATTGCCTGTTATATCAGGAGATAATTATTGAAAATTTAAAAGTTAGTTACGCTTCAGTATCATTCTGTAATCTTGTTCTCTGTTCGTATTCTCTTTAATTTTGTTCAATGTATTTTATTTAACGGATTTACAGTACTCTATTTTAGAATAATAAAAACTGATTAACCGTATTCTATTTTCCAACAATAAAAACTTATTTTTGCAACATAATTATTAACACAACCATAATATTATGTCAGATACAATCGAAAAAATTAAATGCCTTATTATTGGTTCTGGTCCCGCAGGCTACACTGCTGCTATTTATGCTGCCAGGGCAAATATGAATCCGGTTCTATATCAGGGAATGCAGCCTGGAGGTCAGTTGACAACGACAAATGAAGTTGAAAACTTTCCGGGTTATGTTGATGGGGTAACAGGTCCGGAAATGATGATCCAGTTACAGGAACAGGCAAAACGTTTTGGGGCGGATATACGTGATGGATGGGCTACAAAAGTTGATTTTTCAGGAGATATTCATAAAGTTTGGATTAACGATAAGATAGAATTGCACTGTGAAACCGTGATTATTTCTACTGGTGCTTCTGCTAAATATCTGGGACTGCCATCAGAACAGCATTATCTGAATATGGGGGGAGGAGTTTCTGCCTGTGCGGTTTGTGATGGGTTCTTCTATCGTAATCAGGAAGTCGTAATTGTAGGAGCAGGGGATTCTGCCTGTGAAGAAGCACATTACTTGTCAAAACTTTGTAAAAAAGTGACGATGCTGGTACGAAGCGAAAAATTCAGAGCTTCTAAAATTATGGAAGAACGCGTTCGTAAAACTGAAAATATTGAGATTTTAATGAATCATGACACAGTTGAAGTTTTAGGGGACGGAAATGTAGTTCACGCTATCAAAGCATTAAATAAAACTAACGGAGAAGTTATTGAAATTCCTGCAACAGGTTTTTTCGTAGCCATTGGTCATAAACCAAATACAGATATCTTTAAAGATTACATCACCCTTGACGAAACAGGTTATATTGTAAACACTCCGGGAACATCTAAAACAAATGTAGCAGGTGTTTTTGTGGCTGGAGATGCTGCCGACCATGTGTATCGTCAGGCCATTACAGCAGCTGGCACAGGTTGTATGGCAGCGCTTGATGCTGAGCGTTATCTGGCTTCTAAAGAATAAAAATTTGGTTTCAGGTTTTCTTTAAAGTTTCAATTGATTGTTAAAACTTCACCTAGAATTCCACAAATAAAAAAATCCATTCGCATTAAGAATGGATTTTTTTATTTCTACAAACCTGAAAACTGAAACCTTTATTTAAGTTTCTTAATCAATTTGGCCTCTTCACTAAAACGTGTAAGTTCTATTTTTGGTTTTCCCAAAAGCGAAACTTCGGCTTTGTCTCCAATGGCAAGTGAAATTGAATTTTCTGCCATTACGGTTCCTGTTGCATTATTTTCAGCAGTAAAATTGGCTTCTTTAATAGTAAATTTATTTCCTGTGAAAGTAGAATTGTTGTCTATACGAACACTTCCTTTTTCAGCGGCACCTTCAATGGCAGCGTTTGCTTTCTGGTATAAATCGCATTTGAATTTAATTGCTGATACCAGAGATTTTATAGAGGAATTTTTGCTTAATTGTAAAGTTGCTTCATCCGCTTTTAAATTTATTTCCGATTTGGATTTATCATCAGCAACTAAACTGAATTTCTTAGCATTGACATTCAGGAATAATTTAGAATAATCAAAACTGTTAAATGCTATATCATCTAACTGAAGTTCCTGAATAGCATATACTATGGCATCATTTTTAGTAATTACTTTTGATAATGACTTTGTATAAGTAACACGGACTGATAATTTTTTAAAAATTGTAGACGCTTTTGAAGTGTACAAACGAAGTGTTTTTTCTCTTAAATCCATTCCGATAATGTCATGTAAATTATCATCGGCTTCAATTTTTATTTCGTTTTTTTCGCCTCTTTCCAGGTAGACTTCAATATTATCATCTATTTCCAGACCATCGAAATCACCAATTTCTTTTATGGATGTGGTAACAATTTTAGAACCTTTTATTTTTTCTCTTTTTTGGGCAAAAGTTAAAGTTGTAACTAATAGTAGTAAAAACAGTACTGTATTTCTTTTCATTAATTCTAAATTTTGATTTTGACAAATATAAAAAAATCATCCACTTTTGATGAATGATTTCTTTTATATTTAACACTTAAATAGTCTTATTCATTACTAATGCTTCCTCCTGAATTTTCCGATTTTTCTATTGTTTTAGGAGATGAATCATAATTAATGCTTGCTCCGCTTGACGCATCTGCTTTTAATCGTAAAATAGGATGCACACTTATGCTGGCCCCGCTTGACGCTTCTGCTTCAACTTCGTTTGCTAATAATTTCTCTGCATTGATGCTGGAGCCGCTAGAGGCTGATGTTTTTATTTTTAATGCTTTTCCTTCTGCAGTTATGGTACTGCCACTTCCGGATTCAAAAGTGATATTGTCGGATTCAATGTTGACATCTATTGTAGAAGCACTTGACGCATCCACATGTATATTTTCTCCCTGAAGTACATTTTTGCTGTGTACAGATGAGGCGCTCGAAGCTTCGATTTTGTCAATGACCGGCATTTTTACAGTAACTTTTTTGGTCACGTTGTTAAACGAACTGAATTTGCATGATATGATCAAAGTTCCGTTTTGAACTTTTGTTGTAATTTCTTTTTGTATATTATCGTCTGCTTCAACAATAATTTCTGTAGAATCAGATTGTTCAATAACTAAATCAATAGCATTACTGACAGATACATTTTTAAAATCACCCTGAACAATTCTTTTTTCGGTAGTAACATTTCCACTGCCTTCAATTGAATTAATATTAAAATTGCATGAAGCAAATAATAATGCGGTGATAGCTGCAATAATAAATTTCGTAATATGAATGATTATTTTTATCATGGTCTTTTTTAGTTAATTTTGATAATAACTCCGTTTTTATCTGTGGTTAGTTTTCCTTTTCCTTTTTTGGCATTTAAAACTTCTTCCCCGTTGATTTTAATTGAAACTTCTTTGACAGTATCATTGGCAATAGTATCTTCTTCTACATCATTGTCATCATCTTCATCAGCAGGGCAGTTCAGACATTTTATTTTAGAACCTTCTACTTTATAGTTATAGTTGCCACTAAAGTGTAAGTTGAAAAAATCATCTTCAGAATCGTCATAATCCTGTATAGAAGCATCTGGTTTAAATAACTGACCTTCTGGTAAATATAAATACACATCTACTTCCTGACCCCTGAATTTATTTTTAATGTCTGTAAGAAAATAATTATCCAAAATTAAATAATTTCCTTTAATGGCAATGTTATAATTGATTTTTTCTGCTCTTTTTTTAGCATTCGTAAACGAGTTCCCTCTGGCGCTTTTTTCGATTTGTAAATAAGGGGCTGCCTCATCTGTATGCAAAACATGTAATCGGACATCATTTGAATAAATCAATGCGTTGTTGGCAGAATCCTGTACAAATTCAAAGTCTCTATGATGATGGTCAAGGTCTTTGGCATAATAATCATTGTATCTGAATTTTACATATAGTGTATCGTTCGGACTAATATTGATTGCTTTTTTCTCTACTGTTTTATTGTCGTATGAAATTTCCGTAGCCTGTTTGATTCCAATACTGATTGCAATGGCAACTGCAATTATCCAAATCGCTAACAGAGTATATTTTGCAATGTTTCCGATAGTTTTTGTATTTGGTGACAACAGTTTGAAACCCAAAAGCGTCAAAAAGAAAAACGGAATTCCAACAGCAAAGAACATTAATAGTCCGAATGACCAGATAGGATAATCCGTAAAATTTCCGGCTTCAATAAAGTTTTCCCAAGGGAAATCAAGAAAAATATTTGTTCCTAAAGTGAAGATTCCAATTAGTAATAATATTAAAACAGTAACTCCGGACATAATAAGAATGACTCCTAAAAATTTTGCGAAGATTTTAAAAACCGTCATGACAAAGTCTCCAAATGAGCTGCTTATTCTCTCAGCTCCCGACTTTACCTGGTTTCCCATTTTGTCATAATCTGCATTTTTAAATTTTTCAGACAATGAGTCAATCTCTTCACGAACTTTCTTTTCGATATTAGAAATGGTTACCGGCTCTCCTGTCATTTCCAGTTTCTCTGAGGTTGTAACCGCCTCAGGAGTTACAATCCATAATACAAAATATGCTAAAATCCCAGTTCCGAAACCTGCAAAAACAAATATTAAGAACACGATTTTAATCCATACAGCATCAACTCCAAAATAATGTCCTAACCCGGTAGCAACACCACCAATCATACCTTTTTCTTTATCTCGGTATAATTTTTTGTGTTTTCTGTTATCATAATTAAAAGACTGATTAACATTTTCTTCATCTTCAAGTCTGTAATCTTCAGGTTGTCCCATTACAGCAATCACCTCGTCAACATCTTTTAAGCCAACAACATGTTTTTCGCTTTTTTGTTTTTCTGTCAAAAGTTCAGAAACACGCATTTCGATATCTTTGATAATTTCATCCTGACCAGATGAGTTGTTAAGTGATCGTTTTATTGCGTCAAAATAGCGTGTCAATTTTAAATATGCATCTTCATCGATGTGAAAAAACATACCGCCTAAGTTAATATTTACTGTTTTGTTCATGACTTATTGATTTTGATTGGTGATTAGTTTTACGGCATCAGACAATTCTGTCCAGGTTCCGCTTAATTCGTTTAAAAATGTTTGTCCTATTTCGGTTAATCCATAATATTTTCTTGGTGGCCCCGATGTCGATTCTTCCCATCTGTAATGGAGTAAGCCGTCGTTTTTTAGTCTGGTTAAAAGAGGGTAAACAGTTCCCTCAACAACTAATAATTTTGCGTTTTTTAAAGTGTCTAATATTTCAGAGGTATAGGCATCTTTTTCTTTTAGTACCGATAAGATGCAAAACTCAAGAACACCTTTGCGCATCTGTGCTTTTGTGTTTTCAATGTTCATAATTTCATTTCATTTTTTTTTGATTGAACAATTCGTTTTTTGATTGATGATGATTTGATTGATGATTGATTTTTTCAGGAGCTGCTTCCTGCCATCCGCTTTATCTTTTACTGACTAAAGAAGCCAGAAAAAGGATGCCGCTTCTGTCAGGGCTAGGGTCCCGGTTTAGCTATAACCTTTAACCTTTAATGATTACTTTATAAAAGGAATCGTTAGCGGATATTGGTATAATTCTCCGTTTGACGCTTTTATAGAAGCATAAATCACTAAAAAGAATTCAACAAATTTTAATAATCCAAAAAGAACAACTGCTGTAATTCCGACACTTAGAAGCCCGATGTTTCCTTCGAAGTTAAAATTTCTAATTACAAAATTTTCGTTGTACAGGAATGCTTCAATTGGAATGTTTTGTAAAACGACTGCTACAAAAATCGGAATGGCAATAAGTGCTAAAATCAAAGTGTAAAGCAATAAGCTCAACTGAAAGTTTAAAGCCTGTTTTCCGTGGTGATCTGTAAATTCAGATTTATCTTTATAGCTCGTCCAGATGATAAGCGGAAAAATATAATTTCCAAACGGAATAATGTACTGACTTAAGATACTCAAATGAGTAAATGCTGCTGTATTCTTTTCTGATGTTTTTTCCATGATGAGTGGTGTTGATGTTTCCATGATTAAAAGTATATAGTAATTTCTTATGCAAATATATGTTTAAAAAACAGTATCATGTTTTACATAGTACCAAATATTAACATATTTTTAACAAAAAAGAAATTTGTATTTAAACGGTAATTAGTTAAAAATCATTCTCATGTATTGGTTTTATTGGAGTTTTTAGAAAGCATACTCAATTTATTGTGCGTGCATAGTTTTTTTGTATTTTTACATAAAAAATAGATCAGATGGCAGTTTCAGTTTCTAAACTCAATAAATTTGTGTTATTCAAATTACCTTCAGCCTACTTTTGTGGAGTACGCGTAAAAGATATAAACGAAAACAGTTGTACAGTAACCGTAAAACACAGATGGATTAATCAAAATCCTTTTAATTCGATGTATTTTGCTGTTCAGGCAATGGCAGCAGAATTAACAACCGGAGCTTTGGTAATCTCACAAATTCAGGAAAGTGGGAAAAAAATTTCAATGCTCGTTGCTAATAATAAAGGAAACTTCAGCAAAAAAGCCACGGGCAGAATTACATTTGTCTGCAACGACGGGCATTTAATTGCAGATGCTATCAGGAAAACCATCGAAACTGGAGAAGGGCAGACGTTCTGGATGAAATCCAAAGGGACAAATGAAGAAGGTGTTCAGGTTTCTGAAATGGATTTTGAGTGGAGCGTTCGTTTGAAATGATTTTATAAATAAGCCTAAATAAAAAAAAGACCTCAATTAAGGTCTTTTTTGTTGAAATACAATTTGTATTATTTTTTTGTACAACAGGATTTTTTTTCTGTTGCAGATTTTTTGCAGCAAGATTCTTTTTTTGCTTTTTCTTTCGTTGGTTTTGTTTCCTGAGCCTGAAGACTAATGGTAAACAAGGCGATTGCTAATACGGTAAATAGTTTTTTCATTTTTTTTAGTTTAATTGTTGTTTATCTAATGTTTTGTCTTGGTCAAATATAATAAGTTTTAGTTTTATACTAATAAATACTCTGTTAATGTAATCTTAATCATAAATTATAATTTTAAGTTTCTCAATCGCAAAGCATTTACGATTACCGAAACAGAACTTAGACTCATAGCTACTGCTGCCAGCATAGGTGAAAGTAAGATTCCTGACAACGGAAATAAAATTCCTGCTGCAATTGGAACGCCCAAAGTATTGTAGATAAAAGCAAAAAATAAATTCTGTTTAATATTTGACATTACAGCATGGCTGAGTTTTTTAGCTTTTACGATTCCGTTCAAATCTCCTTTTACTAAAGTAATTTTAGCACTTTCAATCGCAACATCAGTTCCTGTTCCTATTGCAATTCCGATATTGGATTGCGCTAAGGCAGGTGCATCATTGATTCCGTCTCCGGCCATTGCCACAACTTTTCCTTCAGCCTGAAGACGTTCAATTTCTTTCAACTTATCTTCCGGAAGACAATCGGCTTTGAAAGAACTCAAATGCAACTGACTGGCAACGGCTTTTGCTGTATTGTGATTATCTCCTGTTAGCATAATCACTTCAACGCCTTGATCAGTTAGTTCTTTAATGGCTTTTGTACTGTTTTCTTTTATGGCATCTGTAATGGCAACGAAACCTAGAACGTCTTTTTCTATTGAGATATAAGAAATAGTTTTTCCTAAATTCTGTTCAGTAGTTACTTTTTGTTCTAAATCAGTAGAAACAGAGGCACCCATTTCATCCATCATTTTTTTGTTTCCTAAAGCAACTTTTTTTCCTTTGATAGTTCCTAAAACACCTTTTCCTGCAATAGTTTCAAAAGCATGAACTTCTTCTAGTAAACTATTTTTTGCTTTAGCGAAATCGACTACGGCCTGCGCCAAAGGATGTTCGCTATGTTGATTTAAAGAGGCAATGTTTTGAAGAAGAAAATCCTCGTCATTATTTTTAGCATAGATTTTTTCAACTGATGGTTTGCCTTCGGTAATTGTTCCGGTTTTATCAGTTATCAAAACATCCATTTTATTCATGTTTTCTAAAGCCTCGGCATTTTTAATCAAGATTCCGTTTTGTGCACCTTTTCCAAGACCTACCATAACCGACATTGGAGTTGCTAATCCAAGTGCGCAAGGACAGGCAATAATTAAAACCGCAATGGCGTTAATCAATCCGTAAACATAAGCGGGGTCGGGACCGAATTTCGCCCAAATAAAGAATGTCAAAATCGAAATAAAAACGACCGTCGGAACAAAATATTTTGAAACACGGTCAGCCAATTTCTGAATTGGAGCGCGGGAACGGCTCGCATCATTTACCATCTGAATAATTTGTGAAAGCATCGTCTCTGAACCTACTTTTTCAGCCATCATCACAAATGATTTTGTTCCGTTTATCGTTCCCGATATTACAACGTCTCCAACTTTTTTATCTACCGGAATTGGTTCTCCCGTAATCATCGATTCGTCGATAGTGCTTTCACCTAAAGTTATTTTTCCGTCAACCGGAATTTTTCCTCCTGGTTTTACCCGTAATAAATTTCCTTTTTGAATGTTGTGAATTGAGATTACTTCGTCGTTTCCGTTTTTAACTAAAGTTGCTTCAGTCGGGGCTAATTTCAATAATTCTTTTATTGCGCCGTTTGTTTGTCCGTGTGCTTTGGCTTCCAATAATTGCCCTAATAAAACTAAAGTGATAATAACAGTTGCAGCTTCAAAATACAAGTGAATTGTTCCATGATGTGATTTGAATTCCAAAGGAAAAATATCTGGAAACAACATTCCGACAATGCTAAATAAGAAAGCGACACTGGTTCCAATTCCGATTAGTGTAAACATATTTAATTTCCAGGTGGCAATCGATTTATAAGCACGTATAAAAAACATCCATCCCGCATAGAACAAAACCGGAATCGAAAATAAAAGCTGAACCCAATTCCATTTTTCAACGGACATGATATTATAAAGCGGATTATTTGGAATCATTTCTGACATTGAAATAATGAAAATAGGAAGCGTAAACAAAATCGCAATTTTCATTTTTATCAGTAAATCAGAATAAGTTTTATTTTTTTCGCTTTCAGAAGCCTGCATCGGAACTAAATCCATTCCACAAATTGGACAGTCGCCTGGTTCGCTTGAAACGATTTCTGAGTGCATCGGACAAGTAAATTGTGTCGCTGTTATGACAACTTGTGGAACTAAATCCATTCCACAAACCGGACAGTCTCCAGGTTTATCATATGTTTTGTCACCTTCACAATGCATGGGACAATAATAAATGCTCTTTGCACTATTTTGGTGGCCTTTTTTAGTTTCTGTTTTATGATGATTATGTTCGTGATTCTCTTTTTTGCCCGAACAGCAGGATTTTGGTACTTCGCCGTGATTTTTGGGAGAATCCATTTGAATTGTATAATTGCCTGCGGCGGCTAAAACTTCCTGAAATTTTTCTGTCGGAACATGCTTTTCCATTGTAATCGTCGCCGTAGGTGGATTCAAAGTTACTTCTGCCTCAATGCCTTCGATTTCATTCAAAGTTTTTTCTACTTTGGTTCGGCATCCGTTGCAGGACATTCCTGAAATTATATATTGATGAGTCATTGTATTGATTTTTAGTATTACAATGCAAATTTCCGAAGTAAATCCGATTTCAGTTTGTATAATTTTGTGAATGATTTGTAAGATTTACTAAAGTATTTGTTTCACGCAGATCTGGCAGATTTAAGCAGATTTTTTCATTACTTTGGATTTAGGAGCGAAGTTTTTTAAGCGTTTGTATTAATCTCGCAAAGGCGCAAAGTTTTTTAAATAAAGATAAGTCAACAAAATTCTAAAGTTTTAACCCAGATTCTGTAGATTGAGCAGATTTGATTTGCAAATTAATAGCTGCATAAATCTTTTAAAATCTGCGTGAAATAAAACTTTGTGGCTTTAGCGACTTTGGCAGAGATTATATATGCTCAATCTGAATGCGCTTTTTATCTTTTGATTGTTTGAAAAAAGTAGGCGTAAAGCCTGTGATTTTCTTGAATTGATTACTCAAATGCGCCACATTGCTATAGTTCAGAGTATCTGCAATTTCACTTAATGAAAGCTCATTATAGATCAATAACTCTTTTACTTTTTCAATTTTCTGACTGATGAAATATTTCTCAATCGTGATGTTTTCAATTTCCGAAAACAAATTACTCAGTGAATTATAATCCTGATTTAAGTTTTCAGCTAAATAATCAGACATGTTAACTTTAAGATTGTTGTTTTTATGATGAACTAAATCGATGATTAAGTTTTTTATTTTTTCGACGATTTTTGTTTTTTTATCATCGATCAAATCAAAGCCTAAAGCTTGCAGATTGACTAATAAGACTTCTTTTTGCTCATCGTTTGGTTCTTCTTTTAATTCAACTTCACCAAGTTCAACCCAAACAGTCTGAAGTCCGAGTTTTTCCAATTCAGCTTTCACCACCATTTTGCATCTGCCGCAAACCATATTTTTAATATATAATTTCATTTTTTTTATTTAATGAGTCCGATACTAATGCTAATGTTTTTATGGGAAGATGAAATTTATCTTCTTCAAACTTAATCCTGAATAAGCCCTTTTAAACTGTTTTAGTTTAGGCAAATTCTATATCACAAATTTACAATTTGTTTTGCTTTAGATGGTGGTAATTTTGCAGTATAAATTTTCCCCGATTTATAGTATATCAAAATAAAAAAAATCTTATTGCGCTCTCATTAGGAGGTTTAACTATTGGAATTACAGAATTTGTGATGATGAGATTACTTCCCGACATTGCTTCAGATATTAGGGTTTCCATTCCGGTTGGCGGATACTTAATTTCGGCTTATGTACTTGGAGTTGTTATTGGTGCGCCTTTAGTAGTCATATTAGGGCGTAATTTCCCTCCCAAAAAGATGCTTTTAATTCTAGTTTTGATGTTAACGCTTTTTAATGCACTTTCAATTATTGTAGCCAATTATAACTTTTTATCTGGTTCCAGATTTCTTTCCGGATTGCCACATGGTGCTTTCTTTGGGGTTGGAGCGGTAGTCTAAAGCTGTTTGGTGGATAAAGGAAAGCAAGCTCAGGCAATTTCGATTATGTTTGCAGGATCAACACTGGTTAATGTAATTTCTCTGTGATGCATGCTTTAGAAAAAAACGGAGGTGTGAACATGAAGACTCAATTGAAGTTTTTAAAAAAAAAAGAAGTATGGTTAACTATTGGGATCACAGCAATTGGTTTTGGAGTTCTGTTTGTATGGATAAGTTATATTGCTCCTTTATTAATTAATATTTGCGGGTTTTACCTAGAGATGTGTCTTATATAGTAATTTTAGTAGGTTTAGGAATGGTTGTTGGAAATCTTGCAGGAGGTAAATTAGCTGATAAATATTCGCCGGCATTAACTGTAATGGCCTTGTTGTGTATAATGGTTGTTGATTTACTTATGGTTTACTTTTTATCTTATAATCAATACTTGTCATTAATTTTTACGTTTTTAACAGGAACCATTTCTTTTTTGGTTATGGCTCCCGTTCAGATGTTAATGATTAAGATGGCTAAAGATGGTGAAATGATAGCTTCAGCATTACTTACAGGTAAGTTTTAACATAGAAAATGCTTCAGGGGCTTTTTTAGGCGGTTTGCCTTTAGCAGCGGCGTACAGTTTTGCTACACCAAACCTTGTGGGTGTAGGGATGGCAATTACTGGAATGATGATAACTTTTACGGTAATACAAAGCATTAAAAAACAAGTTAAGTTTCACAAGATTGATAAATAAATTGATCTTTAAGTAAATATTAACCCATAGTCAGCATTAGACATTGTTGTGAAACTGGATTATTCAATAAAAGCAAGTGCTCACGGGCTATTTTTAAATGAGGAATACTTTTGTATTTTGATTTTAAAAATCGGAGTAAGTGCTTGGTTTTGAACAAGAATTCAGATGTAGTAAATCTCTAATGCGGACTCTGGTATTAATATAATGAAATTTTTGCAAGAAAAATAGTTATAATGTTATTTTTAACTCAAATTGCAAAAAAAATCACACAAATTTAAATCGATTGAATTTTGTTTAATAAATCCTTCTAATAGAAAATAATAAAACCCTCTTTAAAGGTTTTTGTTGTTTAAAATTATGAATTTCATATTTTAAAACAGATAAATTTTCCATAAATAATTATTTTTAAGATTTTTTTAGGAGATATAATTTTTAATATAAAAAAAATTTTTATGTTTGTGCAATCGATTACATGTTAATTTATTTGTTAATATAAAACAGTCAATTGCTCTTTTTTGCAAAGGTTTTTTTAAGAATTGGAAAAATAGTTTTATAACTAAAAAAACACCTTCTGTAATGTTGTGTCGATAAATGTAATTTCATAAGGGATAAATAAACTTAATAAACAATTAATATTTAAACTAAACTAAACAGTAAACTATGAATTTTAAAAAGTTACTTAATATAAAAGCAAATTGCTATCTGGCAATTGTTTTATTATTGTGCCTACTTACCACTAACAAGGCAAGTGCACAGGACTTAACAGTTGAAGGAGTTGTAAAAGATGCATCAGGTTTAACGTTACCAGGTGTAAATGTGTCAGAAAAAGGTTCAAAAAATGGGGTTTCTACAGATTTCGATGGTAAATACAAATTGAAAGTTTCAAGTTCAAAAGCAATTCTAGAATTTTCTTTTATTGGGTTTACGACTCAGGCTGTTACTGTAGCGGGTAAAAGCAAAATCAATATTATTTTGAAAGAAGAAGCAAATACTTTAAATGAAGTAGTTGTTGTTGGATACGGAACTGTAAAAAAGTCTGACTTGACAGGCGCAGTTGCTACTTTATCAGGAAGTGATTTGAGAAAAACTCCGGTTGCAAGTGTCGCTGAGGCTTTAACAGGTCGTTTAGCTGGGGTTAACGTAACTTCATCTGAAGGTTCGCCGGATTCTGAAATCAAAATTAGAGTTCGTGGTGGTGGTTCTCTAACACAAGATGCTTCTCCTTTGTATATAGTAGATGGTTTTCCTGTGAATAGTTTAAGAGATATTTCATCTTCTGATATTGAAAATATGACTGTTCTAAAAGATGCTTCTTCTACTGCTATTTATGGTTCAAGAGGTTCTAATGGGGTTATTATTGTAACTACCAAAAAAGGTAAGGATGGGAAAATTCAAGTAAACTTCAATAGTTTCTTTGGTATGAAAAAGTTAGCTAAAGAAATTGATGTTCTCTCACCTGAAGATTTCGTAAATTGGCAATATGAATATGCTTTGCTTGAGAAAGGTAATACGGAATCTTATGAAAAATATTTTGGAAACTGGCAGGATCGTGATTTGTATAGTGGTATTAAAGGAAATAATTGGCAAAAACAAATTTATGGACGTACTGGTGAAGTAAAAAGTTATGATTTAGGGATTCGTGGTGGATCTGACAAGATTAATTATAATTTTAATTATGCACGTTATGATGAAAAAGCCATCATGGTGGGTTCTGATTTTAAAAGAAACAACCTTGCATTAGCATTGAATAATAAGACTAGTGACAAAATAGATCTTTCTTTCACTATGCGTTATTCGGATACTGAAATTGAAGGTGGAGGAGCTAATGAGCAAAGTGAAAACCCAACGGATTCACGTTTAAGACACTCTGTAGGGTATGCTCCTATTCCAATGCCTGGTTTGACTACTGATGATCCGGATGAATCTGATTCCAGCTATCTTGTGTATCCTTTTGTGGCTGTTGCAGACACTGATCGTTTACAGAAAAGAAAGAATTTTAATATGTTAGGTAGTTTTTCATGGAAAATTATTGAAAACTTACAGTTTAAAACGGATTTAGGCTTAGATAATTACAGTTATTTGGATTATCGTTTTTATGGCCGTTCAACATATTATGCACGTACTAATCCTTCGGTTGAAAATATTGGTAAACCTTCTCTTCTTACAACCGATCGTAAGGATACCCGCTTTAGAAATGCAAATACACTTAATTATGATTTCAAAAAAATACTTGGAAAAAATCATGATTTGAAAGTATTAGTTGGAGAAGAGATGATTGATTATCGTAGAAACGATGTGGGTTCAACAATTGAAGGATATCCTAACTTTTTTGATTTGGATCAGTCAATTCGTCTAACTTCTCAAGGTAAACCACGTATAGTAGATAATTTTTATTTTCCGGATGACAAGTTGCTTTCTTTCTTTGGACGTGTAAATTATGATTATAAAGATCGTTACCTATTTACAGCTACGTATCGTGCAGATGGATCAAGCAAATTTTTGGGAGATAATAAATGGGGCTTTTTCCCAGCCGCAGCTGTAGCATGGAAAATTTCTGAAGAAAGTTTCTTAAAAGACCTTTCTTGGTTAAATTCACTTAAAGTTAGACTAAGTTATGGTCAAGCAGGAAATAATAATATACCAACCGGTCAAACAGTTCAGAGTTATGCAGCAGGTAATTCTACATGGATTAACGGACAGGGAAATTATTGGGCTCCTTCAGTTGTACTTGCAAATCCTGATTTGAAATGGGAAACGACGGTTACACAAAATTTAGGTTTGGATTTTGATTTCTTTAAAGGTCGCATAAATGGTTCTCTTGAAGCTTACAAAAATTTGACTAAAGATCTTTTAGTGAATTTTCCGGTAACAGGAACAGGTTATACAAGTCAGTATAGAAATATGGGAGAAGTTCAGAATACAGGTTTCGAGGCAACATTAAATGTCGTAGCACTTGAAAAAAAGGATTATGGACTAAACTTTTCTTTTAATATTGGGGTAAATAAAAACCGTATAAACTCTTTAGGTACAATGAGCAATTTTGAAGCACGTACAGACTGGGCTTCAACGGCTATTGGTACTGATTATTTAGTGCAAGTGGGGTCTCCTATAGGTTTGATGTATGGATATAAAAATGATGGTCGTTACGAGGTGTCTGATTTTGATTATGCTTCAGGGCAATACACTTTAAAGTCAGGTGTCGCGAATGCTTCAGAATTGGTTGGAACAATTCAGCCAGGAAAAATGAAGTTAAAAGATCTTAATAATGATGGTGTAGTAGATGAAACAGACCGAACAGTAATTGGAGATGCTAATCCTGATTTCACAGGAGGTTTCGTTTTAAACGCAAATGCCTATGGTTTTGATCTTTCCGCTTCTTTTAACTTTAGTGTTGGAAATGACGTTTATAATGCTAATAAAATTGAGTATACTACTGCAGGTGCAAATGGACAATATAGGAATTTGGGTGCAGAGATGGCAGCAGGTAACAGATGGACTAATATTGACCCTGTTTCAGGTCAGTTAGTAACTGATCCTACTGCATTGACAGAACTGAATGCAAATACAAACATGTGGTCTCCTAATATGAAAAGTTATGTATTTAGCGATTGGGCTGTTGAAGATGGTTCTTTCCTAAGGTTAAATACACTTACTTTAGGTTATACTGCACCAACTGCTTTAATTTCTAAATTAGGAGTTTCTAAATTGAGGTTTTACTTTACCGGAACTAATGTCTTTATCCTTACAAATTATTCAGGGCAAGATCCTGAGGTTTCTACAAGAAGAGCAACGCCTTTGACGCCAGGTGTAGATTATTCTGCTTACCCTCGTAGCAGACAATTGATTTTTGGTTTAAACCTTAATTTTTAATTTAATAATTATCTAAGATGAAACATAAAATAATAATAGCAGGATTAATTTTAGCAAGTCTTTTCAGTTCTTGTAACGAAGATTATCTTGACGCACCTGCACAATCAACACTAGACGAAGCATTAATTTTTTCTGATCCAGGGCTAGCTAGGGATGCAGTAAACGGTATAAAAATTACTTTTGGAGATACTAACTCTTACAGAGGTCGTTATCTTCCTTTTTACGGATTTAACACAGATACAGAATGGTATAATGCTGGGGGAACAACTTCTAATGATAAACCTGATTTAGGTAATTATAGCGCTACTCCAACTAATTCGAATATGAATATTGCAGAGAATGCCAGTGGAGGAGGTGGTCAGTATTGGACATCTATGTACAGAGGTATTGAGCGTGCTAATAAATGTATAAAAGGGTTACGTGAATTTGGTAATCCGGTTGCAGGGTCTGAATTAGGGAATCTTTTAGGGCAGGCATTAACTTTACGTGCTATTTTCTATGCTGATTTAATAAAAGCGCATGGAGATGTACCGGGTCGTTTTGAGCCTGTTACTTCAGCAACTTTATATATGTCAAGAACAAATCGTGATATAATTTACAAACAAATTATTGCTGACTTAGGAGAGGCTGCTACTTTGGTTCCTTGGCCAAATGAAACAACGGCTTCAAGCAGTGTAGAAGAAATAAATAAAGCATTTATCAAGGCATTTCGTGCCCGTTTAGCAATGGTCGCAAGCGGATATCAGCAATATCCTGACGGTGTTAGAAGAAGTACTGATCCGGAACTTTCAGTTGCTAACATGTACGCCCTGGCATTAAAAGAAGCCCGTGAAGTTATTCAAAGTGGCAAAGCAAGTCTTAATCCTTCTTTTGAAACTTTTTGGAAAAATGTAAATAACGAAGTTTTAACTGCTGGAGGAGAATCACTTTGGGAAATCCCTTTTGCTCCAGGAAGAGGAAAAATGCTAATTAGTTTTGCTGTGGTTCATAATGCGATTGATCAATATCAAATAGCAGGAAATGGAGGAATAGGTGGTTCAGCAGGGCCTTTGCCAACTGTTTTTTATGATTATGATCAGGCAGATACCCGTAGAGATGTTACTTGTGTACCTTATTTCTGGGGTAAAGCAACTCAGGTAGATGGTAAGCCTAGAGCAAAACAAGAGTTAGGAGTTATGAATAAATGGTATTTTGGGAAGTATCGTTTTGAATGGATGACACGTCAGGTTTCAAATAAGGATGATGATGGAGTTAATAAAGTGTATATGCGTTATGCTGAAGTGCTTTTAATTGCAGCTGAAGCAGCTAATGAAATTGAAGGCGTTGCAGCTGCTGCACCTTACCTGAAAGAAATACGCAAAAGAGCCTTTAATCCTGCTGATCATGCCACAAAAGTGGATGCTTATGTTAATGCCCTGACTGATAAAACAGCTATGTTTAAAGCTATTGTGAACGAAAATAAATACGAGTTAACAGGAGAGATGGAGCGTAAACAATCTCTTATCCGTTGGAATTTACTGAAAACAAATTTAGATGAAGCAAAAACTAAGATGTTTAATTTGCAACAGCGTGCCGGAGAATATGCGAATGTTCCGGTTGATGTATATTATAAATATGCAGCAGACAATGAAACATTAATAGTTTATGGTTTAAACAGAGGAGAGAATCTGGATCCGGGATCAACTTATACTCTTTTAGTTGACGACAAAGGATTAAGTGGATGGAACTCTTTGAGCGATGAAAAGATTAATTCTCTTTATAAAGTAGGTGTTGATCCGGATGTAAAACAATACTGGCCAATATGGCAAGTTCTTGTGTCTGCAAGTAATGGTCAGTTAAGTAATAGCTGGTACAAATAATTTGTAAATTAAATATAATTTTAAGTTTTATATTATGAAAATAAAATATATAATAAAGGGATTGATAACAACACTATTGTTGCTGTTTATCGTTTCGGGCTGTGAAAGCTACAGTGAAGCAGTAATAGATGATATCGGGGCGCCTAGAGAGTTGTCACCAATAAGTGTTACAGCCAGAATCAGAAAACAGACTAATATTGAACTGGACTGGACTGTGAGTGAATTTGCAGATCATTATGTAGTGGAAATAGCTGCGGAGAATCCTGAGTTTACAAGCATTTTAAAAACAATTAATGTAAATGCTTCAGAATTACCAATTCAGGTAGCTTTAGAAGGAGAAACAACTTATTCAATTAGAGTAAAAGCAGTAAGTAACAGAGCAAAAGAAGATTCAAAATGGACAGTGCTTACAGCAACTACTTTGTCAGAACAACTTTTCTTGCCGGTGCAGCCTGGAGATATTTTGTCTAAACAAGTTACATTAAGATGGGTTCCAAATAGTAGTGTTACTGAAATAGTATTAAAACATAGTGATGATACAAAATCAGTTAAGCATACCTTAACAGCTGAAGAAAAAGTAAATGGTATTGCAATAATTGAGGGATTAACATCATTAACTACGTATACTGCAAATTTATACAATGGTATTTCAAAAAGAGGTTCGAGAGTAATTAAAACCGCTATTGATATAACAGATGGTATTGCAGTTACTCCTGCGGATAATTTAGCTACTGTAGTAGCCAATGCTCCAGCAGGTGCAACCTTAATATTAGACGGAGATTTTACTTCTCAGGTAATAACTCTTGTGTTGAATAAACCTGTGACTATTAGAGGGTTAAAAGATTTTAATAAGCCTAAATTAAGAGTTACCTTTAATATTGCTCCCAATTCTGATGATGTTATTAATGATATTAATTTGATTGATTTGGATTTAGGAAGTACTGCTTCAGGAAGTAAAGTTGATGTAGTCAGATATACTGCTAATGGAAATTATGGTAAGCTTTTAATCAGTGGTTGTACAATTCATGATTACGATCGTACTTTAATTGGTGCCGGAACAGGTATTGCAGCTCGTATTCCTTCAATAATTATTGAAAATTCTGTTATGACTAATGTAGGAATTGCAGGGTCAGGATCATTTATTGATTTTAGAGCGGCTTTTGCAGATGAGATTATTTTGAGACAAAGTACATTTAATAAATGTGTTCCAGGCGGAAGTGCTTTTATAAGAGCAGATAATAATCCTGGTGTATTTGGAAATGTTACGACAGATGTATTAGTTGAAAATTGTACTTTTTACGGAGTTACAAATACTGTTGGTGCTAGTGGAGCTCAAATATTTTATGTTCGATTTGATAAAAATACTACTACAGTACGTAATTCATTATTTGCAGAAACTATTGCAAGATTTGCAAATCAATCGACTACTGAGACGCCTAAATTTTCGAAAAATAATTACCATAACACACCTAATCTAAATTTTGCAAATCCTGTGCTTCCGTTAAAAGCGGATAATTCAGGAACTGCATTAGATCCTCAATTTGTTAGTGCAGTGACAGGAGATTTTACTGTTAAAAATCAAACATTAATTGATAACAAGATAGGAGATCCACGCTGGATCCAGGAATAAAACTATTTTGTAGTTACTAAAATAGGCATGCTGAATTTAACCGTTTTTGCATGCCTTTTTTGGTAATAAACAATCTTTTGTAGTTACAAACACTATTTAATTAGAAAAAAAATGAGAAAAATAATAATGTTGAATTTGTTGGCACTACTTACTTTAGTTTCATGCCAAAAGGATGATGACACAAGTGGAGTTTCGACTGTATTGGTACAGCAAATTGAAATTCAGGGAACCGATATAACTTCGGGTGTAAGTGGGCAATTTACAGCAAAAGTAACACCAGATAATGCAACAGATAAATCAGTAACATGGAAAGTTTCTGATCCAACAGTAGCAGATATTTCTTCTACAGGTTTAATTACGGCAAAGAAAAACGGGACTATTACCGTAACAGCTACAGCAAAAGATAAAGGTGCTGTTGCTGCTGTCAAAGTAATTACTATTACCAGTTTTTCAACTATTCCTACTGCTAATTATGAGGTTTCAACAGTGGCTGAATTAAATACAGCGCTTAGCAAGGTTAAGGCTGGTGAAACGATTGTTTTAAATGGGGGTACTTATGCTATGACTTCAAAAATTACATTATCAATATCTGGGACTTCTGATAAAATGATTACGCTTAAAGCGAAAGACGGTGCAGCAAGGCCAAAATTTGATTTTTCTGCTATGGCTGAAATTTCTTCTAATCAGGGGATTGTTTTGAAAGCTGATTATTGGCACATTAAAGGTATTGATATTTATAATGCCGGCGATAATGGAATGCAGATTACAGGGAGTAATAATATAATTGAATTTATGACTTTCTCAGAATGTGCAGATTCAGGATTACAATTAGATAATGGTGCTTCAAATAATACGATTCTGAATTGTGACTCCTATTTCAATGCTGATGCTGCTATGGAAAATGCTGATGGTTTTGCATGCAAATTAAATGCAGGTACTGGTAACAAATTTATAGGATGCCGTGCATGGCAAAATCTGGATGATGGATGGGATGGTTATCTGCGAGATACAGATAATATTTCTACAACTTACCAAAATTGCTGGGCAGTTAAAAATGGTTATCTGAAAGATGGAAGCAAAGGAGCCGGAGACGGAAACGGATTCAAAACAGGAGGAAGTGACGATAAGCTGTTAAAACACAATGCAAAATACACTAATTGTATAGCTGCAGGAAATGTAGCTGATGGTTTTGATCACAATAGCAACAGAGGAGAAGTGACTCTTTATAACTGTTCGGCTTATGATAATGGCAGAAATTATTCTTTTAGCAACACCAATCCTTTAGCAAAACTGATTATAAAAAACAGCAATGTTCTTGGTGCGTACGGAACTACTCTTGCAACTGCTACAGATATAACCAATAATAGCTGGCAAAACGGAATAACCGTCACGGCTGATGATTTTACAAGTATTGATTACGCTCAATTAATAGGAACAAGAAAAGCAGATGGCAGTTTGCCGGATGTTACTTTCTTTCATTTAAAAGCAGATAGTGATATGATCAATAAAGGAGTCAATGTTGGATTGTCTTTTAATGGAACTTTACCTGATTTAGGGGCTTTTGAATTTTAGAAAATAAAATTAATCCGTTGGTTTATTAGTTTACCATAATAAAACCAACGGATTTAAATATTTGACTATTATAATAAACCACTAGTGTCCACTAAAAATTAAAATAAGTTCTTTGAAATTATTGTAAATCTGTATTTTAAGAGTCATTTTAGAGCGTGACGATTTGAAATGATTATTATGTTCGTAAATCAATATTACGAATATGAATCACGGTAAATATGTCTTTTCTCAACTGATTGAATTTCTTCCTCAACGTGTTTTTGACAGGTTAACTAGTAAATATTCTGGCAATAAATCGGTCAAACATTTTACTTGTTGGAATCAATTATTATGTATGCTTTTTGGTCAACTTTCAGCAAGAGAAAGTTTAAGGGATTTGATAATTGTTATAGAAGCACATCAATCAAAATCATATCATTTAGGATTTGGCAAAAATGTAACTCGTAGTAATTTATCCAAAGCTAATGAAAATCGTAATTATAAAATATTTGAAGAGTTTGCCAATCATTTAATATTGATTGCCCAAGATAAAAAAAGCAATGATACCTTTGAAATAAAAGGCAATATTTATGCTTTTGATTCTTCAACAATTGATCTATGCTTGAATGTATTTTGCTGGGCTCACTTTCGAAAAACTAAAGCAGGGATAAAATTGCACACTCTCTTTGATATTAACACGCAAATCCCGGTATTTATTCACATTACAGAAGCAAATGTACACGATGTTAAGGCAATGGATGTAATAGATTATGAACCATTTGCTTATTATATTTTTGACCGTGCTTATGTTGATTATGATCGACTTTTTCGAATTACAAAAGCTAATGCTTATTTTGTAGTTAGAGCAAAATCTAACGTGAAATTTAAAAGAATGTATTCTTCAAAAATTGATAAAACCACTGGAATTAAATATGACCAAATCGGTAAAATAGAAGGTTTTTATACCTCAAAACATTATCCAGAAAAGATACGAAAAGTAAAATTTTTCGATACTGAAAATAAAAAAATGTTAGTCTTTTTGACCAATAATTTTGAATTATCAGCTCAAGATATTGCACTACTCTACAAACAAAGATGGCAAGTAGAATTGTTCTTTAAATGGATAAAACAGCACCTAAAAGTTAAGACCTTTTGGGGAACAACAGAAAATGCTGTTCGTATTCAAATTAATGTAGCAATTGTGACTTACTGCTTGGTCTCTATAATAGCAAAAGATTTAAAAATCAATCGCTCAACCTACGAAATTCTACAAATTTTATCCGCATCATTACTCGATAAAACATCTATAAATGAACTACTTATGAAATCAGATTACAATAATATCAATGAACATAATACTAACCAGTTGGTTTTTAACTTATTTTAAGTGGACACTAGTGATAATAAACAATTAAAAAAATTACTAATCATTTTAACCACTTTTTATGAAAACAAAATTACAATTGCTTTTTTTAGCGATACTGTTTTCTGTATCGTTTACTCATGCCCAAAAAACAGATGTTTGGGATTTTGGAGGTGCAACATTAGACACCAATTTATACAACAACTTGCTCACACCAGCTATCATTAATAGTAATTTTTATGTGTATAGTGCTACGGTTGTTCAAGGTACAGCCAGTACAAATAATGTATTGACCAACGCCAATACAAATCCTATTAATCTTACCGGAGGTCTTACTTTTAAACCCAATACAAACGATAGGTTGTATACCAATGATTCAACAGTAACTCGCTATGCAACCGGAAATTTGGGTGTAAGTGGTTTGCCAAAATACACAGCTCGTATTTTTTGTAATGGAAATGCTAGTTCAACAGTTCGTTTTTTTACGATGGCTTTGAACGAGGATGACGAAGTAACTTTTGTAGCAAGAGTTGACAATGCAGCGGCTAATTTGAATGTTGTTAATACCACAACTAATGCCCAAACCGTAAATATTCCGCTTACTACCAGTACTACTGCTGTTACCGAAGCTAAGTTTATGGCAAATGCAGCTGGATCATTTAAAATCTCTAGTTTTGATAATTCAACAGCTAGGGCAAGTTATTACAGAGTTTTAAGAAAACCAGCGAGCTATTCAACCGTAACAGGAACCATGGACGAAACAGCAGCAGCAGGTATTCCGGCTGGATATTCGGTTCGTTTTACTTATCCAAATGGTAAAACCAAAGATGCTCTTGTAACATCAGGTACTTATTCTATTTCGTTGCCTATAGGATATACTTATAAAATGAGTTTAGTAGGTGCTAATGGCTATATTATTTCAAGCGGGGAAAACATGACTGTTACTGCCGCAGCAACTACTCAAAACATTTCTATTGCTAAAGTAGATTTATACACTGTTTCAGGAAACATAACCGGATTAAGTGCCTCTGATTTAACAAAAGTAGTTTTGAACTATACTACAACAGGTAAGATATACATTCCTGTTCCTGTAATAAATACTACAACTGGAGCATATAGTGTAGATTTAGAAGCTAACACAACATACACAATTAGTGCAACAGGTGTAAATGATTCAGAGATTTTGGCTAATACCATTACAGTTGCCGCAACAACAACATCAGATGTTGCTTTTACAGCCAAGCCTTTGTACAGTGTTACAATAAACACTACAGGACTAAATGCTACGCAAATTGGTTTGCTAGGGCTGAAATTTACAAACCTAAATGAGGCTGGATATGTGTATAATTTTGCTCCCAACGCTCCGGTTTCATTACGTTCAGGTACGTATAGTATTGATTATTCTGGTTTAGATAATCACCAAGTTGAATTGGGTTTGACTTCAAATTTAAAAATTGCTGGAGCAGCAACTTCAAAAACATTAGCGTTTAAACCTGCTACGGTTTGGTCTTTTGACGATAGAGTTGTAACCAATGCCTCTACAGGTTACAAAGGGATTTTATTTGGTGGAACAGCCAATTCTTTTGCCAGTCGTTCACCTCAGGCAGATTTAACAGCCAAAACAGGAGGAACCATGCAAATACCTGTAAAAGTAGGAGATAAAATAACAGTTTCTCATTATTTTGCAGCCAATTTTTCTATTGACGGAGGAACAGCAATAGTGAATACATCAGGAAGTACTTCTAGTGTTGTAAACACAGAATATACTTATCCGGGAGCTGCGGATGGTTATGTTACCATAACCCTTTTAGGTACTGCATTGACTTCTTACTTTACAGAAATAAAAATAGGTGGAAGCATTCCTTATACATCACCTATTACAGTTGGTGCCGGAAAAAATTATGCAACAATTAATGACGCATTAACGGCTGCCGGTAAAATGGTTCGCCCTAGTAACGAACGAGTAGTTATTGCGGTAGATCCAGGAAATTATGAAGAGATGTTGGATATCACTATACCAAACATTACAATTAAAAATGCTTCGGCTACACCTAGTATAGCTTTAGCTAACAAAGGGGTAGATATAGATCCACAAGCGGTTCGTATTACTTCTTACTATGGTTTAGGATATGATTATTATAGTATGAAAAACAATCAAAAATGGGATGCTGACATTTTGAGAGTAAACAAAGAAAATGGTTCGCAACCTTATGCAAATGCAAGTGGAACCACTAATAACTCTTATTGGAATGCTACCCTTATTGTGAGCGCCAATGGTTTTGAAGCTGAAAATGTTATCATAGAAAACTCATTCAACCAATATATTTCGGCAAAAGAAGCCAATGATGTTTTGGTAGAAGTTGTAGGTTTAACAAAGGGTACAAGACCAACAAATTACGGTAACACAGCTGTTCAAAACCGATCTTTTGTAGAAAGAGCGGCTGCAATTGCCATCAAAAACGGAATTGATAAAACAGTTTTAAACAATTGTAGAGTAGTGGGGCGTCAGGATAGTTTCTTTGGAGGTACTACCGCCAGAGTTGCCGTTTACAAAGGTGTAATGATGGGGGCTGTAGATTATATGTTTGGTGGTATGAATGCCACTTTCTATAAAACTCAATTGGCTATGAATGTGAGTGATACGGCTGGAGATGCTTCTTATTTGACAGCACCACAACAAGCCACCGGAAGAGGGTATTTGTTTTATGAATGTACAGTTACCTCTGCTATTCCTAATGTAGAAACAGCCTCTGTTTACCGAGCTAAACCAGGTTTCTTTGGTCGTCCATGGGCGGCAACTACATCAGAAGCTGTTTTTTACAACACAACTATTGAAACTTCAGATTATCCAGGAAATGTTGGAGAATCTTTAATAACCCCTATTGCTTGGAATAGTTCTTTGGCTGGTACTTCGCCTAAAATGTATGAGTACGGAACGATAGAGAATTCAGGAGTAAATAATCAGGCAGCACGTGCCTCATGGGCTACTACATTGACAGTGCCAACCTTAACAGACGGTACGGCTATTACTACTTTTAATTTCACTAAAGGTACTGATGGTTGGGATCCTTTTCCACAATTAATTTCTAATGATAATTTAGGTGTAAAAGATAATACACCAACTTCTGCAGTGAATGTTGTTGCTTATAAAAATAGAATTGCCATTTCAAATGTTAAGTCTGAAACATCAGTAGCAATTTACACGATTACAGGAGCTAAAGTAAAAACATTCAAAACAGCTCAGGATATTGATTTTGAATTTCAAAATGGAGTTTGGATTGTTACAATCAAAGCAGAAGATGGTCAAAAATCGGTAAAAGTGATTACAAAATAATTTTTAGGAAGAAGTAAAATCTTTTTACATCTTATAAAAAGCAAGCAATTGAATTTATTTTCAGGCTTGCTTTTTTTGTTTTTGTTACTATTACGATTTCGTAAGCTTGTTAGATTTAAAGGATTTTGTTTTTAATTCTTTATAAATGAGTCAAATAAATGTAATAATGTTTCTTTTTTTTAAAGAAAAAACTTAATTTAGATAATCGATTACATAATTCAATTACTAATTATTTAAATCTATTTAATTATGAAAAGAAAATTACTTTATTTAACTACAACAATGCTGTTCTCGGTATTATCAATAAATGCTCAGACTACTATTTGGGATTTAGGTAACAATTCGTCCGTTCTTAATGGAGGGGCTCCAGTAACTACTGATTGGCCAGTAGCAGCAGCTTTTGCAGCAGGAACAGTAACAGTTAAATCAAATTTAGCTATATTTCCTGGAACGGCTACAACTTATGGCAATATTGTTGCACAGACTGCTACCAATCCTTTTCCTAGTGATGGATATACTTTTGTAAATCGTTTTCAGACAGGTGGTTCTAGTGTAGCTGCATCTGGTGATGCTTTGCCTACTTCACGTTATAATTATTTTAACGTTAGTGGTGCTTGTACTGTGAAGGTTTGGTTTAGAGGTGGAAATAGTAATGAAACACGTAGCATGTTTGTAAGCAACGGTACAACGGTATATGGTTCTGCGGCAGCTGTTAATGGGGCTTATGTTATTTTCACTGCGAATGTTACTGCGGCGGGTAAGATCTACATATATGGAGATGCTGGAAATAATCTTTATAAGATTGAAGTTTCTGGTGCAACTGTAACAGCTCCTGCATTAGCAGTTGATGATTTCCATGCAGATGCAGCATCAAATGTTTATTCAAACGGTAAACTGGTTTTTGTTTCTAATGTAAAATCAGATACGCAGGTAGATGTTTATGGTGTTAGTGGTATTTTGGTAAAATCACTTAAAACGGCATCTGACACAAGTTTTAATTTAAATAATGGTTTGTATATAGTGAAATCAAAATCAGCTGAAGGAGAAAAAACAGCAAAAGTATTAGTGAACTAATTTAGTTTTAAGAATACCAAAAGGGAATATCCATTTAAATGGTTATTCCCTTTTTTTATGAAATAAATTTTAAGGATTGTTCGATCAATGAAAGTTTTTAATTAAATCGTAATTTTAGAAAAAAATGTATAATGAACAACAATAAAAAACTTAAAGTCGTAGCCTTTGGAGAAATTCTATGGGATATTTTTGAAAACGAAAAAAAGATTGGAGGGGCACCATTAAATGTGGCCATGCGAATGAAAAGCCTGGGCTGTGAAGTTTCCATGATTAGCGGTGTAGGAAATGATGAGGATGGAGCTGCAATACTTCATATAGTGGAAACGTTAGGAATTGATACTAATACAATTTCACAATCAGAAACATATCCTACAGGTTTGGTGAAGGTAACATTGGATAAAAATGGCTCTGCCACCTACGATATTCATTATCCATCTGCCTGGGATAAAATTGAAATGAACGATTATGCTCAAAAATTGGTAAAGAATGCAAATGTTTTAATTTACGGAAGTTTGGTTTGCAGGGATGAAGTATCTAGTAAATCATTAGAATCATTATTACAAAATCAAGTTTACAAAGTATTTGATGTCAATTTAAGAAAGCCTCATTATTCGTATGAGATTTTGGAGAAGTTGATGCTGGCGGCTAGTTTCATCAAATTCAATGATGATGAAATTCTTGAAATTGCAAAAGCATTGCAATCTCCTTTTGTCTCCCTCGAAGAGAATATTCATTTCATAGCAGCTAAGACCCATACACCATCTATTTGCGTAACAAAAGGGAAGGATGGAGCATTATTGTTATGGGAAGGGGCATTGTATGAAAATACAGGTTATGCTGTCAAGGTAGTGGATACGGTAGGAGCAGGCGATTCGTTTTTAGCTTCATTAATTACCTGTTTACTTACAGGAAATACACCTCAAAAAGCGATTGACTTTGCTTGCGCAGTCGGTGCTTTGGTAGCAGCATCTCCTGGTGCAAACCCTAACATTTCTTTAGCAGAAATTGAAAAGATGATGGTAAGGGAATAAAGAAGGGGCATAAACTCCATTTTTTGTGATTAATCTGGTTTAATATTTTGTTGTTTAAGATCAGAAAAAATAAAGTAATGTTCAAACTTTTATTTATAATCCTAGTCTTCATCCACATTATTTTCGAAAGCTATATTGTAAAGGGAAAAAAAATAGATTTTGTTTTTAATTGTACAAAAGATCATATAAAAAGATATGCGAAATAATTAAATTAATTTTATAACTTTAAATTAATTATTTAACTCAAAGATAAAGAATATCATAACAATAAAAAAAATAGCAGAACTCGCCAATGTTTCGCCCGGAACAGTGGACAGGATTATTCATAAACGCGGTCAGGTATCGCAGGAGAATATAGATAAGGTAAATGCCATCATTAAAAAACATGGATTTAAACGGAATATTTTTGCAAGTAATTTAGCCTCAAATAAGAAATGTAAAATAGCGGTCTTTTTACCAAAATCCGAAAAACTGGAATACTGGGGTAGCCAGTTAACCGGAATTGAAAAAGCGGCCGAAGAGTTTAAAAAGTTTGGGATCGAACTACAGTATTTTCTTTATGATTTTGATAGTGGTTTATTCCAGAAAATGGTAGCTGAAGTATTGGATTATGAATGCGATGGATTGCTCTTTTCGCCTATTTTTCATGAAGAATCAATTGCATTTCTTGATGAATACAAAAAGAAGAACAAGCCGGTAGTAATGATAGATTCCGATATTAAGGACAAAATAGATCATTATTATATTGGACAGGATGCTTTTAAAAGTGGTTATTTAGCAGGACGCCTTATTAGTTTTGCAGTAAAAAATCAGCGCAATGTACTTATAGTCAAAATAGCCAAAGAAATAGACAATACTTCTGTCTATCTGCAACGTATTAAAGGGTTTTATGCTTTTTTTGAAGACCATCCTGAACTCACAAATTTTAGTTTCTCTGAAATTACCATTAAAGAACCGGATGCTAATCTGCTGAATCTGGAAATGTTTAAAAATATCAGCAGCATATTTGTTCCTAATTCCCGTGCTTATGTTGTTGCGCAATTTTTAGAGAAACACAATATAAAAGGAATAAGAATAATAGGTTACGATCTGTTAAAAGAAAATATAACCTACTTAAATTCCGGAATAATTGATTTTTTAATCAACCAAAAACCGGAAGAGCAGGGGTATATGGGATAAATTACCTCTATAAAAAAAATATTTTACACGAAAGTTTAGAGACAACTCATTTTATACCGCTGGATATAATTGTAAAAGAAAATTATAGGTAAATGTTGTATATAATACACATCATTTTTTAATTTTCCCTCACCTAAGTCTTGCGTTTACATGATCCAATGTTATTTCTCCTGTTCTAAATGATCAGCAGCAGAAATCTGGTCTAGTATATTGGTTTGGTTGGGAGAAATGTAGTTTTTTGTTTCGCTTGGTGTTTCTTTTCTAAAAAGAATGTCTAAAGCATTATAGAGTTTTAATAAAACATCCCGGTCTTCTTTTGCAATGTCCAAAGCCGTATTAAAATTAAAAACATAATTATTCGAATTGCGTACTTCTACTTTTATCGTTTTTGATGTGATTTTAAATTTGACTATATCCATATTATTTGATAATGTGCTTGTGATATTGCAAAGTTATCGTAATTAACTTTAAAAAATTAATTTCTTCAAATTTAAAATAACTAATATCAAAAGTTTAAAATTTGTTTTGGTAAACTTTAGTAAAATTATGTATTCCTTTTAAATAAAATATAATAAAAAACCCTTAAACATTTGCTGTTTAAGGGTTTGCCTTTTGTAGCGAGGACGGGAGTTGAACCCGTGACCTCAGGGTTATGAATCCTGCGCTCTAACCAACTGAGCTACCTCGCCTCGACTGCAATCCAAATCTGTTCCTGATTGCGGGTGCAAAGATAGAAATAATATTAAAGCGTACAAGTATAAAATCAAGAAAAAAAAATATTTTTAAAAATGCATTGTTTTTGGACAGATATTCTTATATTTCCAAAAAATTAAATGTATCACATGGATTCAAAAATACGTTACGAAATAGAGTTTCCTATCAATTCGTCGCCACAGTTATTGTATCAATATATTTCAACGCCGTCAGGGTTGTCAGAATGGTTTGCTGATAATGTAAACTCAAGAGGTGAGTTTTTTACCTTTATATGGAATGACTCACAAGAAAGAGCGCGTCTGGCGTCTAAAAAAAGTGGTGAAAAGGTAAAATTTAAGTGGGTTGACGAAGCCAGTAAAGACACAGAGTATTTCTTTGAATTGCATATCCTGGTAGATGAATTAACTAAAGATGTGTCATTAATGGTGATTGATTTTGCAGAAAAAGAAGAAATTGGAGAAGCTAAACAATTATGGGAGAATCAGATTTCAGATTTGAAACATCTTATAGGTTCTGTTTAGTAAAAGTTTATTTTTATGCCTTATATTTGCCCTGAACAAAATTCAGGGTTTTTTTATGATCAATTTTAACGGAAACATTGCGCAGGAAGAAAATATACTAACTCAAAATCGTGCATTCTTGTATGGTGATGGTGTTTTTGAAACGCTAAAAATAGTAAATGGCAGGATTTTGTTTCTGGAAGATCATTATTTCAGGTTGATGGCTTCTATGCGTGTGGTGAGAATGGAAATTCCAATGGATTTCACTATGGAGTATTTTGAAGAACAGGTTTTGAATCTCGTTAATGAAATGGGTATCGCCGCATCGGCAAGAGCGAGAATAACGGTTTTTAGAAACAATGGAGGCTTCTATTTGCCGAAAACAAATATGGTTTCTTATTTAATTCATGCTACACCTCTTGATAGCGCCACTTATGTTTTAAATACGGCTCCGTATGAAGTTGATTTGTATAAAGATTTTTATGTAACGAAACAGTTGTTATCATCGATTAAAACAACTAATAAGCTGATAAATGTTACCGGAAGTATTTTTGCTTACGAGAATGCTTTGAATAATTGTATTTTGCTCAATGATGCTAAAAATGTTGTTGAGGTATTACAGGGTAATTTATTTATGCTTACAGGTAAAAAACTGATTACTCCGCCTGTTTCGGAAGGTTGTTTGAATGGCATTATGCGTAAACAAATTTTAGTATTAGCGAAGAAAATACAAGGCATAGAGGTACTTGAAGAAATAATTTCACCATTTGACCTTCAAAAAGCGGATGAATTATTTCTGACAAATGTAATTACCGGAATTCAATCGATAACAAAATACCGAAAAAAAGAGTTTGTAAATGATTTTGCTCAGGTGTTGGTACAAAAGCTTAATGAATCCATTTCTGAAAATTAATTCAGATATGGATTTTCGGGTGCGTTCGACCAGATCAGGTAATCACCTCCAAGCTCCATAATTTGCTCTTTCCAAAAATGAGTGGCAGATTTTCCAATAATTTTGTTTTTATAAGTATTATCGGTTATGATCCAGGAATTACCCTGCATTTCATTCTCAAGTTGATTTTCGTCCCAACCTGTATAGCCTAAGAAAAAACGAATGTTATTTTTGTGAATAGATCCGTCATTTATTAAGTCTTTAGTCGATTCAAAATCACCACCCCAGTAAATCCCGTTAGAGATTTCAACGCTGTTTGGGATTAATTCAGGTATATTGTGAATAAAATACAGGTTGTCCTGCTCAACAGGACCTCCATTGTATATTTTAAAATTTGCATCAATTTCAGGGATTAAGTCATTAATAGTGTATTTTAACGGCTTATTAATGATAAAACCTATTGATCCTTCCTTGTTATGGTCTGCTAATAAAATTACCGATCTGTTAAATGATAAATCTCCAATTATTGAAGGCTCGGCAATAAGCAGGTGTCCTTTTTTTAATTTTTCTGAAATCATACGGCTACAATTTTTATTAAATTTACTGATAAAATATTTAATAAACCAATAAAATCGTCAAATTGTAAAAAAAAACCCTCAAAAAGAGGGTTTTAGTTATATTATAGGTGTAAGGAACTTTATTGCTTAGTTTACAGCTGCTTCTAATTCAGCTCCAGCTTTGAATTTTACAACATTCTTAGCAGCAATTTTGATAGTTTTTCCAGTTTGTGGGTTTCTGCCATCTCTTGCAGCTCTTGCAGATACTGACCAAGATCCAAATCCTACTAATGAAATTCTTCCGCCTTTTTTCAAAGTAGTACCTACATTGCCTAAAAAAGATTCTAAAGCTAATTTCGCTGCAGCTTTTGTAATTCCTGCATCAGCAGCGATAGCATCGATTAATTCTGATTTGTTCATAATAATTAGTTATTAATTGTTGGTTAAAAAAAATTGTTAATACACAAATTTAATAGGAAATCTGTTCCTTGCAAGTGTTTTCTTTAAATTTAGTAAAAAATGTTGATAACTTGTTTTATTTGTTCATAAAACAAGCATTGCCATAGCTGAATGTAAGTATAACCCCCTTATTTTGTTGGCTTTAATAGACTTTTGCGTCAGTAGAAAAAGCGATTCCGTTCAATAAATCGGCTACCTGCATTCTCTTTTTTCCAGGTAATTGTAAACTCAATAGTGATAAATAACCATCCTGAACTGCTACTTTAAGTTCTTTTTTATCAAAAATCAATTTTCCAATTTCTTCTGAATGTGGCTGTAAAATGAGTTTTGCTTCATATATTTTGATATTTAATTCCTCATTTTTGTCTTTCAGAAAACACCATGAAGCAGGATATGGACTTAACCCGCGTATCAGGTTGTTGATTTCTGTTCCCGATTTTGTCCAGTCTATTTTGCAGTTTTCTTTATTTAGTTTATAGGCTGTTTTAATATCGTCGCTATCTTCCTGAATAGTTGTGCTAACATTCCCGTTTTCAATCACTTTTAAGGTATCAATGACAGTTTTGCTTCCTAAAAGCATTAATCGGTCATGTAATTGTCCTGCATTTTCTTCCGGCTCAATAGCGATCTCCGAATTTAAAATCATTTCACCAGTGTCAATTTTATCGTCTATAAAAAAAGTAGTAACACCTGTTTTTGTTTCTCCATTAATGATGGCCCAGTTTATCGGTGCAGCGCCACGGTAATTTGGTAATAAGGATGCATGAAGATTAAAAGTTCCTAGTTCTGGCATTTCCCAAACTACTTTTGGAAGCATTCTAAAAGCAACTACTATTTGTAAATTGGCATTCAGTGCTTTTAACTCGGCTAAAAAATCTTCATCTTTTAAATTGGTTGGCTGTAATAAAGTAAGGTTGTGGGTCAGTGCATATTCTTTTACTGCTGAATATTTTATTTTTTGTCCGCGTCCAGCTGGTTTGTCTGCTGCAGTAATAACGCCGGCAACTTCATAATTGTTTTTAATAATGGTGTCCAGAATGCCAACAGCAAATTCGGGAGTTCCCATGAATATAATTCGTAATTTTTCCATTAGGTTTTTAGAGTGTATTTATTGTTCGCTAAAATAACGATATGATTGTTTTCTAATAATTCCTGGATTGCGGATAAAACATCTTTTGTATCCAGTTTTATTTTATTCTGAATCTCCCGCGAAGTTAATGCAGTTGTTTTCAATAAATGCAGGATTTTATCAGCAATTGAATCGGCTTCTGTAATTTTTCCTTTTTGAGTAATGCAATAGGAGCAGACGCCGCAATTTTCGAGAGTTTCTTCTCCAAAATAATCTAAAACCAATCTGTTCTTACAGGTTTTGTTTTCTTTTATATAATGCAGGACAGACATTAATTGCTCTTTTTTTAGCTGATTCTGTTTTTCCAGATATTTTGAAACCCTGTTTATGGTAAGATCATCTTCCCGGACTTCATTGAATAAAATGGTAGCATCATTATTTTTTGATTTGTATTCGATGATGTCTTTTTCTTTCAGCTTTTCTAAAACTGCTAAAACCTGTTCTTCTGTATGATGTGATTTTTTTGCAATGAGCGAAAGATTAAATGGTGTTTTCATTTCGTAAACTCCTGGATAGGTTCTCAAAATGGCTAAAATGATTTCTTCGTCATTTGGATTCAGGCTTATATACCGGATCACTTCTTTCGATTCGATTAAAAACTGCATCGTTATCTTTTCTGAAAACTCCTGTGAAAGTGTAATGATTCCTTGTTGATTTAAAAACTGCAGGGAATTATAGGTTTTTAATGTAGGGAAATTATATTTGTCGCAAAAATGATTTAATTTAAAAGAAAAAGAATCATCTAATCCTTCACCATAAGCAATCTGAAAGTAATTACAAAGTTTGATATACATGGCTTTTAAAAACTTCTTATCTGGTAAAACACTTAAAAACTGCTGTTCTGTCTGATTTGCGTCAGAATTGTTGTAAAGTAAAATCGAAAAAGCTTTTTCTCCATTTCGTCCCGCTCTTCCGGATTCCTGGTAATAATTTTCTAAGTTTTCAGGTAGCTGTGTATGGATGACTGTTTTCACGTTGTCTTTGTCAATTCCCATTCCAAAAGCATTTGTGGCAACAATAACCTGAGCTTGTTCTGACATCCACAATTGCATATTTTTCTCTTTTTCTTTAGCGGAAAGCCCACCGTGATAATAAGTAGCCCGAAATCCTAACGATTGTAATTGGGTTGACATATTTAAGCACGATTTTCTGTTTCGTACATATATAATGGAGGGCTGTGGATTCTTCTTTAAAATTTGTTCAACCCGGTACAATTTGTCTTCGATTTCGAAAACCATGTACGCAATATTTTTTCTTTCAAATGATTGTTGGTAAAAATGAGGTTCCTTCAAGCCCAGTTCGGTTTTAATATCTTCAATAACCCTCGGAGTTGCTGTAGCAGTTAAAGCGAGAAAGGGAATTTTTGGGAAGTGTTTTTTAAGCTCTGAAATTTTCAGGTAAGCAGGGCGAAAATCATGTCCCCACTGAGAAACGCAATGTGCTTCATCAATTGCAATTAAATTTACCGGAAGGTTTTTAATGCGTTCCAAAATCCAGTCAGACTGTAAACGTTCAGGGGAGAGGTATAAAAATTTATAATTCCCATATTGGCAGTTGTCAAGAAGATCGATGATTTCTTCGGTATGAATTCCGCCTGTAAGGGCAATGGCTTTAATATCTCGTTTTTGCAGATTCGCTACCTGATCTTTCATCAGTGCAATCAAAGGTGAAACAACAAGACAGATTCCTGGCTGCATCATTGCGGGAACCTGAAAACAAATCGATTTTCCCCCACCTGTAGGAAGCAGTGCAAAAGTATCGTGACCATCTAAAACCGAATCGATAATTTCTTTTTGTAGCGGTCGGAAACTGGTGTGTTTCCAGTATTTTAAAAGAATATCCTGTGCTTCCTGCATGACCAAAGTATTAAAGTTAAAAATTTAGAAATCAGTTTCTAGTTTTGCAACTTTAAATCTGGCTGCTAAATTTTGTCTAATATATAAAGAATTCTGTTTTCAACTGTGTCTTTCGGGACTTCAATTAAATCGTAACCGTATCTTTTATAAGTCTCAATAAGATGTTTTTGTATTTTTAGTGCCTGTTCGAAATTCTCGTAACGTTCTGTATCACTTTCGTAAATTTCTTCCCAGGGTGGTAAAATGAATGTCTTTGAATATTTGAAATCCTCGCAGGCTTTAGTAAAGTGTTCCGGATAGGAATCACCAATATAATCCATATAAGCAACAACATCCGGGATTCCGCGGTCAATAAAAACTACATCGTCTGGTTCTTTCAATGCGCTTTTAAACTGCTCAATACGGCCTTCAAGCAGCATTTCGCTAAACAATAAAGGCTGTTCCAGAAATAATTGGTCAATACCGCGTTGTTGCGCTTCAAGAGTTACTTGTCTTGAGATTTCAGGATAACAGCAATAACCACGAGCGATTAATTCGTTTATTAGTGTAGATTTTCCTGTGCCAGGACCGCCAAGGAGAACTATGATTTCTTTTTGCACTATTCTAAAAATAAAGCGCAAATTTACCTAAAGTTATTTATAATTAAAAAGAATATTTCTCGAAACCGAAAGATTTGGTATTTTTTTAAATTTGGGAGATGATTCTTTTAACTATATCTGTCATAGTTAAAGCCTGGAATAAAATAATAACGTCTTGACGGGACTAAGACGAAATAATGGTTTTGCATTTTGCAAAAACTTTAAAATTAACTTTTCTAAAAAAAATTTTTTATTCCAAAAACACTCACTGCTTTAATATATTTTTCCAATTTAAAATATCTAAAACCAAAACCGTATATTTGCCTTTATTTTTAATTACGAATGGAGAACGATAAAGAAAAAAACATCGCCGAATTTTACGAAAGATTAAAAGTGGAGCTGGACAATTCTAACACCTGGCCTGCAGAATATTTGTATAAATTTATAGTGCCTTCGGTAGCCGATAATGTGGAGCGTGTTGAAAAAGCTTTTGACAGAATGGGTGCGGTTATCAAAACAACAAAATCTAAGACAGGTAAATTTACCAGTGTTTCTATAGATGTAACAATGAATAGTGCTGACGAAGTAATTGGCAAGTACAAAGAAGTTTCTGTAATAGAAGGTATAGTTTCATTATAAGATGGTCGAAAAATATAAAAAAGAAAATGCAAACGACGTTGTTTTTAATTTAGAATACAATTCTGAAAGACAGCGTTTACTAATTCCTGAATATGGTCGTCATTTGCAAAAACTGATTGATCAGGCTACTATGATTGAAGATGATGAAACGCGTAACAAAGCGGCAAAATACATCATTCAGGTAATGGGAAGTCTGAATCCGCATTTGCGTGATGTGCCTGATTTTCAGCATAAATTATGGGATCAGTTGTTTATTATGTCTGATTTTAAATTAAATGTTGAGTCGCCATATCCAATTCCTTCACGTGATGTATTACAGTTAAAACCGGATGTTTTGCAATATCCGCAAAATTTCCCAAAATACAGATTTTACGGAAACAACATTAAATATATGATTGATGTTGCCAATAAGTGGGAGGAGGGCGAAATGAAAAATGCTTTGGTGATGGTGATTGCCAATCACATGAAAAAATCTTTTTTAAGCTGGAACAAAGACACGGTAAAAGATGATGTAATCTTTGAACATTTATACGAACTTTCAGGCGGAAAAATCAATTTATTGCAAAGTACAGAGGAGCTTTTAAATACAACTGATTTAATGCGTACCAACAAACGTATGTCGAATAAAATTTCTCAGCCGGGACAGCCAAAAATTCAAAATAATAAAAACAATAAAGGCGGTAAAAAACCTTTTCAGAAAAATAACAATCAGAAATAAAAAGCGGGCTAAGATGCTAAGGGACTAAAACGCTAATATTTTAGCTCATAACCTCAGAATATCAGAGCTTTAGAATCTAAAAGAAATCTATGGGAATTTTTAAAATCGAAGGAGGAACTCCTCTGAAAGGAGAAATCACTCCGCAAGGAGCAAAAAATGAGGCATTACAAATTTTATGTGCTGTGCTTCTAACAGGAGAGAAGGTAAAAATTAATAACATTCCTGATATTATAGACATCAATAAATTAATTACTTTGCTGGGTAATTTAGGGGTGAAAATCCAACGTAATGAACCAGGTTCGATAACGTTTCAGGCCGATGAAGTGAATGTTGGATATTTAGAAACGGAAGCTTTCAAAAAAGAAGGTGGAGCGCTTCGCGGTTCTATTATGATTGTTGGGCCGCTTTTAGCCCGTTTCGGAAAAGGATATATTCCAAAACCAGGAGGGGATAAAATTGGTCGTCGCAGATTAGATACACACTTTGAAGGGTTTATTAATCTTGGAGCAAAATTCAGATATAACAGAGAGGATCACTTCTATGGAGTGGAAACTCCGGAAGAAGGCCTTCAGGGAACCGATATGCTTTTAGACGAAGCTTCTGTTACAGGTACAGCAAACATTGTTATGGCTGCCGTTTTGGCTAAAGGAAAAACGACTGTTTACAATGCTGCTTGTGAGCCTTACTTACAGCAGTTATGTAAAATGTTGAACTCTATGGGAGCTAAAATCACCGGATTGGGTTCGAACTTATTGACGATTGAAGGTGTTGAAAGTCTTGGAGGCTGCGAACACAGAATTTTACCGGATATGATCGAAATTGGTTCCTGGATTGGTCTTGCAGCTATGACAAAAAGTGAAATTACCATCAAAAATGTAAGCTGGGAAAATTTAGGTTTGATTCCGAATACTTTCAGAAAACTGGGTATTACAATTGAAAAACGTAACGATGATATTTACATTCCGGCTCATAAAGACGGATATGAAGTAAAAACAGATATCGACGGTTCTATCTTAACTATTGCCGATGCACCCTGGCCAGGATTTACGCCTGACTTATTAAGTATCGTTTTGGTTGTGGCAATACAGGCAAAAGGCGATGTTTTAATTCATCAGAAAATGTTTGAAAGCCGTTTATTCTTTGTGGATAAATTAATCGATATGGGAGCGAAAATCATGTTATGTGACCCGCACAGAGCAGTGGTTATGGGACATAATTTTGAATCTCAATTAAAAGCAACTACTATGTCTTCTCCTGATATTCGTGCGGGAATTTCATTATTGATTGCAGCGCTTTCAGCAAAAGGAACCAGTACAATTCAAAATATTGAGCAAATTGACCGAGGTTATGAGCGTATCGATGAGCGTTTAAGAGCAATTGGAGCAAAAATTGTGAGAGCATAAATTGAAATAGCCACGACCGAGCGGCAGAAAACGGGCGAAGTGATTTACGAATTATATTGAAACTAATTTGTGAATTCATGGCAAAAAAATAAATAAATGTCCGTTAAATGACAAACGAACAAAAAGCTATAAAAGCTACATACTTTAGTATAGCCGGAAACACCTGCTTGGCCCTCATTAAAGGCTTAGCAGGTTTTTTTGGCAATTCCTATGCCCTGATCGCAGATGCAATAGAATCGACTACGGATATATTTTCGTCTTTTTTGGTTTTGTTCGGAATTAAATATTCGAATAAACCAGCTGATGAAAACCATCCTTATGGTCATGGCAGGGCAGAACCGCTGATAACATTTTTAGTTGTTGGGTTTTTAATTACATCAGCAACAATTATTGGTTATGAAAGTATAGCCAATATCCAGACTTCGCATGATTTGCCTAAATCCTGGACATTATATGTCTTGGGCGCAATAATTATCTGGAAAGAATACTCTTTTCGATTGGTAATGAAACGCAGTAAACAAACCAACAGCACTGCTTTAGCAGCCGATGCCTGGCATCATCGTAGTGATGCGATCACTTCTGTTGCAGCTTTTATCGGAATTTCATTAGCGTTGTTCATGGGAAAAGGATATGAGTCTGCAGATGACTGGGCAGCACTTTTTGCAGCCTGTTTTATTCTGTATAACAGCTATAAAATTTTCAGGCCGGCTTTGGGTGAGATTATGGATGAACATTTGAACGATGATTTAGTAGAAATGATTCGTGTTACAGCTTTAACAGTCAAAGGAATCTTAGGTACCGAAAAATGTTTTATTCGTAAAGCCGGTATGAAATATCACGTTGATTTGCATGCTATAGTTTCGGCAAAAATTTCAGTAAAAGAGGGTCATGATCTGGCTCACAAATTAAAAGATACCTTAAGACACGAAATTCCTCAGCTTGGACATGTTTTGATACATGTTGAACCGGATGATTATAGTTAACGAAAGCTGATCAGTTTTTTTTGTCACTTAGACAAAAGGAGAAGTCACTGAGGCAGAACATTAGTTAATGTAGATTAAAGGGTTAAAAAAATTATTCAAAACGATGATTTAAAAATTCAAATTCAGAGTTAAATTCTTTTATTAAAGATAGTTTTTTATCTCTTCTCCATTTTTTTATTTCTTTTTCTCTGGCTATAGCCTCTTCAATCCAAACAAATTTTTCATAATAAATTAGAAATTCTATACCGTATTTTGAGGCAAAAGTTTTATTTCCTGTTTCAATATTGTATTTGTGTTGTTGAAGTCTAAGTTTTAAACTATTGGTAACTCGAATATGAAAAGTTGAGCGATTTTTATTTGTTAAAATATAAACATAAGAAGTATGTAACCTTCTTTTGGATTAAGCATAGAATTGGTTTTTAGTGAATGTTGAGTTGATTTTGTTGCTAATAGATGGAAAAAAATTAGGATGAGAAATAATTAATAATTTAAAATTTCTCTCCCTCAGTGATTTCTCCTTCGTCGAAATGACAATATTAAAATTAGCTTAATTCAACACATTCAAAATTTTCAGCCCAAATATAACGCCATTTTGATGAACACCTCCCTGATAAGAATGTACATAATCAACTCTGAATAATTTAAACTTACCAAAGCCTAAATTGTCTAAACCAACAGTAAATTCAGAATAGGGATTTCTGTCCGGAATTGCCAAAGAGTGAAATCCGATATTCATGGTTGATTTTAAAAGATTGATTAGCGGAATTTTATTAGTTACAAATCCCATATCGTTGTGTTCCAGGTGCATTTCAAAATAACGGTCGTTTGTACTGTTTGAATAGTAAGGCATCAGATTGAAAACATTCAAATAGCGGTCTGTTGTACCAATATGAGTCTGGTTTCCGTTAAAATGCCTGTAATCTATAAAAGAAATATTTTCAGCATTGAAGAATTTTCCGGCCCTGAAATTTGTTCCCAGAATTCCTTTATTTCCCAATGTCAAATCATATTGAACAGAAGCGCCGATTCTTTCAAATTCATATTTTTTTTCGCTGGCAGCAAAAGCTTTTTCAAATGCTAAATAAACTGTTGGGTATTTGTCATTTTTGAAATTATATCTTCCGTCTGGTCTTGAAATATATTTATTTCCAAAATTAATTCTGGTTGTGATAAGTGTTTTAAATAAACGATGGGTGTCAAAAGCAGGAGTTGTGTAATCATTTGGGGCTAAAGGATTATTGGAGGTGTAAAAGTCCTCTTTTTTGAAAAAAGAATAATCAGTAGTGTTGAACAATGGTTTTCGCTGTTCGTAGCCAATTTGACCTGTCACATTAACTCCGTTCGCAATATCCTGACCATAATTGATTTGTGCAAATTCTAAATTGTACAATTTCATATAATTGTCTTTAAAGAATAAAGAACTTATGGAATTGACAAGTTTAGTGATGGGTAGAGAATTATTAAACTGCATTGTTTTTACACCCCCTGAACCCCAAATTGTGGCATAATTGATAGTGTTAAAACGATGGCTAAACTCACCCGTAACCCGAAAACGCTCATCTGAAAAACCGTAATTAAAAGTTGTGCTTATCGAGGTGCTTTTTCCTTCTTCTTCATTCCATTTTCTGAAAGAAAAGCCAGAATCAAAGTTAAATCCCTGAACAGTATTGAAGCTTAAAGATGCAATATTCAGCAGGCCTTTGTAATCAAATGAATATTTTTTGAATGTGTTTTTGTAATCATAGCCCATTAAAATAGCCCAAATTTTGAATTTGTTGTTTTTGGCATCAATTGAATCAGTGTATTTTCTGGATTGGCGAATTGTAAGTAAACTATCTTTTTTGATATAATCAGTACTTTCTTCAATTGTCAAAGGAATTGGACGTATTTCATTCCAAAATGCATTATCTTTTTTGTTCGCATTGGCTTCAAAAGTTACAATTTCATTTCCGAAAGTTTTCTTTTGAAAAGAATCCGGGAACTCATAATTGGAGTAAACGTAATTGAATTTTCCAGAGAATTTAGTTCCAAAAAAACCAGCGTTAAACGAAAGTGTCTGTGCATTTTTAGCCCATATTTTATGTGCGACATTATAACTGAAGCTTTGTTTTAAACTCATGACTTCGGTAAACTCATTTTTCATTCGGTAGCCTTTGATATCCAGGTCTATGGCATAAATGGCGAAACTGTCCTCAACAATATAAATGTAACCTTCAAAAACAGGTTCTTTATCACGTTTAGGGATTACTTTAATTTTATTAATCTGGTGCTTGTTATCATCAAAAAAAGTGCCTTCGAGTTTGTATTTATAATAACTGAAAGCATTGTCAGCAATAGGAGAGATGAGTTTTACGCCAAAATCTAATGTGTTATTATAAAAATCATAAGTAGATAAGGCTGCGGTATTGTAGCTGTATCCTCTGTTGTTTCCAGAGATTTTAGAAGCAATTATTTTTTCATTTAATTTATCCGGCTTTTCAAAAGTGACTTTAGAAAGGGTTTCAGAGAGATATAAAATCCCTGTGCCTGTTGAATCTAAATTAGATGCCATATCTTCGCCAAGATCGACTTTTTGCCCCAGAATTTTTTTGGGAAGGTCTTTTACTTTAAACATTCCTTTCGAATAAAAATCGGCTGTATATCTCGAAGTTTTTTCTGAGTTTTCCTTTTTGCTGGCAATTGCACTTTTGATAATGGCGTTTGCAGGATTGTTTTTTGGATCAATAATGACTTCATTTAAAGTAAAACTTTCTTCAGTCATTTTCACGTCAAGAATTACTGTTTTTGAATCTGAAGTCACAGAAAGCTTTTGGGTTTTGTAACCCAGATACTGAAAAATGATTTTGTTTTTGCCAGGTTCTTTTACGTTTAATTGATAGTTTCCCTGCTCATTTGATGTCGTTCCGGAATACGTATTCTCTTCAAAAACAGAAACAAAGGGCAGTGGATTCCCTTTGTCATCAGTTATAGTTCCTTTTATTTGAGCGAAATTGGAAATCGAAAAAAGTAAGAAGGCAAAAAAAGTATAATTTTTCATGTAAAAAAGTTTCTCTTACAAAAATAAAATAAGTCGAAAATGAGCTTATTAATTATTTGTTAAATAACTGTTTACAGGAATGACTGAATAGCGAGTTCGTAACTTTTTAATCCGAAACCCAGAATAACTCCTTTTGCATTTCCGGATAAATACGATTGATGCCTAAAGCTTTCCCGGGCATAAGTATTTGAGATGTGAACTTCAATAACCGGAGTGGTTACAGCTTTCATCGCATCGCCCAGGCCAATTGAAGTATGAGTATAAGCACCGGCATTTAAAATAATTCCGTCAAATGTAAAACCTACTTCCTGAATTTTTCCAATCAGTTCGCCTTCAATATTACTTTGGTAATACGAAAGTTCAATATTGGGGAATTTTTGTTTCAGTGTTTCAAAATAATCTTCAAATGTCTGGCTTCCGTAAACTTCAGGTTCACGTTTTCCTAACAGATTTAAATTTGGACCGTTGATTATAGCGATTTTCATAGATAATTTGATTTAATTTAAGGTGGCTTGAATCCATTTTACATTTTACAGAAACCCTCTCACACATTTTGTAAAAATAAAAAAACCGTCCTAATTAACAGAACGGTTTTGATAAAACTATGTGATATTATTAGAACATAAATCCAGCAGACAATTGTACAGTTGAATTTTTGATATCAGCATTTTTTGAAGCTTCTGTTAATCCTAAACCATAACGTCCCTGAATGAAAAAGTTTTCAGTGATTTTAAACCCTAATCCGGCGTTCACTCCAAATTCGAAAGTTTCTGCATTCTCAAAATCTACATTGTCCTTTTCACTCAATAAAAAAGAAGCCTGTGGCCCAACTTCAAGACTAAAAGAATCACTCAAATAAAATTTAGCCATTACAGGAATAGATAAATAGCCTAATTCATTTTTAAATTCTTTAGCAGCATATTTATATGTAGCTCCTTGTGTAGAATATAAAAGCTCTGGCTGAAGGGCAAATCTGTCCAGCAATTTAACTTCTGCTACTAATCCAGCATGATAACTTGTGATTCCTTCTTTGCTCACTTCTGGAGCATCAAATGCATCCCCTGTCTGGTTTGCAAAGTTAACCCCAGCTTTAACTCCTATTTTTAATAACTGTGCCTGAATAGATGCAGCTGTTCCAAGAAACAAAACGACTGCTAAAAATACTTTTTTCATAATGTTAATTTTAAGATTTTAGATATACAAAATAACAGTAATATAAACTCTGAATCTTTATAATTATTGTTGCATTTTGTTTCAATATTTCCATTTTTGCCTTAAAAAAATAGCAAGAAACATTTTCAAATAAGTTTATTAAGAAAGAATTTTACTAATAATTTTTAATTTTTTCGACTCACTGTTTTTAGTGATTTTTAAAAATCTAATTGTTTGACACTTAGTTTTTTGTTTGTTTTAACAGGATTTTTTAAACATTATTTATAAATTATTTGATATTATAATTAGGTTTTTTGAAAATAATTAACATAGATTTGTCCTACTAAATAATCATTAATTTATCAAAAAAAATGAAAAAAATTATTTTATCTGCCATTGCAGTTATGGCTTTTGGTTTTGCTAATGCACAAGAACAAACAGCAAAAGGAAAATGGTTAATTGAAGCTAACACAGGTTTCGGAAATGGAGTTGGAACTACTCAATTCGGATTGACTTCTGAGGATGGAACTACAGCTTGGAATATTGGAGCAGAAGGTGGTTACTTTGTAGCTGATAATTTAGCTGTTAAGTTAGGTTTAGGTTATGGAGATGATGGAGATGATTTTACTACTTTAGCTTACAAAGTTGGCGCTAAGTATTATATAGCAAACAAATTCCCAGTTGAGCTTTCTTATAATGGAGTAGATTATAAAGATGCTGAGGAAAATCCTTCTTACCTTGGAATTCAGGGTGGATATGCTTGGTTTTTAGGATCAAATGTTTCTATTGAGCCAGGTGTTCGTTATAATTATTCACTAAATGATGATTTTTACGAAAGTGCTTTTCAATTCAACATTGGATTTGCTTTACATTTCTAATAAAAGAAAATATTTATATTTTAAAACCTTCCCTAACCGGAAGGTTTTTTTATGCTCAAAAATTACGTTCCTTTGTAAATATGAAATGGAATACCTATATAAAAGATTATCAGTCGTATTTGCGAATTGAAAGAGGTCTCACTAAAAACACAATTGAGAATTATAGTTTTGATATCGAACGGTTGTGTCTTTTTTTAGAAGCAAGTAAAATAGAGGTGTCTCCAATAAAAATTTCAGATGAAATAGTGCAGCAGTTTATTTATTCGGTTTCAAAAGAAGTGAATCCACGTTCGCAGGCCAGGATTATTTCTGGCTTAAAGAGTTTTTTTAATTATTTGGTTTTTGAGGATTATCGTAATGACAATCCAATGGAACTCATCGAGACTCCAAAAACAGGGCGTAAGCTTCCGGATACGCTTTCAGTAGAAGAAATTGATAAATTGATAGCTGCGATAGATTTAAGTTCAAATGAAGGCGAAAGAAATAGGGCAATGCTTGAAACTTTGTACGGCTGCGGGCTTCGTGTTTCAGAATTGATTTCTTTAAAAATCTCAGACCTTTTTTTTGAAGAAGGATTTATTAAAATTACCGGAAAGGGCAATAAAGAACGTTTTGTTCCGATTGGCGATTTAACGCAGAAATATATCACTATTTATCAAAAAGAAATAAGAAGTCACCTGAATATTAAAAAAGGTCATGAAGATACCTTGTTTTTAAACCGTAGAGGCAGTCAGTTAACCCGGGCTATGGTTTTTACTATTATAAAAGATTTGGCGGTAAAAACAGGTTTGAATAAAAATATCAGTCCGCATACTTTGAGGCATTCTTTTGCTACGCATTTACTTGAAAATGGCGCTGATTTGCGTTCGATACAGTTAATGCTTGGTCATGAATCGATAACTACCACAGAAATCTATGTTCATTTAGACAGAAGTTTTTTGAAAGAAGTAATGCATACTTTTCATCCCAGAAGATAGTTTGTTTTGTTTTGAGATTCACGTAGAAATCAGAGATAAAAAAAACTTCCCGTTGCTGGGAAGTTTTTTTATAAAAATATTTTTGTGAATTTATTTAGCAATATTTACAGCTCTGGTTTCACGAATAACGGTCACTTTTACCTGACCCGGATAAGTCATTTCGGTTTGGATTTTTTGTGAAATTTCGAAAGAAAGATTTGCTGCATTGTCATCAGAAACTTTTTCGCTTTCTACAATTACACGAAGTTCTCTACCCGCCTGAATTGCATAAGCGTTTTTAACACCGCTGAAGCCATAAGCTACATCTTCAAGATCTTTCAGACGCTGGATATAGGAATCTAAAACCTGACGTCTTGCGCCTGGTCTTGCGCCTGAAATCGCATCACAAACCTGAATAATTGGTGATAATAATGATTTCATTTCGATCTCGTCGTGGTGAGCACCAATAGCATTACATACTTCTTCTTTTTCGCCATATTTCTCAGCCCATTGCATTCCTAATAAAGCGTGAGGTAAATCGCTTTCAGTATCCGGCACTTTACCAATATCGTGAAGTAAACCTGCTCTTTTGGCTAATTTTACGTTTAGACCTAATTCTGCAGCCATGATACCGCAAAGTTTAGAAACTTCTCTGGAGTGTTGTAGTAAATTTTGTCCGTAAGATGAACGATATTTCATTCTACCTACAACTTTAATTAGTTCAGGATGTAAACCGTGAATTCCTAAGTCTATAACGGTACGTTTACCTACTTCGATAATTTCGTCATCAATTTGTTTAGCTGTTTTAGCAACAACTTCTTCAATTCTTGCCGGGTGAATACGTCCGTCAGTTACCAGTTTGTGTAATGACAAACGAGCAATTTCTCTACGCACTGGGTCGAAACACGATAGGATAATCGCTTCAGGTGTGTCGTCAACAATGATTTCGACTCCTGTAGCAGCTTCTAAAGCTCTGATGTTACGTCCTTCACGGCCGATAATTCTACCCTTAACATCATCTGACTCAATATTGAATACAGATACACAATTTTCTACTGCTTCTTCAGTTCCAACTCGTTGAATGGTGTTAATGATGATTTTTTTAGCTTCTTGCTGAGCTGTAAGTTTTGCCTCTTCAATAGTTTCCTGAATGTGAGACATCGCTTTACTTTTAGCCTCAGCTTTTAAGCCTTCTACTAATTGTTCTTTTGCTTCTTCAGCAGAAAGTCCTGAAATCACTTCCAGTTGCTGTAACTGGCTTTTATGTAGTTTGTCAACTTCAGCCTGTTTTTTATCTAAAAGGTCAATTTTGTTATTATATTCCTGAGTTTTTGCTTCGAACTCGTCGTTTATTTTTTTTGCTTTAGATAATTCATTTGAAACTTGTGACTCTTTGTCGCGAACTCTTTTTTCTACTTCGGCAACTTTTTTATCACGTGCCAAAATCACTTGTTCGTGTTCTGCTTTTAACTCAATAAATTTTTCTTTTGCCTGAAGAATTTTATCTTTTTTAATGTTTTCTGCTTCTAGATTAGCATCTTTTAAAATCGAGGCGGCTTCTTTTTTAGCGTTTTTGATTAGGTTAGAAATATTACTTTTCTCGATAATTTTAGCTATTGCAAAACCTGCTGCAATACCTACAATACCAATAATGATCGTTATAGTGTCCATGTTTGTTAAAGGTTTATATGTAAAAAAAGCCTACATTAATTGCTTGAATAAACTCGTAAAGACAAGTTTTGAGCTAACTCACTGTTCAAGTTTCCAAGCCGAAGCATGGCATACTATAGTAGCGACGATTTGCTCATTCTAATTTGTTAGTGTTGAGTTTACCAATTGTGAACTAATGTAGGCAGTATCTTAGTTTATGTAAAGAACGTTTAATTTTCGAGATATTGATCTAAAAGCAAATTTAATCTTTTAATTCTTTCGATGGTTTCTAGCGCATCATTAGTATTATCAATTTGTTTTTGTTCTACTTGTGATGCAAATTGCAGGGCACACATAGCCAATACGTCTTGTTTGTCGCGAACGGCGTAATTTTCTTCGAATTGCTTAATCATAGCGTCAATTTTTCTGGAAGCGCTTCTGAGGCCTTCCTCCTGAGCAGGCTCAACCGTTAACGGATAAACCCGGTCTGCAACTGATACTTTAATTTTAAGCTTTCCGTCCATATTTACTAATCTGATAGTTGTGCAATACAGTAATCAATTTCGCGAATTAATGAATTTATTTTAAGCTTTGTCTCTCTCTTGTTGTTGTCGCTGCCGAGCAACGAATTGGCTATCTTAAGTGTTTCATATTGCTTCTTCAAAGCTTCCATTTCTTCAGATTGTTTCTGGATAATTTGCGCTGCCTTGTTTAATTCTAATTGTAGATCCTGATTGTTTTTTTCTAAAGCTTTTGATTTCGCAAAAAGCTTTTCAACTTTATATTCAAGAGTATCAATTATTTCAGCAATTACACTCATTGTAAATCCTATTCATTACTTAATCCTACAAAGTTAATATTCCTTTTTATTAATGCAATTTTTTATCGATTTTTTTGCATTAAAAATAATCAAATTAATGAAATTCAGCGATTTGTATTTTTGGGTATTATCCTTCGGTTTTTCCCTCCTTAATTTTTATCTTAGCAAAAATGTTACTTATGAAATTTTATTCGTTTTTTTTATTTTTTTACAGTTTTGTTTTTGCACAGGTTCAGTATCCAAAGGATTATTTTCGCCCGCCACTTGATATTCCGATGCAGCTATCGGGTAATTTTGGGGAGTTAAGACCCAATCATTTTCATGCGGGATTCGATTTAAAAACGAATCAAAGAGAAGGGTTGAATGTGTATGCAGTAGCTGATGGTTATGTGTCCAGAATAAAAATTTCGACTTTTGGGAATGGAAAATGTATTTATATAACGCATCCAAATGGTTTTACTACGGTTTATGGGCATTTGCAGACAGCAGTGGGAACAATACAGGAATATATTCACAAAACACATTATCAGGAAAAGTCCTTTGAAATTGAAATGTTTCCGAAACCGGATGAACTCCCGGTTACCAAAGGTCAAATAATTGCGCTTTCAGGAAATACAGGTTCTTCTGAAGGCCCACATCTGCATTTTGAGTTTCGTGATACAAAAACAGAATTTGTAATAAATCCTATGTTTTTTGGATTTGATCAGTTTATAACAGATAATAAAAAACCAACTATTTCCAGTGTTTTTGTTTATCCAATGGATAATGTAACAGTAAATCAGTCTAAACAGCCTTTGTTATTGAATCTTTCGCTTCAAAAAGATGGGACATACCTGGCAGGGAAAGTAAAAGCTAATGGAAAAATTGGTTTCGGAATTAATGCTGTCGATTTTGACGATGTCTCAAAAAACAAAAATGGAGTTTTTAATGTGACAGGTTTTTTAAATGGTGATCCTAAATATAATTATCAGTTTAATACTTATTCTTTCGATGAGATGCGTTTTATTAATGCTTTTATTGATTATCCAAGATATAAAAGAACGGGACAGCGTGTGCAAAAGTTATTTATGAAAACGCCTTTTGCACTCAGTATTATAAAAACAGATTCGCTTCGTGGCATTATTCCGGTTGAACCTAATCTGGCTTCGACTTACAGAATCGAGGTATCGGACTATTTTGGTAACATAAATTCAGTCACGGTTCCAGTTGAATATGATTCAGAAGCACCAATTATAAATGAAGAGCCCATAACATCAAAATATCGTATCCGATACAATAAAGACTCAAATTTTGAAAAAGATAATATGTCTGTTTTTTTTCCTGCCGGAACTTTTTATGAAGATTTTAATTTGAATTTTGATGTAAAAAACAATCGGATCTATATTCATGAAGATGTTGTTCCGGTACATTCGAATTTTACTGTTACTATAAAGGACAGCACGTATTCTGAAGCTTTAAGGGACAAACTTTTTATTGCAAGAATAAACGGTAGCAGTAAAAATTATAATGCTACTACCAGAAAAAATGATGTTTTTACTGCGAAATCAAAAATATTGGGGCAGTATGGTTTGGTTTTAGATACAATTGCGCCAGTAATACAAATTGCAAAACCTATTCAGGATAAATGGATTAGTGATGTTAAAGCTATTCAGTTTACAATTAGCGATAATTTATCCGGAATTAAATCTTATAATGGCTATTTAAATGGGAATTGGATTTTATTTGAATATGATAATAAAACAAAAAAAATAACCCATCGTTTTGATGATAATATAGTGGCTGAAGGGGGTAACGATTTAAAAATCGAAGTAGTTGATAATGTAGGGAATTCTGCTATCTTTGAAACTCACTTTTTTAGAAGTCAACAAAAGTAAAATCTAAGCGTTTGAATAATTTTAAATTAATAATTGTTTTCCTTTTTTTGTGGATTGGTTTTAATTCATCTGCTCAGAGTGCCCGTGTGAAAGGGATTATTTTAGACACTGAGAGCCATCCGGTTGCAGATGTAAATATTACCTTAGGAGATAAAGCTGTAAAATCGAATGCTAAAGGTCATTTTGATATTTTTGTGCCTTCAAATAAAAAGGTAGTTCTGGTTTTTACACACATTTCTTTGAAAATGGTGACGTTAACAGTAAACTTAAAACCTTACGAAACATTTGTTTTTAACCCCGTTATGAATAACTCCGAAGAGCAAATGGGAGAAGTTTTTGTGTCTTCAAAAAATAAAAAACGTGTTCAGGGTATTACAGTCATTGATCCTGCTACGATAAAAAAAGTTCCAGGCGCAAATGCCGGAATCGAAAATATACTGAAAACATTACCCGGTGTAAACTCCAACAATGAACTGAGTACACAATATGCTGTTCGTGGAGGTAATTATGATGAAAATCTGGTCTATGTAAACGAAATCGAAGTCTATCGTCCGTTTTTAATCCGCTCCGGACAGCAGGAAGGATTGAGTTTTACAAATACTGATTTGGTACAAAATGTAGATTTTTCAGCGGGAGGTTTTCAGGCTAAATTTGGAGATAAATTATCTTCTGTTTTAGATATAGCTTATAGAAAACCAACTCAGTTTGGAGCATCAGTCGAAGCGAGTTTTCTTGGCGGAAGCATTTCTGTTGATGCGGTTTCAAAAAATAAAAAATGGTCTGCAGTTACTGGTGTACGTTATCGCAATAATAGTCTGCTGGTTAACAGTCAGGATACACAGACAAACTACACCCCGACATTTGCAGATATTCAGACCAATATTAATTATGATGTCTCTCAAAAATGGCAGCTAAGTTTTTTGGGAAATATTTCGCAAAATAAGTATTTATATCAGCCCTTAACACGTGAAACAAAATTTGGTACTATTGATCAGCCATTGGTACTGGCCGTTTTTTATCAGGGGCAGGAAAAGGATCAGTACGATACTTATTTTGGAGCTGTAAAAACAACTTATAAGGCTTCTCCAACCCTTACTTTTAAATTAATCGGATCTCTATTTCATACTATTGAACAGGAGCATTTTGATATTTTGGCACAATACCGATTGGGAAATATAGATGAAAACGGAACTATCAATTCTGATGATGTCGATTTTACAAGAGGAATAGGTACCCAGCTCAATCACGCCCGTAACGATCTCGATGCTCTGATAGCGAATATTGAAATAAAAGGTTTCAAGGAATGGAAGAATAATAACCAGTTAGAATTTGGATTGAAATTTACAAGAGAATCAATACGTGACAGAGTAGTGGAGTGGGAAGTGATTGATTCGGCAGGATTTTCGATAAACCGGCCTAATTTAAATTTCCCAAAAAACAACCAACCTTACGAACCTTATACCGGACCGCTTTTACCTTACCAAAATATTCGTGCTGTCAATTTTAATGATATAAACAGATTTTCAGGTTATGCACAATGGAGTAACAAGACTGATTTGGGATCCAGTCAATTCTGGTATACTGTTGGTGCCCGTTTTCAAAGCTGGCAGGTTTCAGGAGCAGCTGTAGAAGGTGAAAATCAGACTGTTTTTAGTCCACGTGTGCAATTTGCCTTAAAACCGGACTGGAACAAGGATATGATTTTCAGGCTTTCCGGAGGGTTGTATCATCAGCCGCCATTTTATCGTGAACTTCGTGATTTTAATGGAGAAGTTAATCCAAATGTAAAAGCCCAGCAGTCAGTTCATGTCGTTTTGAGTAACGATTATAATTTCAAAATGTGGAATCGTCCTTTTAAATGGGTTACTGAGGTCTATTATAAATCATTATCAGATGTAAATACTTATTCAATTGACAATGTACGAATTCGCTACGTAGCAGATAACAATGCCAAAGCCTATGCTCAGGGGCTTGATTTCAGGCTAAACGGGGAGTTTGTTCCGGGAACTGAATCCTGGGTAAGTTTTGGTTATCTTAAAACGGAAGAAAATTATGAAGATAAAGGTTTTATAGCCAGACCCACTGATCAAAGGTTAAAATTTGCGATGCTTTTTCAGGATTATATGCCCAATATCCCAAGTATTAAATTGTATCTTAATTTAGTTTATAATACCGGTTTACCGGGCGGTTCACCATCATATTCAGATCCTTATGTATATCAGAACAGACTGAACGATTACAGAAGGGCAGATGTTGGTTTTTCAAAAGTTTTTATTGATCATAATAACATATCCAAAACCCGTTGGTTAAAGAATTTTAAAGAGTTAGCATTAGGAGTAGAAATATTCAACCTTTTCAATAATCAAAATGCCATAACCAATACCTGGGTGCGTGATGCTTATTCTAAAAATCAATACGCAATTCCAAATTATATGACTTCTAGGGTATTTAATATAAAACTGAATGCGAGGTTATGATCGAAAAACGTGAAAAAAGAAAAAAGATTTTTTACGTTCCGGGAATGATTTCTTTGGTTTTGATTCCGTTAATAAGTGTCATTTATTTTTTTAAAACAGACTCTTTTAAAGTTGATAGCTGTTTGGCTATTTCGGTTTCCACTAAAAAAGAATTTGAAAACTATAAGATTGAAAGTTTAAGAAAATATAAAACTTTTAAATTTAAAAAAGATAATTTTAAAGAATTAAAGGAGTTAAGATTTTTTGTTAGGGATGTTTTAAAGAAATATGATACAATTAATGGAGCTAAAATACATTTTGATTCAACTTCAGATTATAATGCATTTATTAGCGTTATTAATATTATAGTTGAAGAAGAAGCGGTTCTATGGGCATATTATAAAGATGATATTTATGTTTTGGCAAGTCCAAAGCCAAAGCCAAAACCCAGTAATTTGAAACCAATAAAATATTTTAGTTGCGGATATTACGAGGCTAATAAATCATATTTTTTGGAAATGGAGAGAAAAAGGCAATTTCAATATACTATATCGCTTTATAAAAAATACTGGATAATCTTGCTGAGCTATTTCGGAATTATACTTTTAAACATCTTTACCTTAGTAAAATTCAATAAAAACCAAAATTACAATCAAAAATAGTATATTTGATAATCGAATATAATTTTGCAGATGAAAAAGTACCTTAAATATACAGCCTTAGCAATTGCAGCAACATTTATCAGTTGCCGTGAGGAAGTTCAAAAGCCAAAAGTGAGTTACGATGTTTCAAACAAAGTAAGTGTCAGTAAAACAGATTCTACACAAATTGAAGTAGCAGATTTGCCAATTCAGATGGAAGGAACAGATTATTTAATTCATCCGGTTGGAGATTTGCGTGTATTCGAAAAAGGATCAAAAGCACGTTACGGATCATCAACTGTAAATGATGTGAGTTTTACTATTTCTAATTTAGGAGAGTATGAAATTACAGGTTATTTGCAAAATTTGAAATTTCAAAAAACAGATTCAGATTCTATTCGACCGTTATCTGATAAGCCTGTTTTAATTTTAACAGCGACATATTTAAAAGCAATTGCTGATAAAACACAAAATAAAATTATGGTATATACCCTTACAGATTCAGATACCAATAAAGATGGAAAGATAGATACAGGTGATATCAAAACGCTTTATCTGAGTGACATTAGCGGAGAAAACTTTACCAAAGTTTCTACAGATTTAGAGGAACTTGTAGACTGGAGTATAATTGAATCAAAAAATCGTCTGTATTTCAGAACAATTGAAGATACCAATCAAAATGGACAGTTTGATAAAAACGATGTTTTACATTATAATTATATTGATTTGGCTTCTAAAAACTGGGAAGTGAAAAATTATAAACCTATTTAAGAAGCTAATATTTTAGAACCAAAGAAAGACCCGTTAAAAAATAATTTATTTTAACGGGCTTTTTTTGTTTTGAAGTTATGTTTAAATATCCTGTATAATCAGGAGATCAAAAACTCAGAACCTTAGAATCTTAGTGTCTTAGTAACTAAAAAAAAGTCAAATCAAAATATCACTCTCCAGATCTGATTTTTCTATTTCTAATCCAAATCCTAAACGATCTACTAATTCTATAACCAGTTTTTTATACCAGTTTTCTGATTTTGGATGAATGTATATTTTTTCTATTAATTCATTAACGTCAACGTTTATTTTTAATCCTTCATTCAGTTTTAAATTGCTTTGTGAAGTGTCTGTAATAATGCGGACTTCCCTTTCATACTGAAAACTTTTTCTTTTAAACAAAAAAGGAAAAAAAGAATCGTCAAACGGAATATATTCTTTTTTGTAGTCGATATAATTTACCTCGCCAATGTACTGATCAAAATTTTGCTCCTGATTCACTGCTTTTTGCAATCTTCCAATTGTGGACTGTATGGCTAATCCTTCGCTGTTTTGTGTGAAAATCTGCCACATTGCGAATGATTCATATTCGTTGATATGCCAGCTGCTGACAGCTACCTTTTCCCGATGCGTTTTGTAATAATTTAAAAATTCAGGATTGTCAATGGCGAGTTTTTTGATTTCTTCATATGTTGGCTCACTAAAAGTCCCTTCATACTGATCCTCAAATTTGTCAGATCGTGACATGAATAGTTTTTTTGAAAGAAGTAAATCAAGAAATTTAGATAAATCAAGATATTTCCAGACAACCGTATCAGGATCGTCAGGCAGTTTTATGTTAGGATTGTTAAGATACATTTCATTGAGATTAAATGATTTATTCTTTAACGAACCTAAAGTTATAAAAATAAAAACAGATTAAGGAAGTTAAAATCAGTTTTAATGTTTCCTTAATCTGTGTTATTTATATGGTTGTTGTGAGTTGTGTCTTAAGATTCAAAAGACTGCATTGTTACCAGTTTGTTGTAAGTGCCGTTATGGGCAATTAACGCTTCATGGGTTCCCTGTTCTACAATTCTTCCTTTTTGCATTACAACAATTATATCAGCTTTTTGAATCGTAGAAAGGCGGTGAGCAATAACAATTGAAGTTCTGTTCTGCATCATATTTTCAAGTGCCACCTGAACAAATTTTTCGCTTTCGGTATCTAGTGCTGATGTTGCTTCATCCAAAATCATAATAGGTGGGTTCTTAAGTACTGCACGAGCAATAGACAAACGTTGCTTTTGCCCGCCGGATAATTTATTTCCGCTGTCGCCAATATTGGTGTAAATTCCTAATGGTAATTCTTTTACGAATTCAAAAGCGTTGGCTATTTTTAAAGCTTCAATGATTTCGTCATCTGTAGCATCTAATTTTCCTAAAGCAATATTAGCTTTGATAGTATCATTAAATAAAATGCTGTCCTGCGTAACCAGACCCATCAAACTTCTGAGAGACTGAATATTTATTTCTTTTATATTCACGCCGTCAATAGAAATAGAACCGTCGTTGACGTCATAAAAGCGGGTCAGCAGGTTTGCAATTGTGCTCTTACCGCTTCCTGATTGCCCAACAAGGGCAATAGTCTGGCCTTTTTTGATTTCAAGTGAAAAGTCTTTTAGGACTGTTTCATTTTCATATTTGAAATTGATATTTTGGACACTGATATAGTTCTCAAAACTTGTTTTTTCCAGTGCTTTAGGTTTGGAAGCAATTGTGTTTTCCTGTTCTAAAATTTCCAATACCCTGTCAGCAGCAGCATTTCCTCTTTTTACAGCATATGAGGCTTTTGAAATTGATTTTGCAGGAGTAAGAATGTTATAAGCAAGTCCCATGTAAGCAATAAATGAGGCTCCATCGAGGTTTTTTTCAATCAAAACCATTTGTCCTCCGTACCATAATAAAATAGTAATGACCATGATCCCCATAAATTCACTCGCTGGAGAAGCTAAATTCTGACGATGTCCAATGCTGTTTGATAATTTAAAAAATCGTTCTGTTGAATTTTGAAACATAGTGTTGAAATAATTTTCAGCATTATATCCTTTAACTACTTTTAATCCTCCAATAGTTTCTTCAATGGTTGACAAAAAAGTGCCTTGTTCCTGTTGCGCTTTACTGGATTTCTTTTTAAGCTGTTTTCCAATTAATGAAATTATATAACCTGAAACCGGAATGAAGACAAAAACAAACAAAGTTAGTTTTGTACTTATGATTAGCATAGCAATGATAGTGAAAATGATGGTTAAAGGTTCTTTTACAATAAGCTCTAATATGGCTAAAAAAGAAGTCTGAACCTCATTTACATCTGCAGAAATTCTTGAAATAACATCTCCTTTTCGTTTTTCAGAAAAAAAAGCTAATGGCAATTCCAGTGTTTTTTTATACATCGCATTTCGCATATCCTTCAACACGCCGTTTCGTAAATAAGTAACAAAAAACATAGCCAGATAATCAGCCAGGTTTTTTAACAAAAAAATACAAATAATGATGGCTACCATAACAGAAAGTACAAAACCGGGGTTGTTTTGGTCAGTATTCATTGTAATATAATAGCTTAAGTAGTTTTCCCCATATTCTTTTATATGTGAAATCCCCTCGTAAGTAGGCATGATGGTGTTTCTTTTTGTTTTGTCAAATAAAACCTGAATCATAGGTATTAATGCCATGAACGAAAGGGTACTAAAAAGCGCATACAAAACATTAAAAAAAATGTTTAGATAGGCATATTTTTTATAAGGGTATATAAAAGGTAGTATTTTTTTGAAATTACTCATTTATTCTTTTGATATTGATTTCTTTATACAGCCATAACATTGAAGTGTTTTGGCAGGGATTTTTTACCGCACAAAATTAATCGAATTAAGATATTTTCAATTTCTTTTTGCTTTTTTTTATAAAAAAAGCCCTGATTTGCATTGGTAAAACGCAAATCAGAGCTTATGAAAATCTTATTTTTAGTTCGTTATATTAACTCAATTGCATATCTGCAATAATGTTTTGTATTTTCTTGTCTAAGAATTTTTCAGCTTCATCAAAGTCCTCAACAGATTCTATTTCAGCATTCACGCTGATATAGAATTTGATTTTTGGCTCTGTTCCGCTTGGTCTTGCACAAATTTTTGAGCCGTCTTCTGTGTAATAAATCAAAACATTTGATTTTGGCATATCCATTACAGATTCCTCACCTGTCAGTAAATTCAAAGCAACAGATGACTGGTAATCCTCAACCATAATTACTCTTTGACCGTTAATTTCTTTTAATGGGTTTTCTCTTAAATTAATCATCATCTGATTAATTTCTTCAAGGCCTTCGATCCCTTTTTTAGTTAAAGAAACCAAATATTCTTTGTAGAAACCATTTTCTACATAAAGCTGTAAAAGTTCTTTGTAAACAGAGCTTCCGGCAGCTTTTGCCTGAGCCGCAACTTCGCAGATTAATAAGGTTGCAGCAACGGCATCTTTATCACGAACAGCATCACCAACCATAAAACCAAAACTTTCCTCGCCGCCACCAATAAATTCCAGTTCAGGGAAATCCTTAATCATTTTGGCAATCCACTTAAAGCCTGTTAAACCTACTTTACATTCAACGCCATAACTTGTTGCTAGTTCCATAATCATTGGAGTTGAGACAATGGTTGAACCAACAAATTGTTTTCCGTTGATTTTGCCTGCTTTTTTCCATTGTTTCAAAAGGAAAGAAGTCATCAAAACCATGGTTTGATTCCCGTTTAGCAAAATCATTTTGCCATCGTTATTACGAACAGCAACCCCTAGGCGGTCACAGTCAGGATCCGTTCCTACGACAATATCAGAATTTGTTTTGTCTGCCAAAGCCAAAGCCATAGTCAGTGCTTCCGGTTCTTCAGGATTTGGAGATTTAACAGTAGGGAAATTTCCGTCAGGAATAGCCTGCTCAGGAACAATATGAACATTTTTATAACCTGCTTCTGATAAAGTATCGGGAATAGATTTTATAGAAGTTCCGTGCAACGAAGTAAAAACAATATGCAGATTATCTTTGGCTTCAGCCGGAGTATTAAAACTGGCGTTTTCGATAGATGATTTAACAAAAGCTTTGTCAATTTCGGTATCAATATAGTGAATCAAGCTTTCATCAGCATTAAATTTGATCTTATCGTACGTTAGGCTTTCAATTGCTTTAATGATAGCAGCATCCTCAGGAGGAACAATCTGACCTCCGTCTTGCCAGTACACTTTATAGCCATTATATTCCGGTGGATTGTGCGAAGCAGTCAATACAATTCCGCATTGGCAGCCTAAATATTTAAGTGCAAAAGATAGTTCAGGTGTTGGACGCAAATCAGAAAACAAATAAACCTGAATTCCGTTTGCAGAAAAGACGTCTGCAACTACTTTTGCTAAAGTATTGCTATTATGACGGCAATCGTAAGCAATAACAACCTTTATAGGCTGATTTGGAAAAACTTCATGCAGGTAATCAGAAAGTCCCTGCGTATTTTTTCCAAGCGTGTATTTGTTAATGCGATTGTTTCCAATTCCCATAACACCGCGCATTCCCCCGGTTCCAAACTCCAGGTTTTTATAAAAACTTTCCTCAAGTTCTTTTGGAGATGTGGTCATTAATTCCTTAACAGCATCTTGTGTTTCTTTGTCAAATGTTGGCGTAAGCCATTCGTTTACAGTGTCTAAAATATTAGGTGCTATATTCATGTAACTAAAATTTTTTAATTGTTTAATTAAAGATAGGAATTTTTCAGGAGCTAATCCTGCTGTTCACTATATCTTTTGTGGTGAACCCCACCACAAAAGGATGCCGTTTCCATCAGGGCTAGGGCATTGCGTTAAAAATTAACCTCTCGGCCAACTTTGTATCGGGCTTCATTGCTTTTAGTGCGGAGAATAATTTCGCCTAAAAATCCCGCCAAAAAAAGCTGAGTTCCCAAAATCATTGTAGTCAGGGCAATGTAAAACCAGGGGTTGTTTGTAACCAGACTATATTTCATTCCGTTATACATATGGTATAATTTAGAAATACCAATGTATCCTGCAGCTAAAAATCCGATGATAAACATTAAAGACCCAATAGCACCAAATAAGTGCATTGGTCTTTTTCCGAATCGGGACAAAAACCAAATGGTAATCAAATCAAGGAATCCGTTTATAAAACGTTCCATTCCAAATTTGGTTTCGCCGTATTTTCTTGCCTGGTGTATTACTACTTTTTCACCGATTTTTCCAAATCCGGCATTTTTAGCCAAAACGGGAATATATCGATGCATTTCGCCTGAAACTTCGATATTTTTTACAACAACATTTTTGTAGGCTTTCAAACCACAATTAAAATCGTTTAGTTCAACACCTGAGGTTTTTCTGGCGGCCCAGTTAAATAATTTCGAAGGCAGGTTTTTTGCCACAACCGAGTCGTATCTTTTTTTCTTCCAGCCTGAAACCAAATCGTACTTTTGATTCGTAATCATTTCATACAATCCAGGAATTTCATCAGGGCTGTCCTGCAAATCGGCATCCATTGTAATGATTACGTCGCCCTGAGCCTTTGCAAAACCGGCATGTAATGCCTGCGATTTTCCGAAGTTTTTCATGAAACGAATGCCTTTTACATTCGGGTTTTCGTTTGAGAAACTTTCGATAAGATTCCACGAATTATCTGTACTACCGTCATCCACAAAAATGATTTCATAAGAGTAATTGTTGGACTGCATCACTTTAATAATCCATGAGTAGAGTTCTTTTAGTGATTCCTCTTCGTTGAGAAGCGGTATAAGTATAGATAAATTCACTATTATTGTAATGGTTTAGATTTGATAATTGCTGATACGATTAAGTTGAATATTGAGCTGACTACAATTGAAAAAAGCCCTCCCTTAATAAGATTCCCAATAGAAAAATTATCGTTTTTTAATAATTCATTTAGCTCAGATGACGTTTTCCCCATAGCTTTAAAAAGCTCTAATTGTTTTGAATTCATAAAATTATTTATCTCGGGTTTAAATTCAGGGGCTATATGGTTGTATAAGATATAATTGAATGTAATTGATATAAATATTCCAATGCTTGTGGATATCAATAAAGTGGTAAAAGAATCTTTTAAAGTAATTATATTTCCTAATTGTTTTTTAGTTATAATGGACTGAAATATCCTTATGCCCCAATATGATAACCAAATAATGATGCCAAATAAAGAACTTTTGTAAACAGTCGATCCCCCAACATATACAAAGGTTTGTGATAGACAAGCAATAATTCCTATGATTAAACCAAATGTAATCCCATTCTTCTTTATAATTTCATTAATCATATTTTTATATGTTTAAAATTAATCCACAAATATAGCAATTCCCTCTATAATCGAATATAAAAAAAGCTTTTTGAATTTAACTAAAAAAAAGCAGGCTAAGTATTTGTTTATTAAAAAAGAATTGTAAATTTGCACACTCAAAAATAATTAAATTTTTTAACAAAAAGAGTATTCATTGTTTATACCTTTTTCTAACCATGAAAAAGCTTCAAAATAAAAATGCTCCAAAACAATAAATAAAAAGAAAGATGAAAAAAGGAATCCACCCGGAAAATTACAGATTAGTAGCATTTAAAGACATGTCAAACGATGACGTTTTTATCACTAAATCTACTGCAGATACAAAAGAGACAATTGAAGTTGACGGAGTTGAGTATCCAGTTGTAAAAATGGAGATTTCAAGAACATCTCACCCTTTTTATACTGGTAAATCTAAACTTATCGATACTGCAGGACGTATTGACAAGTTCAAAACTAAATATGCAAAACACGCTAAAAAATAATAGCTGTTTTAAATTATACAAAAGCCTTCCAATCCGGAAGGCTTTTTTTATGCTGAGATTTAAGAAGGTTCGCAAAGTTTTTATAAAGCTTTGTGAACTTTGTATTTACTAAGTTCGGAATAATATTACTTTGCGAGCCTTTGCGTTTTTGCCTTTGCGAATTTTTGTGGTAAAAAATATATTTTATATGTATTACAGTACAAATGCCACAAATAAAATATTTGTAACTTTGATCCTGATAACCAAATCAAGATTTTAACAAGTACCAAATTTATTGTTTATGAACTACATTCTTTTTGACGGTCCCGTTCGGAATGCTTTATTACCTTTTACTTTTACAAGACCTGTGGCTGATATTCTAATCGGAATCATGACGATTCGTCAAAAATGGGAAGCGCGTTTGGGCTCAACTATTACTACAATTACGGAAGAATATCTGTCTGCGAAATTTCCAATGGTGGAGATGGAGGAAAATATTATGGTAAATGCGGCGTATTTGCCAAATGATACACTTGTCGAAATGATTTCTGATTTAAAGGAAAATCAGGCAATATTTAGAGGGGATGATGTAATCGCTTTTTTTACTACTGAAAATCAGGATGAGGTTGATTTTGATTCGTATGAAATTATTCATTACAATCAGGAATGTTTAACAGTTGAACATACATGGGATATTTTCTCTAAAAATGATGCTGCCATTCGTGCCGACTTTGAATATCTGACAGAAGATCGAAAATCACAACCCATTCCGAAAAGTGTCAATGTTATTTCGCCAGAAAATATTTTTATTGAAGAAGGGGCAAAACTCGAGTTTGTAACTTTGAATGCCTCAACCGGGCCAATATATATAGGTAAGAATGCTGAAATTATGGAAGGAACCGTAATTCGTGGTCCTTTTGCTTTATGCGAAAATGCACAGGTTAAACTAAATGCAAAAGTGTATGGAGCTACAACGGTTGGGCCAGGATCCAGAATAGGAGGGGAAGTTAAAAACGCTGTTCTTTTTGCGAATTCCAATAAAGGGCATGATGGTTTTTTGGGCGATTCTGTTTTAGGCGAATGGTGTAATATTGGTGCAGACAGTAATAATTCGAACCTGAAAAATAACTATGAAGAAGTAAAATTATGGAGTTACGAAACAGAAGGCTTTGCTAAAACCGGACTTCAGTTTTGTGGTTTGATGATGGGGGATCATAGTAAATGCGGTATCAATACGATGTTTAATACCGGTACAGTAGTTGGAGTGAGTGCCAATATTTTTGGATCTGGTTTTCCACGCAATTTTGTACCTAGTTTTTCATGGGGCGGTGCTGCCGGCTTTACCACTTATGTTACTAAAAAAGCTTTTGAAACGGCAAAACTCGTAATGGAGCGCCGAAATATTGAATTTGATGAAACTGAAGCTGCTATTCTGGAACATGTTTTTGAGCAAACTAAAAAATGGCGAAAAGATTAAATTAATTAGATAATTAGATAATTAGATAATTAGATAATTAGATAATTAGATAATTTATTAATTAGATGATTTTAAAACCGATATTTACTTTATGAAATATCGGTTTTGTGTTTTAAGCAGAAAGTAATTATCTTATTATCTAATTGATATATTTTCTAATTCCTAATTAACACATTTCCAAAATTATCTAATTATCTAATTGCCACATTCTCTAATTAAATCTATCTTTGCAGCTTCAAAAAAATACTTGCTTAGAAAATTAAAAGTCTTAGCGGTCTAAAATCTATAAATCTCAATGATTACAGTTAATGATGTTTCAGTTCAGTTTGGCGGAACTACACTTTTTAGCGATGTTTCTTTTGCTATTAATGAAAATGATAAAATTGCCCTTATGGGTAAAAATGGTGCGGGGAAATCGACACTTTTAAAGATAATTGCAGGAGTAAATAAGCCTTCTACAGGAAATATTTCTGCGCCAAAAGAAGCTGTAATTGCTTATTTGCCTCAGCATTTGCTTGCTGAAGATGGTGCTACCGTTATGGAAGAAGCATCAAAAGCTTTTAGTGAAGTTTTTAAAATGAAAGCTGAAATTGATGATATTAATGAACAGTTGACTGTTCGTACTGATTATGAAAGTGACGAATACATGAAATTGATCGAAAGAGTTTCTGATCTAAGCGAGAAATTTTATGCTATAGAAGAAGTAAACTACGAAGCTGAAGTTGAAAAAGTATTAACAGGGCTTGGATTCGAACGTGAAGACTTTGTACGTCAGACCTCTGAATTTTCTGGAGGATGGAGAATGCGTATCGAATTGGCTAAAATTCTTTTAAGAAAGCCAGATTTAATTTTGCTGGATGAGCCTACCAATCACATGGATATTGAGAGTATTCAATGGTTAGAGGATTTCCTGTTGACTCAGGCAAAAGCTGTTGTGGTAATTTCGCACGACAGAGCGTTTGTAGATAATATTACAAACAGAACTATTGAGGTTACAATGGGAAGAATTTATGATTATAAAGCGAAGTATTCTCATTACTTAGAATTAAGAAAAGATCGTAGGATTCATCAACAGAAAGCTTACGATGAGCAGCAAAAAATGATAGCAGAAAATCGTGCTTTTATTGAACGTTTTAAAGGAACTTTTTCTAAAACAGATGCAGTTCAGTCCCGTGTGAAAATGCTGGAAAAATTAGAAATCGTTCAAGTGGATGAAGTGGATACTTCTGCATTAAGACTAAAATTCCCGCCGGCGCCACGTTCAGGGCAATATCCGGTTATTGTAAAGGAAATGTCTAAATCGTATGGTGATCATGTTGTGTTTAAAGATGCCAATATCGTAATCGAGCGAGGTCAGAAAGTCGCTTTTGTTGGAAAAAATGGTGAAGGTAAGTCAACTATGATCAAAGCTATCATGAAAGAAATTGGTGTTGATTCCGGAAGTGTTGAAATCGGTCATAATGCGCAAATTGGGTATTTTGCTCAGAACCAGGCTTCTTTATTGGATGAAAATGCTACTATTTTTGAAACTATTGATGCTATCGCAGTTGGTGATATTCGTACTCAAATTAAAAACATCTTAGGGGCATTCATGTTTCAGGGAGATGATATTACCAAAAAGGTAAAAGTGCTTTCGGGAGGTGAAAAAACACGTCTGGCAATGATTAAATTGTTATTGGAACCTGTTAACTTGTTAATTCTGGATGAGCCCTCCAATCACCTTGATATGAAAACCAAGGATATTATCAAAGATGCTCTTCGTGATTTTGACGGAACTTTAATATTAGTTTCTCATGATCGTGATTTTCTTGACGGATTGGCAACTAAAGTTTTCGAATTCGGAAACAAACGTGTGAAAGAACATTTTGAAGATGTTGCCGGTTTCTTAGCACATAAGAAAATGGATTCAATGAGAGAAATTGAAAAGTAATAACTGGTTCTTTTTTTTAAATAAAAATGCCCCAATAGTTTGACTTTGGGGCATTTATTTTTTAGTGTGTTTTATTCTAATTTTTTAAGGGACTATCCATGTACATTTCTCTTCCAAAACGGCGAAGTGATTTAGAATCTGCGAAATAAGGAAGAATTGGTTCTTTGTCATTTTGCAGCTTTTTAGCTGTTGCACCTGTAATTTTTGAGATAGCAAGATTCAGCAAAGGTTCAGATGGGTCTCCTAAAATACCATAAGTTCGAACACGTTCTTCTTGTGCGAAAGTAGGTGTCAGTCCTCCTGTGTAATCTCCAAAATTGTCCGCATTTGTGATTTTAAAAGTCAATGGCTGCATTGCGTATTTATGTGTCGGATTTACTTTTGTTTTTGTCAGGCTTTCAGAATCATAAATCGTATTGGAACCAACATTTTTACCTACAGTTGTTTCGCCAATTTGAATTACATTAACGTAGGGCTTTAATCCGTTTATAATCAATTCACTAGCAGAAGCTGTGTTGTCTGTTGTTATAATGTATATTGTGTTTAAATTTAAACTGTTTAATGTGGCTCCAGAATTTGTTTTATTAGTAAATCTTTCTTTTAATGATTCTAAATCCTCTTCATTCATAAGTGCCATTTGTTTTGGGTTATATTGTCTTTGAGAGAATACTTGTCCTTTAAATTGCCCTGTAATCATACTTGCCAACAGTGTTGATGAATGAACATCTCCTCCGCCATTATATCTTAAATCCAAAACTAAATCTGTAACGCCGCCTGATTTTAATTGAGCAAAAGCCTGATTCAAAGCATCGTCGTATTCGTTATAAAAGCCATTGTACATCAAATAGCCTATTTTATGGCTTCCTGATGATATTATATTATTAATTAATATTGGATTTTCTTCTAAAGTAGTTTTAGTAAGCGATACTGATTTTCCATTTAAAACAATAGCACCACTGTCATTAAATCCGGCTAAACTTAAAGTGTAACTATCTGAATCTAATAATAGTTTTTGATAATTTGAAACGGTAAGCTGTATGCCGTTAACTTTTGTAAATAAATCTCCGCGTTTTATATCTTTTTTTGAAGCGTCTGAATTAGCAATTATATACCTAACGTACCCTACTAAATTGTCTGATCCTTCTTCGATGTAACTCAGTCTGAAATCAATGCCTGAGTTTTTTGTAATTCCGTTTAATTCCTGCTCTAAAACGGTATAATCATCCACAATCCAGCTAAAACGATCAATAGCGCCTCCATTAGGGTATTTGCTTTCGGGCTTGTTTAGTAAATCCTCAAATAAATCTTCAGGTTTTGAATATCCTTTTAAAAAAGAGTCGAAATCCTCCTGGCTTGCAAAACGATTGTCAGCCAGATTAGGAACATCAGCTTGCCATAAATAAACCTCATTCAATCCTCTCCATATAAAATTATTTATTTGTAGATCTTTTGGAGTAGCAACATCATCGCTATCTTCACAAGATTGCAGGCAGAATGTTGTTAAAAATAATAAAACTAAAATTCTTGATATCTTTTTCATAAAACAGGGGTTTCAATATAGTATAAACGTAAAAATAGTACCTTTAGTTTTAACTATAATAAATGTGCAGTTTTTTTTACAATATTTTTTTAAGCTTACTTTGTAACAAAAATAATACTGCCTCGTCTTGATAATAGAAACTAATCAATATGTTTGTTTTTACTGTAATTGGTCAAATATTGATAGAGATATGTGAATTGCCTAAGACTTATCATTAATAGAGAAATATGAACCAGGTTGCATTTATAGAATTAATAAATCCTTTTAAAGACAAAGTTTTTCGTCTGGCAAAAAGATTATTAACCAGCACTGAAGAAGCTGAAGATGCAACTCAGGAAGTAATGGTGAAATTATGGAACAAAAAAGACAATTTATCTGCTTATAACAGTATCGAAGCAGTAGCAATGACAATGGCAAAAAATTATTGTCTGGATCAGCTAAAGTCTAAAAGAGCAGATAATCTTAAAATAGTGCATAATAATTTTACGGATCGTGAGCCTTTATTAGATAAAAAACTGGAAGATTCTGATAGCCTGGAATGGGTTGAGAAAATAATAAGCCAACTGCCTGAACAGCTACAGATCTTAATTCAACTACGCGATATTGAGCAATATGAGTTTGATGAAATTGCTAAGATTGTCAATATGAATGAAACAGCTATTAGGGTAGCACTTTCAAGAGCGAGAAAAAAAATACGGGAATCCATGGTTAATACACACAGATATGGAATTAAATAAAATAGAAAAAATAGTAGAAAAATACTTTCAGGGAGGAACTACTATTGCTGAAGAAAATGAATTAAAAGAATACTTTTCTTCTTCAAATGTTGCGCAGCATTTGGAGCAATACAAAGCTATGTTTGGTTATTTCTCTCAGGTAAAAGAACAAAAGTTAATGCAGGAAATTCCACTACAAACTAAAAAACGAAATGTGGCGTGGTTATCAATTGCGGCTTCTGCTGTTGTTTTACTCGGAATTGGAACCTTTTTTTATTTGAGCAAAAAAAGTACAACACCTGTTGTAGCCCAATCAGAATTAGGGACTTATGATAATCCTGAAAAAGCCTTTGCCGAAACGCAAAAAGCTTTGGCTCTATTGTCAAACCATGTTAATGTAGGTATTGAAAGTGTACAATACATTAAAGAATACGAACAATCAAAAAATAAAGTTTTTAAACAATAATTAAAAAATATAGAAATGAAATCAATGATTAAGGAATATAGAAAAGAGGGTAAAAAAGGAATGATTAAAAGTTTGATCATAACCATAGTTTTTACACTAATCACCCATGCCTTTTATGCGCAGAGTGCTTTTGATAAATTTGACGGACAGGATGATGTGACTTCAGTCATTGTAAACAAAAAAATGTTTGACATAATGAGCAAGGTTAAAGTGGGTCCTTCTGATAAAGAGACCCAACAATACATGAACCTCATTAAGAAGCTGGATAATTTAAAAGTGTTTACCACAAAAAATGCAAAAATTGAAGCCGACATGAAACTTTCAGCTGATAAATATATCAAAACAGCAAATTTGGAAGAATTGATGCGTATTAATGATAGCGGAAAAAATGTAAAAATATATGTTAAGTCTGGTACTTCGGACACTAAAATAAAAGAACTTTTTATGTTTATTGATGGAGCAAAAAATGAAGATACAGTTTTGTTGTCCTTAACGGGAAACTTTGATTTAAATGAAATTGCTGTACTTACAGACAAAATGAAATTACCGGGAGGTGCAGACTTAAAAAAAGCTTCTAAAGGCAAAAAATAAAATCCAACACATATGAAAGCTAGTATTTTTACCTCAGTTCTTTTAATATTTCTGATTTTTATAAGTTGTGATTCTGAACCTTCTTTGCAAAAATATTTTGTAGAGAATACGGAGAATAAAGATTTTATTGCGCTGGATGTTTCACCCAGTATTTTAAATGTTGATAAAACAAAATTATCGTCTGAACAAACCGAAGCTTTGAATTCGTTTGATAAAATGAATATTCTGGCTTTTAAGGCAAATGATAAAAATCAAACCCAATTTGAAGAAGAGAGAATCAAGGTAAAATCTCTTTTGAAGAATCCTAAATATCAGGAATTGATGAAGGTTGGTTCTGGTAAAGATGGCGCTTCAGTGAGCTTTGTTGGTACTGATGATAATATTGAAGAATTTGTCATTTTTGCAAACAGAAAAGAAAACGGTTTTGCTATTGTGCGTGTTTTGGGAAAAAATATGAATCCCAATAATATCATGACATTAATGTCAGTTTTGCAAAAATCAAAAATCGACATGAAACAATTAGAGCCTTTAAAACAGTTACTTAAAAAATAACACATCTTATTCTTAGAGTCAAAAAGTTCCTATTGATACAGAAACTTCAAATGCCTTTATTGCTGCATCTTGGGTAGCCTTTGGAGCATGGACAATCGGTTTTATCGTTGAACTATCAAGAGCAGAAATGTTATTAAACGAAAAAGGCTATTATTTTACTGTTTTAATGTTCGGTCTGTTTGCTGTAGTTTCTCTACAAAATAGTGTGAGAGTCAGGCTTGAAAATTTACCTGTTACATATGTCTATTACGGAATTTGCTGGTTTGGAACATTATTTTCAATTGTTCTTTTAGTTGTTGGATTATCGAATGCAACGATTTTGCCAAGTGAAAAAGGGTTTTATATATTTGCTTTTTATTAGCGCTTTTCGGTGCTATTTTAGTACAAAAAAAACACTAGGGATAACATGAATTTTGGACAAGGCGAATAATTCAATTTGATAAAATATAAAGAAAGAAAGGCTGTCTTTTTCGGACAGCCTTTCGTTTGTTTATAATAGAATCTGAGATTATTTACTCAAATACATTTTTCTTCTGGAGTACAATTCGTAGAATTGATCATCTTTTAAGTCATCAATAAACAAGATGCTTTCTCCTGTTGATTTCATTTCTGGTCCTAGCGCTTTGTTTACGTTCGGGAATTTGCTGAAAGAGAAAACAGGTTGTTTGATGGCATAACCGTTTAATTGCGGGTTGAAATCAAAATCTGTTACTTTATTGTGTCCTAACATTACTTTTGTAGCGTAGTTCACATAAGGTTCTCCGTAAGCTTTTGCAATAAACGGAACCGTTCTGGAAGCTCTTGGGTTTGCCTCGATAATGTAAACGGTATCATCTTTAATCGCAAACTGAATATTGATTAGACCTACTGTTTTTAAAGCTCTGGCAATTTTATGAGTGTGATCTTTAATTTGCTGCATTACAAACTCTCCTAAGTTGAAAGGAGGCAATGTTGCATTACTATCTCCTGAGTGAACACCGCAAGGTTCAATGTGCTCCATAATTCCGATGATGTAAACATTTCCATCAGCATCACAGATGGCATCTGCCTCTGCTTCGATTGCACCAGCTAAATAGTGATCTAGCAATAATTTATTTCCTGGAATTGCTTTCAACAAATCGATAACGTGCTCTTCTAATTCTTTTTTGTTGATTACAATTTTCATTCCCTGACCTCCTAATACATAAGAAGGACGAATTAAAAGCGGGAAATCTAAGCTATCTGCAAGTTTAGAAGCTTCGTCAGCTGTTTCAGCGATTCCGAATCTTGGGAAAGGAATGTTTAACTCCGTTAATAAATCCGAGAATCTTCCTCTGTCTTCTGCTAAGTCAAGTGCGTCAAAGCTAGTTCCGATGATTTTTACACCATATTTAGAAAGTTTTTCAGCTAATTTCAATGCCGTTTGTCCTCCTAATTGTACAATAACACCTTCTGGTTTTTCATGTTGGATGATGTCATAAATATGCTCCCAGAAAACGGGTTCAAAGTATAATTTATCAGCTGTATCGAAATCTGTAGAAACCGTTTCAGGATTACAGTTAATCATGATCGTTTCGTAGCCACATTCTTTTGCTGCCAAAACTCCGTGTACACAAGAGTAATCAAACTCAATTCCTTGCCCAATTCTGTTTGGACCGGAACCTAAAACAATCACTTTCTTTTTATCTGTTACGATACTTTCGTTGTCAACAAAACGTTCTCCGTTTGCTTTTTCGATTTCAGCCTCAAAAGTAGAATAGTAGTAAGGAGTTAATGCTTTAAATTCTGCGGCACAAGTGTCAACCAGTTTGAAAACACGGTTGATTTTTTGCTCCATACGTAAAGTATGAACTTCGCTTTCCAGACAACTCATCATGTGAGCTAATTGTCTGTCTGCAAAACCTTTTTGTTTGGCTTCAAGCAATAATTCTTTCGGAAGATTTGAAACTTTGTAATTTGAGATTTCTTTTTCTAAAGTATAAAGCTCTTCGTATTGTTTTAAGAACCACATATCGATTCTTGTAATTTCATGAATCGTACTCAGCGGAATTCCCATTGCGATGGCATCATAAATTACAAAAACACGATCCCAGCTTGCATAAGTTAGTTTCTCGATAATTTGTTCGTAATTTTTATATCCTTTTCCGTCAGCACCTAAACCATTTCTCTTAATTTCTAGAGATTGAGTTGCTTTGTGAAGTGCTTCCTGAAAAGAACGCCCGATTCCCATGACCTCACCAACCGATTTCATCTGAAGACCTAAAGTTCTGTCAGATCCTTCAAATTTATCGAAGTTCCAACGTGGTATTTTTACGATTACATAATCTAAAGTTGGTTCAAAAAGAGAGGATGTAGATTTTGTAATTTGGTTTTGTAATTCATCTAAGTTGTATCCTAAAGCTAATTTAGAAGCGATTTTTGCAATTGGATATCCAGTTGCTTTTGATGCTAAAGCAGAAGAACGAGATACACGAGGGTTGATTTCGATGGCTACGATATCTTCTTTTTCGTCTGGCGAAACTGCAAATTGTACGTTACATCCTCCTGCAAAGTTTCCGATACTTCTCATCATTAAGATAGCGTAGTCACGTAATTTTTGGAAAGTTGTATCAGATAATGTCATTGCAGGCGCAACCGTGATTGAATCTCCAGTGTGGATCCCCATTGGATCCATGTTTTCGATAGAACAGATAATGACAACGTTGTCATTTTTATCTCTTAAAAGTTCTAATTCGTATTCTTTCCATCCCATTAAAGCTTTATCGATCAAAACTTCGTGAATTGGAGAAGCTTCAAGACCTCTAGTTAGAAGCTCATCAAAATCTTCTTTTTTGTAAACCACAGCTGCTCCAGTTCCTCCAAGTGTAAACGAAGGGCGAATTACAAGCGGGAAACCAAATTCCTGAGCGATTTCTTTTCCTTCTAAATACGAAGTAGCTGTTTTTGCGGGTGCAGTTGGTACATTTATTCTTTCTAAAAGCTGTTTAAACTGCTCTCTGTCTTCTGTAATATTAATAGCGTTTACGTCAACACCTATTAATCGTACTCCGAAGTCTTGCCAAATTCCTTTTTCTTCAGCTTCCAGACACAAGTTTAGGGCTGTTTGTCCTCCCATTGTTGGTAAAACAGCATCAATTTGTGGGTGTTCCTTCAGAATTTCAATAATCGATTTTGTTGTTAATGGTTTCAAATAAATATGATCGGCCATAGAGGGGTCGGTCATAATTGTTGCTGGATTTGAATTTATCAGGATAACTTCAATTCCTTCTTCACGAATCGAGCGTGCAGATTGAGATCCTGCATAATCGAATTCGCAAGCCTGTCCAATAACAATAGGTCCTGAACCGATAATTAAAACTGATTTTATTGATGTGTCTTTAGGCATTTTGTATGTATTGAGTAGTTGTTTAAGATTTTAAAAAACGATTCTAGTACGCTATAAACTAGAATGTTGAGAAAATTTTTACCGACAAGGTATAAAAAAAGGCGATACTAAAAAAGTAATCGCCTTATGTATGTTTGTACAAACATTATTTTTTGTGTCTAGGCTCACTAGAAACAGTTAATTTATGTCTTCCTTTTGCTCTTCTACGCGCTAGAACTTTTCTTCCATTCGCAGAAGCCATTCTGTCCATAAATCCGTGCTTATTTCTTCTTTTTCTTTTCGATGGTTGAAATGTTCTTTTGCTCATTGCTTTGTATCTTTAAAAATGGTATCTATTAACTCGTTATTTGGTTTTGATATCGTTATTCAAAAACCGAGTGCAAATATACAAAGACTTTTTTTTCTGGCAAGTACTTTAATAAAAATATTTTTAATTCATTTTACTATATTTGCAGTCACAAATATATACCTATTATGTTTCATAAAAATATTAAACTTATTTTAGCCGGACTTCTTGTAGTCGCTGGCATTTGGCAATTTACAGAGAGCAACATCGGGAATGGAATTTTTCTTATTTTGCTGACTGCTATTCCGGTTTTTTTATACTTTAAAAATGAATTTATTCTTTTAGCTTTTCTTAAACTGAGAAAACAAGATTTTGAAGGCGCTAAAAAATGGCTTGCATACATTAAAAATCCTGAAGCTGCATTGGTAAGAAAACAACAGGGATACTTTAATTACTTACACGGAATTATGTTGTCTCAGACTAATATCAACCAGGCTGAAAAACATTTCAAAAAAGCAATTGAACTTGGTTTGTCAATGGATATGGATTTAGCAGTTGCTAAACTTAATCTTGCAGGAGTAGCCATGTCACGCAGAAGAAAACTGGAAGCGACTAATTTGTTAAATGAAGCTAAAAAATTAGACAAACAGGGAATGCTGAAGGAACAAATCTCGATGATGAAGGAACAGATGAAGAAAATCTAAATTCTTTGAAGTACAATATTTAAAATCCCAAATTCCAAACATGAATTTGGGATTTTTTTTCCTCGCAATAACTATTCTATACCTTTAATCCTCCAATATTATAGATGGCAAATTCTCATTCAGCCATTTGTATTTATTCAGAATCATAATGTGTGTGCCGCCTTTTACAACAATACATTTACTGATATATTTTATTGGAAAAACATCATCCTGATCCCCGTGGATATGGATTACTTTCTCATCAATTTGACTTCTGTCCCACAAAATAACAGATTCAACTGCCCATTGTAAATAATTCAAATCCCGGACAGCCAAAAACTTCTCATATAATTTGATACGTTTATTGACTTTTTCTCCAAAAGAATATTTGGCAAGATTCTCGATATTCAAAATAAGTTTCATCGGGATGAGTTTGTAGGCTTTTGTGATTTTCCCAATTTTCATTCTTCTGGGGAATTCGGTATTGCTTCTAACGCTCGAAATTATAATTACTTTACGGGCTTCGATATGTCTGGCCATTTCCTGGACTAAAATTCCGCCAAAGGAAACACCAATTAAAACCGGATTTTTATGTTTAATCTTTTTTGTGATTCGGAGGGCATAATCAGATAATGATTCTTTTAAATTTGGTATTTCCCATTCCAGCAGAAAGGTTTCAAAAACGGTTTCATCTAATTTGATTCTTTCGAAAATCGTTGGACTAGCAGCTAATCCAGGCATAAAATAAACAGGAATCTTACTCATTCTCTGGAGGGTTTTAATTATATGCTAAAATTACCTCTTTTTTTACTTACATACGATAGGAATCTTAGAACTTAATCAGGTAAAATAATTAAATTATTATTGATGTTATCATTTTATATATTTAAATTAAATGTGTTGTATTGAAAATCAAATGATTATATTTGTGTTTCAATCTTTAATAATAAAAGCTTTTAATAAAGCATTTACATGATATTATTTTAAGTTCTTTTCTAATATTTTTTAGTAACCCCAAAACATGATAAATATGGAACCTACCGTAATGAGAATTAAAGACAATACTTTTGCAAGACAGTTTGAAGCCTCAATTCCTGAAGGCTTATTGAGTGTTGAGTATTCATTTCAGGAAAAAAAGATTTTTTTAACTAAAATCAATACGCCTGAAAATTTTGAAAACCAGCCGATAATTGATACGATGCTTAAAAATATAATGGAACTGAGTACAGAGAAAAAATTCAGGGTAGTTCCTATTCATCCCAAGATTGCTGTTTTTTTTAAGAAAAACCCAAAATATAAGGAATTGCTTCCGCCAGGAATCAGGATTTAAAATTTCAACTTATAGACAAAAACGTAAAAAGGCTTTCAGGAATTATGAAAGCCTTTTTTCAAAAACAATTTAAAAAACAAAATTAACTAATTGGTAATTATTTTTTTGATCCCTTATTTTAAAGCAGTTATTAAAAATAGGTTTATCTTACATAATGATATAAGAAATTACAAGTCTATTGTAATTAGCTTTTTAATTGTTGAAATAAAATCCGTTTGGTGTTATACCAACACTAAAGTCATTAGTTAAAGTTCCTGTTAGAGAATAAATATAAATATCTCCTGGGTCTGCATAGTTTGTTGCATCTGAAATATATATCTTGTTATTTTTTACTGCAAAACCATAAGTGGTAGAAACATCTTCTGCTGAAAATATTGCGGTTGTTGGTAAGGTTGTAGCGCTAGTAGCAGCAGAATAAACATCTCTCCCAACAGTATAATAAAGTTTACTGTTTTCAATATCCAGAAATCCAGGATGTGTTAAATCAGAAAAATTAATTGTTGATGCTATAGTATTATTGCTTAGGTTAATTTTAACGATTTTTCCAGCCGTTTCGACATCTGCATAGGATGGTTTTCCACTGCACAAAATATATAATGTCCCGTTGTCTTTTACTAATGCACTAGGTATATCTCCGACTACAATGTTTGTTGCAACATTATTAGTAGCAGAATTAATTATTGTCAATGAGTTTCCTTGTCCCCATCCTCCTTTGTGAGCTACATAAAGTTTTCCATCATTTTCGATGATTTTTTCAGGACCTTCAACCACAGGGATTTTAGAAGTAACAGAATTTGTTACAAGATTAAGAACAGCTACATAATCATCGTCTGAATCGCCTGAATCTCCCCAGTTTGTAATATATCCTTTTCCATTTGCAAAAGCAATGAATCTTGGATTTTCTAATCCGGTAGTGATTGTAGCGATACTTTTAAATGTGTATCGGTTGACAACTTCAATTTTATTGGATCCGTTTACAACGATATAAGCCAAGTCTTCATTAAAACCAATGCTTTGTGGTGTATCACCTGTAATTTTATCTGCATTCACTAATGTAAAGACACTGTTTTCTATTTTTAGATCTTCTGATAAGTATGAAATAGTTCCATTTGGTTTACCATTATTTCCTTCGTTTATAATAAATAATCCACCTTCATAATTTCCTCGAGGTTCTTTAGTTGTATTGTCATCATCACTACTACACGACACAAAAAAAGCCGAAGTAATAATGATAGAAAAAAGCAGTTTGTTTAATTTATTCATAATTTTAAAAGTTAAGGTTAATGTAAATTGTATAATTTCTACCAGGCATTTGTCTGTCAAGTACTGGTTGATAGTTTTCGTTACAGATATTTTGTATTTGAAATCCAAGTTTGTAACTGTTCTTTTTACCAAAGTCATAATCAACTCCAAAATTGCCAACATTGTAATCTTTTACCTTTGTTGCAGGGTTATTAAATGGCGTACTGTAAACTTCCCCATTGTATAAATATTGGAAGTAGGAAGACATTTTTTTCCAGTTATAAGAAATAGATCCTGTCAGTTTATGATAAGGAACATATATTAATTGTTTGTAAATTAATTCCTTTTTAATCAATTGTTTGCTCTCAGAAACTGTATAGGCATAGGTTCCGTTAAGGGTAAAATTGTGGTTGTTTATTTTTGTTTTCCATTCCAAAAGTACTTCAGCACCATAAGTTCTTACTTTTTCCGTGTTTTCGGGAGACCATGTATCTCCACCGGTTTGAGAAGGAACCCATCGCAACAAATCTTTGATCGAATTGAAATAACCAGTTACAGATAATGAGAAGTTTTTTGTAAAGAACTCATTTCCAAATTCTGCCTGATAGGAAGTTTCGGGTCTTAAATCAGGATTACCGCTCCCTTCCCAAAACAAGTCGTTATAAGTAGGCATTCTGTAATTTTTTGATGCATTGAATTTGATGCGATAAAAATCAGTGAATTCATGTTTGGTTCCGAAGGAAAATAGAAAAGGATTCCCATAATTGTCAGTTATTTCCTGACGGATGCTTGCTGAATAGTCCCATTTGTTTGTAATGAAATGTTGTAATAATAAACTGACCGAACCAAATTCTCTTTTTACATTATTAATGCTTGATCCATAACCTTTATTACGATTGTAATCAACAATACTATTTAGTTTGATTTTCTTATTTATATCAAAAGCCAGATCATATTTTATAATTGATGTTTCGACTTTTCCATAAGTAAAAAAATCAGAATCAATATCAGGAAAATATTTATAAGATTCTCCAATATGAGCTACTCTTAATTTAGAGGTAAAATGATTAAATGCAATTTCCCATTCCAAAAGGTTACGGGTATTAAAATCATTATATTTTGTTTTTGTAGCCGTTGGAGAAGTTAAAGAAAAATGACGTTCTGAATCGTAAAACTGGCTATATATTTTTATGATGTTTTTTGAATCGATTTTATAACCAAAAGTTGTATTTAAACTGGTGTTGTAATATTCTCCATTAATATTCCTTTGATCTTTTGTTCCCGGATATTTAAAGTCATTCTCAGAACTGTTTCTGGAAAAACTAACCTGAAGACTATGTTTTTCTGTTGAAAGATTAATACGATAATTTGCGCTGTAAGTATCATAGCTGCCTCCGCTAAAAAACAAGTGATTAGAAAAATCTTTTTTGAAACTTAAATCGTTGTTTAAGTGGACACTTCCACCAATAGCACCACTTCCGTATAAAATGCTACCTCCACCTGCTTTCACGGTTATTGAATTAAAATCTCTGGTGCCAATTGTATTAAAATCTGCCTGACCTAAAAATTGAGAATTGATATTTATCCCATTCCAGATTACAGCAGTTTGTGCACCAGTTGTTCCTCTGAAAGATGGAGATGAAGTCATACCTAAGCCATTTTCCTTAAAATAAATAACAGTATTAAAATTTAACAATGTAGTTAAAGAAGGCTGATTTTTATCTAAAATGGAATCATTTAAAACCTGAATAGATTGAGAACTGGAATATGTTTTAAGATTTAAATCGGATACAACAACTTCTTTCAATTTCATAATAGAATCATGCTGCGCCGAAATAATCTGGCACAAAAGCAGAAAGCAACAAGTAAATCGTTTTTTAAAAATCATAATTTCTACACTCTTTTTCCCGAGAGTTCGATATTTGTTAAATAAGGCAGGTCTCCTGGCTTGCGTCTTGTTGTTTACCTTCCCATCAGGAAAATGACAGTGGTTTTGTAGATAACAACAAGCATTCTTAGAAAAGAACTAAGCTTACAGTTGCGGGTACAGCTCAAGATTTTTGATTTTAAATAATTTAAAATCAGTTACTTGATTCCCTTTTAATGTGTTTTGACGATTAAAACACAACCTTAATTGGCTGCAAAGATAAAGTTAAAAATATGTAAAAATCAAATTTGTTTTATCTTTTAAAAGAAGTTATAAACAAGAGGGCTTTAGAAATCTATTTTAATGACCTGTCCAAAATCTACTTTGTTTTGAAAAGCATCTTTCAAAGGCAGTGAAGAGTAGTGGCATAAAAAGCTCCTGATAACACCAGCATGGGTTACTATAATAATAGGAGAATTTATTTTTTTTGTTTTTTGCTGGGCTAAGAAATTACCTGTCCTTTCATGTAAATCAACAAAAGATTCGCCATTTAAAACTCTGATATTAACAAAATCTTCCATCCACGGATTAAGTTGCTCGGGTGGAATGTTATCCCAGTTTTTCATTTCCCAATCGCCAAAATTCATTTCCATCAGGCGTTTGTCTTCCTCGTAAGAAATGGTTTTTATATGGTTCTGAATGTATTTTGCCAAAGTAGCACATCTTTTCAAAGGACTTGAAAAAATGAAAGCCTCTGATGGTAAATGTGAAAGGATGTTCTCGAAAACAGTATCAAAAGGTTCAGCAATATCAATATCAGATTGTCCGTAACAGATGCCTTTTTTACAGATCGTTTCGGTATGACGAATTAGATAAATTTCCATATCAAAAGAATGCTTAAATAATAAACCACTTCGCAAACCTGCTGTGTCGCACCTAGACAATCACCGGTATAGCCGCCAATCCATTTTTGAAAATAACGAGCTAAAAAATAACGAGTCAGGAAAACGGGAATTAGAGCTAAAAATATTTTATATTGAAAATAGGAGAGTGCTAATAACGGAACCAGCCCAAAGAAAAAGGAACCCAGTATTTCTTTCCAGCTATGGTTTTTTGCAATAGGCTTGCTTTTACTCGAAGCATCATCGCGCGAATATTGATGTGTGAAAATAATTGAGATTGCAGCCAAACGGCTCAATGCATGTGCAGAGACAAACAGCAGTAAAATTAAATAAGGGTGATTAGAAAAAAGCAAAACAGATTCTGAAAGCAGTTTGAATTTCAATAAAAAAAGTAAAACTAAGCCAATCACACCATAAGCACCAATGGCACTGTCTTTCATAATCATCAGGATTTTTTCTTTCGTCCAGCCTCCGCCAAAACCGTCACATACGTCAGCAAAGCCATCTTCGTGAAAAGCTCCTGTTGTTAATATTGAAGAGATGATTCCTAAAATCACCGCAGTTTCAGCAGAAAGGAAAAGAGAAAAAATATAAAAAGTAAGAAAAGAAATGCTTCCCACAATCCAGCCAATGAAAGGGAAATAACGTGTAGCTTTGTTGAGATATTCAGGATCATGGCTGATGTTTTTCGGACATGGAATCCGGGTGTAAAACATTACACATGTAAAGAAAATATGGAGTTCTTTTTTCATTTTAAATGTGGGTAATTTGGCTAAAGCCTTTCTTTGTGTGTCAATATTTTTCCAACATCTAAAGATGTTGGCAATTCAAATTATATTTGATTTTTGATTTGTTTTAATTTGGGATAAGATTTCATTAAGGATTAATTTTAATACCTCTGATTATCCGGCAATATATGCGAAATTATTTTGAATTGCCTCCAGATTTATCTGGAAGTACAAAATTAGGCTCAAAGAAAGGCTTTAGCCAAATTTTTTATTTAGATTTTTTTTTGAAATCCAAATTTAATCATGAATTCATCATATTCTTCCTGAAATGTTTTCTTTTTATGATGTTCCTCCTGATTTTTAATATAATCGCGAACTTTGTCAACTATGGATTCTGAAACAGAAACAGCAAAATAGTCATCTTGCCATTCAAATCGTTCTTTTGTTAATTGATTTTTATTAATCCAATAGGAAGATTCGCCTTTTAATAGTTGTATTGTTTTTTGAATTGTTTGGTCATTTCCTAGTGAAATTAAGCAATGACAATGATCTGAATATCCACTGATAAAGTCAACGTATATCCCTTTACTTAAAGCATTCCCTTTATGTGATGCCAAACTTTTTGACGTAGTTCAACAGAATCTAAAAATGGAAATCTGTTTTTAGTACTCCAGACACAATGAATATAAAATTTGATAAAAGGCATATAATGATTTTGCTTTTGAATGTTGGATTGAATTTAAAACTTGTTTTTCATTTCCTGCTAACCCCGGCACTTTCAAAACTCGCCATTTCGTTCAAAAAAACTTCAGCAGATTTTAAAATTGGAAAAGCAACAGCACAGCCGGTTCCTTCTCCAAGGCGCAAATCTAAATTTAAAATTGGTTTTGCCTGTAAATAATCCAATAATTTTTGATGTGCTTTTTCTGCAGAGCAATGGCAAAAAACAGCATTTTTATGAATATCAGGATTCATTTTTAAAGCAATTAAAAAAGCAACGCTGCAAATAAAACCATCAACGAGAATAATCATATTATTTTCGTAAGCCGTTAACATTCCGCTTGCCATTTGCATGATTTCAAAACCGCCAAAGTAGGCGAGCTGCTGCATTAATTCTGAAGGGGCGGAATAATTTTCAATAGCTTTTTTTAGCAGGTTTTGTTTCTGAATCAATTTTTCATCAGCAACTCCCGTTCCTTTCCCAACACATTCTTCAATCGGAAAACCGGTTAAAACGCTCATCAGGACAGAAGCTGTTGAGGTATTTCCAATTCCCATTTCGCCAAAACCAATGCAGTTAGAACCTGTTTTAGCAATAGTTTCGACAATAGCTTTTCCTTTTTCAAAGCACAATTGCAATTCGGTTTCACTCATTGCCGGTGCATGCAAAAAAGATTGGGTTCCTTTGGCTATTTTAGCCTTGATGAGGTTTGCATTCGTTGGGAAATCATAATTAACTCCCGAATCTACAATGGATAGTTTAATATCATGTTGTTTGCAAAAAACATTAATCGCAGCACCACCCTCCAGAAAATTATTGACCATCTGCCTTGTGACGTCCTGCGGATAAGCACTGACATCATGATTTGCAATTCCGTGGTCAGCTGCGAAAACCACAATATTTGGATTTATTATTTTTGGATTTAAGGTTTTAAAAATAGATCCGATTTGAAAAGCAAGCGTTTCTAAAGTCCCCAAAGCACCAACAGGTTTGGTCTTCGAATCTATTTTTTCCTGTAAAAGACTGCTGAAATTGGTTTCGTCTTCAATGTCACATTGTGGTTTTAAAACAAAATCTGAAACACGATTTTTAATCACATTTTTAATTTCTGTACAAACCGGTGCTTCCGATTTTTGTTTCCAGTTCAATTGCTGTAACATGGGCTGATTGCCGTAATTGGTGGCCGGTTTTCCTATGCAGAAATAACCCAGAGGCTCAATGTTTTCAGGTAAATCAAGTATTTTTTTAAACTGATAATAATTCAAAATCGAAACCCACCCCATGCCATAACCTTGTTCTGTCAGCGAAAGCCAGATATTTTGTACTGCACAAACCGAACTAAATTTCACAGCTTCATTACTGCCAACAGTTCCAATTGTAAACTGATTTAGTACAGATCGGTCATACGCAATAATAAGTCCAATTGGAGCTTCCTCAATGGCTTCCAGTTTCAGGGATTTGTAAAGTTCTTTTTGTTCTGGATTATCAGTAAGCTCTTCCGCCTTTCTATTGTAATCCAAAAACAGGTTTTTAACAGCGTTTTTTACTTCTGTAGATTTTATGATATAATATCTGGTGGCATCCGTAAGTCCTACAGATGGTGCCCAATGTCCGGCCTGTAAAGCTTTTTCAATCACTTCATCAGGAACTTCATCGGCTGTAAAATGCCGGGTATCACGTCGTGATTTTAATATGTCTTCCAGATTGCTCATTTTCAAAAATCAATTACAGTTACATTTTTCAAAAATCAATTGCAATGGCAAAATCAATTGCAATAATCCTGATGTTTAAATTTATGTAAAGTTAAGACAGAACTTTGGAATTTGGACCCGAGCGACAGCGAACAGGCGAAGCAATTTAAAATTTGGAATTTCTTTATTTATATTGATTTTTGAAATTGCCATTGAAATTTGCCTATCCTTTTATTTTAACCGGAATCCCTGAAACCATCAAAACTACTTCATCGGCATTTGAAGCGAGAAACTGATTCATCCAGCCTTGCAATTCGGTAAATTTTCTGCCAATGTGGGTATCGGCATGAACGCCCATTCCAATTTCATTTGTTACAATAATCAGGTTCGTATTGGGTTGACAGGCTATTTTTTCAAATTCGCTTTTTGCTTCATCAAGAGATAGCGAAACATCATTTTTGGTATCAACAAAAAAATTGGTCAGCCAGAGCGTTACACAGTCAATTAAAGCTGTTTTGCCCGTAAAATTAATTTCACTCAAGTACTTTTCTTTCTCTATATTGGTCCATCTTTCGTTGCGTTCCTGTTGATGGCGGTCAATTCGGTTTTGGAAATCGGCATCCCATTTTCTGGCCGTAGCGACATAAATTGGCGCATTCGAAAGTTGTAAAGCCAGATTTTGAGCATAACGGCTTTTTCCTGATCGTTCGCCTCCGGTAATTAAGTAAATCATTGTAAAAGTATAGTATTTTGGGCGTTCCCTCCGGTCGGGCTATTCGTTTCAAGTCCTCGTCCCGTCAAAAGACGGGACTGTGGGCTTTCCACTGCTATCCCTAACGCATGGGGGAGTTATTAATTTCGGCTAATGTATGAAGATTTATCTTTATAGGGAATTAATATGGGCAATGGCGACATGCATTTCCGCAGCAGCTTCCTCTTTTTAAGTGAAACCACGTTTTAAAAACATAATTGCCATTCTCGATATAATAGTCAACATCTTCAATTAATTTCTCGGTTTTTGGTAAAGTTATTGCTTTGTTTTTAAGCGCTTTTATAGGAGTGATAGTTTCGACATAAGCATCTATCTTGTCTATACAGGCTTCTTTAAAACATTCCGGACAAAGACAATCATCTCCTTCTGAAAGATTAAAAATAGGAGGGAAATCATTGCACCAGCAATTGTTTTTAGGAGAAATATTTCCGCACCCAAAAGAGGATTCACAGCTCGAACAAACTTTTGTTTTTATACTATTCATAAATATGTAAAAATTGGTTTGTTTAAATTTGTAAGAATAAAGATAAATAAAAAAAATAATAAATTACGTTACCTTTGTCATTATTGATAAAGACATGAATCTGTGTTGACAATAATAATGCCATATTCCCTGAAACAATAGTACTCATATGAAACATTTATTTCCCAAATTTATTTTTATGATCTCTTTTTTTCTTCTGACAGGATGTAAGAAAAATGAAAACACAGAGATGATAACTTCTGCAATTTCTCAAAACAGTATCGAATATGCTTCCGGACTTTCTATCGTAAAATACAAAGGATATTCAATAGTAACCGTTTCGAATCCATGGCCAAATGCAGATGAAAATTTTAAATATGTTTTAAAGGAAAAAAATGCTGAAGTACCTGATAGCCTGAGTAATTATACAACAATTAAAATTCCGTTGGAGTCTATTGTGGTAACTTCAACAACCAATATTCCATTTCTTGAAATGCTCGATGTAGAAAATAAGCTTACCGGTTTTCCGCATCCGGATTATATTTCTTCTGAAAAAACCAGGGCTTTAATTGATAAAGGTAGAGTTAAAAATGTGGGTCAGAACGAAAAATTAAATATCGAACAGTTAATAGAATTATCACCGGATTTAATAGTGGCTTTTGGCGTAGATAACAATAATCCAATGCTGGATAATTTGAAAAAGAGCGGTTTAAATGTGTTAATTCAGGCAGACTGGATGGAGCAGTCCCCACTTGGAAAAGCTGAATGGATAAAACTTTACGGCGCTTTGTTTGGAAAAGAAGACAAAGCAAAAGAATTATTCGATAAAATTGTGAAAAGTTACAATCAGGCTTTGAAATTGGTAGCCGAAAAACAACCAGTTTTTACTGTTTTATATGGTTCAATGTACGAAGATGTGTGGTATGTTGCCAAAGGAAACAGCTGGGTTGCCAAATTTATGAAGGATGCCCAGGCTAATTATTTATGGTCTGATTTGAAAGGAACCGGAAGTGAAGGTTTGTCATTTGAGAAAGTTCTCGATAAAGCCAAAACTGCCAATTTTTGGATTGTTTCAGGATCTTTTAGAACCTTAGACGAATTGCAAAAAGCGAATCCGCATTATAGTGAGTTTGATGCTTTTGCTAATAAAACCGTTTATTGTTTAGAAAGTAAGTTTGGTGCTACCGGAGGAACTGTTTATTATGAATTATCCCCAAGCCGACCGGATTTGGTGTTGAAAGATTATATCAAAATTTTCCATCCGGATTTATTACCGGGTTATGAATTTACCTTTGCAACAAAACTGAATTAAATTGATTAACAAAAAACGAAATACAATTTTATTTGCTCTGTTGGCTTTAGGTATGCTTTTAATGTTCTTTGCCAGCATTAGTTTAGGCTCTGTGAATATTCCGTTTAGAGATGTTTATACGAGTTTAACAGGCGGTAATGCCAGTAAATCGACCTGGGAGTATATCATAATTAACTACCGACTGCCAAAAGCTATTACAGCGGTTTTAGTTGGAACAGGACTTTCAATAAGTGGTTTGTTGATGCAGACATTATTCAGAAATCCGCTTGCGGGGCCTTATGTTTTAGGATTAAGTTCAGGTGCAAGTTTAGGAGTGGCATTTGTTATTTTGGGTGCTGGATTTTTACCCTCTTTTCTAAAAATAATCGCCTTGTCATCTTACGGAATTGTCTTGGCTTCGACTTTAGGAAGTACGCTCGTTTTACTATTGGTCTTATTGGTTTCCCAAAGACTAAGAGATACAATGGCAATTTTGATTGTGGGCTTAATGTTTGGAAGTTTTACCACGGCAATCGTGAGTGTTTTAACCTATTTTAGTACGGCAGAACAGCTTCAGAAATTTACTTTCTGGTCATTAGGTAATCTCGGAAACCTTTCCTGGAAATCCATTACAGTTTTAGCTGTGAGTGTTGTTTTTGGTTTAGTTCTGAGCGCGGGCAGTATTAAGCCTTTGAACGCTTTGCTTCTGGGCGAAAATTATGCAAAAAGCATGGGTTTGAATTTCAGGAAAGCTCGTTTGATCATTATTTTTGCAACCAGTATTTTAGCTGGAAGTATAACTGCTTTCGCAGGCCCTATTGCTTTTATTGGTCTTGCAGTTCCGCATATTGCAAAGCTAACTTTTCAAACCAGTAATCATATGATTTTGTTTTGGAGCACATTACTTTTTGGAGCTATTATCGTACTATTTTGCGATATAGTTTCTCAAATGCCTGGATTTGATGTGACGCTTCCCATAAATGCCATTACATCTATAATTGGAGCTCCGGTTGTGATTTGGCTTTTAGTTCGAAAAAGAAATTCGCAGTAAAAACTTACTTTTTGTATCTTTAGTTTTTAAACACATAGAATCATAGTTTTATAAGCTTGAAAAAGGCGTTTCACTTTTTCTCAAAAATCATAGTTGGAGTGAAAATAAAAAAATGATTTCTATCTTAAACTAATTAGAAATGATTACTCAAAAATATTTAGACGAATTAACATATAATGTAATTGGAGCCTGTATAGAATTGCATAAAATAATTGGGAAGGGATTACTTGAAAATGTTTATCATCAATGTCTAAAGGAGGAATTAAATCATCTAAAATAAATTTTCTCACCGAAATGAAAGTACCTTTGATTTATAAAAATAAAGAGCTGAAAGCAGATCTAAGGTGTGATTTATTTGTAGAAAATTGTTTGGTTGTCGAATTAAAAACGGTTTCTGAAATAAGCACCATCCATGAAGCACAACTCTTGACTTATATGAAATTATCCAAAGCACCAAAAGGAATTATAATTAACTTTAATTGCCATAATATTTTTAAAGAAGGGCAGAAAACATTTGTAAATGAATACTACAAATTATTATCAAAAATTTAATCACAAAAGCTATGTGTTAATTTACAAGTAAATTTTAAACCAACTAATAAATTAAACAAAGAAACTATGTTCTCTATGTGTTTAAAAAATAAGCTATAATGAAAACCATATTAAACACTACAGATCTAAGTATTGGCTATAAGTCCAAGAAAGGAATCGTGGTTATTGCACAGGATTTAAATCTAACTTTTGATTCTGGAAAACTCATTGCTTTGATCGGTGCAAACGGAATAGGGAAGTCAACTTTGCTGAGAACGATTACCGGTATCCAAAAACCATTGGAAGGAAGTGTTTTTCTGAAAGGGAAAAGCATCAGTACATATAAACCCTTAGATTTAGCACAAAATCTGAGTTTGGTTTTAACTGAAAAACTGCCCCCAAGTAATCTTTCTGTTTTTGAATTGGTTGCTTTAGGAAGACAGCCTTACACAAATTGGATTGGAACTTTGTATCCAACAGATATTGAAAAAGTTCAGAAAGCAATGGTATTAACCCAAATCGAACATTTGGCTTCAAAAAGACATTTTGAAATTAGCGACGGACAATTACAAAAGGTTTTGATTGCAAGGGCTCTGGCTCAGGATACACCACTGATTATTTTAGATGAACCTACAACGCATCTCGATTTACTGCACAAAGTTTCATTGTTCAAATTGCTAAAAAAACTAACACAGGAAACCCAAAAATGCATTTTGTTTTCGACCCACGACATCGATCTGGCAATTCAACTGAGTGATGAAATGATTATTATGACACCGGAAATGGTGGTGCAGGACGAACCGTGTAATTTAATTTCGAAAGGAAGCTTTAATACTTTGTTCAAAGACGAACATATTGTTTTTGATACTGAGAAAGGGAAGTTTATTGTGAGTTGATTTCGATTCTTCCTGCAAGGTTTTCAAAACCTTGTAGGTTTAAAATTTATATTTGGGCGAGAAATAATATACCTACAAGGTTTTAAAAACCTTGCAGGAGGGTAGTTGACTATTTCTTCAATCCAATCTGTCTTTTAGCTTCCCCAACTACAAAAGCCACAGAATTCGCAATATTAAAACTGCGAATAAGCGGAGACATCGGAATCGTCAGATGATTTTCGAATCTTGCCATAAAATCTTTGCTCAAACCAACACTTTCTTTTCCGAAAACCAGCCAGTCACCATCCTGAAATTCGTTTTCCAGATACGATTTCTCAGCATGTGAACTCATCAAAAATACTCGGGATTTATCTGGGATTTGCTGAATCCATTCTTCAGCATTTTGATACTCGGTTACATCAAGATGTACCCAATAGTCCAATCCCGAACGTTTCAGGTTTTTATCATTAATCACGAATCCAAAAGGATGAATTAAATGAAGACGGCTTTCGGTACCCACACATAAGCGCCCGATATTTCCGGTATTATTCGGTATTTCTGGTTCTACGAGAACAACGTTTAGCATTTTTTTAGGTTAAAAGTTATGGGTTATTGGTTAAGAGTTATTGGTTAAGAGTTTTCAAAATTATCTAATTATCACATTTTCTAATTATCTAATTCAAAATCAGAAACCTCTAAAACTTCACCTGCTTTTAAGTTTTGCAAATATACATTTCCTATACGAACACGAACTAATCGTAAAGTAGGAAAACCAACTGCTGCAGTCATTTTTCGAACCTGACGAAACTTTCCTTCATTAACCGTTATCGAAGCCCATGATGTCGGACCATGACGTTCATCCCTGATCTTTTTGGCACGCGGACCAAAATCAGGGATTTCAGTAACGATAAAAGCTTTACAGGGTTTCGTTTTATATTTTCCGCCATCAAAACCTATTTCTACGCCTTTTTGGAGCTGTTCTATCGCTTCGGGAGTTATGACCCCGTCAACCTGAACGTAATATTCCTTATCTACTTTTTTGCTTCTGATTAGTTCACTTACTTTTCCATCAGTAGTGAGCAAAAGCAAACCCTCAGAATCTTCATCAAGTCTTCCAATTGCCATTGTGCCTTCCGGGAAATCGTACAATTCGCCCAAAAGTTTTTTCTTTCTTTTTAATTCATAAATAAACTGGCTAAGGTAGCCGTAGGGTTTAAAAAGAAGGAAGTGGCGATGCATATTTATATTTTTTGCAAAGATAGCTTTTGTTTCATCTTCATTGAAAATTAATCAACGAATAAACCCAAAGCAATGTTAAACCGTTGAGTTTTAAAATTTAGAATTCGTAATATTATAATAGAAACTTTAAAAATAAATGATATGGAAACGAATGATTTAGGTGCTAAAAAAATAAATGGAGTACAAAAAAATATAGACGAACAAAAAGGGAAAAATATTTCACATGACAGAAAAACCGATGATGTAAATTTAAAAAAAGAAGTAGTTATCGATACCAGTGGTAATAAAACAGTTGTTGAAAGAGCAAGAAATGTAAACGAAGATATTAGAAAAGTTAAAGGTGATATAAATCCAGATAATCCAAATTCGAACAGAGGAGTTTCTACAGAAGAAGAGGCGAAAAAGACCATTGAAAACAAAGACCATAATTCGGATATTACGCCAAACCGTTATTTAAATTCAAATCCTGAAAGTCATGAAGACAGAGGCAATATGAAACTAGATGAAGATAAAAAATAATAAAAAATGAAAGATTCTACAGGCTTTTTGGTAAAAATAACATTTGATTAGCATATAAGGTTAATATTATGACAAACTCAGTTTTGTGAAGGTAACTTAAGGAATGACTTCGTAAATTTAAATGACAATTTTAAAATTTATGAATATGGCACTTTTAGAAAACAAAGTAGCTTTTGTTTCAGGTGGCGGTTCTGGAATCGGACGCGCTGTAGCAGAAGCCTACGCCCGGGAAGGGGCAAAAGTAATAGTTTCAGATATTAATGTTGAGCATGGTGAAGAGACTGTAAAAAATATAAACAATAACGGAGGAGAGGCCTTTTTTGTCAAAGGCGATTCTTCAAGTTCATCAGATAACAAACATATGGTTGAAGTTGCAGTATCAAAATACGGACGTCTGGATATTGCGTGTAACAATGCCGGAATGGGAGGTCCTGCAAAACCAACCGGAGAATACGAACCAGAAGCCTGGGACAAAGTGATTGCGCTGAATTTGAGTGGTGTATTTTATGCCTGTCGTTATCAACTGGAACAGATGGAGAAAAACGGAGGAGGCAGCATTGTCAACATTGCTTCGATTCACGGACAGGTTGCGGCTCCAAATAGTCCGGCTTATACTGCTTCAAAACATGGCGTTGTAGGATTAACAAAAAACATAGCGGCAGAATATGCTCAAAAAAATATTCGCTGTAATGCAGTAGGGCCCGGTTATATCGAAACCGCTCTGTTAAAAGACAATTTAGATAAAAGTATGATGGATGCTGTGGCTGCAAAAGCGCCAATGAATCGTTTAGGTACATCAGAAGAAATTGCAGAACTGGTTGTATTTCTGAGTTCTGAAAAATCTTCCTTTACTACCGGAAGTTACATAATTGCCGACGGGGGTTATACTGCGGTTTAAGAATTTTGAAAGAAATTATTTAAGGCTGTCTGTTTTTTCAGATGGCCTTTTTTATATGCTTTATTTGCTGCTTTTTTGTTAATAAATTAGCGATGTAAAAATGTTAATTTTATTACTTAATTGTTTTTCTGTTGATAATATTTAATATAAGTTGTTTGAAAACAGTGTTTTGTTGTTAAATGTTTATAAGTTGTAAGATTTTAAGTTGATGATTTTGTAATATTCTCTTAACTTTAAAGAGTATAATTTTATTGTCTTAAAAAATTATTTTAAAGCTTATGAAAAACATTTACTTCAGGTATTTAATGGTATTTTTATGTCTGTTCGGCTTGTCAGCTAATCTGACAGCACAGACAATGCCAGACCCGGTAGGATCATTACCATACACAGAAACTTTTGCTGGCTTATCAGCGAGTTCTATAGTTTATCCATCTGGATTTCAGGGATGGAACGCAGCATCTGCTCCAGGATCTGTTTTTAATACAAGTGCGACACTTGCAGGAGACAAACCATTAACAGCAAGTAGTTCTGCTAGTACTACCAGTGGAAATATTCATAATTATAACGGCAAAATTGGTTTTCTGAATAATAGTAGTTCAGATTTAACAATTGGTTTTGCATTTAATGCAACAGGACAGTCTGCAATAATGGTACAATATGATGCCATGACAATCCGTAATCCTTATGATGGAGGGAGCAACACCCGTATTAATGAAATGGTTCTGCAATACAGGGTAGGTACTACTGCGCCTTTTACATCATTATTAGAAACAGCTTATAGAAATAATACGACTACACAAACTGGTTCGGGAGTTATTAAAGCGCAAAATCCAGAAACTATAAAACTGACTTTGCCTGCAGAGTGCAATAATCAGCCATTAGTGCAAATCAGATGGATTTCAAGGCAAGTATCGGGTGGAGGATCCCGACCATCTTTTGCAATTGATAATATCGAAATAAGAAGTGATGTATATGCTCCGGTTAATAGTACTGATTATCCAAAAGCAAATAATATCCTGGGGAAAAGTTTTGATTTTGTAAATAAAATAAATGAGATAGGTAAAACGTATTATGTTTTGTTGCCTGGAGGAAGTACAGTACCATCAGTGGCTCAGGTAAAAGCCGGTCAGGATGCGTCCGGAGCTGTTGCTTTACAGTCAGGTTATTTAGATATAGCAGATTTCTCTCAGGAATATGTAAAAAGTTTTACCGGATTAAACCTGAATACAACTTACGCTGTTTTTTCAGTTTCAGAAGATCTTTATGGCAATATTCAGTCTGTTGTAAATAAAGTAGATGTTACAACAGCAGCAACAGCACTACCAGTAGTAACAACTTCTGTAAGTGCTTTAGATTTGGGTGCTAATGAATTAAACTTCGAATCAGCATCTAAAAGTTATCAAATTCAGGCAACAGATCTTCTAAGTGATTTAACGGTTAGTGTTACACCAAATTTTTCAATCTCAAAAGATAATGTAACGTTTGTTTCAACACTTATTTATACTGCCGCTGATTTTGCTTCAAATGCTTCACAGACGGTTTATGTAAGATTTAATCCAAATTTGGCGGGTGCTTTTACAGGTCAGATTACACATGAATCTACTTCTGTTATTAAAAATTTATCTTTAGCAGGAAGAGGATTCAATCCATACTTACAAAATTTTGATGATCCAAATGTCTTAAGCAACAGTGGCTGGACACAATACGATGTAGCTGGAACTGCCAATAAATGGGCATACACTACAACAGCAAGAAATGTAAATTCTGGAACGGGAGCGGTTCTTATGAATGGCTATTCGGATAGCGGTGCGAGTAAAGACTGGTTGATTTCGCCAAAATTACGTTTAGATACTTTTGACAAATTACCATTGTTATCTTTTTATTCCCGTAAGTACTTTCAGGGGCCTGCTTTAAAATTAATGGTTTCTACCAATTATGATGGAGTAAGCAGTCCGGAAACAGCAACATGGACAGAAATCGATGGCAATTTTCCAACTACAACAGATTCGTATGTTAAATCTCAATATATTGATTTATCAGCTTTTAAAACTAATCATACTTATGTAGCCTGGGTTTATGAAACTGCAATTGGGGGTGGTTCAGGAAATGCTGCAGAATGGTCACTTGATGATTATGCCATTACAAACGAATCTGGTTATGTGGCTTCAAACCCTGTTTTAGATTTTGGAACTGTAGATCAAAACACGATTTCGACTTCACAATCTTTTGCTTTTAAAGCCAAAGGATATGGAGATGTAACGATTATTGCACCTGCAGGTTATCAGATATCCGTAGATAATAGTACATTCCAAAACAGCATTATTTTGACAGAAGCCGATGCTTTTGCTGGAAAAACTTTGTATGCTAGATTCGCGCCGACTGCAAAAGAATTTAAAATTGCCGGCCCGCTAACAGTTACAGGAACTTCTTTAAACAAACAAGTAGGTTCTTTAACTGGATCTTCACTTCAAAAAGCAGATACTTTTGATGTGGTAACCTATAATTTAGAGTTTTTTGGTGCTCCAACCGCTGCTTACGGACCAACGAATAAAACATTACAGCTGGATAATGTAGCAACAGTGATGAATAAACTAGATGCGGACGTATATGTAGTTCAGGAAGTTTCAAGCGATGCTCAAATTGATAATTTGATTCAAAAACTAAATGTAAACGGAAAAACATTCGATAAAGCCATTTCAACATCATGGTCGTATTCTTGGGATTCAAACCCTTCAGATCCAACTTTTCCGCCTCAGAAATTGGTTGTAATTTATAATACTCAAACTACTACGATTAAAAAGACTCGTGTAATGTTTAAAGATTTTTATGATGAATTACGTGCCGGAACCAAAACTTTGGCTAATTATCCCGGAGGTTCTAACAGCAGTTTCTTTTCTTCTGGCCGCCTGCCTTATATGGTGACTTTAGAAACGAATCTTAATGGTGTTAAAAACGAAATCAATTTTATAGATCTTCACGCTCGTGCTAACAGCGGAACGGACCTTGCGCGCTATAATATGCGTAAATACGACACACAGGTGCTAAAAGACAGCTTAGATGCACATTATGCAAATGCTAATTTGATTCTTTTAGGAGATTATAATGACGATGTAAAAGCATCTGTTATTGCGGGACAGCCATCTTCTTACGAAGCTTTTGTAACAGATACCAATAATTATAAAGCACTAACTTTAGAAATTAGCCAGGCGGGTGCCTATAGCTTTTTAAGTTCAGGCGGATTTTTAGATCATATCACGATTTCAAATGAGTTAGTTAATCAATATATTCAAGGTTCTACGGCAGTTTATGATCCTCGTAATGAAATTACAGATTATACTGAAACAACTTCAGATCACGGACCTGTAATTGCTCGTTTTCAGTTGAAGCAGGATTTATTATCAACGCCAGATTTTGCTAAAAACAATTTTTATGTAAAAGCATATCCAAATCCAGTGACCGATGTTGTTCGTTTTGATGTGAAAAATACAGATAAAAACCTGAAATTGAGATTTTATGATATCAATGGGCATTTGACTGGAAATTCAATTGATGTAAAAGCGGGTCAGGATATAAGTACGACCGAAATTCCGGTGAGTCATTTGAATTCAGGAATCTATATTTATACTTTGGCAGAGAATAATAAAGTCATCTTTAAAGGAAAGGTTATAAAAAAATAACGGATACTCATATAAACTAAAACAGGCAGCTCATTTGGGGCTGCCTGTTTTTTTCTATTCTATCCCAAATATTTTTTTGGCTCCTGAAACATTAAAATCATTTTCTGATATTTCTAAAAAATAATCCAGTTGCCATTGCTGCGTTTTTTGAGCCTGTTTGCTGGTAGTAAGATCCCATGGAGGATAAACCCTCATAGCTCTTTTACCCTCTTTTGTTGAGGTAGAGAAAATTCCTTTTTCTAACAGAACAGCTTTTGGAAATATAAATTGCCCAAAATTATTTTCTCTTTGCACACTAATAATGACAAAATCTATCAGATCTAAATAATCAAATGGTTCAATAATTCCTGAGAGATTACGTTTCCACAAAGTAACAAACTGTCCCGTTTTTGTTGGTGTAATTTTGGCTTTTCTGTAGCAGATTTTTTTATTGTTGATCTCAAAATGATAAGCGCTATATTCTGCACTTTCGGCTTCTGGGTGCGGTTCAGTGCATGTTAAGTCACAAAGGTCAAAAAACTGTTCTTTTGCACGAATTAAATCATCTGATATTGATTCTGGATTAGTCCATGAATTATGATCTGCCATTAGCTATAACTTAAAAAGAAACATTCAGACCAAAATTGAACGACCATTGAAATTGGTTAAAAGTTTGATTATTAAGCGGATTGATGTAGTAATTCATTCCCGGTTCAACAAAAACATGTGTTTTTTTGTATAATTGGTATTGAAGAGTACTGCTTAACAAAGAACCGTAAATAAAATCATTTGCATTTAAATTTTCTCCTATAGAATTTCCGTTTAAAGTCACATTGTTTGAAATTAATTTTCCAACAAACCCGCCTGTATTCAAGCTAATATTTGTTTTGTTTTTATTAAGTATAGAATAGGAAACTTCAAGGGGCATTTCGATATATTTTAAACTCTGATCCATATTACCAGTTTCTAAATTATCGCTTTTTAATGCGGCTTGTGTATTTTTTGAAACAAAAACATAATTAGAATTACTTGTTATTTGTGGCGTAATTACTGAAGGACTATCGTATGAATAGCTGCTTGTTAATGGGTATGCTGATGTTTCATAATGATTATAAAAAGAAACATTGGCAATACTTTGTCCTAGTTCGTTAATTTTTAAACCAGAACTAACAGCCCACTTTTTATTAAGTTTATAGTTGGCTTTTACTCCGTATGAATTTGTTTGTTTTGATTCATTAACATTTCCGAGTGTTTTTTGATTGTTGTAGTTCTCAGAATTTGCTATTCCTGCAAAAACGTCCAAAGACCATTTCTCAGAATCAGGCACATTATTGATATCTTTATCTTTTTCTGTTTTAACCGCAGCAATACCTTTTTCTAAATTTTGTAATTCTGCCAGCTGAACAGAGTCTTTACTGCTTAATGAATTAGCAGAGATAGAGCTGTTTTTTTGAAAATTATCAGCGATGATAGATTTGTTTGCTGTTGTGGTATCAGCGCTTTCTTTTTGACTATTTTTTGAATGAGGATATGAAGTTACATTTGAAGAATTTAAAGCAACAGCTGCGTTGTTTTTGGAGTTTACTTTGTCTTCCAAAACTGTATTCGGCATTTCATTATTTGAAAAAGAACTGAACGAATTTTGTTTTTCTGCAGCGAAACTTTTCTCAGCTATATTCTGGTTTATGTTTGTTTCTTCAGTTGGTATAAGATTATTTGAAAAAGAACTGGATGCATGCTGTTTTTCTGCAGCGAAACTTTTCTCAGCTATATTCTGATTCATATTTGTTTTTTCAGTTGGGATCAGATTATTTGAAAAAGAACTGAACGAATTTTGTTTTTCTGCAGCGAAACTTTTCTCAGCTATATTCTGATTCATATTTGTTTTTTCAGTTGGGATCAGATTATTTGAAAAAGAACTGAACGAATTTTGTTTTTCTGCAGCGAAACTTTTCTCAGTTATATTCTGATTCATATCTGCTTTTTCAGTTGGTATAGAATTGTTTGAAAGAGAATTAAATGAGTTTTGTTTTTCTCCAATATATGTTTTTTCGGCTACAGCCTTATTCAGATTTTCTGTATCAATGTTCGGATTTTGTTTAGTAATTCCGGAATTGATTTTCTTTTTAGAGTCGGTATGAGTAATTGTTGTTTTATACGTCTTGTTTTTTGGTGTATTATTAGATTGATTTCTTCCATTTTCTACAGATGGATTTTCAATAATAGCAGGTTTAATTTCGAGGTTGTTTTTTTCAATAGATCTTGTCTGCTTGTTTAGGTCATTGTTGTTTTCATCGATAACAACGTTTTTTTCAGTAGATCCGTTATTTATTTTTTCAATTCCAGAATTTGAATTAAAATTAGAAACAGTAGGAAGCAATAATCCTAGTAACAGGCATGCAGCAGCTGACCACCAAAGAATTGCTCTCTTTTTCTTTTTAGGTTTATCAAGTTCTTCTTCAATTTTATGCCATAATTCGGGTGGGGGAACACTCGAAAAATTCTCAATTGATGAAAAAATATCTTCTATTTTTTGCTTTTTCATGCTGTTTTAAAATTTTTAATACTCAAAATTCTTTTTTGTAAAATTCTTTTCGCCCTGTTTAAATTGGATTTCGAAGTTCCTTCTGAAATTTTGAGTTGTTCCGCAATTTCCCTGTGTTTCATTTTCTCAAAAACATATAAGTTAAAAACCATCCGGTACTGATCTGGTAATTCCCTGATATATTCGAGTAATTTTTCTTGTGCAACAGGAATAATTTCTAATTCTTCTTCTTCTACAAAATCGGTATCAGGATCAAAAACATCCAAAAAGAAACTTTCTTTCTTCTTCTTATTTAATGTTTCGATTAATTTATTGATAAAGATTCGTTTTAACCAGCCTTCAAAACTGCCTTCAAATTTGTACTGATGTATTTTTTGAAAAACAATAATAAATGCTTCCTGAAAAACATCCTTGGCATCGTCTTCATTCTTCATATATTTTAAACAAATACCATATAAAACAGGCGAGAACAACTGATAAATTTTCAGTTGTCCTGCTCTGTCATTTTGAATACATTGTTTAATATATATGTTTAAATCGTCTTTCAAAAATTGGGTGGTTGGTTTTGGCAAAAATAACTTTTTTTATACTCTTAACCTATTTATTATAGATAGCCTAAGTGTATTTAGTTGTTTTTGTATTTTGATTATCAAGACTTTATGTTTTTTTTTAATTTTGCCTTGATTGGTTAGACTTTTAAAAGTGAAATTTTGTCTTTAATAGCCTTCTTAAACGCTTTTACTTCTGTACTCTGATCTGCTGTATCAACATTGTCGATATAGATTTTTGTTGTGCTGGCTCCTTGATGTAGTTCAAAATAGACACCACCCTGATTTGCAGGGTCAGGAGATCCGTAGGTTTTAGTCTGACCTTTTAAGTTTAAAATTTCAGTTGGTACACTTTTCAGGAATAGGGTGTATTCACCTCTTTTTATTGTGGCACTATATTTATACTGACCAAATTCATAATTGCCAGTAGTGACATTTAAGAATTTAAGAATGTTATAATCATTTAGCTGGAAAAAGTCATTAGCGGCACCGTAAGTTCCAATTACAATATTGTCTTTGTTTTCTATGGTCTTGTTAAAATAGATAGGTTTTGTTGTTTTAGGAATCAAAACATAATCAGAAGGATAGTTTACAGTTGGATTAGTCGTTTCTCCCGTTTGTGGACCGTACTCATAAAAATTGATAAAAATCTGGCAATTGTTTTCTACAATAGAAGTAATCTTTATACCATAACCCGTTGTTGTTTTTTGTCCTGAAAAAATTCCAACCAGAAAATTATTGGTAAAATTGATGTTTGGATCGCTTCCAGGACATGAATTAGTATTTTTTGTAAAATACTGATTCAGTTTTTCCTGTGTATTTATAATTAAAGCAGCAGGATTAGGAAATTGTTCTTTAAGGGTATAATTACAAGCAAGAGGATAACCGGTAAAAGTAACATTCGTATATACTCCACAAGTATCCTGAGGCAAATCATCATTCAGCGAACAGGCACTGAATCCAAAAGCTATAAATAAGCTTAGTACTAATTTTTTCATCATTTTATTTTTAGGTTTATAAATAGTAGATGTAATGATTTTAAAAAGGTTGCGTTGAAAATATTTTTTAGTTAACTCAATTGTTTATTTAATTTAGAATGGTTACTAATTCGTGAAATTTTATTTCTAAAGATTGAAACTACGTATTATTGCGTACTTTTACGTAAAAATAAACGTAGTTATGTTGGATATTCTTCCGCTGTTATTAGTTTTTGTAGTTGCTGTATTTTTAGGTATTTATTTAGGAAGAATAGTGTCTTCGGCTAAATTTGAATCACAAAAAGTGAGTTTGAATGAAAAACTTAATGCGGCAAATTCGCAGCTTTTGCTCCAAAAAGAACAATTTTTAAGTGAAAAAAACAGTTTCGAAAAACAGCTTCATCTATTCAATTCTGAGAAAGAAAACATCCGAAACGAAAAAGACAGCCTGGCAATTCAGCTTTCTAAAAAAGAAGTCGATTTTGAAAATTTGTGGGAGCGTCATAAAGAACAAAAAGCAGAGATAACTGCCCTACAGGAAAAATTCACCAAAGAATTTGAAAATCTGGCTAATAAAATTCTTGAAGAAAAGTCGGCCAAATTTACCGAACAAAATTCCGTAAACATGAAAAATATACTGCTTCCTTTACAGGATAAAATTCAGGTATTTGAGCAAAAAGTAGAACAAACCCACAAAGAAAGCATTGATTACCATGCAGCGCTTCGTCAGCAGATTTTAGGTTTAAGCGAAATGAATATGCAAATGAGCAAAGAAACTTTGAATTTAACAAAAGCGCTGAAAGGAGACAGTAAAATGCAGGGTAACTGGGGCGAACTGGTTCTGGAACGTGTGCTCGAAAAATCGGGGCTTGAAAAAGGAAGAGAGTACGAAGTACAGCAAAGTTTTACAAATGCAGATGGGAATCGTGTATTTCCGGATGTGGTAATTAATCTGCCTGATGGTAAAAAAATGATTGTTGATTCAAAAGTATCTTTAACAGCTTATGAAAAATGGTCAAATGAAGAAGATGAAATTTTCAAGGCGGAATTCCTAAAAGAGCATCTTAACTCTTTAAAAAGGCATGTAGAGCAACTTGGAAGCAAAAACTACCACGATTTGTACCAGATTGAAAGTCCGGATTTTGTTTTACTTTTTGTTCCAATAGAACCTGCCTTTGCTATAGCTTTAAACCAAGATCCGGAGTTGTACAATAAAGCTTTTGCACGAAATATCGTGATTGTGACGCCAACGACTTTGCTGGCTACTTTGCGTACCATTGACAGTATGTGGGTCAATCAGAAACAACAGGAAAATGCTTTTGAAATTGCGCGTCAGGCCGGTGCATTGTATGATAAGTTTGAAGGTTTTGTAGGGGATTTGTTAAAAATTGGCAATAAAATAAAAGATACCAAAACAGAATATGAAAATGCAATGAACAAACTGGTTGAAGGAAGAGGAAACCTGATTTCCAGTGTTGAAAAGCTAAGAAAAATGGGAGCCAAGGCTAAAAAAACACTTCCGGAAAATATGATTGCCAGAGCTTCTAATTCTGATGAAAACCAACTATTAAATTAAATTTTCATTTTAAATAAAACGAACCAAACTATAAATTACAACATAAATGACTACAGATTTTAAACCCGTTTCTTCATCAAAAATTAGTATTTCCGAATTAATGCTTCCGTCACATACCAACTTTAGCGGAAAAATTCACGGAGGATATATTTTACAATTGCTGGATCAGATTGCTTTTGCCTGTGCCTCTAAATTTTGCGGCAATTATTGTGTAACGGCTTCCGTAGATACGGTAAACTTTTTAAAACCTATTGAAGTGGGCGAGCTTGTTACGATGAAAGCCTCTGTTAATTATGTCGGAAGAAGCTCTATGGTAGTAGGCATTAGAGTAGAGGCAGAGCACATTCAGACCGGTATTGTCAAACATTGCAACTCCTCTTATTTTACGATGGTTGCAAAAGATAAAGAAGGCAAAAGTGTTCAGGTTCCAGGATTAATTTTAACCAATCTGGACGAAGTACGCCGTTTCAGAAAATGCATTAAACAAATTGAAACTAAAAAAGAAATAGAAGAACATGCAAAGGAAGCCAAAGTAAACTCAATTGAAGATTTGGCAAATTTAGACAAGTACAATGTATTGGTAGAGATTGGATAACAAATAATTAAAACAAAATGATAAAGTTCGGTTATACAATATTATATGTAGAAGATGTAGAAATATCGCTGGCATTTTACGAAAATGCTTTTGGGTTTTCACGGAAATTTGTAACTCCTCAAAATGACTATGGTGAATTAAGCACAGGCGAAACTACAATTTCATTTGCTTCCAAAAAACTGGCCTCTCAAAATTTACCTGAAGGTTTTACAGAAAGCAGCTTAGAAGATAAACCTTTTGCGATAGAATTAGGTTTTATAACTGATGATGTTGGGGAATTGGTACAAAAGGCAACTTCTTTAGGAGCTGTTTTAGTTACTGAACCTAAACAGAAACCCTGGGGGCAGATTGTGGCTTATGTAAGGGATCTGAATGGTTTTCTGATTGAAATCTGTACAGCAGTTGAAAATTAATGGTAGTTTCAATCGTTTTCGTATATCTGTAAGCTATATTTCACAAAAATTTAGCATAAAATCATTAAACCTCCTCCTTAAAAATTCGTAAATTTAAGTGTGTAATCAAAGAGTTACCAAATTTTTACGGAGTAAGCCATTCAATTTTTCATCTTAGTTTTTTATTTCTTAAAAAAATTGAATGACATAATTGTTTAAATGATGACGATTATGAAAAGAACTATATTTTTTATTTTAATGTTTACAGCCTGTTCAATAATTGCTCAGGAAAAGATTTCTACAAATAAGGCAATAATCAATTTTGAAGCTACTGTACCTTGTTTTGAAGAAATTAAAGCGGTAAATAAATCGGTTATGATTATTTTAGATCCAAAAGCAAGTACTTTTTTATGTACTGTTCCGATGCGTGATTTTCATTTTAAGCTGGATTTGATGGAACAGCATTTTAATGAAAATTATCTGGAAAGTGATCGGTATCCAAAAGCTGTTTTTAAAGGTAAAATCGCAAAATTTGATTTAAAGGATATTGATGAAACTGAAAAAGAGTATACAATCAAAGGAAAACTGATGATTCGTGGTAAAAACAAAGAGATTGAGGTAAAAGCTTTTCTTAAAAAAGTATATGGAGGAATACAAATCAAGTCTGATTTTCCAATAGCTATTGCCGATTTTGATATTGCAGTTCCGGACAGAATTGCTTATAAAATTGCTAAAACAGTTAATACAGAGCTAAGCGGTATTATAGGAAATGACGAGATGATGCTTCTGACTTTGAAATAATATTTTCAGGAGATACAGTTTGAAAGTGCTGCTTTCAGATCTTCAAACCGAAAACTGAAACCTGATTGTTTTAGTTTTTCAGGTGAAACCCTTTTTCCTGTAAGTACAGCAATACTCATTTCGCCCAGAACTATTTTAAGAACAAAAGCCGGAACTTTTGGAAGCCAAATAGAGTAACCGAGCAAATTGGCAAGAGTTTTAGACAATAGCTCATTTGTAGTATTATCTAAAACAGTGGCGTTATAAGAATCATTTATTTTTTCGTCTTTAATGGCCTTTAAATAGATACTACATAAATCTTCAATATGAATCCAGGGCAAATATTGTTTTCCTGTTCCTAATATGGTTCCGAAACCCATTTTAAAACCGGGTAATAGTTTTTTAAGGAAACCTTCGTTTCTGCCTAGAACAATTCCGGTTCTGATTTTCACACATCTGATGTCTAAAGATTCAATTTTAGTTACTGCGTCTTCCCATTTTTGGCAGGTAGTGCCTAAAAAGTCATTGGCATAAGGGCTGTTCTCCGTACAAATTTCATCAGAAGTTTCCCCTCCGTATATTCCAACTGCTGAGGCAGAAATAAACGCTTTCAGGGATTTGTTCTTTTTTTCTAAAACAGAATAAATAAGTTCAATAGGTTTTATGCGGCTCTCTAAAATCGCTTTTTTACGTTTAGCAGTCCATCTTTTCTCGACAATTCCTTCACCTGCAAGGTGAATGATATAGTCTGCAGAAATAATAGCTTCTTCATCAATATAATCCTGATCGGGATTCCATTTGTAATAGGTAATATGTTCTGTATTATTTCGGGGGTTTCTGCTTAAAATCGATACCGAAAAGCCGTTAGCGATTAGTACACTGGTAAGATGTTTGCCAATGAATCCGGTTCCTCCTGTAAGTAATACATTTTTAGTCATAACAGTTTATCATTTATTTAACAGTACCTATTGTTTAAGTATTCGTAAAGATAGTTAAACATTTCTTATCTTTAATGCAAATTCTAAATTTAAAAGAAATGGCTCCTAAAAAGAAGGTAATCAGTAAAGAAGATATTGTTTCAACATACATGAATCACGTGCTGGAAAAAGGCGAAAAACCAAAATCCGTTTACCATTTTGTTAAAGATAAAGATTTTACGGAGGCTGAATTTTATACTTTTTTTGGAACGCTGGAAGGTTTGGAAAAAGAAATTTTCAGATTGTTTTTTGAGAATACCGTCAAATTATTGCAGCAACACGAGGAATATCCGCAATATGATATGAAAAACAAAATGCTGAGTTTTTATTTCACGTTTTTCGAAATCCTGACTGCCAACAGAAGTTATGTACTGCAATCACTGAAAATCGACAGAAATCCATTGAAAAACTTAACGCAGCTTACTTCGCTCAGGGACAGTTTTAAAAAATATGTTGCTGAAATCCTGACGGATGATTACCGGCTTGAAGTTGAAAAACTGCAGCAGTTTCAGGAAAAAGCTATTCAGGAAAGTGCCTGGCTTCAATTGATGCTGACGATAAAATTCTGGAAAGATGATGAATCTGCGGCTTTTGAAAAAACAGATGTTTTTATCGAAAAATCCGTTAATGCTTCTTTTGAGTTAATGAATGTGACACCAATGAACCACCTGATAGATTTAGGAAAATTTCTATTCAAAGAAAAAATATACAGTAAACCATGAAAACAATCGATTATATACCGACGTCAAAAATAGAAAGAGCGGGAAAACTGGTGCAGACAGGAGCGAAAATTGGCGTAAACTACGTTAAACATTATGCCGAAAAAATAGTCAATCCCGATTTGACCCGCGATAAACTCAATGAAAATAATGCCGAAGATATTTATGACGGACTAAAAAGCCTAAAAGGAAGCGCTCTTAAAGTTGCCCAGATGCTGAGCATGGACAAAAACTTTCTGCCTCAGGCATATGTTGAGAAATTTTCGCTGTCACAGTTTTCTGTTCCGCCACTTTCAGCTCCTTTGGTTTTAAAGACTTTCAAAAACAATTTTGGCAAAACGCCTTATGAAATTTTTGATGAATTCAATGCTAATTCGGTTAACGCTGCCAGTATAGGTCAGGTGCATATGGCTAAAAAAGACGGAAAGAAACTGGCAGTAAAAATTCAGTATCCGGGTGTTGCCAACAGTATTTCGTCTGATTTAGCTTTGGTAAAACCAATTGCTATCCGAATGTTTAATTTGCAGGGAAAAGATTCAGATAAGTATTTTAAGGAAGTTGAAGACAAACTCATCGAAGAAACCAATTATTTGCTGGAATTAAAGCAAAGTGAAGAAGTTGTAAAAGCCTGTAGTAAAATTGAAAACATTCTTTTCCCGAATTACTATCCGGAATTTTCATCAGAAAAAATCATTACGATGGACTGGATGACCGGAATCCACCTTTCGGAGTTTACGGCTAAAGATTTTGATCGGCAGACCGGAGATAAAATAGGTCAGGCGCTTTGGGATTTCTACATGTACCAAATCCATGTTTTGCGAAAAGTACACGCTGATCCACATCCCGGAAACTTTTTGGTTGATGATCAAAACCGACTGATTGCCTTGGATTTTGGCTGTATGAAACAAATTCCAAATGACTTTTATATTCCGTATTTCGAATTGATCAATAAAAATGTCATTACCGATAAAAAACTTTTCAACGATAAATTATTCGAATTAGAAATCCTTCGCACAGATGATTCACCTGCTGAGGTTGACTATTTTACAGCCATGTTTCATGATTTGTTGTCACTGTTTACCAAACCATTTCAAAATGAAACTTTCGATTTTTCTAATGAGGAATTCTTCAACGCTATTGCCGAATTAGGAAAACGTTTCTCAGAAGATACCAACCTGAAAAAAATGAACGGTAATCGTGGCTCCAAACACTTTATTTACATGAACCGTACGTTCTTTGGTTTGTATAATTTAATGTTTGATCTGAAAGCGAAAATTGTCGTTAACCAATTTCAAAAATATAATTGATAGAAGAAATGACAGATCTGGAAAAAGACAGGATCATAGAAATGGCCTGGGAAGACAGAACTACTTTTGAGGCCATCTTTATGCAATTTGGTTTAAAGGAACAGGAAGTTATTCATTTAATGCGAATCGAAATGAAAGCTTCAAGTTTTAAAATGTGGCGAGAACGTGTTCAGGGGCGAAAAACCAAGCATGAAAAATTGCGAAACTTTAGAGAAGGTCGTTTTAAATGTTCCAGACAAAGAAATATAAGTCATAATAAAATTTCAAAAAGATGAGAAATATTCTAATTATCGGAGGGAGTAAAGGTATTGGAAATGCTGTTTTGAAGGAGCAGTTAGAGCATAATAACGTTTTTAATATCAGTAGGACAGCACCAAGTTTGACCAATGATAACCTGACTCATTTTAGTTTAGATGTTTTGCAGGATGAACTTCCTGATATCGAAAATATTGACACCTTGATTTATTGTCCGGGATCGATTAATTTAAAACCTATTTCGGGTTTGAGTGTTGATGATTTCAGAAATGACTTTGAAATCAATGTCATTGGTGCTGTAAAAGTAATTCAGAAATACCTGCCTGTTTTAAAAAAAGGCAAGCAGCCTTCCATTGTTTTGTTCAGCACCGTTGCGGCTAAATTAGGAATGCCTTTTCATGCCAGTATTGCAACTGCAAAAGCGGGTGTTGAAGGTTTGGTAAAATCACTAGGAGCTGAACTGGCTCCCACAATACGCGTCAATGCAATAGCACCCACAATCACCGAAACTTCACTTTCAGCATCTATTCTTAGAAATGATCGTATGAAAGAAAATATGGTCGAACGCCATCCCATGAAAAGTTATTTAAAACCTGATGAAGTAGCGAACATGGTCGATTTCCTGATTTCAGAAAAAGCAAATTCTATTTCAGGTCAGGTTTTTGAAATGGATTATGGTCTCGTGACTTTTAAAATCTAAGCGATCATGAAAATCCTCTTAACAGGCGCTACAGGTTATATAGGCAAACGCATTTTGCCTATTTTGGCTGCACAAGGTAACGAAGTAGTTTGCTGTGTAAGAGATAAAAACAGATTTTATGTTCCGGAAGATTTCAGAAAAAAAATACAGGTTATTGAAGTTGATTTTTTAGATAAGGAAACTTTAATAAATATCCCGGCAGATATTGATGCCGCATTCTATCTCATCCATTCCATGTCCGGTTCGGATACCAATTATGATGAATTAGAAAGTATTTCGGCAACTAATTTTTCAGAAAGAATCAATCAAACCCACGCACAGCAAATCTTATATTTAAGCGGAATCGTAAATGATAAATCGCTCTCAAAACATCTTTCTTCGCGAAAAAATGTCGAAAGTATTTTAGCAAAATCAAAAGTTCCGTTGACTACTTTAAGAGCAGGAATTATAGTAGGTTCAGGAAGTGCTTCTTTCGAAATTATCCGTGATCTGGTTAACAAACTTCCTGTCATGATTACGCCCAAATGGCTCAATACAAAATGCCAGCCTATCGCCATCAGTGATGTATTGGAATTTCTTTCAAAATCACTTTTAAACCCGGTTACTTACAACCAGAGTTTCGATATTGGAGGTCCTGATATTCTAACCTACAAAGAAATGTTACTGGCTTTCGCCGAAGCAAAAAAACTAAAAAGATATATTTTTACCATTCCCGTAATGACACCTAAATTGTCATCGTACTGGCTCTATTTTGTAACCTCGACCTCTTATAAATTGGCAACAGCTTTGGTAAGCAGTATGAAAGTTGAGGTCATTTGCAGCGATCATCGTATCAATGAACTTTTAGATGTTCAGCCCATCAGTTATAAAGAAGCACTTTCGAGAGCCTTGTTGAAAGTAGATGAAGACAAAGTCGTATCAAGCTGGAAAGATTCCCTCATCAGCGGAAGGTTTAGCCAAAGTCTTTCTTCACATATAAAAGTACCTAAAAAAGACTGTTACATTGACCGGCGAAAAAAAGAAATTGTGGATCGTGATTATACCATTAATAAAATCTGGTCCATAGGAGGCGAAACCGGCTGGTATTATGGCGATTGGCTCTGGAGTTTGAGAGGTTTTATCGATAAACTGTTTGGTGGTGTAGGCTCCCGTCGCGGAAGAACCAATAAACATACTCTTTATGCCGGCGATGCACTCGATTTTTGGCGTGTACTCTATGCCAATAAAAAAGAAGGAAAACTGATTTTGTACGCCGAAATGAAACTGCCTGGAGAGGCCTGGCTCGAATTCAAAATTATTCACAATACCTTATATCAGGCTGCAACATTTAAACCAAACGGCTTCTTAGGAAAATTATATTGGTATTCCGTACTGCCTTTTCACGGCTTTATCTTCAACGGAATGCTCAATAAATTGATTAAGTAGTTTCAGGAGCTAATTTACTTCGTCAGTTCGCTATCGCTCGTGTCAGCTGTACACTCTATCTTTTGTTTGCTCCGTATAGTTATCGGGACCGCACAAAAGGATGTTGTTTCCATCTGGGCTAGGGCATTAGTTTTTACAAGAGGTTTTTTTATTACAGAGTACATCCAATAGAATTATATCTCATAATTTGTAAATATTTATTTATACATTCGTAAATAACTATTTTATGTAGTTGTCAGATAGATCTACCCAAAATATGGTGGCTTTGTATGTTGTCATACATATATATAAGTTAGCGGAAAGCTGAGAATAATGCAGGAAAAAATAAAAGTAAATGAATTATATAATTGAAATTTGTGTTGCAATTGATATTGCAGTTTTAGGTATAGCTTATCCTATTTTAGTAGATAAAATCTCGAACATTGGAACGAAATATAAGTCTGAATACTTGCCAAATATATTTGATTCTGAATTTCCTCAAAATAAAATATTTAAAAAAAATTCAATCTTTCAACTAGTTTTAATATTAACTATATCCAGTTTTATCTTTAAAATTTTTTCATTTCAACCTATTGACTATTTTAAAGAAAATATTTTTATAAAAAACTCCGCAGATATTATAATATTTTTATTAACTGCTTTTTTAACTTTTTCTTTTTTTTACTGGCTAAATAAAATAATGCTTTATCAAGGAAAAGCATCTGAATTATTGAAATATCTAATTAACAAATATGAAAATCTAAAAGAGGAAAATCAATCTAAAACATATGTCTTAAAAACCATAAATGAATTTACAATTTATGCAATAGAAAATCAAGACATACATTTACAAGCATCATTGCTAGATTTTTACTCAAGCTTATTTATTAGTTATAAAGAAAATTTTAATCAAGAAGAGGGTCCAATTTATCCAAATGATTTATATAATATTACTAATGAGATAATTACTACCTCAATTGAAAATAAAAATAAAAAACTGAAAGCAATTGAGCATAAAGCTACCTCAGGAACTTGGTTATTAGGAGAAAGCTCTGGGTATAACAAAATTTCTAAAATTACCTATAATTGGATTTGGAGAAACATAGTTGATTCTAGCAAGAATAAAGAATTAATTTCAAATTATTGGCATTCGGCTTCACAATATTTCAATTATAGTCTTTCAAGAATAATTCCAGAATATAATATAAGAGAAATCATAAATCAAGAAGAAATACAAAAAGTAGATAAAGAAAGAAAACGTTTTCTAGAATTAAATTTTGCTTTAGGAGGCTTATTATATTATCAAAATAATTTTACTTCTTTAAAATATATCTTAACGTTTTCTCAGTCACAACCACCAACGTATCCTTTATTGCCCCAAACAATGGATGATATTTTTTATTGGTTTGATCATTTCAGTAATGAATTTAAAAATTTTGATGAACCAATTGACTATAAATATTATTTCCCAGAGATTGATAATTTAGGAATAAGTAGAGATATAAACCATAATATTTGCTTATACATTTCACTATTATTCGTTAGGCAGTTTACACAACAAACTATTTTTATATATCAAAATTTTAAAATATTTCATAATTTAACTGATGATTTACAAGAGCTATATTCATACAATGAAAGATTACCATATTTTAGAAATTGTATAGAGAAAATTATTTCAAATGTTGACTTATTAAACATTTTAGATTTTACTATAAATGATGCAGAAATAATTGAGACTTTTAATGAATTAGAAGCTAATATCAAGAATAAAATTGATTTAGAAAAGTTAAAAGCAAATTTATCTGAAGATAAAATTGAACTATTTACAAATACAACTAAAGAAAATATCACCAAAGCATTCAAAACCTACAAGGTAATTGAAAATGAGTCAGATTTCCTTAACGTTGATAACAATATTATATCTTCAATAAATGGTGAACTAATAATTTCTTCAAAATCATCATTTACTGAAAATGATATTCCAAATATTAATTTCGATTCTATTTATTCACAACATATAGCTAAAAATAAGATTAATTATTTCCTGCCAAATACATTTTTACTAGCAAAAACCAATAGATACCTTATTGAAAGAAAACAATTAATAGATGGTTTAGATAGGATTATTAAAAATTCAGATAATAAAATAATTATTCTAATTAGACCTAATTTCGATTCTAGACAATTACTTAAAAAGTCAAAATATGAGGATATTATTGTGGAAATCCCATCGACAAATCCCCACTTAAATGATATCTTTTTTATACTTGACAAAGAGTATCTTCCTAAATTTGAATCCAAAGACTTACCTGAAAAAGAAATAGAAAAATTCAAACTTAATTTACTTGATGATGAATATAAATTATATTCAAATGTTATAGATATAAACTTACCTGAAAATTCAGCATTAAAAAAAGAATATATTACAGATGATGATAAAGAACTAAAGGCATTAATTCTAATCTCTTTTATATTCCTTATAAAATGGAGAAAGGACCGAAAAATAACAATGTTAAGTTTAACGAGTCCATTTGAAGAAAAAGGAATTGTGAATGATCTTGATGAGTTAAAACCAATATAAAAGCCTTCCGCTAACAGCAAGGGATTCGTTGCGTGCGAAGCACGAACAATGAAGCCCGTGTTGAACGAAACCGCTGAGATTCCGCTACTATGGGGTTTTCGATAAAGGAGTCAGAAGAATTTCAAGAGGCTATTGCGCCTATTTTTTTTGAAGTGGTTTTTAAGATTGGTTTTTAAGTGTTTTCCTCAATTTTGATCATCATATTTAAAAGAACTTTGACTACTGCCTAAAACCAAAACCGTACGCTCAAAACGATTGATGAGTTTCTCAAAACCCGGAACTTCCCGCTTAGCCTCGTTGAGGATTTTGTTTTCTCTTAATTTTTCAACATTCTTTTTTTTGTAGTCATATCTTACAGATTTTAATTATATTCGTAAGGTATAAAATCACGGTAAGTGCTACCGAAGGTTTAGTTCAATACATGCTACAAGCAATTTGGACATTAGGTTTAATTTAAAGTTGGTTTTGTATTTGGTATGATTTGCTTCGACTTTCGCTAACCCCGAAATGGTAAATCCGAAGAATGGGCTTAATTTAGTCTCAAGCCCGCTGTAGTACCAGAACGTTAACTGTTGTTATAAAATCTTTGTCTAAAGAATATGATAAAAAAAATAATTATACTTGTTCTATTCTTAAATTCTCTCTTTAGTTTTTCTCAAATTGCAAATGATAGTTTAATAACTTCAATGAAAAATGCTAAAAAAATTTTACTAACTAGTCACGAGGATTTTGAGTTGTTTATCAAAAAGACAGGAGAAAGAAAAACCAAATTTAGACCTCTATTAAAAAATGAAAAGCCTAATAAGAAAATAATAAAAAAACAAATTTATTTAGATTTGAAATTAAAGAACGAATTAATTAATATTATTTCAAACCAAAAAAAAGACAGTTTAGTATACGACGGTAATTATTGTTTTGAGCCACATCATACCATATTTCTTTATAAAGAAAAAAAATGGTTATATATAGATTTATGTTTTGGATGCGACCATTATTCATATAGTAAAGAGCTGAAAATAAATAAAGACGATTTTTTAGTAACTTATGAAGATTGGCGAAAATTGGAAACATTTTTTAGAAACCAAAACTTAAACTATAAGATGCGAAAAAGAAAATAACAACAGCTAACAGCAAGAGTTTCGTTGCGTGGGTAGCACGAACACCCGAGCCTTGGCGAACGGACGAAGTCATCTACTTAATAATCCCAGCCTTATAAGCAGCAATCGCACGATCCCTCGCAAAGGCATGATCAATCATAGGTTCATTGTAACCCAAATCAAATTCAGGAATCCATTTGCGGATGTAGGTTCCTTTTTCGTCGAATTTCTTTTGCTGGATTTCCGGATTAAAAACCCTGAAATACGGAGCAGCATCACAGCCCGTTCCGGCAGCCCATTGCCAGTTGCCTACGTTGGAAGCTAATTCAAAATCTAATAATTTCTCTGCAAAATACGCTTCTCCCCATTGCCAGTTAATGAGTAAATGCTTGCATAAAAAACTCGCTACCACCATGCGAACACGGTTGTGCATGTAGCCGGTTTCATTGAGCTGTCTCATTCCGGCATCAACCATCGGATATCCGGTAGTTCCGGAACACCAACGTTTGAAATCGTCTTCGTTGTTACGCCATTGGATTCCATCATAAGCCGGCTTGAAATTATGACGGACACATTTCGGAAAGCTAAACAGAATCTGAATAAAGAATTCCCTCCAGATCAGTTCGCTTAAAAAAGTCTGATTTTTACGATTCGCCCAGTTCACTAATTTACGGATGCTTACCGTTCCAAAACGCAGATGTGGTGAAAGATAAGAGGTACTGTCTAAAGCCGGAAAATCACGTGTTTCTTTATAATTTCCAATCTGGGCTAAGTTGTGTGGCTGAACTTTTATGGTACTTCTTTCAAAACCAATTTTAGATAATTCAGGAAAAGGAAATTGTGTTTTTGCAAAGTTGCTCCATAATGGTTTGGTGTCATATTCAGGTGCTTGCCCGCAAAGCTGATATTTCTCCAGCCATTTGTTTTTGTATGGCGTGTAAACCGTGTAAGGAAGTCCGTCCGTTTTTGTGATTTCTTTTTCTTCAAAAATAACATGGTCTTTGAAAGAAAAGGCTTCGATGTTATTTTGTTTTAATAATTCGCCAATGGTCAAATCCCGTTTGATAGCATACGGTTCATAATCTTTATTAAAAAAAACATTTTGAATGTCAAATTCGGCAATAAGCGAATTCCATACTTCAAATGTTTTTCCTTTTCTGATTAGAAGTGAAGAATCAATTGTTTTAAGTTCCTGATTTATTTTTTCAAGTGAATCATAAATAAAACTGACTCTCGCATCATTTTTTGGGAGATTATCCAGAATTGCATCGTCAAAAATGAAAAGCGGAATCACAGGGGAATCAGATTGCAAGGCGTGAAACAAACCAGTATTGTCTTCTAAACGCAAATCACGTCTGAACCAGAAAAAGGTAACTTTTTGTTTTGGCATTGTATAAGTTTTCAATGAATATTTTTTTACCACATAGGGACATAGATTTTAATTTTATGGAAAAGTGTATAAAAAGAGAAACATATTTCTCAACACATAGCTATGTGTTTTTTATACAGGTGAAGCGCCTCTAACCAGAAGTAGATTCTATGTTTCTAAGTGTTTAAACTTAAAATCTGTAATTACACTTTCGAATTGAATAATTCATCGATTTTGGTACGACGAAAATCAAAGATGCCTTTGATTTTTTTATTTACGACCAACGTATTCATTATTCGTCCCAGAAACCCCAAAGGAATAGCATAATGTACAATGTCTGTCATTTTGGTTCCGCCATTTTCTGCCGGTTCAAAAAAGTGTTTGTGGTGCCATAAAGCATAAGGTCCAAAACGCTGTTCATCTATGAAATATTGGTTTTCCTGAGAAACGGTAATAATGGTTACCCAATTGATTTTAATTCCGAACAAAGGTTTTAAAGTATAGGTTATGATTTGTCCAGGATACATGCGCTTTCCGTCAAAATCCTGAATTTCGAAGTTCATGTCATTGGGTGTGATGGTTTGAAGGTTTTCGGGGCTTGAGAAAAAGTCCCAGCATTCTTCAATAGTAGCGTTAAGATGCTGAACGGTTTCTATTTTATATATTTTCATAGACTTGCATTTGAGAAAGTTCTTGATTTACGAATGCGTTAGGGGTTGCAGTGGAGCTCTCCCGATTTTTTATCGGGAAGCGGGAACGGAAAACCCGACCCCTGGGGAACGCCCAAATCATTTTACATTTTATAATACTTGAAAGGCACGAATAACATTCCGAAACATTCCCCGTGTTCTTTTCCTAAATGTTTATGGTGAATTTTATGTGCTTTTCGGAGGCCAACAAGATATCTGTTTTTGGTGTTTTTGAACCATTTAAAACGCTGGTGGATTAATACATCGTGAATCAAAAAATAACAGATACCATAGGTTGTAATGCCACAGGCTATAAAAAATAAATAATTGAAACCACCTTGGACTCCAAAGTAAAACAGCACAATACTCGGAACGGCGAAAATAACAAAGAAAATATCGTTCCGCTCAAAAGTATGTTCGTATTTAGGCTGGTGATGATCTGCATGGAAATACCACATCAGCCCATGCATAATGTATTTGTGCGTGAGCCAGGTAACGCATTCCATAAACAGAAAAACCCCTAAAAAGATTAAAAAAGAAATCATTTTTATTTTATTTTTTAGACTAATTTTAATTTGTAAGTTACGAAAGACTGAGCCAAAAGGCCTGCTTTAGTGTAATTTGAAACACGGATTCTTGAATTTCCAATTTCGGAGCAGGGTGTCTTTTTAAGCTTTTTTAGTAGTTTTTTATAATAGACAAAAGCGGTGTAAACCCCAAATTTAGCTTCAATGGGTAGTTTTATGATTCCCTGATAGGCGACTTTGAAATCTTCTTCAATTTCATTGATGATGGCTGTTTTTGCATTTTCATCGAATGAATTCAGATTAACTCCCGGAAAATAATTTCGGTTCAAAACAAGATTGTCATCTTTTAAATCCCTTAGAAAATTCACTTTTTGAAAAGCTGATCCTAATCGCATCGCTTGATTTTTGAGCTCCTCATATTTTTGATTGTTTCCCTTCACGAAAACTTTCAGACACATTAAGCCCACAACATCTGCTGAACCGTAAATATAATCTTCATATTCGGTCTGGGTGTTGTAGTTTGATTTGATGAGGTCAAGTTTCATGCTTTTTAAAAATGCCTGAACCAGATCGTCTGTGATGTTATATTCTTTGACAGTATGCTGAAAAGAATTAAGAATAGGATTGAGGCTAATTCCTAATTGTTTTGCTTTGTAATATTCTTTTTCGAAATCGTCAATAAGGTATTCTTTCTCATAGTCATGAAAAGAATCTACAATTTCGTCAGCAAAACGTACAAATCCGTAAATGCTGTAAATGGCATCGCGAATGCTTGGTGCCAGCATGTGTACGGCAAGCGAAAAAGAAGTGCTGTAGTTTTTGGTAACCAGCTTACTGCATTTGAAAGAAACGGTGTCGAACAATGATTTCATTTTATAAGATCTAAAGTGATTTTTGAATTAACTCAGCAACCAGTTTTCCTGAAATTAAAGCAGGCGGAACCCCTGGGCCAGGAACTGTTAATTGTCCTGTGAAAAATAAGTTACGTACTTTTTTGCTTTTTAGCTTTGGCCTTAAAAAAGCGGTTTGTAATAAGGTATTTGCCATTCCATAGGCATTTCCTTTGTATGCATTGTAATCCGCTACAAAATCGTTTTTACAGAATGATTTCTTAAATATAATATTATTTTTTAATTTTTGTTGTGTAATTTGCTCAAAACGAGAGATAATTTTTTCAAAATATTTTTCCCTAAGTGCTTCACTATCATTTATTCCCGGTGCTAACGGGATTAAAAAAAAGCCAGTTTCCATTCCTTCTGGTGCTGCTGTCGGATCTGTTTTTGATGGAAAATTAGCATAAAACAATGGCGCATCAGGCCATTTAGGGGCATCATAAATATCTGCGGCATGCTGATTGAAATCGACATCAAAGAATAAGGCATGATGCGTTATGTTTTCTATTTTTTTATCAAAACCGATAAAGAACAGGAGGGAAGAAGGTGCAAAGACACGGCTCTCCCAATAGTTGTCAGAATAAGCGCGATGTTGTTTTTCGAGTAAAGTTTCGGTATGCTGGTAATCGGCACCGCTTAAAATAATGTCCGACGGGATTGTTTTTCCGTTAATTACAATTCCGGTTGCGGTTTTGTTTTCAATAATTATTTTTTCAATTGCAGAATTGGTTTTGATTTTCACCCCTAATTCTAAAGCCAGTTTTTCGATTCCGCGAACCACATCAAACATTCCGGTTTTGGGATGCCAGGTGCCTAAGCCAAAATCGGCATAATTCATGAAATTGTAGAATGAAGGAGTTTTGGAAGGTTTCGCACCCAGAAACAAAACCGGGAATTCCAGAATCTGGATTAATCTCTCATTTTTGAATTCTTTCCGGATATCAGAGCTGACATTGCTAAGGAACTGATTAAGTTTTAAAATAGTTTTGGGCGTTATTAATTCCAAAGCAGAAACCCCGGGGCGATATACCAGATCTTTTATGGCAATATCGTAATTGCTTTTAGCATTACTGATGAAAGTTTGCAGCTTTTCACCGCTTCCTTTTTCGATAGATTCGAAAGTAGATTTTATCGCTTCAAGATTATCATAAATATTGATAAAATCATCAGTTCCAAAATAAACCCGGTATGCCGGATTTAACTTGATAAGCTCATAATAATCTGATTGTTTTTTATCGAAATCCTGAAAGAAACGTTCAAAAACATCCGGCATCCAATACCAGCTTGGTCCCATATCAAAGGTGAAACCGCTGCTTTTAAATTGTCGTGCCCTGCCGCCAATTGAATCATTTTTTTCGTAAATTGTTACTGTATGGCCTTGTTTTGCCAGATAGCAGGAAGCAGCTAAGGCAGAGAACCCGGACCCTATTATAGAGATGTTTCTTTTCATTTGTTTAACAAATGTACAAAAACTTTAAACAAATTTATATTTTTTGAAGTGTTTCTTCCATGCTGTCAAAAACAAAAGTTCTTTCAGAAAGTTTTTTTCGATCAATATGTTCTGTCATTTTACCTAACAGCCAAATCTCATTACTTTTTAAAAGTAATTTTTGTTCCATTATTTTTACATATTGATTCACAATACTGCGATCAGGCTGCACCGTCATAAAAGTTACAAATGTGATGGTGTTGAAATGCTTAGTAAGGTCCTCCAGATTTTCTATTGGCATACTTTCGCCCAGATAAATACTTTTATAACCTTTAAGTAAAATCTCGTATTGAAGGTACATTAATCCAATCTGATGAATTTCATTTAATGGTAATGAAAGTACAAATACTTTGTCTGTTCTGGTAGGTTTCAGAATTTGAAGCCCTTCAGTGTAAATTAATATTTTTTGCTTGATCAGATGGCTCATGAAATGTTCATTTGCCGGACTGATGGTTTGTGATTGCCATAAAAGTCCTAATTCTTTCAATAGGGGGAGAAAATGCTCTTTAAAAACCTGCTGGAATGATTTTTCAGAAATAAGCCAGTCAAAGGTGTTAAAAAAAAGTTCCTGATCAAAATTCATCATGGCCATTTTAAAAGAATTGATGGCATAGTTTTGCGAATTTTTCACGGAAATAATTTCTCGAACTAGCTGCGGAATTTTTTCTTCAGGAAATGTGGCTATTTTAGATATTTTGTAACCGTAATCATGTAGCAGTGTAATGTTGAGCAGCTTTTGCAAACTGACCAGATTATAAAGTCTTATATTGGTATCCGTTCGCATTGGTTCTAGAATGTTATATCTTTTTTCCCATATGCGAATAGTATGTGCTTTAATGCCGGATAAGTTTTCCAGATCTTTTATGCTGAAAACGGTTTTTATATTGTTTGCCATTTTTTGTTGTTGGATAGACAAAAATAAAATAAAATCTGAGATTATATTTAGAACATGATTAAAATGACAGATTTAGAACGCCAGGTTAAAAGGTAATTTTCGGGCAGTAAAGATTTTGAGTTTATGTAAAAAAGCAATCTGTAAAAGTACATCTACAGATTGCTTTAGTGTGATTTGTTATAATATTTTTTATTTACAGAAAGTAGCCCTGTTTTTAATAGCGCTCTGGCTGCCTAGTTCTATTGCTTTGGAGAAGTCTTTACAGCAATTTTTCTTGTCCCCGGATTTGTTATAAGCCAAAGCTCTAAGGTTATAGGCTACATAATCTTTAGGATTTAGCATAATAGAATAAGAGCAATCCTTTATAACATCAGCATAATTCAGCATTTTGTAATTGACATTAGCTCTGCCGGTAAAAGCATCAGCATTCATGTTGTCTAACTCAATGGTTTTGTTAAAATCAGCCAAAGCTCCCTGTAAGTCGTTTAGCTTGAATTTTGCGACACCTCTGTTTTGATAGGCTTCTACAAATTTTGAGTTCATACTGATTGCCTTAGTGTAGTCTGCAATTGCGCCTTTTGTGTTACCGGCTTCGGCTTTCTTCATCGCTTTGTCGAAATAAGCAGTTGCTGATTGCGACCATACTGAACAGGTCGCCATAAAAAATAAAGTAAGTAATACGTGTTTCATAAAAACTAATTTGGGGTTAATTGATATTTGTTAAACGAATATAGAAATATTTATTTGTAAGAGAATTTCTTTTGCCTAAAAATAGACTCAAATGAAGAAATAAATTTGTTTTTGTGCGTTATTTAAATGATAACCAGTTGTTAAAAAAAACAGAAAGATATTTGTTTAAATAAAAAAAGTCTTCTATTCTTTACAAATTAAATCCAAAAAATGAATTATTACATTTTTGATGAACGAAAGAAAACGTTTTAGTTTGTTTATAGTTGTTAAACCTTATTAAAATTTATTTTTTTGTTTCAATTCTTTGCTTACTTTCGCAACCAATATGAGAAGAATAATTATATTTCTGGTATTCATGAATTTCCTTCTGCTTGGCGGAGGGCAATATATCAATGCTGGTACATATCAAAATTCTTCAGCACAAAATTATGGGCATAAACACCGCGTAAAATATATCACCCATGAACAGGGAACTTCTATCATTGAAGAAGCAGATGTTGATCTGGATGAGGAATTTTTAGGTGACGATACTCTTAAAAATGATTTAGGAGGAAAAATTTTTGCCCCAAATTATAGTCTGCTTGATAATTGGTATCTGACGTTCTCAGATCAGATTGCTTTAAATTATCACCGTTATTTCAAATTCTTTGTGCCATTCTGTGGCTATTCCAATCCTATTTACATTACGCAGCGCGTTCTAAGAATCTGATCAATACTTATACATCGGTTGCCTGAGTTATGAGCATTCATATCTCGTGATGTATATTTTTACTTCTTCACATGGGACAGTTCTGTTCTAACTATGGTTACTGATGCTTTTTATCTCTAAAGGAGTCTTTTATTCCAAGCATTCAATCGCTTAATTTCCATACTTAAATCATGAAAAGAATTATTTTCACAGGCTTAATTGCCTTAGTGTGCCTAACCAGTTGTACATCTAAAAAAGAAGAAAAAGAGGAAGCAGAAAAATTTACAGTAACCAATCCTGTAAAAATTGACACTTCGTTTACCAAAGAGTATGTTTCGCAGATTCGTTCTGTACGAAACATCGAAATCCGCGCCCAGGAGAAAGGTTTTTTACAAAATATTTATGTGGATGAAGGGCAATTTGTAAAAGCAGGTCAGTTATTATTCAAAATCATGCCCAACATGTATCAGGCTGAATTGCTAAAAGCCCAGTCAGAACAAAAATCTGCAGAAATTGAAGTTTTAAACGCAAAGACCCTGGCAGATAAAAATATTGTTTCTAAAAATGAACTAAGTGTTGCCCAGGCAAAACTGCAGTCGGCAAAAGCAGAGGTGGCACTGGCTAAACTTCATTTGTCATTTACCGAAATCAGAGCACCTTTTGACGGAACTATTGACCGTATTCCGTTAAAATTAGGAAGTCTTATTGATGAAGGCGAGTTGTTAACCAGCCTTTCAGACAACTCTCAGATGTTTGCTTATTTTAATGTCTCTGAGCCGGAATATCTGCAATATCAAACAGATGTAAAAGACCGTGCAGAAACAAAAGTTGGTCTGCTATTGGCCAACGGAGAGCCTTTTAAATACAAAGGAAATGTGGAGGTTATCGAAAGCGAATTTGATAACGAAACCGGAAATATTGCTTTTAGAGCAAGATTCGCCAACAATTCAAAATTACTTAGAAACGGAGAAACCGGAAAAGTTCAGATGCTGGTTCCGTTGAAAAATGCTATTGTGATTCCACAAAAAGCGACTTACGAAATTCAGGATAAAAAATATGTTTTTGTAGTTGATAAAAATGACAAAGTAACTTCGAGAGAAATTACAATTACAGGGGAAATTCCGGATTTATATGTGATTAAAAGCGGTATTACAGAACAGGACAGAATCTTACTTGAAGGGATACAGAAAGTAAAAGAGAACGACAAAATTAAGTTTGATTACCAATCTCCTAAAGAGGTTATGAATCATTTACGTTTAAAAGCTGAATAGGTTTGTTTTACTAGTTTCAACTGAAGGCTGAATCTGAAACCTGAAACAGCTTTAAACTTCAGTAAGTTTAATCATTAAAAAATACAAAAATGTTTAATAAATTTATTCAAAGACCTGTTCTTTCGATAGTAATATCGTTGATAATTGTCTTTTTAGGGGTATTGTCGGTATTGAGTTTGCCTATTACTCAATTCCCTACCATTTCACCTCCAATGGTGAATGTTACTGCAGATTATCCGGGATCTAATGGAGAATTAATGGTTAAGGCGGTTGTAATTCCTTTGGAAAGAGCCTTAAACGGAGTTCCTGGAATGAAGTATATGTCTTCAGATGCCGGAAACGATGGTGAAGCAACAATAAAAGTAGTTTTTAACTTAGGTACAGATCCTAACCAGGCTGCGATTAACGTTCAGAACCGTGTGGCTTCTGTTACCAATAAACTTCCTCCTTTGGTAATTCGTGAAGGTATCAAAATTACCAGAGAGGTACCAAGTATGCTGATGTACGTGAACCTTTATAGTACAGACCCAAATACCGACATGAAGTTCTTATACAACTATGCCGATATTAACGTACTTTCAGAATTAAAAAGGGTGAACGGTATTGGTTCAGGAGATATCTTAGGGACACGTGAATATGCCATGCGTATCTGGCTGAAACCGGATCGTATGCTGGCTTATAAAATTTCTGCCGATGAGGTGATGGAAGCTTTATCCAGCCAGAGTCTGGAGGCCTCTCCGGGTAAAACAGGGGAAAGTTCAGGAAAACGCTCTCAGGCATTTGAATATGTGTTGAAATATTCTGGGCGTTTTACTACAAAAGAACAATATGAGAATATTGTCGTAAAATCAAATCCAAACGGAGAACTTTTACGTTTAAAAGATATTGCTAGAGTAGAGTTTGGAAGCTCAATGTATGATATTTATTCGAATTTGAACGGAAGACCTTCAGCAGCAATTGTATTAAAACAATCTTTTGGAAGTAATGCCAATCAGGTTATTGAAGAAGTAAAAGCAAAACTGGAAAAAATCAAGCAAAGATTTCCAAAAGGAATGGATTATGAAATTTCGTATGACGTTTCTAAATTCCTTGACGCTTCTATTGAAAAGGTAATTCACACGCTGGTTGAAGCTTTTATACTGGTAGGTTTGGTCGTTTTCCTTTTCCTTGGAGACTGGCGTTCAACGGTTATTCCGGCCATTGCGGTTCCGGTATCGCTGGTAGGAACCTTTGTGTTTATGACATTTTTTGATATTTCGCTGAACTTAATTACGTTATTCGCTTTGGTATTAGCAATTGGAGTCGTCGTCGATGATGCGATTGTGGTTATCGAAGCCGTTCATGCGAAGATGGAAGAGGAACATCTGTCGCCATTTAAGGCTACTAAAAAAGCGATGCATGAAATTGCGGGGGCAATCATTGCAATTACTTTTCTTATGGCGGCAGTATTTATTCCGGTAGCGTTTATGTCAGGCCCTGTTGGAGTATTTTACAGACAATTTTCGGTTACCATGGCAACGGCAATTATCCTGTCAGGTATTGTAGCATTGACACTGACTCCGGCTTTGTGCGCAATGATGTTAAAAAACAATCATGGTAAACCTAAGAAAAAAACTCTTGCTGATCGGTTTATCGATGGATTCAATAACAAATTTAATCTGGCGCAGGGCAAGTACCAGAATTTATTACGTAAAATTGTCAACAGAAGAGTGGTTACTATTGTGGCGCTTTTAGGATTTTGTGCCGGAACATGGCTAATAAGCAGTAATGTACCTTCTGGATTTATTCCAAATGAGGATCAGGGAATGTTTTATGCGGTTATCCAGACACCACCAGGATCTTCACTAGAAAGAACCAACAATATTGCAGAGAGAGTTCAAAAAATTGCAGAGCATATTGATGGAGTGAAATCAGTTTCTTCATTAGCAGGTTATGAAATCCTCTCAGAAGGTACAGGAGCAAACTCAGGGACTTGTTTGGTGAATTTAAAAGACTGGAGTGAAAGAAAAGAATCTGTTGTGGAGATTATGCATGAAATGGAGGAAGAATGCAAAGATATCGCAGGAGCTAATATTGAGTTTTTCCAACCGCCAGCCGTACCTGGTTATGGAGCAGCAGGAGGATTTGAGCTTCGTTTGTTAGATAAAACAGGTTCAGGAGATTACAAGAAAATGGAGCAAGTAAACAACGATTTTGTAGCTGAATTAAACAAGCAGCCTGAATTATCTAATGTATTTAGTTTTTACAGTGCGAGTTTCCCACAATTTATGATGAAAGTAGATAATGATCTGGCGCAGCAGAAAGGGGTTTCAATCGAAAATGCCATGAATTCCCTGTCAACTCTTGTGGGGAGTAATTATGAAATCAGTTTTATCAAATTTGGAATTAACTATAAAGTAATCGTTCAGGCTTCACCGGAATATCGTGCACAGCCAGATGATATTTTGAAGTTGTATGTGAAAAACAATCGTGATGAGATGGTGCCGTATTCTGCTTTTATGAGATTGGAGAAAGTTTATGGACTTTCAGAGATTACACGTCATAATATGTACACTTCTACGCAGATTAGCGGTTCTCCGGCTGCGGGTTACAGTTCTGGTACCGCTATTAAAGTGATTCAGGAAGTGGCTGCGAAAAAATTACCAAGAGGATATGATATTGACTGGGCTGGAATCTCTGCCGATGAGGTAGCACAGGGCAATCAGGCAATCTGGGTATTTTTAATTTGTTTAGGATTCGTATATCTGGTTCTGGCAGCTCAGTACGAAAGTTTTATTTTGCCATTATCTGTAATTCTTTCTCTTCCTGCCGGTATTTTTGGTGCTTTCCTTTTATTGCAGATTGCAGGATTGGAAAACAACATTTATGCGCAGGTAGCCATGGTAATGCTTATCGGATTATTAGGTAAAAATGCCGTATTGATTGTAGAGTTTGCGATCCAGAGACATGCTGCAGGCAAAACGGTTTTAGAGGCGGCTATGGAAGGTGCAAAAGCAAGGTTCCGTCCTATTTTGATGACTTCATTCGCATTTATTGCCGGATTAATACCGCTTGTTTTTGCCACTGGTCCGGGAAAAATTGGTAACCGAACTATTGGTACAGCAGCAGCAGGAGGGATGTTAATCGGAACTATTTGCGGAGTATTCGTAATTCCGGGCTTGTATTACATCTTTGCTAAAATTGCCGAGAAACATAAACTGGTAAAACATGAAGAAGAAAATCCATTAACTGAAGAAATTGACAACAATCATGTATAAATTCAAAGCATATCAATATAGTATTGCATTAGGTCTTTGTCTTGCTGTAGTGGGCTGTAAAGCCCCTGTAGCCGAGACCGCAACGGCAAGTGCCCCTGTTCCGGAATCTTTTGGAGCAGTCAAAAATCTGGATACAGTCAATACTGGTTCTATGAAGTGGAGGACATTTTTTAAGGACCAAAATCTGATTGACCTAATTGATGCAGCCTTAAAAAACAATCAGGAACTAAACATTACTTTGCAGGAAATCGAAATTGCAAAAAATGATATCCGTGTTAAAAAGGGACTTTTACTGCCATCTGTAGGTGTACGAGCAGGTGCAGGAGTAGAAAAAGTAGGGCGCTACACCAGTCAGGGTGCGGGTGATGCTACTACTGAAATTAAACCAGGTGTAGAAATGCCAGATCCTTTAGGAGATTTTACCATTGCAGCCTATGCCAACTGGGAAGTAGATATCTGGAAAAAACTGCGCAATTCTAAAAAAGCAGCATTGAACCGTTATCTGGCAACTGTAGAAGGCAAAAACTTTGTGATTACCAACCTGATTGCTGAGATTGCCGATTCCTATTACGAATTATTAGCTTTAGACAGTCAGCTGGATATTGTAAAACAAACTATTGAATTGCAAACCAATGCTTTAGAAATTGTAAAAATTCAAAAGCAAGCTGCCAGAGCTACAGAACTTGGCGTGCAGAAGTTTCAGGCTGAGGTGTTGACTTCTAAAAGTTTAGAGTTTGATATTCTTCAGAAAATTAAAGAAAATGAGAATAAAATCAATTTCTTATTAGGAAGATATCCGCAGGAAGTAAAGAGAACCAATACTAACTTTTTAACGTTATTGCCTGCAGAAGTAAAATCCGGAATTCCGTCTCAGTTATTGATGAACCGTCCCGATGTGAAACAAGCCGAATTAGAACTGGTGGCAGCCAAATTGGATGTAAAAGTAGCCCGTGCCGAGTTTTATCCTTCATTGGATATTTCGGCAGCTTTTGGCGTACAGGCTTTTAAACCGTCTTATTTGTTCACGTTTCCGGAATCTATTTTGTACTCGCTGGCAGGAGATCTTGCAGCACCGCTGATTAACAGAAATGCTATTAAAGCTGAGTTCTCAAGTGCCAATGCCAGACAGCTTCAGGCGTTGTACAACTACGACCGTACCATTTTGAATGCCTATCTGGAAGTTTCGAATCAGCTTTCTAAAATTGATAATTTACAAAAAAGCTACGATTTAAAATCACAGCAGGTGGATGCCTTAAATAAATCGATTGAGGTTTCGAATGATTTGTTTAAATCGGCAAGAGTAGATTATTTCGAAGTTTTGATGACACAGCGTGACGCTTTAGAATCAAAATTAGAATTGATAGACACCAAAAAAGAACAGCTCAACGCAGCAGTCTATGTCTACAGAGACTTAGGAGGCGGCTGGAAATAATATCATTTTTTTTATTAATAGTTGTAGGATTGAACCTCCCGGAAAAGTTAGCATTTTCGGGAGGTTTTTTTGTCGATCATTTGGTGGTTGAAATTCTTTTGTAATAATAAGATTGTTATATTAGCAGAGATAAATTCAAGTATATTTTTATTTCTGGTATTAATGTTTATTTGCAATTTTGCAACCACGCTGAAAAATAAATAAAATGATATCACAAATTGGCATTGATGAATTCCGAAAGAGATTGGAACTAAATACTAAATTAGGTAACCCAAAAATTAGCGGTACTCCATTTCATGCTTTTAATATGGTTGGTGAAAAAAATAAACTGTTTTTTGGCAGATTAAATCAAAATGATTTTAAAATAACCTCAAATGCAATATTATATCCAATTCCGTTTATTTTAAAGGGAGAAATTAGATACAAGAGTACAAACCAAACAGAAGTTACGTATCAAATTACTCCAATTAGTTTTGGATATTATTGGATTCGTTATTTTCCTTTTATTATTTTTTTTATAATAAACATCATATTTATTATTCATAGACCACCAATAATAGTTTGTATACTTTTTAATTCTTTCTTAATTATTATAGGAATAATTTCAAATTTAAGGATGAATTATAGGAAGAAAAAATTTGAGAAAAACTTTCAGAAAATCTTTGAAATATCATAGGATACACCAGATTGGGGGCTGTCCTTACTTTTCGGTCAGTCTCCAGATTTTAGTTTTTTTATTTAATTCTCACTATAACTCACCTAAAAGCATTTTTTTATCATTCAAAAATCAATTATGTAAATCATTTTGAAAATTATGAAACAGATTTCAATTGTACCGAATGTAAATTCGTAAAATAAAATCAAATTATAATTTTTAAAATCAAAAAACATGAAAAATAGAAATTTTTTATATGTATTAGCCTTAAGTTTTGGATTATTCGTAACAACATCTTGCAGCAATGAAGACAATGACGGAGAAACAATAGTGCCAATTCAGGGGAAATACGAATTAAGCCAAACTGGAGGAATAGTCGATGGGAAAGAGGTTTTAATTGATGTTGAGCAAGATTGTGCTACAGAAAAAGATTATTTAGAACTAAGATTGAGTAATGCTGCAGTTATGGGGGATTATAATGATAATTGTAACAAAACAGAAACAACAGGAACTTATGTAAGATCACATAATGATTTGACACTTACTTTTGGTAATATAAGTACAACTTCTGATATTATGAATCTTACTAATAAAGAGTTGAAATTAAAAGACAAAACAACCGGTGTTATTACAGTTTATAAAAGATAGTGATGTCTTAAGTCAACAATATTTATTTGAATTAGTACCAAAAACGGCAATAACTGACAGATGTTATTTCCGTTTTTTTTATTTATAAGGCGAAAATAAAATGAAACAGTTCAAATGGAATTTTGTTTATAAATAAAATAACACACAATTGATTTTGATTATATTAGTTGATGATTTTGACTAACTCAAAACAATAAATATGGAAGATCAAAAAAATAATGCAGATAGTTTAATACCCAAGGTTACAGGAATTGGCGGGATTTTTTTCTTTTCAGATGATCCGCAGAAAACCAAAGACTGGTATGCTAAAAATTTAGGTTTTGAAATCAGTGACTGGGGTACTTCTAGTTTTGAATCCAGAGACCTCAACAAACCAGAAGAAATAAATTCGCTCCAATGGAGTCCTTTCAAAAAAGGAGATGACTATTTTTCTCCGTCGAAAAAAGATTTTATGATTAATTATCGCGTTCAGAATATTGAGGGTTTAGTAGCGCAACTCACAGAAAACGGAGTAACTATACTAGATGATATTGCAACTTACGATTACGGGAAATTTGTGCATATTATGGATGCTGAAGGAAATAAAATTGAACTTTGGGAACCAGCTTAGTATTCTATTGGTTATAAACCTCTCAGATATATTCAGAGAGGTTATTCTTTTTCAATCTTCCCAACCACAAAGTGTGAGTCCATAGCCCTGAGCCTGTTTCAGCGAAGTTTTTATAATTTCGTGTCTGCAGGCAGTAAGTCCGCGGCAATTTTCAGAATAGTGATATTTTTTTGCACCTCTTGGGCCGCATATAAAAACACTGTTCTCTACAGGCTGAAAAGAAGAAAGCAAAACAACCATGAGAATTAATAATAGATTATATTTCATGTATAGTGTTATTTATTTGACCATTAAATAATATTCGTTTCTTTTTTTATCAAAAGCTTTTAGTTTCCCAAAAGAAATCCATTCAGTATTAATTTCAATATCGCCAATGCTATCGTTCATTAAAATTCCGGCACCGTATTTTCCTTCGACGTTTATATTTCCGAAAACAGAATCGCCTTTATTATTGATTCCTTTTACATCATAATTATACTCATAATGTCCTGAATATCCGGTTCTGTATTCGTATTGATACGTTTTGTCCACATGATACGTTTTGGCTTCTTCTGGTGTAATGGTTTTACGGTCATCTGCTGAGGTAACTTCTTTATAAAAAGAGTTGATTTGTGGTAGAGGCGGAGCATCAGTTTTTTTGCAGGAAAATATAAAAAATAGTAAAGACAGGATGGAGTAGTTTTTTTTCATAGGCGATTTGGTTTAAAGCTGGTCAATGTGGGGATGAATCTAAATACAATTCTGCTATTGTAAAATCAGTATTTATACTTGATTTTAATAGTACTATTTTTTTAAAGCCTAATAAATAAATCTTTCTGCCATTTCTTCACTTTCAACTATAATTTGAGAGGGAAGAATTATTTGTATTCTGTCATTTATTGGATTTTTAAAGACCTGAAAACCTGCTCTGCAATTTTGGAATCGAAACAGGAATGCTTTTAAACCGCTTATAAAACCTTCTTTTTGAGTGGTTTCAAAAACATAATTTGAGCAGGATTTTTTGAAAATGCATTTTTTTCTTTTAGAAGCAGGTATGAATTTCCAGTATATTTGAATTACGAACAGTATTAGATATTTCATTTTTTCTGAAAAACAACCATTTGATTATTTGTTGTGAAACCTGGCTGAGCTCCAATTCCAAAACACCCTGATTCTGGATGTACAAATGTTGATACACTTTCTAAACGTACATATTCCCATCCATTATTTGTAAAATTTTTTATCAAACTTTCCAGTTGTTTCGCAACATCATTTGTGGTTCCTTTTTTTGGGTCAATTGAGGCGGCAAACGGTACTACTTTATATTCCACTTTTTTGATTTATTAGATTAAATATTTGATTTGAATTTCCTAAAATAAATGTTTTACACTTGAACCTGGCCATCATAAATCTCCACAGTATCAAGCAATTCTTTTTCAAAAAGGTAAATGTCATCGATAGATAAAATGGCTGTTTTTGACTCGGTTTTATTATCATTAAAAAGGCTGATGTATTTTTTTCCACCGTTAAGATGTAACCTGCACAGGGGTTTTCGGTTATTATCGTCTAAAAGGATTCCGAAATAGGATTGTGTGTCCCGGTGAACGATTCTCTTAATTGGAATTTTTCTTCTCAAAATCGCCACAACAATTCGGTACGCTTCCAGTTCTTCCTCTGTGGTAACTATTTTGCCTTCTTCTTCAGGAATTACGATTTCTTCATCCTGCTGCTTAATTGTTTCTTTTGTTAGTGCAGCGTTGAGACGATCATTAATCCGGTCGTTTATGTACTGACTAACCGATTTCTGAACCAAATCTTTAAATTCGTCCACGACTTTTTCAGTTAATCTTCCAGAATACACTTTACTGGCAAAAAGTTTAGTAAAATCATTCGATGGATTTTCGAGTTCTGCATTGATCTGCTTTTTAATTTCCTTGATGTATTTTAAAGAACTGGCATTGCTGACAATATTATCCACATTGAAATTGGACTTGTGAAATTTGGTAATCTCATTAATCGTATTTTCTTTAAGATTCGTAACGTCAAATTCCAGAAATGGTTTTTCATCCATTTTATTCGGAGCATCTAAGTCGGTAAAAAACTGGTAATTAATTCCATTTGTCAAAAGAGCGAATCTGGTTTTGGTAACATGGAAATAACGAAACAACTGCGAATTATGAATGGTCAGTTTTTCTTTCCAGCTTTTGCATTCTACTATTATGATGGGTTCTCCGTTCTGGAAAATAGCATAATCTACTTTTTCTCCTTTTTTCAAGCCAAGATCGGCTGTAAATTCAGGTACCACTTCAAGCGGATTAAAAGCATCATATCCTAGAACGTGTATAAAAGGCAAAACAAAAGCGTGTTTGGTAGATTCTTCTGTATCAATTTTGTTTTTTAGCTGATTGATTTTATCGGCTAATGATTTTAGTTGAATATTGATTTCCATTTTTTATTGGTTTAAATTAATTTATTCAAATGTAGAGTCAATTAAAATCAGTATTTTATGGAAATCCGTAAAGGCTGATTATAAAATTTTAATTCAAATCGATTCAGGATTTCTTTTCTAGTATAAAGTCCTTAATGATTTTCTCCATGTTTGAAGGCAGATCAGCATTTTTAATTTCAAAATGTTTGATCTTCATCTCGGTAAACCATTTTGTCCAATAGGCTTTTATTACTTTCTCTTCATAAGGATTATTTTGATTCGGATTAATTCCTAAAACCAAAACTTCCAGATTAGATAAATCATCACTTGTCTTAATGAAACCAAAATCCTTATTCTTAAAATCCTTTTCCCAGTCTTTGGTATTTAAACCATTTTTCCGAATCCATTCGGGAGTAATGTAGGATGTCCGGTTTCCTTCTTTCATTATGGTATTATCATAAAACATATAGCCATCTGTTAGTATGACCAGAATATTTCGGTCATCGCTTTCTATGCACTGATCTTTTACTTTAGTATCAAAAAAGTTCCAGATGTCAGAGCCGACAAAGTTGTTATCCTTTATAGCAGATTCATATATTTTTAAAGTCTGTGAAGTGTAATTTGCATTGATGGAATTCAGTAAATCCTTTGAAGCATTATTTTTATCAATAACAATTTTTAACTCCTGTGAAATTGAGTTGATACCCGGATCTTTGGGTTCAGGATTAAAAAATAACTGCATTTTATCATCAATTTGTCTTATTCTTTTCGATTTTAAATGTGCTGTAAAAGCTTCTGAAACTGATTTTATGTATCCCAAATCTCTTTGGTAATATTCCATCGTTGGGTTAGGATTTTTTTGGATACTTATTCTGTCCGATAAATCGAGAAGTATGCTAATGTTGTAGTTTTCGGATTTAGTATTTTTAGAGCCAACTTCTTCTTTGTTTTTTTCAGGTTCCTGTTTGCAGGAAAATGTCAAAAAGATTAGAGATGATAGGGTGAAAATTTTAAGAATATTGTTCATAATATTAATTTTTAGAATATACCAAATGCTGAAAATCAGGATCAACCAGGTTTAATTTGCTCAGATGTTCTTCAGAGTGAAGTTCGCAGCTTTCCAAAAGCTCTGTTTTTTCTTTATGTGCCAAAGCAATCTCGGTATTTATGGCCTGAAACCATCCTTCTTTGTATTGATGATGATAGTGCAGGTATTCTTTTACCGGAAATACAAATCCGTCAATTTTAGACTGGAGTTCTGAGATTCTTCCGTTTGCCGTTACAATCTGCTGTTTGAAATCATTTATCTTATTGGTATATTCTGTTTTCAGTTTTTCCAGATCCATCAGATTTTCTTTTTTACCTCTTATAAAAGCTCTGATTTTATCAATGTTTTCAAATTCTTTCATTACAAAATCAAAAACAAGTCCCCAAATAATATAGACAACAAAACCTGCAAATATGATCATCCAGAATTCGGCTTCGCCCAAAGCGATATTTAAGTTATAAGGAGCAGAATCTGTGGTTTTATTAAATTCATAAATTTTTTTTTCGATTTGATAAGCTAATAAAGCATCAAATAGAAAGGTAGTGAGAAAAAGGGCAATCATTCTGAAAATATTTTTGATTCCTTTTCCTTTTTGTACCATGTGAATTACATACCCCAATCCCATGAATACAAAAGGGATTGTTATTACCAAAACACCTTCCAACCAGCTCGCTTTAAAAGAATTTGTTAAGGCATCGGCATCAAAAATGGCTGCCGTTAAACTATCATTTGAGAATTCTTTGAAAAAAGCAGAATAAGAAGCCGAGATGTAAAACACTAAAACATAAAGTGTAATAGGGAGCAGCAAAAACAAACCAATATAAAACTGTGCCTTTAAACCTTTACCATCTTCAATTCCGAATTTATCAGGATTGCGTTTCACTTCGATGATTTCATTTTTTATCAGATCAGCAGACTCGTTGATATCTTGCTCTTTTCTTTCGTAAATTCCTATTGCGGCTTCACACTTTTTGAGCTCTGTGCGATTCTTTTCCTGTTCTTCCCGATAAGGCTGTTTTAATCTGTCCTGTTCTAATTTTTGTTTTCGGCACTGATCTTCAAAACTCATGTATAAGTTTTGTAAACAGGCTTTCAGGACAATTGGTTTGCCTGTTGCTTTTATTGAAGCAGCGAAACCGCTCTGATAATAGGTAATTCTGATTTGTTCTCTGTCTTCTTCATTTTCTTCGAAAAGGTTAGAAGTAGCATCTGTGGACTTTTTTAAACTAAATAATTGTGAAAGTGTTTTCATGGCTTAAGCGTTTAGTTGACTAATAATTTCTTCTTTACCAATGTTTTTCTGTACGCAATCGATTAGATAGTCAGATAAATCATTGATGTTTTCTTCAACGAAATCAAATTTTCTGCAATATTTTCTAAGCATATTCAATTCATCATCCGTAACTTTTCCGTCAGCCCAGATAATTCGGGTAAGATCATACAGATATTCAATTTTTGTAGTTAAGGCTTCTGGAACTACAAAATCGGTATTGACTGGGTTTGAAAAAAGCTTGTCAAGTTCCTCTTTTGGAATGCCTCTTTCATCTGCAAAATGATACAGCATTTGAAGTTCCAAAACATCAAAGTGGTCATCTGATAATGCCATTTGATATAATCTTAAAAAATGACTTTTTAGTTCTAGTGTTATCATGGTTTTTGGTTATTTATTTGTTTATTCGCATGCAATTCCATCTCCATCTGCATCCAGATTTTTGTAACAGCTTCTATTACTGTTGAATGCTGCTTGTGCTTCCGCATGAGTTGCAAAATCGCCACAGGTTTTTGTCGGACAATCTGAATCAGATTCTGAACAAGAAATAACTAGTATAAAAATTGCTAGAATTGAAAATAGAAGTGTTGTAATTTTTTTGGTTTTCATGGTTAAAATTATTTTAGATTATAAATTAAAAATGTGATAAAGCCTGTAAAGGCAAATAATATCAAACATCCGCTGTTTTGGTATCGAACTCCGGGAATTCCTGTTTTTGCAGAATACCCATTTTTACTAAATGTGCCTATTTTAGTTCTTAAACTTGGAGAAATTCCCGATTTGCTAATATTTAGTCCGAGTCCGCCTCCAAGCTTAATTCTTTTTTGAAATCGAAAGCCCATGATTTTAAGTTTAGTTAATAAAAGCTTTACCATTAATGAAACTTCTTTTGACTTTTCTTTTTCATGTTAATCGAAGTTGAGAAATGTTATTTTCTTTTTTTGTAGTGATTATGAGTACTTGAGTTTTTGTACTTTCCTCCTTTATGGGAGCTGCCTTTGCCACCCTTATAATGACCACTTTGAGCTTCAATACTGCTTCCTATAATAAGGAAGAACAAACTGCATAAAACGACTAATTTTTTCATGTTTTTAAATTTTAAATTGATTTTGATAATTCAAACTTAAACCTATTTTAAATCAGTATTTTACGGAAAACCATAATCCGTAAACTTTAAATTTTAGCAATAAAAAAAGCTCCCTAAGGAGCTTGAAAAATATAATGAGGAGAAATTAAATAATCCCCATATCTTTTGTAATTGAAACCAGATGAACTGTATTGTTTGCTTTAAAAAAGTCTTTGAGTTTAGCCAATCTTTTTTCTACGGCACTTTTACTGTTGGGTTTAATATCTGAGCTTTTAAAAATCTCGATGATTTCATCCTGAGAAGTTCCGGCAGACAGATGTTTAAGAATCAGAATATCTACATCGTCAATTTCGTAATTATTTTTTTCCTGTAAGGCAGAAGCAACTTCCGGAGAGATGAACTTTTGGTCTGAAGTCGAAATAATGTTGATTGCTTTCTTTAATTCTTCAATACTGTTTAAACCTTTAAGCACAAAAGCATCAATTCCGGCGTTATCAAAAACCGATTTAATCCGGAAACTTTTATCTTCTACTGAATACGCTATGATTTTAATATCGGGCTGTATTTCACGTACTTTTTGAATGAGTTCATCACCATTGGCAATTTTTACTTCACGATGATCTGTTCTGAATGAAAGATCACTGATTAATAAATCATAAGGATCATGATCCTGAATGGCTTTTCGGATTTTTAAAAATGCTTCATCACAATATTTTGAATGCTGAAAATTAACAATCTTTAAATCTTTTAAGACTTCCTGAATTCCTAAATTCATTGCATCAAGATCTTCGGCTATTATTACTTTTTTAAACATAGGCTTTTATTTTGGCATTGTTATTTTTACTTTAAAACCTTTACTAGGTTCTGTGTCAAAAGTAATTGTTCCTTTTATGGCCAGAATACGGTTTTCCATATTGTTTAAACCATTTTTTATGATTTTTGATTTTTCGCAGCCTTTTCCGTTATCACTATATTTGATCGTTACCAAATTCGATTTGCTGTCAAACGTAATAGCGACCAAATGAGCTTCACTGTGCTTTTTCATATTGACCATTAATTCCTGAAGTATTCTATGAATAGCAACCTTTTTTTCATCATCCAGATTCTCCCAGTTTATCTTTTCAATGTTTGTAATAATAACATTGGTGCTGTCGCTATTATAAGTCGAAAGCATTTCTTTTAAGTTAGCAGCATAATTGGGGCCGGTTTCAATATTGCTATTCTCTCTGGAAATTCCGCGAACGCGTGAATAAATATGATCGAGGTTTTGCAATAAGGTTTCTTTATTGTCTCCCGAATTTAAAGATTGGGTTTGTGTGTAAGTGATAGCTTGAAAAACATCATTAGCCAGCTCGTCATGGATATCTTTAGCTATTCTGGTTTCGGTGTCGTAGGCTGTTTTTATTTTATCTATTCGGTTTTGGTTTTCATACCTTTTTTTCAGATAAGCCAGTAAACAGAATAGAGAAATAATTCCAATTATAAAAAAGATTCTTTGATATTTTGCTTCCTGAATCGTCAGTAAATTTTCTGCTTTTTCTAACCGCAGTTTCTGGTTTTCATCTTTTTCTTTTTTAGAATCGTATTTGATTTTGGCAAATTTGTTTTTGTAATTATTTCTGATTTTTATTATGCTATCGTTTATTGCAATATATTTTTGTGCATATACTGTCCCTGAACCATTCGAAATTAGAAGGGATAATGCTTTCAAACGCTCGTCAACACTGTTAAATTTGGTTGCTTTTTCATAAGCTTTTTTAGCGTATTCATTTGATTTTTCAAAATTAGTTTTTGAGAAAAATTCGGCTAAATGAAGGTAACTGCCAATACTTCCGTAGTCATCATTCGCTTCCAATCTTAATTTTAAGCCTTCATTCAGGAGTTCAATGCCGCTATTGTTCATGCCTTTTTTAAAATAGGCAAAACCAAGATTATCGATAACTCTTGCTTTACTTTTTAATGATAATTGATTATCTACAATCTTTTTGTTTAAAATAGATTTCAGAAGCTCAATTGCCTTATCATATTTTTTCTGCTTGATATAAACAACCGCAATATTGTTTAAAGGCGATTGTATTGAAATGGAGTCTTTAGAAGATTTAATGGCCTGATTGTAATAAAAAATAGCGTCATCATAAATAGAAAGTTCTTTGTCAGCAATTCCAAAAAAATTATTGATAGCTACAATATAATTATTGTCATTTTTGCTGTAAGGTAACGCTTCTGTTAAAGTTTCTTTGCTTCCATAATAATCGCCATTTATTTGTTGGATGTTGGCCATCTGGATTAAATTGAAAACAATGTTGGCACTGTCTTTAGAGGTTTCAAATAATACTTTAGACTTGTTGAAATAATAAAAAGCATTATTATAATTGCTTTCTTGAAAATGAGCTATTCCTTTTTCCTGTAAAGACTTAGCCCCTTCATTAGGCAAATTTGGTTTAAAAGTAACAGTTGTTTTTTCCTGACAAGAGACACAAACGAGAAAGATGAACATGTAAAAATTCGGGAATCGCAACATAATTTTACTTTTCCCGAATTTACTAATTAATTATACACGCTTAATTTTATTTGTCATTTTTTTGGAGGTGTAACTGGTACAGGATCATCATCAGGGCCCTGTGCAGTATTCTCTGCGGGAATTGGTTTATTTATTTCGTTTTTTTTCTCAGCTGTTTCATATTCATCTGCAGTGCAGGAAAATAATGTAGTTGTCAATAGCGCAAACGCTCCCATTAAAAATAAAGTTTTCATCTTTTTTTGATTTAAAAATTAGACATGGGTATTGCCGTCCGAAACTTTTCCGGATCATGTTTCAATACCAAATTTTGGTTGGGAAGTGAAGTGCGCAGAACAGTAAAATTTTATTTATACTTCCCGGATAAAGTCCGTCTTACGGTTTTCCGCACTTTTAATTGAACTAGTTTTGTACTTTTGTTTTAGGTCTGCAGATCAAAGTGTTAACTCGTTTTGTTGAAGCAAAGTAACAGCAGTTTTTTTGCTGTGTTTATAGATGATTCCGATATTTCCGATGATTCTGATATTTCTAATAATTCCGTAGAAAATTATGAGTAACATTACTATTGAAGATTACAAAAAAGCCATTCTTGCTAAATATGAAGTAGCCACTAAAGAGGATGTCTCAGGAATATTATCAGATCCCACACCTGCTCAATTACGAGATTTTTATTTGAGAATCTTTGAAAAAGGTTTGACTAATGCTGATGAAGAAATCATGAAAATATTTCTAGAGGCGAAGGAAAATTTTTATTTGAAGAAATCAATTGAGAATTTTAATATTGGAAAATTTAAGCCTATAATCTCTTTTTTAAAAGGCGGAAATACAGCTAACAGGTCTAGAATTGAAATGGCAGCAATTTTAGTTGATTTTTATCCGAGGCCTTATAATAAATTTAAATCTAAAGGCATATTTGAAGAGGCTAAAACAATAGAATTATCTATCTCAAAAGATGAACAAAAAGATAAAGAGGGAAGTACTTGTGAAGGTGAAATAAATGAACAAAATGAAACGAATAGTTCAGATATATTTTTTAAACCAGTAAGTTTATTTATCGATGTCGAAAAAGAGCAACCTCCAAAAAAAGCTGTTGGAACAACAAAAAATATATTTATAATAACTGCAGGTGTTTTTTGTCTGTTATTTTTAGCTTATTATTACTTCGCACAAAAAAACGAATGTATGCAATGGTCTGGTGATCATTATGAAGAAGTAAGCTGTGATTTAGAAATACAGGGAATAGGAACCTACAATGTGGTCGAACCTTTCGATGAAAGAATAATCAATCTTAGAAAAATTAAGGTTTGCGATACCACTACTTTTTTTAAAAACGGAGAAGCAGTTATTTGGTATGCGAAAACAGGAGATAGTGTAGAGTTTTTTAATACACATGGTATGCATCCCGAACAAAAGAAAAAACCATTAAGACCCGTAACGAAATATATTATTGATAAATACGTGATAAATAAATAGCTGAAATTAAAAAACCTCCCGAAATTGCTTCCGTGAGGTTAAATGAATGTTATCGTTTTTAAAATTTAGTTATCCCCGTAATTCGGGCATCCGAAACATTTTCGTGACAAATCAAACTGATAGGTTAATGAAAGTTCATAAACGCCTCCTGTTCTTCCTATTTTGGTCGTGTTCAGGTCGTATGAAAGTCCCAATCGCAAATGCTCGTACTGCAGTCCTGTAAAAAAGTTTACAGAAGTTAATAATTCATTATTCATCCCATTTTTAGCAGGATTGGTAACAAATGTAGTTCCAAAAAACATTTTTTCGAATAAGATGGAAGCACCTAAATCAAATCGGTTATATCTCCCTTGCTGCATGTAGTTTGAAGTAAAAAACATTTTAGTTTCGTACGGAAAAAACAATACATCAATATAATCGGCTACCAGAAATTCATATCCGCTGCTTAGCGAGAAAAAAGTATTTAATGGCAGGTTTCCATTTGCACTCAGGGCAATATTTGGTCTGTTGAGGTGTTTCATCGAGAGACCGATCCAAAGATCATCTGTATTGAAAACCATTCCTGCAGATACATCAAAAAAAGTAACCCTGTCATTGGCTAGCAGCGGATCGATAGAAGCTGCATTGTTTGAACCGCCTATATTAATCTGATCTTCCAGTAATAAGTTACCAAAGGCAAATGATTTTAATCCAAATCCTGCTTCAATACCCGGTCTGAAAGTCCAGGTGTCATTAATTCTTACCCTGTAGGCATAATTGGCATTGATTTGTGTAAAATTATATTTGGAAGCGTTTTCTCTTTGATTTAAAATATTTAATCCAATTCCACTGTTAAGTTTGTCACTCCAGGTATTTACAAAGGCATAATCTGTATCGACACTTAAATCTAATTCTGGCCACTGTTCGCGATGTATAATTCCGGCATAGGTAGTTTCCATGAAACCGGTAAAACCAGCATTTAGGGTTTCGGGAACTAAAAAATATTGTGTAAAAATTGGATCCTGTGCTCTTGTTTTGGTATAAAAACAACATGTTATCAGTATAACAGCTAGTAATTTTAATCTCATTTTTTAATATGTTGCTTTTATTTAATTAATGTTAATGATCCTTTTTCGGTTATGGTATGATTGTAGAAAGTTTTGGCCGTTATCCTGTAATAATAATTGCCGTTTTCAGCATCCAGATCTTTAATTTTTCCTCGCCAGCCATGAATATTTACACCTGTTTCTGTGTAGATGATACCTCCCCATGTGTCATAAATATCCAGAGTTACATTGTTAAGTCCTTGAAATGCAGGTGAAAACGAATCGTTGATTCCGTCATTGTTAGGCGTAAAGGCATTTGGCATAATGAGCTTATATCCTTTTTCTACCAGAATACTGGTTTCATAAGAATACTGGCAGCCAAAAGGATAGTTCACAACTTGTTTGATGGTATAGGTGCCTTCTCTGGTATAAATATGTTCTGGACTTGTTTCTGTTGAAAAGTTACCGTCTCCAAAATCCCATGATGTACTTGTGAAATCTCCTGTAGCCTGATTTGTAAATTTAACTGGATCGTAAATAGAATAAAGATCAAACATCTCTTTTCCGTAAGAGTTTGTAGAGAAATTTGCGACACCTAAAACAGGTTTAACCACATTATGATTTGCCTCCATAGTACAGCCAAAACTATCGGTCACAGTAAAAATGATTAATCCTTTATTATCGGTTTTCATTATTTCGCCATTGACACCGGAAACAACTCCGTCTGACCATTTTAAAGTATAAGGCGGAATTCCTCCTTTTACATGTCCCACGAATGTCTGATCTACAAATCGGGTATCACAATTAAAATCAGTTAAAACTTCAATTGTAGGGGTAAGCTGCTCAAATCGGATAATTTTAAAAGTATCTGATTTTTTACAGCCTCTGGAATCGGTTACTGTAACCGTATAGTTATCAGGTGTAAGCTGGCTCAAATCTTCAGTTGTTGCGCCATTAGACCAGGCATAGGTATAAGGGGCTGTACCTCCTGTAACAATAAGGTCTATAACACCGGTATTTGCTTTAACGCAGTCAAGCGGGTTGGAGACATCTCCTCTTATTTTTAATTCAAGCGGATCAACTACGATATATTCTGCCTCTAGTACACATAATTTGGCATCGGTAATTTTTACTTTATAGCTTCCAGGAACAAGGTTATTTCTTTCAATTCCGGCTGTAGAACCATCACTCCATTCTAGTTTAAGCGGTGCCTGCCCGCCAACAAGATTAAGTCGGATATGTGCATCATTTGCACCGTGACACGAAATGTTTTGGAAATCCGGATCGATTTTAAAAACTGGCGCATTGTTAACCGTTATCGGAAATACTTTCGGACATCCTAAGGCATCTGTAATTGTAATTGAATAATTTCCGGCAGATAAATTAGATTGCTCCATGCCAGTTCCTAAATTGCTCCATTTTATAATATACGGATCGCCGGTTGCAAAAGGAACGCCGCCGGTTATGTTATTAATTTTTATGACTCCGTCCCTAATACTGTAGCAAGTCAAATGAGTTACAGAGTAGTCTAATTTAATTTCAGGGTTTTGAAGTATTTCAACTTTTAAATCTTTTGTACAGCCTGAATTATCCGTAACCGTTAAATTATAAGTTCCGGCATAGAGGTTCTTTAAATTTTGAAGATTACTCCTAAATCCGTTTGGTCCTGTCCAGCTGTAACGATGAGGAAGTCTTCCTCCTGATGAACTTACATTAATTTCACCAGTATTATATCCGTAGCATAAAACATCAACCTGGCTTTCCCATTTTACTTCCAGTAATGGTGGCTCGATAATAGTAAAACTTTGTCCTGTAAGCCCACCACAATTATTGGCTTCCGTTATTTTTACCTGATAAACTCCTTTTTCCAGATTATTCAGGTTTCCGGAATTACCGGGATAAGGACTTCCATCTTTTGTCCAGACAAAATTGTAAGGAGGTGTACCGCCGGTTACAGAAGTATTGATAGTTCCGTTTTTTAATCCAAAACAGGTGATGTCATTTTTACTTTCGCCTGTAATTCTAAATTCTCCCGGCTCTGATACATTATATGAAGTAGTAAAAGGACAGCCTCCATTATCTCTGATTGATAAATAATAGGTACCCGCTTTTAAATTAGAGATATTCTGATCTGAACTCGTAAATCCGTTAGGACTTGTCCACGATATTATGTAAGGGGTTCCTGTCACATAAGGTGTTCCTCCACTTACAACTATGCTGATACTCCCGTCATTTGACCCATAACATTTGCCATTTTTTATAGTCTGAACTACTTTTATTGTTGGTTCTACCGTAACGGTAACTGTAAAATCAGGTCCAGGGCACGATGAAGATAATGGTGATACAGTATACGTTACTGTTGCCGGACTAGCTGTATTGTTTATTAATGTCTGACTAATACTTGTTCTAGGACTCGATTGTGCACTCGCACCACTTATTGCACCCGGAGGAGAAACTACTGGATTAGACCATACATAAGTAGTTCCTGAGGGGACATTATCGGTTGTGCCGTTGCTTACAGGTGTAACTTGAAAAGAATTACCACTGCATATTTTTGCTGTTTTAGGAGTTATAACAGGAGAAAGAACCATATCTACAGAGAATCTTGTACTCTTTGTTTCTGTACCACAACTATTTGTAACCTTAAAAATGGCTTCATAATTACCTGTTTTGGTATAATTGATAGGGCCAGGATTAAGTAACGTAGAAGTTGAAGGTGTACCTCCAGGGAAACTCCATTCGTATGTTATTTCTGAAGCAGGAGAACAGGTTTCTTCTACTTTTCCTTCAGGGTAAATCGTTGCCGTTTTACAAAAATCTGAAATTGGTTTTATGGAAATAACAGGTTTCTTTTTTACATGGATTGCCTGAGTGGTTTCACGCTCTATTCCACAAGAATTCCATGTTCTAAGTCTTAGATAATAAATTCCAGGGGTTATAAAATTAAAAGCAGGGTTTTTAGAAGAGGAATATGTTCCGTTTGCAAAATTCCATTGACCTTTTCCTGATCCTGGTGAAGTTTCTTTACCACAATAGGTTGGAGAATAACCGGTCACATCCCAAAAGAAGCTTGAAACACCACAGCTTAAATTTGTATCAGTCGTATTGTTTATCTGAACCGTTTCAGATGCACAGGCATTGCTAAAAGTAAATTGTGGCTGTAATACGGGTTCAACACATATATATTGTGCAGCAGGAGTGATCCCGACACCGCAAGGTGTTGTAGCATTCAGGGTAACTTTATAAGTACCTGGTGCTGAATAGGAGTGATAGGGATTAACTTCTCTCGAAGTTGTACCATCTCCAAAATCCCATGTATAAACATTTACAGTACTACAGCCATTAGTATAACCTGCATAAGTTGAATTATTGAAGCGTACACCTGAATTTACACATGCAACTGACGGAATGCTAAAACTGATTACCGGCACGTCTAAAATAATAATGGGACCGGCAGTAAGATAGGTGCTTCCACAGGATGTTGTTATAGTTAGGGTAACGGTATTTCCAGACGGACAGTTGGCTCTTGTAAACTTATGAGGAATGGGATAGTTTTGTGAGGCCTGAGGATTTAGACTGTTATAATAAACAGAGCTTTCCAGTTGTGCCTGAGTATAAGGTTGAGTAGTACCATCTCCATAGTCAACCACATATCTGGTATCTGAAGGATTAAGTGCCCACGATCCAATCGCAAAATCCATCGGATCAACCGGAACACATAAATTCGTAGTATTCCCAGGGGCGATAAGGGAACCAATAGGATTGTTAGAATTTTTAACTACATAAGTGACAGAATTATTACAGCTTCCAACGGCAGTAATCACCATATTAAAGGAACCTAATTTCTGGTATTCATGGCTTTTTGGGAAAGTTACATTTGTCTCTGTACTTCCATCTCCCCAGCTAACATTATAAGATGCAATGCATGAAGCAGAAGCTGAACTGTTTCCGACATTAATAGTATATTTTGGATTTGAATTATTGTCCCCGCATCTCTCAAAAGGTTTATTAGAACCCGGAGCATTCAGATCTGTAAACTTCAAATCGGGTTTTTGTTTTACAGAAACAGTTTTTGTAATAGAAGTTTCGCCACTGGCATCTTTAACGGTTAGTTTTACACTGAAATTTTGAGTTCCGCAGCCAACCGCTCTAAAGTTATGACTTGGATTCATTTCTGTTGAAGTAGTTCCATCTCCAAAATCCCATTTGTAAGAAAAGGGTGCGCTTCCGGTTACTATTGGGGTAAATGTAACAGGAGTTCCTGAACAAGCACCATCATTAGTAAAATTAAAATCAACGCCTGGCGCTATAAAATTGCTGTAATCATTATTCGTAGAATTATTTCTATCGCTACCATTATAACTATAGCCAGCAGTAGAAATGATTAAAATAAAAAGTAATGTTAAGAAGTAAAGTTTCTTCATGTAGTATAATTCGGTTATTTTCGGCTGTAAAAGTATGTGTTTTTTTTTAATCAAAGAAAGATTACGAATAATGATTTTGTATCATTTGTAAGTTTTATAGCAAAATTGATAACACCTGAAATTTTCTCTTGTTGGGATAAATCACTAATCATTTAATATAATATCGTTTTAATTCTTTAACAATAAGTCAAAAGAATCAAATAATAATCAGAACCTTGTAAATAATAATTGTTATTATAATACTAAGAAACATATTATACATTTGTCAGACAACAAACAAAAACAAGCAAAGTGAATCTAAAATTACAGCTTATAATTTTCTTTTTGATCTTTCATATCTGCGGAATATTCCATGGGCAAAATGCTCAGCTGGATAGTTTAAAAAGAATTGTTGAGAATACTAAAATTGATACTGTAAAAGCTGATAGGTACAATAAAATAGCCGATTTATATAAAGAAATCGACCCTGATTTGACTTTTTCTTACGCTCAAAAAGCAATTATTATCAGTTTAAAAAAAGAATACCATTTTGGACTTGCAACTGCTTATGTAAACAAAGGAAATGCTTCTATTATTTTGGGAAATTATGAGGGGGCACTGAAATTTTTTAAAAAGGCACAATTAGAATTTGAAACCGCATTACAAAAAGAAACTGATAAAAAGAGAATAAAAAGCGGTCTGGCGCGTGCTTATGCAAGTTCAGGAGTGGTCTATTCAGAACAAGGCGATTATACCTCATCTTTAAAAAATTATGAAACAGGGCTAAAATTATATCAGCAGATTGACGAAAAGGAAGGCATTTCTAAAACCCTGAATAATATTGGAATTCTTTACAAATCCCAGCAAAAATACCCTAAAGCATTGCAATATCTTAAGGAGGCACACAAGATACAAACTCTTTTAAGTGAAAAAAATGCTCCCATGACATTGACTAACATTGGTGTTATTTATTTTGAAACTGGGGAATATCAAAATGCAATTCAGTTTTACCGAAAAGCTCAAAAAGGATTTGAGCATAACGAAAACAAACGCGGTTCTGCATTACTCAATAATTATTTAGGAGATTATTATAAAGCACAGAAGAATTTTACTCTGGCGAATGAATATTATCAGAAATCATTGGCTCTGTATGAGGAAATTCAGAATAAATTCGGAGCTTCCCTGGCTTTGTATAACATTGGATTGTTATTGCGGGAGCAGAAAAAATATAAAGAGGCTGTACATTTTGCTTCGAAATCATTGACCTATGCTGAGGAAATTGGCGTTCTGGATCAAACGTATCACTCGGAAGAATTGTTAAGTGAATTGTATGAATCCTTAAAAGAACCTGAAGCAGCACTGGCTCATTATAAAAATTCAATTATAGCCCGTGACAGTATCAGTAATCAGGAAACGAGCAAAAAGTTTGCAATGGCCGAAATGAATTATGAGTACAAGAAAAAAGAGGCCTTACTTTCGGAAAAGCACAAAAGAGAATTTCAATTGATTGTGTTCTCTGTTTTGGGAGGGATTTTGCTGCTTATTTTAGGCTGGGTAATTTATAACCGGATGCAGGTAAAACGCCAGCTAACACTTAAAAAAGAATTAGCTGAGTATGAACAGAAAGCACTGCATCTGCAGATGAACCCTCACTTTGTATTCAACTGTCTGAGCTCGATTTCGAGTTTTATTGTGCAGAACGGAACCGATTCGGCCCTGAAATATTTATCGAAATTTTCGAAACTGATGCGTCTGACACTTGAATATTCTAAAGGTTCGCTTATTCCGATAGATAAAGAAATCGAAAGTCTTCAGAATTATCTGGAACTGGAACAGCTCCGTTTTGATAATAAATTTGAATTCGAAATCAATTCAACTGAAAATGTAGAATTTAACGTAGGACTGCCTCCGTTGCTGATTCAGCCTTTTGTAGAGAATGCTATTCTTCACGGTCTGGTTCCTAAAAATGGTAAAGGAAAAATAAACGTTGATTTTGATGTGCAGAACGAACAGCTGATTTGTACTATTACCGATGACGGAATTGGTTTGTCTGAATCGAAACTGCTCAAAGAAAATTCGGTTACGGCCCATCGTTCAATGGCCTTAAGCATTACAAAAAAGCGGTTGAAAATTATGGAATCCATAACTTCTAAATCGGCTAAAATTGAAATACAGGAGTTAAAGTCTGACTCTCAAACAGGTACCAAAGCAATTTTATATTTGCCGGTTCAATATATATCATAATCCCACAAGCCAATGATCACAGCATTACTAATTGACGATGACAAACATTTAAGGACAGGTTTAAAAGCACTTTTGGAGCGTTATACTAATGATATTTTTATTATTGGTGAAGCCGAAAGTGTCAAAACAGGAATAGCTGCTATTGAAAAACTAAAGCCTCAGGTTATTTTTCTTGATATCCATTTGACGGACGGAACTGGTTTTGATATTCTGGAAAATCTTTCGAAAGTAAACGGAAAACTAAAGGCACATGTTGTTTTTATAACAGCTCATGAGCAATATGCGTTAAAAGCGTTTAAGTTCAGTGCCCTGGATTTTATTTTAAAACCTGTTGATCCAGAAGAATTACAGGATACAATGGACAAAATAAAGGAAGCTGTCGGCAAAAAGAACTCTTTTGAAAACATTGATTTGCTTCTTGAAAACATTCGAAAAAAAGTAGATAATTTCAAACGGATTGCTTTATCGACAAGCGACGGAATTCATTTATTTGAAGTCGCAGATATTATTCGTTGTGAAGCTAAAGCCAATTATACCGAGTTTTTTATCAAAAATCACAAACCGGTTCTGATTTCAAAAACATTAAAAGAATACGAAGAACTGCTTACAGAACATGGCTTTGAACGCATTCACCAATCACATTTAATCAACCTTTCTTATTTGAAATCGTATATAAAATCAGACGGTGGTTATGTAATCATGGCTGATAACAGCAACATACCAATAGCTCAAAGTAAAAAGGAAAAACTACAGGAACTGATCAAATCCTTATAAGAGATATCTCCAAACTATAAACTAATCCTAAATAATTATTATGCAAAGAAAAATACTTTTGTTTGTGCTATTACTAACCACTATAGTAAAGGCACAAAATGTTGCTATCCCCGATGCAAATTTCAAAGCCAAATTGCTGGAAGCTGATGTTACAAATTCTATAGCACTAAATGCTGCCGGAATCTCAATTAAAATCGACGCCAACGACAACGGCGAAATTGATACTAATGAAGCCTTGGCAGTATTTCAGCTGAAAGTTTCGAATTCAGGAATTCTTAATTTAACCGGGATTGCCAGTTTTGCCAATCTTAAAAATTTAGATTGTTCCAGTAACATTCTTTTAAACCTTGATGTTACAGCTTTAACCAATCTGACTAACTTAAATTGTTCGGTCAATTATCTGACTACATTCAATGTTAGTACATTAACCAATCTTGTCAATCTTTTTCTTGATCAAAATCAGCTAACTAGTCTGAATGTTAGTGGTTTAAATAATCTTAAAATTTTATTTTGCAGCAATAATAAATTAATAAACCTTAATGTAAATGGCGCAACCAGTCTTAAGACTTTATTTTGCAGCAACAACCAACTTACAAGCCTTGATCTTACCGGTTTAACCAATCTGGATATACTGCTCTGCGAAACCAATAAACTCGCCAATCTTAATGTAAGCGGATTAACAAATCTTAAATCATTGCTTTGCAGCTATAATAATTTGGCTAACCTTAACTTAAATGGGCTAACAAATCTTGATAAACTGGAATGTAATTATAACCTGCTTACAAGTCTGGATGTTAGCACTCTGACTAAACTTACTTATCTTTCCTGCTTTTACAATCAAATTACAAGTTTAGATTTAAGCAATATTACTCTTTTAACTGATTTAAGCTGTGGCGAAAATCATATTACAACTTTAAATCTGAATGGTCTAAGTAGTCTTAAGACTTTGGCCTGCTCGTATCTGCCAGATAATTTAGTTATTAATGGGGCTAATTTAACTGCTTTAAAAACTTTTCAATACACAGGTTCAAATTCAGTTTTAACCTTAAATGGTTTTCCTGCTATTGAAAATCTGAATTTAAATTTAACTCCGGCAAACATCACATTAAATGTATCCGGGTTTAGTGCTCTTGCCAATATTTATCTGTTTAATAACCAAACTACCAGTTTGACTGTAAATGGTTCAGGTACAACCCATATTAAATCGATCAATTGTTCCAATGGTGTACTGACAAGTTTAAATTTAAACGGTTTAAGCAATCTGACTTCGCTAAACTGCAACAATAATAAACTGACGAGCCTAAATTTAACTAATTTGACCAATTTGACTTCCTTAAATTTTGCCATAAACAAAATCACTAACATCAATTTAAGCAGTGTTCCGAATTTGAAACATCTGGATTGCAACAATAACGTACTGGGGAGTTTAGATGTAAGCGGATTATCAAATCTGGAATATTTAGATTGCTCGAATCATATTTCGATAAACGCAATAGGCAACCAAATTACTTCTTTAGCTGTCGGTGGATTAACAAAACTAAAATATTTAGATTGTTCCAATTATGGTTATGATGGGGTTTTGGGAGCATTAGGGAACGTAATTACTTCTTTGGATGTAAATAATTTAACGCTGCTGGAACAATTAAAATGTTCCAAAAACCGTCTTCCCTCGTTAATTGTAAACGGATTGACAAATCTGACTACTTTAGATTGTTCGTATAATTTATTGACGAGTTTAGATTTGATAGGATTGACACAATTGTCAAATTTGAATTACGCTCATAATCAATTGTCAAATCTTAATATGGTTGGATTGGTAAATATTAAAGAATTAGACTGTTCCTATAATACTATAAGCACGTTAAATGTTTTAGGAATGCCTAACATTACAACATTAAATTGCAGCTATAATGCCCTTACTACTTTAGATTTAAACGGACTAAGTCAGCTTACAAAACTACATTGCGGTAATAATCTACTCACAAATCTCGATGTAAATACGTTTACAAACCTCACTGAATTAAGCTGTAACAATAACAAACTGACGACGCTGGATGTAAATAATTTAACCAACCTTGACTATTTGCAATGCGGTGCTAATAAACTTTCCGGACTGAATGTAAATAACCTGACCAAACTCACAAGTTTATATTGCAGCGGTAATGAGCTGACAAATCTTGATATCAGCAGTTTAACGTCATTATTATATTTAGGATGCAGTGTTAATCAGCTTACGTCTATTGATCTTACAGCTTTAACCAATCTTTTGGATATAGAATGCCGAAACAATCAATTAGCGAATATTGATATCAGTGCTTTATCAAATTTGCGGTCTATTGATTGTAGATTTAATCAAATTACAAATCTTGATGTAAGTAATTGCCCTGAACTTCATACTGTATCTTGTACTAACAATCAAATTACAACCCTTGATGTGAGTTCATTAAAAAATCTTTCAGGTTTACATTGTGCTAATAATTTGCTCACGAATTTATTCATGAAAAACGGGCGCAACGAAAGCAATCTCGATTTTTCCGGAAATCCGGGCTTAGCTTACATTTGTGCCGATGATGCTCAAATGGGTTATGTGCAATCGCAACTGAACAGTATGGGAATGACTGCAACAGTGGCTAACTCTTACTGCAGCTTCACTCCTGGAGGACAACACAATACAGTAGTAGGAACCACAATATTTGACGGAAATAATAACGGCTGTAATCTTAACGATCCTTTGCATCCGAACATCCGAATTGATATAAACGATGGCACTACTACAGGTTCTGCTTTTACCAATACTGACGGAACTTCTACATTCTATACCCAGGCAGGAACTTATAGTATATTTCCAAACATAGAAAATGCAGGGGCTTTCAATATCTCACCTGCAAGCGCTACAATTGACTTTACTGATAATAACTACAATACAAATTATCAAAGCTTTTGTTTGTCAGCAAATGGTGTACATCCAGATGTCGAAATAGTGATTAGCCCAATAACGCCTGCTAGGCCGGGCTTTGATTCAGCATACAGAATTGTTTACAAAAATAAAGGGAATCAAGTGCTTTCAGGCAATATTACATTGGCTTTTGATGATTCAAAAATGGATTTACTTTCTGCTACTCCTGTTGTTGACACAGAAACAACGAATAATTTAGAGTGGGCTTATAATGGTCTTCTGCCTTTTGAAAGCCGTACAATTGATCTGGAATTCAATGTAAATAGTCCGGTAGAAACTCCAGCGGTAAATAATGGTGATATATTCCATTTTACAGTTGCCATAACGCCGGTTGCCGGAGATGAATCGCCTGCTGACAATAGTTTTACGTATCATCAAACCGTTGTAGGTTCATTTGACCCTAATGATATTACCTGTCTGGAAGGCGAGAGCGTTTCTCCTAGTACCATTGGCGAATATTTGCATTATATTGTCAATTTTGAAAATACCGGAACGTATGAAGCTGAGAATATAGTTGTAAAAATAGCTGTTGATGAAAGTAAATATGATCTTAATTCTTTGCAGCTATTAAATTCATCACATTCTTCTAAGACTATCATTCACGGAAATATTGTTGAATTTGTTTTTGAAAAAATCCATTTGGCTGCTTCTACTACTTCCAAACAGAAAAACCCTGTAGGAGGGCACGGAAACATTTTATTTAAAATAAAAAGCGCAGATGATCTTCTTAATGGTGATTACGTAGACAAAACGGCTAATATCTTTTTTGATTACAATGCACCAATTGAAACCAATAAAGCTGAAACCGTTTTTGAATCATTAGGAAATAAGGATTTTGAAGTTGATAAAAGTATTTCGCTATATCCAAATCCTACTAAAGGTAATGTAAATATCAGCAGTGATACTATTATAAAATATATTGAACTGTTTGATGTTCAGGGAAGATTGCTTCAGACTGCAATTGAAAATGATACTACAGCTAAGTTTGATATTTCGAATAAACCAAATGGACTTTACTTTGTCAGAATCACTACTGAGAAGGGAAGCAAAGTAGAAAAATTAATTAAGGAATAAATTTAGGTACATTATTTATTCTGTTTAAAGAGCTTTTTTAAGCTCATATAAAATTAAATGGGAAGATGATTTTATTATCAATCTTCCCATTTATTATAATTAAAAAGTTTAAGTTTTTATAGTTGATGGCGCAATGTTTTTAGTACAATTTACAATTTTTATTGATATATTTTTATCAATTGGATTTTTCGAGCTAATTGCATTAAATAATTCCTCCGAAGAATTGAATTTCTTTGGTTGCGGAAAAATATCATTTTTAAACCAAATAACAAGATAAATTCCAGATTCTGTTCCAGTACTTTTCATATATACTGGAAGTTGTGTGCTAATAGCTGTTTCAATATCTTGATGATGAGCTTTTTTTATTTCCACACAAACTTTAAGAATCTGATTTTCCTTATTTGTGTAAGAAAACAAAATATCAACATTTCCATTTCCTTCTTTAACTTCTCGAGATAGATTTACACCTCTAACTTTACAATAAGAATCTATTGCATTACAAATATAAGGTTGAACTTCAACTTCATCTTTTGGTTGTGTGCAATGTTTATCTCGCCAAAAATTAATATATCCTTCTTTCAAACTAATTTCGTTTTCTAAAACATCTTCAAATAGCTTTAAAATAAAAGACTTTAGATCACTATTACTATAAAATTGATTACCAGGACTCTTAACCTGAACATCATTAATTAAGCTTTTAATATTAACTGCTTCACTACTTTTTTCGCAATTTATTTCTAAGATAGGTTTTTGTTCAAATTTTTTCAGCACATTAAACTTGTAAAAATGTGGATTATTACTCGCTATACATTCCACACAATTACAAGGAATCATTTCAACGAATACAAGTTTATTTGACTTATCAAAATCTTTATGAACTTCTTCAATGAACATTTTAATAGCTGATAATAAACTCTTCTTATTTTCACCTTTAAGTGAAATCTTTATTTTATTGTTTATATAATCTTCTTCTACTAAAGCCTCTGTACTATCATATGTAAGCACAACTCCGTACTTCCAGTATAAGTCATCTTTTACAAAACTATGTGCTTTGACAATAAAACGACTAATCATCCCAGCAGGCATAAAAGTATATTGATATTCAAATTTCAAATTTAAATGATAGTCCCAAACTAAATCAATCGGTTTGTCAGGAGCAAGTAAATCTGGTGCTATATATCCTGTTCTGTCTACTAACTCAAAACACAAGCCGTAATCTTGCATTAATCTTATTAGTTCGGCTTGTTTGTTTTCAAATCTTCCTTCTTTCCAAATAGTATTTAAATCATCATTAGAAAATCTTCCTTTATTTTGGAAAACTTTTTCATCATCTAAAACTTTGTACATTCCATCTACACACCAATCCGTATTTATAAAAACTGTTTTTTTGAGAAGAAGGTCTTGTTTATGATGAATAATAACTCCTAAATCATTTAAATACTCACTTAAAAAATCAGCTCTCTCTTTGTCAAGTTTATTTGCCGAACATATATTTAAATAATCTTGATATTCAATATAATCCTGATGTTGAGAAAGTCTTTCTAATTCATTTCTTATGTTTACCCAATGATTAGAAAGTGTTAATTTTGTTTGTGGAAGTAATTGAATAGCATCTTTTATAGCATCTTTTAAATTTTCGATAGTATACTCATATTCATCTGCACAACTAACATCAACAAACTGAACTATATTCTCAAATTTTTCTTTATAAAGAGATTCTGGTAATATTTTTTTTCGTTCGTCATATTTACTGAGAACAACTATAATTGGACTATTATAACTAAATAGACTTATAGTATTTAACCAACCCGTTGGGTGAAATTATTTGAGTTAAATTAAAAACGATTAGATATTGGTCAAGACACTGCAAAGCAGTATCTTGAAGTCGCTAAACAACCAATATCCATGTCAAATATAGTTAAAAATTATTTTAAGGTTTTAGAAGTTATAAGTTCTTTGAATTATGATTCAGTATCTAAATCAAGAGTTGGAAGAAGTAGCAAGATGTCTGATTTAGAGGTAATAGCACTTAGTCTAACAGCTGAATTCATGTCTATTGATAGTGAGAATTCACTTTTTAAACAGATTAGTTCCGGTATGATTCCTAATTTAATTGAACGTAGTCAATTCAATAAAAGAAGAAGAAAACTGTTTTTGTTTTCTGAAGAAATCAGAACCAAATTAGCCAACCGATTCTTGGAGTTCGAAAACTATTTTATTGTTGACAGTATGCCGTTGGAAATCTGTAAATTTTCTCGTCACAGCAGAATTAAGATCTGTAAAGATGAATTTGAAACAGCTCCTTCTAAAGGTTTTTGTGCTTCACAAAACAGCTGGTTTTATGGTTATAAGCTTCATGGGGTTTGTTCTGTATCTGGAGTTTTTCATTCTTTAGACATTACAAAAGCAGAAGTTCATGATGTTCATTTTTTAAATAACATCAAAAACCAAATGTCTGATTGTGTTATTCTTGGAGATAGAGGTTATCTTTCCCAGAGTGTTCAATTAGACCTATTTCAAACAGTTAAAATCAAATTAGAAACCCCAAAAAGAATCAATCAGAAAGACTATAAACCACAGCCATATATTTTTAGAAAATCCAGAAAAAGAATTGAAACTTTGTTTTCACAACTATGCGACCAGTTTTTAATTCGAAGAAATTATGCTAAATCTTTTAATGGTTTTAAAACAAGAATTTTAGCAAAAATAACGGCCATGACATTAATTCAATACATTAATAAATTCATATTTGACAGACCTATCAACAATATTAAAAATCAACTAATTTAATTTCACCCAACGGGTTATTTAACCAATAGAATACATCGTGATAATTACTTTCTGATCTAGCTTCAGTAAGAAACAAATATATAGATCGATTAGTTATAAAAAGCTGATGAGTTGCATCATACTTTTCTTGCCCACCAAAATCCCATATATTAAATCGGAAATTTTGATCATTCTTCAATCCTTTCATAGGGAAATCGAATGGATTTTTTAAAATATTTATTCCTTTTGTAGTGGTGCTTTTTGATAAAGAGTAATTTGGAAAAGTGAGTTTTTTTGTCAAGACCGTTTTTCCTACATCACCCCTACCAACAACAACCATTTTAGCTTCGTATAAAAATTCTTCTTGATCAGCTTCTTTTAAAGATCTAAGAAAATTTTTAATTGGTTCGACACCTTCTCTAACAATTTCTTCCGGTACATTTTCGATGTACTTACTATCTAGTTCTAAATTTTCTAAATTTTCTAAATTTAGAATTTCGTTTGGAATTATTCTTATTTCATTTATATTTTCTTTTTCATCTCTATTTCCAATATTAATATTTCCAAATTGAAGATCCATCATTTTTTTCAATTTAAAAATTGATGGTGGTATTTCTTTAAATTTATTTTTTCCTAAGCTTAGTTCCGTAAGTTCCGTAAGATTAGAAATTGAATCGGGTATTTCCTGAAGTAAATTGCTCCTTAAATTTATTCGTTTGAGACTTTTTATTTGAAATAGAACTTCAGGAAATTTTTCAAATAAGTTATTATCTAACCATATCTCACGAAGATTTGAGAGTTCTAAGATGTCATTAGGCAATTCACTTAAAAAATTATCACCAGCGAACAATGCTGCCAATTTTTTCAATTTAAACAATCCCTTCGGTAATTCTTTCAATCTAAAATTTCTTAATACAATTTTGTATAATTGATGCAGTCCAAATATTTTATCAGGGAACTCTTTAAAATTTTGGCCAACTATGTAAATATATATTAAATTAGGAGGTAAGCCAATGATACTATTTACATTTGGGCAACCGCTAATATTAAGGTAAGTTAAAGAATCCCAATCGTCTAATTCTTGCGGTAGAAAAGTTAAGGTATCGCTGTAAATAGTTAATTCAGTTAAAGATTTCATCCCAATTAATGAAATGGGGAATTTTTCGAAATCTCCCTTAATCGTTAGTTTTTTAAGACTTTTTAGTCGTTGAAACATTATAGGAACTTCTGAAATCGAAAAATGTATACTTAGATCTAATTCTTCAATATTAGTAAGATCAAATAGAATGTCTGGAATTTCTGTTAATTCTTCTTGATCCGATTTGTCAATAGAATAAAAATCTAACTTAGGAAGGTTCTTGTCTATTGTTTCTCTTATTAAATTTTGAATATCAAGTTCTTTACTCATTACTATTTTATGAAGATTAAATTATACACTCAAATTCTAAGCTTACAATCCTTTTAAATATAATTTAGATAAAAGCTAAAATTGTAGCTAATATAGGATATTTAATTAGATCATTAATAAAAGGTTTTTAGGAGTATTTCAAAAAAAGTTATCAAAAACTTTGAAAATTTATATAAGAAATTCTAAAATATATAGCTCTAATTCGATCAAATTTAACTTTGTGAGATTATAAAGCTGTAGTATTTGTAGCAAAAAAAAATGCAAAAAATCTAAAAGGAGAAATAAAAGGATTATTTCATGACGAAATAATCCTTTTATTTGATGAACATTGAGGTGTTTCAATCCCAATGTTCTAACTAGTGATGTGTCACTCTAGGCTGAATCGTTATGCTTAAATCAAATTCTTAGAAACAAAATCCCAGCTTGTTTTAACAGATTCCATTGGATTTGGAGAGTAATTCGTTTCCTGTTCCACAAAAAAGTGCTTCATTCCGGATAGTTTTGCTTCTGCAAAAATGGTTTTAAAGTTGATGCTTCCTTCACCAACTTCCGTATTCCATTCAGCTTTGGATTTGTCCATGTCTTTTACGTGCCACATCGTAAATCGGCCCGGATTCGCTTTGAACATTTGCAAAGGATCATTTCCTGAGCGTACAACCCAGTATAAATCCAGTTCAAAATCAACTAACTTTTTATCGGTTTCCTGGAGTAAAATATCATATCCTGTTTGATTCCCAAACTTTTTAAATTCAAAATCATGGTTATGATACGCTAATTTTAATCCAGATTGTTTACATAAAACCGCTGCTTCATTTATTTTCTGCGCAATTCGTTTGTAACTGTCTAAGTCACTTCTTAATTGTTCATCTAAATACGGAACCGTTATGTAGTCACTTCCTAATTGATTCGCGCATTCAATAGAAGCTTTTAGAAAATCAGCATTATTATCTTTTATAAACGAATTAAAATCATAATGTCCGCTTGGCGCTTTTAGGCCATTATCAACCAATATCTTTTTGAAATCTTTTGCAGAAGTGCCAAAAAAGCCTTTATCAGCTGAGAATCCATACGTTTCAACTTCTTTGTAGCCTGATTTGGCCACATGTTCTAAAACTCCTTTGACATTTTTAGAAAAATCTTCTCTCAAAGTATACAGCTGAAGTCCAATATTTTTTGGCTTAGCCGAAAACGCTAGGGAAGGAGCGATTGCCAATGCACCTAAAGCCAGACCACTATTAATTATAAAATCTCTTCTCTTTATCATTGTTTTACTTTATTAAATTAGATATCACAAATTGCAATTGCCTTTTTCAAAGAGACTATTTTATCTTTTTGTTTTGGAATAAATTCCTGTCCCACAAAACCTGTAAAACCAGTATTTGCAATAGCTTTCATTATTGCACTATAATTGAGTTCCTGCGTTTCATCGATTTCATTTCGACCCGGAACACCGCCCGTATGGTAGTGAACAATGTATTTGTGGTTTTCCTGAATGGTTCTGATAACATCGCCTTCGTCAATTTGCATATGGTAAATGTCATAGAGCAGCTTGAAATTTTCAGAGTTGATTCGTTTCGCCAGTTCAACTCCCCAGGATGTTTTGCTGCATTGATAATCTTTGTGGTTGATCTTGCTGTTCAATAGTTCCATAACCAGGATTACGTTATGTTTCTCTGCTAATGGAATCAATTTTTGTAACCCAAGCACACAATTATTCCAGCCTTCTTCATCTGTTTTTCCTCTGGTGTTTCCGCTAAAGCAAATCAGGTTTTTATAGCCTGCCTGAGCTACCAGCGGAATCATTTCCGTATAATTTTTAATCAGCTGTTCATGAAACTTTTGGTCGTTGAAACCATCCACAAGATTTAATTCGGCTCCATTGCACATAGTCGAAACAAGATTGTGTTTCTTGAGTACCGGCCAGTCTTTTGGACCTACCAGATCAATACCGGTAATTCCAATTTTTTTGGCTTCTGAACAAAGTGTTTCAATATCAAAATCATTAAAGCACCAACGCGCTACCGAATGATTAATTCTTCCTTTCAGCATCGAATCTAATTTAAGTTCTTCGTCAGGTTTGGCTAAAGCGAATAAATCCGCTGGAACACCTAAAGTCACAGTTCCGGCAAGAATACCTTTTATAACAGTCCTTCTATCAAAATTTGTACTCATTTTTTTATTTTTGAAATACTTAAATTTCATTTGCCATTTTATTTTTGTCCTGAAATAAAAGAGCAAAAACAAGGAATACGGCAAAAGCGATTCCCGCAGGAATAATCCATACCATGAACCAGTTGACTGCTCCTTCAACAGTTTTATAATTATCCGTAATCCAGCCTGCAACTGCAAATCCAATTAACATTCCGATACCATAAGTAGCGAGCGTAATCAAACCCTGAGCGGCGCTTTTGTATTTTTCGCCTGCTTTTGAATTGGTATAAATTTGTCCTGATACAAAGAAAAAGTCGTAACAAATTCCGTGTAAAGCGATTCCGGTAATCAACATCAAACTCAAATCGCTGCCATTTCCGTAAGCAAATAAAACGTATCGTACTGCCCAGGTCAGCATTCCCACCAGAATTGTTTTCTTAAAACCAAAACGGGCAAAAAATACAGGAATGAACAACAAAAACAAGGCTTCGGATATCTGGCCGATAGCCATTTTTCCTGTTGGATTTTCAACCCCGGCAGCAGTAAGGAAAGGGTGTGCATTTTGATAATAAAAAGCCAATGGAATGCAAATCAGAATCGATGAAATAAAAAAGATGAAGAAATTTTTATCCTTTAAAAGCCTTAAAGCATCCAGACCAATAATATCACCAATTTTAATTTTTCCTTCACTGATTTTTGGAGGGGTTTTAGGCAGAGTAAAACTCAATAAGCCCAAAACCAAAGCCGCAATTCCGGCCAAAAGAAATGTATTTTTAAGCAATCCGTTAGAAACAGCTTCTGCAGAATCCCAATGAAACAGAAAGCTAATAGATATGCCTGCCAAAATCCAGCCTATTGTACCCCAAACCCTAATGTTTGCAAATTCTTTCTCCGCATCTTTCATCTGATTAAATGCAACCGAATTTACTAAAGCCAGTGTTGGCATATACAAAACCATATAACTCAATACATAGGCATAAAATATCCCAACATCTGTAGACTGATACATTTGATACATTAAAAAGGCACCTGCTAAATGTAAAATACCTAAGATTTTTTCCGCATTAAAATAACGATCTGCAATCAAACCAATAATGAAAGGAGCAATGATAGCTCCCCAGGATTGGGTAGAAAAAACGGCTGCTGTCTCTGCACCGGAAGCTTTCAGATTGCTTCCTAAAAAAGTGCCAAGAGTAACAAACCATGCTCCCCAGATAAAAAATTCGAGAAACATCATTACAGATAATTTAATGCGGATAGTTGTATTCATACGTAGTGGTTAATTTGGTTTGATAGCTTTTGAACTAATATTATTTACAGCCTGTTGTCGTTTCCATAGTATTCCATTCTTTAATGGAAATATTGCGGTACCATACGTTATCGCCGTGGTCCTGCAAAGCAATTTTTCCTTTTTTGAATGTTCCGAAAGCTGGCCATTCCTTGAATTTGCTTCCTGCTACCAGGGCTTTAAAATTATCATCCCAAAGTACCGTTTCTACAATAATAACTCCGTTTAAGACAAAAGTCAGTTTTCCGTTTTTACAAACCACTTCTGCCGTATTCCATTCTCCTACTGGCTTAACCGGTTCCGATTTGCTTTGGATTAAATCATATAAATCTCCGGCACGGTGTTTCGTTATTTTTCCGTCGGGATGGCCATTATTGTCTAAAACCTGCATTTCTAAACCGGTTTCATACGTGTTTTTATATTTTTGCGGGTTTTCATTCACATAAAAAATAATTCCGCTATTCGCTTTTGGAGCGACTTTCCATTCTAATTTTAAATGAAAGTTTTCATATTCGGCATCTGTTACTAAATCTCCTCCCTGACCATTTTTGGCAGCTTCAGGGTCAAAATGCAATACGCCGTCTTCAACCTTCCATCCGGCGCTTGCTGTTGTTTTTCCGTAAGTATGCCAGCCTGTAGTTGTTTTTCCGTCAAAGATAGGTTTGAATCCTTTTTGAGCGTGTAGGTTTTGAAATAAAGTGAATGCTAATACAGCTGTGATAATCTTTTTCATGATTTTTACTTTTTAATTCTTTATTGTTTTTTAGAAGCTCAGGTTTTTCCAGCCTTCTCTGTAATCGCGTTTTACAAATTGATTTACATCATCTACATTGGTTACTTTCTTGGCATCATTATCCCAAAGCAATTTCACGGAACGTCCCGGATAAACATCTTCGCCAAGTACTTCTTTGTATAAATCGTATCCTCTTACAGCAAGATTGGCCATTAATAAAGCTTCTGTTAAAGGACCTGCTATTTCAAATGGTGAACTCAGTTCTTTTTTGCCATAACCTGCAATACATCCTTCAATCCATTGTTTTTGATGTCCACTGGCACCATCTTTTACCCTTGGGTATTTCTCTTTTATTTTTAGATTTTCATTCCGGCTTAAAGGCAACAATCGTGGGTTTTCACTATAAGTATCACATAGCATTTTTCCTTTTGTTCCAATGAATAAAGTACCGTTTCCGCCATCACCAAAGATTTCATTAGCCCCTAATTCTTCCGGACGTTCAGGCTGAATTCCGCCATCCATCCAGTGCAGTTTGATATCGCCTTTTGTTTTATTGGTTTTTGGAAATGTCAATGTCACATGACTTGACGGTGGACAGCTCTCCGGGAAATAGCCTCTTTTGAATTCATCAATATAAACCGAGCCAACGCTGCACTGCACATCTTTGGCATATTTTAGATTCAATACTGAGAATGGCGCTTCCATCAAATGGCAACCCATGTCACCTAATGCGCCAGTTCCATAATCCCACCAGCCACGCCAGTTGAACGGTACTAATTTGTCTACATAATTTTTGTAAGGAGCAGTGCCAAGCCATAAATCCCAATCCAGTTCTTTAGGGACTTCAGTTTTTACTGTTGACCAGGGAATTCCTTGTGGCCACACAGGTCTGTCTGTCCAGGCGTAAACCGTATGTACATCACCAATTAAATCAGCATCGTACCATTCTTTTAAAATTCGGGTACCATCATTGGATGATCCCTGATTTCCCATTTGTGTGACTACTTTATAACGGGCAGCCGCCTGAGTCATCATGTGTGCTTCATAAATATCGTGTGCCATTGGTTTTTGCACATACACATGTTTGCCCAACTGCATGGCTGAAAAGGCCTGAATGGCATGATTATGATCAGGGGTAGAAACAGAGACTGCATCGAAATGTTTATGCTCTTTATCAAACATTTCTCGCCAGTCCTTGTAGAATTTTGCCTTCGGAAAACCCTTTACACTATCAGCGGCTCTTCTGGTATCCACATCGCATAAATAAGCAATATTAGCGATGCCGCTGTTTTCAAAAGATGAGATGTCAGATTTTCCTTTTCCGCCAACACCAATACCCGCAATCGTTAATTTGTCACTGGGAGCGACAAAACCTCTGCCCATAACATGTCTTGGAATAATCAAAAAAGCCGTAGTGGCCAGCACTCCTTTTTTTAGAAAATCCCTGCGTATAATCGATTCTGGTTCTTTACTTTTATTGAAGTCCTGATCCATATAGATTTTAATTTATTTGTTCAATGATAGAATGTATATTGCAATTTTCTTTGCATCTTCTTTTTTTAATGCAGTATGAGCCGACATTGGTATTGCGCCCCAGACTCCTGAACCTCCTTTTGTGATTTTCTCCGTTAAATATTTGACGTTTTTATCGTTCATTGGATATTTTTTGGCGATATCTAAATATGAGGGACCGACTACCTTTTTATCTATTTTGTGACAGGTAGCACAATCTTCTTTTTTTATTAAAGTTTCTCCTTCAGATGGTTTAGTTTGCTTTATAACACTATATTCTGCAGGAATTGAATTATAATTCGAAAAAGAGCATAAAGCGCCCAAAACTATCATTGCAACTAAAATTTTAATTTTCATATGTATTAATTAAACAGTTTATAATCCTAAATTTTTCCTGTTAAGCTGTGTGTTGGTTTCTACCGCAGCAAAATCATCAAAAGCTTTATCGGTCACTTTGATGATATGTTTTTTTATGAATTCTGCTCCCTCACGGGCACCATCCTCCTGATTTTTTAAACAACATTCCCATTCCATTACAGCCCAGCCTTTGTAATCGTATTGCGCTAGTTTGCTGAAAATGGTTTTAAAATCAATCTGACCATCGCCGGGTGAACGATAACGTCCTGCACGATTCAGCCAGCTTTGATAACCTCCAAAAGTTCCTTGTTTTCCTGTTGGATTAAATTCGGCATCTTTAACATGGAAAGCTTTGATCCGTTCATGGTAAAAATCGATATACTGAATATAATCCAGTTGCTGCAACACAAAATGTGAAGGGTCGTACAGAATGCAGGCACGCTCATGATTGTTTACTGCTTTGAGGAACATTTCGTAAGTTTCACCATCAAATAAATCTTCTCCCGGATGAATTTCATAACAAACATCGACTCCGTTTTTATCAAATTCATTAAGGATTGGGAGCCAGCGATTCGCCAGTTCTTTGAATCCATCTTCAATTAAACCGGGCGGGCGTTGTGGCCATGGATGAAAATATTGCCACAATAATGAACCACTAAAAGTAGCATGTGCATTAAGCCCTAAATTTTGAGAAGCTTTTGCAGCATAATGCAATTGCTGTACTGCCCATTCTTGTCTTTCCTTTGGGTTACCTCGCAAAGCCTTTGGAGCAAATCCATCAAAAAAGTCATCGTAAGCAGGATGAACAGCAACCAGCTGACCTTGTAAATGAGTGGAGAGTTCCGATATTTTTAATCCGTATGAGCCAACAATACCGGTAAGTTCATCAGCATAGGTTTTGCTTTCAGCGGCTTTTTGTAAATCAATAAAACGTGAATCCAGAGTAGGGATTTGTACTCCTTTAAAATCCAGACTGGCTGCCCATTGGCAAATGCTTTCCAAAGAATTAAAAGGAGCTTTGTCAGAAATAAATTGCGCTAAAAAAACCGCAGGTCCTTGCATTGTGTTCATTTGTTGTGATTTAAATTAAAAAATCAGTCCATTTTTGAGATGATTTCCCTGATGCAATTACATTTTCTATAAAAGCCATTCCACGTACACCATCTGCTACTGTTGGAAAATCAAGCATGTTTGCTGTTGGTTCTTTTCCTTCTGATTTTGATTGTAAAGTCAGGGCAAAATTCTTGTATAAATTCCCGAAAGCTTCGAGATATCCTTCCGGATGTCCGCTTGGAATTCGGGTATTGAAGGTTGCAATTGGTGATAGATATCCGTTTCCGGTACGATACAACTGGGCAGGAGCGTCTAACCATTTTACGATTAAAGTATTGGGTTCCATTTGATGCCATTCTAAACCACCTTTCTCTCCATAAACTTTAATTTTTAAGCTGTTTTCTTCACCGGCTGCAATTTGGCTGGCTACCAAAATTCCATTGGCACCATTATCAAATTTAAGCAGTACATTTCCGTCGTCATCCAGTTTCCGGTTGGCAACTACAGTATTGATATCGGCACAAATCTGAGTAATTTGCAATCCTGAAATATATTCTGCTAAGTGTGCTGCGTGAGTTCCAATATCACCCATACAACCGCTGATTCCGCTTTTAGACGGATCTGTTCTCCAGGCTGCCTGTTTGTTTCCGGCGTTTTCAAAGTCAGTACTCAGCCATCCCTGCGGATATTCCACCATTATTTTCCGAATGGCTCCAAAATCATTTTTAGCGACCATTTCCCTTGCCTGTTTTACCATCGGATATCCTGTGTATGTATGTGTTAAGCACAGATAGAGTCCTGTTTCTTTTACTTTTTGTTCTAATAATTTGGCTTCCGCTAAAGTCAGTGTCATCGGTTTATCCAAAACAACATGGAAACCATTTTCTAATGCGAGCATAGCAGGAGCAAAGTGAACATGATTGGGTGTTACTATCGAAACAAAATCCATTCTTTCCTCAGTAGATAATTTTGCTTCGGTTTCAATCATTTGGGTGTAGGATTCATAACATTTATCCTGAGACAAACCTAATTCTTTACCGGATTCAAGGGATAATTCCGGATTAGAACTAAAAGCACCACAATGTAATTCAATTAATCCGTCCATGTTAGCTGCAATGTGATGAACTGCTCCAATAAAAGCATTTTTGCCACCGCCTATCATTCCCATTTTTAATTTTCTCATATTTGAATAATCGTAATCTAGATGTTTTTTTTCTTTAATTCTTTTACAGCATAATCACAAGCTCTGGCAGTTAATGCCATATAGGTCAGCGAAGGATTTTGACAGGCACTTGAAGGCATGCAGGAACCATCAGTAACAAATACGTTGCTGACTTCATGCATTTGATTCCATTTGTTCAGTACAGATTCTTTAGGATCATTCCCCATTCGGGCTGTTCCCATTTCGTGAATGGTCATTCCCGGATAGCAGCCGTTATCGTATGCTTTTACGTTTTTGGCACCAGCAGCTTCAAGCATTTCAGCAGCATCATACATCATGTCTTCGCGCATTTTGGCTTCATTCTCTTTGTATTCACAGTCGATTGCCAATACAGGCTGTCCCCATTTATCTTTTTTTGTATGATCGATGTACACTTTATTTTCATAATAAGGAAGCATTTCTCCAAAACCGCCTAATCCCATTGTCCATGATTCAGCCGGTCTGGATAAAATTTCTTTGAAATCGCCGCCAAAGTCTAATTCGGCTACTTCTTTATGCCAATGGCCTCTGCTTGCGGCACCCTGATACCCAAAACCGCGTAAATAATCTCTTTTGTCATCTTTAAAATTCTGGTATCTTGGAATGTAAATTCCATTGGCTCTTCGACCATATGTGTATTTATCTTCAAAACCTTCAACAGTTCCTTCTGCGCCACATCTAAAGTGATGGTCCATTAAATTATGTCCAAGTTGTCCGCTGCCATTACCCAATCCATTTGGATGCGCTTCTGATGTTGAGTTCAGTAAAATAAAAGTAGAACCTAAAGTTGATCCATTAACGAAAACAATTTTGGCATAAAATTCTATGCTTTCATTAGTCTCGCTATCTATGACCATTACGCCCTTTGCCTTTTTACTCTCTTTATCGTAAATAATATGATTGACAATAGAATAGGGGCGAACCGTTAATTTTTTTGTAGCTATTGCAGCTGGTAAGGTAGAGGACTGCGTACTGAAATAAGCTCCAAAAGGACAACCTCTGCTGCATAAATTTCTATACTGGCAGCTGCCTCTGCCCAGATGGGGTACCGTTAAGTTTGCTGTACGGCCAATAGTTAAAATTCGGGATTTGTTATAATGTTTTTCAATGCGTTCTTTTACGGATTTTTCAACACAGTTCATTTCCATAGGAGGTAAAAACTGACCATCAGGCAATAAAGGCCAACCTTCATTTTGACCACTTATACCGGCAAATTTTTCTACGTAATCGTACCATGGAGCAATATCTTTGTATCGGATTGGCCAGTCATTTCCGTGGCCATCTTTTTTATTGTCTTCGAAATTGATATCACTTAAACGATAACTTTGACGCCCCCACATTAGGGACTTTCCACCAACATGAAAACCTCTGTACCAATCAAAACGTTTATCTTCTGTGTAAGGACATTCCAAATCATTCACCCACCAGCTTTCATTAGCTTGTTGGTAGGGGTAGTCTCTGGTTTGTACCGGATGTGTTCTCTTTTGTTCTTCGGTTAATTTTCCGCAATAGGCTATTTCCCAGGGCGCTTTCATTGCCGAATCATAGTCTTTAATGTGTTCTATGTTTTTACCACGCTCTAACATTAGGACTTTTAAGCCCTTTTGTGTTAATTCTTTGGCTGCCCAGCCTCCACTTATTCCTGAACCTACAACTATGGCGTCATACGTATTTTGTTTTTTTAAATCAGTATTGATGTTCACGATGTCTTATTAATAAGTTAGTAAATGAGTCGAAAGCGATTAGCTTTATATCGCCCACGCTTTCTGTCCGGGGATGTAGTCTGCATTTCCATCGTATTTCCCGGGTATGGGCAAATATTCTCTCGCGATTGTACAGCCAATTTCTGAAGTAAAGTAACCTAAAAGCGTTAAATCTCTGGTAATTAAAAAGAATGATGGCTCTCTGTTATTGTCAATCGTTTCTTGTTTTAGTTCTTTCATGAGCAGGTTTTTCTCTGCACTATTCAGACTTAAGAATTCTTTATTGAATTTGGTCCTGCATTTTGCCAGCATATCTTCAAAGCCTTTTTTAAAGATTTCCTGAAGATTTAGAGGGTAGCAATCTTTTATAATCAATGGGATTAAAGTGCCAATACCTGCAGCTTTTGCCCCTGGTGAATTTGTGGTTGTAGGTAAAATAATTTCGGCAAATTCTCCAAAAATTTCTTCATCGGTAGCTAAAAAGGAATAGGTAGTCCCTTGTTCCGGATTATAAACTGTAAAACTTTCAAATAAAACACCCATTGTTGTTGCAGAAATGGCTCCACCCATTAAAAAAGCCATCTTTTTTAGCGCCTCTCTTCTTTCCATTGCTAAAATATTAAAAATAAAGTATAAATATTGAAAATAACTTAATTATCAATGTATTACAATAATATGAAAAAAACAGATATATTTTTATTTTTAAGTATAATTAATTGAATAAATTTTATATTTTACAAAATAATTACAAACTTTAGAGTTTGTTTTGTAAAATAAAACCTGTCAATTATTAAAAAGTGAGATAAATGTAAAATATTAAGAAAATGTAATAGAAGTGTAAATAGGGTTGTAAGAAAGAAATAGTATAATTGGATAATAAAAAAAGCGCAACCTTTATTATTGGTAGGTATGCGCTTTGAAATTGTGATCTACTTAAATAGGATATTAAATAATTTTCTTTACTCCCGGAATCAATAAAACAAGTGAACCAAATATGAAACTGCTTATTATTATTAAGGGAGTCATGACTAAAATTTTTGTTGCAGGTTCAATATCCCAATTTCTCACACATAATGTAAAAACTACTATAATTAACGGATGAAAAATGTAAACTGCAAAACTGCTGCGTGATGCTTTGGTTAGCAGTTTTGACGTTTTATTCCAGTTTCTTTTTCCCTTAATTAAAAGCGTTGTCAGAATCGAAATACCAATCATTTGTTCCCATACGGCATATAACAATGCCTGCCAATGAAAACCTCCCGAAAACCAGGAAGAAGGCGTATTGAGTTTAAATTTTATAATAAAAAATACCGGAAAAAATAATAGACAATACCATACTACTTTTTTGAGTTGCTTAGCTGTTTCTCCTGAAAGCTGATCAAACCAATTGTTTTTTGAGGCCAATAAGCCGATAATGAATAAGGCAATATATTGTGGAAAATGCCCAAGCTGAAATCCAACTGGTTTAAGAACCCAGCCAACAGGAAATATAATTCTAACCAAAAAACTAATAATTCCAATTATTATTGAAAACAATAGTATGGTACGTGAATCTGGCGCGTGTATAGATTTGTTGAAGTTAATTTTGAATATCTTTTTTATTCCTGTATAAAGTAACGTAAAAAGTAATAGAGCAGCGATGAACCATGTAACGCCTAGGTCGATCCAGCTATTGTATCCGCTTAAATATTCGAAGAAAGAAATATGATGGTTCTTCGCAAAATAGTAAACCAAGTAACATATAAATGGGGTAAGAATGAAACAGTAGAATAATATTGGGGTTCCAAGTCGAATTAGCCTTTCTTTAATGAATTTAGAGATTCCTTTTTTAGAATAGGAAGAGCTGGTAAAATAGGCTGCCAATAGAAAGAAATAGCCCATAAAGAAAGATTGATTGATACTAATGCATGCTGTTGTAAAAATACGCATTCCTAAAAAACTAGTTTCTTCATTATAGTACCAGCCTTCAGAAGAACTATAAGCAATAAAAGTGTGATGAAGTACCACTAATATGGTAAGAAGAACCTTGGTGTTGTCAATATAAAGAAGTTTTTTCGAAGACCCAGAATCATCATTCATGGATGCTGTTGCAGTTGTCATAATAATTTTTGTTTTGTGTTATTGATGGCAAACATACAGTAAGAAAATATAGTAACGTGAGGCTTGTTACTGATAACTAGGTTTTGTGATGAATAACAAACTTAAGTAATGCATTGGCTTCGAAGCTCCTGATAGTATGTGTTGAAACTCTCAACCTGCTTTCTTGAAACAGGAATCTTAACATCGGTTTCATTGAATGAAAGAAGATATCCTTGTGAGTTTCCGGACACTTTTTCAATCTTAAACATATTTATCAAATAGGTTCTGTGGCATCTAAAAAAGTGTGGATAATCTGTTATTTGACTTTCAAATTGAGTTAAAGAAATCCTTTTTACTTCTGTGATAATTTGGCTACCATTCGATTTTGTTAACTCGATGTAATTTCCATCAGCTTTTACAAAGAGCAGCTGGTTCATATCTAAGTTAAAATCATCTTGTTTTACCTGTGTGCTAATGAAACGATTAGGTGTTATAACTGTTTTTTCGGGTTCAATTTCTAAAGGAGTAAATTGAAGAATAAATGGAGATCCTTTTTTGGACTCAAAATAAAAACTCGATAATCTTAGAAAGAAATAAAAGAAGATACCGGCTACAAAGCAATTTCTAATTTCCTCAAAAAGATATTTCCACGACCAGTTGTTTGAATTTGTATAAAGTAAATCACGCATTAAAAAGCTGGTTATGCCAATAAAAACTAATAATACTCCAATACAAATATATTCTTTCACTAAAGTCCATTCTGTTTTATTTTTTAGTGCTCTAAAATAATTTAGTGTTCTAAAATAAATAAACAAAATGAGAGATGGAGCTGATGCATGTAAAAAGCAAATAAAGAAATAATGCATCCTAAGTTCTGGATCATAAACTCCAAATGGTTTGAATGCTAAAAGAAATAGTAAAATGATAAGAAAAACAATAGCTGAACTTTTTACGAGATTTTGAGATTGATATCGTCGTGGGTATTCAATTTCATTTCGCAAATGTTGTGTATTGATGTAGAAAGGCATGTTATGGATTTATTTGGGAATAAAAATACAAAAAACAACAATCTCATTGCTTTTGAATTATTAGATTTGATCCATGATGGGATTTGATCCAAAATTCCGAATCATAAAAAAGCCTGAGAATTTAGATTCTCAGGCTTTCTTTTTTATAGTGACCATGGAGGGATTTGAACCCTCACGCCCTTGCGAGCACCACCCCCTCAAGATGGCGAGTCTACCGTTTCTCCACATGGCCGGAAAAGAAAAAAGGTCAAGTAAATAAATACTCGACCTTTTGTGACCCGACTGGGGCTCGAACCCAGGACCCCATCATTAAAAGTGATGTGCTCTACCGACTGAGCTATCGAGTCATTGCTTCAAGAAACTGAATTTGTTAATCACAAAATTTGTGACCCGACTGGGGCTCGAACCCAGGACCCCATCATTAAAAGTGATGTGCTCTACCGACTGAGCTATCGAGTCATTATGTTTCTTGAACGCGGGTGCAAATATAAGGAGTTTATTTTATTATTTGCAAGCAAATTTATTATAAATTTGTCTTTTTTTAACCAAATTTCACAATGCCTTAGTTTATAGGGTTTTATTAAAATGAAAAAAATCATATTATTAGGTTATATGGGCTGCGGAAAGTCTACAATTGCCCAAAATTTATCAAAAGCAACCAATATTCCATTTTTGGATTTGGATAATTGCATTGAAAAAAAAGCAAATTTGTCTATAAAAGAGATTTTCGAGAAGTATGGAGAAATCTATTTTAGAAAATTAGAACACGAAATGTTTGTAGAATTACTTCAGTCTTCAGAAAATAGTATAATTGGTTTGGGTGGCGGGACACCATGTTACGCTAATAATCATGAGTTATTAAAGAGAGATGATGTTATCTCAGTTTATTTAAAAGCTTCAATAGATACTTTATATAATAGATTAGTATATAATAAAAGCAAGCGACCGCTAATTGCGAATATGGATGAGGAGGAAATGAGAGAGTTTATTGCGAAACATTTATTCGACAGAAGCTTTTATTACAACCATGCGCAGTATAAAGTTTCTGTCGATGATAAAACCGTTGAGGAAACAGTTCAGGATATTTTAGAGATATTAGCTTAAAGAAGCGTAATTGCCTCCGTTTTCGTCAAAAACAACTTTGACATGCTCTAATAGAGATGTGGAAAGCGAAATGCCTTTAAAATCGGCTTTTACAGGATATTTTTTGTGATTTCGGTCAACAAGTACTGCGGTTTTGAATTTCTTTAAAGGGGCGTCGAGAAAATGACGGACAGCATATATTAATGTGGTTCCTGAATTTAATACATCATCAACTAATACAAGACCTTTGTTTTCGTATTCTGATACGCTCAACGAAGTCTGAATGGGTAATTGTGGGTTCTGTTTGTCTATGATGACTTCACATAAAGATACTTTAAGGGTAGATATATTGCTTAATGCTAAAGCAATTTTTTCTGCAAAAACACATCCGTTAGTTGCAATTCCGGCTATTACAACTTCATCTTCATCAACAAAAGTCTCATAAATCTGATAGGCGATACGTTTTATTTTGTGTTCAATTTCCTGATTAGTTAAGATGATGTTTTGGCTCATGATTTATTTTTTTGCTAATATAATTAATTTAAATTCCAATATAAAAATTGCTTCGCCAATTCGCTGTCGCTCGGGTGCAAATTCCAATGTTATATAAAAGGAAATCTCAATTTTTTAATTTTAAATTCAAGTTGTGAGAAATTGAATTTCGATGTTGGAATTTTGGATTTGAAAATTAGGATTTATTCTGTTTCTTCTTCGTCAAAAAAATCCTCTCCATACTCATCAATATCTCTTCTGTCTTTTTTTGTTGGTCGTCCGGTTCCGTTTTTGCGATAATGTTCTTTGGATAGTTTTAATAATTCTAAATGAGCATAAGCTTCTGGCGGTGTCTCGTTTTTACGATATATGTCAACCAATTTTGCTCCGACGCGACTTTCGGGGATATCCAGTACAGTTATAATTTGTGTGATCTGATCTTTTCTAAATGTGATTCTGTCTGTAGGAAAAACTTCTTTAGAGGGTTTTGCTATTTGTCCATTTACGGTGATATGGTTCTTTTTACAAGCTTCTGTAACCATATTTCGTGTCTTGTAATATCTCACGCACCAGAGGTATTTATCTATTCGCATAATTTTTCTAAAATCAGAGTTAAATTCTTTACAAAAATAAATCAATATTGTATCTTGCGCACCTAAAAAATTAACAATAATGAATAAATTTAAATATTTTTTTATTTTACTGATTGCTGCAACTGCTTTGGTTTCTTGTAATAAAAATGATGATGATGATTTTCAAGTTGAGCCATTGAGAGATTTTGCTACTCAATATGCAACTGATAAAGCAACTATAGAGGGATATTTGAATACACATTATATAGTTGTTACCGAAAGTTCTGGTAATGTGGAAGACATGGATGTGGTTATTGACTCTATTAAAGATCCAATGACGCAAGTCCCGATTATGTCTTATAAGGCTAATGTAGGAACTGCGGTCTATCCTCAATTAAAATCTAAAAATGTTGATTTGCATGGTATAACTTATCAATATTATTATTTAGTGTTAAGAGAAGGAACGGGTGATTCACCTATGAATACAGATGGTGTTTTGGCTTCTTATAGCGGTAGTTATTTAAAAGATGTAGCTAAAACTGATAAGCATTCTGCATATGTTAAGGCTACTTTTTTCGAACAACTTGTGTATCCGCAATCTTTTACAGATTTAACTGGAGTTGTGTTAGGGTGGTCAGAGATTTTTCCTGAATTTAAGACTGGAAATGCCGTTGGAAAAGAAGATGGGAATATTAGTTATATGGATTTCGGTGCAGGTGTAATGTTTATACCTTCTGGTTTAGGATATTATAATACAGGAAATGGGTCTATTCCGTCTTATTCACCTTTGGTGTTTAGTTTTAAATTGTATAAACTGCAAAGATTGGATCATGATGGCGATGGTGTATTGGATGTTGATGAAGATATAAATGGAGATGGTTTTGTTCGTGATTATCGTAATACAACTTTGTATCCTGTTGCTCCGGTAAATCCTGACGATACTGATAAAGATGGTCTGGCGGATTTTATAGACATAGATGATGACGGAGATGGATATACGACTCTTTTAGAAATTACAAAGCCAACTGGAAAAGTAGGTAAGGTTATGGAAAATGGTGTAGAAGTAAATTATGGCCCAAGTAAATATTTTCCATTTGAAGCCTTTACTGTTGTAGATGATCCGGCAACACCAAATACAAATGAAGCTTTAAATAGTGAGAAAAGAGGAATTCCTCGAAAACCTACAGGAGAGCTTACTAATGATAAATTGCCTGAATCATGGAGTAATCCTAGAAAGTTTACAGACGATGATTATACTGCTTCAGGAAGATTAAGAATACACTTAGATAATTCTTATCCTTATAAAAAGAATTAAAAAGATAGAATAAAAAAACCTCGAAATGTTAATTTCGAGGTTTTTTATTAAAGAAAATGAAGTATTATTTTCTTTTGATAACTCTTTCTACAGCTTCAACAATCGCCTGATTGTTTAGTTTGTATTTCTCCATTAATTGCTCAGGAGTTCCGGATTCACCAAAACTGTCTTTAACAGCAACAAATTCCTGAGGAGTAGGATTGTTTAAAGCTAATACGCCTGAAATGCTTTCTCCAAGGCCACCAAGATAGTTGTGCTCTTCAGCAGTTACGATGCATTTGGTTTTAGCTACTGACTTTAAAATAGCTTCTTCGTCTAGAGGTTTGATAGTATGGATGTTGATTACTTCTGCAGAAATTCCTTTTGCTTCTAAAGCTTCGGCAGCAATAAGAGCTTCCCAAACTAAGTGTCCTGTTGCTACGATTGTAACATCAGTTCCTTCGTTTAATAAAATTGCTTTTCCAATTACGAATGGTTCGTCAGCAGGAGTGAAGTTAGGTACAACCGGACGTCCGAAACGTAGATATGCAGGTCCGTGGTGATCAGCTAAAGCTAAAGTAGCAGCTTTTGTCTGATTGTAATCGCAAGTGTTGATTACAGTCATTCCAGGCAGCATTTTCATTAATCCGATATCTTCTAAGATTTGGTGAGTAGCACCGTCTTCTCCTAAAGTTAAACCAGCGTGAGAAGCGCAGATTTTTACATTTTTATCAGAATAAGCAACAGACTGACGAATCTGGTCGTAAACTCTTCCTGTAGAGAAGTTGGCGAAAGTTCCTGTAAACGGAATTTTCCCTCCAATTGTTAAACCTGCAGCGATTCCGATCATGTTGGCTTCTGCAATCCCGATTTGGAAAAAGCGCTCCGGGTGGTTTTTCTTGAATTCGTCAAATTTCAATGATCCAATCAGGTCAGCACATAATGCTACCACTTTTTCGTTTTTCTGACCTAGTTCAGTCATTCCCGCTCCAAAACCTGAACGGGTATCTTTGCTTCCTGTATTTGTGTATTTTTTCATTTTTGTTTTTTTGCTGTACGCATTAGGCATTAGGCGATAAACCAGGTTTAGCGCTTAAAGCATAAAGCTTTGTTTTAATAATCTGAATTGGCTCCAGTGTTATAGTTTTGTTCTAAAGCAGTTGCAAGCTGAGCATCATTTGGTGCTTTACCGTGCCATGCATGACTGTACATCATGTAATCTACACCATTACCCATTTCGGTATGAAGTAATACGCAAACAGGTTTTCCTTTTCCTGTTCTTGCTTTGGCTTCATTCATTCCGTCAATGATGGCTTCAATGTCATTTCCTTTAGTAATTTCAATAACTTCCCAGTCAAAAGCTTCAAATTTAGCACGCAGACTTCCCATTGCTAAAACTTCGTCAGTTGTTCCGTCGATTTGTTTTCCGTTAAGGTCAACTGTGGCGATAAGGTTGTCTACTTTTTTTGCAGAAGCATACATGATAGCTTCCCAGTTTTGACCTTCCTGTAATTCACCATCTCCGTGTAAAGTATAAACCAAATGGTTATCACCATTTAATTTTTTAGCCTGTGCAGCACCAAGAGCGACAGACAAACCTTGTCCTAATGATCCGGAAGCCATACGAACTCCAGGTAGCCCTTCGTGAGTTGTAGGGTGTCCTTGTAAACGAGAGTTTAATAATCTGAAAGTAGCAAGTTCTGAGATAGGGAAATAACCGCTTCTTGCTAAAACGCTATAAAATACAGGTGAAATATGGCCATTTGAAAGGAAGAAAAGGTCTTCTCCGATTCCATCCATATCAAAACCTTCTTTACGTTCCATAATATTTTGGTATAATGCTACCAAAAATTCGGTGCAACCTAATGAACCACCTGGGTGACCTGAGTTGACAGCATGTACCATTCTAAGAATATCTCTTCTTACCTGGATCGTTAAATCGCTTAATTGTTGTGTGTTAGGCTTCATTTTATATGTAAAAGTTAAACTGGTGCAAAAGTAATTTTTATTTTGCGGGCTGACAAATGATTTTCTGCTTTAGTTTGCTGCAATTGTGAAATTCCGGTGCTTTTTTTATTAATCTTAAAAAAATAACTGAAATGATTTGAATTTTCGAAAAGAGATGTTTCTGTTTTGTTGTTTCTTGATGATAATTAAAACTAAAAAAGCCCCAAATGGGACTTTAATTTTAAATTGAGTTTCAGGTTTTATTCGGTATCACCTTCGCTGTAAAAATTGTTTTCTTCGTCTTCAGAGCCAATTTCTTCCTGTACGTCATCAAGTTCTGAGCCTGGAATATCGAGGTCGTTACCGAGTTTGTCACTATTTTGTTTCCATTCGTGATCTTCCGGATTGAGGATAATTCTTTCGCCTGAGATTTCTTCCGGATCAATGTCTTCGAGGTTTTCCTGCTGATTGTAGATGTCTTCTGTTTCCGGATAATCTAAGTTTTCGAGATTTCTTTCAATGTTTTTTTCGATTTGAGCATCCTTGATTTGATTTTGTTTGTCTTCTGAATTTATCATGATTTGTAATTTTTTAGTTGTGTATTAAAATTACAAAAGGAATCGCTGAAACAGTTACATTTTTATGTTTTGATTCTTGCAGTTTTTACATTATTTTATCAGTTAACTTTCTGATGAGGCTTTTGTTTTAGGGATAGTAGCAGTATCTCCCGATTTACAAAAGCAAGGCTTTTTAGTCTTAGTTTTTATTAATTGGGAATATACCGAATGAGCCTGACCCTTGTGGAACGCCCAAAATAAATTTTAAATTCAGAGGTTGAAATTAAAAATTCCAATGTCTCAGATTTCAGGTTTGATGTTTCTGAGAAACATTCTCTAATTTTCTAATTGACAAATTTTCTAATTGATAAAATTTCCCTGAAATTAAACTATCTTTGCACCCTGAAAAAAGAAACAGATGAAGTTTGATTTATTACAAAAAGATCCGCAATCGAAAGCGAGGGCAGGAAGCATTACTACAGATCACGGTGTAATTGAAACGCCTATTTTTATGCCTGTTGGAACAGTAGCTTCTGTAAAAGGAGTGCATCAGCGTGAATTGAAAGACGATATTAACCCTGATATTATCCTTGGAAATACCTATCATTTATACCTGCGTCCACAGACTGAGATTCTTGAAAAAGCAGGCGGATTGCATAAATTCATGAATTGGGATCGTAATATTTTGACAGATTCTGGAGGATATCAGGTATATTCTCTTTCTTCAAACAGAAAGATCAAGGAAGAAGGAGTGAAGTTTAAGTCACATATTGATGGCTCATACCACTTTTTTACACCCGAAAATGTGATGGAAATTCAGCGTACGATTGGGGCTGATATTATTATGGCTTTTGATGAATGTACGCCTTACCCTTGCGATTACAGATATGCACAGCGTTCGATGCATATGACACATCGCTGGTTAGATCGTTGTATTAATCATTTAGAGAAAGTTCCTTATAAATATGGTTATGAGCAAACGTTTTTTCCAATTGTTCAGGGAAGTACTTATAAAGATTTACGCCGTCAGTCGGCAGAATATATTGCGAATTCAGGTCAGCAGGGAAATGCAATTGGAGGATTATCAGTAGGCGAACCTGCAGAGGAAATGTATGCCATGACAGAAGTGGTCTGTGAAATTCTTCCGGAAGATAAACCCCGATACTTAATGGGGGTTGGTACTCCTATTAATATATTAGAAAATATTGCGTTAGGAATTGATATGTTTGACTGCGTTATGCCAACACGTAATGCAAGAAACGGAATGCTGTTTACGGCAAACGGGACTATCAATATTAAAAATAAGAAATGGGAAGCTGATTTTTCACCAATTGATGAAATGGGACATACTTTTGTAGATACAGAATATTCAAAAGCATATTTGCGTCACTTATTTGCCGCAAATGAATATTTGGGAAAACAAATTGCTACAATTCATAACCTTGGTTTTTATATGTGGCTGGTTCGAGAAGCCAGAAAGCATATCTTAGCAGGAGATTTCAGGCCATGGAAAGAAATGATGGTTAAAAATATGAGTCAAAGACTTTAAGAAAAAGTTTCAAGTTTTTTTAGTTTCAAGTTTCAGGTTCTGTAAGTAACGTGAAACTTGAAACCTGAAACAAAAAAACATAAAAATATATGTTAACAATAATAGATAAATATATCTTAAAAAGATATCTCGGGACTTTTTCTGTGATGCTGCTTTTGTTTGCGCCAATAGGAATCGTAGTTGATGTTTCTGAAAAGATAAATAAGATGTTGGAGAATAAAATTCCTTTTATGGAAATCGCTTTCTATTATTACAACTTTACAATCTATTTTATCAATATGTTGTTTCCGATATTTTTGTTTTTATCGGTAATTTGGTTTACATCAAAATTGGCAAATAATACCGAAATTATTGCTATTTTAAGTTCTGGTATTTCGTTTGCACGTTTTTTAAGACCCTTTATAATTGGAGCTACAATTGTTTCTACTTTTATATTAGTAATGGGATTCTTTATAGTTCCTGCTGCCAGTGAAGGATTTAATAATTTTAGGTATACTTATCTAAAGGGGAATGGTAAGCAACTTATGCGTGGTGAAAACACTAATGTTTACAGACAGATTAATGATAATGATTTTATTTTTGTAAATAGTTTTAATGAAGAAACTAAAACGGCTTTTAACTTTTCACTGGAGCATTTTGAAAAAGATAAACTTACCTATAAAATTACTGCCAGCCGAATTACTTGGGACCCTAAAAAGAAGACTTATATTTTATATGATTATACCAAAAGAACGGTCGGAGAACTCAACGATATAATAGAGAAAAACCCTGAAAAACCAGTGAAGTTCAAGTTTGAACTGGCAGATTTAACTCCGGTTGTCTATATTGCGGAAACGCTTTCTTTAGGTGAATTAATTGATTTTATTGATAAGGAACGCAAAAGAGGTTCCGGAAACATCAATACCTATTTGGTGGTATTGTATAAAAAATACAGTGTGCCAGTTTCTGCTTTCATTTTGACTATCATTGCAGTTGCGGTTTCGTCTATGAAGCGCCGTGGCGGAATGGGAGTTAATCTGGCGATAGGGATTGCAATTGCTTTTTCATTCGTGTTTTTTGATAAAATCTTTGGTACTCTTGCCGAAAAATCAACTTTCTCACCTTTTTTAGCCGTATGGTTTCCGAATATTGTTTTCGGGACTCTGGCAATTTACTTACTACGCAATGCGAAACGATAACTTAAAAAGCTATTTAAATCTTCATTTAATAGTTTTTATATGGGGATTTACGGCAATTCTTGGCGCTTTGATTACTATTGATGCCGATAATTTGGTTTGGTACAGAATGTTGCTGGCCTTAATTTTTTTAGGAGCTTTTATTATTTACAAAAAACAATCTTTTCGGGTTCCGGTAAAGGAACTTTTTAAGTTGGTTTTTGTGGGCTTGTTAATTGCTCTGCATTGGATATTCTTTTTTAAAGCTATTCACGTTTCAAACGTTTCGATTACGCTTTCCATATTTTCATTAGGGGCTTTTTTTGCTTCATTGTTAGAGCCGCTTTTCTACGGAAGAAAAATATTGTGGTACGAAGTTTTTTTTGGACTAATTATTATAGCTGGATTAGCTTTGATACTACAGGTAGAAATAAAATATCTTACAGGAGTGTATTATGCATTGGCATCTATCATATTAGGGGTTGTATTTACTTTACTAAATGGTAAATTAATCTCAGATCATGAGCCTTCGCTTATAACATTTTATGAATTTGGTGCTGGCGTTTTCTTTATCTCTCTTTATTTTTTAGTACAGGGAAAATTTACCGCAGAATTTTTTACAATCTCGTTAAATAATTGGGTTTTATTACTCATTTTAGCTTCGGTTTGTACGGCTTATGCATTTACAGCTTCTGTAAAAGTAATGCAGCGCTTAACACCTTATACTGTTATGTTAACTACTAATTTAGAGCCTGTTTACGGAATTATACTGGCTTATTTTATACTTGGCGGAAAAGAAAAGATGAGTACTGAGTTTTATATTGGAGCTCTTATAATTGTAATTACTGTTATTTTAAATGGTGTTTTCAAACATTCTCAAAACAAGAAAAAAAAGTAATATTTTACTTATTTATAAATTGCGTATTAATACTTTAGTGTGAATTATTTACACCAATGATATAATATTTTTATATTTGCGGTTCGATTTAAAAACAAAATTCAAAAAATCCATGGAATATTTAGATTTTGAGCTTCCAATCAAAGAACTTGAAGAACAACTGGAAAAGTGTGTTATAATTGGAAAAGAATCTGATGTTGATGTAACACCTACCTGTAAGGAAATCAACAAAAAATTAGAGCAAACTAAAAAAGAAATATATAAAAATCTTACTGCCTGGCAGCGTGTGCAATTATCCCGACATCCAAACAGACCTTATACTCTGGATTATATTAGGGCTATCTGTGGAGATACATTCTTAGAACTTCACGGAGATCGCGGATTTAAAGATGATAAAGCAATGGTTGGCGGATTAGGAAAAATAAACGGTCAGTCGTTTATGATTGTGGGCCAGCAAAAAGGTTTTAATACTAAAACACGCCAGTACCGTAATTTTGGTATGGCAAATCCTGAAGGATACCGAAAGGCTTTGCGCTTAATGAAAATGGCTGAAAAATTTGGAATCCCGGTTTTGACTCTGGTTGATACTCCGGGTGCATATCCTGGACTTGAAGCAGAAGAAAGAGGACAGGGAGAAGCTATTGCCAGAAATATTTTTGAAATGGTTCGTTTGAAAGTGCCAATCATTACTATCATTGTTGGAGAAGGTGCTTCAGGAGGAGCTTTAGGGATAGGTGTTGGTGACAGAGTATATATGTTGGAAAATACCTGGTATTCTGTGATTTCACCTGAATCATGTTCTTCTATATTGTGGAAAAGCTGGGAGTATAAAGAGAGAGCAGCAGAAGCTTTAAAGCTGACTTCATCAGATATGAAAAAACAAAATTTGGTGGATGATGTTATTCCGGAACCACTTGGCGGTGCGCATTATGACAGAGAAACTACTTTTAAAACTGTAGCTGAATATATTACCAAAGGATATAATGAATTGAAAGATTTATCAACAGCCGATTTAATTGCCCAGAGAATGGACAAATACAGTAATATGGGCGAGTATAAAGAATAAATTCATATTAAATGATATTAAATCCGAAGCCTTACAGTTTCGGATTTTTTTTTGGTTATGAACAAAAAAGACTTACTTATAAACAAATATTACTTATAACTAGATAGTAATATTTTTTTAAATTTCGCTAATTTCGCTAAATGGAAAATTTCAAAAATATAAACCCTGTAAAGGTAGATAAAACCACCATAATTAATTTAGAAAAAGGAAAACTACCGCCGCAAGCGCTTGATTTAGAAGAGGCTGTTCTTGGCGCTATGATGATTGATAAAAAAGGGGTAGATGATGTAATTGATATTTTACAGCCTGATGCATTTTATAAAGATGCACATAAATATATTTTTGAAGCTATTATTCAGCTTTTCACAGAAACGCAGCCAATTGACTTGCTTACTGTTTCCAGTCAGTTAAAAAAGAATGGTAAATTAGAGTTAGCAGGAGGCGACTTTTACTTAATTCAGCTGACACAAAAGATTGCTTCTTCTGCGCATATCGAATTTCACTCCCGAATCATTCTTCAGAAGTTTATTCAACGAAGTTTGATTAGAATTTCATCTGAAATTATCGAAGCATCGTATGATGAAACTACAGACGTTTTTGACTTATTAGATCAGGCAGAGTCAAAACTATATGAAGTAACTCAAGGGAATATCAAACGTAGTTCTGAAACAGCACAAAGTTTAGTTTTACAAGCTAAAAAGAAAATTGAAGAAATTTCTAAAAAAGAGGGATTAAGTGGTGTAGAAACTGGTTTTACGAATTTAGATAAACTGACTTCAGGATGGCAGCCAAGTGATTTAATTATCATTGCAGCAAGACCTGCTATGGGAAAAACAGCGTTTGTACTTTCAATGGCCAGAAATATCGCTATTCAATTCGGACACGGAGTAGCTTTGTTTTCTCTGGAGATGGCTTCTGTTCAGTTGATTACAAGGTTGATTTCGTCAGAAACAGGATTGTCATCAGAGAAATTACGTACGGGTAAACTGGAACCTCATGAATGGACCATGTTGAGTACCAAAGTAAAAGACTTAGAGAAAGCACCTTTGTTTATTGATGATACCCCATCACTTTCTATTTTCGATTTAAGAGCAAAATGCCGTCGTTTAGCTTCACAACACAATATTAAAATCATCATTATTGATTATTTACAGTTGATGACTGCAGGTGGAAATAATAAAGGGGGAGGAAATCGTGAGCAGGAAATCTCTACAATTTCCCGAAACTTAAAAGCTTTAGCAAAGGAACTTAATGTGCCTGTAATTGCACTTTCTCAGCTATCGCGTGCTGTAGAAACCCGTGGGTCAAGTAAAAGACCTTTGTTATCGGATCTTCGTGAATCGGGAGCTATCGAGCAGGATGCTGATATCGTTTCGTTTTTATATCGACCTGAATACTATAAAATTGACGAATGGGATGATGATGAAGCATCGCCAACAGCTGGTCAGGCAGAAATTATGATTGCTAAACACCGTAACGGTGGTATTGAAAACATTCGATTAAAATTTTTAGGACACCTTGGTAAATTTGATAACCTTGATGATTTTTCAGGAAGTTACGATGATTTGCCATCAAAAATGAATCATGATGATAATCAGTATATAACTAAAAATCTGCCGTCTGCTAACGAAGCTTTTGGAAGTAATCTAAATGATGACGATGATGATAGCGATGTGCCATTTTAAAAAAAGTGTAAAATAAAACTTATTATATAGAAGAGGGGAGAATCATTGGATTTTTTCCTCTTTTGAGTTTAAAGGAGTATAGAAGCTTTTGCGTTATTGCGTCAGAACTAATTTATGTGTAACTACTATATTCGTTTTTTCGTTTACAAAATAAACACCGTTTGCAAGTTTTAACCCAGAGTCCGCATTAGACATTGTTATGAAGCTGAATAATTCAATAAAAGCAAGTGCTCATGGACTATTTTTAAATGAGGAATACTTTTTTATTTTGATTTTAAAAATCGGATTAAGTGCCTGGTTTTGAAGAAGAATTCAGATGTAGTAGATTTCTAATTCGGACTTTGGTTTAAATACACATTAAAAGAATACTTTGAAAAGCGAGATGTTTTGCAAAAAAAAAGCCTTGATTTTAGAGTCAAGACCTTTTGTGTTATTTTAAAAAGTAAATTTATTTAAAATTCCATCCTATTGTTGCACCAAAAGCTACAGGTTTAATTTCAGCATCTTTATCCGTACTGTACAAGCCATTAATTTTTCTATCAGATGCAGATGTTGGGTTATAACCAATATAGGATTCATTCTTGTTTTGGTCTAAAATTGTACCATATCCATATTCCAGAAACATGGCGGCATATAACGAATTCTTTCTGCCTACATCAAATGTAAATCCTAACTCAAAAGAACTCATTATAATTCCTTTGGTTTTATACTCTCCTGATGAGGAATAATTATCCTGACTACCAAAACCATATTCTGGTAAATCATCAATAGTCAGGTTTACATCTGGATAATAAGCGCTACCATTTACGTAATCGGCTGTTGCTTTAATTTTATAGTTTACAGGTAAAAAATATTTAGCTCCGGCTCTAAAATTAAAATCAATACCCTTGTTGATATTTGTTTTATACTGCACAAAAAGAGGGATTTGCACAGCATGTAAAGTTTGTTTTTCTCTATAATTGTTCGTGGTAACATTGTAAAAAAATGCTGAAGTGGAAGCATCAACTTCAAAACTACTGAGTGTTGCAGACGGCTGAGAAAGAGCAACTTCTTGTTTGTATTGTGAGAACTCTATTCCTGAACCGATACCAAAATGAGTATTTAAAGAGTAGATATAACCTGCTTTTACAGCTCCGCCAAGGCGATTACCTGTTTGTATACCAGCAATATCACTCTTTATATTCCCTATTCCCGACTGTATACCTACATAAAACTGTGCCGCTATTCCTTGGGAAATAAAGAAAGCTATAGTTCCAATTATGTTTTTAATATTGAGTTTCATAGATGTAAAATTTATTTTTTAGTGACCCTATACGTTATCGCCTTTTTACTCATTGTTTTTTGTTCACACAAATTTGTTGCTAATGACGATTTCATACTTGTTTTTAAATTAGAACAATCCATCCTCATTCATTAAAAATGAGGATGTCATATTCTGTAAATTATTTTTAATTTTTAACGAGAAGGTTTTTTGTAAAATATTTACCATTTGCTAAGGTCATTTTTACAATATAAATTCCTTCAACGCTCGGAGCATTCATGTCAATAGTATTTTGACTTGGGTTTGTAATAGTAGTCAGTAAGTTACCTGTTAAGCTATACAGTTCAATACGTGCATTTTGTAATCTGCCTGAACTAACATTCGTTATCAATTGGAAAGTAGCATTACTTCTAACAGGGTTTGGAACAATTCTTATGTACTCTTCTTCTATTGTAGTAGATAAATTTAAGGTACAGGTTGTAATTAATGTTCCGTCTAGTTTTGTTGCTACCGCGTAATAAGTTCCATTCAAAGGGCCATTTTCTTTGAAATATTGTGAAGTTTGTCCCGGAACTAGAACCCCATTTTTATACCAGCTATACGATTTAAAACTCTTAGAACTATTGTCAAAGAATATAATATTTTCAAACTGTTTTCTAATCAGGTTAGGCTGACTAGATACTACCGGTAAAACTACAGCCGGAGCTGCGTTGTAATTCATGTTACCTGGTTGTGATGCTGTTATAGTCGCCGACCCATAATTTTGAAAAATTAATGAATTATTTGAAACAGAAGCAATGTTAGTATTAGAAGAAGTATAATTTACTGCTAAACCACTATTAGCAACAGCAGTCAAAACAATACTAGTTTCTCCATTACAACCTAATCCCAAAGTCTGATTCCAGGTAATTACCTGATCTGCTTTTGTAATAGTAAAATTAGAGCCATTATACATAATGGTATAATTTCCACCGGCAGTTAAGGTACCTTGTGTGATAGCGTAAACACCCACATTCTCTCCAGCAGTTCTGCTTAAAGCTCCTGTGAAAGAATCACCACTTACTAAATTTGGAGAAACCGTATAAGTAAAAATAGGATCCATTGTTCCATATACTTTAGTTTGTGATGGAGTTGCTGTTACTGTAATTGGTTTTGCCGTAATCGTAAAATCTTTGCTTACATAAGTAATGTTATAATTAGAACCGGCACTTAAGTTTCCTTGTGTTATAGGATAGTTTCCAATATTCTCTCCAGCAGTTCTGCTTAAAGTTCCTGTGAAAGAATCACCACTTACTAAACTTGGAGAAACCGTATAAGTGTAAATCGGATTCGTAGTTCCATATACTTTAGTTTGTGAAGCATCTGCCGTTACTGTAATAGGTTTTGCCGTAATAGTAAAATCTTTACTTACGTAAGTAATGTTATAATTAGAACCGGCACTTAAGTTTCCTTGTGTTATAGCATAGTTTCCAATATTCTCTCCAGCAGTTCTGCTTAAAGTTCCTGTAAAGGCATCACTACCTACCAAACCTGGTGAAACTGTATAAGCAAAAGCAGGATCTGTTGTTCCATAAACTTTGGTTTGTGATGGAGTTGCTGTTACTGTAATTGGTTTTGCCGTAATAGTAAAGTTAGCGTCTGCGTAACTAATCGTGTAATTAGATCCGGCACTCAAACTTCCTTGGTTAATAGCATAAGTTCCTATATTTTCCCCAGTAACTCTAGTTAAAGCTCCTGTAAAGGCATCACTACCTACTAAACCTGGTGAAACTGTATAAGCAAAAACAGGATCCGTTGTTCCGTAAACTTTCGTTTGTGATGGAGTTGCTGTTACTGTAATTGGTTTTGCGGTAATAGTAAAGTTAGCACCCACATAAGTAATTAAATATTTAGATCCAGCTGAAAGCGAACCTTGATTAATAGCATAATTACCAATATTTTCACCACTATCTCTTGTTAAAGATCCTGTGAATGAATCTCCAGAAAGCAAACTTGGTGATACTGTATAAGTTAAAACAGGATCATTCTCTCCATATATTTTAGTTTGAGAAGGTGTTGCAGTTACCGTAATTGGGATTTGATTTAATTTCAGTACATAAACATAGTTAGCAGTACAATTATTAGCATCAGTAGCGGTAACCGTAAAATTACTATCAGCAATTTGAGTTGAAGTACCTGTTATCTGTCCAGCTGTTGATAGCGAGAAACCAGAAGGCAAACTTCCCGCTGTAACTGCATACGTTTTAGATCCTGTTCCTCCTGAAGCTACTATAGTTTCACTATATCCAGTATTATAATCATAACCAGACAAAACTGTAGTTGTGAAATTAATTGCTGTTGGTTGTGTAATAGTAAAGTTGCGTGTTGCACTACATGCATTAGCATCTGTTATGGTTACGGTATAATTTCCTGCAGTAAGTCCGGTTGCCGTAGCAGCTGTTCCCCCAGATGGAGACCAAGAATAGGTATATCCCCCAGCACCACCTGAAGCAATTACAGAAGCAGTACCGTTAGATCCTCCATTGCATGATAGATTGGTCTGAGATCCTGTTGTGGTGATTGCTGTTGGTTGTGTAATAGTAAAGTTACGTGTTGCAGTACATGCATTAGCATCTGTTATGGTTACGGTATAATTTCCTGGAGCAAGTCCGGTTGCCGTAGCAGCTGTTCCTCCAGAAGGAGTCCATGAATAGGTGTATCCCCCAGCACCACCTGAAGCAGTTACTGAAGCAGTACCGTTAGATCCTCCATTACATGATACATTGGTCTGTGACCCTGTTGTGGTGATTGCTGTTGGTTGTGTAATAGTAAAGTTACGTGTTGCAGTACATGCATTAGCATCTGTTATGGTTACGGTATAATTTCCTGGAGCAAGTCCGGTTGCCGTAGCAGCTGTTCCTCCAGAAGGAGCCCATGAATAGGTGTATCCCCCAGCACCACCTGAAGCAGTTACTGAAGCAGTTCCGTTATTTCCTCCATTACATGATACATTGGTCTGCGACCCTGTTGTGGTGATTGCCGTTGGTTGTGTAATAGTAAAGTTGCGTGTTGCAGTACATGCATTGGCATCTGTTATGGTTACGGTATAATTTCCTGCAGCAAGTCCGGTTGCTGTGGCAGCTGTTCCTCCAGAAGGAGCCCAAGAATAGGTATATCCGCCAGCACCACCTGAAGCAGTTACTGAAGCAGTTCCATTAGTTGCTCCATTACATGATAGATTGGTCTGTGATCCTGTTGTGGTGATAGCCGTTGGTTGTGTAATAGTGAAGTTGCGTGTTGCAGTACATGCATTAGCATCTGTTATGGTTACGGTATAATTTCCTGGAGCAAGTCCGGTTGCCGTAGCAGCTGTTCCCCCAGATGGAGCCCAAGAATAGGTATATCCGCCAGCACCACCTGAAGCAATTATAGAAGCAGTTCCATTAGTTGCTCCATTACATGATACATTGGTCTGTGATCCTGTTGTGGTGATTGCTGTTGGTTGTGTAATAGTAAAGTTGCGTGTTGCAGTACATGCATTAGCATCTGTTATGGTTACGGTATAATTTCCTGGAGCAAGTCCGGTTGCCGTGGCAGCTGTACCTCCAGAAGGAGCCCATGAATAGGTGTATCCCCCAGCACCACCTGAAGCAGTTACTGAAGCAGTTCCGTTATTTCCTCCATTACATGATACATTGGTCTGCGACCCTGTTGTGGTGATTGCCGTTGGTTGTGTAATAGTAAAGTTGCGTGTTGCAGTACATGCATTAGCATCTGTTATGGTTACGGTATAATTTCCTGCAGCAAGTCCGGTTGCTGTGGCAGCTGTTCCTCCAGAAGGAGCCCAAGAATAGGTATATCCGCCAGCACCACCTGAAGCAATTACAGAAGCAGTTCCATTAGTTGCTCCATTACATGATAGATTGGTCTGTGATCCTGTTGTGGTGATAGCCGTTGGTTGTGTAATAGTAAAGTTGCGTGTTGCAGTACATGCATTAGCATCTGTTATGGTTACGGTATAATTTCCTGGAGCAAGTCCGGTTGCCGTAGCAGCTGTACCTCCAGAAGGAGCCCATGAATAGGTGTATCCCCCAGCACCACCTGAAGCAGTTACTGAAGCAGTACCGTTAGATCCTCCATTACATGATACATTGGTCTGTGACCCTGTTGTGGTGATTGCTGTTGGTTGTGTAATAGTAAAGTTGCGTGTTGCAGTACATGCATTAGCATCTGTTATGGTTACGGTATAATTTCCTGGAGCAAGTCCGGTTGCCGTAGCAGCTGTACCTCCAGAAGGAGCCCATGAATAGGTGTATCCCCCAGCACCACCTGAAGCAGTTACTGAAGCAGTTCCGTTATTTCCTCCATTACATGATACATTGGTCTGCGACCCTGTTGTGGTGATTGCTGTTGGTTCTGTGATAGTAAAGTTGCGTGTTGCAGTACATGCATTGGCATCTGTTATGGTTACGGTATAATTTCCTGCAGCAAGTCCGGTTGCTGTGGCAGCTGTTCCTCCAGAAGGAGCCCAAGAATAGGTATATCCGCCAGCACCACCTGAAGCAGTTACTGAAGCAGTTCCATTAGTTGCTCCATTACATGATAGATTGGTCTGTGATCCTGTTGTGGTGATAGCCGTTGGTTGTGTAATAGTGAAGTTGCGTGTTGCAGTACATGCATTAGCATCTGTTATGGTTACGGTATAATTTCCTGGAGTAAGTCCGGTTGCCGTAGCAGCTGTTCCTCCAGAAGGAGCCCATGAATAGGTGTATCCCCCAGCACCACCTGAAGCAGTTACTGAAGCAGTACCGTTAGATCCTCCATTACATGATACATTGGTCTGTGACCCTGTTGTGGTGATTGCTGTTGGTTGTGTAATAGTAAAGTTACGTGTTGCAGTACATGCATTAGCATCTGTTATGGTTACGGTATAATTTCCTGGAGCAAGTCCGGTTGCCGTGGCAGCTGTACCTCCAGAAGGAGCCCATGAATAGGTGTATCCCCCAGCACCACCTGAAGCAGTTACTGAAGCAGTTCCGTTATTTCCTCCATTACATGATACATTGGTCTGCGACCCTGTTGTGGTGATTGCCGTTGGTTGTGTAATAGTAAAGTTGCGTGTTGCAGTACATGCATTAGCATCTGTTATGGTTACGGTATAATTTCCTGCAGCAAGTCCGGTTGCTGTGGCAGCTGTTCCTCCAGAAGGAGCCCAAGAATAGGTATATCCGCCAGCACCACCTGAAGCAATTACAGAAGCAGTTCCATTAGTTGCTCCATTACATGATACATTCGTCTGCGAACCTGTTGTGGTTATTGCCGTTGGTTGTGTAATTGTAAAGTTTCGAGTAGCGGTACATGCGTTAGCATCGGTTACTGTTACGGTATAAGTTCCTGCACTTAATCCGGTTACTGTAGCAGTAGTAGCACTATTACTCCATAGATAGGTATATCCACCAGCACCACCTGAAGCAATTACAGAAGCAGTTCCATTAGTTGCTCCATTACATGATAGATTGGTCTGCGAACCTGTTGTGGTGATTGCCGTTGGTTGTGTAATTGTAAAGTTTCGAGTAGCGGTACATGCGTTAGCATCGGTTACTGTTACGGTATAAGTTCCTGCACTTAATCCGGTTACTGTAGCAGTAGTAGCACCATTACTCCATAGATAGGTATATCCACCAGCACCACCCGAAGGAGTCACAGAAGCAGTTCCGTTATTTCCTCCATTGCATGATACATTGGTCTGCGCCGCAGTTGCCGTACTGATAGCCGTTGGTTGTGTAATTGTAAAATCACGAGTCGTCGAACAACCCATATTATCTGTTACTGTACAGGTCCAGACTCCAGGAGTCAAACCACTAACAGAAACTGTTCCATCACCTGTTGGAGTGCCTGGTGTCCAGTTGTAGGTATATGGTCCTGTTCCTCCAGTAGCAGCATTTACTGTTGCAGCTCCAGTTGAACCACCATTACAAGCAATGTTTGTTTGAGATGCTGCTGTTAGAGTAATCGTAGCTACGGATAATACACCTGAACTTGAATTGGTACTACAAGAACCATCTTTAGCCACGCAGCGATATAAAAAACCGTTCATGCCAGAAGTTGCCCCTGTGATTGTTAAGATATTTGTTGTAGCAGTCGAGTAAACACCACTATTTGTAATATCTGTAAAACCAGAACCCGTATTTACCTGCCATTGGTAAGCCGTCGCACCAGTTGCGGTTGCTGAGAATGTAGTATTACCATTATTACAAACCGTGACGTTGCTAGGTTGTGTAGTTACCACTGGTGCTGTACAAGCGGGTGTGGCAAACAAACGAAAGTTATCTATACCCCATTCTTCATTTGTACCTTCAGAAAAAACACGAATTAATAAGTTCATTGTAGTTCCTGTCCCTGCGATAGACTTAGTAAATTCATTAAACGCATTAGTTAATTGGGTTCCATCACCACAACCATCGCCATCTGTATCTTCAAAAAGATATTTATCTCCTACACCACTAGCACTTCCTCTGTTAAAAAAACGAATCAAACTAGTGTATGGTCCTCCGTCTATACTGTATTCAATAATAATGTAATCGGTATTGGTTGTTCCAACACCACTATTACAAGCTTGTGTATTATCCCAAGGTTCGTTAGTACTATTCGCTGCTAATAATCCTTTAAAACTTAAACCAGTTTTACCACTTATATTAATGTTTGACCATAATATTTGTAGTTCGTTATTAGGGCTATTCGTAGCTGCTCCTTGAGCACCACTCGCAGTAAATCCAGTTCCCGCAGCATTGTGATCTTCTCCAGCCCAAAAATTGGTGCCATCCTTACCAGTAAACGGAACTACTTGTGAAATAGTAGAACCATCGGTTAGTTTAAAATAGGCAGTACTTGGTGAAGTTGTACCTCCATTTTCTTCAGGGGTTCGCATCCCGCTGGACGGAGACCCAGTCTCAAAAGTGTCACTCCAAAATTGCACTTGCGCTTCACCCGCAAAGCAAAATAGTAGTAAAGTGACTAACAAAGTAATTTTTTGTTTCATAACAGTTAGATTTAATATTTATTTTTTTTTTAATTTATTTATAGTCATAAGGATAGGGTTAATTAAAGGAATGTAGCGTTAAATTTCTATTCGCTTTAAATTCTTCCGCACTCATGATTCCTTCATCGGTACTAATCAATTGGATTGCTATGAGTTGGTTGTCAATACATGCAACTTGAATGCATCCTTCTTTTTGAGTAGAAAGTATCATTCCAGGCATAGTATTGTTATCGTGTTTTTGTTCTTCGATTTGTGCGGATATAATTTTTATTTGTTCTCCTAATAAGCTAGTGTCAGCACCTCCATTCCATGGGTTACATGCATTTATAAGTGCAATAATTTGACCCGCATCCATATTTCTCCATTGAATGTAGGTATCTGTCAGTTCTGGTTTTTCATAATAACAAGATTTTTCCTCTTCTTGAGGGATACTAGGAATTTTACTTGCAAATTGTACCATATGGGCTACGTTTACAGCGACTTGTGCAAGTCTTGCGCTCATACGTACGGCAAGTTTTCCATAAGTTTCTTGTGGAAGAATAGTAATGGGATCATTAAATATGATATTACCTTCGTCAAATTTTGAATTCATAAAATGAACACAAAAGGCAGTTTCTTTTTCTTGATTCCGTAGCACTTCAAAAATAGGCATTGGACCTCTATATTGTGGAAGTTTGCCTGGATGAAAATTGATAAATTTTTCTGGACCATATGCCAAAACATCCTCTGACAATAAAAAAGGGAAAGAAAAGGAGAAAATATAGTCAGGTTGTATAGTATCTAACCATTCTCTCATGTTTTGCATCTTTTTTTTATTCTCAAACGATTGAAAATGCAGTCCGTTATTTTCACATTCTCTTTCCAAAGCGTTCACCACTAGTTGATTTCCTTTGCCAATCCCAATTCCATATAAAAATTTTTCATTAGCCAAAGCTTGTATGGCTTTAAAAGCAAATTTTCCACCACAAAGGATCACTATTTTTTTATTAACTTCTTCCATACACTAATTGCAAGTATAGCTATTGAACCAAGCTGAAACAGCATTATCAAGATTCAAAGTAGAGAATGTTTCGAATTCAGTTTTTATATTATCTATTTTACCATTTACAACAATTTCACAGTTCCCCATATTTTCTATCACAGTTACATCATATAAAGGACTTACAGTAGTATTGGTCTTAGAATCAAAACTGATTTTACCTCTTGGGCTTTCAAAATCAAAAGACATAAGTTCAGCCGCTATTGATGATGTATTGTTTTTGTGAATTTCAAAAAGCTCTAAAATTTTATTAATGATGGAAGCACTTTCCCATCCTAACAAATTGAATAGGTTCGCTTTACGACCAGATGTCACGATAGTGTCCATAAAAGTTTTATTCTCTGGAGTAGCGATGTTTCTTGACCAAGCAGCTACTCCACTTATTTTATTACTTGCAAATACCGCGTTTTCTAGCATTGTTTCTTCTAATCCAAAAGGAGATAAGTAAACAGGTACATCTTGATTTTCAAACCATTTCTTTAGTTCAGCAAAGTACCATTGAGTAAAGTCACCACTAAAAAGACTTAATAAAGCACTATTAGGATTTTGGCTCAAATGGTTTTGTAAAGGTTCCATAGTAAAATCTTCTGGTTTGAATCCTGTAGCGTGATTGAAACAAATTGTTCCTTTTGCCCATTCATAACCTTTGGTAATACCGTAAGTATGCAGGTATCCTCCATCGTAGTAATTCGTTACCATTCCACCTGTTTGGTAACCTTCTTTGACTGCTTTTTGAGCGGTTAACCATGCCCCAAACGCATTTTGAAGAGAGTGATAAAATATAGACGAACAAGTAGGCCATTCTTGAGGCATGCTAGCTCCTGGATCTAAAACTAATAGAATTTTATTAGTCGCTAAAAAAAGTGGTTTTAGCAATTCAGCCATTCGATGTCCAATATAAGCTACTACAATAGCTACATTTTCTTCTAACACTAACTTCTCGGCACAGCGATAACATTGTTGTTTATCGGCTCCAAAACTTATGTTCTCGATGATGATTTTTACATCATATTTTTCAATATGTTGTAATCCAGAACGTAAGCCTTCAAATAAATCAAAACCCATGGTGTCGTAAAAACTAGACCTAGGCAATAAAAAACCAATTTTTTGCATATAAAAAGGATAAAAAAAGAGGAAATTTTAGTCAACTTCCTCTTAATAAAGCTTAATTAATTTCTACTTGGGAATATCCCTACTGTAGCAATACAATAATTTAATGTTAGGTATGGATTCATAATACTAAATGGAAATCCACTACCTGAAATACCTGTTTGACCTCCTACAGTCAACGCTCCATAATGGTTGCCTGGAGTAGCGACAGAAGAGTAAAAATCTCCTGTAGCTTGTGCTAAAAAGGCTCCAGCAGGTGAATCAGTGTCTCCTCCTGTAGTAGCCACAGGCATATTTATCGTAATACCTTGCGCTGGGTGAACGTGAGGTGGTAAATTGTTAGTAGTCAATGTAGCTGTTGTATTACCTGCTTGTTGCCCCATAACATAGTTAGGAAGTCCAGGTCCTTGCCCTTGTCCTACAGGTACTCTTCCTTGTAAATTAGGAAGCATAAAAGTAGTTTGTCCGTTACCACCATAAGTTGTTCCTATAAGAGCAAATAGTGCTGTATTTTGAGCAATTGCTATCGTTTGTCCAGCACAAAATGAATAGCCAACAGGTGCAAAGTCAAATGCGAAAATTTTAATTTCACCAATAAAAGGTTCTGTAGACATGATGTAAAATAGTTTTAAAGTTATACGTTATTTGTTTAATTTCGACTAGGAAAAATACCATAGATCGCTATTGAATAGTTGATCACTAAATAAGGATTCATTATAGAGAATGACGATCCTGATCCTGTTATTGATGTTTGTCCAGAGGCTTGTAAAAAACCATAGTGACTTCCTGGAGTAGAAACAGTAGAATAGAAGTCGGTTCCTGTTTTAGGTAAAAACGCATTTACAGGACTATCGGTATCACCACCCGTAGCTGCAACAGGTTCTGACACTGTTATTCCATCTGCGGGGTGCGTGTGCATAGGCATGTTACTACTTAACAATGTGGTGGTTGGAGTTCCTGCTAATTGGCCCATTGAATAAGGTTGTTGGTTAAAACTACCTTGACTAACGGGAACCCTCCCTCTTAAATCGGGCAAGCCAAAAGATTGAATACCATTTCCACCATAATTGGTTCCTAATAAAGCAAATAAAGCCGAATTAGCTGAGATGGAAAGAAGTTGTCCCGCACAAAGCATGTAATTCCTTGGGGCAAAATTAAAAGCTAAAATTTTAATTTCTCCAATAAATGGTTCTGTAGACATAGATTGTAGTTATATAGTTAAAAAATAAATTATATGTTTTGCCTTTTAATCTGATCTCTTTGATGCAAACATCGATGAGATAATGTATGAAGATTAAGTATTCCAACTTTTCAAAAATATCTTTTTGTAGATTTTTTTAGTAAGAATATGTCATAAAACCCCTTTTTTATGTTACAAGACGGATTTTTTTTATTTAAACTACTTTATACTTAATAAATCAGCTCAAAGAATCTTTTCGGGAAATTTTTTACATAATTTTTTGTTAATGTTTGTTAACAAAATTAGATCATAATAAAAAAACTGATACACGTATTTATACCTGTTTTCACACAAATAGGTGTATAACTAATTGTTCGTCAATGATTTTAATTATTCTTAAGTGGTTGTTTTTTATTTGTAAGAGCTAATGTTTTAAAATAATTCCTTAGTTTAGCTTATAATTAATCTTAACGTTTAACCAAAAACCAATTAAATTATGTCAGAAGAAAAATTTCCGGGACCAATTGAAATTCCATTAACAGTTGCGAAAGAATGGGAAAAGAGATACGATCATGATACTACAATTGAAGACAGTAACACTAAGGTGAAATCTTATTTGATACCGAGAGAAAGTTTAGAAATAGTATTACAGCTTAATACGGATGCTGTTCGTGCTTATATAGGTATTAATGATCAAAATGAAAAAACATTGCTTTTTGTTGGAGCAAACCTAGATAAAGAAACAGGGAAGTATATTGATGTATACGGACCACCTTCAAATCAGGGAGTAGCTAAAACAACAGAATATGTTGTTTATGACGGTACGCGTCCTTCTCCGCCTTTTTAATTATGCTGAAATTTAATATCAATGATAGATTTTTTAATTTACTCAGGTTACTTATTCTTACTAATTAATCTGATTTTATACAGCTATAGTTTTTTCTGTAAGGATGGAGTTAATGTTTTTTTTATATGTTATTTGCTTTTTTCTTTTACAATGCAGATTACTATGGAACTTATGTACCATTTAAGATTTGATAATTTGTTTGTAATCAATATATTTGTTATCGGTCAGATGATTTTGTTAAGTTTATTTTATGAATCGATTGTAAAATTAAAATCTCAAAAGCGAATAGTAAAGCGTAGTTTATATGCCGCTTTATTTATTTTATGCATTCAGCTTTTTATTGATTACAGGCAATTTTTAAAATTTAACTTGTTTGCAATAACCATTGCTTCTTTGTTAATAGTAGCCTTTGCATTAATACATTTTTATAATATGCTTACTGAACATAAATCTTACTATTATATTACTATAGCTGTGATTTTTTTTATGTTAGGTTCTACAATTTTGTATTTAGTAGGAAATCTAACGATAAGTTTGCGTGATGATTTAAAATATCTTTCATGGAAATTAAATGCCTTTTTATTTCTGGTTTACCAATTATTTATTTTATATGAATGGAAAACAAGCTTTTCCCAAAAAGCTTTTATTCAGGTTAAATAGTATTATTTAATTTAATGAAGTTTTAAATTATGAAAAAAATAAAAATATTCGGGTTTTATATTTTGATTGCTATTGGATTATCCTGTCAAAATGAAAATAATCAGGAAGATGTTGCCTCTACATCAGTTTTACAAAATGAAGATTGGTTATCTTCTAAGCTCGATAATAACTTTGCAAGTTCGCAAAAACAGGTGGCAGGTTATTTGTTTTCAATTAGTGAAATGAAGTCATTATTGGAAAAATCAGATATAACTGAGGTGCATTTCAAATTAGGATTTATTGACAATACAATACAAATGCAAGTAGCTGGAATTAGTGAATCCGGTGTTGAATTAGGAATAGTTAAGTCTGCAATATTAAAAGAATCAATTTTTAGAGATCAACTTACGAATCTTAGTGCATTATCTGTAAGTTCAACTGCAAAGAGAACAAAATTATTAAATTCACATTTATTGACTCCTGTTGATGCTTTCCTCTGGATTAGTGAATGGCAAAAAAAGCTTAGCAATATTTCTCAACTTGACGAAGCTACTTCATATAAAGGTAATCGTTTTCGTTATTTTAGTTTAGAAGCCGAAGTTGTCAAAGCCATGCTGTATCAGGGGAATGTAAATTTAGGGGCATTTTTTGGGATTAATCCTAAAGGAAAAGCCACTATTATTTTGATTGGGCTTGATAAAAGTAATCATTTAAAAAAGACATCATTCAAATCTGAAGAAACGGGAGATATATACGATGGTACACGCCCATGTCCACCTTGTGTTGAAGAAGATGAAAAAGAAAATACAGTGGAATAGTATCTAAATAAGGAAGAGTATAAAAAGTCTCCATCAATTTTTTGATGGAGACTTTTTATTTAGAATTAACAGGATGCTACTTCATTGATAAAATAAATCAATATCTTTGATATACTATTATATTCGATAATAAAAAAATACCACAATTTATATGAATGTAAATTCCATTCCTGAAAAAGAAGTTGTCGCAATTATTTTGTATATCTCCCTTTTTTTTATGATCGTAGCAGTTGCTTTGATTGTCTTTTTCTATTTTTCCAGAAAAAAAATTATTCAAAAGGAATTAGAAAAAAAAGATTTAGTATTAGCACATCAACAAGAACAGTTGCGTGCTGTTATTATTACTCAGGAAGAAGAAAGAAAAAGAATAGCCCAGGATCTGCATGATGATATTAGCTCAAAATTAAACGTAGTTTCACTAAATAGTTATTTACTTACCTCTCCCAATCTAAAACAAACTGAAATAAAAGAAATTACCGATAATATTATCAATATTACGGCAAAAGCATTAGATAATTCAAGAAAAATTGCCCATAATTTATTGCCTCCTGTTTTTGATAAATTCGGACTTCATGCCGGAATTGAAGAATTGTGTGAGGAATTTGAAAGTAGTAAATCGGTTAAAGTATTTTATCAAAACAAAATTGAATTTGATGAAAATGAAAAAGATAAACATTTACATGTTTTTAGGATTCTGCAAGAGTTGATGAATAATTCTTTGCGTCATGGTAAGGCATCTGAAATCTCTATAATTTTTGATAAGGTTAAAGGTTTAAATACCTGCTTTTATAAGGATAATGGAGTCGGTTTTGATTCAGAAAATGCCGAAAATCATAAGGGGTTAGGAATGAAGAATATTGATAGTCGGATTTCTTTTTTAAATGGAAACATTACTATAAATTCTGAAGTAAATAAAGGTATTGAGGTTTGTTTTACTTTTTAACTTATTTGTTATAAATACTAGTTTTTTAGTTTTGTTGATAATATAATTTTGTAATTTCGAAATTTTAAGAAGATTTAAACTCATGAAAAAATGAATGATCTTGCTATTAAAATAGTTTTAGTTGATGACGAAATCTTATTTCGTAAAGGAATTTCTTTCTTACTCCAAAGAGAAGAAAATATTGAAGTTCTTTTTGAAGCTTCAAATGGAGAAGAATTGATTTCAAATTTGAATAATAGTGAGACTAAACCAGACATTATTATTATGGATCTGAAAATGCCTGTTTTAAATGGTGTTGAAGCTACTAAAGTTATTAGAAAATTTTTCCCTGATATTAAAATTATTGCATTAACTAGTTATGATACTAAATCATTCGTGATAAATATGATTCAGGTGGGAGCAGTTGCTTATTTAGTGAAAAATACAACTCCCACAGATTTAATAAACACAATTAATGAAGTTGCAAAAAAAGGATTTTTTTATAATGAGAAAATTTTAAAGACAATACAGGATACTATGCATCCTTCAAAAAATTCTAGAGTCAATTTAGAGTCTGGTTTTTTATCACCAAGAGAGATCGAAATACTTCAACTTATTTGCAATCAAAAAACCACGGCTGAAATCGCCGAAGAACTCTTCTTGAGTCCAAGAACGGTTGAAGGACACAGAAATAATTTATTGCTTAAAACTGAGTCTAGAAATATTGCTGGATTGGTTGTATACGCTATTCAAAATGAAATTGCAGTTTTAACTCTTTAAGTTAACTGGTTAAAAATTGAATAGACAGTACATAATACGTTATAACAGTTATGGCTATTATACAAAGAGCTATTTTTTGTAGCATATTTAATTGTTTTGATTCTTTATCACTTTCATTGATTTTCATTGTATTTCAAACTTTTATTATTGAATGTCAAATTTAATTAGAATATCTTTTTTGATTGTAAGTATTTATACCTGTTTTTACTTGTTTCGTCAAAAAAAAACGATGATTTATAGCGATAAATAGTGTTTCCAATATAGTTTTTAATACTTCCTTTATACCTTTACACAAAATAGTTTACCGAAATGAAACAGAGCTTAATATGTATAGTAGTCTTCTTAGTGTCTATGTCTTCAAAAGCATCTTTTATACTTCTCCCTATGGATGAAACTACGCAGCAAAATCATCTTAAGGCATATGGAATTACCTATTGGTGTCTAAATAAAGATTATAAAGCCAGTTGGCTTTTAAATTATCGGGGTGGATCATTTTTATTGCCAGATGCTGATGAAATTCGTAAAGAGTGTAAAATTCGTGGTGTAAGTTTTGAGATACTTTCAGATAGTGAACAAATTTCAATTTTGGATCAAATTTCAAGCCCTTCACAAAACATGGAATCAGTCATTTTAGAAAAAGCCCCTAAAATTGCTGTTTATACGCCTAAAGGAAAACAACCTTGGGATGATGCTGTAACTCTGGTTTTGACTTATGCTGAAATTCCTTTTACACCAATTTATGATGAAGAGGTTTTAAGTGACCAGTTGTTGCTTTATGACTGGCTGCATTTACATCATGAGGATTTTACGGGGCAATATGGTAAATTTTATGCTGCATACAAAACTACGCCCTGGTATATTGAACAAAAGAGAGATGCAGAGACATTGGCAGCCAGGCTTGGCTATTCTAAGGTTTCGCAGGAAAAAGGAGCTGTAGCTAAAAAGATCAGAGATTTTGTTATTGGAGGAGGTTTTATGTTTGCTATGTGTTCTGCAACGGATAGTTTTGATATTTCTTTGACAGCAGATGGAGTGGATATCTGTGAAGCAATGTTTGATGGAGATGCGAGTGAACCAAATTATCAGGCAAAACTAAACTATGGAAATTCTTTTGCCTTTAAAGATTTCGCACTTGAAAGAAGACCGGAACAATACGAGTTCTCAGACATTGATATGACTACAAAACGTAGAATCACACCTGATAAAGATTATTTTACTTTAATGGAATATTCCGCAAAATGGGATCCGATACCAAGCATGCTGTGTCAAAATCATACACAATTGGTAAAAGGATTCATGGGTCAGACTACTTCATTCGATTCAGGATTGATCAAATCTAATGTTTTAATTATGGGAACATGTGAACTTAATGGTGAAGCACGCTACATTCATGGAGAGAAAGGAAAAGGAATGTTTACTTTTTTTGGCGGACATGATCCCGAAGATTATCAGCATCAGGTAGGTGATCCGCCAACAGTTTTGGATTTGCATCCAAATTCTCCGGGCTATCGATTGATTTTAAATAACGTTCTATTTCCGGCAGCAAAAAAGAAAAAATTAAAAACGTAATTATGCTCTGGATAGGTAAAAAAAAATGAAAAGGCTTTTTCAAAGTTTATGAAAAAGCCTTTTTTGTTTGTTTTAAATAAGAATTAAACTGCTCTTAATCCTGTTGTGATAGCTAATCTATTCCATGAGTTTATCGTAATGATGGTAAGGATGATCTCAGCCAAATATTTTTCATCAAATAGACTGGCAGCATTTTGATAAACTTCATCAGAAACATGATTACTGATTAGAGTCACTTGTTCAGTTAAAGCTAAAATTGCTTTTTCTTCTTCGCTAAATACATCAGCTTCTCGCCATGCGCTGGTAAGGTAAATACGCTGTTCATTTTCACCTAATTTTCGTGCATCAGTTGTATGCATATTGATGCAAAAAGCACAACCGTTTACTTGTGAAGCACGAATTTTAATTAGCTCTTTATGAGTTGAAGTTAGTGAAGTTGTGGAAATGTATTTTTCTAAATTCATTAAGGCTTGGTAGGCTTCTGGAGCCACTTGCGGAATAACTATTCTTGAATTCATTTTTATATGTTTTAAAGTTCATTACAAAGGTCAGTAACGTATACTTTAAAAAACTTGAACTGCTTCAAGAAATTCTGTTCAGACTTTACCGGCTCTTATTTTACTCATAAATTCTGCAGAAAAGTCTAAATAGGAGGCAAGCATGTATTGAGGAACCCGCTGTACAAATTCAGGGAAATGATCATTAAAATGATGATATCTTTCTTCTGCCGACATCGTAAACAAAAACTTAATTCGCATTTGTATAGCACCAAAACTTTTTTGAGTAACGATTCTAAAATATCGCTCCAGATTTGGAATCTCAATTAATAGCGATTCTAAAACATTTTTATCAATAGCAATGATATCTGAGTTCTCAACAGCCTGCAGATAAAAGTTAGATGGGGTATGATTGTGATAACTCAAATAATCAGTAATCCACCAGTTTTCAATGCCAAACTGAAGCGTTTGTTCAGATCCCTTAGAATTGATAATGTATTGTCTCATGCAGCCTTTAACAACAAAATATATTGTATTGCAGATTTGTCCTTGTTTTAAAACATGATCTTTCTTTGTTACTTTCGAAACTTCTAGACATGATTCTAATTTATAAACATCTGAAGGCTCAAGAGTAACGAATTTTTCAATATGAAGGATAAGTGTGTTTTGCATTACTTCTGTGTTTAGATTGATTGTAGAAATTAATATCAAAATTGCTGTTTACTTTTATGCCATTGCTAACAGCAGCTTGCCAATCAGCATGTTTAATAAATTCAGTGATTTGACCTACAATTAAATCGTGAAAATGCTCATTTTTTTTGTCTTTAAATTCAATCTTTACAAGAATGTTAGATACTGAATTGTCTCTATTAATTGTGAATTTAGCTTTGGCAAAAAAATCTCTTTTGTCATCGCTTTGAATAAATTTTTCAGGAAATACGAAAAAGGAGAAAAAATCTTTTTGAATTTGAATCTTTTGATCTAAGAAATCCACTGCTTTTGGATATATCTTGCAATAATCATCTACTCCATTGGAGTATTCAAAAGGTATGTCGATTCTACTTAGCACATACAAACTATCGGCCGTTCTTTCAATATTTTTGGTAAAGTTCTTTCCATATTTTAAATTCAACAATTCATTAGATGTTTTACAGTAACAATTCGTAACTAATAGATATCTATTCTCATCATCGGAACTCCAACACGAGTCAAAGTCATAAGTTTCACAAAAGTCAATTCTTTTTTCTTGGAGTAATTTTATTAGATGAGGATAGTGTCTATCATAATCGTTATCAAGGTATCCTTCGGGAATTAGTTCGTAGAATACTTCATGGTTTTTAAAATCAACTTTAGCTCTCTTAATTTCTGATAGGCAATTTACATCACGTTTATCAATTGCACCAATAACTGTCTGTATGGAATTCTTGTTCAGATTCTTCTCTTGAGCTTTGGCTAAAAGTATTTGCATAAGAAATAAAATTACAAAAAGATTCTTCATTGTGTCATTGTGTTGGCATCGAAAGATAGTAGAAACAAAAAACCATTCGAATAAACGAATGGTTTTTTTATGATAAGTAAGTAATTCTAAATTGAGTTTATAAAACGTTTATTTTACTTTATTAAGAATAGCTTTGAAAGCTTCTGGGTGGTTCATAGCTAAATCCGCAAGAACTTTACGGTTCAATTCGATTCCGTTAGCTTTAACTTTTCCCATGAATTGAGAATAAGACATTCCTTCTAATCTGGCACCAGCGTTAATACGTTGAATCCATAATGAACGGAAATTTCTTTTGTTTTGTTTTCTATCGCGGTAAGCGTAGCTCATCGCTTTCTCTACTGCATTCTTAGCAACTGTCCAAACGTTTTTACGTCTTCCAAAGAAACCTTTGGCTTGCTTCATTATTTTTTTTCTTCTTGCTCTTTTAGCAACTGAATTTACCGATCTTGGCATAATTTTAATGTGTTTTTGTAGCAGGCGTCCTGAATTGAATCAAAGGAACTTGAAAGCCATACTCCAAGGTTATATAAATAATTTTTTAACCTAAAGAAATTCTCTAGTCAAAGGTTTTAAAGTCAAATGTCAAAAGTCAGTTACAGACTTTTAAACTTTAAGACTTTTTGCTTTCGACTTATATTAGATAATTCTTAATTGTTGTTTAATGCTTTTCATATCTGTTTGGTGAACTAGCGCTGAGTGTGTCAAAGCTAATTTACGTTTTTTAGATTTTTTAGTCAGGATGTGACTTTTAAAAGCATGCTTTCTTTTAATTTTTCCAGAGCCAGTAACTTTAAAACGTTTCTTAGCGCTAGATTTTGTTTTCATTTTAGGCATTTTTCCTAGTGTTTTAATTTATTCTTACTTACTTATATCTTAGTCTGAAAGTTTAAAAGTCTAAAGCTTGAAAGTCTGTTTTGACTTTTGGCTTTATGACTTTCTGCTTTACGACTTATTTCTTTTTCTTCGGAGCAATGAACATAATCATTCTCTTTCCTTCTAGTATAGGCATAGCTTCAACTTTACCGTGTTCTTCCAAATCTTGAGCAAGGCGCAACAATAAAATCTGACCCTGATCTTTGTAAATGATTGAACGTCCTTTAAAAAATACAAATGCTTTTAGCTTAGCACCTTCTTTTAGGAACTTCTCAGCATTTTTTCTTTTAAATTCATAGTCATGTTCGTCAGTCTGTGGACCAAAACGAATTTCTTTTACTACAACCTGAGACGATTTAGCTTTTAATACCTTGTCACGCTTTTTTTGTTCATAGACAAATTTTTTGTAGTCCATGATTTTGCAAACCGGTGGTTCAGCATTCGGCGAAATCTCAACTAGATCCAATTCAAATTGATCGGCTAATCGTAATGCTTCGGCTAGTTTAAATACACCAGGCTCAATATTTTCGCCTACTAGTCTTACTTCTTGTACACCACGAATATTATTGTTTATTCTGTGTGCATCTTTTTTTTCTACGCGAGGTTGAAAACCTCTGTTGCTTCTTATTGCTATGGCTTTATAATTTAAGTTAAACTGTAAAAACTTTTAATGTTTTATTTATTTCTTCGTTTACAATTTTGATAAATTCATCAATTGTAACTGTAATATTTCCTTTTCCTTCTTGTCCGTGACGACGAATAGAAATAGTGTTATTCTTTTCTTCTTCCTCTCCTACAATCAGCATAAATGGTGTTTTTTGCATTTCTGCATCTCTAATTTTCTTGCCTATTGTTTCGTTTCGGTTATCAATTAGGGCGCGAATTTCGTGATTTTCTAGCAAATCTAAAACTTTTTTAGCATAATTTTCGTATTTCTCGCTCAAAGACAAGATTATAGCCTGCTCAGGCATTAGCCAAAGAGGGAAGTTCCCAGCTGTGTGTTCTAGTAAAATCGCAATAAAACGTTCCATTGATCCAAAAGGAGCTCTGTGGATCATTACAGGTCTGTGTAATTCATTGTCAGCACCTTTATAGGTCAATTCAAAACGCTCAGGTAAGTTGTAATCTACCTGAATGGTTCCTAATTGCCATTGTCTTCCTAGAGCATCTTTAACCATGAAATCTAACTTTGGACCATAGAAAGCAGCTTCACCATACTCTACAACGGTATTAAGGCCTTTGTCTTTTGCGGCATTAATAATCGCATTCTCAGCTTTCTCCCAGTTTTCATCTGTACCAATGTACTTTTCCCTATCTTCTTGATCTCTTAATGAAATCTGAGCAGTAAAGTTTTCAAAACCTAAGGAACCAAATACATACAATACAAGATCAATTACTTTTTTGAACTCTTCATCCAATTGCTCTGGAGTACAGAAAATATGGGCATCATCCTGAGTAAAACCTCGAACGCGAGTTAAGCCATGTAATTCACCAGATTGCTCATATCTGTAAACAGTGCCAAATTCAGCATAACGCTTCGGTAAATCTTTATACGACCACGGTCTTACATTATATATTTCGCAATGGTGAGGGCAGTTCATAGGTTTTAATAAAAACTCTTCACCTTCTGCTGGAGTATGAATTGGCTGGAAACTATCTGCTCCATATTTAGCATAGTGACCAGAAGTTACATACAATTCTTTCTGACCAATATGCGGACTAACAACTTGCTCGTAACCTGCTTTCTTTTGAGCTCTTTTTAGAAATTGCTCTAAACGATCTCTTAATGCGGCACCTTTTGGTAGCCACAAAGGCAAACCTTGACCAACTTTTTGAGAGAAAGCAAACAATTCAAGCTCTTTTCCTAATTTACGGTGATCACGACGTTTTGCCTCTTCAAGAAGTTCAAGATATTCAGTTAAATCTTTTTGTTTGGGGAAAGAAGTTCCGTAAACACGAGTTAACTGTTTGTTTTTTTCATCACCTCTCCAGTAAGCACCAGCAACACTCATGATTTTTACAGCTTTAATAATTCCAGTATTCGGAATATGTCCACCGCGGCATAAATCAGTAAAAGTAGAGTGGTCGCAGAATGTAATAGTTCCGTCTTCAAGATTTGAAATCAATTCAGTCTTGTAAACGTTGTCTTTATACATTTCTAAAGCTTCCGCTTTAGTTACTGGACGCATTTTGAAATCAAACTTACCTCTTGCGATTTCAAGAATACGGTCTTCGATCTTTTTAAAATCAGCCTCAGAGATTTTCTGGTCTCCAAAATCGACATCATAGTAAAAACCGTTAGCAATTGCAGGTCCAAGAGTTAATTTAATTCCGGGATACAATTCCTCAAGAGCTTGTGCCATTACGTGCGAAGTAGAATGCCAGAAAGCTTTTTTTCCTTCCACATCATTCCAAGTATATAATATAAGATTACCATCGGTCGTTAATGGAGTTTCGGTTTCAATAGTTGTACCATTAAAAGATGCAGAAATAACATTTCGTGCAAAACCTTCGCTAATGTTTTTAGCGACCTCCATTGGAGTTGCGCCTGAAGCGAACTCTCTAATTGACCCATCGGGTAAAGTAATCTTGATCATTGTTTATAATTTTGTGAATGCAAATATACATGATTACAAAAATACATACAATATATATATGTATAAGATTGCTATTATATAATGAGTAGCAAATTGTACTATATATAAGTATAAAACGCTACTATAATATGTAACAGGGGAAAGGTCGTAAGGTTTGTTGAAATAAGTAGTAAGTTTTAAAGGCTGATTATCCCGATTATCCCGAAAACAAAGTCGAAACCTTTTAGTTTGGGATTTAAGAAAAGGGTATTTACTTTTAATAAGGAGCTTTTTCCCGCTATTGGTTTCAATCTTTTGCTTTTTAAAGAAAAAAGCAAAAGTATTTTCACTTCTATCGGGGCTATGAGGTGCTTTTTAAAGAGAAATAGCTGTAGAAAAGATATAATCAAAGTTTTTCAGGATGAAAAGAAGCTTTTTTAAAACATAACTTTTGTTCAGCAAATAGTATTAAAGATTAAAAACTCCTTAAAAATGGAATTCAAAAAGCATGCTGAAATAAGGAAAAAATAGATTGTAGTATAAAAAACTGACAATTTTTCAAAAAAAGTCTAATCTGTAAGGAATTTGTTATGAGTTAGTTAATAAAAAAGGTTTAAAAAGATTGAAAAAATATAAAAAAAAGAGTTGTAAATGTAAATAAAGGTGTTACTTTTGCACCCGCAATAACGAAAGGCGTTCACTGAAATACTGGCAAGCATGCTGATTGAGAGAAAAGAGATTTTCAAAAAAAAGATTAGAAAAAGCTTGCGAGATTTGAAAAATGCTTTTACATTTGCACCCCGCAAAACACGGAAAGTTCGTTGAGAGATTGAAAGAAAAAGGAGAAAAAAGAAACGAAAAAAAAGTTTCAATTTTTTTTAAATTTTTCTTGCAGGAAACAAAAAGAAGTTTTACTTTTGCACCCGCTTTAAGAAACAAACGATAAGCGAAAAAAATAAAGAAAGATACGTTCGTAGACATATTGAATTGACAGCCGTTTTAACAGAGATGTTAGGACAAAAGAATAAGAGTAATGGAATCGATAGATTCGAGAAGAACCGATAGATATTCATCGCAATATAATATTAAAATATACGATGAAGAGTTTGATCCTGGCTCAGGATGAACGCTAGCGGCAGGCTTAACACATGCAAGTCGAGGGGTAGAAGTCTTCGGGCTTTGAGACCGGCGCACGGGTGCGTAACGCGTATGCAATCTACCTTTTACAGGGGGATAGCCCAGAGAAATTTGGATTAATACCCCATAGTATAGTGAGTTGGCATCAACCTACTATTAAAGTCACAACGGTAAAAGATGAGCATGCGTCCCATTAGCTAGATGGTAAGGTAACGGCTTACCATGGCTACGATGGGTAGGGGTCCTGAGAGGGAGATCCCCCACACTGGTACTGAGACACGGACCAGACTCCTACGGGAGGCAGCAGTGAGGAATATTGGACAATGGGCGCAAGCCTGATCCAGCCATGCCGCGTGCAGGATGACGGTCCTATGGATTGTAAACTGCTTTTGTACGAGAAGAAACACTCCTTCGTGAAGGAATTTGACGGTATCGTAAGAATAAGGATCGGCTAACTCCGTGCCAGCAGCCGCGGTAATACGGAGGATCCAAGCGTTATCCGGAATCATTGGGTTTAAAGGGTCTGTAGGCGGTTTAGTAAGTCAGTGGTGAAAGCCCATCGCTCAACGGTGGAACGGCCATTGATACTGCTGAACTTGAATTATTAGGAAGTAACTAGAATATGTAGTGTAGCGGTGAAATGCTTAGAGATTACATGGAATACCAATTGCGAAGGCAGGTTACTACTAATGGATTGACGCTGATGGACGAAAGCGTGGGTAGCGAACAGGATTAGATACCCTGGTAGTCCACGCCGTAAACGATGGATACTAGCTGTTGGGCGCAAGTTCAGTGGCTAAGCGAAAGTGATAAGTATCCCACCTGGGGAGTACGAACGCAAGTTTGAAACTCAAAGGAATTGACGGGGGCCCGCACAAGCGGTGGAGCATGTGGTTTAATTCGATGATACGCGAGGAACCTTACCAAGGCTTAAATGTAGATTGACCGTTTTGGAAACAGAACTTTCGCAAGACAATTTACAAGGTGCTGCATGGTTGTCGTCAGCTCGTGCCGTGAGGTGTCAGGTTAAGTCCTATAACGAGCGCAACCCCTGTTGTTAGTTGCCATCGAGTCAAGTCGGGAACTCTAACAAGACTGCCAGTGCAAACTGTGAGGAAGGTGGGGATGACGTCAAATCATCACGGCCCTTACGCCTTGGGCTACACACGTGCTACAATGGCCGGTACAGAGAGCAGCCACTGTGTGAGCAGGAGCGAATCTATAAAGCCGGTCACAGTTCGGATCGGAGTCTGCAACTCGACTCCGTGAAGCTGGAATCGCTAGTAATCGGATATCAGCCATGATCCGGTGAATACGTTCCCGGGCCTTGTACACACCGCCCGTCAAGCCATGGAAGCTGGGGGTGCCTGAAGTCGGTGACCGCAAGGAGCTGCCTAGGGTAAAACTGGTAACTAGGGCTAAGTCGTAACAAGGTAGCCGTACCGGAAGGTGCGGCTGGAACACCTCCTTTCTAGAGCCTCATATGTTAGTGGATACACACGTTGGGGATAAAAGATGATTATTTAGAAAGTTCTGAATTGAAAGATTTGATTACTCTTGCTGTTAATTTAAAAAAATAATGAAAATTAAGTAAAAACAGAGTCTCGTAGCTCAGCTGGTTAGAGTACTACACTGATAATGTAGGGGTCGGCAGTTCGAGTCTGCCCGGGACTACTATTTAACTTAAAAAAAGGAAATTTTAGAGGTTGAGTAACCGTTTTAAGTACTGTTAACTAAAAACTGTTAACTGACAACTAAAAAATGGGGGATTAGCTCAGCTGGCTAGAGCGCCTGCCTTGCACGCAGGAGGTCAACGGTTCGACTCCGTTATTCTCCACGAAATAATTGAAAATTATCAATTGATAATTATTAATTGTTAAAGTTCATTGACATATTGAGATAAGAAAAAATTAAAAAGTAGAAAGCGTTTTTTATTATTAGTAGTAATACAAATAAAAGAAAACAAAAAAACGGTCTTGTTTTAAGTAACAAGATTGGTACAATAAGCAAAATAAGGGCGTATGGGGGATGCCTAGGCTCTCAGAGGCGATGAAGGGCGTGATAAGCTGCGAAAAGCTGCGGGTATGGGCACACACCATTTGATCCGCAGATACCCGAATGGGGCAACCCACTATGTTGAAGACATAGTACACCGATAGGTGGGCAAACCCGCTGAACTGAAACATCTAAGTAGGCGGAGGAGAAGAAAACAAAAGTGATTCCGTAAGTAGTGGCGAGCGAACGCGGATTAGCCCAAACCAATGTTGTTACGGCAATGTTGGGGTTGTAGGACCACGATATTTTATGTACACGGAACCGGAAGTTACTGGAAAGTAGCGCCAAAGAGGGTGATAGCCCCGTATGGGTAACAAGTATAATAGATAGTGGTATCCTGAGTAGGGCGGGGCACGTGAAACCCTGTCTGAATTTGGCGGGACCATCCGCTAAGGCTAAATACTCCTGAGAGACCGATAGTGAACCAGTACCGTGAGGGAAAGGTGAAAAGAACCGTGAATAACGGAGTGAAATAGATCCTGAAACCATACGCTTACAAGCGGTCGGAGCCCTTTGGTGGGGTGACGGCGTGCCTTTTGCATAATGAGCCTACGAGTTAACGTTGCTGGCAAGGTTAAGTGATTAAGTCACGGATCCGTAGCGAAAGCGAGTCTGAATAGGGCGCTTTAGTCAGTAGTGTTAGACGCGAAACCGTGTGATCTACCCATGGGCAGGATGAAGCGCTGGTAACACAGTGTGGAGGTCCGAACCGGTTGACGTTGAAAAGTCTTCGGATGACCTGTGGGTAGGGGTGAAAGGCCAATCAAACTCGGAAATAGCTCGTACTCCCCGAAATGCATTTAGGTGCAGCGCTGATAATAGTTATATAGAGGTAGAGCTACTGATTGGATGCGGGGGCTTCACCGCCTACCAATTCCTGACAAACTCCGAATGCTATATAATGTTTTACAGCAGTGAGGGCTTGGGTGCTAAGGTCCAAGTCCGAGAGGGAAAGAACCCAGACCATCAGCTAAGGTCCCCAAATATATGCTAAGTTGAAAGAACGAGGTTTGTCTGCCCAGACAGCTAGGATGTTGGCTTGGAAGCAGCCATTCATTTAAAGAGTGCGTAACAGCTCACTAGTCGAGCGGACGAGCATGGATAATAATCGGGCATAAGCATATTACCGAAGCTATGGATTTGCAGTTTACTGCAAGTGGTAGGGGAGCATTCCAGCAGGGTTGAAGGTGTATCGTAAGGTATTCTGGACTGGCTGGAAAAGAAAATGTAGGCATAAGTAACGATAATGCGGGCGAGAAACCCGCACACCGAAAAACTAAGGTTTCCACAGCTATGCTAATCAGCTGTGGGTTAGTCTGGTCCTAAGGCGAACCCGAAAGGGACAGTCGATGGTCAACGGGTTAATATTCCCGTACTACTAATTACTGTGATGGGGTGACGGAGTGATGAAAGCGCCGCGAACTGACGGAATAGTTCGTTAAAGTACCTAGCTATATTCTCTATAGGCAAATCCGTAGAGAATGGTGAAATACGATAGTACTCGGAGTCTTCGGACAAAGAGATAGTGCGCCTAAGGGCTTCCAAGAAAAACCTCTAAACTTCAGGTAATTAGTACCAGTACCGTAAACCGACACAGGTAGTTGAGGAGAGAATCCTAAGGTGCTCGAGAGATTCATGGCTAAGGAATTAGGCAAAATAGACCCGTAACTTCGGGAGAAGGGTCGCCCCGAGCAATCGGGGCCGCAGTGAAGAGGTCCAGGCGACTGTTTATCAAAAACACAGGGCTCTGCAAAATCGTAAGATGAAGTATAGGGCCTGACACCTGCCCGGTGCTGGAAGGTTAAGAGGAGATGTTATCTTCGGAGAAGCATTGAATTGAAGCCCCAGTAAACGGCGGCCGTAACTATAACGGTCCTAAGGTAGCGAAATTCCTTGTCGGGTAAGTTCCGACCTGCACGAATGGTGTAACGATCTGGACACTGTCTCAGCCATGAGCTCGGTGAAATTGTAGTAACGGTGAAGATGCCGTTTACCCGCAGTGGGACGAAAAGACCCTGTGCACCTTTACTATAGCTTAGTATTGACCTTGGATAAATGATGTGTAGGATAGGTTGGAGACTATGAAGCGGCGTCGCCAGGCGTTGTGGAGTCATTGTTGAAATACAACCCTTTGTTTATCTGAGGCCTAACTCTTCGAAGAAGAGGACAGTGCTTGGTGGGTAGTTTGACTGGGGTGGTCGCCTCCAAAAGAGTAACGGAGGCTTCTAAAGGTTCCCTCAGTACGCTTGGTAACCGTGCGAAGAGTGCAATGGCATAAGGGAGCTTGACTGAGAGACATACAGGTCGATCAGGTACGAAAGTAGAGCATAGTGATCCGGTGGTTCCGCATGGAAGGGCCATCGCTCAAAGGATAAAAGGTACGCCGGGGATAACAGGCTGATCTCCCCCAAGAGCTCATATCGACGGGGGGGTTTGGCACCTCGATGTCGGCTCGTCACATCCTGGGGCTGGAGAAGGTCCCAAGGGTTGGGCTGTTCGCCCATTAAAGTGGCACGCGAGCTGGGTTCAGAACGTCGTGAGACAGTTCGGTCTCTATCTACTGTGGGCGTTAGAAATTTGAGTGGATCTGATTCTAGTACGAGAGGACCGAATTGGACTAACCTCTAGTGTATCTGTTGTCCCGCCAGGGGCACCGCAGAGTAGCTACGTTGGGAAGGGATAAGCGCTGAAAGCATATAAGCGCGAAACCCACCACAAGATGAGATTTCTTTTAAGGATCGTGGAAGATGACCACGTTGATAGGCTATAGATGTAAAGGCAGTAATGTCATAGTCGAGTAGTACTAATAATCCGTAAGCTTATGTACACCTTTTTCCTCCCGTGTAAAAGACGGGAGGGAAGCACTTTCTAATAGAATAATAGTTTTCTTTATCTCAGTATGTTAAGATATTGTCCGTACGCGGAAAGTAACTAGTAAAGAGTAAGTAGTGATTAGCTTAAAAACTAATTACTAAGCACTAAGGACTAATTACTAACAACCTTAAGGTGGTTATTGCGGCGGGGCTCACCTCTTCCCATTCCGAACAGAGAAGTTAAGCCCGCCAGCGCAGATGGTACTGCAGTTTTGTGGGAGAGTATGTCGTCGCCTTTCTTTTGAAAACCCTGTTTCTGATGAAACAGGGTTTTTTGTTTAAAATGAGGTACCTTAGCTCAGATGGTAGAGCAATGGAGGATCAAAGCAAAAACCTGTGGGGATGCAAAAATTAAGCATAAATATTAGTTAGCCTAAAAAGGAAGTATTCTATATTTCTAACACCTCTAAATTTTGATCTAAATGCTTTTATTTTAGCATTGAATGATTCTGCAGAAGCATTAGTACTTCTGTTATCAAAATAATTTAAGATGGTTTGATAATGATTCATAATTGTACGAGAGATTGTACCGAAAGACTTAAATCCAGATTGATCTACTTTTTCATGCCATCTGGCTAATTTTGCAAAACCAATGATTTTATCGGTTGTATTCTCAAAGATGCCACGGAGCTCTTGAGTTAGATTGTATCCTTTTTGAATATCAGGATATAACTCAAATAGTAAGGCAGCACGTTCTATTTGATTTTGAGTCCATTTCGATTTGGATTTATACAAGAAATAGCGACTCCTCGCTAGTAATTGCTTAAGGGTATCCCCATTTGAAAGTGTTTTAGATTCGAAATTTACTTTTGACTTTTTGGCTTTTTCAATAGCATCATTTTCTTGATCAATGGCTTGCCAACGATATTTAATCCTGATTTCCTGCAGGGCTTCTGCAGCTAGCTTTTGAACATGGAATCGGTCTGTAACTCGAGTGGCATTAGCAAAACACTTTTTAGCTATCAATCCCATATTCCCGGCCATATCCTGAGTAATTTCCTTGACTAGATTCCGCTGTTTAAGAGGAATTTTTTCAATAACGCCAATAACTGTTTCTGCTTTAGTTCCTGCAATCATAGCTACTATAGTTCCTTTTCTACCTTTACCGGATTTGTTGGTTAAAATAGTATAGAGTTCGCCATTTGAAAGTGAGGTTTCGTCTATTGATAAACGCTTTCCAATATTTTGTGGAAAAAGAAGCCATTTTTTAGCATGTGATATTTGATCCCAAACTTTGAAATCACTTAGAAAATCTTTGTATTGACATTGCAGGTTTCTACCAGAAACTCCATAGAAAGAGGCAATGGTATTGCAATCATTTGGACTGGAATCTATTGATCTCTTTTAAAAAAGACGCAAACTCCTGGGTTACACGAGTTCCGTCTGCTACTAAATTCCAATCTCTAAAAACGATTTTTCGAGTATCTTCATTAAGCCATCTTCTGCGAGTGATGTGAAGGTATACTTGGTGTCCACGGATAGGAAAATCCTGAACCGTTATCTCTTCGAAGAATCCTTTTGAGCTTAATTTTGATTCTCTGTATTCTTTAGGTATCGAATTAATCTCTTTTAAATACAGATGGAGTGTTTCATCTTTCTTTTTATAAGAAGTAAGTTCGAAGTAGTCTACTATTATCTCAGGTAATAACAACTTAAGGATATCGATAAAAGAATCTTGCATTGGGGGATAGATTAAACATACAAATATCTAGATTTTAATATTTCCCCACAACAATATGTTATGATCCTTAAAATAGTATAGAGTTCGCCATTTGAAAGTGAGGTTTCGTCTATTGATAAACGCTTTCCAATATTTTGTGGAAAAAGAAGCCATTTTTTAGCATGTGATATTTGATCCCAAACTTTGAAATCACTTAGAAAATCTTTGTATTGACATTGCAGGTTTCTACCAGAAACTCCATAGAAAGAGGCAATGGTATTACAATCATTTGGACTGGAATCTATTGATCTCTTTTAAAAAAGACGCAAACTCCTGGGTTACACGAGTTCCGTCTGCTACTAAATTCCAATCTCTAAAAACGATCTTTCGAGTATCTTCATTAAGCCATCTTCTGCGAGTGATGTGAAGATATACTTGGTGTTCACGGATAGGAAAATCCTGGACCGTTATCTCTTCGAAGAATCCTTTTGAGCTTAATTTTGATTCTCTGTATTCTTTAGGTATCGAATTAATCTCTTTTAAATACAGATGGAGTGTTTCATCTTTCTTTTTATAAGAAGTAAGTTCGAAGTAGTCTACTATTATCTCAGGTAATAACAACTTAAGGATATCGATAAAAGAATCTTGCATTGGGGGATAGATTGAACATACAAATATCTAGATTTTAATATTTCCCCACAACAATATGTTATGATCCGCAATGGACTGAAAATCCATGTGTCCCTGGTTCGATCCCTGGAGGTACCACAAAATGCTCGGATGGTGAAATTGGTAGACACGCTGGACTTAAAATCCAGTGGACAGAAATGTCCGTGCGGGTTCAAGTCCCGCTCTGAGTACAAAGCCCTAAAAAACGCAATTGCTATAAATTAAGTAATTGCGTTTTTTTGTTTTATGAAAGCTTTTAAATAATCAAAGGATGAGATATTCCTAAATTATTATGTAAACTAACCTGGATCAAAGCAAAAATCAGATGCATAACCAAAACAAAATTAAAATGAGAACCTATAAAACAAAAAACAGTAGCAAACCTGAGCTTGCTACTGTCTAAAATTGTACTTATTAATCCTGTATCACTTTTTCAGGACTAGACATTCCGAAAGCCTTTCGTAAATAATAATGTTATCTACTATTTTTATTTGCACGGGCGGAGGGATTCGAACCCCCATCAACGGTTTTGGAGACCGCTATTCTACCCTTGAACTACGCCCGTAACTTAAGGTCGGCAAATTAAGAGTTTTTTTTCTTGCCGCGCAACTATTTTTTGCAGATTTAAAAAGGGTTTCAGCAGATGTAAATAGGTTTTTAATCAAATAAAATCTATTAAGTTTCTCATAATCTGAGAAAAACAAAGTCATTTACTCTAAAAATCTATTATAAAAAAAAGTTGTTTCACGCAGATTTAAAAGGATTTTAGCAGATGTGAACAGATTTTCAATTAGAAATCAATTTAAATCTGCTGAAATCTGTGTGGAATAAAAAATTAAAATCTTTTTATTGCAGTAAAGCATTTTTCAATCCCTCAAAATCAACCGAAATCTGCTCACCCGTTACTAAATTTTTAAGCGAATAAGAATTTGAGGCAATTTCCTGATCTCCTGCAATTACAGCAAACGGAATCAAACGTTTATCTGCATATTGAAATTGTTTCCCAACTTTTACATTATCAGGATACAATTCTACTTTTATATTTTCCTGTCTTAATTTCTGAATTGCCTGCGAAGCATACAAAGCTTCTTTATCTCCATAATTGACAAATAACGCTTTTGATGTCGCAGCAACTGTTTCCGGGAATAATTGCAATTCTTCTAAAACCAGATAAATTCGGTCTAATCCAAAAGAAATTCCGACACCACTCATATTTTTTAAACCAAAAATACCAGTCAAATCGTCGTATCTTCCACCGCCGCCTATCGAACCTATTGAAACAGTTTTTGGTGCTGAAACTTCGAAAATAGCACCGGTGTAGTAATTTAATCCACGAGCCAATGTCACATCCAGATCTAAAATTGCGCTTGACAATCCTAAAACGGCAACATTGTCACAAATAAATTTCAATTCTTCAACACCTTTCATTCCTTCTTCAGAAGAAGCCAATAATGCTGAAAGCTGGTTGATTTTATCTGCAAAAGTGCCACTGAAACTAAAAAGCGGCTGTACTTTTACCAAAGCTTCTTCAGAAATTCCTTTTTCAATCATTTCTTTCTTTACACCATCTTCACCAATTTTATCTAATTTGTCTAGGGCAACTGTAAAATCGATTAATTTATCCGAAGCTCCTATAACTTCTGCTATTCCAGATAAAATTTTTCGGTTATTGATTTTTATAGTCACACCTTCTAAACCTAAAGAGGTAAAAACGGTATCATACAACTGAACCAGTTCTACTTCCTGCCAAAGCGACTTTGAACCTACAACGTCGGCATCACATTGAAAAAACTCCCTAAAACGGCCTTTTTGCGGACGATCTGCTCGCCAAACCGGCTGGATCTGATATCTTTTAAAAGGAAATTCAATTTCATTTTGGTGCTGTACAACATACCTTGCAAACGGCACAGTCAAATCATAACGCAATGCTTTTTCTGAAATTCTGCTTGTAAACTTATTCAACTCAATTCTTTGATCAACATTAATTGTTTCTGCCGAATTAGTTTGAAGCACTTCTAAAGATTCTGGCAATTCGATTTTATTTTTATTGAAGAAAAAATTTCCCGAATTCAATATCTTAAAAATCAAACGATCGCCCTCTTCTCCATATTTCCCCATCAAGGTATCCGAATTTTCAAACGAAGGGGTTTCAATAGGCTGAAAACCAAATTTCTCAAAATCATTTTTTATCGTTTGGATAATATATTGACGCTTTGACACCTCTGCAGGTGAAAAATCTCTTGTCCCTTGTGGAATACTTGGTTTTGAAGCCATTTCTTTTATTTTAGATTGTTGATTTTAGATTTTAGCTTTCTGTGAAACTAAAATACAAAACCTTTAAAATTAATTTATTTCTAGATTTTTTTGATTGTTGGTTCTTGGCCTTTCGATTTTAGGACTTTCCAACTTTCAACTTAATTTAAAATCGCCTGCAAATATCTTACTTTTTAGAATAAATAATAACACTTCGAAAACAAACTTGTAACAAAAACCGTATTTTCGTGACAAATTGGTCATGATGCTAAAATTATTTAAAGAAAATATCCGAATTGCTTTTGGTTCTATCAAAACGCAATTGCTGCGAACTATTCTTACCGTATTGATTATCGCTATCGGAATTACAGCTTTAGTTGGGATTCTGACTGTTGTAACAGCGCTTGAGAATACGGTTTCTACTAATTTTGCATCTATGGGTGCAAATACTTTCAACATCAATCAATACGAAAACACCGTTAAAAACCGGGGCGGAAATGAGCGCGAAATCATCAATCCCATTATTTCTTACCCTGAAGCTGTCGCTTTTAAAAACAAATACAAATACCCGTTTACCGAGACTTCACTTTCATTTACAGCAACTTCAAAAGCCGAAGTCAAATATTTAGATCAAAAAACAGATCCTGAAATTACAATTGTAGGTGTTGACGAACATTTCATAGGCAACTCTGGCTTAGAAATAAATTCAGGGCGTCCATTCAATCAGTTTGATATTGACAACAATACGTATTCCTGTGTGGTAGGTTCCGATTTCGAAAAAGGGCTATTAAAGGACGTTAATCCAATTGACAAAATCATTTCAATCCGCGGAGCGCGTTTTAAAGTTATTGGCGTTTTAAAAGAAAAAGGATCCACGTTTGGTAACAGCCAGGATTTACGCGTCTTGATTCCAATTCAGGTAGCGCGTTCGTTGTTTACTGCACCAAAAATCAACTATACGATAAGTGTAATGGTTGCTAAAAAAGAACTTTTAGATCAGGCTGTTGATAACGCAACCAGTACGATGAGAAGAGTTCGAAAACTCAGTCCTGTTCGTGATAATAATTTTGGTATTGGCCGAAGCGATGATTTAATCAACAGAATTCTCGGAATCACTAAATATTTAGGCTGGGCTTCCTGGATTATCAGTATCATCACCATTTTAGGATCATCAATTGCCTTAATGAATATCATGATCGTCTCAGTAACCGAACGTACCCGAGAAATTGGTGTTCGTAAAGCTTTGGGTGCAACAAAAATTACTATTTCTGTTCAGTTTTTTATCGAAACTTTATTGATTGGACAAATTGGCGGCTTAGTCGGAATTGTATTAGGAATTCTAATCGGTTTCGCATTTGCAGCCGCAATGAGTTTTGCATTCGTGATTCCATGGATGGCAATTTTTGCAGCTTTTGGAACCAGCTTTATGGTGGCAATTGTTTCCGGATTATACCCTGCAATTAAAGCTTCGCAATTAGATCCTATTGAAGCTTTACGTTACGAATAATTTTTATTTGAAGCAGAATTTACTCGTTTTAAAGACCAGTTGTCCCGCTATACGTTTCAATCTTTTATGCCGAACCCCGGCATAAAAGGATTTTCACTGCTATCGGGGCTAAGTTAGACCTATCATTTTTTCAAGAACTTTTCATTTCTCTGTAAAATTTCCAAAACCTTATAGGTTTATAATGATATTTAGAATACATCCCTACAAGATTTTGGAAACCTTGCAGGAAATCATACGATCATTTTCATAAATATCCTTTCGCAATTCAATATTTTTAAAATCCATTTTTTCGAGTAATTCAGTCATTTCCTCCCCTAAATACTGATTGATTTCAAAATACAATTGCCCTCTTTCTAAAAGGTTTTTTTGAGCTAATTCAGCGATTTTCCTATAAAAAACCAATGCATCATTATCATCCACAAAAAGTGCCAGATGCGGTTCATAATCCAAAACATTCTTTTTAATTTCCTTCTTTTCTAAGTTACGGACATACGGTGGGTTCGAAACAATAATATCAAAATTAGATTTCAGGATATCTAATCCTAAAACATTTTTAAGTATAAAAATAATTTTGACATTATTATTCCTTGCGTTTTTTTTTGCCGTTTCGATAGCTTTTTTTGAGATATCCATAGCATAAACTTCTGCATTAAGCAGATTCTTTGCCAGCGAAATTGCAATACAGCCGCTTCCGGTTCCAATATCCAGAATTTTTAGTTTTTTAGTTTTATCAATGAACTTATTTTCATTAATAATCCAGTCAACCAGTTCTTCTGTTTCAGGTCTCGGAATCAAAACGTTTTCATTTACTTCAAAATCCAGTCCATAAAAATTTGTTTTCCCAAGTAAATACTGAATCGGAACTTCTTTTTTCAATTCATTTAAAAAAGCATCGAAAACCTCTAAATCAGCATCTGAAAAAGCCAATTCATGATTCAGTGCCAAATCTATTTGTCTAAGATTATACTTATCTTCTAATATCAGATAAAAAAAACTCTCAGCTTCGTATGCATCATACAACGAAGAGAGTTCCTTGATAAATTGTGTTCTGTATTGTTTGATTTTCATTTGGGACTTTAAATTACTTCCTATTAAATTTTGAGAAATAAATTTTATTAAAATATCATTTTACAATTCTTTTAACATCCAAACCGGGCAGGAATTGTGCCCTGTGCATCCTAACGGATCATCTAAATACACAAACCCTGACTTTTTGTATAATTTTTGGGCAGCATGCATAAATGGCATTGTTTCTAAATAACATTTTTCAAAACCAAAGCCTTTAGCAAGTTCTAAGCATTTTTCAATCATTTTGCTTCCAATTCCTAATCCGCGGGTTTGAGGCAAAAAATACATTTTTTGTAATTCGCAAATTTTTGGATCACCATTTTCCAAAGGTGCAATGCCACAACAGCCTACAATTTCACCTTCATTCTCTACTACAAAATAAACTGATTGCGGCTTACTGTATTGTTCAAACATTAAATCTAAATATGGATCTTCATAAGCTGTTCCGGTTTTCGGAATTTCCATTTCATCAAAAACCCATCGTATTAATTGGGCAACTGCCTGATTGTCTTCTTTTTTAACTTCTCTGATAATCCAATTTTTCATTTTAAAAATTTATTCTGCCTTCCACAAAAATAAACATACTTTTGGTATTGTTTTACAACTCCGCTGTTAACATTAGACTAAAACTCAAAAATGACTACTTTTGCATTGTGAACAGACATGAGAAATACATCAGACGCTGCATTGAGCTGGCTAAAAATGGCTTTGGAACAACATATCCAAATCCAATGGTAGGAAGTATACTTGTTTATGAGGATAAAATTATTGGGGAAGGCTGGCACAAAAAAGCGGGAGAACCTCACGCCGAAGTCAATGCCATACGATCTGTAAAAGATAAATCGCTTCTCAAAAAAGCCACTATTTATGTAAGTTTAGAACCCTGCAGTCATTTTGGAAAAACACCTCCCTGCTGCGATTTGATTATCGAACATAAAATACCAAATGTGGTTGTAGGCACTGTTGATCCGAACGAAAAAGTTGCCGGAAAGGGAATAAAAAAAATAATAGAGTCAGGTTCTAATGTAATTGTTGGTGTTTTAGAAAATGAATGCTATGAACTCAACAAGCGCTTTTTTACCTTTCACAACAAGAAGCGGCCTTATATTATCTTAAAATGGGCTGAAACCCAGGATGGCTTCTTAGCACCTGAAAAAAAAACGAATCAGGAACGCCATCCAGTCTGGATAACCAATCCTTATTCAAGACAATTGGTGCATAAATGGAGAAGCGAAGAACAAGCCATCCTTGTTGGCACTCAAACAGTAATTGATGACAATCCAAAATTAAATATAAGGGACTGGTCAGGAAACAGTCCTGCGAGAATAGTTTTGGATCAAAACAACCGAATTACAACAGACAGTTTTATTTTTGACAACAGCATCAAAACCATTGTTTTTACGAAATCTGAAACCAGCTTATCAACAGAAAATACAACTTTTGAAGTAATTAATTTTAAACAAAATATAATACCGCAAATTTTGGATGTTTTACATCAAAATCAGATTCAGTCTGTTATTATCGAAGGTGGTTCACAAACTTTACAGACTTTCATTGAACAGAATATTTGGGATGAAGCCCGCATTTTTAAAGGGAAAAATATTTTTAATAGAGGGATTAAGGCTCCGGTTATTGCTCAAAAAAATACAACCAAGACTTACATTCAGAACGACGAATTAATATATATTAGAAATTATGATTGATACAATAATTTTTGATTTTGGTGACATTTTCATCAATTTAGATAAAGAAGCTACTATTTCCGGACTGAAGAAATTAGGGATGACCGAGTGGAATTCAGAATTTGACCGTTTAAATCTGTCGTTTGAAACTGGTGCTATTTCGCATGATGATTTTTTGGCAGGTTTTCAAAACCAGCTTCCTAATGCTTCAATTGAAGAAATTCTGGAAGCATGGAACGCTATACTCGCAGATTTCCCCCCATACCGATTAGAATTTCTCAAGATGCTTTCTAAAAAATACCGCCTTTTTTTATTGAGCAACACCGACTCAATTCATATTGCAACTTTCGAAAAGAAAAGTGGAATCCCATTTTACAGTGATTTTTATCAATGTTTTGAAAAAGTATATTTTTCATTTGAAATTGGAATACGAAAACCAAATCCGGAAGCGTATCAATACATTATCAACAAACACAAATTATCGCCAAAACGAACTTTGTTTGTTGATGACAAAAAAGAAAATACCGATGCTGCTGCAGCATTAGGCCTTCATGTCTGGAATTTACAAGTTGGCAAGGAGGATGTTGTAGATTTATTTGAGAAAAAAATATTAGAATAATGATGTTTTTGTTTTAAAGATTAAAATGATTTTTCACCCTGATTTAGGCCAATTTAATTATAAACCTGAGTGAACTTAAACTTAATATTTTAAAAAAAACTTAGAATTTAGTTTTGGAATACAACGACACTTACCAAACTATTGCTTTTGAATCTGAAGAAGTGCTTTTTAAAGAAAAAGGAAGCAAATTCTTTGGTTATGCTTTTCCTATAGAAAATGAAGAAGAAGTAAAACCTATTATTGAAAGATTAAAAAAGCAGCATCCTCATGCAGTACACTATTGTTACGCCTACCAGATTGGCACTGTCCCAAAAATTTCATATCGGGCAAATGATGATGGTGAACCTGGTAATACAGCCGGAACCCCGATTTATGGACAGATACAGTCCTTTGGTTTAACCAATATTCTTGTAGTTATAGTTCGCTTTTTTGGCGGAATAAAATTGGGAGTTGGCGGATTAATAACTGCATACAAAACTACCGCACAAATGACACTTGAAGTTTGTGAAATTATAGAAAAAACCATTGATGTTCAATTTCTAATTTCTTTCGATTATAAAAACATGAACAAGGTAATGCGGGTAATTAAGGAGAAAAAACTCGAAATAACCTCTCAGGAAATGGAAATTGATGAAAATTCGGGACTTCCTATTGGCAAAATCATCACCAAAACGCGAAAAAAAAATGCTGAATCTATATTCAGCACTTTTAATTTAATGTTTGAAATCGATATAAAAATTATGTAAATCGATATAAAAACACCCCTCATTTTAACAATTATTCAAGCGTTTTAAATAATTCTAAAATATAATCCGGAGGAGCAGTTGGCCGACCTGTTTTTAGCGAAATAAATACCAAAATAAACACTGCCGTTGTTAATAACTCATTCGCTTCATTATAGATCGCACAGTCAAATTCAATCTTAACTGAAGACTGACTTTTGAAAGTAGTATGAATTGTTAAAAGCTCATCATAACGTGCCGACTTTTTGTAATTTATCTGCATCGAAACAATAGGCAGTCCGATTCCGCTTTCTTCCATACTTTTATACGAAATCCCTTTATTTCTAAGCCATTCCACTCGACCTATCTCAAAATAAGGAACATAATTCCCATGATATACGATTCCCATTTGATCGGTTTCTGAGTAGCGAACACGTATCTGAGTTTGATGATTTTTCATTATTTAAATATTAAAAAAAATTAATTTTAAAAAGCCTCTATACAATATTATTTTATAAAATTAGAGAACAAAATATTTTTTTTTACAGAATTTTGTTCACATATTTGTTATCCCAAAATATGGAATTAAATCGCTCCTTTTTATTAGGAGAATCTTTATCAATAATAAAAAAATTTATCTGAATTTATGACTAAAACTGCTCAATCAGTATGGGAAAACTGTTTGTCCTTTATAAAAGACAATATTCAAGATCAGGCATACAAAACCTGGTTTGAACCAATCAAATCAGTTGAGCTAACCGACAACGCGTTATATATTCAGGTTCCAAGTAAATTTTTCTACGAATGGCTCGAAGAGCATTACGTAAAATTATTGAAAGTTGCGCTTACCAAAGAACTGGGAAAAAACGCAAAGTTACTCTATAAAATCAAAATGGAAAACACTTATGGAAACAAACAGCCGTTTACAGAACAGCTGCCAAGTTCCAACAGAGTGCCAATGAAACCACAAGAAGTTGATGCTCCATTTAAAAACCTTAATCCGGAACTTAAAAATCCGTTTGTAATTCCTGGAATCAGAAATTTAAAAATTGAATCGCAATTAAATTCGAATTACAGTTTTGACAATTTCCTTGAAGGAGATTCAAACCGTCTGGCTCGTTCTGCAGGTATGGCTGTTGCCAATAAACCTGGAGGAACATCTTTTAATCCGCTATTGATTTTTGGCGGGGTTGGTCTAGGTAAAACACACCTGGCTCATGCCATAGGTGTTGAAGTAAAAGATAAATATCCTGAAAAGACCGTCTTATATATTTCAGCAGAAATTTTCACGCAGCAATATATTGATTCCGTAAAAAAGAACAATCGTAATGATTTCATTCATTTTTATCAGTTAATTGACGTTTTAATTATCGATGATGTTCAGTTTTTATCTGGAAAATCGGGTACTCAGGATGTGTTTTTCCATATCTTCAACTATTTGCACCAAAACGGAAAACAGGTAATTCTAACTTCTGACAAAGCTCCTGTTGACATGCAGGATATTGAACAGCGTTTGTTATCGCGCTTCAAATGGGGATTATCTGCTGAATTGCATCAGCCAGATTATGAAACCCGTATTTCGATATTAAAAAACATTCTTTACCGTGATGGTGTCGAAATGCCGGAAGACATACTCGAATATGTGGCACGTAATATCAAAACCAATGTCAGAGAACTTGAAGGAGCTATTATTTCATTAATTGCTCAATCTTCCTTCAACAAAAAAGAAGTCACAATTGAGTTAGCTAAAAACGTAGTAGAGAAATTTGTTAAAAACGTAAAGAGAGAAATCTCTATCGATTATATTCAAAAAATTGTGTCTGATTATTTTCAGCTGGATATTGAAACTCTTCAGTCAAAAACAAGAAAAAGACACGTGGTTCAGGCGAGACAATTGGCCATGTTTTTTGCAAAGAAATTTACAAAAGCTTCTTTGGCAAACATTGGATCTCAAATTGGGGATCGCGATCATGCTACCGTATTACATGCTTGTAAAACAGTCGACAATCTAGTTTCAACAGACAAACAATTTAAAAAATTTGTCGATGACATCAACAAAAAATTAACGCTATAAACGCGCATCATGCCAGTAAAAATTTTAATGGTTTGTTTAGGAAATATCTGCAGATCCCCTTTAGCCGAAGGCATTTTAGCTTCTAAACTTCCTAAAGATAAATTTTTGGTAGATTCTGCCGGTACAGGTTCGTGGCATGTTGGACATTGTCCTGATAAACGTTCTATTGAAGTCGCTAAAAAAAATGGAATAAACATCAGCTCACAAAAAGGCAGACAAATTCAAGTTTCTGACTTTGATGAATTCGATTATATTTATGTAATGGATAATTCGAATTTTCGGGATGTTATACATCTGGCAAAAACACCAGATCACAAAAACAAAGTTCGTTTGATTTTGAACGATTTATTCCCAAATGAAAATGTCGATGTTCCCGATCCATATTATGGCTCTGTAAATGGTTTTGACAACGTTTACCAAATGCTGGACGAAGTAACTGACGTCATCGCAGATCAGCTTCTTAAAAAACACTCCTAATTCGATTCAATTGTTTCTAAAAAGAGATAATTGAATTTTTCAATTTTAAACAAAACACATTATGAATTCTTTCGGAAAACTATATTTAATTCCAACCACAATGGGCGAAAGTGATCCTATGGATGTTTTGCCTCAAACGGTTAGAAGAACGATAGAAGTTATCGACCATTATATTGTTGAAAACGATAAAACTGCCCGAAAATCCATAAAAACAGTTTTACCTGAGAAAAAGCAATCCGAATTAGTTCTTTTTACACTTAATAAACGAACTGAAACGAGCGAACACTTAGACTTCATAAAACCTTTATTAGAAGGAAAAAATATGGGATTAATGAGCGAAGCCGGCTGTCCCGGAGTTGCTGATCCCGGAGCTGTGATTGTCAAACTGGCACACCAAAAAGGAATTCAGGTTGTACCATTAGTTGGCCCTTCTTCTATTTTATTAGCTATGATGGCTTCCGGAATGAATGGCCAAAGTTTTACTTTTAATGGCTATTTACCAATTGATAAAGACGAAAAAAAATCGGCAATTCGTCATTTTGAAAAATTATCGTATGATAAAAATCAATCGCAATTATTCATTGAAACTCCATACAGAAATAACAAACTTATTGAAGATCTTTTGCAGATTTTAAATCCTTCAACACATCTTTGTATTGCAGCAGATATTACGTTGCCAACAGAATTCATCAAAACAATGAAAGTTGCTGACTGGAAAAAATTAAAAATTGATCTTGATAAACGTCCTGCGATTTTTATTATTCATAAAATGTAAATCTTAAAAGCCCATTGCCTATGAAAAAGGTTTTAATTTTAATTTTAATTAGTTTAGCTCAAACCATATTTTCTCAAAAAATCACAAGAATTAATGATCTTCAAAAAGATAAAAATGGAAAGATAATTCTTCAAGATGAAAATGCAATTTATATTCCTATAGATATAGAAATTAAACCCGAATTCCCAGGTGGCAGAGTTAAGTTTAATCGTTTTTTAGATGATAACTATAAAAAGTCAAGCAAAAGACCAACGATTCAAGGTAAGTTGTTTGCTACTTTTATTATTGAGAGGGATGGCTCGCTAAGTAATATAAATGTTTTACGTGATATTGGATATGGGACTGGAGAAGAACTAATAAGAGTTTTAAAATTATCTCCAAGATGGAAACCCGGAAAACAGAATGGTAAAATAGTAAGAACAATGTATTCTATTGTATTTCCTGTACAGCAATAAGGAGTATTATAGCTTTTTCATTAATTCTTTTTATGAGTAAACTTCCAAATATCACCACCAGCATTTTTACAGTAATGTCTAAAATGGCCACTGAACACAATGCAATAAATCTTTCACAAGGATTCCCAAATTTTCCTGTTGATGAAAGATTGACCGATATTTTAGCGAAGTTATCCAAAGAAAATGTACACCAATATACACCAATGGCAGGATATCCGCCGTTGATGAATCAAATTGCAAAATTAGTTCTGAGTTCCTATAACAGAATTATAAATCCTGACACAGAACTTTTAATTACAGCTGGTGCGACTCAGGGAATTTTTACTACGATTCTAGCCTTAGTTAAAGAAAACGATGAAGTTATTATTCTGGATCCAAGCTACGATTCTTATGAATCTCCAGTTTTATTGTGCAATGCAAAACCAATTCGAGTAGCTTTACATGATGACTATACTCCAAATTGGGAAACCATAGAAAAAGCGTGTTCTTCAAAAACGAAGATGATCATCCTCAATAATCCGCATAATCCAACGGGGAAAATACTAACCGAAGCAGATTTTGTTGAATTAAAAAATATTCTTGAAAAACACCCAGATAGTATTGTTTTAGCTGATGAAGTTTACGAATACATCACTTTCGAAGAAAAACATATTTCTGCCCACACCAAAAGTTTTCTTTTAGACCGCTGCATAATGGTTTCTTCTTTTGGAAAATCATTTCATATTACTGGTTGGAAAATTGGCTACACCATAGCTCCTGAACATTTAATGAAAGAACTCAAGAAAGTGCATCAGTTTTTGGTTTTTAGTGTTAACAGCATTTCACAAGCTGTAATAAGTGAATATTTAGATATAGTGAACGTCAATTTACTTGGAAAATTCTATCAGGAAAAACGGGATTATTTTCAAAAACTGCTTCAAAACAGCCGATTTGAATTAAAACCTTGTGAAGGAACTTATTTTCAGGTTGCTTCATATGCTTCAATTTCAAACGACGACGATGTTACTTTTTGTAAAAAACTCATCACAAATCATGGTGTTGCTGCAATTCCAATCTCAACTTTCTATTCGGATCATAAAGACCATAAGTTGATACGATTTTGTTTTGCCAAAGATGACTTTACACTCGAATCAGCAGCAAAAAAAATATGTGCACTTTAATTTTTTTAAAAAAAATATAACAATATTATGCGTGCATCCTATTTAAATTAATTAATTTTGTAAAAACACAAAAGTATGAGCTATACAGATAAAATGTTACGGGACGATGCATTAAAAGGTAAAGTCATTGTAGTTACAGGCGGCGGCAGTGGTTTAGGAAAAGCAATGACCAAATATTTTTTAGAATTAGGAGCTCAGGTAGCGATTACTTCAAGAGATTTAGAAAAACTTAAAACAACAGCAACTGAACTGGAAGCTGAAACCGGCGGAAAATGTTTACCAATTCAATGCGATGTGCGACATTATGAAGAAGTCGAAAATATGCTTCAGCAAGTTTTAAAAGCTTTTGGAAAAGTAGATGTTCTTTTAAATAACGCAGCCGGAAATTTCATTTCCCCAACAGAACGTTTGTCTGCTAATGCATTTGACACAGTTATAGATATTGTATTAAAAGGCACTAAAAACTGCACCCTTGCTTTTGGGAAACACTGGATCGACAGCAAACAAACATCGGCAACGATTTTAAATATCGTAACGACTTATGCCTGGACAGGATCTGCTTATGTGGTTCCAAGTGCTACGGCAAAAGCAGGAGTTTTAGCTATGACCAGAAGTCTGGCTGTCGAATGGGCAAAATACGGAATTCGTTCTAATGCTATTGCTCCGGGACCTTTCCCAACTAAAGGTGCATGGGACAGATTATTACCCGGGGATTTGGCAGACAAATTTGACATGGCCAAAAAAGTACCTTTAAAACGTGTCGGTGATCATCAGGAACTGGCAAATCTGGCAGCCTATCTGGTGTCTGATTTTTCAGCTTATGTAAACGGAGATGTTATAACAATAGATGGAGGCGAATGGCTAAAAGGTGCAGGACAATTCAACTTATTAGAAGCAATTCCTGAAGAACTTTGGGATCAGCTTGAAATGATGATTAAAGCAAAAAAGAATAAATAATTACAAGTGCTTACTAAATTCAGAATATTTTATAAAAACTATACTGATTGCACCAAATCCCGAAGGTTTACTTTCGGGATTTTTTTGCTTTTCTACCATATAAGCGCATATAGAGATTGTAAATTTATTATGTTTTTTTTCTATAAATTTAGAAGCTCATTTAAGTACACTAATTAAACCACTTACATTACTTAAATAGTTTAGAATAAAATGATTCGGTCTTTTGTTAATATAACAGCAATAATTTTAGTTAAGTAGCATTTTGTTTAAATATTTTATAGCTTCATTTTACTTACATTACGTATATGGTTTAAATACAGAATATGTTTAGTGATTCAGTTAAATTATTATTTTTGCGAAACAAATTATAACATCAAAATTTATGCTCATTATTGGAATTGCCGGAGGAACAGGAAGTGGAAAAACAACAGTAGTACACCAAATCATGAACGAATTACCGGATACGGAAGTAGGTGTAATTTCTCAGGATTCATACTATAAAGAAACCCATAATTTGTCATTTGATGAAAGAGCTCTAATTAATTTTGATCATCCTCGTGCGATAGATTTTGAATTACTGGTAAAACATCTTAAAGCCTTAAAAGCAGGCGAAACCATAGATCAGCCCGTTTATTCTTTCATTCAGCATAACAGAACAGATGACACTATATCAACACATCCAAGAAAAGTAATGATAGTTGAAGGTATTTTAATTTTAACAAATCCTGAATTACGGGATATGTTCGATATTAAAATCTTCGTTCATGCCGATTCTGATGAAAGATTAATTCGTCGTTTAAAAAGAGATATTTCAGAACGCGGACGTGATATTGACGAAGTTTTAAATCGTTACCAAAACACCTTAAAACCGATGCATGAACAATTTATCGAGCCTTCAAAAGCTTTTGCCGACATTATAATTCCAAATGACAAATACAATACCGTTGCGATTGATGTAGTTCGTGCCGTAATTAATCAAAGGATTTTATAATTTTTATTTGTAAATTTATTCCATAAAAATAAGGAGCTATTTGCTTTGCCAGTTCGCTTCGCTCGTGTCCCGCTCTCGCCTTTATCTTTTTATGGCAGAAAAAGCCATAAAAAGGATACCGGCTCCATAGAGGCTAAAAAATAAAACTATAATGAAAAATCCGTACAAAGATAAATCCTGGTTTAAATTCCTTAGCAATAAATACGTTTGGGTATTACTCTTTTTTATAGTATGGATGCTGTTTTTAGACAATTACTCTTATTTCGACCACCGGTTTTTAAACGATCAGATTCATGAGCTTGAAGACAATAAAAACTATTATCAGGAAGAAATAAAAAAAGATCAGGAACAGATTAAACAGCTCAAAAATCCTGAACAGATTGAGAAATATGCCCGCGAAAAGTACTTCATGAAAAAAGACAGCGAAGACATATACATTATCAAATTTGAAGGTGATACGATTCAGGAAAAAGAATAATTAGAAAAACACAAATGGCTACTACCCTATTCGACGATTTTAGTCCGATTTCATCCAAACAATGGAAACAAAAAATTCAGTTTGAACTGGATGGTGCCGATTACAACAAAACCGTAATCTGGAATTCTCCGGAAGACATTCAGGTAAAACCATTTTACCATTACGACGAAGATTACAAAACCGCTCCGGTAAAAACGCTGTCTTCTAATTTTAAAATCTGTCAAAACATTTTCGTTTACGATGTAGACAAATCGATTCAAAGAGCCTTAAACACACTTGAAAGAGGTGCAGAAAGCTTACGCTTTACCATTCAAAATGAGAAAATAAATATTCAAAAATTATTAGAAAATCTTCCTTTAGAAAACCGAATCATTTACTTTAATTTGAATTTTATTTCAATCGATTTCGTTAAGATACTAGATACTATTTCTGTTCAGAAAAAAGCTGTTTTTTATTGCAATTTAGATCCAATTGGGTATTTAGGCAGGGAAGGAAATTGGTTTGTAACTTCTGATAAAAATAATTTTGAAACTCTTGAAAAAATTTCGAAAGCAACGACAAATCTTTCTTTACTTAGCGTCGATTTAAGTTTATATCAAAATGCAGGTGCCAATATAACACAGCAAATCGCATATAGTCTTGCACATACAAACGAATATCTGAATCGTTTTCCAGATTGGACAAAACCAATTGTCTTTCAGGCAGCTATAGGAACAAATTATTTCTTTGAAATAGCAAAACTCCGCGCCCTGAGAATACTTTTTAACTTAATTGCTGCCGAATATAATCCGGATTTGGAGTGTCATTTATTGGTTACGCCAACGAAACGCAATAAAACCATATACGATTATAATGTTAACATGCTTCGCACCACGACAGAATGTATGTCGGCAATATTAGGAGGTGCTGATGCTGTTGCTAATTTGCCTTACGATTCTTTGTACCATAAAGACAATGAATTTGGCGACCGACTGGCAAGAAATCAATTACTGATTTTAAAACACGAAAGCTATTTTGATAAAGTAGACAATGCTGCTGATGGCAGTTATTATATTGAAAGCTTAACCATACAACTTGCAGAAAAAAGTCTGGCTTTATTTAAAGATATTGAAGCCAATGGAGGTTTTTTGAAACTCTTGAACAATGGAACCATTAAAAAGAAAATTCAGGAAAGCGCTAATAAAGAACAAGAATTATTCGATGCTCAAAAAGAAGTTCTATTAGGGACGAATAAATATCCAAACCCGGAAGACAAAATGAAAAACGATTTAGAACTGTTTCCTTTTGTAAAAATAAAGCCCAGAAAAACATTGATTACACCGATAATTGAAAAAAGATTAGCAGAAAAACTGGAACAGGAACGACTAGAACTTGAGTAAAACTAATCTGAAACATTTATATTTGAATAAAACTAAAGTGATTATGGAAGCAATAAGACAAATAATACCAGTAAAAAACCATTCTGTGACTATTATTTTACCTGATGATTTTACCGCAAATGAAGTAGAAGTGATTATTTTACCTGTTCAATATAACGAATACAAAACTCCCCAATGGCAGATTGATCAGGTTAGAGAAAGAACTGAGATTTATTTAAAAAATCCAAATAATGTTATTGACATTGATGATTTTTTAAAAGAAATTGAAAATGAATTATAAAATAGTAATCATTCCAGAAGCTAAAATGGATTATAAAAAATCATTACTATGGTATAAAAATATACATCCAAAATTAGCGATCAGATTTAATGATTCATTTAAAAACAGCATAGCTGTAATTCAAAAAGATCCATTTTTATTTCAAATTAAATATGACAATATAAGAATCATATTTTTTAAAACTTTTCCCTACGCTTTACATTATTCGATTTATGAAAATTGTATTGTAATTAAATCTATTTTTCATACATCAAGGGATAGTGAATTAAACCTTTTTTAAATGCCTTTACAATTGAGAAAAGACCTTAAACATATTAAGTTAGAAATTAAAAGTGAAGAATCAGATCAACAATTGTATGATCAAGAATCAACCATTGATAACTTTATTACAGCAGAAGGAATCGAAATCAAAAAAAGATATTCTGAAAAAGATATTGAGGAATTTGACTTTTTAGATTTTGGGGCAGGCTTTGCACCAAATCTGCGTGGTCCATATGCAACTATGTATGTACAAAAACCATGGACCATTAGACAATATGCAGGATTTTCAACCGCAGAAGAAAGCAATGCTTTTTACAGACGAAATTTAGCAGCAGGTCAAAAAGGTTTATCAATCGCATTTGATTTACCAACACATAGGGGCTACGACTCCGATCATGAAAGAGTCGTGGGAGATGTTGGAAAAGCAGGTGTTGCTATTGATTCGGTTGAAGATATGAAAATACTTTTTGACCAAATTCCATTAGATGAAATGTCGGTATCCATGACCATGAATGGTGCCGTTTTACCTATCATGGCTTTTTATATTGTCGCAGCAGAAGAACAGGGAGTTGCGACTGAAAAACTTTCAGGCACCATACAAAACGATATCTTAAAAGAGTTTATGGTTCGCAATACCTACATCTATCCGCCAACCCCTTCGATGAAAATCATTGCCGATATTTTTGCATTTACAAGCAAAAAAATGCCGAAATTCAATTCTATTTCAATTTCAGGATACCACATGCAGGAAGCAGGTGCAACGGCTCATATCGAACTCGCTTATACTTTGGCAGATGGCTTAGAATATATCCGAACCGGATTATCGACAGGTATGACCATTGATGAATTTGCACCAAGATTATCTTTTTTCTGGGCAATCGGGATGAATCATTTTATAGAAATTGCCAAAATGAGAGCCGGAAGAATGATTTGGGCGAAACTGGTAAAACAATTTAATCCTAAAAACGATAAATCATTAATTTTAAGAACGCATTGCCAGACAAGCGGCTGGAGTTTAACCGAGCAGGATCCCTTTAATAATGTAACACGAACTTGTATTGAAGCCTCTGCTGCTGTTTTTGGAGGAACCCAATCATTACATACAAATGCTTTGGATGAAGCTATCGCTTTACCAACTGACTTTTCTGCCAGAATTGCACGCAACACTCAGATTTTTTTACAGGAAGAAACCAAAATTACCAAAACGGTCGATCCTTGGGCAGGAAGTTATTATCTGGAAAGCCTGACCAATGAAATGGTTGAAAAAACATGGAAGCTTATCGAAGAAGTAGAAGAATTAGGCGGAATGACAAAAGCCATTGAAACCGGAATTCCTAAACTTAGAATTGAAGAGGCAGCCGCAAGAAAACAAGCTAGAATAGACAGCGGGCAGGATATCATTGTAGGTGTAAATAAATTCAGATTAGAAAAAGAAGATCCTTTACATATCTTAGATATAGAAAATGAAGTTGTTCGAAGGCAGCAAATCGAAAGGCTCGAAAAAATAAAAACAACCCGAAATACGGACAAAGTAAACCAATCCCTTGAAAAATTAATTCATTGTGCTAAAACCGGTCAGGGAAATTTACTTGAAATTACTATTGAAGCTGCAAGGAACAGAGCAACCTTAGGCGAAATCAGTAATGCTCTCGAAAGTGTTTTCGGCAGGTTCAAAGCACAAATTCAATCTGTTAGTGGTGTGTATAGTACAGCAATTAAAAACGATGAAAATTTTGAAAAAGCGAAGCAGCTTGCTGACACTTTTGCTAAACAAGAAGGAAGGCGACCAAGAATCATGATTGCCAAAATGGGACAGGACGGACATGACCGCGGCGCAAAAGTAGTGGCAACAGGTTATGCCGATATAGGTTTTGATGTTGATATTGGGCCTTTATTTCAAACTCCAGCAGAAGCCGCAAAACAAGCTATTGAAAATGACGTCCATATTTTAGGTATTTCGTCATTGGCTGCAGGTCACAAAACATTAGTACCGCAAGTAATTGATGAACTTAAAAAACATGACCGTGAAGACATTATGGTTATTGTCGGAGGGGTAATTCCTTCGCAGGACTATCAATATCTATTCGATGCGGGAGCAATTGCTATTTTTGGGCCTGGTACAAAAATTAGTGAAGCAGCTATTAAAATCTTAGAAATATTAATAGATTAAAAAACTCTATTTGCATAAAAAATCCCGAACTTGTCGGGATTTTATTTTTTATTAGTCGTTAATTGTTGCGTTGCTATCTGCCTCAATATAAGAGAGATCATAACCTCCAAAGGCTTTCATATAACTTCTTAATGAAGTGCCGTAAGCATCCCTAAAATGTTTGTTCCCTTTGTTTTTGAAAAATTTTTTTACTGAACCTGCCCCTCCTAAATGGGCTGCTGCCAAAATTCCTGACTCGGTAATTTCAATTCCGCTGATCACTTTTCCTTCGTACTTTTCGATTTCATTACGTAAAATCCATTTGTTTTTAGATAATAACGCAATAAAAGCTTTTTCTTGTAAGGCAGGATTCTTTAAAAAAGCTTTTTGATTCTTAACACCAACAGATCTTAGAGCGTTAGATCCGAATTGGTATTTTCCCATATAGCCAATTGAATTTACTTTTCGGTATTTACCCTGAGATTCTTTAAAAGCAATTGCTTCTTTGAAACCAATAAAATGATTTCCGGTGTATGGAACATTTAAATTAGGATAATCATCCTCTTGTTGCGATGGAAAAATGTATTCTGATCCATCTGTTTTTTCTGTTAAAAACCAGGAATTAGTATCCCGATTAAAGGGTTTGAAACCCAAACTTAAAAATGTAATAATAACGACTAAACCCGCATAAAAATACCATTTCTTTATCATAAATTGTTTTTCTTCAAAACGCTGTCACCCTTTTGAAATTTCTGCGGTGCAAAGATAATGAATTAAAAAAAATACTAAAAATCAGATGTTTAGCGTTTTAAAAATATATCAGATACCCTTTAAACCCTTTATTTGCGCTATATTCGAGAGTTGGCGCCGGTATTTTAATCGTATTAAAAACAGAAAAAATAGTTTTTAAAAAATGTGATTTTGTGTTAATTTTAGCAAAATCGATATCAAAAGAAAGATAAATCTGACGAAATTTTTGCGAGTTTTGATTCAAATCAGGAATTTCAGTTTTATTATTTCCAGATAACATGGCTTCACCTCCATATCCAAAAGCTAGATTTAACCACCTCGGGATTTTTGTTTGTTTAGCAAAAGAATATAGGTTTACTGAAAGCCAATAAGTTTGTCCATTATAGTCTTTTAGAATCTGTTCATTTAGGGATTTTCCAAGCTTATCCGGACTTTTACTAGCATATTGCGTAGTATGAAAAGAAAATTTAGGTATAATTCGCTGTTCTTTCCAAAGTAATTCCTGCGAAACATAGAAGACTGTTCCAGTTGCATTAGCAATTATATCACCTGAAGATGCACCCCACTCTGCAGAATATCCGTCTAAAACTTCAACTGCTGTAAGGAAAGCGAATCCTATACCTGCTCCATAAATAAGTTGATTCTTTTTACTTGCTCCACTCCAATTCAACGCTTCAGCTCCAAATCTTCCTAAATGATAAGCAGAATAAAGATGACCTATTTTATCCATCTGAAGCCACTCATTGTTATCATTTATAAAATGGAAATCAGATCTTGGATAATCTGCATACCAAATCTGATTGAGTCCAATTAATGTTGCTGAAGCCAAGGCAGCTTCAGTTATGATAACTGTATTTTGCCTTTTTACACTCAAAGTGTCAGAAGGCTTAAAAAAATTATCGATTTTATTCTGTGCTTCAGCATACTGAATACACATAACGAATAAAATCGATAAAAATAAATAAATTCTAAAACTCAAAACTATCTTGTTACGCCCTGACCGGCAATCCAGTCTGAATATTTTTTTGCATTAATGGTGTGTTGCTCATAACTTGAAGCAAATTCATGATATCCAAAACGATCTGTACTTGCGCAAAAATAAATATAATCATGTTTTTCAGGATTTAAAACTGCTTCAACAGCAGTAATATCGGGCATTGCAATTGGTCCCGGAGGAAGCCCTATGTTTACATAAGTATTATAAGGAGATTTCATAATCAAATCATTATAAAAAACCCTTTTAATAACCTGATCGAAATTATTATCACGTAATTTTAAAGCATAAATAACTGTTGGATCTGCTTGTAAAGGCATTTCTAAACGCAAACGATTTAAATATACACCTGCAATACGAGGTCTTTCATCTTTCTTAACGGACTCTTTATGCACAATAGAAGCTAAAATTGTAGCCTGAACTGGTGTTAAACCTTGTTTCTTAGCTTTTTCAATTCTTTCTGGAGTCCAGAAATTATGGTATTCCTTAATCATTTTATCACGGAATTTTACCGCAGAAGTGTTCCAGTACACTTCGTAAGTATTTGGAATGAACATGGCAAAAACATTCTGTTCATTAAACCCATTTTCTTTTAAGAAAGTGGAATCTTTAATAGCTTTAAGCAATGACAAGCTATCGGCTTCAATTTGAGAACCTATTCTTCCGGCAAAATTCTCTAACCGCTCCTGATTATTAAAAGCAAGTTTAACAGGCACATTAGAGCGCATTGCACGTACTAAATCAATATTGTTCATGTCTTTTTTAAGTAAAAAACGGCCTGACTTTACATTTTCAGGATAGCTGCGCTTATTGGCAACCATTTCAAAATTATCGAAATTCTTAATGTAAGGTTTTAATATTTTTTTTACATCGGCATAAGTTGCATCAGTAGGGACATACACATAAAGTTCTTTTTCTTCAAATTTTGTATTGGCACTAAAAATTCTGCTAATTAAAATAAATCCGTAAATCATTAAAACTGAAATAACAGCTACGGCAACTATCGTGATAATTTTTTTTAATTTCAAAGTATAAATTTTAAATTTGTTTGTTAATCAACTGAAAAATTGCCTCGTCCTGATAGCGTCCATTTAGCAAAATCCAATCTTTTTTAATTCCTGTTTGCTCAAAGCCAAATTTAGTAAAAAGAGCTATACTTGCTACATTTCCTACACTAATATTTGCATACAATTGATGAAGATTTAAATTGTAAAAAGAATATTTAATTAATAACTCTAAAGCCTCAGAACCAATGTTTTGTTTTCTTTTTTCTTTATTTTGGATTACAATACCCACTCCTGCCCTGTTATTTTTAGGATCAAAATCAAATAAATCAATCAATCCAATCGCCGGAAAATCTTCATCCTGGCAAATGGCTAAACGTAATTGTTTAGCTTCATAAATATCCTGTTGGGCATTTTCAAGATATTGTCGTATTAAATAACGGCTATAAGGCGTGTTTGTATTGCTGACTTCCCAAATATCCTCATCGTTTTCCATAGCATAAACAAAATCTAAATCATTAGGTTCTAATGCACGCAGATAAATATTGTTACCTTTGAGAGTTATCATTATTGACTTTGGATTTGTTTCAGTTAAATTTCGATCGTTCCTTTAAAAACAAATTTTGCAGGACCAATTAAAAAAACATTCGTAAAATGTTCTCCTAATTTATCAAAAGAAACAGCTAGTTTTCCACCTTCAACATTTATATCAATTGCCGTTTTATCTGTTTGTCCTGTTGCATTCATAGCAATTGCAACGGCTGTAGCACCAGTTCCGCAGGCTAAAGTTTCATCTTCAACACCTCTTTCATAAGTGCGAAGTGAAAACTCAGAGTCACTTATTTTTTTGACAAAATTGACATTACTCCCTTTTTGCCCGTACAATTCTCCATAACGAATAGCAGCTCCGTTTTCTTTTACATTATAATGTTCTAAATCATCTACAATTTGCACGTGGTGGGGTGAACCAGTATTTAAAAATGTATACGAATCTTTCTTTTGAACTTCATCAACATCAATCATCTGTAAGGAAACAATTGATTCTTTATTAACAGTTGCATGGTGTAATCCATCTGTAGCGATAAAAGTAGTTTTATCCTGAATAACGCCCAATTGATTAGCAAAGGCTACAAGACAACGTCCCCCGTTTCCACACATCGAGCTTTCGTTTCCATCTGAATTATAATATACCATTCTGAAGTCGGTTTCAACGTCATTTTCCAGTAAAATAAGTCCGTCAGCTCCAATTCCGAAACGTCTGTCACATAATCGTTCAACAAGTCTTACATTGCTTTTAGGAAAGAAATCTGAACGGTTATCAATCATTACAAAATCGTTTCCTGTACCCTGATATTTATAAAATTCTATTTGCATTTTTTTAGTTATTAGAAGTACAAAAGTACGAACTATTAATTAATGAAATGTTAATCAGTGTTAAAGAGCGTTAAACCGTTTTCCAAAATATTTTTTTGCTTTAATTTTACAGTAGTAACTTAAACATAAATCCTAATTATGAAAAGATTTTCAAGCTTATTTTTAGTGTCATTATTAAGTGGTGCCACTACACTTGGTGCTTACAAATTATTATTTGACGGCACCAATTCTTTATTGGGAAGAGAAAATCCTGTTGTTACTCTTGCCCCAAATTCATTTGGCAGAAATGTTGGTCTTGCTGCTGAAGCTGTAGATTTTACTGAAGCTGCGGATAAAACAATTCATACTGTTGTTCACGTTAAAAATGTTTCCCGAAGAACGGTTACTAATCCTATGCTCGAATTTTTCTACGGTTACGGAGGGCAGCAACAACAAGAACAGGTTGGAACTGGTTCAGGCGTTATTATTTCTGAAGACGGTTATATCGTAACCAATAATCACGTTATTAAGGATGCAACCGAAATTGAGATTACACTAAACAATAAAAAATCATATAAAGCAAAATTAATTGGAACAGATTCTAAGATGGATATTGCTTTATTAAAAATTGATGCAGGGGAAAAATTACCATATACAGCTTTTGCAAATTCTGACAGTGTAAAAGTTGGAGAATGGGTTTTAGCTGTTGGTAATCCGTACAACTTAACTTCGACTGTCACAGCTGGTATCGTTTCGGCTAAAGCCAGAAATTTAGACAATAGTGGAATACAATCCTTTATTCAGACCGATGCTGCTGTAAACCCTGGAAATAGTGGTGGAGCATTGGTAAATACTCGAGGAGAATTAATTGGAATCAACACCATGATTACTTCAATGACAGGATCCTATGTTGGATATTCTTTTGCAGTTCCATCAAACAATGCACGCAAAATTGTAGAAGATATAATGGAGTTCGGAAATGTACAAAGAGGGATTTTAGGAGTTGAAGGTGGTGAATTAAATAGCAATGCATCCAAAGAATTAGGTATTTCTGAAACACAGGGATTCTATATCAATAAAGTTACCCCTAAATCAGGCGCTCAAAAAGCTGGACTTACAAAAGGTGATATTATTGTAAAATTAGATAATCAGAATATTTCGACATTTGCAGATCTTTCTGGCTATATAAATACAAAAAGACCGAATGATGTTGTACAAGTGACCTATATTAGAGAAGGAAAATCTAAAACAGCATCAGTAACGTTAAGTAAAAATGAATTTTTTAGTACGGAATTTAAAGGTATAGAATTAGAAAACATTGACGCTCTCGACAAAAAGAAATTCAAAATTGACTACGGTGTAAAAATTAAAAACATTACAAATGAAAATTTAATGCAGTACCAAAGTGAATTACAAGGCAATATAATTTTAAGTATTGACAATATAAAAGCAACCAATGTTGAAACGGTCTCTAAACTTTTAAATAAAAAAGATGAAGGTCAAAGTGTCCGAATTGAAATGATCAATAAAAACGGAGAAATCTTTAGAATTATCATTTAAAATACCACTTTAAGGTTTTCAAACTGAAAATAAAATATCTTTAAAGCCATCTTAAAAAATAAGGTGGCTTTTTATTTTTCACATGCTTCTTCTGATCGTTACTATTTTAAATAGGAAGCACGGTAGTACTTTTTACTTCAGAAATTACAAAAACAGTATTAATTAAGGAAACTTCAGGTAAAACCGATAGCTTTTTTTGATGAAAATGATGATAACTTTCCATATCCGGAATGATAATCTTAAGCATATAATCAAAATTTCCTGAAACATAATTGCATTCAACAACTTCAGGCATGTTTAAAATTGATTGATTAAAACCTTCCGATGTATCATATGTTTGTTTTGTTAGAGTTACCTGACAATAAACAGTTAGATTATTCCCTAGTTTCTTCTTATTTAAAATCGAAACATATTTCTCTATAACACCTTCTTTTTCAAGACGCTTAACCCTATCATGAACAGGTGTCAAGGATAAATTTATTTTGTTTGCAATGTCTTTCAGTGTATAATGAGCATTTTCTTGTAAAAGACGTAAGATTTTTTTATCAATTTCATCCAAAGCCATAATAGAAATATTTTTAATACTGATCCAAAATCAGTCATTTTTTCTTTTTTAGAAAACAGAAAAGAATCTAAAAAGAATGTTTTACTGTAAAAGTATAAAATAAAATAATATTTTCTTATTTAAAGTATAAATACTAATAATATATTCTCTATCAATAAATTTGTAACACAAAATCAATAAGAAACATAAAATATAACAAAAATGATAATAGGTGTTCCCAAAGAAATTAAAAATAATGAAAACCGTGTAGCCTTAACACCTGCAGGTGTTTCTGAAATGAAAAAACACGGACACACGGTTTATATTCAGTCCAGTGCTGGTCTAGGAAGTGGTTTCAGCGATGAAGAATATGCAAAAGCAGGTGCAGTCGTTTTACAAACAATAGAGGACGTTTATACCATTGCAGAAATGATTATAAAAGTTAAAGAACCAATTGCTTCTGAATATCCCTTAATTAAAAAAGATCAATTACTTTTCACTTACTTTCACTTTGCTTCATCAGAAGAGCTAACTCATGCCATGCTTGAAAAAGGAGCTGTATGTTTAGCTTACGAAACCGTTGAAAAAACAGACCGAAGCTTGCCTTTATTAGTCCCAATGTCAGAAGTTGCGGGTCGTATGGCGATTCAGCAAGGTGCTAAATACCTTGAGAAGCCACTAAAAGGAAGAGGAATTCTTTTAGGAGGTGTTCCTGGTGTGCCGCCTGCAAAAGTATTAGTGTTAGGAGGCGGAATCGTTGGGACTCAGGCTGCAAAAATGGCTGCAGGTTTAGGTGCCCAGGTAACTATTATGGATTTAAGCTTACCACGTTTACGTCAACTGGATGATATCATGCCTGCGAACGTAAATACAGAAATGTCAAATCATTATAACATTACAAAAGCAATTAAAGATGCTGATTTAATTGTAGGAGCAGTTTTAATTCCGGGAGCAAAAGCACCACACTTAATTACAAGAGACATGCTTAAATTAATGCGTCCTGGAACTGTTGTTGTTGATGTTGCTGTAGATCAAGGAGGTTGTATTGAGACTTGTACTCCAACAACACATGAAAATCCAACTTTTATTATTGATGATATTGTTCACTACTGCGTAGCTAACATGCCAGGGGCAGTTCCTTATACTTCTACTTTAGCTTTAACAAATGCTACTTTACCATACGCAGTACAATTAGCTAACAAAGGATGGGAAAAAGCCTGTAACGAAAACGAAGAATTAAAAAAAGGATTAAACATTGCAAACGGAAAAATCCTTTACAAGGGAGTTGCTGAAGCATGGAATCTTCCTTTTAATGAAGAAGTAATACTAACAAACGCATAGCTATTATTAATATAGTGCTTACTAATTCTATTAAAAATGCTTTTCAACAATGAAAAGCATTTTTTGTATAAAAAACCTGCCTCAAAAGACAGGTTTAAATTTATAAAGCCTAAAATATTACTTCTCATCCAACACTTCCTGCATTACTTTTGCTTCTGTTCCACTAGGAAATGCAACTTTTATTTTTTGAGCAATGGTTGGTGCAATTTCAGTAATTGCTTTTTTATCATAAGATTGTCCTTTTTTTATATGCCATCCATAAAAAATTGCTGGCACGTGAGTATCATAAGTATAAGCTGTTCCGTGCGAAGTTCCAGTTGGTAAATATTCCATAACACCAGGTTTACCAATTACAACCATATCACCATCCTGTGTTACATCATATCCTTTTGCTACAAAATTCAAATAGTAATCATTTCCGGAATTAGCTAAAATTTCTTCTTCGGTGTATGCTTTTTTAACTTGTGGCAGCGAAATTAAAAAATCTTTAAATGCTTGTTTCACTTTCGTTAAGTCTAAACCTTTATCTTTAATAATTTCTTTATTGAAAAAGATATTAAAATTAGAATAATTCAAAAGTAAATCTACTCCAAATGTTTTCACAGAGAAATCCTGTAAATTCTTTCTAAAATCTTTTGAAGGATAATTGTCTACATCATATTTACGGTCTTTCAAGTAAATAACATTTTCAGCACCAGCATGATCTGCGGTTAAAAAGAGCAGGTAATTATTTTTTCCTACTGTTTTATCCAAAAAAGTTAAAAAGTCTGCTATTGTCTGGTCTAATCTCAAATAAGTATCCTGAAGCTCCATGGAACGTGGCCCTAATAAATGCCCAACATAATCTGTAGAAGAAAAACTCACTGTTAAGAAATCAGTAATATTATCTTTTCCTAACTCTTCTTTTTCAATTGCTCTTTTGGCAAAATCAGCTAATAAATCATTCCCAAAAGGTGTAGACCGCAAAATTCCTGCATCATTTTGTTCATACATAGCTTTTAAATCATATGGAAAAACAGGTACTAAACTACCATATAATTTCCCTTCGTAAGGATTATTATCCGGGAGACTTTCATTATAAGTTGAAGCTGGTTTGTATAACTCCCAACCCTTATTAATATACTTTAGGTAATTTTTCTCATTATTGAACTCTGACACCCAATCAGGTAGTTTCTCTCCATAAAAAGTACTGGATATAAAAGCCCCTGTCTTACTGTACCAAAAGGCCCAATTAGCAAAATGTCCCGCTGGTAAAACAGCTCCACGATCTTTAAGGCTCATTCCAATCACTTTTCCCTGAAAATTTGTCGCCATTCTTACTTCATCAGTGATAGTTGTGCTTTGCAGATTTTTTGGTGACATTTCACCTTCATCTTTAGTTCCGTCACCAACTGTTTTTACTGAAGTATCATCAGTACAATACATTTGCTTTCCAAGAGCTCTGCTAAACCACTCATTCCCCACAATCCCATGAGTTGCTGGTGTGGTTCCTGTATAAATCGATGCGTGCCCGGGAGCTGTATAGGTAGGCATATAATTATAATGCATGTTTTGAAAAACATATCCATCATTCATCAATCTTTTAAATCCGTTTGCAGAAAAATCATCTGAAAACCGATATAAATATTCCATTTTCATTTGATCTATCACAATTCCTACAACCAACTTGGGACGTTGTTGCGCTGTTAGGTTTGAAATAACAAACAGCATTAAGAATACAACACTTTTTTTCATACTTAACTTATAAAATTAAAAACAAAAATACAGATTCGAGAGCAAAAAGGGTGCTCTAAATTCATATTTAAAATCAAAGTTCACTTTAATTTAACAGAAGTGTAAAAGGAATTATGGTGTTTCCTTGTTCACCGGGCTGTCCGCTGTTTTTTTTTTGCGTGAGATATTTTTAAAAGAGGAGTCGCTATTTCTTGTATAAATCCAAATCGAAATGGACTCAAAATCAAATAGAACGTGCTGCCTTACTATTTGAGTTATATCCTGATATTCAAAAAGGATACAATCTGACTCAAGAGCTCCGTGGCATCTTTGAGAATACAACCGATAAAATCATTGGTTTTGCAAAATTAGCCAGATGGCATGAAAAAGTAGATCAATCTGGATTTAAGTCTTTCGGTACAATCTCTCGTACAATTATGAATCATTATCAAACCATCTTAAATTATTTTGATAACAGAAGTACTAATGCTTCTGCAGAATCATTCAATGCTAAAATAAAAGCATTTAGATCAAAATTTAGAGGTGTTAGAAATATAGAATACTTCCTTTTTAGGCTAACTAATATTTATGCTTAATTTTTGCATCCCCACAGATTTTTGCTTTGATCCCTGATTTGGAGTAAGCATGTAATTAGAATAATGAGGTCTGATTTCATTATAGATATCAATAGCTTCTTTTACAATTTTTTGCATGATTTCTGCTTTTTGGTTGTATTTGTCAACCCTAAATTCCTGTTTTAAAATACCATTAATCCTTTCTGCCACTGCATTTTCATAAGGGTCAGAGTTTTTTGTCATACTACATAGAATTTTATTTTTATTAAGCTGCTTTTGATAGTCATTAGCACAATATTGAATCCCTCTGTCTGAGTGATGTATCAATGGTAAGTTTTTGTTGTTTCTGTGTTTAAGAGCCATTTTAAAAGCCTTCAAACTGCTTTCTGTGTTCATGTTATCGGCGACATAATATCCCATAATCTTTTTAGAATAAGCATCTGTGACTAAGCTTAAATAGCAAGGATTATCTCTTTTTCCTATATAGGTTATATCAGAGACCCAAACTTGCTCTGGTCTGTTAATTTCTAAATCTAGAATTCGATTTTGATGTTTATTAAATCGATGATGTGAGTTAGTCGTTACATGATAACTTCGTTTAGAATGTATCAATAAATGATTGGCTCTGAGTATATCAAAGAACTTATCTCTTCCAATTTTCATTAATTGAAGTTTATCCAACAAAAGATAATATAGTTTTCGAGCACCTATTCTAGGCATTGTCTTCCTGATATTATTCACCATCAAAATCACTTCTTTGGCTTTGTTTTGTTTGGATGCTATTCTTCTAGTCTTTCGATAATAAACCTGTCTGTCTATCCCGAACAAATAACAGGTAAACGCTACTGTTTTTTGTTCTTTTGCTTTAAAGCGGGCGATTGTTCGGGTGCAGAGTTTTTTCGGATATCGATATGATATTCTTTCTCAGCTAAATCAATCATCATGTCAAACAAGATTGCTTTTTTATCTGCAACGTAAGCTTGTCGTTCTAAAAAAGCCTTTTGTTTTTCTAATAGCTTGACTTGGGCTTCAAGTTCCATAATTTTTTGTTCGGGTGACTTTGCCATATTCAAAGGGGATTGGTTTTCCCAATCAAAGTTACCAAATTTTCGTAACCAGCCCAGAACTGTAGCATGGCTTTGAATACCATATTGTTTTCTAATTTGGGTAATTGATGAACTACCTTGCTCAACTTCTCTAACGATTTGAAGTTTTAAGGACATGCTGTAATCTCGCTGGGTGCGCTTTACATAATTGCTGTATTCTTCCATAACGATTGTTTTTGTGTATCGCTATTTCAGGACGGGACAGAATTAAAATAAAAAAAAAGCTTCGTCAATCTGGCGAAGCTTTTTTTAATATAAGGTAAACTTGAATTAATAATTTATATAAGCCGAGGCTAACCCTTAAATTCAAACTTTGATAGGTTATAATAATGATTTGGTTTCGGTCTCAAATATATAACAAACGAGAACGTAATAGTCTTAAAATTATATTAAATTTTTCTTTATAAAAATGTATCCATAGAAGTCTCTCAATTTTTTAGAGTGACAATTTGACATTTTAAAAGATTTGGCAGTACTTTTGCAATCCAACAGAAAGAAATAAAATGAAGTTTAAAAATATTTTTAAAAATAAAAGTAATATGACTACGGAAAATACAGAATTCGATCAGGAATTAGATGATGCAACGATAGAGAATAACGCTAATGGAGAGCAATTAATTGTTGAAGAATTAAGTGTTGAGGAGCAGTTAGCTCAGGACTTAGCTAAAGAAAAGGATAAGTTTTTGAGATTATTTGCTGAATTTGAAAATTACAAAAAAAGAACTTCAAAAGAACGTATCGATTTGTTTAAAACTGCCAATCAGGAAGTTTTGCTTGCAATGCTGCCTGTTTTGGACGATTTTGACAGAGCTGCTGTAGAAATCAACAAATCTGAAGATGAAAACTTAAAAAAAGGTGTAGAGCTTATTCATGAAAAGCTAAAAAGCACTTTAGTTGGGAAAGGTCTAGAACAAGTTGAAATTCAGGCTGGCGATGCTTTTAATGCAGATATAGCAGAGGCAATTACCCAAATTCCGGCTCCGTCTGACAAATTAAAAGGGAAAATCGTTGATGTTATTGAAAAAGGGTACAAATTAGGAGACAAAATTATTCGTTTCCCTAAAGTTGTTGTTGGAAACTAAAAAAGCAAATAGGAATTTCAGCTCATTTTGGAATTTGGAATTTTAAAATTTGGACACAAGCGCTAGCGAACTGGCGAAGCAATTTAACCTAATTATGAAAAAAGATTTTTACGAAATACTGGGCATTTCAAAAAATGCTGATGCTGCGGAAATTAAAAAAGCATACCGAAAAAGTGCTTTAAAGTATCATCCTGATAAAAATCCAGGTGACAAAGAGGCAGAAGAAAACTTTAAACTAGCGGCAGAGGCTTATGAAGTTTTGAGTGATCCGCAGAAAAAAGCAAAGTACGATCAGTACGGGCATCAGGCATTTGATGGTTCGGGTGGATTTGGCGGTCATGGCGGTATGAATATGGACGACATTTTCAGCCAGTTTGGTGATATTTTTGGCGGCGGATTTGGCGGATTTGGTGGCGGAGGCGGAGGTCCTCGTCGCGCTAAAGGAAGCAATCTTCGAATTAAGGTAAAATTAACTCTGGAAGAAATTGCAAATGGAGTTGAGAAAAAAGTAAAAGTGAAACGTAAAGTTCAGGCTAAAGGTGTTACTTATAAAACCTGTTCGACTTGTAACGGGCAAGGTCAGGTAATGCGTGTCACAAACACGATTTTAGGAAGAATGCAGTCTGCATCTACTTGTCCTACATGTGGGGGATCCGGACAAATTCTTGATAAAAGACCTTCTGAAGCGGATGCTCAGGGAATGGTTCAGGAGGATGAGACCGTGTCAATCAAAATTCCTGCAGGGGTTACTGATGGAATGCAGTTGAAAGTATCTAACAAAGGAAACGATGCTCCCGGAAATAGTATTCCAGGAGATTTAATTGTTGCTATCGAAGAGGTTGAGCACGAATTCTTAAAACGTGAAGGTGAAAATGTTCATTACGACTTGTATATCAGTTTTCCTGAAGCTGTTTTAGGAGTTTCTAAAGATATAGAAGCAATCAATGGAAAAGTGCGTATTAAACTCGAAGAAGGAATCCAATCCGGAAAAATCTTAAGATTAAAAGGAAAAGGTATTCCAAGCTTAAACGGATACGGAAACGGGGATTTATTAGTTCACGTAAACGTATGGACGCCAAAAACGTTGAACAAAGAGCAAAAGCAATTTTTTGAAAATGCTTTAAATAATGAACATTTTGTTCCTAATCCTGAAAAATCAGAAAAATCATTTTTTGAAAAAGTAAAAGATATGTTTTCATAAACTAATTTTATAAACAATAAGCACTTATAAAACCCATTCTACTGCAAATTTAGAATGGGTTTTTTCTTTATTCTGGCACAGATTAAATACGAATTATTTACTTTTACAGACTCAAAGCCACAATAGTCAAATTGACGCAAAAAATCTAAATATATCGCATGAGCAACTTACTAGAAGTCCATAAAGTCGTAAAACGATATGGTGACTATGTCGCACTTAACGAAGTTTCATTAAATGTCCCGAAGGGTAGTATTTATGGATTGTTAGGACCAAATGGTGCCGGTAAAACCTCACTAATCAGAATTATCAATCAAATTACCCTGCCGGATAGCGGTGAAGTTATTCTGGATGGAGAAAAACTACAGCCAAAACATGTGCAGACAATAGGATATCTTCCGGAGGAAAGAGGTTTGTATAGTTCGATGAAAGTTGGTGAACAATGTTTGTATCTCGCACAAATGAAAGGACTCTCTAAAGCTGATGCGAAGCAACAGCTCGATTTTTGGTTTGACCGTTTAGGAATTCAGGGCTGGTGGGACAAGAAAATTCAGGAGCTTTCTAAAGGGATGGCGCAAAAAATTCAGTTTGTGGTTTGTGTTTTGCATAAACCAAAATTGTTGATTCTGGATGAACCTTTCTCTGGTTTCGATCCTGTGAATGCCAATATTATTAAAGATGAAATTATAGCTTTGAAAGAACAGGGTTCTACTATTATTTTCTCTACTCACAGAATGGAAAGTGTTGAGGAAATGTGCGAGCATATAGCTTTAATTCATAAATCAAATAAATTGATTGAAGGTAAAGTGGCAGATGTAAAACGACAGTTTAGAACCAATAGTTTTGAAGTTGGAATCCTGACCAATAATGTAGAAGGTTTGATGTATGATATTACTCAGAGGTATACCGTTTCGCCTGCTAATTTCAAATCTCTAAATGACGATTTGAAATTAAATATCCAGATTGGAAACGCTACGCCGAATGAATTATTGAACATATTGACACAACGCGGGCAGGTAACCCATTTCGTGGAGAAAATACCCACTATAAACGATATTTTTATTCAAACAGTAACAGAGAACAAAAATTAAAAATTCAATAATTAAATTCCAGATTCCAATTTTAGAACGTATTGAATTGGGACTTGGAATTTGAAAATTAAAATATTTTATGAGTATTATCTCGTTGATTATAAAAAGAGAATTTATTGCAAAAGTCCGTAATAAGTCTTTTGTTGTTATGACTTTTTTGAGCCCACTTTTATTTGTTGCTATAGCGATTTTTATTGGTTATCTGAGTTCAATGAAGGCAGAAACCAAACGAATTGCGATTCACGATGAAACCAGACTTTTTGCGGCTGATTTTTTAAAAGAAAATAAAAAAGGAGCAGAATTCAGATACCTTAATTTATCTGAAATGGATGTAAAATCTTTAAAAGACAGTATTGCAAAAGAAAATTTCAGCGGATTAATTGTTATTCCTAAAACAAAAAACAACAAGGATTTAGAAACTAAAATTGAATTCATCTCGAATAACAGTCCTAGTATTTCTTTTATTGAAAGCACTCAGGATATTATTGGAAATAAAATTACAAAACTAAATCTTGAACAGGCCAAACTGGATACTTTGGCCATTCAGAAAGCACAGTCAAATGTCAATATTCATTTGATTAAAGCTTCCGGAGAAGAAAGTTTAAAAGGATTAAATGAAATTAAAATTGCTATTGGCGGCGCATTCGGTTATCTGATTATGATGTTTATTATCATCTATGGGAATATGGTAATGCGAAGTGTAATCGAAGAAAAAACTAACCGAATTATCGAAATCATTATTTCATCAGTAAAGCCATTTCAATTGATGATCGGTAAAATTGTAGGTACTTCACTTGCGGGATTGTTACAATTTATAATCTGGGCGATTATTGGTTTAGGATTGATGTTCGCAGCATCGGCATTTTTTGGAGTAAATGTTAGTCCAACCGGAAGAATTTCTCCAGAATTAATACAAGCAGCGCAACATGAACTTTCAGGTTCTATACAAATGTATATGGCTGAATTATGGAATTTACCTATTGCCAGCATTTTAACAGGATTTGTAATTTATTTTATAGGAGGTTATTTTTTATACAGTTCATTTTACGCAGCCATTGGAGCAGCGGTAGATAATCAGACTGATTCACAGCAATTTTTATTGCCCATCATAATGCCATTAATTCTAAGCGTTTATATTGGTTTTTTTACAGTTGTAAATGATCCACACGGAACCGTAGCAGTAATTTTTTCAATGATTCCGCTTACGTCGCCAATTGTAATGTTAATGAGGCTTCCTTTTGGAGTGCCCTGGTGGCAAATTGTAATTTCGGTATCATTATTGTTTGCTACATTTTTCCTTGTGGTGTGGTTCGCTGCCAAAATTTACCGTGTAGGTATTTTAATGTACGGTAAAAAACCAACTTGGAAAGAATTGTATAAATGGCTAAAATATTAATTTTTTAAAGATGTTAAGATAATAAGGTTCTTGGATGCTAAAATTTAGCTATCAGAAAAAAAACTTAGAAACTTAGCAGCTTAAAATATCAGAATCTAAAAAAAATGAGTAAAATACTAATTATAGAAGACGAAGCAGCAATCAGAAGAGTTTTGGTGAAAATTTTATCAGAAGAAAATGATTCGTATCAGGTGGATGAAGCTGAAGATGGTGTTGCCGGACTTGAAAAAATAAAAAACAACGACTACGATTTGGTTTTGTGTGATATCAAAATGCCAAAAATGGACGGTGTTGAGGTGCTGGAAGAAGTAAAAAAAGTAAAGCCAGAAATTCCGATGGTCATGATTTCGGGGCATGGCGATATGGAAACTGCGATTCAAACGATGCGTTTAGGAGCTTTTGATTATATTTCAAAACCGCCGGATTTAAACCGTTTACTGAATACAGTTCGTAATGCTTTAGATAAGAAACAATTAGTAGTTGAAAATAAAATTCTGAAGAAAAAAGTCAGCAAAAACTACGAAATGATTGGGGACAGTGATTCTATTAATCATATTAAAGTAATGATTGATAAAGTGGCTCCAACAGAAGCAAGAGTTTTGATTACTGGGCCAAACGGAACAGGTAAAGAATTAGTAGCGCATCAGTTACACGAAAAAAGCGAGCGCTCTGCTTTTCCTTTAATTGAAGTAAACTGCGCTGCAATTCCGAGTGAATTGATCGAAAGTGAGTTGTTTGGACACGTAAAAGGAGCATTTACATCGGCAGTAAAAGATCGTGCGGGAAAGTTTGAAGCAGCTGATAAAGGAACCATTTTTCTGGATGAAATTGGAGATATGAGTCTTTCGGCTCAAGCCAAAGTTTTGCGTGCATTACAAGAAAGTATGATTACCAGGGTGGGTGCTGATAAAGACATTAAGGTGGATGTTCGTGTGGTTGCTGCAACCAATAAAGACTTGAAAACAGAAATTGCAGAAGGCCGTTTTCGCGAAGATTTATACCATCGTCTGGCAGTAATTTTAATTAAAGTTCCGCCGTTGAATGAAAGACGGGATGATATTCCGGCTTTAATTTCTCATTTTGCAGAAAAAATTGCTTCGGAGCAAGGAAACGCTGTGAAAGTATTTTCGGCTTCTGCCATAAAATTATTGCAGGAATATGACTGGACGGGGAATATTCGTGAACTTCGAAATGTTGTTGAAAGACTGATTATTTTGGGAGGCAATGAAATTTCTGAAACTGACGTGAAAATGTTTGCCAGCAAATAATGATTTAGTTTTTCAAACTGAAACCTAAAATCATCAATCTAAAATTTAGAAATGAAACTAAAAAAAATAAACGAGAAATTACAAGACGCTTTAATTCAAAACGGTTTGACGGAAGCAAATATATTGCAAATTGAAACTTTTTCTACAATTAAAAGTGGTGCCGACTGTCTGATTATTTCCCCTGCCGGAACGGGTAAATCGACAACCATTGTGTTGAATGTAATTCAGCAATTAGCAGGTAAAAATGAAGAGTCTCCTCGCGCTTTAATCGTTGTTGAAGATAAAGAAAAAGTTTTGGCAATGGAAGCCCTTTTCGAGAAATACGGAAAATATAATAATCTTGAAGTTTATGGAGTTCATGACAAAGGCGATATGGATTATGATAAAAACTATGTTTCAACCGGGATTGATGTTTTAATAGGAACTCCAACAAAGCTGAATGATATGTTTAGTACCGCTGGTTACAATGTAAATCGCCTTAAAATGTTTATTCTCGATGATGCTGACCCGATTTTAAAGTTGCGTCACGAACCCAAAATAATGCGGATTTCGAACAGTATCGCTAAAACTCAGCGCCTTATTTTTGCGGAAACTCTGACGGAACGCATTGAAATTTTAGCGGATAAAATGCTGTTGGAACCTTATTTCTTTGATATGGATGAAGAGGGTGAAGAAGAGCTGGACGAAGAAGAGGATCAAATAGAAGAAGAGTAGAGCTTTTACGATATCTATGGAAATGATAAAAACACTTAAATTTTTAATGATTGTACTTTTAGCGTTTTTCATTGTAATTTATTTGATTATTGTTTCTTATATATATTTCAATCAGACAGGAATGATTTTTCAAAATGCAGCCCTTCCTAAAGAGTATCAATTTGAATATCAGAGTCAATTTGAAGAATTAAATATTAAGTCGTTTGACGGTGTAAATCTTCATGGGCTCTTATTTAAAGCAGAGCATTCGAGGGGTTTGGTTTTTTATCTTCACGGAAATGCCGGGACGCTTGAAACCTGGGGCAGTATTTCTAAAATTTATACTTCATTAGGATATGATATTTTTATTTTGGATTACCGAAGTTTTGGAAAGAGCGAAGGAGAAATAGAAAATGAAGGTCAGTTAAATAAAGATGTTGCAATGGTTTATGCAGCAATGAAAGCAAGATATCCAGAAGATAAAATTATCATTACAGGTTATTCCATCGGTTCAGGCCTGGCTACAATTCTGGCTTCAGAAAACAAACCAAAAGTTTTGATTCTCCAGTCTCCTTATTATAGTTTTGTAGAATTATCAAGCATGAAAGTTCCATTTTTTCCAAATTTCATGAAGAAATTTCACTTAGAAACTTTTAGATATTTACCAAAAGTAAAAGCTCCTGTTTATATTTTTCACGGAACAGACGATCAATTAATTCCTTTAGATCATTCTGTTAGGCTAAAGAACCTTTTAAAATCAAAAGCCAATTTTTATCCTTTGAAAAATCAGGGACATATTGGTGTAAATGAAAATGATGATTTTCAAAATCAGCTAAAAATAATTTTACAATAAAGAATAAAACAATAATAAAATAAAATGTCATGGGATTAATGAAAGCGTTTTCAGGTAGTGAAGTATTAGCAATTGCTTTGCAGGAAAGATTGGAAGCAGCAGGTATAGAAACTGTAAAAAAAGATAATATCCAGTCAGCAAGATTAGCTGGTTTTGGGCAAACAGATTTAGCGGTTGAGGTTTTTATTCAGGAAACCGATTTTGCAAAGGCAAATCCTGTTATTGAAGAATTTAGAATGAGTATTTAAATAGTTTTTTAGTCCCTAGTACTTAGTCCTCAGTCACTAAGTGCAAAATAAGACTGGGGACTAAGTACTAGAGACTAAGAAGTAAGAAAAAATGCAATATAAAATGTTAGTGCTCGACATGGATGATACCTTGTTGACAGATGATCATAAAATTTCAGATTTAAACAAAAAAATGCTGCTTAAAGCGCAGGCTAAAGGTGTTTACGTTGTTTTGGCTTCAGGCCGTCCAACATCTGCTATGACGGCTTTTGCTAAAGAATTAGAATTGGATTTGAATGATTCCTATATTATCTCATTTAACGGAGCTGTAATCAGTACTGTAAAGGATGATCTTGTTTTATTTGAACAATGTCTGACGCCGGAACAAATTCATGATTTATACGATTACAGTGTAAAAATGAAAACGCATATTATCACCTATTTGGATGGTGAAATTATAAGTGAAACGGATTCTCAGTATATCGAAATTGAAAAAGACATTACCGGATTACCACATAACAAAGTTTCTAATTTTAAAGCAGCCGTTACAAAACCGGCGGTAAAATGCATTTTACTGGAAGAACCTTCATATTTGAAAGAAGTTGAGAAAGACTTAAAAGCAACAATGCCTCATTTGAGTGTTGCTATGTCAAAACCATTTTTCCTTGAAGCAGCCCAATTCGGAATTGATAAAGCAACAAGTATAAAAATATTGGCAGAGAAATTAAACATCCATCAAAGCGAAATTATTGCTGTTGGAAATGCCGGAAATGATCTCTCCATGATAGAATATGCCGGTTTAGGGGTTTGGGTCGATAACGTAACACCTGAATTAAGAGACAAGGCAAATGTAATTGTAGCATCGAATAATGATGACGGTGTTGCTGAGGTGGTTCAGCGTTATATTTTAACGTGAGTTCGATATAAGGAAGTAAAAAATATTTGGAAAACAGAGATGGTTTTTGTATATTAATGTCTGACAAACAATTAATTACAATTAAAACCATCCCTATGTTATCCAATGCTAAAATTACAGAAATTTACTTTATTATAGACGAATTCTCGAAAGAATTTGATAAAACCATGACTGCTCATAGCTTAAATGAAAAAGATTCTCCAAAGAAAAGAAACCGAAAATTTACGATGACTGATAGTGAAGTTATGACTATTTTAGTGCTTTTCCACGCTATGGGTTACAAAAATTTGAAGCATTTTTATTTGTTTTATATTGGGAAGCATTTGAAAAAAGAATTCCCAAACCTTGTTTCCTATAACAGATTTGTAGAACTTCAAAAAAAAGCTATTGTGCCAATGGCGCTATTTTTGAAAACTTGTTGTTTGGGACAATGTACAGGAATTTCCATTATTGACTCAACCCCTTTACGATCATGCCATATTAGACGAGAAAAACAACACAAAACATTTAAGGATTTAGCAACAAAAGGGCATACTTCAACAGGATGGTTTTTTGGATTTAAGTTGCATTTGATTATAAACGACAAAGGAGAAATTCTTGATTTTATGCTTACTCAAGCCAATGTTGACGATAGAGAACCATTAAAAAGCAACAACTTTCATAAAAGAATATTCGGAAAACTTTTTGGAGATAAGGGATATATTGGAAAAGATTTGTTTGAACAACTTTTTATTGATGGAGTCCATTTGGTCACTAAAATCAAAAAGAATATGAAGAATAGTATAATGCTTTTACAAGACAAAATTATGCTTAGAAAACGATCATTAATCGAAACTGTTTATGATCAATTGAAAAATATTTGCCAAATAGAACATACAAGACATAGGAGTTTTGATAATTTTATAACAAACTTACTATCAGGACTTATAGCCTATTCTTTTTTTCCTAAAAAGCCTTCTATAAATGTCGATTTTGAAAATAACAGACTTGTTGCTTAAATATTCTTATATCGAACTCACGTTATTTTAAATAATTCTGTGTATGAAAATGCCAATTGAAACGGAACGTTTGCTCTTAAGGGAGTTACTTCTTTCTGACGCTGACGGAATGTATGAACTGGATTCGAATCCCAATGTACATGTTTTTCTTGGAAATAAACCTGTTTTAAGTATTGAGGAAAGCATTGATCAGATTAAAAATATTCAAAAGCAATATGAGGATTTTGGAATTGGGCGATGGGCAGTTATTCTAAAAGAAACCAATGAATTTTTAGGCTGGTCCGGAATAAAATTCATTACCACCGAAATTAATAATCATAAAGATTTTTATGAAATCGGCTATCGTTTTATAGAAAAGCATTGGGGAAAAGGATATGCAACAGAGGCAGGTAAAGCTTTTATAGATTATGCCTTTAGCGTAATAAAAGCGGAGGTTGTGTTTGCTTATGCAGACGAAGGAAATGAAAATTCAAGAAGGATTTTGAAAAAACTGGGCTTTACATACGTCAACTCGTTTATATATGAAGGAGAAACAGAAGTTTGGTACGAATTAAAAACCCCAAAAAAAATAATTTTTGGGGTTTAGTTTAGCTGTAAGATTGTATTATAAAACGATATCAATTATTTTTTCGCTACAGAAACAAAATATTTATTTCCGTCACCCATAGTTAATTTTACGCGCTCATCGCAAAGGTCGATTGCGAAATTGTCGCTTTCGTAACAGCTGCAGGTTGTGTTTTTGTCTTTAGACATTTCAGTTTTGCAGTTGTTATTTTTAAAAGTTGCTAATTGTGGGGTATATAAACTTACCAAATCAGTAGAAGCAGTAACAAGCGAAATAATACTAGCAGAATTGGTATTTGTAATTCTGTAAACGATTCTGTCAGTATAATTAACTTCATTAACAACTACTTTTCTAATATAAGTATAAGCAGTAGATCCTTCTCCTGGCTCTTTAACTTCAAATTTAAATCCTACAGCACGTATGGCTATGTCAAATTTCTGTTGTGAGTTAAAACTGGCCCATGTAGTAAGTGTGCTGATTGTTGGAAACGGATTTGAGTTTGCAGCAGGAGCGTTTGTTTGTGCCCGTGCACTAAAAAAAGTTAAGAACATTAAGCAGATTGTGGGCAAAAATGCTTTCATAAGGTTTTATAAGTTTAAAAATTTGCCTACTCTAAAATGGTTTTCGGCTTTCCCATTGTCTGTTTTTAAAAATTTTAAAACGTCATAAATCGAATAATCTTATGTTCAGATTTAATTTTTTTTATCAGATTTCGCTTTGTGAAGTTAGGTTTAATATTTATTTCAGCAAAGAAAAATTTAAGAAAAAAATAAATTTAGAGCTGATTTTTTGTATTTAGTCGGATTTATTTGCTTTTTGTCGATTTTTTCTTTCAATTTTGAATTTACAGCTTTAAACTTTTCTTCCTAAAAGATAACATCAATTTGAAGTATGACAAAATTTATTTATCTGTTATTTGGGTAAAATGAATCTGTGTCTTATTCAATATGTTGATTTATAATTTATTATTGATTTTCTTTTAAAGAAATTTGTGTGTAAATTTGCAAACTCTTCAATTGAGGATGTAAATATAATAATCTTGCTACTTAAAACGTAGTGTATTCCTATGGAAAATAGAAAAAAAGTTGCTTTTTATACTCTTGGATGTAAACTGAATTTTTCAGAAACATCTACAATTGCCAGAAATTTTAATGATGAAGGCTTTGACAGGGTAGATTTTGAGGAAGTTGCGGATATATATGTTATTAATACGTGCTCTGTAACTGAAAATGCTGATAAACAATTCAAACAGGTGGTAAAAAAAGCAATGAAACTTAATGAGAAGGCTTTTGTTGCCGCTGTAGGTTGCTACGCGCAATTAAAACCTGAAGAATTAGCAGCAGTAGATGGTGTTGATTTGGTTTTGGGAGCTACTGAAAAATTTAAAATTACCGATTATATCCACGATTTAAGTAAAAACGACATGGGAGAGGTTCATTCATGCGAGATTGCTGAAGCCGATTTTTATGTTGGAAGTTATTCTATTGGAGATCGTACCCGTGCTTTTTTAAAGGTTCAGGATGGTTGTGATTACAAATGTACCTATTGTACGATTCCGTTAGCCCGCGGAATTTCAAGAAGTGATGCTTTAGAGAATGTATTACAGAATGCAAAAGAAATCTCTGCTCAGGACATTAAAGAAATTGTTCTGACGGGAGTAAATATTGGCGATTACGGAAAAGGCGAATTTGGAAATAAAAAACACGAACACACTTTCTTAGATTTAGTTCAGGCTTTAGATAAAGTGGAAGGAATTGAGCGTTTGCGAATTTCATCGATTGAGCCTAATTTGTTAAAAAACGAAACCATTGAGTTCGTGTCTAAAAGCCGCACTTTTGTACCGCATTTTCATATTCCGCTGCAATCGGGGAGTAATGATATTTTAAAATTAATGAAGCGCCGTTATCAGCGTGAAGTATATACAGATCGTGTAAACAAAATCCGTCAAGTAATGCCAGATGCGTGTATTGGTGTTGATGTAATTGTAGGTTTTCCGGGAGAAACAGATGAGCATTTCTTAGAAACATATCATTTTCTTAATGAGATGGATATATCCTATTTACACGTATTTACTTATTCTGAAAGAGATAATACTGAAGCAGCAGGCATGCCGGGTGTTGTCCCTGCTAACGTAAGGGCAAAACGAAGTAAAATGCTCCGTGGATTGTCAGTTAAAAAAAGACGCGCTTTTTACGAAAGCCAGTTAGGATCTAAAAGAACGGTTTTATTCGAAAGCGAAAACAAAGAAGGCTATATTCATGGCTTTACAGAAAATTATGTAAAAGTAAAAACACCTTGGAATCCTGAATTGGTTAATACTTTACAGGAAATCAGTCTGACTAAAATTGATGAAGATGGAAGTGTTCGTCTGGAGTTTTTAAACAAATTGGCAGAAGCTTAATTCACAATATTGTTATTTCACTAACGGAAATGATAAAAACATAAGTAAGTCCTTTTTAATGAAGGACTTTCTTGTGTTTGATAAAAATGCTATTTCTTGTTTTCTTCTGAAACTAGCTTCAGTGAATTAATATAATCCGTATCAAATTCGATTACTCTTATTTTTTCAGGATTAAAACTCAGTTCGCCTCCAAAAGAACCTCTAATGTCCAGGAAATCAATAGTCAGTATTTCTTCATTGACTTCAATGAGCTTGCCTAAATAAACTGATTTTGGGGACTTTTTTACAATCTGAAAAATACCATATTTATTATTGATGTAGTGTAGGATAGTACTCAGATCTTTCATCGGAATAATGTCTTCGGCATTTGTTTTTAATCCTTTCAGACGAATTACTTTTTCATTGAAAGCCAGTTCTTCATCTCTTTCGATTGCCTCAATATTTTTGTTTTTTAAAATCACAAAACCATCAAGTATAAAGTCGATAGGATTGTTTTTAAGTAAAATCCAGTCATCTGAATAATCAATCAAAAAACCGGTAAAGATTTCTTTTTTATCTGTAAATGCAATTGAAACCAATTGTCTTAAATATTGTTCCATCTTATTTTTTTAATTTTCAATTTTTTAAAATTCCAAATTCCAATTCAGAAACTTTATAAACTTAATCTAATTTTGAGTTTGGAATTTGGGGTTTAAAATTTGAAGTTTACGCTTTGCGTGTTAAGGATTAGTAGACCAAATACTGCTGTTTTTTATAAACACTCTGCGGTTTAATTTCAGTTGAGCGATTATTAATTCAGCGATATCTTCAGACTGCATTACTTTTTCAGGATTGCCATCAGTAAGGTTTAAATCTTTTGCCATATCAGTTGCAACCGTACTTGGTGTTAAGGCAGTAACACGAATGTTGTGTTTTCTAAGTTCCTGCATCAAAGAATCAGTTAATCCCAAAACGGCAAATTTAGAAGCACTGTAAGCACTTGTCAATGCGTTTCCGTTTAATCCCGCAGTTGATGAAATATTAATGATATCACCGGTTTGTCTTTCAATCATATTAGGCAAAACAGCACGCGTGGTATAGTAAGTTCCCATTAGGTTTACCTGAATAATTTTTTCCCATTCGGCAGGTTCTAGTTCCAGGAATTTTCCAAAAGAAGCGATTCCGGCATTGTTGATTAAAATGTCAATGGTTTTAAATTCAGCCAAAGCTTTTTCTACTGCTGAATTGACAGAGTTTATATCTGCAACATCTGCTGTTAGTGCCAATGACTTAACTCCGAAGTTTTCAATTTTTATGGCTAATTGTTCAATATCCAATTGAGTTCTGGACACTAAAATTACGTTTACACCTTCTTTTGCAAGAGCAATTGCAATCGCTTTTCCAATTCCTTTACCAGCTCCTGTAATGAGCGCATTTTTATTTTTTAAGTTTGTCATGAGTGTCGTTTTTAGAAATGCAGAAAGCATCTGTTTAGTACTACAAAAATACGGTTTTTGCTTACCAAAAAGATGCTTTTTTATTTTCTTAATCTAAGTTTAACAGCTTTTGTTTATTCTTTCAAAACCATATCAATACACATTACGGCTGCCAGAATTAATTGTCTAAGCGGCGAATCTGCTGCTACTGTTTCTTCAATTTGCAAAATATAATTATCTGCACTGGTAAAAAACTCTTTACCCATTCCGGCCCATTTTTTACTCACCTGAGCAAGCTGTTTGTTTTCGTGAGAGAATTTAAAGTCCCAGCCTGTCCATTTTCCCTGAAGAGTTGCGACAGGTTTTTCATTTTTGTCTAATATTTCGAATTTTCCTCCAATAGAAAAGAATTTCTGTTTAAAAGTTCCAACTAGTCTGTCTTTCTCATCAAATATTTCAACAGTAGAACGAAAAAATGCAATGCCACGTTTTACAGAAATCAATTTTTCACCAGCAGCGGTCGTAATTTCAACATTAAAAGGTGTCATTCTTTTGTAATCAGTGAAACGTAACATTTTGGTGAAAAAGCCCAGATTGTTCTCGCGGCAATTCATAATAATCTGATTGGTTTCAGGATCATAAATATCATAATTGTTTGAGGCTTTAAACATTCCGATATGTTCTTTTACAAGAAATAAATTTTGATTTAAAATTGGGTTCATAAAATTTTGTTTGAATATAGTTTATGTGTTTAATTATTCTAATAGAAATTTTGCCTGAACTGAACTTGAAATCTTTATTTTTTCAAACTCAATATTACTTTCATAATTCGGATTTCTATTCCCATATGGTTTTGAAGAGTATCCTCTTACTACGACTTCATTTAATTGTCCGGTAACTTGATTTGGCATAATTTCAAAGGTACTTATTTGAATGGCATTTCCAACTTTTTGGTTTAAAGGTTTTGCAAAACTTTCAGCAGTCTGTTTTGCATTTAATATTGCCTTCCCGTTTATTAAAAGTTTAATCTTCTCTTCTTCTGTATTTTCTACTTTTTCAATTCGGACGTTTGAAATTCCAATTTCTTCCAGGCTTATAAAAACTTTTGCGGTTGTATTAGCATCAGTAACTAAAACAGAATATGATTTTGATTTAAAAATATCAGTTTGCTTCAGAGCATAATTCTTAAAATTACTAGACATATAATTAAGGCTAAGTTTTTTTTCAGTATTGATACCAATTGATTCTAATTTCAGAATCATTTCTTTTTCCATGTCTTCGACAGACTTTTTGCCTTTAAAATCTTTTTCCATTAAAAGCACGTTTACCCATATTTTATTTGGAATGACTAATGTGTCTGCCTTACCTGAAGCTTCAATAAAAGGTTTCTCGATTGAAGTTTTGGTTTGAGAAAATGAATTGATTGAAAAAAGTAGGGAAAGTGTTAGAAGTATTTTCATAAGATGGAATTTAAATGATTAATGTTTTTGTTATAACTGATTTGCACTTTATTACTAATCCTCTTTAGTGATAACAACAACAACCCCGTTAATAGCCTGATTTCCGTAAGTTGAAATCGCATCATTACCTTTTAGTACTTTTATTTCTTCGATATCATTCGGGTTTAGTTTAGAAAATTGTTTGGCGTTTATAATGTCACCATCTAAAATATACAAAGGCTCTTTTAAAAGAGATAGGGAAGGAGCGCAAATTCTAATCAGTGAAGCCGGAACTGTTGGCTGAACAAAATTTGAAGAAACTGTTACATTCGAAATTGTATCCTTTGGTTTGGTAAAAGTTGTAGGTGTGATTTCTATTTTGGCACTGTTCTTTTCCTGTTTTCCGTGATATGTTTTATCCTGTGCTTTTGATACCAAAGAGATAAGCATAGAAAGGGCTAATGAAATAAGTTTTACGTTTTTCATGCGAGTAAATTTTAAATTGAGGAAGTTTTTTTAGCTATTTCTTCAGAGCCGGTTTTCCAGTTTTAGTTGTGATGATAACAACTCCTTTTCTTCCTTTTTCACCATATTTTTCTGTAGCTCCCAGATCCTGAAGGATGGTAATGGTTTTAATTTCCTGTTTATTTAAAGGTGCGTAAGGACTTGTAGGGTTTGTACCAAATAAATCATTTTCCGAATAATAGGTTCCGTCAATAATGTATAATGGTTCATCCAGAATAACTAGAGATTCTACATTTTCCGGCTTTAAATTAGGAAGTTCATCCTGCATCATTTTATCTCTTTTGGCATCATTACTGTGAGAAATTGCATTTCCGTTCAGTACAACTAAAGGAGCTGATTTTTTAGCCTTTTGCTCTTGTTTATCTGCAAAAGCAACTCTTGAAGATTCTCTTTCTTTTATTTTTAAATAGCCAAAACTTTGATCTGCTTTGTCTGTTTCTGTAAAATTTTCATCCTTTGAGTCTTCTGTTTCTGCCTGTATTGGTGCCGGCATAGAAACTGCATTAGGCGCAGTTACAATAACATCGCTTAAACCATTTGCTTCGCTGCTCACTACATCCTGTTGTTTCTTAATTGGATTTTCTAAAATACGTTTGGCTTCTTCTTCTGAAATTATTTTAGGATCATTTTTGACAACATCATGATCTTTTATTTGGTTTTGATTGCTCTCTTTTTGAGTTTTATTTACAACAATTTCGTCTGTTTGAATCGCCGTATTTTTATCTGACTTTAAAAATTGAAATCCAAGAGATAGTAATAGCAGAAATGAAGCTGCGATTGCAATTTTTTTCCATAAGGCAATGGTTTTTTTGTCTTCTTTTTTGTCCAGTTTATCCTCAATACGCGACCAGATTTTTTCCATTCCCGGAAAATCTTTCTTTTCTGAGTTGTATGCGGCTTCTTTGAATTTATCGAATATTTTATCGTGATTGTCCATGACTACTTTGCTTTTTGGTAATACAATTTATTCACCAGTTCTTTCAGTTTGGTTTTGGCGGCATTCAATTGTGATTTTGATGTGCCTTCAGAGATTTTTAGCATTTCAGCTATTTCCTTATGTCCGAAACCTTCAATGACAAAAAGATTGAAAACTGTTTTACAGCCTTCGGGAATATGGTTTAATAAATTGAGTAAATCTTCTTCTTCTAATGCGTTGATCTCATCTGTAAATGGCTGTGAAAGCACTTTTACATCATTAAGATACATATTGAAATTGGTGCTCTTTTTAATAGTGGCCAAACAGTGATTTACGGCAATTTTTCGTGCCCAGGCCTCAAAGGCTTTTTCTTCTTTGAGCTGGTCGAGTTTTGTAAAGATGGTGTAGAAAGCATCGGCAAGAGCTTCTTCTATTTCTTCTTCCTTTTTGAGGTATCGTTTGCAAACGCGATATAATTTTGGCCCCATGTGCTCATAAACCTGACGTTGGGCATCACGGTTCATTTTTTTGCAGTTAGAAATTAGCGTTTCGTTTATCACAATTTTGGTCTTTAATTATAAAGAGAGCGAAAAAGGGAAAAAGGTTGGGACGAAGATGAAAAAAAGTTTTATTTTTTTATTGGTTATTCGTAGAGACCTACGGTACTGCGTCTAAAATGCATTTTCTTGTGAATCTCTGTGAAATCTTTTGTGAATCTTTGGGGAAAAGCTCTTTCGCAGAGATTCATAAAAGCTGTACGAAGATTCGAAAAGTGAATTATTTACTGTAAACTTAATTTTTATGATTTACATTGTTGTACCAGTTTTCTATTTTTTGAATTTCTTTTAAATTTGTTTTAGGACTGCAATTTAAGCCTAAGTTTATTCTGTTTCCTGAAATATAAGAATTTAAAAAAATAATTGCAAAGCCACCAACCTCAGATTTTTCATTTAAAATATGTGATGAAAATACATTCATATAGTTGCAACATTTCTGTTTTGATCGCATAATTGAAATCAAATATCCGACATCTTTTGGCTTAACCCAGTTATTAGGGAATTCTCCAGCCATAGTTATATTATTGAGTGTTTTATTCTTATTATATTGCTTAGTAAAAAGCGTAATAAATGATTGTGGGGTAAAATCTTTAGGATATAAAAATTTATGCTGCCCTATTTTATCGTTTTTAAAGTTATACAATGCGCTTCCATTTAATGAAGACATTAGAAATATTAAAAAAGAAAATACTATTTTTTTCATAATTTACTTAACCGGCAATGTCAACTTATAAATCTTAGTTTCTAAAAGTTCAGTATCGTTATCCTCACAAAGCAAAAACTCGATTTTATTATTATCTTTTTTGTAAAGTGTCAAACCTTCAAATTTATGGGTTGAAGTGATTTTTTGGGTAAAATCGATTTTCATGGTTTTAAGATCGATTCTTCCTATGAAGCTTCCCAGAACTTCGCCGTCATCGTAAGTTGATTGGGTGTCTTCGGCGGTAGAAAGGAAATAGATTTTGTCTTCGACCACAACGGCATCGGTAAAACTCGAGCGGACACCTTTTATTTTTGGCAATTTGTAATTGACAGCAATCAGGGCAAATTCTTCTCCAAGATTTTTGGCGTGGATGGTAAAAATGGTGTTTTTGTTTGAAATTCCGTTGCCACGATTGAATAAATACCAGTTTTCGCCATCAAAAATAGCACCTTCAAGATTGAAATCTTCCGATTTTATATCACCGAAATTTTGCATCAACGCATATAAATCAACGAGGTTGTTTTTTTGTAAAACGGTTTTTGATTTGAGATCGAATGCAATCATTTTATTTCGGTTTTCGGTAGAACCGGAACCAAAAACATAAAGCGTATCGTTATGATGCGTGATCGATTCAAAATCGGGTTTTATATTTTTTGCAATATTTTGCGTTGGATTGTCAATTAAAGCATGCTGACTTAATTGCTGATTCTGCATGTTGTATTCGTATAAGGATCCGCTGCTGTCGCCAATGATATAAAGTGAATCATTATTTAAAAATAATCCTGAGGCAGAACCGATTCCGATGATTTGAAATAGTATTTCTAATGTGAATTTTTCCATGAGATGTTGTTTTGAAAACCAATGCCTAGCCCTGATAGAAGTGAAAATCCTTTTGCTCCGCTTCTTTAGCGGGGTAAAAGATTGTAACGTATAGCAGGAATATGCTTCGTAAAAGTAGTATATTTATGATATAAAAAAAATTGAAAATATGCAATCAATAGATCCAAAAGATTTTAAAGTTACAGATAAAATAAAGCTAGCAAAGATTCCGACTTTGTTAGATATTCAAGCTGATGATGACGAGAAGGAAGAGAAACTGGATAAAGTACAGGCAAAACTCAGCGATCTGCAGGATGTGATGTATTCGCACAACAGATATGGTGTTTTAATCTGTCTGCAGGGAATGGATACGTCGGGAAAAGACAGTCTGATTCGGGAAGTTTTTAAGGAATTTAATCCGCGTGGAGTGGTCGTGCATAGTTTTAAAACGCCGAATTCGAGTGAGTTGGAACATGATTATTTATGGCGACATTATATTGCTTTGCCAGAGAAAGGAAAGTTTGCGATTTTTAACCGTACACATTATGAGAACGTTTTAGTGACGCGTGTGCATCCTGAATATGTTCTGTCAGAGAACTTACCAGGAATTAATTCGGTTGAGGATATTACGCCTAAATTCTGGAAAAAGAGAATTAAGCAAATCAATAATTTTGAAAAACATATTACTGAAAACGGAACGATTGTGATGAAGTTTTTTCTGCATTTGAGCAAAGAGGAGCAGAGAGAACGTTTGTTGCGCCGTTTGGAAGAGGAGGAGCATCATTGGAAATTTTCGCCAGGAGATTTAAAAGAAAGAGAACACTGGAAAGAATACCAAAAATATTATGAAGAGACGATTAATAAAACTTCGACAGATTATGCACCCTGGTATATCATTCCTGCAGATGACAAGGATATGGCTCGTTATATTGTAGCTAAAATTATCTGGGAAGAAATGCAGAAATATACCGATATTAAAGAACCGGAGCTTGACGATGAAGTTAAAGCTAATATTGAAATGTATAAAAAACAACTGGGAGAAAAGTAAAGATTACTCACTATTATTAGAATTGAATAGGAGTAAAAAAAATAAACCCGACGGACTGAGAAAGTCTGTCGGGTTTTACAAAAAAATAAAAATAACTTGAACTTAGTTTTTATAATTCAAAACCATAAGCTACACGAAGTCCAATTTGATTGGTTTTGAATTTGTTATAATCTTCATATCTTAAACTAATATCAATATGTTTTCCAGCGTATCCAATACTTGGAGCCCATAAAAGAGAAGTTTCATTATATCCGTTTGTTACAGCAAAACCGGCACCGATTTCTCCCATAGCGTAGAACTGATCTTCCCAGAAGAAAGCTTTGAAACCAGCTTTTGCAGGAATAAATCCTAAATCCGGAACATCGTCACCCACAAATAGATTAGTAAAACCAGTTGTAAGTGTTAATGAAGTCTTTTTAGATAAATCGTATTGAAGTCTCACATCACCCCCAAGAGCCCAGTCGTAGTCATCACCATCTGTCGGAATTCCAGCGCTCACACCAAATCCTAATTTGAATTTTTGATCATAGTTTTCAATTTCTGTTGATTGAGCAGATGCTGTTATAGTGTAAAACATTGCAATGGCTGCAACAAATAAAATTCGGACGTTTTGTAAATTTTTCATGCTTGTATTTTTTTTTAATTACTATGATGTAAAATTACTTTCGAGGTGGTGCTGAGTAGTTATATAATTTTCAAAAATCGTTATATAATGTAAATATTGTTAAAATTTCAAGAAGCTTGTAGTTCTTTAGAGGCCTTGTTTTTATTGGTTTTCTTGAGTTTTATAAAAAAAACACCTCCCGAATTTTATTCCTGAGTTATCATTAAAATGTTAAAATGGCATCATTATTTGCTGCTTTAATAAAATGGGAATTGATTAAGACTGAATATTTAAACAGAATCAAAAGCATCTGTTTATCTTTGCAGGCTAAAAAAGAATGTAAGGTGAATTTAAAGCAATACACAAAAGAGTTCTCATACAATTTAAGGCTTGCGTATCCAGTCATTTTAGGAATGGTAGGGCATAACTTAATTGGAATGGTCGATAATATAATGGTGGGTAAACTAGGGAGTACCGAGCTGGCGGCAGTTTCCTTAGGGAATAGTATGATTTTTATTGCAATGTCTTTAGGGATTGGATTTTCTACAGCTATTACACCTATCGTGGCAGAAGGAGATGCTGAGAAAAATGACACTAAAATTCGTTCTGCATTTCATCATGGATTGTTTTTGTGTACCATTTTAGGATTAATGCTTTTTGGACTCATTGTTTTGGCAAAACCAATAATGGAAATGCTGCATCAGCCTCATGAAGTGATTGTGCTTGCCAAACCTTATCTGGACTGGGTGGCTTTCTCACTGATTCCGTTAATCATGTATCAGGGTTACAAACAATTTGCAGACGGATTATCCTTAACTAAATATTCGATGTACGCTATGGTCATGGCTAATGTACTCCACGTAGGTATGAATTATGTTTTGATTTATGGGATCTGGATTTTTCCGAAGCTGGGAATTATCGGAGCGGCTATAGGAACAGTAATTTCAAGAATGTTTTTAGTCATGTTCATGCATATTATGCTGTCCAGAAGAAAGGATCTGAAACATTTCTTTAAAGATTTTAGTTTTGAGGAAATTAAGAAAGAAACAATAAAAAAAATAATAAGCATTGGTTTTCCCTCGGCAATGCAGATGCTTTTTGAAGTAGTATTGTTTACCGCTTCGATCTGGCTTTGCGGAAATATTGGAAGAACCAGTCAGGCGGCTAATCAAATCGCGCTTAGCCTGGCTTCTATGACTTTCATGTTTGCAATGGGTTTAAGTGTTACTTCCATGATTCGCGTGAGTAATCAGAGAGGATTGCAGGATTATAAAAAATTAGTAATTGTGGCACGCTCAATTTTTTTACTAGCAATTATTATAGAAAGTGTTTTTGCCGTCTTGTTTGTGGCTTTCCATCAATTCCTGCCACATATTTTTCTGAATATGGAAAACACGATACAGCTTACTGATAATACAGAAGTTATTACCATTGCTTCAAAACTATTATTAATTGCAGCTGTTTTTCAGATATCTGATGGAATTCAGGTCGTCGTGCTGGGTGCATTACGCGGATTACAGGATGTGAAAATTCCTATGTATATTACCTTTGTGGCGTATTGGATCATTGGTTTTCCTGTTTCATATTATTTGGCAGAATATACTCCTATGAAAGCAGCGGGAGTTTGGGTCGGACTTTTGGCAGGGTTAACTGCAGCTGCACTTTTTCTGTATATCCGCTTTAATTACTTAACCAAAAAATTAATCAAAAATTAAGTTTCAAATAACTACATTTGAAGCTTTAAAAAATACATAATTATGGAATTACCTAAATTTTTACTTGGAGATAATACTGATTTTCCCGACGATATTTTTATCATACACCTTGATTATCCAAGATTTATCATCAATCTTAAAGATGATGAGGTAGAATTTCTGGAAGAGGCCGAAGACCTTGATGAGGCCGAATTAAATGCAGAAATGGAGAGTTTAATTGAAAAAGCAAATGATTTTTACGACCGTGAAATAAATCGTTACGAAGAGTAGATTCTACGTATTGAGTTTGTACTATGAACGATTAAATTTTTTTCAATGAAAAAACTACGTTTTTTAAAACCGGTTTTAAATTTTATTTTAACCGGTTTGCTAATCACTACTTTAAGCAGGATATTTTTATTTTTTATATTTAAGGAAAGGGTTGTCGAAACACCTAATTTCTGGTATATTTTTCCAATCGGTCTGCGAATGGATTTAATTTTACTGTGCTATTTATCTTTTCTGCCTGCGGTTTTGATTACCTTTTTGCCTAACAAATGGCTGAAGTTTACCAATTCATTTTTGGTAATGTATAGTTTTATATTTCTGTTTCTAATTCTTTTTGTAGAATTGGCTTCACCGGATTTTGTAAAACAGTATGATACACGTCCGAATAAGATTTTCCTTGATTATCTGATTTATCCAAAGGAAGTTGTTGGAATGCTCTTAAAAAGTTATCTGACTTCTATTACTGTTACTTTCCTGATTTTAGGAGTAGTTATTTATTTGGCTTTCAAAAAAGGGAAACAATTTTTCCATACAACTGCCGCCGATTATAAGTTCAAATTAATGGTTTTTCCTTTGGTGGCATTTTTGTTGTTTTTCGGGGCTCGTTCAAGTCTGATTTCAAAACGTCCTATTAATGCCAGTAATGCTGTTTTTTCTACAGATCAGCTTACTAATACGTTGGGCTTAAATTCTTTTTACACCGTTGCTTTTGCTGCTTATTCGATTAAAAACGAAGGAAATACCAAGATGTATGGCAAAATGGATGAGGCAGAAGCTATTGCGCGAGTAAAGAAATACATGATTGCGGGACCAAATGATTTTACTGATGCAGAGATTCCGTTTCTACACCTACAACAGCCTGATTCTGTTTTGAAGAAACCCTATAATCTGGTCATATTTCTTCAGGAAAGTTTAGGGGCTGAATATGTTGGTATCCTCGGAGGGAAACCATTAACACCTGAATTTGATAAATTGTCAAAAGAAGGTTTGCTGTTCACCAATTTATATTGCACAGGAACAAGAAGTGTTCGCGGAATAGAAGCGGTTGTAACCGGATTTTTGCCTTCACCATCAGAAAGTGTAGTCAAATTAGGAAACTCCCAACAAGGTTTTTTTACTTTGGCGGATGCCTTAAAGCATAAAGGTTACGATACTAGTTTTATCTATGGCGGAATGGCCAATTTTGATAATATGGCCTCATTTTTTAACGGAAATGGTTTTCAGGATATTGTAGATCAGACAGATTTTGAATCAGATGGGAATAAATATGTTTTCAAAGGAACCTGGGGCTATTCTGATGAAGATTTGGTGACCAAGGCAAATAATTATTTTAAATCAAAAGAAGATAAACCTTTCTTTTCTTTAATGTTTTCTACCTCAAATCATGAACCATTTGAATATCCGGCAGGAAGAATCAAACCGTATGACAAGAAGCCCGCAACAGTTAATAATGCGATGAAATATGCTGATTTTTCTATTGGTAAATTCTTCGAAATGGCTAAGAAAGAACCGTATTTTAAAAACACCATTTTCATTGTAATTGCCGATCATAATACCAGAACATACGGAAAAAATTTAGTGCCGATTAATAAATTTCACATTCCGGCTTTGATCTTGGGTCCTGGAGTTCCAAAGGGAGTTTCGTATAGTAAATTGGCAAGTCAGATTGATATTCCACCCACATTATTAGGCTATTTAGGAATTCCGTTTGAAACGCCGATGGTTGGTCGTAATTTAAATAAATTAGATCCAAAAGTGCAGGGAAGATCGATTATGCAGTTTAATGATATCAATGCGTTTAGAGTTGAAAATCAGGTCGTGATCATGCAGCCAAATTTGAAACCGCTGCAATTCGAAATTAAAAACGATACAACTTTAGTTCCCGTTAAATTAAATGAAGAATTAGCAAAAGATGCTTTGGCTCATGTGATCACTGCGGGGAATTTGTATAAGGAAAATAAATATAAGCTGAGAGAGGTAAAAAAATAATTTTGCAACTCATTTTGATGATGAAAAGCTGCTAAAGATGAATTTCTTCTTTAGCAGCTTTTTTTGTTTTATTGCCTGAATTTTAAACAATAACAAAATCACAATTTATATGAAATTGTTGTAAATTTAATGTTTTGATTTTTAGTTTCTTATGGTTCTTTTGCCCTTCAAGTAAAATGAGGTAACAAAAAATGAGTTTTGTTTATCTGTTTATAAATGATTAAAACTAAATCGATATGAAAAATCTTAAAACAATCACTTTTACAGCCGTATTTATAATATGTTGTTTCGCAAATGTAAAAGCACAGGAAGGTAAAGTTGTTAAGGAAAAAGCGATTAAATCCGGTTCTGTTTCAGAAAATATTTTAGACGGATCTGCACAAAAAAGCAGTATAAATGCTATAAACAACGGAATGCCAAACAGGATTTCGATGAATGTAACAGTTGCCAAACAAACTCAGGGAGCAACTTTTGGTGAAAAAGTAAATTCAGGTAAAATTAATGTAACCTTAGTAGAAGGAGGATGTATCGTTTTATTTTCTTCAAGTGAAGGCTACAAAGTCAATACAGCAAATAAGAGTATAACCGAACTGAGCGAAACTGAAGCCGCGACTTTTGGCGAAAAAGTCAATCAGGGTTTACATACAGCAGGTAGCGTTGTATCTCAGGGAGTTTCGTTATTGGGAGGGGCCATGCCGGGCGGTTCTATTGTTTCGGCTGCGGTTTCCAGTGTTGGCAATTTAGCTGGAGCTGGAGGAGGAGCGGCAGCAGCTTCTTATGCTCGTACCGGAAAAACAGCAACACCTGATTCTGAAAATAAGGTTTTAAAAATTCAGGACAACCAAAATGAAGCAGCGTTTGACCTGACAGATGGCGAATATGAATTAAGTTTTATTGTCGTTGAAAAAGCAACTTCAGGATTGAAAGATACTTTAAAAACTCAAGTCAGAATGGCTTTTACAATAGAAAAAGGTGTTTTGAAAACCAAACACGATACCGCTAAAAATTCAGTTGGTAATATTCGTTAAAAACTCTTAATAGCGTGGGCTTGTCAAAGGCAGTATTTATCTTTTGCAGCTTTTTAGTTTTAAAATAAATATTTTTCTTCCAGCAGGAGGTAACAAAAAACAAACTTTGTTTATCTATATCAAATATTAAAACTTAATCTACATGAAAAATTTTAAAACAGCAATTTTTACAGGAGCATTTGTATTATGCTGCTTAACAAACGTAAAAGCTCAGGATAGTAAAAATGTAAAAGAAAAATCAGTTAAATCTAATTCGGATTCGGAGTTGAAAACTACATTACAAACACAAGCTGGTCTTGCATTTGATAAAAGACGTTTGAAAACCAGACATGAAACAGCTAAAAACTCAATAAGCAATATTCGTTAACTTTTTCCACTTTAATAAATTATGCTTTAAAATACTTTTCTAATAATAACTGAGCGGCTGCAAAAGGTGATATTTCATTATTTTGCACCGCTTTTTTATTTTGTTCTAATAATGAAATAATTTCAGGCTGATTGTAGAAATTTTGTTTCAACTGTTCGTTAATGGTTTCGATCATCCAGAATTGGTTTTGTTCGTTTCTTTTTTCCTGAAAAAATCCATTTTCATGGGTTATATCCAAATATTTCAAAATTATCTTCCAAACTTCTGAAATTCCTTCTTTGGTGACGGAACTGCAAGTTGTAACTTTTGGCTGCCATGTAGATTTTTTTGGAGGGAATAAATGTAGCGCACGATTAAATTCAACCTTTGCCTGATTGGCTTTCTTTATATTATCGCCATCTGCTTTATTGATTACGATGGCATCTGCCATTTCCATTATGCCTCGTTTAATGCCTTGAAGTTCATCGCCTGCGCCTGATATTTTCAATAATAAGAAAAAATCTACCATACTGTGAACGGCAGTTTCGCTTTGACCAACTCCAACAGTTTCGATAATAATAGTATCAAAACCTGCTGCTTCGCATAAAATAATAGTTTCCCTTGTTTTGCGGGCAACACCACCTAAATTTTCTCCAGAAGCACTCGGACGAATAAAAGCATTTTCGCTTTTTACTAATTCTTCCATTCGGGTTTTATCGCCTAAAATACTGCCGTGAGAAAGAGAACTGCTGGGATCAACTGCTAAAACAGCAACTTTTTTTCCTAATTGGGTCAGGAAAGTTCCAAAAGCTTCAATAAAAGTGCTTTTTCCAACACCCGGAACTCCCGTAATTCCTATTCTAATCGATTTATTCGCTTTAGGTAAACATCCTTTAATAACTTCGTTTGCTTTTTCAGTATGCTCCGAATTTGTACTTTCAATTAAGGTTATGGCACGACTTAAAGCGGTACGGTTACCGGAAAGGATTCCTGAAATGAGTTCTTCAGCGGATGGCTGTTGCCTGCGTTTGTTTTTAATTTGGCTGATAGCAGAAGCATTGGTGATTTCGGAAGATGAAATTCCAGCCTTTTCGTTTAAACTGCCGGCCTGCTTGTTTGAACTTGACAAAACACATTTTTTAGAATGGTAAAAGTACTGAAAACAAAAACAGTTTCAAAAGCAGAAAACTGCCTAGGAAACTGTTTTTTGTTAAAACACGAATTCTTTATCTCACTTTTGAATTTATGCTAATTTGTGAAATCTGTGTTTCATTAATATGCTGCAGTAAATCTAACCTGATGGTGTTTTGGCGTTTCGATTTCATCAGCAATCACAACGGCTAAATCTTCTACAGATAAAATACTTCTTTGTTCATCATTAAAAACAGGATTTTCCAGACCTAAACGGTATTTTCCTGTTCTTCCGGTTTTAGTTCCTGCATGCATTTCAATTGCAGGGCTAAAAAAGGCCCAGTCTAATTCTTTTTCTTCTTTAATCGTTTCTAAATAATGTCTGGCAGCATTGGCACCATCATAAATTTCTTTAGGAAAATCAGGTGTATCAATAAGCTGTAATCCTGGAGCAACATATAAACTTCCGGCACCTCCAATTGTAATAAATCGTTTTACGCCAGATTTTTTAACCGCATCCTGAATTGCTTTTGATCCTCTAATCGAATCATCATAAATGTTTGGATTTGTCCAACCCGGATTAAAGGCATTCACTACGACATCATGACCTTTTAAAGTTTCTGCCAATGAGTCAGCATCATAAACATCAGCAGCAATCCAGGTTGCATTTGTAGTGTCTTTAGGTGTTCTTGAGATGGCAGTAACTTCATGTTTTCTGTCTGCTAATTCATTTAAGATAGCTGTTCCAACGAAGCCTGTGGCTCCAATAAGTGCAATTTTCATAGATATATAAATTTATTTAGTAATAAAAAATGTTACAGTTTTGTTTAAAAAAAGGTTTTAAAATTGTGTCGAAAAATCTTCTAGTGAAATACCTTCCAGTTGTTCACAGACTTTTTGATTCATTTCGGCGTATAAGGCATCAAGGTTTTCATTGATTTTTTTTCCAACCGGACAATCCGGATTGGGCTGGTTTTTGGCATAACCTAAACCAATATTCTCAAAAGTCATTTCAAATATTTCTTTTAAACTAATATTCGAAGCAGCTTTGGATAATTTTGTACCTCCATTTTTACCTTCCTTACTTTCTACAATATGATGTGCTTTTAGGTTTGCTATTTCTTTTCGAACCAAAACTGGGTTCAGGTTCATACTACCAGCAATAAATTCCGATGACAAATAATCATTTGGGAATTTAGTGAGCAAAGTTAAGATGTGAACCGATATTGCAAATTTGCCTGAAAGCATACTGTAATAAATTATGTTACAAATTTAAACCATTTTATAGTACAAAAACTAATTTTAACTAAAAATTAATTTACGACAGTAAAAACTATAAACGTGAAACTAAAGGAAATTGCACATCGTTGATTTTAATGATGTGTATTTTCCTGATGGCTTATTTTGATTGTTGATTGATTTATAGTCGAAAAATATACCCAGGCAATAAAAAGAAGTTGCATAGGTATTCTAACCCATAAATACGATATGTCTTTGCCTGTATAGTCTGCAGTTTGCAGGTTAATATGGTGAATTGCGGCATAAATATTAGCAGGGAACAGTAAAATGAAAAATAAAATAAGCAGTTTTCCGGTAAGGACTTTGGTGTTGGGGAGCAGTAGTCCAATGGCTGCGATTAACTCTATGATTCCTGTAAGAATCACAATTACAGTTGGCAAGGGTAGAAAAGGAATCATCATTGTCATTCCTTTTGTAAAAACAAAATGACTTATAGCTGTAAATACTAGCATGATTGCCATAGCCACTCTGGCTGAAAATTTAAGATCAAGGCGTTTGGTTGTAAGCCAAATAATAAGTAATGTAAGGGTAAAAGCTCCAAATAACACAAGTAAGGTTTCCATATCTTTTTGATTTATCATGCAAAGTTGCACACTAATCAAACCTAAAACAATGAACCTGGGTTAATAAATTCGCTTTCGTATTCTGCTTAAAGCTTGTGGAGTAATCCCAATATAGGAGGCAAGGTATTTTTGAGGTATTTTTTGAATTAACTGCGGTTGTTCTGTGAATAAATTACGATATCGTTGTTCTGCTGACTCGTTCAGTAATGACAGTTCTCGCTTCGATTTTTTTAGAAATAATCCCTCACTAGCAAATCTGCCGATTGTATTACCCATTTCGGTCACCGCATAAATTTCTTGTAGATCATTGTAAGAGATGCGCCAAAGTATTGTGTCTGCAAGAGCTTCAATGGTGTAGTTTGCGGGTAATCTGGTAATGAAAGAATCATAGCCACTTACAAATTCGCTATCAAATCCAAAAGTAAATGTGAGGTCTTTGTTTTCTGAGGGGACATAAAATCTAACGATTCCTTTTTCTACAAAAGAAAGATAATTCTCAACTTGACCAGTTTTAAGTATAGTTGATTTCTTTGGAAATTGCTGACTGACGAGCTTTGATGAAAAAGTATTCCAGTCCTGATCAGAAAGTTTTGCCATTCGCTCGAAATTGTCTCTTATTTGCTGCATTACTTTTTAGAATTATATATAAAAGTAACAAAAAACTTAAAGGTGTCTGTGATTTGTTTATCTGAACAGTTAATAAATCCCTACTTTTGTAATCAGCTATTGATATGAACAACTTTATTATAATATTTATCTTTTTATTTTTAGGATTGATTTTGCAAAGAGTCAAAGGATTTCCGTCTAATATTTACAAGGTTTTAAATAAAATTGTCATTTATTTATGTCTTCCTGCCATCACTCTATATCATATTCCGAAAATTAAATGGAGCAACGAATTGTTGTTCCCGATAGGAGCTGGCTGGATTACTTTTATTCTGGCATTTGTGTTTTTTCATTTTTTAGGAAAGAAATTAAAATGGTCCCATAAACTAATAGGCTGTCTGATTCTAACTGCGGGATTAAGCAATTCGTCATTTTTAGGTTATCCTATAATTGAAGCTTTATTTGGAAAAAAAGGTTTAGAAACGGCAGTACTGGTAGATCAGCCCGGAACATTTGTGGTCGTTTCAACATTAGGAGTATTTGTGGCTGCTTTTTATTCTAAAGGAAGCCCGGACGCTTTGAACATCATCAGGAAGATACTCTTATTCCCTCCGTTCATTATGTTTGTTCTGGCTTGTTTGATGAATGTTTATGACTACGATTTAGATTCGAATATTCAATCCATATTATTGAAAGCGGGAAGTTTTGTAACACCTCTGGCTTTATTGTCAGTCGGATTGCAACTCAATTTTGACAGAAAAAGCCAGCATTGGAAATTTTTGCGGCTTGGACTTTTCTTCAAGCTTGTTTTAGTACCTTCTGTCATTTTGGTCTTATATGTCTTTATTTTCAACCAGCATTCAGAGCCTGCGAAAATTACGATCATGGAAACCGCTATGGCTCCCATGATTACGGGCGCAATTTTAGCTTCTACTTATGGCTTAAAGCCAAAATTAAGCAGTATGATGGTTGGTTTCGGAATTCCGATTTCGTTTTTAACCCTTGCTATTTGGTACTTTATCCTGACTTTTATATAGTCACTATTTAATTATATAGGGAAAATAGAATTTTAACTAATTTTTAAATTTTGAATGTTTTTCGAATGCATTTTTTAGTTAATTTTAGAGAAACTAAAAAAAAATATAATTATGTCAACATTACGATTAGGCGATATAGCACCCGATTTCCAGGCCGAAACAACACAGGGAACAATTAATTTTCATGAATGGTTAGGAGACTCTTGGGGTGTTTTATTTTCGCATCCAGCGGATTTTACTCCGGTTTGTACCACTGAATTAGGAACTGTAGCGAATTATGTTCCGGAATTTACCAAAAGAAATACTAAAGTTATTGCTTTGAGTGTTGATGGTTTAGAATCACACAAGGAGTGGATTAAAGACATCAATGAAACTCAAAATACTGAGGTTAATTTTCCAATCATTGCAGACGAAGATAAAAAAGTAGCGAATTTGTATGATATGCTGCACCCAAATGCAAGTGATAAATTTACAGTACGTTCTGTTTTTGTAATTGGACCTGATAAAAAAATTAAACTGACTTTAACGTATCCTGCTTCTACGGGAAGAAATTTTGATGAGTTGCTGCGTGTTATAGACAGTTTACAGTTAACAGCAAATTATAGCGTAGCTACGCCGGCAAACTGGAAAGACGGGCAGGATGTAGTAATCGCTCCGGCAATTCCTGATAGTGATATTCCGGCAAAATTCCCAAAAGGCTACACACCAATCAAACCCTATTTGCGTTTGACGCCACAGCCTAATAAATAATTATTTTTATTAAGCTCCCAAAATACGAAGGTGCTAAGTTTCTAAGACTTTTTATGTTTTTGGAAAAGTAGCACCTTAATTTATTGATCGAATATTTTAGGGAGAAAATCTCAAGGATCTGTAATCAGTTTCTCACTGGCTTTTTCAACAAATCAGCCATTTTTTTCTTATCTCCAACGACCCATAAAATATCATTTAGCTGTAAAATTAAACTGGAATCAGGGTTTAGGATTCGGTTTCCGTTTCTCTCAATTCCCACTACCATTCCGCCGGTTTTACCTCTAAACTGGCCAATGCTTTTTTCTGTGAAGTCTTCATTGGAAACTTCCATTTGACGCAGTACAATTTCAGATTCTTCTATGTTTTTAGGAGCCTCAATTTCATTCTGGGTAAGATATTTATTAAACTCAGTAATTTGCGCATCAGTACCAATTACACAAATTTCATCGCCAGGAAATAAACGTTCGGTTTTAGTTGGAATTGCAATTGTGATTTCACCGCGTCTTATATAGGCAATATTGATTCCCATTTGTTCTCGGATATGAAGTTCTTCTAATGTTTTTCCGGCAAGGTTTGATTCTTTTCCAATATCAAAAATAGACATGTGACCGTCCCAGGGCATTAAATTGGCATATCTTCTGTCTATCTTTTTATTTTCGCGGTCATTCAGATTCTTTAAAAAGTGATTTTCGATTTTATGATATTGCTCATTTAATTTTTTCGGAAATATCTGGTAAGCAGCAATGGCAATAATCAAAGCAACAAAAGCAACTGTTGGCGAAAAGAATATATTTAATAAAAATCCAACAAAAAATAATCCAATACTCATTCGGATTAAGATTAGCATTAAAAGTGCCCCTCGGTATTTACGTTCTTCCCATAATCTTTCAACTTCTTCAACTTTGACACGACGCAGGGAGAGTGCCCATAAAAAAGGTGCAATTGCGACAAGAGTTAAAAAGGCTGCTAATGTATTTCCGAAACGTGTATCAGCTACCAGAGGTGCCACAAATTTGGCTGACATTAAAATGATTGCCATAATGATGATGGTATGAAGAATGATTTGTGTTATAGAAGACCGCAATACAATCTGCCACGTACTGACCGATTTAATTGCCTGAGCATTTACACTGTAACGATTAATGTTTTTGACCCATTTTTTTGGCATTTCTTGTTCTATAGCATGAGCAAATGATTCTGAATGTTTTATTAGAAAAGGCGTGGTAAAAGTTGTAATAGCAGAAACGGCTACAATTATGGGGTAGAGGAAATCGCTTGTAACTTTAAGTGTCATACCAAGTGTCGCAATGATAAAAGAAAATTCTCCAATCTGTGCCAGACTCATCCCGGTTTGTACCGATTGTTTCAAAGGCTGACCGGATAATAATGCTCCAAATGAAGAACTTAATGCTTTTCCAAAAATGGTTACCAGTGTGATAATTAAAACCGGAAGTGCAAAGTCAACTAATGTTTCAGGGTTGATTAACATTCCTACAGATACAAAGAAAACGGCTCCAAATAAGTCTTTTACGGGCTTAATCAAGTGCTCAATTTTTTCTGCCTGAGTAGTTTCGGCAATAATGGAACCCATTATAAAAGCCCCTAGTGCAGGAGAGAAACCAACATTTGCCGCAAAAATCACCATCATTAAACACATGGCTAATGAAATGATAAGCAGCATTTCATCTGTCAAAAGATGTTTAGCCTTTTTGAGGATGGTCGGAATAATGAAGATTCCGCCCAAAAACCATATAATTAAAAAGAATACCAATTTTAAAACAGATTGTAGCAAAGCACCTCCTGAAACTTCATTACTTACTGCAATCGTAGATAACAAAACAAGCATCAAAATAGCAACAATATCTTCAACAATAAGGGCACCGAAAACAATCCCAACGAACTTTTTCCCTTTAACTCCCAATTCATCAAATGCCCTGATGATAATTGTTGTAGATGAAATTGAAAGCGTAGCCCCAAGAAAAATACTATCCATTTTCCCCCAGCCCATCCATTGTCCTACACAATAACCTATAAATGTCATGGACATAATCTGAGTTATGGCAGTGACAGATGAAGTCCCTCCAACCTTCATTAGTTTTTTAAAACTGAATTCAAGTCCAAGACTAAAGAGTAAAAATATAACTCCGATTTCTGCCCAGACTTCAACACTTTTTATATCTGTTATTGAAGGGAAAAAATCAAAATGGTTTCCGGCTAAAAACCCAGCAATCAGGTATCCCAAAACAAGAGGCTGTTTCATTTTTTTAAAAATAAGTACAGCAATTCCGGCAGTCATCAGGATTAATCCCAGATCACTGATTAAAGGTTGTAAATGGTGTGTAGTTTCAGCAGCGGCGTTTAAGGCAAGCATATAAAGGAGGTATTTTTTTCAGGAGCAAATCCAGCTTTCCATTTCAAGCTTTTGTTCAAAATGCCTATTTTTTGGTGCCGGGCCAGGAGCTTCCGCTGGTCGCTCTGTACCTGCAAAAAAAATATGGCTTTTTTCACAAAAGGCTTTCCATTTCAATCTGGGCTAATACTCGGGTTTAAATAAAAAAAGCTATCCGGATAAAGATAGCTTTTTTTGAGAAAATATTTTAGGTTTTCTTTAAATTCCTGTGTAATTGCTAGGGGTTATCGCCATCAATTCGGTTCTTACGGAATCAGAAACTTCTAAAGTGGCAATAAAATTATGAATAGCATTTTTATCGATCGCTTCATTGGTTCTGGTTAAGCCTTTCAATGCTTCATAAGGATTTGGATAGGCCTCACGACGTAAAATAGTCTGAATAGCTTCTGCTACAACTGCCCAGTTTTTTTCTAAATCTTCAGCAAATTTACTTTCGTTTAAAAGTAATTTGTTTAAACCTTTCAAAGTAGCTTCAAAAGCAATTACAGTATGTCCTATCGGAACCCCGACATTTCTTAAAACGGTACTGTCAGTCAAATCACGCTGTAATCTGGAGATTGGCAGTTTAGCAGCCAGATGTTCAAAAATAGCATTGGCAATTCCTAAGTTTCCTTCTGAATTTTCAAAGTCAATTGGGTTTACTTTATGTGGCATTGCTGATGATCCAATTTCTCCGGCTTTGATTTTTTGCTTGAAATAATCCATTGAAACATATGTCCAGATATCACGGTCTAAATCGATAATGATATTGTTGATTCTTTTTAAACCATCAAAAAATGCAGCAAAATGATCATAGTGCTCAATTTGAGTGGTTGGGAAAGAATGCTGCAAACCTAAACAGGTTTCGACAAATTTAGTTCCAAATTGTTTCCAGTCAATTTGTGGGTATGCTACATGATGTGCATTGAAATTTCCTGTTGCTCCGCCAAATTTAGCAGCAAACGGAATGTTGAATAACAAACGCATCTGCTCTTCTAAACGTTCTACGAAAACTAATATTTCTTTTCCTAGGCGAGTTGGAGAGGCTGGCTGCCCGTGTGTACGCGCAAGCATTGGGATATCCTTCCATTCAACACTTAATTCTTTCAATTTTGCAATTAAAGAAACTAAGGTTGGCATATAAACCTGTTCGAAAGCTTCTTTTGTAGAAAGCGGAATGGCAGTATTGTTGATATCCTGAGATGTCAATCCGAAGTGAATGAACTCTTTATGTTGTGATAGCCCTAATTTTTCAAAAGCATCTTTGATAAAGTATTCCACTGCTTTTACGTCGTGGTTGGTTACTTTCTCTGTTTCTTTAATCCAAAGCGCATCTTTAGTAGAGAAATTTTTATAGATGTTTCGTAAACTGTCAAATAAATTTGGATCAACGTCTTTTAGTTGTGGCAACGGAACTTCGCATAAAGCAATAAAGTATTCAATTTCAACTAGTACACGATATTTTATTAAAGCTTCTTCAGAAAAGAAAGGGGCTAAATTTTGGGTTTTATTTCTATATCTTCCGTCAATTGGCGATATAGCATTCAATTCGTTTAGAGTAGTCATTGTTATGTTGTTTTTCGAAAGGTGCAAATATAAGGTATTGTTAAAACTTCTGAAAATTACTGAAGCTATATTATGGCTTTAAAATATGGTTTTGAAAATTTTATCCCAAATAGTAAAATAAAAACCATAATTACGGGATTCATTTTTATGATGATCGTTATGGAATTTTGTAGTTGAAATCCATTTTGTAAAAGGATTTCTATACCAAAAATCCGGGAAAACATCGGTCTTTAAATGACCAAATATGCCGTACGACAAGTTTAAAACGAGGTAAATAATAATACTTAAAAAGTTAAATTTTATAATCGTAATTAAAAACAGCCAAATAAAACCAAAGCCTAAAGTTTCAATTGGATGAAGGACATAAAGGCTGTAAACACTGGTGTCAATATGCGTGTGATGAAGCCTGTGTATAGGGTTGAACCATGTTAAGCGATGCGCTAGAAAATGAAAGCAGAACATTAAAAAGTCCATTAAAATAATCAGCAATAAGATGTGCAATAATAAAGTAACAAGCGATGGTGAAAAATCTATTTTCAGGATTCCCAATTGATACAATTCGAAACCCAATACTGTTATAAATGTATTACAAATGAGAGTTGAGAATACCCATTTACGATCAGACTTTTTTAAAAAGGTATTCTCAGGTTCAATTATTCGTCCGATTAACACTGAGATATAGATTAAAACTAAGTTTTCTATCAGGAAGAAACCAACGAGATAAACGAGGTTTAATTCTGCTAATTGCTGCAGCCAGCTTTCAAAAATCATTTTTTGTTTTCTAAATTCAATAGTTTATCTCTTAGATCAGCTACGCCTTCTGAAGCAAATTTTGCAATCGTTTCAACTTTATTTCGAATATGCGTAATTGCAATTGGCTTAGGATCAATGTAGAAAACTGGCGTAATACTATAGGTATAACTGATTAAACCTGCTGCAGGATATACCTGAAGAGATGTTCCGATTACGGCAAAATAATCAGCGGTCTCTGTTATGGCAATGGCTTCTTCAAGTGCCGGAACATCTTCGCCAAACCAGACAATGTGCGGACGCAATTGGTATCCGTTTTCATCCAGATCTCCGGTTACTAAATCGTCAGTCCAGTCTAAAATCAATTCCCGATTTTTGGTGCTTCTGACTTTTAGTAATTCTCCATGCAAATGTAAAACTTTGGAACTTCCGGCTCTTTCATGTAGATCATCAACATTTTGAGTGATGATGTAAACATCAAAATCTTTTTCTAATTCGGCTAAAATTTTGTGTCCTAAATTTGGTTCGACTTCTTTAAGCTGTTGGCGTCTTTTATTGTAAAAATCCAAAACCAGTTCCTGATTTTTATGCCAGCCTTCTGGAGTTGCTACTTCCATTACGTTGTGACCTTCCCATAATCCGTCGCTGTCACGAAATGTTTTAATACCGCTTTCGGCACTTATTCCGGCTCCGGTTAGTACCACTAATTTCTTTTTCATTTTGTTGTATTGCAATTATTTTGGTAGTTGATTCATTTCTAATATCCGGACCATTGTCGGTTCTGATTTTGCGAGACCTTCGCCGTCAACCTGATGTACATTTTGAAGAAAGATATGAAGTTTTTTTTGCTTTTCCCAAAGTGAAATATCATAATTAGGTTCCCATTCGCCTATTGAGGCTGAGGTTAAATCGGTTATTTTCCAATTGCTGTTTTTACTTAAATTCTTGTAAGCTATTGAGACTTTGTTTTCTCTTTCGCTGTCTCTAAAAAGCAGGTATAAATAACGATTTTTTCCTTCTTCTTTAATTAATACATCGGGTCTTGAAATCGGGATTTTTTTGGTTCCACCGCCTCCCAGAGAAAAAGAAGTCTGCCTGAAACCTGTATTCGATTTTTTCCAGATACCATTTTCTAAATACACAATCTGAAACTGCGGAATATTGTTTTCACTCCAATAATTCGCAATATATGGATTTCCGTTTTTATCAGCCGTTATCGAAGTCTGGTTGATTAAACTGGACTTTTCCGGAATTTCCCAGGCAATTTCTGCAGATGTTACAGTTATGGGTAAATTATATTTTTCTCCATTTGATTTTTCCCAGGTCAAACCGCCATCAAAAGAGCATGCATAACAAATATCGTGATTAGTCGAAACATCCCAGCTTTCTCTCCAGACCCACGAAAGATGGATGGAGCCCTTTTTATCTACTTTTGCCTGCCAGTAAGCACTTCTTTTATCTTCGCCATTTAATAAGTTGCTTTGAATTTGCGACCATTTTTTGTCTTTTACATCATAGGAATTGATAATCAGATTTCCCCTTCCCGAAGAACCGGAGCGATAGAAGAATACTAAATTTCCGTTTGGTAAATTATAAAATTCAGGATACGTTACTTTTTGTTCAGCAATTCCGGTCATAGATTCTTCATTACCTAAATCTAAACTTAAAGGCGATTTGCTTTTTGCATAACGGAGTTTGGTATCATGATGATCCCAGCTTACATGCAAAAAACCATTTCCGTCTACAGCAATGCTAATACTGTTATGGGCATCTTTTGAATTACCGGAATAAGGTGTTTTTACGATTTCCCAAATGTTGGTGTTTAGTTTTCTTTTGCCTAAAACTACTGTACCAGTATCATCATAATAAGCTGTAAACTGAAAATTTTTAAAAGTAGTTACAGCATTTTTTCGAAATTTAACTGTATTAACTGAATTATTGCTCCAGCCATAGCCAACGGGAATTTCTTTTGCAGGTTTTGTTACACAGGAAAAAGATATGAGACATAAAGCACATAAAAGGCTTTTGTAAAGATCCTTGTTCATTAAGTTTTTTTTGAGGTCGTTAGTAGTTCGTAAAAATAACCGATTTTAAGTATAGTATGTAGCAAAGCATACCAGTTTTGGATAGGCAAGCTTTGGGTTTTACCCGATATGATAAAATATTACTATTTTTGCGCCAAATAAAACCAAAATGATTGATTTAGATTACCTAGCTTTTCTTGAAAATATACTAACTGACAACCGCAAGGAACGATTTCTGCATGTTCTGGAAAACCGCACCAAACATTTTACGGTTGCAGTAGAAGATGTGTACCAAATGCATAATACGAGTGCTGTAATGAGAAGCTGTGAGGTTTTTGGAATTCAGGAACTAAATGTTATCGAACAGCGTTTTGGGAAACGAATTGATAAAGAAATCGCCCTTGGAGCTCAGAAGTGGGTAGATATTAATCGATTTGATTCGGTTTCAGGATGTCTTTCGGATTTAAAAAGCAAGGGTTACCAAATTATTGCAACAACGCCTCACGAACAAGACTGCATGTTGGAAGATTTTGACATTTCAAAACCAAGTGCATTATTTTTTGGAACAGAAAAAGAAGGATTATCTAAAGATATCATGGACAATGCAGATGGTTTTTTGAAAATACCAATGGTTGGTTTTACCGAAAGTCTGAATATTTCCGTTTCTGCAGCCATTATAATTCAGAATCTTACCAACAGGCTTCGAAGATCAGATATAAAATGGCAGTTGTCTGATGAAGAAATTTTAGTGAAACGTCTGGATTGGGCGAAAAATTCTATAAAAGATATTAAACGGATTGAAGCACGTTATTACGAGGAGAATCCCCGATAAATGATTCTTGCAAGGTTTTTAAAACCTTTTAGGTTTGCTATGTTGTTGGTTTAAATACCTACAAGGTCAAAAAAGACCTTGCAGGAATAAAACGATATTATTTCTTCAAAAACAAAATAAACCCAAAAATACTAACAATTAATATCGTCAATGCAGCCAAAACCATGGTCAGATCCCGAATGTTTTTTCCGGCCCAGTCCATGAATAAAAATTTATGGAGAATGGCAAAGGAATAACCTTCAATCCGGTCTGAATTATTGATAACTGCGGCCAATCTTGAGGTTGAAGTTTCTATAAAGTAAGTTGTTTTCTCAGGCGTATCATAAGCCAATTTTACGACTGGAAGCCTTTTATTGACAAAGCCGTATTCTCTGCTTTCAAAGTCATTTAGAACTTTTGATTCAAGCAATTTTATATTTTCAAATGAAGGCTGAGAATTATCTTCTGATATATCAATCATTTCGCAGCACGAAGCTTTTGGTGCTCCATCTGTAAAATAATAAGCTAAAAATTCGGCATATTCTAAATCCAGATTTGGCGCAATTTTATTTGTAGCTGCGTTGATATAAACGATTTCCGATTTTTTATCCTCTTTTTTGTTCCATTTAGAATCTGATTTTGGTTTTTTGAAACTTTTTGTTTCTTTTTCAGCCAACTGACAACGATAATAAGTCGTGTCGTTTAGTGTAATAATGCTCATGTTTTGAAAACGATTCCAGTCTAAATCAAGCCTGTTATTCGCTCCTGGGATTTCTTTAGTTTCAAAAGTGGGTTCGTAAACCATTTGGGATAAGGTATAGGGATCCCATTTTGTAGTGGCATGATACGCACCGCTAAAAGCAAAAGTTAATGTAAAAAGAGAAATCCAGATCCCGATTTGACGATGGTATTTCCGAAGCCCTTTTTTAGGTTGTACACTATCCGTTTTTTTGAATTGTTTCCAAAGTAAACCGTAAATTAAGATTCCGCTCAGGGCAGAAAATCCAATAATAGACAACAGGAAAATCATGGTAATAATTCGAATACTGTTGTTTGAAATGGCATCTATAAATGACCAGTTGTGAAAAGTATCGAAAAACCAGATAAACCATTGTCTGGAAGCCGGATTAAAAGTAGCCAGTTTGTCTGATGAGGTTTCTACATAAACTTCCATAGAATCCGGGCGATCAAAACTCAATTTATAGACAGGTAAATAACGGTTTACATATTTGTACTGCGAATTAAATTCGGTTACAATTTCACTCTTTTTAATAGTGTTTTTTTGATCGTCTAGAAAATATCTGGAAAGCCATTCGGCATATTTCTGATCTCCGTTTTCTAATTTCCGGGCTGTTGAGGCATCAAAATACCATAACTCACCAATTATCGTTTTAAGCTGGTAATACGTTTTATTGTTGAAGGATACAATTCTGAAATTTTTGAATTGTGTTAGTCTATTTTTCTGTAAAACTTCCTGAATCGAAAAGTGCAGCTGACTTTTATCAAAAACTTGTTGTTCCAGTTTGTTATGTGCAATTTCGGGTTTGAAAAAGTGCGCCATAAACGGGTGCATCAAACCTGATAATGTCCAGAAGATTACAGGAATAATTGTAATTAAACCTATCGCACGATGCCATTTGTACATGTGCTGTTTGATCTTCTTTATTATTTTAGAATCTTTCTTTTTGGATTTTTTGGCTGTTATTTCTTTGCTCATTGTTCCGTTTTTTAGCACCGATTACTTCACTTGACAATAATTTTAATCGGAGTTCAGTGAATTTCATTTAAAGCGATATCCTTTTGTGGCGGGGATCGCCACAAAAGATATAGCGTAGAGTTGGGATTAACTACTTATTTTTTAATGATAAATTATATTGTATTCCAAAAACAAAAGTTCGTGGAGCAGCTGCTGTGTAGGTTGGCTGAGCGTTTACAATATTCGTTCTCGAAACGTTATATGCGTATAATTTATCGGTTAGGTTCATGACATTTCCGTAAACTTCTATGCTTTTCCATTGGTAGCCAACTCTGGCATTGAATAAATTATAACCACCATATTTTACCGTATTGATCTGATCCTGATAGTAGCTGCCTACAAGCTGCCACTCAACAGAAGTTCTTAAATTTGGAAGCCAGTTCGGGTAATAACTTACCTCTGAATTTCCGGACCATCTCGGCGCAGCTGGCATCTCTTTTCCGTTTAAATCCTGTACGGAATCTGACGGTTTATCTGAAAGTTTAAAATCGATGTAGGTATGTTGTGTATAAGTTCCGCCAAGACGAAAATTGAATTGTTTTGAAGGACGGTAAGAAGTTCCAAATTCGATTCCTTTGTGGCGAGTTTCTCCAGCCGAGCGATAATCCGTTGAGTTATCGGGCAGTTTAATACTTAACAATTCATTTTTGCCCTCCATATAATAAAAGGCATAATCAAAGTTTAATTTATTTTGAAGGAAAGAAACCCATCCGCCAATTTCAAAATTATCGAAATCTGCTGGTTTTAAGTTGTAATAAAATTCGGCGGGAACACCTGTTGAACCGCCTGTTCCCGGTTTAGCCCTGAAAATTGAAGTAATACCAGGAGGTGCAAAACCTTGTGAATAGTTACCATAAAAGCCTGCAAAATCAAAAGGGTTGTAATTTACTCCAGCCTTAAAAGTCATTTTGTCATAGATTTTATTTCCTGTAGAATTGTCCAGGGAATTTTCGTAATCTACTTTCATGTTGTCATAGCGACCGCCCAAAGTAATAACTAATTTTTCTATTGGATTAAAACTCAATTGAGCATAACCAGCTGTGTTGAAAATATCAGCAGAATAATCGGCTAATTTGGAGTCAGGGTGTTCTGCAATAATTTCATAAGAATCTACCGTTTGTTTCCCTGTTTCACCGGGGTTTAAATTCGCTTTCAAATCGATTACATAAGACCAGTAAGTTACAGGAGAGTAATCATATAAAGCACCTGCAACCAGTTTGGTATTTAAGAAATTAAATTGTTGAATATGCTGACCAATTGCTCCATAACTTTTAAAGTTGTTCGAATTGACCTCTCCCTTTGCCGTTGTAGGATTTACTGTTGCACTCCATTTTATTCCGTAAGAAGGATTTTGCCCAAGTTTATTATCACGTAAATATCCTGTGATATAACTACTTGAATTGCTGTTCCAGTCGTGTTCAAGGGTTAAACGTGTTCGTAAAGCATCTGATTTTCTATACGTAAAATCGGTTGTACTTTTGTAGGTTCTGTTGTTAAAGGCTTCTTCGTTGACGCTTCCGCTCATGTCAGAATAATATTTTCCGTACATGGTATTGCTGATCAATCGGGTAGAAGGTGAGATGTTGTAATCGATTCTCGCATTCAGATTGTCTTTATTATAATCAGAATACGTCATCCAGCCATTTTCCTGTAAACTGGAAATTCCGGCAATATGAAAACCTACTTTTCCTATTGTTGCACCACCGGCAGCCTGAAATCTCCTGTAGCCATAATTGTCAGCCTGAATTCCAAATTTAAACTCAGGATCAACAGGTGGTTTTATCGAAATTAAATTGATAGTTCCGCCTACAGCTTCGGGACCATACAAAGAGGAAACCGGACCTTTAACCACTTCAATGCTTTGCAAATTGAATTGATTGATCTCTAATAAAGCATTGTGGTTGAAAATTCCCATAGGCCGAATTGGCAGACCATCTTCGAGATATAGATAGTAGGCATTGGTTGTCATAGGCTGACGAATAGACATCATATGCTGTTCGTTTCCTAAATTGACCATGAGAACTCCAGGCGTTTTATTTATGATTTCATAGACAGCTGTTGCTTTAGCTTCGTTAATTGTTTTTGCCGTTAATTTGCTAATAGCGACAGGCGTTTCTTTGCGTAAACTCGCGGTACGATTGGCAGTTATAAAAACATTTTCGAGTTCCTGAGATTTTGTTGTGTCTTGTTTCACTTCATTTTGTGCAAGAACACATTGCCCTATGATTAAAAGGGTAAAGTATATTTTTTTCATTTTAAATTATATAAATTTTAAAAGCAGCATGTTATTTCCTGACATCAAGACAAGAAAAATCTTTTCAGTTTTGAATTGAAAAGTGTACTAAAACTTATATAAAATAGGACGGAGGATGAAAAGTACTATTGGAAACCGAGATTGGTTTTGAATCATAAGAAGCAAAAAGTGCTGTTGCTGATTCTATAGGTGTAACTAATTTGAAATTAGCTGTTGGAGAATTTTGAATGTAAACAACTTCAACTTTTTCTTTGAGGTTGTTTTGCATCTTTTTTTCGTTGTCAGCATATTTCTTTAGACTCTTTTGAAGTTCACATCGGCCGTTACACGAATTAAAGATCATTTTTCGCTGAACACAGATCGTTTTAGAGATTTCCTCCTGATTTAATTTGAATGAGGTGTAAACAAAGAAACTGCCAAAAGAAGGAACTAATAGCATGCAGGAAAGAAATATGATTAATAACTTTTTCAAAAGTTGTTTCTTTGTTTTCGAATGCAAAAGTACATTTTATTCGTTTTAGAAAGAACAAATATTAGTTTTTTTACATAAAAAAATCCCCAATTACAAAAGTAGTTGGGGATTTAGAATGTATTACTTTAGAAAATATTATTTCACAAGAACCCAGGTGCCATTGGCAATTAAGGTTTCAGCTTTTTTAAATTTCATTGTTTCCGTTTTTCCTGTAGCAACTTCCTGAACCGTTACACTATCATTTCGGTTGATTTTTGGCATATCTCTAACGATAGTTTCCGTAACCTGACGCTGCTGAGTTTCTCCAGCCTCACGGTTCATGCTTTCACTATTTGGAATCTCGTCTTTACTTAATTGTAAGTTTTCTTTTTGACGAACTTCTCTTGCTTCGTGAATTTCAGGAACGTTTTGAGCTGGCAGATCACCTTTGAATAAGAATGAAATCACCTCTTTGTTTACGTTATCCAGCATTCCTCTAAACAAGTTGAAAGCTTCTAATTTATAAATAAGCAATGGATCTTTTTGTTCGTGAACAGCTAACTGAACAGACTGTTTCAATTCATCCATTTTGCGTAAGTGCTTTTTCCAGGCTTCATCAACAATAGAAAGCGTGATATTTTTTTCAAAATCAGCAATCAACTGAGCACCTTCGCTTTCATAAGCTTTCTTTAAATCTGTAACAACATTTAACGTTTTGATTCCGTCTGTAAATGGAACTACAATTCTTTCAAAATGATTGTTAGGTTCTTCAAAAACGCCTTTGATAATCGGGAAAGCTTCTCTGGCACTTCTTTCGGTTTTTTCTGTATAGAAAGCCAAAGCTTCTTTGTACACTTTTCCAGTGATTTCGATTTCAGATAATTTTGAGAAATCAGTTTCAGTAATAGGAGATGTAATTCCGAAGAAACGAATTAAATCAAATTCAAAATTTTTGAAATCGTTATTTACTTTGTTTTGGTCTACAATCAGTTCGCAGGTATCATAAAGCATGTTTGCGATATCCAGTTTCAGACGCTCTCCGAACAATGCGTGACGACGACGTTTGTAAACTACTTCACGCTGAGAATTCATTACGTCATCATATTCTAATAAACGTTTACGAACGCCAAAGTTGTTTTCTTCTACTTTTTTCTGAGCACGTTCAATAGATTTGGTCATCATAGAATGCTGAATAACTTCTCCTTCTTTAAGTCCCATTCTGTCCATTACTTTCGCAACTCTTTCAGAACCAAATAAACGCATTAAGTTATCTTCAAGAGAAACGTAGAATTGAGAACTTCCCGGGTCTCCCTGACGACCTGAACGACCACGTAACTGTCTGTCTACACGACGGGAATCATGACGCTCTGTACCCACGATTGCTAGACCTCCTGCCGCTTTTACTTCCGGAGATAATTTAATATCCGTACCACGACCAGCCATGTTTGTTGCAATGGTTACTACTCCGGCTTTACCAGCTTCTTCAACGATTTGCGCCTCTTGCTTGTGCATTTTGGCGTTCAATACATTGTGTGTGATTCCTCTCATTTTAAGCATACGGCTTAGTAATTCTGAAATCTCTACAGAAGTTGTTCCAATCAATACAGGTCTTCCTGCTTTTGATAATTCAGTAACGTCTTCGATTACAGCGTTGAATTTTTCACGTGTCGTTTTGTAGATGTAGTCTTCCTTGTCATGTCTTGCAATTGGACGGTTGGTTGGAATTTCAACTACGTCCAATTTATAGATTTGCCATAACTCGCCCGCTTCCGTAACAGCAGTACCTGTCATACCAGCTAATTTGCTGTACATTCTAAAGTAGTTTTGTAGTGTTACAGTTGCAAAAGTTTGAGTTGCAGCTTCGATTTTTACGTTTTCTTTTGCTTCGATCGCCTGATGAAGACCGTCAGAATAACGACGTCCGTCCATGATACGACCTGTTTGCTCATCGACAATCATAATTTTGTTGTCCATGATCACATATTCTACATCTTTTTCAAATAAAGTATATGCTTTTAAAAGCTGTGTCAGCGTATGGATACGTTCGCTTTTTACACCAAAATCCTGAAAAAGTCTCTCTCTTGCTTCAGCTTCAGCGTCTTTGTCTAATTTTTGTTTTTCAATTGCTGCGATTTCTGTTCCAATGTCTGGTAAAATAAAGAAATCGGAATCAGTATCTCCTGATAAATATTTGATACCATTATCGGTCAATTCTACCTGATTGTTTTTCTCTTCAATCACAAAATACAAAGCTTCATCCACTTTGTGCATTTCACGATTGTTATCCTGCATATATTGATTTTCAGTTTTCTGAAGTAATTGTTTAATTCCTTCTTCACTTAAAAATTTAATTAATGCTTTATTTTTAGGTAAACTTCTGTAAGCTCTTAGCAATTGGAAGCCTCCATCTTTAGTATTCCCTTCTTTTATCAATTTTTTAGCTTCAGCTAAGAAACCATTCGCTAACTGGCGCTGTTGTGCAACCAGATTTTCGATTTTTGGTTTTAATTCGTTGAATTCGTGACGATCTCCCTGAGGAACTGGTCCGGAAATGATAAGCGGTGTTCTGGCATCATCGATTAATACAGAGTCTACCTCATCTACAATAGCAAAATTGTGTTTTCTCTGAACTAAATCGCTTGGAGAGTGTGCCATGTTATCTCTTAAGTAGTCAAAACCAAACTCATTGTTGGTTCCGTAAGTAATATCAGCATCATAAGCCTTTTTTCTAGCTTCTGTACTTGGTTGGTGGTTATCGATACAATCAACAGATAAACCGTGGAATTCAAATAAAGGTGCTTTCCATGTGCTGTCACGTTTTGCCAGATAGTCGTTCACTGTTACTAAGTGAACTCCGTTTCCTGTCAACGCATTTAAGTAAAGCGGAAGGGTAGCTACTAAAGTTTTACCTTCTCCTGTTTGCATTTCGGCAACTTTACCTTCATGCAATACCATACCGCCAATCAGCTGAACATCATAGTGAATCATGTCCCAAGTGATATCTTTTCCGGCAGCGTTCCATTTGTTTGCCCAAATCGCTTTGTCGCCATCAATAGTAATATATGATTTTGTTGCAGAAAATTCACGGTCTTTTGGGGTTGCAGTAACTTCAATATGTGAGTTTTCTTTGAAACGGCGGGCTGTTTCCTTTACAACAGAAAATGCTTCAGGAAGTAATTCCAATAAAGTTTTTTCAGAAATCTCATAAGCTTCTTTTTCGAGAGCGTCTATTGCATCATATAAATCTTCTCTTTTATCGATGTCTTCAATTTTTTCTACTTCCGCTTTAAGCGAAGCAATTTTAGCATCTTTATCAGATCTTGCTTCTTTAATTCTGTCCTTAAAGTAAACAGTTCTCTCTCTTAATTCGTCGTTTGACAGACTCATTAAAGGAGCTTCGAATGCTTTAATTTTATTTAAGTAAGGTTGTAAAGCTTTAACATCTTTCTGTGATTTATCACCTACAAAGACTTTAATAATGCTGTTTATAAAACTCATGATTTATTGTATTTCTATTTTATGTAAATGTGTATTTGAACCAAAAAAAAAGCCTCTGTGATGAGACTTTTTCATTAGGTTTATTTTTTAATATTCATCCTCATTCCAAAGATAATCTTCGTCTGTTGGATAATCAGGCCAAATTTCTTCCATTGATTCATATATCTCTCCCTCGTCTTCAATCGACTGTAGGTTTTCTACTACTTCTAAAGGAGCTCCGGCTCTAATAGCGTAGTCAATAAGTTCGTCTTTGTTAGCAGGCCACGGTGCATCGCTTAAATAGGATGCTAATTCTAATGTCCAATACATCTTTTGTCGATTTAGTTTGTGCAAAAATAATTTTTTTACTGAAAAAGACAAGTAAAAATTGATTTATTTTAGTAAAATTTAAGAACGTCCTTGTTAGTGATCAGTTTTCTGTGGCAGTTTGCAGTATGAAAACTCATATTTACTGCTAATTCCTGGATTTTTTAGTGTTCGTTTTTTATTTGTGCTTATAGCCTGAAAACTAAAAAACTGTTACTGCCTACTTTCTAGGAATCCATTTCACTTCCTTTGCTTTAAGGTCAGAAGACAACTTCCGTGCCAAGACAAAAAGGTAGTCAGAAAGTCGGTTTAAGTACATGATTGCGATTTCAGGAACGGGTTCATTATGGCTTAAATGTACTGCTAAGCGCTCAGCACGACGGCAAATACAACGTGCAATATGACAATGTGACACTGTAGGGTGGCCGCCAGGCAAAACAAAATGAGTCATTTGTGGAAGACTTTCTTCCATTTTGTCTATTTCGTTTTCGAGTAGTTCGATGTCTGAATTAATTATTCCTAGATTTTCTAGTCTAAGTTTGCCGTTTTTTAAAACTTCTTTTTCCGGAGGAGTTGCCAAAACGGCACCAACTGTGAAGAGTCTATCCTGAATTTCGATTAAAATAATTTTATAGTGTGAGTTAATTTCCTGATCACGAATTAATCCTATATAGGAGTTCAGTTCATCAACAGTGCCATAACTGTCAATTCTGATATGATCTTTTGGTACCCGGGTTCCCCCAAAGAGGGCAGTTGTACCTTTATCACCTGTTTTGGTATATATTTTCATTTTTTTAAAGCTAAGATTCTGAGATGCTAAGTTTTGTTGAAAATAGTCTAAATCAAAAAACTATAATTATTTTGATGTGTCACTTTCAATCAAGCCATCCCGTAAGCGGATAACACGATGCGCATAAGCTGCAATATCTTCTTCGTGTGTTACCAGAATCACAGTATTTCCTTGCGCATGAATATCTCCAAAAAGCTTCATAATTTCGACAGAAGTTTTACTATCCAGGTTTCCTGTTGGCTCATCTGCGAGAATAATAGAAGGTTTGTTTACCAATGCACGGGCAATAGCAACACGCTGGCGCTGTCCTCCTGAAAGCTGGTTGGGCTGATGATCCATTCTGTCTGCAAGATTTACTTGTTTTAAAACTTCAGTCGCACGAACAACTCGTTCTGATTTAGGATATCCGGCATAAATCATTGGCAAAGCAACATTGTCTAAGGCAGTAGTTCTTGGAAGAAGATTAAAGGTTTGAAAAACGAAGCCGATTTCTTTGTTTCTAATTCCGGCCAATTCATCATCACGCATCTGGCTAACGTCTTTTCCGTTCAAAACATAGCGTCCTGAAGTTGGGGTGTCTAAACATCCCAGTAAGTTCATTAAAGTAGATTTTCCGGAACCGGACGGTCCCATTAAAGCTACATATTCTCCTTTGTTGATTTCTAAATTAATACCTTTTAAAACATACACTATTTCGTTCCCAAGAACAAAATTTCGTTTAATGTCAGTTATTTGAATTAATGGATTTGCCATTTCGTTTTACAATTTTGGATTTAAAAGTACAAAACACTTTTCAATAAAAAGTATAAGTAGCTTATAATCACATTTTGTTACAAAAATCATTTATCATAAAGCGATTTTAAGACTTGAGTTTATTATATTTTTTTGAATTTATTTTATATAATTATCATTATTTTTCATGTTTTACATTTTTAAAATATAATTAATTTAAAAAACATGAAAATAATGTAATTTGTTTTGATTTGATAGGGAGTAAATTTGGATATCTAATAATTAAATAATCAAGATTATGAAAAAAATACAACTTTTATCAGGTATTGTATTCATTGCATTAGGTTTTACATCATGCAAAGACGAAAAACAAGAACAGGCAAAAAAGAAAATAGATTCTTATATAGCATATGTTGATTCAGTAAAAAATGTAGCGGAAGAGGATTTGAAAGCTGACTGGAAAGATGTTGAAGCTGAATATGAAAGAAAAGCTGAAAATGCACAATTAGCTCTTGCAGATCTTAAGGATAATACTGCTGAGACTGAAAGAATCAATGAGAGTAAAATTAAATATGAAGAGTTTAAAAATCAAATGGCAGCTAAGCTTGCGCCAGAGGTAAGTCCGAAACAAAAATTACGTAATGCATTATTTGGAGAAGGGAAAATAGGTGAAGATATGAGTTTTGCATGGGTAAATGCTAAAAATATTCTTAGTGTTTACGATCAATTTGTGAATACTGTACAAAATAATAAAGACAGCTACTCACGTGAAGATTGGGATGAAATAAAATTAATGTATGAAGCACTTGACAGCCGTAAAAATACAGTTGAAAAAGAAGGTTTAACAGCTGATGATAATCGAAAAATTGCCGGCTTAAAAATAAAATTTGCACCAATGTATACTGTAAACAGAATGGGCGCAAAATCTGAAGAAAACGCAGCAGCAAAAAAATAGGTTAGTTAGGCTACCGTCTGGACACAAATATTTTTTTAATTATATTTGATAAAAAGTGCAGACTAGATATTTTGAAAATTTAAAAGACAAGCGATTGTTGAATAGAGGTAATTCTATTCTCAATCGCTTATTTGCTAATAGCATTTATTCGATAAGACAATTAGCAGAAAGTGACTCTGAAGCCAAAGCGATTTATCGATTTTTGCAAAATGATAATGTCAGTGAGGCTGATATTATAAAGAATATGTCTTTTAATTGTGTAAGCTGTGTGGAAGAGAAATCTGTTTTGTGCATTCAGGATAGCAGCGAAATAAACCTCTATAATCACAAGAATAGGATAAAAAAGGATGAATCAATTGGACTGACTAATGCTTCTGTTGGTGGACTTGGCTTCTTTATTCATCCAAGTTTTATTATAGATGCAGATACCTTAATGCCTTATGGTTTTTCTGATGTGAAAATATGGAATAGAGGTCATGAACTGCCCCCTAAAATGAAGACCAATACTCACAATCGTATACCTATTGAAGAAAAAGAATCTTATAGATGGATAGATTCTTCTCTTGAAACTAAGAAAAGACTAAGTAAAGCAAAAGAAATAATCATTATTCAGGACAGAGAGGGAGATATTTTCGAACAATTTTGTCTTGTTCCCGATAGTAAAACGCATTTATTGATTAGATCTCGATTTAATCGATTGTTGGATAATAAAATAAAACTTTTCGATCATCTTAGTTCTCAGCCACTTCAAGGAACTTACACAATTGAACTAGAAGGAAACAGAAGGAGAAATATCCAGAAAAGAACAGCTACTATAGAAGTACGTTTTTCAGAAATAACAATAGGCAAACATCAATATTCGGGTAAACATCTCCCAGACAAAATCAATCTTTACGCTATTGAGGCAAAAGAAGTAGGAGAAAATATTGAAAACCCAATACTTTGGAGATTATTAACTACTAAAAAAGTTGAAGATTTACCAACTGCATTACTTTGTATCGAATGGTATACCTATAGATGGACTATTGAAGAAGTATTTAGAATTTTAAAGAAAGAGGGCTTCAATATAGAAGCCAGCGAATTATCTCAAGGAAAAGCAGTTCGTAAACTATGTCTTTTGATGCTGGAGACTATTATAAAGCTCTTTATAATGCAAATAGCCTATGTCACGGAAGAAGAGACTGAACCAAGAAGCTGTTTTTCAGAGCAAGAAATGGAATGTTTAGAATTGCAAATTATACAATTAGAGGGTAAAACCGAAAAACTAAAAAACCCATATAAATCGTCAGATTTGAAACGATATATATGGGCTATTGCTAGATTAGGAGGATGGAAAGGCTATCTTTCTGAAAGAAAACCTGGCATCACAACCTTTTGGATTGGTCTGCAAAAATTCAATTCAGTCATGCAAGGCTGGACACTCTTTAGAGATGTGTCCAGACGGTAGGTTAGTTAGGTTTATTTTAGTTTTGAAAATGACAATCAGAAATGGTTGTCATTTTTTTATGAACGAATTATAAAATGTTCTTTTTCCTGCTCGCGCCTGAAAAATACAAATCCCCATTGAAAGGTATCAATTGTAACTTTTACTTGCGGATGATTTTTGATCATTTCCCAAGCTTCTTCCATATCTTCAGACCAATGAATGTCGTCTAAAATCCAAACAGAATCATTGTCTGTAGTTGGCAGTAAAAGTTCAAAATAAGCTAAAGTTGCTTTTTTAGAATGATTGCCGTCGAAATATATGAGGTTGTAATTTGTGGCTTGAATGTTTTCCGAAATAAAAAAAGATTCAAATTCAGCAATTACATTTTTAATATTATTGCAATCAAATTCAGCTAATTGATTTTGAGCAACATTTGCTGTATTTGGGCAGCCTTCAATTGTAACTACTTTTGCTTTCGGATTACCTAAAGCTAGAGCAGAAGTTGCCAAACCTAAAGATGTTCCTATTTCTAAAATAGTTGCAGGCTGGAAGTAATTCGTAACACGAAATAATAATTCTGCTCGTTTTGGCGAAATTCCAGCTGTTTGTGCAATTTTAGAAATTTGCCTTCTATTAGATTTAAAAACTCTTGAACCCGCTCCAAAATCAGATACTTCGATGAAGTTTTTGTTTTCTAAAAGCGATTTTCTGTATTTTTTTAGAATTGCATATTCTGGTTTTGTTTTCTTATCATAAAAACATTTTGTCAATAAATTAAAAACAAACGGCGAATGAACGGCATGTTCGTTTTTAGAATGCCAAAGAAACTTTAGATATGATTTTATTTGGAACAGCATTTTTAATTTCTAGTATTGGCTCTATTCATACATAGAGCCAATAGTAATTTATAATTTAGTTATTGACTGAAATTAATTTTACATCAAAAACAAGGACAGATCCTCCTGGAATGCCTCTGTAATCATAAGGTCCGTATCCCAGATGTGAAGGAATCAGAAGAATGCCGCTTCCCCCTGTTTTAAAATAAGGAATCCCTTCTGTCCAGCCCTGAATTACTTGTGTTAGTCCAAACGAAACGCCTTCAGGTTTTCCCGTATCGAAGACAGTTCCGTTGGTGTAATATCCTTTGTAAATTACTGTAACATTAGAAGAGGTTGTTGGTTGCGTTCCTTCGCCAGGCTCGTTGATAACATAATACAGACCTGAACTGGTTCTTTGAGCTGTTAAATTGTTCTTAGCAATATAATCGGTAATTTCTTTTTCGTTTTCTGTTGTAAAATCTTTGGGCGGTGTATAGGGGTCATTTTCAGGGCTTAGGCATGAAAAAAGTGTGAAAACTAATAAGGCAGATAAAAGTTTTTTCATTTTATATTGGTTTAGTTATTATTACAATTCTCTGTTTTAATTGACGATTCATTCAATTATCCTTCTATTTTGGCAGAAAGCTCAAACCAGCGTTCCTCTTTTTGTTCTATCTTATTAATAATATTTTGCAATTCGTTTGCTTTTTTTTCAATATCAGTATCAGCAACTTTTCCGTCAGAGAATAATTGTTCTATTTTGCTTTTCTCTATTTCTAAGTCTTTTATTTCGCGTTCAATTTTTTGATATTCCTTTTGTTCATTAAAGCTTAAATTTCCAGTTGGATTATTTTGTTTCCAGTCTTTTTTTTCGGCTTTGTTTTCTTCTTTCTGGGCAACATCCGCACTGTCTTCGTAAGCTCGGAAATCAGAGTAGTTCCCCGGGAAGTTTTCGATTTCACCATTTCCTCTGAAAACAAATAAATGATCGACAATTTTATCCATGAAATAGCGGTCGTGCGAAACTACAAGCAGACATCCGGGATAATCTAACAGAAAACTTTCTAAAACATTCAGAGTTACAATGTCCAAATCATTTGTTGGCTCATCCAGAATTAAAAAGTTTGGATTCTGAATCAAAACAGTACATAAATAGAGACGTTTTAATTCGCCACCGCTTAATTTTTCGACATAATCATATTGTTTTTTCGCATCAAACAGAAAACGTTCCAATAATTGTGAAGCCGAAATCATCCTGCCTTTGGCAAGCGGAATGTATTCACCATATTCTTTAATAATGTCAATAACGCGCTGACCTGGTTTTGGATTGATTCCGGATTGTGTATAATAGCCGACTTTTATAGTATCCCCTTTTACAACACGACCACTGTCAGGTGGAATTGTACCTGTCAGCAGGTTTAAAAATGTTGATTTTCCTGTTCCGTTTTTACCAATAATCCCGATTCTTTCGCCACGTTGAAAATCAAAACTAAAATTATCCAGAATAACTTTGTCTTTAAATTTTTTAGAAAGTTTATGAAGCTCAATAATTTTGCTTCCCATTCTTTCCATATTAATTTCAAGTTCGACTTTGTTCTCCTTTCTTCTGCTTTGAGCCTTTTCTTTGATAATATAGAAGTCATCCTGACGCGATTTAGATTTGGTTGTTCTGGCTTTTGGTTGTCGGCGCATCCATTCCAATTCTTTTACGAATAAGTTTTTGGCTTTGTCAATACTGGCGTTTTCAGAAGTAACTCGCTCTTCTTTTTTCTCCAAATAATAAGAATAATTTCCTTTATACTGATATAATTTTCCGTTGTCTAATTCCAAAATCTCGTTGCAGACGCGTTCTAAAAAGAAACGGTCATGCGTTACCATAAACAGGGTGATGTTTTCTTTGGCAAAATAACTTTCAAGCCACTCAATCATTTCAAGATCTAAATGATTGGTTGGCTCATCCAATATCAATAAATCCGGTCTGTTGATTAGAATTATAGCAAGCGAAAGACGTTTTTTTTGTCCTCCGGAGAGATTTTTTACTTTAAGTTTGAAATCTTCCAGTTTTAATTTAAATAAAATCTGCTTGTATTGCGTTTCAAAATCCCATGCATTATGCTGGTCCATTCCGTCAAAAGCTTTTTGATAAGCTTCTTCGTCTTCCGGGTTTTCAAGCGCTTTTTCGTAAGCTTCAATTATTTTTAGCGTTTCATTATCAGAAGCAAAAATACTTTCTTCGATAGTCAGTTCTTCCTGGAGATTATTATCCTGAGAAAGAAATGCCATTCTGATTCCTTTTCTTAAAACTACTTGTCCGGTATCTGGTTCGTCCAAACCGTTAATGATGCTCATGATGGTTGTTTTTCCGGAACCATTTTTAGCTATAAAAGCAATTTTTTGGTCTTTATTAATTCCAAATGAGATGTTGTCAAAAAGTGTTCTTTCACCAAATGATTTTGATATATTTTCTACAGATAAGTAATTCATGTTGTTAGGTTGTTTAAAATCAAATAGTTGTAATGTTTTTAAACATACAGTTCACTAATTTGTCTCTAATTTAAAAGACTGATTTTTTTCTATTTAAGCGGCAAATATACCCTTTTGAACGTAACAAAAAAAGATAGCACCAGGCTATCTTTTACTTTGAATCTTTATTAGTCAATTATCCAAATATTTTTTTTCAATATTATAAAAAATGATAACGGTATAATTGGTGATTACTCATTGTTATTTTATTTTATCAAAGGCCTGTTGCAGATCTGCTTTGATGTCATCAATGTGTTCAATCCCCACAGATAACCTAAGCAGTCCAACGAATACCCCCGCCGCTTTCTGCTCCTCGGTACTCAACTGCTGATGTGTTGTAGCTGCTGGGTGGATAATCAGGGATTTTGTATCGCCCACATTTGCTAAATGACTGATCAATTCTAAACTGTCAATAAAGTCATCTGCTTTTGTTACATCACCTTTTATTTGAAAGGAAAGAACTGCACCGTATCCTTTTTTAAAATATTTCTGTGCATTGGAATAACTTGGTGAACTTTCCAGCCCTGGATAGTTTACTTTTTCTACCTGTGGATGTGCTTCCAGCCATTTCGCAATTTCTAATGCATTGTCAACATGACGCTGGACACGAAGTGATAAGGTTTCCAGACCCTGAATCAGCTGAAATGAATTGAACGGAGAGATAGCAGGGCCGAAATCACGAAGTCCCTCAACGCGTGCACGGATGGCGAACTGAATATTGCCAAATGGGCTGTTTACACCAAATACATCAGCGAAAACCATTCCGTGATACCCCTCTGAAGGCTCTGAAAATTGTTTGAATTTTCCATTCCCCCAATTATAAGTACCACCATCAACGATAACACCTCCAATACTTGTACCATGACCGCCGATCCATTTTGTTGCAGATTCAACTACTATCGAAGCTCCATGTTCTAAAGGTCTGAATAAATAGCCTCCTGCTCCAAATGTATTGTCAACAATCAAAGGGAGATCATATTTTTTAGCAACGTCTGCAATTTTATCAAAGTCCGGGATATCATAACTTGGATTTCCGATTGTTTCCAGATATAATGCTTTTGTGTTTTCATTAATCAGTGATTCAAAAGCTTCGGCAGTTGTCTCATTTGTGAATTGAACTGTAACGCCAATTCTTTTGAAAGCTACTTTGAACTGATTGTAAGTACCACCGTAGATATTGCTGCTTGATATAAAATTATCTCCGGCTTCTAAAATGTTGTTCAATGCTATAAATTGTGCCGCCTGACCAGAAGCAGTTGCCAATGCAGCAACACCTCCCTCTAGCGCAGCAACACGTTTTTCGAAAACATCAGTAGTAGGATTTTGAAGTCGGGTGTAAATATTTCCAAATTGCTTTAGTGCAAATAAGTTGGCGCCATGCTGCGCATTTTCAAATACATAAGAGCTTGTCTGGTATATAGGTACTGCCCTTGATCCTGTTGTAGGATCCGGAACCTGCCCTGCATGAATCTGAAGTGTTTCGAATTTTTTCGAATTTTGGTTTGATGACATTGTTTTATATTTAATAGTTAGAAATTCTGAGTTACATAAAATGTGAGGGTATAGACTGTCAACACTAATTTGGAGGTGCAATTTACAACTTTTGATAAACTAACTTTATCCTTATGAATGTTAATGTGATCTTTTTTTTGCTCTATCTTGAAAAATTTCGCTTTTGCAGTAATTACAGTATTTCTCGTCTCTCTAATTCCTGATTAGTACAACCTATATAAAGAAAAAATATAGGTCAACTGGAAAAAATTATACCGTTTTAAGCGATCAGATACCATCATATATATTTACATAATTATTTTGAGGTTTTGTTTAATCAACCGCTTAAACCTATACAGTTTAAAAAGACAAATTGAAATTAAACGGAAATACACTTGATAATATTTCGATTTGCGAATTATTTCTCAAGGTAAAAATTTAGAACTGAACTTAGGTCGAAATAATGTAGTTGTTGTCTAATATTGAGAATAGGTTTTCTAATTAAGGCTTCGTTGGTTAAATAATAATGTAAACCGTCTTTAGTTGTGATTCCTTCTATTTGATGAAAAGAAAGTTTAAGGCTGATTCTTCGTTTGTTTCCTGATAGGAAATCATGATTTTTGAAGTCATACAAGAGATATATGAAAGGTTTCCCTTTTGTTGAATAACCACAAAGGGCGATTAGATTTTTTGATTCTAAGTAGGTAGCACCTGCAACTAATCCTTTTACATCTAGTGTTTCTTTTAATTTTGCCGTGTGATTTCCAGGTTTATTTGGCAAACTATAAATACTGGTTTTTGATGACTTCCATTTTTTTGTAAACAGATAAATACTATCTTTTATGATAATGAAAGCTTCGCAATCAAAATCGGTTGTATTGGCTTTTTTTTTATCAAAGTTGGTTTGATCAGAGTAAGCAAAAGAAATTGTTTCGATGATTGGATCTGCTTTTAAAAATGTTTTTTTTTCGATTTTCAGGATTTTTAAGTCAGTTCTGTTACCGGAATAATTATTTCCAAAATCCCCAATATAAATATAAGAGCTATCTTGTGAAATCTCTTCCCAGTCATGGTTTGTGGTGTTTTTCAGCATTATTCTTTTTTTGATTTTTCCAAGCGAGTCTAATCCGTAAACCGTTTTATCCCGGTCATCGTTGTGAGTCCATAATAAATGGTCAAAAGCAATAAGTCCTGATGTTTCTTTAAGAGTATCATTCAAAAAAAATGAATATTGAGGTTTTATATTGATTTTTTGGTACAAACAATTTCCATCGTTTAGAGTTGCATTAGGATTATAATTTTTTGAAAGCGGATCTGTACATCCTAAAATTTGGCTATGAGTTGTAAAACTGAAAAAGAGCAAAAAAAATAAACATTGTTTCATAATAATGATGCAATAAACTTAAATTTTAAAAGTTATCCTTTGGGTATTTGTTCACAATTTATAAAATAATTTACAAATTAGGTTCAAAACCAGTTTACTGTCAATTATTATATGTCAGAAATTTAACACCAAAAAAACGAATATGATTTTTTTCAAGTTGTTAAATTAAGTTAAATTTATTTTTTAAAGTAAATTCTCAAAATCACTATAATTTATGATTATTTGTATGTGGTTGATAATGAGATTAGTGTATTTTTGTGTAAGCATTATTCATTATACAGCGATGATTTTAAGTATATAATTTAAAAAATGTCAATACATTTGCAGAAATTTTATTTTATTTCTAATCCTTAAAAATGGGGGTTAGACTAGCGAAGCTGTATCTTAAAGCTATTTGCTTTTTAAATTAAAAAGAAAAATACTACTATATTTTTTAAAATATATGATTGTAATTTTAACATTTAGAAATGAGATTTTGTTTTTTTCAAATTGTATTAGTACCGTAATTGCAGAACTAATATGAAATGGAAAATGTTTAAATATGGAGAATAGGAACTTTAAAAAAATAATTATAAATATAACAATCCCAAAATTACCTGACTTATGAAAAGAATGTTTTTTGCTTTATTATTAATTACCACAGTTTCACAATCGCAATATAGATTACGATATGATAAGCTTTTTATGGAAGCTGGAGTAGGAATGGCTGTTCCTTTAACTCAACTTTCACCATCTGGAAAAGACAAACCATTATCATTGGTTCATGGTCAGGGAGGATTCCGTTATATGTTTACTGAGAATGTAGGGGTAATGGGGCTATTAAGTTTTGATCAGTTTAATGAGGGTATTAAAAAGAGTGATCAGTTAGTAGGAAGTCTGGAACTTTGCTATAATTTGGGCAATCTTATTGAAATGTCAAGAAGCACAGGAGGACAATTTGGATTACTGGTTCATGCAGGAGCTGGGGCAGGAGTGATGTCAAGCCAATATTTCAATCGTGATAAAATAGGTGTTTTAATGATAGGTGCGAGACCGTATGTTTTTATAAATGAAAAAGTTTCATTTTTTGCAGACCTGACTTACAAATCTACCTTGTCGCAAAAAATTTACTATAATGGAAGTTTAATAGGAAAAGATATAACAGGGAGTAATTTAGGGCTTACTTTTGGTTTTATGGTCGCTTTGGGCCAAAATCGTTTCCATGCTGATTCAGCATATTAAGCGAAAGAATTATCAAATATATTTTCAAATAAAAGAATTATGAAAATAGGAATTACTTTTAGTGCCTTCGATTTACTACATGCGGGGCATATTACAATGCTTGAAGAAGCTAAGCGTCAATGTGATTATTTAATTTGTGCATTACAAACAGATCCGACATTAGATCGTCCGGAAAAAAACAGACCTACACAAACAGTTGTAGAACGTTACATTCAATTAAAAGGCTGTAAGTTCGTAGATGAAATTGTTCCTTATGCAACAGAACAGGATTTAGAAGATATTTTGAGATCTTTTAAAATTGACGTACGAATTTTAGGAGACGAATACAGAGAAAAAAACTTTACCGGCCGTGAATATTGTGAGTCTAAGGGAATTGAATTGTATTTTAATGCCAGAGATCATCGTTTTTCAAGCAGTGGCTTACGTAAAGTAGTAGCCGAAAAAGAAGCATTAAAGGTAATTTAAGTAAAATGAAAAATAGCACAAAAATTTATATTGCAGGCCATAAAGGAATGGTGGGAAGTGCAATTTGGAGAATACTTGCCGATAAAGGATTTACAAATCTGATAGGGGTTTCGAGTAAAGACCTTGATCTTAGGAATCAGCTCGCTGTTCAGGATTTTATAGCCAAAGAAAAACCGGAAGTAATTATTGATGCTGCAGCAAGAGTTGGAGGCATATTAGCCAACAATGATTATCCTTACCAGTTCATTATGGAGAACATGCAAATCCAGAATAATCTGATCGATTCGGCTTTACAAAATAATGTAGAAAAATTTATTTTTTTAGGAAGTTCATGCATCTATCCAAAATTTGCACCACAGCCTTTGAAAGAGGACTACTTACTAACAGATACTTTAGAGCCAACAAATGAATGGTATGCAATTGCTAAAATAACGGGTGTAAAAACCTGTCAGGCCATTAGAAATCAATTTGGAAAAGATTATGTGAGTTTGATGCCAACCAATTTATATGGTACACATGATAATTTTGATTTGAATACCTCTCATGTTTTACCAGCAATGATTCGTAAGTTTCATGAAGCCAAAGAAAATAATCATGCTCCTGTAACGCTGTGGGGAAGCGGTACGCCAATGCGTGAGTTTTTATTCGTTGATGATATGGCTCAGGCAGTTGTTTTTGCTTTAGAAAACAAATTACCGGATTATTTATATAATGTTGGTACCGGTGAAGATTTAACCATTAAGCATTTGGCAGAAACTATTCAGAAGATTACAGGTCATACAGGAGAAATTATCTGGGATTCAACTAAACCGGACGGAACGCCTAGAAAACTAATGGATGTTTCAAAAATGCATCATTTAGGATGGAAACATAAAATAAATTTAGAAGAAGGAATACAAAAAACTTATAATTGGTTTTTGGAAAATAAAGACGCTTTTAAGCAAGTAAAAATGTAGTTTTAGATTAATAAAAGTTAGGAATTAAGAATGTAATATCTTAACTTGAAAATAAAATGTAACTAAAAAAACAATAGATGAGTACACATAAAGTAGCCCTTATAACAGGAATCACAGGTCAGGACGGATCTTATTTAGCAGAATTATTATTAGAAAAAGGGTATCAGGTACACGGAGTGAAAAGACGTGCATCTTCTTTTAATACGCAGCGAATTGATCATATTTATCAGGATCAGCATGAATCACATGTAGATTTTAAGTTGCATTATGGTGACTTGACAGATTCCACTAATATTATACGGATAATTCAGGAAGTACAGCCTGATGAAATATATAATTTAGGGGCTATGTCTCATGTAAAAGTTTCTTTTGATTCTCCAGAATATGTTGCGAATGTGGACGGTATAGGTACACTAAGAATATTAGAAGCAGTAAGAATCTTGGGACTATCTGAAAAAACCAGAATTTATCAGGCTTCTACTTCCGAGCTTTATGGCGGTATGGCAGAAAATAAAAATGACAAAGGCTTCTATGATGAAAATTCACCTTTTTATCCTCGTTCGCCATATGGAGCAGCTAAAATTTACGGTTTCTGGATCACAAAAAATTACCGTGAAGCTTATAATATGTTTGCCTGTAATGGTATTTTGTTTAATCACGAGTCTCCAAGACGTGGTGAAACTTTTGTAACCCGAAAAATTACGATGGCAACAGCAGCTATTGCAAAAGGAAAACAGGATTGCCTTTATCTGGGAAACCTAAACTCACAAAGAGACTGGGGGCATGCAAAGGATTATGTTGAAGCAATGTGGAGAATTTTACAACAAGATACACCGGAAGATTATGTAATCGCAACAGGAGTTACCACTTATATTAGAGATTTTGTAATCATGGCTTTTGCAGAGATAGGAGTTACATTGACTTTTGAAGGAGAAAATGAAAATGAAGTGGCTAAAGTAGCATCTTGCAATAATCCACTTTACCAGTTAGAAATAGGGAAGGTAGTAGTGCGAGTAGATCCGGAATATTACCGTCCTACTGAAGTAGATTTACTAATTGGAGATCCTACTAAATCCAAGACAAAACTAGGGTGGAAACCTCAATATGATCTTGCCGGGCTTGTTAAAGAGATGGTGGAGAGTGATTTGAAGTTGTATTAATCAACGCGATTATAAAAAGAAGAGTGAATACGTAACTCCTTATCACCAATAAGGGGTCGTTTTTACACAGAATAAAATCATATACACAGAATTGTGATTGCGAAAAGTGATGTTGAAATTGTTATTTCTTGAATAAAACAAATTAATTATTGAAATGTTCTACTAATTACATTTCTATATAGGGTTATTATTGATTTGAGTAATTTAACTCAATAAAAGTATGTAATGTATTATGATAGAAAAACAACAAAAAAAAAGTACAAGTATACAGGTTGCACTAAATACAGGTGTGTTATATGCTAGGATGCTTATTTCGATGGGGATTTCATTCTACTCTGTGCGTTTAGTGTTGAATGCGTTAGGGGCTGCAGATTTTGGACTTTTTAACTTGATTACAGGCGTCATAGCAATGTTTGCGTTTTTGAATGCAGCAATGACAACCTCAACACAGCGATATCTTTCATTTTACCAGGGTGCAGGTGACTTAGGTATGCAAGTTAAAGTTTTTGCAAACAGCTGGATTTTACATATAATAATTGGATTGATTATTGTAATAGTGCTACTGGCTCTTTCTCCATTTTTTTTTGATGGTTTTTTAAATATACCTATTGACCGTGTTTCTACGGCGAAGTCAATATATTATTTTCTTGCTGCGTCTATGTTCTTTACAGTTGTTACTGTTCCATTCACAGCTTTGCTTAATGCTCACGAAAATATGTTGTGGCTAGCTGTTGTAATGATTATAGAGTCATTTTTGAAATTAGTGGTAGCTTTTTCATTAACTTGGTTTGCTGAGGAAGACAGGTTGTTTTTTTATGGATTTCTAATGGTAGGTGTTACGATTGTCTCTTTCGTACTTTATGCCATTTTTTGCTTTAAAAAATACAAAGAGTGTAGCATAAGAAGGTTTGCAGTAGATAAAGTTCTGCTGAAGGAGTTAGGAAGTTTTGCGGGGTGGAATTTGTTTGCGAATATATGTTACGTTCTAAACACACAGGGGATTAATGTTCTATTGAATGTGTTCTTTGGTATAATGGTTAATGCTGCTTATGGTATAGCAAACCAGGTGAATGGGCAAGTAAGAGGTCTTTCATTCACTTTATTACAGGCACTTAACCCGCAAATTATGAAAAGTGAAGGGATGAATAATCGGCAGCGTACATTGACAACTGCTATGTGGGCAACTAAACTAGGCTTCTTTTTAGTATCGTTTTTTGCAATTCCGCTTATTTTTCAAATGCCAGTGGTGTTAAAATTTTGGCTAAAAAATGTACCAGAAAACACAGATGTTTTTTGTTCGTTATTTTTAATTGCTACGCTAATTAATCAACTAACAGTAGGTATAACTCCGGCTATTCAGGCCATGGGTAATATAAAAAAATTTCAGATAACTATAGGAAGTGTTGCGTTACTTACTCTGCCTATTTGTTATTTATCGCTGAAATATGGAGGAATGTCAACAACTTTCGTTTTTGTTGTTATTGTGACGGTTGAAATTATTACAGGATTTTTGAAGATCGTTATTTTAAAGAAACAATCAGGAGTACCTATTAGTGAATATTTGAAATCAGTAATAAAAATGGTTATACCGATTTGTATTACTTGTGCCTTAGTTTATCTAGCTACAAATTGGATTCAGCATTCAGGTATTCGTTTTGTTCTAACTTTAGCAATCAGCTTTATTCTGTTTCCAGTGGTATTTTATTTTATTGGATTAGAAACCGTTGAAAAAAATCAAATAGTAGTTTTAATGCAGAGACTGTTGCCAGGTAACAAAAAAAGTAATACAAGATGAAAGACAATGATTATGCTCCTTTAATTTCTATTGTAGTTCCTATGTACAATGTTGAAAAGTATATTGTGAAATGTATTGATTCAATTATTGGACAGTCCTATAGAAATATTGAACTTATATTGGTAGATGATGGCTCACCGGATAATTCGGGACATATTGCTGATGATTTCTCGAAAAAGGACGATAGGATAAGAGTTATTCATACAAAAAATCAAGGTGTTAGTATTGCGCGTAATCTGGGAATTGAAAAATCTATTGGTGAATATATTGTATTTGTTGACGGAGATGATTATTTAGGTTCTGATTATGTTGAATATATGTTAGGGATAGTTGAAAAGACAAATGCTGACTTTGTAATGTCAAAATACTGCTTCAAGTTCCCAGGCAATGTACAACAAGTAGAAAATGATGAAATAAAAATTTATACACCTGACGAAGCAGCTGCGTTGCTTTTATACCCAGGTTACGTTGAAATAGGTTGCTGGAATAAAATGTTTAAAAGGGGGTTTCTTGTTAAAAATAAGATTTCTTTTTTAAGCGAATTTTATATGGGGGAAGGGTTAAATTTTATTGTAGTAGCTGCGCAATTATCAAAAGGGGTAGGTGTTGGAAACAGGAGAGTTTACTATTACAGGAAGGACAACCTTAATAGTGCAACAACGGTATTAAATGTTCCTAAGTTTGCTAATGCATTAGCCGCTTTGGATGATATAGAAAAAAAATCAATAATCCATACCTCTCATTTTATGAAAGCATTAGAATTTCATAGATATCTTGCTGCTTTTATGGGATTGAGTACTATATTATTAACTAAATCGAAAGAAATTTATCAAATAGAATATAATACTTACTTGTCTATTATAAGAAAAGGTGCTTTAAGTTTCATTAAAGCAGATGTAGCAATTGGCTTAAAAATACAAATATGGATGTACTGTGTTAATCCAGAACTTGTTTTAAAAGTGCGCAATCTTCTTGACAAGATAAAAAGTAAAAGATGACAATTTAATTTAGGTAATATGACTATACAGAAAAATGTAAAAAAAGTAGGCATAATAACAATGCACAAAGTTGAAAATTTTGGCTCGGCTTTACAGGCTTATGCTTTACAGAAAATAGTTTGTGATTTTGGTTATGATTGTGAAATAATAGATTATATATTTCCTAATAAATATCATAAACAATTTAATGAGAATAAATCTATCAAGTATTCGTTTTTAAAATCAATAATTCCAAATAAATTTTTATCTGCTACATATCGTGATAATGTGGAGATTAAAAAGTTTTGGAAAAAGAATTATAAATTATCAAAAACGTATAATTCAAAAGAAGAATTACAGCAAAACCCACCAATTTATGATATTTATATAACTGGAAGCGACCAGGTTTGGAATACTCGCTTTGTGAAAGGGGATACTTCTTTTTTATTGTCTTTTGCTCCTGATTCTGCGAAAAAGATTTCATATTCTTCAAGTTTTTCATCAGATGAAATAGATAAAAATTATGAAGATACATATACGCAACTGCTAAGCAGCTATAACAGGATTTCTGTTAGGGAAACTAGTGGCGAAAATATTGTAAAGACTCTAACTGGTAAAGAGTCAATAACTGCACTTGATCCAACTTTTTTGCTCACATCTCAAGACTGGGAGAAAATGTGCGAGAGAGATAATAAACTGTATGAAGATGAAAATTATATTTTTGCATATGTTTTGGATTATGCTGTTAAATGTACACCTTATATTTACGAACTCATTAAATATTATAAAGAAAAAACCGGTTATCGCGTTATATATCTTGACCAGCAAGCTAAACTGCCTGAAGAGTTAATTGGTCTTGTGGAGCGACCTGATCCAGTAAGCCCGGAACTTTTTGTTAGTTTATTCAAGAACGCAAAACTGGTTATTACTTCGTCATTTCATGGTACTGCATTTGCTGCAAATTTTGGCAGTCCTTTATATTCGGTAGTTAATGAAGATTCAGGTAAGGATAGTAGACAGATGAGTTTATTAACTAAACTGGGAATAAGTAACAGAGCTGTAAAGGTGGGTACTCCTTTTAATGAGATAAAAGACGAGTGGAATAGAAAAGAATTATTAGAAAGATTGACGGAATTAAGAGAGTTATCAAAAGGCTATTTAAAAGAAGCATTAGAATCGTAAAATTTAATTTTGAGTAAAATAAAGAAAAGAATTAATGTGGTAAAATTCATTTCGAAAAACCTACTTAAGTAAGTATTTATAGGTTTAATTAATTTTAGATAAATTTAGGAAAAAATGAATGTACTTGTCTCTGTAATAGTTCCTATTTATAATGTAGAAGTGTACTTACGGGAGTGCATAGATAGTGTGATCAACCAAACATTAAAAGATATAGAAATCATTTTGGTTGATGATGGGGCTACTGACAAAAGTGGTTCGATTTGCGATGAATATGCTTTAATAGACAATAGAATAAAAGTTTTACACAAAATAAATGGAGGGCTTTCTGATGCGCGTAATGCCGGTTTGGAAATAGCAACCGCAAAATATGTCTCTTTTATAGATTCTGATGATTGGGTAGAACCCGACTTTGTTGAAAAACTCTATAATGGTTGTATTCAAAATAAGGCAGAAATAGCATGTTGTGGTCGTATATATGAATGTGAAAGTTATAATTATATAAAATACACTTTAAATAAAGAGACTATATATACACAAACAGAAGCCATAAAGCACATGCTGAAAGGCGATACTATGGATGTTGCAAGTTGGGATAAAATGTATGAGCGAAGATTTTTTGATAAATATAAATTTCCTAAAGGGGAGATACATGAAGATATGGCTATCATCTTCGATATTTTTCTTGAGATTAGCAAATGTGTGCATGTTGCGAGTCCCTTATACCATTACCGACAAAGGGAACAAAGTATTACTAAGCAAAAGTTTTCTGCGAGAAGTTTGGTAATTCTAAAAAACATTAAACATACAAAAGCTTTACTTCATAATAAAACTGAATTGAGAAAAAATGTTGAGGCCTATTACTACAGGATGATTAAAAATTTGTGTGTAGTATTTTTAAATAGTAAAGACAATGCAGGCTTTAGAGATGAGTTTGTATCACTTAAAAACGAGTTAATAGGTAATTTTTTCAAGATTTTTAGTAACAAAGATTTAAAGCTTTCAGATAAATTATCTATACTTTCAGTGATTTCACCTTTTTATGTACGAATTAAAAAGATATATACGGCAGTCAGAAAAAAAAAAAATGCGGTATGACATATAGCGAATATATCCAAAAAGACAAGGAGCAATACCCTTTTTTGTTTTCTAAAAAGGAATGGTTAAAGAAACTCCTTTTCAGAGAACACGAATATATTATTTGGAAATATATCAAACTTCTTCGTAAGGAAGAGTATTACCACGCTAAAGGGAATATGCTTTTTAGCGCTTATTACAGAAGAAGAAAAAATCTTTTGGGAGAAAGGCTGGGATTTACTATCCCTAAAAATGTTTTTGGTGAGGGTTTACTGATATGGCATTATGGTAATGTCGTAGTTAATGCAATGGTAAAAGTCGGGAAAAATTGCATACTTCACGGTAATAATTGCATTGGTAATAACGGAAAGGAAGATAATAAAAATCCCGTTATAGGAAATAATGTAGATGTTGGTGTGGGCGCTATAATTATAGGTGATATTACAATTGCCGATAATGTGATAATTGCTGCTGGAGCTGTTGTAACGAAAAGCATTTTAGAATCCCATGTGGTTGTTGCAGGAGTTCCGGCTAAAATTGTGAAACACATTATTTAGTAGGTTTTTATTATGGAGGTATTTATTTTTGTCTTTCTCGGAATTCTATTTAATATCATAGGGTATGAATATCTTGTTGAAAGCGGTGAATCTATTGTAGTTTTATTTAATGTTTTTGAGATAATAAATATATCAATCCTGATCTATTATTGGAAAAAAAACGTTAAGTTAAATTTTATTTTTGTTTATCTATTTTTTTGGTGGTTTGTTTATAATAGTTTGGGATTAATCCGAATGTCATACATAAAAAAATATACTACAGAAGAGTTATGGATAAGCTATTCTTTCCTTATTGTTTCAACTTTATTATTACAGAGTGGCATTTTAATTTCAAGAAATATTAAGGCTACAGGATACTCATTTATTGCAAATTTTAAAATAAGTAAAATAACATACTATATAGTTTCTTTGTTATATCTTGCGTTTGTCGCTTATACAATTGTCCTTGGTGGAGGAATAACTGCTTTTTTTCTTGCAGACTATCAAGATAAAGGAGGGGCTGAAAACAAGACATTGCTGTTTGTTTTAACAGGATTTTTTACTTGTTTCAAATCATTAAACCTACCGTATTATTTTTCGAAGGATAAAAATGACCCTTCAAAATTGGTTGTGTACTCATATTTCTTGCTTTTGCTAATAATGTCTGTAGCATCAGGCTCTTCATTAGGAATAATGGGGCTTGGTATTTCAATGTTGTTTTATAGATACCTGAGTATATCTAAGGAGAAAGAATTATCAATCCTTAAAAAATATATCTATTTTATGCTGGGTTTTGGGCTAATAGCAGGAATGCTTATCCGTTTTAATAGAAATAACTATTCAGAATTCTCTTTTGATGTTTTAAAGGATGCAAAGGAAAATGTTTTTAGCTCTCCTACTTTTGATAGTACAGGCAACTTAATATATATATATAACAATCTAGATCCTATTTATCAGCCAAATCAAATGATTTATCCTTTTGTTAACTTTTTGCCTAGGGCTACATTTACATGGAAGCCTATGGAGTTGGGCAGGATACTTTCTTATAAGCTTTATGGGTTCGAAAGTGAGTCCATCGGAGGATTTGCTCCTACGCCTATGGGTGAATTTTATTATGATTTTGGTTTGCTCGGTGTTTTTTTAGGGATGATAGTTTTAGGTTACGCCATAGGACTTATACAATACAAAATAAATGCAACACCAGAATCTAAATGGAGAAAAGTATTTTTAGTTACCATTGCTGGGCTCACAGCTACTTTACCTGCATGGTATACAGGTTTTGGAGTTCGCTTGGTGTATTTTATATTATTTATGTGGGTTGTTATAAAAATAGAAAAAGTATATTCTGTTTTAAGATTTAAGTAGTAAAGCCTAACTGGTTTTATGCTCCTGAAATAATCTTCACACCCTTGCCAACAGGTTTTCTTAATACGGCTGGTCTAATGAAAATAATAAAAGCAGTTTTCTTTTAAGCTCTCTTTTCCAATGGATAAAGTAGTTAAATAAAATAATCAAATTTTGTACCGAAAAACAAAAATAACCTTCCTTGCCCAGTTTCCTCCTCCCATACATGGGTTGTCTAAGGCTGTGGAAACACTTTATGATTCACCTTTAAATAGGGAATTCGATTTTAGACACATAAACCTTACAAGCAATAAAAAATTTATTGTTAATGTGTTTAAACTATTGTTTTCGAAGAGCAACCTGTATTATTTTACCATTTCACAGACTAAAGGCGGGAATCTTAGGGACTTGATTTTTTTTGCTATACTGAGATTAAAAAGAGCTAAAACATTAATCCACCTACATGGAGGGTATTATCGTACCCTTATAGAAAATGATTGTGGCAGTTTTCAGCGAAAACTGAATTATTCTGCCATGAAAAAAATTAGCGGTGCCATAATATTAGGTAAATCTTTGGAGTATATCTTTGATGGATTAGTAGACCCTGATAAAGTTTTTCAAGTCCCAAACTGTGTGGATGACCAATATCTTATATCACCGGAAAAATTTAATGATAAGTTGCAACTTTTAAAATCAGGAGATAAAATAAAGCTATTATACCTGAGTAATTTTATTGAAACCAAAGGGTATAAAGAGGTACTTTACCTCGCAAAAATGGTTAAAGATTCGGGTTCAGATTTTGAGTTTCATTTTGCAGGTAAGTTTTTTGAAAGTAAAGAAGAAGAGTTTTTTACATCTTATGTTAAGGAGCATAATCTTAACGGATATGTAAAGTACCATGGCGTAGTAAGTGGCAAAGCTAAAATAAACTTGCTTGAAAGTTGTCATGCTTTTACATTGCTTACCCGTTACCCTAACGAGGGACAGCCTATCTCTATATTAGAAGCTATGGGTAATGGTATGACTGTAATAACTACTAACCATGCTGGTATACCAGATATAGTTCAAAACGATACTAACGGGCTGGTGGTAGATAAAGATGTTATAGACATTAATGTGCTATATAAGTACATAAAAGAAATAGATGATGACAGGGAAGCATTAGTTAAAATCCTTGAAAACAATTATAGAAGTGTACTTACTAATTATACCGAAAAGCAATACATAGATAATATGAAAGCCATCTTTGCTAAACTAAGTTAACAGTATGAAAAAAGTAGCATTAGATAAATTTAAGGGAGACGAATTTGATAAAGGGGCAGGTTTTATAAAACAAATGCTATGGTACTTTATAAATGCTTTTTTTGTGCGTGCTTCCTGGAATCCTTTTATGGGGATTAAAATATTTTTATTAAAACTATTTGGGGCCAAAATAGGAAAGGGTTTAGTAATAAAAAATAATGTAATTATTAAGTTTCCTTGGAAATTGGAAATAGGAGACCATTGTTGGATAGGAGAGAATGTGTGGATAGATAATCTGGATGTGGTGAAGATAGGACATAACGTATGCGTATCGCAAGGAGCTATGCTGCTTACCGGAAATCATGACTATACTGTTTATAATATGCCTTTCAGAAATTCTCCTATCATATTGATGGATGGTGTTTGGATTGGTGCTAAGACAGTGGTATGCCCAGGTGTTATAGCAGAAGAAAATTCAATTTTAACTGCCGGATCTGTTATTGTAGGTAAAATGCTTCAAAATAAAATATATCAGGGTAATTTAGCTAAGATGGTAAAAAATAGATTTATAAATTAATTTCGAGCCTATGAATTTATGTAACATTAAATTATAACATTTTAGTTGAAAGACAATTTGATAAAATTAGATTAAACTAAAAAAACGATGAGTGAAATTAATTTAGTTGTTTTTTAATTTTGTAGCAAGAGAAATGAGTAAAATAGAGCTTAATGACAGATATCATTATTTGAGTGTTGATGAAAAATCAGTATCACGCTGGTATGACTATTTTGGTATATTGGCAGATGAATCTACAGGAGTAGTATTAGATGTGGTTGAAGGGAGAAATCAAGAAAGTGTAGACAGCCTGCAATAGGCTTACAAAAAAAAACAAAGGGATGCAGTCAAAACAATATGCATGGCCGCTTTGTTTAAAACAAAGGGATTACTAAAGTTGAAATAATAATTTATTGTATGAAGGTTTCTATTATTACAGTTAGTTACAATCGAAAAGCAACTATTGAACAATCAATAAAGAGTGTCTTAGATCAGGACTATCCGGACATTGAATATATAATTGTTGATGGTAATTCATCTGATGGGACGCAGGATATCATTAAATCCTATTCAGATAAAATCACAAAATACATTTCAGAACCTGATAAAGGTATGTATGATGCAATTAATAAAGGATTAGCCATGGCTACAGGAGATGTGGTAGGCTTAATGCATTCTGATGACGTTTTTTATGATACAGCTGTAGTTTCTAAAATAGTACTTGGTTTTAAAAATAATCCTAATGCAGATGCTATATATGGAGATGGTATCTATGTTACAAATGATGATGAACAAAAAACAGTACGAAACAGAATTGGAGGGGAGTATAAATTTAATAAACTGAAAGCGGGATGGCTGCCTTTACATCCAACTGTATATATAAAAAAAACAGTCTTAGATAAATATGGGAACTATAATTTAGACTTTAAAATCGCTTCTGATACAGAATTTTTATTACGCTATTTATACAAATATAAAATAAATATCGCCTATCTTAATTGTTATATTGTAAAAATGCGCATGGGAGGTCTGAGTACAGATTACAAAAGAGTCTTTAAGGTTTTAAAAGAAGATTATAAGATTTATAAATTTCATCAGATGAATGGATTTAAGGTTGTTTTCCAAAAAAAAGTATTAGCACTATTGCAATACGTTAAAAAATAAGAATTATGAATAATAAAAAGTTTTTTTCAATTTTATGAAGGTTTTAGATGCCTTATCTCGTCACCGGTTTTCCCGTTATTTCAAACTCTTGTTTGTCCTCTGGGATGTGATACTTCTAAATTTTTCTATCGTTTTATCAGCTTGGTTACGATTTGGAAATTTAGATAAGCTTTTTTTAAAAGAGGTACAGACAGTTTCTTTTTTATCCAATTTAATTTGGATTGCTTTATTGTTGCGTAATGATTCCTATCGCATTGTAAGAATAGAGCCTCTGGAATCTATTTTAAAACGTACAACAAAAAAATTCATTTTTCATATTGCCATAATTGCTTTTTTTGTACTTTTTTTAAAATACTCTCAGATTTCCAGACTCAGGCTGATGTATTTTTACACCTGCTTTTTTTGTTTGTTAATGCTCTCCCGCTTTTTGTCAATGGAGGTTTTAAAGTATATACGTGCAAAAGGGTATAATTTTAAAAACGTAATTATTGTAGGAGCAAATGATACAGGAGAAAGAATGCGGAAAATTTTATCAAAAGATTTAACCTATGGTTATCGTTTTTTGGGATTTTTCGATGAAAAAGTGGATCCTTTTGCTTTTATTTCATCACCCATATTAGGAGGATTTCAGGATATTGAAAAATATTTAATTTCTAATGAGGTAGATGAAATGTATATAGCATTGCATATTGATAATGTGAATGTTATTCATGATCTGATAAAAATTTGTGAACAAAACATGGTTCGGGTTAAGTTTATTCCTGATTTTCAGCTATATACAAGGTCGAGTAAGGTCGAAATTTCCTTTTATGAAAACACACCTGTGTTAATGTTTCGAACAGAGCCTTTGGAGTACACAGTAAACAGATTGTTAAAAAAATCATTTGACATTGTTTTTTCTTTAGGTGTTATCGTGTTAATTTTTCCATGGCTCTTTCCGATAATAATGATTTTAATAAAAATAGAATCACCAGGGCCTGTTTTCTTTAAACAAGAGCGTTCTGGTCGTGACAATGAATCTTTTTTTTGCTGGAAATTTAGAAGTATGAGGGTTAACAAAGAAGCGGATAAATTACAAGCCGGAAAAGGAGATCAGCGAATTACTAAATTTGGGGCTTTTATTAGAAAAACCAGTATTGACGAATTGCCACAGTTCTTCAACGTTTTTTTAGGTGACATGTCTGTAGTAGGACCACGTCCACATATGGTCAATCATACGAAGCAATATACTGATCTGATCGGAAATTATTTAGTTCGTCAATATGCGAAGCCAGGTATTACAGGCTGGGCTCAGGTTAATGGTTATCGGGGAGAAACCAGAGAATTGATTGATATGCAAAATAGAGTAGAGTATGATATTTGGTATATCGAAAATTGGAGTATTTTATTAGATATAAAGATAATCATAAAAACGGTTTTCAATATATTTAAGGGTGAAGAAAATGCGTATTAATTTGCTTTTGCTTGTAATTTTATTTTAAAAGTAGTAATTTAACTCTATAAACAATTAAATGTGTTTTGTTGTCTAAAAAGATTAATTAGATAATGAAATTAAAGTTATAGCTTTATATTTGCCACATAAAACCACAATTCTAATGTATTTTAATTTTTCCAGTTTTTCAAATAGAAGCATTCTTTTGATGCTTTTGTCTTTATTTTTTTCCTGTGCCTCTAAAAAAGATATTGTTTACTATCAAAATATTGATGGTATTAATACCTCACAAAATATCGCGTCTTACGAAGTTAAAATTCAGCCAGACGATTTATTGATGATCATAGTTTCTGCTGAAGATCCTGAAATTGCCATGCCTTTCAATTTAACTACAGTAACAATTCCTAATGCATCTAATTTGCAGTCTGCAATGGGACAACAAACTATTCAGTCCTATTTGGTGGATAGAAATGGTAATATTGAATTTCCTGTTTTAGGAAAATTGCAAGTTGGTGGACTGACTCGTACAGAGGTTCTACAATCTTTAAAAGACAAAATAGGGGTTTATATTAAAAATCCAATAATCAACCTGCGAATTATGAATTTTAAAGTTTCTCTGCAGGGTGAGGTGAATTCACCCGGAACATATAGTGTCGCTTCGGAAAGAGTTACATTGATTGAAGCTTTGAGTATGGCAAAAGATTTAACCATTTACGGTAAAAGAAAAAACATCCTTGTTATACGTGAGATTAATGGTGTCAAATCATATAACAGAGTTGATATTACAAAAGCTGATTTTATCAATTCTCCTTTTTATTATCTGGCACAAAATGACATAATTTATGTAGAACCTAATAATACGAAAGTAAATGCAGCAGCCGTGGGGCCTAATACTTCTGTTATTATATCAGCGATTTCAATCTTAATATCGCTTTCTGTTCTGCTTTTTAAATAAATTGATTAAACTAAGACTAAGACAAATGCAAGATGATTTTTATAGTGAGGGAATAGAAGATGAAACAAGAGAAGTAAATCTTCGGGAGCAGCTGGATAGATACATAATCCATTGGAGATGGTTTGTTTTAAGCGCTTTACTTTGTATGGTTTTGGCATTTTTATATTTACGATATACTACGCCAAATTATGAAGCCAGTACTTCTATTTTGGTAAAAGATGAAAAAAAAGGAGGGATGCTTTCTGAACTGTCTGCTTTTTCTGACTTAGGATTAGGCGGTGGATCTATAAATAATGTTGATAACGAAATAGAGATTTTAAAATCACGAACTTTAATAGAATCAACTGTTAAAAAACTCAATTTAAATGTTGCTTTACTTGTTGAAGGAAATGTAGTAGATCGTGATGTCTATGGAAACGCACCAATAAATGTTTATTTTTTGAATAAAACAGAACTATTTGAGGGAGCAAACATTGTATTGAAGTTTGGTATGTTATCTAATGATAATTTCTCTTTGGAAGATGTAATTAGTGATGAAACGATGAGTGAAAATGTAATTCTTTCCTCGAAAAAACAATTTAAATTTGGTGAAAAGATACCTACCACTCTAGGTGTATTAGTTGTAGGAAGGACTGCATTTTATAAACAAAATGACATTGGAAAAGATAAGTCCATTCGAATTATAGTAAGTCCGCTTGAAAATGTAGCAGCAAATTTTAGAAACAGATTAAAAGTAGAACCCATAAGCAAAACAAGTAGTGTTGTTAATGTATCTATAACTGATCCTGTTCAAAAAAAAGCAGAAGATTTTTTGGACACTATGATTCAGATATATAATGAAGACGCAGCTGAGGATAAAAATTTTATATCAGAGAATACATCTAAATTTATAGCTGAGCGTCTGGCATTGATTACAAAGGAATTGGATGGCGTAGAACAGGATGTAGAAAGTTTTAAAAAATCAAACCAATTAACAGATATAGAATCGGAAGCCAAACTTTTTATTGAAGGTTCAAATGAATATGATAAAAAAGGTATTGAAACTGAAATTCAGTTAAATGTGGTTTCGTCTTTACTGGATTTTATAAAAAAAAGTACGAATGCAGATTTGTTACCAACCAATATTATAACCGATAATGGTGATGCAGGAGGTTTAATTACCTCATACAACCAGTTAGTTTTAGACCGTAACCGGATTTTAAAATCGGCTACAACTGAAAACCCTTCGGTAATAAAACTAGATCAGCAGATATCATCCTTAAAAGCCAATGTAGCTGCAAGTTTAAAAAGAATGCAGTCTAATCTAAAGATTCAAAACCGTGATTTAAAAAGTCAGGAAAGAATTCTAAATAGTAAAATTGGTAAAATTCCCGTACAGGAACGTCAGTTCAGGGTTATTGCCAGACAGCAAAAGGTAAAAGAAGAATTGTATTTGTATTTGCTGCAGAAACGTGAGGAAACTGCGATTTCTTTAGCAGCTACTGAGCCCAATGCACGCGTTATTGATGCTGCAAAAGCAAATAAAATTCCAGTAAGTCCAAAGAAAAAAGTTATTTATTTTGCAGCATTGTTAATAGGTCTTTTGATTCCCTTTGGAATTATCTACGGTTATGATTTATTAGATACTAAAATTAAAAGCAGACTAGATCTGGAAGGTAAAACCCAAATACCTTTTATTGGGGATATCCCTACTTCTGATGATGCCAACGAGATCATAAAAACAGAAAGCAGGACGAGTTCAGCAGAAGCTATACGTATTGTCAGGACAAACCTTGAGTTTATGCTGACCAATGTTCCAGATGGTTTAGCAAAAACTATTTTTGTAACTTCTACCTTTCCTGCAGAGGGGAAAACATTAGTATCAGTAAATCTGGCTGCTACATTTGCATTATCCGGAAGGAAAGTTTTACTGGTAGGAATGGATATTAGAAATCCAAAATTTATGGATTATTTTGCAATGCCAAATTTTGGGTTAACCAATTATTTGTCTTCAAACGATACAGACATAAATAAATTCATTATTAAACATAATGATTACCAAAATTTCTACATATTACCATCTGGTGTAATCCCTCCAAATCCGGCTGAATTGTTGATGAGTAAAAATGTGGATACTCTATTTGAAACATTAAAAAAAGAATACGATTATATTATAGTTGATACAGCTCCTGTAAGTTTAGTAGCTGATACCTTACTCGTAGCTAAAAATGCAGATACTTTTGTATATGTAATGCGTGCTAATTTTTTAGAGAAAAGAATGTTATCTATAGCAAATACATTTTACAGAGAAAAGAAATTGCCCAATATGTGTATAGTACTTAATGATACTGATTCTACCAAAGGGTATGGGTATGGATATGGCTATGGAGTCAAAATAGAAAAAAAATCCTGGTTTAGTAAAATCAAAAAAGATATAAGTTAAGTAATAGGTGTTCTACAAAAAAAGGTTCAAAATTTATTTGAACCTTTTTTTGTGATGTTTCGTGAAACAAATGGTTTTTAGAATTTGAAAAACTGATTATTGGATATAATTTCCTTTAATCCTTCGATTGTATTTATTTTTATTCTTTTATCAAACGCATCTATGTGATTGCTATGATGTACATCCGTACCCACAAAATCATACATTCTGTTTTTTAACAACTGTTCAGCAATTTTAGTAACCTCTTCACCGTAGTAGCCTATGACAGCTAATAAATTTAATTGAAACAAACAGCCTGCTTTTTTTAGTCTTTCATATTCAATCAAATTTTTGTGATAAAATAAATAACGTTCCGGGTGCGCTAAAACAGGTTTGTATCCTGCGACCTGTAAATCAAATAAAATTTTATACAACTGTATTGGTGCATTGATATAGGACATCTCTACCAGTACATAATTGTCTTTTAAAGGAAGAAGTTTTTCATTTTGAAAATGCTTTTCAAACCAGTCATCCATAAAGTATTCAGCTGCAGCCAGGAAAGGTTTGAAGGTGTTGGTTTTGTTTAATAGCTGACTTGTTTCGGCATGATTTTCCTGAATAGTCTGAGGAGTGTTATTCCATATATAATGACTAATATGAGGCGTAGTTATGAATTGAGAAACGCCAATATTTTCGAATGATTTTATTAAGCTCTCTGTATCAGATATGGTTTTGGCTCCATCGTCTATGCCAGGCAATAAATGCGAATGTATATCAATATAATCGCCTGATAAAAGATCCTTTAAATGCGGTTTTTGTTTTAAGAATGATAGCATGAGGCAAAAGTAGAAAAAATGGAAGAATTATTTTGTTTATTGCTGGAGTTTTACCCTTCTAAGTTGCGAATAAACTTGAGTTCATTTTCTTCGAATGTTTTTAGTTTTATTTTGGTATCATCTGTGATTATACAAATAAAAATAGTAGTATCTGATTTGGTGTCTTTAAAATAGCAAAAAAGCCTGTTTTTACGTTGGGTTTGATTGAAAATTTTTAACTTCCCCAAATATTTCAACTTAAATTTTTAATGCAGTTATCCGTTATTATTCTGAATTATAATGTGCGCTATTTTCTGGAACAGTGTGTGTTAAGTGTGCAGGAAGCCCTTTCCGGTATTGATGGGGAAATCATTGTAGTAGATAATAATTCTGATGATGATAGCTGTATCATGATGAAAAGTAGGTTTCCGGAGCTGCAATTAATCGAAAATAAAGAAAATTTAGGATTTCCAAGAGGAAATAATATCGGTGTTGCTCAGGCTAAAGGCAAATATATTTGTATTCTTAATCCCGATACAGTAGTGGCAGAAGATACATTTGTAAAAATACTGGCTTTCGCCGAAGGAAAAAAGAATCTCGGTATTATTGGCTGTAAATTAATTGACGGTACAGGAAATTTTCTGCCCGAAAGCAAACGAGGAATTCCAACACCATGGGTTGCTTTTACAAAAATTTTCGGTTTGTATAGAGTTTTTCCAAATCAAAAGCTTTTCAATCAGTATTATGCACAACATCTGTCAGAAAATGAAACAGGAAAGGTTGATATTTTGGTAGGTGCATTTATGGTAATGCAACGCGAATTGTATCTTGAGACAGGAGGTTTTGATGAAAATTGTTTTATGTATGCAGACGACATAGATTTATCCTATTCTGTTTTGCAAAAGAAAAAAAACAATTACTATTTTCATGAAACATCAGTAATACATTATAAAGGAGAGAGTACTGTTAAAAATGAAAAGTACATGAGACGATTTCAGGAGGCAATGGAGTTTTTCTATCAGAAGCATTTTAGAAAATCTCTGTTTTTTTTGGTTTTTATCAAAGTTGGAATTTTTCTTTTTTCTTTAGTAAAAATGTTTCAGGGTAAACCTAAGTCAAATCCATTACCAGAAAGCTATGTTTTCTTTTCTTCAAATGAAATTTTCTGTAGCCAATTATGTTCAGTTTTAAAAAATAAAGTCGCTTTTTTGGATTTAAAAAAGGAAAAAATGGTAAATTCGTCCCTCGTTTCAGGGGGTAAAAGAGTTGAGATTATTTTGGATAATCAATATGTTTCTTTTAAAAAATGTATCGAAATCGTAGAAACTTTTAAGCAACCTAATATTACTTTTAAAATTTTACCCAAAAAGGCTAACTTTTTAATTGGAAGTAATTCTAAAAATAAACAAGGTGAAGTGATAAAAATTGACTAAAATTAAATTTTATGTAATTTATATTTTAAATATTTAGTAATTTCGCAATCTGAAAATCAAAATCACCTTTTAAGTTAATAATATGGCAAGATTTGAATTGAGACTTCCGAAAATGGGAGAAAGTGTAGCCGAAGCAACCATTACAAACTGGTTGAAAGAAGTTGGAGACAAAATTGAAGCTGACGAAGCAGTACTGGAAATTGCAACAGACAAGGTTGATAGTGAAGTGCCAAGTGAAGTGTCAGGGGTCTTGGTTGAACAATTATTTGGTAAAGATGATCTGGTTCAGGTTGGACAAGTTATAGCGATTATTGAAACAGAAGGAGATGCTGCTTCAGAGGTAAAATCGATTGAAAAAGATCTAATTCCTGCAGAGGTTATTGAAATTGAAAAAACAATTGATGCTGCCAGAGAAGCTGTTTCAATTCCTCAGAATTTCTCTGATTCCGATAAATTCTTTTCCCCATTAGTAAAAAATATTGCTAAGGAAGAAGGGATTTCTGTTTCTGAGTTAGAAGGTATTTCTGGTTCAGGAAAAGAAGGGCGTGTTACGAAAGAAGATATTTTAAAGTATATTGCGAACCGTAAATCTGATGATAGAAAAGTAGAAGTTGTACTTCCAAAATCAGTTGAACCTACACCTCAAAAAAGTCAGCAGGCTGTTCCTGTTTCTGTAAATGGAGAGGATGAAATTGTTGAAATGGACAGAATGCGTAAGTTGATTTCTGGCTATATGACGGCATCGCTTCAAACTTCTGCGCATGTTCAGTCTTTCATTGAAGTGGATGTGACGAATATTGTCAAATGGAGAGAAAAGGTTAAAGCTGCTTTTGAAAAAAGAGAAGGCGAAAAACTTACCTTTACCCCTATTTTTATGGAAGCTGTTGCCAAAGCAATAAAAGATTTTCCCGGAATTAATATATCAGTTGAGGGGGATTACATTATCAAAAAAAAGAATATAAATTTAGGAATGGCGGCTGCTTTGCCAAACGGTAATCTGATTGTGCCTGTTATTAAAAATGCAGATCAGTTAAATCTTGTTGGAATGGCAAAAGCGGTAAATGATTTGGCTAATCGGGCTAAAGCAGGAAAGCTAAAACCTGATGATACTCAGGGGGGGACTTATACCGTGACAAATGTTGGTACTTTTGGAAGTGTTTTTGGAACCCCAATTATCAACCAGCCACAGGTTGGGATTCTGGCTTTAGGTGCTATTCGGAAAGTGCCAGCGGTAATTGAAACACCTGAAGGGGATTTTATAGGGATTCGTCAGAAGATGTTTTTATCACACTCTTATGATCACAGGGTTGTGGACGGTGCTTTAGGAGGCAGTTTTGTGAAGCGAGTAGCTGAGTATTTGGAAGCATTTGATGTTGATAGGGATTTTTAAAAATAATACATTAAAAATGTTAAATCCGGCAGAATTCAATTTTGCCGGATTTTTTATTTTCGTAATATCGACCTTTGTAAAAATAATTTAACAGTTGTTTGCCCTGATAAATTAGTGATAATTCGGCTTTAAGAATTACTTTTGTAAATTCAAAAACAAAAAAAATGGAACTCAAACTCAGCAGACCAATCTGCTTTTTCGATTTAGAAACGACCGGAATTGATATCGGAAAAGACAGGATTGTAGAAATTTCAATATTTAAAGTTTTTCCAAACGGAAATAAAGAAAGTAAGACCTGGTTAGTGAATCCAACAATTCCAATTCCGCCGCATACTACCGAGGTTCATGGGATAACAGACGAAAAAGTAGCGAATGAACCAACATTTAATGAGTTGGCTCCACAAGTATTCAATATGATTAAAGACAGCGATTTGGGAGGGTTTAATTCGGATCGTTTTGATATTCCTTTGTTGGCTGAAGAATTGCTTCGTGCAGGCGTTGATTTTGATATGAAAAACAAGGTGTCTGTAGATGTTCAGACTATTTTTCATAAAATGGAAGAACGTACATTGAGTGCCGCATTCAAATTTTATTGCGGAAAAAGTCTTGAAAATGCACATTCTGCAGAAGCAGATACAATGGCGACTTATGAAATATTGAAAGCACAGTTAGATCGTTATCCTGAACTGGAAAATGATATTAAATCATTGTCGGAATTTACAACCCGCAAAAAAATCGCTGATTTTGCCGGGATGATTGCTTTTGATAAAGACAATGAAGAAATTTTTACTTTCGGTAAGCATAAAGGGGCAAAAGTGGATAAAGTTTTAGAGTTAGAACCTGGCTATTTTAACTGGATTCAAAATGCTGATTTTCCTTTATATACTAAAAAAGTTTTGACGGCAATTAAACTAAGAAAGTTAAATACGAAATAAGTTGTAGTTGTTTATTGACTGTTTTGTTAATAAATAAATCTAAGAACCAGTAATTAAATAAAATGAAAATAATTTGCATCGGGAGAAATTATACTAATCATATTGAAGAATTAAAAAACGAGAAACCCTCTGAGCCTGTTATTTTTATGAAGCCAGATTCGGCGGTTTTATTAAAGCAGCATCCGTTTGTTATTCCTGAGTTTTCAGAAGATATTCATCATGAAATAGAGATTGTTGTAAAAATTAATAAAGTAGGTAAGTATATTGAACCTAAATTTGCACATAAATATTATGATGAAATAAGTGTGGGTATTGATTTTACAGCTCGTGATTTACAAACGAAATTAAAAGAGAAGGGATTGCCGTGGGAAAAAGCCAAAGCTTTTGACGGTTCAGCAGTAATTGGGGATTTTTTGTCAAAGACACTTTTTAGTTCTGTTGAAAATATTAATTTTGAATTGAAAAATAATGCTAAAACGGTTCAAAAAGGCAATACTAGTTTTATGTTGTGGAAAATAGATGAGCTTATTTCCTATGTATCTCAATATTTTACACTAAAAATTGGTGATGTTATATTTACCGGAACGCCTGCAGGAGTTGCAGCAGTTAAGCCAAATGATGTTTTAGAAGGCTTTTTAGAGGATAAAAAATTATTCAGAATACAAGTAAAATAATGGCATTAAAATATAATTTATCAAAAGTATATGCGCTTTCGGACAATGATTCGGAATTTGTGAATGAAATTCTAAGACTATTTGTTACTGAAGTGCCGGAAGATTTGAAGCAAATAAAAGAAGGTATTAAGAAGAAGGATCATAAACATGCCTATTCTTATGCACATAAAATTAAACCAACTCTCGATTTGATGGGGTTAAATGTTGCTTTTGAAGAAATTTTGCAGGTTGAGGCGTGGACTAAGGCAGAAGGTAAAAAGAAAGAAATTATAGAAACTTTTAAAAGTATTAAAAAACAGGTAAATGATGCTGTTAAGGAAATTAAAAAAGATTTCGATGTTTAGCAGATAAGGTTGTTTAATGAAAATTTATTTAGAAATTTTTGTTTAACGAGCCTTTTTTCATGTTGTAATAGGTTGCTTTTTTTGCTCCCTCCAGCATCCATTTTACATGCAGTATCTTTCTGCAGGAATATAAATGAATAGAAAATCAAAAAAATGAAAGCAACAATCGTTACTATTGGAGATGAAATTTTAATAGGGCAGATTATTGATACTAATTCCGGATTCATTGCTAAGGCATTAGATAGAATTGGGGTTGAGGTGAGAGAGATGATTTCGATAAGCGATGATAAAAAGCATATTTTAGATACTTTTTCGCAACTCCAGAATAAAGTCGACCTAGTGATTGTAACTGGAGGATTAGGGCCAACTAAGGATGATGTCACAAAAAAAACTTTTTGCGAATATTTTGATGACCAGCTGGTTGTGAATCCGGAAGTTTTGGCTCATGTTACTCAATTAATCGAAGGTTATTTTAAGCGTCCGATTACGCAGATGAATAAAGATCAGGCTCTGGTCCCTTCCACTTGTACGATACTTCATAATAAAGTTGGTACAGCACCTGGAATGTGGATGAAAAAAGAAAATACTGTTTTTATTTCACTTCCTGGCGTGCCTTATGAGATGAAATATTTGATTGAGGAAGAAATAATTCCAAAAATTATCCGTGAATACAAACGTCCCTATATTATTCATAAAACTATTTTAACGTATGGGCAGGGCGAGAGTTTGGTTGCAGAGCGTATTGAGCATTGGGAAAATAATCTGCCTGATTTTATTAAACTGGCCTATCTTCCGAATCCTGGGCGTGTACGTTTAAGGCTGACTGCGAGAGGTACAGATAGAAAGATCTTAGAGGCGGCGATAGAAGAGAATGTAAAGTCATTAGATGCTATAATTCATGATATTATAGTCGGTTTTGATGATGATGAAACTATCGAAGTTGCTTTGGGAAAATTATTGTTTCAGCAAAATAAAACTATTTCGACTGCCGAGAGTTTTACTGGCGGAAAAATTGCTTCATTGTTGTCTGCTGTTCCTGGAGCGTCAAATTATTTTAAAGGCAGTATTGTTTCGTATGCAACAGAAACTAAAGTGAATGTTCTTGGGGTTTCACAGAACGTTGTAGATGAATTTTCGGTAGTAAGTGCGGAGGTAGCGTCGGCTATGGCTTTGAATGTGAAAAGCTTGCTGAAAACAGATTATGCGCTTGCTACAACAGGTAATGCAGGTCCTTCCAAAGGGGATTCAGATGCTGGAATTGGAACTGTGTTTATAGCACTGGCGACACCAAATGGAGTTGTTGTAGAAGAATTTAACTTTGGACAACCTCGTGAAAAAGTGATAGATAGAGCGACCATTAAGAGTCTGGAGATGTTGCAGAAAGAAATTTTGAAAATTGTGTAATATTTTTTTGCTACAATCGTTTATTTTTCTTTTCTTTGCACCCTGATTTTGAATAACGATAAAAGATAAGTATAATGTCAAGAGTTTGTGACCTTACAGGTAAAAGAGCGATGGTAGGAAATAACGTTTCTCACGCTATGAACAAAACTAAGAGAAAGTTTTCTGTAAACTTAGTTAAAAAGCGTTTTTATCTTCCAGAAGAAGATAGATGGATTACTCTTAGAGTAGCAGCATCTACGATAAAAACAATTAATAAAAACGGAATCACTGCTGTTTTGAAAAAAGCGCAGTCAGAAGGATTTATCAAATAATCTTTTCCTAAATAAATATATAGCAAGATGGCAAAGAAAGGTAATAGAATCCAGGTAATTTTAGAATGTACTGAACACAAAACTTCTGGTGTTGCAGGAACTTCTAGATATATTACAACTAAGAACAAAAAAAATACTCCGGACAGATTAGAGATTAAAAAGTTTAATCCAATCTTAAAAAGAGTAACTGTTCATAAAGAAATTAAATAATAATTAGAGATTTTATAAAGTCTCTATTAGAGATTTTGTTTAATTTCAAATAACTTTTGAATCATGGCAAAGAAAACCGTAGCATCGTTACAAACAGCTTCTAAGAGATTATCAAAAGCCATCAAAATGGTAAAATCTCCTAAAACGGGTGCATATACATTCGTAGAATCTATTATGGCTCCTGAAGAAGTTGACGAATTCTTGAAAAAGAAATAATTACAATTACATTATATAGAAAAGCTACTTTCATTCGGAAGTAGCTTTTTTATTTTTTATATTTGTTTAAAATCTAAAGAAGCATCACAAATTGGCTTTTTTTGGCAATGGATTACCGCTTTTTGTTGCAATATTTTATTTTGAACCCCAGAATAAAAGTATTTTCGCTGCAAACGTAGTTCTTAGAGCCAAGTTTGAAATGAAAATTATGTGAAGTAATCGGGGCTAAATTAAAGCAATAGGCTTTCTTTAAAGATTTGGATTTCAGATTATCTTCTTAATATATTAAAACCTACAAAATAAATGAGTTTTTTAAAAAAATTATTCTCTTCTGATAAAAAAGAGACTTTAGACAAGGGTCTTGAAAAATCGAAAATATCTTTTTTTTCGAAATTAAGCAAGGCTGTGGCCGGAAAATCTAAAGTAGATGACGATGTTTTAGATAATCTGGAAGAAATTCTGGTCGCATCTGATGTAGGGGTAAATACTACTCTGAAAATTATTGAAAGAATTGAAAGACGTGTCGCTGAAGATAAATATCTAGGAACAGACGAATTAAACCAGATTCTTCGCGATGAAATCGGTGCTTTGTTGTCTGAAACCAATACAGGTGAAGCAACCGAATTCGAAATTCCAAAAGATAAAAAGCCTTATGTTTTAATGGTTGTTGGGGTAAACGGAGTTGGTAAAACAACTACAATTGGTAAGCTTGCCTATCAGTTTAAAAAAGCCGGTCATAAAGTGGTTTTAGGTGCGGCAGATACGTTTCGGGCCGCTGCAATCGATCAATTGCAGGTTTGGGCAGACCGTGTTGATGTTCCAATCGTGAGACAAAATATGGGAAGCGACCCTGCTTCTGTAGCTTTTGATACTTTACAGTCTGCTGTTGCTCAAAATGCGGATGTGGTTATTATTGATACAGCAGGACGTTTGCACAATAAAATCAATCTGATGAATGAGCTTTCAAAAGTAAAACGTGTGATGCAGAAAGTAGTTGCTGATGCGCCTCACGATGTGCTTTTGGTTTTGGATGGTTCTACAGGTCAAAATGCATTTGAACAAGCAAAACAGTTTACAGCAGCAACTGAAGTAACTTCTCTGGCTGTTACAAAATTAGACGGAACTGCAAAAGGAGGCGTTGTAATTGGTATTTCAGATCAGTTTCAAATTCCGGTAAAATACATTGGTGTCGGTGAAGGAATTGAAGATTTGCAAGTCTTTAATAAATACGAATTCGTAGACAGTTTCTTTAAATAATTTCTTAAACGTAAAATGAAAAATATACCCCCTATTGCATTTTATTTTGCAAGTGTTCTGTGTTTTGTTTTTGCAAATGTTTCAAAAGATAAAAGTTTGTCTTTTTATTATATTTTATTGGTGTTGGGACTTGCTTTCTTTTTTGCAGGTATGTTGAAAAGAATCCGCACAAAAAGATAGCCCCGTTTTTAGTTACTTTTATCTATATTTCATGAAATATTTTGGTGTCTCTTGCTGTTTACCTTTTTTGCCTGTACAAACAAGAAAAATGATAGAGATGATAAACAATTTCGAACAGATCAAAAGGTAATTGTTATTCAGCCTTTGGGTAATTTTAAACTAAATCAGGCTGTAACAGTTTTTAAACAAATCAAAACGATCAATTCTAATGTGCTCTTAAGACAAAATATTTCTTTTCCTGAAAATTCTTTTTATAAACCCAGAAACCGATATCGTGCCGACAGTATTATTAAAAATCTTAAAAATAATATCGGCACAGATTCTGTAATTGTGGCATTATCACATGCCGATATCAGGACGACCAAAAATGGAATTAAAGACTGGGGTGTGATGGGGTTGGGTTATAAACCCGGAAAAGCCTGTGTAATTTCTGATTTTATATTATCCCGTAAAAATAAAAACGAACAGTTTTATAAATTAGTTTTATAGGGCATACAGCCGCTTTGTCTCATTGTGAAATAAAAACTTGCCTGATGCGGGATGCTTAAGGAGGCAATCCTTTTAATCAGGAAAAAAGCTTTTGCAGAGAATGTAAAAGCTTTTTAAAAAGAAAAGGCTGGAAATTAATCTAAAAACTATTGACTTTATAAATTAAGAGTTTTAAATTATTGGTATAAAGCACTAATTTTTGTCCATAATTCTTCATCAAAACCGGATAAGGCAAAAGTTGGATTTTCAGGATTTGCAACATCACCCATTCTAATGACTACCATTTTTTTGCTTGGAATCACGTATATTTTTTGGTCATTTTTACCTAAAGCCATAAACATGTCGTTTGGACCGGTAGGGATTAAGCTTCCATTGAATTGTAGTTGAGATTGCGGTAAATGATAACTGGCTTTTCCGTTGAGCCACCATAAATAGCCGTATCCTAAATTTATGTTTTGTGATGTAGTTGTTGCTTCATTAAAAAAGGTTTCGTTTAAAATAGTGGTATTTTCCCATTTTCCTTTATTGAGCATCAAAAGCCCAAAGCGGGCCATGCTTCTTGATGTACTTGTATAGACGCTATTATTGTCAATTTGTACCCAAGTACCATTCATTCCAATTTTGTCTCTCAATTTAGCGTTAAAATAGGTTGACCAGTTTTGTTTACTTGCAGCAGCAACAACGTCTTGTAGTTTTACGTAAACATTATGATATGCCCAGCGTGTACCTGCATCGGCTTTGTAAACCAGATCTGCTGGTTCAACATCATCCGTGCTGTCATCAAGTCCTGAAGTCATTGTTAGCAGATGTTTGCAGGTAATTAAATTTTCTTTGGCAAGTGTTTCGCTTGTCCAGCCTGTGCCAAGATATTGTGAAACTTTGTTATTGATGTTGAGTAGATCTTCCTGCTGGGCAATTCCTGCAACAGTGGAAGTTAATGTTTTTCCTGCACTTGCCCAATACCAGTTTGTTGTTGCAGAATGGTTGTTAAAGTAATTTTCTAAAACAATTCTTCCGTTTACTAAAATAATGAATGATTTAGAATGCTTGAGTTCCAGATAATCTAAAAGTGGCTGTACCGCATTTTGGTTCCATTTTAGTTCTGAAATTGATGTTGTTTCCCAGGCGGTTCCGGTTACGGGAGGAAAGTACATTGTTTGTGTTGGAGTGGTATCCGAAGTGTTGTCATCTTTACTGCAACTTACAAAGAATACCAGGATCAGGATTTTAAAAAATGTTTTAGTCATGGTTTTTGTTTTTGGTTTGTGGTATGACCAAAAATAGATAAAATAGTTTAATGTGTTTAGCAGATTTTTATTTCTTTTAAGGTTTATAAAGTTAACTTTGTAGTTCTCTAAAGATCTTTTGAAAACCGGAGCCCTAGCCCTGATGGGAGTGACATCCTTTTTCCTGCTGCTTCCAGCAGGGAAAAGATATAGCGGACAGCAGGAAAGAGCTTCTTGTTAAAATATATAATGATATGAAAAACACTTTTATGATTTTGGTTTTATCGTTTTTGTTTGTAAGCTGCAAACAGGAAATCAAACCAGCGGATATTGCAAAACTGAACGGCTACTGGGAAATTGAAAAGGTGGTTTTTGATAAGGGAGAGGAGAAGGCTTACGGAATGAATGAGAATTTTGACTATTTTCAGATTAAAGGAACAAAAGGAAGGCGAACAAAAGTGATGGCGCAATTTGACGGGACTTTTTTGACAACGAATACTTTTGAAAATGTATCAGTTCGTTTTACAGATAAAGGAACTTTTCTGGACTATAAAACGGATTATGCCAAATGGAGTGAGGAACTAATTTCGGTTTCAGATGAAGCTTTTGTTGTAAAAAATGATCAGAATAAAGAATACCATTATAAAAAATCAGGACCAGTAAATTTATTAAAAGATGGCGAAAAGAATAAATAATGAAAGTACTATTGGAGCTGTGTTGCAACAGATTATTCAGGTAAATAAATTACAGCCCGGAATGGATCTGGTTGATGTAAAGGATGCGTGGGCAAATTTGATGGGGAACGGTGTTAAAAGGTATACCAAAAACGTTGTATTGAAGGGGAGTACATTATATGTAGAACTGGGGTCGGCTGTTTTACGTGAAGAGTTAAGCCATGGAAAGTCTAAAATAGTGAAAATGATTAATGAAGAACTAGGGCGTGAGGTCGTGAAGGATGTGGTTTTGAGGTAGTAATCAGTGGTCAGATCCTAGTGTTCAGTTTCAGTATCCATAAAAAAATCCCGATTCCATTTTAGAATCGGGATTTTTTTATCAGTAAGTACTGCCTACTTAAAGCTGAACAATGAATACTAAAATTGTTCTCTTCCTGAAAAGTGAAATGCGCTTTCGATAGCCGCATTTTCATCGCTATCAGATCCGTGAACTGCATTTTCTCCAATAGAAGTAGCGTATGCTTTACGGATAGTTCCCTCAGCAGCTTCGGCTGGGTTTGTTGAGCCTATTAAAGTTCTGAAATCTTCTACAGCGTTATCTTTTTCTAAAATAGCAGCAACGATTGGTCCGCGAGACATGAATGCTACCAATTCTTCGTAGAAAGGTCTTTCTGCATGAACTGCGTAAAATGCTTTTGCATCAGCAACAGTTAATTGTGTTAATTTTAAAGAAACGATTTTGAAACCTGCATTAGTAATCATTGCCAGGATATTACCGATATGTCCGTTTGCAACTGCATCTGGTTTAATCATGGTAAAAGTTCTATTTGTAGCCATTTTTTGTGTTTTTTAAATTTGGTGCAAAAATAGTACTTTTTAGTGAATTGATTTTAATAAATTCATAATTAAAATATAGTATAATGGTGTTTTATTGAGGAAATGTAAAAATAGATCAATTGTGAATCTAAACAGTATCCACAACGTTTTGTATCACTTTATAGGATGTTCTAAATGATGCCTTCAGAATCAATTTGTTACTGTATGAAATCTATAGACTAAAGGTTCGGGTGCATATATAAAAGGAAATACCAGATCAAAAGAGAATAATAATTTAAAGAAGAGAGTGTGGTTGTTTGTCTCTCAGTATTATTACCATATTGTTTTGCTGTAAATTAAGTTTTTTTTTGGGTGTTAAGCTATATTGTTATGATATCGAAGTTGTGTTCTAATGGTTTTAGTTTTTCAATCAAAAGCGGAATGAGCTGCTCTCCTTTCTCCAGATAAAGCTCAGAAAAATTAGTCTGGCGTTCCTGTAAACCATTATTTGGGAATAATTCAAATTGTAAATCGGTGACACGTTGTAATTCTTCGTCTAATTTTCTTTTTTGCGCTTTCAGTAAACGTTTTTCCAGATTTTCCAACCCTTTCTTCTGCTTGGCTTCCTGGGCTTTTACGGCTCCGGAAAATGATTTATCGGTTTGATGTGCTAATTCGTAAAGATATTTAAATTGTTTTTCTAATGTTTCTTTTTGAACAGATAGATCAATTGGAAACGCAGATAATTTATGTGTGATTGTATTCACTAAATCAGCAGGTTTAGTAAACAAATCAGCCCAGCTTAAATTTAAATTGTCAGCTTTTTTAGCTTGCTTTTCAGTTGCTAAAAGAACTGAGTTTCGAACTAAAAGCATTGGAAAAGAAATATTTACAGCATCAAAAAAAGATTTCAATTCGAGCCAGTAAGCGATTTCTCCTCCTCCGCCAATGTAACACAGGTTGGGTAAAATAATCTCCTGATAAAGAGGACGCATAATTACGTTTGGGCTGAATTTTTCAGGATTACTTTCTAATAGCTGCAGAATTTCTTCTTTTGAAAATGAAATTCGGGTATTGTTTACGTAATATTGATCTTTTTCAAAAATGATTCTCTCGCGCAGCTCATTTTCGATATAAAACAAATTGATTTCACGCGGATTTACCTGAACGCTGTAATCCTGAAGCTGTTCAATGGTTTTTTGAACCATTTTAAAGGATGTCTGATTTTCTAATTCTTCTTTTACAAAAGGAATAAAAGCGCGTTTTAAATCAGCGTTATCAGCATCTATAATGACTAAACCATACTCGGCAAACAAACTGTTGGCTAAAAACCGGGTAGCATCAGCCAGATTTTCGTGTTTTAAATAAGCTTCTTCAAATAGTTTTTTGAGAACATTTGCGTTGGTATTTGAACCTAATTCTTTAGAGTAAATTTCAAAAAAATCAGTTAGACCTTCAGTTGAAAGTCTGCCGACAGGACCTGTACTTTCCTTATTCCATCTGAATTTCTTGCCTTTAAAATTAAAATAATTAATTTCTTCAAAATCATGATCTTCAGTAGCCATCCAGTAGATAGGTACAAAATTGTAAGCGGGATATTTTGACTTTAATTCTTTGGTTAGATTAATCGTCGAAATGATTTTATACAAAAAGTACAATGGACCGCTAAATAAATTTAGCTGATGTCCTGTGGTGATTGTAAACGTATTTTGATGTTCTAAAATATCAATATTTTGTTTAGTAGCATCTGAAATATCGATGTCTTGATATTGATTTTTTAAAGTATTAACCAAAGTAATCCGGTTTGCATTATCAAAATTTGATTGCTTTTCGACGATTTGTTTTTCGAAATTTTCAAGTGTTGGAAAGCGATTGTACAGCGGTTTTAATTCTGATTTCTGATCTAAATAATCTTGCATCAATTTAGAGAAATATCCTGAGTTTTGATAGCTGATACAGTCGCTTGGCATAATCTTGATTTTATTTTTGACAGCTGTAAATTTAATGAAAATATACACTTAAAATTGGTTTTAACTATAGCTTATGATTTGATTTTTGTTTTTGGATTTAAAAACTTTATAATCAGGTTTTTAGTTTTTAAAAAGTTGTGTAACATTGAAAATTTATAAAATTTGTTAAAAAGTATTGGTGTTGCAAAACTAATTCTTCTAAAACTGAATTATTCACAATGAAACTATACTTTTGTAATCAAAAAAAAGTTATATCAGTTTTTACATGAAAAATAATCCCAATCAAAAGAACTCCTTAAAACATGTTCTCTTTGGAAGCCTTATTGGTACCACAATCGAATTTTTTGATTTTTATATTTATGCCAATGCAGCCGTGTTGGTTTTTCCGCAATTATTTTTCCCGGGTGCTGATCCCACAATGGCTACCTTAGAATCTCTTGCAACTTTTTCCATTGCCTTTTTATCCCGCCCCTTGGGTTCTGCTTTTTTTGGACATTACGGAGATAAAATCGGACGTAAATTTACATTAGTTGCAGCACTGTTAACTATGGGGATTTCGACAGTTACCATAGGATTTTTGCCTGGTTATGCCAGTATTGGTGTTGCCGCTCCGTTATTATTGATGCTCTGCCGATTTGGGCAAGGTGTTGGTTTAGGAGGAGAGTGGGGAGGAGCCGTTTTATTGGCCATTGAAAACGCGCCACCACATAAACGTGCATGGTACGGAATGTTCCCGCAATTGGGAGCGCCAATTGGATTACTGCTTTCCGGAGGGACTTTTTTAGTATTGACGGATTCAATGAGTAATGAAGATTTTATGAATTACGGCTGGAGAATTCCTTTTATTGCCAGCGCTCTTTTGGTTATAGTTGGTTTTTATATCCGGACTAAAATCTCAGAAACGCCATCTTTTGAAAATTCTAAAAATGCCCACGAAGAAGTAAAAGTTCCGTTTTTAACTTTGGTAAAATCGTATAAAAATCAATTGATTTTTGGAACATTAGGAGCTGTAACAACCTTTTTGGTGTTTTATTTAATGACAGTGTTTACCCTGAGTTGGGTTACTTCAGATTTAGGTTATGTAAAAAGAGATGCTTTATTGATTCAATTGTTTTCGGTATTGTTCTTTGCCCTTTTTATTCCAATTTCAGCTTTGGTTGCCGATAAAATTGGACGTAGAAAAATATTAATTTTCACTACAATTGCAATTGCTGCTTTTGGATTTTTCTTTTCATTATTCCTTAATTCAGGAAGTCCGTTTTTAGTAACCGCTTTTGTTTGTATCGGAATGTCTTTGATGGGATTTACTTATGGGCCTCTGGGGACATTTTTATCAGAGTTGTTTCCAACCACTGTTCGTTATTCAGGAGCTTCTTTGACGTTTAATCTCGCAGGAATTTTAGGAGCAGCATTTGCGCCCATGATTGCCATTTGGCTGGCAAGTACGTATGGTTTGAATTATGTTGGTTTTTACCTGACCATTGCAGCTATTATTTCTTTAGTTTCCTTTTTAGTGATTTCTAAAAAAGTACATCAGTTTTAATATTTCTGAAACTAACTATACCGAGGTAACGAGTTATTCGTTACCTTTTTTTTGGAATAATCTTAAAAAAACCTTGATTTTTATGCTTTATGGAATTTGTTTCAAATATGTAAGTGTTTGATTTTTAATTTATCGAATTTTTTTTTAAGAAAATTTTGTGATTTAATTTGTTTATTAAAAAAATAATTCACAAAATTTGCATCAGAAAATAAATAATTAACTATTAATAAACGAAGACAATGTTTGTATTAAACTTTACCTCTCAAAACATCGCATCAGGATTAGATTCTGTTGGCATGTGTCTTCGTGGCTTTTCTCAATCATAGCAAATTAATTTTAGAGATATGAACAAGCCCGAAGGAAAATAACTTTCGGGCTTTTTTTATTCTAGACCCTTCAAAAATTCCCGAATATCCGAACTGAATTTATCTGTTTCAGATAAAATGTTTATCAAAATCTATTTGCTCAGATTTTGCATGATGTTTTGTACATATTCTTATGCCTTAAATGTTTTAAGAGAAAGTATTTCATTTTGTGAAAGAGAAAAAGGCAATATTGATTTTGGAAGAATTTCAATAGTAAAAAAACAAATGGGAAATAAATTATCCGGAAAAGACCTGATTAAAATAGGTTTTCCAAAAAATAATAGTATCAATATTGCCTTGGGGCAAATCAACCGATACAGAAAAAGAGAAAAAAAAGAAAGTATATTAACCGAAGCCAAAGAAGTGTTACTGTTTCCAGAAAAATTTACCGGACACGGAACCTGGGGAAAAGTTGCCGAAGGATTGGTAAATCCGGTACAAGTCAGAATGCATCAGCTTAACAATACAAGAGCGCCTTTCTCAATTTTCGGAGAAAATGAAATTGATGAGCAGGCGAAATATCAATTGTATGATGCCTTGAAACTACCAATTTCAGTTGCCGGAGCTTTAATGCCGGATGCGCATTCCGGTTATGGATTACCAATTGGCGGAGTTCTGGCAACAGATAATGCCGTGATTCCGTACGGAGTTGGTGTAGATATCGGCTGTCGAATGAGTTTGTCAATTTTTGATATTCCGGCTTTTTTCTTTAAAGGAAAAGAACATCAGCTGGAAGCAATTTTGAAAGATAATACCAAGTTTGGAATGTATGAAACGCACACTATTCGCACAGATCACGAAGTGTTTAGCCGAAGTGAATTTCAGGATATTCCGCTTTTGAAAAACCTTTTAAGTAAAGCGTACAAACAACTAGGAACATCCGGTGGAGGAAATCACTTTGTTGAATTCGGAATTGCAAAAATCACCGATCCGCTCAACGAATGGAAGATTGGAGTTGGGGAATATTTTGCAGTGCTTTCGCATAGTGGTTCAAGAGGTTTAGGTGCTAATATCGCAAAACATTACACGTATCTGGCAACCAAACAATGTCCGCTGCCTAAAAATGTACAGCATCTGGCATGGCTCGATTTGAATACGCACGACGGTCAGGAATACTGGCTGGCTATGAATTTAGCAGGTGATTATGCCAAAGCCTGTCATGATGATATTCACCGTCGAATTGCAAAAGCGATAGGAAAACGAGTAGTTGTAACCATTGAAAACCATCACAATTTTGCATGGAAGGAAATCGTAAACGGCAAGGAAGTAATTGTTCACCGAAAAGGAGCAACTCCTGCAAACGTTGGTGAACTGGGCATTATTCCCGGTTCAATGACTGCTCCCGGATTTATTGTTCAGGGGAAAGGAAATGCAGGGAGTTTAAATTCGGCTTCTCATGGTGCAGGGCGATTGTTTTCTCGTAAAAAATGCAAAGAATCCTTTACCCAAAGTGAGATTAAAAAAGTCCTGAAGGCAAACGATGTGACTTTAATTGGAGGTAATATTGACGAAGCACCCATGGCCTATAAAGACATTAATAAAGTAATGACTAACCAAACGGAACTGGTGGATGTATTAGGCACATTTACACCAAAAATCGTTAGAATGGACAGATAATTATGGAAAAAATAATTCAAATAACTTCAGGTCGCGGTCCGGCTGAATGCGGTTGGGTTGTGGCTCAGGTGCTGAAAACTTTTCTGGAAGAAGCAAATGAGAATAAAATTAAAACAACCTTGCTTCAGCGGGAAAAAGGCATCGAAAATGGAACGGTAGAAACGGCAACAATTTTACTCGAAAGTGATAATCTGAATGCGTTTGTTAATTCATGGGTAGGAACCATTCAGTGGATTGGGCAGAGTCAGTTTAGAAAATTTCATAAACGTAAAAACTGGTTTATCGGAATTTTTGAATTTGATAAAGTGACAACTACTGAAATTTCAGAGAAAGACATTCAGTATCAGGCGATGCGTAGTTCCGGTTCCGGCGGACAACATGTAAACAAAGTAAGTTCGGCAGTACGGGCGACTCATGTTCCAACAGGAATTAGTGTAGTGGCTATGGATTCTCGATCTCAGCACCAGAATAAAAAACTGGCAACCGAAAGATTGCTTCAGAAGTTTAAGGACGAAACGGTAAAACAATTCAAAGCCGAATTTCAGGCACAGTGGATGAACCAATTGCAGATTCAGCGTGGGAATCCGATTCGGATTTTTGAGGGTTCAGATTTTAAGAAACAAAAACAAGTTAAAAATTACAAACAGGAGCGGCAAAGATTAAAACGGGAAGATTATTTCGACCGCGAATAATAATAGAATTTTGCATTCCGAATAGAAAAATTATGAAAACAGTAGATAAATATCTTTTTCAGGCATTAGACAATTATCCATATTGGTTGGAAGGAACCATCGAATCGTTGGATTATGCCTTGTCTTACGATGATAAAAATACCATGGCATTGTGTTTATACGGTCAGGTTTTTTCAGATCAGTTATTCAAATATGAAGAAGCAAAAGAGTATTTTCAGAGAGCACTTTCGATTAATATTTATGCTTTAGAGGTGTATCCTTTTTATATTCATACTTTGATTTTAAATGAAGATTACGAAGAAGCAATGAAACTGATTGATTTTGCATTGACAGTCAAAGGAATCAATAAAACTGAGATTCTTTTGAAGAAAGTAATACTTTTTGAGCGTCAGCAGGAATTTAAGAAGGCATTGAAAGTGATTAAAAAAGTAAAACTTACCACAATCAATACTTCTTATGATTATACAATTGAAGAATCTGAAAAAAGGCTAAACAAGAAACTGAATAGCGATTCGAAAAAGGATAAATCGGTCAAGAAGAAAAAGAAGAATAAGTAAATAATAAAGGATGTCAGTTACGGCATCCTTTCTTGGTTAAAAGTTTCAAAATATTAAAATGTTGGTTAAGTTTAACTAGTTGGATTTAGTTTAATCAATATTTAATTTAAAGCAAAAAGCTATACATTTGTTAAACATAAAATATACGCTAATGTCATCAATTAGAATTAAAAATTTTGGACCTATAAAAGAAGGTTATACAGATAATGATGGTTTTTTACCAATTGATAAATTAATGATATTTATTGGTGGACAAGGTAGTGGTAAAAGCAGTATTGTAAAATTAATATCTACTCTAACTTGGTTGGAAAAAGCATTGGTTAAAGGTACAATTTTGGTTAAAGATATTGAGGAAAATGATGCTTTTAGAATTAAATGGTGTGAATTTCAATCTATTCAAAATTATTTTAATACAAATTCTTTTATTGAATATAAAGGGAAATACATTCATTTTAAATATGATTTTGGTAAAGCTGAAATACTTTTTATAAAGAACGCTGTTTATGAACAGCCTAAAATAACATACATACCTGCTGAAAGAAATTTTCTAAGTGTTTTAGAAGATTTAGAGAATATTAAAGGATTGCCAAAATCCTTGAGTTGGACGCTTACTGAGTTTATTAAGGCTCGAAGAAGTTTAATAAAAACATATCCTATTTATATTAATGATATTGAATTTGAATATGATGATAGTACTAAAGTGTCCTATATTTCAGGGAAAGGGTTTGACAAACTAAAACTTGCAGAAGCATCAAGCGGAATTCAATCGGTTGTGCCTTTGGTAGTTGTGCTTTCCTATTTGGAAGGATTTATAAACAGCAAAATATCTCAGGATATTGATAATTTAAGTTTTGCAGAGAGTGAAAAGTTCAAATCATTATTAAAGGTGATAAATAAAGATACAATATCGATTCTTAGTGAATATTCTGAAAGAATAGAGAGTTTAAATAAAATGTTCTTGCCTCAAAACCTTTTCTCAATAATCGAAGAAATAGAACAAAATCTATTTCCAGAAAGTCAAAAAAACATTCTGTTTAAATCTTTTGAATTCAATAACAATAAACAAGATAATCATCTAATAATTACTACTCATAGTCCTTATATAATAGCTTATACAAGTCTTGCGATGAAGGCTTTTAAAGTAAAAGAGAATACAAATGAAAATCATGATTTGTTAAAAAGACTTGAAGATATTGTGCCAATAAAATCTTGTGTTAATCCTGATCAAACAGGTATTTACCAAATAGATGATAATGGTACAGTTTTTTCCATAAAATCAGAAAGAGGTTTGATTTTAGATAATAATTTTCTGAATACGAGTTTAGAAGATACTAACGAATTGTTTAATGAATTACTTGATATCGCTGAGGAATGCAACAAATAGATTTTTTTAATTCAGATTGTGGTTTCGAAGAAACAAAATCAGACAAGTTTGGAATTCATGATGAATTGGATAATAACACTAAAGCTTATTTAGTTTTTGACTCTCAAAAAACATGGACACTTGAAGTTTTAAATTCTAACAGTAAATCTATTGAGTTTTATCCAATTGATAATTGTGTTAAAATTTATAAAGAAAATTCTAGAAATAAAGAGAGTACTTGTGATGGAATGTTGAAATTTGATAAGCACTTGATTTTTGTAGAACTTACTGAAAGTTGTCACAAAAGTGTTGAAGAATGTATTAGTCAAATTAAATCTACAATTTGTTTGTTTAAAATATGTCATCCTGATTTGGTTTTTGTAAAAAAGTCCGCTGTTGTTTCTAATACAGCGAGGCCAACTTCAACTATTTCTCACGAAAGATGTCTCGATTTTAGAGAAGAAACTGGTTTTGGTTTATCGGTAAAAACAGTTTTAAATATTAAATAACTCCTTTTGAAAACAAAACTTTTTGTAATCACCCCACCATTTACCCAACTGAATACTCCGTATCCAGCAACTGCGTATATAAAAGGTTTTCTGAATACCAAAAATATTGAATCGGTTCAGGCTGATTTGGGAATTGACGTGATTTTGGAATTGTTTTCGAAAAAAGGATTGGTTGATTTGTTTCAGGTTTCAAGTTTCAGGTTTGAAGTTTCTAATCAAGAAGTTTCAGATAATTCTAAACGCATTTTTGCTTTACAGGACGAATACATTAAAACGATTGATTCGGTAATTCAGTTTTTACAGGGAAAAAATCCAACTTTGGCGCTTCAGATTTGTCAGGAAGATTTTCTTCCCGAAGCTTCCCGTTTTGCACAATTAGAAGAACTCGATTGGGCTTTTGGAACTATGGGAACTCAGGATAAAGCGAAACACCTGGCGACTTTGTATCTCGAAGATATTTCGGATTTTATTGTCGAATGTGTCGATGAAAATTTTGGCTTTAGCCGATATGCTGAACGTTTAGGACGCAGTGCCAATTCTTTTGATGAATTATACGAAGCTTTGCAACAGAAACCGACTTATATTGATTCGATTTTAATTTCACTTCTGAAAGAAAGAATAGAAGCTGTAAAACCAACATTGTTTTTAATTTCTGTTCCCTTTCCGGGGAATTTATACAGTGCGTTTCGATGTGCGCAATGGGTCAAACAAAATCATCCTGAAATTAAAATTTCAATGGGTGGCGGTTTTCCGAATACAGAATTACGCTCACTTTCTGATAAGCGTGTTTTTGAATTCTTTGATTTTATCACTTTAGATGATGGCGAAGTGCCAATTGAAGAATTAATATTTAATTTAGAGAATCCAAATTCCGATTCTTATAAACGAACATTTTTATTAGAAAATGGAGAAGTTGTCTATAAAAACAATTCTTTAAAACACGATTATAAACAATCTCAGGTTGGAACACCGGATTATTCAGATCTGCCTTTGGATAAATATATTTCGGTTATCGAAATCGTGAATCCCATGCACAGAATGTGGAGTGACGGACGTTGGAACAAACTGACCATGGCGCATGGCTGTTATTGGGGAAAATGTACATTTTGCGATATTTCTTTAGATTATATAAAAGTTTACGAACCTGTTGCGGCCAATTTACTTTGTGACCGAATAGAAGAGTTAATTGAAAAAACAGGTCAAAACGGCTTTCATTTTGTTGATGAAGCGGCTCCGCCAGCCTTGATGCGTGCTTTGGCGCTTGAAATCTTAAAAAGAAAACTGGCTGTAACGTGGTGGACAAACATTCGATTCGAAAAAAGCTTTTCAAAAGATTTATGTTTATTATTGAAGGCTTCAGGCTGTATTGCCGTTTCAGGAGGTTTGGAAGTGGCTTCAGACCGATTACTGAAACTCATTGATAAAGGCGTAACCGTAGAACAGGTTGCCAAAGTAACCCGAAATTTTACGGAAGCCGGAATCATGGTGCATGCCTATTTAATGTACGGATATCCAACACAAACGATTCAGGAAACTGTTGATAGTCTCGAAATGGTACGTCAGTTATTTGAAGCCGGGGTTTTGCAATCCGGATTCTGGCACCAGTTTGCATTAACAGCGCATAGTCCGGTTGGATTGTATCCGGAACAATTTGGTGTGACCAAAAAGACGGAAGCGATTGGAACTTTTGCCAATAACGACATTGATTATACCGATTCAACAGGAATCAATCATGATAAATTCAGCTTTGGATTAAAGAAATCACTTTTTAATTTCATGCACGGAATCTGTTTTGATTATGAATTGCAGGATTGGTTCGATTTTAAAATTCCGAAGACAAAAATTCATCCGGATTTTATTTTTAATGCTTTAGAAGAACAAAACGATTTCAATACCAAACCAAACGCAAAAGTGGTCTGGTTAGGCGGAAAACCTTCGGTAGAAAGTTTTACAAAATCAAAAAAAGGAAGAAGCTGGGAAATGATGTCGCTGACTTTTCACGATAAAAAAGAAAGTTTTACTATTCAGACGAGTAAAGACGAAGGTGAGTGGCTAATTTCTATTTTGACTAAAATCTCGATTTCGAATACTAAAAACTACACTTTTCAGGAAGTTAAAAATGATTTCGAAACCACTTTGGAAGATTTCGAATTGTTTTGGTATTCTAAACCAATAAATACTTTAAGAGAATTTGGATTGCTTGTTTTGTAGCTAATATTCCACACATTCACCATCATTAGGAACAGCGGTTTTATATAAAAGATTATTTTCAGCCAAGGCTTTTTTAAGTTCTTCCCTTGTTGTCGGGCAATGATTTAAAGCTTCTAAATGATTAGCAAAAACTTTCGAAGGTGCCAGTGCAGTAAATTTCAGGATATCATTCATTCTCATTAATAGTGGCTGTCCAAAATCTAATCTTGCAGTACCGCAGGCAACGGTTGCAATGTCAGGTTTTAGTTCAGTCAGGACTTTTTCGGTATCTTTTGTAAAAATAGTATCAGAGCTGATGTAAATTGTTTTTTCGTTGAGAAGTTCTATAAAAAAGCCCATCACATTTCCCATCAATTTGGCTATGAAGCCATATCCGTGAACGGCCGGAATACCTGTTATTTTTCCGTCCAGAAAATTTTGAGGTTTCCAGTAATCAAGGGTTTGTATGACGGTTAAACCTCTTTGGGTTATCTTTTTTTCATCTTTTACGCTGCAAATTACCGGAATTGATTTTCTTTTTAGAAAAACTTCACCGGCTTTATCCAGATGATCCGGGTGTAAATGTGTTATCAGGCAATGTGTAACTTTACTCAGGATTTCCCTGCTGTTTTTTGGAAGTGCTTTCAACGGGTTTCTCTTTGGCGGGTAACGAAAGAGCGTAAAAGGAGTTGTAGTTTTCCTTTTTCCTAACATAGGATCAATTAGTAGGACATGTTTTTCTGTTTCAATAACTAAAGTGGCATTGCGTAAATGATGCAGTTTCATAATCTGACAAAATTAGAACTTAAAAATACAAATGATTTTTTAAATTATATTTACAGAATATTCTTTATTTGTAGTTGAATTGTTATTATTTACATCATGTGTTTTCAAGAAGGGTTCATACTTACTACATATATATTATTACAAATAAAGCCAAATCTGTTTTTTATACAGTTGTAACAAATAATATAAAAAAGCGATTGATTGAGCATGTAGAAAATATAACTACAAATAATAAAACTTTTGCTTCAAAATACAATGTTGGATTTTTGCTTTATTACGAGAAGTTTAATTGGATTCAAGAAGCAATAGCGAGAGAAAAAGAAATAAAAGGATGGAGGAGAGAGAAAAAAATAGCATTAATTAAAACAATTAATCCTGATTTAGATTTTTTAAACTCCATGTTTGAATAAAAATTTAGTTTGTCATTCCGACGGAGGAGGAATCTTCGTAAGTAGCTCGCCAAAGATTTGTTTAAGTTCTTAACTATGCGGAATAGTATTGTGGAGATTCCTCCTTCGTCGGAATGACAAAAACCAACTATTCAATTACAAATCGAAACCCGATTCCATGCAGGTTTTCAATAGATATCTCTTTTTCATTTGCCAGGATTTTTCGAAGACGCGAAATAAAAACGTCTAGGCTTCGTCCCATAAAATAATCATCAGTTCCCCAAAGTGCGTTTAAAATCTGTTCCCTTTTTAATACAGAATTTTTATTATCGAGAAATAATTTCAACAATTCAGCTTCGCGTTGTGTAAGACCAATCTTTTCTTCGTTATTAAAAAGAATAAAGTTCTTAGTATCAAACTGATATTTTCCTATGTCATAAATCGATTTTTCGGATTTGTTGTTTTTTTGTGAACGTTTTAAAAAGACTTCAATTTTTAATATTAATTCTTCAATGCTGAAAGGTTTTACGAGGTAATCATCTGCCCCTAAACGCAGTCCTTTAATCCGGTCTTCTTTTAAAGTTTTAGCAGAGAGAAAAATAATTGGGATATCAGTATTGAGTTTCCTAATTTCTGATGCTAATTCGAAACCATCCATTTTTGGCATCATGATATCAAAAATGCAAATATCGAAATCCTCCATTTTAAAACTTTCTAAACCTGATTTTCCATCAGAACAATGTGTTACATCATAGCCGTTTTGTTCTAGGTTGTCTTTGGTTAAAAAGGCTAATGTTTCATCATCTTCGGTATAAAGGATTTTAAAGCTGCTCATTTTTATATGGGATTGACAAAGTTATGGTGATACCTCTTGTATGGTTTTTTAGTGCGGAAATTTTCCAGTTTTGAAGGTCGCAAATCTTTTTTACATAATACAAACCTAATCCAAAACCGTTAACCTCATTACTTTTTTCATTCTGTATCCGGTAAAATTTATCAAATATAAATGAAATATTTTTAGAAGCAATTCCGATTCCGTTATCTTCAAAGGACAGTTTTAAGAACTTATTTTCTGTAAAAATTTCAACCGTAATTTCAGGTTTTTCATTGCAGTACTTTACAGCATTATCGAGTAAATTATAAACCAGATTGGTAAAATGAAATCTATCGGTTTCGAGTTCGTAATGGTTCGAATCTGTTTTAATTTTAATGGAAGCTTCCGGATATTTTAAACGAATATTTTCAATTACTTCCTCAATAACAGGGATGATTAATAAGGATTCTTTTTTTAATTCCAGTGGTGTATAATCAGATTTTGCGATGTTCAAAATCTGCTCAATATGGTTGTTTAGTTTGTTGCTCTGGCTGATGATGATATCGGTATAAGTGTACAGTTTTTTGTCTTCCTTAATTTTTTCCTGCCCGATTAAATATTTAGAAGCAATTAAAATAGAAGATAAAGGCGTTTTAAATTCATGGGTCATATTATTGATGAAATCACGCTGCAGTTCTGAATATTTTTTTTGCTGCAGAAGAGTCAAAATCGAATAGACATAAATCAGTAAAATAAAAATCAAAACAATAGACAATACAAACCAAAAACGCATGGAACTAAATAAATAAGTCGTTTCATGAGGAAAACGTACGGCAAAATAATACACCAGATTTTTGTGTTTCGGAAAATATACAGATTGTTTAGCTCTTCCTTTATTCGATAAAGAAATGTAATTTCCATAAACCATTTCGTCGCTTTGACAGTTGTACATGGCGTATTCAAAATCTGTCGTGATATTCATTTTTTTAAACTCAGTTTTCAGATAAAACTCCAGAATATCAGGTTCAAAATCATTATCAATGTTTACAATATAATAGTCATTAGCAATTTTTTGTACCGGATTTTGTGCCGGCAACTCGTGATTAGTGCCTTCGTATAATTTTTTTGCAACTTCCAGCAGGGCAATATGTGTTTTCTGGCTCAGCTTTTTTTGTTCTAATGTAAAAGCTTCTTTTGTCCACAGCAATTGAGCGATCAATATACCAATAATGGCTATTAATCCGAGGATAATGATGCTGTTGAGTCTGTTTATTTTCAAGGGAATCTCCTTTTTAGAAAGTGTAATATTAATCAAATTTTAAATTAAAAATAGCAGTTAACAGGTCATTAACAAACATTTGAAACCGGTTAACAGCGAATTGATTTTGGGTAAGGTACTTTTGAAATATAAAAGTAAACCATTTACCAATTTAAATAAAAATACTATGAAAATTTTAAAAATTACAATGTTGGTATTAGCTTTAGGATTAATGTCATTTTCGGCAATTACACCTATAAAAGTGATCGCTTCAAAAGTAGAAAGTAAGTTTGATGCTTCTACTATTGTATGGAAAGCAGAAACAATTGATGTAGGACAAATTCCACAAGGAACGCCAAAAGCAATTGTTTTCGAATTTAAAAATACGGGAAAGACGGCTGTTGTAATTACAAATGTGCAGGGATCATGTGGCTGTACTGCCACTGATTATACGAAAGAACCAATCCTTCCTGGCAAATCTGCAAAAGTTACAGCAACTTATAATGCAGCAAACAAAGGTGCTTTTACCAAAACGGTTACCGTTACAACAAGTGGAGAAGCAACTCCTAAAGTACTGACTTTGAAAGGTACAGTTATCTAAAATAAAGTTGATTATATAAAGGTGGAAACTCCCGGCATGTGATGTGTCGGGAGTTTTTTTTATGCCGAAATATTATTTTGAAATGAATTTGTTTTTACGGAAACTTTTCTATTTTTATTCAAAAAAATATTATGAAAATTTGGTACAGTTTTACTGTTATTATACTTGTTTCTATTGCTGTTTCATGCAACTCAAAAGGAGATAAAAAACAAGACCAAAAAGAAGAAAAGGTTGTAATCCCGGAACTTAAACTTTCAATTGACAGTTTAGCAATCGCCCGATTTTATGAGACGTATCCCAAATTGAAAAATTTTCAGGACAAGGTTGCTGTTTTATATATTAAAAAACAATCGACTCAATTGTGGCTTGATAACAAAGGTGTTGTTGAGTTCGGAAATACGCTGTATAATAAATACAAAGGGTTAGAAAATGAAGGTTTGAAAGCTAATTTCCCCTATAAAGAAATCAATGCTGTTTTTGAGAACAACTCGGTTAATAAACTTTCAAAAGTTGATACCGATTTGATGATTACCAATTTGTATTTCTATTATACGGAAAAAGTATACAGAGGTTTTGATGAGAAAACATCTATTTCACTAGAATGGCTGCTTCCGAGAAAGAAACTCAATTATCAGGTTTTAACCGATTCTCTTTTTGAAAAATCGACTATAAGCGATGACAGGAAGAGTAAAATGTTCAGCCAGTATTACAAACTTCGCGATGCACTTCACCAATACAGGGATATTGAAAAAAAGGGAGGCTGGAAAACAATTGAAGTTGGAGAAGATTATACAGGTTTGAAATTAGGAGATTCTTCGGTAATAGTTGGTCAAATCAGAGAAAGGCTTTTTATAACCGGAGATATTAAGGAAGATAATAAAAGTGCTGTTTGTGATACGGTTTTGATGAAAGCGGTCAAAAATTATGAATTACGCCATGGCTATGCACCAAAGAATACGATTTTATTAGAACATATCAATGATTTGAATATTCCGGTTTCTGACCGAATCAAAACGATTATTGCCAATATGGAGCGCTGTCGCTGGATTGATCCTGAACTGGAAAAAGGCAAAAAATATATTGAAGTCAATATTCCGGAATTTAGACTGTATATAGTCGAAGATGGTAAGATTGCATTTGTATCGTCGGTTGTAGTGGGAAGGACAATGACCAAAACGGTTATTTTCAGTGGAATGATGAATAATATTGTTTTTAGTCCGTACTGGAATGTTCCGCCAAGCATTATCAAAAGCGAAATAAAACCGGGAATTGCGAAAGACAAAGATTATCTGGCAAAGAAAAATCTGGAATGGAACAACGGGGCGGTAAGGCAGCTTCCGGGTAAAAATAACTCACTTGGACTTGTAAAGTTTTTATTTCCAAATTCCAGTAACATTTATCTGCATGATACGCCTTCTAAAAGTTTATTCGAAAGAGAAAGCAGGGCTTTTAGCCATGGCTGTGTACGTGTAGCGAAACCTCGTGAACTGGCCATTGAATTGTTGAAAGATGACCCGAAATGGACTCCGGAAAGAATTGACAAAGCCATGCATGCAGGAAAAGAAAGCTGGTACACCCTTAAGAAAAAAGTTCCGGTTTATATTGGTTATTTTACCGCCTGGGTAGATCGCGAAGGACAGCTGAATTTCTATAAAGATATTTACAAAAGAGATGAAAGCCTGATTAAATTATTGACGGAAGAGTAAATAAGGCAGCTACGTTAATTTTTACGCAGATTACAGCAGATTTAATTAGATTTTTTGGCATGTCTCATAAAAAATTTGCTTAAATCTTTTTTGAATCTGCGTGAAAAACAATTTAGGAAATCCTTTCCTATATCCTAAAGGTTCATCGCATTGTACAAAACTATTGCGATAAAATATCAACACATTTATAAAATCGTTTGGTATAATGCTCTTCATCAAGTCCCGTAATGGTGACTTTTTGTGCTTTTCCGGAGGAAGCGTGTATAAATTTTGACTGCATTCCGTTGGCTTCGCAAATGATACCAACATGTCCAATAACACTTCTGTCTTTGTATCCATAAAAGACTAATACATCTCCCACTTTAAATTCATCAGGTTTCAGGGTCTTGCCTATATTTTTGTATCCGCCGGAACTTCTCGGTAAGGTTAAACCAAAATTCCTGAAAACGTAAGATACAAACCCCGAACAGTCAAAACCTTTGTTTGGATTGTTGCTTGCATACAAATATCGTGTTCCTAAATATTGTTTTGCATATGAAATGACAGAATCCCGCTCAATTTCAGTCAGGGTGTTTCTTTTTGAAACGAATTCGTTTTTATTGTCTTTTTTTAAAGCAAAAGAAGAAAATAAAACAGTAAGCAGAAGAAACAGGGCAGAAATTGTAGTTTTCATGTGAGCGGGCAGATAAATATTGAGTGTATAAAAGTAAAGCGTTTGTTTACAATATCAAAATGAGTCTGAATTCTGGAAAACGCTTTTTGGTATTTTTTTATTGCTTTTTGACATTTTAGTATCTTTCTGCGAAATGTAATTCAGATATATTTGTGAAATATATTTATATTTTAACGAATAAATTATGGTTATCAAAAAAATACCGCTTTTAATTTTGTTTTTACTGATTTCTGTTCTGGCAATTTCACAAGAAACGCCAAAAACCTTTTTGTACTCAGGAAGGGTAGAGGTAATGCAGGATAGTAAAGCTGTTCTGATTGGAACTGCAGCTTCGGTATCGTTTAATTTTTCAGGCGAAAAATGTTCTGTTTTACTTCAAAGTATTGATTCCTGGGAACATCATAATTATGTGGTGTTAGAGCTCGATGGGCAGTACATGGGAAAAGTCAGAATCGAAAAGGGACCGGTTCAGTCTTTTGAAATTAAGGCTACTTCTAAACAAAAAGTACATACTCTAACTATTTATAAAGGGACTGAAGCCACAATGGGGAATGTATTATTTGCAGGAACTACAGCAAAATTGATGACAATAACTCCAGTCAGAAAGAAAAAAATCGAATTTATTGGAGATTCCATAACAAGTGGAGCAGCAAATGATCCGTCAACAATTCCATGTGATCAGGGAGAATATTTTGATCATCATAACGGTTATTATGCCTATGGACCGATTATTTCAAGAAATATTGATGTTAACTATTTGATGAGTTCTGTTTCCGGAATTGGGATTTACCGTAACTGGAATGATGAAGGTTCTGAAGTGCCGATCATGCCTGCTGTGTATGAAAATTTGTATTTGACAAAAGATGCTTCAAAACCTAAATATGATTTCGCTTTTCAGCCTGAAATTATCAGTATTGCTTTAGGAACCAATGATTTTTCTAAAGGTGACGGCATCAGAGAACGTTCGCCTTTTAGTCCTGAAAAATATGTTTCGAATTATGTCAATTTTATAAAGATGTTATACCAGCATAATCCAAATGCACAATTGGTTTTAACAAACAGCCCAATGGTAAACGGAGAAAAAGCCGTAATTTTTGAAGACTGTCTGAATAAGATAAAAGCCGAATTTGATGCTGATAAATCGCACAAGCCCATTCTGATTTTCAAATTCAAGCCTATGACACCAAGCGGTTGTTCAGGCCACCCGAATATTGAAGAACACAAAATTATGGCTGCAGAATACGGATCATTTTTAAAAAATCTGCTAAATGAAAAATAATATATTTAAGTTTGTTTTTTCTCTGATCTCTGGTACGATGATGGCAAACGTTTCTCTTCCGAATATTTTTGGCGATAATATGGTATTGCAGCGTAACTCTGAAGTGAAAATTTGGGGATGGGCCAATCCAAAAGAAGAAATCAAATTGGTTTCCAGCTGGAACAATCAGGAATATAAAGTTACAACAAACAATCAGGCGCAATGGGAACTTAAGATCAAAACGCCTGAAGCCGGAGGGCCTTATACCATTTCGATAAAAGGCTATAACGAAGTGATGCTGAAAAATATTTTGATTGGTGAAGTCTGGGTTTGTTCCGGTCAGTCCAATATGGAAATGTCTGTAAGCTGGGGAATCGATAACGGGGAGGAAGAAGCCAAAAATGCTATGAATCCTAATATTCGTTTTTTTACCGTTCCAAAATTAACAGCTAAGAATCCGCAGAATAATTTATTAGGAAACTGGATCGAATCGACTCCGGAAACCATGAAATACTTTAGTGCGGTTGGCTACTTCTTTGCCAAACGTTTAAGAGAAGATTTAAAAAATGTTCCAATCGGATTAATTTCTTCCAACTGGGGCGGAACTCCCGCAGAAATCTGGATGCCTGAAGAAGTCGTTCAGAATGATGCTGTTTTATTAGAAAATGCCAAAAAACTAAACGAGCAGGAGTACGGACCAAGACAGCCAGGCCGTGCTTACAATGCCATGATTTCTCCTTTTGCTGGATTTAAAATTGCAGGAACTCTCTGGTATCAGGGCGAATCCAATGTAGGTTCAGAAGTTTATGATAAAACCTTATCAGCTTTGATTACGTCATGGCGAAAAGTGTGGCAGGATGATTTTCCGTTTTATTATGTTCAAATTGCGCCTTTTAAAACAGGCAGCAACAATTTCTCCAATGTTATCCTTCGCAACTCCCAGCGGAAACTTCTAAAAGAAATCAATAACACCGGAATGGTCGTGATTAGCGATGTTTCGGATACAATTGATATTCACCCGAAAGATAAAAAATCAGTTGGAATTCGTTTAGCAAATTTAGCTTTGGCAAATACTTATAAAACCAACTCTAATCTGGTAAACGGTCCGCTTTTTAAAGAAATCAAAATGGATAAAAACAAGGCAATTGTTTCTTTTGATTATGCTGACGGATTATATTTTAAAAACAAAGTGACTAAACAGTTTGAAGTTGCCGGAACCGATGGAACTTTTTATCCTGCGGAAGCTTCAATAAAAAACAATCAGGTAATCGTAACGAGTAAAAAAGTACCGAATCCTGCAAAAGTAAGATTTGCATGGGGAAATACAATTCAGTCCGATTTGTTTAATAAAGCGAATCTGCCGGCTTCCTGTTTTATTTCGGAGTGAGGATTTAAGATTTTCGATTAACGATTTTTGATTTAAGATTTTGCGTGTTTTGTCATTTTCTCTTTCTTGGAAGGACAAAATCATGAGGGGTTCTTTAGTTATTAAAATCAAAAATTCTTGTTTACCCGTTGCGTGAGGGATAGTAGAGTAAAGCCCACAGCCTGACGGAGGAAGGGCGAGGACTTGAAACGGATAGCCCGCCCCGTAAGGACACGCCCAAAATATAAAACTAACTATCATGAAAAATAAAAGAATATTAATTATTGGGGTTTTGACCCTGTTTACAGCCGGAAATATGAATGCACAGAAGAAACCGTATCTGGATAAAAATAAAACGATTGAACAACGAATTGAACTGCTTTTGCCATTGATGACTTTGGAAGAAAAAGTGGGACAAATGAATCAATATAATGGTTTTTGGGATGTGACCGGGCCGGCTCCAAAAGGTGGAAATGCCGAATTGAAATACGAACATCTGAGAAAAGGATGGGTGGGAAGCATGTTGACAGTTCGCGGCGTGAAAGAAGTTCGTGCCGTGCAGAAAATTGCGGTCGAAGAAACCCGATTGGGAATTCCGCTGATTATTGGTTTTGACGTCATTCACGGTTATAAAACGTTAAGTCCTATTCCGTTGGCAGAAGCGGCAAGCTGGGATTTGGAAGCGATTAAAAAATCGGCTGCGATTGCGGCAGATGAAGCATCGGCATCCGGAATTAACTGGACTTTTGGGCCTAATGTAGATATTACAAACGATGCCCGCTGGGGACGTGTGATGGAAGGCGCCGGAGAAGATCCGTATCTGGGGAGTAAAATTGCGATTGCAAGAGTAAAAGGGTTTCAGGGAGAGACAACTGCTGATCTGGCAAAAGTAAACACCATAGCAGCCTGTGCCAAACACTTTGCAGCGTATGGTTATGTAGAATCCGGGCGTGATTATAATTTGGTTGACATCAGTAATTCAAAGTTATTCAATACCGTTTTACCTCCTTTCGAAGCGGCAGCAAAAGCGGGTGTAAGAACCTTCATGAACTCCTTTAATCTGGTGAATGGTATTCCGGCAACGGGAAATGTTTTTCTCCAAAGAGACATTTTGAAAGGCAAATGGAAGTTTGATGGTTTTGTGGTTTCAGACTGGGCTTCGGTTCGTGAAATGATTATGCATGGTTATGCCAAAGATGGTGAAGATGCTGTTTTAAAAGCGGTTACAGCAGGTTCTGACATGGATATGGAATCGCATTTGTATGTTGTGGAGCTAGTGAAATTAGTTAAAGCCGGAAAAGTAAAAGAAACTTTGATTGATGATGCGGTGAGAAGAATTTTGCGCGTGAAATTTCAACTGGGCTTATTTGATGATCCATACAAATATTGTGATGAAAAACGTGAAAAAGCAACTATCGGAAATAAAGCCAATAATGATGGTGTTCTGGATATGGCGAAAAAATCAATTGTATTATTAAAGAACGATAAAAATCTGCTTCCGCTAAAGAAATCAGGACAAAAAATTACTTTAATCGGCGCTTTGGCAAATGATAAAAACAGCCCGCTGGGAAGCTGGAGAATTGCAGCAGAGGACAATACTGCAGTTTCGGTTTTAGAAGGGATGCAGCAATACAAAGACAATCAACTGGTTTTTGAAAAAGGAGCAGACTTGATTATTGGAAAAGCTACTTTTTTAGATGAGGTTGTTTTTAATACAACGGATAAAAGCGGATTTGAAGCTGCGAAAACGGCAGCTAAAAATGCAGACGTTGTGGTGATGGTTTTGGGTGAGCATGGTTTTCAGAGTGGGGAAGGACGCAGCAGAACAAACCTTGATTTACCGGGATTACAGCAGGAACTGTTAGAAGAAATTTACAAAGTGAATCCAAATATTATCTTGGTTCTCAATAATGGACGTCCGTTGACTATTCCGTGGGCGGCAGAACATATTCCGGCTATTGTTGAAGCGTGGCATTTGGGAACACAAACCGGAAATGCCGTAGCACAGGTTTTATACGGAGATTATAACCCGAGCGGGAAATTACCAATCTCTTTCCCCAGAAATGTAGGTCAAGTTCCAATTTATTACAACAATTACAGTACAGGAAGGCCTGTAAATGTGGATAAAAACGTGTTTTGGTCGCACTTTTCAGATGTAGAAAAAACACCTCAGTTTCCTTTTGGTTTTGGATTAAGTTATACGAAGTTTGATTATAAAAATTTAAAAATAAATAAAACTGCTTTTGCAAAAGGTGAGCCCATTCAGGTGAGTGTTGAGGTAACCAATTCAGGTAATTATGATGGAAAAGAAGTGGTTCAGTTGTATATCCATGATGATTTTGCCAGTATCGCCAGACCGGTTGAAGAACTGAAAGGTTTTGAATTGGTGAATCTGAAAAAGGGAGAAACAAAAACCGTAACTTTTACTTTGACGGATGCTGAACTTGGTTTTTATGATAATAACGGAAATTACTTGGTTGAACCTGGGACTTTTAAACTTAAGGTTGGAGGAAGTTCTGATTCAGGTTTAGAGAGTGGATTTGAGTTGAAGTAAAAAGACTCTAAAAATATTTATTCACGCAGATTTTGCAGATTTTTTATCTCGATAATCTGTTAAATCTGCGTGAGTTTTTTTGTATTTTTAAAACCTATTTTAACTTTCAACTATTAAACTAAAACAATGAAATATAACAGGTGTGGAAAAAGCGGGTTATTGTTACCTGAAATTTCTTTAGGATTATGGCATAATTTCGGATCGGTAGATAATTTTGAAAATGCTGAAAGTATAGCTTTAGAAGCTTTTGATAAAGGAATAACTCATTTTGATCTGGCAAACAATTACGGACCGGTTCCAGGATCTGCTGAGACTAATTTCGGAAAAATATTGTGGCATAATTTTCAGGGGAATCTGCGTGATGAAATCGTGATTTCTACAAAAGCGGGTTACACCATGTGGGATGGACCTTATGGCGATTGGGGTTCAAGGAAATATCTGCTTTCTAGTTTAGATCAGAGTTTGAAAAGAATGAAGATTGATTATGTAGATATTTTTTACTCACACCGTCCGGATCCTGAAACACCAATTGAAGAGACCATGATGGCACTTGATTATGCCGTTAGAAGCGGAAAAGCATTGTATGTAGGTATCAGTAATTACTCGGCAGAACAAACCAGAGTTGCCGTTGACGTTTTGAAACAATTAGGAACCCCATGTCTGATCCATCAGGCTAAATATTCAATGTTAGTACGTTGGGTTGAAGAAGGCTTATTAGATGTTCTGGAAGAAAAAGGAGTAGGGTGTATTGCCTTTTCTCCTTTGGCACAAGGGCTTTTAACCGATAAATATTTAAACGGAATCCCTGAAAATTCCCGTGCTCATAATCCAAACGGACATTTGAGAGAAGATGAGGTGACAGCAGAACGAATTCAAAAGCTAATCCGGTTAAATGAAATTGCTCAAAACCGTAATCAGTCTTTAGCACAAATGGCATTGGCCTGGCTTCAGAAAGACAAACGCATTACATCGGTATTGATTGGTGCAAGTTCAGTGAGACAATTAAATAATAATATTGAATGTCTGCAAAATCTGGATTTTACACAAGATGAATTAAATGCGATTGAAAAGATTTTAGCGTAATGCTTTTTTACCATATAAGTCATATAAGTTCATTTTACAATGCGTTTAAAACTATTTTTTATATTTTCTTATATTACTTATATGGTTTAAATAAATTATTTTTTCTTCAATTCTAAATTGTACTTTTTTACAATTTCAAGAGTAGATTTGTCTCCGTTAAAAACAGAATTCAAACCTTGCGGCTCTTGCGGAGGATCTGTAGTTAACGGATCTCCGGGATTCCATTTTCCGGTTTCGTTTACTGCTTTTCCTTCACCGCCGTAACCCCAGAAATTAGCGGCCTGCAAAGGCCCACCACTTTTACGGCTTTCAACGACTCTTCCAAAAATATAGTTATAGAATTGATCACGATAAACGGAAGACGCGCCAGCATTTAAATTTTCATTTTCTCTCGGGAGTCCAAATTCTTCAATAATAATAGGTCTTTGCAGATTATTGGCAATTTTAACATGGGCATCAATATACTTTCCTGCATTTTCAATAGTGGCAGCAATAGTTGCTTCTGCATTATCGGCTTTAAACCAGTTCCAGTTTTTTGGCCAGATGTGCATGGTCAGATAGTCGATATTCGGATTTTGATGGGTTCTTTCGAAAATTTCCATGCTGTCATTTGAGCTGTTTTTTCCTTCAGAACCTGTAGAAACCAAATGATTTTGGTCTAAACTGTTAATTAAATCGACAATATTATTCAGCCATTTGGTGAATTTAACTTCGTTTTCTGGCGTAAAAGTTCGAGGTTCATTTCCAACCTGCCATGCCATAATCGTGTTGTCTTCGTTGTATTTCTTTTTAGAATAAGCGTTAGTTCTTCCAATAATAAACTTCACATGATTATTCAGCGCTTCCATACAAGGTTCGCAGCTGTGAAATTGTTCGGTATACGACATAAACTGAGGCCATGTATTTGGCGGAATATTTGGAATTGGAACAGAACCTTTGCCGTTCCATTCTAAATATTGTGACATTCCGCCCGACCATTCCCAATTGTTGGTCAGGTACAAAACAGCATACATTTTACGTTTGCTCATTTCGTTAATCAAGAAATCCAAACCGTCTAATAAATCTTCATCATATTTTCCTTGTTCGTATTGCAAAGCCGGACGAACGGTGAAATCATATTTTCCGCCATCAGCACCAACCAAAATACGTAAATTATCGATTCCGTTTTTTTTCATGAAATCCAATTCGCGTAAAAGTCTTTTACGATCACCTATTTTCTTAGAAGCCAGCATACTTCCGTACCAATAATTGGTTCCAATGTAAGCATAAGGTTTGTCGCCTTTGTAAAATTCGTTTCCTTTTACGGTAATTCTTTCCTGCGCCTGACACGTTATTGTCGATACGAGTAAAGCTAATCCGAGGGTTTTTAAAAATCTGTTTTTCATGCTTGATATTTTTTAGAAGCTAATCCTGCTATCCGCTGTATCTTTTGTGCCGAACCCCGGCACAAAAGGATGCCGCTGCTATCAGGGCTAGGAGTTTACGCTCTTGAATAAACTATTTTGGGAGTTCATACATTTTTGGCAACGAATTTACTAATGCCGATTTGGGTTTTGTGGCAAAGGTTTTAAAATCAGCTGCATTCGAAACCGAACCATTCGGAACATAATAACCATCTGTATTATTATTCCAGAACATAACGTAACTTATTTGGATATCATTTTTAGTTAAAGCATTATACAATAAAGTCGAAAACCAATCGGTAATAGCTGGGTTTTTGTTGGTTACACGATAACCAGTTTCCGTCAAAGCAGCGATTTTTACTTTTGCTTTAGCGTAATCAGAAAGGATTTTTAATTTAGAGTTTGCTTTGTCAGATCCGGTTTGTCCTTGATTATTGAAATCTCCGTAATTGTCCATTCCAATAATGTCAACATATTTATCGCCTGGATATCGGCTTAAATAAGCAGATTCGGTTGTGTAGGAATTGTCAGGAGAAAAGGCATATAAAATGTTGTGAACGCCTTTTACGTTTTTTAAATAATCAACAGTAAACTGATAGGCTTTTTTGTATTCGTCGGCCGTACAGAAGTCAGCTCCCCACCAAAACCAGCTTCCGTCAAATTCATGAAAAGGTCTGAAAATAATCGGAATCAACTCGCCTTTTGCACCTTTTAGGTTTGAAACAACACTGGCTACTTTGTCTAATTTTTTCTTATACCATTCATTGTTGGCTCCGCCAGGTAAAATACTTTTAAATGCTGTTGCTTTTTGTTCCGAAGTCATGTCGGCTGTATAAAAAGACTCATCGTTGTACGGTTCTCTGATATGCCAGCTGAAAGTATTGATTATGCCTTTTGCGTAAGCCTTTTTAACATCTGAGGTAATTTTAAGTTCTTGTTGATAGAACCAGTTACTGGCTTGTTCATTATTTTTTTTATCAGTGATGAACATAAAATCCGAACCCAAAACGGCAGGATCAAAACCTGTGTTTTTTTTGATATCAGATTCACCGCCTGCATCTTGGTAAAAGCTGTTGAAAGCATCCTGCTGACCAACGGCAGTTTTGGTCTTACCTAGTCTCTTTAAGTTATAAAATAGCGCTATAGTTTCTTTTGATGCGTTTGCATCAGCCATATAATTTGATACATTTTGTATAGTCAGAGGATCATCCTGCGTTGGCGGATCAACTATAACTTCGTTATCTGATTCTTTATCAGATGAGCAGCTTGTAAGTGCCAAAGACAAGAAACTCAAAAATGCTGTTTTTAGAAATCTGTTTTTCATTTTTAATTTATTTTAATAGCTTAACTTCAATATTATCAGCTAATAAAGTTCCTGTGCAAGCACTCATTGCAACCATAATCCGGTATTGTTTTGCACCTTCCGGAATTGGGAACGTTTTTTTGAAAGCGGTCCAGTCAGTAGTTCCAGTTACAGTTCCAATAATTTGGTCTTCTGAGGCTTTGGTTGTGTCGTTTTTTTTGAATTCGATGATAAACATTCCGTTATTCCACGGATCTTTACCTTGTTGAATATCTTTTGCTTTTAACCACCCTGAAATTTCTATGGTTTTATCTCCGTTATTAATATCAGCTATCTGGTCAATTGCTTTCCATTCGGCTGTTTTTGAAGTGATTTCTACAGCGGTATTGCCCTCTTTTTTATCTGTAGCCGAAATAATTCCGGCACCATTCCATGAGTTTAGATTGTCTTCGAAATTTCCGTTAGAAAATTGTTTTGGAGTTGAAATTGTTTTTTGACCTTCTTGAATTGTAATTATTGGATTTAGCTTAAAATATTCTTCTTCAGAAAGGGCAGTTGCATTTACGTCATCAAAAAACAGAGAACCATTTGTTTGCGCCAATGCCAGCATGATTCTGATTTTTTTGGCGTTTTCAGGAACTAAAACCGTTTTTTTATAATTGGTCCAGGTTACAGACCCTTTTACTTGCGCTATGTTTTCGGAAATTATCTTCTTTCCACCGCTGTTTGTAAATTCGGCAATCATTAAACCTGCATTATACGATTCTTTGCCGCCTTCGATCTGATCAGCTTTTACCCAAACGCTGAATTCTACCGCATACGTGTCTTTTGGAATATTTATAATTTGATCTATTGCTTTCCATTCAGCACCAGTAAACTGATTGATTACAGCACTGTTATTACCTGTTTTTTTGTCGTAAGGAGAAAGGGTGGCGGCATCACCATTCCAGTTTAATGTTTCAGATTCAAAACCACCGTTTTTAACCAGATTGGTTTGTGCATGGTTTATCGCACTAAAAAATAATAAACTAAAGAAAAAGAGTTGTTTCATATATGTGAAATTTGTTTTTTTAGAGGTCATATATGGTATCGCCTTTTATTTGTAGGTTTTTGCTTTTGTAAACTTGTTAGAGGCGATTTCATAATTGTTTTTTAATGCAATAATCAGTTTTATGAAAGTGAAATAAGTTAAGTTTTTATTCTTTGTATCAGTTCCAAACAGGCTCTGCCGTTGTGATAAGGGCATTTCCAGAAACCCGCTTTGTCTTTTTGCATTACAGAATAATCACTGTAAACGCCCCAAAACCATTCGCCGTTTTCTTTGTCGAGTATGTGTTTTTTGGTGAATTCCCAGTTTTTGTACACAATATCCAGATATTCTTCTTTACCGGTTAATTGGTACGCATTATAAAACCCGATTAAGGCTTCGGCTTGTGGCCACCAATGTTTTTCGGCAATTAATTCTTTTTTTTCTGGATCATATTCGTACCATAGGCCGCCATCAGAATCGATTCCTTTTTTTGTGGTTTCGGCAATCTGTATTGCGTATTTTTGATATTTGGCAATTAACGTTTTATCTTCAGAAATTTCCGCACATTGCTGTAAAAGCCAGGCTGCTTCAATATCGTGTCCGTATGAAATAACGTCTGGTTTTTCGATCCATTTTTCATCAAAAAACAAACGAAGATGTCCGGTTTTGGTATTAATAAAATGTTTCTCAATGGTTTCAAGAAGCTCAATCATACTATTTTGAAGCGTCTTGTTTTTCCACACTTTATATAAATTCGCATAGGCTTCAATAATATGAAGATGCGTATTCATGGTTTTCTTTTCGTTGGCGTCTTTTTCGCTTAAACGCAAGTCATCAATGGGTTTCCAATCTCTTGTAAAAGCTTCCATATACCCTTTGTTTACAGGATCATAACTATAATCTTGAATTTTTGAGTATAAATTAATGGCCATTTCTAAAGCTTTTTCATTTTTAGAAATGGCATAAAATTCAGATAATCCGTAGATTGCAAATGCCAGCGCATAAATTTGATTTTTGGTGTCTTTTGGCGTTTTATCGGCATTGATGCTCCAAAACAGACCGCCAAATTGATTGTCGTAAAAATGTTCAGACAGAAACTCAAAGGCTCTTTCAGCTAGTTTTTTGTGGTTTTCGTTTTTTGTGGTCTGATAACTTGCTGAAAACGTCCATAAAATGCGGGCATTTAAAACTGAACCTTTTTCTGAATCTGCTATAATGTGATTGTTAAAATCAATCTGGCCAATGAAACCTCCGTTTTGATTGTCGATGGTATTTTTTGACCAATATGTAAGAATCGAATCCAGTTCGTTTTCGAATGCTGATTTTAACTGTTTTAATTTTTCGGACACTTGGTTATTATATTGCGTTGTTTTTTTTGATTTGAGTGATGATGCTTTCTACAGAACCTGCTGATATAAAGGTGTCTGTCGGCGCATTGGTTACATAGTCGACTAATTTTTCTATTGATGAAACAGCAACGTGCATTCTGGTATCTGATGACGCATAATAGATGTAAACAGTTCCGTTTGTATCTTCAATCCATCCGTTTGAGAATAATACATTCGATACATCGCCAACTCTTTCTATTCCTTCAGGTCCCATAAAATGTCCGGCAGGAATATGAGTGACTTTCGAAATATCATGTAAATCAGTCATGAACATATATAAAGTGTAGCGTAATCCTGCAGCGGTATTACGAACTCCATGCGCCAGATGCAGCCAGCCTTTTGACGTTTTGATAGGAGCAGGACCAAGACCATTTTTCAATTCATAAATAGTATGATATTGTTTCCCAAAAATGATTTTTTCGTCTTTTACAACCGGATTCGTCATATCATCAATATATCCTAAACCAATTCCGCCTCCTGAACCAACATCAATAAATCCATCCTGCGGACGTGTGTATAAAGCGTATTTTCCGTTTACAAATTCTGGGTGTAAAACCACATTTCGCTGCTGTCCTGTATTTGAAATTAAATCCGGAAGTCTTTCCCAATTGATTAAATCTTTAGTACGAACGATGCCTGCATTGGCTACAGCTGAACTTGTATCGCCTTTCGGAGCTTTAGTATCTTTTCTTTCTGTACAAAAAATACCGTAAACCCAGCCGTCTTCGTGGTTGATTAAACGCATATCATAAACGTTTGTATCTGGTTCTGCATTCTGCGGAATCACGCATGGTTTGTCCCAGAATTTGAAATTATCGATTCCGTTTGGACTTTCTGCAATGGCAAAAAATGATTTTCGGTCAATTCCTTCTACTCGAACGGCAAGAAGGTATTTCCCCTTCCATTTCATTGCTCCGGCGTTAAAAGCGGCATTCATTCCAATTCGTTCTTGTAAAAAAGGGTTTGTATCTGCGTTGAAATCAAAACGCCAGTTCAACGGTACATGAGCAGCGGTTACTACCGGATTTTTATATCGCTGATAAATACCGTTGCCGATTGTATTCTGAGGTTCATTTTTAAGTTCAATGAGTGTTTGATGTTCCTTTTCTAATGCTACTTTTCTATCCTGAAATGTAGCGGCCGTTATTGTTGTCATATAAATTGATTTCTAAATCTGTATTTTATTTTTTTGGTCTCTTTTTGTATTTAAATCCTGTTCTATAGTTTGCAGTTTTTCTTCGTTTAAAGGATAGAAGGCTATGAAGCTCACTGATATTGCTGCAGCGATGGCAGGCAGAATACTTAACATTAACTGAATTCCGTGTTGGGCTGTAGCTGTTTGTTCAACATTTGCCTGAAAACCGTAGTATCCCAAAAGCCACCCGGCTCCGGCTCCGCCAATTGTCCATCCGAATTTTTGTGACATTGATGATGCTGAGAAAACTAACCCAGTGGCACGACGGCCTTGTTTCCATTCTGAGTAATCAGCGCTGTCAGCGTACATTGACCAGATTAATGGGAAAATACATCCGGCACAAATGCTGATTAAAATTTGAAAACTCATGATGAGGGAAATATCTTCTTTTCCGAAGAAATAGAAAATTATACTTAAAATTGAAGCGAGTGTCATAGCGCCAAAAAAGGTTTTCTTTTTACCAATTTTGTTGGCAATTGGCGTAGCAATAATTACTCCGATGATATTGGCAGCTTGCCCTAAAACCAAATAGATAGAAGTGGGGGTCATGTGAAAATCACTTCCCAAAATTGAAAAATCAAAGTTTACAGCGCTGCTTACGTAATATTTGAAGTAATATACTGCTGCACCGTCTCTGATAGAATTGAAAATCAAAGTTCCAATTCCGGCACCTAATAAAATCCACCACGGTTTGTTTTGGACTAAATCTTTTAAATCTTCTTTTAAATTTGATTGTTCGCTTTCAATAGGTTTTACTCTTTCTTTAGTGAAGAAGAAACAAGCCCAGAAAAAAGCAGTGGTAATAATTCCGAAAACCGTAATGGTAGCGAGCCAGCCCGTTTTAGAATTTAAATTTCCTCCAAAATAGTTCACCAGAGGTTCGATTAACCAAAGTGCTAAAAGACTTCCGCCGAAGGCAAAAACCATTCTATAAGATGATAATGTGTTTCTGTCTTTTCTGTCTGATGACATTACTCCTAAAAGGGAAGCATACGGAACGTTGATTAAAGAATAAATCATCATCATTAGCGAATAGGTTACGTAGGCATAGATGATTTTCCCTTTTTCGTCAAAATCAGGAGTGTAAAAAGTTAAAACTCCAATCACGGCGAAAGGTATGGCTACCCAAAGTAAATAAGGCCTGAATTTTCCCCATTTTGTTTTTGTTCTGTCGGCAATGATTCCTACAATCGGGTCAAAACAAGAATCCCAGATTCTGGTAATCAGGAACATTGTTCCCACTACAGCCGGAGCCAGACCGAAAACGTCGGTATAGAAAAACAGTAGATACATGCTGAAGATTTTCCAGAACATTGAAGAAGCGGCATCTCCAAGTCCATAACCGATTTTTTCTTTTAAGTGAATTTTGTCGTGCATTGGTTGATGTTTAAGATTTTTGTTTTTAGTATAGTTTTAAAGTTTTTTAATGTCTTTTTCAAATAAGGTTTGTTCCAGCTGGTAAAAATCGATGAAATCTTTTTCGCTGATCTGACCTTTAAATGGCGCATAATAATGCATTTTCTGCTCTTTTTCCTGCCAGCCGTGATTTCTCCAGAGCAAGGCATACGAAATTTTAAAATCGCCAATCGCTTTAGAAAAAGTTCCTGTCCACCATTTGGGGTCTGGAATAGCTTCATAACCTGCTTCAGCCAAAGCAATCAGTTTATGTTTTTTTTGAGCGATTTCGTTTATAATTTTAAACTGACTTTGTACTTCGGCGATAAACTTTTCGCCGTTTTTGTCATCAGCATTTTGGTAACTGTCAAAGCTTAAAATATCAGTAAATTCATCACCCGGATAGTTTTCTAAAAAAGCTTCTTTTGAGTCGAAACTACCGGTGTTGTAGATATAAATTAAATTATGTACTCCTTTTTTTTGCAGATATTCGAAAGTGAATTTCCAGATTGCTTTAAATTCTTCGGGAGTACAATTTCCTTTTCCCCACCAAAACCAGCTGCCTGTTGATTCATGGTAAGGCCTGAAAAGAATTGGAATATTTTTTCCTTTTCTATCTTTTAAGGACAAAAAGAAAATAGCTGCTTTGTCAAGCCAGGATTTGAATTTTACATGATTCTTTTCGCCAGGTAAAATGGTTTTTAGAGAGTTTGGCGTGTTGTCCCAGGCATTTTTTCCAGTTGACGGATTGTCAAAATGCCAGCTAATTGTTGAAATTCCTCCACGTTCATTGGCTTCAATAATATATTGTTTCATTTTAGCAAAAGGTACTCCGTCAATATTATTAATATCTCCTTTTTCTAAACCAGCAATATCCCATCCGTAAACGGCAGGATAATCGCCTACAACATCTTTTATATCACTTCTTCCGTTTTCATATTTCCAGTTTACACCATAAGCAAGGTCATCCTGATGTCCGAAAAGATATCCTTTTTGGGTTAGTAAATTCAGTTTTTTATAAAGTGAAACTGTTTCAGGTGTTGATTTTTTGTCTGAAAGTGACAAATTAATATTATTTGTAGCTTTCTGTGAAGAACATGAAATTCCTGTAAAGGCTGATATTATAAGGATTATTATGTTTTTTTTCATTTATAATATTGTTTTTTAAGAGTAGTAATCCATTAATTCATAAAACGGCGGGTAGCAAGTTTCTTGATTTTTTTTGAATAGGAATTCAATGTGATAATTTCTTTAAAATTATTAAAACTATAAAAATATATTAGTTTAAAAATCAATAATACTTAATAATTAATTATTGTTTTGAACAAATGATAATTTTATTTTTCAAAGATAATCCGATGTTTATACTTCATTTAATATTATTTTATCAATTATATATCATATTATTGCAATTGAATTTGTTGTTTTTTGTGTTAAAAAGAAATATTAATAAATGAGTACAACTAAAAATTTTTACAGAGAGATAGCGCCTCTTTCAAGTGGAGACAGCTTTTTAGTCTTTGACAGAGTTAAAGATAGTTTTGATTTTCCGGTGCATTACCATCCTGAATTTGAAATTAATTTTATTTTAAACGGAAAAGGAGTGAGACGTGTCGTGGGAGATAATATTGAAGAAATAGATAATATTGAACTCGTTTTGATTGGTCCCAATTTATATCACGGCTGGGAGTTGAATAAGTGCACTAATAAAAAGATACATGAAATAACCATTCAGTTTCATAATGATCTTTTTCATGAATCACTGCTTGCCCGACGTATTATGAATCCGATTCGGGATATGTTTAATCGCTCAATTCACGGAATTTTATTCTCTAAAAAAACTGCCGAAGAATTAGCTCCAAGATTGATAAAACTCTCTAAATTAGATGGTATGGATTATTTTTTAGAAATCACTTCATTGTTGTATGATTTGGCAAATTCCAGAAATCAAAGACTGCTTTCTACGTATACAGTAGATTATGATACTTTTGATGATTATGATAAAATGAAGCTGGTTTATGAATATGTACAGAAACATTTTGCTGATAAAATTACTTTAGAAGATGTGGCAAATGTGGCGAGCATGTCTATAATTTCTTTTAACCGGTTCATTAAAAAACGTACCGGAAAAACTTTTGTAAACTACATTAATGATATCCGGATAGGATATGCTGCCCGTTGGCTGGTTGAAAAAGATATGAGTGTTTCAGAGGTGGCTTTTAAATCTGGTTTTAATAATATAGCTAATTTCAATCGCAGTTTTAAAGCGATTAAAAACTGTACACCCAGTCAGTATCGTGAGGATTTTTCGGGATTGAAGCGCATTTTGTAGTGATACTTTTTTTTCATAAATAAATATTATTTTTAACGAAATCGTTTTAATTTTTTCGATTTTATTAATTATTGTTTATTTGTTCTTGGGTTTTTGTGCTGTTTAATTGCGAATATTTCAATAAATTAATATTTTTATTTTATTATGTGTTTTTTTAAAACAGCATGGTAAAAATATTATCATTAAATGATATAATACTATTAACTTCCTATAATCTTCTGTTATAGATTTGTTAAAAATAAATCGGTAAAATGCGATCTTTTTTTTACCGCTTTATAAAGTATTAAACTTTCAACTAACCAAACATTTATTATGAAAAAACTAATGACTAATTTTATTCATTGGAATGCTAACCACAAGGTTATTCCATTGATGTTATTTCTATTGCTGAGTAACTTCATAACAGCTCAGGTAAAAGTATCAGGTGTCGTGTCTGATGAAAAAGGAATGTCGATTCCTGGTGCCAACATTTCGATAGACGGTTCTAAAGTTTCGACTTCAACTGATTTTGACGGAAAATATTCAATCGATGTTCCGGCAAATGCAACTTTAGTGTATTCTTTTATAGGATTCAATACTCAAAAAGTAGCGGTTAATGGAAAAACGGCTATCAATGTCTCTCTTAAGCCAACGTCGGAAGATCTTAAAGAAGTTGTAGTAATTGGATATGGAACTGTAAAAAGAAAAGATGTAAACAGTGCAATTTCAAGTATTGCTTCAAAAGATATAGAAAATTTAAAAGTTGCTTCTTTTGATCAAATGATGCAGGGTAAGGCTGCGGGAGTTGTAGTGAATAGCAATTCAGGTGAGCCAGGAAGTAATGTTTCTGTTCGTATTAGAGGGGTTTCTTCTTTAACAGGGACCAACGAACCATTATATGTAATTGATGGTGTGCCAATTTCTGGTGATGCACGTAATTCGTCTACTTCTGGAAGAAATGCTTCAGGAAATTCTAACTTTTCAAATGCTGGAAATATAACTTTAAGTCCACTTTCATTGATTAATCCAAATGACATTGAGTCAATTGATATTTTGAAAGATGCTTCTGCAACAGCTATTTATGGTTCCAGAGGAGCCAATGGAGTTATTATTGTAACCACTAAATCAGGAAAGAAAGGGACAGGGAAATTAACTTTTGAAAATTCATATTCGATTAGTAATCTTCCTAAAAAATTATCATCTATGAATTTGCAACAATTTGCAATTCATCAAAATGCATTAGCAGAGGTTTACGATCCAACTTCAAAACGTCCTGAATTTGCTCATCCTGAACTTTTGGGAGCAGGAACAGATTGGCAAGATGCGATTTACCAAACAGGAATTATGAAATCTAATCAATTGTCCTTTTCAGGTGGAAAAGAAGGGATTAGCTACTATGTTTCAGGAGGTATTTTGAATCAGGAGGGTATTGTAATCGAATCAGGATTTAAAAGATATAATTTTAGAACAAATATTGATGCAAGAGTAAATAAATTTATAAAAGTAGGGGCTAATGTAAGTGGGACAATTACAGATGAGAAGCTAACTTTGAATGGTCAATTTAACGGAGTAATTGCGACTTCTTTATTGGCAACTCCAGATGTTGCTGTTTATGAACTTTCGGGAGCGTTTTCGGGACCTCCTTCAGGTGGGGCAACTTCATTTGTTAATCCTGTGGCAACATCTTTATTAGGATCTAATACATTAGTAAGAAAAAATTATGCCGGAAATTTTTATACACAAGTTGATATTCTTAAAGGGTTAGAGTATCGTTTTGAAGTAGGGGGGTATATTTATAATAATCTTGGGCAACAATATGATCCGATGTATTCATTGGGTAATGCAGTAAAGGCTTATGCAAATTTATATTATAACCCATCTGAAGGAAATTCCTGGAACTTAAAGAATATGCTAACCTATCGTAATGTTATTGGTAAACATAATTTTACTCTTTTGGGAGTTCAGGAATCCAATAGAGCGCATTGGGAAGGGTATTCTATAAATGCTACAGGATTTAAAGATAATAGCGATCATTCGTTATCAGCCTCAGATTTAAATAAAGCAATTATTGGTAGCCCGTACAGCGGAACACAAACATTGTCTTCTTATTTAGGAAGGGTAGTTTATGATTACGCTGATCGTTATGGGTTAACAGGTTCTGTAAGAGCGGATGGCTCTTCAAAATTTTTCGTAGGAAATAAATGGGGTGTTTTTAGTTCGGTAAGTGGTTCTTGGAAGCTTTCAAATGAGTCGTTCATGGAAGGGACTAAAAAATATGTCGATAATATTAAATTAAGAGCAGGTTGGGGACAAACAGGGAACAACCAGATTCCAAATAATGTGTACGACTCTAATTTGCATATCGTAAACAGTACAATGGGAACTTCTTATTTACCTGCCAATTCAAATAATAAAAATGTAAAATGGGAAACACAAGAGCAAACTAATTTTGGGTTAGATTTTACTTTGTTTGATTCTAAGTTGGCAGTAACGTTTGATGCTTATAAAAAAGTTTCTAAAGACTTTCTTTACCAGGTGCCTTTGCCATACTTCCTTTCCGGGGGCGGTAGTTACGAAGGAGGTGTTGATCCACCTTATTTTAACTTAGGGAGTATGCAAAACAAAGGTTTTGAAATTACTTTGGGTTATGATAATAAATTTACTGAAAATTTTTCATGGAATTCTAGTTTGAATTTTACACGTTATGTAAATGAAGTTTCGGATATGGCGGGATTGAATATTACAAAAACGATGAATACACTTGCCTATAATACGGTATCGGTTTCAAGAACGCAAGAAGGTTTGCCAATTGGGTCATTTTATGGATATGAAGCAAGGGGGATTTATCGTACAGATGACGATTTAATGACTTACGGACATACTGATGCGGGTGGAAATAAAGTAGTTTTGAAAAACGGTACAAACTCTTTGTTGCCAAATTTTGTTAAAGGTGATGTAATTTATAAAGATCAAAATAATGACGGGGTAATAGATCAAAATGACCTTGTAGCTATTGGAAATCCTAATCCTAAATTCTCATACGGTTTTACAAATAATTTTAAGTATAAAAATATAGATTTATCTATTTTTCTTCAAGGAACTGTTGGTAATGATTTAATGAACTTAACACGCCATTCAGGAACCATGAATAGCAATATAGGTACAAATTATTTAACCGATGCAGCTGATTTTTATTCAGCTACTAATTTGGATGCTTCTTTGCCAAGACCTTCAACTTACGACCATATTAATAATGCTATTTCAAGTCGTATGATTGAAGATGGAACTTATTTAAGAATTCAAAACGTAACTTTAGGATATTCTTTGCCTTTGGATCTTATCTCTAAAATCAAATTATCCAGATTAAGGGTTTATGTATCAGGTCAAAACCTTTACACCTTTACAAACTATAAAGGTTACGATCCTGAAGTTGGATCATTTAACCAAGATGCTTTATTATCAGGGATAGATAATGGACGTTATCCAGTGCCAAGACAAGTTACTTTTGGTTTTAATGTTGAATTTTAATTAACTAAGCAATGAAAAAAAATATATTTAAAAGAACAGGTAGTATATTATTAGCCGGGCTAATGTTGTTATCATCCTCATGTTCGCAAGATTTTATAGACGTGCCTGCTGAAGGTGCTCCTACAATGGGGAATTATTATGATTCTGATGAAAAGCTTGATAATGCAACAAATGGATTGTATGGAATTGTGTGGTTTAATATGAATAAATCGGCTTTTTTTGGAATTACCGATGTTATTTCTGGAAATATGTATGCAGATGTTTATAATGATTTCGGAAAATTTACAGATTTAAGTTTTACCAATTCGCAGTCTTTTATTTCAGATGCATGGCGCTCTTGTTACGGGGCTATTGCTAACTGTAATGCGTATATAAATGTTTTGCCACAAAGTGTTGGTCCTAATGTAAGTAATGAAGCACTTAAAAATACATTGGGAGAATGTCATTTTATTCGGGCATTTTCATATTTTTTCTTAGTAAGATTGTGGGGAAATGTTCCTATTATTGAAAACACAGCTGATTATACTCAGAATTTTGTGATTCCGAGTAATCCAACTGAAGATGTATATAAATTCATCGAAATGGATTTGAAATATGCTATTGAAAATTTAAGAAAAAAAACCAGAGGGAGTGATTATGCTGCAAATGCACACGTTTCTAGTGGTTCTGCTAAAGCATTTTTGGCTAAAGTCTATTTGTATCAAAAAAGATATGCTGAAGCTGCCGCATTGGCTCAGGAAGTTATAAATAGTGGAGAATTTAAATTATTAGGTGGAGATGAATTGCCAACAATGTCTTTTGCAGATTTGTTTTTGCAAAAAAACAATAACAATCAAGAGTCAATTTTTTCCTGGCAATGGACAGGTACCGGTACTTATTTTGAGGGTAATTTTAGTAATACATTATTTGCTCCGGAAAACAGATTGGTTGAAACAACATATTCTGGACAAATTGCCCCATCTCAGGACTTAATTAAAAATGTTTATGAAAATGGAGACAAAAGAAGAAAAGAAACTTTTATGCTACCAGGTGATTATTATCCAAATTTGAGCTATGCAGAAACTTTAGATGTAGATTCTAAAATACTTTTAGGTTATACTTTTAAAGAAGAAAATGAAGCTCAAAATTCAGGTGCAGGTTTAAAAAAATATGTAATCGGTAAAGAAAATATCCCAATTACAGGAGTTTTTAATAAACCTTTTAATGGTGAAAGTAGTATGAATAGTTATATGATGCGCTATGCAGAGTTGTTATTAATTCATGCAGAAGCCATTTTGGGTTCTCAAACCGGAAGTACTTCTGATGTCAATGCGTTAAAATCTTTTAATGCGGTTCGCAGAAGAGCTGGGCTGGCAGAGAAAACATCTATAACTTTTGATGATATTTTTAAAGAAAGACGTGCTGAATTAGCTTGTGAAGGAGATTATTATTTTGATTTAGGTCGTTTGCCATTCGCAAAAGCGAAGCAAATTATGGAGGCTCAAAACAGAGGAAATCAAGAAGTAGAGAAACATATATCTATCTCTGCATCTAATTTGTTATTGCCTTACCCTGCGGATGATTTAATTAAAAATCCAAAATTAAAGGAAGTAGCTCCTTATAATTTTAAATAATTTAAAAAATAAAGAGATGAAAAATTTCAAGATATATTCGTTAACAACATGTGTTATAGGGGTGTTATTTGTATTGCTTTTTAGTTCTTGTTCTAATGATGATGATAATGATGCTCATGCAGGACCGCCTGTAATAGAATCGGTAATGCCCTCTGGGTATAATACAGACGGGAGCTTAAAGCCATTAGAGCCCGTAACTAAAGTTGATCCTAAAAATTATTATGTTATCCATGGTAAAGGATTTCTTTCGGCACAAAAAATTTATTTTAATGATTACGAGACTTATTTTAGACCCACTTTCGTAACTGATACTGATATTATTGTTTTGGTCGATGAAAATACTCCGTATGCTAATGCTTCTAATCAATTAAAGGTAGTTACAGACAAAGGAACTGCAGTTTATGATATAGTGGTGGCTCCTCCTGCTCCAACATTTAGTGGATTTAATTTTATTAATTGTGCTGAAGGAGATGAGGTTATAATTAAAGGGAAATACTTTTTAGAACCAGTTGTAACACTTGCAGAAACACCTACGCAGCCAGAAGTGCCTGTTACAATTCTTTCATCCACTTTGGAGCAAATTGTCATTAAAATACCAGCAAATGCAGACAAGAGACATTTAGCTGTTACAAATATATCGGGAACAGCGGTCTCGAAAGAAGCAATAGGAACCGCTTTATACGATGATAAGTTATATGGAATGCAATGGGGAGGACCTTGGGCAGGTAAGGGGGTTAATTTTAATTATGATGGTGATTCTTTTCAAGGAGAAAAATCCTGGCAATGGGAATTTGGTCAATGGGATGGAGGAAATTGGGGTTTTAATATTGACATGACTCCATACAAAGCATTTAGGATTGCGGTTAAAGGATCTAAAAACGGACAAGTTAATTTTAGTTTAAACGGAGGTCCAAATTATGTTATTCCAGTTTCAACATCATGGGTTTATATGGAAATTCCTTTAGATAAATTAGGAAGTCCAACTGCCGTTACGATGATTACTTTTCAAGAATCAAATAATGATGGGGGAAATACTGTTTTGTTTGATGATTTAGGCTTTGTTTTGAAATAGATAATTTGTTTGGTTTTAAGTTAGTCTAAAATGTTCCCTGATTGAAAAATTAGGGAACATTTTTTATAAAGTGTTTTAAAATTTAAAAAAAATGAAAAAGATAATTTTAGTATTGGCTTTACATATTTCAATATTAGTCTTCAGCCAGGGAAATACACATACGCAATCAGCAGGGAAATTTGAAGGTCTGGCCATGACACCGCCAATGGGCTGGAATTCATGGAACACTTTTGCAACCAATATCGATGAAAAATTGGTAAAAGAAACAGCAGATATTATGGTTTCTTCAGGTTTGGCAGCTGCGGGCTACAATTATATAGTACTGGATGATGGATGGATGGCAAAAGAACGTGATGCAAACGGAGATTTAGTACCTGATCCGGTTAAATTTCCAAACGGAATGAAAGCTGTAGTAGATTATGTGCATAACAAAGGGCTTAAATTTGGTTTGTATAATTGCGCCGGAACCAAAACCTGTGCTGGTTATCCGGGTACACGAGGATATGAATATCAGGATGCCCGTTTTTATGCGAAACTGGGAATTGATTTCTTAAAGTATGATTGGTGTAATACAAAAGGAATTACGGCTCCTGAAGCTTATGCAACAATGAGTAATGCATTAAAAACAGCGGGAAGGCCTATTGTTTTTAGTCTTTGTGAATGGGGTGATAACCAGCCTTGGGAGTGGGGGAAGCCTGTTGGCAACCTTTGGAGGATTTCTGGAGATATTTATCCGTGCTTTGATTGTGAATTTAAGCATCCTGAAAATTGGTCCTCCTGGGGGTTCATGAAAATTGCAGACATGCGTAAAGACATTCGTAAATATTCCGGTCCGGATCACTGGAATGATTTTGATATGATGGAAGTGGGCAATGAAATGAATCATACCGAAGATAAATCGCATTTCGCAATGTGGTGTATGTTATCCTCTCCATTATTTACCGGAAATGATTACCGAAAAATGACCAAAGAAACATTGGCTCTTTTGACCAATAAAGAATTAATCGCTATTAATCAGGATAAACTGGGAATTCAGGGATTTAAATATTTGGCAGAAGATGGATTAGAAGTTTGGGTTAAACCTTTATCAGATGGGAACTGGGCTGTAACTTTTTTAAATAGAAGCGAAGTGGCTAAAAAAGTTAATTTTGACTGGAAGAAAAATACTATAAAAGATACTGATTTTGGTTATGAAGCTGACTTCAATAAAGTAACTTTTAAACTAAAAAATCTTTGGACGAATAAAGAAACTGGAAACACCAAAAAGAACTTTACTGCAGATCTGGCTTCTCACGATTGTATAATCTTGAAATTATCTCTTTAAAATAAAAGCAAGATGAGGTTAAAAACAATAATACTATACATAGGTGTATTACTGATGTTTTCTATTTCGAATGCACAATTTGTAAAGAAACATGGTTTTTTAAGTGTCCAAGGGACTCAATTGACAGATCAGAATAATCAGCCAATTGTTTTAAGAGGAATGAGTTTTGGCTGGCATAGTATGTGGCCAAGATTTTACAATGAAAAAGCCGTAAGCTGGTTAAAGAAGGATTTTAATTGCAATGTGGTTCGTGCCGCTATGGGAATTGAATTAGGGGAACATTCCTACAGTAAAGACCCGCAATTTTCCAAAGAAAAAATCGAAGCAGTTATAAAAGGAGCCATACAATCAGATATATATGTTATTGTAGATTGGCACAGTCATAACGTCAATCTAAAGGAAGCAAAAGAATTCTTCGCTGCGATCTCAAAAAAATATGCTAAATATCCCAATATATTATATGAAATATTCAATGAGCCTGATTATGAAACCTGGCCGGAAGTTAAAAGTTATGCTGAAGAAATCATTAGGGTTATCAGACAAAATGATCCTGACAATATTATCTTAGTTGGTTGTCCTCATTGGGATCAGGATGTTGATCTTCCTGCTGCAGATCCTATTAGAGGGTATGGTAATTTAATGTATACAATGCATTTTTATGCCGCTACACATGGTAAGGAGTTGAGAGACAGGACGGATCAGGCAATAAAAAGCGGTTTACCAGTATTTATATCGGAATCTGCCGGAATGGAAGCTTCTGGAGACGGACCTCTCAATATGAAGTCATGGCAGGAATATATAGAATGGATGGAGACCAGAAAACTAAGCTGGGTTACTTGGTCAGTTTCCGATAAGGATGAAACCTGCTCTGTTTTACAAAAAAGAGCAAAATCAGAAGGAAACTGGAAAGATAAGGATTTGAAAGAGTCTGGAATTAAAATCCGTGATTTTTTAATTAAATATAATAGTACAGATTAGTGATAATGAAAAAAAACTGCTAGAAAAGCCTGTTCAGTTTGGATAGGCTTTTTGCGTTTTTATCTGCTTGTAAAAGTTAATATTTGATATTCTTTCGTATTTGTTTTTGTAAGAATTTTAAATATTTCTTTGTTGTATATTAAAAACTTGTTTTTGATTTGGTGTTTTTTATTTTTTATGTTTTTACCCTGTTTTTTATAGGGGTTTGTTTTTTTAAAGTTGTTTTTTGGGTTTTTAATATTTGTTTTTAACGTGTTTTTTGATTTTAAACCCCTATTTTTTTGTTGTAAACACTAAAAATGTGTTATTGTATTTTTAAAAACCAATCCCTATAAATATGAAATAATGATTATTTTTGATTTAATTTTTGTAATCCATAATTCTGCTCTAAAAACATCAAAAAAATAGTTTTCGATTCTTCTACTCATGCAAAAGTTAATAAATTCGCTGAAGAAAATGATGATGATTTAAACGGATTTGAAGTTCAAAAAAAAGCAATCGTAATTATAAAAAGATAAAAATTTAACTAACCAGAATCAATTAATAACTAAAACCAATTTACACATGAAAAAAGTATTATGTATTTTATCATTAGCACTAACAACAAGTTTTGCATTTGCACAAGATGAAACATCAGAAACCACTCCTTTAGAAATTTCAGGTTCGGGGGATATATATTACAAATATGATTTTGCTAAAGTCCCTAACATTCCTACAAGTTTTGCAACAGATCAGAATTCAGTTTCTTTAGGAATGTTGGATATCGCTTTGAAGAAAAAAATAAAAAACATTTCTTTTGTTGGTGAAATTTCTTTTGGACCAAGAGGACAAAGGCAATCAATACCAAATGAGCTAGATGTAGTATATGATCAAAATGGTGATCCTATTCCTAATACAATTACTTCTGGGGAATCATTCCACCTCCAAAACTTGTATGCTACTTATGCGTTTACTGATAAATTTAGTATGACAGCAGGTTATATGGGTACATTTATTGGCTATGAGGTAATCTCTCCGGTAGGTAACTTTCATTACTCAACTTCTTATATGTTTACCAATGGTCCATTCCAAAATGCAGGTATTAAAGCGAATTATGCCATAACGGAGAAATTTGGAGCAATGGTAGGTTTGTTTAATGATACTTGGAATTCCTATAAAGCGGATCCAATAAAAGGATTAAATGCTGTAGGAGGTCAATTGTCTTATGTGACAGATAAAGCAAGTGCTTATTTGAATTTTATGGATGGCTCTGTAAGTGGTACTATTGTTGATTTGACTGCAACATTCCAATTAACGGATAAATTCAAATTAGGTTTAAACGCTGCTGATTTTTCAAACGAAGGTGATGTAGGTTATACAGGAGCCGCATTATACCCATCTTATGCAATTAGTGATGCTTTTGCTTTGGGAATACGTGGTGAATATTTTAAATCTAAAGAGGGGTCAGATGACACAGATATTACAGCTTTGACTTTGTCTGGGAACTACAAAATAAACGGTTTGACTATTATTCCAGAGTTCAGATTTGATTCAAATTCAGATAAAGTTAAGTTTGTAGATTCTGATTTAGTGCCTGCTAAATCTGCTTCTCAAGTGCTTCTGGCTTTAGTTTACGGATTCTAAAATAAATTATAAAACATACTCTTTCTGGAAAAGAGATAAAGATTGATATTTTTTTTTTTTTTTGGAAGCTGTCAAAAATTATAAATTTTTGGCAGCTTTTTTATATTTAATAGAATTTAAACTTATAGTTATTATCCGAAATCATTCGGCTAAGAGCTAAAGTAAATGTCTTTAAGGAAAGATTTTTAACTCTTTGATTAAATACTTTTTATTGTATGTCTTTCTGTGAAAAAAAAGCAGGATGTGGCGGATTAAATTATTCGTGTTGGTAAATAACTTCATTCTGTTCAGTGTTTTTTATCTAATACTATTAAAAGAAGTATTTGGTATTAATATTTGAGGAGTTTTTGCTTCAGGGATTATCAGTAATTATCCATGGAATAGGAGAGAGTAAGTATTCGGATGATTTTTCTTTTTGAATACTATTTTTATGGGTCTTAAAATGCAATAAAAAAACGCATTCTCTAAATTTTATCAGGAATGCGTTTTTTATTTTTAAATGCGTCGTTTATTGAACCTGTTTTTTATAAATCGAATAAATAGTATCTATTGTTTTTCGGTCTAAAACAGAAGAAGTATCAGTTTGTATATAGTGCAGTTTAAAAGCCTGAATAGCTGCGGAAAGATTTTTAGTATTATACCCAATAATTCGAAGCGCAGGTTCAATTTTAAAGTCAAAAGGTGCTTCTTCTAAAACTTCATCAGGCCAAATTCCAAAACCTTTTTCTGCTAGAGTTTTCCATGGAAATAAGGCGCTTGGATCTTGTTTTCTGCCTGGAGCTATGTCAGCGTGGCCTAGAATGTTTTGTGTTGGAATATTGTAATCTTTTTTCAGTTTAGTCAAAAGAGCCATTAAACTGCTGATCTGAGCTTCTGTAAAAGGTTTGAAGCCATTGTTGTCAAGTTCAATGCCTATTGAAGAGGAATTTAAATCGGTGTTTTTTCCCCAACTTGATGCTCCTGCATGCCATGCTCTCAAATAATCATTTAACATCTGAACTACTTTTCCGTTTTCAGAAATGATATAATGTGCGCTGACTTGCGTTTTTGTTTTTGTAAACGTACTAACGGTTTGCTGGAGTGAGTCCTGAGCGGTATGATGAATAATAATAAAACTTGGTTTTCTTAAATTGAAATTGACAGTTCCTATCCATTCAGTTGTAATACCATTTAGTAAAGAAGTAGATCCTGTTTTTGAAAGAGTGTCCTTTACAATTCCTAATTGTGAAGCATAAGTAGTGTCTATAACTACAGGAGGAACAACAGATGGTATTGGCTGGACTTCTTTACTCGTAATTTGATTTTCTAAAGTTTTAAGCTGCTGATCATAAACTTTTTCTGTTGTTCTGTATGGGTTTTTTGTTCCGCAGGAAGTAATAATAATGGCTGAAATCAGATAAAAAAAATGTTTTTTTAACATGCTTTAATTACATTTAAGGTTGAGTCAGGAATGTTATTCAGCAGGTTTTGCTGCTTCAGTGTCTTCTTTGACTTCTTTATTGTCTTTTGAATCTTTATCTTTTTTCTTCTTAGATTTCGTTTTTTTTATTTCCTTAAAATTAGCCATAAAAGTAGTGTACTTTTCGATTTGTCCAGGATTTAGAAAAGCTGTTATTTTTTTCGTCGTAACTTCTCTTAATGCGTTTATCTGTTCAATTTTCTGATCCTGGCTGCTGCTTTCGTTTTTCAAAAGAACCCCTTGTTCTCTCATGCTGTCTGCCAGAACGTTTGTGATAGCGATAGCCTGAAGTTCATCAAGATTTACTTCGGGTTTCATTTGCTCTACAATTTTTGCAGCTGTTTCTTCTACAGGAACTTCTTTTGGTTTGCTTGGGCTGCTTTGAGGTCCCTGCATCATACTTCTATCCATGCCCATTCCACCTCTGCCGTAACCGTTCCCATACCCATTATTGTAACCATTTCCGTATTGTGCTGAAACAGAATTATAGCCTAATAAAGCAAAAACTAAAAGAAAAATAGAGTGAATAGGTTTCATAAACTTTAAAATTGATGATTGGTTAGCGTAAATTTAAGCAGGTTCTCCGTATAAATCAAATTCTGTCGCTTCTATTATCCTTATATTAACAAATTCGCCCGTTTTTACATAATGTTTTGATGCATCTATTAAAACTTCATTGTCAACATCCGGACTATCAAATTCTGTTCTTCCCACAAAATGAGCACCTTCTTTTCTGTCAATAATACATTTGTAAATCTGTCCTACTTTTTCCTGATTCAAGTCCCATGAAATTTGAGATTGTAATTCCATAATCTCATTAGCTCTGGCTTGTTTTACATCGGCGGGAACATCATCTTCCAATAAATAAGCGTGAGTGTTTTCTTCATGAGAATAAGCAAAACAGCCCATTCTGTCAAATTTCATTTCCTGAACAAAGTCTTTCAAAATTTCAAAATCTTCCTGAGTCTCCCCTGGGTAACCAACAATCAAAGTAGTTCTGATAGCTATTCCCGGAACCGCAGCACGGAAATCTTTTAGTAACTGAGTCGTTTTGGCCTGAGTGGTACCACGGCGCATCGATTTTAGAATATTATCTGAAATATGCTGCAATGGAATATCGATATAATTACAAATTTTAGGTTCGCGTTTCATTAGCTCCAGAACATCCATCGGAAAACCGGTAGGGTAGGCATAATGCAAGCGTATCCATTCAATGCCTTCTACAGCTGCCAGTGCTTCTAATAATTCTGCAAGATTTCTTTTCTTATAAAGGTCAAGGCCATAATAAGTCAGGTCCTGAGCGATTAAAATCAATTCTTTTACGCCATTTTTGGCTAAGCCTTGGGCTTCTTTTACTAATTTTTCGATTGGCTGAGAAACATGCGAACCTCTCATTAACGGAATAGCACAGAAACTGCAGGGTCTGTCGCAGCCTTCAGCAATTTTTAAGTAAGCGTAATTTTTTGGAGTAGTCGTTAAACGTTCTCCTAGTAATTCATGTTTATAGTCGGCTCCCAGAGCTTTTAAAAGCAGGGGTAATTCTGTAGTACCAAAATATTGATCTACATTCGGAATTTCTTTTTCTAAATCCGGTCTGTAGCGTTCAGATAAACATCCTGTTACAAAAACTTTATCAACTAAGCCTCTGTCTTTTTTATCAGCATATTCCAAAATCATGTTTACTGATTCTGCTTTCGCATTGTCAATAAAACCACAAGTGTTGATTACGATAATGTTCCCTTCTTCTTTTTCAGGAGCTTCATGTTGTACTTCTTTACCATTGGCACGAAGTTGTCCCATCAGCACTTCACTGTCATATACATTTTTCGAACACCCAAGAGTGATTACGTTAATTTTGTTCTTTTTTAAAGACTTGGTTCTCATATTTTTATAAATTGGAGTGCAAAATTACACTTTTTTATTCAAACACCGCTTGTTTAGGATTCATTTAGGTGTTTTTTCAGAAGCTATTCCCGCTATCCGTTACAATCTTTTACGCCGAACACCGGCATAAAAGGATTTTCACTTCTATCGGGGCTAAAAAAAAATCCGTCAGGAAAACCAGACGGAAATTTTCAATCCTCTATTTTGATTTTTAATTACAATTCAAATAATAAAGTCAGGGAAACATTGTTGAGTTTAGAATTAATTTTTGCAGGGTCAGTTAATCCGGTTGCAAAAAATCCCTGATTAGATTCTCTTTCAGTATAAGAATAGGCAAGATCAATTTTTGTGCCTCCAAAGTTATACCCTAAACCGCCGGAATAACTGTTTAGATCTCCAATTGTTTTACCGTCTTTATAAGGGCTTTCTTCAAAACGGTATCCTCCGCGTAAGCTTAATCGTTTAATTTTGTATTCGCCCCCAATCCTTAATTCGCCGCTTGTTGTTAGTTGGTTGTTTATATCATTGTTAAGTTCCCTGAATCCGGAATCACTCGTCGGTTTGAATTTAGTATTTCCGTAGTCTTTAATAGAATAGTCAACACTGATTAAACCGGTTTTTCCAAATATATAGGCACCGCTAAAAGTGAATTTTCCCGGAGTTTGCAAAGTATATGAGTCATAAACGTTTGTTATATTAGGATTTACTTCATAGTCAATAGCTTGATTTGCGTTATTTTCTGTTGTTGAGTATAAACTTTGCGAGATTTCATCGTACAATTCATACCAAGTATTTGATTCGTAAGCTAAACCTAATCTAAATGATTCTGTAACTTTTGCAATGGCACCTAATTGAAAAGAAAATCCGTTTCCATAAGTGTACAAGTCATTGTTAAAACGCACATTGGATATAGTTTGAGTTGGTTCCAGGTCGCTCGTGTTTCTTTCGAAAAAACTGCTGGATCTTCTGTAGTCGGTAACATGAACGTTTAAATTGGCTCCCAGATAAATCCTGTCTTGATAGGATGTTGCGATATTGAAACTTAATTTGCTATTATATCCTCGAGCATAAATTTCATTTTCCTGTATATAATTTCCACCAGAAGGAATATTAGTGTTGTATTGCGTATTGTTAGTGTCGTTTGGGTTAGTTGGGAGTATTACTTTTCCATAAAATCCAAAATAAGCTTGCTGTTCATTATAAAACAAATCTGTGTAGTCAAAACCAGTAATATCTCCTAAAGGTATTCCATTCGCATAATTTAAAAAATAGCGGTCAATTGAATTTTTGTCTTTATTTGTGCCTCTTGAAAAAATATTATTGTTAAAATTATTGGTGTTCTCATAGGTAGCACCAATTGCAATTTTTTTCCAATTATTATTCGGATTATGATCGTTAAAAACAAAAATAGCCCCGGCTTGGTTTAAAATAAAAGAGTTTTCTTTGTCGCTGGTCTGTTCGCCAAAATAATCAGAATTATTTTTGATACTTTGATTGCTAAAAGTAATTCCAACCTGATTGTTTATAAATATTGCAGATCCCGCAGGGTTTACAGATAATGATGATAAATCTCCTCCAAGTGCTCCAAAGGCGCCACCCATTGCTCTAAAACGGGCAGTTCCTGTTAAATTGTCCTGAGAATAGCGTACACCATCTGAAATTTCCTGTGAATAGGACACGCTGACAGTTAATCCTGTTATAAGTAGGATGAATATTTTTTTCATTTTTTGTTGAATTTGATTTGTAACTAAATACGCTGAAGAATGAAATTGTTACCTTCTTCCGCCACCGCCATAGGATCTGCCGCCGCCACCGCCTCCTCCAGAGGATCTCATACTTCCGCCACCTCCGCTACTGTTATATGAACGGGAAGGAGAAGAGCTTGGTGTTGAATAACTTCTTGATGAATTGTTACTATTATTGTTGTAATTGTAAGATCTGTTTGAGTTAGTAGTACTTGATCTTCTGCTTGAATCGTAACTGCTATTGTATGAATTCGAGCTTCTTCTGTCTGAAAAAGTAGGACTTGATGTTCTGTTTGCAGAAGATCCTCTTCTGTAGTCGGAAAAGCTGTTTTGTCTGTTTGTATTGTAGCTTCTGTTTGTACTGTACGTCCTGTTGCTGTTATAGCTTCTGTTTGTTGTGTAACTTCTATTCGTGTTATAGCTTCTGTTAGAGCTATAATTTCTTCCTCCATAGTAAGCGGCAGATCCTCTTCTGCCGTAATTATAGGAATAGTTGTTGTGTCTGTATCCATAACCATAAGCAGGTCCCCAATAGCCGGAATATCCCCATCCTGGTCCCCAATAAGCAGGGTAACCCCATCCATATCCAGGGTAACCCCATCCGTATCCGGAATACCCCCAATAACCTCCGTATCCTCCCCATCCGTAATATGGGTATCCAAAGCCGTAACCAAATCCCATAGGCCACATTGGGCTGGAATAAACATTTACTGATACCTCAGAATTACTGCTCCCCCATGAAGGGTAAGATGTAACTAATGCAACTTGTGTACTGTCGTCTTCTGCGTAATTACCATAGCTATCTACATCAGTAAATATTTCAGTAGGCATTCCGTCATTTTGCAGTGATCTAAAATAATCCTGATATTGGTTGTTGACCGAATTGGTGTTTGACTGAGCGTAATTACGGCTATTGCTATAAATTCCATCATTATCGTTATACGAACTGTTTTGGTAAGAACCACACGATGTTAATAAAAAACTCAACAATCCAATTAGATAGAAATGAGCTGAGTTTTGTCGGAGAGAAGTATAAGTTTTCATATCTGTGGTGTTTTTTATTGTTGCACATTACAAAAATAGTTAGTTTTGCGAAACTATTTAGTTAAAAAAAATAAAACAAAATTTGTGCCAAACTATTCAATATGAGCAAGAACCTCACTACAAGAGCAGAAGATTATTCGAAATGGTATAACGAACTGGTTGTTAAGGCAGATTTAGCCGAAAATTCAGGTGTAAGAGGCTGTATGGTAATCAAACCCTACGGATATGCTATTTGGGAAAAAATGCAGGCTGAGTTAGACAGGATGTTTAAAGAAACCGGACATCAAAATGCATATTTTCCTTTATTCGTCCCAAAAAGCATGTTTGAAGCCGAAGAAAAAAACGCCGAAGGATTTGCAAAAGAGTGTGCAATCGTAACGCATTACAGATTAAAAAACGATCCTGATAAACCAGGGAAGCTAATGGTTGATCCGAATGCCAAATTAGAGGAAGAACTTATTGTTCGTCCAACAAGTGAGGCAATTATCTGGTCAACATACAAAGGATGGGTACAATCGTATAGAGATTTGCCTTTATTGATTAATCAATGGGCAAATGTAGTACGTTGGGAAATGCGTACGCGTTTATTTTTGAGAACTGCTGAATTTTTATGGCAGGAAGGACATACTGCACATGCTACAAAGGCAGAAGCGCTAGAGGAATCTGAAAAAATGATGAATGTGTATGCGGATTTTGTAGAAAACTTTATGGCGATTCCGGTTGTAAAAGGGGTAAAAACCGAAACAGAACGTTTTGCCGGAGCAGATGAAACATACTGTATAGAGGCTTTAATGCAGGACGGGAAAGCATTGCAGGCAGGAACATCTCATTTCTTAGGTCAGAATTTCGCAAAGGCTTTTGATGTGAAGTTCGCAAATGCAGAAGGAAAACAGGAGCATGTTTGGGGTACCTCATGGGGAGTTTCAACTCGTTTAATGGGAGCCTTGGTAATGACACATTCTGATGATCAGGGGTTGGTTTTACCTCCAAATTTAGCGCCTATACAAGTTGTAATTGTGCCAATTTATAAAACAGATGAGCAATTAGCTGAAATTACAGCTGCTGTTAATGATTTGACTGCTAAACTAAGGAAATTAAGGATTTCAGTTAAGTATGATGACAGAACGACCCAAAAACCTGGATTTAAGTTTGCTGAATGGGAATTAAAAGGAGTTCCTGTTCGAATTGCAGTAGGTCCAAAAGATTTAGAAAACGGAACTTTTGAGGTAGCAAGACGTGATACTTTAACAAAAGAGACGGTTTCTGGGGAAGGAATTGTAGACTACATAAATGAATTATTAGAGCAAATACAGACAGATTTATTTAATAAAGCATTAGACTATCGTAATAAGCATATTACGGAAGTAAATAATTTTGAGGAATTTAAACAAGTTTTAGAAGGTAAAGGAGGGTTTGTTTCGGCTCATTGGGACGGAACAGCTGAAACGGAAGAGAAAATAAAAGATCTTACAAAAGCAACGATTCGCTGTGTTCCTTTAAGTCATGTGGAAGAGGCGGGAAGCTGCGTATTTACTGGGAATCCTTCTACAAAAAGAGTGTTGTTTGCAAAGGCATATTGATTTTTTTTATTTTTTTTTACATCAGGTCTTGTACATTTTAAAAATAGTTGTATTTTTGCATCCGCATTAGAGAAACACGGTCCGTTCGTCTATCGGTTAGGACGCCAGGTTTTCATCCTGGTAAGGGGGGTTCGATTCCCCCACGGACTACTTTTTTTCTTGCACTTTAAGTGTTTTACTTGATATTATGGTCCGTTCGTCTATCGGTTAGGACGCCAGGTTTTCATCCTGGTAAGGGGGGTTCGATTCCCCCACGGACTACTAAAATTAGTTGTGAATAAGTTTTGTAAAATAGAAATTGGTGTCTCGGTTTTTGTTTTATTAGTTAAAACCAAAGTGATTGTTTTGCAATTGTGGGAGGTTTTTCTTTTTTAACTAGTATCTATAATAAATTATTACATCTAAAATTAAGAAAATGGCAAATCATAAGTCAGCATTAAAAAGAATCAGAAGCAACGAAAAAAGAAGAGTTCTTAACAGATACCAACATAAAACTACTCGTAACGCTATTAAAGCATTAAGATTAGCTACTGATAAGTCTGATGCAGCTTCTAAGTTATCAACAGTAATTTCTATGATTGATAAATTAGCTAAAAAGAACGTTATTCACGATAATAAAGCTTCTAATCTGAAGTCTAAATTAACGAAACATGTTGCTAAATTGTAATTAATTACAATTCTTAATATAGAAAAAGTCCTCTTATGAGGACTTTTTTTATTTTCATCATATTGAACAAATAAAATAATGGAAAGAAATAGAGTTTCAGATGGACTAATTACCTAATTTTGCATTCTAAACTATATTTCAGATGAATGCTCATTCGTTTAAGAAAAGCCCTTTTAAAACTATAATATCATTTCATAAATTAATTGAATCTTTTGAAGAAATTGCTTTATCAGATATTGATTACCGATCAAATTATGCAAAAGCAATACTGAAAGAAATAGAAGCTATTCCTGAGTTTAGAACGGGGATTGAAGATTATAAGATTATCCGAAAGGAGGAAGGTCTGATAAAAAATCTTTTGGCTGATTTGTTTCCAACAGCTCTGACAAACAACGAAATAAAAGCTGTTACAATTCCATTTCAGAATTTAACTTTCAATTATACAGAACGTTTCAAGAAAATTTTGAGTAATGCAGGCTCAACATTTGATATGGAAATTCGGGATTTTGATGAGCATCAATTTTATATCAATAACTGTTGTCTTATTTTAAGTACTTATTATAAACAGGATGTAGATTTTAATAAACCTTTTTTTTATGATATTCCGGATGAAAAAGGGGTTACCAGACATTATCGTATTTTGTACAATGCTGATTTCCTTGAAATAATTCCAACGGAAGATTCTATACAGCTTACAAAAGAAGATATTGATTTACTTATTGATAATTATACAGATATTGAACTCTGGGAATCAAAATTTCCGGTAGGGAGCTGGATTATAAAAGGTTTTGGGATAGTTTCCTTATTTGACGCAACTACTGAAAATGCTATTTCGAATTTAAAAAGTAATCTGTTAAAACCAGATGATACCATTACACCAACTGAAATTATTGAATCTATTTTTATATCGTTATTTAAAATACCAGGGTTAAGATTCGGTTTTGTAATTTACAGTTCTGATGAGGAAAAATTGATTAGACCAATCAAATTTGATACCCAAATGCATAGCTTTTTACTTTCGGATAATCAGGAAGTAGATTGTAAAAATGCCTTATTTGGATGCTCATTTGAAAACTTATTAGAAAAACGGGAACCTTTTGTAATTTCAAATGTTGAAAAATTTTCACAACAGGCAGGCAATGAAAGGCTAGGGCAGCATTTGCTTCAGCAGAATATTCAAAGCTGTATTTTTGCTCCAATAATCAAAGATGATCTTTTTTTAGGGATATTAGAAATTGTATCTCAAAACCCAAGAGAATTAAATAGTATAAATTCGACAAAGTTAGAGTTGATCTTACCGTATTTAACAGATACAATTGATCGTTACAATACTGATATGCAGCATCAGGTAGAAGCTATTATTCAGCGTGAATATACTACAATTCACCCCAGTGTTTATTGGAAATTTAAAAAAGAATCTCAGAATTATTTTCAAAATATTAATTATTCTAAAGATTATATTTTTAAAGAGATTGTTTTTAAAGAGGTGTTTCCGTTATATGGACAAATTGATATTAAAAGCTCATCTGAACATCGAAATGAAACAGTAAAGAAAGACTTGAAAAATCAGCTAACGGCACTTTTAGAAATTTTCGAAACCCTGAAGTCTGACGCTAATCTGATGTTGTTGGAGCAAAGGAAGTTTGAACTGGAATCGATGCTTCAGGAATTAGAGTTCCCTTTGAAAGCAGATACAGAACAGCATGTTCAGCATTATATCGAAGAAGAAATTCATCCTATTTTAAAAAACACAAAAGAGACTGTTAAAAGCGAAAAATTACAAAAAAAGTATTTTGAGAGTTTAGATGAAAAATCGGGCTTGTTTTATCATGAAAGAAAGAAATTTGATAATGCGATGTCTATTATTAACAAGAAACTGGCTTCTGTTTTAGATAAAAAGCAAATTGAAGCTCAGCAAATTTATCCGCATTACTACGAACGTTTTAAAACAGATGGTGTTGAGCATAATCTATATATTGGTTCTTCAATTACACCTTCACAGCCTTTTGATTTAATGTATTTGCATAATCTGCGCTTATGGCAATTGCAGACCTTATGCGAAATGGAATTAGAACATCATCAGCTTAAAGCTTCTTTACCATACGAATTAGATGTAACTTCATTAATTTTGGTTTTCAGCTCTCCGCTTTCAATTCGTTTTAGAATGGATGAGAAACGATTTGACGTTGATGGAACCTATAATGCCCGTTATGAAGTTGTGAAGAAACGAATAGATAAATCAAATATAAAAGGTACAAAAGACAGAATTACAGAAAAAGAAAAAATTACAATTGTATATACGCAAAACAATGAGGAAGCGGAATACTTAAAATACATAAAATATTTGCAGCACAAAAAAATACTTGAACCTGCTATTGAGCAATTTGAAGTTGAAGACTTGCAAGGGGTTTCGGGATTAAGGGCTATTCGTGTAAAAGTTATTAATAATACCGAAAATTTGATTTCTCAAAAAATCACGTATCAGGATTTATTGGATGAACTTAAATAGTTTTTTTGTTTTAAAAAGAGTTCTAAATTGATCTGAATGCGATTACAAAAGCAATTACCGTAATAATGATTCCAGTCATGAAAAAGTTGTAAGCGATTCGGAGTAAATTATATTTTCGTTGCAAAACCAAACCAAGATAGTATAAATCTTTTATCATTGTAGAGTACAAATAGTCGCGGTCTTTCATCATTTCGTTCATGGCCCAGTCGTATTCATGTAAAGGCATTTTATAAAAATTGCCAAAAAACATTAAATTAACTTTTTTAGCTTCAACATCGTCGCGTGAAAAAATACCGGAAGTTACTTTAGGTCTTGTGGATAGAATAGCAAAAATAATAGTTATTACGCTAGAAATCAACATTATGAAGGTCGGGATTACCAGGTGGGCATTTTTTGGGCTGTCTAATTTTGGAATAATAGAAGAGAGTGCGATTGAAATTATAATTGCGTTTACAGATAATAAAATATTGGCTTTGCTATCTGCAATCCCGCTCAAACGTGTATGATTTCCTAAAGTAACACGAAATAAGGTATCAACACCACGATCTGTTTTCTCTGATTTTTCCTTTTTTTTGTTTTCATCTTCAACTTCAGCCTTTTTTTGGGTTTTCTGCTTGTTTATCTTTTTCTGAATTTTGACTAAGTTTTTTTCTTTCAGAGGCTGCCAGTTTTTTTGGGCATAATCCGTATAAAAGTGGTGTTTTGTCATTAAAAAATTGAAGTTTTCTGTAGCCCACTCTAGGTTTGTAAAATCTACAATTCCTGTGTTTTTTAATTCAAGGCGCAATAATTCGCAGGAGCTAACATATTCAGGACTGATAATATGAATAAAATCGGCATCCTTTATTATCTTTTCAAGATGATTTTTCGGAATGTATTCTTTGGCTGTAGCCGAAATTAAATCTCCTACCTTTTTTATGAATTCATCTGTTTGGTTTTTTTCTTTTAAAAATTGAGAAGCAATCCTAATGCTTTCGTTTTCATGGTTTTCATATCCAATAATATATCCGGTATCATGAAACCATGCAGCTATTAAAAGTAATTCTCTGTCATCAGAATTTACATTTTCTTTTTTACAAAGTTCTTTAGTTGCATTTACCACACTAAAAGTATGGTTGAAATTGTGGTAAGAATATAAAGCAGATAGTTTATCTTTGAGTAAATTAGTAACGAAATCTTCGGACTGTTGTATTAGGTTCATAGAGAATATTTTTATACCACTAAATTATGAAATTGTTTCTGGATAATCATTTTGTTGTAAGGATTAAAAGCCAAATTCTTCCATTTTTACTTTTGTCTTTAATTTATTCATGTGCAACCCGGCATCCTCAATATGGTAAAAATGTAAGTGCCAACGAAAACGAAAACGCAACTGATACCATAAAAATTGCACACACTTTTTATTTAGTTGGTGATGCGGGAAATGCAGATGAAGAAAAAGCGAAGCAAACACTTGAATTACTGCATGATAAATTAAAGAAATCAAATAAAAGAGCTACATTGTTATTTTTAGGAGATAATATTTACCCTAAAGGTTTTCCGGCCAGCAAAAAGGAGGCTGAAGTAAAAATTGCAGAAACGAAACTGACCGGTCAGCTCAGACTAACTAAAGGTTTTAAGGGGAAAACCATTTTTATTCCGGGAAATCACGATTGGTACAATGGTACAAAAGGACTCGAGCTTCAGGCTGATTTTGTTACGAAATACCTAAATGATAAAAAGACTTTTTTACCAAGAAAAAATTGCCCAATTGAAGAGGTAAAAATGGATAGTATTACCTCTTTGGTTACCATTGACAGCCAATGGTTTTTAGAAGACTGGAACAAACATCCGACTATAAATGATAATTGTGACATTAAAACCAGGGAAGATTTTTTTGACGAACTTGAAAATATTCTGAATAAAAACCAGGAAAAGACAGTTGTTCTGGCTATGCATCATCCTTTAATGAGTAATGGGACACATGGCGGACAGTTTTCATTAGAGAAGCAATTGTTCCCTTTAGAGAATAAAATTCCGCTTCCGGTTATTGGTTCTATGATTAATTTAATTAGAAAGACATCAGGAATTAGCCCGCAGGATCTTCAGAATAAGCAATATACTATTCTTGCAAAAAGAATAAAAGCACTTATTCAGGGTCAAAAAAATATCATTGTAGTTTCGGGGCATGATCACAATCTCCAGTTCATTAATAATGAGAATATCAATCAGATTATTAGCGGGGCTGGTTCAAAATCAGAAGCTGCTAGAGCAATCAATCCAAACGATTTCTCTTATGGCGGTAATGGTTATGCAGTATTGACATTGTTTAAAAGCGGCGATGCAAAAGTAAACTTCTATGGCAATGAAAATAATAAAGAAAAAATGCTTTTTGAACGTGAAATTATAAAAGCAAAAGAATTTAACTGGGACAAAAAAGCTTCTAATGATTTTCCTAAAACAGTTTCTTCTTCAATTTATACTAAAGAGATGACCAGAAAAAGTGCAGTGCATAAATTTCTTTTTGGAAATCATTACCGTAAATATTACAGTCTTCCGATAGAAGCGCAAACTGCAACTCTGGATACGCTTAAAGGAGGTCTGAAACCCCTAAGAGAAGGAGGCGGACATCAATCAATATCATTAAGAGTCGTAGATTCTAAGAAAAGAGAATACGTTATACGTGCCTTAAAAAAGAGTGCTACACAGTTTCTTCAATCTGTTGCTTTTAAGGATCAGTATGTAGAAACAGATTTTCAGGATACTTATGCTGAGGGTTTTTTACTTGATTTTTATACTACGGCACATCCATATACACCTTTTTCAATTGGAAATATGGCTGATAAATTAGGATTAGCACATTCTAATCCGGTTTTATATTACATTCCGAAGCAAAATGCTCTAAAAGAGTTTAATTCAAATTTTGGTGATGCATTATACATGGTCGAAGAGCGTGCTTCAGATAATCAAAAAGATGCCCGCAGTTTTGGAAAACCAAATGATATTATCAGTACTGAGGATATGATGAAAAATCTTCATAAGGACGAAAAATATAGTGTTGATGAAAAAGCATACATGAAAGCACGATTATTTGATATGCTTATTGGTGATTGGGACAGGCATCAGGATCAATGGCGCTGGGGAGAATATGAGGAAGGAGATAAAATTGTATATAGACCTATACCTCGTGATCGTGACCAGGCTTTTACAAAATATGACGGCACCTTACTTTCTTTATTAATGAATATTCCCGCATTGCGGCACATGCGAAGCTTTAAAGATAAAATTGATAATGTAAAATGGCTTAATAGGGAACCTTATCCCTTAGATTTGGCTTTTGTCAGAGTAGCCGATAAAAACGACTGGATTGCACAGGCAAAGTATATTCAGGAAAATCTTTTGGATGCTGATATTGATAATGCTTTTAAAAACCTGCCAAAAGAAGTTCAGGATGAAACTATTGAAGATATAAAGCGAAAATTGAAAAGCAGAAAAAAAGAGCTTCAAAAATATGCAGCAGTTTATTCTGATGTTCTTTCTCGTACAGTAATGGTAGCAGGAACAGACAAAAAAGATAAGTTTGTTATAAATCACATTTCTAAAAATACTCTCGAACTAAAAGTGTATCGCCTTAAAAAAGAGGGTGAAGAACTGATTTATACAAAAAAGTATAACGATAAATTGACTAAAAATCTTTGGATTTACGGTTTAGATGATGATGATGTTTATGAAATAAAGGGAAGATACAATTCGAAAATTTTGATTCGGTTAATCGGAGGACAAAACAATGATTTATATGCTGTTGATAATGGAAAAAGAGTAAGAATTTATGATTTTAAATCAAAAAACAATACCTATAACCTTGATAAAAAAGCAAAAAAAGTACTTACAGATGATTACGATGTGAATTTGTATAATTTTGAAAAACCGAAATATAACGTTTTTTCAGGTTTACCAACCGCCGGTTTTAATCCTGATGATGGTGTGAAAATAGGAGTCAATCTTAATTATACAGTTAATAATTTTAAACAAAATCCGTATACACAAAAGCATGTTCTAAATGGGTTCTATTATTTTGCTACAGCAGGTTTTGAGTTGGATTACAACTCACATTTTCCCGGATTATTAGGAAATTGGATTATTGACCTTGAGGCAAAATATACTACGCCAAATTTTGCAATTAATTATTTTGGATATGGAAATGAAACGGTCAATGAAGATAAGGATTTGGGAATGGATTTCAATCGTGTTCGGATCCAGAAATTAAGAGTGGCACCTGCTGTAAGACACGTTGGTCGTTATGGAAGTGAATTGAGTTTTCAGCCTGTTTTTGAAAAGATGAAGGTTGATGATACAGAAGCACGCTTTATTGATGTGCCTGGTGTTGTAAAATCTACTGTTTTCGAAGGCCAGCAATTTGCTGGTGCAATCATAAAATATAGTTTTAAAAATACTGATTTTGTTTCAAAACCTTCATTAGGGATGGCTTTTATGATTTCAGGCAGCTGGCTGACAAATCTGGATAATTCTAAACAAAATTTCCCTACTGTCGAAAGTAATTTAAGTTTTGTACATAAAATCGATTCGCATGGCAAATTAGTTTTTGCAACTTTTTTTAAGACAAAAGCGATTTTAAATAGCAACTACGAGTTTTATCAGGGTGTGACTTTAGGTGGAGATAAAGATTTACGTGGTTACAGAACGGAAAGATTTTTAGGAAATACGTCTTATTCGCAAAGCACGGATTTGCGTCTAAGTCTCGGAAAAATCCGAAAAACAATTGCGCCACTTACTTATGGAATTTTAGCAGGGTTTGATTATGGTCGTATTTGGCTGGATGGCGAAAATTCAAAAAAATGGCATAATGATTTTGGAGGCGGGATCTGGCTTAATGGCGTAAATGTGATTACAGCGAGAGTTTCCTATTTCAAATCACCGGATGAAAGAGGAAGAGTAGTTGTAGGAGCTGCTTACAGCTTCTAGCTATTTTAACCTAAATTCATACACATTGCCGCCGATTTTATTGGTTTTTTCATCAGCTATTAATAAAGTAGTATTGTCTTTAAAAACAACAGCTTCTTTTTGTGAGAAGTGATTCAGGACAATTTCTGTTTGAGAGCCTTTGTTAAAAGAATCTGCTTTGAAATCTTTGAATAAAACAACTTTATCGTGACTTAAAAGTGCGACTTTTTTTCCGTCAGGACTAATTGTTGCACTTGTTAAGACGCAATGATTATAATTTTTGCAGGTTTTAAATTCTCCAATTTTAACCGCTTTTTGTGTTCCTGGCGCATTTAAAATTTTGTAAATAAAAGCAGTTCCATCAAAACCTTTGCTTCGGTTTTTGGTAAATAGGTAAAAGTAATTCTGAAATTCAAAAAAGCCTTCCACATCATAGAATAATTCTTTTTTATTGGGTGGAAACTCTTTCTGTTCAGGATAGGAAAAAGAAACCTTATATTCAATAACGGCGTTTTGTTTGTTTAATTCGCTTTTGGCTACTTTGTAAATACACAAGTCCATACGTTCATTATCGTTATTGCCAAAGTCACCTATGTAAATATTTCCTGCTTTGTCTTTTGTGATATCTTCCCAATCTACATTTTTGGCATTTGTAATGGCGATAGTTTTTTCTAATTTACCTTCTGAATTTATAGCGTAAATTTCATTTTTATTTCCACTGTCTTCCAAAGTATAAATCAAATTACTCTCAGGAAAATAAGTGATTCCTGAAACTTCCTTAAGTTTTTTTGGGAGTGAATAAAGCGTTTTTAAATCACTATTTGATTGCTGTTGGCAAGCGAGTAAAACGAGAGAATTTACAATTAAGAAGGACTTTTTCATAAAATAAATTTTTAAATTAGGTTTGTGTTTTTAAAGTTACGTGTAATAAATTCAAAAGCGGCATGCATAATATGTCCCATCGATTTAGCATTTTTAAATTTCATATCATTAGTGTAGCGGTATAATTCCATTTTTAGCTGATTTAAATGCTCCTCTGTTGAAATAGTATCATGGCACATTATATTTAAAAGTTTTTTAATTCTGTTTTCGGCAGAATGTATTCGCTTTGCTAAAATAGCACGTTCTTCGTCTTTGTATTGAAAAATAGAGCGTTCTTCAAGTTTATCCTTGATTAGTTTGATCATTGGATAATTTTCCTTGAAAAACTGAGGGCGGTACACTTTGAAATTACCTTCATAGCATTGCTGGTCAAAATCGATCGGACGTATTTTATAGACTACCTGATCAAAATCGTGAATAGGTACAATTACATAATTATAGGCACGCATATCACCTAAAAGTCGAATCATACAGCGTTCATTGAATTTTACGAACTCTTTTGCAATTTGTGATTTTTCGGTTTCTGTACATGAATCCAATAAGGTGTCCATGAAAACATCGCCAGGAATGCCAATAATATGTTCTTCAATCAGGGTATCATTATAAACCAGAAAGTTGATTTTGTCAGGAGATAAAATATCTTCTAATTCCAGGCCGTAAATTCTGGATGCGTCCGCTTTTTTAATATAAAAATGAACATAATTATCGTTTAGGATATTTCGAACCTTAATACGGAAAGGTTTTGAATTACCAAATGTACAGTAATCAATAGCATCAATATTAAGAAATTGGATAATTTCGCTATTTCCGTCAGAATGTAAAAGAGAGTAAATTTTCTTTAGGTTGAGATCAATTTCATTTCTTTCAAATTCGTTATAATAGACTCTGATCCATAAAGTGTCAGCATCATTCTTATCATATACATTTATGGAACCTGAAAAGCGCAATAAGTCGTCATAAAACACAGAAACTTTTGAGATTCTTTCGTATCGTTCTAAGTAACTTAAAAGAGGTTGTGTCAGAGGGTAAGTAGGTTTTTTTAACAGCATTAAAGGCTCGCTCATTTTCAATATCTTTAATGCAAATTTACATTAATTTATATTTAGAAGTAACAATATCTAAGTTGAAACGTCTTACTAAAAAACTAAAACCGAAATAAATTTGGAAACCATACTTACAATTCAAAATCTTCATAAAAGATATGGGCGAATTCAGGCCTTGAAAAATATATCTTTTGAAATACAAAAAGGACGCGTTTATGGTATTTTAGGGCCAAACGGAAGTGGAAAATCAACCACTTTAGGAATTGTTCTCAATGTTGTAAACCGTACATCAGGGACTTACAGCTGGTTTGGAGGTAAAATGCAAACTCATGAAGCTTTAAAAAGAGTAGGCGCGATAATTGAACGCCCTAATTTTTATCCTTACATGACTGCCGAAGAAAATCTAAAGCTGGTTTGTAAAATAAAAGGGATTGACTATTCTAAAATAAATGAAAAGCTTGATTTGGTTGGTCTGACAGAAAGAAAAAACAGTAAATTCAGTACTTTTTCTTTAGGAATGAAACAGCGTCTGGCCATTGCTTCAGCACTTTTAAATGATCCTGAAATTTTAATTTTGGATGAACCTACCAATGGTTTAGATCCACAGGGGATTCATCAGATTCGTGATATTATTAAAAAAATTGCCTCACAGGGAACGACTATTCTGCTGGCTTCACATTTATTGGACGAAGTTGAAAAAGTATGTTCGCATGTAGTGGTTTTGAGAAAAGGGGAGATGCTTTATTCAGGATCTGTTGACGGAATGTCTGCAAATGAAGGCTTCTTTGAAATCCAGTCAGAGGACAATGAAACTTTGAAATCTATTTTGAATCAACATCCAGCAGTTGACAGAATGAATGAAGAAGAAGGAAAAGTTTTGGTTTATCTAAAATCAGAATTGTCTGCTTCTGAACTAAATAAATTTTTATTCTCAAAAAATATTGTACTAAGCCATTTAGTAAAACGCAAAAACAGTTTAGAAGCCCAGTTTTTAGAATTAACCCAAAATTCCAACGTTCAAAATAACTAAACCATGAACAGACTTATCTCAATAGAATTGCAAAAAATCTGGAAAAACAAAGTGAGTAAAGTATTGACACTAACATATTTCATATTACTTTCATTTATAGCTTTAATTGCCTCAATAAAATTTGATTTAGGAATTTTTCGATTTCATTTAGCAGAAATGGGAATCTTCAATTTTCCTTTCATTTGGCATTTTAATACCTATGTAGCCGCATGGCTGAAATTTTTTCTGGCCATTGTTATTGTTTCTATGATGGCGAATGAATACAGTTACGGTACTTTAAAACAGAATTTGATCGATGGACTAAGCAAAACAGAATTTGTGTTGTCTAAATTTTTGACTGTAATACTCTTTGCTTTGGGCTCTACCATTTTCGTTTTTGTGATGAGTTTAATTCTTGGTTTGTGTTTTTCATCTTATAATGAGTTCGATGTGATTTTAATGGATTTAGATTATCTCTTAGCTTTTTTTGTTAAGTTGACAGGTTTCTTTTCTTTTTGCTTGTTTTTGGGGATTTTAGTAAAACGCTCGGCTTTTGCATTAGGTTTTCTTTTAGTATGGCTTTTTATTGAATCAATAGCTAGAGGGATTTTAGCATTTTGGATCTTTCCTAACAGCACGATTGATGAAAAAATCACACAGTTTTTTCCATTAGAAGCGATGTCAAATTTAATTATTGAACCCTTTACAAGATTGTCAGTAATTAAAACTATTGGTGATCAAATGGGAGTTGAAAATGGGAAGGATTACAGTGTTGACTATTTCTCTGTTTTAATTGTCCTGGTCTGGACATTTTTGTTTGTTTATTCTTCATACAAACTATTGAAAAAAAGGGATTTGTAGTGTTTTGAATAATTTATTTTTTTGCATTATTGGAATATGGAAGACTAATCAGTCAAATTTCACTTTCAGGCACAGACAGGATAGTGTATTTAGGAACTTTACTTCCGGCTGATGATAATAATGGTATAAAGTAAAAAATGCATTTACTTTAAGCATAAAGGGGGGGTAGTTAAAAAAAGATAAAGTTTCTAGGTTCATTTTAAGTTTTGATCTTTATAAATTAAATGAAGGTTTTAAAAAAAAATCCCAAACTCCATTTTGTCTGGAATTTGGGATTTTTAATATTGAAAATTAAATATAATTAGATTTTATATCGTTTTCTGTCAGTTTCGCTTAAGTAAATTTTTCTTAAACGAAGTGATTTTGGAGTAACTTCAACATACTCATCTTTTTGGATGTATTCTAAAGCTTCTTCTAAAGAGAATTTGATAGCAGGAATAATTCTGGCTTTATCATCAGCTCCTGAAGAACGTACGTTAGAAAGTTTTTTTGTTTTAGTAACGTTAACTGTCATATCATCGCTACGAGTGTTTTCTCCAATAACCTGACCTTCGTAAATGTCTTCGTTAGGGTCAACGAAGAATTTACCACGATCCTGTAATTTGTCGATAGAATAAGGAATTGCTTTTCCATTTTCCATAGAGATTAATGAACCGTTGTTACGTCCAGGGATTTCTCCTTTGTATGGTTCGTATCCGATAAAACGGTGTGCCATAATAGCTTCACCAGCTGTAGCAGTAAGTAATTGATTTCTTAAACCGATAATTCCACGGGATGGAATGTTGAATTTAATAATCATACGCTCACCTTTACCTTCCATAGAAAGCATTTCACCTTTACGGATCGTAACGAATTCAACTGCTCTACCTGAAAGGTTTTCTGGTAAATCGATAGTCAGTTCCTCAATTGGCTCACATTTCACACCATCAACTTCTTTGATGATAACTTGTGGCTGTCCGATTTGAAGCTCGTAACCTTCTCTTCTCATGGTTTCAATAAGTACAGACAAGTGTAATACGCCACGGCCAAAAACCATGAATTTATCTGCAGAATCAGTATCAGCAACTCGCATTGCTAAATTTTTCTCTAATTCTTTTGTCAATCTGTCACGGATATGTCTTGAAGTAACGAATTTACCTTCCTTACCAAAGAAAGGAGAATCGTTAATCGTAAATAACATACTCATTGTTGGCTCATCTATAGCAATTGTTTTTAATGCTTCAGGATTTTCAAAATCTGCAATAGTATCACCGATTTCAAAACCTTCAACACCAACAACAGCACAGATATCTCCAGCAACTACCTCTTCTACTTTTTTACGGCCAAGACCTTCAAAAGTATGGAGTTCTTTAATTCTCGATTTAATGATTTTTCCATCTCTTTTTACCAAAGAAATTGGCATTCCTTCTTTTAAAGTGCCTCTTTCAAGACGTCCGATTGCGATACGGCCTGTAAAAGAAGAGAAATCTAAAGAAGTAATCAGCATTTGAGGAGTTCCTTCAGATACTTTTGGTGCAGGAACATTGCTAATAACCATATCTAGCAAAGGCTCAATATTTTGTGTCTGTACTTTCCAGTCTTCAGACATCCAGTTGTTTTTTGCAGAACCATAAACAGCCGGGAAATCTAATTGCTCTTCTGTTGCGCCTAATTCAAACATTAGATCAAAAACTTTCTCGTGAACTTCTTCCGGAGTACAGTTTTCTTTATCCACTTTGTTGATAACTACACAAGGCTTAAGACCTAAATCAATGGCTTTTTGTAATACAAAACGAGTTTGCGGCATCGGACCTTCAAAAGCATCCACAAGTAAACATACACCATCGGCCATGTTCAATACACGTTCTACTTCGCCTCCAAAGTCAGCGTGACCAGGAGTGTCAATAATATTGATTTTTGTTCCTTTATATTGAACAGATACGTTTTTAGAAGTAATTGTAATACCTCTTTCACGCTCTAAATCGTTATTATCAAGAATTAAATCACCTGTATTTTCGTTTTCACGAAATAACTGACAGTGATACATAATTTTATCAACCAAAGTGGTTTTACCGTGATCGACGTGGGCAATAATTGCAATGTTTCTAATAGATTCCATCTGTGATTTTTAATGGGCGCAAAGGTACACTTTATTTTTTAATAAAAAACGTTTTGAGGATAGTTTACGTAATGCCAGTGAATTAGTTTAACGAAATAGTAATAATTCAATAGATTTAAACACACTTCTATTTGGTGCATTTTGGTTTATTTGCCTATATTTGAGTAATGAAAAGTAAACCCAGACAAATTACGCTGATATACGTTATTATTTCGTTATTTATGGCCGTCTTGTGTCATAAGTTTCTGGTTTGCTATGCTTTAAAAACTGAATTCTTTTATCTTAGTTTTGTAAAAGACATTATTTATATATTTATTACCGGAGTTGTTTTTAATTATATTTTATCTAAAAAGGAAAGTAAAAATATCTCCATTTTAAAGAAAATGCAGCTTACAAATGAAGAGATTAAAGAGTCTAATGAAAAGTATGATATAGTTGCAAAAGCTACCAGTGATACCATATGGGACTGGAGAATTCAGGAAGACTACATTGCATGGAATAAAGGGATTGAAACTGTTTTTGGATATAAGCAGGAAGATGTAGGAATGACTTCTAAATGGTGGTTCGATAAAATTCATCCTGAGGACAGTATCAGGATGTCTGTGAAATTGTACTCTTTTATTGAACAGAAAACTGAAAAATGGCAGGATCAATATCGCTTCAGGTGTGCAGATGGAAATTATAAATATGTTCTGGACAGAGGTTTTCTCTTAAAAGATGAAAACGGCAAGGCTATCAGAATGATAGGGGCCATTCAGGATATCACAAAGCAAAAAGAAGAAGAGCAGCGCCTTAAACTTTTAGAAACCGTAATTATACAGTCTAAGGATTCTATTTTAATTACAGAAGCAAATTCTACTGATGGTAAAATTCCGAAAATCGTTTACGTAAACCCAGCTTTTTCTAAAATGTCCGGTTACGAATCTGATGAAATTCTGGGGCAGTCACCCAATGTTTTTAAAGGGCCAAACTCAGACTCGCAGACATTAAAAAAAGTATTGAAGGCTATCAAAGAACAAAAGGAATGTTTAATAGAAACTATAAGTTACAGAAAAGATAAAAAGGAATATTGGGTTCGCTTTTCTATGATTCCAATTTTTAACTCAGAAGGTATTTTGTCGCATTGGATATCAATTCAGCAGGATATTACAGAAGAAAGAAAGCTGGAAACCGAAAAAGAGCATTTAATTCGTGAATTAACTCAGAATAATAAAGATTTAAAGCAGTTTTCGTATATAACTTCGCATAACCTCAGGGCTCCGCTGTCTAATTTAATGGGCTTATTAAATCTGATTGAGTATATACCTATTGATAATCCTGAGTTACAGGAAATTCTTAATGGTTTTTATAAGTCAACGTATCTTCTAAATGAAACAATTAATGACCTGGTAAAGGTTATCATTATAAAAGATAATCCTTCGATGCAAAAAGAAATGGTTTCTCTGGCTGAAGTTTTTGAAAATGTATTTAGTCAGTTGTCTTTTCAAATAGAGACACATAAGCCAATAATAAAACTTAAGCTGGATAAAGTTCCATTACTTAATACTAATAAAGCATATATTGAAAGTATATTATTAAATTTGTTAACGAATTCTATTAAATACAAATCTGAGAATAGAAAGTTAAAAATTTCAATAACTGCTGAACAGGTGGGGCAGACGGTTTTTTTGACTTTTACTGATAATGGAATAGGTATTGATTTAGAAAGAAACGGTGATAAAGTTTTCGGATTATATCAAAGATTCCATAATTATCCCGATAGTAAAGGTCTTGGTTTGTATCTTGTGAAATCTCAGGTTGAAACTATGGGAGGAACAATTAGTATTGAAAGCGAGGTTAACAAAGGAACCTCATTTATCATAACATTTAAAAATTAAGTTATGCTGGAAGAAATTTTATGTATTGATGATGATCCAATTACATTGATGTTGTCTAAAAAAGTAATTACAAAAGCAGGTTTTTCTGATTTAATCATCACAGCTCAAAATGGTGAAGAAGCTTTGTCATATTTCAATACCTTAAAATATAGTAAAGATCAGCCGGTAAAAAAACCGCAATTGATTTTTCTGGATTTGAATATGCCAGTCATGGGAGGCTGGGAGTTCTTAGATCATTTTACAACTCCTGATTATGAGGAATTTAATTCTGTAAATATTATTGTTTTATCTTCTACAATTAATCCTGAAGATTTAGCAAGAGCAAAAAAATATCCTATCATAATTGATTTTCTTTCAAAGCCTATAACCTTACAAATGCTTGAATATCTGAAAAATAAAATCGAACTATAATAAAGAAACGGCAATTAGATTTAATCGCCGTTTCTTTCTTTAAGTAAGTAATAGAAAATGAATGCTGCTTAGTTTTTTTCTTCTTTATTGAAATATACTAAGTAGTAATACATTTGTTTTTCTTCATCCCAGCCTTTTTCAACAAATTTTTCTGCGCTTTCAGGATTAATAAAGTCCATTTTAATCTGAATATGAGTATCGAGATTAATAACGTTTTTAATCGATTTTCTGGCGTCAGAAACGGCTGCGTTTGCAATAGGGAATGAGGTTACATCTTCGATGCTGTATTTTTCTCCTTTATCTACTTTATAGTTTTTAAACTCAGGGATTAAATCAGGATTGTCTAATACTTCATTCAGGAAATTCTGTTCTTCAAACTGATCATTCTTAGCGAAGTAATTTACAGAACGGTTCATAAACATTACTTCTTCTTTTTTGTCTTCTGCTGGTAAAACGACATCTTTTGCAAAGTTTTGGCAGAATTTTAAATATTTTTTAGTGATGAAATTTTCGTCCTCAAAGGCATCAACAGACAAAAAGTGTTCTAACCAGTAACGTGCGTCATAGCGATTACTATCTACAGTCAGGATTTTGTATCCTTCTTCTTTTTTGTAGTTAAAAATTAAGCATCCTTTATCTAATTTATTCAGATTGATTCCTTGTTGCAAAATCATTTCAAGGTTGCTTCCTTTTTCTTCAAATTGTAAAAAGTCGGCTTGTAATTCGCTTTTAAAAATCCCAATTGCATCAACAACATTGTTATCAATACTCAGATTTGTCAAATAGGTTACATAAACCTCACCGTTTTTAATGTGTGGATGATTGGATTGTTCGTATAAATGTTTCGTAATTTTTTTAGAAACTTCATGAACATTAGATGGATTTGTAAAAATTTCGGTTGCAAATTTAAACATGTCGTTGTAGTCCAGATCCACTTCGTGTGCGAACTGATAATAGTTTTCTTCTTTTTCTCTAAAAGGTTTAAAAAAGAATTCTTTTATCAAAGGAACAATTTCATCATTTAAGTTAAATGGCTGCTCCGATAAAAAAATCGCTTCGTTTCGGCTTTTATTTCCTACGCGGTGTATTGCCAGCGTATCGATGTGGGTATTGAAAAGGTTTATCATTTTTTTCTAGTTTCAAAGAGTCAGAGTGACAAAGAGACAAAGGTTATTTGCGGTCTTTTAATTTTTTTATAAAAGCGCTCAGCATTCGTTCTAATTCTCTACTTTCTCCGTTTGTTTTACTGAATTGATGCTCGTTTATATATTTTAAATTGAATGAAATTTCAAGTTGTGTCTGCATTTCGAATAATGATGACATAGAAATATTTAGGAATCGTAATAATTCAGTTTTTCCATCTCTGCCGTATCCTTCAGCAATATTACTAGGTATTGATATTGATGATCTTCTAATTTGCGAAGACAATCCGTAAATTTCTTCTTTTGGAAATGAATTTGTTAGTTGGTAAATTTCTGTTACCAGATTCATAGATTTTTGCCAGATAAAAAGATCTCTAAAAGTTTTCATATTTTATGTTTAAAAATACAAACATAAAAATAAGTAAAAACTTGCATTTTTAAATATTGGCTTTCAAAAGAAAACCTTTGCGACTTTGTCACTCTGTCACTTTGAATGTTCAAAAAACTAATTCCAATTCTCCTCAAAACCAAAATCCTCAAAGCTGTCGTCTCCTTCGAACATGTCAAGATCGTCTTCGTCTAAATCATCTTCAAATTCACCGTAGATATCATTGTGCATATCATCAGATTCGAAGTTTTTTTCTAGAGCTTCATCAGGCATTTCACCGTGGGAAAATAAAGTTTCCGGGTAAGTAACTCCAACTTGTTCGTCTTCGATGGCAGCCAATTCGACTAAAAAAGTCCACATGCTGATGAAATCATAGACGTAAATAATCTTCGTATTTTGTTTATCTAAAATACTAGATAACGGATAATCGTTCATGGTTCTGATTTCACCGGGAACATCTCCTGTGTCAAAAAGCGGAATTTCATCTTCCTGATTCCATGTATCATCACAAGTATAAAATGAAGCCACTTCTGATCCATCAAAGCCAAAAGCATTGAAAATTGCATTGTGTAAATCTTCAAGGGTATCATCTTCAAGAATTGCTATGTCTCTAAAAATATCTTCCTCGGCGTCCAGAATTACTCTAAATTTATAAACCATAATCTTTGTATTTTTTGAAAAGCCAAAGGTAAAATATAAATTATGATTTATGAATTAGTAAATACGATTTGTTGAAAACATTTTAGGGAAAAATTAAAATTCACTAAAACAAATCTGTTTACTATTTTTTTACCAGTCGTTTTCTGATTTTGTGATAGCGTTTATGATAAGTGCTATGGCTTGGATAAATTCTGCTTGAAGTCATATTGTTGAATATTAGCGCTGTAAAAAGCAAAATTAAAACGCCAATTAATACCGGAGAAAGAACATACAGATACCCCAGATCTTTTATTTTGTCAGACCCAATAACAGCAATAAGAGCTGTTGCACCTCCGGGTGGATGCAAAGTTTTAGTAATCTGCATTAAAATTATAGCGAGTGAAACTGCTAATGGCGCCGCAATCCAGATAATGTCAGGTGCTAATTTATGAACGGTAACACCAATGAACGCAGAAATTAAATGTCCTCCAACTAAATTTCTGGGCTGAGAAAACGGACTCTGAATAATTCCGTATACAAGTACACTCGATGCACCAAAAGAACCTATTAAATAAACTGCATCATTTCCTGAAAAATGGATCGATTGAATATAAGCAAGGATTCCAATACCGACAAATGATCCTAAAAAAGACCAAAAATGTTCTTTATAATCAACTAAAGTTTCTTTGTAAAGAATGTAGCGTGTTTTGCGATATCCTCTTTTTATTTTTTGAACAGGCATTATATAATATTGTTTTGCTTGTAATGGATTTTTTTTTCTTTTTTTCTTCCGTTGTTATGCTTTTAAATATACTTTGCTATAGTTTATTATCCTTAAGATTCTGTTAATCTACGATGATTAGCATGAAACTATTTTGTTAAACCAGGAGAATAACTGTATACAGTATAAGGATAAATCATTTTTGCCGTGTATTTCGAAATCAAAGAGACTGCAAGAATCGGAAAAAATAAGGTATAATCGTTTGTGAGTCCGCATACTAAAAATATAGCTGTAAAAGGTGCATGGATACTGGCACTCAATACTGCTGCCATTCCGATAATCATAAAATTTACCGGAATTACATGAACCTGAAAAAAAGTATTTAGAACAGAGGCTAGTAATAATCCTAAAAAAGCACCGATAAAAAGGCTTGGTGCAAAAACACCTCCATCACCTCCGGAAGCTAATGTAATGGAAGTAACAATAGGTTTAAGAACTAATATGCCAATATAAGTTAAGGCTAAAGTAAATGTCATTATTTGATTTGGAGCAATGAAACTGGTTTTAATTGCATGATATCCCTCTCCGTATAATTGCGGAAAAATAAACAATGAGATACTTAAAACTGCTGATCCGATTATGACTTTGTAATAATGAGTATCAATTTTTCCAAATTGAGATTTGAAAAACAAAACACAACGGGTCAGATAAACAGAATTCATCCCTGCTAAAATTCCTAAAAGAATAAAATAAGGAATCGCTTTTAAATGCCAGGTCGTGATTGAGATCGCAAATAAGGGTTCTTCTTTTAGGATAGTAAGCAATCCGAAAGCAATTGAAACGGCTATGACATTTGATATGATAAATGCGCGGGTTACTTTTCTGGAAATAACTTCAAAGGCGAATAAAATCCCTGCAATCGGACTGCTGAAAAGTGCTGTGACTCCAGCCGCAACACCTGCGCAAATTAATTCAGTTTTGTATTGACGGAAAAAATATTCTTTTTCGTGAGCTACAGAGCCAATTGTTGCCGTGGCTACTACTGTAGAAACTTCGATTCCGGTTGATCCTCCAAAAATAACAGTTAATAATCCGTTGATGAAGTGAGAAGGAATTTTATAAGAAGGTAAATTTTTAGATTTAGAACCGGTACTTTCAAAAACCTCTTTGATTCCCTTATTTTCTTTTTTCTTGAAAAGATATTGTCTTAGGAAATAAATTACGGATAATCCAAAAACGGGAAAAATGGTATAAAAAATGGGATTTACCGATACTTCGTGAAAGAAGATTTCTTCGTAGTATTCTGTTATTCTTTTAAGTGAAATTCCGAGAAAGGTTGAGAGAAAGCTAATTAATAAGGAAACAATAACTAATTTTCGAAACTTAATAAATTGATGATTTTCTTTGATTTGCGCCGTTTTGTTCATCAGACTATAAATTTGTAGTATTGCTTTTTTTTGATGCGGATTACAAAATTAGAGAATCAAATTGGGTTTTAAATAATAAATACCCAGTATATTATGTTAAAATTAGTAATGAAGGAAAAATCTTTCGTTGTTTTTTTGGTGGCATAACACAGAAATATCTCAGAGAATAATCTTCATAAAGACATCATCATCTTTCATAAAACTCTATTGGTAATAAATCGGGATCGGTGATAAAAGTAAATCGCTTTTCGGTGTATTCATCAATTCGGATAGGTTCTGATTCAATGTTTTTAGAATTTAAGAATTCAATAGTTTCTTCCAAATTAATCACTTCAAAAGCTAAATGACGTAAACCCGAAGCTTCAGGTCTTGAAGGTCTTTTGGGTGGATTTGGAAATGAAAATAACTCGACAATATAAATGCCGTTCAGGGCTAAATCAAGTTTATGAGACTGGCGTTCCTTGCGGTAGATTTCTCTAATAATGGTTAATCCTAAAACTTCAGTATAAAAGGTTTTAGATTTGTGATAATCAGAACATAAAATAGCGATGTGGTGAACTTTGTTTAGTGTAAGCATTATGTATTTGATTCAGATTACTGATTTAACTTTCTTATTACTTTTGCGGGATTTCCAACAGCGAGTGAATTATCAGGAATGTTTTTCGTAACAACTGATCCGGCTCCAATAACACAACCTTTTCCAATAGTTACACCCGGACAAATTACAGCGTTTCCGCCTATCCAGGTATTATCTCCAATTGAAACAGGATACGCATTCTCGAGCGTTTTTCTTAATTCAGCATCAAGTGGGTGCGATGCCGTGTAAATCTGAACATTGGGTGCAATAAATACATTTGAACCAATAGTTACAGGCGCACAATCCAAAACAACACAATTTACATTAAAATAGACATTGTCTCCCGCAATAATATTATATCCGTAATCGCAATGAAAAGGGGGCTCAATATAAAAACCGGTTCCGGTATTCGGAATCAATTCCTTTAAAATTTCTTTTGCTTTTTTAGTAACCCGGTACTCTTTTACATTTAAACTATGAAGCAGGTTTTTTGCTCTCCTGCGGCCTTTTACTAATTCAGCATCAAAAGCATTATAGTATTCACCGCTGATCATTTTTTCTTTCTCTGTTTTCATAATTATTTTATTCATGGAAATTTCTCTGATGTCTTTTGTGCTATATTGACTAATTGTAGATTACAGCATTTTCTTCAAAATAACAATCTGCCCTAAATGATAAACATCGTGCTGAATGATTCCGTGAATATGTTCGTAATAGGTGTGATTATTGTTGGCATATATTTTTGCTAAATCTGCATCGTCAAAATCTTCAAAGAAAGCATTCCAGGCTTCTTGTGATTTTGCCAGGTTTTGAAGTGACTGCTCCCAGGCAGCTTCAGACGGATCTAAAACAGGTACAAAATAATTATGATCTGGAGTAATGATTATTTCTCCCTGGACACGTTTTAAAATATTCCTTCTCCATTGAATAAGATGATTGACAATTTCCCAGATTGTATTGAGATTAGGATTAACTTTCCTGTATGCCTGATCGGCGGTAATATCTCTTAAAGTATGTGCTAAAGTGACTTCCAGCCAGGGATTTCCATTATAAATGGACTGATATAGATTTGAAATTCTCTTACTTTCTGACATAAAAACTGTTTTTTACAATTCATAGCTAAGATACAAATTAGTATTTTACAACTCATCCCTAAAAATCTACAATTGGGTTATTTAATATTTTTTAACAAGAAAAGTTAAAATACATTTGTTTCATCAAAATCAAAACAAACATGAAAACCAAATTATTTTTAACAATACCCTTTTTATTTTTTACGGCATTTCTTTTCGCTCAAAATACAATTTCGGGAAAAGTTCTGGACTCAAAAGGGAAACCCGTTGCCGGTGCTAATATTTATTTAGACGGTACTTATGACGGCGCAACAAGTTCTGAAACAGGCGATTTTTCTTTTGAAACTACAGAAACGGGAAATAAGTTTTTGGTAGTAAGCTTTTTACTTTTCGAAACTTTCAAAACAGAAATTGATGTTGCCAATTATAAAGATCAAACAATTAAATTAAGAGAAAATATAAATGCTTTGGATGCTGTTGTCATCACCGCCGGAACTTTAGAATCTGGAGAAAAAGCAAGAGTGTCTGTTTTAAAGCCTCTTGATATTGTGACAACAGCAGGTTCTGCCGGAAATATTGTAGCGGCTTTACAAACGTTACCTGGAACACAAAGTGTTGGTGAAGACGGACGTTTGTTTGTACGTGGAGGTGAAGCAAACGAAACCCAAACTTTTGTTGATGGAATTCGAGTAGCACAGCCATACGGTGCGACAACTAATAATTTACCAACCCGAAGCAGATTTTCTCCTTTCTTATTTAGCGGAATCGCTTTTTCTACCGGAGGTTATTCTGCTGAATATGGCGAAGCTTTATCAAGTGTTTTGCTTTTAAATACGCAGGACGAAGAAGATCACGAAAAAACGGATATCGGATTTATGACGGTTGGTTTGAGTCTGGGAAATACACAGAAATGGAAAAAAAGTTCCTTAAGTGTAAATATGATGTATGTTAACCTTGCACCTTATCAGGCAGTGATTCCACAAAATGTAGATTGGAATAATCCGTATCAGTCTTTAGGCGGTGAAACGGTTTATAGGTATAAATTTACAAACGGAATTTTCAAACTTTACGCTTCTTTCGATTCAGAAAGATTCGATTTAAATCAGAAAAACATCAATTTTGAGAATCCGGTCAGAACCGATATGAACAATAACAACTTCTATTTGAATTCATCTTATAAAGGAAGTATCGGACCAGGATGGCAGTTAACATCAGGAATCAGTTACGGTTACAGCAAAAATAAATTGAAATATGACATTACCGGAATTGACAGTCAGGAAAATGCTGCACAATTAAAACTTAAATTATCTAAAAAAGTTTCTAATTATTTTAGATTGTCTTTTGGTGCAGATTATTTTATTACCACATACAATCAAGACATTGCTGCTGCTACAGCTCTTGAAAACGGTTACGATTCAAATATTTTCGCATCTTATGCAGAGGGAGATGTTTCATTTTCTAAAAATTTAGCTTTGAAAGTTGGTTTGCGATATTCAAATAATAGCTTATTAAATGAAAATAATATTGCGCCAAGAGCTTCATTAGGTTATAAACTTTCAAAAACGAGTCAGTTTTCTTTTGCTTACGGAGATTTTACTCAGACTCCGGTTGTGGATTATATTAAATATTCAAAATATCATCAGTTTGAAAGTGAAAAAGCAAGTCATTATATTTTAAATTACACGTTTTCAAAACCAGGACAATTGCTTAGAACAGAGTTGTATTATAAAAATTATAAAAATTTAGTGCAGTACGACACGAGAGATATTCAGTATAACTCGGTTTTCAGTAACAACGGTTCAGGTTACGCAAAAGGTTTTGATTTACTTTGGAGAGACAGTAATTTGCATAAAAACTTAGAATATTGGATTTCCTATTCTTATATCGATTCAGAAAGACAATACAAGAACTTCCCAGATATGGTAACACCTAGTTTTGTGGCCAATCATAACTTATCTGTTGTAACCAAATATTTTATAACAGACTGGAAATCGCAAATTGGCTTTACAAACAGTTTCAGCTCTGGACGTCCTTATAATGATCCAAACCAAACACAGTTTATGAGCGGAAAAACAAAATCCTATAACAGTTTAAGTTTTAACTGGGCGTATTTATTAACAACACAAAAAATCCTATATTTCTCTGTTTCAAATATATTAGGGACACAAAATATTTTTGGCTATGATTATGCAAGAACGCCTGATGCATCAGGAGTTTACCAAAGACAGGCTATAGAGCCAACTGCAGACAGATTCTTCTTCGTTGGTTTCTTCTGGACCATCAGCCAGAATAAAAATGAGAATCAATTGAAAAACTTATAGCCGTAGAAAGCGATGAAGAGGCGAGGTTTCTAAGTTGTTAAGTTTTAACAATCGGCAATACAGCAACTTGGCATCTCAGAACCTTAGAACCTTCAAAAAACGATTCAGTAACCAAAATCGACAACTGAGTACCATTTAATTTTATAAAACTAAAAACCAGCATACTTTTGAAGTATAAATTAATTAAGCAGAGTTTTAATCATCAAAAAAAATAAAATCACAGAACCTTAGTAAATTAGAACCTTAAAAAAAGAAACCATGACCAAAATTATTACCCTTACTATCTTGTTTATATGCAGCTTAATGTCTGCTCAAAATGTGAAATTAACCGTTACCGTTTCAGGTGTAAAAAACAATACAGGAGTTGTTAAAGTTGGATTGTATAACTCTGAGGGAACATTTCTAAAAACAACTTACAAAAGCCTTGCTTCTGAAATTAAAAATAATCAAGCTGTGGTAACATTTGATAACCTTCCTGCTGGCGAATATGCGATTTCTACCTATCACGATGAAAATAATAATGGTCAACTCGACAGAAACGCAATGGGAATTCCTTCTGAGGATTACGCCGCTTCCAACAGTGCGAAAGGATTTATGGGGCCACCTTCCTATAAAGATGCTAAATTCACTGTTGGTAAAGACTCTAAAATTCAAATTACATTATAAATAACTAATCATATTAAACCATTAAAAACTTATAAAATGAAAAAAATCATCACTTTAATCGCGCTATTTGTAGTCGCATTAGCTTCAGCTCAGACACAATTTGAAAAAGGAATGGAGAAAGCTTTCGGACTTTGGAAAGAAGGAAAAAACGACGAAGCTTCAGCTATGTTTGAAAGAATTGCAGCAGCAGAAAAAACCAGCTATCTGCCAAATTATTATGTTGCATTAATCAACACCACATCCGTTTTTACTGAAAAAGACAAAACAAAAATTGATTTGTTATTAACAAAGGCACAAGATGCTTTGGATAAGGAAATTATAAAAGATCAAAATAATGCCGAGTTATATGTTTTACAGGCTTTGATTTACACAGGATATGTTGTCGCTGACCCAATGACAAACGGAATGAAATATTCTGCAAAAGTTATGGAAGCTTACGCTAAAGCAAAAGCGATTGATCCAAATAACCCTAGAGCTGTTTTTGGAGAAGCTGATTATCAGTTGGGAGGAGCAAAATGGACCGGAGTTGATACGAAACCGCTTTGTGTGCAGGTTGATAAAGCTATTGAACTTTTTGCTACTTTTAAACCAGAAACCCCTTTTTCGCCAAAATGGGGATTAGACAGAGCTTTGGAAGCACAAAAAACTTGTAAATAATTTAATTCAAAAGCGTAATGACTTTAAAACCAAATCTACTTAAAGCGTTTTTAGTAGGCGGAATCGTTTTTATATTCTCCTTTCTGATTCGTTTTGCTTCATTTGGGACTGCAATTTTCAATAAAAGGCTGTACATATTTTTCTTGTACTGTATGCTTTACAGCGTTGTATTATATATTGTTAATGCGTCTATTTTTACATACTTAGATAAGGTTTTTAAGGATAACAGATTTTCTAATAGACGAATCTTTATTGGATTTATAAGTTCCTTTTTTATTTCGATTTTTGTTATTTTCTTATTGAGGATTTTTACCAATGTGGTAATTGAAAAACGACCAATATTAACTTTTTTAGCAAATGAAGAAGCTTCGACTTATATAGAAAATTCAGTCATTACTTTTATTATCCTGCTTATTTTTCATGCACTGCATTTTTTTAAAATGTATCAGGAAAATAAAGTTATACAGCAAAAGATTATTGCGGGAACGGCAAATGCCAAATTTGAAAGTTTAAAAAATCAAATCGACCCGCATTTTCTTTTTAACAGTTTAAACGTTCTTAGTTCTTTAATTGAAGAAAATCCGGACAATGCACAGCGGTTTACGACTTCTTTATCTAAAATTTACCGATATGTTCTGGAACAAAAAGATAAAGAACTGGTTTCTGTAGAAGACGAACTGTCATTTGCGAAAACCTATATGAACCTGCTGAAAATGCGTTTCGAGAATAGTTTATTTTACGAACTGCCAGCTATAAACATTAATCCGGATGCCAAAGTGGTTCCGCTTTCCTTACAGCTTTTACTCGAAAATACGGTAAAGCATAATGTGGTGAGTGAGCAAAAACCATTACATATTAGAATTTTTATTGATAAAGATTATTTAGTTATACAAAATGATCTTCAGAAAAAAGAAGTTCTCCAGGACAGGCAAGGTGTTGGACTGCAGAATATTGTAAATCGTTACGGAATTATAACCGATAGAAAGGTGCTGATCGAACAAGATGAGAAAAACTTCTCGGTTAAGATTCCAATTTTAACAAAACAAATTACTGTTATGGATATAAGTACAGAATACAACGACGAAGCTAAAGCGTATTACAGGGCTAAAAAAAGAGTAGAAGAGTTGAAAGGATTTTATGGAAATTTAATTTCGTATTGCTGTGTGATTCCGTGTTTGGTTTTTATCAATTTACAGTTCTCACCTGGATTTCAATGGTTTTGGTTTTCAGCTTTAGGCTGGGGATTTGGTGTTGCGATGCATGCTTTTAAAGTTTTCGGTTACAGCTCTGACTGGGAAGAAAGAAAGATTAGAGAAATTTTAGAAAAAGAGAATAATCAAAAAACCTGGAAATAATGACCGATAAAAATCATCTTGAGGGAGAACGATATTATCAAGCTCAAAAAAGAGTAAAAGAAATTAGAGAGTTTTACGAACATTTAACGGTTTACATTCTTGTAAATCCTATTGTAATTGTGGTAAACATTATGACTTCGCCTGGATATTTATGGTTTATATGGTGTTTGATGGGCTGGGGAATGGCGATTGTTTTACATGGACTGAAGGTTTTTAGCTTTCCGCCTTTTTTCAATAAAAAATGGGAAGAAAGAAAGATTAGAGAAATTTTAGAAAAAGAGAATAATCAAAAAACTTGGGAATAATATGGAAACAAATTCTAATAATGACCCGGAGGAATACGAATTACAGCAATTGGCAAGCAAAAAAGTACTTAAGTTAAAGTCATTTTATAAACATACCTTTTTTTACTTCATTGCTTTAACGCTTTACCTTTTAAAAGAATATACAGAATTGCCGCTGCATTTCAGTCCGATTAATTTTCTAAATGATGTTTTAGTACATGACAAAATTATATTTTTCTAAAAATCAATAATATACAGGTTAATTAATTTGCAAAAAAGACTGATATTTCGTACATTATAGAATTATTACGACATAATTTTTATAATGAAGAATACCAGTCTTGAGTGTAAAGATACAGAGCTTATTTCAGTTTTACAAGGTCATTTCAAAGGGAAACTCAATTTAGCAAGGGTCAAGCTCATTTGTTTATTTATAACGGCTTTATGCAAAATAAAAACAGTTAATTATGATAGGTTAGCATCGGGATTTGATACAACCGCCAATAAAAATAGCTCTTATAGGAGGGTTCAAAGATTCATGAAGGAATTTGACTTTCCTATGAAAATAGTTTCTTCTTTGATATTCAATATATTACCGGTAAGATGCGATTTGGTATTGGTCTTAGATAGAACCAATTGGAAGTTCGGAACTAAAAATATCAACATTCTAATGTTGGGAGTCAGTTATAAAAATGTTGCATTTCCATTGATGTTCAAAATGTTGGATAAACGAGGAAATTCAGATATACAAGAGAGGATTGATTTAATCAAAACCTACATAGAATGGTTCGGGAGGCAAAGTATAGATTGTCTCTTAGCTGATAGAGAGTTTGTTGGGGATAAATGGTTAGAGTTTCTAAACCAAAACAATATTAGGTATTATATTAGAATCAGAAATAATTTCAAAATTTATTCTTATCAAAAACAGGAAGAGATTAAGGCTTTTTGGTTATTCAATAATTTAAAAATAGGCGAGTTTTACCACTATCCGAGAATTGTGGAGTTACATGGTCAAAAATGCTATCTTTCTGGGAGCAAGACCATTGCTAGGGATGGAAAAATAGAATTTTTAATTATTGTATCATTCAATAAACCAGAACAAGCAATGGTTTATTATAAACGAAGATGGCAAATTGAAACTCTTTTTAGAGGTTTAAAAAGTAGTGGTTTTAACATAGAAGACACACATGTGACGGATTTAAAAAGATTAGAAAAACTATTTTCTCTAACAATGATTGCTTTTGTATGGTGTTATAAAATTGGCGACTATTTGGATGAATGCATCCAGAAAATAATAATAAAAAAACATGGCAGAAGAGCAGTAAGTATTTTCAAGTATGGATTAGATTATTTGTCAAAATTTCTTTTGACAGGATTTAAATCTTTGGAAAACAATATGTTTTGCTTTTTGTCATGTACTTAAAAATGATGTAGTAATTATTATCTGGTCGGCGGTATATGTTGGATCAGCTATCGATATATTTGTCTCTTTCAGAGTTTTTGGATATGAATGGGAAGAACGTAAATTAAGAAGTCTTTTAGAAAAGAAAAATAAAACACAAAAATGGGAATAATCATGGAAATGAATTTTAATGAAGACGATAAATACTTTCAGGCAAAAAAGAAAGTAGAAAAAATGAAAGGATTTTACGGGAATCTGGTTGCTTATATATTGGTAAACGCAATTTTGATTTTTATAAATCTATATACTTCACCAAAATATTTATGGTTTTTCTGGCCTTTAATGTGGTGGGGAGTTGGGGTTGTCTTTCATGGATTAAAAGTTTTTGAAGTATTTCCGGTTCTTGGAAAAGGCTGGGAAGAAAGAAAAATCAAAGAATTCATGGAAAAAGAAAAAGAGCATAAAAATAAATGGAGATAATTTTTAAACAAAAGTAATATGGGACGTTTTAGAAGACAATTCTATGATGAGTTAGAAAGTGAGTATAAAAAGCACTATCAAAATGAATTTAACGGTGACGAAAGCTATAAAGCAGCATATAGAAAAGTAAAAAAAATTAAAGGATTTTATTCGCATTTGAGAATTTATGTAATCGTGAATTTAATTATAATTGTAGCTAATCTGAATAAGGATATTTTTTCTGAAGGGATTTACGCCAGCAGTTTAACAGATTGGCATACCTATTCTACAGCATTTTTCTGGGGTATCGGTTTATTAGCTCATGCAATATCTGTTTTCGGGCGTGATTTTTTCTTTAATGAAGACTGGGAGCAGAAAAAAATTCAAAAATATATGGAAAAAGAGGCAGCTAATGCAAAGAAATGGGAGTAACTTTGAAACACTATTTTTCTAAATTTTTACATTATAATAAATGATTACATTAATTATAGAAGACGAAAAACCAGCAGCAAGACTGCTGCAAAGAAAGCTTGAGAAATTAGATGTTACAGTAGAAAAGATGCTTCATTCGGTAGAAGAATCAGTAGAATGGTTTAGTAACAACCCGCATCCTGATTTGATTTTCCTAGATATTCAATTGTCAGATGGTTTATCATTTGAAATTTTTGAAAAAATAGACATTAAAAGTGCTATCATTTTTACAACAGCTTATGACGAATATGCGTTAAAAGCTTTTAAACTAAATAGTATCGATTATCTTTTAAAACCAATTGATGAAGATGATCTGGAAACGGCGGTTTCTAAATTCAAATCCCGAGTTCCGAAAACTACGACCGAAAGTTCAAATATGCAGTTAGATTTTGAACAGATTCGCCAAATGCTGTCTAATCCTTTTGAGAAAACTTATAAAAAAAGATTTACCGTTAAAATAGGTCAGCATTTAAAAGTTATTATTACCGATGAAATAGAATGTTTTTTTAGTGAAAACAAAGGAACTTATATTCATACTTATGACAATCGTGATTATCTCATTGATTCAACTTTAGAAATTCTGGAACAGGAATTAGACAAAAAGGATTTCTTTCGCGTAAGCAGAAAATTTATTGTACCGTTAAAAGCAATTAAAGAAATCCAGGTTTACACGAATTCACGTTTAAAAGTAATTTTACCTACTTATAAAGAAGATGAGGTAATTGTAAGCCGGGAAAAGGTTCAGGATTTTAAATCGTGGCTGGGATAAAATTGATTTGTTTTAAATGATTATTATTTTGGATGGATTGTCTGACGGATTGAAATCCGTCTCTACAATATGAATCATTCCTTCAGAATTTTAAAATTATGCAAAAAAGAGCCAAAGGCTTGGTTTATATTGTAGGGCCGGATTTCAATCCGGTTTAACGAAACGTATTTTTCCAAATATCATATATAAAAAAAGGGTCGAAATTTTTCCGCCCTTTTTCATATAATTATTTACTCAATCGATGCAATGTATACGTCATCGCACTCAAAAGGAAAAATGCCATAATCTGGTGAATTAATCCTAAAGCCAAAGGCACACTGTATAATAAAGTGAAAACGCCCAGGGCAAACTGAACAAAAACAAAAATCACCAAAATGTTAATTCCTTTTGACTGGGTATCGGTAAGTGAATATTTTTTGCTTTTGAAATACAGAAAAAGAATAATCGCCACTACTGCATACGCAAAAGTTCTGTGTACAAACTGAACACCGCTTTTTCCTTCAATTAAATTTTTGATTAGAGAAGACTGTTCAATAAAAACCGATTCATGAATAAATTCTCCGTCACTCATTAATGGCCAGTGATTGTGAATTAATCCGGCGTTAAGTCCGGCTACAAATCCACCATAAATAATCTGGATCAATAAAGCTACTAAAGCATATCTTGCGATTTTAAGAAGCGGAAGAATTTTATTGATGTTTCTTTCCGGATAAATCAGATCAAGCGCAACCCAAAGCGTGTAAGCAAAAGTGATAAAGGCGAAAGTGAGGTGCAGTGAAAGTCTGAAGTGGCTTACATCCGGATTGTCAATTAACCCGCTGCGGACCATAAACCACCCAAGAAAACCCTGAAAACCACCCATTGCCAAAAGAACAATGCATTTTTTAATGGTTGGAGTGTCTAGTTTCTTTTTTATTAAAAAGTAAACAAAAGGAACAAAGAAAACCAGTCCAATGATACGCCCGATGAAACGATGAAACCATTCCCAGAAATAAATGAATTTATAATCTGCTAATTGAAAATTGTTGTGAATATTGATTTTTTGATACTCAGGAAACTTTTTATATTCGTCAAAAGCGGCTTGCCATTTTGCATCAGTTAATGGTGGAAATGTGTCGGTTACCAAATGCCAGTCCGTCATTGATAAGCCTGAATTGGTTAAACGCGTGATTCCGCCCACGACAACCATTAAAAATAATAAAACACAACCTGATAGTAACCAAATGATTACTGATTTATTCTCTTTTTTCATTCTTTTCCGATTAATTCGATTTCGTTTGTTTTTGTAAGTTTGTTGATGTAAAATTTTGAAAAATAAAAACTCCCATATATAAAAGATGAAAATAGCATAATAAATTTTATTATCCTTTCAGTAATAGATGCATGGAATTCATTTCCAAATAAACTAATTAGAATATATTTTTCAAAAAAATAATATAGTATTGCAATTATAAAAGCTGAACCAACAGAGAACAAAAAATAAAGTATAATATGTTTAAGTCGTACCTTATCAATGTTTTTAAGCTTTCTATAAAAAAGTATATTAGTTGATAAAAAGACTGCTATAATAATTAACAAAAAGATTACTCCGATAGCTATCATTATTATTTCTTAAGAGTTAAATTTAACTTCGCAGCTCTTTTAATCACAAAATCATACGCGGCTTGATATTCATTAGGAATATCTCCTTCTAAAATAGCTTCTTTTACAGCTTCTTTTAAAACTCCAATTTCACGAGAAGGTTTCAAATCAAACATTTCCATAATTTCTTCACCGGAAATTGGCGGCTGGAAATTACGAACGTGATCACGCTCTTCAACTTCAACAATTTTCTTGCGGACAACTTCAAAGTTTTTATGATATTTCTTGAATTTCGCCGGATTCTTGGTTGTGATGTCTGCTGCACATAAAGTCATCAAACTCTCTACATCTTCTCCGGCATCAAAAACCAAACGGCGAACAGCGCTGTCAGTTACTATATCCTCTGCTAAAACAATCGGACGTGAACTCATGACTACCATTTTTTGTACAAATTTCAGTTTTTGATTTAACGGCATATGCAATCGTTCAAAGATTTTCTTTGCCATTTTTCCACCAAGAAATTCATGCCCGTGAAACGTCCAGCCTTGTTTTTTGTTGAAACGTTTTGTTGGTGCTTTTCCGATATCATGAAGCAATGCAGCCCAGCGAAGCCAAACGTCATCTGTATTAGGACAGATATTATCGACAACTTCAAGTGTGTGGTAAAAATTGTTTTTATGCGTATGGCCTTCAATTTCTTCTACCTGATTCAATGCTGTCAATTCAGGCAAAATTAAATCTAAAAGTCCGGTTTTATATAAAAGTAAAAAACCGGTTGAAGGTTTGTCTGTAGAAAGAATTTTATTCAATTCATCTACAATTCTTTCACCTGTAATGATTTTGATTCTTTCAGCATTTTTGGTAATCGCATTTAAGGAGTTTTCTTCAATTTCGAAATTCAATTGTGTTGCAAAACGAATCGCACGAAGCATACGCAATGGATCATCAGAATATGTAATATCCGGATCCAAAGGCGTTTTGATCGTTTTATTTTCTAAATCGGTTAATCCGTCAAAAGGGTCTAAAAGATCACCAAAGTTATTTTCGTTTAAAGATAAAGCCAGAGCATTGATTGTAAAATCACGACGGTTTTGATCATCCTGTAGGGTTCCGTTTTCTACAATCGGATTTCGGCTGTCTCGGTTATAGGATTCTTTTCTCGCTCCTACGAATTCAATATCCGTATCTTCAAAACGAAGCATGGCCGTTCCGTAAGTTTTAAATACCTGAACTTTTGGTTTGTTAGGAAGTAAATCAGAAACCTTTAAAGCTAATTCGATACCGCTTCCAACAGCAACAACATCAATGTCTTTTTTAGAACCTCTGTTTAAAAGCAAATCACGAACAAATCCTCCTATTACATAAGAGTCAACGCTTAATTCCTGAGAAGCTTTCGAAATGATATCGAAGATTTTGTTTTGTAAAGCAGTTTTGTAGTTTGTTTGTATGGCCACGAATTCACTAATTTTTTGAGTAAATGCAATTTGATTTCTGTCGAAATGAAATGCACGCAAATTTACAACATAGAAAATGCCTTTTATAATCTATCGCTCACTTTTTTGAAGAATTTCACATTTTGCAGCGTCGATTTTTATGAATTGGGAAAGGTTTGCCACGAATTGCACGAATTTCCACGAATTATTTTTTTTAGCCACAGATTAAAAGGATTAAAAAAGATTAAAAAAGATTAAAAATCTGTACAATCTTATTCTATATGTAGATAAATATGATTTACCACAAATTACACAAATTTTCACAAATTATTCTTTGAGGCTCTTTGCCACAGATTAAAAGATTTACATAGATTTTTCAACCATCTTCTGTAATCTACAGCAGAATTGAAAAGCAATTTGTGAAAATTTGTGTAATTTGTGGTTAAAACACATTTATACAACAATAAAACAAATCAATTGCAATAATCTATTTTTAAAATTTCAATTTGTATTTTTGAGTCATACAAAAACGTACAAATGAAAATTGTTATATCTCCGGCGAAATCACTGAATTTCGAAAAAGAATTACCAACATCTCAATATACTGAGCCTTCATTTTTAAAAGAAGCGAGAATAGTTCATAAAGTCGTAAAGCAAAAAAAGCCAGCCGAATTATCAGAATTAATGTCAATTTCAGAAAAACTGGCCGATTTAAACTGGAAAAGAAATCAGGATTGGAAAACGCCTTTTACACCCAAAAATGCCCGCCCTGCAGTTTATACTTTCGATGGGGACGTTTATACCGGTTTGGATGCTTATACAATTCCGGTAGATAAATTAGAGGCGCTGCAAGATAAATTAAGAATCTTATCAGGTCTTTACGGTCTTTTAAAACCATTAGATTTAATGCAGGCCTATCGTTTAGAAATGGGAACTAAAATGCCGGTTGGTGAATCTAAAAACCTGCATGATTTCTGGAAGCCAACAGTTACGAAAGCTTTAAACAAAGAATTAAAAAAAGATGAACTGTTCGTGAATTTAGCAAGCAATGAATATTTTTCTGCTGTAGATGTTAAGGCTTTAAAAGTACCTGTTATCACTCCTGATTTTAAAGATTACAAAGACGGAAAATTAAAGATGATCAGTTTCTTCGCAAAAAAGGCGAGAGGCATGATGGTTCGTTACATAATCGATACGAATGCAGAAACTATTGATGATCTAAAAGGGTTTAATTACGAAGGATATCAGTTTGATGCGAATCTTTCAAAAGAAAATCACTTGGTTTTTACAAGGTAAATTTTTAGGGAGAAAGGGGCAACGTTTTTTAGTAGAGAACCTAAGGCTCGGGACATATTTCAGGCAAGCATTTCAACCCTGATGATTTAAATAATATTGATGTAGATTTTAATCCGTGTTGATTTAGAAGATTTATTATAAAAACAAAAAAATAAACGCCGAATTCAACAATTAGAATTCGGCGTTTCTGCGTATTATAAAATTATTATTAGCATTAATGCATTGCGTCGGCTGCATTAATTTTGTTCTTCCCTTTTTTGATAAAGAGAATAATCGGTATGCAACATAAAAACATAACTCCCAGATAAAGGAAAATATCCATATAAGCCATTACAGTACTTTGTTTCATTACAGAAAGATCAATAGCCTGATAGGCTTTTTTCAAAGCGACATCAGCACTATATCCTTTTGCCATAAAAGCGTGCTGCATTCCTGAAATACGTTGCTGAACATCAAATTTTGCAGGATCTAAATTGTTGATTAGATTTACTCTGTGTTCCTGGCTAAAACGTGTAATGAAAGTGGTAATAATCGCAATACCAAAAGATCCGCCTAATTGACGCATCATTCCGGTAAACGCAGCTCCTTCACCAATCTGCTTCCCTTTTAAAGTTGAAAGAGAAAGTGTTGTAATAGGAACAAAAAGCAATCCCAAACCAACACCTCTTAAAATTAATGGCCAGAATAAATGTTCTTCACCTGTGTCAGGAGTCAAACGATTATGCATCATGAAAGTAAAGAAAAAGAAAATTAGAAATCCAACTCCCACCATATAACCCTGAGGAACGCCTTTTTGAATCATATTCCCAACAATAGGCATCATTAATGCAGTTGTGATTGATCCGGGAATCAGTAATAATCCGGCTTCAGTAGCTGTCCATCCTAAAATTGACTGTGTATAAATCGGAATAATCAAAGTTGATCCATATAAACCGAAGCCAAGAATAAAGCACATTACGGTTCCAATTCTTAAGTTTCCGTCTTTTAAAACACTTAAGTTTACAATTGGGTATTTATAAGTAAGCTCTCTCCAGATAAATAAAACCAATCCTAAAACTGCTACAATACTTAAGGTTATGATTAAAGAATCATCAAACCAGTCATCTTGTTGCCCGTGTTCCAGAACAAACTGTAAAGATCCAATAAAAGTAGCTAATAATATGATTCCCCACCAGTCAACTTGATTGGCTTTTAATTTTTCACCATATTTAGGGCTTCTTACAAATGAAATAGCTAAAACTGTAGCAATAATTCCTAACGGTATGTTGATATAAAAAATATAGGGCCAGGAATAATGTTCAACTAAATATCCCCCTAAAGGTGGTCCTAGGGTAGGTCCAACAATTACACCCATTCCATAAATCGCCTGTGCCATTCCACGTTTTGCTACCGGATAACTTTCTGTAATAATGGTTTGTGCTGTTACCAATAGTGCTCCACCGCCCATACCTTGTACGAACCGGAAAGCTACCAGTTCCCAAATATTGGTGGCATTTCCACATAAAAAGGAACAGACGGTAAATATTATGATCGAAGCCACAAAATAATTTCGTCTTCCAAATTGCTGCGATAGCCAGCTCGTCATCGGAATTACAATAACATTCGCAATTGCGTATGCTGTAATAACCCATGCAACATCGGTCAAGGTGGCACCAAGACTTCCGCGCATGTCTGTCAGTGCTACGTTTACAATCGTCGTATCTACAATTTCAAGCAATGCGCAAAGTACTGCTGTAATGGTAATGATGATACGTCTGAAACCGTATTCTACTAAATCGTCGTCTTGTACTGCTTTTGCCATTTATTTTATTTCAAATGTACATCTACGTCAACATTCATACCTGGTCTTAGTAATTTTACTTTTTCAGGATCGTTTGAAGAATCTAAACTGATTTTTACCGGTAATCTCTGAATCGTTTTTACAAAGTTTCCTGTTGCATTGTCAGGTGGTAATAATGAAAATCGGGATCCTGTTGCCGGTGAGAAAGAAGTTACAGTTCCTTTAAATTCGTAATTAGGGTAAGCATCGACTTTTAAACTTACTTTTTGTCCCACAACCATTTTGTTTAATTGTGTTTCTTTAAAATTAGCTACAACCCATGCTTCGTTATTATTAATGATATAAAATAAAGACTGACCAGGCTGAACCAATTGTCCCGGCTGAATATCAACTTTAGAAACCTGTCCGTCAATCGCAGCTGTTACAACTGTATAGGTAAGGTTTAATTTTGCTACTTCAAGCATTGTTTGTGCTTTTTTGATATTAGCAGCAGCTACTTCTGTTTGTTTGTCAGAAGCTTTAGATTTAGATTCGATAACTGATTTTTGGAATGAACTTGCTCTTTGTTGCTGCTCTAAAACGCGAACTTGGTTTTCGGCTTCTTCTTTTGCTGTCAATGCCTGCTCGTATTGTTGTTTCGTAATCGTATGCGTTTTATATAAATTATTATAACGGTTGTAATCGTTTGTCAATTGTCTGAGTCTGATTTTAGCACTTTCGATAGAACCGCTTGCAGATTTCATGTTCGCATCAGATACATTAATGCTTGCGTAGGCACTTCCGATATCCGCTTTTGCAGCTTCGTACTGACCTTCAGCTCCTAATAAAGCCGCTTGTGCTTCATCAATTTTTAACTGATAATCTCTTTTGTCAATTGTAAACAAAGTATCTCCTTTTTTTACAAAATCATTATCTTTTACATATACTTTGCTAATGTATCCCGATACGCGCGGAATAATCGGATTCATTCTTTTCTCAATTTGGGCATCATCGGTTTCTTCGTGTGCCTGAGAGTGTAAATATTTAGATATTCCGTAAGTTCCTCCCACTAAAACCAAAACGGTTAGTATGATGATGAATTTTTTATTTGTCTTTTTCTTTTCCATGAGAGCTAGCGATTATATTTTAGAAAAATTGAATGATTGAGATAATTGTCCGGATACCGAAAGTAATTCATAATACTTTTGGATAATAGTTGCTTTTGATAAAGCCGTATTAATTTTAGCGCTTAAATGTTCTACATCAGCTTCAACAAGATCATTAGTGTCAGATAAACCGTTGTCGAATTTGTCTTTTACCAGTCTGTAGTTTTCAGATGCCTGTTGTAGTGCTTCATTATAAACTACACTTTGATTAATGGCTAAGTCATAATCTTCAATAGATTTTTGAACTTCTACTTTGATGCGATCACTTAAAAGTGCTTCAGAATTTTTTACTTCCATCGCTTTGCTTTCAGCTTCTTTTACGTGAGAATTGTTTTTTAGAATTCCAGATAAATCATAAGAAAGACCAACGCCAAAATTCATGGCATATTTTACAGTAATAAAATCTTTTAGGTCGAAAGCTGTATAACCTCCTAATAAAGCTAAAGTTGGATAGTAACCTGCTTTTGCAACTCTAATATTAGCCTCACTTGCTTTAGATTGTAAACGAATAGCTTCTAAATCTTTTCTGTTTTCCAGTGCCAATGCATCAGATGTTGGGGCATTGTTTGTTTTTAAATTAAAGAAGTCCTGCTCATTAACCTGAAGTTTTACTGAAGGATCTAATTTAAGCAATGTTGTGAGATAAAAATTTATGTTATTGATGTTGTTATTCGTTTCATCAATAGATAATTGCGTTTTGGAAACCATCAATTGTGCTTTCAATAAATCATTTCTCGGGATAATTCCGTTTTTCTCTAATTCCGTAAAATCAGTTACACGCTGTTTCGCCTGTTTCTGATTTTCGTTTAAAAGGTCTAGTGTTTTTTGCGCTTTGTATAATGCCGTATAATAGGTAATTACACGAAGCGCAACATCTTCTTTCGTTTTAGCTGCATTTGCAGTTTCGGCTTCGTATAAACTTTCATAAGTATCAATACTGCTCTGAATTTTAAATCCCGAGAAGATTGGCAGACTAAGATTAGCCATTCCTAACATAGCGCGATCCGGCGATGCCATAGACTCAGAACTTGATCCGTCGTTATGAAGGTCGATAGAAGCTTTTCCTAAACGCTGGTATTGACCCGAAACTTTTAAGTCAGGGTACTGATTATTCTTAACTGACTGTAATTCGTATTTTTTTGTGTTTACCTTAGTGTTGGCAAGTGTAACTTCATTACTCTTTTCCCATGCGAGCTTAACGGCTTCGTCTAAGGTTAAACTTGTTTTTTCTTGTGCTTCTATTGAAGATATTCCGATAAAGAAAACTCCAAAGAGCATTAATGGACTAATTTTCATAAACAAGTAGTGCTTTTATAGTTTGTTGAATGTGCTTTTTAAGAGTGGTTTTGATGTAATTGTCATACAATTCTTCGGTGTTTAAATTCAGTAATTCTACGAAGAAAGGTTTATTCATATGAAAATGAAAAAAGGTTCCAATTATTGTAGGGGTAATAAGCGGAATGATGACATCCTTTCTAAAAACGCCTTTTTCCTGGCCCTGAGTAATAATGCTTTCTACAGATTTTAGATTTCCTTTTTTTAGCTCGGTAAAGGCGGTCATGCTCTTTTCTCTCTCTTTTGAATTAAGTTCAAAATGTAAAACTCTGAAAATTCCTTTGTTGCAATTGATTCTGGTAATATAAATTTCAATTAATTTATTGACTTTCTCAAGAGGCTCGATATCTTCCTGAAATAAATTTTCAAGTTTTAATTTTAAATCAGATGTTTTGTAGATAATCAGGGATTCCAGTAGTCGGTCTTTTGAACCAAAATAATACGAGATCATAGCCACATTAATTTTTGCAATCTTTGAAATATCCCGTATTGAGGTGCCTTCAAATCCCTTCTCAGAAAACAGCTTTTCAGCCACTTCCAGAATCTGAATTTTTTTGTCGTTTAATTCGATGTTTGACATGATAGTGTTTCTAATCGAATACAAAATTAAACACTTGTTTAATTTAAACGCTTGTTTAGTTTTGTTTTAACGCAATATTAACATAAAACAGTTTCGGTGTTTTTTGTCACTAATTGATTTTCTTAATTTAAAAAAAAAAGCCTGAAAAATCTAGTCTTTCAGGCTTTTTTTCGCAATCTTGTCATTTCGAGGAAGGAGAAATCTCGACAAGTAGCTCCGTAAAGTGAAATCCAATCTTTGTCGATTTTGCAACGAAGATTTCTCCTTCGTCGAAATGACAAACTAGAATTTTAATATCTATTTTACATTATCTGTAAGCTCTTTTTTCTTTTATATTTAATAATTCCATTTCAGAATTATTCAGTTTTAAAATCTTGAAATTGTATAGATTTTGTTTTTTAAATTTTACAGTAATTATATTGTTTTTTAAACTATAATTAGCAATTTCTTTATCAATAGTTTTTCCATTAGATATTAATTCAAAAATCAATGAACTGTCTTTTGTAAAAGTCGTTTTGTCTTCTATGTTTTTTTCAGTCGTATTTACTAAATCCTTCATCTTCCAACTTCCGATAAGTTTTTCGGTTTGGATTTTTTGACATGAAATTATTGAAATAAGAAGAATTATTACTACTAAATATTTTACGACTTTCATTTGAATCCAATTATCGAATCTCTCCAACAAACTCCTTGATTTTTCCAGAACCGTTTTCAGATAAATGTTTGATGAAAGCACTTCCAATAATCGCCCCTTTTGCATATTTCGTAGCCTGATTAAAAGTTTCTTTATTCGAAATTCCGAAACCAACAATCTGAGGATTCCTTAGATTAAGATTTGAAATTCTCTCAAAATATTCTTCCTGAACATTTCCAAAACCAGATTGTGATCCCGTAACACTTGCCGAACTTACCATATAAATGAATCCGTTTGAAACGCTGTCGATAAAACGAATACGCTCGTCTGAAGTTTGCGGTGTAATTAAAAATACATTGATTAAACCGTATTTTTCAAAAATAGCCTTGTATTGATCTGCGTAAACATCAACCGGAAGATCCGGAATAATTAAGCCGTCGATACCAATTTCGGCACATTTTTGGCAGAAAGCCTCCACTCCATATTGTAACATCGGATTAAAATACCCCATAATAATGAGTGGAATTTTTACGCTTTCGCGGATGTTTTTCAGCTGATCAAAAAGAATCTGAGTAGTCATTCCGTTATGAAGCGCCGATGTTGAACTCGCCTGAATGGTTGGTCCGTCTGCCAAAGGATCGCTGAACGGAAGACCTATTTCGATTAAATCCACGCCGTTTTTTTCTAAATCCTGAATAATCTGAACGGTATCGTTTAAGTTTGGATATCCTGCAGAAAAATAAATAGAAAGGATCTTTTTATCTTCTTGTAATTTTTGAGTTATTCTGTTCATTTTAATGTTTTATTTGCCCGCAAAGTTTTCAAAACCTTGTGGTATTGTCTTTTGTTAATTTAAATCTGTCAGTTTTTTTGAAAGTCCTGCAGATTAAATTAATCTGTTTTCAAATTAATTTTCAATATAAATCCATGCAACAGTTCCTGACTTCAGTGTTATTTCAACCCTTTTGTAGGCATTGGATTCGAATTGATCCGCTTTTGCCAGATCAGCACTGGAAATAGTGTAAACAATACCGTCAACTGTATCCGATGGATTTTCGCTTGGCGTTGCTACAAAATAGTCTTCTATTCCAAATTCTTCTTCTATTTGAAGGTCTTTTAATTTATAACCGGTTAACTGATCTGGTGTTCCGGTTAACAGTTTGTTGAAAACCTGCATCTGAATTTCTTTTGACTGTAATGTTCCGTAGGAGAATATCTGTTCCATAAATCTTTATTTTTTCTCGTTATTTGTTTGCGTTAGTAATGGGAGCGGCATCGCCCGATTAGAAAAACAAGGTTTTTGCCGTAGTTTTTGTTATCGGGAATTTAGCAGACAGTCCTCCCGATAGCGATCGGGATTGGGTAACGCCCAAAAATACAACTTTTATTACAATTTAAAATAGTCAATATAATTGTCTAAATCTTTGTCTCCACGACCAGAAAGGCTAATGACCACAACATCTGTAGGTTTGAATTTCTTTTGATCTAAAACGGCAAAAGCGTGTGCGCTCTCAATTGCCGGAATGATACCTTCTAGTTTTGTAAGCTGTAAACCTGCGTTCATTGCATCATCATCAGTTACTGAGAAAAATTCGCCACGTCCGGTTTGTGCCAAATGTGCGTGCATCGGCCCCACACCAGGGTAATCCAGACCTGCAGAAATCGAATAAGGTTCTGTAATTTGCCCGTCAGAGGTTTGCATCAGGAGCGTTTTACAGCCATGAATAACCCCCACTTTTCCTAATTTGCTTGTTGCAGCACTATGACCGCTGTCAACGCCTTTTCCGGCAGCTTCAACCGCAATAATTCCAACTTCTGGCTCGTGCAAAAAGTGATAATAGGTTCCGGCTGCATTACTTCCTCCGCCAATACAAGCGACTACATAATCCGGATTTTCACGTCCTTCTTTTTCTTTTAGCTGCCATTTGATTTCTTCTGAAATAATGCTTTGGAAACGTGTTACCATATCCGGATAAGGATGAGGTCCAATCGCCGATCCGATAATATAATGGGTGTCAACCGGATTGTTGATCCAGTCACGAATAGCTTCGTTTGTAGCGTCTTTTAGAGTTCTTGAACCCGAAAGAGCCGGACGAACTTCAGCCCCCAGCATTTTCATACGGGCCACGTTTGGAGCCTGACGTGCAATGTCTATTTCGCCCATGTACACAATGCATTGTATTCCCATTAAAGCGCAAACTGTTGCTGTTGCCACACCATGCTGGCCGGCTCCGGTTTCAGCAATAATTCTTTTTTTGCCTAAACGTTTCGCAAGCAAAATTTGCCCGATGGTGTTGTTTACTTTGTGCGCTCCAGTATGATTTAAGTCCTCTCTTTTAAGATATACTTTAGTATTGTATTTTTCAGACAAACGTTTTGCAAAATACAGCGGACTAGGACGTCCTACATAATCTTTTAGTAATTGGTTGAATTCGGCTTTAAAATCCGGTTCATCCATTATGCTTAGATATTTTTGGCGTAATTCTTCTACATTCGGATAGAGCATTTCAGGAATGTAAGCTCCTCCAAATTCTCCGTAATATCCTTTTTCGTCTACGTTAAAATTCATTTTGTTTAAAGTTTAAATGTTGATGATTTCAAATTTGCGTTTGAAATTGCTTAATAGATTTTTATTTTTCAGCCCTGGTTCGATTTCAAATTTACTGTTTATATCAACAGCATAAATAGGTAATTTACTATTTGAAATCTCTTCAATGGCTTTTAATTCATTCATTCCGATGCCTCCGCTTAAAAAGAAAGGCTTTTTCGAATTGTATTTTTTTAAGATGTTCCAGTCGAAAGTTGTTCCGTTGCCGCCGGGTAATTTTCCTTTGGTATCAAACAGAAAATAATCGCAGACATTTTCAAAAGGTGTAATGATTTCAAAATCAAAATTTTCATCTGTTGAAAATACTTTAATAATTTCGATTTTCTTTGGAAGTTTTTCTCTTAAATCTAAACAAAATTCAACCGATTCATTCCCGTGTAACTGAACGGCTTGTAAATGGTATTTTTCCACTTTTTCAAGAATTTCTTCCTTGCTTTGATTAACAAAAACACCAACTTTTTTGATGGTTCTGATCAGTTCTGGAACATCTCCGTTGCAATATCTCGCGGACTTTTCCCAGAAAATAAATCCCATATAATCGGGTAGGAGCGAACCTACTTCGAGAATATTTTCAGGATATTTCATGCCGCATATTTTGAGTTTCATTTCGTTGTGTTTTTTTACCGCAAAGTGCGCTAAGGTTTTTTGATTTTAATGATGTTTAAAAACGCTAAGTTCGCAAAGCTTTGTGATGATTTTATGCCACGGATAAAAAGGATTTTAATATCAGAAAATCTTTTTAATCTGCGAAATCTGTGGTAGCTTTTTATAACTGATTAATAAATTCTGTTGCAGCCCGACCTGCGTTATCGGTTTTCATGAAGTTTTCACCAATTAAGAAGCCTTTGTAACCATAAGGTTTTAATTCCTGAATGGCTTCTACAGATGAAATTCCGCTTTCAGAAACTTTTACAAATTCATCCGGAATTTGAGAAGCCAGTTCTTTGCTAAAATCCAGACTTACTTCGAATGTTTTTAGGTTTCTGTTGTTAACGCCAATCATGTCTAAAGTTGGCATAATTGATTTTTGTAGTTCTTCAAGATTGTGTACTTCAAGCAAAACTTCTAATCCTAATTGTTTAGCAAATTCAGATAAAGATTTGATTTCTTCACGGGTTAAAACCGCTGCAATCAATAAAATTAAGTCAGCTCCATGTGCTTTTGCTTCCAAAATCTGGTATTCGTCAACAATAAATTCTTTTCGCAAAAGTGGAATATTTACGCTCGCTCTGGCTAAAAGCAAATCGTCTAAAGAACCCCCAAAATATTTTCCGTCAGTCAAAACTGAAATTCCGCAAGCGCCTGCATCTTCATAGCCTTTAACCACTTCTTCAACCGTAAAATTGTTATTGATGATTGATTTTGAAGGCGAACGCCGTTTGTGTTCTGCGATAATTCCGGAGTTGCTTTCTCTTAATTTCTGACTTAGCGAAATAGTCTGTTTTCCAAAGAATATCGAAGCTTCTAACTGAGAAACCGGGATGATGGATTTTTTGAGAATTACTTCTCTTTTTTTGTCTATTATGATTTTGTCTAAAATGTTCATTGTCTTGATTTGTTTCAAGTTTCAAGTCTTTATAGTTTCACGTTCCAATAGCTTGAAACATAAAACATGAAACTAATTTTTACTTAATTCCTGTAATTTTTTTAATGCCTGATGTCCCTTTCCAGATAATAAACTTTCTTTTGCCAGTTCAAATCCTTCAATTAGAGAACATTTTGTGACAGTTGCAATCGCCATTGCAGCATTAGCACAAACAACGTTATTTTGTGCTTCGGTTCCTTTTCCTGAAATGATTTTCGTGAAAATTTCTGCCGATTCCGCAACAGTTTCTCCTCCTTTGATGTCACTTTGTTTGATTAATTGAACACCAAAATCTTCGGGATTTACCATACCTTCGGTACTATGTGTAATTATTTTGGTTGGCCCAGTCAAAGAGATTTCATCGTAGCCGTCCAAAGCGTGTACAATCGTAAAATTACTATCGGTATTTTGATAGAGATAAGCATACATTCTGGCCAATTCCAGATTGAAAACCCCTAGTAATTGATTTTTTGGAAATGAAGGGTTAATCAGTGGTCCGAGAATGTTAAAAATGGTTCTGACTGCCAACTCTTTACGAAGTGGACCTACATGTTTCATAGCAGGGTGAAACAGAGGAGCATGCAGAATACAAATACCAGCCTTATCTACGCATTTTTCGAGAAAACTTGGATCATTACTAAATTTAACTCCTAAAGCTTCCATAACATTACTGGAACCTGTAATAGAAGAAACCCCGTAATTGCCATGTTTTGTGACTTTTATTCCGGCTCCGGCTGTTACAAATGATGCCAAAGTCGAAATGTTAAAAGTGTCTTTTCCATCTCCTCCGGTACCTACCAAATCGATAGTGTTATAATCGGATAAATCAATACGGATGCACAATTCAGAAAGTGCTTCCCTGAAACCGATTAATTCATTAATTGTAATGCTCCGCATCATAAATACGGTCAAAAAAGCCGAAATCTGACTTGGATTGTACTGACCGCTTGAAATATTAATCAAGACATTTTTTGCTTCTTCTTTTGTAAGCACTTCATGATTGATTAATTTGTTTAATATAGTTTTCATTTATATAAGTCTTAAAGTCTAAAGGCAAAGACCTTAAAGTCTTTGATTTTTACTATTTATTTTTAGAATTGATTACTTGCGTTTGTTTTAAAATACTAAGTTTTATGCTGTGTTTGAATTTATGACTTTCGACTTTAAAACTTTTGGCTGATTTCTAATCCTTAATCCAGTTCTCTAAAATTCTTTTTCCGTTTGGTGTTAATACACTTTCAGGATGAAATTGTACTCCGCGTACATCGTATGTTTTATGGCGTAGTGACATTACCTGACCGTGCTCTTCAAATGAAGTGGCTTCTAAAACCTCCGGAAGATCTGCGTCAACAACCCACGAATGGTATCTTCCTACTTCAAATTCGTCTTCCAGTCCTTCAAATAAGGATTCGTCTGAAACTGCTTTTTTTACGTTGGTAGCAACTCCGTGATATACTTTGTCCAGGTTTGAAAGCGTTCCTCCAAAAACTTCTCCAATTGCCTGCTGTCCTAAGCAAACGCCTAAAATGCTTTTTGTTGGGGCATATTTACGAATTACATCTTTTAGTAAACCTGCTTCATCTGGAATTCCGGGCCCTGGTGAAAGTAATATTTTGTCGAAAGAAGCAATTTCATCGATATCAAATTCATCGTTTCTGTAAACGGTTACTTCGCAGTTTAAATCTTCCAGATAGTGTACTAAGTTGTAAGTGAAACTATCGTAATTGTCTATAACTAAAATCTTTTTCATTGTGTTTATTTTTTTTGTTTCAGGTTTCAAGTTTCAGGTTTTCAAATTACAGTTAACCTGAAACTTGAAACAAAGAAAACTTGAAACTGTTTTTAAACTATATTTTTTCAGCCATTTCCAAAGCCGTATTCAATGCTCTTAATTTGTTGTAAACTTCCTGCATTTCACTTTCTTCATCAGAACTTGCTACAATTCCGGCTCCGGCCTGATAATGTAATTGATGATTTTTTGAAAGGAAAGTACGAATCATAATCGCATGGTTGAAATTGCCTTCAAAATCCATAAAGCCAATAGCTCCTCCGTAGAAATTACGGTTTGTTTTTTCATAATCTTCAATCAATTGCATTGCTCTGTGTTTTGGAGCACCACTTAAAGTTCCTGCGGGAAATGTGTCGGCAACTACCTGCATGGTTGTTGCTTTATCGTGTAAATGTCCGGAAACTTTTGAAACCAGGTGAATCACGTGCGAGAAAAACTGAACTTCTCTGTATCTTTCAACGTTCACATCATGACCATTTCGGCTTAGATCGTTTCTCGCCAGATCGACCAGCATTACGTGCTCACTGTTTTCTTTTTTATCCTCGGATAATTTTTTTGCCAGTTCGGCATCTTTTTCATCATTACCAGTTCTTCTGAAAGTTCCGGCAATTGGATGAATTTCGGCTTTTCTGTTTTTTACAATAATTTGTGCTTCAGGTGAAGATCCAAATATTTTGAAATCGCCATAATCAAAAAAGAATAAATAAGGAGAAGGGTTTATGCTTCTTAAAGCACGGTAAACATTGAATTCATCGCCTTTGAAGCCTTGTGTAAAACGTCGAGAAAGAACCAATTGGAAAACATCTCCACGGAAACAGTGTTTTTTAGCCAAAGCTACATTGTGTTTGAATTCTTCGTCTGTAAGGTTAGAGAAACCTTCGCCTTCTTTAGTGAATTTATATGAAGCAATATTTCGGGATTGTAATAATTGTTCGATTTCTGAAATATTGTTTCTTCCATCAACACTGTGGCAAAATATATACGCTTCGTTTTTGAAGTGATTGATGGCAATAATGTTTTGATAAACCGCATAAAAAACATCCGGGATTAAGGTTGCCGAATCTTTTTTGGCAATTTCTACCTTTTCGAAATAACGGACAGCATCGTAAGAAATATAGCCAAACAAACCATTATTGATGAATTTGAAATCGTTTTTCTCTGATTTGAACTGACCTGAAAATTCCTGAATTACTTCCGGAATATTTGTTGAAGCATCTATCGAAATTTGCTCTGATGATCCGTCAGGAAAAGTTTTGGTAATAGTTTCGTTTTCAATTTTAATCGTTGCAATCGGGTTGCAGCAGATGTACGAGAAACTATTGTCATTTCCGTGATAGTCACTACTTTCCAGTAATAAACTATTTGGGAATTTATCCCTGATTTTAAAATAAATACTAACCGGCGTAATAGTATCTGCCAGAATTTGTTTGTAGTGTGTGTTGAGTATAAAAGGTTTCAATGTATTTTGTTTTTTAATTTTTAATATTTTCTGTTAGTTTAATTGCGACCAAAAAAAAAGGCCTGTCGTGATGACAAGCCTTTTATATTTTATAGTTTACAATACCATAGGAAGCTTTGTTCACGACGTCTGACGTAAATTCTTCCACCACCAAGTATTGTTCATTGTAATTTTCATAATCTTATTTTGATAAGGCAAATATATAAATGTAATTTGAATTAGAATGCATTCAAAGCAAAAAAAAACTTTTCTTAATTTATAAATTTGTTACATATGTAAAAAGTACATTAGATTTTTATTGTTTATTTTCCGCTTGCGACTGCATTGTTTGATTTTATTCTAAAGTCCGTATTCCCTTTAATATTAGGTGTTACGAATAATTCTTCACTTTTTATTTTGGTAGTTTCTATTCCAAATTCAGGGTTGCTGTACCAGTTTTTAATTCCGGGATCATTGCTTGCAGATTCGCTTATGATTCCGCCATTGCAATTGTTAGCGATTACGTTTTTTAATGTAATTTTTGATAAATTCTCATTTCCATTTCCGATGCTTCCATTTAAAAGTATGAAAGGCGTGAAGCCTGAAACGACACTATTGGTTAAGTTGAAAAATGTATTTTCTCCAATATGAGCAGATTCACGAACCAGTCCCTGATTATTTTCTTCCAGATTTACAAGAGTGATGTTGCTGGCATTTATTCGGGTCATTTTTTTAGTCACGTCTGTATTTTCAATTTTGTCGTATGAATCTACTTCAAAACATCTTGAACCTGAAATATCCGATGAAAAAGGATGGCGGATAGCAATACTGTTGCTGATATTTATTTGGGCTCCCTGAGTAAAATCAAAATCATCGTCTGTAGTTCGGTATGAAATCAGGTTATTCATATTCAGATCGCCACCATAACATTCAAAAGAATCATCATTAGAAAAACTTATCTGAATATTACTTAAAACTGTTTTTCTTCCAACTCCCGCAAGTGAAAGTCCGTTAAGCTCTTTCAAAGCACTTAATTTTCTTCCTGAATATTCAATGCGTACATATTTCAGGATTCCTGAATTATCTTCTCCATCCTGACCGCCATAATGATTTAATATTGGATCCAAGTTGAAAGGCAATGTGCTTATACCGCCCAGTTTATTGATAGGAGCTTTTCCCAGAATAATGATTCCGCCCCAATCGCCAGGCTTTCTTTCGGTAGTTTCTTTATTAGAAGTGAAAATTATGGGATCAGTTTCTAAACCTTCGGCCATAATTTTTGAGCCGTTTGTAATTACTAATGTGCCACAAGTTTTGTCATCACCTCTGATAACAGTTCCGGGTTCGATTGTAAGGATCGCATTATTGGTTACATAAACAATACCAACCAATTGATAGGTATTGGATTTGGTTAGCTTCGTGTCTTTATCAATTGTTCCTGCAATTATATTTGTGGCTTCGTTATATTCTATCGCTGCTGGTTTAAAGTTAGTCCAGTTATTCATCCAGTTGGATGTTCCTGTTATTCCTTTTTGTTGTGCCTGAAGAGTAAAAGTGCTGATAAATGTTATAATGAGAATGAGTAATTTAGTTTTCATAACTATAATTTTTGATTTCTAGTTTTTGATTTTTATTGTTTTTTAACGAAGTCAAAATTAAAAGCCGAATGTTAATCAAAACATTTCCTCATGTTATCATAATGTTAGAACAATATTAAGAAGGTTACTATTGTGTTTTTTATCAGAATTTTTAAACCATTTGTCGATGATTAAGTAAAAAAAGAGCCCCCCAACAATTTAAATTGTTGGGGGGCTGAATCTCAAATTAGTAAGTCTGAAATATTAGAATTTTAAAGTTACAGCCAATTCAAAATCGTCATTGATTGTTTTGTCTCCTAAGTTTTGGAAGAAGTTACCAGAGTTGTATTTGATATCGTATTTAGTTCTGTCAACTTTAAATTCAGTTGTTGCAGTATTTCCTTTTACAGCAATGTCAAAAGTTACAGGTTTAGTGATTCCTTTGATAGTTAAGTCAGCAGTTACAGTATAAACATCAGCTGATTTTGCTCCAATTGTTTTGAAAACTAATTTTGAAGTTGGGTATTTGTCAGTTCCAAAGAAATCGTCAGCTTTTAAGTGACCATTTAATTTTCCTTGGTATTCTCCTGTCAAATCAGTTGCAGTTAATGAAGTCATATCAACTGTAAAACTTCCTCCAGTTAATTTTTTTCCTTTGAAAACTAAAGCTCCTTCTTTGAAGTTTACAGTTCCGGAGTGTTCTCCAGTTACTTTTTTACCAACCCATTTGATAGTTGAAGCTTTTACATCGATTTTTTTAGTTTGTGCGTTTACTGAAACACCAGCCACTGCTACGAATAATGCTATTGCAATTGTTTTTAAATTTTTCATGTTGTAAAATTGATTTTGATTGTTATTAAATAATTAAAGTGTGATAAATAATTCTTCCTGAGATTTTCTAACTTTTTTATAATGCTGAGCCTCGTCCTCATCATGTCTGTATCCAATAGTGGCAACAACTGCAGCATTTAAGCCTAATTTGTCTAAACCTAAAATTTCATTGAAGGCTGCAGGGTTAAAACCTTCCATTGGCGTAGTATCAATTTTTAATTCGGCCGCTGCGCTTAATAATGTTCCTAAAGCAATGTAAGTTTGTTTAGCTGTCCAGACGTTTTTTGCATCGTTTGATAAGCCAGAAATCTGCCCTTTTATCATACCGCTAAAACCTTCTAAGGCTTCAACAGGAACACCTCTTGTTTCGCTGATGTTTTTCATGTACTGATCAACTGAATTTGCATCAAGAGCTACATCATTTGCAAAAATGAACAGGTGAGAAGCATCTGTGATTTGAGTTTGTCCCCAGGCTTCTGCTTTTAATTTTTCTCTTAATTCAGGGTTTTCTACAATAACCACTTTAAATGGCTGTAATCCGTATGAAGAAGCGCTTAATCTTACAGCTTCTTTTAATGTATTTAAATCTGATTCTGAGATTTTTTTGGCTGCATCAAATTTTTTCGTTGCGTATCTCCAGTTTAAATTGTCTAATAATGTACTCATGATGTTAATTTTCTTGGGTTCTGTATTTTTCTAATAATTGATTTAATAATTCTAATTCTTCTGGGCTTATATTGGAAGCAAATCTGCGCTCATGTGCATCTACTTTTGGGTCTAATTCTTTTAAAACATCAAGTCCTTTTTGGGTGATTAAAACTTCAATCTTTCTTCTGTTTTCCGGACAGACATTCCGGGTTACATATTCCTTTAATAATAGTTTATCCACTAATCGGGTTGTGTTACTTGTTTTGGCAAGCATGCGCTCCTGTATGACACACATATTGGCAGGGTTTCCTTTTTGTCCTCTTAATATGCGTAGTACATTATATTGTTCTCCAGACAGATCATACGGTTTTATCAACTCGTTGAAATGATCCTGAATCACATTTTGTGTATACATGATATTCAGAATAGCTTTTTTCGCATTATCCAGCTTAACAGTACTTTTTATAACCTCTTCAATTGTCATAGTTGTAAGTGTATAATTTGTATATACAAATGTATATATTTTAATAGTTGTATATACAAATGTCTGTGTTAATTTTTCGTTAATAATTAAAAAGGATAATTAATGCTATAACTCTATATAAGTAGTACAAATCTAATAAGGCTTTTTAAATTCAAAATATTCATTAAATGTAATTAATAAAAGTCTTATATTCAGTTTGTAATGCTGTTTTTTATGTAACTGAATTGTAGTTTTTTTGTGCTATTTGGATAAAATATATCCTTTGGATATCTTTTTAAAATCTGAAATTTCTTTTGTAATCCACGCTTCATTGTGGTTAAGTTCTTTTGCTATCAATCTTGCTGTTTTTTCAGAAGACTCAATTGCAGCTCTGGCGTCTATGAATAATAAGCGAACGCGTCTGGCCAAAACATCATCAACAGTTCTTGCCATTTCATAACGAACAGCCCAAGCTACTTCTGCCATTGTAAATTCGTGATCGGGATGCAGTTTTTCGTTTAGTTCTGGTTCAGTTTTTTGTAATTCACTTATTTTAGGAATATCTGAGCCATAAATGTAAAGGTGATTTTCCCGATCAGCAGTAGTGGTGAGTTTGTTTCCATGAATAGTAAGATGTTCAGTAACACAATCTTTTTTAGGTAACTTTCCTGTTTTGATAGCTTTGTCAATAATCTCTTCAGCCATTTTTCTATAAGTAGTCCATTTTCCTCCAGTAATCGTGATTAAACCTGTTTTAGAAACCAGTATTTTATGGCTTCTTGAAACTTCTTTGGTGATTTTACCCTCTTCTTTAGGAGCAGCCAGCGGACGTAAACCAGCAAAAACAGATAAGACATCGGCTCTTGTTGGTTTTTTTGCTAAAAAACGTTGTGCTGTTTCCAAAACAAACTCAATTTCGCTTTCCAGTGCAACAGGTTCTAAACTGTGACTTTTGATTAGAGTGTCAGTAGTCCCTACGACAATACGGTTATGCCAGGGAACAGCAAATAAAACCCTCCCGTCTTTTGTCTTTGGAATCATGAGTGCGTGATCGCCGGGCAAAAAAGATTTGTCAAATACTAAATGGATTCCCTGACTGGGAACAATGTATTTTTTATACACTTTATCGTTGAGCTTCATTATGGCATTCGTAAAAACGCCTGTGGCATTTATGATTGCCGATCCGTTTAGATCGTATTTTGTTCCCGTTTCCTGATCTATTGCCTGTACACCAATAATAGTTTCTGTATCATCTTTTATTAGATTAATAACCTTTATATAATTGATAACACAGGCACCTTTTTCTACAGCAGTCTGTGCAAGATTGATAGCCAAACGCGAATCATCGAATTGTCCGTCATGATAGACGGTGCCGTTTACCAATCCCTTTTCCTGTACATTCGGAAGCATTTCGATGGTTTTTTCTTTTGAAATATATTTTGAAGTGCCTAAACTTAGGCTTCCGGCTAATAAATCATAAATTTTTAATCCGATCGTATAGAAATAGCCGCTCCAGCGATTGTAATTCGGAATTACAAATGATTGATTTTTGACTAAATGTCCTGCGTTTTGAGCCAGTAACCCTCTTTCCTTTAATGCTTCGCGTACGAGATGCACATTGCCTTGGGCTAAATAACGAACTCCTCCATGTACGAGTTTTGTACTTCTGCTCGAAGTTCCTTTTGCAAAATCAACGGCTTCCAGTAAGATTGTTTTGTAACCACGACTTGCAGCATCGAGCGCAGTTCCAAGACCGCTTGCTCCTCCGCCAATTATGATTATGTCCCATTTTTCGGTATTTTGTAATTGAGAGAACTGTTCGGAACGAATCATATTTTATTTTACTTTTTGGAAAATGTTGTTGAAAGCAAACTTAGCAAAAGGAAATTAAAAATTGATGAAGAAACGGATTTGGTTTTTATTTGTTTCAAGTTTCAAGTTGACTTTTGAACATATTTAACCTCAAAGAGCGTAATGTTTTTTAAATAGAAAGCTCATGAAAAACGCAAAGTTCACAAGCTTTGTGAAAAAACTCTGTGAAAAAACTCTGTGAACTTTGCGTATATCTTAGCGTTCGATTAAACTTTATTCAAAGCATATCAACCTGAAGACTGAAACGACTTGTAACCTGAAATAAATTTTTAATGAGGAAGTTTGTTTTTTACCAATCCGTAGACCCAGGTTCCGGCAATCGCACTTACTAAAGTTACAACGATAACTGTAGCACCAGTACCAATTTGAGCGAACAAAGGTCCTGGACAAGCTCCGGTAATCGCCCAACCGAAACCGAATAACAAACCTCCGTAGATTTGTCCTTTGTTGAAAGTTTTTGGCTGGATTTCAATTTTTTCTCCCTGAAGAGTTTTGATATTGAATTTTTTTATCAATTGAACCGATAGTAATCCAACAGCAACGGCACTTCCAATCACACCGTACATATGAAACGATTCAAGATTGAACATTTCCTGAATACGGAACCAGCTGATGATTTCGGCTTTTACGAATATGATTCCGAAAAAGATACCGACGATTAAATATTTTAGGTTTCCGAATACGGATTCATTTTGCTGACTTGCGTTGATTCCTTCGCTGTCTGTATTTTTATTTTCTAAACTCATTTTTTTTAATTTTAAAGTGAAAGAATATAAGGCAAAATCAAAAGGGACATTATAAAACCACCAATCATAAAACAGATTGTAGCGACTAATGACGGCCATTGCAGGTTTGATAATCCCATAATTGCATGTCCGCTTGTACAGCCTCCAGCATAACGGGTTCCGAAGCCTACTAAAAATCCGCCCACAACAATCATGATAAACCCTCGAAGTGTGAATAAACTTTCCCACGAAAATAATTGTGACGGAACTAAACCGGTGTGATCTGTGATTCCGTAATGGGCTAATTTTGCTGACAATTCGGGAGTGATTACAACAGCGTTTGGATTTGACAGGAAATAAGCAGCAATAACACCACCAAAAAATATTCCTAGAACGAAAAATAAATTCCAGCTTTCTTTTTTCCAGTTGTATTTAAAAAAGGAAATATTAGCAGGAATACATGCAGCACAAATATGGCGCAATGAGGAACTGATTCCGAAAGATTTATTTCCGATAATTAATAATACAGGTACCGTTAATCCGACTAACGGACCGGCAACGTACCAAGGCCATGGTTCTTTAATGATTTCTAATATGCTCATTTTTAAAATGTTTTGAACCATATAAGTGATATAAGTAAATATAAGTAAGCTTTAATTGAGTTAACTAATATAACTTATATGGTGGGAATTTATGTTCAATATTTATGATTTTAGAGTTTTGCTTTGACAAACGAAATCTGTTTTTGGAACATTTGTTTTGGATATTGCTCCAAATCCACCCTCAATTTCAGTAAAATTTCTAAATCCTCGAGCCTGTAAAATAGATGCGGCAATCATGCTGCGATAACCACCAGCACAATGCAGATAAAAATGTTCTTTAGGGTCGATATCTTTTACCCAGTCATTAATATAAGCCAAAGGTTTGCTGTAGGCTTCTTCAATATGTTCAGCTTCGTATTCGGTTTCTTTTCGAACATCGATTATTTTGTCTTTTTGAATGTCAGCTTCGTTTGCAAATTGCTCTGCTGTGATTCGTTTTACAGAATCTGTTTCATAACCGGCTTTTTCCCACGCTTCAAAACCTCCTTTCAAATGTCCGATGATTGTATCAAAACCTACACGGCTTAAACGGGTTACGGTTTCTTCTTCCATACCAGCTTCGGTAACCAGAATAATCGGCTGTTTTACATTGGCAATTAGAGTTCCAACCCATGGAGCAAAATCACCATTGATTCCGATGTTGATCGATTGCGGAATATAGCCTCTACTAAAATCTACTGCATTTCTTGTATCTAAAATTAATGCTCCGGTCTCTTCTGTTACAGCTTCAAAATCTTCGGCTTTGATTTCTTTCATTCCATTGTACAAAACCGTTTCGAAGCTTTCGTACCCTTTTTTGTTCATGGCCACATTCATACTGAAATAGGCTGGGGGAGGCAGCAAGCCATCTGTGACCTCTTTGATGAATTCGGCTTCGGTCATATTTTCCCGCAAAGCATAATTGGTTGCTTTTTGATTTCCGATGGTCGAAACCGTTTCTTTACTCATGTTTTTTCCGCAGGCACTTCCTGCCCCGTGTGCAGGATAAACAATAATATCATCAGCCAGAGTCATAATTTTTTCTCTTAGCGAATGAAATAAAATCCCGGCTAATTCATCCTGAGTCATTCCGGCAGCTTTTTGAGCAAGGTCAGGGCGTCCGACATCACCTATAAATAAAGTATCCCCGGAAAAAATAGCGTAATCTTTTCCATTTTCATCAATAAGTAAATAAGTCGTACTTTCCATTGTATGGCCTGGAGTATGCAAAGCTTTGATAGTGATATTTCCAATTTTAAAATCCTGTCCGTCTTTAGCAACAATACATTCAAATTCAGGTTTGGCATTTGGTCCGTACACGATTGGAGCCTGGGTTTCTTTGCTTAAATCAAGATGACCAGAAACGAAATCGGCGTGGAAATGCGTTTCAAAAATATATTTCAGTTTAACGCTGTCTCGTTCCAGACGATCCAGATAAGGCTGGATTTCTCTAAGCGGATCGATAATGGCGGCTTCACCGTTTGAAGTAATATAATAAGCACCTTGTGCGAGGCATCCGGTATAAATTTGTTCGATTTTCATGATTCTCTTAGTAAATAATTGGATGACAAAGGTAAGTTTGTTTTGGGCTAAAGTAAGTGACTAATGTTACAGAAATCTGGTTTTGTAGAAAAAACTTTAAATAATTTCACGATATAAGTGATACAAGTTCATTTTAGATTTTTCGTAAAATTATATTTACTCATATGGTTTAAAAATTTACAAATAAACTAGTTTTACAGGACAGAAATTCCGGTTTTAATGGGTAAATTTGTGGAACTTCATAAACAAATTACCTTATGGAAGAAATGCTCTTTTATGACCGAATGCAATTTGCCTTCACCATTACTTTTCACTATCTTTTTCCACAGCTTACAATGGGTCTTTCGCTCATTATTGTGTACTTCAAATGGAAATATCTCAAAACCAACAACGAACAATACAATCACGCCACCCATTTTTGGATGAAAATCTTCGCTCTCAATTTTGCAATGGGCGTTGTAACGGGAATTCCAATGGAGTTTCAGTTTGGTACCAACTGGGCCAAGTTTTCTGAATTGACCGGAGGAATTATTGGTCAGACACTGGCCATGGAGGGAATGTTTTCTTTCTTTCTCGAATCTTCTTTTCTGGGATTATTTTTATTTGGAGAAAAACTTCTCGGGCATAAATGGCATTTTGTAACCGGGTTATTAATTATGATTGGTTCCTGGGCCAGTGGCTATTTAATTATTGCCACGCATTCCTGGATGCAGAATCCGGTAGGCTATGAAATTTTAGAAAATGGAAAATTTGTACTGACGAATTTCAAAGCGTTGTTCTTAAATCCCTGGCTGTGGCCTTCTTACCTGCACAATCAGGCGGCTTCTTTGGTAACGAGTTCGTTTGTGGTTGCCGGAATTGGTGCTTTTTATATTTTAAGCAGAAAAAATGTTTTTTTTGGAAAATTGTTTTTAAAAACCGGAGTCATTTTTGGATTAATTTCAAGTATCATCGTTGCAGTTCCAACAGGAGATTTACTGGCTAAAAACGTGGTGAAGTACCAGCCTGTAACTTTTGCCGCTATGGAGGGGATTTTTCATACCGAAAAGAAAGGTTCTGAAATTGTTTTAATTGGTCAGCCGGATGTGAAAGACAAAAAACTCGATAATAAAATAGCCGTTCCGAATATTTTGAGTTTCCTGACGTATGGAAACTGGAATCAGGAAATTAAAGGACTAGATCAGTTTGAAGAAGACCTCCACCCAACCAATATTTCAGGATTATATTATGCGTATCATATTATGGTAGGATTGGGAACGGTATTTATCAGCTTGATGGTCCTTTCACTCTTCCAGTTAATCAGAGGGAAATTGTTTGAAACTAAATGGCTTTTATGGTCACTGCTGTTTATGATGCCGTTTCCGTATATCGCGAATACCACAGGCTGGTACACTGCCGAATTAGGAAGACAGCCTTGGCTGGTTTATAATTTAATTCGAACAGCATCGGGCGCTTCGCCTACGGTTTCATCCGGAAATACCTTGTTTACCTTATTGGGTTTTATTGGATTGTATCTTTTACTTGGGATGCTGTTTTTGCTTTTGATTGGAAAAATTATCAATAAAGGGCCGCATGATGTGGAACTTTCAACAGAAAAAATATAAGTATGGAATTTTTTTGGTATGTAGTTTTAATGGGAATTCTGGCTGTCTATCTGGTATTGGACGGCTACGATTTTGGAGCAGGAATTATTCATTTGTTTTTTGCCGATACGGAAAGAGATAAAAAAGTCATTACAAACTCTATTGGTCCTTTTTGGGATGCTAATGAAGTCTGGCTGATTGCCGCCGGAGGGGTTTTGTTTTTTGCTTTTCCTACTTTATACGCTTCCTCTTTTAGCGGATTTTACCTGCCTTTGATTATGATTTTGTGGCTTTTGATTTTCCGTGCCATCGGATTGGAAATGCGTGGACAGGTACATCATCACATGTGGGAAGCAATTTGGGACAAAGCTTTCGGAATAGCGAGTTTGCTTTTGGCACTTTTCTTCGGAATTGCCTTAGGGAATATCGTTCGCGGGGTCAATCTCGGAATGGTTCAAAACGGAGTTTCAACTCAGGAAGCCCATTATTTCTTTCTGCCTTTATGGAATCCGACTTTTAGTCCACAGGCGAATGAATTAGGGATTATTGACTGGTTTACATTGTTTTTGGGAATTGTGAGTGTTGTCGCTTTGACCATTCACGGGGCAAACTGGATTATTTACAAAACCAATTCATCTTTGAATCCCAAGCTTAAAAATGTGGTTTTTAAACTGAACATTGTTTTATTGATTTTGGTTTTTATTTCACTGCAGGTTTGGCATTTTATAGAACCTAAGCCATTTCATAATTTTATAGAAAATCCGGTTTTATGGTTTTTTCCGATACTAACCTTTGTTGGCATTTTGGGATTGTTCAAAGTGCGTACATTTCAAAAAGATGGTTACGGATTTCTTTTCTCAACTTTGTTTTTAGTGGGCGGATTTGCCTCAACAGCGGTTTCCATTTTTCCGAATGTTTTGCCTTCAACGAATAAAGTAAACCCTTCATTAACGATTTACAATACAGCAGCAGGGGAATACGGTTTAAACGCCGGTTTAAGCTGGTTTTTTGTGGCTTTGTTTCTGGTTATTGTGTATTTTATTATTCAGTATCGTGTGTTTAGCGGGAAGATGGATGATGTTGGGTATGGGGAGCATTAAACTATTTTAGTATTCTACTCAAAAAATGAGCATAGTTATATAGAATACGATTGAAGAGTTCAAAATGTGACTGGATCAAATAGGAGAAATATTAATCACAAAAAAAAATTATGGGTTTATGTGCATTTAGTTTTTTTCAATAAAATTATATTGTTATTTATTTAAAAAATATTATTCATTAAAAAGCAAACCAAAAAAAGCGCAAGAAGAAATACATCTCCTTGCGCTTTTTAGTCTTTTAGTAATTGGCTTTTATAAGAATAACTATAAACCTTTTTTAATCAACTTTGTTGTTCCTTGATTAGTTTTCAGGAAATAAACCCCATTATTGTACCCAGACAAATCTACTTGTGAAGTTTCTGAAGTAGCTTTTTGAGATTTTACTTTTCTACCTGAAACATCATATACTTCCAATAAGGTGTTTTCTTGGGTTTGTATGTTAAAAACTCCTGAGGATGGATTTGGGTAAACTAGAAAATCATTCGAACTTAGAAAGTCATCAGTTCCAAGACTGGCGCAGGTTACTCCAGAGGTGATAGGAGAGCCGTTTAACCAATTTGATTGGATTCCATAAAGATTAAAGTTATTCAAAAAACCATTAGAACCTCCAGTAACTGAGTTGGTCAACGTACTAGTAGCGGCATTATTCGCTTGGTCATATCCTTGATTGAATTTATAGTAGGCTAGTAAGCCATTTTCACTTCCAAGTAATTCGCAGTCTTTAGACGCATTAATTTGCGTAGCTGTTCTGGCAACATTCCAAATGCGCACTTCATCTAGTTCGCCTTCAAAAAAATCAAAAGGATCTGAATTATTATAGCTTCTTGCTCCAATCAATAAATTATCTGAGGTAATATTAATATTTACCGTACTCGTTGCGCCTAAAACGCCATCCACATAAATTTCAAGGTTGTTTGTAGGATTTGCATTTTTTACTACGGCTATATGATGCCAGTTGCTATTGATATGAATGGAAGATGAAACAGTACTATTTAGATCGTTCACATTATCATAAGTGTAGAAATTTACATTTCCATCATGTACACGTAATTTAGTATGACTGGTATCATTGGTGTTTTTACCCCAGCAGATAATAGTACCAGTATTATAATCATTTTTTACCCAAGCCTCGATGGTAAATTCGTTTGGTTTTTCAAAATGAGTTAATGAAATGTAATCATTAATACCATCAAAATTTAAATGAGTAGCAGGAGTAGTTGTAGTGGCTACTTGTACCGCCACGCGATTACTAGTTGAGGCTTCGGTGATGCGTTTTATGGCATTATCATTATAATCTGCTACTACAATTTTACCATCGGCTTGTATGGCAACATCATATGGAGAATTAAATCCAGATCCTAACGTTTCAAAACCTGTACCATCAGCATTCATACGTTTTACAGCACTCATAAAATCGGCGACCACAATTTTACCATCCGCTTGTACCGCAACGCCGTTTGAGGCACTAAATCCTGACCGTACTGTTTCTAAATTGCTCCCATCGGCATTCATACGTTTAATAGCATCGTAATTTACCACTAAAATTTTACCATCCGCCTGTACGCCAACTCCAGTTGGTAGGTTAGGTAGATCAAAACTAGGCCCCAATGTTTCAATACCGGAACCATCGGCATTCATACGCTTTATAGCACCACCAAAATAATCGGATACCAGAATTTTACCGTCAGCTTGTACCGCAACTGCAAGTGCGGAAAAAAAATCTGAAGCTACTGTTTCTATATTAGTTCCATCAGCATTCATACGCTTAACACCATAAGCAGAATCCGCTACCAGAATTTTACCATCGGCTTGTATGGCAACATCATATGGAGAATTAAATCCGCCAGACCCTAAGGTTTCAATACCTGTTCCATCAGCATTCATACGTTTTACTGCAAGATTACCACTATCTACCACTAAAATTTTGCCATCGGCTTGTACCGCAACTCCTGTTGGTAGATTAAAGCCAGATCCTAAAGTGTTTACAGTAGCAGGTATAACTTGTTCTACATAATAAGTCCCAGAAGTAATAGCATCCGAACTTGCTAAAGGAGTACCGCCAGACGGAGTTGTAAACCATTGTGCTGTTGCGCCTGTTTGTGTATTAGCAACTAAATTGGCAACAGTACTGGCTGGAGGAACAATTTGTGTAGCATTAGAAATTCTGTTTACGGGTATGGCTAATCGATTGGTACTTTCTAGACCTGTTACAGTTTGTGTCGCATAATACATTAATTTATCAAATAACGGATAATCGTTGGATAGTAAGTAATTTCCTGGAGGTTCATAATACCACTTGATGTTGTTTCCAGTAATTTGAAGATCGGCTAGTGTTTTGTCGTCGCCTGCAAAAATTTGTGTAGCATAATTTGTTGTGGGAGCAGCTGGAATCATTGGTGTACAAGCTGTACCAACCGTATTAGAAAAACTACCTGTAATAGTACCATTTTGGCTGCCGTTATTTCCAGCAATATCAGGAACGGTATTTCCAGAAATGTTTTCAAAGGTGTAATAAATATCTAAACCAGCTTCATTTCCGGTTAAACAGGTACTTCTGTTATTTTGTATTTCTGAAAAAGCTCTGGCTACAGACCAGATGCGAACGTTGTCAAATTTAGCATTGGCGTTCGTAACGCCATCCATACGGTCTCCTATTCTAATATTTCCCGTGCTTGATAATGGAACATCTATAATGGAAAGTGCTGCTAGGTTGCCGTTTATCTGTACGCTCAAATATCCATTATCTACCACTATGGCAATATGATACCATTGCCCTGCATTTAAAGTAGTTAAATTAGTCGTTTCAGATTTTGAACCATTGCCTAAAGCCAGTTTAGCTTCACCCAGATTATTTACATAGAAATCAAAGGGTTGAGGGATGCCAGCATTATTGGTTGAGGAAACCCCGCCATTATAATCCTGTAAGGAATTCATATAAAAATCAAATTCGACAGTAAAAGCACTATTATTTAAGGAATAGGTATTAGGAATGCTTACATAATTAGCCGTGCCATCAAGATTGATTGCATTATTTTGTGCTTGTAATGCAGTGGTTATTCCAAAAAGCAATATAAAGAGAATAACGTAATTTTTTTTCATATGTTTTTTATAAAATGTTTATAATTAGGAAATTATTCTTTAATTATCTTATAACTTTTATTGTTTCCAGTAGCATCGGTTACTTTTACTAAATAGACCCCATTAGGATAGTTAGTGAGGTTTATTTTTTCTGAATTCAGTACATTATTTCTAAATAAAATCATTTTACCCATCACATCAAAAACCTGAATAGTAACCTCTTCTTTGACTTCAATATTCAAGATCGTATGGGTTGGATTGGGGTAAATAGTAATGTGGTCTTCTAATTTTTGACTAACGGTTGCTAGTGTAGTGCAATCGGAAGTAGTAATCGTCAAATTATTTGTCCATCCTGTGCAAGGAGGTAAAGGTGTGTCATTAGAATTAATACCAATAATATTATCATTAATACCATTAAATTCTGCAGGGCCACATTCTTCACTAAGATACATAACACAATAGGCAGAACGCATTTTCCATTGATTGTTTTCCCAAACTATTTCAGAAAAAGGTGATGCAGCACCAGAACATGTTGCCTGAGTTATGTTCGTAGCGCAATAATAATTATCTGTTTTATAATGAGGTTTCCCATTTACTTGATCTACATAATAAAAAATAGCATTAAAGCCACCTGAAACATATATCGGTGCTTGTAAAGGAGTTATAGAACACCCGCTACCTGTTACATAGGAATAGGAATTATACACATAAAACAGATTATAATTAAGGCTATTGGTTGCCAAGTTTTCAATTTGGTTACCATTAAACCCATCGAAATTAAAATAACTAACCAGTCCAGGTTCATTTCTTGCTACACAAGAAGCATAATTGTTCGCAATTTCTGATGCAGTTCGTGCAGTAGACCATATTCGGAAATTATCATATTTCGCATTCCCTACATTTGTCCAAGAATAGGAACTATTAGCGCCAAGATTTAATCGGTTTTGATTATAAAAACCTTCTAAAGTCGTAGTAAAATTATAATCTACCATAGGTATTCCGTTTACATAAACTTTTACATTTTTGGCAGCATCATTGGTTACTACCAAAGCAATATGATACCATTGTTGTACATTAAACGTAGGCATTCTAGGAATCACTTCTTCTGAGTAGCCATTTCCTAATGATAGGATAGAAGCTCCTGTATCATTAACATAAAAATGTATAGGTTTAGCATAAAGACCACTATCTGCCAAAGAACTAATTCGAGCATTGAAATTTGTTAACGCGTTTAAATAAAAATCATACTCGATGGTAAAAGAACTTTCATTTAAGTAATAATCAGAATAGTTTATGTTGTTTACATTATAACAACTAAAATAACTATCATTACTCATTTGTAATGCATTGTTTTGTGCGTTTGTGATACCAAAAAGTAAAGACAGTAAAAGTGTAGAGAAGTATTTTTGTTTCATATAAATGTGGTATTTAATACCCAAAAATATAACAAAAAAGCACCCTAAGATTTAACTTGGGACGAAATGCAGAGCTTTGTGGACGAATTTAAAGGTTTAAAACTAAATCTCTGGAAACAGGAATTTCATACTCTTCAATTTTTACAAACGAACTGGATTTTATGGAAATTTTATCTTTATTTACAATATATGAGCGATGAACTTTGTAAAAAGTGGAAGCATCTAATTCTTTATGAAAATTATCTAAAGTAGTTCGAATGGTATGGGTTTTAGAAGTGGTTATAATATCGATATAATTTTTATCACTTTTAATAAATAAAATAGCATCTAATAAAATCTTTACATCCTTATAACCATCTTTAACAGTGATTGATTTTGGTTTGAATTGTTCTCTTGCTAGTTCGATAGCGGCAATTAAATCGATTTTTTTTATAGGTTTTGTTAAATAGGCAACAGGCTGAATTTTTATTGCTTTTTTTAAGGTTTCCATTTCCGTTTGACCCGTGATGAAAATGACTTTTTTATTAGTTAGGTTCATTTTTGCCCATTCAATTCCGGTATCGTGACCTTCTACATTGATGTCTAATAAAATAATTTCGGGTAAAAACTGATGTAAAGTAATTGTAGCATCATTTAAATTGAAAGCCAATTCAATAGACGCATAACCGCAATCTGTTAAAATATTTTTTATATGATTTGCAATTAAAACTTGGTCTTCTACAATTACTATTTTTGGCATAAAGGCTATAAATTAAAATATAAATGAAACCCTTTGGCTGTTTCTATTGTTGGGTTGACTTTTAATTGCAGACAAAGTTGTAGGACTAATTTAGGACTAAGTTTTTTATCTATAGAATTTACTCCGTTGTCTTTATAATCAAAAGAAACCACATCATTCTCTTTGTTAATTTCTAAACTCATTCGTTTTTCATGATTTTTTTCAAAGGCATGTTTTACTGAATTTATAATTAATTCGGTAACTAGTAAACCAATATACATAGCATTATCAGAATGAATTTGAATAGAATCGATCTCAAAAGTGATCTCAAATTCTTTATCTTCTTCTAGACTTGTAAAATTATTTTTTACTTCCAAAAGATATTCCTTTAAGTCAATTTCATTGTTGGTTTTTGTTTGATACAAATGTCTATGTAAAGAAGCAATGGTTTCTACTTTCGATAAGAGCTTGATAAAATCATTTCTATTTTCTTCACTATGCTTTTTTCGGAGTGTATCAGCTATAAGTAATGAAATTAGCTGTAAATTATTATTGACCCGATGATTGGTTTCGCTAATTAAAAATTCGTTTTGTTTGGAATAACTTTCTAACTGCTGGTTTATAATTCTTACTTTTTTTAAATGATAAATTAAGAACAGAAACCCAGTCACAAAAAAAGTCACAATAATCAGTAATAAAATTTGACTTTTTTTTACTTCATTTATCGTTTGGTTTGATATAGGCTGTTTTTTGTTTAGGAATGTTTTTTCAATTTGTATAACGTTACTACCCTGGTTTTGTTGTAAAAAAATCTTTGTTTGAAAAGAAAAAACAAGCGACGTATTTAAAAAAACGACTATATAAAAAATAAACAAAATAGATTTTAGAAACATTTTAATGTTCATTCCATTTATTTTTTTGATTTCAGGAAAAGATACTCCTTAAAGATAAAGATTTGAAAAATAATATAGAAAATAATATTAAAAATCCATATATCTATAAAAGGATCTTCACATAAAACTAATTCTAAATTGCCTACAGAAAAAATCGTGACACTACACGCAAAATATAGAATTAAACCAATTGAAAAGTTGAAATAACGATGCTCAGTAGATAAATTGGAAAAGATATAATAAAGCGCATAAAGTATTAAAATTATAGAGATGGAAATAATTTCATAATTATTAAAGTTCCAAAATGAATTTGGATCTTTTATATACATCGACGCTAAAATTACTGTTTGTGTGATTAAAACTGTCCATATAAGGTTTTTCAAAATCGTATTTGAAATTAATTTTTTGAAAAGTATGGATAAAAATAATAGTTGGAAATAAAAATAAAAATGCGATACAAAAAAGTTTTGTCCAAAGTATAAAAATCCTATCAAATGGCATAGTATTTCTACAATACAAAGAGAAAATAGATACCATAAAAATGTCTTTTCAGTTTTTTTGCGAACTCGTTTATTTTTAAAAAATAGAAAGGTATTGATTATTAGAAAAAACAAACCTAATAAACTTGAAGAGAATGCAATTATATCTTTCATGAAGTTTTTGTATGTGTTATGGATACCTTAGAAGCAAAAGTAGTAATTTATTTTTTATACTTGAATTTAGTCAATTTGTAATCACTATAAAATGGTCTTCTCTTATTTTTCAAAACCTAATGTGATGAAATAGATAGGTATGTGCTTGTTATTCAGGTTGTTTTTCCTCGTATTTAAAACTACTCCATACTAAATTTCCCTAGTTTGTAATGGGATTTTAGCGGATAGTCCAGCCTTACGAAATGTATGATGATATTCTTTATTTTTAGCAAATAGGAATAAAACCCAAGACAATTTGACTTATTTTTCTTAAGTATTTAATTATAACTATGAGTTATGTTTTATAATTTGGTTTGTAGGAAAAAAAAGAGGATAATGCGTAATATTGCACACCTAAGATTTTTCCGGAAGTTGTCTTAAGAAAGATGTTTTATTCAAACTTTTATTTCTTATTTTATTATGTTCATAACGATTTTTAGCGACACAATTAAATTTAAATACAAATCAAAAAACTGGCAGTATAAATTTGATGAAATTAAAGAACTTGGACTGGTAAGAAAAAAGAAAGAATATTTTCTTGAAAGCATTGCTTTTATTGCCGTAACAGCCGCAGCATATTGTTGTATGATTTTTACTGATATGATGGATTTATACTGTATTATCGCCACAGTTGTATGTTACGCTTGTATTATAATCGCAAGATTTCATAATGCTTCAGAATTTATATATTTTGTTTATGTAAAAGATATTTATCAAAAAGAAACAAGAATTAAAATTGAATCAAATGATCGTTTTCTGATAGGCAGGCAGATAGATCAATATCTGTATTTTCAGTTTGAAAGAAGTATAAAAAATACTGCTTAAATAATGAAAAAAAGAAAATGTATGTATTTGGAATTTCGCAGTAGAATCTGTTTTTCATGATGTATGGTTATTTTATCACTATCAGAAAAAAATAATGAAATAAAGCAGCGGAAAGAACTTTACAAAATAAATTAATATAAATAGAAAAGCTTTTAAGCAGGACATAAGTTGAGTCTGGGTGTTATAAACAAAAATTTGGGGAAATTTGATATAACCCCAGATAAAATGTGTCCTGTTATTAGCCCAAAATCTTTTTGGGCTAAAAGCTTTTTTATGAAGAATTAAAACAAAACTTCTTTAGTAATAATATAAATTCCCATAACAAGTACAAACCAGCCAAAAAGAGGCTTCAGTTTTGTTCCGTCTATTTTTTTAGAAAGCTGGCTTCCTATTAACATTCCTGTTAATGCCACAGCAGAAATACGTAGTAAAAGAGGGTAATCTATTGGCGTCCCGATGTATAAGTCTCCTCCAAAACCTATTACAGAATTGATTGTGATAATTAATAACGAAGTTCCTACAGCCTGTTTCATTGGTAATTTAGCGAAAAAAAGCAGAGCCGGTATGATTAAGAATCCGCCTCCGGCACCCAGAAATCCGGTTACGATTCCAACTACAAAACCTATTACACTTAATTGAATATAATTAGTTTTGATTGCTTTTATTTCGGGCTGATCTTTCCGAATCATCGAAATCGCTGCTGTGATCATCAAAATAGAAAACACAATCATAATCAGGAAATCTTTTGAAACCGAATAGGAAGCAACTGAAAATAAGGTAGCGGCAATATGAGGAAAAATAACTTCGCGGATAATAAGGATGGATATCACAGACGGAATCGCAAAATACAAAGCTGATTTAAGTTTCAGGTTTCCCATTTTGTAATGACTGTAACTTCCTGACATAGCGGTTATTCCCACAATGAATAAGGAGTATGAAGTGGCCTGTTCCGGATTTACCTTAAATAAATATACTAAAATTGGTATTGTGAGTATAGAACCGCCGCCGCCTATTAAGCCAAGCGAGATTCCGATAATTATTGAAGCAAAATAACCTGCGTATTCCATTGCAATTGTTTTGATGCAAAGGTGGTTTGGAATTTAGAAACTCACAGTAACATTTATCACAGAAGGTATAGCAAACACGAATTTTACAAAATTTTAATATTTTTTTAGTGGATCATACACAGTATCCGGATGCTTTGAAATTCCCGGTTCTGTCAAAGCTTACAAAATCGTTTGTGTTATTTTATGGAATTATTGTTTAGTAATTCAATTTGGTTGCGGTTTAGTTTGACAAGACCACGCTGCTCCATTTTTTTGAGTAATCTCGAAATGACTTCTCTGGAGGTATTTAATTCGGATGCAATTTCCTGATGTGATAATTTGACTTCAGAACAGCCACAAGCGTCAGAATGGCGTTTTAAATAGAATTCCAGGCGTTCATCCATAGAGCGGAAAGCGATGTTATCCACTACTTCTAAGACTTCTTCAAAACGGCTTCGGTAGGTTTCGATAACAAACTCGTACCATGATCTGTGTTCCATCATCCATTTGTCCATCATTTGCAGCGGAATCATCATCACTGAAACATCTTCTACAACCTTAGCCATAATCTTGCTTTTCTCGCTTTTTGCAGTACAAATCATCGAAATAGCACAGGCTTGTCCTGGTTGTAAATAGTACATTAAAAACTCGCCGCCATCTTCGCCTTCACGATAGATTTTGATTTTTCCTTTGGTAATTAAAACCGTGTTTCTAATATATTGTCCTGTTCGCATTAGGATAGTGCCAGCTTTAAAATACTGAAGATTGCCGTTTTCTTCAATAGTTCCAATGAGTTCGTTGGAGAAATTAGGGAACACTTTTTTTAATGAATTTTCCATTTGAGTAATGAATTTGTGACATTAGTAGATTTCTAATGGTACGCTTTTGCGTGCTATAACCTAAGTTTGCTGATTATTTTATCAAAAGGTTAATAAAATATATTTTTTTGTAAAGATAGGAGTTTGAAATGGGATTAAATGTCAGAAAACTATTTTTAAGATGAGAATTATTAAAATGAAAATATCCTATTTTCTATAGGTATTACAGTATGTTTTTTTGAAAATAGTGAGTAAATTTGTAAAACACTAAGTATAATATTTATTCTAAAACGTTTTCTGTGAATAATAATAGAAATCGTATTTTGTACGTATTTTATTTAGTAAAAACATTTAATTTTACAAAAAACACAATGCTATGAATTTATCACAAGAAGATTGGGTTGAGCAATTAAAGTCTGATGAAAATGCAGTTATACTTGATGTAAGAACTGAAGACGAATTTAACGACGGCTACATTGAAAATGCTGTTAATATTGACATTAATAAAGGTCAGGCTTTTATTTATGAGATAGAAGAGCTTGATAAAAACAAAAATTATTATGTGTATTGTCGTTCCGGGGCGAGAAGTGCTAAGGCATGTCAGATTATGAATGAGTTGGGGTTTGAGAACGCCTATAATCTGCTTGGTGGAATCCTGGATTGGGAAGGTGATACCGTAAATCCATAAAAGTGAAAGAGGCGGTAAAGCCTCTTTTTTCATTTAAAAATAAATAAATAACCAAACTAAAATTACCAGATTATGAGTTTTATACCCGAAGAATATCAAATTAAAGATCTTCTGAATCAGGATACTTATCTTGTTAATGGAGAATTGAAAAAGTGGATAGGCCAGACAACACCTGTTTTTTCGACTATTTCTTCTACAGAAAAATATGCGCCGACATTATTGGGTTCTATTCCGTTCATGGCAGAAAAAGAAGCTGCTGAGGTAGTTGAAGCTGCAACTGCTGCTTATGATAAAGGACAAGGTTTATGGCCAACGATGAAAGTGATTGACCGTATCAAATGCATGGAGAATTTCGTTAGGCAAATGAAAGAAACCCGTGAAGAGGTGGTAAAGCTTTTGATGTGGGAAATCGGAAAAAACCTTGGCGATTCGCAAAAAGAATTTGACAGAACAGTAGAATATATTCAGGATACTATTGACAGTTATAAAGAATTAAACGGACGTAGTTCTAAATTCTCAAAAGTTCAGGGAGTAAACGCAATGATCCGCCGTGGACCTCTTGGAGTGGTTTTGTGCCTTGGACCATACAACTATCCTCTTAACGAAACGTTCTCGTTATTGATTCCTGCACTGATTATGGGGAATGCCGTGATTTTTAAACCGGCAAAATACGGAGTTTTATGTATTTCTCCATTATTAGAAGCTTTTAGAAGCAGCTTCCCAAAGGGAGTTATCAATATCGTTTACGGACGAGGTCGTGAAGTGGCTTCTCCAATCATGAAATCAGGAAAAATTGATGTTTTGGCATTGATTGGAAACAGTAAATCAGCTATCGCTTTACAGGATCAGCATCCAAATAAAAACAGACTGCGTTTGATTTTAGGTCTGGAAGCTAAAAACCCTGCTATTATCTTACCGGATGCCGATTTAGATTTGGCAATTCAGGAGTGTATTACAGGTTCGTTATCTTTTAACGGTCAGCGTTGTACAGCTTTGAAGGTTTTATATGTTCATGAGTCTATTGCTCAAGAATTTAACAGACGTTTTTCTGAAAAAGTAGATGCTTTAGTATTTGGGAATCCATGGGAAAAAGGAGCTTCTTTGACTCCGCTTCCAGAGGAAGATAAACCAGCTTACATTCAGGGGTTAATCGACGATGCAAAAAGTAAAGGCGCAAAAATACTAAATGAAAAAGGAGGAAAGCACTCAGAGAATTATATTTTCCCTGCTGTTCTATATCCTGTCAACAAAGAAATGAGAGTGTATCATGAAGAGCAATTTGGACCAGTTGTGCCAATTATCTCTTTCAAAGATATTAACGAACCGCTTGACGATATGGCCGAATCAAACTACGGACAACAGGTAAGTTTGTTTGGAAAAGATATTAAAACCTTGGCACCGCTTATCGATGCTTTGGTAAACTTAGTGTGCAGGGTGAATCTGAACAGTTCTTGCCAGAGAGGTCCTGATGCGTTCCCGTTTACTGGACGTAAAGATTCTGCAGTAGGAACTTTGAGTATTCCGGATGCATTGCGTTCATTCTCAATCCGTACTTTCGTAGCTTCAAAAGATATAGCTTATAACAATGAAATCCTTCAAGAGTTATTAAACAGTAAAGAATCTAATTTCATCAATACAGATTATATTTTATAATTTTAAGGTTATATATTAATTTTCAAAACCGTCTTTTTCTTTTAGAATCAGGCGGTTTTTCTATTTGATATGTTTTGAAATTGACTCGTCTTTTTTCATTCATTAAAACTTAAAAAGTGTGTATTGTTTAGGGAAAGTGTGTAATAAATACACATAAAAAAAAGGTTTGTTTTCTTAAATAGCTTAATATCAACTGTAAATTCAAATGGCATAAGCCTTGCTTATTCAGGATTGTAGCAATTCTCTCAGATAAAGAATTAAAAATAAATGCCATTTTATATAAAAAATACAATCCAAAATGAAAAGCCAATCAATTACTTCAGAGCAGCTTTATGACTCAGGTCTTAACGAAGCAAAAAAACACCAATACTCAATAAATAATAATCAGACTACAAGTGCAACCGGTATTGCAATACTTATAGGAACTTTTTTACTAATGATGACCGGAGGTTTTCTGGTTTATAAATTCCAATCCGACTTTGATCAGTTTCATATTGACAGAATAAATTCTACTTGGGGTTATCCATTTTTAATTCTGACAACAGCTTTGTTTCTTTTTAAAGCAGGTGTTTTTCTATATAAGTCTTTTCTTTATTTTAAGTACAAATCAATAGAATCTGTTTCAGATGAATTACTGCCTATGGTTACCATAATTGTTCCGGCTTATAATGAAGGGAAACTGGTTTGGGATACCCTATTAAGCCTGGCAGATAGTGATTATCCGGAGCAGAAAATGCAGATACTAGCAATTGACGATGGCAGTAAAGATGATACGTGGTATTGGATTCAGCAAGCCAAGATACAGCTTGGTGATCACTTGGCTATTTATCAGCAGCCACAAAATAAAGGAAAACGTCACGCACTTTACAGAGGATTTAAATTAGGGACAGGAGATGTTTTTGTGACTGTTGACAGCGATTCGATTGTAAAGAAAGATACATTGCGAAACTTAGTTAGTCCTTTTGTGTACAATGAAAAATGTGGAGCTGTTGCGGGAAATGTTCATGTTTTGAACAATAAAACAGCAATGCTTCCTAAAATGCTTAATGTGAGTTTTGTAATGAGCTTTGAGTTTGTACGCTCTGTAGAAAGCGTATTAGGATCCGTATTTTGTACTCCCGGAGCTTTGGCAGCATATCGAAAAACTGCTGTATTTGCCTGTCTTGAAGAATGGATCAATCAGACTTTTATGGGAGAACCTTCAGATATTGGCGAGGATCGTGCAATGACTAATATGATTTTGAAACAGGGATATCAGGTTTTATTTCAAAGAAATTCAGTTGTACTTACGAATGTTCCGGAAGGATATACTGGATTGTATAAAATGTTTATCCGTTGGGGCAGAAGCAATGTTAGGGAAAATATAATGATGGCAAAGTATGTTTTTAAAAATTTCAGAACCGGATCTAAAATAGGAACAAGACTCTTATACTTAGACCAAACGGCAAAAATTATTATGTCTGTACCATTTTTACTTTTCATGTTCTTTTTTATTGCAATCCATCCACTTTTGTTTTTTAGCTCAACACTCGTAAGCATATTCATTATATCAAGTTTTCCGGCTTTCTTTTATGCTAAAAAATATAATTTTTCTGAAGCAATTTGGGCTTATTCATATAGTATTTTTTACAGCTTTAGTCTGTTTTGGATCACTCCGTATGCCATTATCACTGCGCATAAAAAAGGATGGCTGACACGTGGTTTGTCTGAAAAAAAACTAGAAGGATATGTTACTTTGGAACAGTATAGCCAGGTAGCTAAATAAGAAAAAAATAGCTTATTTTAGAACCGTCTTTTCCATATGGATTAGACGGTTCCTTTTTATTTTTTATATGATAATAAAATCAATCAATCCCTCCGATACCTGGCAAATCAGGTATGAAGTAATGTGGCCGGATCAGCCTTTAGCATTTGTTCAGCTGGACGAAGATGAATCTGGGCTGCATTTTGGTGTTTTTATAGAAGAGAAACTGGTTTCAATCGTATCTTGTTTTATTTCAGAAAATGAAATGCAGTTTAGAAAACTTGCCACCTTACAGGAATTTCAGGGTCGTGGAATAGCTTCTGTACTTTTGAAGCATATTTTTGGATTGGCCAGAGAAAAAGATTTAAAAAGAATTTGGTGCAATGCCAGAAACGGCAAAAAATCTTTCTATGAGAAATTGGGAATGAAAGATACTTTTCAAACCTTTAGCAAAGCAGGTCAGGAATTTACAATCATGGAAATTTCTTTATGATTTTTTGAAGTGTGAAAAAAATCCTAATTGAGCCTGTTTTATAGAAAACTTCAATTAATTATATTAATTTAACCACAGACAAATTAATACTTAGTTTACTATGCAGAATTCAAAAATTAAGGCTTTTATACCACTTTTATACCTTGTTTGGTCTGACGATCTTTTAACGCAAAAAGAGTTTTCGACTTTACAGGGATTTATTACTTCTCTAACGATTCTTTCGCCTGAAGAGCAACAGTTTCTACTTTCGAAAGTAGATATTTCGAATCCGCCTTCGCGTAATGAACTTACAAAATGGAAATTGGACATCGAGAATAGTATTAATGATAAATCGGCTATAAAGTCCATTTTTGATATCGCGGTAGCACTTTCTGAAAAGAATTTAGATATTTCAGTACTGGAACAAAACTTTACAAAATTAGAAAATGATTTGGGTCTTTTGGGTGAAGAATTAATTCAGAACTTCAAAACGCAGAGAAAATCTCTGACGGCGACTACTAAAACCAATGATAATTTTGAAATCCAAAAATTGACTGAAATCCTGGATGGGGATCAGGCCAGTATTATCAAAAAAGTAAAAGAAGTAATTTCAAGACCTGAATTTGCTTATGAAACTTCAACAGATATTAATGTTTATCGTCAGACAGTTTTCAATTGGTGTAAAATTTTAGCAGACGAAAATCTCGGTAATATGGCATATCCGAAAAAGCATGGAGGAGGTGAAAACATAGCGGATTATTTTGCCATCATGGAAACGTTGAGTTATCATGATCTAAGTCTGGTGATTAAATTTGGTGTACAATTTGGACTTTGGGGAATGAGCATTCAATCTTTGGGAACCGAAAAACATTATGCTAAATACCTTAAAGATATTGGCGAATTAAAACTTCCTGGCTGTTTTGCAATGACTGAAACACATCATGGCTCAAATGTAAAAGGTCTTGAAACAACAGCAACTTACAATCATAACGATCAGACTTTTACCATTCATACACCTCACGAAAAAGCCCAGAAAGAATATATTGGAAATGCTGCCGTTCATGGACAAATGGCAACGGTTTTTGCCAAACTGATTATTGACGGTCACGATTATGGTGTAAATGCTTTTGTCGTGCCACTACGTGATACAAATGGAAATGTTTTAAACGGAATTACAATAGGCGATTGCGGTCATAAAATGGGACTGAATGGTGTGGATAATGGAACCATTCGTTTTAATAATGTTGTGATTCCGAAAGACAATATGCTGGATCGTTTTGCTTCTGTGAACGACAAAGGAGAATTCGAGAGTCCGATTCCGAGTGATAACAGACGTTTCTTTACCATGTTGGGTACTTTGGTCGGAGGTAGAATCGGAATTCCGTGTTCGGCTTTGGCAGCAGCGAAATCAGGACTTACGATTGCTATTCGCTATAGCGATCAAAGACGACAATTTGGACCAGAAGGAGGTTCTGAAGTCCCGATTTTAAATTACAGGATGCATCAGCGAAGATTGATTCCGCATTTAGCAAAAACCTATGCCGTTCATTTTGGATTGCAATATCTTACTAGTCGCTTTCTAAACAAAACAGAAGACGAAATGCAGGAAATTGAAGCATTGGCAGCCGGATTTAAATCATACTCTACATGGAGTACAAGAGATATTTTACAGGAATGTCGTGAAGCCTGCGGAGGAAAAGGATATTTGTCTGAAAACAGAATTGACGCTCTAAAAAATGATACAGAAATTTATACCACTTTTGAAGGTGATAATACAGTTTTGATGCAATTGGTAGCCAAAAACCGCTTAGCAGAATTCAGAAAAGCATTTGGAGAAATGGGGTCTTTTGGCATCATTAATTATGTTTTTGAAAATGCCAAAACGGCTTTAGCAGAGAAAAATCCAATCGTAACCAGAAGAACCGATGATGAACATCTGTTGGATTCAGAATTTCATTTACAGGCTTTCATCCACAGAGAAAAAACCATTTTGGCATCTGCTGCAAGGCGTATTAAGAAATTAGTAGATGGCGGTTTAGAGGCTTATGATGCTTTTAATGTGGTACAACACCAAATGATTGAAGTTGCTGAAGCCTATCTGGATCGATTAGTTTTGGAACAATTTCAGATCGCGATCTCTAAAGTGGAAGATGAAAAAACAAAAGCAATTCTGGCAAAATTAAATCAGTTGTATGCCCTTTCTCAGATTGAAAAAAACAAGGCCTGGTATCTGGAAGACGGATATATGGAAGCTGTGAAAACCAAAGCAATTCGTAAAATGGTCAATCAGCTTTGCTGGGACATCAGACCCGATGCGGTTTCTTTGGTAAATGCATTTGACATTCCACAAAGCTGTCTGGCAGCGCCAATTGCGGTATAATTATAAATTTTATTTTTTTAATCGTTTGAAAAAGTATTGTCTTTTTTTTATCACTCTTCTGTTTTGCTTTTCAGGTTACGCATCGAATACTACAGATGCTGTTCTGGATAAGCTAAACAATGCTGTGAAAAATAAACAGCATTATGTCCGGCTAAAAGAAGAAAGAATTTTAAATTTTAAAAAAATAAAATCACAGGATTTTTCTAAAGAACAAGAGTACAATTATAATCAGACATTATATAAAGAATATCAGAAGTTTAACTCAGACTCGGCTATTTTTTATGTAAAGAAAAATCTGAAAATCGCTGATGAACTTCATAAGAATGAGTTGTTGAATCTGGCGGAACTGCAACTGGCAAACCTGTATTCATCAACAGGGAAATACCGGGAATCAGAAGCGATTTTAAAAAATATCAATAAAAAAGAATTAGAAAAATCACTACTGCCTAATTATTATATTACGTATCGTGAATTTTATGAGCATTATGGCGCAAACAGTCGAAGTAGTGAGTTTTTTGAGCAGATAGGTAAATATCGTGATTCGCTGCTGGGCGTTTTAAATCCTAATTCTTTAGATTATAAGATTACTAAAATTCAGAAAAGAATTTATCACAGGGAATTTGATGCTGCTCACAAAGAGTTACTAAGTTTATTGAAAGGCATGAAGGATGATCACCCTCAATATCCTATGGTTACATATCTTTTGGGGAATATTTCACAAAATACCCATAAAATAGAATTAGTAAAAAAATATTATGCCCTTTCTGCGGTTTCAGATATTAAACAAGCCATAAAAGATAATGCTTCAATACAAGAACTGGCTATCGTTTTTTATAACTTAGGAAATGTTGATATGGCATACAAACTCACGCAATCTGCTATTGAAGATGCGCTTTATTGTAATGTGCAGTTTCGCACACTTTTGATGTCGCAATTGTATTCTATTATCAATACCGCTTATTTAGAGCGTGAAGCACAGCGCAGGAAAGAACTTCAGGTTTACCTTTTTTGTATTAGTTTGCTGTCTTTATTTTTAATTTTTGCCGTCATATACGTTTATAAGCAAATGAAAAAGGTTTCCAGAATTCGTGGAGAACTTTATGAAACTAGTCAGAAATTAGCTGAGTTAAACAAAAATATCACAGAGACCAATAATCAGCTTCAGGAACGTAATGCCCAGTTGTCAGAGTCAAACCATATAAAGGAAGAATATATTGCACATTTTTTTAACCTTTGCTCAGCTTACATCAATAAGCTTGAGAACTATCGTGTCATATTAAATAAAAAAGCAACTTCCAAACAATTTGATGAGATCTTCAGGATGCTGAAATCGACTACTTTAGTTGATAATGAACTGGAAGAGTTATACAAAAATTTCGACATTATCTTTTTGAATTTATATCCCACTTTTGTAAAAGATTTTAATGCCTTGCTTATTAACGAAGAGCAGATTGTATTGAAACAGGGAGAAGTACTCAATACAGAGCTTCGAATTTTTGCCTTGATTCGGCTCGGAATAACAGATAGTGTAAAAATTGCTGCCTTTCTTCGCTACTCTTTAAGCACCATTTATAATTATCGTACCAGAGCCAGAAACAAAGCCATAGTTTCCCGAAATGATTTTGAGGAAATGGTGATGAAAATTGGCCTGATTTCTCAAAAAATTTAATTATTTGTTTTTAAAATTACTACTTTTTTTAGTGTTTGTTTTTGTTTAAAGTGCTTATTTTTAGTGTTTTATTTTTTGAAACCACTACTTTTTTTTATTTGTGATTTAGACAAACACGATATCGTTTTAGTTTTACCATAATTATTTAGAAGGCATTTTAAATGCTTAATGCTGGATAATCTGATTAATGACTAATAAATAAAATGGTATGTTTAAGAACGTTAAAGCAATAGCTGTTTTACTATTGCTGAATTCATTTGGAAGTAATGCACAAAATAAAGTTCCAATTTATCTGGATGATAAAAAGCCACTTAATGAGCGTGTAGAAGATGCGCTTTCGCGAATGACTACTGATGAAAAAATTGCCATGATTCATGCGCAGTCTAAATTTAGTTCGCCGGGTGTACCGCGTTTAGGAATTCCTGAAAACTGGATGACTGACGGGCCTCATGGAATTCGTACTGAAGTGAAATGGGACGAATGGGATCAGGCAGGCTGGACGAATGATTCCTGTATTGCATTTCCAGCTCTTACGGCTTTATCTGCCACATGGAATAAAGAGTTAGCTTCATTATATGGAAAATCATTGGGAGAAGAAGCCCGTTATCGCAACAAAAACGTATTATTAGGCCCTGGAGTGAATATCTACAGAACACCATTAAACGGACGTAACTTCGAATATATGGGCGAAGATCCTTTTCTTGCTTCAAAAATGGTGGTTTCTTATATTAAAGGAGTTCAGTCAAATGGAGTGGCAGCCTGTGTCAAACATTTTGCACTGAACAATCAGGAAACCAATCGTAATTCAGTAAACGTAATTGTGGATGATCGTGCTTTGTACGAAATCTATCTCCCGGCTTTTAAAGCGGCTGTTCAGGAAGGTGATGCGTGGGCAATTATGGGGTCTTACAATAAATATAAAGGTCAGCAATGCTGCCATAATGAGTTTTTGCTGAATGATATTCTGCGTGGAGAATGGGGTTTCAAAGGTGTGGTTGTTTCTGATTGGGGAGGAGTTAATGATACAAAACAAGCGATTCATAATGGTTTGGATATGGAATTTGGTTCCTGGACAAACGGACTTTCATGGGGAACCAGTAATGCATACGACAACTATTATTTAGCAAGACCTTATTCGGAAATGATCAAAAAAGGTGAAGTGGGAACTAAGGAATTAGACGAAAAAGTACGTCGTATTCTGCGTTTGTCTTTCCTTACTAATATGAATAAAAACAGACCTTTCGGATCTTTTGGAACTGAAGAACATGCTAAAGCAGGTTTGAAAATTGCCGAAGAAGGAATAGTATTGCTTCAAAATAACAATAACATTTTACCAATCAATCTTTCTAAAACGAAGAAAATCGCTGTCATTGGTGAGAATGCTATTAAAATGATGACAGTTGGAGGAGGAAGCTCATCCTTAAAAGCAAGATATGAAATCACACCGCTTGAAGGTTTGAAGCAAAGAATTGGGAATCAGGCCGAGATTGTTTACGCAAGAGGTTATGTTGGAGATCCTACCAGCAATTATAACGGAGTTGTGGCTAAAGTTAGTTTAGAAGACAAACGTTCAGCAGCCGAGTTAACAGCAGAAGCTTTAAAAGCTGCGAAAGATGCTGATATTGTACTTTTTATTGGAGGATTAAACAAAAGCGATAACCAGGATGCTGAGGGAGCAGATCGTAAGGAATTACAACTTCCATACAATCAGGATAAATTAATAAATGAGTTAGTTAAGGTAAACAAAAATATAGTTTTTGTAAATATCTCCGGAAATGCAGTGGCAATGCCTTGGGTAAAAGAAGTTCCCGGAATTGTACAGGGATGGTTCTTAGGTACAGAAGCAGGAAATGCGCTGGCAAATGTTTTGGTTGGCGATGTGAATCCGTCCGGAAAGTTGACTTTTACTTTTCCAGTGAAATTGTCTGATAATGGGGCACATGCTTTAGGTGAATTTCCGGGTGGCGATGAGGTTAAATATAACGAAAGCATTTTTGTAGGGTATCGTTGGGCAGACAAACAGAAAACAAAACCATTATTCTCTTTTGGACACGGTTTAAGCTACACGACTTTTGCATACGGAAAAGTAACTGCCGATAAAAAACAATTGTCAGCAGGAGATCAGATTACCTTTTCTGTTAAAGTAAAAAATACAGGAAACAGAGATGGTTCAGAAATTGTTCAGCTTTACATCAGTGATTTAAAATCTTCTTTGGTGCGTCCAGTAAAAGAATTAAAAGGTTTTGAGAAAATTTCGCTTAAAGCGGGAGAAGAAAAAACAGTAACTTTTACAATAGATAAAACGGCTTTAAGTTTCTTTGACGATAAAAAACACGAATGGATTGCAGAACCAGGTGCTTTTGAAGCAATCATTGGCGCATCTTCAACAGATATAAAATCTAAAGTGAGTTTTTCGCTTCAATAATTTCAATAATTATCTAAATTGGTTGGTTGTAAAAGCTGTAATTGTAAAAAATTGCAGCTTTGCTTTTAAAAAAAGTTGGATATACAATGTTTGATGTTTTACTCTAAAAAATAATAATGATGATACGAGTTGTTTTATTTGCAATGGTTGCGTTTCTAATGCAAAACCTTTCGGCGCAAAGCCTGAACAAAATGCAGTGGTTTAATGAACCTGAAAAGTGGGAAATTAAAAACAATTCCTTAATTATCAACGTAACCGCTGGGAGTGATTATTGGCGTATTTCGCATTATGGATTCACCGTTGATGATGCGCCTTTTTATTATGCAACTTATGGTGGTGAATTTGAAGCCAAAGTAAAACTGACCGGCAATTATATTGCACGTTTTGATCAAATGGGACTGATGATTCGAGTAGATGAAAAAAACTATATTAAAACCGGAGTGGAGTTTGTTGACGGAAAATTCAATATAAGCACGGTTGTAACGCATGATAAAAGCGACTGGAGCGTAACCACTTTAGATAAAGCCCCGCCATTTGTCTGGATAAAAGTAGTGAGAAGATTGGATGCAGTTGAAATATTCTTTTCTTATGATGATAAAAACTATATTCTGACCCGTAATGCACCTTTGCAGGATAATACTCCCGTAATGGTAGGTTTGATGGCAGCTTCACCTGACGGAAAAGGTTTTGAAGCCAAATTTGAAAACTTCAAAGTAACACATTTACCGGATCAGCGCAGGTTAGAATGGCTAAAGAATCATCAGGATTAGTTATCAATTAACCATTAACCACTAATTATTAACCATTTTATGACCGAGATTAAACCCAAAAAACATTATGAAATTTTAGACGGTTTACGTGGGGTAGCTGCGATTTTAGTAGTTGCTTTTCATATTTTTGAAGCCTTTGCAGGAGGAAACCGTTTTAAGCAAATCATCAATCATGGTTATCTGTCCGTAGATTTCTTTTTTCTTTTATCAGGATTTGTTGTGGCCTATGCATATGATGACCGTTGGAGAAAAATGACGCAATGGGAATTTTACAAACGTCGTTTGATTCGCCTGCAGCCCATGGTCATTTTGGGAATGATTATTGGCGCCATATTCTATTACTTTCAGGCTTCGGATATTTTGTTCCCAATGATTGCCGGGATGGAGGTGTGGAAGGTAATTTTAACCATGATTATTGGTTTCACATTGCTTCCAGTTCCGCCATCAATGGAAATCAGAGGCTGGGGTGAAATGCATCCGCTTGACGGACCTGCATGGTCGCTTTTTTTCGAATATATAGCGAATATCCTGTATGCTTTGTTCTTTCGTAAATTCTCAAATAAAGTACTCGGAGTTTTTGTTTTGATATTTGCAGGTTTACTGATTAATTATACTGTTTTTGGACCAAAAGGAGATGTTATTGGAGGATGGTCACTGAATCTGGAGCAAATGAATGTTGGATTTACACGTCTATTGTATCCATTCTTTGCCGGAATTTTGCTTTCCCGATTAGGAAAATTAATTCATATAAAAGGTGCTTTCTGGGTATGCAGTTTATTGATAGCAATTGTGCTGATGATACCAAGAATTGGAGATGAAAATAGTTTGTGGATGAACGGTTTGTATGAATCGTTTTGTATTATTCTGATATTTCCGTTGGTAGTATCAATTGGAGCAGGAGGAGAAATAAAAAATGCATTTTCTCTTAAAATCTGCAAAGTCTTAGGCGACATTTCGTACCCGCTTTATATTACGCATTATCCGTTGATTTATTGGTTTACAGCCTGGGTTGTAGATAATAATGTCTCTTTAGAAGATGGCTATGTGGTTGGAATTGGAGTTTTAGTTGCCAGTATTGTACTCGCTTATTTATGTTTGAAATTGTACGATGAACCGGTTCGTAATTGGTTGCAAAATCAATTTCAAAAAAGGAAAATTGTTGTTACGGAATAAGTTTTCGAATTAAAATTTAAAAAGGGATGAACTTTAAAACGGTTCATCCCTTTATGTTTATTTTTTATTTAGACACGTACATTTGTAGAGACGCACAGCAGTGCGTCTGTTCTACATTTGCAATATAAATTATTCTAGAATCAATTCCGTTAAAGCCTCTTTACTGAAACCTTTTAATTGATCCGTTTTACCAGCTTTAATTTTGGCAACCCAATTCGGATCTGATAATAAAGGTCTTCCAACGGCGGCCAAATCAAAATCACCTCTATCGAAACGTCTGTTTAGTTCTTCCAAAGAAGTGGGTTCAGAACTTTCTCCTGCAAAAGCGCCAAAGAAATCACTTGATAATCCGATAGAACCTACAGTAATAGTTGGTGCTCCGGTTACTTTTTTAGCCCAGCCGGCAAAATTAAGGTCAGAATCTTCAAATTCAGGCTCCCAGAATCTTCTTTGCGAACAATGTAAAATATCTACTCCGGCATCAACAAGTGGGGTAAGCCAAGCTTCTAATTCCTGAGGGTTTTTAGCCAGTTTGTAATTATAGTCAGAAGGCTTGAATTGAGAGAATCGCATAATTACAGCAAAATCTTCACCAACTTGTTTTCTGATTTCTTTTATAACTTCAATAGCAAAACGGTTACGTTCCGGAAGTGTTTTTCCGCCGTAAATATCTTCACGAAGATTGGTTTCTGCTCTAAAGAACTGGTCGATTAAATAACCGTGAGCACCATGAATTTCGATAGTATCAAAACCTAAATTTTTAGCATCAGCAGCTGCTTTTCCGAAAGCTAAGATCGTATTTTCAATATCTTTTTCAGACATGGCAATACCATTTCTGAAATCAGGACGATTCAATCCTGAAGGACCTTCAAAAGGAACAGGAGGAACCCATCCGGAGTGATGATTGTCCATAATTCCCATGTGCCAGATTTGCGGTCCCATCTGACCTCCGGCTGTATGAACTTCATCGATTACTTTTTTCCATCCTTTCAATGCTTCACTGCCATAAAAGTGAGGTACGTTTGCATCGTTTGATGATGAAGGTCTGTTAATGACAGTTCCTTCAGATAATATAAGTCCAACTTCGCCTTCTGCTCTTTTTTGATAGTATGAAGCAACTTGTTCGGTTGGAGTTCCGTTTGGAGAAAAGGATCGCGTCATTGGCGCCATCACAATTCTGTTTTTAAGATGTAGTGTTTTCAGGTAGAATGGAGAAAACAGACTGTTTGTACTCATAATAATTTACAAATTAGATTGAATTAATTTACTGAGTGCTTCAAAGGCACTTTCGTTGCGTTTGTAGTATGTCCACTGTCCAACGCGCGTAGATTCTATAAAACCTGCGCGTTGTAAAATCGACAAATATTCTGAAACGGTAGATTGAGTAAGGCCTGCCTTGGCTTGTATCTGACCAACACAAACGCCATGTTCAAATCCTGCAGTGATCTGATCCGGGAAGTTGAGTTCTGGTTCTTTTAGCCATTCCAGCATTTGCAATCTGGATTTGTTAGACAATGCCTTAAAAATTTCTACTTGTTCCATAATGCAAATATATCGACTTTTCCCGATATGTAAATTAATTAAAAATAATTTTAGATAAATTTTATGATAACTGTTTGTGTTTAAAAAATATAGTGATTCGCTTTAAGCCATTCTTTACAGTCGTTAATCCAGAACTGACTGGTATCCTGTACTCCCAAACCAAAACCGTGACCGCCTTTTTCGTAAATATGCAATTCGGCTGAAACGTTGTTCTTTTTTAAAGCTAAATAATAATTGATACTGTTTTCAGGTAAAACAGCACTATCATCTGAAGCATGCACTAAAAAAGTTGGAGGTGTCTGCGATGTAATTTTTTTATCGTTAGAAAAATTATCAATAAGAATCTGCGAAGGTTCTTTACCTAGCAAATTCGTCTGTGAACCTTTGTGTGTTATATTACTATCCATTGAGATCACCGGGTAAATTAATATTGAAAAGTCTGGTCTGGCACTACTATTCAATTTGGATTCATATACTTTGTCATTAAAATGAGTTGCAAGCGTTGATGCTAAATGACCACCTGCTGAAAAACCGATCGTACCAATTTTATTCGGATCAATATTCCATTTTGCAGCATTAGACCGGACAAAACGAATAGCCTCCTGAGCATCCTGTAAAGGTCCGATAGATTTGTTTTTCATGATTAGATCACTGGGTAGCCTATATTTTACAACAAAAGCAATAATCCCTAAAGAGTTTAGCCATTCAGCTACATTGCTTCCTTCTTTTTCCATTGACAAGTGCGCATATCCTCCACCAGGAAAGATAAGGACTGCGGTTTGATTAGATTTTATTTCTTTCGGAATAAAAACATTCAATATTGGGGTTGTTACAAAACTTGTACGTTGAATTTTGCCTTCTTTTATTACTTCTTTTTCTTTATAGTCATGAGCAATTATTTCATCAGGAATAGATTTCCAGATTGGTAAAGTTTCATTTTGAGCATGTAAATTCAGCATAATTCCAAATGTGAAATAACATATGAAAAAGAAAATTTTTGAATTATTTTTTTTTGACTTTCTTAAATTTTTAGGATTGGATTTTTTAGTAAAAAGTATGTATTGATGGTGAAATTTATTTGGCTTCATATCAATGTTTTAATTGCTTTTTTGAGATAATTGATTTAACAAATGTATTGTTTAATGTTTAATTTTCAGCATGTTTTTTTATTATATATGTTTAATTTGTACTGCGAAATAATTTTTTAAATAATTTATTTGGAATATAAGTATTTAAACTTATATTTGTGCAATCGATTACATTTTTTGGTTTTATTTGAAAATTAATTATATCGTAAAAACGTATGGTTAATATAAAAATATTACGTTTGTTTGTAATTGTAAAAAATACATTTTTAATTAATTAAACGGTCTTTAAATAAGCCGAACAAACATAATTACTATGAGTCAAAAAAACCAATCTATTGGAAATTATCGATGGAGTATATGTGCATTGTTGTTTTTTGCAACAACCATTAATTATTTAGACAGACAAGTTCTTTCGTTAACGTGGAGCGACTTTATTGCTCCTGAATTTCACTGGACGAATAATGATTATGGAAACATTACGGCCTTGTTTTCTATCTTTTATGCAGTTTCTTTACTGTTTGCTGGAAGATTTGTGGATTGGCTGGATACTAAAAAAGGATTTTTATGGGCTATCGGAATATGGTCTTTAGGTGCTTGTTTACATGCTTTTTGTGGGATTGCAACTTCTGGGATTATCACAGGTAACTGGTTCGTAGGTTTTGAAGGTGCTAAAGATGTAATTCATACAGTAAATGATACAGCGTTAGTAATTAATGTCAGTGTAACATTGTTTATTTTTGCGCGTTTTGTTCTGGCTGTTGGGGAGGCAGGGAATTTTCCTGCAGCGATCAAAACTACAGCAGAATATTTTCCTAAAAAAGACAGGGCATTTTCAACAAGTATTTTTAATGCCGGAGCAACAGTGGGAGCTTTAGCAGCGCCAATAACAATTCCGTTCATAGCTAAGGCTTTTGGTTGGGAAATGGCATTCATTATCATTGGGGCATTAGGTTTTGTATGGATGGGATTCTGGATTTTTATGTATGATAAACCTGAAAAACACCCAAAAGTTAGTGCAGCTGAATTAGCTTATATTCAACAAGATGAAATAGAAGATAGTAAAATAGTTGGTTATGTGCCTGAGACTAAAACCAAAGTTTCTCTTGTAGATTGTTTTAAATACAAACAAACCTGGGCGTTCGCTTTTGGAAAGTTTATGACTGATGGTGTCTGGTGGTTCTTTTTGTTCTGGACTCCTGCTTATTTGAGTTCGGTTTATGGAATGGATTCTACTGAGGCTGCCTTGCCGCTGTTTGTTTTGTATATGATTACATTGTTGTCTATTATAGGAGGATGGCTTCCGACTTATTTCGTTGAAAAGAAAGGGATGAATCCGTATGAAGGGAGGATGAGAGCGATGCTTATTTTTGCATTTTTTCCACTATTAGCTTTGATTGCACAGCCATTAGGTTATATTAGTTACTGGGTGCCGGTAATTATCATAGGTATTGCCGGGGCAGCTCACCAGTCATGGTCAGCAAATATTTTTACAACTGTTGGAGATATGTTTCCTAAAAAAGCAATTGCAACGATTACAGGTATTGGGGGTTTGGCAGGAGGAATCGGTTCGACATTAATTAACAAAGGTTCCGGATTATTATTCGATTATAGTAAAGATACAAATATGTCTTTTATGGGCTTTCAAGGAATTGAGGCTGGATATTTTATCATTTTTTCAATTTGTGCAGTATGTTACTTAACAGGCTGGATTGTGATGAAAACTTTGGTTCCAAAATATGCTCCAATTACTGATCTTTAAAATTATTTTTCTCATTGCAATATGAATATTGTAATGGGAAAAATATGTTAATAATTGAAAAAACTATCATAAGTGTAATAATTACACAAATAAATTTTCGTTTCTATTATGATATTTAAATATAAAAATATAATTTTGTGCAATCGATTACATTAATTTAAAATTATGACAAAATATAGTTCCAGATACGCATCAAGCCCAGAGGCTGTAAAAAAATATGATACCCAGCAATTGAGAGAAGAATTCTTAATTGATGATCTAATGCAGGAAGATGAAGTAGTATTCGTTTATTCTCATTATGACAGATATATAACCGGTTCTGCAGTTCCTGTTAAAGGAGATTTAGTTTTAGAAACTATTGATCCGCTTAAAGCTCCTTATTTTTTGGAGAGAAGAGAGTTAGGGATTATTAATGTAGGAGGAAGTGGTTCTGTTGTTGTTGAAGGAACAACTTACACGTTAGGTTTTAAAGATGCTTTGTACATCGGAGCTGGAAACAAAGAAGTAATCTTCAAAAGTGATGACAGCAGTAATCCGGCTAAATTTTATTTAAACTCTGCACCAGCACATACGACTTACCCAACTAAAAAAGTAAGTTTAGCTGAAGCTAATAAATTGCAATTGGGAACAATGGAAACGGCTAATCACCGTACCGTTAATCAAATGATTATTGGAAGCGTGGTTACAACTTGCCAATTGCAAATGGGAATGACAGAATTAAAACCGGGAAGTGTCTGGAATACCATGCCTGCACACGTTCACGATCGTCGTATGGAAGTTTATTTCTATCTTGATATTCCGGAAAATCAGGCAGTTTGTCATTTTATGGGACAGCCGCAGGAGACAAGACATATCTGGATGAACAATCATCAGGCAGTTATTTCTCCGCCTTGGTCTATCCACTCCGGTTCCGGAACAAGTAATTATACTTTTATCTGGGGAATGGCTGGAGAGAATTTAGATTATGGAGATATGGATGTTTGTAAAATCACTGATTTAAGATAAAATGACAAATTTATTTGATATAAAAGGAAAAGTTGCCCTTATCACAGGAAGTACTCACGGATTGGGAATGGCAATGGCAAAAGGATTAGGTCAGGCGGGTGCAACGATTGTTGTAAACGGAAATTCTTCTCAGGAAAAAATTTATAATGCTGTAGCAGAATTAAAAAGTGAAGGAATTAATGCTGTTGGTTACAAATTTAATGTAACAGAAGAAAAAGAAGTTAGTGCCGCTGTAGCCAAAATTGAAAGCGAAGTTGGACCAATTGATATCTTAATCAATAATGCAGGAATCATTAAAAGAATCCCTTTACTGGAAATGGAAGTTGCTGATTTCAGAGAGGTTGTTGATATTGATTTAGTTAGTCCGTTTATCGTTTCTAAGCATGTTGCTAAAGGAATGATCGAAAGAAGACAAGGGAAAATCATTAATATTTGCTCAATGATGAGTGAATTGGGTAGAAATACGGTTTCTGCCTACGCTGCCGCAAAAGGAGGTTTGAAAATGCTGACCAAAAATATGGCAACAGAATGGGCAAAATATAATGTTCAGATTAACGGAATCGGACCTGGTTATTTTGCAACTGAGCAAACTAAGCCAATCCGAGTTGACGGACATCCTTTTAACGATTTTATCATTAGCAGAACTCCTGCTGCAAAATGGGGAGATCCAAGTGATTTAGCTGGAGCTGCAATATTCTTGTCATCAAAAGCCAGTGATTTTGTTAACGGTCACATTTTATATGTTGATGGTGGAATCCTTGCTACAATTGGAAAACCATCAAACGAAGAATAATTTTTCTATTATATTAAAAAATCATGAGTTCTAATAAAACATTCATAAACGATAATTTTTTACTTGAAAATAAATACGCTGAGGAGTTATACCATAACTATTCGAAAAATCAGCCTATTATTGATTATCACAATCACTTAAATCCACAGTTTATTGCAGAGGATAAAATTTTTGACAATATCACAAATGTGTGGATAAACGGAGATCACTACAAATGGCGTGCAATGCGTACATTAGGAATTAACGAGCAGTTTATTACAGGTAATGGTTCTGATAAAGATAAATTCTTAAACTGGGCAAAAACAGTTCCGTATACAATGCGTAATCCTTTGTATCATTGGACTCACTTAGAATTAGCACGTTATTTTGATATTTACGATTTGCTGAATGAAAAATCTGCTGAAAGAATATATGAGGAAGCTTCGGCAAAAGTAAACTCGGCAGAATACAGTACACGCAATTTGCTTAAAAAAGTAAATGCTGAACTAGTTTGTACTACAGAAGATCCTATTGATACTTTAGAGTTTCACCAAAAATTAAACAGTAATCCTTTTGAAACTAAAATGAGCACGGCTTTTAGGCCTGATAAAGCTATTTTGATTTCAAATGACGGTTACAATGCTTATCTGGACACATTGGGGGATGTGTCCGGAGTAGCAATCAGTACTTACGCTGATTTACTTTCAGCATTAAGAAAAAGAATTGATTTCTTTAATGCAAACGGATGTAAGTTAAGTGATCATGGTTTAGATCAGATTTATTTCGAAAACTTTACTGAATCTGAAGTAAATGCAATCTTCAAAAAGAAAAGAGAAAATCAAACGATTACTCCTGAAGAAGCATTGAAATTCCAGAGTGCAGTATTATTGTTTTTATCTGAAACATACCATGAATTGGGATGGGTTCAGCAATTTCACTTAGGAGCTTTACGTAACAATAATGCGCGTATGCACAGAATTTTAGGACCTGACACAGGATGGGATTCTATCGGGGATTATCCTCAGGCTCAAAAATTATCTGCTTTTTTAAATGCTTTAGATAGTAAAGATAAATTAACAAAAACAATTATTTATAACCTAAATCCTGCTGATAACGAGGTAATGGCTACCATGATTGGTAACTTTAATGACGGAAGTGTGAGAGGAAAAGTGCAGTTTGGTTCAGGATGGTGGTTTTTGGATCAGAAAGACGGAATGACAAAACAATTAAATGCCCTTTCAAACATGGGATTAATTAGCTGTTTTGTTGGAATGCTGACCGACTCCAGAAGTTTCTTGTCTTTCCCAAGACACGAATATTTCAGACGTATTCTTTGTAATCTTCTTGGAGATGAAATTCAGAGAGGAGAACTTCCTGCTGATATGGAATGGATCGGGAAAATGGTTTCTGATATTTCGTATAATAATGCAAAAGAATATTTTAAATTTTAATTAAATATTGACAATGAGTAAAGTAGTTGCATTCGGCGAAATAATGTTGCGCTTTTCTACAGAAAGACATTTGCGTTTTTCTCAGGCTAAAGCGTTTACAGCGTCTTATGGCGGAGGTGAATTTAACGTTTGTGTTTCTCTGGCGAATTACGGAATTAATACAGAGTTTGTTACCAGATTGCCTGAAAACGAAATTGGTTACTGTGCAGTTCAGGAGATGCGTAAAATGAATGTTGAATCTAAAAGTATTGTTTACGGCGGAGAACGTTTAGGAACGTATTATTTAGAAACTGGAGCAGGAACCAGAGGAAGCAATGTGGTGTACGATCGCGCGCATAGCTCGATGGCAACGATTCAAAAAGGAGATATTGATTGGAAGAAAGTACTTGAAGGCGCTACCTGGTTCCATTTTAGCGGAATTTCAGCTGCAATTTCCCAAAGTGCCGCAGAAGCATGTCTTGAAGCAGTTCAAATTGCGCATGAATTAGGTTTGACGATTTCATGTGACTTGAATTACAGATCAAAATTATGGCAATATGGCAAAACTCCAAGTGAGGTTATGCCAGAGTTATTAAAATACAGTCACGTTATTTTAGGAGATATAGATACAGCCTATTTTATGTTAGGAATTCCTAAAGTAAATCCGGATTATCAGGATGAGGAATCTTTACCAGCTTTATATTCTAAGTTATATGAGCTTTGTCCGGACTTAAAAACAGTGGCAACTACATTGCGTTATTCAGTTAGTGCTTCACATCAAAGAATTGGAGGTGTTTTATTTGACGGTAAAACCATTTTTAATGCCGCTGTACAGGAAGTAACTCCTGTAATCGACAGGGTAGGTAGCGGTGATGCTTTTATGGGCGGATTAATCTACGGATTAGTCGAATATAAAGAAAATAAACAAAAAGCATTGGATTTTGCAGTAGCTGCTTGTTGCCTGAAACATACCATTGCCGGAGATTATAATTTAGTTACATTAAAAGAAGTTGAAAACATGGCAGGAGGAAATTCAGCCGGATTAGTATCAAGATAAATAAAGTATGGCAAAGTATTCAAGAATTGAAGTAGCTCAGACGATGAAAGACAATGGAATGGTTCCTTTGTTTTTTCATTCGGATATTGAAATCAGTAAAAAAGTATTAAAAGCCTGTTATGATGGTGGATCCAGATTAATGGAATTTACCAGCAGAGGTGATTTTGCTTTCGAAGTTTTTGGAGCATTAAATAAATATGCATTGGCTGAACTGCCGGGGATGATTTTAGGTGTTGGTTCTGTTACTGATGCGGCGGCGGCTTCATTATACATGCAGCTTGGCGCTAATTTTATTGTAACTCCGGTATTTAGGGAAGATATTGCAATAGCGTGTAACCGTAGAAAAGTTTTATGGTCGCCTGGCTGTGGAACACTTACAGAAATTGCAAGAGCCGAAGAGCTAGGTTGTGAAGTGGTAAAATTGTTTCCTGCTGATACTTATGGGCCAGAATTTATTAAAGCAATTAAAGGACCATGTCCGTGGACTACAATTATGCCTACAGGAGGTGTTTATCCAACTGTAGAAAGTTTATCTTCATGGTTAAATGCTGGTGCTACTTGTGTTGGTCTTGGTTCACAATTGATATCAAAAGATTTGTTGGATAAACAGGATTTTGAAGGATTAAAAAATAAGGTAAGTGACGTTTTAAACATTATAAAAGATATTAGAAAAAAATAAATAAGGGATAATTAGTTATTCCTTGTTGTAAAGCAGTTTTTTTTAGAGTTTTAAAGGTTGTAATTGAACATTACGCTTGAAAAATAAAGCTTGTCACTCCTCACAGCAAACTTTATTTTAATCTTTTACAAGTGTAATGTTTCTTTTACAATTAAAAAACAAGTAAGGGGTAATGAGGTTATTTATAACACTATTAGACAAAAAATCAAAATGAAAAAATTAAACAGAGTAAATACAGGTTTAGAAAAATTAAATCCAATTAAAGTAGTTCAGTTTGGTGAAGGTAACTTCCTTAGAGCATTTGTGGATTATGCTTTTTACAAACTAAATAAAGAGGTTGATTTTAACGCCGGTATTGCAATTGTTCAGCCATTAAGAGATGGTATGGTAAGCATGATTAATGAGCAGGATGGTTTGTATACTTTGTTCATGAATGGTATTAAAAAGGGTGAAAAAATACAGGATATCCAGTTGATTGATAATGTTGTAAAAGCTATAAACCCATATACTGAATTTGCTGATTATTTAGCTTTGGCTAAAGAAGAAGAACTTCAGTTTATTGTTTCAAATACTACTGAAGCCGGAATTGAATTTATTGATACTGACACTCCCGATATGCAGCCACCAGCAGCATTTCCTGCAAAACTGACTGTTTTGTTATATGAAAGATTCAAACATTTCAACGGAGATGCTTCTAAAGGTGTGACTATCATTCCTTGTGAATTGATCGATTATAATTCTGAGACTCTCAAGAAATATATTTTGCAATATGCAGATTTATGGAAGTTAGAGGATTTATTCAAAACCTGGTTAACAGAAGCCTGTACATACCACAGTACTTTGGTTGACAGAATAGTTCCGGGATACCCAAGAGCTGAAATTGAAGATTATAACAGTAAATTAGATTATCAGGATAATTTAATTGTTGCTGCTGAACCCTTCTTCCTTTGGGCTATTGAAGGGGGAGAAGATTTAAAACAAAAACTGCCTTTCTATAAAACGGATTTGAATGTAAAAATTGTAGATGATATTCGTCCTTTCAAGATGATTAAAGTTCGTATTTTGAATGGTGCACATACTGCTATGGTTCCTACGTCACTATTGTATGGTAACAAGTTGGTAATGGAAACTGTTAATGGTGATTTTACCGGGAAATTTGTAAACAGCGTTATCAGTGAAATCAGCGAAACTCTTGCGATGGACAAAAATGAAATTGCGGCCTATTCTGAAGAGGTAATGGATCGTTTTAAAAACCCGTTTATCAAACATGCACTTTCTGATATTGCTTTAAATTCTATATCAAAATTTAAAGTAAGGGTTTTACCAAGTTTACTAGGTTATTACGATGCAAACAAAAAATTGCCAATTAGTTTAACTTTTTCATTGGCTTCTTTGATACAGTTTTATAAAGGAACATGGAATAATGAAGCACTACCAGTAAAAGATACTCCAGAATTAGTTGAAGCATTTAACAAAGCATGGCAATTAGGAGCTTTAGATTCAGTTGTGGCGGCTGTTTTAGCCAACACTGATTTTTGGGGGCAGGATTTAACAAAAATTAATGGTCTTTCTGAAGCATTAGTTGTAGCTTTAACAGAAATTGAAGCTAACGGGATTGAAAAAGGGTATGCTAATTTCAGTGCAAAAGCCTAATTATATTTAAAAAATAGTATCATGCAAAAAAAATTAATAAAAGTAAATCCAGCAGATAACGTGATTGTTGCTTTGACCGATCTGGTGCAAAATGAACAGATTATGTTTGAAGGAACTACTGTGTCTCCAACAACTGATGTTAAGGCAAAACATAAAATTACTGAGAAAGATTTTGCAATTGGAGATGAGATTATAATGTATGGAGTTTTGGTAGGGAAAGCTGTAAAACCTATAAAAAAAGGAGAAGTAATCACCACTGAAAATGTAAAACATGAAAGCGAAAAAGTTTTTGGTAAAACCGGAAATCTAGGTTGGACACCACCAAATGTTGATCGTTGGAAAGATAAAACTTTTAACGGATACCACCGTTCAGATGGACAAGTTGGAACTAAAAATGTTTGGTTGTTTATTCCATTGGTTTTTTGTGAAAATAAAAATATCGAAAAACTGAAAGATATTTTCGAAAACGAATTACTACCGAAAAAAGAAGTTTCGTACAAGAATTTATTACGCTCGTTAATTGAAGAAAAAAGCGTAGAAGAAGTTGCTGAGAGAAATTCAAATGAAAATCTTTTAGATAATATCGAAGTAAAATTCATTAATCACCAAGGTGGTTGTGGTGGAATTAGACAAGATTCGGAATTGTTGGCAAAATTACTTGCTGGATATGTTAATAATCCAAATGTTGCAGGTGCTACTATTTTAAGTTTGGGCTGCCAAAATTTACAAGTCGATATTTTTAAAGCTGCATTAAAAGCAATTAGCCCAAACTGTGATAAAGAAATTTTAATCTATGAGCAACAACAAATTGGAACTACCGATCAAATGTTTCAAATGGTGATTAAAGATTCTTATGAAGCTATTAAAAGAGCCAATAAAATTGAACGAAAACCTGCTCCTATTTCAAAATTAAGTATTGGTTTAGAATGTGGTGGATCCGACGGATTTTCAGGAATATCGGCAAATCCGGCATTGGGAATTGTTTCAGATATTTTCGCAGCTTTGGGAGCAAAATCCATTTTGGCAGAGTTTCCAGAATTATGTGGCGTTGAGCAAGAATTGATGAATCGTTGTGTGAACGAAGAAAAAGCAGACAAGTTTTTATCTTTGATGAAAGCTTTTGAAAAATCAGTTGTAGATGCAGGTTCAGGGTTTGATATGAACCCATCCCCTGGAAACATTAAAGACGGATTAATTACAGACGCTATGAAATCTGCAGGAGCATCTAAAAAAGGAGGTACTGCACCTATTGTTGATGTTTTGGATTATGGTGAATATATTTCACAACCGGGTTTAAATCTTCTAAATACGCCAGGAAATGATGCTGAATGTACCACAGGATTGGTTGGAGCGGGAGCAACAATAGTTTTATTTACAACAGGTTTAGGGAATCCTATGGGAAATCCGGTAGCGCCCGTTGTTAAAATTGCTTCAAACACAGCATTAACCAATAGAATGTCGGATATTATCGATTTCAATGCTGGAACTGTGATTACTGGTGAAAAAAACATCACTGAAGTTGGAGAGGAACTCGTTGATTATATTATAGAATTGGCGAGCGGAAATGTAGAAACAAAAGCAGATCAGTTGAAACAGGATGTGTTTATTCCTTGGAAAAGAGGAGTTTCATTATAATTTTTTCCAACGTTTAAGTTATATAAGTAATTTTTACTATGTGAAAGGCAGCTGATTAGAGTTCCCTTTTGTTTTTTTGGCGCAGATAAAATATACGTTAATTTGCAAAAAATAGCAAAGTGCAAATTAAATGATTTAGATAATTTATTTGGTGAAAATTAAAAGGTAATTCTTGTTGAAGACTGGCGAATATGCAATTCTGGGGCAAGGACAACTTTTTTTTCTATTTTAATGGTTTCGGTTTTGCCTATTTGCTCTAAGAATACTTTTGCAGCCATTTTACCCATTTCAAGTGGAGACTGATCAACTGAAGTTATTGATAGTTCCATGAACTTGGTGAAAGGCTCATTACTGAATCCTGCTACACAAAATTCATCAGGAATAGAAATATTTCTTTCTTTTAATTCCTGAATGGCACCTAAAGCAGCAAAATCGCTTGAAGAAAATATAGCGTCCGGAGGAGTTTCAAGCTGTAATAAAATTTCTATGGCTTCTTTTCCTGATTCTACGCTACTTTTGATAGGAATAACATATTCTTCTTTAAATGGCATTCCGCTATCCAGTAATGCTTGTTTATAGCCTAAAAATCTATTTTTAAATATGTCAAGTGACTGGTCTCTGGAAAAATGAGCGATATGTCTGCAGCCTTCATTGATTAAATGCTTTGTAGTAAGATAACCTCCTTTAAAGTCATTAATAGTTACTGAGCTAACTCCTTCAATATGTCTGGTTCTGTCAAAGAAAATTAAAGGGACATTTTTTTTGAGAACATTTTGAAAGGCTTCATAATTTTCATCGGTAACATCTGTAACAGACATTAAGATACCATCTACCTGTGCATCGATTAAAGCATACAGGTTTTCATTTTCTCTTTTGGGATCATCATGAGTCTGTGAAATAATAACATGATAGCCGTGAGGATACAATTCTTCTTCAATACCTCTGATTACGGTTCCAAAAAAATTATTGTCAACGCGAGGAACGATGATACCTATATTGTTGCTTCTTCCACTTTTTAAAGCCAATGCCAGCTTATTAGGTTTGTAACCCATTAAATCGGCTGTTTCCTGTACTAATTCTCGTGTACTTTTTTTAATTTTTGGGTTGCTATTTAAAGCTCTTGATACAGTAGCTGCAGTAATATTTAATCTCTTGGCAATATCGTATATAGTGGTTTTTTCACTCATTCAAAATATTCTTTTGTTTGTTTAGAACAAAAATACTTTTTTTTTGAATAATTCAATATAAAATGTCATCGATTGATAAAATCTTATTATTTGGTTGTGAATTTTTATAAAAGTAATGTTGGGGAATTTTTATTTTGCAATTAATGTAATTGTTTTTATTGAGAACATGTGATGCAAAAGTTTTGATTATGAATAGAAAGAGAATTAGATTTTTACAGAAAAAGTAAACGTTGTTCGGAAAAAATAAATTAAAAATTGCAAGAGTAATTATAAATTTATTCTGGACGTAGATTTACGAATATGTAATTCGGGTGCTAAGACTACCTTTTTTTCAATTTTAATAGTGTCTGTTTTACCAGCTTGTTCTAAAAAGACGCGTGCAGACATTCTTCCCATTTCAAGAGGAGATTGGTCAACGGAAGTAATCGATAGCTCCATAAACTTAGTAAAAGGTTCATTACTAAAACCTGCAACACAAAATTCTCGTGGAATACTAATGTTTCTGTCTCTTAACTCCTGAATAGCACCTAAAGCAGCAAAATCACTTGAAGAAAATATAGCGTCAGGAGGTGTTTCAAGTTCCAATAAAATATTGATGGCATTTTTCCCAGCTTCGACACTACTTTTGCATTGAATAACATATTTTTCGTTAAACTGGATTCCGTTATCCAGTAAAGCCTGTTTGTATCCTAAAAATCTATTTTTGAAAATTTCTAAAGACAGATCTCCAGATAGATGTGCAATATATTTACATCCTTGGCTAATTAATTGTTTTGTAGCTATGTAACCGCCTTTAAAATCATTTATTGTAACAGAACTTACACCGTCTATATGTTTGCTTCTGTCAAAGAAAATTAATGGTACATTCTTTTCTAATACGTTGCGAAAAGCGTCATCATTTTCATTTGTAACGTCTGTAACTGACATTAAAATGCCATCGACCTGGGCATCAATTAAGGTGTAAAGGTTTTCATTTTCTCTTTTTGGATTTTCGTGTGTCTGGCAAATAATAACCTGATAACCATGAGGGTAAAGCTCTTCTTCTATTCCTCTAATTACCGATGCAAAAAAATTACTGTCAATACGAGGTACAATAACACCAATATTATTGCTTCTCCCGCTTTTTAGAGCTAAAGCTAATTTATTTTGTTTATAGTTCATCGATGCAGCTGTTTCAAGAACTAATTTTTTGGTGCTATCCTTTATTTTAGGACTGTTATTAAGTGCTCTTGACACCGTTGCAGCAGTTATATTTAGTTTTTTTGCAATATCATAAATGGTTATTTTTTCGCTCATTCAAAATTCATATTTTGATTATTTTAACACAAAAATACATTTTTTTTGTAAACACATGGATAAAATGTTATCGATTACCAAAAAAAAGCTAGTTGTTAAATATGATGGAGCAATGCTAAAAAATTATGTTTTTTTTTATAGCAATTATAATTAAAATTACTTTTTAAAAATAAATGCATAATTTTTATTCAAATTTATTTGTTGATGTAATTCGATTTCTTTACTTTCGTGTAATCGATTACATAGTCTAAAAAAGTCTTGATTAATAAATAGAATACTATAAAATGGTGGTGTATAATGTTTTTAAAAATAATTACTCATTTTTAATAATGATATGTTGTATTGTTTTTATGTCTTGCAGGCTCAAAACATTAGAAACATCAATTGAAGATCCATGGAAAAAAATGGACTTTGTTATAAAGACTATGCCTCAAGTTAATTTTTTAAAGAAAGATTATAATGTAAAAGATTTTGGTGCAGTTGGAAATGGAACAGTGTTCAATACAATTGCGTTTGAAAAGGCAATAAGTGCTTGTACTTCTAACGGGGGGGGCAGAGTGATTGTTCCAGAAGGGAAATACTTAACAGGGCCAATACATTTAGAAAATAATGTGAATTTGCACTTGGAAGATAATGCAGAAATTCTGTTTAGTACAAATCCAAAAGATTATTCTATAGTTCATACTTCTTTTGAAGGAACAGAATTAATGAATTATTCTCCGCTTATTTATGCTAAAAATAAAACAAATGTTGCTATAACAGGGAAAGGTATTTTGAATGGTCAGGCCAACAGTAGTAACTGGTGGATTTGGTCCGGCGGTAAAAGTTATGGCTGGGAAAAAGGAGTGCCGTCACAAAATGATCCTGCAAACCGTGAAGTCTTGGTTGATATGGCCGAAAAAGGTGTTCCTGTTTCAGAAAGGATTTTTGGCGAGGGACGTTATCTGAGACCTAATTTTATTGAATTCTTTGAATGTAATACTGTTTTAATAAAAGATATTAAAGTAATCAATGCTCCTTTTTGGATTTTACATCCAATAAAATCCAATAATGTAATTATAGACGGGATAACAGTTGATAGTCATGGACCTAATAATGATGGTTGTGATCCTGAATATTCCCAAAATGTAATAATTAAAAATTGTGTGTTTAACACAGGAGACGATTGCATTGCCATAAAATCAGGAAGAGATGCTGATGGAAGAAGAGTAGGGATACCAAGTAAAAATATTATTGTGCAAAATTGTAAAATGATAGACGGTCATGGAGGAGTTGTAATTGGTAGCGAAATATCTGCAGGCGTAAATAATGTTTTTGTAGAGAATTGTGTTATGGATAGTCCAAATTTAGACAGGGCAATTCGCATCAAGACAAATTCTAAACGAGGTGGAGTTATTGAAGATGTTTATGTGAGGAATCTGGAAGTAGGAACGGTTAAAGAATGTGTCTTGAAGTTAAATATGTTTTATAACGTATACGGTTCACAGACAGGAAATTTCATTCCGGTAATCAGAAATGTAAGTTTAGAAAACGTAAAAGTAAAAAAAGCAGGTAAATATGGCATTTGGGCTGAAGGATATAAAGAATCCCCGGTCGAAAATATTACGCTTAAGAACGTTATTATCGAAAAGGCGGACTCCATTTATCTATTGAAAAATATCAAGAATTTTAATTTTATAAATACTTATATCAATGACAAAAATCTAGAATCAATTAAAAATTAAGGAAAAACAACTATCAATTAACCATTAAAACCAAATTATGAACATTAAACAATTATTGAAAAAAAGAATAAAATACAATCTTGTGTTTTTGTTCTTTGTTAATTTTCTGTTGAGTAATAGCATATATGCTCAGTCAACAGTTATAGAAGGAAAAATTACAGATGCTTCTGGGCTTTCGCTTCCTGGAGTGAATGTTGTGGAAAAGGGAACTAAAAACGGTACATCAACAGATTTTGAGGGAAGCTTTAAAATAAATGTTTCAAGCAGCAAAGCGATTTTAGTAATTAGCTATTTAGGATTTAAGACTCAGGAAGTAAGTGTTGCCGGAAAATCGAAAGTGAATGTTATTCTTTCAGAAGAATCAAACACTCTTACAGAGGTTGTGGTTGTGGGGTATGGTACTGCAAAAAAATCTGATGTTACTGGTTCTATTAGTACCATAAGTGCTGCTACAATTACTGAAAGAAATTCAACCAATCCATTAGAAGCTATTCAAGGAAGCACTCCTGGGGTACAAATTACTTCGAGTACTGGTCGTGCTGGAGATGGATACAATGTAGTAATTAGAGGAAAAAACTCTTTATTATCTGATGCGACCCCTCTATATGTTGTAGATGGTGTACCAACAGATAATATTGACTTTTTGAACCCACAAGATATTGCTCGTATGGATGTATTGAAAGATGCCTCTTCTGCAGCAATTTACGGTTCTAGAGGAGCTAGCGGGGTTATCATTATTACAACAAAAAGTGGAACAACTGCTAAAAGCGGTGTAAACATTTCTTTGGAATCTTCTTACGGAACCAAAACAGCTGTAAGATTACCGAAAATGATGACAGGAGCTGAATGGTGGGCATATCACCAAGCTGCCTTTTTGAGCGCTACTCCTTTAACTCAAACGCCGGCACAACTTGCATCATCAGTATTACTTACACCAAATCAAAATGCACTTTTACTTTCAAGAGCTAACAGCGGTTATAATTTTGACTGGTATGACGCCGTACTTAAACCAGGTATGACAGCCAACAATTACATTAACTTATCTGGTCGTGGAGATAATGGCTTATCTTACAATTTAGGCTTCGGTATTCAAAACGATGAAGGTCTAATCGATAAAGATTCTATGGACAAATACTCTTTCAAATTAGGTGTAAACCATAAAATAAATGATAAATTTTCAACAGGTGCCAATCTTACCGTTGCACGAGTAGAAACAGAACTTGGAAGTGACTTAGCAATGCAAAATGCATTTAGAATAAATCCGCTTATGTCACCATGGGCAGTTGATGAAAATGGACAAGAGTTAGTAGGGACTTTATTTTTTCAACCTGGAAAACTGACTTATCCTAATGGATCATTTGCTATAAATAAAACCAGTGTAGTGAATCCTCTAATGGAAATTGCTAATTCGTCACAGACTGAAAAAAGCTGGCAAACTATCGGAAATGTATATTTCCAATACCAAGCTTTAAAATGGTTATCATTCAAGACAACATTTGCTGCAGGAATCCTTAATGGCAAAAATAGCACTGCTTACACAGCTCAAACTGAAGCAGGGGTACAATTAACTAATAAAAATTCAGCTTCTGTAAGAAACATACAAAACTTCAACTATACATGGGATAACCAAATTGATATGAAATACACTTTCAATGAAGACCATGCTGTAAGTGGGCTTTTACTACAAAGTTTCTACTCTAATGTCGATGAAAACCAATACATGTATTCTAACAATCAACCTTTTAATGTTGAATCGAACAATATGGGTTCTGGAGTGCAAACAAGTTACCAAATTACGTCTGCTTATGCTAAAAACACTTTAAATTCATATGCTGCTCGTGTAAACTACGGGTACAAAGACAAATATTTGCTAACAGCATCTGTTCGCTGGGATGGATCTTCAGTTTTGGCTGAAGGAAACAAATGGGAAAGTTTCCCTTCTGTAGCATTAGGTTGGAACATTAGTAAAGAATCATTTTTAGCAAATAGCAGTAGCGTTTCTAACTTAAAATTACGTGCTAGTTTTGGTTATACTGGAAATGACAATGTAGCTCCTTATACTTCTCAAGCACTATTGGACCAACAAACATTCTATGCTAATGGAAGTAATGTTGTTCCTGGCTGGCAATCTAAAAACTTAGCCAATACTGATTTGACTTGGGAAAAAACCAGAGAGCTTAACTTAGGTCTTGATTTTGGTTTCTTAAATAATAGAATTACAGGTTCTGTCGATGTTTACGATCGTTTATCTGATAAATTAATTTACTTGCAAAAATTACCTTATGAAACAGGTTGGAATAATACTTATTCTAATGTTGGATCGGTAAGTAACAAAGGAATTGAGGTAGGATTAACAACGAAAAACATACAATCTAGTCTTGTTACATGGGAAACTACTTTTACTTTTACTAAAAACGTAAACAGCTTGGAATCAATATACAACCAAGATCAGGTAAGTGATATTGGAAATAAATTAATTTTAGGATCTGAATTAAACCCTAACTATAATTATATTTATGATGGTGTTTGGCAGGAAAGTGAAGCAACTGAAGCTGCTAAATACAGTATGGCTCCTGGCCAGGCTAAAATAAAAGATTTAAATGGCGATGGTAAATTTGATGCAAAAGACAGAACAGTAATTGGTAATGCTAACCCTGAATGGCAGGGAAGTATGTATTCAAAATTAAATATAGGACAATTCGATTTTAATTTCTCTATACTTACCAGCCAAGGGCAAACAGTACTTAGTACATTCCACCAAAATTTTGCAGATGTAAGCGGTAGGTCATTCCAAAAAATAGCTATGGAATACTTCGTACCTACTAATGGTGCAGGACTTCCTGCAAATGCCAATAATACAAATCCACGTCCGGGGCCAGTAGCAACAGGTGCAGGTGCATTTTGGAGCTCAGGAATGGCTTATTACAGGGGAGTTGATTATGTAAAAATCAAAAATATCTCTTTAGGATATACATTTAATTCAGAGTTACTTAAAAAAATAAAAATGAGCAATCTTAGACTTTATATAAATGTATTGGATCCATTTGTATTTACTGATTTTGATGGATACGATCCAGAATGGGCTTCTTCTTCTTTTGGAGTAAACCGTCCAGCTTCTGTTACAACACAATTAGGTATAAGTGCTAAATTTTAATCTTAAGAAAATGAAAAAAACTATTATATTATTAGGCCTCTTCGCTGCTTTGTTTACCTCATGCAACGATTATATCGAAGAAGAAAGTCTTTCTAACGTTCCAGCTGATGCAACTTATAAAACAGCTTCAGGTTTTAAACTATTAGTTAATTCTAATTATGCTAGTCTTAAAAATATATATGGCGGTGCTCCTTGGTTATTTTGTGCTGGAACCGACATGTATGCCGAAGGAAGAAATCCTGAACCAGCAGGATTAAGTCAGTACATACAATTAATCCCAGATTCACAATTTGTTGAACAATTATATCAGAGTTGTTACCAAACAATTCAATCGGTAAACAAAACTATCTATTATTCAACTTTAACTGAACAAAACACTGATGTTCCTATACTCGTTGGTGAAGCTAAATTTATTAGAGCTCAAGCGTATTTCTTGTTGGTACAAACCTACGGAGGAGTTCCGATTGTAGACGAACATATTACAAGTTCTGTATTATCCTTCAATAGAAATACTGCTGAAGAAGTATATAATCATATCATCAAAGATCTTGAAGAATCTTTAGTTGCCGTAGGAACAACTTCTTATACTAGTTCCGGAAAAATAAACAAAAGAGCTGTAAATGATTTACTTGCTAAAGTATATCTAACAAGAGGTTATGAAACTTTTGGAAAATCAACAGATTTTGCAACTGCTGCTGCATATGCTGATGCTGCTATTGCCGGGCAAGCTTTAAATTTGCCTTTTGCGGATTTGTTTAAAATATCTATTTCACCAAATGCAAATAATGACTTGAATGCAGAGGTACTATTTTCAATTCAATATGATTTAAGTTCAACTAGTACAAGTCCTACTTCATTAGGGAACAATCAATTCTATTATTTTGGTCCTTACTTAGGTGGAGCTGAAACAAATGGAGCTCCTTTAAGAAGCTACACTTTATGTCCGACTGCTTACGCATTGGGATTATACGAAAAAGGAGACACAAGATGGGCTGCTACTTTTATGACTGAAATTTATGAATATAAGAGACCTTCTGACGGTAAAATCGTTTTATATGTTCCGTACTATGACAAATCAATTTCGCCTACAGATGTAAACTTAAAAGTTAGACATTTCTACGAACCAAAATGGTTTACCGCAGCTGACAAAATTGCTTATGAAGCGTCTATAAGAAAATCATCAAACTATAAGTACCATCCATGGGGGACTTATGATCCATCATCTCCAGACAAAGCCAATGATTGTGGTACTATACCAGTTAAGAAATTTGACGATCCAACTCCTACTACACCTATAACTACAGGAAATGTAAGTACGAGAGACATTATGGTAGCTCGTTTAGCTGAAACATATTTAATTGCTGCTGAAGCCTATTTAAAAGCAGGCGATCCTACAACTGGATTGGCTAGATTAAACGAAGTACGCAGAAGGGCTGGTGTTGCCAATGCTACTGCTGGTCAGTTCAACATCGATTATATTCTTGATGAAAGAGGAAGAGAATTATTAGGGGAATACACAAGATGGTTTGATTTGAAACGTACAGGAACTCTTATTGCAAGAGCTTCAATGTATAATTATACAATCAAATCTGCTGCTAATTTTGATGGCAAAAATGGTGAGAAGAAAATATTGAGACCAATTCCTCAATTAGCTCTTGACTTAAATCAAAATAAAAATTTTCCACAAAACCCTGCATATTAATACATTAATGATTAAAAAAAATATTTGTTTTTTGAGTTAGTTTTATAAGGAGTTTGGTGTTTTGCCGGACTCCTTTCTTAAATAAATTTAGGTACTATTAGTTATGAAAAATGTTTTTTTATTAGGATTACTTTTTTTATCAAATGTTATTTGCGCACAAAGCACTTATAGTATTGATACATCATATACTATAAAAAGTACCTACAATAAACTAATAAAAAAATATACTTTTATAAGAATAGCTGAAGAGACAAAAAACAAAAATGTCAAACGAATTAGTGATGTAGTTTATAATCAAGATAAAAAAAGAGCATTGCATTTCGATGCTTTCTTTAACACAGCAAAAAAAAGAAACCCTGCTGTAATCATGATTCATGGTGGAGGCTGGAGATCAGGAAATAAGAGTCAGATGAAAACAATGGCACAAGAAATTGCCTCAAAAGGGTATTCCTGCTTTGCAATAGAGTATAGATTGTCGCTTGAAGCAAAATATCCTGAAGGGATTTATGATGTTAAAAATGCGATTAAGTTTATAAAAGATAATGCCAGAAAATTCAATGTAGATCCAGACAAAATTGCCGTTTTAGGATGCTCTTCAGGAGGTCAAATGGCTGCTTTGATTGGTACTACAAATGATAATTTGGCTTTTGATGATGTTTTGAATAAAAGTAAATCTTCATCAAAAGTAAATGCAATTATTGATATAGACGGCGTTTTAGCTTTTAAACATCCGGAATCTTCTGAAGGAGAAATGGCCGCTTTTTGGTTAAAAGGGACTTCTGCAGAGAATCCGGAAAATTGGAAAAATGCTTCGGCTTTGACACATACAGGTAAAAAAACACCGCCAATATTATTTATAAATAGCAGTATTCTACGATTTCACGCAGGAAGAGATGATATGATTGCAATTTTGAATCGTAATCATATTTATAGTGAGGTGCATACAATTAATGATTCGCCTCATTCTTTTTGGTTTTTTAATCCGTGGTTTGATGAAACAGTTCTTTATACAACCCGATTTTTGGATAAAATTTTAAAATAAGACATTGTGATAAAAAGAACTAAAGATAAATTTTAATGAACACGATAATTTCTCCGAAAACTAATTTCTACAAAAGTGTAATTATTTTACTATTTCTTTGCTGCAGTAAAATAATTGCTCAGGATATTAGTCAGAGCCAGACAAATATTTCGGATAATTTAAAATGGTCAGAAAGAATGGCATTATCCATTATAAAAAGAGCCCCTGAAGCCTGGAAAATTGATGGTCACGAAACACCAAAATGGGATTACAAAATTGGTATGATTTTGACTGCTTATCAGAAATTGTATAGTAAAACAAACAATCCAAAATATTATGATTACGTAAAAGGATATGCAGATATATTCATTGATGAAATGGGTGCAATCAAAAATTTTGATCCTGAAAATCATAGTCTTGATAATATAAATGCAGGGAAAATACTTTTTGATTTATACTATAAAACAAAAGGAGGAAAATATCTGGCAGCATTAAAAACACTAAGAAATAATTTTGACAACTATCCAAGAACACCATCTGGCGGATTTTGGCATAAGAAAATCTATCCTAATCAAATGTGGCTGGATGGGCTCTATATGGGAGAACCTTTTTACTCAAGATATACCATTGAATTTGAAGGAGGAGAAAAATTGAACGATGTTGCACATCAATTCGAGTTGCTACACAAGTATACATTTGATAAAAAAACAAATTTATATTTTCATGCCTGGGACGAAAGCAAACAAATACCATGGGCTAATAAAGAAACAGGAACTGCCCCTCATATTTGGTTAAGAGCACTTGGGTGGTACGGAATGGCTTTAGTCGATGCATTGGATTATTTTCCAAAAGAGCATCCAAAACGAAGTGAATTGATTGAATATTTGAATGAATTAGCAATTGCAGTAACAAAATATCAGGACAAATCGGGTTTATGGTATCAAATTCCGAATCTGCAAAAGCAAAAAGGGAATTATTTAGAAGCGTCAGGTTCTTCAATGCTGGTTTATGCGCTTGCAAAAGGAGTACACAAAGATTATTTGCCTTTCAAATATGAAAAAATTGCCAATAAAGGCTTTAATGGATTAATTAAGAATGTTATTAAAGTAGATAAAAATGGTGAGGTTCACATTACCCAAGTATGTGGAAGTGCAGGATTAGGAGGAAGTCCTTACAGGGATGGTTCATTCGAATATTATATGAGCGAAAGAATTGTTGCCGATAATTCTCATGGATTAGGAGCTTTTATGTTGGCAGCAATAGAATTAGACAAATAGAATTTTCAATATATTCAAAATAGATTATTATGTTAAACAACACAATCAACACTTTAAAAGTCGCCACACTTTTCGTTTCATTTGCAATTTTAGGATGCAAGACAGCATCGCCTGAAGCAGGAAAAAATGCAAATTCTACAAATCAAACAGTAGTTTCTAAAGATTTGAAATGGTCAGACAAAATGGCGTTGACATTAATGAAACGCCATCCTGAATCCTGGCAGATTGATGATTCTAAAGCTCCAAAATGGGACTACGTTCACGGTCTTGTTTTGTATTCATTCCAGGAATTATATAAAAAAAATCCAAATCCGGCATATGCCTCTTATGTGCAGGGATATCTCGATGCATTAATTGAAAATGACGGCACAATCAAAACGTATGAAATTGAAAAATACAATATCGATATGATTGTGGCCGGGCGTTTGCTTTTTAATGCTTATGATAAAACAAAAGAGGAGAAATATTTAAAGGCGATGCAATTATTACGACAGCAGTTAACAGTGCATCCAAGAACGCAGTCTGGAGGATTCTGGCATAAAAAAATCTATCCTAATCAAATGTGGTTAGATGGTTTGTACATGGGAGAACCTTTTTATGCTGAATATACAGCAACTTTTGAAGGAGGAAAAAACCTTGATGATGTTGCGCATCAGTTCGAACAAATTCAATTACATGCAACAGATCCGGCTACAGGGTTATTATATCACGGATGGGATGAGAGCAAACAGATGCCATGGGCAAACAAAGTAACAGGAAACTCACCAAACTTCTGGTCCAGAGCTCTTGGCTGGTATGTAATGGCTCTTGTCGATGCTTTAGATTATTTCCCTATAGATCATCCAAAACAAAAAGAACTTGTTGGTTATTTAAATAACGTTTCGGAAAGTTTAGCGAAATATCAGGATAAATCCGGTTTATGGTTTCAGGTCACAGATAAAATGGGTAAGGAAGGAAATTATCTTGAAGCTTCAGGTTCATCCATGTTTGCCTACGCATTTGCAAAAGGAGTTAATAAAGGATATTTGCCTTCAAAATTCAAAAAAATAGCCAACAAAGCTTTTGATGGATTAACTACTCAGTTAATCAAAGTTGATGCAGATGGAACTATTACATTAACTCAGGCTTGCCAGGTAGCTGGACTTGGGGGAACTCCTTACAGAGATGGTTCTTATGAATATTATGTGAATGAAAAAAAGAAAGACAATGACCCTAAAGCAACAGGACCTTTTATTCTGGCAGCATTAGAATTAAACAGATAATACCTCTCAAATGAAATTTATCATAATAAGATCTCTTTTTTTGTGTAGTATTTTGATGCAGAATTTAAATGCGCAGCAAAAGAACCAAAACAATTATTCAAATGTCTGGTTAGCAGATCAGGGCGACGGTACTTATAAAAACCCTGTTTTATATGCTGACTATTCTGATCCGGATGCAATCAGGGTGGGAGATGATTATTATATGACTGCTTCATCTTTTAATTGTATTCCAGGTCTGCCTATTCTTCATTCGAAGGATTTAGTAAACTGGAAATTGATTGGACATGCACTTTCCAGACAAAAACCATTAGAAATATACAATAAAGCTCAGCATGGAAACGGAGTTTGGGCTCCCTGTATTCGTTTTCACAAAAATGAATTTTATATTTACTATCCCGATCCTGATTTTGGGATTTATGTCGTGAAGGCAAAAAAAGCTGAAGGTCCATGGTCTGAACCTGTTATGGTAAAAGAAGGAAAAGGGTTGATTGACCCAACACCTTTGTGGGATGAAGACGGTAAAGCATATCTGGGTTATGCTTTTGCTGGCAGCCGTGCAGGAGTAAAAAGCCTTTTGGCAGTCTGTTCAATGAATCAGGATGGCTTATCTGCAAATAATGATGATGTTATGATTATTGACGGTCACCCGGATGAACCAACCATTGAAGGCCCTAAATTTTATAAACGTAATGGTTATTATTATATTTTTGCTCCTGCCGGAGGAGTTGCCACCGGCTGGCAGACCGTTATGAGGTCTAAAAATATTTTTGGGCCTTATGAAAAAAGAAAAGTGATGGAACAGGGAAAAGCAACTGTTAATGGTCCACATCAAGGGGCATGGGTTCAGACACAAACAGGTGAAGACTGGTTTCTTCATTTTCAGGATCAGTTTGCTTACGGAAGAGTTGTTCATTTACAGCCTATGAAATGGCTAAATGACTGGCCGGTAATTGGAAGCGATGAGGATAATAATGGTATTGGAGAGCCTCTTATTGTGTATAAAAAACCAAATGTGGGCAAAAAGATTTTTCCTGTTGCAACACCACCTGAAAGTGATGAATTTAATAATCCTAAACTTGGGCTTCAGTGGCAGTGGCATGCAAATCCTCAGATAACATGGGGACTTCCTACCTCAATGGGTTACTATAATTTGAATTGTATCCCTGTTCCTAAAGATTATAATAACCTCTTTGATGTTCCCAATTTGCTTTTGCAAAAATTGCCTGCAAATGAGTTTACGGCTACTACAAAAATTACTTTCAATTCCAGATTCGATGGAGAATATATGGGCTTGGTTATTATGGGACTGGATTATAGTTTTTTATGCCTGAAGCAAAATGAGGGGAAATTATTTCTTTCGCAAAAAACGGCTTTAAAAGCAGATAAAAAAGGAATGGAATCTGAAAGTAGGAGAATTGAAATAAAAGACAAAACAATTTACCTGCAGGTAAAAGTAAAATCGGGAGGAGTCTGTAATTTCTTCTACAGTGAAGATGGACAAAAATTCAATCCTGTAGGGGATAGCTTTACAGCAAGGGAAGGAAAGTGGATTGGTGCTAAAATAGGATTTCTCGCGCTTAGAGAAGGAATCATAAATGATGCAGGAAGCGTCGCTATTGATTGGTTCAGAATAACTAAATAAATGACTAAATAAATAACTAAAATTAACCAATTAAATGAATCAACTTAAAAAGACTGCGTTAGTATTTCTAATGATTACGGGTTGTTATGTGAATGCACAGGATAAAGCCAAAAAATGGCCGGACTTAATTGTGAAAAGTTATTCCGCTTGGTTTGGATCTGAGGAAGGTAAAAAAGTAGGTGAAAATGTTTTGCTTTATCAAAGGGATATTGGCGGATGGCCAAAAAATATTCCTATGCTGAAGGAATTAACTGAGGAAGAAAAAGCGAAATTAGTATCCTTAAAGCCAGTTGCAAAAGATTGTACAATCGACAACAGAGCTACGACACAGGAAATACTTTTTGTTTCAAAAATGTATGCACAGACAAAAGATGAAAGATACAAAGACTCATTTTTAAGAGCAGTGAATTATTTGCTTTCTGCACAATATCCAAATGGTGGCTGGCCTCAGTATTTTCCTTTAAAAAAGGGCTATTATTCACATATCACTTATAACGACAATTCAATGGTGGATGTTTTGAATGTATTAAAGGAAATAGCAAATGAAACCCCATATTACAGTATTAAACCATCTCAGGAGGTTATTGAAAAAGCCAAAATTGCAGTTAATAAAGGAATTGAATGTATTTTAAAAACCCAATATAAGCAAAATGGTATTTTGACAGTTTGGTGTGCACAACACGACGAGGTTACTCTTGCACCAGCTGATGCAAGAGCTTATGAACTTGCTTCTTTAAGCGGAAAGGAATCTGCAAAAGTGGTATTGTTTTTAATGTCTATAAATAATCCTTCACCGGAAATTAAGACGGCTGTTAAAAGTGCTTATGACTGGTTTGAAAAAACCAAAATAACCAATCTTAAGGAAGAACGCATATATGATGATGAAGGTAAGATTATAGGAAAAAAAATGTATCCTATGGTAGATAGTGCGCCAATTTGGCCAAGATTTGCAGAACTTGATACTAATGAGGCCATTTTTTGTGACCGCGACGGAATTAAAAAGAGATTTATAACCGATATTGGAGAAGAAAGAAGAAATGGTTATTCTTGGTATTCTAATGAGCCTAAAGAAGTTCTTAAAAAATATAAGAAATGGGCAAAAATGAATAATTTAGAAAGCAGTGATTCTGAGTAATTTTTTTAATTACACAATTGTTTTTTCTGAGTCAGGGAATAGAGATTTTGCTTGATAAAATATAAATCATGAATATTAGACTTCTTTTCTTTTTATGGTATTCAGTAATTGGCTTTGCTCAGGAAAATAAATTCCCAACAGCAAAGGCAGATTCCATTTTAAATATCATTAAGCTGCCAAAAATTCCTTCTTATCAGGTTAATATCGCTAAACTGGGTGCAAAAGGTGATTCAGTTTCCAACAGCAAACCTTTTTTTGATAAGGCAATGGCCTTGTGCAAAAAGAATAATGGAGGGACAATTGTAGTTCCAAAAGGAATTTATCTTTTAAATGGCCCGATTCATTTTGTCAGTAATGTGAATTTGAGAATTGAAAAAGGTGCTAAGATCAAATTTAGTGATAAGCCAGAGGATTATTTGCCAATGGTCTTAACCAGCTGGGAAGGTACAATGCTATACAATTACAGTCCGTTGATATATGCTTATGATTGTAAAAATATTGCTATAACCGGTGAAGGAACAATTGATGGAGAAGGAGGGAAGAACTGGAAAACTTTTAAAGCAAAGGAAGGAAAAGGAAAAGAACTCAGTCGCGAAATGAACCATACGAATGTTCCGTTAAAAGACAGAAAATTTGGAACAGGTTACTTTTTGCGTCCGCAGATGATTCAGCTTTTTAACTGTTCCAATATATTGATCGAAAATGTTCGTATTGAGAATTCTCCTTTTTGGTGTTTGCATTTATTAAAATCAGAAAGTATCACAATTAGAGGAATAAGTTATAAGTCATTAAATTATAATAATGACGGTATAGATCCTGAATATGCTAAAAACGTTTTGATTGAAAACGTAACTTTCAATAATGGCGATGATAATGTTGCCATAAAAGCAGGAAGAGATCATGAAGGGAGAGCGAATGGAGCTACCCCAAGTGAAAACATTATTATTAGAAATTGCAATTTCAAAGGACTTCACGGAGTGGTTATCGGAAGCGAAATGTCTGCCGGCGTTCAAAATGTATTTGTTGAAAACTGTAAAACTATTGGTTATTTAAAAAGAGGAATTTATCTGAAAACTAATCCTGACCGAGGAGGATTCATAAAAAATGTTTTTGTTAGAAATATTCAGATGGATGAAGTCGAAGACTGTCTTTATATAACCTCAAATTACCACGGAGAGGGAAAAGGATATCAGTCTGAAATTTCAAATGTGTCTTTCTATGATATTTCGTGTAACAAAGCATCTGCTTCCGGTATTGTTATTCAGGGTTTTGCAGATAAAAAAATCAAGAATATCTCTTTGAACAACATCGAAATTAAGTCCGCAAAAGATGCTATTTCAAGTACAAATGCTGAAAATGTCATTCTGAATGAAGTTTTCATAGGAGAAAAAGCGACAGTTCCTTCAGCAGCAAAATAGTTTAATACATATTAAAATGAAAAAGTACATATTAATTTTTTGGTTCCTTTCAACAGTTTGTTTTGCACAAAAAACTACCGTTTACACCATCGGTGATTCGACAATGGCAAACAAAAAAGATCCGGATAAAAATCCGGAACACGGTTGGGCTCAGGTATTGCAGCCTTTTTTTAAAGATAATATTGTGATAGATAACAGGGCTTTAAACGGAAGAAGCACCAGAAGCTTTATCGCAGAAAAACAATGGGAAGCAGTTTATAATAGTCTTAAAAAAGGGGATTATGTTTTTATTGAATTTGGGCATAATGATGGTAAAAATATGGATTCATTGCGTTACACCAACCCGCACACAGCGTACAGACATAATTTAATACGGTTTGTTAAAGAAAGCCGTGAAAAGGGGGCAATTCCAATTTTACTGACTTCAATTGCAAGAAGAAACTTTAATGAAAAAGGGGTTTTAATTGGTACGCATGGAGATTATCCGCTGGAAACAAGACTGGTTGCCCAGGAATACAAAGTTCCTTTTATAGATTTAGAGTACTATACTGAACTTTTAGAACAATCTTACGGTCCTGAGAAATCAAAACAATTGCATTTGCACTTTAAAGCAGGAGAAAATCCTTTTTATAAAGAGGATAAAGCAGATGATACACATCTCTCTTTAAAAGGAGCCACAGAGATAGCACAAATTGTTATTAATCAAATAAAACTTTTAGAAGACCCTTCTGTTGAAAAACTCAAAAAAGGAATTAAATAAACTTCTTTAAAGGCATAAAAAAAATCGTATTCGAATAGTTTGTTTTGAAACTCCGGATTACGATTTTTTTTTTAGACTAATTATGAATCGAATTATTTTTTTTGCAAAGGACTAATGATTTGAACATTCTGAAAAACAATTGCTCCTTTTACAACACCCGCAATTGTGCTTCTTAAAGCATCAATAATCTGCATTTTCAACTCGCTTTTCGGGTAAATTAAACTGACTTCACGCGCAGGTTTCGGTTCTTTAAAATTACGCAGTTTTAATTTATCAGATTCCTTTAAATCTAAAGTATGAAGATAAGGGAGCAATGTTGTACCCAAACCTTCGTCTGCTAATTTTATAAGGGTCTCAAAACTTCCGCTTTGTATCTGGAAATTGTTTTGTTCTATTTCAGTAGCATTTTTGCATAAATTCAAAATACCGTCTCTGAAGCAATGTCCGTCCTGTAATAATAAAATTTCATTGATATTTAAATCAGAAACTTCTATTTCATCTTTTTGGTAAACAGAATGATGCTCAGGAATGTAAGCCACAAAAGGCTCAAAATACAAAACAATTTCCTTTATTTTTTCATCTTCGAGAGGAGTGGCAGCTATAGCAGCATCTAAATGGCCATTTTTTAATTTTACAATGATCTCATCTGTATTTAACTCCTCAATCAAAAGCTTTACTTTAGGATATTTTTTTATGAAATTATTTAAAAACATCGGTAAAAGTGTAGGCATGATGGTTGGAATTATCCCTAAACGGAATTCCCCTCCAATAAAACCTTTTTGCTGCTCCACAATATCCTGAATACGATTTGCTTCGTTTACAATGTTCTTGGCCTGATTCACGATTTTTTGGCCAATATCAGTAAGCTGAATGGGTTTTTTACTTCTGTCGAAGATTAAAATATTAAGTTCTTCTTCAATTTTTTGTATTTGCATACTTAATGTTGGCTGAGTCACGAAACATTTTTCTGCAGCTAACGTAAAATTTTTATGCTCAGCTACTGCTAAAACATATTGTAATTGCGTAATAGTCATTTCATAGTATTTTGTGATGCAAAAATAAGAAAATATAATTTTTAGTTATCCTTTTTTCGAAGAAGTTATTTTAAATTTGTAAAAAACTTACTATAAAATAGACAATATGAAAACAAATATTTTAGGATTACCAGTTGAAGAATCAGAATTGTTAGTAAATGAATTGAATATTTTACTTTCTAATTTTCAGGTTTATTATCAGAATTTAAGAGGGATTCACTGGAATATCCGTGGAAAAAGGTTCTTCGATTTGCACGTGAAATTTGAAGAACTTTACACTGATGCACAGTTAAAAATTGATATGATAGCCGAAAGAGTTTTGACAATTGGCGGAACACCATTGCATACTTTTGAAGATTATATTAAAAACAATAAACTTACAGTTGGGAAGAATATTTCGAACGATGAAAAAGCAGTTCAGCTGATTGTAAATTCATTATCTGATTTGTTGAAAATTGAAAGAAATATCCTTAATCAATCTGGAGAAATCAATGATGAAGGTACAAATTCAATGATGAGTGACTTTATTGCTGAACAGGAAAAAACAATTTGGATGATGAATGCATGGCTTGAAGAAGAGTTGTAAGGTGTTTTTTATGAATTGTTTAAAAAGCTGAATAACCAAATTTGATTATTCAGCTTTTTTATAAATGTTAAATTTCTATGAAAATTTTAACCTTACACTTTGATTTTACGTCTATAACATTATTTTTGTTCAGATGAAATTAGTAGCCCGCATATTATTATTCATATTTATCGCATTCTTATCAACCCCAACAATTGTGGAGTTGATAAAGAAGAGTAATGATGCGGCTATAAGTATCAGTATTTCTGAAGAAGAAAAATCTCATAAAGAAATTAAGGCAGCTGTTTATATAGACACTTTTGATCACGAATTGACATTGCCTGTTTTTACAGAATCAAAAATTATAGTAATAGGTAATATTGTAAAACTGGATAATATTTCTCCAAGCATTTTTGCACCACCACCAAACTTCGTATAATACTTCCGACTATTTTGAACTAACTGTATTTATATAAATGCAGTAGTTTTTTTATCTATTTATTAGTATTATATCATGACAAAAAAAATTAATCTTTTTGCCAACCTTAAATCTGATTTTGCTGCAGGTTTAGTGGTTTTTCTGGTGGCTCTTCCATTGTGTTTAGGTATTGCAATGGCTTCGGGAGCACCTTTGTTTTCAGGAATTATTTCAGGAATTATTGGCGGGATTGTAGTTGGTTATTTAAGCCAGTCACATATCAGTGTTTCCGGACCTGCAGCCGGATTAACAGCAATTGTATTAACAGCCATAACTGATTTTGGTGCTTTTGATGTGTTTTTACTTTCTGTATTTATAGCTGGGTTAATTCAGTTAGCATTAGGATTTTTAAAGGCAGGTAGTATTTCAAATTATTTTCCGACAAACGTAATTGAAGGGATGTTGGCGGGTATCGGAATTATCATTATTCTAAAACAGATCCCACACGCTTTTGGTTATGATGCCGATTTTGAAGGCGACCAGGCCTTTATTCAAAATGACGGAAGTAATTCTTTTTCGTTTTTATTTGATGTAATTAACCATATTCAATTAGGAGCCGTAGTCATTTCTCTGGTATCATTGGTGATTTTGATTTCATGGGATAAAGTTCCGTTTTTAAAGAGATTAAAATTAGTTCCAGGAGCTCTGGTAGCTGTAATTTTGGGTGTAGTATTAAATGAGTTCTTTATATCTTCTGGAAGTTCGCTTGCTATAGGAAAAGAGCATTTGGTTTCCTTACCGGTTCCAAAATCTTTTGAGGACTTTAAATCGATTATCATTGTGCCAAATTTTGCAGCCGTAACAAATCCACAAGTTTGGGTTGTAGGTATTACAATTGCTATTGTTGCATCTATTGAGACGCTTTTGTGTATTGAAGCTTCAGATAGGATGGATGTTCAAAAACGTTATACAGATACAAATGTTGAGCTTAAAGCGCAGGGATTAGGAAATATGGCAAGTGCACTTTTAGGAGGTTTACCTATGACATCTGTTGTAGTTAGATCATCTGCAAACAATAATGCAGGTGCTAAATCTAAAATGTCAACCATAATTCATGGCGTTCTTTTATTAATCAGTGTATTGTCTATTCCAGTAGTATTAAATAAAATCCCATTGGCTACTTTGGCAACTGTTCTGATTTTAGTAGGATATAAATTAGCAAAACCGGCAACTTTCATGCATTTCTGGGAAAAAGGAAAATACCAGTTTATCCCTTTTATAGCAACATTAGTCTTTGTTGTGGCTACAGATTTACTGAAAGGTGTTGCGTTAGGAATCATAATTAGTATCATATTTGTACTAAAAGGGAATTTGAAGAGAGCATACAACTTCAAAAAAGAAGAATATGAAGATGGGGATATTATTCACATCGATTTAGCTCAGGAAGTTTCTTTTTTGAATAAAGCGGCTATAAAACAGACTCTAAATGATATTCCCGAGAATTCTAAAGTAGTAATTAATGCTCATGATACGGAGTATATTGCGCATGATGTACTTGATTTGATTCGGGAGTTTAAAGAAACCCGTGCTATAGACGAAAATATTAAAGTGAAGCTTAAAGGCTTTAAAAAAGCTTATGAGCTGGAGAATACGCCTGAAAATAATAACCATGTCTCTATCGAACATTATTATGATGTAGCTAAAAGGACATTGGTTAAAAAAGAAGAAGTAAAAGAAGATTTTTAAAACAAATAAAATTAACTATTACTTAAAAACCTTTAGAATTTTGGTAACTTTACATAGAAATACCATTCTAACAAATAAAAAGATGAGAGAATTTTATAAACAGCTATTAGAAAACAATAAAAAGTGGGTTGAAACTTCATTAGCAAAAGACCCTAACTATTTTGCTGATCTGGCCAAAGGGCAGCAACCCCCATTATTATGGATTGGATGTTCTGATAGCCGTGTTCCTGCAAACGAAATTGTTGGTGCAAAACCAGGAGAAGTTTTTGTACACAGAAATATTGCCAATATGGTAGTCCATTCAGATATGAATATGCTAAGTGTTCTGGATTATGCGGTTAATGTTCTGAAAGTGAAGCATGTTATTGTTTGTGGGCATTACGGGTGTGGTGGTGTGAAAGCGGCTATGGGTAACCAGTCTGTAGGTATCATCGATAACTGGCTTCGTCACATAAAAGATGAGTACCGCTTGCATGATAAATATCTGAATTCTATTCAGGATGAAGATGCCCGTTTTAATACTTTTGTTGAAATCAATGCGAAAGAACAGGTTTATAATCTTGCGAAGACTTCAATTGTTCAGGGTGCCTGGAAAAGTGGTCAGGACTTAATGCTTCACGGCTGGGTTTATGGATTAAATTCAGGTTTTGTAACAGATTTGAATGTAACAATTAGTTCAAATGAAGAACTAGATGAGGTTTATCAGTTAGATTTATAGCCTTAAAGCTTAAAAAAAATCGCCAATTAGGCGATTTTTTTTATTCATTTTCATCCAGATTTTCATTAAAAGCTGACGGTAACATTGTGGGAATAAACTTTATTAAAATTGGTAGTAATAAACTCCCTCCAGGAAGTAAAAAGATCGTAAGCGATGGAATCGTCTTGCAGATATCTAAAAGCTGTTTTTTTACTTTTTTCTTTTCTTTCGCATCTAAATCCCTTGTTGTAGAATAGGCCAAAAGAATCATTAATTCTTTACTTTGAATAATTTCCTTGACTAACCTGTTTTTGTTTCTAATAATCAGTTTTAAGACCATGTGTGTCATCTGATCATAGAAATGCTTTACCGGATTCGAATAATTAAAATACGGTATTTTGCTTTTATGGCTTGTTATAAATAAATTAGTCGTTTTAATACTATCGGTTACAAATTCATCCGAAACATTCATCATGGATCCTAATGAATATAAAAAATATGCTTCTTCATTCTCAACAATACCGTCACTCCATAAAGCCATTCCTGCCATATCGATCAAATAATATTGCTCTAGTTTGTTTTTGAAATAATCAAGATTTAAAGTTTCTAAAGTATCAACGGTTACTTTTGAGAATTTAGAATATCGTATAGAAGCTTCAAAAAGTTTAATTAGTAAATCGTCGTACTGTGATTTTACAGTCTTGGTTTTTAATGCTAAACCTACAATTCCTAAAACAGTTTCTTCAATTCTTTTGATATATTTTTCAGGAATTTCTCCTTCTTCCAAATATTTTCTAAAGGCAAGAACATCAATAAACAAAAGCGCGTTAGTCACTAAATGTGAGAAGTTTTTACTAATGATACTTTCATTGGTTTGTACCCTCTGATCAATTATGTTTTCCAATGAAAGAGCAGGAGTATCTTTTGGTAGTAGCATTTTAAATAAACTAAACCCTTCCGGACTCATTTCTTTATAAAACTTTAAAACTTCTGTCAGGAAATTAGATGGTTCAGAATTTCTTTTTTCTAAACAGAAAACATGATATAAAGTGTTTAATAAAGCAGTTTTTGAAATTTCGGTTTTAAACCAGCCTTTTATCGGAATAGGAATCTGCGTATTGATAGAAATGATATGACCGTAAATAAACCCGGTTTCTCTTACCTTGTAGTAAAATGAGTCAGTTGTTTCAAAAGGAATTGCTTCTGAAAACTTTTGTTCATTAAAAAACTTATCTATCCAGCCTGGTGCCGATGGGTTAATCATTAAGTTGAATTTGAGGATACAAATCTATATCTTTTTCTTATGTGAAGATTATTTTTTAAATAAAATAACCACTATATTTTTTAGAAAATAGTGGTTATCACATGGCGTATGTTTTTATATTATTTGATGATTCCGGCGCAAGCAACTCTTCCTCCTGCATTTCCTGTAGGCTGAGTAGTAAAATCATCTGCTCCCTGATGCACAATTAGTCCTTTTCCTAAGATATTTTTGGTTTCGTCATCACCACCAATAGCCCATTCGTCTGTTGTCAGGGAGATAGTTCCGTTCCCATTTGCATCTGCAGTAAAATTGCCGATATCTCCTTTATGGTATTCGCCAACGCCCCATTTTCCATGTTTTTTAAAAGTTGGATTCCAGTGACCGCCTGCAGAACTTCCGTCAGCAGCAGAGCAATCGGATTTTTCATGAATGTGTATAGCATGAACGCCTGGTTGCAAACCGGCTATCTTTGCTGTAAAAGTTACTTTACCATTCTTTTCTGTAAAAGTAGCAGTTCCTGTAACTGTACTGTTACTTTTTGGCTCTAAATTTACAGTTAAAGTTTTTGCATCGTTTGATTTTGTACTAGTCTTACAACCAATAATTAAGGCTGTAATTATTGCGAAAGAAACAATTATTTTTTTCATGTATGAACTTTTAAAATTAATGATATAGTAAATTTAATATAAAACAGAATATATTCTTTGCGATTTTAAGTTAAAAAAAACAAAACTATTGATACTAATTTACTTTGTTTGGATGATGAGAAAAAAAATAAGTAAATTTAGTATGAGATTTTATACTACGATCTTGTTACCATTTCTATTTTAAAAGTTAATATTATGATGAAAAATATTTGCACCCTTGTTTTATTTTGTTTGATGCTATTTTCCTGCAATGTTTTCAAATGTAACAAAATGGATAATCTTTCTAAATTAGAAGGCAATTGGGAGCTCAATTATGTTACGGGACTCCGAATCGCTTTTGATGGTTTGTATCCAGAAAAAAAGCCTACGATAAATTTTAATAGTAAAGAAAACCTTGTTTCGGGAAATAATAGCTGTAATTCTTACACAGGTAAATTCAGTTTAACGGGAAATAAAATCAATTTTCCAGAGCCGATGACATCTACCAGAATGATGTGTCTTGATGGCCAAGGTGAAAAGGTTTTTATGAGCACCTTATCAAAAATAAGATCTTATAGTATCACTGATGATGGAAAAACTTTAAATCTTATTTCTGGTGATATTGTGACGATGCGATTTACAAAAAGGTAAAAAATATTTCTTAAACCATTAATTATATAATTTATGAAAACGAAACTATTTGTATTAACAGCAATATCATTCTTTTTAACTATTTCCGGATCAGCTCAGGAAAAATCAAGAAAAAACCTTAAGGCTGAAAGACAATTAAAGAAACAAAAAGAAATGGAATCTCTAATTAATTCTAAGAATTTTGTTTTTGAAGCACAGAAAGTTATACCGCAAGGAGGAAGACTTTTAAATTTAGATTACAATCGTTATTTTTTGAAATTTAATGAAGCCAAAACAACGTGTGACCTGCCTTTTTTTGGACGTGGATTCAATGTACCATATGGAGGAGGTGATGGTGGAATAAAATTCGAAGGAGTTCCTGAAAATATTGCGATTGAAAAAAAGAAAAAATCATATAATATAAAGGCAACCGTAAAAGGCAAAGATGATTTCTACAATCTTTTTTTTACTGTTTTCTTAGATGGGAGTACTTCTCTTTCAATTGATAGTAATAATAGGTCATCAATTTCTTATGATGGTGAAATTAAAGCGCCAATTTTGGATGAAGTAGAAAAGTGAAGTATAAATAATAGATGACGTTTTCATTATTACGTTCATAAAAATTTTAAACCCGCACAGTTTAGGACAAGTGCGGGTTTAAACAAATTAAAAGCTAAAAACTATCGTGATATTAGAAGCAGTATGTGTTTTCTGCAACCAATTTTTCTGCAATTTTTTCTCTAAGCGCCACAACATTTGGCAGATTAGTATATTTAGTGAAACGTTTAAGTCCCATTAACATCATACGTTGTTCGTCTCCTTCAGAGAATGAGGCAATTCCTTCTTTTCCTCTTAAGTTTACGATGTCAACTGCTTTGTACAAGTATAATTTTGCCATAGCGATTTGTTCTTGTACTTTCTCTTCGCCTTCTTTCTTAGCTAATTTCTCAGTTCTTAAGATAGTACTTTCAGCCATATAGATTTCGATTAAGATATCGGCAGCAGCCATTAATAATTGCTGGTGAGAATCTAATTCAGGGCCGTATTTTTGAACTGCGCTTCCGGCAACCATTAAGAAAACTTTTTTCAGATTAGCAATGATTACTTTTTCTTCTGAGAATAATTCAGAGAAATCCGGAGTATCAAAAGATGGAATTCCCATTAATTCTTCCTGAACTTTCATTGCTGGTCCAAGTAAATCAACGTGACCTTTCATTGCTTTTTTGATCAGCATACCCACAGAAAGCATTCTGTTGATTTCGTTTGTGCCTTCGTAGATACGAGCGATACGGGCATCTCTCCAGGCGCTTTCCATTGGAGTATCTTCAGAGAATCCCATTCCACCAAAAATCTGAATTCCTTCGTCAGAACAGTTTTGAACATCTTCAGAAACCGCTACTTTCAAGATAGAACACTCGATAGCATATTCTTCAACGCCTTTCAATTCTGCTTCTTGGTGGCTTGTCCCTTCAGCCTCACGAGTAGCGATTCTGTCTTCGATGTCTTTTGCAGCACGGTAAGAAGCACTTTCTCCAGCATAAGCATTAGTTGCCATTTCAGCCAGTTTAGAACGAATTGCTCCAAAAGTAGCAATAGGAGTATTGAACTGAATTCTTTCGTTAGCGTATTTTACGGCTCCAGAAGTCACTCTTCTTTGAGCATCAAGACAAGCAGCAGCCAATTTAATACGACCAACGTTTAACGCGTTCATAGCGATTTTGAAACCGTTTCCTCTTTCAGATAACATGTTTTCAACTGGAACTTTTGTTTCGTTGAAGAAAACCTGACGAGTAGAAGAAGCACGGATTCCTAATTTATGCTCTTCTTCATTCATAGAAATTCCGTTTGAAGGATCGTTTTCTACGATGAAACCTGTAATATTTTTATCATCTCCAATACGAGCAAAAACGATGAATAAGCTGCAGAAACCAGCATTCGAAATCCACATTTTTTGACCTGTAATTGAGTAGTATTTTCCATCTTCAGATAAAACTGCTTTTGTTTTTCCGGAGTTAGCATCAGATCCTGCACCTGGCTCAGTTAAGCAATATGCTCCAAACCATTCTCCAGAAGCTAATTTCGGAACGTATTTTTTCTTTTGCTCCTCGGTTCCGTAAAGTGTAATTGGCATAGTTCCAATTCCGGTATGAGCACCAAAAGCGGTAGAGAAAGATCCAGTTGCTCCAGAAATGTAGTCACAAACTAACATGGTAGAAACAAATCCCATTCCTAATCCGCCGTATTCTTCTGGAACAGCAACTCCTAAAAGTCCTAATTCACCTGCTTTACGCATAGAAGCTTCTGTATAAGCGTAATCTTTTTTCTCAAAACGATCTTTATGCGCCCATAATTCTTTGTCTACGAACTCTTTTACTGAGTCACGCATCATTAACTGCTCTTCTGAGAAATCTTCTGGTGTGAAGATGTCCTCGCATTTTGTTTCTTTAACTAAAAACTGACCGCCACGAGTCACGTTTTTTTCGATTGTATCTGCCATTTTATTTTTTGTTTAGGTAAAAGATGAAAGAAGCAAGAAGCAAGATTTTTAATCTAACTTATTTATGAAGCCTGTGGTCATCTTTTGAAATTCAATTATTTTGTTTTCTATTTCTTCTGTTTTTGTCTTGGATAGATAATCATTTTGAAAAGCTATCAATAATTGTGTTTGTAATTCAAATGATGAACCTAAACTAATATTCAAATAATGCTGAAAATGTTTATTTCCTCTGTTTGAACCTTCAGCAATATTAGAAGGCATTGAAACAGAACATCTATTCATTTGACTTGTTAAACTATACGTTTCTGATTTTGGAAAAGTAGCGGTTAATTTATAGATATCATTAGTGATTTCCATAGCTAAAATCCAAATTTTCAAATTCTTAAAATTGTGTCTCATGTTTTTCAAGGCAAGATAAGAAGAAAATTTAATAGTAGGTTTTTTACTACTTTTAAAAAATGCATTTTCAGAACATATTAATTCCAAAAATAAAGTCTTGCTTCTTGCTTCTTGCTTCTTTCCTCTCAAAAACTACAATATCTCGTAAATCCCTGCAGAACCTTGCCCAGTACCCACACACATCGAGACAATTCCGTATTTATTTCCTCTGCGTTTCATTTCGTCGAATAACTGAACAGAAAGTTTAGCACCAGTACATCCCAGAGGATGACCTAACGAAATTGCTCCACCGTTTACGTTTACGATATCAGGATTCAAGCCTAACTCACGAATTACAGCCAAAGACTGAGAAGCAAAAGCCTCGTTCAATTCAATTAATTCGATGTCGTTTAATGTTAAACCCGCTTGTTTTAAAGCTTTCGGAATAGCTTTTACAGGTCCGATCCCCATAATTCTTGGCTCAACACCAGAAGAAGCAAAGTTTACCAAACGCGCGATTGGCTCAAGATTTAATTCTTTTACCATATCTTCGCTCATGATTAAAACAAAAGCAGCACCGTCACTCATTTGAGAAGAGTTACCAGCCGTTACACTTCCGTCAGCAGCAAAAACGGGTTTTAAACCTGCTAAAGCTTCTTTAGAAGTTCCAGCTCTTGGTCCTTCGTCTTTATTTACAACGTATGATTTTGTTTCCTTTTTACCATTTTCATTGATGAAAGTCTGCTCAACCGTAATGGGAACGATTTGTTTATCGAATTTTCCTTCTGCTTGCGCTTTTAAAGCTTTCATATGAGAATTGTAAGCAAACTCATCCTGATCTTCTCTAGAAACATTGTATTGTTTAGCAACCGCTTCAGCAGTTAAACCCATTCCCCAATAGTAATCTTCATGACCTGCAGCGGCAACTTTATAATCCGGAGTTGGTTTGTAACCTCCCATCGGAATAAAACTCATACTTTCTGCGCCACCTGCAATGATACAATCTGCCATTCCTGATTGGATTTTAGCAGTCGCCATTCCAATAGTTTCTAATCCAGATGCGCAGTAACGGTTTACCGTAACTCCAGGAACGTCTTCCACTTTTAATCCCATTAAAGAGATCAGACGTCCAACGTTAAGTCCTTGTTCAGCTTCCGGCATGGCATTTCCTACCATAACGTCATCGATACGTTTTTTATCGAAATTAGGCAGTTCGTCCATCATAAACTGGATCGTTTCTGCAGCTAATTCGTCAGGTCTTTTAAATCTAAAAACACCTTTTGGAGCTTTTCCAACTGCTGTTCTATATGCTTTTACTATATATGCTGTTTTCATTTTCTTAGTTTAATAGTATTGATTTTTCTTGTTCTTCTGTTAATTGAACCCCAATATTATCGAGTTCTTTAAATAAATCATTTATAAAAGAAATGTTAGTTTGACTTTGTAATTCGAAGTATTTATCATTTTTAACTAATTTTGAAATTGAATCTTTATTACCAATTCTAAATCCTGTATTATCTATTTGATATCTAAAAACATTATTTTCGTCTTTTTTGAATTCTTCTCTACGATAGTCAATTATACTCCAATCTAAATTTTCTTTTTCATAAATTCTTTTACGAGTTGAAATTTCAGGTGTGTTATAATAAATTTCATTTCCAACACTCACGTTTACTAATTCTCCGGAAGTAGAAAAATCAGTATAAGAAAGTTTAAAGCCTATTTTTTTTATAAAATCTTCATTAGTAAAAATATCTTTTTTTAGATGCTTATAGTTATCAAAATTTTCTAAAATATCATTTTCGTCATGAATGGAAATTGCTTTATTTGAATTATCTGTCTCTAAATATATTTTATCGGCAACAGAATAATATTTTCTACTTTCTTTACTCATGATTAGTTTCTCAAAGGTTTACCTTTTGTTAGCATGTATTGAATACGTTCAAGAGTCTTTCTTTCTGTACAAAGAGATAAGAAAGCTTCACGTTCGATATCTAATAAATATTGTTCAGATACTAAAGTCGCTTCAGATAAATCACCACCAGCCATTACATAAGCCAGTTTGTTGGCGATTTTCTTGTCGTGCTCAGAAATGTATTTTCCAGCTTCCATTTGGTCAGTTCCAACTAAGAACATTCCAAGAGCTTGTTTTCCTAATACTTTCACATCGGTTCTTCTGATAGGCTGAGTATACCCAGCTTCTGCCATTAACAAAGCATGTTTCTTAGCTTCAGCGATCTGACGATCTTTGTTTACTACGATAACATCTTTTCCATGTTGAAGAAGTCCAGTGTCAAAAGCTTCATAACCTGAAGTTGATACTTTTGCCATAGCGATTGTCAAGAAATACTCTTGCAGAACATTCAATTCCACATCGTTTTTTCGGAATAAATCGGAAGCTCTTAAAGTTAATTCTTTAGAGCCACCACCACCAGGAATAACACCAACACCAAATTCAACTAATCCCATGTAGGTTTCTGCAGCAGCAACCACTTTATCAGCATGTAAACTCATTTCGCATCCACCGCCAAAAGTCATTCCGTGAGGCGCCACTACAACTGGAATAGAAGAGTAACGAACACGCATCATCGTGTCTTGGAACAATTTGATCGCCATGTTCAATTCGTCGTATTCCTGCTCAACTGCCATCATGAAAATCATTCCGATATTAGCTCCAACAGAGAAATTCGCTGCCTGATTTCCGATAACCAAACCTTGGTGTTCTTTTTCTGCTAATTCAATTGCTTTATTGATCGCTGAAAGAACGTCACCGCCAATGGTATTCATTTTAGACTGGAATTCTAAGTTTAAGATTCCGTCTCCTAAATCCTGAATGATTGCACCGCTATTGCTCCAAACTTTTTTACTTTCGCGAATGTTGTTTAAGATAATGAATGAGTCTTGTCCAGGAACTTTAACTTGTGATTTTGTAGGAATGTTATAGAAATAAGTCGCTCCTTCTTTTACAGTATAGAAACTGTCACTTCCAGAAGACAACATTTCAGTAACCCATTCAGCAGGCTCTAAACCTTCCGCTTTCATTATTTCAATTCCTTTGGCAACACCAATCGCATCCCAGATTTCGAATGGACCATTTTCCCATCCAAAACCAGCTTTCATGGCATCGTCAATTTTGTATAAGTCGTCTGAGATTTCAGGGATTCTGTTTGACACATAAGCAAACATTCCGGAGAAACTCTTACGGTAGAATTCTCCCGCTTTGTCTGTTCCTTTTACTAAAACTTTAAAACGATTGATAGGTTTATCGATAGTTTTTGTTAGTTCAAGTGTAGCAAAATTTGCTTTTTTTGCAGCGCGGTATTCTAATGTATCTAAGTCTAAAGAAAGAATAGCTGCATCTACTTTTTTATAAAAACCTTGTCCGGTTTTGCTTCCTAACCAATTATTTTCCATCATTTTTGTGATGAAATCAGGAAGTTTGAACAATTCGTGCTGTTCGTCGTTCGGGCAGTTTTCATAAATACCGTTGGCAACGTGTACCAAAGTATCCAATCCAACAACGTCAACGGTACGGAAAGTAGCCGATTTTGGACGACCAATTACTGGTCCTGTCAATTTATCCACTTCTTCAATCGTTAATCCCATTTCTTTTACCAAGTGGAATAAACTCTGAATCCCGTAAATACCAATTCTGTTTCCAATAAACGCCGGAGTATCTTTAGCAACAACCGAAGTTTTTCCTAAGAATTTTGATCCGTAATCGTTTAAGAAATCCAATACTTCAGTTGAAGTTTTTGGGCCAGGAATAATTTCAAATAATTTTAAGTAACGCGCAGGGTTAAAAAAGTGCGTTCCGCAGAAGTGCTGTTGAAAATCTTCGCTTCTTCCTTCGCTCATAAAATGAATCGGAATACCAGAAGTATTAGAAGTAACCAAAGTTCCCGGTTTACGGAATTTGTCGATTTGTTCGAATACTAATTTCTTAACATCCAAACGTTCTACTACCACCTCAATAATCCAGTCAACATGAGCAATTTTTGCCATATCGTCTGTCGTATTTCCAGTAGTAATTCGGCTTGCGAATTTCTGACTGTAAATAGGAGAGGGTTTCGATTTTAATGAGTTCGCCAAATGGTCATTTACCACACGGTTGCGAACGGCTTTACTTTCAAGCGTTAATCCTTTTTTAGCTTCAGCTTCTGTCAACTCGCGAGGGACGATGTCAAGCAGTAAAACTTCAACACCAATGTTGGCAAAATGACAAGCTATTCCTGAACCCATAATTCCGGATCCGATTACAGCAACTTTTTTAATTGTGCGTTTCATATTTTAGTTAATTTATTATTTGCAGTTTTCGAATTACTTGTTTTCTTGAGAAGGGGTATTCGTTTCTGCATTTTCTGTATGATTAAATATGTTTTTGTCCTGAATTAATTCGTTGATGATTTCAGAAACTTCGATAAAATGTTTCAGTTTTTCATCTGTTACATGTTTTTTGACTGTCTCATTAAATTTCAGGACTGTATTTTTAGATAATTCTCTTTTTTCTTTTCCAAATTCGGTTAGGTAGATTAAAACACCTCGTCCGTCGCTTGGATTCTTTTTGCGAACAATCAAGCCTTTGTCTTCCATAGATTTTAATGTTCTGGTTAAGCTTGTGGCTTCCATTCCCATTCTTGGACCAAGAGCGGTTGATGGAGTTCCTTCTTCCTTGTCAATGCTTAACAAAGCGAATCCTGTTGCCATTGTAGCATCGTATTTTGCAGCTTCTTCATTATACATTCTGGATACAGCCTGCCATGTTGCTCTCAAAATATAATCTATCGTTTTGTCTTTCATAAATAACTATATCGATTTCAAATATAACGAAAAAATACTATGCATGCATATTATTTTTCATAAATTTTGGTTAATTAGTAAATGCTTTTGAATTTGTGGTGTTTAAGGGATTATTTTTTAATTGAAATATACGACTCTTTGTTTTTAGTTTTAGTGAATTTATCATCATAATAAATTCTTGTTATACTAAATGAAGCCTTTAATTGATATTTTCAGAAACCCGGTTTTATTCTGTTGGGATTTGTTCATCGTATTTAGTCAGTGCTTTTTGAAGTATTCCCTTCATCCGTTTTCTAAAACCTTCAGGACGCAAAATTTCAATTCCGCAACCAAATCCCAATAGTAATCGCTCCATCTCATAATTCGGAATAATAAACAAATGAATAATAATACTCTTGTCTTTATTTTCCTGAATCAGTCTTTGTGTAGGATGCAAAGGCTTTGTCAGGACATAAGGCGCATTTTCAGCATCAATCCAAAGCTCAATGCGTCTGGGCTGTAAACCTGAATTTACTGTAACGCCAATTACATTTTTATAATATGATTCGGCATCAAAATCTTCTTCTAAATACGGAAGATTAAAATCATAATCAATCGAAATGATTCTGTCCAGAGCCAAGTTGGTAATAGGCTGTGATTTTTTCTTCTTCCCAATTAAAAACCAGCGATTATTAAATTCCTTCAAAATAAAAGGATGAAAATGAAATTTGGTTTCGTCTCGTGATTTAAACGATTTATAGGTAATAATCAAAACCATTTTTTTGATAATCGCCTGATAAATTTCGTCTAAATAATGAAGGCCTTTGAGTTTTTCATTTTTATCCAGATAAATAACCGGCTTGGTGTGCGATTTTTCTGCATAGATTTTATCCTCTAATCGTTGTAAAATATCGGACACATCATTAAATAAAGAGAAATCCTTAAACTGCTTTAACATCGAAACCGTTTCAGTCAAAACATTCATATCGGTTTCTGTCAGCGGAATATCGGTTATCGTAAAATCTTCATCTTCATATTTATAATACTTTTTATCGTAAACTACAATTGGCGCATTATAACCCAGTTTTTCACTTCGCATCAATTGAATATCCATTTGAATAGTTCGCTTACTTATTGGGTTCTGACGGCCTTCATATTCTGATAAAGCTTCAGAACATTCTTCTATTAAATCTTCGAGTGTCCATTGCCGGTATTTATTCTGCAGACATTTGTCGATCGTTTTGTATCGTATTAAGGCATTTTTGTTTTGTGACATGGTTGTGTGTGGTTTTGCTCGCAAAGTCGCGAAGGCGCAAAGTTTTTTTTGCCACTCCCGATAGCTATCGGGATAAAGGATTAAAAGGATTTTCCTCATTTTATGTCATTTCGACTAAGGAGAAATCTCCACAGGTAACTCCATATCGAGAAGCCAATCTTTGTAGAGCTTCTCGCGAAGATTTCTCCTTACGCCGAAATGACAAACTGTGCGTTTAATTAATACTTTAAATAAAAACTTTGCAACTCTGCGTCTTTGCGAGATTCAATTTTTAGTTTAATAACTTTATTTCTTTCTCAATATTAGACCGAGCTTTTTCTTCATACAAACTCCTAAACTTGTCGGTTTGAAAAATAAACTCATTCTCCAAAAAATGCTTCAACGCATTCGCACGCCCGGGTTTGTATAAAAAATCAGGGTAAATGCGGTATTCTTTTCGTATTTGCTCAAAATAAATTTTGTAATCTTCCCACTCTTTTGACAGGATTTTCAAATCAAAATCAATCAGCCAGTTGATATCTTCTATCTCATTATGCTGATGGAGTTGTGTCGCACAAATGGCTTCAAAAACCAATTGCCTATCAAGTTTCGCATTTTCAGGTAAAATGGCTAAAGCATATTCAGCACTTTTTAGTTCATTATCTTTTTTTGAACTTAGATAAACATAATCATGATAAAAAATGCATAATAATATTTCGTTCGGAAACTGAAGTTGATCAAAATACGTTTCATAAGCATCAATCATTTCTTTTAGATGCGTCAGATTATGATAATGCCTTGATTTTTTTGAATATGCTTTTTCCAAATCAAGCCAGTTTTGCTGAATCTCTTTTTCATTAAAACCAATATTCAAAAGCAGTTCAGAATATTTTTGTTTGAGGTTCATGATGTTTTTTCTCAAAAATAAGATTCTTTTTTAACTGCGTAAAACAATTGCGTAAAAGATTATCTTATAAATCATTAAATATGATGATTTTAATAGTAGAAAAAACTTGTATTATTGCGTGTTAATTAACCTACAAAAAAAACATGAAAAAAATAATTGCATTTTTAATACTTACCCAATCGATTATTTCTTGTTCTAATTCAGATGATTCCGCTGAGGACAATCAGATAAGCGGCGGAAAATACTATGCGGTTGGCAGTACATACGGAAAAAATAAAGACAATAATTTTACCCAGCTTGCTTCGGTTTGGATAGATGGGGAACCAACTATTCTATCAAACACTGCATCGTCATCTGTGGCTAATGCTGTTACTTTCTATAACAATGACACTTATATTGTTGGAACTGAATCTTTGAATAATGGCAACGCTATACTAAAAATATGGAAAAATAATACCGGTGAAAGTTTAACAGACGGAAACCATACGGTAGAAGCAACAGATCTGACTGTAAACGAGGGAAATGTTTATATATCCGGAAATGAATTTATTGGAACCTTGAATTCCTCAATCGCAACGATCTGGAAAAACGGACAAGCCATTCGCCTAAGTGATAAAACTTCAGAAGCCAATGCTATTTATCTGTATAAAAATGATGTATATGCAACGGGTTACAAAATAATCGATGATAAAAAAACAGCAATTGTATGGAAAAATGGCGTTGAAACTGTTTTAACTTCAGAGGAAGATGATTTGGAGAGTATAGCGACAGATATTTATGTGGATGCTAATACCATTTATGTAACCGGATATTTAAGAAATTCATTTAAATCTAAGGCTATACTTTGGAAAAATAATAGTCCTGCTACATTGTCTGATGAAAACGACTTTTCACAAGCCAATGCTTTATTTGTCCACAACACAGATGTATATGTCGTAGGTTGTCATATCGACACACATCAATATGACTTTGTTGGTAAAATTTGGAAAAACGGAACTCTTGTTAAGGAAATTAATGGAGCTAATCCTAAATCTATCATTATCAAAAACAATAAAATTTATACTGCGGGATCCGGATTAGATGAAAAAGGAATGAACGATGAAGGTAAAATTTGGGAATCAAACCTTAACAATTTAGATTTTGTTGCTAAATACAAATTTCCCAATAACAAAGTAAATGCGGTTTTGGTAAAATAATATCGAAATACAAAAAATTTGATTTAGTGCATATTAGTCAATTTTAGATTGAATTTAATGTTTTAAAAGCGTTCAGACCGAACGCTTTTTTTTGTTTTTTAAAATAATTCATTTTACTACGCAAAATAACTGCGTAGTAATAGTGACATCTTTGTACCATCAAAAAGAAACAACAAATGATTGTTTAATTTTAAAACTAGAAATTATGAAATTCAATTTTTTAACCAAACAGAAAAATACCATTGTTAATTATGAAAATGCTGTTGCTTTTCCATTAACTCCAGAATATGAATTGTATGCAGCTGTTGTAACAACAAGTTTAAATACTTCTTTCTATGAAAAAGACACCGATCGTTTGGAAAGAATCAAAAGTTTAATCCAAAAAAGCAATCCAGTATTCGTAGCAAAATTGGCGGTTTATGCCCGAAATGAAATGCATATGCGTTCGGTGCCATTGGTTTTGGTTGTTGAATTGGCCAAAATATATTCTGGTGATTCTTTGATCAGTAAAATGATTTCTCATGTAATACAGCGTGCCGATGAGATAACCGAATTGTTGGCGTATTATCAAATGGCAAATAATCGCAATGATGTTAAAAAATTAAACCGTTTGTCTAAACAAATACAAAAAGGTTTGGCTGTTTCTTTCAATAAATTTGATGAATACCAATTCGCAAAATACAATCGGGACGGTGCTGTGAAATTGAAAGATGCTTTGTTTTTGGTACACCCTAAGGCAAAAGATGAAGCACAGCAAATCTTGTTCAACAAAATTGTAAATGATACTTTGGAGACACCTTATACTTGGGAAACTGAGTTGTCAAATTTGGGTCAATTTAAGTATGCTAACGAAACCGAAAAGCAAAAAGCCTTCACTCAAAAATGGGAGGAATTGATAGACAGCAACAAAATTGGCTATATGGCTTTGATGCGTAATTTGCGTAATATATTAGAAGCAAATGTTTCTGGTTTTCATGTAATGAAAGTATGTGATTACCTTACTAATGAAAAAGCGGTTTTGAATTCAAAACAATTGCCTTTTCGATTTTTAGCTGCTTATCGTGAATTGAAAGAATTGAAGTTGAAATATACTTCGATGGTTTTGGATGCTTTGGAAGACGCCGTTATGATAAGCGCACAAAATATAAAAGGTTTTGGCATCAATACATCTGTTGTGATTGCTTGTGATGTTTCAGGTTCGATGCAAAAAAATATTTCTCCAAAAAGTAAAGTGATGCTTTACGATATTGGTTTGATGTTGGGTATGTTGATACAAAGTCGTTGCAAAAATGTCGTTAGCGGTATGTTTGGTGACCGATGGAAAATAATCAACATGCCAAAACGAAGCATATTGGCAAACGTTAATGAATATTACAAACGAGAAGGTGAAGTTGGTTACGCAACAAATGGTTATTTGGTTTTGGAAGATTTGATCAGCCGAAATGAAATAGTCGATAAAGTAATGATGTTTACCGATGTTCAAATGTGGAATAGCAATTCGACAAACAATTCATTTGCAAATTCCTGGAACCGATATAAAACTATCGCACCAAATGCTAAATTGTATTTATTTGATTTGGCAGGTTATGGTCAAGCACCTATAAACATCGAAAAAAAAGATGTGTATTTAATCGCGGGCTGGTCAGATAAAGTATTCGATGTTTTAAATGCTTTAGAAGATAAAAACAGCGCATTGAATTACATTAATCGAATAGAATTGTAGAAAAAAAATCTACTGCGTAAAATTATTGCGCAGTAGCATTTGAATCTTTGAATAATAAAAAACATATTTATGGAAAATCTAAAAAATATAAATCAAGAAATACAGCCCTTTAATGAAGTGTTTTATATAGAAAGCTTATTTGCCAAAACACATACAATATTAAGTGAATTACAATTTGTAAATGAAATTTGGGATAATGCCAATTTAGATATTGATGAGAATCATGAAATGATATTGAATATTTTTCAAAATATGATTATAAATGTCGCTGGGATTTCTCGCTTTTTTTGGCCCTCGAGAAATGAGGGATTTTATAATAATAGAGCTGAAAAATTACGCGAGGTATATAATATTGGTAATTTAAGTCCTCTTAAAAATAGGCAAATGAGAAATCTTATTGAACATTTTGACGAAAATTTAGATGATTTTTTAAATAAATACGGAGCAAAAAATATAATTCCGAGCTATGTAGGTAATAAGCCCTTAAGAAATGAAAATACAATCTTTTTTAGAGCATACTTCAGCGATAAAACAATTTTTAAAGTTTTAAATAAAGAATATAAACTTATACCAATAATAGATGAGATTAATAGGATTCATCAAATTTTGTTAATTCAAAGAGAAAAGGGAGGACGTTTTATAATTTAATAAAAACAAGTGCCGTAAATAAGTGTTACTTCGATTCAAACGTCTCGGTCGGGAGTTCAAATCTCTCCATTTTTGTTTAGTAATAAAAATGTAGCTCAGCGGTTAGAGCAAGATGAACAGTCACTTATTGGTTGTTGCCTCGTTTTAAAAATATAAGTATTGGTTTCGTAGATAAGAGTTACTTCGGGGGAATTGTAGTACAGGTTCGAATCCTGTTCAGTTTTGCTGATAGTGAAATGGTAACACACAATTATATAGTCTCTTGTTGATTATTATCCAGTACTTTAAAATAAAAAAGAATGTCGTAAATAAGAGTTACTTCGTCCAAATTTGGGGAGGAATAGCGAAGTTGTAAAATCAACAAGGTTATCCAGTTCGACTCTGACAAGACAAGCCCCGTTTCTCTTATTGCTTTTTACTTCTTTTTAAAACTGAAAAATGTCGTATGTTAGAGTTACTTCGTAAGGTTTCAAAGACAGACTCTTGCCAATTGTTACTTTTTCAAAATTATAAGATGCCGTATATAAGTGTTACTTCGTTGGTTGATTTAATTAGGTTCGAATCCTAAATGTCACTTATAGTATATTGCTCTAAAAAGAGTGTCGTCAGGAAATGGATACTTTGTCCAAAGAATATAAACCCATTCCTAAACATTACCTCTTTTAAAATATAAATTGAAATAATCAAATAATTAAATTTAAAAATATATAAAAACATGAAGAACTCATTTGAACATATTGAAAAGATTATGAAACCATTTCGGGAAATGCAAGAAAGGTTAAAACCAATGATAGAAACTCAAAAAAGAATGGAGGATTTGAGCAGAGTTCAAAAATCATTTGAAAATATGAGCAAAGTATTTGCATCTACTATTCCTAAATTTAATAATGCTTTTTTAGAGCGATTAGAATCCTTTAAAGAGATTGGAAATCGATTAAAAGAATATGAGGAGAAAACTCCGGATTATTTATTATTAATTGCTCAAAATGGTTGGTATTTGGAATTTGATTGCGAAATGAAACTACCTTCTGAAATAGCTAAAGATTTTGAAGCTGATAAATCTGATGTTGCAAACAAAAAGATGACAGAATATTATACTGAAAATCTTAATAGAATTTTTAAAGAACTATCATCAAGACATATTAACAGAAAAGAAATTTTCGAACAAATTTTATCGGGTTTTAATAAAGGTGAATATTATACAATTATACCATGTATATTATCACAAGTTGATGGTATTTGTTTTGATTTCACTAAAAAGAAATTTTTTATAAAAGAGAAAGATAATAAATATCTACCCCAAATATCTTCTGAATTAGAAAAATCTGTTGGAAATTTTGTAGCAATCTATTTGTCTCCATTAAGAAATCAAACTCCAATAATGGCTCAAGAAAAACAAATTTCAGAATTTCCATGTAAATTAAATAGACATGAAATTTTACACGGAATAAATACTGATTATGGAACTAAAGAAAATAGTTTAAAAGTAATTTCTCTTTTAAAGTATATTTCTGATTTACTAGTGGAAATTGATATTAAAAATTAACTATAAATTACTAAAATTGCTTTTCTCAGATTCAAGGTTTAGTTTAGTTAGAGGTTTTCAATAGTTTGCAATCAGATTCAAAAAAACAAAACAATGAATAAACAAATAAACGGTACAGATATATTAGAATTAGGATTTCCTGAAGGAAAAATAATTGGGATTGCCTTAAAAATAAACAGCAAAAGAAACGGATTCACAAGAGACGAAATGATTACAAACTTCAAAAACGTCTTAGAAACTCCGAAAAATTATATCGACGATAAAATCTTCAGCAAACTGGCTGTGGCTTTAATCGAAAAATCGAATGAAAAACCGGAAGATTTTATCGCTTTAAACCAAAATCCGAATGCTTATGCTTCTTACGGAGCCGAACATATTGAAGACGGAGCCAGAAAACAAATGGAAGTTGCCATGAAACTGCCTGTTACCGTTGCCGGAGCTTTAATGCCGGATGCTCACCAAGGTTACGGATTACCAATAGGCGGTGTTTTAGCTACTAAAAATGCCATTATTCCGTATGGTGTTGGGGTTGATATTGGGTGTAGAATGGCGTTGTCGGTTTACGATATTCCAGAAGATTTTTACTTTGAAAACGAAGCCAAATTCAAAAGAGAATTAATCGCGAATTCGATTTTTGGAGCAGGTCACGGATTTCACGGTCAGTATAAATCAGATCATGAGGTTTTAGAAAACGACACATTTAATATGAATCCATTTGTGAAGAATTTAAAAGATAAAGCCTGGTCACAATTGGGTTCTTCCGGAGGTGGAAATCACTTTGTGGAATTCGGAATCATGGAATTTGCCAAAGACGATGCGATATTGAATATCCCAACAGGGAAATATGTCGCTTTGTTGACGCATTCCGGTTCACGAGGAGTGGGGGCAACCCTTGCAGGGCATTACACAAAAATGGCTAAAGACGTTTGTAAACTTCCGGAAGTGGCGAGAAATTTAGCCTATCTGGATATGAACTCACAATTGGGTCAGGAATATTGGCTGGCGATGAATTTGGCGGGAGATTACGCTTCGGCTTGTCACGAGATTATCCATAACAAAATGGAACGCGCTTTAGGAGCAGCGATTTTAGCCAAAGTCGAAAACCACCATAATTTTGCATGGAAAGAAATCTGGAATGGCGAAGAAGTGATCGTACATAGAAAAGGAGCAACCCCAGCCGGAAAAGGCGTTATGGGAATCATTCCGGGAAGTATGACCGCACCGGGATTTTTGGTGAGAGGAAAAGGAGAGGAGAACGCTATTAATTCGGCTTCACACGGAGCAGGAAGACAAATGAGCCGTACCCAAGCTATCAAAACAATCACTAAAACCGAAATGCAGTCCATTCTAAAAGATCATGGCGTAACGCTTATTGGCGCAGGTCTGGATGAAGCCCCAATGGCGTATAAAGATATCAATCAGGTCATGGAAGCGCAGAAAGATCTGGTCGATGTGGTAGCTAAGTTTACACCGAAATTAGTTAGAATGGCTGACGATGGAAGCCGTGAGGATTGATTTTTAGTGTTCAGTCGCAGTCGCAGTTTTCAGTGTAGAGGCGCACTGATGTGCGTCTAACGTTTTGTGGTAATTTTAACCGCAAAGAGCGCTAAGAATTGCGCAAAGTTCACAAAAAATTTTTACACAAAGTTTGTCATTTCGACCGAAGGGAGAAATCACACGCGGGATTCGATAAACATTGGCGACATTCTGTGTAGAGTTTCTAGTGTGATTTCTCGTTCCTCGAAATGACAAATATTACGCTTAAAAAATAAATATTAATTTAAGATTCCAGAGAGAAAAAACCTTAGCATCTCAGCCTCTCAGAACCTTAGCAACTTTAAAAAAAATGAAAACATACATAGACATAGGAATCAACCTAGCCAACAAACAATTTCAAAACGACATAGACGATGTCGTACAAGACGCGCTCGACGCCGATGTATCGCAAATGATACTAACGGGCACTAGCGTAAGAAACAGCGAAGAATCTGCAAAGATTGCCAGACAATATCCGGGCGTGTTGTATGCGACAGCCGGAATCCATCCGCATGATGCGAAAAGTTTTGATGCGCAGAGTATTTCGAAACTCAGGAAATTATTAGAACTGAAACACGTCGTTTCGGTTGGCGAATGCGGGCTCGATTTTGATCGTGATTTTTCGCCCCGAAACAAACAGGAAGAATGTTACAAAACCCAGCTCGAATTGGCGATTGAAGTTCAGAAACCTTTGTTTTTGCACGAAAGAGCCGCTTTTAATAGTTTTATGAATATCACAAAAGACTATCTGCCGAAACTGCCAAAGGGCGTGGTGCATTGTTTTACAGGAAGTCTGCAGGAAGCCAAAACTTATCTCGATAACGGATTTTATCTCGGGTTTACAGGAGCGATTTCAGATGCCAAACGTTTCAGCCATTTAAAGGAAGTGATTCAGTACGTACCGCTCGACAGAATGATGATTGAAACCGACGCGCCGTTTATGCTTCCTAAAAATGTCCCGAACAGCCTTTTAAAGAAATACCACGAACGCCGTTGCGAACCTGCTTTTCTGCCGTATGTTGCCGGAACAATTGCACAGTTTAAAGGGATTGCTTTGGATAAAGTGGCGAAGGAAACGACGAGGAATGCTAAAAGCTTTTTTGGAATTTAATATAAATATTGTTCAAAGGGGTATGTAAATAACAAAGAAGCTCCTCTTTGAGCAGGACAAATCTCAAATATTCCATTTATAGCTTCCATTCTCATGAACATATTGGTTAAGCCGTTTCCTTTTTGGTTCGTATCAGATAGTCCAATTCCGTTATCGGTAATCGTGATGTTCAAAACAGCTTCCGTTTGTTCAAATACAATAAAAACCTCATTGGCCTGGCTGTGTTTGTAAATATTATGCACCGCTTCTTTTACGGCTAAAAAAAGATTCCGTCTGGCTTTAACAGATAAACGTGTTTCTTTTTCTGTAATTTTTGAATCGGTTTTTAAATCAATAGCCGTTTTGTCCAAAAAGCGCTTTGCATATAAAACCGTATATTCTATGAAATTACGAACGGTATCATTTTGGGAGTTCAGACTCCAAAGTATTTCCCGCATGGCCAGATTCATTTCTTCGGAGGTTGTAATAATTGATTCGATATCGTCGGAATAATTTCCCTGTGGCATTTTATATTTTAAAAATTCGGCCTGCAGTTTTATAGCCGAAATCCCCGCACCCAAATCATCGTGCATATCCTGCGAAATACGTTCTCTTTCGAGTTGAATGGCTTTTTGGCGTTCTAACTCTTTTTGCAGTAACTGGTTCTGGAATTCGCTTTCTTTTATTTGGTTTTCCTGCTGCTGAATAAGCTGTTTTTTGTTGTAAATAAACACCATCATAATAATAAAGCATACAAACAAAAGCATTATGATAATGGCGATAATGTAGGTGAGTTTTATTTCTGGAGGCAGTTCTCTCATTTTTTTATGTTTTTTGAGATGGTTTCGTATTCAATTAGAGCTTTAAAGAATAAGAGATACATAACGCAGTTTATCGCATATAAAAATTCTCTGAGCAATTCTAAAAAAGCCTGATCTTCGATATTAAAAAAGTCTCTTGGAACAACTCTAAAGATAAAAAAACAACTCCAAAGAAGTAAAGCGGTAGAAATCCAAAAAATAGGATCATCTGTAATTTTGGATTCTGAGGGTAAAGCCATTTTTTGATAAAACCAAAATATGCTAAACACTATATAAAAAATAGGCAATGCTATTATTAACGTAGAACTTATATCTTCTTTTGAAAAAAATGGGAATAATAAAACGCTTAAAGAGATTAAACCAGATACAAAGTGAACTTTCTTTCTAAATGTTTTTTGAAAGGATTGAGTATAATAAAACCAGAAAAATGCAATACAGAAAACACAATAAGCTGTGTATTGAAAACTCCAGTCTTTTTTAATTAAAATAATTATCCAGGAAGATAATTCTATAAAAAAGGTAATAAGAAGATATACAAACAAATAGTTTTGACTAGAAAGACTAAATTTTCTAGCCAAGACTACTGATTTTAATAGTGTTATAAGTAATATTATTTCATAAAGATATATCATTAAGGTCTAAGGTTTCCTAGATCGTAACCTTCGCTTTCGCCGTATAGGTCTTTTTTATTAAATAGGGCATGAACACAAAAAGCAATTCTATTTTCCCTTGCCGTAAAATGGGCTGAAAGTGTAGAATCTTTATCTGTAGGTGAATACTTAAACATATTGAACTTTAAGCTATAAACATCATGATATTCTCCTTCCATAAAATGTAAGAAGCTATTAATTTCTTGTAAAGAATATGAGATTAAAGTGTCTTTCTTATTTCCAGGATGAATAGGTAATTTAGCTCCTATTTTACTCATAAAATCCTTTTTCATTTGCCTGAAATCTTTCGGTATTAATTGATCATTTTCTAAGATGTATAAAACATCATCGTCAGTAAGTTTATTTTGTTTAATATCACATTCTTCATTATCAGAAAAAGATAAACCCAGATTGAGAGAATCACCATTTTGAATGAGATAAAATTTGCAAAATGCCTTATTTTCATTATTCTTAAGTATATCTTCGAATATTTCTAAATCTAATAAAAAACTTTTAGTTAATCCCTCAATCCCAATATTTTTATAGTTTTCCATAAAAAGTTCTTCGATATCTTTTTTAATTATTTTTTTAAAAAAGTAAATTTGATCAATTTTTTCTTGTTTTAATTTTTCTAGTTCCATGATTTTTAGTTTTTGGTGTTCAACTTATTAATAGCTTCAATTTTATTGCTTACCTGCAGTTTTCTGTAAATATTACCAATATGTTTTTTAATGGTGTCGATGGTGACATTTTTTTTATCGGCAATTTCTTTGTAGAGCAGTCCTTGTGCCAGCAATTCAAGGACTTCTTTTTCGGTTACAGTCAGCAACGATAAACTTTGTACTTGTGTTCTTGATTCCTGAAAATGTTGTAAAACGCGTTTTGCAATGGTAAAACTCATAGGGGCACCTCCTTTATGAGCTTCCAGAATCGCCTGAATGATTTTATCAAGAGGATCCCCTTTTACCAGATAACCGCTTGCGCCTGCACGCAGGGCCGAGAAGATTTTTTCATCGTTCTCGAAACTGGTGCACATTATAAAATGAGTTCCGGGCATGAGTTCTCTTAACTCAAAAACGACATCAATTCCTGATAAATCCTGCAGGTTTATGTCCATTAAAACCACGTCTGGTTCGATGTCCTGTAATTTTTGTAAAGCGCTTTTACCATTAAAAAACTGAGCGATGCATTCCATATCTTCCTGAAAATCGATGATATTCTTCAGTGCCTGACTGTAATGTCTATCATCTTCTACTATGGCAACTCTTATTTTCATGTTGTTACATTTTCATTACAAAGTTGTGGAAAAAGTATTTCGACCACAATTACCCTTTTGGGTGATTTTTTGCGCAAAACGGAATATGTATAAACTTACAAAAAAATAAATAAGAAAGTAAGGGAAAATATCACCCGAAAGGGTAATTGATTGATATAGTGTTGTCAGAATACATTTGAAAGGTTAACTAAAAGCAATAGAAATCATGAAAACAATTAATGTGAAAATCAGAATTACTGGTGGACTAGCACCAATGCCAATTAAAGTTGAAATTAAAAATGTGGATACTCGTGAAGAAATTGAGTATGAATCTCCAACTTCTTTTAATAAAGATTTTAATATAGAAAGCGGTCGATATACCCTTCAACTATTTGGAATGAACTCTAAAAATGGAAAAACAGAAATTGAGGTATTGGGTAGTTTTACCAGAGGGCCATTTCATAATGCCAAGAGAGTGACAACGAAACCATTCATTACTGAATTATTTTATTTCGAAATTTAAATAAACAGATCATGAAAAAATATTTTATATGTTTTTTAACTTTATTGGGGTCTGATATTGTACTAGCTCAAAATGATACAATTCAAAAGCTTAGAGAGATGACCGAGAAATCAAAATCCGGGAACTATAAAGATATACTTTCCAGTATTTTTCAATTAGGGACTACCAATTTAACATCTGACAATAAGAGTATCGAATTTAATGCTACATTATTCGGTATTAAATCCATCTTTAATAGCCATATTTTAGAAGATAAGTACTTTAAGAGAGAGCGGTTTTCAAGAAACCTTCAATTTAACGCGAAACTAAATTTAGATGAACAATTTAAATACAATGGAGTTTCAGGAGGAATTACTTATGCTTTAATTAATAAAAGAGATAAAGATGTAGCCGATTTTACAAATACAGTACTTGAATTTGATTGGAGTTTTTTAGCTGATGAGTTATCTGCAATACAAAGTAAGTTTGCTGAAGAAATCACAAATAGTGCAGTGGATATAAGTGTCGAAATAAATTCTTTAGATGTAGCAACCAAAATTTTAATAAACAAAGAATTTGATAAAATAGACAAGTCGAATATTTATTTCGAAAAAATCATTACAGAGTTTGAAAAGAGAAACAAATCAATAAAACTCAAAAATTATGTAGAGAACCTTCATTTATTAAAAGATAATTTATATTCAGAAATCGAAAAGAAACCGCTTTGGACAGTCTCTTTATTAGGAACAACGAATGATAAAGGTGATAATAAAAAAGTGTCTTTTGGGAGTATTTTTTTAAAAGGGTTTAAGCATTTTGAATTAGATATACAATCTAAATTAATTTATTCTGACACCTTAATTAATAATAGTCTTAAAAGAATTGAATCGAAAAGTTCAGCTGGTGTTAACTATAAAATGTTTAAAAGAAATGAACAAAGTGTATTTGAAATAAAATTATATATGGAGTATAATTCGATTTTGAAAAATCAATTAGCAGATGAAAAAAAGAATACCTTTTTAGCCAGTTCCGATTTCAGACTGCGTGTTACTGATGATCTTTGGATTCCTTTAACTATCAAGTATGATATTGAGAAATCTAATTTTCTTGGTTTTTTAAATATAACCTATAATTTTGGAAATTCGGATTCAAATGGTGATCTCAAGTTAAATAAACTTTAATTATAAAACCTTAATAATTTGATAAAAACCACTGCTGCGCAAAATAATTGCGTAGCAGTGGTTTTATTTTGAAACTTCAAATTCAAATCACGTATTATTACTTGGTTTAAAGCTTTTTTGTTTATTTACATTTGAAACCAGTCATGAAAGAAAAAATACTCCAAAAATTAAAAGAAATAGAACTGCAAAAAGACGTAGAAATACTCTTTGCAGTAGAATCAGGAAGCCGTGCCTGGGGATTTGCATCTCCGGACAGTGACTACGATATTCGTTTTATCTACAAACACAAACCCGAGTATTATTTGTCACTTTGGGAACAACCCGATGTGATTGAGTTCATGACCGAAGACGATCTTGACGGTTCAGGTTGGGATTTACGGAAAGCCGTAAAATTATTAGCAAAATCTAACGCACCTTTGTTGGAGTGGTTGTTTTCGCCAATTGTGTATTATGCAAATGATGATTTCGCAAAACAAATGCAGGAGATAGCCACGGAATGTTTTTCGCCAATAGCGGTTTTGCACCATTATTTAGGAACGACAAAAAATTTCATGGAAGTCTGCGAAACGGAAGAAGTAAAACTAAAAAGTTATTTCTACGCCTTACGCACCGCATTAGCCGGAAAATGGATTATAGAAAACAATACATTTCCGCCAGTAGCTTTTGCTGATGTATTACCAATTGCACCGAAAAACATACAGGAAAAAATACTGGAATTACAACAAATAAAAGCTACTCAGGACGAAAAATACCTGCACCCAAAAGAAGTTTTAATAACTGATTTTTTACTGGAAACCGTAAAATTTAATCAGGAAAACGCGAGTAAGTTGGGGAGTGGGAAGAAGATGAGTGAGGAGTTGGATTTGTTTTTTTTAAAAATGCTAAAATAGATTATGGAACAATCGAAACAACTAGAGAATCTATTCACACATATTTTCAAAACTAGAGAAACTTTAATTGATTCTCTTGATCTAAAGAAGTATTCTGAATTAGAAATAAAAGGGATTATTATAAAGAATTCCGATGGTAATTATGTAGTAGATTTATATTCCACAGAAATATATGATTACTTAAAAACAATGATTACTTCTAAGCTAACTATTAGCTTATCTGATAATATTGAAGAATCTTTTAAAACAATTCACGAATTTGAGGAACTTATAAAAAATGAGTATAGTTATGGTAATATTATAAATGCTTACACTGAAATATTTGATGCCTTTAGAGTTAAGTATTTAGTAGAATTAGATAGTAAAGGAACTGATGTTGTATCATTTAAAAATGAATTAAATCAAAAATCAAATGTAATTTATGAATTAAGAAACTTCGAAAAAATATTTTATGCTTTTCTTGTTTCAAAAGATATAAGTATTGAACAAATCAGTGATTTTTTAAATTCTAATAACGAAGAAGAACGCAGACATTATTTAAATGAATATTTGTTTTCAATTGTCGATAGAAAAGAAGATTTTTCAATAAGTCTGATTGATTATCTTTTGAATAAATATAAGAATGAAACACCTCATTATTTAGTTATTTTAATTAGTTCAATAATAAATAAGGGAAAAATTGAATATTTAGAAAAACTAAAAAAACGTTTATTAAATTCTACTAAAGAAGCATTTTGGGTTTATTCTTTATTGAATATTAATTCTCAAATAATTTATAATGAACTATTAGAAGTATTAGTTAAGGATAGTAGCACAGAATATTTATTCCATAAAACTAGAATCATTGAAAGTTTGATGAACTCTTTATTTATAACACCTAAAGATTCTGAAACACTTTCTAACAAATTATTTGATTTTTTTGAAAATCCTGATGATAATGAAATACACAGCTATTTCCATACAATTACATATGGTTTTGAAAAATTTGAAGATTTAAAATACGAACTTTTACATGGTTATCTAAACCGAACACAGAATATCAAAGCAATAGGTTCTTTCTTTTATAATTTTAAAGAGCCTAAATATTTATTTCATCTAATTGGGGTAATTTATAATAATGGTTGGCATAGAAACTCTATAAGTCTTTTTGAACAACCTTTATCACATTTTTGGTCAACTTCAAGAGACAAAACAGAAGAATTTATTTTATCATTAATATCTACCAAACAAAGAACAGGAATATTACCTATTGAAATAATGATTACTGGTAGAGAAACCCCAATGCAAATTGATTTATTAAAACTTAATACTGAAGAAGAACAAGTTTTAGCGATAGCAATGATTTGCAATTTCCCACATTCATTTGACAAACTATTACCAATATTAATCAAATTAAAAGATTCTAAATTCCCCAAAGTGATTGAAAACCTTCAAATGCAGCTAAGCATTCTTGTTTATGAATGCTATAACGAAACATTAATTGAATGGTTAGAAAACTTAATCCCGAAATCAAGAAAAAAAACAGCGTTCTTGAAGCCTATAAAACAATCACTTGAACTATATAAAGAGATTAAAGAGTTAAAATATAAGAATAACGACCTAAATCCTTATTACAATGAAAAATCATTAATGGATTTATATTATAGCTTAGAAAACGAAAATAGAGCTAAAATGATGGAAAGCGTTAGAAATAATCCTTCTGGACTATCTAGTCTATTCAAAAACAGTTTGATAATCAGAGGGAACAGTTGGAAATTTGAACACGAGGAGAATGTAATGCCTTTAGGTAAAGTAGAATCTCAAATGTACATAGATACAAGAGTATATAAAAATCCCGAATTATATGAATATCAACTTGAAAGATTTAATAAATAATGAATATTAAACCAACAATAATAAAAGAGTATTTAGAATCTTTAAAAGAAGATAATGAATTAGATGTAATTTTTACAATTCTTCTTCAAACTTTGGAATATGAAATACTTTCTACTCCTAAAGAATATAAAGGATTTTCACAATATGGTAAAGATATTGTTGCTGTAAAAATTGATCCAATAGATGGTATAAAGAAACGCTTTTATTTTGAGTTAAAAGCTGGTGATATTGACTCTCAAAAATGGAATATGCCAGATAATGGAGTACGAGATACTCTAAGAATGACGGTCGATGCAGATTTTAAAACTACTTATAAAGACTTTGATGAGTTACCAATTAAAGTTGTTTTGGTATTTAATGGTATGGTAAGTGAAAAAATCAGAACATCACTTAATGGTTTTTCACAAAAAGAATTTATTGAAAAAGGTATTGAATTTGAAGAATGGAATATCTATAAAATATCTGAATTATTATCCAATGAAATTTTTAGTAAATATTTATTAATTAATGATGAAAATATTAGACTTTTCAATAGAGTTTTAGTAAATCTAAATGTAGGTGAAAATGTTTCGAATGATTTTGATTCATTATTAAATAATTTATTATTTAATAATTCATTTTCTATAACAAAAGGCAGATTAAGTCGTTCACAAAAACTTATTTTTCAATCCGTTAACTTAATAGCATATATAATTTACACAGAATCAAAAAACTACAATAATTTATCAATTGCAAAAAAATACTTAACTCATTTAATACTAAAATATTGGTATTGGATTTTAAAAAACAAATTAGAAACAAACAAAGAAGTTTTAGCATTATTCAATCAATTTTACATCTTTTTTAATTCCACTATTGAAGAACTTTTAGAAAGGAATTTAAATCTATTAGAATTAAAAGATGGCTTACACTATGAAAATGGAGGTACATATGAACAGATAGGATATACAATTAGAAGTTATGATTTTAATGTATTACTAAATAGTTTTATTATCTCTTTCAAAGATAAAATTCAAAAAGACCAGTATAAAGGCTATAATGATAGAATAAACAATACCTTGCAGAATATAAATGTTCTATCAAGACCATTACTCGATATTCATTCAATTCCAATAATAGACAATATTAATCTGTTAATTTATTTTGGCGATGTTGAATCAGCGAAGCAATATCTTCTTAACATATTAGGTTATTTAAAGTTTCTTAAAAAGAAATATAATAAATTTCCTGATGCAGCAAACAATATAGAAAGCGTCATAAAATATACCGTTACTGGCATAAAACCTGTTTATTATATTGATTCTGTTTCACCATTATTAGCAATTATAATGGAATATATCGCAATATTAGATTTAGAAAAAACATACTATGAAACTAGGAAATTCATCATTGAAAATGATATTACTTTAGGTTTATTTATACCACATCATAGCATAAATTCCAATTCAAAACATCTTATTGAAGATACTGAGAATGATTTAGAAGAACAATTATTCTCGAGGTCAATTAATGACGGTTATCAAATTGAAACAAGTATGTATTCTGAATTTGACAAAGAATTATCATTTCAAGATTTCAAGAGTAAAATTTTAAAAAGAAAAGATGAATTTCAATATGAATACAGGACTGATAAATATGGATTTTCTTCATTAAGAACAATTGCACATTATTACTTTAAAACTCCATATTTTCCAGATTATTGGCGTTATAATTTAAAACATTAGCTATGACCATTCAAGATCTAAAATCCCAAAACCTAATCCTCTTCGAAGTCATTTCGGGAAGTAAATCGTTTGGGTTACATACACCAACATCAGATACTGATATTAAAGGCGTTTATTATCTGCCTAAAGAAAAATTCTTTGGGTTAGATTATATTCCGCAGATCAGTAATGAAACCAATGATGAGGTGTATTACGAAATTGGTCGTTTTGTAGAATTGCTGCTTAAAAACAATCCTAATATTCTGGAGATTCTGGCTTCGCCGGAAGATTGTATTTTGTACAAAGATCCATTGATGGAGCATTTGCAACTGGAAAATTTTCTCTCGAAACTCTGCAAAGATTCTTTTGCGGGTTATGCCGTAACGCAGATCAAAAAAGCGAGAGGTCTGAACAAGAAAATCGTAAATCCGCTGCCAAAGGAAAAGAAAAGCCTTTTGGATTTTTGTTATGTATTGCCTGCAGGGACAAGTCGCGACCTGTCCGTACAGGGAGCAATTCCTGTTCAAAATTGGTTGATGGAGCATTCTTTTCATGCCTCCCAAATTGGATTAGCAAAAATGCCACATATCAAGGATACATTTGCGATGTTTTACGACGAAAATAAAACCTTAGGTTACAAAGGCATTATTCAGAAAGAAAACTCCAATGAAGTTTCGCTTTCCTCTATTCCAAAAGAGGAAAAACTAATCGGTTATTTGTCCTGCAATCAGGACGGTTATTCTAAATACTGCAAAGAATACACCGAGTACTGGAACTGGATCGAAAAACGCAATGAAGACCGCTACAACACCAACCAGCAGCACGGCAAAAATTACGACAGCAAAAACATGATGCACACCATCAGGCTTTTGCAAACCGCCGAGCAGATTCTGTCAACCGGAAAATTAAATATTAGGGTTTCAAATCGGGAGGAGTTACTTGACATAAAAGCCGGAAACAGAGAATACGATGATTTACTCGAAATGGCAGATAATTTAATTGCTTCAATCGAAAATCATTATCAAACATCAACTTTGCCTGAAAAGCCGGATGAGGCAAAAGCCATTCAGACTTTAATTAAAATCAGAGAAGAGTTGTATTCGTAATAACAGCAGCCAAAGAGGGAAATAAATCTTAATATTAAAATCTTTATATTTGCATTATTAATGCATGAAACATGAACTACAAAATATCATTTCAGGAAAGGGCCAGGTTAGGCATGGAGATACTATCCAAACAATCTCCAACTACCTTAGAAAAAGCAAGAGCCCAAGCGGAACGTTTGAGTCAGGCAAGCAAATCAAAAGAGAAGAAACAGCGTTAATAAAACAATTCTGTAATCGAAATAGCTTCTGGATTACTTCGATAAATATCAACGCTTTTATTTCTTCGGGGGCTGAGCAAAAAGTTTATCTTCAAAATAAGCATAAAGTAATTAAGCTAAATGATAGTATTTATTACGAATGCTGGGAAGATTATTTAAATAATTTATTGCTTAATAATTATTTTTTCCCCGATACCGCATATCAATTAATCGGTTTTTATGAACATGCTGATATACTTTTTGCAGTAGTTGAACAGAAATTTGTTGAATCTGATTGTGATACAGAATTAGAAAACGTAAAACATTTTTTGACTTCAAACGGTTTTGTAAACACTAGAAATAATGATTATTTTAATCCTGAATTAGGTATTATTCTTGAAGATTTGCACGACGAAAATGTTTTGACTTTTAAGCAAGGTTTGTTTTTTATCGACACCGTTTTCTACATTACAGAGCAGTTTTACAAACCGTGAACAATAATAAATTCACTCCCAATAAAAACCCAAACCCTGCCAATACCAATTGGCGGGGTATTTTTTTGGAATCAAAGACTACTTTTATAGTCAGTTGATGAGCATTATTTTTAACATTAAAATAAGGTTACCTCAGTATAATCCTATTTTTTAATTTAGTATTTTACATCTTTCAAAATAAAAGCCGGTATTAATGAATATAAACATCTCAGTTAAACAATTAGGAAAAAAACATCCGCTCCTGCAGGAAAAAAGTATAGCGCTGCCGATAGAAAGTCCTCTCATTACCACGCAAAAGCTCATAGAATCGATTGTAGATCATCAGGTACAATTGTTCCATGCTTCTTCATTTGAGTTTGAAGACGAAGACAAAATCCATCTTCCAAAAGAAAATTACCTTCCCATCTTAACCGATACGGGAAAAGCAGGTTTCGGGGCAATTTACAACCACAACAAAGTCAATCTGGTAAAAGCGCAGGAAACAGCGATTCAGGCTTTTGAAGACGGTTTATTTGCTGTTTTCTATGGTGACGATCAACTCGAAACACTAACGGAACAAATTGATTTATCTCAAAATAAAACAATTATGTTTATCAGGCTGACCTTTTTGGCGGGTAGCTATTGGTAGTCAATATCAATGGCAATGGCAATGGCAATGTCAAAAAAACAATTTAAATGTCAATTTCAAAAATGAATTAAGTCAGTAATTATAGTATGTGACATTTAGTTCAATAAAATACGAAACAACGATAACTCAAAGCTATAGCCCAAAGCTCGCAGCCTAAACACGTAACTTTTAACTTCAAAAAATCATGACAATAGAAGATCTTTTAAAAAGTAAAGTAATTGAAAATCCAATTAAGAGATTCAAGAAAGAACTGGAAGAAATCGTAAACAGCAGTTTGCTTTCGAAATTGCTTTCAAAAACAAAACTGAAAAAAGAAGTGGCGGAGTTTGGTCTCGAACTGTTGAAACTTCAGGACAATTATTACAGCAATTATATCTCTCTTGGTTCAAATGAAGCCGAAAAGTTTGCCACTTTGGTAAAGGAGGATATGTGGGACGATAAAAACTACTATGATTTATTGCTTTATTTTTTTGGAGAAGAAAACGCGGCTTACATAAAAGAAGCATGGAACAGACTGCCTCAAAAAATGTATCAGACGGGTTATACACGAAGAGCTTTTAGAGCACCCAATCATAAAAAATATTTGCTTGTCAATCAGATTAATTTTCTACGTTCTTTGCTAAACGGACCTTACAAGTACAATTATCAGGACGGCGGTACTTTTTATTATAATTTAAGTCTTGAAGATGAAATTCGTTACGATACAGAAATTTCAAATTCGATGAATAAGTTTATGGTTTGGTCTTCGGCATTAGATGCTGGAAAAGAAGGGCTTTATCAATTATTTGGAGACATTGTTTTTAATAAAGATTCGCACGGAAAAGTGTCGAGAAATATCATTAAAGCGCTTTTAAACAGCGAAAAACAAGAAAACTGGGAGTTGGTAGAAAAACTGCTTCTTGCGGCTCAGCGTCAGGAAGGATTGCGTCAGACGATTCTGGAAGCTTTAGACGAAACGAGTATCGGAGCTTTACAATACATGATTAAAGTGCTGATAGATAATAAACTGACCCGTTTTTCATCGGTTGTAAGAGCAATTGATACGTGGACAGGTTTGGGCTGGGAATCTGAAAAAGAAACTACGGTTCGAAATATTATCGAATTGGCTTACGGATATTTTACCAATCCGGAAACGATTCCGACGGGTATAAAAAGCAAAAATAATAACGAAGTCTATATGGCACTTTGGGTTCAGGGCGTTTTTGATGTCGAAAAAACAGTTCCGTTTTTGCACGAATTATTAGAAAAGGGAACTGCCGAAAAGAAATGTCTGGCGCTGAAATTTGCAGGAGAAACCAACGATCCGTATATCGAAATGCCATTATATTTTAAAGCTTTAGAAGATGAAAACCTACAGGTTCTGGCATTTGCACTTCCGAGAATGAATGCTTTATTGGAAGCGAATACAAAATCGAAGTTTTATATTGAAAACACGGATTATCCGAACTTCTTTGATAAAGTGTATCATCTCGCGCAAACTATTACCGAAAAAGAAAAAAGATTTGAAGGAAAAGTCTTTTCGTGGCTGAATGTCAAGTTCGAAAGAGATACGCTTTTCTCTTCGGCGATTAATTTGGTGGGCGATAATTACGAAAGATTACAAACGGTTTTAAATCATTTTGAAGGATTTTCTATCAATTTGAGAGAGAAACTGACCCGAAATTTATTGGGCAGTTTTTACAGCTATTCGTTCTACAGTCAGCAAAATAATAACAATCAAACGAAAACTGAACCAACCGATTTTCAGAGGAGTTTTGCGTTGCGAATTCTAAAGGACAGAGGGGAATCTCTTGTGGCTTCGGCGGTTAATGTTTTGAATAATCTGAGTTTGACAGAAGAGGAATTAGCCGGTTTTCAGGAATTGTTTAAACGTAAAAATTCGAATTTAAAGAAGAATTTAACGGCAATTCTGATAAAGCAGGAAGATCAAAAAGTGATCAATTTTGTTGATCAGACTTTAGAAAAAGGCGATTTAGAACAGCGTATGTCGGTTTTGGATTTGATGCTCCAGCTTCAGAAAAATAACAAACTGACGGACAAAGTGAATGACTGGGTAAAAGAATATCAGCAAAGACCGAAAATTACCGAGAAAGAGACCAAATTTATCGAGCAATTAGAACCTTCTAAAAAGAAAGATCTTTTAAGTGCAGAAAATGGTTATGGGTTTTTTACGCCAAATGAATTTTCTCCCTACGAACTGCCAAAACCAAAAGCAGACTCTTTGTATGCTAAATCAGTAAAAGCAGAACAATACGGTTTCTCTAAACCGATGTCGCATATTAAAACTGAGATTGCGAAGCTGTATAAATTGTATGAAGCGAACAGAAACTACGAATACGAAATTGAAAACTACGACAACAGCAAAACTACTGTTTTACTAGGTAATACCTTTAGGGAAATAAAATATCTGAAAGACGAAAAAGACTCAGAATTAGCAGCAACCAATTATCCGTTGTATGAGGTTTGGGCAGAATGGTTTGAAAAATCAGGTTTAGCTGAAAGAGATTTGTTTTTAATGACGCTGGTAAGCAATTGTGACCGAAAAATCTGGAGGGATTTTCTGGAAAAGCATGTTTTTTATTATAAAGAATTATTGCCGCACCAAAACAAAAGAGGTTACGATTGGGATAATGCTATTTTACAGATTTTAAATGCTTTACAATTAAAATATTCCTTTGAAGAAAAAGCTGATTTCTTAATTGACGCCTGCAGCACTTTGTATGCGGATCTTCCGAAATCGGTAATCGAGTTTGATTACAAACCTGCTAAAGACGAGTATTATTACAACAATAACAACGGGAATGGCTGGCAGAGTCAGGGCTTTTTTGATATTTATTTGAATAAAATCGGATTGCTTGATTTAACAGAAGAACAAAATACTAAAGTCTGGAATCTGCACAGGTGGAGACAATTAAACGGTTTAGAAAAAAACAGACCTTTTGCTAAGCCGCCAATTCATTTGTATTGTGTTGCGTTTGAGCAAAAATTAATTACTGAAGGCGAATTGTACGAAGGTATTTTAGAAAGTGAAAGAATTTCTGTTTTAACCAGTGAAAGTAAACATTACAGACATTTTGGTAGTGAGGATTTAATTAAAAGATTCCCTTTTCTGGTTCCGATGATGGACAAAATAAGGGAAACATTTTTGGATGCTGAGGTCAAAAGAGGCGATTCGAATACTTCGGTAACGCATTTGGTGCAGAGTTTCCAGAAGATTTTTGGCGCCAACCGTTTGGTCGAACTAATTACAGCTCTCGGAAAAGCAAGTTTGTACAAAGGTTATGTCTATTCATGGGGTTATACCGATTTAACGAAACAGAAATTATTCAGTTTCTTATTGAAAAGATGTTATCCGTTGGAAACCGATACACAGGAAAGTTTTGATGCATTAATTAAAAAAGCCAAAATCTCTGAAGAAAGATTGATCCAGACTGCGATTTATGCGCCGCAATGGCAAAAGTTTATCAGCAGTTATTTAGACTGGAAGGGTCTTGATGAAGGAATCTGGTGGTTTCATGCGCACACCAAAACAGCGTCTTACAGTGCTACAAATTCAGAACTGGAAAGTGAAGCAGCAAGATTTTCGACTTTAGATTTGCAGGATTTTAAAGATGGCGCTGTAGATAAAGACTGGTTTACATCGGCTTACAAAAAATTAGGAAAAGCAAAATGGGAACTTTTATACGAATCTGCCAAATACGTAACAGACGGAAACGGCCACAGACGTGCGAGATTGTATGCTGACACGATTACGGGAGATTTAAAAATCAGGGAAGTGACCGCCAAAGTAAAAGACAAACGTGATCAGGATTATTTAAGAGTTTACGGATTAGTTCCTTTGAGTAAGGCAAGTCCGGAAAAAGATATTTTGGCGCGTTACGAATATTTACAGCAATTCAAAAAAGAAAGTAAAGAATTCGGTTCGATGAAGCAGGCGAGCGAAGCTTTGGCAATTCGTGTGGCGCTAGAAAACCTGGCAAGAAACGCCGGTTATCCGGATCCGGTTCGTCTGACCTGGGCAATGGAAACGAAGCAAGTTCAGAATATCTTATCAAAAGAAACCGAAGTGGTTTTAGATGATGTCACAATTAGTTTGGTCATTAACAAAGAAGGAAAAGCTGATTTGGTTACGTATAAAGCAGGGAAAGAATTAAAATCGATTCCGCCAAAATACAAAAAAGACAAAGGCATTCTGGAATTGACCAATTACAGAAAAACCATGCGCGAGCAATGGACACGTTCCAGAAAAGGTCTGGAAGAAAGCATGATTCGTGGAGACGAGTTTTTATTCGCAGAGATGCAAAATCTTTTTGAACATCCCATTATTTCGAAACATTTAGAAAAATTAGTTTTTATCTCAAATGACGATCAGATTGGTTTTTATGTGGATGGAAGTTTGGTAACGGGTTTAGGCGAAATGATTTCATTAAATGAAAAGCAGACTTTTAGAATCGCGCACTGTTTTGATTTACACAAAAATAATGTTTGGGTTGATTATCAGAAATATTGTTTTGATACTAAATTACAACAGCCGTTTAAACAGGTTTTCAGAGAATTGTATGTTCCAACGCCAGACGAATTGAAAGAGAAATCAGTGTCAAGACGTTATGCAGGACATCAGGTACAGCCTAAACAAACTTTGGCTTTATTGAAAACAAGAGGCTGGAAAGTAGATTATGAAGAAGGATTACAGAAAGTTTTCCATAAAGAAGGTTATCAGGTAAAAATGTATGCGATGGCAGATTGGTTTTCGCCAGCAGATGTTGAAAGTCCAACTTTAGAAACGATTGAATTTCACTCTTTAAAGGACTATAAAAACATTCCTTTTGAAGATATTAATCCTAGAATCTTCTCAGAAGTCATGCGAGACATTGATTTGGTGGTCAGCGTTGCCCATGTTGGCGGAGTAGATCCGGAAGCAAGTCATTCTTCTATCGAAATGAGAGGCGTTTTATTGAGAGAAACATTGCGATTATTTAAAGTGAAAAATGTGGAAATCAAAGAAAACCACGCCATCATAAAAGGAAAAATGGCGGATTACAGCGTGCATTTAGGCAGTGCTGTTGTGTATCAGCTTCCGGGTAAATATTTATCGGTTCTGCCAATTCATTCACAGCACAGAGGACGTTTGTTCCTCCCATTTGCTGATGATGACCCGAAATCGGCTGAGGTGATGTCTAAAGTTTTATTATTTGCCAAAGATAATGAAATTCAGGACCCAACTATTTTAAGTCAGATTGATAAAATGTTTGTTTAAGTAAACTATTCCATATAAAAAAACGGCTGTCTTTTTGAGGACAGCCGTTTCTCGTTGGTTTATATTATTCTGATTTATTTAATTTTGAGTAGAATTTATTTAATGATATAAGAAAATTTTCCGTTCAGGATATACTTCTTTCCCACTGGTGTATCACAAAAAATAATGGTCACAATATTATTTTCGTTTTTAACATAAAACTTTGTTCCGGCTTCAGCGACTGCCCCACCGTAGCCGTAAAGCCCGTAGTCGTAAATAAATAATTTGGCTTCGCCGGTTGATAACTTCTCACCATTTCCAAAATCGCCTAAAACCACTGTGTAGATACCTGTTAAAGGCATTCTTTGATTGTATTCATTAAATTGAACAAAAATTCGGACTGTTGAGTTATAGGAACTGGTCTCAAATTCTACATTTCCTTCATCAAATCCCCAACTCGGATTTGATAATTCGACATTTGTTATGTTTATGGGATTTGTATTGCCTATTAAATAGACTTTATTATTTATGGTCGGATTGCAAGGTGCCTCGGCGGTAGTTTTAAAAGAATATTCTTTGCCATATCCTGTTCCAATTTCATTAATAGCATAAAAGCGATAATAATAAGTAGTATTACCTTCAAATACAGAATAGGTTTTAAAAGTTTCTCCTATTCGGGAACCTTCTACTATTTTATTATCACTTGTGGTCGGGTGTTCACTTTTAGACCATACAATACCATATTCAGTAATTTTTTTTCCACCCTCGCTGCCTACTTCACCTCCCAGACTTGCTGAATTAGTTAAAACATTTTCGGGTTCATAACTCAAAACAACTGGCGTTAAGTAGTTTATGTTTTCTATTTCACATCCAGTCAAAATTAGGATTAAAAGCAATATGGAAATTTTTTTCATCTAAAAGTATTTTTTGGCCAAAAGTATAGATTTAACAATATATTTGTACTATTATTTTTTAATAATAATTTATATTTTTTCTTTCATGAAGTCATTCAAAATTCAGTTTTTTGTTCTTTTTTTTATTCTTTTAAATTTTAATATTTACAGTCAGAATGGGGCTTTTGATGGGAGATTTGGTATTACAGCCGGTTATACCAATTATGCTTTAGATTCAAATGTCCTTTTTACGAAATCCCAGCCTGGCTACTTAATTGGAATAGTAGGAACAGCAGAATTTACAGAAGACCTGGAATTTTCGATTGGTTTAAATTATGTGCATCATAGAATGATATTTGTTGGAAAAGCTGATTTGGATGCCGAACCGGAAGATTTAAAATTTACATTAGAAAATTTTGATGTTCCTTTTGTTTTGAATTATAACTTTTTAAGTTTTGATGATGATAATCTGAAGATTGGAGTAAATGCAGGATTTACAGTTAGTTTTGCTCAACAATATATACCTGCTGACGATAGTAAAGAAAATTATATTCTGGAACCGTTGAATCTACAGGTAAAGTATTTAAATTTTGACCAAGAGAACGAGAGAATATCAATAAATACATACATTCCACTTGGGTTTAGGGTAGAATATCATAATCTGGCCTGTAATTTAAGATACAATATGGGGTTATCCGATCCTTTTAAGAAGGCGCCATTTTATAATATGGCCTATGAAACTAAAGCAAAACAGAATTATTTTAGTCTTTCTTTTACCTACTTTTTTGATAATGACTAAAAGCGCATATTTATAAAAATAAAAACGGCTTTCTTAAAAAGGCAGCCTTTTTTTGTTGCGACTGCGAAGAGCCGACTATTTGATTTGATTTTATCAGAAAAAATATAATATCAGGAAACCATCATTTTTACACCCAGAATATGCTTGCAGATTCCTCGTTTTCCCTGATAGGCGGTAAACCATTCACAGGTACATCTTTGCGAAGCATGATCAATAATCACTTTGTGTACCACGCCGGAACCTTTTACTTTGGCTTCAATATAATCGGCTCTTCGTTCGATGATTTCGATGTCTTCGTTAGCGATTAGCTTTTTGGCATTTTTCAATCTTGGGTTTAACGATAAAATACGCTCTGTTTAAAAGGAAGAAGTCTGTAAAAATGCGCTTTTTCGCTTAAATCATAACCCAATAATACCATTGATGATAATTAGAAGTCAGATTGTCCATCGTTCCAAAATCAATATCATTTTCGATAGAAAGCATGTTGGGATCAAAAGTTTCATTCGATTTTAATAAACTATTTAAACCGTAAACCCATTCTATCGGTAAGTTTTCGGTCATGGTTTCCAGAACATTTCCTTCGCCTGAAAATCCGCGGTACGAATCGGGAGAAAAAGCCATTAGCAATTGCATTTTTTGATATGCTTTTTTATAACTTCAATATTTCCTTTTGCTTTTTCTTTAAGAAAAGGAAGTACTAATTCGATTTTTTTGATGTTACAATAGAGTCATATTCTTCTAAAATTGCTGCTGTATCGCTACTTTTTGAATTCGAAGCGGTTTTCACTCCCGATGAAGCAGTAACTACAACTTCGCCTGTTTCAGAATATCCTTTTTTTGTTTTTTCGGCCAGTATTTTCTCAGCCGCTTTAAGACATTCTTCCGGACTTGAAAAGCTTTTGGTCTGACTGGTTCCGCTTGTGCCATTTTTACCGTAGGTTACTGTAAATTCAAGTCCTGAGGCTTCTATTTGCCAAAATTTATCTGAATTTCCGTCAATGTATTTAAGATGTTTCTTCATGCTGTTTTTATAGGGATTATATAAAAAAGTTTAGGCTTAGAATATTCTCAAAAATATAAATTATTAAAAAAGATTATGTGGCGAATAAAGAAAATATTGGTTAAAAATTATGTGTATAATTTCAAAAAACAGGATTAAGAAGATTAATTTTTTAGTACATATTAATAAAATAATTACATTTGCTCCCGAAATAGAATAAAATATAAATTTATGAAACTGTCTGTAGCACATAAAAACTATAATCTGATAGGAAATTTTCCTGCTGGTGGTTATGGACGTGATAGGTATTGTATAGAATTGAAGAATAAATTGTAATTTAAAATTCAATATAGAAATATAAAAGCGCCCTCATCGGGACGCTTTTTTTGTTTTACAGCATTTTGATATCGCTAAATCTGACAGAAAAGAAGACTAAAATGATAGAAAAATAATCTTTAACTAAAAATAATTAAAAAAAATTGTACAAAAAATGTTTAATGATTAATCAAAATAGTGAAATATAATCTTGGAAAGTAATCTGATGAGAGACAGTCATTTGATACAAAAAGGGATCTGCACTAGTAAGCGGACAGGGATTTTTATGGACTTTAATAAGGCTTAAGTAATTGATATTCAGTAATATAATTTAAAAAATAATTTGGATAATTGATTTTTTCGACTTTATCTTTGCCGAAGAAAATCAGAACAAAGATTTTCAGATAAAAATGATTTCAAAATATAATACAACATATAAAATGATTTTTGATTTAAAAATATACAGTTTAGAACAGCTACACCCGGGACACGATCTTGGATGTAACACAATACAGGTGCATGAACATGGGCAATAGGATACGTATATCTTATAAATCTTGTAAGCACCTTTAACCGGGTGCTTTTTTTATGCCCAAAAAATAATGGTTTTGTATAGCAATTGGTAGATAGTCAGCGAGTTTGCTGGAGGTTGAAGGTTCGAACCCTTCCAAAACCACTTGTTCTCTAGAAGGAACTGGCTCATTAGGGTTACTGGCTAACCTTCCCGACTGTCTCTCGGGAGAAACGGGTTCGACTCCCGTATGAGCCGCTTTTTATGAAAAGGTTCTGAGGAACACAGGTTCAAAGTAAAATAAAACTTAGAACCTTAGAATCTTAGAGGCTTAAAAAAAATGGTGTTTTTAGTTTATTTGGTAAAACGGCGGTTTGTGGATCCGCAGAACAGGGTTCGATTCCCGAAGACACCCAAAAATCTGGGAAGATAACGGTGGTTGTTTACCCGCCTTGGACGCGGGAGGTCGCAGGTTCGAATCCTGCTTCCCAGACAAAATGGAAATACGCTAAAGCTGAAGAGTTAGGGCGGTCTGAAATGAAATTTTTCATTCAGCGAAACCAAAAAAACAATAAAAATGATGAGCTAAACACCGTTGTCTTTGACTGAGTAGGTTCGAATCTTACTATTTCCACCAATTTCAGTTTTGAAATACTGAGGATTAATAAAAGCAGGAATGGCGAAATGGTAGACGCGGCAGACTTAGGATCTGTATTTTGAGAGTTCGAGTCTCTCTTCCTGTACAAAAAGAAACGTTTAATTAGAAAAGAAACAATGAAAAAGATAACCACATTATTTGCTAAAAACCCTGCTGATTTAGGAAGGGTAATTAATAAAATCAATATCGAAAATAAATGGGTTTTTGATGGAAAAGCCATTGCAACCAGAAAATTCGACGGTACGTCAGCAGCCATTATAGGCGGAGAATTGTTCAAAAGATTTGATGCAAAAAAAGGAAGAAAAATTCCGGCTGGAGCAATTCCGTGTCAGGAAGCCGATCCAATTTCAGGACATCACCCACACTGGCTGAAATGCGACAGATCAAAATCTGAGGATAAACATTTTTTCGAAGCTTTCGATCAATTAGAAAACAAAGTTGACGGAACATACGAATTATGCGGCCCGAAAGTACAAGGAAATCCTGAAAAGTTTGAGAAACATACTTTGGTAAAACACGGTGCAGAAATAATAGATTCTGTAAGTCTCAATTTCGATGATTTAGAAAATTTCTTGTCGGAAAATGATATTGAAGGAATTGTTTTCCACCACATTTCAGATGAAAGAATGTGCAAATTGAGAAAAACAGATTTTGGAATTAAACGCCTGAAACTGGAAGCCGTTTAGAAGCAAAAACAAGTAACATTTAAAATTAAAAACGATGAAACAAAAATACAACCGAATTGCCCTTGTGGGTATTGAACAGGAAGAATACGATAGTATAAAAGCCCAATATTCAGGACATATTATCTGGCACCAGTCCATACCAAAAATTGTGGTTAAAGATACCGTTTTGTATATGGAAAAATCGAACGGAATTGGGATGTTGCCTGTAGATAAAGTAGTCTATTTCGGAATTTACGATAATGATTTCGATTTTATTGCGGGGCTTGCGATCTGGAATGGCGATTGTTATCCAAAGGCTTCAGCAATGCTGGACTGCCGTTTTAAAATTCCTTGTCTGGTAAAAGCGTTGTCTCTTTCAAGATTCAGTGCCCCACACGGATTTATAAGTGCAGGCACTTCTGTAAACACAACCAGAGATACGATTGCAAAATGGGGAAACTGGCATTGCGGTGAAAACAAACATCGCTTTACGGGAGAATGGGAAAGCGAATTTACCGCAACCATTGAACCTTATTATGAAGGAGATGCGGTTCGTATCATGATGATTGGCGAAACCTATTGGCAGATAAAACTAGAAGGTGACGATTGGTTAAAATCTATCCATCCTGATAATGCCAATTTTATGCCTGTGGATCAGGATTTATTAGAAGACACACTTTATATCAAGAATGTTTTGCAGATGGATATGATAGGAAATGATTACATCGTTGCAAAAGACGGTTCTAAATATTTATTAGAAGTCAATCACATTCCGAACATAACCCGATTTGAAGAGGTTAGACAAGTCTATTTATCGACTGTAATAGAATGGATTAACTAAAAGTTTTTGCACTGCGCAAAATTACTGCGCAGTGTAATTTGAATATTTGTTCAGGAAATAAAACAAGTTCTTTTATAAAATGAAATACATCAAAGCTTCGGCCTTGATTAAAAATATCAAACAAGCCCAGTTGCGTGTTTCTGTATAGCACCATTGTAGTGAACTTTCCGCGAAAGCGAATTATGTTTTTCTATGCAGCTTGGTTTGGAGGTTTTCGTATGGTTTTCCAAAAAACTATTCGACACAAGGGATCTAAGGGTTGTGGGTTCGAATCCCACTCGTAGTAATGCGGTAGTTCAAACAGGATAGAACATTAGAGTGTTTATGTAGGTTCGAGTCCTGCACCGAATACGTTTCGGTTAGACAAATTGGTATGTCAACAGACTGAAAATCTGTAAACAGTAGAGACCATCACTCTTAAAAAGATGACCAGAAAAAAAGCTGATTTGTCTTTGTCAGTGAAACTAAGGTTTTAGAATCTAAAATTTCACACTCATGATAAAGCCAGTGCGAAAAGTACTGTTTTTTGAAATACTTGTTTTCTTCTCGATTTGATTGTGAAGATGATTTGGGGATCGTCGCTACAAAATACGATTGAAAACAATTCAAGTAAACAAATAACAAACTCTTCATCCGTTTTTTCGGAGGAGAAAGGCAAAGAGGTTTTTTTATTAAAAAGTTAGATGTTAGAAGTAAAAAGTTAAAAGTAAAAATATAAATGAAGTTTTCAACTGTTTCAAAACCTGAAACTTGAAACTTGAAACAAAAATATTATGATTAAAAGAATTAAAATCGAAGGTTACCAAGTAGGTTTGGTTTTCGAAAACAGAAAATTAGTAAAAGTAGTAGAAGAGGGTTTACACTGGATTTTTGGAGACAAAAATGTGTTGATCTATGATATGAATGCCGTTCTTCAGGCTCCGTTTGAGTTGAGTGTTTTGTTGCAGAATGAAGTTCTGGCCTCAATGCTAGAAGTTGTTGAGATAGGTGATAACGAGATTGTTTTGCAATTCGTAAACGGAAACTTTAAAGGTGTTTTAACTCCTGGAAGACACGCTTTCTGGAAAGGAATTGTAAAAAATGAGTTTACAAAAGCAGATCTTTCTAAAATTGAAATCACTGAAAATGTTCCAGTAAACTTATTAGAAAGTAATCAGTTAAGATATTTTACAAGAAAATTTATTGTAGCAAGCAACGACAAAGCTTTGTTGTTTGTAAACGGGAATTTTGTAAAAGAATTAAAATCCGGAACGCATTATTTTTGGAATAACGCCATTACAATCGAAGTTAAAACGATTGATATGAGACAACAGCAAGTTGAAATCTCAGGTCAGGAATTGTTGACTAAAGATAAAGCAGGATTGAGAATCAACTTTTTTGTGAGATATCAGGTTGTTGATATTATGAAGGCTTTGATTGAAAACAAAGATTTTGAGAAACAATTGTATGTTGTGATGCAACTGGCTTTGAGAGCTTTTGTTGGAAGTCTGACTCTCGACGAATTATTGAGTAAAAAAGATACTATTGCCGAAGAGATTTTAAAAGAAGCAGCTTCTAAAATTGAAAACTTAGGTTTGAAAATTTCTGATGCAGGAATTAGAGATGTTATCCTGCCAGGTGATATGAAAGAAATCATGAATCAGGTTTTGGTTGCTGAAAAGAAAGCGCAGGCAAATAGTATCATGAGAAGAGAAGAAACAGCTGCAACAAGAAGTTTACTTAATACAGCAAAACTGATGGAAGAAAACGAAATGTTGTGGAAGTTGAAAGAGATGGAATACGTTGAAAAAATCGCGGATAAAATTGGAGAAATTACAATTTCCGGAAGCGGAAACGTAATCGGTCAATTGAAGGAAATCTTCGTGAAATAAAGAAAAACCATCAACGGGAATGCTGATGGTTTTAGTTTGAAAATTTAAATTAGAAATGAATCAAAAAATATTTTTTACGTCTGATCATCACTTTGGTCATACGAATATAATCCGGTTTAGTGAGCGTCCTTTTGCTACCGTTGAAGAAATGGATGCGGAGCTCATTAGGCGATGGAATGAAAAGGTAAGTCCGCGAGATATTGTCTATCATTTAGGTGATATTTCGCTCGCAAGACCTGAACGGACAAAAGAAATTTTAGATCAATTGAATGGATCTATTTTTCTTGTAAAGGGAAATCATGATAAATCGGCATTAAGCTATGCGAAACGATTTGAGTGGATTAAAGATTATTATGAATTAAGTGTTGAAGATGCAGAAGGATCAAACGGAAGACAGAAAATAATCTTGTTTCACTACGCCATGAAAGTCTGGAGAAGTTCTTTTAGAGGAACATGGCACTTGTACGGTCACTCACACGGTCATTTGTTTGATGATGAAACATCCCGTTCGTTTGATGTTGGTGTAGACTGCCACAATTACGAACCTCTTTCTTATGAAGAAGTAAAAGCTCTCATTATGAAGAAAAATTGGAAAGCTCCTTTTGGAGACAGAGAACTATAAAATATTTAAAAATTAGAAAAAATGAAAACTACAGATAAAATTATTATCATTGATTTAGAAGCCACATGTTGGCAGGGCGCAGTCCCGAAGGGTCAGCAAAACGAAATTATCGAAATCGGACTTGCGGTTTTAGATACTGAAACGGGACAAATTTCCAAGAACAAAGGTATTTTGATAAAGCCACAGCGTTCAAGTGTGAGTGCGTTTTGTACAGAATTAACCACTATTACTCAGGATTTGCTGGATAAAAACGGAGTAAGTTTCGAAGATGCTGTCGATTTGTTAATCGACGAATATAATCCCGATTTATTTACATGGGCAAGTTACGGTCAGTACGATTTGAATATGCTCAAAAAACAGTGTAAATCTTTCGGTATTCAATACCCAATGGGAGAAGAGCATATTAATGTAAAAGAATATTTTGCAGAAAAATTTGGCCTGCAGAGGGCAACTGGAATGAATGGAGCTTTACACATGCTGAATATTCCGCTTGAAGGAACACATCACCGTGGAATTGACGATGCCAAAAATATCGCCAAGATTTTGCATTGGTGTCTTAAAAATTAGAATTTAATTTGTTAGAACGGTTATCAAAAAGAATAGTAGATAACTGTGCAAGAAACTGCAAATAGATATGTTTGCAGTTTTTGTGTTTTAATTACTTTAGTTTTAGGTATAAAAAAGACCGTCGTAAGACAGCCGTTTCCATTTGGTTAGGTATTTTGATTAATTGTTTCCGTAGATTTTTGCGTAAAGATCTTTATAAATCTCTTTGATAATTTTACGTTTTAATTTTAAAGTAGGAGTTAGCTGTCCGCCATCGATTGACCATATATCCGGAGTAAGCTCAAAACGTTTGATTTGTTCCCAATGACCGAATTTCTTATTGATGCTTTCAATTTCTTCATCAATGCGTTTAATCACATCAGGGTTTGAAGCAATTTCAGCAGTAGAATTCCCTAAAGTAATTTTATGGATTTTCGCCCATTCTTTTACGAATTCGAAATTTGGCTGAATTAAAGCTGCCGGCATTTTTTCGCCTTCACCAATCACCATAATCTGTTCAATGAAACGCGATTGTTTCATTGCGTTTTCTATCAGTTGAGGTGCAATGTATTTTCCTCCTGATGTTTTAAACATTTCTTTTTTACGATCGGTGATTTTTAAGAAACCTTCACTATCAATTTCTCCAATATCTCCGGTGTGGAAATAACCGCCTTGTAAGGCTTCAGCTGTTTTTTCAGGATCTTTAAAATATCCCATCATAACACTAGGACCTTTGCAAAGAATTTCGCCATCTTCTGCAATTTTTACCTCTACATTATTAATTACTTTTCCGGCGGTTCCAATTTTAAAACCTCTGTTTCTGTAATCGTTTACTGAAATTACAGGAGAAGTTTCAGATAAACCATAACCTTCCATGATATAGATTTCTGCTGCCGCAAAAATTCTGGCTAATCTAGGTTGCAAAGCGGCGCTTCCGTTTACAATTAGATCTAATTTTCCGCCCAAACCTTCTTTCCATTTACTGAAAATTAATTTTCGGGCTATTTTTAATTGCAATTCGTACCAAAAACCATTTGCTCCGTAAGGTTCGTATTTTAAACCTACTTCAACTGCCCAAAAGAATAGTTTCTTTTTGATCCCAGTTAATTCTGAGCCTTTTGCTATGATTTTGTCATAGACTTTTTCGATTAGTCTTGGAACACCTGTCATTACGGTAGGACTTACTTCCTTGATGTTCTCTGATATTTTTTCTATTGATTCTCCAAAGTAAATAGTACAGCCGTAAAATTGATAGATATAAGTAACCATTCGCTCATAAATATGACAAATAGGCAAGAAACTTAATGCGCGGCTAACACCTGGGTCAAAAGGAATACGATCTGCTGAATTCAATACATTGGAGACAATATTTTTGTGTGAAAGCATTACACCTTTTGGTCTTCCTGTAGTCCCTGAAGTATAAATAATGGTGGCTAAATCTTCCGGACTTATACTGTTTTTTCGATCCTCTACATCGGCTTGGTTGCTGGTATCTTCACCAAGTTTTAATAATTCATTCCAGTTTTTACATGTATCAATTTCGTTAAACGAAAAAATTTCTTTTAATGAAGGAACTTTAGCTTTTATACTATTTATTTTATCTAATAGTTCGATGTCAGAAACGAATACATATTTTGCCTCAGCATGATTCAAAATGTATTCATAATCGTCTTCTGTAATTGTTGGATAAATGGGAACTGTTTGCGCAGCAGTCTGTAAAATTCCAATATCCATAATATGCCATTCTGTACGATTATTGGAGGTAATTAAAGCAATTTTATCATCTTTTTTAACACCCATACGCAATAACGCTCTTGAAATAACATTCGCTTTAACAACATAATCAATGCTGGATGTTTTTTCCCAAACCCCATTTTTTTTGGTAGCCAATGCAACCTGAAGATTGTAAGTTTCTTGTTGATAATAAGGGAAATCAAAAAGGCGTGTGATCGTAACCATTATATAAGATATTGAAGTTTATTGCAAATTAAATAAAAATTAGGTATAATTTTTTGTTTCATGAAATAAAAAACTGAAATTTTCAGTAGTGTTGATAAAATCAGCTAAAACGTTTTTATTTTTGCTTTACTTCATATAAATGGTTTATTATTCCTCCTCCTCAGTTTTTACCGGAGTTTCTCCATAATATTTTACGCGATCTCCCATAAGGTACATTTTTTTCTTGCCAGGAATAATTAAAAATTGTGTATAAAGCCATTCACCGGTTCCCGTTATTTTATACCAAAATGTATAAGAAGAACTATCGTATCCTTCTTTGAAGATAGGAATACCTTCGTCAGAACATTCTATTCCCCAGGTTATTTTCTTTTTAGATAAATTGGCTAATTGAATAATACCAGTGCCATCGGCATTAATTTGAATAATGGGTTGTTTTTTTCCTTCAATCAAATAAGTCCCTGCAACAGTCTGACCTATATCAGTAGTCATATAATGTGGGTGGAATTTATATATGATAGATTCAACCTTTGCTTGCGCATGTAATTGTGAGGTACCTATAAAAAGGGTAAGTAAGAATAATTTTAAAGATTTCATCAGACTCCGGATTTAGTTTGGGTTATATTTTTTTGCTATATTATTTTTTGCGAATATAGTTTAATTTGTAAAAGTTATTCAATTATTATAAAAGCTTTTTTTAAATTTTATTTATTGATATGGAAAATGGGTAGAAGTATTTTGATCTCAGCTCTTAATGACTTTTTAGTAATAGATAAAGGAGTTTTTGTTTAATGGTTATACCTTTGCCATACTAAAAACCAATCTTTGTTGTTATATAGAAAAAAAGAAAATATGAAAAATTTTTGGATTTTATTTTTGTTAAGCGCTGTAGGTTTTGCGCAGGATTTTAATAAACTGGATGCTAATGGAAAAAAAGACGGTGTCTGGAAAGGCACTTATGAAAATTCGAAAAGACCACGTTATGAAGGCACTTTTAGCCACGGAAAAGAAGTAGGTATTTTTAAATTTTTTGATGATACTAAAAATGCAGACGTGATAGCAACCCGTGATTTTAGTGCAAATGACGGAAGTGCTTATACCATTTTTTACGATCAGAAGAAAAATATAGTAAGTGAAGGAAAAGTGGTCGGAAAAAATTATGAAGGAGAATGGAAATATTACCATAAAGCTTCAAAAGTCTTAATGACTGTCGAAAATTATAAAAACGGTAAGCTTGATGGCAAAAGAACGGTTTATTATCCAAATGCAAAAGTTGCAGAGGAGGTAACCTATAAAAACGGACTTAAAGAGGGTGTTTATAAAAAATTTGGACAAAACGGGATCATTTTAGAGCAGACTACCTATGTTAATGACCAGTATAATGGTGAGGCAGTTTTTTATGATTCAGATGGAGTGGTGGCTTCCAAAGGTAAATTTCTGAATGGAAAAAAAGCAGGAATTTGGAAATTTTATGTAAAAGGAAAGCTTACGAAAGAATTGAATATGAGTGACCCGAAGAACATCAATAAAATTTCTGAAAAAACAGGAATAAAGAAAAATCCGGCTGAAAAGAAACAATAGGAAAGCAGCAGTAATCCTGGGTGTTTTTATTTACCTGATAAAAACATAACGTAATTGACCGAAGAAGAAAAAAAAACAAATCGAAAGGTTATGGAGGAAAAATAGATTACGATAAGTTTTATCTACTCTTTAATTGTATAAACTAATCAAAGCGAGCATAATTGTCTATAATTTGATTTATCTTTGCATCCTTTTAAAAATATAAATAAATTTAGGATGAAACGTGTAGTTGTTGGACTTTCCGGTGGGGTAGATTCAAGTGTCGCAGCTTATCTATTACAGCAGCAGGGATATGAAGTTATAGGTCTTTTTATGAAAAACTGGCATGATGACTCTGTAACTATTTCAAACGAATGTCCGTGGTTAGAAGATAGCAATGACGCTCTGTTAGTAGCTGAAAAATTAGGCATACCGTTTCAGACTGTTGATTTGAGCGAAGAATATAAAGAAAAGATCGTGGACTACATGTTCAACGAATACGAAAAAGGAAGAACTCCAAACCCTGACGTGCTTTGTAACCGCGAAATCAAATTTGATGTTTTCATGAAAATTGCTTTAAGTCTTGGTGCGGATTATGTAGCAACGGGACATTATTGTCAAAAAAGCGAAACTGAAGTTGATGGAAAGACTGTTTATCGATTAATAGCAGGAGCAGACAATAATAAAGATCAATCGTATTTTTTGTGTCAGTTGTCTCAGGAACAATTATCAAAAGCGTTATTTCCCATTGGTGCTTTGACTAAACCGCAAGTTCGAGAAATTGCTGCTGAAATGGAATTGGTAACTGCGGAGAAAAAAGATTCTCAGGGACTTTGTTTTATTGGTAAAGTGCGTTTGCCGGAATTTTTACAGCAAAAATTGCAGCCTAAAGAAGGAAATATTGTTCAGATTGATAAAAATGATCCGATTTACAATATTAAAAAACCAGCAGGATTATCTTTGGAAGAAGATTTAAAAATCGAAGCGCAAAAACTGGATTATCGTCCGGAAATGGGCAAATTTATGGGTAAACATCAGGGAGCTCACTATTTTACAGTTGGGCAGCGAAAAGGATTAAACGTTGGCGGAACTACTGATCCGCTATTTGTTATTGCAACAGATGTTGAAACTAATACAATTTACACAGGATTAACAAGCAATCATCCCGGGTTGTTTAAAAAAGCACTGTTTATAGAAAAATCTGAGGTTCACTGGATTCGAACTGATCTGACTTTAAAATCAGGTGAAACTGCTGAAGTTATGGCAAGAATCCGTTACCGACAACCTCTGCAGAAAGCAACACTACACCAATTTGAAGACGGAATGTATGTTTGTTTTGAGGAACCACAATCTGCAATCACCGAGGGACAGTTTGTTGCCTGGTATTTAGAAAATGAATTAGTTGGTTCGGGAGTAATTTCATAGCTTTATACTTTTAACAAAGGCACTTGCTTTTTTAAATGAATTCGCTATGAAGATAAAATACTTATTTTTTTTCTTATGGATTTCAACTGCAATGTTTTCGCAGGAAGATGCCTGGGTTTATTTTAAGGATAAACCCAATGCACAAGCTTATTTTGATAATCCTGATTTAATGCTTTCTCAGCGTGCCCTGGACAGAAGATCTGCTCAGAGTATAGTGCTGAATCTTACGGATGTTCCTTTGGAAGCAGCATATGTTAATCAGATAAAAACCAGTACAGGAATTACGGTTATGGCACAGTCTAAATGGCTGAATGCACTTCATATCAGGGGAAGCCAGGTAAATATTAATGCGGTAAAAGCGTTATCATTTGTTGATAAAGTTGTTTTTGCAAATAAGGCATTAAACCTAACTTCTAAGAAGGGTAGTGAAAATGAAATTACTGCAACAAATAATAAACTTAAAACAAGCATTAATTATAATTACGGAACCTCTGCAAACCAGATTCAGATGCTGAACGGTCATGTTTTGCACCAGCAGAATTATACAGGTTCCGGAAAAATAATTGCTGTATTGGACGGCGGTTTTCCAGGAGTAAATACGGCGCAGCCTTTTCAAAAAGTAAGGGATAATAACCAAATTCTGGGTGGATATGACTATGTTTCCAGAAACGCTAATTTTTATACAGGTGACAGTCATGGGACTTTAGTGCTTTCGACTATGGCAGGATATAAAGAAAATCAGTTGATAGGGACAGCTCCGGATGCTTCTTATTATTTGTTTATTACAGAAGATGATGCTTCAGAAGGGCCGGTTGAGGAATCGCTTTGGGTCGAGGCTGCCGAAGAAGCAGACAGGCTGGGTGTTGATATTATTACAACTTCGTTAGGGTATTTTGGTGATTTTACAAAACCCGAATACAATCACACCTATAGCGATATGAATGGAACAACTAATTTTATATCCCGCGGTGCTGAAATTGCCTTTAGTAAAGGAATCATTGTTGTCGCATCAGCAGGAAATGAAGGAACACAAACTGAAAAACATATTGGAGGGCCTGCAGATGCAGTTTCTGTTATTACAGTTGGTGCAGTTACGGCTTCAAAGGTGAGATCCGGATTTAGTTCTATAGGACCAAGTTATGATGGAAGAATAAAACCGGATGTTATGGCACAAGGTACAGATGCTGTCGTTGCTGATCCTTTTGGAAATATTGGCGTTTCGGACGGAACTTCTTTTTCATGCCCAATTATGGCTGGTATGATTGCCTGTTTATGGCAGGTCTACCCTGAAAAAACAAATCAGGAAATTAGAAATATGGTAATTCAGTCTTCAGATAAGTATTTAACACCTGATAATAATAACGGCTACGGAATTCCAAATTTCAGTACTGCATTGACACTTGACAGCTTTGTAAATAAAGATTTTGCTGTTTATCCAAATCCTGCTAAAACTACTATAACATTCACGTTTTCTGATCAAATAAATGAAGCATCGGTTATTGTTTACTCTATCTTAGGACAAAAAGTAATGGATAAAAAGATAACGGCTCAAAATCCAGATCTTTCTGTTGAATCATTAAAAAGTGGACTCTATTTTTATACTTTTGATGCGAATGGTTTGCACAAAACCGGAAAGATTTTAAAACAATAACTTTATCAATGAATAAAATTACGCAGCTTTTTAATATTAAATACCCAATCATTCAGGGAGGGATGATTTGGAACAGCGGTTATAAATTAGCTGCAGCAGTAAGTAATGCGGGTGGTTTAGGACTTATTGGAGCTGGTTCAATGTATCCCGAAGTTTTACGTGAACATATTCAGAAATGCAAAAAGACAACTGATAAACCGTTTGGGGTCAATATTCCGATGTTATATCCAAATATTGAAGAAATCCTGAATATTGTCGTTGATGAAGGGGTAAAGATTGTTTTTACTTCGGCAGGAAATCCTAAAACCTGGACTTCATTTTTAAAGTCAAAAGGGATTACGGTTGTTCATGTGGTTAGCAGCAGCATTTTTGCTTTAAAGGCACAAGAAGCAGGAGTTGATGCTATCGTAGCTGAAGGTTTTGAAGCCGGAGGTCATAATGGTCGTGATGAAACCACAACACTGACTTTGATTCCGATGGTAAAAGAAAAAATTCAGATTCCGATTATTGCAGCGGGTGGAATCGCTACAGGAAGAGGAATGCTGGCAGTGATGATTTTAGGGGCAGACGGAGTTCAGATAGGAAGCCGTTTTGCAGCGTCGACAGAATCATCTTCACATCCTAATTTCAAGCAAAAGATAGTGGATATAAATGAAGGTGATACACAATTGACTCTAAAAGAATTAGCGCCTGTTCGTTTGATTAAAAATAAATTTTATGAAGATATTCAGGAATTATATAAAAAGTGCCCTTCCAAAGAGGACTTAATACAGCTTTTAGGAAGAGCAAGAGCAAAAAAAGGAATGTTTGAAGGAGATCTTGAAGGAGGTGAGCTGGAAATAGGACAAATAGCAGGATTGATTCATGAAATTTTACCAGCAGAAAAAATAATTCATGAAATAATAGCCGATTTTAAAGCTGCTTATCAGGAAAAAAGTAAATTTGACTTTTAATAGCGCCTCTAACATTATGAATATTTTACGCAATTATATCATACTTCTTTTTCTTGCATTAGGAGTCCAGCAAACTTACAGTCAGTCTTATCGCTTTAGAACATCGGGTTTCAGTGTTTTAGAAAAAAATGATAAAGGTAAATGGGGTGAATGGTCAAACCTTGATTTGGTGAATCTTTCTGTCGTACTGGATACACAAAAACATAGAATTGTGGTATATTCACAGGAAATACAGCTTTTTAATATCATTGAATATATCGAACGGGAAGAAAATGACACGGATATTGTCTATTCATTTGTGTGCAAAGATAATAGCGGAACTGACTGCAAAATTTCAATTATTACCCGCAAAAAGCAAGACTACCGTAAACAGCTTTATATTAATTATGATAAGCATATTATTGTGTATAATATTTTTAACGTATAATGATTTAAAGAATAAAAAACGCTTATTAGTTTTAATGCTAATAAGCGGTATTGAATAATTGTTAGGATTACTTATTCTATATCTTTAATAAACTCATCATATTCTAAATAAAACATTTCCAGAGCATTCATTTTTTCGAAAAAGAAATCAAAAATAGTATCCCAGTTATTTCGGTTGCTGAAACCAATTCCCGACTTTTCAACCCAAATCCGGCTGATGTTTTTGCCGCTTTCAAGTGTATGATTTTTTTCGAAAACCAAATCTTTGATGAATTCTTCTTCTAAGATGTTTTTTAATGCTTCTAATTTTTCAAAATAAGCCATTCGTTTTTCATTGCTTCGATGTTCGATGTCGATTAACACCTGAGCTTTTTTATTATCTATATAAAATTTAAAAGAAAAGTCTTTGATCTTAGTATCGTAAAGCACCCATTTTCTGGGATATTTCTCTGCAAAAGCTACCCAAAATTCTCTTTTTAGTTTTTGTGATTCTTCTCTGCTGTACATTTTCAGGGGTTTGGTTTTAGAAAACTTGTGCAACCGCGTTTTCTGGACTATATTTATATTTTATTTGGGATTCTGTTTGGAATTATATTTTTAGACAAAATTCAATAGTACAAAAATAAACTTTGATTATGGATTTTCAAGATTTTTTACAACATGTTCCTAATTTAATTCCGGTTGCGCTTCCGGCAGAAAATGCACATGTAAAAATGGCTCCCCCTGAAAGGATTCAGCTAATTAAAAACCTTGATTTGTCAACCAAAAGTCCAAGAGCTGCTGCGGTTATGATGCTGCTGTATCCTAAAAATAATAAAACACATTTAGTTCTGATTGTACGTAATGCTTATAATGGTGTGCATTCTTCTCAAATTGCTTTTCCTGGAGGTAAGTATGAAATTTCAGATGCGGATTTTCGGGAAACGGCTTTGCGGGAAACACAGGAGGAAATTGGAGTTTCATCTGAAAAAATAGAAATTGTCAAAGAGTTTACGCCAATGTACATTCCGCCAAGTAATTTTTTAGTGCATCCCTTTTTAGGTATTTCTGTGCAGGAATTGTCATTTTACCCCGATGTCAGAGAAGTTGCAGATATTATTGAACTCCCATTATCTGTTTTTTTACATGATGAAATAATAATCGAGGCCACGCTATCAACCTCTTATGCAGCCAATATTTTGGTTCCGGCTTTTAATGTTCAGAATCATGTGGTTTGGGGTGCAACAGCCATGATGTTAAGTGAATTGAGAGAAGTTTTGAAAATTACTTTTGAAGAAAAGATTTAAAAACGTAAATTTAATGTTTTGATATTCATTGTAATAACTGTTTATTGGTGGGAATTTTTTATAAAATTTTTCAAAAAAATAAATTTTGTATGTTTGCGGCCTAAGAAAAACAACATAATTCACTGCTATGGGATTGTTTAAGAGAAATCCTTTCGGACATATATTATTCATAAAAAAATGGCTAATCCGTATTTTGGGAGCCATGACACATAGAAGATATAGAGGTTTTAACGAATTGCAGATCGAAGGATCTGAAATCATTAAAACATTACCGGATACCAACGTTTTGTTTATATCGAACCATCAGACTTATTTTGCCGATGTAGTAGCGATGTTTCATGTTTTTAATGCAAGTTTAAGCGGTCGTCAGGATACTATTAAAAATATTGGTTACTTATGGCAGCCTAAAATGAATATTTATTATGTTGCTGCCAAAGAAACGATGCAGGCCGGTTTACTGCCAAGAATTTTGGCTTATGTAGGCGCAATAACAGTAGAAAGAACCTGGCGTTCAAAAGGCGTTGATGTTACTGAAAAACGAGATGTTAATCCAAATGATACTGAAAATATTAAAATTGCCCTTAACGACGGCTGGGTGATTACCTTTCCACAGGGTACTACAAAATCGTTTAAACCTGTCCGTAAAGGAACTGCCCATATCATCAAACAGCACAAACCAATCGTTATTCCAATTGTTATTGACGGTTTTCGCCGTTCATTTGATAAGAAAGGATTGCGAATGAAAAAGAAAAATATTCTCCAGTCATTTATCATCAAAGAACCTCTGGATGTTGATTATGAGAATGACACGATTGAACAAATTGTGGAAAAAGTTGAATATGCAATAGAGCAGCATCCATCATTTTTAAAAGTTATTCCGGCAGAAGAAATCAAAGCCGAAGAAGAACTTAATGAAATGAGAAGATGGAGTTATAAGTCATCCGAAAATGAATGCTAGTTTTGTAAATATAGCATCTTTAAGGTAAGATTTTTGAGAACTTTATTTGTCGGATTCTTTTTAGAAATCTATTTTCTTCAATTCTTTATAATTTGCATATAATCTGCGGAGTAATGTTCCGTATAGTAATCTGTAAAAACACCAGAATATCCCAAGGAAACCTAATATCACAATAATTAAAATGCTAATAGTGAGAAACATTGCTATTCCGTTTTCTGCTATTTTTTCTTTTAAAAATAGCATGTCCGGATTGTAAACAAAGGCAGCAAATATGCTCAATATTGTTGTTATTAAAATCATGCCTAAATTATACCATACATAATATTGTACTGTTTTACGTGTTCTTAAAATGGAACTCATTAGGGATTTTGTGGCTATTGTTGTTGAAATGGTTTTGTAATTTTTGTAAAAGATAAAAACAAAAGCAAGAACTACGATATAATTAAAGTACGTTAGAAATTCTAATCCAAATACAATTTCCGGGTGATTTGTTTTTTGTAAAACATCATCGGTATTAATAAATATATTCGAAAAAGTCCAGAAGGAAACTTCCAGAATGCTTATAATTAAAATCCATTTCACAATGGAGGATGATTTTTTATGAATCATATTGTAAATTTCTGTTTCAGAAATTTGTGTGAAAGAATTTGCATTCTTTTTCCAGTCTTTTTTTAATAAATCCAGTTCTTTCATAGTGGTATTTTAAGGATTTAATATTTTTTTAAGTTTCCCTTTAATTCGGTTCATTTTCACTCGTGCATTCACTTCACTGATTCCTAAAGTCTCGGCTATTTCCTGATAATCTTTGTCTTCAAGATACATAAATACTAATGCTTTTTCAATATCGTTTAGCTGATAAACTGCTTTGTACATCAGTTTGATCTGCTCTTCTTCTTCATAATTGTATTCAACATCTTTAACAAAATGCAGGTGGTTTTCATATTCTACTGTCGATACGGATCGTTTTGTTTTTCTGTATAGGGTAATGGCAGTATTTAAGGCAACGCGATAAGCCCAGGTCGAGAATTTGCTGTCACCCCTGAATTTTGGATATGCCTTCCAGAGCTGAATGGTGATTTCCTGAAATAGGTCTTTATGGGCATCTTCGCCGGCAGTATATAATCTACAAATCTTGTGGATTATATTCTGGTTTGCCTGCAATTGCACAACAAAAGAATGTTCTGGGTTTTCGCTCATATAGGTATTAGTAGTGCTGTGGTTACTTTTGTTACAGCATAATTAAATTTTTCTTTTTTTATAATAATTCACCATCAGGTCAATGAATTTGCTATAGCTTTCCATTCCGTCTTTTTGATTGTTTGTTTTTAGGAAATTATCATACATGAAATGAAAACCTTCATCTATAAAAGTGTCATATTTTTTCCAGAAATCACGGCTCTCCTGATAATTTTTTAAAATACCGGTGTGGGTTTGTTCTTTTAACTTTTTGAAAACTTTCTCGTTTTTAAATTGCCAGATACCAAGGCAATAGCGAAGTGCAAAACTATATCCGGAATACTGATAATACAAATTATCATTCTTAACTGATGCCAGAACGCCAATAAAATTACATTCGCTTTCGCTTGCAAACCCCATCTGATGTGCCATTTCATGTGCGCTTGTCAACGGAAAGTTATACATGGGTAACAAATCATTTACCTGAGCTTCATTAGTAAATGGATTTAGATATCCGCCAAATCCCATGTAAGTCAGTGGAATACTGAATAATGATTTTTTAATACTTAAGGTTTTGTATTTAAAATAGGGGTATTCTTTAGCCAGATTGTCGTATCCGTTGAGATTCATCTGAAAGACTTCTTTCTGAGAGTACGGAAATATCACTTTTGCATTTTTATTTTTGGTAATCTGTAGCTGGATTTCATTCGTTTTGATAATTAATCTTTTAGTAAAAGCCAGCAGCTCAGCATCCGTGTATTCTTTTTTGATTTCCATTTTTTGAAAAAGCGGTTCACGGTAATAATTGAATGCCCAAAGAAGATGAAACAAAAAGTAAAAAACGGAAACTTTGCTTAATATTTTAAGAAGATGATCTTTCCAGTCTGTTTTCCATGTTTTTCTGATTTTCCAAAACCAGCCAATTATAGAAATAATTAAAATTGCATAAATACAGTCGCCAACAGAAAACGGAATTTTACCCAAAAGGGTTCTCGAAAAATGTGAAATTCTGATATAAAGATTGTTACTGTAAGCTCCTTCAATAAAATCCGGATAAAAAGGCAGGATTTTTAAAAAGATGATCTGAATTAAAAGAAATAGTGGTAAAATGTATTTTGCTTTCACAGTATATATTTTGGATACGTAAATATAAATACAATATTAATTAGTATCGAAAAAGAATTTAAACTTTGTAACTTTGGAGTTCTTAATTGTTAAACATCAAACAAAATATATGAGTCAGGAAATAAGAAATCTGGAACCAAAAGTACTTTGGAATAAATTTGCAGATTTGAATGCTGTTCCGCGTCCGTCAAAAAAAGAAGAACGTGTAATCGAATTTATGAAAAAATTTGGAAACAGCTTAGGTTTGGAAACTTTTGAAGATGAAATCAGAAACGTAATCATTAGAAAGCCAGCAACATCTGGAATGGAAAATCGCAAGCCAATCGTAATGCAGGGACACCTTGATATGGTACACCAAAAGAATGCGGATACTGTTTTTGACTTTAATACCCAGGGAATCGATATGTATGTAGACGGTGACTGGGTACGTGCTCGTGGAACTACACTTGGAGCAGATAATGGCTTGGGAGTGGCTACAATTATGGCTATCCTCGAAAGCAAAGATATTCCGCATCCTGCGATTGAAGCTTTGTTTACAATTGATGAAGAAACCGGAATGACCGGAGCTTTAAACTTAAAAGGCGGAATTTTACAAGGTGAGATTTTATTGAATCTGGATACAGAAGAAGATGATGAAATTGATATTGGATGTGCTGGTGGAATTGATGTTACAGCTACAAGATCGTATCACAATGAGGAAGTTCCGGAAGGTTCGGTAGGTTATACGATTACGGTAAAAGGATTGAATGGCGGACATTCAGGAATGGATATTCATAAAGGGTTAGGTAACGCCAATAAAATAATGAATCGTTTGTTATTTGATGCTTTTGAAAATTTTGGTTTGCAGATTGCAGAAATTAACGGGGGGAGTTTACGAAATGCGATTCCAAGAGAAAGTGTTGCAAAAGTGATTATTTCTGAAATGTTTGATGAAGCCTACATTTTTGATATGCAGGAAATTATTAACGATATTAAAACGGAATATAAAACTACTGAACCTAATTTATCTATAGAGATCGTAAAAAGCGCTCTGCCTGAAAAAGTAATGGATTTAGGAGTTCAGGAAGGTATTATCAGGGCAATTTATGCTGCTCATAACGGAGTGTACAGAATGAGCGCAGATATGGCTGATTTAGTAGAAACGTCAAATAATATTGCACGTGTTGTTATAAAAGACGGAGAGATTCTGGTAGGATGTTTAACGCGTTCTTCTGTAGAATCATCCAAATTTGACCTTGCCAATTCTTTGCGTTCTGTTTTTGAATTGGTAGGTTGTGAAGTTGAGTTTTCAGGGTCTTATCCAGGCTGGACACCAAATGTAAATTCTGAAATATTAGAAGTTTTAAAGACTATTTACGAAAAACAAAATGGCGAAAAACCAAAAGTGGTAGCTTGTCATGCTGGCTTGGAATGCGGTATTTTAGGAACTAATTATCCTGAAATGGACATGATTTCTTTTGGCCCAACGATTCACGGAGCGCATTCTCCAGATGAAAGGGCAAGTATTTCTTCGGCTCAGAAATACTGGAAATTTGTTTTGGAAATTCTTTCGAATATACCGTTGAAGTAGTATTTAGTGGTCAGTTTTTTTAGTGTTCAGTAATACTCATGCTTATATAAAAAAGAAAGCAATTCAAATTTGAATCGCTTTCTTTTTTATTTTAACTGTCCCGTCCTGAAATAGCGATACACAAAAACAATCGTTATGGAAGAATACAGCAATTATGTAAAGCGCACCCAGCGAGATTACAGCATGTCCTTAAAACTTCAAATCGTTAGAGAAGTTGAGCAAGGTAGTTCATCAATTACCCAAATTAGAAAACAATATGGTATTCAAAGCCATGCTACAGTTCTGGGCTGGTTACGAAAATTTGGTAACTTTGATTGGGAAAACCAATCCCCTTTGAATATGGCAAAGTCACCCGAACAAAAAATTATGGAACTTGAAGCCCAAGTCAAGCTATTAGAAAAACAAAAGGCTTTTTTAGAACGACAAGCTTACGTTGCAGATAAAAAAGCAATCTTGTTTGACATGATGATTGATTTAGCTGAGAAAGAATATCATATCGATATCCGAAAAAACTCTGCACCCGAACAATCGCCCGCTTTAAAGCAAAAGAACAAAAAACAGTAGCGTTTACCTGTTATTTGTTCGGGATAGACAGACAGGTTTATTATCGAAAGACTAGAAGAATAGCATCCAAACAAAACAAAGCCAAAGAAGTGATTTTGATGGTGAATAATATCAGGAAGACAATGCCTAGAATAGGTGCTCGAAAACTATATTATCTTTTGTTGGATAAACTTCAATTAATGAAAATTGGAAGAGATAAGTTCTTTGATATACTCAGAGCCAATCATTTATTGATACATTCTAAACGAAGTTATCATGTAACGACTAACTCACATCATCGATTTAATAAACATCAAAATCGAATTCTAGATTTAGAAATTAACAGACCAGAGCAAGTTTGGGTCTCTGATATAACCTATATAGGAAAAAGAGATAATCCTTGCTATTTAAGCTTAGTCACAGATGCTTATTCTAAAAAGATTATGGGATATTATGTCGCCGATAACATGAACACAGAAAGCAGTTTGAAGGCTTTTAAAATGGCTCTTAAACACAGAAACAACAAAAACTTACCATTGATACATCACTCAGACAGAGGGATTCAATATTGTGCTAATGACTATCAAAAGCAGCTTAATAAAAATAAAATTCTATGTAGTATGACACAAAACTCTGACCCTTATGAAAATGCAGTGGCAGAAAGGATTAATGGTATTTTAAAACAGGAATTTAGGGTTGACAAATACAACCAAAAAGCAGAAATCATGCAAAAAATTGTAAAAGAAGCTATTGATATCTATAATGAAATCAGACCTCATTATTCTAATTACATGCTTACTCCAAATCAGATGCATAACCAAAACAAAATTAAAATGAGAACCTATAAAACAAAAAACAGTAGCAAACCTGAGCTTGCTACTGTCTAAAATTGTACTTTTATTTTTTATTAATCCTGTATCACTTTTTCAGGACTAGACAAACTGATCAATAAAAAAACTGACCACTGACCACTGACCACTGACCACTTTTTAGATTAGTTTCTTTTTAAAACTTTATATTGCTCATAACAAGCACTAATAGCATCCATAATCTGTAAATCATTTGCTTCCTGAATAAAAGATTCTGAATAATTGCAACGTTGCAGAATTTGAGGAATTTCGTCTTTACTCACACCCAAAAGTACTGATACTGTTTCACGATCATATTTAGATTCTAATAAATTACGAACAGTATCGTCTTTCTTCATTTCCTTAAGTTTTTTGAGCTCCCGTGCATTTTTTCCAAAGAAATTATAGAGCATATCGGCAGGGTTAAAAATAGATCCCAAAACTTTTCCGAAAGCGTTTGGAGAATATTCGCCAGCTTCATAACCTTGTGTGAGTCCTGAAATGCTGTAACGATAGTTTTCCTTTGTTGGAATTAATTTTGAATCTACTTCCAGATAACCGGTTAGATGAAATGGCGCAATAACAACTTCTTCAAGGGCAATTGCTTTTTCTGTAAGCTGAATTCTTGTTACCTTATTTTTTACCCAGTCATTTGTTACTCTGATTCTTAGCGATTGAAAGCCTAAGATAGAAAAATGGAGTGTATCATTGACCTGTACATCAATTTCAAAATATCCCTTCGCATCGGACATAGCACCACGTACTTTGTTGGTGTTGATAACATTTACGTTAGGAATCGGTTCCTTGGTATTGTCATTATAGATGTAACCTGAAACCCTTTGAGGAAAAGCAGGTGTTGTTTCCTGAGTGAAACCAATAGCTGACAATAATGTAAAAAAGAAAACTGCGAAATATTTCATATCCTGATTTAAAGCACTAAAAGTAGTAAATCGTGATTAAATATTTCGCAGTATCTGAATATAATTATCAGAAAATTAACAAAGACTGGAGGAAGATTCTTAGATGTAAAAAAAAATCCCAAACTCCAGAGATAATTGGAATTCGGGATTTTATATTTAAAGATAATCAAATGATCAGTCTCTTCTTGGTCTTCTTGGTCTTGACGAATCTCCAAAGCTTTCAGAACGTCTTGGTGCTCTGTCAGAGCCTCCTTCGTTTCTTCTGAAACCTCCTTCTCTTGGAGCAGCATTTCTTTCACTTCTAAAACCTCCTCCGGAACCATCACGTCTTGGAGCGGAATTTCTGTCACTTCTAAAACCTCCTTCACGTCTTGGTGCAAAGTTTCCTTCTCTTCTTGGAGCATCACGTCTTCCGCCACGGTTATTATGATCGCGTCTTCCGCCACCGTCATTTTTAGAAATCTCAACATTAATACGACGTCCTTCTAACTGAGTATTGTTTAAAATATCCATTACTTTATCAGTGTGTTCAGGGTCTGTGTTGAAGAAAGAAAAGCCTTCTTTTACATCTACTTTGAAAACATCATCACGACCTAAGTCTAATGTTTCTTTCAGATAGTCTTTTAAGGTCATCCAGTCAAAATTGTCTCTTGAACCGATGTTTACAAAATAACGTACGGCACCGTTATTATTAAATTCTCTTGGCTCAGAATCACCTCTTTCACGTCTTTCGTTAGAAGATTGAACAGAAATATCTCTGTTCTTTTTGTAGTAAGTAATGAAACGGTTAAATTCTACTGAAACCATTTTTTTGATCAGTTCTTCTTTAGATAAATCTTCAAGAACATTGTTGATTGCTGGTAAATAGTTGTCAATTTCGTGATCAACTTCAGTATCTTTAATCTTTGTTGCTAAGTGCAGTAATTGAATTTCGCAGATTTCGATTCCGGAAGGAATTTGTTTTTCTTCGAATTTTTGTTTGATAATTCTTTCGATAGAAGAAATTTTACGCAACTCACTTTTTGTAACAATTACAATAGAAGTTCCTAATTTTCCGGCTCTACCAGTACGTCCTGAACGGTGGTTGTATGTTTCGATCTCATCAGGTAATTGATAATTTACAACGTGAGTTACATTGTCAACATCAATACCACGTGCAGCAACGTCAGTAGCAACAAGCATCTGAATTTGTCTTCCGCGGAAAGATTTCATTACGCCATCACGCTGTGCCTGAGATAAATCTCCGTGTAAAGCTGCGGCGCTATATCCGTCTTCAATTAATTTTTCGGCAATAGCCTGAGTATCTCTTTTTGTACGGCAGAAAACTACAGAGAAAATATCCGGATTAGCATCAGCTAAACGTTTTAATGCTTCGTAACGATCACGTGCATTAACTAAATAAAATTCGTGAGAAACCGTTGCAGATCCTGAGTTTTTAGTTCCAACGGTAATTTCAACCGGTTCGCTCATGAATTGTTTCGCAATTCTGGCAACCTCCTGTGGCATAGTTGCAGAGAACAACCATGTACTTTTCTCATCCGGAGTATCCGATAAAATAGATACAATATCTTCATAAAATCCCATGTTCAGCATCTCATCAGCTTCATCAAGAATACAGTAATCTATATTTTTAATGTTTACCAATCCTCTGTTGATCATGTCCTGCATTCTTCCTGGAGTAGCCACGATAATTTGTGCACCTCTTTTGATTTCTCTGGCTTGCTCTGTAATACTAGCTCCTCCGTAAACTGCTACCACATTAATACCTTTTTCGTATTTTGAGTAGTTTTTAAGTTCGTTGGTAATTTGTAAACAAAGTTCCCTTGTTGGCGATAAAACTAATGCCTGTGTATTTCTGTTGTCAGCATCAATTTTTTGGATTAGCGGAAAACCGAAAGCTGCTGTTTTCCCTGTCCCTGTCTGAGCCAACGCAACCATATCTGTATCTTTTTCCAATAATAGGGGAATCGCTTTCTCCTGTACTTCTGACGGATTCTCAAATCCTAGATCTAAAATCGCCTTCAGTAACGATTCATTCAATCCTAATTGTTCAAATTTATTCATATGTATTTTTAAAATAGGGTGCAAAATTACTGCTAATATTCCAGATAAACTAATGCATTTCTAAGAATTGTGTATTTGTTATGATTTGATAATCAAAAAGTTATGTTTATTCTAAAATCGATTTGTTAATTAAATGAAAAATTTCACGTCTGAAAATATAAATTTCACCTATTTAAATGTTGTATTTTAAACAATTATTTTCTTGAATTCAGGAAATCAATTAGTTGCTGAGTTGCTTTTGCGCGATGGCTAATTTTATTCTTTATTTCAGAAGCCAGTTCAGCAAATGTTTCCGTATAATTTTCCGGCTGAAAAACCGGATCGTATCCAAAACCATGATTTCCTGTTTTGCAGAAAGTTATATTTCCTTTGGCTATTCCGGTAAACAAATGCTTCGAACCATTTAAATTTAATGCAATAACGGTTTTGAACTGTGCGCTTCTGTCTGATTTATTTTTTAAAGATTCCAAAAGCTTGTTCATATTCTCGTTCGGATCTTTTTGTTCTCCGGCATACCTTGCTGAATAAACGCCAGGCTCTCCATTTAGTGCATCAACTTCTAAGCCGGTATCATCTGCAAAACAATCGTAGCCGTATTTTTCAGTTACATAATTGGCTTTTAGAATAGCGTTTCCTTCAATTGTATCTGCAGTTTCTGGAATTTCTTCATGACAGCCAATTTCTTCAAGGCTTAAAATTTGTATGGATCCGTTTAAGATGTTCTGGATTTCTTTTATCTTATTTTTGTTGTTTGATGCGAAGACGAGTTTCATTTTTGTCGTTTTTAAAATAATGATCAGTTATAATAGAGCAGGTAATACCAAAGGTGTAAGCAACAAGATCAGACCATAAAAAACCTTGTCCTAATAGATATTTTCCAAAAAGGGTCTTTCTAGCGGCAATAATCCAGTCTGATTGGTAAAGCTGAAAGAGTTCAATGCTGTAACAAATCAGTATTGAAATAACTGCAATTTGGATGAGTTTGTGATTAATCAGAAAGATTCTTATCAAAAGAAAAATCATAACTGCATAAAGAAAGTCTCCTAAACAAAGAGGAATAAAATTAATTTTTCGTGAAATAATTCCAAGAAAAATAATGATAATCAATAGAATGAAATAACGAATTCTGAGGCTTTTCAAAGTGAATATGTTCTTGTTTTAAAGAAATTAGTGATAAACAAAGTTACAAAGAAGTGATAAGTGTTTTGCTAAATCATACGATTTATAGAGATTGAAATAAATTAAGTCCTATTTTTACAAAAAAAACTCACTTAAATTACAATAAAATATGATTATAGATTCGTTAGAGAATGCATCAAAATACGAAATTTTGCATCCTTCCTTTAAAAAAGCATTTGATTATCTGCGTGAAAATAATTTAGAAAATCTTTCCGCTGATTTTAAACATGAAATTGAAGGAGTTAAATTTTTTGGATTTCAGGGAAAAGGAAAAACAGTCGAAGAAAGCTTAACTACTTTTGAATGTCATGACAAAAACATTGATATTCAGTTTTGTATAAGTGAAAATGAAACTTTTGCATGGAAACCAAGAGCCAATTGTAAAACGCCAAACGGAGGTTATAATGATGAGAAAGATGTTCGTTTTTTTAGTGATGCGCCGGATATGTTTTTTAAATTGAAAGAAAATCAATTTGTAATTCTTTTTCCTGAAGATGTGCATGCACCAATGATAACTGATGGAGTGCTAAATAAAATTGTGATAAAAGTGGAGATTTAATATTGTCAAAGGATATAGGTATGATTCGTAAACCATTCAAAATTGTATTTGCTTTTCTTGCTTTGATAGTTCTGATTAGCTGTAAAAACACGAAACAAAAATTACAGGAGTATGTTGTTGCTTATAATAAAGAGGCTGTAAAATTTAAGGCAGATGACGTAACCCTAACTACGGCCAGAGGGTATATTAACGATAGTAAAATTGAATTAAGATTTGAAACCGATTTAGAACAGAACGAAACGAATAAAAAAAAGGCTGAAGCAGTCTTTCCTCTTTTGTTAAAAGAAATGCTTAAGAAAAATCAAATTCCTAAAGAATTAATTGATGAAGGAGTACTATTTCATGTTTATTTTTTAGCTGATGATAATACTGTTTTTGTCAAAGAAGTTATTAATAAGGAAGAAATAAATAAATTTCTGAAATAATATTTTAGGAAAAAGTTCTAAAAAAAAACGAAGCCTCTTTGTAATCGAACAAAGAGGCTTTGTTATGTTTAATTGCGTTTCGTAACGTTTGTTAAATTATCCGGGAAATATAATTCAGATAAGTTGGTGAATTCATCTCCGCGCATGAATATATTGATATCAACATCAGCAAAAGATGTTTTACCGGCTGCTGCCAAAAGTTCATTTGCAGCATGAAGCGTATTTTTATGGAAATGATAAACGCGTTCTGATTTATCCGTAACCACCAAACCTTTCATAAGCATTTTATTTTGAGTTGCGACTCCTGTTGGGCATTCATTATTATGGCAGCGTAATGCCTGAATACATCCAAGAGAAAACATAAAGCCTCTCGCACTGTTGCACATATCCGCACCCAAAGCAACAGCATGCAGGATAGAATAACCAGAAATGATTTTACCACTGCCAATTATGCGTATTTTGTCACGAATATTTAATGCTGTCAAAGTTTGGTTTACAAAAATTAAAGCCGGTTCAAAAGGCATTCCGACGCCATCAGCAAATTCCAGAGGCGCAGCTCCGGTTCCACCTTCGGCACCATCAACAGTAATGAAGTCAGGATAAATATCTTCGGCAATCATTTCATGACAGATTGCTTCAAATTCATTCGTATTTCCAATACATAACTTAAATCCGATAGGTTTTCCGTTTGATAAGTCACGTAATTTTTTAATGAAATGAATCAATCCTTTTGCATCAGAAAAGGCAGTATGTCCGGGAGGAGAAAGAATCATAGTATGAGGAATGACACCTCTTATTTTTGCAATTTGTTCCGTATTTTTCGCAGCAGGTAATACGCCTCCATGACCTGGTTTTGCACCCTGAGAGAGTTTGATTTCGATCATCTTTACATTTGGAAGATTCGCTTTTTCTGAAAATTTTTCAGGACTGAAATTCCCTTCCGCATCACGGCATCCAAAATAACCCGTGCCTATCTGCCAGGTTATATCGCCGCCACCCGCAAGATGATATTCGGTTAATCCGCCTTCTCCCGTATTTTGATAAAAATTACCTTTTTTAGCCCCAATGTTGATGGCACGAACCGCGTTTTCACTCAGTGAGCCAAAACTCATTGCGGAAACATTAAATAAAGATGCAGAATAAGGTTGTTTGCAATCTTTTCCGCCTACTAAAACCCGTGGTAATTCTTCGTTTACTTTTGCCGGAAAAATCGAATGTTTGATTCCTTCGTAACTGTCTGTATTTAAGTTTTGTTGCGTTCCAAAAGGAGTGCTCGAATCGATATTTTTTGCTCTTTGATAAACCAATGAGCGCTGATTTCTGGAGAAAGGTTTTCCGTCAGTCGATCTTTCGATAAAATACTGCTGAATTTCAGGCGCTATCATTTCGAACAAATATCTGAAATAACCTAAAACAGGAAAGTTTCTTAAAATGGCATGTTTTTCCTGCGAAGCGTTGTAGGTACCAACAAGTAACAAAATAGGAAGAACAATTATCAATAGGAAACCACGGTTAGTATAATAATAAATGGCAGCAACAATTAAAAACAATAAGAAGCCGTAGATGAAGAATTTCTTTCTCATGTTTGTTTTAAAACTTTAAAAATGTAATAATTTGAATTAATTAAATCGCAATCTCACATAAACATGTTTGATTCCTTTTTTGTCGGACTCTCTTTCGTCTATTTCGAGAATATCAGTTAACGATTTTAGCATGGGTGTCAGTTTAGAAAAACCGTAATTTCGGGGATCGAATTCAGGTTTTTTCTTCACAATTAAGTTTCCAACATCTCCTAAAAATGCCCAGCCATCATCATCTTCGATGTCTTCAATGGTAGCTTCAATAAGCTCAATGGTAGCAGCATCAATTTTGTCCAGAGCTTTAATGTTTTGTTTTTCAACAGGTTTTTTAGAATCGACTGTTGTGGCAGGTTTTGGTTTTTTCTTCTGAATAGCGCCATCTAAAACCTCAATATAAATAAAACGATCGCAGGCTACAATAAAGGAGTTAGGGGTTTTCTTTTCGCCAATACCAATTACTTTCATACCAGATTCCCGTAACCGAATGGCAAGCCGGGTAAAATCACTATCGCTTGAAACAATACAAAACCCATCTAATTTTCCTGAATAAAGCAAATCCATCGCATCAATAATCAAAGCTGAATCTGAAGAATTTTTTCCAACGGTATAGCTATATTGCTGGATAGGGGTAATAGCGTGTTCTAATAAAACACCTTTCCATCCATTTGAATTTGGTTTGGTCCAGTCAGCATAAATTCTCTTTGTAGTAGGGGTTCCAAACTTTGTAATTTCTTCCATCATCCCCTTCACATTGCTGTAAGGCACGTTGTCGGCATCGATAAGTACGGCTAATTTTAAGTCTTTAGTATTCGTTAAAGCCATTAGATCAGGTGTTAAGATTTTTTATATAAGAGTTTTAAAATTAATAAAAAAATAAACAATTATTGGGTCTTATAAGGAATTTATAAAAACGAATAAATTGTTTGCTCATTAACAACGAATTGCGATTTTACGAAGAAATTTACTTCAACTTTACAAAAAATGCCTTAAAAATTTATTAAACGTCGATTTTGAATCCGAATCATTTTTAAATTATTATGATACCAATGAATAAATATTTATTTTTGCTCGCTGATTTTAGTCAAAATTATTACGACACTATTATATTATGGTAAAAGATTTATTCGAAAGAATTCAGGAGAATAAAGGACCTTTAGGAAAATGGGCTTCTCAGGCAGAAGGTTATTACGTTTTTCCAAAATTAGAAGGTGAATTAGGTCCAAGAATGAAATTTCACGGAAAAGATATTTTAAACTGGAGTTTAAATGATTATTTAGGTTTGGCAAATCATCCTGAAGTTCGTCAGGCAGATACAGATGCGGCCATTCAGTTTGGTGCTGCTTACCCTATGGGAGCCCGTATGATGTCTGGGCACACTACGTATCACGAACAATTAGAAAATGAATTGGCTGAATTCGTAATGAAAGAATCTGCTTATTTATTGAATTTTGGTTATCAGGGAATGGTGTCTATCATTGATGCTCTGGTGACTAAAAATGACATTATTGTTTATGATGTTGATTCTCATGCGTGTATTATTGATGGTGTTCGTTTACACATGGGTAAGCGTTTTACCTACAAACACAATGATCTTGAAAGTATGGAGAAAAACCTGCAGCGTGCTACAAAAATGGCTGAAGAAACAGGTGGAGGTATTTTATTTATTACTGAAGGTGTTTTCGGAATGCGTGGTCAGCAGGGGAAATTAAAAGAAATCGTTGCCTTCAAAGAAAAATACAATTTCAGATTATTAGTAGATGATGCACATGGTTTTGGTACGTTAGGGAAAACTGGAGCCGGTGCAGGAGAGGAGCAGGGAGTTCAGGATGGTATCGATGTTTACTTCTCTACTTTTGCAAAATCTATGGCTAATATTGGTGCTTTTGTAGCGGCTGATAAAACAGTTATCGATTATTTGAAATACAACTTGCGTTCTCAAATGTTTGCAAAAGCATTGCCGATGATTCAGACTATAGGCTCATTGAAACGTTTGGAATTATTACGTAAATCTTCTGCTATTAAAGATAAACTTTGGGAAAACGTAAATGCATTGCAAAGTGGTCTTAAAGAAAAAGGATTTAATATTGGAGATACAAATACCTGTATTACACCAGTTTATTTAGAAGGAAGTATTCCAGAAGCGATGGTGATGGTAAATGATTTAAGAGAAAACTACGGTATTTTTCTTTCTATTGTTGTGTATCCGGTTATTCCAAAAGGGATTATTTTATTAAGAATGATTCCTACGGCTTCTCATACTTTGACAGATATTGAAGAGACACTTACGGCGTTTGAAGCTATTCGTGAAAAATTAGTTAATGGTACTTACAAAGAGATCGCAGAACGCACTACAGTTGATGTTTCTTAGTTAAATAAATGAGTTCCTAATATGGAAATTATATAAAAGAATCCACTCCTGATAAGAGTGGATTTTTTTATATTGAATTAATTTTACAAGAGTTAACAGTAAAAATAAAAAATCATGAAAAAAGTATTATCGTTATTAATCATTATGTTTAGTGTTATGTCTTGTAAAAAAGAAACAACACAGCCTGAACCTCAAATCACTCCAAGCGCTCCTAAAGAGGCAGAAGTTGTTGAGCCTGCAGGAGATCAGTGTTATACCTGGAATTCTAATGGAAGTGTAATTGAAATGAGTTTCAACGTAAACTCACATCAGGAAGTAAACGGAAAACTAAGTTATAATATATTAGGAAAGGATAAAAACGAAGGGACTTTAATCGGAAATATCTATGGAGATACTCTTATAGCTGATTATACTTTTAATTCTGAAGGTGTTTCATCAATTCGGGAAGTCGCATTTTTGCAAAAAGACGGGACTTATATTGAAGGTTACGGAGATGTCGCAGAAGCCAATGGAAAAGTAAGTTTTAAAGATAGAAAAAAACTAAAATTTGATGTTAAAAACACATTGACCAAAGTGGATTGTGCTGAGTAATCAGTTCTTGAATATATAGCAATTAAGAAAACGTCCGGAATTTTTCCGGACGTTTTGCATTTTAGATATCCTAATAAATGTCTATGGAGGAAATAATAAGTTTTGCAGAAAAACTAATATTAATGTAGCTTTTATAAAAAGCTAATTTATTTGTGTTTTTTACTTCTGATGTAGTTTTAATTCTACACAAACAGAGCTATTATTCGGCTGAAAAGCTTCTTGATTCTGACTTATAAAAATTAAATTTGTGATTTTAAAGGGAATACTAATCAAGTGCTGGTGATTTTTTATGAGTAAATTAAATGATGTATATGAGATTACCCCTGATGATTTTGACTCGGTAAAAGACATCATTTATGAATCTAAATTAATTGATGAGAAACTGCTTAATTTAGAAAATGCCGTGCTGTTTATTAAAGATAAATTAAGCCGTAAAAAAGCGAAGATTTTTGCCAAAAAAGAGCAGGATGATGTAGTTGCTTTTGCCGTATTGCATTATAAAATAAATCCGTTGTCTGTTCTTGAATACAATTGGCATATCTCCTATCTTTATGTTAAAACTGATTTTCGAAGAAAATCCATTGGAAGAGAAATTATGACAGCGTGTTTTGAACATGCCCGCCTAAATAATGTCAAGCATATTTCATTAAATACAGATACTGAGAATTTTGCAGCGCACCAGCTTTACGAAAGTTTTGGTTTCATCAGAAAAAGTTTTATCTCAAATTATTATTACTATGAAATTAAACTTTAGCAATATGATTTTGATTAATGAAAACGTTCAATTAAAATATAAGTACTAAACATATGATAATAAGATTACTCAAAGGGTATGTAAGGAATTTTACCCAATTTTCTGTCGAGGTAAAAGTGTTGGCTGTCACCACATTTATTAACAGACTAGGAGCGATGGTTGTACCTTTTTTGTCTAAATATATGCTCGAAGAATTACACTTTAGTTATAGCCAGATTGGTTGGGTTATGGTTTTTTTTGGTATTGGTTCTTTTATAGGGACCTGGATTAGTGGTAAGCTATCAGATAAAATAGGTTTTTATAAAGTAATGGTTTTTAGTCTTTTTACTAGCGGGTTGATATTTATTTTGCTTCAGTTTCTAACTACTTTTTACAGTTTTTGTTGTGGGGTTTTGCTCCTCACCACGATTTCGGATATGTACAGACCAGCAATGCTGGTTTCGTTAGATACATACGCAGATAAAAAAGAACGTACAAAAGCAATATCCTTAATCCGATCCTCTGTTAATTTAGGTTTTATGTTTGGACCATTGATTGGTGGAATTATTATTACACTTTCAAATTACAGCTTTTTATTTTACATCGATGGTCTAACCTGTATTTTGAGTATTTTATTATTTACGTTTTTTGTAAAAGAGAGAAAACTTCTTTATAAACTGAATGCATTTAAATACTTAAAGGAAGAAAATTCTTTATTGGAAGATAAGCCATTTCTAATACATCTTGTAGTTACACTGATAACAGGGATATTATTTTTTCAAATGTTTACAACTTTATCCCTTTATTATAAAGAGGTCTTTAACTTTAGCAGTATCGAAAGTGGTTTGTTTCTGGCTCTAAACGGAGTGATAATATTACTTTTCGAACTCTCAATTGTGTCTTTTGTAGAATCGCAAAATATCAATAAACTTTTAATGGTTTCTTATGGTATTCTTGCAATGAGTGTTAGTTATTTATTTTTATTGATTGAAAATAGTGTGGTGGCCTTAGTCTTAATGATGATTTTTATGACTATCGGTATCATGCTAACGTTTCCGTTTGCGAATTCATTTGTTAAAAATAGGTCGCTCAAAAAACAAGAAGGTAAATTCATGGCTGCTTTTACGATGAGTTATAGTGTTGCTCATATATTCAGTACCAAATCCGGAATGGCAATTATTGAACAATATGGATATAGAGTAAACTGGTTATTTCTGTCCTGTCTTGGTTTTGCAGGATCTATTATCGCATACCGCCTGATTTTTATTGTAAAAAAAGAAAAGGAACATATTAAAACTAAAATTATTCAATCTATATTTTCTGAATCAAAAATAGATTAGCAGGTAGGTAATTGTATTCCTAGTAAATAAATAAAACAACAGTTTCAAATGAAACGATTAATAAAAAGAGGCTGTCCGAGAAAATAAGGACAGCCTTTTTGCTGCATAAAAAAGGCTATCCTTTTCGGACAGCCTCTCTCTTTTTAATCGCAAAGTAAGTCTTCAATACATTGACTTACATTCAGTTTTATCAGATTTTAATAATCAGGTAAGATTTGTAAAGAATTATAATTTGCCTGAAATCTCTTTTTTGTATTTGTTCAATAGGGCTCTGGTTAAACCTAAATTAGCTCTAGTAGAATCTACTGCTAAATAAATAAAATATTCATTGTTTTCAGAAATATCAATGATGTGAATTTGTTCTGTTAGCGAAATCATAATTTCATCTATTGATTGTGATAAACCTAATGCGTTTATAGCATTCAGTTTTGCTTTAACCACCTCAAGATTGAATGCAGAAGCAAGTTCAGGATCAAAGCTAGCTAGTGCTGAATCGCTGTAGTAAGAAATACCACTTTTAATTTCGGTTATTGCAATTGCGATATAACCAGGAACATTTTTTTTGATTTCGTCCCCAAATTGTTGTAAAAAATCTGACATATTCTAATTTGTTTTTAATTGTTATTATTTATTGAATTTTTAAAGCTAAAAAACACTCTTAATCTTTTTTGAACGGTCAACTACGTACGAAACCAGCCATGCAATTTGACCTTCTTTAGCAAAGTATATTTTTTTTGATTTCAGATTAGGAATACTCTCGAGGCTGGCTATCAAAATGGTGTTCGCTGCAATCAAATGCTTCTGACTATAGGTGTTTATAACCTTACTTACATTTTTGTTGGTTTTGGCCGAGTTTTCATATGCAGTAAAATTGTTTTTCAAAATGGCATCATAGTCAATAATGTCTTGTAATTTTAATGGTACGAAATGATCATCCTCATTATTTTGATTATAAAAAAGCGTAGTAAAAGCCCAAAGAGCGCCCCCGGACAAATAAATTTTCTTTTTATTTAATGAAGTTGGCTTAGAGTTAAGCATATCTTTTATTTTTTCTCTCAAAATAGGGGCATAATCAAATGCTTTCTCCTTATAAACAGACATGCTAGTAATCTCACTTGGTATTACAATGGTTTTATTTATAGCTTCTGTTAAAGTAATTGTGCCATATTCCAGGTTTAGAGGAAAAAACTCAAATTTATTTTCCAGCACATTTACATAACCACCTTTTGTGTTGCCCCCGCCAATGTCAAGGATTAATGCATCACCGTATTCTGTAGGTGGTATAGAACCTTTCAAAAGCATTTTACCTTCAGTATCAGCATCAATGAAATCAAGATCTTTATTGGTTACAGATTTTATTTTGTTGATTAAATCGGATGTGTTATTTGCCATAGCAACTCCTGAAGAGCCAACAATAAAAATATTTTCATCCAATACATTGTACTTTTTTTTAATAGTCAGCAAATTTCCATATACAATGTTAACCGCATTATTTATATCATTCTGAGCAAGGCTTCCATCAATTGAAATGTTTTTAGCAATACCAGCATTTTCCGTCCAGAAAGCAAGTATGCTGTAATCTCCTTTTTTGATGTTATTCACATCAATTACCGAAAATTTTATTCCCTTACTCCCAATTTCTATTCCCGCATAAATATCTTTTTGCGCAAAAGATTTTAAGGAGAAAAAAAGAATTGCGGTTAATAGATAATATGTTGATTTTTTATGCATTGTATTTTTTTGTTGAATACTTTAATGAGTAAATTATTTTTAAATGCTGGTTATCAATTAGTGAGGTGTTTCAAAGGAGCAAATTTCACTATTAACTGTAGAGCAATTTGTAGTCGATCCATTAATCTTACGTAGAATTAATTCTACAATCTTTACCTTTCTTTATTTTATAGTTTTGATGGTTAAAATTATTCTAATAATAGTTTTTAGGATTTGTTCTATGTCTTAATAATTTAACCTGATCTATTTCAATAAAATGTGATTTGTTTTTAATTTAAAAGTCATATTATCTAAAGTAACCTGCATTTTAAAAAAAAACGCCTAGAAAACGATTTTCGAAAAACTTAAAAAACAAAAAATCCGTATATGTACTAAAAAAAATCATTACTGAAGATATTTATGAAAAAAACGGTAACATATTTTTGGGTTTTATCAGTAATTAACTATAGCTAAAGTTAAAGCAACTAATTTGGTTATTGTGTTGATAATTAATAATTAATAATATAAATTTGCAGATTAATCAATTCTGATTTTGATATAGTAAAATATGAATTAAGAAAAATTTACATTTCAAAATTATTTAGCGCCATGAAAAATAAATTTAAAGTTTTATTAGTTGATGATCACAGTGTTGTGAGGCATGGTCTTTCTTTGTTATTAAAAAAAATTTGGAATGAAGTTGAAATTACTCATGCTGATAGTTTTGAAGACCTTATAAATAAACTAAAAGAAAGTCAGGATTTGATTTTTTTAGATATTAGCATTCCAGGTGGCAATAGTACAAAAATGGTTCAGGAGATCAGACTTAATTATCCTGACTTGTTAATTATGATGTTTTCGGCTTATGATGAATCACATTATGCATTACGCTACATTCATGCAGGAGCCAATGGTTTTTTAAATAAATATAGCAAAGATGAAGAAATTATTCTGGCTGTAGAATCTGTGCTTAAAACAGGAAAATACATTAGTAATGTTGTAAAAAACAAAATTGTCGAAAACGCTTTGTATAATCTTCCGGTAAATCCATTAGAAAAGTTATCTGAAAGAGAAATTGAAGTGGCGGAACTTCTGGTAAGTGGTGATGGAAATATCGAAATATCGAATAAACTAAATATCCAGATGACAACCGTCAGTACTTTTAAAAGTAGAATTTTTGAAAAACTTGGGATCAATAATATTGTAAAATTAATTGATATTTTAAACATATATCGCACTTGATTTTTTGCAGTACTATTGTTTAAAATACTCATTTAAAAACTCTTATATTTAATTGAAAGTAAAGAGTGGTCTAGTTTTTTCTCTGTAATAACTATATGTATAATTCGGGATTAAAACAATTGAAAAGTGAATAACGATATAATGTTTTAGAGTATCCGAAGCCTTTATTGTACGTTATAATCTTCGTAAAATTTTATTCTTTCACCCATCAGAAACATTTTTTTCTTAGTAAAATGAATAGAAAACTGGCTGTACATCCATTCGTCGCTGTCTTCTGTTCTGTACCAAAATGTATATGAGGCACTGTTATATCCGTCCTTACGTATAGCAGTACCTTCCCAATTGCATTCGATTCCCCAATTTATTTTTTTCTTGGTCATATCATCATATTGTATCACTCCGGTTCCGTCATCGTTTAAAACTGTACTTGGCTGTTTTTTGTCTGGAGGAAGGAATGTACCGGTAATATGATAAGGAAGAGTAGTAGTAATATAATGTTCTTTTGATTTATATATGATTTGATCAACCTGAACTTGTGAATGAGATTTTATAGTAACAAAAAATAAGATATAGAAGAATGCTTTTAGGATTTTCATTTTACATAGGTTTTAGGTTTTGAAACTTTTTTTAAAATGAGGTATTTCTTTAGCTAATATACTTTAATTTTTGCAAGAAAATAACGATTCATTTTTAAAAGTTAAACCCAAAATAGTAATTATTTGAAAAGAGATAATTCTTTTAAAAAAAACCTCAGCAATACATATTGCTGAGGCTGTCTATATAATGAAAACTAAATTTAGTTTTTTTCAATCCATTTTCGGGCATTGACAAAAGCTTCATGCCAAGGCGAAACCTCGTCATTTCTGTCTTTTGGATAATGTGCCCAGTTCCATTGAAAAGTCGAACGCTCAATGTGAGGCATCATAACTAAATGTCTTCCTGTTTTATCACACATCATAGCAGTGTTATAATCAGAACCGTTAGGATTTGCAGGATAACCTTCGTAAGCATATTTAGAAACAATGTTGTATTGATCTTCTGCATAAGGCAATTTGAATTTACCTTCTCCGTGAGAAACCCAAACTCCTAAAGTACTTCCTGCCAAAGTTGACAGCATAACCGAATTGTTTTCCTGAACCGTTACAGAAGTAAAGATACTTTCGTGTTTCTGACTTTCGTTATGGTGCATTTTTCCGTGAACTTCATGTTCAGGATTAATCACTTCCAATTCCATAAACAACTGGCAGCCGTTACAGATTCCAACAGATAAAGTGTCTTCTCTTTTGAAGAAATTATCTAAAGCTGTTTTTGCTTTTTCGTTGTATAAGAAAGCTCCAGCCCAACCTTTAGCAGAACCTAAAACGTCTGAGTTAGAGAAACCTCCAACTGCTCCGATAAACTGAATATCTTCAAGCGTTTCACGACCAGAAATCAAATCGGTCATGTGAACGTCTTTCACATCAAATCCAGCCAAGTACATTGCGTTTGCCATTTCACGCTCAGAATTACTTCCTTTTTCACGAATAATAGCCGCTTTTGGTCTTGGTTTAGAGTTGTCGATTTCTGGTTTTTTTCCTGTAAAATGTGCAGGGAAAGTATAATTTAAAACCTGATTTTTATAGTTTTCAAAACGTGCCTGAGCTCTTCCGTTTTTAGATTGTTTTTGATCTAATAAATAAGAAGTTTCAAACCAAACATCTCTGTAAGCTTTTATGTCTAAAGTCCAAAGTCCAAGGTCTAAAGTCTCAGTAGTTGTCGCTTTTCCTAATTTGAAAAATTCGATGTTGTTTGTATTTAATTTAGCCTCAACAGCTGCATCAGATTTTGCCTGGAAAACGATTCCGATGTTTTCTGCGAAAAGGATTTTCAATAAGTCTTTTTCAGCGAAAGCGCTGAAATCAATTTTAGCACCAAGGTTTACATCAGCAAAACACATTTCTAGTAAAGTTGTGATCAAACCACCGCTTCCGATATCGTGACCCGCTAAAATCTGGCTTTCCCCGATTAATTCCTGAACTGTATTAAATGCATTTTTGAAGAAAGCCGAATCTTTAATAGTAGAAGTTTCGTTTCCGATTGTATTTCTGATTTGTGCAAAAGACGAACCTCCTAATTTGAAATCATCCTGAGACAAATTGATATAATAAATTGATTCTCCGTTTTTCTGTAAAACAGGCTCAACCACTTTTCTAATGTCGGTACAGTTTCCAGCAGCCGAAATAATAACCGTTCCCGGCGCGATTACTTCATCATTTGGATATTTTTGTTTCATCGAAAGTGAATCTTTTCCTGTTGGAATATTAATTCCCAATTCAATTGCAAATTCAGAACAGCCTTCAACAGCAGCGTATAAACGAGCGTCTTCACCTTCGTTTTTACAAGCCCACATCCAGTTTGCCGATAATGAAACTCCTTTTAACTGATCTTTTATTGGCGCCCAGATAATGTTTGATAACGATTCTGCAATAGCATTTCTAGATCCTGCAACTGGATCAATCAAAGCTGCTATAGGAGCGTGCCCGATAGAAGTAGCAATACCTTCTTTCCCTAAATAATCCAGAGCCATAACTCCAACATTATTCAAAGGCAATTGAAGCGGCCCAGCATTTTGTTGTTTCGCAACTTTTCCACCAACACAACGGTCCACTTTGTTGGTTAACCAGTCTTTTGATGCAACAGCCTCTAAACGTAAAACATCTTTTAAGTAGCTTTCAAAATCTCCCGCATTGTACGCAACATCAGCATATTTTCTGTCAACCGTATTATCCGTCATAACCGTTTTTGGAGAACTTCCAAAGAAATCTTCCAAAGCATAATCCATTGGTTTAGAACCATTCGATTTTGATTCGAAAGTAAAACGGTGATCTCCCGTTACATCTCCAACCTGATACATTGGAGAACGCTCTCTGTCGGCAATTCTTTGTAAGGTATCAATATCTTTTTGACCAATAACCAATCCCATTCTTTCCTGAGACTCGTTACCAATAATTTCTTTTGCAGAAAGCGTTGGATCTCCAACCGGTAATTTATCTAAATCGATCAAACCTCCAGTTTCCTCCACTAATTCCGAAAGACAGTTTAAGTGTCCTCCAGCTCCGTGATCGTGAATCGAAACAATTGGGTTATTGTCGCTTTCTACTAAACCACGAATCGCGTTTGCAGCACGTTTTTGCATTTCAGGATTGGAACGCTGAATCGCATTTAATTCGATCCCTGAACCGAAAGCACCTGTATCTGCAGAAGAAACCGCAGCACCGCCCATTCCGATTCTATAATTTTCTCCTCCAAGAATAACGATTTTATCGCCTTCTTTTGGTTTGTGTTTGATTGATTGATCTAATTTTCCGTATCCAATTCCTCCGGCCTGCATGATTACTTTATCGTAACCAATTTTACGGTTTTCTTCTTCGTGTTCGAAAGTTAAAACAGAACCTGTAATAAGCGGTTGCCCAAATTTATTTCCAAAATCAGAAGCTCCGTTTGACGCTTTGATCAAAATATCCATTGGCGTTTGGTACAACCATTTTCTTTCTTCAACAGCATTTTCCCATTTTCTGTCTTCTTTCAAACGAGAGTAAGAAGTCATGTAAACAGCAGTTCCAGCAAGAGGCAATGAACCTTGTCCACCCGCTAAACGGTCACGAATTTCTCCACCAGAACCTGTTGCAGCTCCGTTGAAAGGCTCAACTGTTGTTGGGAAATTGTGTGTTTCGGCTTTTAATGAGATAACCGAATCAAATTCTTTTATTTCGTAAAAATCAGGTTTGTCAGCAGATTTTGGTGCAAATTGTTGCACTTTTGGTCCTTTTACAAAAGCAACGTTGTCTTTGTAAGCAGAAACAATATCGTTCGGATTTTCCTGTGACGTTTTTTTGATTAATTTAAAAAGAGAAGTTTCTTTTTCTTCGCCATCGATAACAAAAGTTCCGTTGAAAATTTTGTGGCGGCAGTGTTCTGAATTCGCTTGTGAGAAAGCAAAAATTTCAGAATCAGTTAGTTTTCTTCCTAATTTAGTTGCAAGATTATTGAGGTAATCTACTTCTTCTTCGCTTAAAGCTAAACCTTCCACTTTGTTGTATGCTGCAATATCATCAATTTCCAAAATTGGTTCCGGCTGAATGTTGATAGTGAAGATTTCCTGATCTAATTCGTTGAATTTTTGAGAAAGCATTGGGTCAAAATCAGTAAAATTTTCCGTTGCCGGATGAAATTCTTCAATTCTGATAATGCCCGGAATCCCCATATTCTGAGTGATTTCTACAGCATTTGTACTCCAAGGGGTAATCATGGTAGCGCGAGGACCAACAAAAAATCCTGTCAATGCAGATTTTTCTATCTTATTTGCGTTGGCAAAAAGCCAGTTTAATTTTGAAATGTCTTGAGCTGAAATTTCGTTTTGCGTTTGTACAGCAAAAACAGTTTTGCTTTGGTTTTCAAAGAAATGGATCATTTGTGTAGTTTGTTGTTTTGAAGGGGCAAATTTAGTGTAAATAAATAGTAAGCGCAAATTTGAAAACGATCTCTTTTCAAAAAAAATAAAGTTGCCTTTTTCTTGTATTTTTTCTACCAAAAAGACGCAAAATCAGCTGGTTTGGCTCTCCTTTAAAATTTCAAGATTTATTAAAAACTCTCAACAGATTTGTTCTGTTAAATTGAAGTTTTAGAAATATAAAACGGAGGGAAGGAATCTTTATTTTTTGATTTTTTGAGATAACGGATTTGCAAAAATTATGAAATTAAAGAGGGAATTAAAAAAAACATTTTTTGAAAAAACTTCTCAAAAGATACAAAAAAAAGCGACAATTTGCCGCTTTTTAATTGAGGAAAAAAATCATTTTAATTAATAATTATCTTTTTTAAGAATGTTTTTTCTCCTTTGATGATTTTAATAATATAAACTCCAGGTGATAAATTTTGTGTAAAAATTTCTGAAGATGTCGTGTTTTGTTTTTCGAAAACTTTCTGTCCGGAGAAGGAGAAAATCTCAATAGAATAAGGAAGATCGGTATTGTCTAATTTAATTTCAAAATTGCCCTCTGAGGGATTAGGGTAAATGGTAATTTCATTAGAATTGGAAATAATTTCTTCTTCAATTTCTGCTGGAAAAGCCATTTTACTGGCTAAGTTATTACAGGTATCTGATGAAAATGAATCCCATTGCGCACTTAAGTTAAAAGTGGTGCTTGGAGAAGTTACTGTAGATTTTCTTCTTAAAGTAACATCAATAGCAAAATTGGCTGTTCCGCCATTAAAAGTTCCGATGATGTCAATTAAAGTACCATTTTTGAATAAACCAACAGCATCATTTCCATTAAAAGTCAATTCAGTAGCTGTTGTTGCAATATTAGCCGAACTTGTAGAAAAACAGCTTGAAGAAATAGAACTGTTTACAATAACAAATTTGCTTCCGGCTGCTAAAGTTCCGCTTAAAGCTAAGCCGGTACTCCAGGAACCTGCACCATTCGTTTGTTTTTTGATAGTATAAGCAGATAAGTTTACAGAACTTCCTGTATTGTTGGCAATTTCTAAAGCTTTGTTATTTCCGGAACCTTCAATGTATTCAGAGAAAAGAAGGTCTGTTGCAGTTTCTGTTCCGCTGCTGTTGGTTGTAACTGAAATGGTATTGCTTGAAGCAGAAGTGTTTCCAGCCGCATCTCTTGCTTTTACATAAATTGAATAAGCGGTAGAAGCGGTTAAACCTGTAATGGTAGCTGTAGTTCCAGAAGCAGTTGTTTTTAAAACACTATTGGCATAAACATCATATCCTGTTACCCCCACATTATCTGTAGAAGCTGTCCAGCTAAGTGAAATTGAAGTTGCTGTTTTTGCGGTTGAAGCTAAATTTGTTGGAGTTGTTGGCGCCTGAGTATCTCCAGAAGGAGGAGTGCTACCCCAAATTTGGTTTACGTATTCCGGATGATCGATAAACGGATTTCTGTTGTTCTGACGTGCATAAATAGCATTGTTTCTGGCAATTTCTCTTGCGCTTACAGGATCCTGAGCGTGCCAGGCTAAAAGAACATTTAAAAAGGCAGTTGTGAAAACCTTATTGCTTGAACCGTCAAACATTGGAAAGGAATAACCTGAGACTGTGTTTTCATATCGTGTCGCAAAATAAAAATACATTCGGGCTATATCGCCTTTAAAAGCATTTATGGGTTCAAAAACGGTTCCTGAATAACCGAATACAGAACTTGATCCTAGTTTGCTTCCGTTTTGAGAAGTATAAGTAGCTGAATTTACAGTTCCGTGTGGGTAATTTGAACGAATCCCGTTTACTTTTCCGTCAGTTGGCGTAATAAAATGAGCATCGGCAACCATTGGTGATGCTTCATTAAAAACCGATTGCGGAATAATATGCTCTCTGTTGTAACAATCGCCTTCAACAGAATAACTGCCACATCGTTGTGTTGTTCCGGTAGTGTAATTGTAAGGGTCCCCACCTGATGGATTTTCAGAATACATATCTAAAATAGTTCCGTCATTTTCATAAAAATTATCAACATCAGAAGTTTGATAAGTGGTATAAAGTCCGGCATAACCGTTATTGGTGTGGTCTTTAATAATGTTATACAATTGTGTTTTTAGAGTATAACCCGTTCCAGTTGCAGTGCTGTAATAACCCGAAGGGATTTGGGCAAAACCAATTGTGGCAAACATCAATAACAGTAAATAGTAGTTTTTTTTCATAAATTAATAGTTTAAAATTTGGTTACGTTTTTTGGTTTGTTTTTAACTTTTAAATATTTGAATTTTAGTTAATTAAAAACGGATTATAACAAATTTACTACTTTTATGAGTCTAATACGTTAAGTGATGTTTAATTTTAGGTATATTTTCTTACGTGTTTTTTTTAACTGTATAAGATGAAGGGTTGAGGTTTACCTTTTTGCTAAAATCTTTTTTATGGCTTTCTGGTATTCTTTTTCAAAATTCTTTCCTTGATCATCAACGATTGTGATGCCATAATCGTAAATGAGGTTCTTTTTTATTTTGTAAAAGGAAATCCAATCTTGACCAGATGCAGCATAACTTTCTACAATATTATATTTTGAATTATATGTTGGGTTTTTGATTTCTTCAAAACCAAATATTTTTATAAAACTTTTTTTTTAGAATTGTAGATATACAAATTATAGGTTCAATTGCTTCTTACATCAGAAATATTCTGAATCAAAATATCTTTTATTCCGTCATAATTGAAATCTTGGAATTCGATTTTTTGAGTACTGCTAAAAATCGAATCTTTTACTAAAACAGAAGATTTGTTATTTGTCTTTTGGCTGATAATTAAAATTGAATTTTTTTTCACCACCGTAACCATCTTTTTCGGTTTCAAATTTGTTTAGTTGTATTGTAATTCCTTTGTTTTTATAAATAGAATCACACTGAATCGTTTTTGTACGCTGAGCAAATGTAAAAATACAAGCTACAAGAAAAAATGATGGTTAAAAAACTTCTATTCATTTGATAATATTGAATTTTTAAACTTTGAGACTTCTTAGATTTGCTGACAAAATTCACGCAGGACTTAAATGTCTTATATAACTTATATGGTTTAAAAAATTTACTTCGGAAAATCTTTACTTTGATAAGCGCCTAAATCAGGAGGAGAAGTTCTGCTAATTCCTAAAATATCAAGTGGAATAATATACGCCTGATTCCCTTTTGCGAAAGCGGAAGAAGTTTTATCAATATTCAATTGATTTTTAGAAACGTTATAAAACTTCGGGTTTTCGTTTAAAATAATAGCGTTATAATGTGCTGTATCTGTGTTGAATTGATAGTCGGGATTTGAAGTGCTTCCGAATTTCAGTAAACAATTATTTAACTGATAAACAAAAGCAGTAGTAGCATTTTTGTCTAAATTGAATTCGTTGGTATTTGAACCGTAAATGATACAATTGTTAAAAGTAGCCTGAGTCAGCGGATTGGTTTCTGGAGTTGCTCCCGACAGTTTATTACTTAAATTAACTGCAAATTGCTGTCCGCCGGACCAGGTGTTGTTAAATGTACAGTGCGTAAATTTATAATCACCTCCGTAAACACAGGATAAAGCCGCTAAGCCAGCATAATTAATAACAATATTCTCTCCGTCGATTTTAGCATTTTGAGCCAGGATTCCGTAATTGGAACAATCGTAAATCTGTGTGTTTTTAATCTGAAAAGCAATAGCATCCTGATTTCGTATATCCAGACCGGTTTTGGCATTCTTTAAAGTAAAATGATTTATGGAATGATTAGTACTTCCATCAGCAAAAATAACCGAATTCCATTGTCCGGGAACATCAGAATATTCAGGTTCTAAACGATCGCCTTCAAAAATAACTTCATTCTCTAAGTTTTTGGTTGTGGAAACAGTTCCGTTAATTTGAAGTGAAGCGTTGTTACTTACAAAAAGCCCCGAATTATTATGAAAATGCACTCTGGCTCCGGCTTCAAAAGTTACCGTTTTGTTTTCGGGAACTGCTGCATATCCGTAAATTACGTAAGGTTTGTTATTCGTAAAAAGCAATTCATTTCCGTTGGTTTCATCATTTTCGTCCAGATAAAATCCGTCCACATCTTTACCATCAATCTGAATTTTTTCTTTTGTCCCATCAGCATTTTGCTTGGGATATAAAAATACAGCATCCTGAATCAGGGTTACCAAAGCTACTTTTTGGAGATTGGCGCCGCTGTCAAACTGAATTTCATCGGTATATAAAAAATCAACTGGATTAGCATCTGTTATGTCGGCAGTGGTTTCAATAAAAATATACAAACTGTCTTTGGCTAAAAGCGTAACATTATTGAAAATCTTACCATTATTTCCGTTCATACCGTCAACGGTCATTCGGTATTTTGAGTTTAAACCTTTTTTTAACTGAATAACCGGAATGTTAATGTCGTCTTTACCTCGATTATAAACCTTTAAATTATAAGTGCTCGATCCGATATTTTTAAAAACGGTGTCCAAATAAACAGTGTCTTTTGAAAATTTTAAATCCCCGGAACTGGCAACGGTGTCAAAATCTGTTCTGCATGAAGTAGCAGCCAAAAGAATTCCGAAAATAAAGAGCATAAAATAATGACGCATTCGAATTGTTTTTCTGTAAAAATAACAAAAATCTGATATGCGAAAAGGGATTTTTAATTTTAGAATGGCATTTTCTAAATAGTGTCTCATCTTTTAATTAATTTTACGTTTTTTTTAAAGCTACTAGTAATGAATAACACAAAAGAGCAGGTTTTAGCGTATTGTAATGAGTTTTCTAAAAATACCTTAATGGAAACGCTAAAAATAGAATATATCGATGCCGGAGAAGATTTTTTGACTGCTAAAATGCCTGTAAATCCCTCTGTTCATCAACCGATGGGATTGCTTCATGGAGGAGCTTCAGTAGCTCTGGCAGAAAGTGTTGGTAGTGCTGCTTCTCATTTTTTTATTAATGCGAAAGAACAGGAAGTACGCGGTATAGAAATCTCTGCAAATCATTTAAAAAGCATCCGTGAAGGAGTTGTTTTTGGAACAGCCAGAATCATCCATAAAGGAAGAAGCCTGCATCTCTGGGAAATTAAAATTACAGACGAAGCCGGAAATCTGATTTCGCTTTGCAAACTGACAAATATTGTTTTGGATAAAAAGAAAGTTTAATAATTTACATTTCAAAAAATTAATGACGCCAAAAAACACCGTTTCAGTTTCTTCTGCATTCAGAAAGATGACGGCAAAAGCAATTCTTTCTGTTTTATTCTTTTTATTAATTTATATTCTTTTAATTCTTTGTGGGATAGGTATAACGGCCTTAGCAGTTATTGGCGGAATAGCAATTATAGCGGCGAAACCAATGTTTATAACCATTATGATTGGAGCAGGATTATTGTGCATGGCATTGCTTGTTTTGATTTTTCTTTTCAAATTTATGTTTGTTAAGCATAAGGCAGACCGCTCTCATTTAATCGAAATTACGCGCACAGAAGAACCAAAATTATTTGCTTTTATTGATGAAATTGTAAATAAAGTACAAACAGATTTTCCTAAAAAAGTGTATTTGTCATCTGATGTAAATGCTTGTGTTTTTTATGATTCTACTTTTTGGAGCATGTTTTTGCCTATCAAGAAAAATTTGCAGATTGGGGTTGGACTTGTGAATTCTGTTTCAGAAATGGAACTAAAAGCTATTTTGGCGCATGAATTTGGGCATTTTTCTCAAAAAAGTATGAAAGTTGGAAGTTATGTTTACAATGTAAATCAAATTATTCATAACATGCTTTACGATAATGATTCGTATAATTCTATTGCGCAAAGCTGGGGGAGTGTAAATGGATATTTTGCCATTTTTACTACACTTGCTGTTAAAATTGTAATCGGAATTCAGTGGGTTTTGCAGCAGGTTTATAATGTTGTAAATGTTAGTTACCGCGCTTTGTCGAGACAAATGGAATTTCATGCAGATGCAGTCGCAGCAAGCGTTACAGGATCAAGACCTTTAATTACATCACTATTGAGATTAGACCTTGCAGATCATTCTTTCAATACAGTTTTAGATTATTATGGGAAGAAAATTCCAGATTCAATCGCAACAGAAAATTTATATCAGCAGCAATCATTTGTAATGAATTTTATTGCCACAAACAGCAATTTGCAAGTTGAAAATGATTTGCCTCAATTAACTCCTGATTTTCTAAATAGATTTAATAAATCAAAACTGGTTATCGAAAATAAATGGGAAACGCATCCAAGTACCGAAGATCGAATTAAAGAATTAGAAAGATTAAATCTGGATGTAACAAATGATAGTAAAGCATTAGCGATTGACTTGTTTCAGGACGGAATTGCATTGCAGAGTAAATTTACCAATAAACTCTTTTCATCAATAAAATATTCTAGCGCAGTTGTTTTTCATAAAAACGAAGATTTTATTAATGAGTATGAGAAAGATTTTTTTGCAAACTCATTTAATGAGATCTTTAATAAATATTACGATAACAAAAATCCTCAGGTTTTTGATGTTGATTCATTGGCAAAAGAATATCCAAAGAGAGATATTAAAGAATTATTCAGTAATCAGACAGTAGATTTAGTTTATAATTCTATCTCATTAGAAAATGATATAAATACATTAAAGCAAATTGCAAACGGGAATTTTAAAATAAAATCATTTTCATATGATGGATATAAAATGTCTTCTGAAGATGCTCAGGAATTAATAAACGAATTAGAACCGGATTTGAAGAGAGTTAAAGAAGAAGTTTTTGAAAACGACAAACAAATTTATTTCTGCTTTTTAGCTTTGGCTGATAGCCAGAATAAAAGCGAAGAATTAAAAAAACACTATAAAGATCTTTTTGAGTTAGATAAAAGTTACGACGAAAAGATCGATTTTTATATTAAAATGATGGATGCTTCTGAATTTATTTATACCACCTGCACAGTTGATGTTATTGATCAAAACATGCGTTTACTAAAGAATGAGGAAGATAAATTTAAGAATCAAATAGAAAAAATACTGGAAGATAATATTTATAGAAAAGCTATAACAATCGAAATGAGAATTGCTTTTAATAAATATTTATCTGAAGACTGGAAATATTTTAATGGGAATCAATATAGCGAAGAGGAGTTAAAATTACTTTCTGAATCTTTGAACAATTATCAGACTGTTATATCAAAAACATTCTTTCAAACTAAAAAAGAGCTTTTAGAATATCAGGCTCAACTTTTAAATCATGAATAATTTTTTCTCGAGAATAAAACAACATTACCATCAAAATTTGCCTTTTGTAGTGTATGCAAAACCTAATACTTCGAATATTATTGGGCTTTTACAGCAAAATCATACTTTGTATAAAGTTTCAGATTATAGCGAAAAAGGATTTGTTTTTGCTTCTTTCGATGAAAAACAACTGATTTTAATTCCAGAAAGTGAATCGGAAATGATCAGGATTGATAAAGAAGTAACAGCATTTGAATCGGTTGAAATTGAAGATCTTAATCTGAATCCTGAAGCAAAAGAAAAATATGAAGAGTTAGTTGCAAAAGGAATTGAAGCCATTAAAAATGATGAATTTAAAAAAGTAGTTTTATCCAGAAGTGAAGCTATAGATTTAACAGATTTTGATTTTGTAACTACATTTCAGCATTTGGTTCAATTCTACCCAACTACTTTTTGTTATTGCTTTTTTCATCCTGAAATTGGTTTTTGGATGGGAGCTACACCCGAACAATTATTGAAGGCAAACGGAAATGTTTTTGAAACAACAGCTTTGGCCGGCACACAAAAAGTATTTTCGGAAAATGAGATTGTCTGGAAGCAAAAAGAAAAAGACGAGCAGCAGTATGTAACTGATTTTATAATAAAACGGCTTCGTGAATTTACAGCTTCAGTTGCGGTTTCAGATCCTTACAGTTTTAAAGCCGGATCAATCTGGCATATTAAAACAGATATTTCCGGAGTTTTAAAACATAATCTGACTTTAAAAGAAGTGATTGAAACCCTTCATCCAACCCCCGCTGTTTGTGGTTTGCCAAAGAAAAAGTCGAAAGCATTTATTATAGAAAACGAAAATTATGACAGGACTTTTTATACCGGTTTCCTGGGCGAATTAAACAGTAGTTTTTCAGGTAATAGTATAAGTTCTGATTTATTTGTAAATTTACGAAGCATGCAAATTCAGGAAAACAAAGCCATTTTGTATATGGGATGCGGAATTACCAGAGAAAGTATGCCTGAAAAAGAGTGGGAGGAAAGTGTCAATAAATCGATGACAATGAAAAAAGTCTTGAATGTTATGAGTTAGAGGTTATGAGTTTTGGGTTCATACTTTAAACTGAAACTTGAAACCTAAAACAAAGAAGAAAACAAAAAAAGCAAAAATAATGAAATTAGACATATTAGCCTTTGGCGCACATCCAGATGATGTAGAATTGGGTTGTGCCGGAACCATTTTAAAAGAAGTATCACTTGGGAAAAAAGTCGGAATTGTTGATTTGACACGTGGTGAACTCGGAACACGTGGTTCGGCAGAAATTCGTGATCAGGAAGCAAAAGCAGCTGCAAAAATTTTAGGAGTTGTTGTGCGGGAAAATTTGCGCATGCGTGATGGATTTTTTACCAATGACGAAAAACACCAGTTAGAAGTTATAAAAATGATTCGTAGGTATAAACCTGAAATTGTTTTATGCAATGCCATTGATGACCGGCATATTGACCACGGAAAAGGAAGTAAATTAGTTTCTGATTCGTGTTTTTTGTCTGGTTTAATTAAAATCGAAACATCAATTGATGGAGAGAAGCAGGAAGCCTGGAGACCTAAGGTTGTGTATCATTATATTCAATGGAAAAATATCGAACCTGATTTTGTGGTAGATATTACGGGATTTGAAGAAAAAAAAGTGGAAGCAATCCTTGCTTATAAAACGCAATTTTATGATCCAGATTCAAAAGAACCTGCAACGCCTATTACAAGTAAAAACTTTCTGGAAAGCTTAAACTATAGAGCTCAGGATTTAGGAAGGCTGGTTAATAAAGATTTTGCTGAAGGTTTTACGGTTGAAAGATGTTTGGCAGTCAATAGTTTAGGAGATTTGAGGTAAAAAGATGAATTTTTTTTTAATTTTTTCTTTGTAGAAGTAAACCTTTGTTATATATTTGCACTCGCTAAGCAAAAATGGTGGTTGTAGCTCAGCTGGTTAGAGTAGCGGTTTGTGGTGCCGCGGGTCGCCGGTTCGAACCCGGTCAGCCACCCAGAAATTTAAAGCCTTGAAGAAATTCAGGGCTTTTTTTGTGGGCTAAATTAGTCAATGTTATTGTTTGTTTTAAGGATCATAACATATTGTTGTGGGTAAATATTAAAATCTAGATATTTGTATGTTCAATCTATCCCCCAATGCAAGATTCTTTTATCGATATCCTTAAGTTGTTATTACCTGAGATAATAGTAGACTACTTCGAACTTACTTCTTATAAAAAGAAAGATGAAACACTCCATCTGTATTTAAAAGAGATTAATTCGATACCTAAAGAATACAGAGAATCAAAATTAAGCTCAAAAGGATTCTTCGAAGAGATAACGGTTCAGGATTTTCCTATCCGTGGACACCAAGTATATCTTCACATCACTCGCAGAAGATGGCTTAATGAAGATACTCGAAAGATCGTTTTTAGAGATTGGAATTTAGTAGCAGACGGAACTCGTGTAACCCAGGAGTTTGCGTCTTTTTTAAAAGAGATCAATAGATTCCAGTCCAAATGATTGTAATACCATTGCCTCTTTCTATGGAGTTTCTGGTAGAAACCTGCAATGTCAATACAAAGATTTTCTAAGTGATTTCAAAGTTTGGGATCAAATATCACATGCTAAAAAATGGCTTCTTTTTCCACAAAATATTGGAAAGCGTTTATCAATAGACGAAACCTCACTTTCAAATGGCGAACTCTATACTATTTTAACCAACAAATCCGGTAAAGGTAGAAAAGGAACTATAGTAGCTATGATTGCAGGAACTAAAGCAGAAACAGTTATTGGTGTTATTGAAAAAATTCCTCTTAAACAGCGGAATCTAGTCAAGGAAATTACTCAGGATATGGCCGGGAATATGGGATTGATAGCTAAAAAGTGTTTTGCTAATGCTACTCGAGTTACAGACCGATTCCATGTTCAAAAGCTAGCTGCAGAGGCCCTGCAGGAAATCAGGATTAAATATCGTTGGCAAGCCATTGATCAAGAAAATGATGCTATTGAAAAAGCCAAAAAGTCAAAAGTAAATTTCGAATCTAAAACACTTTCAAATGGGGATCCCCTTAAGCAATTACTAGCGAGGAGTCGCTATTTCTTGTATAAATCCAAATCGAAATGGACTCAAAATCAAATAGAACGTGCTGCCTTACTATTTGAGTTATATCCTGATATTCAAAAAGGATACAATCTAACTCAAGAGCTCCGTGGCATCTTTGAGAATACAACCGATAAAATCATTGGTTTTGCAAAATTAGCCAGATGGCATGAAAAAGTAGATCAATCTGGATTTAAGTCTTTCGGTACAATCTCTCGTACAATTATGAATCATTATCAAACCATCTTAAATTATTTTGATAACAGAAGTACTAATGCTTCTGCAGAATCATTCAATGCTAAAATAAAAGCATTTAGATCAAAATTTAGAGGTGTTAGAAATATAGAATACTTCCTTTTTAGGCTAACTAATATTTATGCTTAATTTTTGCCTCCCCACAGGTTTTTGCTTTGATCCAGATTTGTTTAAGATCAAACCAAAACATTTTGCTGCATAAAAAAGGCTGCCCTTTTCGGACAGCCTCTTTATTTTTATGCTTTAACTAATAGTAAACATTCTTTTAATTCTGGTTTTTCGACGATGAAGTTTAATAACCATTCTTGCAATTGTTCCATTTCGTAAGGTAACAGTGTTTTAATAGCCTTTTCTAATTCTTTACAAAAAAGCACCGGGTCGAAACTTACTCTTTCAAGTATTGATTTCGTGTAATCAAACATCATTTTTGACATAATAAAATAAGATTTTGGGGGGTTGTCTTTATTTTTAAACTCAAGCCAAATTTAAATAAATATCGCATATAAAAGATGTTTTTAACTTATTTTTTTTAAAATAGTAAGGGCGAATACGTTTTCTTGCTGAATATAAAGCAATTTAGATTTGTTTTAAATAGTATTGTGTGAATTATTTTACAGCTCTAAACATTTCTCTTTTTCCGGGTGGTCCTGCTAATTTTTCAACTGTAAATCCAACTTCTATCATGCTTCTTTTAATAACTCCGCGGGCGGCATAAGTAACTAAAACACCATTTGGTTTTAAGCCGTTGTGCATTTTCTTGAAAATTTCGGTACTCCATAATTCAGGCTGTACTCTGTAGCCAAAGGCATCAAAGTAAATTAAATCAAAAGTTTCAAAATCGTCTATTTCGTGAAAAAATTGTTTTCTTTTTGTTAATGCAAAATCAGGAGTGATACTGCTTTTCAGATTCCATTCGCAATTATGCATCTTCTTAAAGATATTTTCAAATTCGTTGGCTTGTAATTCAGAAACATAATTCATAGCCAAAACTTCTTCTGGAGCAACGGGGTAGGCTTCTACGCCAGTGTAATCGATAGTTTGTTGTTGTTTATTTGCTTCAAGAAAGGTAATAAAGGCATTTAAGCCTGTTCCGAAACCAATTTCCAGAATACTTACCGGTTTTCCTTCAAACAGGTTCAGTCCGTTCTTTATAAAAACATGTTTAGCTTCCTGTATAGCGCCGTGTTTTGAATGATAACATTCGTCCCACTCTTGTAAATGAATTGTGGTTGAGCCATCTAGTGTTTTAATAATCTCTCTTTTCATTAAATCCTTAATTTATTTATTTAATTTTAAACTAGACAATATGTTTTATGTCAAATTTACTCAAAACTAATGCGTAAAGCCCTAAAAAACCAAGCTTTTTTCATAAATTCTTTATAAAAACCAGTTAAAAAATTAAGTTTATTAAAGGATAAATAAATCGCAGTTAAATGAGGTAATTAATGGTTTTTTGGCAAGTATTTTATATAATTTTACTTAATTTTGCCTTCAATAAATTCTATTTTATATCATATCGTTACTTTAAGGAAGCTTCTTTAGTGATGAAAATTAAGTAAAACTTACATTATTATGAGTACAACTCAAGCAAGCAAAATTGAAATCAGAAAAGCCACTTCTTCTAAAATTAGTAGTGTAGACTTTGAAAACTTAAGCTTTGGTGCTGTGTTTACAGACCATTTATTTGAATGTGATTTTAAAAATGGGGAATGGCAAACACCGGTCATTAAACCGTATGCTCCTATTTTAATGGATCCATCTTCTAAAGTCTTTCATTACGGTCAGGCAATTTTTGAAGGAATGAAAGCTTATAAAGATGAAAATAATGATGTTTGGTTGTTCAGACCTGATGAAAACTACAAGCGTTTTAATAATTCAGCAGTGCGTATGGCTATGCCGGAAGTGCCTGAATCTATTTTTATGGATGGTTTGAATGAATTATTGAAAATTGATAAAGAATGGATTCAGAGAGGCAACGGAAGCAGTATGTACATCCGTCCTTTTATGATTGCAACAGGTCCGGGAGTTGTAGCTAATCCTTCAGATGAATATAAATTTATGATTTTACTTTCTCCTGCAAAATCATACTACGCCGGAGAAGTAAAAGTAATTATTGCAGAGCATTACAGTAGAGCTGCTAATGGTGGAATTGGAGCTGCAAAAGCTGCTGGAAACTATGCTGCTCAGTTTTATCCAACCAACCTTGCCAACAAAGACGGTTTTCAACAGGTGATCTGGACTGATGATGCAACGCATACTAAACTGGAAGAGGCTGGTACAATGAACGTATTCTTTAGAATTAATGATACATTATTGACCGCTCCAACAAGTGAAAGAATTTTGGATGGTATTACCAGAAAAAGTTTAATTGCTATGGCTGAAAAAGAAGGTCTAAATGTTGAAGTTCGTCCTGTTGTTGTTTCAGAATTGGTTGAAGCAGCTAAAAATGGTTCTTTAAAAGAAATTTTTGGAGCTGGAACGGCTGCTGTTATAAGTGTGATTAAAGGATTCTCTTATCAGGATGTTTATTATGAGATGGCTCCAATCGAGAATTCATACGCTTCATTTTTAAAAGAAAAATTGACTAATCTCCAAAATAAACTTGCAGAAGATACTTTTGGCTGGACTGTAAAAGTTCAATAGTTAAAAAAGAATATTTTTATAAAAATAAACCCGACATTTAAAATTAGTCGGGTTTTGTTTTTTATAAAAGTTTCGAAAAATCGGGTTTAAAATAACCAGGGCCTTTCATTACTTTTCCATCTTCACGATAAATAGGCTGTCCATCTTCACCTAATTTACTCATATTACTGCGCTGAATTTCATCAAAAACAGCTTCAATCCTGTCCTGTAAGCCATGTTCAATTATGGTTCCGCATAATATGTACATCATGTCTCCAAGAGCATCAGCAATTTCTGTTAAATCATTATTTTGTACAGCTTCAAGATATTCTTCATTCTCTTCTTTCATTAAATTGTAACGAAGTAATTTTTTAGTTTCTCCAATGTCGGCAATAGGAGTCTGGCTATGACCTATTTTAAAAGCAGTATGAAATTCAGTTACTGCATCAAGCTGTTTCTTCATTTTTTTATTTATTAATTGGATAGCCAAATTAGCAACAATTCGTATACAATTCTCTAAATTTGTCAAAAATAATTTTCAACTATGTTTAGTCAGGGACAATTAATATTCGCAGTGTGTTTTTTTATTGCATTTGTAATCGTAATGATTTTTGCTTATCGAAAAGATCTTGCCTTACACAAAATTTTCTACAAAGGAAATTATAAGGTTTTAATTGTTTTTCTGATCTTTATCGTCATTTTGTTTTTAATCAAATTCTTTTTTAAAAGATAAAGAGTGAAATTATGCTTAGAGCTTTTAAAAATCGTTTGTTATATGTTTATTATTTGATATAATAAAAAGAATTGTTTTTATTTTTTTGTTATTCATAACGCAGCAATAAATTTATAACTTTACGACACCAAACAACCTACACAATGAAAATTCTAAAATATCTTTTTCTTTTACTATTATTAAGTTTTATCGCTTTAAGTGTTTTTGTGGCTACTCAAAAAGGTTTTTTTACTGTTGAGAGAAGTAAAGTGATTAATTCTCCCAGAACAACAGTATATCACTATGTAAATGATTTTAGGAATTTTGAAGATTTTGAATCCTGGGCTGTTGAAGACCCGACAATGAAAATGTCATTTCCGGAAAAAACAGTTGGAAGTGGGGCTTCATTTTCATGGGAAAACAGTGAAGGAAAAGGAAGTGGAATAACATTGCAGGTAAAAGAAGGGGAAAGTATTCATCAGAAAATCAGTTTTGACGGGACGGAAGCAGATGTAAATTGGATTTTTAAGGATACTCTCAATGGAAAAACAAAAGTTACCTGGAAGGCAAAAGGTGAAATGAGCTTTTTATTTAAAATTTACACTGTTTTGAATGGCGGTTCTGATAAAATTATAGGAACTATGTATGAAAAAACACTTGTAAATATTGACAAAAATCTGGATTACGAAACTAAAACTTATGCTGTAAAAGTAAATGGTGTTGTAAAAAAGACAGAGAGTTTTTATATTAAACAAACTTTTACAAGTGAAATTCAGAAAGTAAATAAAAATGCCAGAATTGTTATTCCAAAATTGATAGAATTTAGTAAAACAAACAATTTATATACAAGTGGAAAGCCTTTTATTATTTATCATACTTATGATACAAAGACTAATCTTGCGAAAATCTCAATTTGTTTACCAATAAGTAAGGAAATTTTTATAAGTGCGGGAAGTGATATCTTATCTGGAAAATTAAATAGTTTTGAAGCTGTAAAGACTACTTTAAAGGGAGATTATTCCCATACTAATGAAGCGATTTCAAAAACAATTGCCTTTATTAATAAAGAAAAAATTGTCCAGGATTTAAGCTGGTCGCACCTTGAAATTCTAACTGCAGGTAAATTAGATGTTAAAAGTTCCTCTAAGTTAATAACTGAAATTTATTATCCGATTATTCCGAAAGTAAAACCGGTTGTAGAAGAGGTAACGCCTGTTTACAAAACAGAAACTGATCCTGCAGTTGAAAAAACTACCACTGATCCGGTCGTTAAAAAACAAAAGCCTGTAGTAGCACCTCCGGCTAAAACGAATGCTGCTGAAGAGGAAGATTCAGAGTTTTAAAAAAAATATAAAACCAGATTAAACCTTTTGTGATAAATTCATTCAAATAAACAAGATAGCGAAGAGACTTGACAAACGAGAAGGAATTTATAGCACGATTATTAAATCCTGAAACGCAAAATGCTGCGTTCCATATGCTATTGGCAGAATATCAAAAACCATTATATTCCCATATTAGGAATATTGTTCTCAATCATGATGATGCAGACGATGTTTTGCAGAATACCTTTGTAAAAGTATTTCAGTATCTGAAGAATTTTAAAGGAGAAAGCAAGCTTTTTTCGTGGATGTACAGAATTGCAACCAATGAAGCACTGACTTTTTTAAGTCAGAAAGCAAAACTAAATGGGTTGACGTCAGAAGCTTTGCAGAACAAGACCATTGATAATTTAAAATCAGATACTTATTTTGATGGTGATGAAATTCAAATAAAGCTTCAGAAAGCCATAGCTACATTGCCTGAAAAACAGCAATTAGTTTTTAAAATGAAGTATTTTGAAGAATTGAAATACGAAGAAATATCAGAAATTCTTGGGACATCAGTGGGTGCGTTGAAGGCTTCTTATCATCATGCCGTAAAAAAAATTGAATTATTTGTTACATCAAATTAAACCTTTTGTTATAAAATATATCTTATAAACATTATGGAAACATTTAAATTAGAAAACGAACCTAAAATAAAACCAGGATTTAAAACTCCGGATCATTATTTTGATGATTTTTCAGCAAAGATTTTACTGCAAATTAATGAAAAGGAAGTGAAAATTATTCCAATATACAAACGTAAAAATATTATTGCGATGATTGCGGCTGCAGTAATTGTTGTTGCATTAATGATTCCGGTAGTAAATAATTACAGTAAATCAAAAGAACTTGATGAGGCTACTTTAGAGGCCTATTTATCTTATCAGTCTGGCATAAACCAATATGATTTAATCCGTGAATTAGATACTAAAGATATCGAGGCAATAAATAAAAATATGGTTCTCGAACAGGAAACACTTGAAGATGTTTTGTCTTCAAATCCAAATATTGAAAATTTAATTTCAGAATAAAAATAAAAAACTACAGAGATGAAAATCAAAAATATACTGTCCATAGTGCTGTTTTTAGTTAGTTTTTCATTTTATGCACAAAGTGAAAAAATAGATGAAAAACGCGAAAAGATTAAAGCTTTCAAGGTGTCTTTTTTAACTACAGAGCTGGAGCTTACATCAAATGAAGCTGAAAAATTCTGGCCAATTTATAATGCTTTTGACGATAAGCAATATGAATTACGTCATGAAAAAATGAAAACGTATTTTCGAAAATTAAATGATGAAAATGTTAATTCGCTTTCAGAAAAAGAAGCCGCAACGCTTTTGTCACAAATTGAAAGTACCGATAAGGAACTGTATTTTTTAAGAGAAAAATATATGAGTAATCTTCGCAAAGTCCTTTCTGCTAAAAAAATATTGAAATTAAAGAAATCAGAAGATGATTTTAACCGAAAATTGTTGAAGCAATATAAGGAAAGAGCGGGAAAAAACTAATCAAAAATATAATTTCGCTCCAAATACCGTAAGGAACAGCAGCAATAAGACCCCTATATAATATACTTACTTTATTATTTAGGGGGCTTGTTTTTATTTAAAACGAAGTCTGATAACTTTATTGTAACCTGCAGCAATTGCAGTATTCCTGTTAACAAAACGAATCGTAAAAAGTTTTGTGTCTGTAGATAATTGTGTCCAGTTGGCACCCCCGTTTTGAGAGTATTGAATTCCCTCAGAACCAACACAGATGATTTCTTTACCATTTCCTCCGGGTACATACTGCACACATGATGCATATCCAAATCCCATACCCTGACCTATTAATTCCCATGTTTTGCCGCCATCTGTTGTAAAAGCTTTGTTGTCTTTTTTTTGGTCTGGAAGTTCAAAATCACCTCCTGCAATAAATCCATGTTTTGAATCGTAAAAATCTGCTGTAAAAATCCCAGCCATTGCTTTTCCCTGGACAATAGGGGTTTCAATAACCTTCCATGTTTTTCCTTTATCGGGAGAGTAGAAAACTCGTGATTTTTTACCTCCTGAGACCAGCCAGGTATCATCTCCTTTTATGACAATATTTGAATTACTTGCAGCGAAAGCCGTTTCACCTTTGGCGTTAGTTGGTAATTTATCTGATAGTAACTTTGTCCAGGTTTCTCCGCCATCACGGGTTATGATGATCGAAAAAGTATCTTCTGTTGGATCACCAATAGCAATTCCTTCCTTGTCGTTCCAAAATTGCATACTGTCGTAAAAAACTTTCTCATTAACTTCTTTGTAAACTAATTTTACTTGTTGTGTTTTTTTCGAAACGGAATAAAGTAAAGCCGGGTTTCCGATACTCAATAAAAAAATATTCTTTGAAGTTTGAGCGATGCTTCTGAATTCTAATTTTAAGTTATCGCGATAAATATGTTCCTCAAATTTTTCTTTTTTATCTAAATCATAATATCCAAAGCGACAATTATCGGCACCATACCAAACTTTATTTTTGTCAATAGAAATTGCCCTGATACTGATGTTGTCCTGAAATAAGGTGTCTGTTTCCATTGATGTAAAACCACCATAAAAAGTTGTTTTGTTGTTATGGCTCAGTGGTTTAAAAGATAAAAATAAAACAAAGACACTAAATAATATTACTTTTTTCATAATAGGTTAAGATTTAGTTGTTGCTAAAATACAATTATTTACAATATGTAAAATATATTTTAGTTTTTTTCTGGCACAGTAATTGGATATTCCAGAATATTAATCTTAATATGATTTGCCATGAAAACCAAAATACTTTTTTTAGCTTTAGTAACTATAGGTTTAAGTTCTTGTGCAGTACAAAGCCAAACAACCGTTTATGCAAAAAACTCAGATATTAGCGATAATTTAGATTTAAGGGCTGTAGCTTCTATTTTTGGAGAGTCTGCTAATCTTCAGGATTTTGAAGAACGTTTAAATGATCCGAAATATCAAATTTCAAATCTTGATTTGAATAATGATGATCAGGTTGATTATTTACGTGTTATTGAAACTGTAGAAAATAGAACTCATGTTATTGTCATACAGGCGATTCTTGATCGTGATGTTTATCAGGATGTTGCGACTATCGATGTAGAGAGGGATAACTATAACAAAGTAAGTATTCAGGTCGTAGGTAACAGTTATTTTTACGGTCCAAATTATATATATGAGCCCGTTTATAATGTAACACCTGTTATTTATTCATCATTCTGGGTTACAAACTACAGACCTTATTGTTCTACATGGAGATGGAATTTTTTTCCAACCTATTATGTAGCCTGGAGACCTTATCCAATTTATAGATATAGAAGAAACGTTAATGTTTGTATAAATGTAAACAATCATTATGATTATGTAAACTACAGAAGAAGTTACAGAGCTCCTGTTTTATATGAATCCAGACGTTGTTCTGGGTATGAAAGACAATATCCTGACCGCAGTTTCCATCACAGGCATGTGAATGTAGGCAACAGATATGATTTGGATCAAAGACGTTTAGCAAGCAGAGAATATAATAGAAACGAAAATGTTTACAGCACTAACAGATCTAATTCTGGAAGAATTGCTGTCGAAAACAGAAATTCAAACAGAAGTTATAATGATAACAGAAATATATCTGATAGAAACTATAATTCAAACAGAATTGCTTCAGACAGAAATGGTAATCCTGTGAGAGTTGAAAATAGCCCAAGATACGAGTCCAGAGTAAATTCTAATGATAATAGAAATGCGTCTGACAGAAACTTTAATTCAAACCGAGTAGCTTCAGGAAGAGATAATTCGGCAACTGTGAATAGCCCGGGAAGAGTTGAAAACAACTCAAGAAACCAATCAAGAGGAAATTCTAATGAATACAGAATGAATTCTTCAAGAGGTAATTCTGAAAACAGAATGAATGAAAACAGAGCGTCTTCAAGCCAAAGACCAGAATCTTCGAGAGGTTATGCTCAAAATAGAACATCTTCTGAAGGCACAACAGCAAGAGTTCAAGCTTCACAACGTACTGAATCATCAAGGGCAAGTCAGGAATCAAGAGGAGGCGGGAATATACAAAGAGAAAATAGTTCAGAGTCAAGAGGAGGCGGGAGAAGAATTTAATTTTAAAAATCCGTTTTTAAATCAAAAAAGCACAATCTAACAGTTGTGTTTTTTTTGTTATTTTAAATTATAATTGATGCTAATTTATTTTAAAAGAGTAAATTTGCAACCGTCTTTTATAAAATTATACATGAGCGCAGCGCATAAAAACTTACACAGTAAGTTATCTATAGGTGGTTTGTTGATTACATTAGGGATTATTTATGGAGATATTGGCACTTCTCCATTATATGTAATGAAAGCCATATTAGGTGAACATTCTATTAATGCAGATATTGTTTTAGGAGGTATTTCCTGTGTTTTCTGGACCTTAACCCTTCAAACGACAATTAAATATGTGATTATTACTCTAAGTGCTGACAATCATGGGGAAGGAGGAATATTTGCATTATATGCCTTAGTCAAGAAAACCAAAATAAAATGGCTGATTGTACCCGCTATTATAGGTGGTAGTGCTTTATTGGCAGATGGAATTATTACACCGCCTATTTCAGTTTCTTCTGCTGTTGAAGGAATAAAAACATATTATCCTAAAATAAATACAATACCAATTGTTATTGGGATTTTATTTGTGTTGTTTACAATTCAGCAGTTTGGTACTAAGTTGGTTGGTAAGTTTTTTGCGCCAATGATGCTTATTTGGTTTGCAATGCTTGGAACTTTAGGAGTCGTTCAGATTTTAGATCATCCGGAAGTTATTAAAGCCATTAATCCATATTATGCTTACCATTTATTATCGATACATCCTGATGGTTTTTTTGTATTAGGATTTGTATTCTTATGTACTACAGGAGCAGAAGCATTGTATTCTGATATGGGGCATTGCGGAAGAAAAAATATTAGAATTAGCTGGGTTTTTGTAAAGTTGACTTTAGTTCTGAATTATTTTGGTCAGGCAGCTTATCTAATTCATCACGAAGGACAGACTCTGCAGGCATTAGGAGGGGAAAATGGTAATCCGTTTTACTTAATAATGCCGGATTGGTTTCAACCAGCAGGTATCGTAATAGCAACTTTAGCTGCGGTTATTGCATCTCAGGCGCTTATCAGCGGTTCTTTTACTTTGATAAACGAAGCGATGCGACTGAATTTCTGGCCAAAAGTAAGAATTAAATACCCTACTGAGGTAAAAGGACAATTGTATATTCCTTCCATTAACTGGTTACTGTTTTTTGGGTGTGTCGGAATCGTTTTACACTTCGAAAAATCAAGCAATATGGAGCATGCCTATGGTTTGGCAATTGTACTTTGTATGATTATGACGACCATTTTGTTGAATTATTATCTAATCATGAAAAGGGTAAAGCTATATTTTATGGTTCCTCTAATTACAATTTATTTAATAATTGAAGGCTGCTTTTTGCTTGCTAATATTACCAAATTTGCAGAAGGTGGTTATGTAACCCTTATTATTGCCATTATTTTGATTTCGGTAATGACGGTATGGTATGTAGCCAAACAAATTAATAAAAGCTATACTAAAATTGTCAAAATTGGCGATTACAAAAAAGTCTTAATGGAGTTGAGTAAAGATTTATCTATTCCTAAATATGCTACCCATTTGGTTTATATGACCAATGCAAACCGGGTTGATGAGTTAGAGCAAAAAGTAATGTATTCGATTTTACAGAAACGTCCAAAAAGAGCAGATATCTATTGGTTTGTGCACGTAAATATTCTAACAGAACCATATAAAACACAATATAAGGTAACAGAAATTGCTAAAGACGATATTTACAGAATTGATTTCAACTTAGGTTTTAGAGAACCTACTAAAATCAATTTGATGTTTAGGGAAGTTATTCGGGATATGGTGAAAAATGGAGAGGTTGATATTACCAGCCGTTACGAATCATTAAATAAAAATAACATTGTTGGTGATTTCAAATTTGTATTGTCTGAGAAATTCTTGTCGAATGACTCCGATTTATTATGGCATGAGAAGATTATCATGAACTCCTATTTCCTTATTAAAAAATTGAGTTTGTCTGAAGAAAGTGCTTTTGGATTAGATAGCAGTTCAGTGAAAATTGAAAAATTCCCAATGGTACTCCACGCTCCGGAGAATATAGGTTTAACAAGAATTATTAAATAAATATTTTACAAAATAGATTCAAAACACTCTTTTATACTTTATCAGAGTGTTTTTCTTTTTTAATGAAAGTTAAAACAACAATCAAAATTAAAAATTTAACTTTCAATCAATTAATAGTACCTTTGCAACTCAAATAATTAAAATGAGATTACACAGAAATTTAGTTTATACTACCATCGATTCTTTGAATGCTATTTTCAATGAAGGGGAATATGCAGATAAAGTGGTAGCGAGAGCCTTAAAGAAAGACAAGCGTTGGGGAAGTTCTGACAGGAAGTTTGTTGCTGAAACGATATACGAAATTGTTCGCTGGAAACGCTTATATGCTGAAATTGCAGAGGTTAAAGAACCTTACGACAGAGATAATTTGTGGAGAATGTTTGCGGTTTGGGCCGTTTTAAGAGGATACCCAATTCCGGACTGGAGACAATTAGAAGGTACTCCTGAAAGAAAAATAAAAGGCCGTTTTGATGAGCTTTCAAAGGTTAGAGCTTTAAAAGAATCTATACCTGACTGGATGGATGAATTAGGCGTAAAAGAATTAGGCGAAAAAGTCTGGGCAAAAGAAATAGCAGCCCAAAACCAGCCTGCAAAAGTTATCTTAAGAACCAATACGCTTAAAGGAACTAAAGAAAGTCTTAGAAATACATTGATGGATTTAAATATTGAAACAGAATATTTAAAAGATCAGCCTGAAGCTTTGGTTTTAAAAGAGAGAGCAAATGTGTTTTTAACAGATGCTTTCAAGCAAGGACTTTTTGAGGTTCAGGATGCTAATTCACAATTGGTTGCCGGTTTTCTGGATGTGAAACCAGGAATGCGTGTAGTAGATACTTGCGCCGGAGCAGGTGGAAAAACATTGCATATTGCTTCTTTGATGGAAAACAAAGGGCAATTAATCGCAATGGATTTGTATGAAAGTAAACTCAAGCAATTAAAATTAAGAGCCAAAAGAAATGGTGCTTTTAATATTGAATACCGTATTATTGATACGACAAAAGTGATTAAAAAACTGCATGAAAAAGCAGACCGTGTTTTGATTGACGCTCCTTGCAGCGGATTAGGGGTGTTAAAAAGAAACCCGGATTCTAAATGGAAATTACAGCCTGAATTTATTGATAATATTCGTAAAGTTCAGTCTGAGGTTTTAGAAAGTTATTCTAAAATCGTAAAACCGGGCGGAAAATTGGTGTATGCGACATGTTCTGTTTTGCCTTCTGAAAATCAGGAGCAGGTGGAGAAATTTCTTAAAACTGAAATCGGAAAACAATTTACTTTTATTGAAGACCGTAAATTACTGGCATCAGATTCAGGTTTTGACGGTTTTTATATGGCGCTGTTAGAACGCAAAAAATAATATGTGAATTCTAAATATTTGAAATCCCAAATTCCAATTTAAAATGGAGTTTGGGATTTTTTAATTGGAATTTTTCAGGCTAAGCTTGGTTTACGAAGCAGTTTCCCGTTTTCATTTTCTTTAAATTTAGGAATAAAAACGATTTCTTTAGGCTTTTCATACTTATCTAAAATGTCAAAGAAATCATCTTGAAACTTTTGTTTCTCACCTTCAATTACCAGGATTAACTTTTCGCCCAGAAGAGAATCCGGAATCCCTGTAACAAAAAACCGGGAATTGATTTTACCAGTCAGTTTAGCTTCAATTTGTTCAGGAATTAATTTTACCCCCCCGCTGTTAATTACATTGTCTATTCTGCCTAAAAAAGTAAATTGATTTTCTGATATTAATTCTACTAAATCATTAGTAATAATGGGTTCCTTAGAAATAGCAGGAATAGTAATTACTAAGCATCCCCGATTGTCTTTTGCAATGATTACATTTGGAAGAACTGTAAAAACTTTTTCACCTGTTTTTCTGGCTGCAATGTGAGTAATAGTTTCGGTCATTCCATAAGTTTCGTAAATTTCTGTTTTTAAAGGCAGTAGTTTTTCTTCTAATTCGGCATCCATCTTTGCGCCGCCAACGATAAGTTTTTTAACTTTTTCTAAAGTTTTAATAGAGTTTTGTACTTGCAAAGGTACCATTGCTACAAAATCATATGTAGTCTTATTAAATACTAAAGGGGCTGTGCTTGGTTCTGTAATCTCTAAATCAAGTCCCAAAATAAAGCTTCTTACCAGCATCATTTTACCAGCTATAAATTTTACCGGAAGGCAGAGTAAAGCTTTGTCTCCGGGTTTTAAACCGAAGAAATCCCCAGTAGCTAAAGCAGATTGAATCATGGCTTGTTTCTGTAACCGAACTAATTTTGGAAGCCCTGTAGTTCCGGATGTTTTCATTTCGATGTACTCTTTTTCATCGAACCAGTCCAATAAGAATTCTCCAATTGCCTGTTCGTTAAGATCACCTTCTTTAATGAAACTGTAAGCTACACTGCTGAGCTCATCACCATTGAGATGATGGCCATTTATTTTAAAATAATTATGAACGTTTTTATGTGTTAATTGATTCATGATTTGCTATTTTATTATTTTAGTAAGTGTTATATCGCCTGTTAACTTTTCTTTCCAGTTTTTCCAATTGTATTTTTTACTAAAAATAAAAAGTAAAACGGGGTAGATAATCACTATTGGGAAAATAACATCAAAACCAGCTGAAGGCTCAGACAAATCTATAAAGACAGAATGAGTTTGAAAAACGGACCAATCTGAAGTTACCAATAAAGCACCAATCAGGTTGTTTGCGGCATGGAAACCCAGTGCTAACTCCATTCCTTCATCCATTAATGTAATCACTCCTAAAAATAAACCGGTGCCAATATAATAAACCATTATAATGTTCCCCATTTTTGTCACTTCTGGATTAAACCAGTGCATAGAGCCAAATATAAGAGAAGTCATTACTAATGGAAACCATCTGTTACGCGCTAAGCGGGCGAATCCCTGCATGAGATATCCCCTGAAAACATATTCTTCGGTACTGGTTTGTATCGGAATGAGCAGGGTTGCTATTACAACCAGAATTAGAAAAGGAATGGGTTTGAAATTCAAGACAAATTGTTCAGGAGATTGTAAATAAACAAACAAAAAGCTTATTATAGAAAATCCGGCCCATAAAAAAAATGAAAATAAAATACGCTTGATATCAATTGCCCTTCGGGAGGTTGTGATCGATAGAATACTTTGATTATGGAGCTGTTTGACTACATAAAAAACTCCTGCTAAAGCAAAAGCAAATGATATCATAACCAAAAATAACGTAAGATTTGAATCAAACATTTTCATTAACATTTTGTCATTTTCAGGATAAGGCTTTTTGTTTATTAAAGTTTCATATTTAATAGCAAGCCTCAATGGTATATACCCAACAACAGATACTAATATTATGAATGCGGAGCCTAAAAGATACTTCCAAAACTTATTTTCAGGCTTAATTCCCTGTTCTAAAAACATGTATTTAAAAATTTAAGATTAGAATTGAGTTTAATAAGTAAATCTTATTTTTGGGGATAGCTAAAATACCTTTTTTAAATTCAATTATTTTACAACATTTTAAAAAAAATACAATGATACAAATTTATCATAATCCCCGTTGCGGAAAATCAAGGACTTGCCTGGCTTTTGTAGATGAATCAAATCAGGAATATGAAATTATCCATTATCTTACGGAAACGCCTTCTTTTGAGGAATTAAGAAATTTGATCAGGAAATTAAATTTGAAACCTATTGAGCTTGTCAGAACGAAAGAGAAAATATGGATTGAAAATTATAAAGCAAAAACATTAACTGATGCAGAAATCATCGAGGCTATGATTGAGAATCCGATATTAATTGAAAGACCAATCGTAATTAAAGACGGAAAAGCGATTATTGGTCGGGATATGGATAAAGTTGCTTCTTTTTTAGAAGAAATATAAAACGAATCATTAACATTTTTTTGTGATTTTCTCTTTTAAACCAAAGGCTATATTTGGTGTCTAAGAGAAAAAGATATATCAGAAAAATAATGAAAAAAATCAGATTTGCGATATTGATCCTGTTAGTATTTTCGGGATTAAGTATTTATGCACAACAACCACCCTCGGGACAGAACAAAGTAAAAATTAGTGGTAAAGTTTTAGAAAAAGTGACAAAACAGCCACTGGAATATGCTACAATCTCAATTACAGCTGTAAATGACTCTAAAGTGATTGCAGGCGGAATTACAAATCCAAAAGGGGAATTCGAGGTAGCTGTTACTCCAGGAGTTTACGATATAAAAATTGAATTCATTTCGTTTAAGTCAACTGATATCAAAGGAAAAGAAATTTCTGGCGATACGAATTTAGGAATAATTAATCTGTCTGAAGACGCAGCGCAACTCAATGAAGTTGTGGTGCGCGCAGAAAAGTCAACTGTAGAAATTAAATTAGACAAAAAAGTTTACAACGTTGGTCAGGATATGATTGTAAAAGGGGGAACCGTAAGTGATGTATTAGAAAATGTTCCTTCTGTTTCTGTAGATGTTGAAGGAAACGTGAGTTTGAGAGGAAACGAAAATGTCCGAATTTTTATAGACGGTCGTCCTTCAAACGCATTAAATATGGCAGAAGCTTTACGTCAGATTCCGGCAGATGCCATTGATAAAGTCGAAGTTATTACAAACCCATCTGCGCGTTATGACGCTGAAGGAGGTGCGGGAATCCTGAATATCGTGCTGAAAAAAGGTAAAAACTTAGGTTTAAACGGAAGTTTTATTGTCTCAGGCGGAGTTCCGGAAACGTATGGAGCAAGTGCCAATTTGAATTTCAAGACAGAGAAAGTAAACTTTTTTACTTCTACCGGATATGATTACAGAACTAGTGAAGGAGCTGGAGTAACCAATTCTACCAATATTAAAGATAATCAAATCATTGGATATACCGATGAAGACAAGGAAACGGAACGTCTAAGAAAAGGAATATCGACAAAAACAGGTCTTGAGTGGACCATAGCCCCTAATACGTATTGGACAAATGCTATCAGCTACAGAGATAATAGCGGTTCTAATAATGATTTGGTAAATTATAATTCTTTTGATCCCAATCGTGTATTTACTTCAAGCCGATACCGATTAAGTGAAGGAAACGATACAGGAAGGGATTTCGAATATTCATCTAATTTCCTGAAAAACTTCAACGATAAAGGTCATAAATTAACGTTAGATTTTTCATATTCTAAAGACAAAGATTCGGATAATGCGTATATCACCGATGAGACAATCGGAAGCGGTCAGCCTGCAACTATCGACCAGACTTTTAATAATCAAAACCAGGAACAGTTACAGCTTCAGGCTGATTATGTCTTGCCATTAAAAAACGGAGGCCAATTCGAAGCAGGTTATAAAGGAAATTTTAACTACATGGATAATATGTACAGCGTCAACACAGATGATCAGGGGAATCCTATCGACGGCTATCTTTCTAATACTTTGGAGTATAATGAGCGTATCAATTCATTTTATACGCAATATGGCTTTAAGGTTAATAGATTTTCTTATTTGTTTGGTTTGCGTTGGGAGGATACGGTTATTGATGTTAATTTATTGGATACGCCAAGTTATAATACGAAAAAATACAATAATTTCTTTCCAAGCGCATTCGTAAATTATGAAATATCAGATGCAGGTAGTGTTTCTTTGAGCTACAGTAAGCGTTTGTCAAGACCGAGAGGACGTTTCCTGAATCCGGCGACAAATTATTCCAGTAATATTAACTTGTTTAGAGGTAATCCGGATTTAGATCCGTCATTTACTGATAAATTTGATTTAGGTTATTTAAAACGTTGGGAAAAAGTAACTTTTAGTACTTCGCTGTTTTATGAATACACTACAGATGTGTTCTCATTTGTCAGAACTGAAACAGGAGAATTTGTAGGTGATAATCCAGTTGTTTTAAGCAGCCCTATTAATCTGGCAAAAGAGCAACAATTTGGTTTTGAATTTACATTGAATTACACGCCATTTAAAATCTGGAAAATAAACAGTAGTTTTAATCTTTCAGACGTCAAAACTACAGGAAGTTATACGTATAAAAATACTCAAAGCGAAGAAATTACAACCAATTTAAACAATGAAACTTTCTCATGGTTTGGAAGAGTAAATTCACGTTTAACATTACCTTATAAAATTGACTGGCAATTATCCGGAATGTATTTTGGCCCAAAAAATACGGCCCAGGGAAAAAGTTTGGGTAACTATGTAGTAAATACAGCATTTAGCAAAGATGTTTTAAAAGATAAAGGTACCATTGCTTTAAATGTAAGTGATCTTTTCAATTCAAGAAAAATGAAAAATGAAACGAATCTGCCAAGTGTGAATTCTTACAGTGAATTTCAATGGAGAAAAAGACAAATCAACTTGTCATTTACCTACAGGCTGAATATGAAGAAAACCGACAGAGATAAAAATGCACCAAAAAATAATGGAAACGGCGGTGATGAAGGTGGTGAATTCCAGGGGTAATTAGTTTAAACTTTAAAAAAGAAATTCCAAATTCCAATTTAACAGATTGGGATTTGGAATTTTATTTTATAGCATAAAAAAAGGACTCGTTTTCACGGGTCCTTTTTATGAAATCAATTAAGCTTTAATTGATTGTTCTTGTCTTTTTTTGGCTTTTTTTTCTTTGTACATTTCCCAGCTAGCACCTGTAACCCAGTAAAATATAAAGCTAACCAAGAAAAACATTAACCAAAACCCTATAGTTAGTATGGTTAAGAAAAGTAAAAAACCTAAGTACTGTGAAAATTCAAACATGTTTTCCGGAATTTTTGAATGTTACGACAAATGTAGTTTATATATCTTTTGCTGGCAATAAAAACCAAATCAATTTTTATAAAAGAGCAATAATCCTTATATTTATACTGATTTTAAATAAGGGATTTATTTAAGGATCTCAAAGAAAGGAATATGAGTGTTTTCAGGAGCTTATTCCTGCTGTCCGCTGTATCTTTTTGTTTTTAAAGAAAAACAAAAAGGATGCCGCTTCCATCAGGGCTAGGATGTTGATTTTCAGGAAATCTGGTTATAGAAGAAAGAATTACAAAACACTAATTACTAAGGACTAATCACTAAGAACTCAAAAATATGAAATTATGAAATACAGAATAGAAAAAGATACCATGGGCGAGGTACAAGTGCCAGCTGATAAATATTGGGGAGCACAAACAGAACGTTCCCGAAATAACTTCAAAATTGGTAATTCAGGATCCATGCCAAAAGAAATTATAGAAGGTTTTGCTTATCTTAAAAAAGCAGCTGCCTATGCCAATCATGATTTAGGAGTTTTGGCAATCGAAAAAAGAGATGCAATTGCAGCAGTCTGTGATGAAATTTTAGAAGGTAAATTAGATGATCAGTTTCCTCTTGTAATCTGGCAGACTGGTTCAGGCACACAAAGTAATATGAACGTCAATGAAGTAATTGCTAATCGTGCTCAGGTTCTCAAAGGTTTTGAAATTGGCGAAGGTGAACCATTTATCAAAGCCAATGATGATGTTAATAAATCACAATCATCCAACGATACTTTTCCAACCGGAATGCATATTGCAGCTTATAAAATGGTAGTCCAAACTACAATTCCGGGTATCGAACAACTGCATGCAACATTAGTAAAAAAAGCAGCCGAATTTAAAGACGTTGTAAAAATTGGCCGCACACATCTCATGGATGCAACGCCGCTTACTCTCGGACAGGAAATTTCAGGCTATGCAGCTCAATTAGCATACGGATTGAAAGCGCTTAAAAATACATTAGCACATTTATCAGAAATCGCTCTGGGAGGAACTGCTGTTGGTACGGGACTTAATACTCCAAAAGGCTATGATGTAAAAGTAGCAGAATACATTGCTCAATTTACCGGTCATCCATTTGTAACTGCAGAAAATAAATTTGAAGCCCTTGCAGCGCACGATGCAATTGTTGAAACACACGGAGCCTTAAAACAACTAGCCGTGTCGTTAAATAAAATTGCTAACGATGTAAGAATGCTGGCTTCAGGACCAAGATCCGGAATTGGTGAAATTCATATTCCTGAAAATGAACCGGGTTCTTCTATCATGCCCGGAAAAGTAAATCCAACGCAGTGCGAAGCCTTAACAATGGTCTGTGCTCAGGTTATGGGAAACGATGTAGCAATTTCGGTAGGAGGAATGCAGGGACATTATGAATTGAATGTTTTCAAGCCTGTTATGGCGGCCAACTTTCTGCAGTCAGCAAGATTATTGGGCGATGCATGTGTTTCATTTGATGAACATTGCGCTCAGGGCATTGAACCGAATTACAAACGCATCAAGGAATTAGTAGATAACTCATTGATGCTGGTAACAGCTCTCAATACAAAAATCGGTTATTATAAAGCAGCAGAAATTGCCCAAACGGCCCACAAAAACGGAACAACACTAAAAGAAGAAGCCGTTCGTTTAGGATATGTAACTTCGGAGGATTTTGATGCCTGGGTCAAACCTCAGGAAATGGTGTAGTTTTGTTTTAGGTTTAAAGTTTACATTCGGAAACGGGTAAAATGAAGATAAAAAAGGGAGAAAATTTTATAATCCTCCCTTTTTTATTAACCTGGAATCTGAAATAAAAACTATTTCCCATCAACATAATCCTGTAAATAGCTAAAGTGCTCTGTTAATTTACCATTTTCGGTAATTTTTGCCCGTTCCAGAATTCCGTCTTTATCTCCATTAAAAAAAGCCGGAATAACATGTTCCATAAACTGTTCTCCAAAACCTTCGCTGGCATCTTTAGGAATTTCACAAGGTAAATTATCTACTGCCATCACTACAATTGCGGCTGGATGAAAAAGATCTACCTCTTTATTTTCTGAAGGGAGATAACCATACAAAGGTTCTGCAATGGTTGAAGAACGAAGCGTACTGGCAATAGGACCGTTTACATCGCACGAAACATCTGCTACAACTCTTATTTTACAATCTTTAGCATTCAGCATTTCCTGAGTCAGAATCATCGGTGCATTATTTCCGTAAAAATGACCAGCTATGTAGATATCACTGACTTTGGTGAACTTTTCAAAATCAGAAGTGTATTGTTCAGGGTGTTGGGTGAAATCTCTAAAGTCAATAATCAGACCGTCAGTTCTTTTGTTGTACTCTAATGCATCCAGTTGTACATAAACAGATTGGGTGTAATTTTTAGTCAGGTAATTATCAATAGTCACTTCTTTTACTTTAATCGCCTTTAAGATTTCCTGTGCTCCGCTGCCTACTTTTCCGGTTCCGGTGAGTACAAATTTTAAAGGAGGCAGGGTAATTCTTTTCAAATGCACGATCAGGGCATCTTTTCCCGAAAGGGTTTCTGCTTTTGGAAGTTTGAATAACTCGAATTTTATTCCGAATGCGCGAATTGCATTGTAAACTCCAACCATTCCGGCGTATTTTCCAAATCCTATTAATCGGCGGTTATGCTCATCAACAATGGTTTCGTGATCGTATAAAGTGATATTTTTTTCTAAAATTGCCTGTAAAAGCTTTTTGTTGTGAGGCTGCTTTTTTATGGTGTGCGAAAAAAAGAAATAAGACTTATTCGGAATTAAATGCTCAACTGGAACTTCTTTAACCCCAAATAGGATATCACAATCCGAAACATCATCAGCAACGGTAATGCCCACACTTTTGTACTGTAAATCAGAAAAAACTCTAATATCAGAGCTTTCAACAGTTACAGAAGACTGTGGATAAAGCTGTTTTAACTGGGCTAATGCATCAGGAGAAAACACAACACGTCTGTCAGGTGGATTTTTTCTTTCTTTTATAATTCCGAATTTCATTTAAAGGATTTTTTAATTTTTAATAATATAACTTTTTTTGTTTATTTTGTTTTAAATATAACAAATATAGTTAAAATTTTGTTGCACTTTTCTTATTTTAAATGATTATGAATGCTTAAGGTCTGATGTACAATAAGCTGGCGAAAAATGATGTTAATTGTATGTTAATTTTAAGAATTTTCATCGGTTAAAATCTTTAAACATAAATATTGAATTCTATATATTTGTTTTTAAAGAATAATGAAAATGAGTTTCCTTAAAAAAGCAAATATACCACAAATACTTTTTTCAATTTTAGTTTTAAGTTCCTGTGGAAAAGATAAAAATAACAGTGAGAATGAAGCTGTAAAAGAAAAAGATACATTAGGTAAAATGGTTCCGATGGGACCTGAAAAAAAAATAACTGCAGCTTATATTAATTCTGTAAAAGGTCGGATAAATCATTTTTACAATAAAAACTGGCCCAACAATAGTATGAACGGAAGTTTTCTGGTTGCAAAAAATGGTCAGATTATTTTTGAAAGATATAACGGTTTTGCCAATAAAAATGAAGACACAAAAATTACTGCGGATACTCCGGTACAAATTGCCTCTGTAAGCAAGGTACTAACTGCAACTGCTGTTTTAAAATTAATCAATTTAGGCAAAATTGGCCTGGATCAAAAAGTAAATACCATTTTAAAAACGTTTCCGTACGAAGAATGTACTGTTCGAATGCTGTTATGTCATCGCAGCGGAATGCGAAATTACGCTTATTTCACAGATCACGATAAATCGGTTTGGGACAGACATAACCAGCTAACCAACAAAGATATTTTAGATATTCTGGCAACCAAAAATGTAGGTTTGGAGTCAAGAGTCGGTACCCGCTTCGCGTATTGCAATACCAATTATGCCATGCTGGCACTTATTATTGAAAAAATAACCGGACTGACTTACAAAGAAGCCATGTCTCAAATGATTTTCAAACCTCTGAGAATGACACATACGTATGTTTTTGATGATGATAAAGAGAGAAAAAATATTGTTCCTTCGTATAAAGGCAATGGAGTTGAAATTGGTTTTGATTATCTGGATAATGTGTATGGCGATAAAAATATCTTTTCAACAGTTCGTGATCTTTTAAAATTTGACAGAGCGAGAAATGCACCCGATTTTTTAAAACCGGCTTTATTAAAAGAGGTTTACACCGGGCAGAGTAATGAACGTAAAGGGACCAAAAATTATGGACTCGGAATCAGGATGATCAATTGGGAAACTGGTCAGAATTTCTATTTTCATAATGGCTGGTGGCACGGGAATACCTCTTCTTATATCACTCTTATGAAAGAGGGAGTAACCATAATTGCCTTATCTAATAAAATGACAAGAAACACGTATGCAGTTCGTAAACTGGCTCCAATTTTTGGAGATTACCCTTTTCAGTTTAAAGACGAAGAATAAAATAGTCATAAAGTCGAAAGTCAAAAGTCTTAAAGTTATTGGCAATATTGAATTGTTCTTTTTTAAGTACATCAATTAGGTGAAATAAAAAGAAAGAACATTAAGAAAGCATTTGGCTTTAAGACTTTACAACTTTCGACTTTTGGCTTTCTAATTTTTCTGAAAATTTTAATAGAAAGTAATTTCAAATAGTATAAATTTGCAAACTAATTTTTGGGGTCGACTGGTTTTGACAGCAAGTCGAATTGAAAAGTAAGCACGTCGAGCATTGAGACCTTGCTCGTAAATATAAGATCTCACACTTTTACACGGCGAAAATAACTACGCTTTAGCTGCATAATCCGAATCATAGTACGATTAGCCACGTCTCTACAAGGTAGGGAAGCTGGATTCTCCTTGAAAGCCTTGGTTTGTGGCGTTCTGTTTAGGGGAACCGTAAAAATAAACCTAGATTTCCATGAGCTTCGGGTGGATTTCGAAAATTAAGAAGATAAGTGTTGAGTGGCTGTTTCTGGCCTTGCTTAACATCGAAAATCTAATCAGGAAATAAGCGTGTAGAAAGCTCTTTAGTTGCTTGTTTGGACCCGGGTTCGATTCCCGGCGACTCCACTAAAACAAATTAAAATTGGTTCAAAAGCCTGTAAATCGTATGATTTACAGGCTTTTTTGTTTTTGGTACTATTCAAATTCCTTGTTGATTAATTGTTTACTCGAAACAATTCTTTGAAAAAGAATTTGAATTTGCCAAGACTCATCAATGTAAATAGTTTAGCGTTTCTTTAGGAATCAAAATTATAACCCAAAATATTTTATAATATGGTTAAAACAATCAAAATTACTTATACCTAATTCCTCTTCTCTTTCAGTTTTGTCTTTGGCTAATTTCGTATGGACAGCGGTATTTCTTAATTTTTCTATTTCTTTAAAGTGATTTAAGGGGAAATCAGAAATATTTCTTTCATGTAATTATACTTCAACCAAATCTATACAAACCTTGTAAAGTTTTATTCTAAAAAGGTTGATTAATTCCAATTTCAATAAGATTAAAACTTTGATTTGAAGTATAAGTGAAAATATCTACGGATTGTGCACATTTTTTATGCTTTTATATCTCTCATTCAGCATATAGTTTGTCTTGTAACCTTTAATTTCCGCTTTGTGTCATTTTTTTTTTATTGATTTTGTAGCTCCAGTAATTTAGACACATGACAATGCTTGTGTATTGTTCTCAATGTGCATACAAAATCTACTATAAAAAGAAAAACTATGAACACAGAAAATTATGATGTAATTGTTATTGGTGGAGGACCAATAGGTTTGGCTACTGCATATCATCTTGGTAAACGAAAAGCAAAAACATTGGTGTTAGAACAATTTACGTTTGTAAACCAATTAGGTAGTTCTGCCGGAGTTTCACGCCAGTTTAGAATTCCATATCCAGATGAATACATGGTGCAAATGGCCTTAGACGCACAGCCTTATTGGGATGAACTGGAAAAAGAAACCGATACAAAATTACTTGATAAAGTAGGCACACTTTGGTTTGGAGACCCGGAAGTACATTCTACAGAAGGAAATATAGCAGAGGCCGAAGAAGCACTAAAAGCATTAAACGTTCCGTATACCACTTTAACAGCGAAAGAAATTGAAGCAAAATACCATTTTAAAAATCTGCCTGAGACCTATACCGGATTGTTTCAGGCCGATGGTGCCAGCATTAATTTTAAAGCAACAAATGAAGCACTTTTAAATTTGTGTATCAAACAAGAAACCGTTCATTTAGAAGAGAATTCACCAGTGCTTAAAATCAATCATGTTGGTGAACTCTTTGAAATTATTACGCCAAACGGATCTTATATTACTAAAAAACTAGCTATCGTCCCTGGTCCGTATATTAATAGCGTAATTAACTTACTTGATTTTAAAATTGATGCTGTTTATTGGAATATGTCTTCGGCTTATTTTAAAAAGACCGATCCTGCTATACAATATCCAACCTGGTTTGTATTTCAAAATCCAATAGGTGAAAACGGCAATCAGTTTTATGGTTTTCCAGAAGTCGATTGGGATCATCCGGAATACATCCGTGTTGCACCTGATTTTGTAATAGAACCTTTAGAACAACCCAGCGACAGAACATTAATCCCTAATCGACAAGAACTGGGTTATACTTCTGATTGGGTAAAAGAACACATGAAAGGATTAAGCGCAGAGCCTGAATATACCTCAACATGTCTTATCGCCCTGAGCACAATACCCAATAAAGAATTACTAATTGATTTTGCACCAAGTTATGTACCCAATCATGAAAATATTGTACTATATGCCACAGGATGGGCAGCAAAATTCACTCCTTTTTTAGGTAAAATCATGTCAGACCTTGTATTAGACGGGCATACAGATTTTGATATTACGCCATTTCAATTAGGACATAAATTCTTTAAAGCATTTTAAATATATATTATTATGAATAAAAATACTTATCTAAACACAGGACTGCATCCTGGTTTAAAAACAGAAGTAGCTATTATTGGTGCCGGAACTTCAGGGTTGTACACGGCATATCGGCTTGTAACAGATAAAAAGTTTACAGCCAGCGAAGTGCAAATTTTTGATATGAACAGTAAACTTGGCGGAAGACTCGAATCTGTTATTATGCCGGGAATGAATTTCTGGGGTGAACTGGGAGGTATGCGTTACCTGACTTCTCAGAAAATTGTAACAACATTAATTGAAGGCTACGTACCTCTGGATAATCCGAACACACGTATTCCTGTTTTAAAAGACAAAATGACGCCTGTTCCGTTTCCTATGGGTGAATCTTCAAAACTATTAATGTATCTTAGAAAAGAGCGTTTTAAACAAGATGCTTGGACGGTTGCTCAGGGACAAAATCAGAAATTACCAACCCGATATTACCTGAATAATAATGATATTGGTTTCAGTTCAGATCAATTGTTCAATAAAATCATTTATGATGTTTTAATGGCTGATTCTTGGGTTGCTGCAACTTATGGAAAAAAAATTAAGCAAGGTCCTTCAATCTATGATTATGCATTTGAATTAACCAGTAGAGATTGGGATGATATAAAACCTAAACTGGTATACAATTTCCCCAATTCTCCTTACAACAAACGTAAAGTAAACGATTTAGGATTCTGGAATTTGATCAAAGATCAGGTTTCACAGGAAGGATATGAATTTTTAGCCAATGCCGGTGGATATTATTCAAATACCATCAATTGGAATTCAGCAGAAGCTTTTCCTTATATGGTTGGAGATTTCTCAGCAGGAACAATTTATAAAACCATTGAAGAGGGTTATGATAGTATCGCTTATGCAATAGCTAATTCATATATGGATCATGAAGGCGCCTGCATTTGGTCTGAAAACAAACTACTTACTTTCACAAAAGAGCATTCTTCAAAAGATACACATAAATATGAACTGACTTTTCTAAATCTTAAAACCAATACCGAATGGAAGGTGTATGCTAATACGTTAGTTCTTGCCATGCCTAGAAAATCTCTGGAACTTTTAGATCAGAATAATTTCTTTTTCAACATTAACGAAAATTCGGTTTTAAATAACAATATCCGATCCGTAATTATGGAACCGGCTTTTAAGATATTAATGGGTTTCACTCATCCCTGGTGGAAAGAATTAGGAATTGATTCAGGACATTCCATCACCGATTTACCAATGAGACAGTGTTATTATTTTGGTACAGATACAGAAAATGATAATTCGATGTTGCTGGGAAGTTATGGAGATATGGAAACAGAAACCTTCTGGAAAGCACTTTCGGATGATAAAATACTTTTTGAAGTAAAAGCAGCCAAATCAGCATCATTAAAAGAACTTCGTCAACTAAATGATGTTCAGGCTACTAAAATGATGGTAGGCGAATTAATGAACCAGCTTCGCGAACTGCACGGTCCGGATGTAAAAATACCGGAACCTTATGTAACTTATTTTAAAGATTGGACAGACGAACCTTTTGGCGCAGGATATCATGCATGGAAAGCAGGATTTTCTGTTAAAAATGTAATGCAGTACATGAGAAAACCGGTAGCTGACGAGCAAATCCATATTTGCGGAGAAGCCTATTCTGATCAGCAAGGCTGGGTTGAGGGTGCTTTCTGTGAAGCAGAAAAAATGCTACAAGAATATTTTGGTCTCGATCGTCCATTCTGGTTGCCAGAAGATTATTATTTGGGATGGTAAAATGAAGCTGCTTCTTAAAAAAAGAGATGCTGTCAACCCTGTTATGCACAAATTATTAATTTTAGAAACGATGTCATGTTAAAACGTAAAAACGCTGAAGATGAGATAAATTTATTTCAGGTCAATTCAGATGAAAACAAAAATAAAGTCTTCCTGGGAGCTGTTCAGGAAGCTAACGAAGGTGTATTAGCCTCTTTAATGAAAGGTTATACAAAACTTCAAATTGAAGATCCTATTAGACCTTTTTATGAAAATGATTTGCAAAACATAGTAAACAATGTAGATTATGGTGTTTTAGAAGCATTACAGGGTACTTGGGTCAGCTACAATAGTGACAAGGACAGAAAAATGATTGGGAGCGGTATACATACTACCATCATGCCTTCGCCTGGTACAAATGCAGGAACAATTCCTGGGAAGTATAGCTTTGATTGTCAGGAGTATATAGAGAAACTAACATTTGATCTGGTTCCAGGAGGAGTTCGTAATCGAGGTGGTGCAAACGAACAATTTTGCGGAGCTGTAAAATACGACCAAAGCATTAAAAGTGTAACTAAAGTTGAAGGTCAGGATGCTTTGCAATATACCCCAATTCACGAAGAAACCGGTATGTATTTATGGTTGAGCGATGTATTTAATTATGCAGCCACTGAAAAAACGATTAGTGAAGATCGTGGTATACACCCAGTATCACCACTTAATCCCAACAAAGATTTATATAAAAGCGGCTATCAGGACGAAACGCTGTTTTTGATTATAAATGATTTGGGGCAAAAAGAATATGTAACACAGGAAAATTTAAATGGTCGAAAATATTATGAAATTATCGCTGCCAAAGAGCTTAAAGTTGGAGCAGGTCAAACAGGGCAATATTTTATACCGGATTACTCTATTTCCAGAAGTGGTGTAATTCCGCATGGAAGTACTATAACTTTATTAGGAGATTTGGTTCGAAATAATGCTGCTGGAGTTGAAGATGACAAAAAATTCTTATTCATAGGGCCACCACCATTTCCAGAGGGTGATAATGCCTGGAAATACGATCATCTTTCAATTTCAAGAACCATGGGAGGAGCTGGTGCAAGCGAAAGTAATCCTATTAACCTTGATGCACCGCCACCTGCATGGGTATTTGAAAAACTTAATGATATTAACGATCCTGGAGAAAATAAAATTTACACACAGCGAATACTTGCAGATCCTTTATATCCTTATTCCGTAAGACCAGATTTACGTCTTCGTGATTCCAATAAAGACAGTAATATCATTAATTATGTTTTTATTCAAATGTCATCCAAAAATAAAACCGGAGCGCAAGGAGGTATCTTAAATATTCCGTTTGTAAATCGTTTTGTTCCTACTGTCGAAATGAATATGAACATGTGGATTGAAACTGTTGTTGAAGACGGAAAAGAAATCCTTCAGTTACAATACGAACAAATTATATTCTTCGAATTTGATTTTGGAGATGACGGAGGGACTACTAGCTGGCCGCATATTCAGGTAAATACACTTCGAAAAATTGAAGATGTTTCTGATGATCAGAGACGCTTAATTGAAGAGCAGTTTTTTAGCGCTAAAAAAAAGGCAGCTGCTTCAGGATGTCCTTATCATAAAGAGTAGAAAAAAAATGAAATGCCCAAGGAGCATAAAGTAAAAAACGAAAATATTCATATCTAAAGAACAGAGTATTTAAACAAATATATGCTTAATAAAGCCCAATTTCTTTAAAGTTGGGCTTTATAATTTGTGTCCGGACGTAATCTCACATGGATAAAAACAGGTTTTTATGCTTTGCTTGTTTCTTGATTGAAAATAGTTTATATTTTATAAAATTGACTAGTGATTTTTAAGTAATTTCTAAAAAAAAGCTAAAAGAAGAAGAAAAAATACATTTTTCACTTACTGTAACTAAACTCTCTTAACAGCTTGCTTACAAAAGCAAAACTACTTTTCTGTTTGTCTGCCTTATTTATAATAAATACTTCTTTGCGCAGGTAATGTATCAGAAATGTGGCATATTAAAATGTAGGTGCTTAATTTTAAGTACCGACATTTATACTTCTTTGTCCAAAAATGTATAGACTATTTTATCCGTTCTGTGTCTAAAAAAAGCTTCCTCATGACATTTAATCCTAAAAAAGGGTTATGATAAAATAAATTTACCAGAGAAGGTTATTCAGCAGGTTTATTTTTCATTAATAATTATTAATTAAAAACATAAAAAATATGTCATACTTAAACGTCCCTCGTCTTACATTTTCCGGAGATTTCATTTCAGATGTTTCTACTGTAAATAATGATACACAACATTATAACAACAACACTTTTAAAAAATCATTTCAGGAATTTGGTACAGGATCAAACAACGGATGGTGGAATCCTGAGGGTGGTGCTACTTTTGGTTTTCAGGATTGTCATGTACAGCAAATTACAGGGGAAGATGGAAATAGCAGTTCAGACCCTTTACTGGATGGTATTATAGGCCAGATTGTATGTGGTGCTGAAGGAAGAAATTCAGGAAAAATGGTCGATTTAGATCCACAGCAGCAGATGGTTTCACAGCTTTGGGGGGTAACTTTTAGAATTCTTACTGCTAAGAATGAATTGTTGCTTGAAGGAAAAATTGAACCTACTGGTTTTAGAGATTTGCAAATGCGCCAGCAAACAGGAGCCAGAGTTAACGGGCAGCCTTTAGGAGGCACCTGGACTTCAGTTCTTGAAGATGTTGTCTGGGGAGATCTTGCATATCAATCACTTTTTTTGATGAGCTTAAAAAGCAAAACACAGGAAAACCGACTTAGTATTAATTTAAATGGATTTGGATATTATTATACCCATGCTGCTGATGGCAGATTTTCGTTGGGACGTATATTAGGAAGTGTAGGTCCCTGGTTTTCGGGTGAACCAAAACTTTTTCCACCGGCCAGAAGACTGTATGGGATTCTTTCAAATAACAATAATGTTTTCTTTGCCGCTTCTAATTTTATATTGGATAAAGAAAATGCAAGACTTTCTATTGACTTTGGAAGTTCATTTCCGGTATCAGATTCAATTGGCACTATTGCTCTTAATACTGAATTATTTCTTGCTGTTAGCAAAACAGCAATAGGATCTTCTCCCGGCGCAACACCTTATATGGTTTCTCCTGATGGTGTACTATTTATAGGAAAACTGGAATATCAAAACGGAACAGGCTGGCTTAACAGTACAAGTGGTATTGTTGATTTTAATAATTTGTCACATGAAGTTCTTTCAGCATTAAAAGACAACCAGTTATTGTTGCTTGGAGCTTCTTCAAAAGCAGATCAGTTTGTAGTTATTGCCAGAGAAGCTGTTGATGGTATAGTCTTGAGGGCAGACGAATTTGTACAGCGTCTGGACACGAATCAAACCAATGAAATTAGTTTTTATGCTTCTCAGTATGGATTGCCGTTGCCAAATCATGCTATATACATTACTTTGGAACCACCTACTCCCATAACTCCTAAACTCCAAAATACACCTCCGATTTGTGACGTACCAGGGAATAATTATCCGGCAGACGGTTTGACTTTCGATCCTGTAATTACTACCGACGTAAATGGTGTAGGGGTGTTAAAATTAACAGGAAACAGTATTGATAGTCCGAGAGGGTATCTCGACGGTCAGATATATACTTTGGATTATGATTTGGCTGGTGTTAATACAGATCCTGCATCTGGTTCTGTAATGCCGCAGAATTTTATTGCCATACACTTAAGAGATTATTTCGAAATTCCGGAAACACCAGTTTGGGCTGATATTCAGCCTACAATGGTACAGTTTGCTAATTTGTATCCAATTATGAGTAAATTTTTTATTGATTTTAGTGACCCGAATGCACTTATCGCCAAAAAGGAACTTCTGATTTTTGCTTTTGACAGAGATATTAAGGACCCTATCTACATGCCGGTTACTCGTGATTTATCCGAAACGAAGAGACTGACAATTCTCAAATGGCTTAGAAATCCAATTATTGAAGGAGAAGCGATCGTTGTAACACAACAAAAAGCGAAAGGAGAAATAAATCTAATTCAGGAAGATACAGTAACGGAGGTTATTCCTTTAACAAATAATCAACTGCGACTAAGAGATGCTGTAAGAGCAAAAAATGGGGCAGACTTCAATATGCCGGAAATTACTAACCTGTTTGAATTTTAATACATAAAATATTATGCTAAAGATAAGCCCACAATTTGTAAATGCTATAGTTAATGCTGAAAGTTTAGAGGAGTTGTATCCGTTATTGCAAAATGCAATAGAATTAGAACATGCCACTATTCCTCCGTATTTAACAGCCTTGTTTTCGTTTAAACCTAATACGGAAACAGCTATTAGAAGTATTATCCATTCTATTGTAATCGAAGAAATGCTGCACATGAGTATAGCAGCAAATATACTGAATGCACTTGGCGGGAAACCCGATATTGCCAATCCGAATTTTGTACCCGAATATCCAACACATTTGCCAATGGGTATTGGAGGAAGCTTAATTGTGCCTATTGAAAAATTTTCGCGTGATTTGGTGAAGAATGTCTTTATGGAAATTGAAGAGCCCGAAGAGCCGTTAGATCTTAACAAGAGGTTTGTAGCCAATGAAATAACAACATTCAAAACAATTGGAGAATTTTATATGGCTTTGCAGGCAAAAATAGACGAGATAGCTCCGGAGATATTGCCGGGTGACCCCGCCAGACAGGTAACCTCAGAATTTTTTCCTTCAGACCAGTTATACCCTATCTTAACAAAAGAAGATGCGATAAATGCCATTAATATTATTATTGAGCAAGGAGAAGGAACTTCAACTTCACCGGTAGACCAAGAGGGAGAAATAGCACATTACTACAGATTTGAGGAAATATATGTGGGCAAAGAACTGGTTAAAGATCCAACAGCACCACACGGTTACTCTTTTAGCGGACCGGAAATTCCTTTTGATGAAAGTAACGTACTGCCTATGTTTCCTAATACAAAGGCCAGTATGCTGCCTGCAGGTTCTCAGGAAAGAAGGCAAGTAGATTTATTCAATCAGTCCTATAGCGATTTATTATACGGTTTGCACCGCACCTTCAATGGAGAGCCTGGTTACCTTAATAATACTATCGGAGTGATGTTTGATCTTAGACTGATTTGTCAAAAATTGGCAGAAACACCTTTTCCTGGTGTAGAAGGATACACTATTGGGCCTTCATACGAATTTGTAAAGGTAGGAGCCCATTCGGTTACTCCTTAAAAATTTAAAAACACTATTAAAATCACTTGACCGGGCACAATGACCGGCCATAAACAATTTTTCCATTTATGAAATTCAGCCCAAAAGCAGTAGTGATAAAATTATCAGTGAGTGATATTCTTAAATCTAAAAAATTCTATGAGGAAATCCTCAATTTTAAAACAGATGACAGATATACGCTCAATTCTGATGGGGATTATGGGACAGCATCTTTTCTACAATTATATCTTGGGGATAAAGATGAAAAAAGTTTTATGCTGGGATTGTACAAAGATATTGAGACTCCTTTTAATCCGTTGCCCGAAACAGGAACTGTACCCAGTTTTATTGTAGAAAACATTCAGTCAACACTTGATTATTTAAGAATTCATGAGGTGGTAATTGATGAAATAGACGGCGTCATAATAAACACGAATACCTCAGACGAAGGTTATATGGATCGTTTTTTCTTTTTCAGAGATCCGGATAATAATTCACTCGTTGTACGGGAGAATATTCTGAAGTAATTAGGCAGAGAAATGTTTGTAAAATAAAAAGCTACATGACAGCAATAGCACTAAAAACCGGCTCAGAAGAAATCATACAAACCATCATTCAATGCAGACTTTCAAAAGCTGAAGCAGATTGGTTTGAAAACAATATCAGGTTTGAAAATAACGCACAGTTTTTTCAGACGTTTGGTTTAATCGCCAGAAAAATTTCGCCTGTAGTTCCAGAATGGACTATACAGGAAACAGTTTTACTTGAAGAATTATATCCCGGTTTCACAAAAGGAAATTGGGATTTACAACAGCTTTGTCGTGGTTTGCTAATGACACAGCTTCCGGTGCATCAAAATGTTGAAATAATAAAGAACCTCGCAGAGATGGCTGATATAAAAGAATTGGTTGTTTTGTATAAGAGCCTTTTTTTCTTAAAAAATGCAGCCGATTTCATTTTGACAGTTCAGGAGGGAATCAGAACTAATATGGTCGCTGTATTTGATGCTATAGCTTTAGCGAATCCTTTTGCTGCAAAATACCTGCCGGTTGATGCCTGGAATCAATTGGTTTTAAAAGCTCTTTTTATGGGACGTCCGCTGTATCAAATCATTGATTTAGATTTACGTAAAAACGAAAAATTAGCTTTAATCATACACGATTATATTCATGAACGATGGTCGGCAGGCCGATTGGTATCGCCGGAAATATGGAGACTGGTATCCGGTTTTGTAAATTGGGAAGTAGCAGCCGATCTGATAAAAGCAATACAAACAGGGGAGTTATTGACCCAACAAGCTGCTGTGAAAGCATTAAAAGAAAGTTCGTTTTTCAACGAAAATGAAATTCCTGAAAAGGTATTGTCTCAAAGTACAGTAACATGGGAAGCAATAGGAACCCAATATTATTCACAATTAAAAATTTAGTATATGTATTACATTGATCCACATATTCACATGGTATCCAGAACGACTGATGATTACCAGGCAATGCGCGCTGCAGGTATTGTGGCAGTTATAGAACCGGCTTTTTGGCTAGGTCAAGCCCGAACAGAAGCTTCTTCTTTCAAAGATTATTTCAGCACTTTGGTGGGTTGGGAAAGATTCAGGGCTTCGCAATTCGGAATCAAACATTACTGTACGATTGGTTTAAATTCAAAAGAGGCAAACAACGAAGCACTGGCTGAAAAAGTAATGGACTTATTGCCTTTGTTCGCTGCAAAAGAAGGAGTTGTGGCTATTGGAGAAATTGGTTATGATGATCAGACCGCGGCCGAGGATAAATATTTTAGATTGCAGATTGAACTTGCACTAAAATTTAATTTGCCGGTAATGGTTCATACACCACACAGAGATAAAAAAAACGGGACCATTAGAAGTATGGATGTGTTGGAAGAACACGGAATTGCTCCTCATATGGTAGTTATTGACCACAATAATGAAGAAACTGCCAAACATGTTTTGGATAGGGGATACTGGGCGGCTTTTACAATTTATCCTAATACCAAAATGGGTAATGAACGTATGGTTGAAGTTGTAAAACAATATGGTTCTGAGCGTATTATTGTAGACAGTTCTGCAGATTGGGGTGTAAGTGATCCTTTGTCTGTTCCTAAAACAGCAGCTTTAATGCTGGAAAGAGGAATTGCCAAAGAAGACGTTCATTTAACGTGTTATAAAAATGCATTAACAGCTTATTCTCAAAGCGGGCAAATGCATGAAGAAGACTGGAAAAATGAAATGGTAATTACACAGGATACACTCTTTGAAGGGAGTAGTGTCCTTAGAGGGCAGGAAGCCAAAGAAATTGTGTATCCTAATATTATTATAGAAAACTAAATGTCAGGCAAGCCATTTTATTTACTAACCTTACTGCGTCCCGCAAATATCATTACAGCCATCACGGATATTCTTGCGGGTATTGCAATTTCGGGAGTTTTAGTTTTTAATACCAACAGCAGTCATTTTATAGTTGATTTGCTGTTACTGCTATTTTCTACCATTGGTTTATATGGAGGAGGGATTGTATTTAATGATATTTTTGATTTGGAATCGGACACCATAAACCGTCCAGAAAGAATACTTCCTCGTGGTTTAGTTAGCAAAAATGAGGCAATTTTACTAGGATGCCTAATGTTGTTAATGGGCGTTGGACTTGCTTTTATAGTATCGGTTCTTAGTGGTGTTTTAGCATTTATTATTAGCCTTCTGGCGCTTAGTTATGATAAGATAAGTAAACATTATCCTATTGTAGGGCCATTAAATATGGGACTTTGTCGGGGAGGTAATTTGCTTTTAGGAATGAGTATTAGTAACGATGCCGTTTTTAATTATTGGTATATCGGTATTATTCCTATTTTATTTATTGCAGCTATTACACTGACTGCCAAAAAAGAAGCATCAGGTAATAACAAAGCCGCTATACTTGTTGCCTTACTGCTGGATGCTATTGTTGTAATTCTATTTGTTTATGTAGGACACTTACTTGGGTTTCGGTTTTGGATTTTATTGCCTTTTCTTCTTTTTTGGTACGGAATTAATTTTTTTGCAAAATATAAGGCCTTCATTTACAACCAACCAGCGACTATACAAAAAGCTGTAAAAACAGGAGTATTGTCATTAATTCCGCTTAATGCGAGTTATGTAGCAGGTTCAGCAGGATTGTTTTATGCGTTATTTGTTCTGTCTTTATTACCATTATCCATTTTGTTATCCAAAAAATTTGCAGTCACCTGATTATATCTTACAAAAAATGAAACACCAATATATACTTCAGCAAAATTTTCAAGTCAACTTTAATTATGACATTATTTTTAGTCGTTCCTTATTTGATGTTAACAATTCGTCGCTTATTGAGGTGATTAAAAAAGAGCCTGGTTTCCAACAGCCCAAAGTAACAATTGTAATTGATAAAGGTGTTGTCGATTGTACAAACCAATTTATTACAAAGGTTATCAATTATTTTAATTATCATCAATTTAGAATCACAGAATCCAATATACTTGTAGTTCAGGGAGGTGAAGCCGTTAAGAATAGTCCGGATTATATAGAAGCGGTACTGCAATTAGTAAACAATAACAAAATAGACAGACATTCTTTTCTTATAGCAATAGGAGGGGGAGCAGTACTCGATGCTGTGGGATATGCTGCAGCGATTGCACATCGTGGTGTACGCCTGATCCGAATACCGACAACAGTTTTATCACAAAATGATTCGGGTGTCGGGGTAAAGAACAGCATGAATTATTTTGGCAAAAAGAACTTTCTGGGTACATTTGCGCCACCATACGCAGTACTTAATGATTCTGATTTTTTGAAGACTTTAAGTGAACGCAATTGGCGATCCGGAATATCCGAAGCCATAAAAGTGGCTCTTATTAAAGATTCCTCTTTTTTTGACTGGATAGAACAAAACGCACAAGCACTCAACAATAGAGATATTCCGGTTATGGAAACACTTATTATTCGTTGTGCAGCTTTACATACCGATCACATTTCCAAAGAAGGCGATCCTTTTGAGAAAGGTTCTTCGCGTCCTTTAGATTTTGGACATTGGGCAGCACATAAAATGGAGCAGCTTACTGATTATGAAATGACACACGGAGAAGCTGTGGCAATAGGTATCGCACTTGATGTTACTTATTCTTTTTTAGCACATAAAATTGACAAACCCAGCCTGAATCGAATCTTAAAATGTTTCTTAACCTTAGGTTTTGCTATAACTCACCCTATTCTTGATACGCATCTTGATGAGGTTATAAAAGGATTAGACGAGTTTAGAGAACATCTTGGTGGTCAGCTTACCATTATGTTATTAAGTAATATTGGAACAGGAGAAGAAGTACACTCGCTCGATAATACATTAATTGCAGAATCTGTTCAATATCTGTATTCATTTTGTCAATTAAATACCGAAGTATGTTAATAAGTACAAGTGGTCATTTAAGTTATTGTACCAATATTCACGCAGGTGAGTCATGGGAGGCTGTTTTTAAAAGCATTGAAACGTATTGTATTCCTCTCAAGAAAGAAGTGTCACCGGATAAACCTTTTGGAATTGGTTTACGCCTTTCATACCAAGCCGCGACCGAATTAATACTGGATGATAATCTTTCGATTTTTAAAGATTGGCTACTAGACAATGAAATGTACGTATTTACGATGAATGGGTTTCCGTATGGAAATTTTCATAACGAGCCAGTCAAAGACAAAGTTCATTTTCCGGATTGGACAAGCGACGACAGATTGCAGTATACCCAGTTACTTTTTACTATTTTGGCAGAACTTTTGCCCTCTGGTTTAGAAGGCGGAATTTCTACTTCTCCACTCTCCTACAAACATTGGTATCCCACCGAAGCCAGTTTGATTGAAGCCCAAAAAACAGCCACAAAACAATTGGTCGCAGTGGTCACACAGTTAGTAAATCTTCATGAAAGTAAAGGGATAATGATGCATTTGGATATAGAACCTGAACCCGACGGCATCATTGAAAACAGTGCCGAATATATTGCTTTTTTTGAAGATTATTTACTCAGGGAAGGAGCTGCATTATTAGCTTCAACTCTTGATTGCAGCTTATTGCAGGCACAGGAATATATGCGAAACCATATACAGCTTTGTTACGATGTTTGTCATTTTGCCATTGGATTTGAAGAAAGTGAAGAAGTAATTCAAAAAATGGAAAAACATGGGTTAAAGATTGGGAAATTACAAATTAGTGCCGCTCTCAAATGTACAGCTTCAGCGAATGTAACGATTAATGAACTACAGGAATGCCTGCGTACTTTTGACGAACCGACCTATTTGCATCAGGCAGTAATTAAGACGATAAATGGAGAGTTTCTCAAATTTAATGACTTAAAAAATGGAATAGAAGCCATGAAACGTTCCGATTTTAAAGAGCTTCGCACGCATTTTCATGTCCCGATATTTGTTGAGGATTACCAACTATTGCAATCTACCCAAAATGATATTATAACTATTTTGAAAAGCTGGCGCAAAAAAGAATTTACCAAACATTTAGAAGTTGAGACCTATACATGGGAAGTTCTGCCAGCTCATTTACAAACGGATTTGGCTAAATCTATCGAAAGAGAATTAAAATGGGTTATCAACAGGGTAACCCATAATCTGAAAGAGCAAATTATAAATGTAAATATGCTTTAAAAAATAGTAAAACCAAAACAATGCAACAAACAGTCGTTATTAATGTAGTAGGACTTACAACTACTTTGCTTCAAAATCCAGATCTCTTTTTGAACCAATGGCTAAAGAAGAATGGACATTTAAGTATCATTGAACCTGTACTTCCTGCCCTTACCTGTTCAGCTCAAACCACTTATTTAACAGGGAAATGGCCTTCAGAACACGGAATTGTTGGTAATGGATGGTATGATAGAACTGATGCCGAAGTAAAAATGTGGAAACAGTCGAACAAGCTGATACAATCTCCAAGAATATGGGATTTAGCAAGAAAGATTGATCCAGCCTTTACTTGTGCCAATTTATTTTGGTGGTACAATATGTATTCAGACGCTGATTTTACGGTAACACCTCGTCCTCAATATTGGGCTGATGGACAGAAAAAACCAGATTCGTATTCAAAACCTGCCCATTTACGGGATCGCTTACAAGACCAATTAGGAGTATTTCCGCTCTTTGATTTTTGGGGACCAAAAACAACCATCCGTTCCAGTGAATGGATTGCCAAAGCATCAAAACTGGTTTATGAATGGTACAATCCCACACTTACCTTAATTTATCTGCCTCATTTAGATTATTGCTGTCAAAAATTTGAGCCCGGATCATCTGAAATCAGCAATGATCTAAAAGATATTGATAAATTATGTAAAGATTTAATTGAATTTTTCGAAGGTAATGGCGTAGAAGTTATTGTTTTATCTGAGTATGGCATCACCAAGGTGACTAATCCAGTACATATCAATAGGTTTTTACGCGTCCATGGTTATCTGGAAATTAGAGAAGAAAGAGGATTAGAATTATTAGATACTGGTGAGTGTCGCGCTTTTGCATTGGCAGATCATCAAATAGCTCACATATATATAAAAGATAAAAATGATATTCCTGAGCTCAAAAAACGACTGGAAAAAATAGCAGGAGTAGCAAAAGTATTAGATGATGCAGGAAAAAAAGAGTATCATCTCAATCACGAACGTGCAGGCGATCTTATACTTGTGGCAGAACAAGATAGTTGGTTTACGTATTATTATTGGCTGGATGATAGTAAAGCGCCCGACTTTGCCCGAACGGTAGAAATTCATAAAAAAACAGGATATGATCCTGTAGAATTGTTTTTGGATCCTAAAAAGAAATTTATTTTACCACGTATTATTTTAAAATTAATTAAAAAGAAACTGGGATTTCGCACTCTTATGAATGTGATTCCCCTTGATGCCAAATTGGTTAACGGTTCCCATGGATGTATTCCTGAAAAAGAGCAGGATAAACCAGTATTGATCAGTAAAAAAAAACTTTCTGGTAAAATAGAGAGCAACTTCGTATGTCAATATATATTGGACACTATCTTTAAAAAGTGAAGCAGGGAAGGGCTAAATGATAATTTCGATCGTTTTAATATCTGACGCTTCAATGTTTTGTGGACAGCTATTTTAATTCACTTTTTTTCAAATTAGAAATAAAAATTTTGAACTAAAGAATAATTTATCCTTTGGTTCGGAACATTCGAATATATCACCATCGAAAATTATTATTTCTTAAACATTTTTACTTTTGTTAAGTAATAAATTAACATATAAAAACATGATGTCAAGCTATTAGGAGATTTTATAACAGGAATAAGCTCTTCGATTGTAGCATCGTTGACTCCACTAAAAAAAAGTCTGTAAATATATAGTTTACAGACTTTTTTTTGATGTTTTTAGTAAAAATAGTTTTCTCGAATGCAATGCTATTCAGGAATAAATAATATCATCAATCTCAAAATCTGCTACATACCTTAGAATAGTATGACATGCAAAAAAAGCTGAAGTACAAAATTAAGTTTCAGCTAAGAGGTTTTTATTCAGAGTTTTTGACTAATTGTGATGATATATGAGATATTATGTCTTTAGGAGCTTAATTGTGAGGTTTTTACTAAAAATTAGGTTTATATATTTTAAGGATCTCTTTTATGCACTAACGTTAACATTTAATTATTAAGTAGGACTGCACGCTAAGTTAGCAGATTTAATTGCCAATTTGGTAAGAAATAAAAACTATAGATAAAATATAAGATAAGTGTTAATTTACAATGAGGCATTGACAACTGATATCAAAATTAGTTTTATCTTAGCAGTAATGAAAATTTTTTAATTCGGATTTATTTTAAAAAAAAAATACTATACCGATCCGAAAAAATGACAATAATTAATTTATCCTCCACAAGATGAACAAACAGATTTACAATCTTCTATTAGCTGACGATGATGACGATGATTGTATTTTTTTTAAGGAAGCACTTGATGAGCTTTCACTTTCAGCAATACTTAAAACTGTTCATGATGGAGTAGAGCTTATGCAGTATCTGGTAAATTCGCCTAATAATTTACCGGATATACTTTTTCTGGATTTAAATATGCCACGCAAAAACGGACATGAATGTCTGGCAGAAATTAAGAGCATAGAAGAATTAAAAAAGCTTTCTGTCATTATTTTTTCGACCTCTCTTGACAGTAAAGTTGTCGATTTACTCTATGACATGGGGGCGATCTACTACATTCGTAAACCCGGTGATTTTTCAAAATTAAAAAAAGTAATTTCAGATGCACTCACAAAAGCATTCGAAAGCAGCTTTAAACAGCCTGTAAAAGAGCAATTTATTCTTCAATCCTAATCTTTTTTCTATGAGCTTTATTGATCAGGAGCATTATTTTTTGGCTGATGGAGGAGAAATGGGAGAGTTAATTCGATCCAAAGACTGGAGCAAAACACCGATAGGGAATCCTGATAACTGGCCACAAAGTCTTCGAACAATGGTGTCAGTAATGCTCAACAACCCTTTCGGTATGTACATTGCCTGGGGTAATGATTATACCCAGCTTTACAATGACGCATTTCGTCCTGTTTTAGGATGCATCAAACATCCCCATGCTCTGGGAAGCAGTTCAAAAGAAACATTTTCAGAAATTTGGCATAAGATAGATTCTATGCTTGATGATGTAATGAATGGGAAGTCGGTTGGCTTTTCTGATTTTAAGATAGTATCAAACAGAAATGGTTTTGATGAAGATTGCTATTTTGATTTTTCTTGCAGCCCGATAAAAAATGAAAAAGGAAAGGTAGGCGGAGTTTTGGTAACCGTAATAGAGACCACAGAAAAGAAGAAAGCTGCTGAGGCATTAAAGGAAAGTAATGAAAGGTTTATAAATAATATTATGCAGATGCCTGTGCCTATGTGTGTGTTTAGGGGCAAAGATCATATTGTGGAAATTGCAAATGCACAAATGATTCAGTTAATGGGTATTGAAGCAGAAAAAGTGATAAATCAGCCTATTTTTAAAGTGTTGCCACAGTCAAAATATTTAGAAGACGTTTTAGATAATGTTTATAAAACAGGTAAAAATTTTATGGCTGATGAACAGCTTGTCTCTTTAATGCGTAATGGTCATGCAGAAAGCAAGTATGTTAATTTTGTTTATCAAGCCCTTAAAGAATCAAACGGAATCATTTCTGGCGTTGTGGCAATTGCAATTGAAGTAACGGCAAAGGTTATGGCACGTTCAAACGTAGAAGAAAGCGAACAAAAAGCAAGGCAATTGGTAGAAAACGCCCCGTTTCCTATTGGTGTTTATGTTGGAAAAGAAATGCGAATCGAACTCGCCAATCAGTCTATTATGGATATTTGGGGAAAAGGAAATGATGTAATAGGAAAATTATATAAAGACATTCTGCCAGAACTTGAAAATCAACATGTTTTTGAACAGCTAAATACTGTTTTTGAAACGGGGGAATCTTTTCACAGTAAAAATACTAGGTTAGATCTCACAATAGAGGGTAAATTAGAAACTTTTTACTTTAATTACAGCTTTACCCCATTGTATGATACGAACGGAAACGTATATGGCGTGATGAATACAGGTGTTGATTTGACTGATTTGAATCTTGCCAAGAAAAAAATAGAAGAGGCAGATAAACGATTTAGAAATACGGTTAAACAGGCTCCGGTTGGAATTACGATTCTTAGAGGACATCAATATGTTGTAGAAATGGCCAATGAGGCCTATTTAAAATTAATAGACAGGAAAGAGGATGCTTTTGTAGGCAAACCTTTGTTTGAATCTTTGCCCGAAGTGGAAACAACGGTCAGTTCATTGCTGGAGAATGTTTTACAAACAGGAATTCCATATCATGGGAACGAAGTACCGGTTCCCTTAAACCGTTTTGGGAAGCTGGAGATTTCTTATTTCGACTTTCTTTATTATCCATTAAAAGAAGAAGACGGCACTATTTCAGGTATTATTGTAACGGTTACTGAAGTAAGCGAAAAAGTACTGACCCGAAAAAAAACAGAACAGAATGAAGAGAGATTAAATATTATAGTTGAAGCCAGTGAACTAGGTACCTGGGAACTGAATGTAAAGACCAAAGAGCTCCTTTATTCCGAGAGATATCTCGAAATTCTTGGTGGATATAAAGAGCATGTTAATCTAACACACGAACAGCTGCTGGAACATCTTCATCCGGATGATATGCACATTAGAAACAAGGCCTTTAAAGAAGCACTCATCTCAGGAAATCTAAATTATGAAGCCCGTTTGATCTGGGAAGATAAATCCATTCACTGGATGGAAGGAAAGGGAAAAGTATTTTATGATGAAAATGGTAATCCTGAAAAACTGATCGGAACAGTCAGGGACACTACAGCCGAAAATAAACATCAGGAGGCAATAGAAGAAAGCGAAAAAAGGTTTCGCTCCTTAACAGAAAGTCTTCCACAGTTAATCTGGGAAACCGATGAAAACGGGAATGCCTTATTTACCTCAGGAAAATGGTTCGAATATACAGGGATTCATCCAGGAAAAGATGACAGTTGGGAAAAAATGATACATCCGGAAGATTTTGAGGAAAATATAAAAATATGGCATCATTCCTTAACAACTGGAGAAAGGTACAGAGCTGATGTAAGGATAAAAAGTAAAAGCGGAACTTACAGATGGCACGCAGTAATTGGCGAGCCTATTCGAAATGAAAACAATGAAATCATAAAATGGGTTGGGGCATTTACCGATATTCACGCCGATAAAACTTTTGCTCATGAATTAGAAAAGCAGGTTAATACGCGCACAAGAGAATTAAACCTGATGAACGAATCACTTAGAAAAAGTGAGCAACGTTATCATTTAATGGTAGAAGAAGTTCAGGACTATGCTATTTTGTATCTGAATCATGAAGGGATTGTAGAGAATTGGAACATCGGAGCCGAAAAGATTAAAGGATATAAAAGTGAGGAAATCATAGGGCAATTTTTTTCTGTTTTTTATACAGAAGAAGACCGAAAAAAAGATCTTCCTTACCAAGTGCTTCAAATTGCCCGAGAGAAAGGTAAAGCAATCCACGAGGGATGGCGTATTCGAAAAAACGGGACATTATTTTGGGCAAATGTTGTTATCACGGCCGTGCATAATAAAAAAAAGGAGGTTATAGGTTTTTCAAAAGTGACACATGACCTTACAGAAAAAAAACAAGCCAACGATAAACTGAAACAAAATGCACTGGAACTCGAACAGAAAAATGCCGAACTGGAGCAGATGAATAAAGAACTTCAGTCGTTTGCGTATATATCAAGTCATGATTTACAGGAACCTCTGCGAAAAATACAGACTTTTGCAACCCAGATTATAGAAAAGGAATCAGATAATTTATCAGATTCTGGAAAAGACAAATTTCAAAGAATGCAGAATGCCGCTAAGCGAATGCAGACTTTAATTAATGATCTCTTGTCTTATTCCAGAACCAATATTCAGGAAAGAATATTTGAAAAAACAGATTTATCGAAGATTATCGATGAGGTAGAAGAAGACCTCAAAGAAGAATTAGAACTAAAGAAAGCCGTTATAGAAAAAGGCAAAACCTTTGAAATTGACCTTATTCCTTTTCAGTTTAGGCAATTGTTGTATAATTTAGTAAGCAATTCGATTAAATTTTCTAAGCCTGAGGTTTCCCCGGTAATAAAAATTAATTGCAAAATAATTAAAGGATCAACGCTGGGAAATAATAAAGCAAAAGATGCTTTTGACTATTGTCATATCACCATCTCAGATAACGGTATTGGTTTTGATCAGCAATATAGTGCAAAGATATTTGAAGTTTTTCAGCGCTTACACGGAAAACTCGAATATACAGGAACAGGAATAGGTCTGGCTATTGTAAAAAAGATAGTCGATAACCATAACGGATTTATTACAGCAAGCGGTGAGCAAAATAAAGGTGCCACTTTTGATATCTATATCCCTGTAAATGACTCACAATAGTACTATTGAAGTTTATTTCGGCAAAGAGGGGTAGAGAGGCCTAATTTTTTCAGGTTTACTCTTTAGTAATATTTTTGACGATTATATTTTTAAAATCAATAGGAGCACCCTCATAGTTTAACGAAATTCTGCCTTCTGTTGTACTGGCTTCCATACATTCATTTACCAGTTTTCCGTTCAGGAATTGGGTGATTTTTCCATTCAGGGATTTGATTACAATAGAATTCCATTCACCATAAGGCTTTTCGTTTTCAATAAATTTGGCAGAAGTTACGCTTGCGCCTGCCTCAACCAGTTTCCCGTTTACTTTTGCAGTTACCTGATCTAAAAAGATAAAATCGCCGGTAGTATTTTCTTTGATTTGAAACTGAATTCCTTTTGGCCAGATCTTATCAGGGTAATCTGCAGGAATATTGTACATAACGCCGCTGTTTTTTTTGCTCTTGGTTTTAAACTTTTCTTCGATATTCCATCGGTATGCTAAACTCAGTTCAAAATTTTTATAACTTTTTTTAGTCATGAGATAACCATTGGTTTCTCCATACATTCTAATCATGTTATCTGAGAAATCATAAACTTCTGAAGGCTGTTGTCTCTCAGTACTATTTTTTGTAAAAGCATACCAGTCATTAATAGCTAAGCTTTTTTGCTGAACTGTACAGGAACTTAAAAGGAAAAGTAAAACGAAAGCAAAAGCTGTTTTTGGGAACATATTTAGAAATTTAGAACTGAATGAATCTGAATATTTGAAGCTGTAAAAATAAGCAATAGAAAATGTAAGCGGATGATTTAAATGATGTTTTTTATCATAGAATACGCAGCAAGCAGTTTCGTTTTTAATGAGAACCCTTCGTGGAGCGGTATGTTGGCAGAAAGATAACGTTAAACCCAATCTTCTCTTATATAAAGTTTTTTGTAAAATCCCAATAGTAGCAAGTCAACTGCCACAACCTTTTTTTAATCTTTTGACTTCTAATTAGGGTCTGCTGAAATACTCAAAACCTTATAAAAGCAGTAGTTTAGAAGTTGAATTTTATTATTAGGTGCAAGGTTTTTGCACAATCATCCTAAAAAAACCTTGCACCTATATAATTCAATTTTTACAATTTATATTTTTAAAGGTCCATTTTAAAGGCTATAAATGAATTAAAACCTTTCAAAAACTACTAAAGTTGAGGATTTTGGGAGAAAATTGACACTAATTTGCGTTAAGTTAGTTTTTCAGCAGACCCTAATTACAAATTTGATTATGAATTATATCACTAGTGTCCACTTAAAATAAGTTAAAAACCAGCTGGTTAGTATTATGTTCATTGATATTATTGTAATCTGATTTCATAAGTAGTTCATTTACAGATGTTTTATCGAGTAATGATGCGGATAAAATTTGTAGAATTTCGTAGGTTGAGCGATTGATTTTTAAATCTTTTGCTATTATAGAGACCAAGCAGTAAGTCACAATTGCTACATTAATTTGAATACGAACAGCATTTTCTGTTGTTTCCCAAAAGGTCTTAACTTTTAGGTGCTGTTTTATCCATTTAAAGAACAGTTCTACTTGCCATCTTTGTTTGTAGAGTAGTGCAATATCTTGAGCTGATAATTCAAAATTATTGGTCAAAAAGACTAACATTTTTTTATTTTCAGTATCGAAAAATTTTACTTTTCGTATCTTTTCTGGATAATGTTTTGAGGTATAAAAACCTTCTATTTTACCGATTTGGTCATATTTAATTCCAGTGGTTTTATCAATTTTTGAAGAATACATTCTTTTAAATTTCACGTTAGATTTTGCTCTAACTACAAAATAAGCATTAGCTTTTGTAATTCGAAAAAGTCGATCATAATCAACATAAGCACGGTCAAAAATATAATAAGCAAATGGTTCATAATCTATTACATCCATTGCCTTAACATCGTGTACATTTGCTTCTGTAATGTGAATAAATACCGGGATTTGCGTGTTAATATCAAAGAGAGTGTGCAATTTTATCCCTGCTTTAGTTTTTCGAAAGTGAGCCCAGCAAAATACATTCAAGCATAGATCAATTGTTGAAGAATCAAAAGCATAAATATTGCCTTTTATTTCAAAGGTATCATTGCTTTTTTTATCTTGGGCAATCAATATTAAATGATTGGCAAACTCTTCAAATATTTTATAATTACGATTTTCATTAGCTTTGGATAAATTACTACGAGTTACATTTTTGCCAAATCCTAAATGATATGATTTTGATTGATGTGCTTCTATAAGAATTATCAAATCCCTTAAACTTTCTCTTGCTGAAAGTTGACCAAAAAGCATACATAATAATTGATTCCAACAAGTAAAATGTTTGACCGATTTATTGCCAGAATATTTACTAGTTAACCTGTCAAAAACACGTTGAGGAAGAAATTCAATCAGTTGAGAAAAGACATATTTACCGTGATTCATATTCGTAATATTGATTTACGAACATAATAATCATTTCAAATCGTCACGCTCTAAAATGACTCTCAAAATACAGATTTACAATAATTTCAAAGAACTTATTTTAATTTTTAGTGGACACTAGTGGAATTATATATAAAATTATACTCAAAATCATTTTTATCAATGTGATAGACTCTAAAAAGGCCTTTTGTTACAAAACCTTCAAACTTGCAAATTTCAACTTCTCGCAACAAAAAACTTTTTTTCTTGATCGTTTTGTATTCAAATAAATTACAAAATGATTCCATTTCGGTTTCTGAAAGTGAAATATGAGCTGCGATGTTTTTCTGAAGAAGCGTTGTCATAGGCTAAAAATTTATATGCTATTCCAAAGGTAAATAACTTCTACTGACAATATGATTTTCTGTTCAAAACATCAAAAATCCTTTCCTCCCAATGGCTTACTTTAACAAATTATCCAATAAAATTTGATATTTTCTACCAACAGGAAGAACTTCACCGTTGATCATTGTTAAGCTTTTTGAGGTAAAGTTTTGTATTTTATTGGTATTGACAATAAAAGAACGATGTATTTGAACCACATTATTGACTTGCAATTCCGATGAAACACTTGATAATGAACCGTAAATAATTATAGGTAAATTTACTCTTGAACTAAACAATTTCATATAATTACCCAAACTTTCTATATAAATAATGTCATCTAAGGGTATTTCAGTAATCTGACCATTTACTCTGCAGGAAAGCACTTTTTCTTTCGTATTATTTTCTTTTTTCAGACTAAAACCAGAGTAATAGGTCTTGGCTTTTTCGATTGCTTTTAAGAATTTTTCAAACGAAATTGGTTTCAGTAAATAGTCAATTGCATCATTTTGATAAGCAGAAAGAGCAAAATCTGAGTAAGCTGTAGTTATAATCGTAAGAGGCCGATTGGGCTGCATTTCCATTAACTCCACTCCAGAAATAATTGGCATATTAATATCTAAAAAAATAATATCGTAACTGTTCTCATTTAACATTTTTAATGCTTCCATACCATTGAAGGCGCTTCCTGAGTACACCAGTTCTTCACACTTTGCAATATGTGCCGTCAAAGCCTTATGCGCTGGTGTTTCATCGTCAATTATAAGGCAGCGGTAGGTAGGTTCCATATTTTTAGTTTTATAACAAAAATCTCACTCTCTTTTTTACAAATAAGTTCATGCTTCAATCCATAAACTTCGAGACGTCGTTTTAAATTTTCTATCCCAATTCCAGTACTAGAAAGCCTTGAACCTGTATTCAAAAAATTATTCTTTAAGGTAAAAGATAAACTTTTGCATTTTAATTTTAAATCTGCCACAATAAAAGGTGCTTCTGTTTCTCCAGAGAACTTAATTGCATTTTCAAACAGAGGCAAAAAGAATAATGGAGGAATTTCGATTGCATCAAAAGACCCTTCATAATTTTTTGCAATTGCCAAACGTTCGTTTCGAAAAGTATAATATTCCAGATACTTTTCAACAAAAGCTATCTCTTCGTTTAACAAAACATAATCTTTTTTGGTAGCTTCTATTTGATACCGAAGCATCTCAGAAAGATTTAATATTCTGTCAGGTAATTTATCTGGTTCAGTTAACGATTCCCCATATAAATTATTCATAGCATTAAGCAAAAAATGAGGATTGAGTTGTTGCTTTAGAAAGGAAAGTTCTGCCTTGAAATTAATAATATCCTTATCAGTCTGTGAAACTTTCTTAGTGATTATTATGTGAATAAAAAAGAACGCAATTCCATTCACGACAAGTGATAAAATAGACAATGTTCTAAATTTTCCAAGATCTGCAATTGGAAAATACCAACGCATAAAAAAATAAAAGCCCGCCCAATACACCAAAAGAAGAACAAAAAAAAGCTCATACTTCTTTTTGAATAAAAAAGGCTTAATGATGAAAAGATTAAAGCACGTTATCCAAACAATACAAGGAAAATACCCTAAACAAATTTTGGAAAAAACATAAACCCAGCTATGCTCTTCAAATTTCATTTCATCAAACACACAAACAAAAATAACCCCAAAAACAATAGCATTTAGTATAAGATTTCGGAGAAAAAAGTTTTGATAAATTTTGAGCATCGTCATAACTGCAAATTTAAAGTAATATTACAACCTATGGTTATTAACGACATGAAATTACACTAACGCCATTGGTATAAATGTTACGCCACTTAAATAATTTCACTATCATAAAATAACCTACTAAATTACATTTGTCCAAAGTTTCAATCATCATCCAAAAACAATCATTAATAGTGAGTACCGTTTATGAAAAAAAATATCTGCTTTTTATTTTTATGTACATCCATACAAATTTTAGCTCAGGAAAAAACAAGCATGAAAACCTTTGGAAAATCAGTTACCGAGAAATTTCCAACAACAAGGATTTTTGATATTCAATATGAACAATTGGGAGCTACTGAATTCAACTCCAAACTCCTTGGAGAAAAATTTGAGCAAGGAAGAATTGATGATCACAATAGACTGAAAATTGCTTTTAATTTGCCTTTTTATGTTTCAAATTCAAAACGCTTTATTTTAACCAGTTCCCTACGGTACAAATATGAATCGTATGCATTTGATAATCGAGGGACAAATACTTTGAGCGGTCCTTTTCCAAATGAAAAAGAAGATTTTCATTATTTCGCAGGCGCCATTAGTGCAACCTATATGTCAAAATTATTTAATAAACCTATCATCTATAATGCAACTACAACTGTAGATGGAAATCAAGAAAATATTCAACGAATAAAAGGATTTGTATCAGCCACTTTAGTGCTAAAAAAAACAACTAGTACTACAATCACAATTGGTGCTTTAGTCATGATGGATCCTTCATCAATAATTCCAATTACACCGCTTTTTACCTATAATCATAAATTCAAAAACTCAACATGGGATATTGATTTTATCCTACCGCAACGCCTTTTATTCAGAAGAGATTTATTTGAAAACGGACGTTTTTCTTTAGGTACTGAACTCAATTCTGAGAACTTTTATTTGAATCTAAAAGCCAAACCATTAACTGGAATTTATGAATTAAACCAACTAGAATTAAAATCAGGCATAACTTATGAACATCGTTTCTCTGCAAAAGTACATGGATTATTTAAAGTAGGTATCAATAACATTATAAATACTCGAATTACCGAAAGAGGTGAACGAACCACCAAATATGTATATGAACATAAAGAAAACCCGCAAGCCTATTTTAGATTGGGAATATCTTATAATCCCTTTTAGCTCTTAAATCGATTATAAAAAGTATTAAAAATGAATAAACCATGATAGAAATTTTTAAAACAAATGTTCAAAAAAAGTCAGATTCAAACTATATCATTTCTATTATTAAGCAACAATTCCCAGATTGTAAAATTAACTTTGACTTAGAAGATTGTGACAGAATATTAAGAATTGAAGGAGGTTGTTTTAATCCCAAACAAATTATTGAACACTTAAATCTTCAAGGATATATCTGTGTTCCTCTAGAATAGAAACCCCCGCTCTCCGAAGTGTTCCTTCCCAACGCTGCGCAAACGTCTCCGACTTTGCGCCAATTTAAAATTTCTTATAACCGTACACTTGTCAAAAGTCTCCGACTTTAAACCAAAATTAGTACAAATTATACTTTGTAAATGACTTAGAGTTTAAAACATCAACGACAGGATTATCTGCTTTTTCAATACTAAGCAATCCTTCATTATTTACATAATTGTTGGCACTGGAATAAATATAATCTGATGCTCTTGCTACAAGACCTGACCTTACCGGATTTAAATGGACATAATCTAACTTTGACCACATAAAATTGTTAGAATAAATTTCTTCGGCATGATTTCCGTATTGCCAAAATTGATAATTTTTGTTTCTGCTATCATTTTGTGCTGCTAACATAAAACGCTCAAGGATCCATTCTCTTCTGCTTTCAGGGGAGTTTTGTATTTTTTCTAAAATCGATTTAGCTGTAAACTTTTTTAAGTCTCTAATTAAGTCTGATAATTTTCCTTCTTCTGATTGTATGATTAAATGAATATGATTATTCATAATTACATAACCATATAAAATCATTCCTTTGTTTTTGATACAATAATCCAAACTTTCAATTATTATATCTCTGTAAGTTTATCTCGTAAAAACATCAATCCAGTCTACAACAGTTGTCGTTATAAAATGCGGTAAAGTTTGGTCACGAATTATGTATCCTTCTTTCATATCAAGTTTTTTATAAATGTACCGTATTTGTCTTAACCTATTGAAGACATTTCGTAAAAGTCGGGAGACTTTTGAGAGATTTAGGATTATAATAACATTGAAAAAAATTGCGCAAAGTCAGAGACATTTGCGCAGCTTTTCATGGAAACACTTCGTAGAGCGGGGGGGCTTTAGTTATTATCAAGAGCATTTTTTGCTTCGGCTATATTATCCAATATCCATTTGTAATATTTACTGTTTGTATATTTTTTAGCGGCATTTTCAATTCTATTTATAAAATTTCCACTTTGAAAAACACCGCTCAATCTAGCAAAATGATTTGATACAACTTCAAAGTCATCTTCGTTATCTACTCGTTCAACAAACTCAATTGTTTTAATTTCATTTATCATTAATAACGTCTCAATAATGTTTGAATATAATATATTAGCATAATCATTTACATGCAGCTTTTGTTTATTGTGAATTAAAAATAATAATTCAGCATCTCGAAATGAGAAAATGCAATTTATTGAGTTAGTGTCAAAATTCATTTTTTTTCTAGTATTTTGGATTTTTTATTAACTGGTCTAGAGCATTCGGTTGAAATTCACTATCAGGAAAAATGGTTGCAAATTTACCATCTGTTTTTATTATCCCTACTCTTACGCCTTTATATGTATCATATATAGATACTCCATCAGCTAAAGCATTATAGGCAGATTGATTTTTTTGAATAATATATTTTGAGGCAGCGTCAATTTCCAGCTTTGTCCAGTTCGATGGAAACCAAGATTGACCAACACCAGTTCTTTTACCTGCAAGATCATGTGTAGGTATATTTCCTGTTCTTACCCCATTATCAAAAGTATGTTCAATATTATATTGCTTGCCTGTAGCCTCTAAATAATCAATATTACTTTGTCCATGCCCCCCACCAGTCATTTTGCCAGATTCTAAAGATGTACTTGGGTTATTTGGATTTTTAAAATCTCCTATGTCAGCATGCGTAATTGGATTGTTTGAAGCATAATAATATCTATCAAACCCTTCTGGGTTACCTTTTATTGTACCATCTTTCCATTTGTTTAATAATCCTTTTTTAGGATCGTTCAATGCAGCCAATATATTATCTGGTGTTTCTTTAGGAAAATTACGCATGAACTTGTTTTTAGTAATATCATCTAACGCATTAAATTGATTTTTTAAGTACGAATAACCTTTTGAATTTAATAAGTTTGAAAAATCATTTATTATATTATCAGTAGGCTGTAAAGATTTCCATTTAGTATATCCGCCAGCGTTATTAATTTCAGTTAAATTTTTTGAAACTAATTTAAGCTCATCAACGTTGGTTCTAAAAGCTGGAGATTCTCTATTTAATAAGTCCCAAGCTTTAAAAATATCTCGATTTTGAATTAAGGCTCTAAACTCAGAACTAGCTGAGGACATATCATTTGCTAATGCAACTATAGGACACTCCGGATCGATTGAGTTTGGATATAACTGTACTACAGAGAGAACAAAAAGTAACGATAATATAAATTTATTAATTTTTTTCATAATAATTTCTAATTATTTTGTGATTCTAATTGTAAAACGGCATATACAGTGTAGCCATAATATCCTCTATATTCGTAAATATCGAAAATTATAAGGTAATTATTGTTGCACTCGTTAGAATTATAAATCTGATATCTAAAAGGAAATGGTCTTTCTTCATTTTCTAAATCGCTTAATTTCGCAACATCTTGTTTCGCTAATTCATCGTTAGTTATTTGACCGCTTCCTATAAGAGAGTATAATAATTTTGAATTTTCTAAGGAAACAATAACCTTATGTTTTATTCCTCCATTTCCGCAATAAAAACTAAAATGCAGATTAGAATAAGGAGTTTCGATAGGAAATGTATTTTCTCCCAGTTGTATTTTTTTTATAATTGAAATTTGATTCATTTTTAATTCTATTTACATAATGCATCCGTTGGCAGGTTCTCTCTATATATCTTCCAGGCTTGTAATCCGTTTTCAGGATTAGTTTTTAACAAGTTTTGTAATGATGTACCATCTTTAATATCTAAACTTAATGCTTTTAACTGTGATGTGGTTAATGATTCTAAATTATTTAATAAATTTTCTGGTATACTAGGCTGTTTTAACCAAATACTTAAATCCTGAATATCATTTCCAATTGAATTCAATTTATTAAAAATAGGATGGCTACTAATTTTTCCATCAACTATAGTTTTATTTATGAATTGAGGATATTTATTGTTAGGAGAACTCTTAATTGTAATTTTTATAAATCCTTCCTCTGATAATTTTGTCATTGATTTAGTAAAACCATCTGTTCCTTTACCAATGTTCCACATGGTTTGTTTACCACCTCCAATACCGCCTAATTCTTTGAACCAAGGAATAATTGTTGTGGTCTCTCCAGTAAATGGTAAATCTTTTAATATCTCTATTTCATAGTAAACATCATATTGGTTTTCTGTCTGATTAAGCGCTCGCTGTACAAAAGTATATTTATTACCATTTTCTATTGGACTTGTAAAGTTACCAGTTAAAATAGGAACATCGTTTTCTATTTTTAAGACACTTCCGTAACGGTCAAACTTTAGACCTTTTGTTAACAATAATTCGGATTTATTAAATCCACCATTCGCAGGCGGCCAGATAATTTCAATAATTTTTCCGTCTTTTTCAACCTTTTGAAGGTTAATTTTATACTCTTTGAAAAGAGCTTCTAATTTATCCCACTTTTGCTGTTTGTAGTAATTCCATGCTTCGCCCCTTATTGTACTTGGTATTTTTTCAATATTGGTAAATCTATTATTAAGGGTGCCTTCAAAAGCTTGTTGATTAGTAAATAATTCATCAACAACTTTTACTTTCTGAGGGTACCACCAAGCCTTAAATTTATCTAAATCTTTTATAACATTTGATATTTCAGTAGTGCTTGCAGATTTCCATAAAGTTACAAAAGAATTATAATCATCATCAAAATGTGCTATGTCTTCAATTTCTTTTAAAACAGAAGCATCAGCGTTTTTAAAATCTATTTCAAATTTGTTTTTTAAACTTGCTTCATTGTTTAATTTATTAAATATTGTTGGGTAATTTTTTTCAATAGAAGTTAGGAAGTTAACTTCTGTCGAAGCTCCAATAACTTGTCTTGCATAAAATTGACCGACATCTGTTGTTATAATTTCAATGGTTTGAACTCCTTTACCAGAGATGCCAATATTTTTAATAGTTTCAACAACTTTGATTGTTCCTTTGTATGTAGCCGGTAAATTTCTTAATTCAGATAAAATTATTGAGCCATTTGTTTCTATAACCTTGGCTACACTAACACCCTGTGCATAACTTGCTCCATTTGCCATTTTAGTATTAACACCAATAATGACATTGTCATTTTGAAATAGTAATTTAAATTCATCTAGGTTTGTACATTTTTCAGCTAGTGATATCTCTATGTAAGCTCCATAAATAGTGTTCTCTAAAATTTGCTTTTTTGTGGCTACAATGGATATTCCTTCGCTATTTTTTATGGCTTTGTAAAATTTATAAAATGCATTACTTATATTTTTTAATTCGCCAGGTATGGCTTTTGCCCTTGTTATTGTTTTATTTAAATTCTCTCTGTTAAATACAACTTTACCTAAATCTTTACCTCCTTTTATTAAAGCAGGAGCTGATGATATTAAGCGTCCTAGAGAATATGCCTTATATATATCATCCCATCCGTCAATTACACTGTTTAGGAACTCATTGTCAGAACTTTTTATTGCATCTGCAGAAAGTTGAAAAGCTATATCCGTTCCTGCAACAGCAGCATCAACTAAAACAACTATTTCAGGATTTGCAGTGACCACGGCAGGAATTATTGCTATTATGTCAAGAGCAATTCTAAGCTGTACTTCTGAAGTTTTATCTTGTTGCTGTTTCATTATCCAGTAAAGATAAATCGCGGGTACTACAGCCTCTTGTCCTTCTTTGATATCCTGACCTTTAATATTTTTTATATCGAAATCATTTTCAAATTTAATTCGAATCAAATCAAATGGATCAACTTCTACTGTTTTAAAAACAGGCTTGTTATTGAATGTATTAGAGAAGTCTTGAAATTTTATAATTATTTTTCCTTTGGCTTCATTAAGTTCTGTTATTTCTACTCCACAAGTTAAAATATGCATTGCATCTTTACATACATATACATATTTTTCTCCTCCTGCTTTCCAATTTCCTTGTAAACTAGCTGCTTCAGGAGTATTCTTTTTTTGTTCTGCAACATATTTTGATATGACAGACAATAATGTATAGTAATCATTTTTACTATTCATGTCATTATACAAACCTCTTAATAATTCATAATTATCTTTTGATAATCCATTTAGTAATTCAGGAATGTCATCAGGTCTTATGTTTATTAACAATTCAAGAAGCATCTCTTCTTTTGAAACAGAAAATTTCCAGGTTTTGTATTGTTGTAAAAATTCTAACCTTTTAGCAATAGGAATATTACTCATTAAACATTCTCTACCTTTACCATTGAATACTTCTGATAAATCACTTAAAGACAAATCATTTGAAACATTACCTTTGTTTTTTAGATCAGTGTAATATATACGAAGAAGATTATCCAGACTAGCTATATATTTCGTTGAGGTAAAAATATCTTTTTCAACTTGATTTGATATGTCTGCATAGAAGAGAGGAATAGATACTCTTGTAGTTCCTTGATTTTTTGACATTTCGTTACGCAATCCGTCTCTCATGTCGTTATTGAATCTTATGCTTACCTCTTTTCCTAATTGATCTTTTGCATATCCAAGACAATTTATTAAATCTGGATTATTTCGTAGAAAGAAAGCTATACGTATAGCATGAAGTGCATTCATCCCGTAAAGATCAGAACTGAATTCACTTATAAAATAAAGTTCATTTATATCTAAAGGACTTATCGAACTTGAAATATTTATTCCTTTATTGGCAACCTGAATATAACGATTTAAGAAATAGACTTCTTGTTGAGGACCATCCCCATAATTTTCTTTTGCAACAGTTGCATCTTTGTAATCATCGATCTTCTGGACTTTAAAAACAAGCTGCCCTTTTTCAACAGCAGGAATTCCTACAATAATATTTTTGCTTTTTAATCCAAAACTTGTTTTATCAATGTATAATTTATTTTGAATTACTTCTCCGTTATTATCTATTTCTGAATATCCTACAATGTCTATTTTATCATCGTCTTTTACCGGATGTACAATTGAATATGTTTTACCATTTGTTAAGGTGAATTTTTTTAATGTACCAATAGGGAAGACAGTATTTTCAAAGCTAGCTTTATTAGATGTCCAATCATCATCAAAATAAGAGAATCCTACACTACTAATTTTTTCTTTAATTGTAAATAGTTTTCCGGCAGGAGTTAAGAACGTAAGTGAGCCATCTTCATTTTTAAAATTAGCATATAGCTGTTCCATATTGCCTACCTCAACATGAGCCCCAGAAGAACTCTTCTGAAACCCATAAAATTTCCAACCACCGCTATGAATAATATCCCAGTCATTATGAGAGAGTCTTGTTCCTTCTTCATCATAATCCATTAAAAGGTCTGTTTTTCCTGATTCAGCCTCGGTTTCAAATGGGTGTTTCAGACCAAAAATACCGTGACCTAATTCGTGTGCAGCTGTTTTTAGATTACCATTGTTAAATACAAAAGCATACTGACTTCCTAAAGGCATAAAACCTTTATAGTTATTTTGTCCCGCTTTTCCGGTATAAATAACATAATACGTTTTATCGTTGTATTTGAAATCAGCACTGGATTCAATCTGGTTGATGATATTATTCTGATCATTCGTATAAACATCAAAGACACCACTTTCGCCACATTGTATTTCATCTGGTAATGAACCAATGGCTACTTTTTGAGTAGTAACGTCAAACTTAATTCCAACTTTGTTATAAACTTCGTTAAAGAAATTTTTGGCTTCATCAGCGGCTGGGGTTTTTGCTCCGTTTACACTTAGAAGAGTAATATTTATAGCAGGTTTTTGGGTTAATTGCCAGATATTGACTTTACCGGCGATGTCAGATTTTCCGTCAATTGTTTTGGCAGCATCTTTTGGATCTTTTTCTTTAGCCCCTTTTACCGTTGCAAGGATACTTTCTTTAGAGAAGTTTAGTGTTCTTTTCAGTTTTATCTCGGCTTTGGTAGCGCTTGTCCATTTTACATCAATGGCAGCTCCGGTATTGGTTTTAAAAACAATATCGTCTTTGGTTTTTCCGTTTTCAAAATCAGCTTCTGCGATTAAGACATCGGGACCATTCAAATCTGAGACGGCTTTATAATTTACGTTATAGACACTTCCGTCTTTTGTTGGAAGAGTCTCATACGTATCTTTAAGTTTTTTAGAACCATTATCCGGAAGTTCATCAAAAGCATAAAGGGCTTTAGGAGCGTCCTCAAAAGTAATGGAAACATCGGGAGAGGATATTTGTGCAACCTCACCGCCGCTTGAAATTCCGTTGGTGTTTGCCGCAACGGCTCTGCCGCCTTCTGCAGATTTGATAAAGGTAGGCTGACCGCTGCCATTGGCCGGAATATTGACTACATCACCGCTTTTATCAATATAAACCTGGTCATAAACTGACTTTGGCAATGTGGTCGATTCGCCATTAGTACCTTTGATGGTCGTACTGCCATCCGGATTCAATGTAACTCCGTCTTCTTTTACTTCATAAGCTAACTTGCCCTCGATAGGCTTACCGTTACTTCCGGCAATATCATTAGTGATTTTATCGACATCGAGCATTTTATCCCAGTTAGCTTTATCATAACTGGCCACAATTTCACCCGAAATCAATTTGAAATCGGTATTGACACCAATATTATTGAAAGTAATTTTGATGCGTGAGAATTGCCCAATATTGATTTTCTCTCCACCAAGGGCATCAGCAGCATCAATGAGTTTTCTAAATTTCTCTAAGAAGGGAAGAGTTACATAACCGTCTCCGGTAAAAGTTCCGTTGCTTCCGGTACTGTGCAGCACCACAATTGGGAAATCACCAGCGGTGACTACATCATTTGCAAAAAGCTCCGGAAGCGGATTTTTATTGGCTAAATCTGCTGGATCCGGTTTAATGCCGCATCCCTGAAATGCAATCTCGTCTTTTACAAGGGTTGTAAATTCTTTAATTGTACTGTGGGTGTATTTTCCAACTTCACAGGATGCTCCTACGGTGTATTCGTAAACAGTATTTGGTTTTAGATTGCTAAGCGTTACATTTTCTCTTGGAGTAACGAGTTTATACCATTCTGAATCAGCATTTTTTTCACGATAATTCACCTGATAATCATAATTATCGATATTACCGCTCCAGATTATTTTGGCCTGATTTTCACTGATTCCCGAAGTGGCTATGGCAAGAGGGGCGGTACAATAAGCTTCATAATCGAAAGAAAAAATTTCGCTGTATCCGTTATTTTTGAAAACACCTATTTCTTCGGCACCAAAAATAGCCTTCGCTTTCACACGCCATGCATATTTTTTTCCGGGAATCAATTGCGGCTCATTAATACCGTATTGTAGTGTTGTGTTTCTGGTGGTAGTAGTATATAATGGAGGAGAATAGGCAAATGCATTTTGAATGGGAGTATATTTGTCCCAGATTTCTACTAGTGAGAATTCGTATTCTACATTGCTTACATTGATGCTTCTTGGTGTCCAGCTAAAAACAATATTCTGAATATTTTGCTGCATAAAAGAAGCATTATTCAAAGGCAGGTTTAAAAACGGCGGATCGTTTTGAAAAATGATGGTATTTGTACCGGTTTTATTAGATAGTTTTTTGCCGGTAGCAAAGTCGTAGACCTCTACATAAATATTGTAAAGACCCTCTGGTAAAGGCTCTGCGTATTGATTAGGAGTAAGTCCCAGCAGGTTTTGATACTCAAAGTAGGGAGCCAGATCTACATTCGTTAATTGTAATGGGATTCCTCCTTCAAGATACAGCGGACGGGCACCGGCAATAAAATCATTGGTAGTAAACGATATTCCGTTGCCCTGAAAGTAAATTTTCAGTTTTACCTGTCGGTTCGAAATGGTTAAATCGTTTAAAACAATCTGAATTTTTATCGGGCTGTTAATAGTAGTCGCATCTGCATAATGGCTCAGATAAATAGGAGAGGGCTGTTTAATTTGCGTTGATACCGATATCGGATAACTCTGCGAATAGCTCTCAAAGCCAACAAAAGAGCTTATCAGCAATAGAAACAGGTATAGTTTTTTTAGCATTTTAGGTAGGTTAGGTTTATCCATTATCTTGGAAGTTTAATATCTTTTATTTTGGAATATATTTTAAATCAATTTCATCATTAGAAGCATTCTTGACTGCGAGGTCATGATAAAATGGAATCATCTTTGTTTCAATCGCATCTACTATTTCAGTCGCGTTTTTCTTGTCCTTTATTAATTTAAAAACAGCTTCAATATTCTGTCTGCTGAATTCGGCTGCATTTTCATTTTGCTGTATTTCATTGGCAGGGATTTTTGAGAGTACGGCCATTTCCCGCAACATCCATCGGTGGTATTTTAATTGGTTGCGGCTGTTTTCGCTTCTTTCGACAAGTTTCAAGTATGAGTTATAGTTGGTTTTATCCGCAATATCTGCTTCATTTACATTATGAAGCGGGTGACTGTTTACTCTTCCCAGTGTTGTCACATAGGCATTTTCAAGACCTTCATCTTTCTGGTACAATTCTTTTTCCAGTTTTTGAGTGGTCTCAGCTAAATAGCTGGTGTATTTTTCTGAATTATCCTTTTCTGCAGCAAATGCCTCCAGATAATCAAGTGTTTTTTCCTTCAGTTCTTTGTCATCGGAAGTAAGGGTAGCTAGTGTTATTAAATGCTCCAAATTGTCTTTTTCAGCTGTTGGCAGAAGAGGTAAAGTAAGCTGGGTTTTTTTCAGCTGCGTTATGATTTCCTCACGTGTTCCTTCAAATTGCTGATTTTTAAAATTAATTTTTAAGACAGGAGCAGAAACTGTTTTCTCCTGATTTTCAGGTATTGGTTCTCTTTTTGGGCGCATTCGGATCTTATCAAATGAATAAGTATAAGCAAGGGTAGCTGTAATGTCGTTATTCTTTTGGGTTGATGAATTACTGAATAAAGCAATTACACCCATATTAAAATTGTGGTTTTGGAGATAAATATAAGATCCGTTTAGCCGGAAATTAAAGATGTCATTTTGTTTCTCACCATTGTTATAAGTGGTGTTGTAGCTTGTTGAGGCATTCGTGGTCAGTTTTTTTTCGAAAAAGAGTTTTGAAGCACCAATAGTTGGTCCAATAATAATATTTTTTCCGGAATCAGTTTTCCCGTAAGTATTGTTTATAGATCCGGTAAAGTTCAGGTCTTTTTCAGGATAGCCTACAGTATAAGCAATACCTGAATTATAGTAAATTGAAGCACCGCCTTCTATCGTTCTGCCCTGTTGTTGGTTCACAGCATCCTGCATAGAAAAATTAGCGTTTATCGCTTTTTTCAGTTGCTTGTCATTTTTTATGAGATAGTTGATGTTTAAAGCCGCATTTTGATTTACCTGTCTGAAATTTAAGGTATCAAGATAGTCATAATCAGAAACCTGATTGATGTAATCAAACTGGTTTCGGCTGTTAGTATACGACTGAAAATTAGAATAGTTTATATTCAGGTTTAGTTTATCATTAGGCCTGAAATCGGCAGTAAAAGAAGATACCACTCGTTTCATCTGGCTTTGTTTTTGTTTGTCCAGATTGTCTTTTTGAAGACCAAGGTTTAAGGCTAGCGAAACTTTGTCTTTTACTATATTCTGCGTCGCATTTACGGTAATATTCTCCAGATCATTATTGAAATAATAACCTCCTAATGTTCTGTAATTAGGGTCAATTCTTTCGTAGCCAATTCCAAGTGTTCCTTTACCGGCTGGATAAGTTAATTGGCCTTTAAAAGCATCATAGCTTGTGGTAGTACTGTTTTTATTTATGAAGAAAGAGGATAGGCTCTTCCCTTTTCCATTATCATCAACACGTAAATCTTCCGTAATGCTGCTGTTAGCATACTCTGCAAAAACCTGAAGTTTTTTCAGGAGTTTAAAAGAAGATTCGATGCTTACTGCCGCATTATCTTTTGGAGCTACTCCTAATTCAAAAGGAAAAGGAGTGGATAAAGAACCGGCTTCATCTTTTGCTTTAAAGAAAGTAACACCAAGGTTGATTTTTTCAAAAGCATATGACGTTTTAAAACCGTATCCTAATCTTTTGTAGGTCGGTACAATATCAGGATAAGCAATGTTGTATTCACTGCTTTTTAATAATCGTCCATACATCGCACTAATTTTAAAATTCCCCTGCGGAGTAAGGTCAACACCTACTCCTGAAAATTGATGTCCGCTTAGTGTATAAGGAGAAAAAGTCATGCTGACATCTCCAATATGTCCGGTGATCCATTTATAAGAAGGGTGAATGCTTAAACGGTTCATTAGAACAGGTTTTCCATAACCTAATTTTTGATTGGTATAGGAAAATGAAAAAGGTAAATTGTATAATCCTGCCACATTTATATTAATGTTTCCGTTCAAGAAATAACTAAACGGCTCTCGTGAAGCATTTCCTGAATAGAAAACGGAATTGGCAGATGCGCCACCACTGACATTGATTAATTTGGCTTTGCCCAGTTCCTGTACATTAAAGTTTTGCGAAAAACCCAATACACTTAGAAAAAGCAAGGAAGTATTAAATAATAGTTTTTTTAAATTCATTCTTTATATGCTGCGAGCGTCAACTTGAAAAAAAATTTCCTTTTTTGAAAGCCCATTAATACTGAAATTGATGTTTGCTGTTAGAGAAGATAAAATTTACTGAATGATTATTTTTCTCAATTTACTTCCCTGCTGCGATTCAAATAGTACAAAATAAAGCCCAGGAGGCAGCCCGCTTAGATTAAAGTTGAAAAGGTAATTATCCTTTCCTTCTTCAGTTTTAGAATCAATAAGCAGGTTGTTGTTTAAATTGTAAACCTTTACATGGGCAGGCATAACTTTATCGAGCGATACATCTACTGTGAAAATTCCCTGTGATGGATTTGGATAAATTTTTAGGTCAAATTTTTTCTCAGTCACAGGATCTTCGTCCGGATTTTCTTCGTATTCACCTTCGGTAACCAGAATTTGTTTAGTCTGGGAAGCGGTGCAATTTCCTTTTTTGGTGTTTAAAGTAATTTCATACTCACCAGTTTCACTAAAGCTGATTTCGGCATAATCCTTATTTTTAGTTACAATGTTTGCCATAGCTGGTAAAACCCATTCGATTTCATCAGCGGCAGGGCTGCTGATATCTACAATGACAATTTTTTCATTTTTGAATACTTGGCTCGACATGGCAAACTCAGCACTAATAGCGGTGTTCTGACTCAATATCTGAATGGTATCTGTAGCTTCACAGCCTAATTTATTGGTTACTGTGACTGTGTAATTAGCAGGCTCAGAAACAGTAATCATAGCTTTATTACTGGTAAAACCTTTATCAGATTTCCATGAATAGGTTGCCATTTCATCGTTAATTGTAGCATTAATGGTCAGACTCTGATCAAAACATAGTGTTACATCTTTACCAAGGTCTATGATATCTTTAGACGGATTTTCAATAGTATAAGTTTTAGAAATAAGACATCCTTTGGAATCTGAAATTTCAACTGTATAGTTCCCTGCTGAGGCATTTTTTAACGTATTTGATTTTTCTCCTGTACTCCATGAATAGGTGTAAGGAGCAATTCCGGCTACAGGTGTTACCACAATTGTTGCGTCAGAACCGCCATAGCAGGTTGGTATTTTTGTGTTAGCAGTAGCGTCCAGATGTGCTGGGGCAGTCAATGTAATGGTTTTGGTAGTAGTACAGCCATTGCTGTCACTTATCAGAACAGAATAATTTCCTGGAGGAACATTTTGAATACTGGCTGTTTTAGCTCCGGTATTCCATACATAAGTATAAGGCTGGGTTCCTCCTGAAGGGGTTACATTAATAGTCCAGTCATTAAAATCCCCGCAAAGTGCATAATCTGAAGTTAATGAATTTGTTAAAACAGCAGGCTCGGTAACCGCTAGAATTGGACTCGTAGCCTGATTGCCGTTAGAATCCGTAGCAATTACAAAATAAGAACCTTTTCCTATACCGTTTAAGATGGGAGTTGATGTCAAAGCAGTTGGATTTCCGTTTTCAAACCACTGATACATATAAGAATCACCAGGTTTTAAAAATCCGCCGGTAGTCGTTGGTTTTAAGCTTCCGTTTTTATCGCCATTACATAAAATGACATTTTGGACGGCAATAACGGTTTCCAGCAATGGAGGTTCTGTCACTTCTAATAATGGAGAAGTCAGTTCACAGCCTTTTAGATCAGAAACTATTACATAATATTTGCCTGCACCTAAGTTGGTTGCTGTATCTGTATTTTGGCTTATAGCAGTATTATCACTTTTAAACCATTTATACGTATAGCTGCCATTGCCCCCCTGAGCAGTAATAGTGGCAGATCCGTTGTTTAGGCCTTTTCCGGTAGCCGGCGATGTATTAGTAGTTATACTTAATACTGATGGAGAAGTAATTTTGATAATACTACCCGGACTTTCACATTCCTGAGAATCTTTCACATAAATAGTATAATCTCCTTCTGCTACATCTGAAATAGTAGTATTTGCTACATTAGTGAAACTTTGCCAGTCTTTAACTAATATTCCTTTATTAAAATAACGATAACTGAAACTTCCATTTCCTCCTGAAGCTGTCAGTGTAATTTTTCCGTTGCTGTCTCCGAAGCATTTTACAGGTTCTTGCATTGTCGTGAATAGTAACGCATCGGGCTGTGTAACACTGATTATGTTACTGGTCACTTCTACCTTTTTAGAATCTTTTACGACAGCATAATAATTACCAGGTTTTACATTGAAAAGAATATCATTTGTTTCGTTAACTAATAAAACATTATTTCTGTACCATGAAAATGTTTTTTGTCCAAAACCGCCATTTGCATTTAATTTTAATACGGCATTATTGGCATTATGACAACTTATGTTTTGAGTTTGGTTCACACTAATGGTTAATGGATTGTCTCTGAAATCAAAGTCTGTATATTTTGTACAGCCTGTTTCATCTTTGGCTGAGATATAATAATGATCTTTTACCAACCCTGTGAAATCTGCAGTTTTTAAAGAACTATCAGAAATCGTTTTGATTATTATTTCAGTTCCTGAAGTATTTTTGGTATAAAACTTATACTCATAATTTGGCTTTCCACCTGTAATTTCAAAGTGTAATGTCCCATCATTACCATTTAGAGCAGTAGGATTCGAATAAGTTATTTTTTCGATATCAAAACCAAAATCATCAGGTTGTGTAATTTCGATGTTTTCTAATATACCAATACAATGAGCAGCATTGCTGGCATTATAATTAGCATCGCGGACTTCAATAGCATATATGCCGGCATATAATTGGTCTAATGCGGTAGGAGTGAAGTTTTCGTAAGTATTGGTTGCAGTATTTTTTTTCTTCCATTGGTATGTATATTCAGGAGTTCCGTTTACTATGAGTGGAGTTCCACCTGAAACAGAAATAGCTATTGAACCATCCTTATCCCCGAAACAGTTAACGTTGGTTTTCGAAACTAAAGAAACTACAATTGGCGAAGGCTGTGTGAAAACTACATCAATAGTGTTAGAATCAACTCCGCTTATGTCAGTAGCCGTAAGTGTGTAACCGCCATCAGCAATATTGGTAAAATTAGCCGTATTTCCGCTGATTGAAGTAACAGTTCCGCTGGTTTTATTTTTTAATTTGTAAGTATAAGTTCTGTTTGCCTGATTTTGATTATAGGTTGCCCCTCCGGTTGCTTTGGCTTCTAATGAACCTAAAAAGCCATTACATTTTGAATTCAGATGTGTTTCGGTAAGAACAGGTTTTGTAGGCTGTTCAATAGTGTAAATACCAGAAGCCGTACAGCCGCTTGCATCAGTAACTAATACACTATAAGTTCCGGCAACTACATTAATTAAACCTGCGCTGTTGTTTCCTACCACATAACCTGAATTGTTCTTCCATTGGTAGCTATACCCAGCAGCGCCTCCCGAAACTGTTATTGCTATTTTTCCAGTAGCTAATCCAAAACCTGTCGCAGGAGTTATTGTATTGTTTGCAATATATACGGAAGCAGAAGGTTCTGTGATTTTGATTGTTTGTTCAGCGGTCTGGCAATTATTGGCATCGCCTGCTTTTATAATGTACGTTCCGGCACTTAACCCCGAAATGATACCATTTTGATGGTCTATTGCTCCTGCATTGCTAATGATTGTATAAGGTTTTGTACTATCAGTACTTTTTGTTCCGCCTGTAATATTTAGTTTTATACTGCCATTATTGCCTTCAAAGCAAGATACATTTTGGACAGTATATGTAAAAGCTAATTGATCAGGTTCATTCACAGTAAAGGTATTGGTGCCAAAAAGAGCATTGCTATTTGCATCTTTAACAGTAACCACATAACTGCCTGCTCCTAACCCAGATGCTTTTGAAGCCGTTGAAATCGCTGAAATTGTCTCGGTTGAACTATATTTTTTTGAGGTCGTAGTGTTTAGCCATTCAAAACTATACTCTTTTACACCTCCTTTTACACTAATGACATACTCTGCAGAGAGATCCCCCTTACAAAGAATATTTGTAAAAGGAGTTTGGATTAAACTAACCACTTCAAGTTTATCAGGCTGGGTAACAGAATAATCAATTTGAGGTAGTGTACAGCCATTAGCATCTTTTACAATTAAGTGATAGATGCCGGCGCTTAGATTAGCTATTGACGCTCCAGTACCAATTATTGACGCTGTACTGCCTTTTCTCCATTCGTAGCTATAATTTGGTTTTCCACCGGTAACAGTAACGGATATACTTCCATCATTGGTTTCAAAACCTTTTAAATGTACAGGTCCCGGACTTGAAACCTGAAGTGGGGCATTGGGTTGGGTAATTTTGACCGGCTGGCTAAGAGTTGCAGTACATTCATGTCCAATTGCATCTTTGACAATTACATTATATTCACCAGCTTCAAGCGTATTTAAGTTTCCTGTATAACTTGTGCCATCTTTTGTCCATTGCTGGGTGTAAGGTGCAGTTCCTCCTTCGATAGTAATTTCGATAGCGCCTGTTGCCTCACCAAAGCATAAAACATTGGTTTGTTTAGCAACTGATACTTTTAAAGCGTCAGGTTGTGCTAATTTAAAATTGATTTGTTGCGCAGATGCAAATGGTCCCGGTTCAGGGTTTGCACTGTCAGTTACATAAACACTGTAGTTGCCAAATCCTATACCTGAGAGGCTCGGTGAATTTTCTCCGGATAGAGTAATCCCGTTTTTTTCCCATCTATACTTGTAAGGAGCGACTCCTCCTGTAACTTCTGCAATCAACTGACCATTAGAATCTCCATTACATTTAATAAATGCAGATTCTTTAATAATTACTTCCAGTTTGGTTTTTTCGAGAATGGTAAAAGTATATTGTGTTGATTCACAGGATTTTTGATCGAATATTTTTAAATAGTAATTTCCCGCCTTAAGTCCGGAGATGTTTTTTATGTTTGCTGAAAAACTATTGTTGGACGTCCATTGGTAATTATAGGTGCCATTACCACCAGTAGGATCTGAAGGAAAAATGATAGATCCTGTACTCTGGCCATTGATGGCAACGTGTGTTACAACCGGAGACGGAATAGTTATTTTTGAAGGCTGTGAAATTATAATATCATTAAGGCTTTTTGTACATCCGTTAGCATCTGTTACGGTCAAAGAATATGTTCCTGCTACTAATCCATATCGGTCTTTGGTCGTAGGTCCGTCACTCCATTTAAAAGTATATGCTGGTGTTCCACCTGCTACATTGATTTCGATTTTTCCATCACTTCCGCCATTACAGGAAACATTTTGTTGCTGAGTTACAGCATCACTTGTAACGGATATTTCTTGTAACGGAGAAGTAATGGTATAAATAGCAGAGGTTACCGGTATCATTTTATCGTCCATTACCTGAACAGAGTAAGAACCTCCTTCAAGATTTTTAATTTCTGCATTTATTTCGGTATCTATTTTAGTGCCACCTTTATACCATTGGTATTTATAAGAAGAATTATTGGCAAGAGTTCCTCCGGTAGCCAGTACGGTGAGCGAACCTGTATTTTCTCCAAAACACTTCACATTTTGCTGGCTGACTAAAGTCACTGCTAATGCTTCTAATTTTACTGTCGAAGATAAAGAAGTACAATTGTTAGCGTCTTTTACAAAAACGTCATAAGTACCGTTTTCAAGATTTGTAATGGTATTGTTACTGTAGTTTGTAGTAATTCCTCCCTTGGTAAGGAAGTAGGTGTAAGCGCCTGTTCCCCCGGAAGCTGTAATCGTTATTTTCCCATCATGGCTGGTCGCATTTGTTGGTTGTGTTGGTGTTATGGAAGAGATATTCAGTACTGGCGGAGCTGTAATTTTTATAGGAGCAGGGCTGTCATAAGTACACCCATTCGCATCAGTAATAGTATAAGAGAAATCATCCGGTGCCAATCCTGTTCTGTCTGGCTGCCCGGCAATATGATTGGTCGTGACACCATCACTCCAGTTAATAGTATATCCGGCAGTACCACCATTGATGGTAAGGGTTATGGAGCCATTACTTCCACCGTTACAGCTTACGTTGGTATAGGATTCTGTCACGGTTACAGGGGCTAAAGGCTGTGAGATAAAGAATTCATTAGACCATGCTGAATTTTTATCAGGATAGGCATTGTCAATAACTTTTACCTTGTAGGTTCCTGTATACAAATTGCTAATCGATATTCCAGTTGAGTTTGTATATTCGAATGTACTTCCGTTGCTTTTGTACCATTCATAAGTATAAGCTGTAGTTAATATACCTCCACGTGTTTCAATTACGGAAAGCGTTCCTGTATTTTTCCCAAAACAGGATATGGGAGTACCGGTAATAAAAACTTCCAGTTTATTTGGCTGTTTAATTTCAAAAGAATAGGGTTGACTCGAGCAGCCAGTTGGTAATGAAGTATCTGTTGCAGTTATCGTATAAACTCCTGCTCCAAGAGTATTCCAAGGCCAGGATCCGGGATTGAAAGGCTGATTATCTTTAGTCCAGCTATAAGTATAAGACTCGGTTCCTCCTTTAAATACAATGTTAATAGAGCCATTTGCTGAACCAAAACCTGTTGCATCTTTAATGGTCGGTGTACCATTAACGACAATAGGCGCAGGATTGACAAAAGTTACCGTTCTTGATCCTTCTGATAAGCCAGAGACAGTAGCCTGAGTTGTTTGAGAGTAACCCAAAAATCTTGTGAAAACCAATAGTAAGAGTAAATATTTTTTCATAGTTTTTATTTTAGGATTATTGCTCAATGCAGTTATTTGAATCTGTTACTTTAATACTGTTTGTTGCGGAAGGATTTAATCCTTTGATGTGATAAAAACCATCAGCTTCTTTTACGGGTTTTGGATTCATTTTTTCAAGACCATCGACATAAAATTTATAATCTCCTGTACCACCTGTTACTGCTATTGAAATTTCTACAAGATCATCAGAACAGACAGGATTGTCGGCTTTAATAATTGCAAACTCAACAGGCTCAGGTTCTTTATATTTGATGTTTAGTTCCTCAATTGAAATACCTAGACCTTTGTTTTTATTATTTTCAAAAGCCTGATATCGTATTTGATAGGTAGCATTCGGATTTAAACCTTTGAGGTCTGACATAGAATAGCTGTAAATACCCGGGCTTTTTTCTTCAAGCCTTGTAATCTGGCCATTTCTCGCATCCCCTTCAGCAAAAAAAGGATAAACAATAGGTGGTGTACCGTCTGGGACATTTGTATTTGTATTTACGGCTTTTAGCTGAAAATTGTGTAGTTCTTCACCAATATATAAATCCCTGTCAAAAGTTACTGTAATACTGCGAACATTATTACCGTTACAGAGAGGAGGAAGATATTCAATGTTCTCTACAAGTGGTGCACAGGATGAATAGTATAAAGGGAATTCAATTCCTCCTGCAAAAACCATAGAGTTGTAACCCATACGGAAATAGATGGTTTTACCAATGTAATTCAAATGATTATTTCCTAAAAGATCAAAAATTGTAAAATTCGGATTCGCTTTATGAAATTCATCTGGTACATCACGCCATGTAGCCTTATTGTCAAGACTATATTGCCAGTTATAAACTTCTCTAGGAAATCCTTCAGGATAAGCAAATACGCCAAATTGTTCATTTGCACAAATAGTTTTGGTTCCCGTAGCCGGATTTCTGTTTGCGGGAAATCCTATAGAAACATTTGGTTTAAAAGACTTAACATAAAAATTACCCATGTAGGTGTGAATCTTATCAAATTCATTAACATTCCCAGCCATTAGTAAATTATTAAACTCAATATTATATTCCCCAGAATCCACATGATACAAATTTTGTCCATTATAGAATACGAATGAAACATCAATAAAATAATCAATAAATTCCTGCTCCGCTGGCATATTTATAAAATTAATGTAGGTTAGATTTGATCCATAAGTTTTTCTTATGTAATAACCAAGATTATCATCAATATGACTGTCGTTATTGTTGTCACTGCTTTTCATCTTTACTAACCTGTTACTGTTACCATTTAACCCCCAGCATAGATTTTCAGCTGAAACACTGGGATAGGTATTAGAGTACTCTTGAGCCTTTTCAGGCGATGGCTGTCGCTCGTAGGCAATAACGATGTCGTAAGTAGCCTGAGCCTGTATATAACTATTCAGGAAAAAAACGAAAAATAATAAGTATATTTTTTTCATAAACTAAGGATTTTTTTCAATGCAGTTATTCTCATCCATTACTTTAATACTATTTACCGCTGTTGGGACTAATCCTTTGACATGATAATAACCGTCAGCTTCCTTTACAGGTTTAGGGCTTGTTTTTTCTACACCATCTACATAAAATTTATAGTAACCTGTTCCGCCGGTAACAGCTATAGACAATTCTACAGGATCATTAGTACATATAGGGTTATCTGCTTTTTTTATTTCAAACTTTAGGACAGCTGGTTCGTTATAAGTAAATTTCTTTGCAGAAACCATTAATCCTTTTGGTATTTTTTCGGTGCTAAATGGGTGGTTCATTTGTGCCTGATACATTACTTCATATTCGCGACCATTTTCTAAACCTGAAAATTGTGAGAAGTTTGAATACGAATAAATTTTAGAATCATCAGGGTATGTTACATTACCTACAGAAAACATTGGCGTTGTTTTAATCGGAGAGGCATTGTTTGTTGTTTCTCTTACATATAATTGATATATTGATTCTCCCTTTGAAGCATCCAAAGGTCTGTCAAAAGAAATTTCTAGCTTTTGTATAGCATCACCATTACATTTAGGACCTTCATAATTTACATCGGTTACAACAGGAGCACAAGGAATATAATTTATTCTGATAGTATTGGTTGAAAATGGTCTGCTTGGACCATCATTATGATAACTGGAGTAATTTATAGGGGTAAGACTTCCTCCTCCATAGCCGATTCTAAAATCGATTGGCCCAAAATGATTAACATGATCGTCCCCCAAAATATCATAGATTGTAAAATTGGAAGTTTTTACATTCGTAATATCAAGTCCATTAACTTTTTTTGCAGGTACGTCTTTCCAGGTAGCCTTGTTGTCTAAAGAGTATTGCCAATGATAAACTTCTTTGTGAAATCCATCTGGGGTTGCTGCAAGATTTAACATTTCTCCGGCACACACTTCAGTTTTTGATCCTATATTACTTATGGAAAGATTATTTGGTTTTATGTCAGCATTATAAAATCTAATAGGACATATCATACTGGTAAAACTACCCCACATTCCATTTTCTATAAAATTGCCAACAGGAAATAAATAAATCCTTTCCTGGCGTGGAGGATTATAGTATAGCTCCTCGTCTTCGCATTCACAATGAAAGGTTAGTTCAAAATTAGTCTGATTTAGATTTGCGGGTACATTTGTATAGGTAACTAATTTTGTCTTAACATTTCCTATAACAGGCGCAGGAAGAATATCGCGATCGACATAGCCATTGAAAGAACAATAATAATCTCCAGCTGAATAATTGAAAGGGCAGCCAAGATCACCAAAAAAATCTATGCTGTAGGTTAAGGTATAGGTTGGGGTTTGTCCAAACCCGATTGATCCACATATCAAAAAAAATAATAAGTAAAATTTTCTCATAAACTAAAGCGTTTTTTCAATACACCCATATTCATCGGTTATTTTTATGTTATAACTTTTTTTAGTGTCGGTTACAGGCAAAGTTATAGGCTGGCTTGCACTTCGGCTTATAGTGGTAATATTATTTGTCGTAGTTGAGGTTTCAACGGTTGTAGCAGTAAACGGGATTGGAGTACCACCGTCAAGCGAGTAACTATAAACTCCGGAACCTCCCTTGACATTGATTGTTAAGCCTCCTTCTCCGTCATGACATAAAGGATCTGTGGGGCTAATTGTAAAAGTAAGTGGCTCTGGATCTTGATATACAAAAGGCTGTTCTGAAAGAAGGTAACCTCTTCCAACTCCATTAACCATTCCCTGGTATTCTACAGCATAAACATTGTTATTAATGAGTTTGCTATCAGTTGCTGAGGATATAATAAAAGAATGTTTGTATTTTCCTTTTATGGGATCATAAACCAGATTGGTTACTTCTTCTTGTGACAATTTAGGCTGATCCTGACTTATTTTAGGATAACGAACAATTTGAAGAGGCCATATTGTCTCTCCTGTTTCTAATTTTCTGTCAAAGTAAACATCCACACTTGTTATGGGATCACCACTGCATTTAGGGGCTACATATTCTACTCCCGTTACTACAGGGGCACCAGGGTCATAATTAAAATGTAAGATATTGCAAAAAGCCCTGTCTCCGGTTCCATATCCCAGCCTGAAATCGATAGGGCCAAAAACAGCGGTATGTCCGGCACCAAGCATTTCCTGCATAGAAAACTTAACTACGTGTGTTTTGTTTATTTTCTCGCCGTTGACTATTTTATCTGGTACATTTTCCCAGGAAACGCCACCATCAGTGCTGTACTGCCAGTTATATACAAAAACAGGAAATTTATTAGTAGTATTTGCTGCAGGTGTTTTGGCTTCCAGTGTTATTTGTTCACCTGCAATAATATTAGTTGAAGTTTTATCTGTTCGTGAAATGACTAAATCATTTGGGCGGAAGTTTTTAAGTTCTATATGCCCATTAGCTACATCATCCCCTCCATCATAAGCAATTCCGCCAGTAACTACAGAACATTCTACACAATAGTCACGTTCTTGAATATTATCTGCAAATTGATATTCCTGTTCGCTAGAGTTGTTTCTATTATAACAATTAGAACCTGTCATTCTTGAAATGGGTAGATTAATAACTAGATAATCCTTAGTTTTGGCGGTTGACCAACTATCATATCTTTCTCGAAGTGTTTCATAATGCCAATTTATAATACGATCTTGAAATGAGATACGACCTTTCATAATTCCCACATCATAATCTCTGTATCTGTCAGGATAAAAATATATGAAATCATCATTAACAATAGATCCATTTAAGCGATCCGCAAGATAAAAACGTTGATAATCACATGAAGCGCAATATTGTGTACCTAAACTTCGCGGAGGTGCTTTAACATCAAGGGTATAAAGATCATTAAAGTATTCGTAATAATATGCTAACTTAAATTCATCATCAATAGGTATAGTAAAACTTTCTATTTTCGGTGGGTATTGTGTAGTGTTACGGAAATTTCCGTAAGCAGTTGAACCAATGAACCATTCAAAAGTATCAATCAATTCACCACTTAGACTGTTATTACCCAAATTTGTATTGGGCATGCAATACTGTGATAAACCGTCACACTTGTAATACTCCACATCAAAAGTATAGGTAAGCTGTCCAAATGTCCAGTAAGAATTTATAAAAACAAAAAGGAATAAAAGTTTCTTCATAAACTAAAGTGTTTTCTCAATACAGTTATTTCCATCCATTACCTTAATACTATTTACTGCTGTAGGGATTAATCCTCTGATATGATAATAACCATCTGCTTCTTTTAGGGGTTTTGGGTTAGTTTTTTCAAGACCATCGACGTAAAATTTATAATCTCCTGTTCCGCCGGTTACAGCGATAGAAACTTCTGCAAGGTCTCCAAAACATATTGGGTTGTCTGCTTTTTTTATTTCAAATTTTACTGGAGTAGGATCTTCGTATAAAAAAGGTGCACCTATTGCGAGAGTTCCTTTTACTTCTCCATTTATCTGCGACTGATATTCAATTACATAATATCTATTTTCAAGTTTATCGGCTTTAGAAAGATCAAACGTATATTTATACAATTGAGTTTCCGGATCGTATACAAGTGCAGTTACCTCAGACTGCGAAAATTTTGGAGTATCACCATTTACTTTTGGGTATGGTATAACCTGGAGAGTAGATAAAATTTCATTTTGAATTAAATCTCTGTCAAAATAAGCAACGATACTTTTTACAACATCTCCATTACAATTTGGCGGAAAATATTTTCTGTCTTTTAATACTAATGTTCCAGGACTATAATCTACAGTTATAACATTTGTAAAAAGTCTGTTTCCGTAGCCAACGCTAAAATGAATAGTACCGAAATGATTTATATGGTCAGGACCTAAAATGTTTTCCATCGTAAATCTTGGGTTTTGAACATAATTGGTGGGTAAACCATTTATAACTGTATTTGGAACTTCAATCCATGTTACCTGATTATCTAAACTGTACTGCCAATGATAAACAAGACTAGGAAAATTATTTGAACTAGTTGGCTTTGTTACTACCAGGTCTAGAGTCTGTCCAGCAATGATTTCTAAAGGAGTAGGGACTCCATTAGGATTAGGATCATATCCGGGTTTACTCATAGCAAGTCCGTTAGGTCTGAAATTCTTTAAAATAACTGTGCCTATACAAATTTGAGTTGCAGGACTTAGTGAATATCCCGCGGCATTATCTCCTGTTTTTATTGAATTTTCGATTCCCTGGGCAATAGTATTACTATTATAAGTAGTAGCATTTGCTCCAATAGTCTGATTCCCTATAACGTCACATTGATAGTATGGAACGAAAGGTATTCCACCGCTACAGGCACAAATGGATTGTGCTGATAAAGTATATGAAGAGGCAAGAGGTATGCTGTAAGTTTTTTTTGTATTTGCAGCTGATAGTATTTCTGTTGCAACTGTAGTAGCGGCATTTTTTAAAGTCCATCTATGTGTGTTTATATCACATGTTTTAGTAGTTTGTGCGGGAACATTTGTACCATTACATCCAAATGCAAATCTATAGTATTCTACATCAACGGAATAAGAAAGACTTTGAGCAGATAAGTTAAATGAAGCGATAAATAAAATAAAAAATAACAGTTTATTCATATGTTTTTAATTTGTTATGCTTTTCTAAAATCGTTAAAATTTAACAGTAAAAAATTCCATTTTAGAAGTCCTCCCATCTTTAAAAACTGCCCTGACACCATATTTATAAGTGGTATTAATGGTAATGGTTGGGTCAGACATACGTTTTATTTTTCCATTAAGTACCTGAATCAGCTGTAAAGGTTCGGTATCTGATGCCTTATAAATTTCAAAACTGTTTACCTCGGTATTTGCATATTCCCATGACAAATCAATAGTATTGTTGGTTTTGTTTACTTGTGCAAAAAATCCTTTTACAGCAGGCATTACTGAATACTTTGGCACAAACATAGCGACTTCGGGTGATGCTTTAGAAGTTAAATTACTTTCGTCCTTAGCAAATATGGCATAACGGTAGGTATTGCCTTCAACAACGGTTTTATCCTGAAATTTTTCTTCTTTGTTTTTGGTATCCAGAATAAGCGTCCAGTCTTTCTGGTCATTTTCTTTTCTGTATAACTGATGGCTCACGACATCTTCGCTCTGGCTGTTGACCCATTCCAGGAAAACGGCTCCCTCTTTTATTTCGAAATCTGAAAATATAGGAGAAGTAGGAGGGATTACATCAGGTTTCTTAATGACTAATACTTCTGAAAAATCAGACATATTATAGCGGTTATCTACTGCAATGATTTTATAATATACTTTAGGATTTAAGTTTTTAATCTGCACTTTATCGTCATAAGCAATAGATTCATGTGGACTCACGGTTATTTGAGTGAATTCTTCCTGAGCAGTATTTCCTTTATAAATACGATATCCTAACAAATCTTTTTCCTTGTTAGCAGTCCAGGTAAGTTTTACGACACCCAAACTGTCAATAACACCCTTTAGTCCCACAGGTTTTGCAGGAGGAATAGAATCTACAGGCTGAACGAGCATTGGAAAAGAAGTTCTGTTGCTCCCTTGTTTACCTATCGCAGTAATAGTAAAATAATTGGTTGATAAAAGCTTATTATACGTTACAGAACGACTTTTTGCCGGTATGTTTTTTACAACTGTGGTGTAGTTGATATCATCACTGTCAGAACGGTTTAATTCAAATCCTGAAATTTCAGCATCACCTTCTTCCGGAAATTCCCATGATAAGGTAACAGTTGTATCATCTTTAAATTCCTTCACTTTTAGATGAGGTACAAATTTCAAGATGGTAGTTCCTTTTCCGGTAATAACTTCAGAATAAGGGCTTAGTTCGCCAAATGGAGAAATCCCCTGTATTCTGTAACTGTACGGTTTATTGTTGGCAATAGAATCGACATAAAAAATACGGTTATTATTGGCGTTTTCCTGATTTAAAGAGGTATACGGTTTATCAGTAATTCTTTCAAAAGTCTTTTTATCTGTGGAGCGTTCTATATAATAACTTCCATACACTTGTGATAAGGTTTTAAAATTCCAGCTCAGCATACTGCTTTTGTCCGTAAAGTGAACCGTAAAATCAAGTGGTTTTGGTAGGGGTTCATATTCTTTAAGCCCCACGAATATTCCGCCATAGTTTATATTTAGTTCATTTTCAGGAACATTTGAAACTACTCTGTAGGCATATTTTTCATTTATTCTGGCTGTTTTATCTTCAAATCCCAGACCAGCTTTTCTGGCAATTTCAAAATCTTTATCAGCACTAAATAAAGCAAAAGTAAATCGCTGTTCATTTTCTTCAGATAAATTCACAATATTCTGGATAGTACCTCCTCCTTCAACAGCAAAACTTTCACCATAAATAGCCTGTGCAATAATGGCGGCATTATCATTAGTTTCGATAAGTTTTTCCCATGCCTCAAGAGGTTCAGGTTTTATAACTTTGGCAAGAACCAGTTTTTCAGGTTGTGTTAAGGTTTTATTGTCACGGGTTACAGTATATCTTTCTAATGTATAGCCATAAGTGTTCAGCTTTTTCCACGCAATCGGAGTGTTGACAGCCCATCTTAATAAGATTCTGTCTTTTTGAACCCGGGCGATAACTTGTATTTCAGGTTTCTTTTCAGCAACAATAGTATCTTTTTTGTTTTGTGAAAAACTGGTAAAACCTATCATAAGAAGAAATAGGAGTGAAAATAGGGATCTCATGCTTAATTTGATTTGTTGAAAGTAAAAACAGAACTGGTTCCTGCCTGTCCGCCTGGTAGGGTATAATTCAGTTTAATGTTATAAAGCCCCTTTTTAATATAAGGAAATTCTCCATTTATGATACGATCATATTTTGCGATCATGGCTTGATTAGACGTATTTAGATATTTGTTTACAATCTTATATCGTAAATCGATAAAATCATTTTTAAAATAAAACGGCAGGTTATAACGATATGGCAGATATTCTTTTAGCATAAAACTGGTTGGATTGTTAAAAATATAATCCTGATACCATGCCATCGTTTCGACTCCCCTTACAGGAGGAACACCTAAACTAATATTAATAGCCTTATCTAATCTTAAATCAGCCTCCATAGGATAACCCTGGTAAATAAGTGGATAGATTTCATTATTATAATAACTATTATCTAAAATAGCTTCAGTACTTACCAAAGGTTGAAAAAATGTTTTTGAGTTGCCGATAAGTTCTGCTTCATCAAAGGGTTCAGTCGAACTGTTTAAGGACTGTAAAGCATGTACATCCATATAAATAATTTCTACCAATGTCTGTTTAGGTTTTTTAGCAGCCATTTTTTCCTGAAAAGTATTGTATTGGCTGGTGTTGAAATTGTATTGTACAAGCTCAATCGATTCTGCACCAGAAACTACTTCCTTAAGTTCATTGTCTTTTACGTCCAGATTATTATCGTCTGCCAGATTTTGCGTTTGGTAATTTTCAGTTAAATTGTTGTTGGCTTCATTTTGTTTCTCTAGTGTCATTAACGATAGATTATAAGACTTTGTCTGTTCCAGTACAGGGAAATCAATAATTACTTTTTTCAAATCAGTATTATATCTGATAGCAGTGCTGGTTGTTTTAGTTCCGGTTTTGAAAAAAGCTTGTTGGGATTGACCAGGCTTTAATTCAAATAAATACGTCTGTCCTTGTTTTAATACGATATAAGCTTCCTTACTTTCGTTTTGATAGACATATTTCTGGTCAAATACAGGATAGCTGTAAGCAATATTACTTACAGGAATATTTTTTGGAGCTGCTCCGGTAGTAAAGTTTCGAACCTCATTTTCCATGGCAACCTGACCTTCGTCCATAATGGTTTTCCATGTTCCGTTTACATTTTCCTGGAAACTTACTTTTGCCGTCAACACTAAATTAGAATTCTGAGGTAAAACTTCACTGGCATTAAAACTTAGTAAATCTTTGGTGCTATTCCAGCTTAATGTACCAATTACCGGTACACCATCTTTTTTAATAGTATATTCTTCCAGCTTAAGGCGGTATGTTTTCACTCCATTATCATCTTCCAGGGTAAAGTTTTTATCTACGGGCATATTAAAGGCAACTTGTGGAATCGCAAAAACATCTACTTCTTTTGATCCTTCGGTTGGTGTTACGTCAGCAATAGATTTTAATCCTGCCAATGGATCTGCGTTTATAAATTCGCATTCTTTTCCAAACTGCAGTTTAAATCGGAAACTGCCTCGGATTGCTCCTCCCAGAATACTAAAATTACCGGCCATATAACCACGTATCCATAAGGGGTTTGGTAGTTTTGCCTGAAGTAAAACAGCACCTCCTCCTTTGATGATTGATATTTTCTTGCGCACAAAAAGTAACTTTATGTTGATGCCTAACTCACCCTGCATATAAGCATAAGACTGACCGTTGGCATACCAGCCGTTCAGACCAATTTGTCCGGAGCCTTTACATTCGGCTTCACCGTAATCTTTTACCATAATATCAAATCCAAATCCGGCTTGAAAATTGGCATAAAACATTAAGAAACTCAAATTGCCGGTCTTAATACTGAAATCAGCTCCAAAAGCAAATCCTCGTCCTGCCTTAAGCATATTTTCATTTCGCATATAATCCAGTTTGGATGCATCCACTCCTAAAAGCTGTGCCACAATAGCAGGCGGTGGAGGACTGCCCGGTATATCGTCACCCAGCATAAAGTAACCCCCTGATTCTACTTCGATTGATCCTACTGCTAATTTAATGCCTAACCTGTCAGTAGGGGTTCCCATATGGATGTACCACTTATCAGGACCAAAATGCAAAACAGCCCATCCCGCTCTGTTACCAGATGCACGGCCTTTTATAAAACCACCAGGAGTATCAATATATAAGTCAAATGACCCATGTAAAGTTTTCGCTCTAAAATCATATTCGATAGCAGCAAAGGCATTGATTCCCATGGAACTTTTTACATCATTAGGATACAATGTAGCTGCAGCTTCTGATAAATTAGAAGTCTTCAACGCTTCTAAGGCTACTTTTGACATAAGGCTTTCATTCTCGGCTACGGCCTTTAGGGCACCTTGCAGCTCTTCTGCACCCGGTATTTCAAATGGCTGCATTACATGGCCTTCTCCATAAATACTGATTCTGTTTATCCCCCCGTGATTATTAAAAGCGATTTCAAAACCTGCACCTCCCCAAAAAGCATCTGCTGTGGCAGTTCCTGCAAATTTAATCATGGCTTTTACCCCAAGTCCGGATTCTGAATCTGGAACATAATTAGAGCCTGAAGCGGCAAATCTGTTGCTGAAACCATCTTTTTTCATTCGGTAATAAGCACCACCGCCAAAACCTTTAAAAGTAATGGCTCCAGCAGGTATATTTAGGTTGTCCACCATGGCATCTACATACCAGTACCTAAAAGTGGTAGAGCCAAAAATCGCATTGGCTTCAACAGATATCCCTCCTGTAAAATCAGCTTTTAATGATCCTTTAAAGCCCTTGCCATATACAGGATCATTATCCATTATCTCAATACTGCCTTTCAATTTCATACCGCCTAGATCCGCAGCAATATCTACACGCTCAAATTTCAAATGAGAAAATTTCCACTTTTGAATACCATCATCTTTTCCGAATTTCCCGACAATATTAAATTTTGTCCGGCCGCTGAACTGATCTTTCATCAGGTTGACGGACAAATCTATTTTTAATGAAGCGGATACGTCGTCAGCTACAAGGGCAATCTCATGAATAGTGATGGGAAAATTAGCTACTTTGGAAGAATTAGGATCAGTTTCGGCCTCATTTTTATACCCAAAGTACTTGGCTTTGAAAATTGGCGTTACCGTTTGTAATTCCAGATCCTGAAATATAATACCCTTAAAAGCAACAGCCCCTTTTTCGTCCTCATCTTGATCCTCATCCTCATCTTCCTGTGTGGGAGTTAGTGGTGCAGTTGTGGTTTTAGTCTGAGTTCCTTGTGCCATCTGTAATCCCATAGGAGAGAGGTTCGGATCGGTGGTTTCAGGTTCTTGCTCAGCATTTGGCTTATTGCTTCCTTTTATGGCTATACTACCATTTAAAAAAGCTCTCGGTAAAAATTTACCTTCTTTGACCTTTAATTCGATATAAGATCCCTTATCAAATCGGGCAGTAGCTTTAAACGCCTGAAAGCAGACATTTTCACTGACTTCTGCTTTTAATAAATATTCATCGTCAACAGGGTTGATAAGCGCGTTATAAGCAATTTCACCTCGTGTTTTGGCAGCACATTTTTTTGATTTGTCCGATAATGGTAAAACAATGGCGCCATTAAATTTGGCATGCATTAAGGAATTTGCTCTGAACTCCATTTCGATATGATCAACAGAAAATTGCCAGCCGGCAGCGCTGCCTTTTCCTAAATCAAGGACATTATCGGCTGAAAAATTGCCCGAAACGCCCATTCGGTCTATTAACAGGTTTGTGGCTTTAAAGCTAAGTCGGTTGTCGCTGCCCTTTTCTTTGAATTGGGATGGGAGTACTACTTTTAGCGAACTTACAAACAATCCCCTCCATAAATTCTCATTTCCCGGCACCAGATAATCTTTTTGGTAATCAGGTGGCCAGACAATAGAACTCGAATTATGAAGGTCACTAAAATCAATTACAGCTTTGTTGAGTTCAAAACAGGTTCCTTTATAATTCGTCAGTTGAAATGTAGGCAGGGATATTTCGATTAAAATATCATTCCAGTTCGTTACAATCGTTTTAAAGGATGCCGTAACTCTCTCTTTAGCAGGAAGCGCATTATAGCTGGCATCGACCGGCTCTAATAAATTTCTAGAAAAAACAACATCCGCCTCAAGTCCCAGTTCCTTAAAACCATTACAATCTATTGTAACATAGGTTTTATTCTTGATTTCTCCGGTATCCATATTCATACCGCCTTTTAAAATCAGTAGCAGGTTCTCACCATTGATTTTTATAGGGACATCACCAAGCAATACGAGGTTAGTAGCCCCGACTAAGCCGCCTTTATGGGAAAGTTTTATATTATTGGCACCAAAAAATAGCTGCTTTTGTTTTCCCGTTTCATCAGTTTGAGGAAGTGTAATCCTAACAAATGCAGTTAGTTCGGTGTATTCAGGAGTGAATTTAGCATTGCTGATACCTAGCAGATATTGTATGCCACCAATAGTTTTTTTGATTCCTAACGGAAGGGTCGAAAGCTTTTGTGGCTCCAGAAAATCAGTCAGAAGGCTCATGTTCTTGTCAATTTCTTCACAGGTTGACATCGCCTTACCCAGGTCATCGCTGGTTTGGGCTGAAATTGGGAAATGGCTTTGGATAAAAGAACTGGTAAATTCACTTTCTGCTGGTGCCGATATCGAAAACGGACTAAGGGAAGGAATTTCTTTCTGGGATATATTTTTTAATGAAATAGATTGTTTTTTTTGACCAGTAATGGTATCATTTGCATGGGCAAAAGTGCCGAAGATGATAAATAAAACAATACAAAAAAGGCAATAAGTGAACTTTGGGGTAATTTTTTTCAATTGCAGGACTGGTTAAGTGGCATAAGATCTTTTCTTTGCAAAGAAACCTTTGTAAAGAAAGACTTATTATAATAGATTTAACGGCGGTCAAATATAAAATAAATTTAACAGGAAAAAATAGAATTTTAAACTTTTTTTTAACGTGTTTTTTAATACTAATGAGGCAATACAAAAACGCTATTTTAGGGGGTTAAATCATAGTTATAGTGCAATTATATGGTAAGATTGAAACTATAAACATTCATTTATTTCCTGGAATATTATTAAAAAGACCAGTTGTTTATAGTAAGAATTGTATGAGATATGTCGTAATTATTTATGAATCCTCCTGAAAGTGAGGTTGATTCTAGGTAGCACATCACGGGATGTCTTAGGAACCTGATGCTGCCAGAAACTGTTTGTACTACCTGTCATCAGTAAGAATGTGCCATGATGGAGCGGAATCTCAATTTGCGAAATCTCTTTTCTAAACTTGTGCCTCAGCCTGAACATTCTGGTTTCTCCAAAGGTAACAGAGGCAATATCCATATTCGTATTGCTGCTTTTTGTCTTGTCGCTGTGCCATCCCACACCGTCTTTTCCGTTTCGGTAAAGATTAAGCAGGACGGCATTAAATTGTATATGGGTTTCTTTTTCCACACGCTCTCTGATTGTTTGCAGTTCAGTCGGCCAGCTTTGACTGGATTCAGGTGCATCTAAATTAGCATCGCTGTACCAAGAAATCATTCTGGGCGCGGTAACTACTTTATCATACATAGGCATATCATATTCCAGCCACTGCGTTTGGTAGAGTAAGGTAGTGTAATAATAATCCGATTCTTCTTTCGAGAAAAAATTATCGATTAAAAGAAGTTCAGCATCAGGAACCTCAAACTGCTTTTTGCCTCCTGTACCGCTCGAAAACAATTCGGTATCATTAAAAAGTGTCATTTTTGATTGTTTTTGGAATATACAAAAATAGCACAGGTGGTAACAATTTTTTTTATATTTGTGGTTATAAATTGTAACAAATCAAATATGTCCTTATTTTCAGATAACATCAGGGTTTTAAGGGTTAGGCAAAAAATATCTCAGGAAAAATTAGCAGAAAGCCTTCAGATTACCAGAGGCAGGTATGTTAAATATGAAGACGGCACTTCTGAGGCTCCGTATGAAATTTTAAAAAAAATAGCCCGCTACTATCATATGAGTATTGATTTGCTGCTTTCGGTCGATATCCGTAAAATTGATATGCAGCATTTGATTAAACTCGAAAGCAACAGATTGGTTCTGCCGATTCTCGTAGATCATGGAGGTGAAAATTTTATCGAAATCGTAACACAAAAAGCAAAAGCAGGCTATCTTAATGGATACGCAGATCCGGAATATATTGAAAGCCTTCAGCAGATTTCGCTTCCTTTTCTGGGGCCGGGGAAACACAGGGGATTTCCTGTCGAAGGAGATTCAATGCCACCGCACGAAGACGGAAGTATTATTGTAGGACGTTATGTAGAAAGATTGGGAGATGTACAGGATGGCAAAACATATATACTCATTACTAAAAATGAAGGAATGGTGTACAAACGCCTCAATAAAAATAAAAAAAACGCTTTGGTTTTAGAATCAGACAATAATTTCTATCCCAATTATGAAGTCAGGCTCTCAGACATTATCGAAATCTGGGAATACCGCTGCAATATAGGGCGCTCAGATAAAAAGCAGGAATTAAATGAAATTCAGGACCTGAAAGAATTGATTTTAGAGGTAAAGAGGGAAGTAAACGAAATAAGAAAGAATAAGGACAAGTAGGCGGCAAACCGAATTTTTTTTTACAAACCGTACTTGGTTTTTATAATACGAGAATATTTTCCTTAATCCATTTAACCTCTCCATTTTCCACAGCAACAATCATTTTATCTCCATCTTTAACTTCACCCGAAATTATTTTCTTAGCCAAAGGTCTTCGCAAATGACTTCTGATGATGCTTTTTATGGGTCTTGCACCATATTTTGCATTGTATCCGTTTTCAGCAAGATAAAGTTTAGTTTCCATCGGGATTTCAACTTCGATTTTAATGTTTTTAAGTAAATCAGAAAACTCTTTTTTAAGGTGGATTTCAAATATTTTTAAAGCATTTTCTTTGCTGATAGGCGCAAAAGGTACAATTTCTGTCAGGCGTCCTAAAAATTCTGGTCTAAAGTAATTTGCCATAATTTCCATAAGTGAAGACGAATCTGGTATTTGACCACTATTGAAGGTTTGTACAATATGATCTGACCCAATGTTTGAAGTAAAAAGAATAATGGCATTCGAAAAATCACCTTCTTTTCCTAAACGATCATGTAGTTTTCCTTCGTCCATGATTTGCAGGAATACGTCAAATACTGAAGGATGCGCTTTTTCAATTTCGTCAAATAAAACAATAGAATAAGGTTTCTGCCTGATTTTGTTCACGAGCAGACCACCTTCTTCATAACCTACATATCCAGGAGGCGCACCGTAAAGAAGTGCAGCTGAATGTTCTTCTTTAAACTCTGACATATCAAATCGGATGATAGCATTTTCATCCTGAAACAGAAACTCAGCTAAACTTTTGGCTAATTCTGTTTTTCCTGTTCCTGTTGGTCCAAGAAAAAAGAAAGATGCAATAGGCTGTCCGGCTTTGCTTAATCCGGATCTTGACTCTAAAATAGAGCCAGCAACCGTTGCTATACAATGATCCTGCCCAATAACTCTTCGGTTTAGAACTTCTTCAATATTGTTTAATTTCTGTTTTTCTTCTTCCTTAAGTTTTCCTGCCGGAATTCCGGTTTTTTTAGCAATAATTAAGGACAAATCAAAAGCTTCAATATGAGAGCGTTTATCAAGTGCTTTTTCTTCAAGCGTATTAATCAGGTTTTCAATATAATTTAAGATCAATTCTGATGTTTCAAAATTTCTTTTTTCATTTTGTTCATCAACATCCATCAAAAATGTTGTTTTGTTTATTAAATCAATCAGAAACCAATTGTATTCTTTTATCAATTGATCTTCAGATAAATTGCTGGTATTTTCTTTTAAAAGATTTAATTTGTTGATGATAGATTGTTTTTCATTAAGAAAAGTTTCTCCTGAAGTTTTTAAAACCGACATCGTATGATCGATCAGATTAATTGCAGATTCAGGAAGCCTTTTTTCTTTTAAATACCTTCTGGATAATCGGATAGATTCTGAAATGGTTTCATCGTCTATTTGTATTTTATGATGTTCCTGATAGGTTTTGATAGATTCGCGAATCATTCGGAACAAAGTATCATCATCAGATTCTTCTAATTTAACGATTTCAAACATTCCAGAAAGTCCTTGTTCTTTCTCAATTCTTTTTGAAAATTCATCAATTGTTGAGGTCGCGATAATATTTAATCCTTTTGCCAGTTCGCCTTTAAGAACATTTGAAACGCCGGAATCTCCTCCGTTTTTATCAAGTAAAATATGAATTTCTTCAATAATTAAAATAGCTCTGGGATATTGTTTTAATTCCTGAATGCAGTTTTTTAAACGATCTTCAATTTCGCCTTTGTATGAAGCCCCTGCAATAAGAGAAGATAAGTCCAGTTCAAAAAGCTGTACTTTGTTTAAAGCATCCGGAACCTGATTTGTTATTACATTTTGAACAAGAGTATCAATTAAAATCGATTTTCCAATACCTAGGTCGCCTATAAGCAGAACATTAGGTTTAGAGAATCGGCAGAGAATTTCTTTTATGGCATTCAATTCGGCTTCTCGCCCAATTGCGAGGACTCTTTTTTTATTTTTCTCCAGATTTTTATGGATACAGTATTTGCTTAAAAACCCTTTTTTTACTTCTTGTTTTGTGCCATTCTCAGTTTGTCGAATAACAATCTGATCTTCAAGTAATTCATTTCTGGAAATAGGATAGGACTTCATTTGGTCGAAATTGAAACCTACGCCTGGAGAACTTAAAGCAATTATAACAGCATAAAGACTAATTTCATCTTCGTTAAGTGCTATACGTACAGATTCTGCCTCTTTTATGATGTCATCAATTAAATCACTTGGCTCAGCATCAAGAACATGAGTAGTTTTTGGTTCTTCTTCAATTCGAACTTCGGCCCATTCATCAAGATAATAAACATCTTTGCCCATCGCTTCAAGTCGTTTTAAAAGTGATAAGTCTCTGTTTAAAATGGCTTTTAGTAAATGCGGTGCCGAGTAATATTTGTTCGAATTGTTTTTAGCGATTTTCTTCGCAATTTCTAATGCGCTTAATAATTCTGCACTGAAAACGTTTTTTTCTTCTTTCATACCAATTTTAATCTTTAGACCATACCAGATATTTTTTTACTTTATAGCTGATATTTAATCCTTTAATGCAGTTAGTTTGTTTGTCCTTGTTTAAGCGTATTGACTCAATTTTTATTTTTTTTCCTTTTACAGAGGCACATAATTGTGCAAAAGTTAAGAGATCTTTATCATTTTTTACAACCGGGATATCCAGATCATCACATAAAAACTCAGCAAAATCATCTTTAACTTTACTACCTTCGGCTACTTTTTTAAACAAAATTTCAAATTGATCTTCAGACATTTTAGGTGCTTTTTTGATCGTGGCAACAGTGTCTTTTACAGTTTTTGCTTTTGGTGCAACCGGAACATATTGCAGCATTTCTTCAAGCGGATCTTTTTTAACTGGTCCTCTCGGCAAAGCAAAAGCTTCGGCTTTTTTCTCAAATTCATAAGAGCTTACATCCAGCGGATTCGTCTTTTTTATAACTCTTGGATGCACATAAATTATCTTTTTTGCCACGCGGCTGAAATCTCCGTTTATGACTAAAGTAATCGTTTTTTCACCTGGTGTGATAAAGCTGTAAACGGGGTTGGAAGAGGTTTCATCAATGCCTTTATTTTCACCAAATGCCCATTCCCAGGTTCTGGCATCATCAGAAATTGATTTAAAATAGGCGGGCTGTCCAACGGTAATAGTTTTGGGTACAATAATTTTTGGAGTGCCTATTTTATCTGCAGCAAATTTATCCTTTATCGTGATCTCTTTTGTATGGGTGCAATTGCCGTTTATTGTTAAAGAAACATAGTATTTCCCCGGGTTCTTATAGATGTGAAAAGTATGTTTTCTGACATCTTTTTCTGATCCGTCTCCAAAGTCCCAAATCCATGATTTTGCGTTTGGAGTTTTGTCATAAAACTCAATCGATTCTTCAGATTGAGAATGGTCTGCGAAAATATAAAATTTAGCATCATCGCAGTCAACATGATAAAAAAACTGCACTATAAATGCAATGATTCCAGCTAATAAGAGAATTGCGAAAAAAAAAACAACCCTGATATCAATATTTTTTTGATTCATTTTTAGATTTTGAATATTTTACTATGTAAGATAATTTTAACAAAAAACGGAAGCAAATGTAGTTTTAAAAAAATTAAAAATACTATTTTTTATAATATAAAATTTACAAAAAATGTTTGTATTCTTACAAAATATTTTGTTAGGTTTGTAACCATCTCGTTCCAAAAAGTAAATAAATTCATAATAAACGAGTTACGTTCAAAAATGAGAATTTTCTCAAGTTAAAAAATGGAAAACTAAATCAAAAGTTTGTTTTTTATCGTTGCTAAAATGTAAAAGTTACCCATTTGGGTGTGAAATAATATTTTAATTATCTAAAAAAAAGAATACTAAATAATATTTTTATGAGGCAGATTGTTATAATGATTCTTATGATGCATTTATTTACAGAATGTTATGCTCAAAAATATATTTTGGAGATTCCATTTAAATATGATTATTCTTTAGAGCTGCTAAAGAAACAGTCTCAAATGAAAGAAACAGGTTTAAAAAATAAAACCGTCGTTAATGACAATTCAGAGAATTTAAATGATGAACTTCTGGCTCTAAAAGAAAAATACTCTATTATTCTGGCTGTAATGCCAAATAAAATTACCAACTACAAATTATACTCTTACATAGATCCCTGGCTGAATACGCCATACAAGGAGAAAAGCTTTTCTAAAAAAGGAATTGACTGTTCTTATTTCCTTCAGTCTTTGTACAGTGATGTTTATAAAGTTACGCTTCCTAAAGACCCGGCTGGAATATGGAAATCTAAATCGATCCAGATCTTTACAGGCAGAAATTTTCTTGCAGAAGGCGATTTGGTTTTCTTTCGATACGACAAAGACCATCCCATATCAGATGTTGGTTTGTACCTGCATAATGACAGAATTCTGGCTTGTACAGAGAGAGGTCTGGCAATATATAATTTCAATGATGAATATTTTCAGTTACGATACATAGGCGCAGGACGAATTAACGAGGATGGAAAGAAAAAGTAAAAAAAGTCTTGAAGATCTTGTGTACGAAATTGAAAATATTTCGTACGATATTAGGGCAGAAGTTATTGCAAATGAACTTCTTGAAAATAAAGCTGTGGTACAGGATGAAATTACGATTTCGAATCACGGGCAGTTTTCACGCGCATACAGAAGCGATGTTTTGGGAGCGGCAATTCAGGATGATAATTATGATAAACAGGAATATCTTAATATTAAACTTTCGCGAGACAGCATATATGATGCGCTTCCTGAGGGTTTTGTTCATAGTTTGACTGAAAATAACTCTGATAAATCTGTAAAACAGATGATAAGAGAGCATAAACACCAGAAAAAACAAGAAGCTGAAGCCCGTGTTTTTTTTACTCCTTTTGAAAATGAAATTTTTCATTATCGGACGAAAATAGAAAGTGTTGAAAGAAATTTTTTGTATAAGCTTAATGGAAGTAAACCGTTAGATTTTTTCTATGATTTTTGGGGATTGTCGCACATTTATCCGGAAATTTTAGTTTCAAAGTTTATCCAGCTCTTGCCTTATGCCTATAAAATTGTCGGAGATATTGATTTGGCCTGCTATTGTTTGTCTAGTATCATTGAAGAAAAAGTTACTTATACCACTACAACTTCAAAAGAATACAGCGAAGAAAGTGAACAGATCAAGTTAGGAGAAAACAGATTAGGGGTTGATTTTATTACCGGAAAAGATTATATGGATTATTCTTTGAATTTAAGGATAGAAATAGGTCCTATAACGAACAAACCTTATCAGCATTACCTTAAAAACGGCGAGATAAAAATATTTATAGATTGTTTTTGCGAACATTTTTTTCCAATGGAAGTAGAAGTAAAAACAGTGTTATTGATTAATGAGGAAACAGAAGAGTTTAATTTTAGTAAAGAACCTGTGTTAGGGTACACAACACGAATTTAGTAATGGTAAAAAAGCATTTATTAGCCCTCATTGATATTAGGCTTATTGTATTTTTAGTAGTAATTATAGCGGTAAGTTTTATACTTACAATGGTATTCAGTGATAAAATAAAAGAATTTACGGTACAGTATAAAAGAAAGTTTTACATCTATGTTTTTTCATTTGTATTGATTTATGCCCTGGTGGGTTTTTTGGGGTATAACAAATTATTTACAGAGTTGTCAGACGAATTTCTATTTTATCAAATTGCATCACTGCTTTTCGGAATCCTTAATGTTTACCTGTACAGATGGTACTTTAATGAGTTTAATTTAAAAAGCGTTGTGGGTATCGAATTATTGTTTTCACTTTTAATATCACTTTATTCAAGTGTGTTATTTGTGATTATTTATACTGCTTTAAATGGGATTGCGCTGACTTTTTTAATGTGTTCTCATTTCTTGGTATTTATAGTCCCGACAGGCGTTTACGCAGTTTTTAACTATATGATGCAGATACCTCCGAAAGAATATGTTACGTGGAAAATTCCGGAAAGAAAAAATCCTTTTCCTGAGATTGAAAACGTTGAAATGAAAGATTTATTGTTGATTACCTTATTAATTCAGAAAAAAGAAACCGATACAAAATATACTTCTTTAAGATCCAAAGGTCCGGTAAGAATTGATTTCGGGGCACTTTTTTATCATACTGTTTCAGGATATAATGAACATAACGCCGACAGTAAAATTGATTTAAAAGAAAACGGTGAAAATTGCAGCTGGGTATTTTTTTTACAACCAAAATGGTATCAAACGGCAAAATATGTAGATGCAAAATATACTTTAGGAATGAATGGTATTACCGAAAACTCAGTTATCATTTGTAAAAGACAAAAGATTAAAAAAGTTAATCAAACGAAAAAAGCAGAAGGAAAAGGAGAAGATTTTATGTTTGAACCAAAAGTTGAAAAGAAGGAAAAAGAGGCTGCAGTTTAATATTTTTTTTTGAAATGTTATGTACTATATAGATAAACCTGAAAAGTCATCATACGATAAGTTTCGTATTTATAAAATCAAGAAAGGAGATGCGCTCGAAAGTGTTGCTCGTGATCTTGGCATCGATGCTCAGGAACTTAGAAGGTATCATAATATGTACTGTGAAATTCCTGATTTAATAGAAGCTGATTTTAAGAGTTATTTAGAGTATTTGATTTTAGCACCCGAAAAAGCTATTGAAGCTAAAAAGGAACAAACAGAAAAAAAATATCAGAAAGTTAGTTTAGCTAGTAATTATACACTGCCATTTGTTGCAGACAAAATTAATAATGATTACCAGGTTAACTATACAACTGTTTTTGGAGATGATGTAGATACAATAGAAATGAAAGTAAGTGTAAAATGGCTTGCTACTGATAGAAATAATTATCATTTGTTTGAAATAAATAAAGGATCTATTTATGTCAACAATACCATACCAGATACAGTTATGGATGAACTGGCAGCTAAAACCGCTGCTGTTTTATATCCATTAAAGATTGTGGTAGATGAATCTGGAAAGTGGGTTGATATTTACAATTATGATGAAATAGAAAATCGATGGAAGGATACTAAAGAAGAAGTTCTGGATTATTTTGAAGGTGAGGTTGCAGAAAATTATATTGAACATACAGAATATGCTTTAGAAAATTCTGAAACATTATTTGAGTCTCTTTCTTCAGACTATTTTTTAAGAGCTTTTTTTAACGGCATTTACGTTAGTTATACATCAAATTATTCGTTTCAAAACGAAGTCTTTTTTCCATTAGAGAAAGATGAAGAATCGAAGTTTGCGGTACAGCAAAAGATAGATTCGATTTTAGATGAATCAAATTTGGTAAAAGTAGAACAAAAAGGAGATTATGTAGATTCTGGAGGTGAAGCCAGTTTTGGATTTGACCCGTGGAAAGGAAAAATCAACGCTTCATATTTTCTTGATGAACATAGTTATTGTATCGAAAAGATAAATTTAGAATGCAGTATCGAGTATGATGAACCAATAAAAGTTATCGTACAAATAGAATCTTTAAAGAATGAAGAAACTCAAAACTAAAGAGTTAAAAACAGAGTAGTTAGCGAATGTAATATTCATAAATGGTAAGGCAATGAGTGAGAAACATATAGTAGTTCAGGGAGCTTCACTTAAATGTAAATTTAGCGTAGAACCAAAAACAGATATATTAAAAGTAAAATCGCAGGATAAACATTATGCTAATGATAAAGATGCAGAGAAAAAACTCATTGCTACTGACAAAGAAATTGGGCAGACATTAGAGAAAAATACCTTCGGGAAATGCAAAATGCAGCCAAATGGAAGCGGTGATTATCTGCCATGTCAGGCTACAATTACTAAGTGGAGTGCTTTTTATGAAAAAGTAACCTTAAGTAATCAGGGAAAAATTCTGCTTGAAGACAGTAAAGGAACCTGTCCTATTGGAGGACCGGATTGTATAGAAGTAGACAAACACGGTCAAAAAGTAGAAGCGAGCAAACAAAATGCAAAAAAGGCGAAGCCGCAAGTAAATAATCAGTTAAATCCGCTGGTTAATACATCAAAATTTCAAGAGAGTTTAGAAGAGAGTGATTCTATTTGTAAATAAAATAAAATAGTATGTCAGATTTTAAAATAATTGGAAATCCGGATCCTGTTGTAGGTAAGGAAGAATTCTACTCAGTAAATACTTTTTTACCGAGTGTTCTGCCTTTTCAAAATTCAGCTTCTAGTAATAGTTTTGAACAGCCTGTAAAATGGGAAATATATATTCTCGAAAACGGAAGATGGCGTAAGACAAAAGAAAATGATAAAACAGGAAAAAGAATCTCTTACACCTTTCTTCAAAAAAGTTTAGAAAGAAAAGGTATTCGTATTCTGGCAAGAAGAGGAGAAGATGTGGCGCGTTTGAATGTAACGACACATCCCGCCGAAAAACCAAAAATTGAGAGTATTGAACTGCTAGATAAAAACGGACAGAAACCAGCAAAACCGCTTTCATATGGACAGACTCTAAAAGCAAGGGTTCACTGTCTGCACATGGAAAAACACAAAGTATTTGTAACACTTTGGGAAGATGATGCTATTGGTGCCGGACATAACAAAGCAAATGAGAAAAATATCATACAAACACTTTCAGGAGTTGTTGCAAACGGTAAAGCAGATGTTGACTTTTTGCTGAGACCAAGTTTTGCTAAAATTGCTAAACAAAATGGGCCGGAAGAAGGTAAAATTCACGAATACTATGTTACCGTTGATTTTAACAAAGATAAAATTGCAAGTAACAACGTAAACGTAAATGATCTCGAAGCTCCTGTAGCACCATTTAAAGGTAAAGTTCCGGTACAGCAGCAAGCACCAGCTAAACCCAAAGCTTCTCTACCACAACCGACACAGCCAAAAACTAAAGCTCCAGCCACGGGATCTTCATCAGCTCCAAAAGTTAAAGCAGAAATTACCAGAGTACATATTACAAACTCTGCTAAACAGCCTATAAAAGGAACTCACAAGGAAAAAGAAATTATCGTTTGGGTTGACTCACAAGGTTTGATTGGAAAAGAGATCCGTTTTAAATTATACGATGAAGATTATTTAAGTAATGATTTATTAGTTGATCAAAAATTTAAGATTACCAGCGATATATTTCCAATTACTGTGCATTTAGACAGAATACTAAGAAGTAAAGGAGGAATTTCTGGTGAAGGAGCAGAGCAGGAATTGTTTGCTGATGTTGAAGTTATACAAACTAGTATACATAGCAAAAGTGAAGTAGTTGATGTAGATGCTAAAGTTTTTAAACCGGATCCGGTTGAACAAACTAATAAGACTGCGAAGGTTGGTGACGCGAATGATGATAAGAAAGATAAAGGAAAAGGAGTTTGTCAAAAATGTATTGATCCAGTAACAGCTGACCAATTAAAAGATATCTTCCCAAATGCTGATCCAACAAAATTAGAAAAGGTAGCATCCACCTACACTAAGTATATGAAAGATTTAGGAATGGATACTTGTTGGAATAAAGCTCACTTTTTTGCACAAGCGATGGTAGAAGGAGGGAAATCATTAGAGTTAAAGACTGGAGAGTTAATGAATTTTGCGGTACAAGCTTTACCAGATACTTTTTCTGCATTTAGTACAACAGGAAAGCGTTATGGTCCTCCAAATGATTTAGCATTTAAATATGGAAGAATCGATAAAAATAACATTAAGACTCTTCAAAGCAATTACAATAGGCCAAAGCTTCAATATCAAAGTGCTAATAAAGAAATGATAGCAAATACAGCTTATAGTAATAGAAAAGAATTAGGAAATAAAGGAGGAAGTGATGGTTGGAATTTTAGAGGTAGAGGACTAATACAAATAACTGGTAGAGAAATTTATACATTTTGTAATTCGTTTATACAAAAATATGAAAAAATAGATATTCTATCTAAGCCACATTTAGTAGGTGAGCGTTTAGATTTAGCTGTTTTTACATCAATGATTTTCTTTTTATGGAAGAAAATAAATATTAAAGCAAATAAGACTAGGGATGTAAAAAATGACATTTGTCCTTTAGTAGGGAATAATGTAGATATTAAAGATAAAAACAATAAGAAAATAACGACAAATTATGATGAAAAACAGAAAAATTTTAATGATATAACATCTAAAAAATTTAATATTGACGGATGTAAATGGGGAACAAAAGTGCCTAAACCAAAGGTAATTGGTAAGTATTCTACATACGATAATAATTATACAGCAGATAATAAAACTGCATACATAAACATAATAGTCCCTTCTGATAGAAAAAAAGAAGGATTATTGGTTTTTTTCGATGATTCGGGCATTTTATTCAAATGTTATGCATTGGCTTTGGGCACAGGAGGTGAAGACAGATATACCAATGGAGGTTATGGAAATGTACCTAATGGGTTGTGGAATGCAGGATTAGAACTAAAAACTGCTAATGTAGGAGTGTCATTCGGTAATCATGGAGTAATTAGACTTTCTCCTAAGGCTGGAGATGCATTAAAAGCTTCTTCTAGATCTGGTATATTAATACATTGTGGACATACAATTGGTGATGGAAAGACTGGATTAACTGATAATGGGGCACTTATGGTGACTCATGGATGTATTAGAGTTTATAATGCAGATATGCCAGAAATAACAAAGCATTTTTCAAATTGTTTAAGTTCAAACAAAAAAGTTTTTGTATATGTCGAAGAGGTTAATCCTAAAAACTTAAATCAATTATTCACAGATTATGAAACAATTGCAGATCCTAAAGATTCAAATACTAATAGAAAAAATAAAAAAAATGACGCTCAGTAAGTATACTTATATTTTATTGATTTTTTTAAATATATCATGCCAAGGTCAGGATAATAAAGTAAATAACATAGAAAAAAAAGAAATAGAGATGTTTATCAATGTTTTGAATAAATCGAATTATAAAAATACCAATGAAAATTTTGAAAATGTTAATAAAGACATTATTGGTATTGATAATCGTAATTTGAAAGAAGGTTATAATGACATTAACATTCTTGGTGAATCTATAGACTATCAAATATGTAAAGAAGGGAAATATATTAAAATAGGAGAAGATATTTTACCAGATATAGATAAAATCAAAGAAGATAAGCTTATAAGTTATCCATATATGAAATCTCTAACAAATTTAAATAAAATTATATATTTAAATGATATGGCTTCTACTTTAGGGACCAGTCTAAAGGATATTGATTTGGCAAGAGATGTGGTTGTATTATTTAATTACGAAAAAAATGAATCTTTAATAAAGAAAGTTTCTGATAATATTGGTGATTGGGATGATTTTTCAAATAATTTCAAATTATCAATGGTCTTTTATAATAGAGATCATACTATTAGAAAAAAAATTCTTAAATACCTTTCAAAAAAACAAGAGCTTATATATCACTTAACTTTTTATTTAGCCGATAATAGAAAGAATATAATGAATACCAATAAGTTATCAACGGAAAAAATAGATGAAGCTATTGCATATTTATTAAATCTTGGTCTTGAAGGCAAATCAAATGCTGATATAGATACAGATAATGATATGTCATATAGACTTTTAAATAATCTTCTTGTTTCTCATCCTAAAATTATTAATTCTTTCGAAAAAATAAATTATTACGGACATACTGACTTAGCTTTTTTTACAAAAGTATTTCGTACTACACAAAATAATAACGATCAAAATTCAGAAACAAAAAAATATTACATCCAAGATTCTGATGGTTACTCTAATATAAGGAAAGATAAAAATAGTAACTCAGAAATAGTTGGTAAAGTTAAATCTGGCGAAGAAATAGACGTATTGGATGATTCTGGAAATTGGTGGTTTATCCAATCTAGATCAGGTAAAAAAGGATATGTTTATAAGACTAAAATAAAATCGGAATAAAAGAAAATAAAAACAAGCTCCTTGACATATTGAAAAGAAAAGCCCCAGCTAGCAGGAGTTTTACGCTTTTGTTAGCTGAGGGAATTAATAAAAAAAGATGAAAAATATAATTTTTTTAATAATTCTGTTGCTAGTTTCTTGTACTGGAAAAACAGACAGCAAAAAAAATAATTTAGGGAATTCTAATGATTCAAAAGATGCCCCTTATAATTTAACGGATTTAGGAGATGGTAAAAAGTTTAATTATGATACTTTGTCTATAGATTATATTAACAAGGTGAAAACAAGCCTCGTAAAGAATAATTTTAAATTTCCAGATGAACAGACATTTAGAAAAAGAACTTTAGAGGTCTTTAAAGTAAATTTGTATGATTATAAAAACAATATTATTGTTTTGAGACCTGCAATGTTTACTGAAATTGCGATCAAAGAAAGTAGATTTATCTTAATTGAAGATGAAGAAACTGATGGTAGTGAAAATGCTGTTAATGAAAACCTTGAACTTTATTATAATTCTTATGTATTCTATGAGGATAAAATCGCATTTAATTGGTTGAAGTCTCGTTATAAACAGCAGTTAATAGATTTAGTTGTACAATACGGCTATAATTCTGATAAAGAGTTGGTAAAAATTGTATTTAAAAATTTCGATTTTGATGATAGTGTTTCATTCCATGATTTAATTTTTACATACGATGTAAAATCTAAAAAGTATATTTTAAGAGAAAGTATTCTAAATGATATTGAAAATATTATCTATAAAGGAACAGTTGAAGGCTATACAGAGGCAAAAGATGGTAATGGTTATAACAGTTTTTCTGATATAATTGAAAAAATAAGAAGTAATTCAAACAACTATTTAGATGCAGAAAAATACATTGCTTTCTTATATGAAAAAGATTTAAGAGTTGGTGTAGTAGGTCATATAGAATCTAATTTAAGTGAGAATACAAAGTATAAAACTTTTTTAAAGGAAAATAATTACTTTAATCTTAAGAGACTTCAAGATTATGTAGAAAATGTTTATGGAGGAGATTCAGATTCCGATGAAGTAAGTAAGATTTTTAAAATCTCGGATCCAGATGGATTTACGAATCTTAGAAAAGAGAAAAATTCTTCATCAGAGATTTTACAAAAAATAAATAATAATGCGGAAGTTGAAGTATTAGATGATTCAGGTAATTGGTGGCTGATCAAAACAAGTTCTGGGAATAAAGGATATGTTTATAAAACTAAGATTAAAGCTGAATAGTATAAATAAAACAAAAGCTCCTTGACATATTGAAAGAAAAATCCCGGCTAGCAAAAGTTTTATGCTTTTGTTAGCTGAGGGAATTATAATATAAGCGTAATGAAAAAAATATTAATAATAATAATATCACTTATTTTAATAAGCTGTAAAGATTCCAAATTAAATAAGCCAAATGATTCATTAAAAGAGACTTCTGCTGAAAATGTAGAAATAACCTGTGGAGACATTGTTTATCAAATTGTTAAATCAAGTAAATTAGATTTAAGAGGACAAAATGACTTTTTAACTAAAATAGATAGAATTGAAGGTGATAATGTGACTATTCAAGTGTACATTGAAAATAATGTACCTGAAGATCCAAAGGTTAAACAAATAGTTGAAAGTACAATTGCTTGGTTGGTATTAAATGTTAATGATCGTAAACTATACAATACAAGTGCAGACCCAGATAATCCAATTGAAGTAGAATTCGATACGAATATTTTATCACAGAATGATATTTTCAGTTTATGTAAAATAGAAAAAAAAGAAGTTAAAAAAGATTTTGCTAATGAAAAGATTCGATATTCTATTTTGCCAATAGAATTTGATGAATACTATAAGGCGTGTGTAAATCCATATGATAGTATCAAATGTGATAATAATTATCCAAAATACTTTTTTAAAGAAGATAATGCAATCGCCAAGGTTTTTGGTAATAATTTTCACCCTAGTGATTATATGTATCTTCCCAAAATTAAAGATTATCAGCCCATGATTTTATGTAATACTGATTCAGATATAGAGTCGTATGATTTAGTAGTCCTTAGTGATAATAAAATAATTTCTTCTTTAGAAATTGGATTAATGGATGGAGAATCTATCACTCAGTTCAATATTTCAAAAGATTACACAATAAGTTTATATAAAAGAAAAAACACAACTGAAAAGAAAGTTCTTTATAAGTCTTATGTTATTGATAATAAAGGTGCTATAGTTGATAAGAAATAATTAGACAATAAAGGTTATTGGAATTTATTAAAGAGTAATATGATCCTTGACATATTGAAAAGAAAAGCCCCAGCTAGCAGGAGTTTTATGCTTTTGTTAGCTGAGGGAATTAATAAAAGATAAAAGAAGATGAAAAGAATAATTTTTCCTTTGATAATTCTATTACTGATTTCTTGTAAAAAGGAAGTAATAGTTGATAAGGCAGTAAACAAGACAAAAGATACTCTAAGTATTAAAGATATTAAGTTTGTATCATTTGGAGATAAAATAATTTCACAAGATGATTTTATTAGCCAGATAAAGAATAGTACAGATATAGCGTATACAAGAAAAAATCTATCGAAAATTAAATTTGATTATGATCAATTTAATGAGTGGGATTTTAATACTATTGAGAAGAAAAATATTGGAGATATTAGTTTACAGCTAAAAAAGGAAAAAGTAGATAATTCAGATGCCACTATTTGTGCTCACATTAGTCTCTCAATTTACAAAAACAATAAAAAAACTGACAAAATTATTATTTATAAAAACGAGAATTATTCTGAAGCATTAGTTGTAATAACGCGTTTATTTTATATAAATTCTAATTTGGATTTATGGTTGTTACAAATTAATGAAGATGAAGAAGGTATTAATTTTAATTCTTGGAATCAATATAGGATTGATAAAAATAATGGGAAAATTAATTTAATTAAGAGTATAAAAAAATAATGAAATTTATAATGAAGAAAGTAATATTTAATTTCTTAATGGTAATAATATTGATTTCTTGTAATGATAAAAAACCAACAAATCATAATAATGTTGAAAAAAGAAATTACTCTAATAGACCAATTGTAGATAATGATAAAGAGAAATTAAGTAATAATTCCTGTTTAATAGATTCATTTAATATGATGAGTACAGAATATGGAGGAATTAAATTTTATACTGAAAATGAGTTAAGAGGTGCTGGTGTAGTTCAATTATCAATTGATAAGGATTTTGAAATTTTAAATTTAGATAAGACTGTATATGGCAGTATAAAATTGAAAAATAACACAGAAGAGCCCTTTAATATTAAATTCCCGAAAATGGTTATTGCTAGAGAAATAATTCCAAATATAGAATATAAAATATTTTGTTTCGATGCAGAACAGCCTGAAACTGATAATGATTTTTTAATTATTTATATAAATAACGAAAAAAGATTAGTTAGTAAGAAAGACTGTAAATATAAATTCCATTCATGGGAAGCATATATTAAAACAGCTTTTATTCATCTTACTTCAAAAGTTGAAAACAGTTCAAAAGAGGAACAAAGGTATTATTATGAAGCTTTGAAGATTAAAGGAGACTCTATGCAAATCAAATCAGTTGCAAAAACATCATGTGATTATATTGAAGAATATAAAGATGTTACAAAATGGATAAAGTGGAAAGAAAATTCATGTAAACTTATCATGTTTGATTTTTGTTACTAAATACAGAAAAACAAAAATATAGCCATAAAACGTTTTCTGGTTTAAAAATTTACTCCAAGATAAAAGCTTAAAATCCGGCTCAGTGCGCGAAATTGTTACTATTTAACCCGAAAAATCTTGTTATAATTGATGAAGTCAAAAGAATAGCACATTAAAAACTAACCATACTAAAAGAGATAAACAAAACACTCTCAGTTCAAAATAAAAAAATATAGAATTATGATAGAAAAATTAAATCATTTTCCCGTAAACTGGATTGATGGGATGAAGATAAATAAGAGTCATTTTTTATCTATTCAGGACAACGTTTCTGAGTTGGTAAATGATGCAATTGGTATTCATACTACGCCTATAAGTTATGGTCTGCTGGATTCAGGTAACCAAAATAAAGAGGCCACAAAAATCACCTTAGGAATTGATAATCACAAACTGCTTCGTGTTCGTGTAGAAGAATGCCACGCCATAACACCAAACGGATCCAGAATTGAAATCAGTAAAAGTAATACAGACACATTAGATCTTCAGGTTCCGTATCCGGAAGATACTTATGAAATAAAAGACGGCGAACAATTGGTTTTATTGGCCTGTATATCGGTTAATTCAAAAAAGAGAATCCCTTTTGGCGAGCCAGATCCAGATGAAGTACCGCCAAGATATCCGTTCACACAGCCAGAATACAAATTGCATTTAATTAAAGCCGAAGAATTCCGTTCAGGAATTGGATACGGAGGTTTCTATCTTGCTATTGGTAAAGTTCTTATTGGAGATACAACAGTTTTAGATGAAGATTATATTCCGCCTTCTGTAACAGTGGCTTGTCATCCAAAATTAGTAGACATACAAGCACAGATTGCACGTTCGTTTGGTCAGATTGAAATTTACTCGGTTCAGATTTCTCAAAAAATAAACAGAGGACAACAGGCAGGAGTTTTACCTCAAACAGTAATGCAGCTGGCAGATAATACAGGATATTATTTAGGAAGTTGTTTAACGCAATTCCGCTGGTTTTCAATGCACCAGCATCCGGCTTCAATGTTAAGCACGGTTGTAGCATTTGCCAGAGTGATGAAGAACTTTATCGATTCAAAATCGGGAGCAGGAAAAGAAGAGCTGCTAAATTATTTTGCCGAATGGTGTGATATTTCACAGGGAGATCTTGAAATAATGTTTACCACTCTTATAAATGCCGGTTACGATCACGTGCATATTGATAAAACTGCTACGCTTGTAATAAATGCTTTAACGAGAATAGAGAAACTATTCGAAACACTGAATAAACTGGATTACATCGGTAAGAAAAAAGAAAACATCGAATTGTTTGTTGCCGAAACAGAGAAAAAAGACATCGTTCATAATCCAAAACGTCACGGTTTCTTTATAAAAGATTAAAAAAAATAAAATAGTAATATAAAATTATGGAAGTATTAAATAAACAAGAACGCCAGAAAGCATTTATCGCTTTTTTAATTGCCTTTACCCTGACATTCTGTGTTATGCTGATTGCGGTTTCGTTCAACTTTTATATGCCGGTGGCAGAAAATAAAATGTTGAAAGCAGAAAATGAAATGATGAAAAGAGAATACGATTATCAAACTAATTTTTCGGTAAAAATTGACAGTATCAGAATGATAATCGACTCAATCAATTCACCAAAAGTTGATAATGATTTTCAGCAGCGTCTGGCAAATGTTATGATTGCGAATATCTATCAAAAAGTACCAAAAGACACAACTGAAAACAAAAAATTATATAACAATGTTATTCTGGCCTACAAGAATATTATTGATTATAAAAAACAAATTAGAAGCCTTACACACAATTCGCACTTAATAGACAGTTTGAACCAGTCGGCTAAAACATACAAAGAAGAATTAGAAAAAGTAAGCAGAGATCTGGATGTATGCCGTCAGATTTATCAAAATCAATAATTAGAAATTTAGAGTAAAGAAATTAATAAACTAATCATTTAAAAATTTGAAATTATGTTGTCAAACTATGGAATTGGAGGTAATGAAGTAAAAATAGATGCAGATGAAGCGATCACTGCAATCCCTCAAAACAGAACACTTGTTGCTCAAAAATTAACAGTAGATGCTCCTGTAAAACCAGAATTGGTAGAAGGAATTACAAGTATCGAAAAAGCATTTGAACACTTTAAACCAGAAGTAAAAGTAAATTTTGAAACTGCTGATGGTGCAACGAAAGTTGAGCCTTTAAACTTTAAAAACTTAGGTGATTTTGGTATAAAAGGAATTACAACACAAAGCAATTTTTTATCTGATCTTGAAACAGAAAAAGATCAGTATCAAAAAATTATCCGTCAGTTAAAATCAAATAAGATTTTAAAAGCGGCTTTAGAAGACGGAGAAGCAAAACAAGCTTTGCTAGAAAGTCTTGGAGCACTGATCAACGAGTTAAAAGAAAACAAATAAGAAATTAAAATATTTTAGATATGTCAAGCAAAGAAGCATATAAAGGTGATCTTGATACAGCAGTATTAGAACCAAAAGCAGTAAAAGGAATTTCAATTGAAAAAAATGTTGAAAAACTGGCTAAATACGGCGGTTTTGATTTATTAGAAATGGCAATTGAAGGAGTTCAAAACCTTAACCCGGATAGAAAAGCAAGAAGAAAAATCTTTTTGGGTGAAGTAAACAAAGCAAAAGAAAGAGAAACTCTTTTAAAGACTTTAGAACTTTGGTCTTCAGTTTTAAGCAATAATGAAGCTTTGACTGATATGGTGGCACAAAGTGAAGATAAATGCAAAGAATCTGAAGCTTTACTTCAAAAAAACCTTGCTAAAGCTGTTGAAGATACAAGAGAAATTGAAGCTGCTTACAGAACACTGGCTTTATTCTTTAAAAACACAGAATCTGATAAGGTAAAAAATGTTACGATTGTAAACGCAGAATTAGATCAGTTAAAAGACCTTGACAATACTCGTTTTATTGATGCTATTCACTCAGAATTAGTTGATAATTATGATCGTTTAGATCTTAAAAACAACTACGGAATTTTGGTAATTCCTGGATATTTAGGTTCTAATAAAGTGATTGAAAAATGGGCAAAAATTGCGCATGAAAATAAAGTAATGTTGGTTACAGATTTCGAACATCTTGATGAACCGGATGATGTAATGGAAATGTTTGATGCGGCTTCATTGACTGGAGGAGATGTTTACCGTTCTAACGTAATCATGACTTGCAACTGGCTTGTTGGCCGCGGCAGATTTGATCAAATTGGAGAAAGCGAAGATTTACACGTTGCACCTTCAGCTGCATTGGCAGGAAAAATATACAAAACATTAATGTCTCAGGTTACTGCAGGTAAGAAATTTGGAGGGATTAATGAAGTTGACGGAGTAAAATTTGATCTTAAGAAAAGTGAAATCGCTAATCTTGAAAACTTAGGATTGGTTCCGATGGTAAATGAATACGGAAAAGTAATGGCTTTTTCTGCTAAAACATTATTCAGCGGAGATAATTTAGGATTGCAAACGTACTCTGTAGTTCGTGTTTTTGATTATGTGACTAAAGTATTAATGGATTTCCTTAATCGTCGTGCTTTCGAAAACTTTACTGCTAAAACGCGTAAAGAAATTATGAATCAGATCGTGGCTTTCCTTGACGGAATCACTGGTCCGGATAAATTAATTGAGAATTTTGAAATCCGCAGATTTGAACAAGATCCAATTCAAAAAGACAGAATTTATATGGATATCCATATGAAACCTTATTTCCCTGCTAAAAACTTCCTTATTAAAATGGATGGTCACAAAGGTGACGACGGAACAGAATGGGATACAGATTACGAACAAAAATAATTGTACAGTAAATTGAAAAAAAGGGAACACGTTTATGTGTTTCCTTTTTTAAACAAAACATTGATCTTTTGAATGATCAAATCAAATAATTCAAATTCATGAACGTACTTAAAATATTACTTTTAGTCGGTTTGTTTTTAATTTCAAATTCGATTAAAGCACAAAAAGTAAATCAAATTGATACTTTAAGCTGCCCTATAACGCAAAACGATTTATTGCTTTCAGGAAAGTTATTTGCAAGTGCGGCACCCATTTTACTTCGTGTATATAATGAAGATTATGAATATGCTGTTTTTCAGTTAGGAAAAAGAAGAGGCAGTATTTATTTATATTTTAAAATTTTCACAGATAATGTCTGTGTAAAACAAGAACAGCCGTTGGAACTCTATTTTAAAAATGGAGAAATGTATATTCTTAAAAATACTTTTAAGGTAAATTGTGACGGAATCGCTGCCCTTGAACTTACCCGAAGAGATATAAAAAAATTAATGTCAAATAATATCAATACCATAAAATTTTTCACACTAAAAAAGGACTATGAATTTAGCCCGACAGAAGTTGATAATCAAAATATAAAGTTTTATCTGCACTGTTTAAAACGCTATAAAGTGAGGAAAAAAAGATAATTTTTTAGTCGAAATAAACGCAAACAACACTCAAGTATAATATCAAAAAAATCAAAATATGCCATTTCCGGAATTAAACCTTTCATTAGGACTTACAGATAACGACGGTTCTGTTTTTTATGCAGGAAGCGGAGAAGGGAAAGTGATTGTAAGAACAGATTCTGCGCTAAAAAAACACAGTATTAATATTATTATCTCTGAACAGCAGATTGGGTCTGTGTATTTGAAAACTCATTTTGAAGGTGCCGAAATTCCTGCTGAAATTGAAGTGCCGACTTATCAAATGATTGTTACAGATGATAAAACTAACGAAAAAGAAATTTATAAAGTCACCCGTGATACTTTTTTCTATAAACAGCAGACAAAGAAAAAAGGATTGTGGCGTTTTTTTGGACTGAAATTTTTAGCACCCAAAAACTTTCTTTTTGAAAACATTCCTTTCGAACCTTTAAAAGAAGAAATGGAAACGTATGACATTTCCAGATACAGAAAATTAAATAAAGATGAACTCACTTACAGCTTTCAAAAAGACGAACAAAACATTCAAATTTTTGCCGGTGATATAAATACGCTGAAAGTCGAAAAAGGAATCAGCTATTTTGTAATTGTAGATGAAAAAAAGGGACAGCGTTTTATAGGCGACATATTATACAGAGAGAAATTTCTAAAGCTTACGCCTTCAGTAAAACTGCATATCATTAAGCGTAAACAGGTTTCAAAAGAAATGGAAACCGATAAAAAGGGACGTACAGACAGATTGATTTATATTTAATAAATACCAAAATATGAAAGGAGCATTTTATAAACTGCCTATAGACTTTAACAGCGTCATACAAAAAAAGGAGCTGGAAAAAACATCAATAGAACACTCTATCGCACAGCAGATTATTTTATTGGCTACAACTACATTTGGAGAATGTAAGTTTGATGAAACGTTTGGCTCAAAAATCTGGGAGATTGATTTTGATTTGCTGATGAATGAAAATACCCTTAAAGAAATCATTTCAAAAACAATGAAACAATCGCTGCTTTTTCATGAAAAAAGAATAAAGGTAAATGAATTAAGAGTTGAATTGTCAGAAACTCAATATTTCGTTGATGATGTAAGCAGAGCTAAAAAGAAAGTGGATATTATAATTGAAGCCACTATTAAAAGTACAAACAGAGATTTTAATTTTAGAGGTTATTTTTTTGTTGGTCCATTATCATATAAATAGGTTTTTAGTACTATTTTTATATCATTTTGTTTAGAAAATATAATTTTTAATTTATTAAATACTTGATAATCTGATGTCTCTGTAATGTAAATAAAATTTTACTAAATTTATTATTATAATAAGATTTTATTTATATATTTACTGCATAAATAAATAAATTAATAATTAAAAATTTTTCATTATGTCGTTTTTAACATCATTAACAGTAGCAGGAAAAGATTACAAAGTATTAAACGTAAGTTATGATTTAGCTCAAGAAACAGATGCTTCTGGGCGTCCATCTACGGTAACACGCGGTGGAAGAATCATGATCGAAGTTGAATCAACTGGAAGTACTGAATTATTTGAATGGATGACTAACAATTTCGAAAGAAAAGACGGGTCAGTAAAATTCATCAAACGTGATTCAAATGCTACTTTAAAAGAGCTAAAGTTTACAGAGGCTTACATGGTTAAGTACAAAGAAAACTTTGATCATAACAGTGAAAATCCATTAACGGAAACTTTTATGATTTCTGCTCGTAAAATTTCGATGGGTGGAGGAGAATTTGATAATGCTTGGGTATAATCCTTTGGACTTTATCAATTTTAATTAAGCTATTAAGGGAGTCCATTAATTTGGACTTCCTTTTTTGTTTTTAATTTTTTAGGCTAAACCCAATCTTACAAAGATTAATCATAGTCCCCATTTAATAATCTTAATAAATCTACATCATGAGTTTTTTATCTAAATTACATATAGACGGAGAAGAATATAATGTTCTTGAATTTAATATTGGTTTTAAACAAGAAATTGATACAACAAGTAAACCTACCGGTAATGCCAAAGGCGGGGTTATAAAAATGATTATCGAAGCAAGTCAGAATAGTCATTTTTTATCATGGATGTTAAATAGTGATTTAACCAAAGACGGAAAAATTGTTTTTTACAGAAGAGATGCTTTAAGTAAGATGAAAGAACTTTCGTTTACAAAAGCATTTTGTGTGGGCTATGATGAACAGTTTACGAGCACTACCGAAATCCCAATGAGAATTACTATGGAGTTAGTAGCAAAAGAATTGACTTTTGGAGATGCTAAATTCTCAAACAATTGGATTGCTTTAGATTAATTGTTTAAAAGCTAATTAAAAACCCCAAGGACATCATTATGGCACATTTTTCAGAACAAGTACATATAACTATAGGAAGTTTTACCCAAAACGTTGTTTATTATGATTTAAAGCTATCTCAAAAAATGGCCGATCATCATCATTTTTCTTTTGTTTGGCAATATACAGGTAAAGCTGTAATTAATCCGGCTGAACAGGCAAAAGCATTGAGAAAATACCTTGGCGATGAGGTGATTTTTACTTTTAAAAGTTTTACCGGAATCAGATTAATGAGCAAAGGTATAATTACTGAACTTTCATCAGTAGATGTTGATGGAAGCCCGGCAGGATTACACGTTTCCGGTGTGAGTCACAGTATTGTGATTGATGATATAAAAAAATCAAGAGCCTTTAAAGATCGTAGTATGGATGATGTCGTGTTGAGTATTTTTGCCGAAGGTCCGGGTGAATTTTATCAGCGGGATTCAATCAAATCGACTTATCAAAAGGAATTTAAAAATCTTTTACAATACAATGAAACCAGTTTTGAGTTCTTAAAGAGGTTATCAGCCCGCTATGGACAGTGGTTTTATTTTGATGGAATGCGTATGCAGTTTGGGCAGACAAAAAACAGTCAGACCCAATTAATCAACGGAGCCTCACTCCATAGCTTTAAGATTCAGGCCAATATGGTTTCTCATAAAGTCTCTTTGGCAGGATATGACTATAGCAATGTGAGTAGTATTCAAAACGCTGCTGCTAAAACCAGTTCCGGCAGTAAAGACAGTTTTTCAGCTGTGGTAAATTATAATCAGGGAACCGTAGCAAATGCAGAATTGAGCAATGGTGTTTACACTACAAATGCTATGAATAAAGAGGATCTTGAAGAGATGGTTAAATTACAGACTGCTGGGAACGATGCCAATAGTGTGTACTATAGCGGAATCTCCTATTTTCCTATCGGACTCGGACAAGTCTTTACAATACAAAATCAAACAGTAGAACACGAATTAATTGCGATAGAAGTTACGCATCATTCTCAGGTACACGGAAATTATTCATGCGAATTTAAAGCCATTCCTGCCGATGTTGCGTCACCTCATTATACCGATGTTCATGTTTTTGCAAAAGCAGAGAGTCAGCCAGCCGAAGTTAAAAACAACAACGATCCAGAAGGATTAGGACGTGTTAAGGTACAGTTTTATGGAAACGGAAGCACCATTGTAAGCGAATGGATTCGTATGATTCAGCCCCATACAGGAGCAGGAAAAGGATTCTATTTTGTACCAGAAATCGGAGAAGAGGTTTTAATTGGTTTTGAAGGCAATAACGTTCAAAATCCGTACGTAATTGGTGCGCAATATAACGGACAAGACTCAAGTGGTTATGCCGATGCACAAAACAATATTAAAGCAATTCATACCCGAAGTGGGCATGTTATAAAATTTACTGAAGATGAGAGCATCTTAATTACTGATAAAAATGGTAACGAAATTGTATTTGACACGATTGGTGGCAATATTAGTATTACTGCAAACAATACTATTGATCTTAATGCTCAAAATATCAATTTTAATGCTTCTCAAAATATTAGTATAAGTGCTGGAATGAATATTACAGAAAGTGCCGGAGCCGATAAAATGAGCATTGTAGGAATGATGCTTAATACTACCGTTGGAGGTGATCATATGCTTAATGTTACAGGAAACTTTATGGAAAACATTGAAGGCAATCTTGAATCTCATACGGCTAAAGAAAGGCAGGAAGTTGGAGTTAAAGGAATTGAAAATAGTAGTGAAGGCGGAATAAATAAGCACTCTAAAAAAGAAATACAGATTAATAGCGCCGAGAAATCTAAATCCTTCTAATGTATGAGCAGGGTAAGATTAGTTGGAGGTATTATAACAAAAACTACAGGCGGCGATCACAATATATATTCTGAGGGTAATATTGTTTATAATTCGGGTAAAGTTGTTACCGAAACAAGTGATGCAGGGATTACTTACGGAGAACCTAAAAGTTTTCCACCTGTTTCAAAATTACATTTCGTTGACGGCTGGTGGGCTTTGGATAGAGAAGGACAGAAAAAAATAAAAAGGGCAGTACCCGGTATGATAGTTTTTTTTCATTTAAAAACTAAAGAAATCCCTAATGGTAATGCAGTATTTTTATCCTTATTTGATGAAGACAATCATGAAAAAGAAGAAGCTCCAAATAAAGATGGCAGGAAAGATAAAGATGATGCGATTAAATTAATTAATACAAAATCAAAAAAACAGGTTCTTGTTGCCAAAGTAACAGATAATAAAATAGTACAAGAAATAAACTTAACAGGTTTAGGATCATTAATTTCTGAAGAACAGGATAAATGTTTAGAGCTTTATTTTCGCTGTAGTTATAAAAGTGAAAATGTTCAATATCCAGCAGACAGAAAAAATTATCTGGAAGTAGGTTCAATAGTCATTGACCGCTACAAAATGCCGGGATTAAACAGTGATGGCTCAAAGATTGCTGACGATATGACCTACGGAAAAGGTGTAAAGCATATTGGAGAAGTCTATTATAAAGATGTCCTTGAAAAATTTAAAAAAGAGTATGAAGAGCGAGGTTTTGATAATCAAAAGCATGTCTCTTTTTCACATCAGGACAATGTCGAAAATAAAGCTAAATACAGCAAAGAGGAATGTTATAATACAAGTTACAAGGTTAATATTCCAATTATAAAGAAATTAATTCCGGAAATTTCAACAGGTTTAGATGTACGATTATTTGATAAACTTTCTACAGAGAGTTTGTTTTGGGATTTTGAGCAGACAGCAACTTTATATTTTGCTTCTGGCGAGTTACAAGGAAATATAGAACGTATGATTGCTAAATTCAAAAAAAATGAAGGCGGTGTTTATGAAGATAGAATATTAACTAAGTATGTAAGTGATAATCCGAATACAAAAAAATATTGTATGAATGTTGAGGATTATATCGCAGAACAGTTAAAGCAAAATGTGGCAGATTTGAAAAAGGCAGAAGATGCTAAACCTTATTTCGGGAGTCCTGAAACCATAACGAGAAATCGAAAAACGAAGAATAAAGAGTATTTTACTAAACCAATGTATTCTTATGACAATTTAAGTAATGTAACAGGTGGCTTAACTATTGCTTTAAATGATATTTGGGCTACAGAAGTACTTTTACAAGAATTAAAATTTGATAAAGACAGCTATACAGGAAAATATCAAGTAACTCTATGGGATCATTTTGGACTTGATTTACCCGATATGGAAAAAGTTTTTAATATTATTCCAAGTGTTGGAGAAACTTTTGTAACATGGTTTGTTTTACAGCATTTAAGAGGATACAAGCCTTTTATCACTAAAATGACTTTCGAAAGAACATTTTCTGGTAATATTGAAGAAGGTAAAAAAGAAAGAACAGACAAAAGGAAATCTGAAGAACGCGCAAAAGCACAAAAATGGGCAGAGGAAGAAAGAGCAAAAATGATGAGGGAGCCAAAATTTTAAAAAAGGATGAAAAAACTATTTTTTTTAATAAGCATAACAGCATTTTTATTTTCTTGCCAAGAGAAGAAAGTTACGTTTATAAATTTAGAGAAACACAGCGGAGAAGGTTTTTTTGATAGAGGAGATCGCGAAGGAGAAAAATTTATTTATAAAAGCATTTTGGTAGAGAATGCTCCTCATGGAGATAAAGAAATACTAGATATGCTTATTAAATATAAAAATCAAAATTTGAAAGATGCTGCTATAAACAAAGATGCTTATTCATTTACTGTTTTTCTTTACGAGAAAAATAATTCTACATCCTATTTTATTGAAAATGCCGATGACCCAGGCGGGCTAACAAGTCAGGTTTTACAAGATTACTATTCAAAAAATGGTATTGGAGAAATTACAATTGATAAATGCGGAAATGACAAAGATTGGACAGCCAAAATTTCGTATTTTGATATGCAAAGAAATTTAAAAGATACTATTTTATACAATTGTAAAAATGATAAAAAGTAAAATCTTCCATGAGTTTTAATCACTTTTAAAATAATTAAATCTCCCCAAAGTAAATATTAAATTAATTGAATTAAAATTACAGAAAGATTCATTATGAGCAGAATAAGATTAGTTGGAGGTACTATAACAAAAACTACCGGAGGTGATCACAATATTTATTCTGGAGGTAATATTGTATATAATTCTGGTCAGACAGTAAACGAGACAAGTGACACAGGAATTAAGTACGGAGATCCGAAAGATGCACCTGTAAAAGAAGTAAATGAAGCTGTTAAAGAAATTGAACTAATAACTAAATTAGATCAAGGTTCTGCAAATGATAAAACAGGTACATTTCAGGATGGAATGATTTTTGGCAAAACATATCATTTTAAAGTTAAAAGTTATGTCAAGGATTCTCCCAAGAATAAATTGAATATAAAATGGATGTTAAGATATCATAGTTTAGCAGATAATTCATGGAAAGAAATTTCACTATCACAAAAAGGGGAGAGTTTAAAAATCACTATGAATGAAGAGGATATGTGTGGACGTTTTATATATATCCGTGCTTATGTTAAAGATCATAAAACTGAGGCTGAACTAAAAGTATGGAAACATAACAGATTTAGATGGTTTGACAGAATGCAGGTCGAAGAAGAAATAAAGGATAGAACTGATAATAATCAGCCTTGGAAAATAGACCAGGCAGGAACATCTTTATGTGGCATGGCATGTATTTTTTATTTGTTTGCAAAGGAACAGCCAGCACAATATAAAAAATTTGCCAAAGAACTTTTTAGAACTGGTATTTCTTCAGTAAACAATTTCACAGTGAAACCTGATACTGAGATTTTAGAGAAAATGGTTAATAAATCAGGTTTTCCTATGAAAACATCAAATATGCCGGCAGTCGACTACATAACTATGGCCTCAACTAGGAATACAGATAATCCTAAATATAAGGGAGGAGATGAGGAATTTCAGGCTATTAATTGGCCTCCTTTAATGACTAAATTGTCCGAAAAATTTCTTGGCTACAAAGATGTATATTCAAAAGGAATTTACAATCCGGTAAAACCTCTGGCTTATACAACTTTCGATATTCAAAAGAAAATTGATGATATCAATGAGCAATTTAACGCAGGTTATAAATTAATTTTAATGATAGATTCTGATCTAATTAGTGATGTGTGGGACGTTTCGGCATTAGACTTGCATTGGGTAGTTTTAGAATCTCCAATAACATGGAATTATATTCCTGGTTTTTTTACTCCGAAGCAAGACGAAATAGATTTTAAAGTTTATACATGGGGAACAAATCCAAACGGAGCTTCTCGATATTTAAAGAAAGCAATATCTTCTTCCCATTTTATGAATAATTATAATGGTTATATTAAATGTAAATAAATGAAAAAAATAGTATCAATTTTATTAGGTGTTATTATTGTTTTTTTTGTTTTTCGCTACTGTTTTTTTAAAATACAAGATTATACAAATAGTAATCGTTGTAATTCATCTGAATTTATTGCAGATGGCGGAAGAATTTATATTTCTTTTTATAGAAATATAAGTAAAACGAAAATGGTAAAAAACTTTCAAATAATCTTAATTGGAAAAGATGGAAAAGCTAAGAAAGTAGAATATCAAAGAATTAAAGATTCAGACACTAAATATTATATCGAATCTAAAATTTTAAAGTCGGATACTCTCATAATTGAAACAGAAGGAGATAAGAAATACAAATTTTTTGATTTTAAAAATACAGCATCAAAAATCAACGCAGGAAAGAATATAGGCGAATATTATTGTAATCTATATTATAAAAGTATTCCTTCTAACAAAGATTTTGAAGATAGTTCTGAGAATTTCGATACTATAAATGTTTTTCTGGAGTAGTTTTTATACGAAATTTTTAAAAGCCGGCAGTCAAGGTTACAAAAAAGTATCCCCGGCTGGTTCATTATTTATTTGGATTGTAAACCTTACAGTGATTATATATGTTGTTTTATTAGCAGTACTTTGGAATTGTTCGATTTCCAATAAATTTTAAAGTTATAATCAAAGATTCAGTATTTAAGGTAATTAAAAGTTATTATGAAGAATTGTTTTATAAAGAATCAAAATCAGAACCAAAAATTGAAAAAGTACAAGAAAAATACAAAGCTGACGAATGGGAATTAATAATTAAATAGTTGCTGATTGAAACAGAATCAAAAATATATACTACTGCCCGTTTTAATGATGCTGATAAATTGCACCAAATTACAAAAATGTTATAGTGGATACGTGTATGATGAAACTTCAAGAAAACCAATAAACCGGGTATTGGTTAAGGAAAATTTCAGTCAGAATTTCAAATCTACATTTAGTAATGAAAAAGGATATTTTAAGATTGAAAATAATTCAGAGTCTATAGGAGACTTTATTTTTATTTGTGATGATTATAAAACTGATACTATTGTTACAGTTTGGTCACAACATGTCGAAAATTTAAAGTATAGATTTATTAGAAAAGAATCTGACACATTGTATATGCAAAGAATAAAAAAATGAGACAAGATCGAATAAAAGACAGAGTGCTAAAAAGAGCGGCTAGATCATGGGGCTTTTCTGATGTTGAGATGGAAACATCATTTGATCCTGTTGTATCAATGATGCTTAATGCATTGTCTTACGAATTAGAAAAAGTAGCCCACGAACTCGAAGACTCTAAGACAAGAGTTGTAGAAAGAGTTCTGGAAATTATGTTTCCTGAAGTTACAGCAGGAGTAAAACCAGCAAGAGCCATTTTACATGCTTTACCAATAGAGAATGGTATGAAAGTTTCATTGCAGAACCAAATGTCGGCAAGTCGAAGAATTCATAACATTTACAATCCTTTAGCACCCATTACTAAAGAGATCGCTTTATCGCCAACATTAGAAGTAAAGCTGTCTTCGGCAGAAATAAAATATGTAGCTTATGAACGCAATTTGTTCGAAACTTCAAATCTTTTTTATAAAGATGCCATACGAGATTACAAACATTCACTGCCTTCAGGTGTTGTGTTTTTAGGAATTGAATTAACAAATCTGAAAGTTGAATACATCGAAGATTTAATGTTGTATATAGACATTAAAAATACACATCAGAAAGAGATGTTTCATTACTATTTAAAACAAATGAAATGTTTTCAGGATGACATACAAATCACGGTAGAAGAAGGTTATAATGTTCCTATAGATAATATTGATATTAAGAGCATTATAAATCGTAATTACAGACATCTGAGCGAAATAATGCAGGAGGTAAACGAGTTTTATTTTGATAACTTTTATACACTTAAAGGATCATTAAACTACAAGCCAATTAATCAATACGGCGAAGAATACAAGTATTTTGAAGCTATAACCAATAGAAATGATAATCCTATTATTTGGATAAAAATGGTTTTCCCGGAATCCTTAATTCCTCAAATATTAGATAATGTTTCTTTTACGGCAAACTGTTTTCCGGTAATTAACAAAAAGAAACATATCATCAATAAAACGCTTGGTAATTTCTTATCTTATATCGCATTAGAAACGGATAACAATATTTATCTGGATGTGGATACGGTTATCGATGGATTCAATAATCATTATGAAATAAAGGAATTTAAAGATGGTGTTATTGAAGAAGGAAATGCAGTACTAAGAACAGGCGGGGTTTCAAGATTTGATTCAAGAAGTGCATCAGAACTACTTCAAAATGTATTAGACTTGCTAAAAGACGAAAGTTCTTCTTTTGCAGGTTTAGGAAAAGATTTTATGAACAGCTCATTGGTTGAAATTAATCAGCTTTTGGCATCTGTAGAACAGCAGGCGAGAGAAAGCAGCTTTTCTAAAAATAATGATCCTTATTTAATGATTAAGCCAAAGATTGATGAATCTATAGGTAAATCATTTTCGATACATTATTGGTCAACCTGTGCAGAAGAAGCAAATGACATCAAAGCCGGAACTGTTTTGGAAACCAAAGATATGCTGTTTGTAAGTAAGGAAGCTGTATTGATTACCAATACTGTCGGTGGAATGAACAAACAAAACAATAAAGACCGAATCTTAGCATACCGGAATGCGCTGTTGACTCGTGGCAGAATTGTAACGTTTGCCGATATCAAAGCATTTGGTTTTCATCATTTTAAAAGCTGCATTTTAGATATTAGAATAGAAAAAGGAACACGAAAAGAGATTTCTGTAAAAGCAGGTTTCAGCCGTACAGTAGATATTTATTTACAGGTAAATCCAGTTGAAAAACAGTATCTGTCTGATACAGAATGGGAGTATCTATGTGACAGCTTTATGAAACAGCTTAAGAACAGATCCTCCAATGTATTTCCGTATAGATTGGTTGTAGAAAATTAATTTATAAAAAAATAATAATTATTAAAAATCCATTGACTGTTGTTAAACCCAGAGTTCGCATTAGACATTGTTATTAAGCTGAATTGTTCAATAAAAGCAGGTGCTCACGCCTACCGTCTGGACACATCTCTAAAGAGTGTCCAGCCTTGCATGACTGAATTGAATTTTTGCAGACCAATCCAAAAGGTTGTGATGCCAGGTTTTCTTTCAGAAAGATAGCCTTTCCATCCTCCTAATCTAGCAATAGCCCATATATATCGTTTCAAATCTGACGATTTATATGGGTTTTTTAGTTTTTCGGTTTTACCCTCTAATTGTATAATTTGCAATTCTAAACATTCCATTTCTTGCTCTGAAAAACAGCTTCTTGGTTCAGTCTCTTCTTCCGTGGCATAGGCTATTTGCATTATAAAGAGCTTTATAATAGTCTCCAGCATCAAAAGACATAGTTTACGAACTGCTTTTCCTTGAGATAATTCGCTGGCTTCTATATTGAAGCCCTCTTTCTTTAAAATTCTAAATACTTCTTCAATAGTCCATCTATAGGTATACCATTCGATACAAAGTAATGCAGTTGGTAAATCTTCAACTTTTTTAGTAGTTAATAATCTCCAAAGTATTGGGTTTTCAATATTTTCTCCTACTTCTTTTGCCTCAATAGCGTAAAGATTGATTTTGTCTGGGAGATGTTTACCCGAATATTGATGTTTGCCTATTGTTATTTCTGAAAAACGTACTTCTATAGTAGCTGTTCTTTTCTGGATATTTCTCCTTCTGTTTCCTTCTAGTTCAATTGTGTAAGTTCCTTGAAGTGGCTGAGAACTAAGATGATCGAAAAGTTTTATTTTATTATCCAACAATCGATTAAATCGAGATCTAATCAATAAATGCGTTTTACTATCGGGAACAAGACAAAATTGTTCGAAAATATCTCCCTCTCTGTCCTGAATAATGATTATTTCTTTTGCTTTACTTAGTCTTTTCTTAGTTTCAAGAGAAGAATCTATCCATCTATAAGATTCTTTTTCTTCAATAGGTATACGATTGTGAGTATTGGTCTTCATTTTAGGGGGCAGTTCATGACCTCTATTCCATATTTTCACATCAGAAAAACCATAAGGCATTAAGGTATCTGCATCTATAATAAAACTTGGATGAATAAAGAAGCCAAGTCCACCAACAGAAGCATTAGTCAGTCCAATTGATTCATCCTTTTTTATCCTATTCTTGTGATTATAGAGGTTTATTTCGCTGCTATCCTGAATGCACAAAACAGATTTCTCTTCCACACAGCTTACACAATTAAAAGACATATTCTTTATAATATCAGCCTCACTGACATTATCATTTTGCAAAAATCGATAAATCGCTTTGGCTTCAGAGTCACTTTCTGCTAATTGTCTTATCGAATAAATGCTATTAGCAAATAAGCGATTGAGAATAGAATTACCTCTATTCAACAATCGCTTGTCTTTTAAATTTTCAAAATATCTAGTCTGCACTTTTTATCAAATATAATTAAAAAAATATTTGTGTCCAGACGGTAGGTGCTCACGCACTATTTTTAAATGAGGAATACTTTTTTATTTTGATTTTAAAAATCGGAGTAAGTGCTTGGTTTTGAAGAAGAATACAGGTATAGTAGATTTCTAATGCGGGCTCTGGGTTAAATGGATTTTTAGTTAAAAAAATAAAAAAAGCATGACGGTTAAATCATGCCTATCCTGGTTATTATGGGTCGGTTTTGTAATATTTATAGTGCTTTAAAAGTGTCACCTAACTTGATATCACCGCTGGTAAATCCTTTTTTAAACCAGTGCATGCGTTGCTCAGAGGTGCCGTGTGTAAACGAGTCAGGCACGATCTGGCCCTGCATCTTGCTTTGGATGGCATCGTCACCAACAGCATTTGCAGCACTCAGAGCTTCTTCAATATCACCGGTATCCAGGTTTTCTTTATTATAATGGGTCCATACACCCGCATAAAAATCAGCTTGTAGTTCTAAGGCAACAGATAATTTATTGGCCTCGGCTTCACTTTTTCCTTCCTGCGCCTCACGCATTTTGGCTGAGGTGCCCAGCAGGGTTTGCACATGGTGGCCTATTTCGTGGGCAATGACATAAGCAATCGCAAAATCACCGCCTTTTGCACCAAACTTGGTTCTAAGCTCATCAAAAAAATCAAGGTCCATATATACTTTCTGGTCGCCAGGGCAGTAAAAAGGGCCGGATGCCGAAGAAGCACCCCCACAGGCGGTTTGCACAGATCCTCTGAATAGAACAAGTTTTGGGTTTTTATAAGTCATACCGTTCTCCGCAAAGATTTTCCCCCAGATATCTTCATTGTCAGCTAGTACAACACGCACAAAATCGCCCATTTCTTTATCGGCTGCACTTAACGGGGCTGATGTCTCAGTTTGCTGCGGACTGCCTTGAAGTTGTTCCAGGACATTTCCTATAGTTTGTCCGGTTTCACCCCCAAAAACATTAAGTAGCAAAATAATGATCCCAAGTACGCCTCCTCCCAGTACCGCTTTGCCGCCAGAGAAGCCTCTTCTGTCTTCAACATTGTCACTTTGTCTTCTGCCTAACCATTTCATAAAAGAATGTGTTTTAAGTTAATTGGGGAATTTATGTTACACGAATTTATATTTTTTTTAAACAAATGGCTAATAAAAACGAGGAATTATTCTAGCCATTTTGTTAAGATTTCTTCTACAGAACCTTTCATGATCGGTTTGGGTATATAATCATTCATGCCCGAGATAAGGCATTTATTGCGCTCTTCCTTTTCAGTACCTGCCGTCACGGCAATAATAGGGATTTTTTGTCCGTTTGGGGAGTTGCGTATGGCGACAGTGGTTTCATAGCCGTTCATGATCGGCATTTGGATGTCCATAAAAATGAGATCAGGAGTAACATTCTCCAATATTTTTAAGGCCTCATAGCCATTTTCACACTCATAGATGCGGACATTGGGGTATAGGTTTTTGACAATGGTTTTAAGCAGTAGCATGTTAACCTTGTTATCCTCTACAATCATAAAGGTTAATTGTGCTGTATGGGTATACTCAGGGATGTGTACTGCTTTAGTGTTAAAATGGTTAAAATCGGTCTTATAGCTTTCGCTGCTGTTATGTGAACTCGTTTTTAAGGTCAGGTCAAAATAAAAGGTGCTTCCCTTTTCTATTTTACTCTTGAGCTGCAGGCGGCTTTCCATAAGGGCAAGCAGGTGGTTAGAGATGGTAAGGCCGAGACCGGTTCCGCCAAATTTTCGGGTGGTAGAGCTGTCTTCCTGGGAAAAAGCCTGAAAAATTTTCTGTTGGTTTTGTTTTAAAATCCCGATACCAGTATCAGTTACAGAAAATCGTATGACACAGATATCATCTTCTTTTCTTTCTAAAACTACAATACTTACTGTAATCGAACCATGATGCGTAAATTTCACAGCATTAGAGAGCAGGTTGATCAGGATCTGCTTGAGTCTTACAATATCGGTCCAGATATATTGGGGCACATCCTGAGCTATATGAAGTTTTAAATCCAGTTTTTTAAGGTTAGATTCATACACAATCAGGTCAAAAACCTGACCCGCAATTTTATGGATATCGTACAGATCGATAAACAACTCCAGTTTTCCGGCCTCAATTTTAGAAAAATCTAGAATATCGTTTATAATGTCCAGCAGTGAGTGGGCCGACTGGTTAATCGTAGTCATATATTTTTTCTGTATTTCTCCAAGTTCGGTCTTCATCAGAAGATCCGTAAAACCAATAATCCCGTTAAGCGGTGTTCGGATTTCATGCGACATGTTGGCAAGAAAATCTGACTTTGATTTATTCGCAGCTTCGGCAAGTTGTTTCGCTTTGATGGCGTCTTCAGTTTGTTTTTTATCGGTAATATCAAAATAGATACCCCCGATATATTCAATTTCATTGCCTTTTTTAATCACATCTCCAAATTCTTCAATCCAGATGTATTCTCCTGTTTTTCGCTTAATTCGATAAGTGTTGTGCAGTGCCTTTCCGCTTTGTAGATTATTAAACTGGCTGTTGATGACTTCTTTTTTGTCATCAGGATGGATAAGCGAGATAAAAGAGAGGTTATGTTCCTGAAATTCCGCTTTTGAATAGCCGGTAAGATTAAAAATTTGGTCATTCAGGAATATTTTGGTAGAAAAAGTGTCAAACTTAGACAGGTAAACCGTACCGGGAATATTATTGGTAATCAGCTTAAATTTCTCTTCGCTTTCAATAATCTTGCTCTGGTTTCGGTTTCGCTCCAAAGCAGAAGAAATATTGTTGGCAAGGGTTTGAAAAATATAGATTTCTTCTTCAGACCACTTATGTTCGGTATGACAGTCATCAAAACCGATAAAACCGCTAAAAACATCCTCAACATACAAAGGCAGGATCAGTATCGATTTGATATGATGGGTTTCAAGTAATTTTTTAAAAAAAGTATCGCCAAGTTGGCGGGTCAGGATATTGAGGATTTTTTTGTTTTTTGCCTTTTCAATAATTTCTTTTAAGTTCTCTTCTGTAAATTTTTGAAGGATGATGCTTTTGTCAGAGTTCTCTGCTCTCGACCATTTATATTTTTGGCTAATAGTATTAGTGTCAAAATCTTTTTCGTAATAATAGATATGATCCGCATGTGCGGCTTTCCCAATGATATTATAGGTTTCTTTGAACATTTCTTCAGTCGTCTTGCTCAGTAAGAATTTCTCAGTACAAAGGGCTAGCGCAGATAATAACTGACTTTTGAATTCTAATTTCCGCTCTGCCTTCAATCGCATTTGCGATGAGATGGCAAGCGAGATGATGTCAGCAATAGTACGGGCATAATTAATGTCTTCATTATCCCATTCTCTTTTTTTTAGGGTACTCTCAAAGCATACGACTCCTGCAAGTTTTCCATTAAAAAAAATAGGAACATCCAGCATCGACTGAATCTTATTTTTGATAAAATACGCTTTTTTAAATTCAGAAGTTTCCAGTGTATTGAATACATCGCTGGCGTTAATGACTGTCTTGTTTTCTAAGGTTTCAAAATAAATAGGATAGCAGGTCTTATCGATGCTCTCTTTATAATAAACATCAGATTTGTCCTGGCTGTAAATGTTTTTACAGCTAATAGTGTCATTATAATATTTCCAGAAGCTGATTCTGCTGGCTTTTGAAACAGCGGCTTCTTCAATAATAAAATCGATTACGCTGTGAAGGTTTTCATAATGACTGAAATCGGTAGTGGATAATTTTTTGGTAGAAAGAGTATAAGCCTCAATTTTTTCAAGTCTGATTCGTTTTTCCTTTTCATTGTTCTTTAGGTCCGTAATATCTCTGGCGATACCGGCAAAACCGATAGTCTCTCCCATATCGTTTTTGCGGATGATGACCTTTTGGGATATCCATATGGCATCACCGTTTTTCTTTAAAATAGGAAATGCAATGGTGTCATAATTAAATTCCTTTTCTTCAAGGGTTTTATAAAAATCGGCAACCTTTTTTCGATGATCAGGGTGGATAAAATTAGCATAATGTTTAGAGATGACTTCTTTTTCGGTATAATGTAAAACATAAAAGGCAAATTCGTTTATAAAAGTGAAATTCCCATTAGTATCAATTTCAAAAATGATATCTGCAGCAGTCTGGATCAGGTTTTTATACTGATCGTGAAGTTTGATCTGCTCAGTGATATCTTGTCCGATACTAATAAAAAGGTTTTCAGAAAAACGTTTATCTTTCCATTGTATATACTTGTAATCACCGTTTCTGCATTTTAATTTTCGTGTGTACAAAACGTTGTCCTGGTAATGATCCAGAAATTGTTCGCCAATAAACTCAGGATCTTCTGTAAGCTGCCAGAAACCCATTCCCATAACTTCATCAGGTGTGTAGCCCAGTATTTCGGTGACGGATTCACTGCAGAAAATGAGTTCGCCTTTTTTGTTGGAAGCGATGGTTAGGGAATTTCCTTTATGCACAATCTCATTGGTAAATCTGAAATTATCGCGGGTATTCAAAAATATAGCATATTTTACCTGATTAATCACAAAAATGACCAGCGAAAAGGTAATAACTAAAACAGAGGATTTCAGCGGAACGTAATCAAACGAAAGATTAATGATATGAAAAAGGAACAGAGCTCCTGCATAGAACCAGTAAATTTTTATAGGTCTCAGGACGCTGTATGAAAAGTAAAAAGTAATTAAGAGAGCAATAATAGGCACAACATCATGGGGATGTATGATAATGTTATGTGCAATATGCCCCGTGAATAAGATGAAGATAGAAATAAAAAAGGTTGAAATTTTATCTCTCAGATATTCAATCTTAATCGCCAGATAATAAAATAACAAAATCGAGCCGCCAATCGTTAAATTGACATACAAAAGACTATGGGGACGTAATTTAAAAATTTCATTAATGATTTCGATTACAATAATAGTAATACTCAAAAACAAAAGATACAGCTGATATTCTTTTGGGGAAACTTCTTTCTCTTTGTTTTTTTCGATGAAAGAACCAATTTTGTTTTTAATATTAAAAAAATGGTAAATGAGAACACCCATAAAAACAATCAGGCATATCTCCAGCATGATTAATTTATGGGTTTTGTAAAAAATAGTACTGGATTTTAAAATAAAATAATTTATCCAAAATAATTTCAGGGCGCATCCAAAAGGAGACAGCCCTGGAAATAAAAAATTTAAAAGACTATAGCTGGATACCATAGAATTTAGATCTTGTTTTTTTAAATAATCTTTCTCTATTCCTCATCAGACTGACCGATGGCATCAATAGAGTCCGGGTTATCAATTTCCAGAATAGCACTGTATATAGCATATTTTACAGAATAGGTAATAGGAATCGTAAATACAACACCAATACAGCAGCCAATAAAGCCAATAGCAGAACCAATTCCGGCCACTATAAATAGCAAGGCGATAACAAGGGGCTGTTTGCTGACAATAGTAATACTTGATTTAATGGCTTCTGTTGTATTGAGATTCCCAAAAACAATTAGCGGGATGGTCATGGAGGTAAACAAAGAAATAACGATGGCAATAATACTGTCGACAACAGGAATTCCAATGAGATTGAATGCCACAGAAATACCTCCGCTGATTAGGCCAATCAATAAAGCAGTACTAAAAAGACGTGAAAAATAAGGAGCTTTGTAATACGTAAAAACAGTCGAGAAATTAAAAGTTTCATCTTTGTCAGCACAGTCTGCCATTTTCAAAAAACCTGCAGTAAAAGGAGTAAATAGGGCAGTTATAAAAGTGATAACAAGTGTATAGATTAAAAGGTCTGTGCCTTGTGGCTGATTTTGCTGTAAGCTTTCAAAAAATTCTTTGTTGAAGTGTTCAGCTCCGTATAGTGCCACTAATATGCCGCCGCCAAGGAAAAAGCATAAGATAGAAACCACTAATAAAATAAGGCCTGCATATAAGGCTATCTTTTTATAATTTTCAAAAGCATGATTAAAAACATTCGAAAAATCTAAAAAATATCCGTTGTTTTTTATGTCATCGATTTGATTAAGAGTAGATTTCATATTGACTGGAATTGTTTTGTATTTTTAGTGTTTAAATGAATTATTTAAACGTAAATATAGTACTTTTAATCAATTTCAATCTATAATGTACGATAATAGTACAAGTCTGGCTTTCGTACCTTTAAATCCAGTCTAAAATTTTCTTAATTGCCTTTAATTTGTCTTTATAAGGGGCATAACGCATAGGAAGATCAAGCCAGTTAGCTTTTTTAACAATTGATTTGTGGTGAGAAAAAATGTCAAAACTTAATTTTCCGTGATAAGCACCCATCCCGCTATGACCTACGCCTCCAAAAGGCAGTCGTTTATTGGTGAAATGAACCACAGTATCATTGATACAGCCACCGCCAAAAGAATAGCGTGTAATTATTTTTTTAGCAAAAGAATCATTTTCGCTGAAAACATAAAAGGCAAGCGGTTTTTCATATTGACGCATTACGGTATCAATATCATTCTCAGATTCATAAACTAAAATGGGTAATATCGGACCAAAAATCTCCTCTTTCATCACAGGACTGTCTAATCTGGGTTCGTCAACAAGAGTAGGCGAAATGAAAAAATCATTGGCATCCGATTCTCCGCCAAAAATTAATTTTTCTGAAGCAATCATGCCGGTTAGACGTACCCAGTTTTTACTGTTGATGATCCGGGCATAATCAGGAGAGTTCTTTATTTTCTTTCCATAAGCCAGGATTATCTCTTCAATCAGATACGTAATAAAGTTGATCTTCATGTTTTTTTGGATCAGAATATAATCCGGGGCAATGCACGTTTGTCCGGCATTGATAAATTTTCCCCACACAATACGCTTGGCAGCTAGTTTTAAATTAGCAGTCTGATCGATGACACACGGATTTTTGCCGCCTAATTCTAAAGTGACAGGCGTAAGGTGTTCTGCAGCAGCTTTGGCTACAATTTTGCCTACCGGCACACTGCCTGTAAAGAAAATATAATCCCATCGTCTGGCCAGCAGCTGATGAGAGACTTCAACACCACCCTGAACAACTTCAACATGATTGATGTGAAATGATTTTTCGATGATTTCAGCAATAATGGCAGCTGTGTTCGGAGTAAGTTCAGAGGGCTTTAAAACCACTTTATTTCCGGCAGCAACTGCAGAAATCACGGGACATAAAGCAAGTTGAAAAGGATAATTCCAGGGAGCGATGACTAATACGTTTCCATAAGGTTCCTTATAAATGAAATCGGTAGAAGGAAAATTGAGCAGGGAAGGACAAACACGCACGGGTTTAACCCATTTGTCCATATTTTTGATGGTGTTTTTTAATTCTGAAATGACATAATTAGTTTCTGTCAGAACTGCTTCAAATTCCGGTTTTTTAAAGTCATCAAACAAAGCTTTTACAATTAAATCCTCGTTTTTCTGAATATTGAAAAGTAATTTTTTCAGCGTTTCTTTTCGGTACTTTATATCGTTTTTATAGTCCATTTTAATGAAAACTTAAATTTTTACTATGCAAGTTAAAGGATATAAATTGAAAATGTGACAATTAAATCATAAAACTCATACAGCGTTCCAGATCGTTTCATCCGGGGTGGGTGCTGTTATAGTAATGCTTTCTTTTGAAACCGGATGGATTAAAACCAATTTTCTGGCATGCAGGTGAATCCCTCCGTCAGGGTTGCTTCTGTCAGCCCCATATTTTAAATCACCTTTTATGGGAGAGCCAATAGCAGATAACTGGGCACGGATTTGGTGATGGCGTCCGGTATGAAGATTGATCTCTAAAACGGTATAATTTTGAAGTTCTTTAATAATTTTATAATCCAGACTAGCCAGTTTGCTGTCTGGAACTTCTTTTAAATGCGCTTTTGAGGTATTGTTCTTTTCGTTTCTTTTTAAATAATGAACGAGTTTGGCTGATGCTTCCTGAGGTTTATTTTTTACTACGGCCCAATACGTCTTTTTAGTTTCCCGATTACTGAACAATTCATTCATTCGTGACAGTGCCTTGCTCGTTCTGGCAAATACCACAATCCCGGTTGTGGGACGGTCTAGCCTATGAATTACACCCAGAAAAACATCACCGGGTTTATTATATTTGTCCTTGATGTATTCTTTTACAATATCAGATAAAGGTTTGTCGCCTGTTTTATCGCCCTGAACAATATCGCCTACACGTTTATTGACTACAATAATATGGTTGTCTTCGTGGAGTATTTGGAGATTGTTTTTGTTGGAAAGAACTTTCATTTGGACTTACTTAGATTTTAGACTGGCTTAGACTTTTTAGATTTAATTTTCAGGATTATAACAAAGTTGCTCTGAATCTTGAAGTCATTTTAGTTATCTCTTCCAGAAGATTTATCAATTCTGTTATGTCTTGTTCATTAATAAATCCTAAATCAGATGAAATTAAAAGTTGGGTTTCTACCTCGTAAGCAGAACCAATGGCAATTTCTAAGAATCGTGCAAAATCTTTATTAGAATTTCGTGAAGATCCTTCAGCAATATTTGAGGCAATAGAAACAGCAGCTCTTCGTAATTGATTAGTTATTCCGAATTTTTCTTCATTTGGAAAATTAGCAGTTACATTGTAAATTTTAGAACAAAACAATCTGCTTTTTTTCCAAATTAAAAGTTCCTTAAATTGATGCATATTATTTTTAGATTATTTAGACATTAGACTGGCTTAGACTTTTAGATTAATTTAGAATTCAACTCTAAGAAGTCTAACATCTAAGAAGTCTAACATCTAAGAAGTCTAAAAATCTAAACTTAATACTGTTCTCTCTCATTAGGAAAGTCCTTCGATTTGACATCAGCGGCATACTGACCGATTGCTTTGGTCATTTCTTCGTACAAATTCAGATAACGGCGAAGGAAACGCGGGCTGAATTCATTGTTCATTCCTAACATATCATGAATAACCAGAACCTGTCCGTCAACACCGCTTCCGGCTCCAATTCCGATCACCGGGATTGTAATACTTTTGGCTACTTTTTCGGCTAAATCAGCAGGTATTTTTTCTAAAACTACTGCAAAACAGCCTACTTTTTCAAGCATTTTGGCATCTTCAATCAGTTTTTCGGCTTCTTCATCTTCTTTGGCACGAACACTGTAAGTACCAAATTTGTAAATAGACTGAGGTGTTAGACCTAAATGCCCCATTACAGGAATACCTGCATTTAATATTTTTCGGATAGACTCTTTGATTTCTTTTCCTCCTTCAAGTTTTACAGCATGTCCGCCACTTTCTTTCATGATTCTGATAGCAGAACGCAAAGCTTCTTTAGGATCAGACTGATAACTTCCAAAAGGTAAATCAACCACCACAAGACCTCTTTCTACTGCACGGACAACTGATGAAGCGTGGTAAATCATTTGGTCTAAAGTAATAGGCAGGGTAGTTTCGTGTCCGGCCATTACGTTTGAAGCAGAGTCTCCTACCAAAATTACATCTACACCTGCAGTATCAACAATTTTTGCCATTGTATAATCGTAAGCCGTCAGCATAGAAATTTTTTCTCCATGGCTTTTCATTTCGATTAACGACTTTGTAGTGATTCTTTTATAATCTTTTTTTGCTACTGACATTGATACTTTTTTTAGTTTTTTTGAATAGTCTTAAAGCTGATTTTCTTTAAAACGAAATTTTTCTGCGAAATTAAGCAATATTATACTAACAATCGGCCATATTTACGGCAATTGCCAAACCGCCTTCCGAAGTTTCTTTGTATTTTGAATTCATGTCTTTTGCCGTCTCCCACATGGTATTGATTACTTTATCCAGTGGTACTTTAGCATTTTTGGCATCAGTTTCAAGAGCCAGTTCGGCTGCGTTGATGGCTTTTATGGCGCCCATAGTATTTCTCTCAATACACGGAATCTGAACCAGGCCGCCAATAGGATCACAAGTTAAGCCCAGATGATGCTCCATGGCAATTTCGGCAGCCATTAAAACCTGAGCAGGACTTCCGCCCATCAATTCGCATAGTGCCGCAGCAGCCATTGAGGAAGAAACGCCAATCTCTGCCTGGCAGCCGCCCATAGCTGCTGAAATAGTAGAGCCCTGTTTAAACAAACTCCCTATTTCTCCGGCTACCATCAAAAACTGTTTGATTTCTTTTTCACCTGCATTATGGTTTTCGATGACTAAATAATACATTAGAACTGCCGGAATTACACCAGCACTGCCATTAGTAGGAGCTGTAACAACGCGTCCTAATGATGCATTGACTTCATTAACTGCCAAAGCAAAACAGCTTACCCATTTTAAAATCTGACGAAATTTTACTTCGGTTTTTCTGATTTCTTCCAGCCAGGATTGCGGATTATTATAATGAGATAAACCGATTAAATTCTGGTGCATATCAAAAGCTCTTCGGCGTACATGTAGCCCGCCTGGAAGAATTCCTTCAGAATGACAGCCAATGTACATGCATTCGAGCATGGTGTTCCATATTCGCATTAATTCTGTATGGATTTCTTCTTCAGAGCGCATCGATTTCTCATTCTCAAATACAATTTCAGAAATATTTTTATTTTCCTGAATGGTGTATTTTAATAAATCATCGGCATTATCGATCATGAACGGAAAAGCACATTTTATAGCAATTTTATTTAGGGCATTTGTACGCTCTTCTTTTACCACAAAACCGCCGCCAATAGAATAGAAAGTAGATTCATATTCAGAATCATCATTTTTATAGGCTGTAAATTTTAAACCGTTGGCATGAAACGGAAGGAAGTCTTTGTTGAAAACAATGTCCTGAAGAAAATAAAACGGAATGGTAAACTCATTACCCAAAACAATCTCGTTTTTGGTTTCAATTGTTTTGATAATTTCCGAAATATTTTCCACCGGGATATATTCGGGATCCTGGCCGCTTAGCCCCAGCATAACTGCTAAATCGGTGGCATGACCTTTTCCTGTTAGGGATAATGATCCGTAAAGATCAACCTTAACCTTGGTGATCTGATCTAAAATGGATTGCTCTCTCAGTTCTTTTAAAAAGCGCTCAGCTGCCCTCCATGGTCCCAGTGTATGGGAACTTGATGGGCCAACACCAATTTTAAGCATGTCGAAAACAGAAATACATTCTTCCATTGTTCCAATTTTATTTAAACAAAGATAATTGAATAATGCAATGAAGTTTCTTTTTTATTTGTTAATGTTGCGGTTTTGTTAAAAAATATATTAAATAATAATAATTTGTCAATGAAATAAAATTAATTACTTAATATAGGGCTTTGATAAAAAGTGGAGTCCTTTTTTGGGTATTTTTGTAAAGAGAATTTCTCTAAAAAAAACTCAGTTTTTAGTTTTTAATAATTGATACAAACGAGAACTTTAACTAATTGGTTTAACTAAGAAAGCAACATACCCAGCAGCTAAAATTACACTATGATAGAATTTTTCAGGCATTTAATACAAGAATTTGAATTACCACTTAGTAATCCCGTATTAATTTTTTCGTTGATACTTTTCATAATATTATTAAGTCCCATTTTGCTTAAAAAAATTAATATTCCGGGGATTATTGGTCTGATTATTTCGGGCGTTGTAATTGGACCTCACGGACTTAATATTTTAGCGAAAAACTCTGCAGTCGATTTGTTTTCAACTATCGGATTGCTTTATATTATGTTTATTGCTGGTCTCGAACTTGACATGAATGAGTTTAAAGCAAACCGTAACAAAAGTTTGTTATTCGGATTTTTTACTTTTATTTTTCCTCTTACCATTGGGTTTCCGGTTTGTTATTATTTACTACAATATGATTTCAACGCCAGTTTTTTAACTGCAAGTATGTTTGCAACCCACACTCTGGTAGCATATCCGATTGTAAGTAAATTAGGTATTGCTAAAAACCAGGCGGTGGCTATAACAGTAGGAGGTACTATTCTCACGGATACAGCAGTTTTGATTATACTGGCCGTCATTATGGGAAGCAGTGAGGGAAGTCTAAATCAGGCTTTCTGGATAAAATTAACCATTTCTCTGGCTATTTTTTCAGCGATCATGTTTTTGTTGATTCCAAGAGTGGCAAAATGGTTCTTTAAAAAATTAGAAAGTGAAAAACATGCCCATTATATTTTTGTCCTTTCTGTCGTTTTCTTTGCTGCATTTTTAGCCGAAGTAGCAGGAGTAGAGCCTATTATTGGGGCCTTCGTAGCAGGTTTAGCTTTAAATTCTTTAATTCCGCATTCTTCTGCTTTAATGAACAGAATTGAGTTTATAGGGAACGCATTGTTTATTCCGTTTTTCCTGATTTCTGTGGGGATGCTTGTGGATATCAGTGTGATATTAAGTGGCCCAACAGCTCTTATTGTTGCCGGTACTTTGAGTGTAGTAGCTATTTTTGGAAAATGGATTGCTGCATTTTTTACGCAGATTGTTTTTAAATATACCAGAACTGAAAGACAGCTTATTTTTGGATTAAGCAGTGCTCACGCTGCTGCTACTCTGGCAGTCATTCTGGTTGGATTTAAAGCAAATATTCTGGACGAAAATATATTAAACGGAACTATTATCTTGATATTGATTACCTGCATTGTCGCTTCTTTTGCTACCGAAAAAGCTGCTAAAAAAATTGCGATTTGTGAAGAAGAGATTTCTCCTCAGGATGCTCATAAAGATCAGATTCTGGATGAACACATTCTGATTCCCTTAGCCAAAACATCGGCAACGGAACCTTTGCTGGATTTTGCTCTTTTAATCAAGGACAAAAAATCAGCCAATCCAGTTACACTATTGACTATTGTTCCTAATAATGATCAGGCGGAAATTAATATTTTAAAGTATCAAAAAGCAGTTGATAAGTTTGTTATCCAGGGATCTGCTTCTGAAATTAAGATCAATACAATTGCAAGAATAGATCACAACCCGGCTAGTGGGATAGCAAGGACTTCCAAAGAAATAATGTCGGATATTGTAATCATTGGATGGCCAAGAAAAACAGGATTTCTGGATAAGATTTTTGGAGAAAACGTTGATTCTATAATCAATAATGTTGATAAAAACCTGTTTATCTGCAGGTTTCAAAAACCTTTTGTTGAAGAGAAAAGACTGGTTTTCATTTGTCCGCCTTTTTCTGAAAGAGGAATTGGATTTCGTCCTTTAATTCAGAAAATATGCAGGTTAGCACAGGAATTAAGTACTCAAATCGTTATTTATGGTGAATATAAAACGCATCAGGCAATTCAGCAAATAGTAAATGGGCTGAAGCTAAATACAAAACTGGCCTTTAAAAGTATTTTAGACTGGGAAGATTTTGAAGCTATTTCCGATGAAATTAAACCAACTGATTTGATTGTATTTAATATGTCAAGAAAAGGATCGGTTTCGTATCAGTCTATCTTTGATAAACTGCCACAAAAATTTGAAAAATCTTTCAGTGATAACAACCTTATTCTCGTTTACCCGCAGGATGGACGAAAAGAAAGTGCCATGGATGCTTATGAAGATTTTACAGCAACTCCACTGACAAAAGGTATTGAGGCTATTGAACAGATTGGTAAAGGATTAGGGAATATACTGAAGAAAGGATAGAATATTTTGTCTGAATAAGATTAAAGAAAAAAATCACAAATATTTACAGTGTTCTTTTTACGCTGATACCAGTCGTTAAAAACCAGTTCAATTTTATCGACCGTGAATTTTCCAAAATTGTAATTTCTGAATTTTTCAACAATTTCAACAAGCTTTTTTGGGTTTTGTAGTTTATTCTGAAATCGCATTACAGTTGAATGTGCAGCAGTTATAGTGTAACGGCTATCCATACTTTGTCTGAGGGAAGAGTTTTTAAAGTTTTCACGTAGTTTGTTACGAAAGGTGTTTAATGAATCATCAGAAGGAAAACCCTGAATCATTATTGCTGAAGGAGATAATGTAACGCCTTGGTATTCTATTTCAATTTTATTTATATCTACCAGACTTTTTTCAATAATTTCAACGTATTCTGACATAGAAAACTGATTCAGTGTAAAATCTTCAGCACATGAAATAATGGCGAGAACAGTTATATGAATATCAGAATTTGGATAGTAATACTGTTCAGGTTCTGTTTTTTTTATTTCTTTTAGAAATGCCTGAATATTATTTTTTATTTCATCATTCGGGCGAATTAGCAAAGTAATCCCGAATCGTTGATCTGAATTATCCCTAATTTTAGAATCTATAGAATAATTTTCAGATAAAATTAGTTCAGATGATGTTTTGAAAAGCGTATTGTAATGTTCAGATAAATTCATAATTGATTATTTATTTTTACTTTTTACTTTTTCAAGGTTTTCCTGTACTCTTAATTTTACAATCTTGGTAATTAAATCAAATGGTATTGGCTGATTTAACGGAAACTGTACAGAACCTTTACCCGATTTATATTTAGAAAGAGTTTCTTTAAATTCGTCATGGCCACCTGGAAATTATTTTTTACTGTTGCCATATCTAAGGATTTTGAAAGGTTACTTACTGCTGTTAAAAGGTATATTGTTGTAAACGGCAATCTGAAATTGGTTTCGTCCGGTTTTTTCCTGAATCTGTCTCATAAAACCTGCTTCAACCCTGAAATTCTTATTGATGACATAACCTAATGCACCATAAAGACGGTCTCTGTCAAAAACAGGAGTTTCTGCATTTATAAAAATTTCGTTATATGCTGAAAAATAAAAGGCTTTATCTTCCATTTTTGGCTTGTTTAAAGGAATATTCAATCCTAAGAAATAACGGAAACGCATTTGAAAATCATCTTCTAAAAAACGTTCTTCTAAGCGATAACGGTGCTGCAAATAAAGCCTTCCAAAATTTTGACGTGTTATAAACTGCTGGAAAATACGATGTTCGTTATTACCTTTCTTATCATCAGTTCCGGGAATATAATTTTGTGAATTGATAAAACCGTAACCTAATAAAATATTGTTATTGTTTTCGGTAAGATTGTAGCCAATTCCCGTTCTTAATAATAACTGCTGAGTATCTCCTGCAAAATTATAATTACGGTATTGTACTTCATTATGCCAGTTCCATTTTTTGTTGATGGCCTGATTTCCAAAATACATAAGCCAGTTTCCGGTATCAGTATCCTGAGCATTTGTTAGATTTACAGATAGAATAAGGGCGGATAGAAGGTAACAGGCTTTTAAATTTTTCATTTTGGATAATGGTTTTTCAGTTTTTTGGAGACACAAGATAATAAAGTTATTCCGGAAATTGTGTTAAAAACTGAAAATCAACCTGTCAAAACAGACTAAACTTCTTCTTTTTCAATCCATTTTCCAACAGTAGGAGCTCTATAATTTTTCATTTTGTCCAGTAACTCATCAATGTTATCACTTACTAAAAGCATCTGCTGATTAATGTCTTTCAATAAGCCTTTACTTACCATGTTTTCAGTTAGTTGTAGGAGTGAATCATAAAACCCGTTGATGTTTAAAATTGCAATTGGTTTTTTATGTAGTCCTAATTGAGCCCAGGTAAGCATTTCGAAAAGTTCCTCAAGAGTTCCAAATCCACCGGGCAATGCAATAACACCATCACATAAATCATTCATTTTGGTTTTTCTTTCGTGCATGCTTTCAACCAGAATGAGTTCTGTTAACCCCAGATGCGCAATTTCTTTTGATCTTAAAAAATTAGGAAGAACGCCTATAGCTTTTCCGCCGTTATTTAGGACGCCATCTGCAACTGCGCCCATCAAACCTACATTGGCACCGCCATAAACCAATTCTATATTTTGTTTTGCTAAAGTTTCTCCTAATAATACTGCTTGTTCTGTATAAATTTCGTCAGTGCCGAAACTGGATCCGCAAAAGACAGTTATTCTTTTCATTGTTTTTGATTTACAGGTTATTAGTCATAAGTTAAGGGGTAGGGCATTACGCATATGACTTACATTGAGTTGTAAAAATAATAATTTTTAACTTCCCACTTTACGCAATTCATATTCAAAGTGAGGTAAATCGACCCCGTTAAGAGGAAAAAAAATTTCGTTTATTTTTACCGCGCCCAATTTTAAAACAGCTTTTTGAGAACGGATATTTTCTGCGCCAACATGAAAAAGGATAGAATTAACGGTTTCAAAGGCATAATCAATGAGTAGCTTTTTTGTTGCTGCATTATAAGAGCCACCCCAGAATGTTCGACCGATAAAAGTATAGCCAATCCCTACATTTGATTTTTCAGGATTGTAATCATAGAATCGGGTAGTACCGATTACTTCGTTTGTTTTTCGGTCTGAAATTAAAAAAGCACCTTTTGAATTTAGTGCCGCCTCAAAAAAAGGTTTAAAAACCTCTTTTTTATAGCGATCTTTTACAGGATGCTGTTCCCATACTAAAGGGTCAGAGGCCACTTCATACAAAGCTTCAAAATGGTCTTCCTGAAGTGGAATTAATTTTACTATTTCATTTTCTAAAAATTCTGGTTGTAAATTAAAATTTGAAATTGTCATTTTTAGGGTTGTTATAGTTTTATTCTCAAATAGCATGTTATAAAAACTCTTTTTGATTTGTTAGAAATCGATTAAATTCTCTGACCGTTTTCATGTTGCGGTCTTATCATTTTTCTATATTTTCAGACCTTTCCTCCATTGTTTAAATTTCTGTTTGTTATTATTAAGTTTAACTTATTCAGTTTATTTCTTTTTTTAGTTTTATTTTTAGCCATAATAAGTCAATCTTTATTGAAGAGATTGCTTTTTAAAAGAATTTTTTTGATTTCGAATGCTGATGCATAAAACAAATTAGAATCCTCATTCATTTGATTTTCTAAAACAATCATGCTTATATCATTTTTTGCGAAATATAAATTGACAGAAGAAAATCCATCGCCAAGGCCTGTATGTCCCAGATGTTTTACAGAATTTTTCTCAATAACTCTAATTCCGTAACCATAACCTTCTTTTTCTTTTCCGAAAAAATCATGCTGAGACAAAATAGTATTAGTTGTCATCATTTTGTAAGACTCAGGTTGTAGCATTTTTCCTCTATGGAGATTGTTGTTCCAGATAGCTAAATCTTCAGCAGTTGAAATTATGCCGTCTGCACCTAAGTTTTCGGAGTTAATCTGACTGGAATTAACCGGATTCAGAACATTTTTTGCATTGTAATAACCTGTTGCCAGATTTTGAGTTTTATCTTTAGAATAACAAAAAGTATGGTTCATTTTTAATTTTTTAAAAAGTGAATCTGCAACTTCTGAATACCTTTTTTGGGTACTGAACTCTACAATCTTTCCAAGCAGACTAAAATTTAGATTTCCGTATTTAAATTGCGTTCCGGGTTTAAATAGTAAAGGTTTTTGCAAATCAATAATTCCGTGTGAATGATTTAAGAGCTGATGAACCGTCACAGAGTCTGCCCACGATTGTGTAAGTTCTGGCAGATATTTTTTTATTGGAGCATTCAGATCGATTTTGCCTTTCTCAACTTCCAGTAAAATCAGAACGGCAGCAATTTGTTTGCTGTTCGACATAATTTCAAACTGGCTGTCTAATTTTAAAGGTTTTTTAGTTTCAAAATTGGCAAAACCATACGCTTTGTTATATAAAGTTTTTCCTTTTTGAGTAATTAAAATAACACCATTAAATTTAGGCTCGACAATTGTAATTAAACTGTCAATTTGGACAGTATAATTGTCTTTTTTTTGAGCGAATGAATTGCAGTTGGATAGAAGAAAAAGCAAAGTAAATAGTAAGGATATTCTAAAAATAAGCTTCATTAAGATGATTTTGTTGGATGATTTTGTTGGATGATTTTTTTATTCAGTGTATTCTTTTACTGGTAAGTTTAGTTTAAAACATCCCGTTTTCATTTATGCTTTTTTGGGGAATAGGCTGTCCTAAATCCCAAAGCTCAACTATTTTGTCAGATTCAAAACGAAATATGTGAACGACGGCTACGCCTGAATCTGTTGAATTTTGTTGAACATGTGAATGCACTGCGACCATATCACCATCACTCAGGATATGATGAATTTTCAAAATTTTATTAGGATTTGTTCTTGAAGATTCTTCCATAGCCAGCATGAGTGTGTCAGCGTCACCTTTGAAATAGGCATTATGGTGTTTAAAACTTCTGGCTACATATAAACGGAATGCTTCATGGGAATGTCCTGTTGCAGCGAGCTTCAAGAAGTTTCGGGCTATAGATTTCTTAGTCATGATATGACGCTTTAAAAGAAATCTAAGTTATGAAATAAAGTTTTTATAATTTCATAATATTTCTAAAGCTTAAGAGACAGGCAAAATTAAATAAGTTTCGTAATTGTAAATTTTTTATTTTGCCTACTTGTGTTCAGTTTACGAAGTTTTTTTACCATTATATTCGGAAAGTTCAGTGATATTTTTTATTATGTTGATTACGTTTTCTAAATAAGACTTGAAACGGTATTCTATTCGTTTGTCATGAATGCCTGAATTTCTTATAAAGGTGGTTAGACGTTTTTTTTCAGGCGTTCTATTTCTTTTTTCAGTGTTTGTTTTTCTGTCTTGGATTTTGTCAGTTCCATTGCTTGTTTGTAATGATAAATTGCTTTACCAATGTCTGTGTCGGCATACAAGTACCCTAATAATTCATGATAATAATTGCTATCTGTCAGCTTTAGTTTTTCGGCTTCGGAGATTGCTTTGTTGTTTCCATAAACTTTGGCATAGGCAAATGCCCTGTTCAGTGCTGTTATTGGCGAATATTCAATAAGAATTAATCGATTGTAAATTTGTAAAATATGGTACCATTTGTTTTGATCTTTCTGAGTAGTATGCCAATAAGCTATGCCAGCTTCTAAATGGTATTTTGAAATTTCTTTTCCGTTGCAAGCGTTTACCAAATAGTAATTTCCTTTTTCAATCAGCGTTTTGTCCCATAAACTTTTGTCTTGTTCGTCAAACAATACAGCTTCACCTTTGGCATCTGTTCTTGCTTCAAGCCTTGAGCTTTGAAAACACATTAAAGCAAGTAAAGCATTCGTTTGCGGAGTATTTGTCAGCGTGTTTTCGATCAATATCAAAGTCAGTCTAATCGCTTCAGTACAAAGCTCTTTTCTTATTGCCTGATTGTTAGTTTTGGAAAAATAGCCTTCGTTAAAAAGTAAATACAAAGTTTTTAAAACGGTATCTAACCGTGATTTGATGTCTGTTTCGCTCAATGTTTTGATTTGAATATTGTCGTTGCGAAGATTGGCTCTGGCTCTTAAAAGTCGTTTTTTAATAGTTTCTTTTTTTGTAAGAAATGCATTGGCAATTTCTTCTACGCTGAAGCCACAAAGAATTTGAAGAGATAAACAAATTTGGCTTTCTGGTGAGTTTGTTGGATTACTAACCGCAAAAATCATTGCTAACAAGCTGTCCGAAATGTTTTGATTGTTAAATTCAAAATTATGTTCATTTTCAGGTTCAGTTGTTTTTATCGCTCCTTTTATTTTTGTTTCAAAAACGGAAATGTGTTTGAAATAATCTTTGGTTTTGTTTTTTGCAACTGTATAAAGCCATGCGACAGGATTGTCAGGGATTCCTTTAACTGCCCAGTCTTCTGATGCTTTCAAAAATGTATCGCTTGCAATATCTTCGGCTATTTCAATATCTTTTAAGCCAAAATGGCGGCATAAAACAGCCGTCATTTTAGCGTATTCCTGCCGGAATAGATGAGGTAAGAGTTCTTTGTTTTGGTTAGCTGTTGTCATCCGGAGTAACCACTTTTCTAACTTCAACATTTCCACCAATCAATAGGATTGGACATTCTTTTGCAATTCCAATTGCATCTTCAATAGTTTGTACTTTTACTACAATGTAACCATTGATGAACTCTTTAATTTCGGTGTATGGACCATCAGTAACCACGTTGTTGGCTTGCACAGTTTTGGCTTCTGTCATAGAAAGACGATTACCTTTGTCTGCCAGTTTATTCTGGGCAGCAATGCTTCCCATCCAATTCATCCAATTTGTCATTACCTGTTGCATCTGTTCAGGAGATGGTTTAGCGTTTGGACTTAAGCTGTTTCTGAAAATTAAAACGAATTCTTTCATTGTTTATAAATTTAAAGTTCATCCTAATGACGATTGATATTTCAGAACGGGGACATTTTTTTTGTAAAAATATATAGGCTTGTGAAATTCCCACTAACTTAAGCTTATGAAAAAACTCACAAACGCATTCAAATATAACTAAAATAGTTGGTCAAAAAGGTTAATTTACGTGTTTTTAAAGATGTAATAAAATAATAAAATCTTCCGTAATTATTTGTAAATAAGTTTCTTAATAGATAAAATTAACCTAAGCTCACCTGAAAATACTTTTGGATGTCGTATGTGTTTCCAACTCAGATATTTTCACTCAGGTTGTCAAATGTTTTTGGGTATTATTCTTATGTTATTGACTTTCTGCAAATGTTTAGTGTTACCGACTGTGTGTATTTTAGTGTTAAAGTCCAATGAAAGCATAAAGGTTGAACCTTGTACGAATGTCCAATCGAACTCATTCATTTCCTTTTTTGGCATGGCGGTAATTTTATTTTAGCCACTTTTCAATTGTGATAATAAATTCTGTTTGCTGGTCAACAAAGAGATAGTGGGAACAATTGTTAATAAGTTTAAAATTTTGTTTTCCGACTATCTTTTTCATGTCAATTAATTGCTTTTGCGAAAAAATTTGGTCTTGTTGTCCGTATATAGCATATAATTGGATTTGTTTTTTAAGTTTTTTTAAAATAGGTTTTGTATCAATATTATTTTTTAGTTCATTTTTGTAGAAAAAAGTAGGCGCATTGTCATTTCTAATATTATTTATTCCAAATTCGCTTTTTTCATAATCTTCTCGAAGCTGGTTTGCTTCTTTTGTTGGAAATGGCATTTTGAAAAAATTGTTTGTGCTTGCTACTTCATAACATTGTTTTCGATATTCAGCAGAATTTTTTGGAAGTTTTTCGGTTTCTGAAATTTTAGAAAGCATTAAACTGTCTTTTTGTTCTGAATATATTTTTTTCGTAGTTTCTAAAATATGATCGTAGGTTTCCTGCTGAGAAAACAATGCTCCGGTAAGTAGTAATGAATTTACTTTTTCAGGATTTTTTTCTGTAAAAAGTGTCCCCACTATACCGCCAAAACTATGAGCTATAATATTTGCTTTTTTGATGTTGTATTTTTGGTAAAGATTACTCAAATCATTTATTGCTTCTTTAAAAGTAAAAGTAGCAGTTGTGTCCTCAGAACGACCCTCACCTCGTCTGTCATAAACAATTACATAAAATCCATTTTCAGCTAATTTAGCAGCTGTTGTTCCTTCAAACAGTGTTGAATTTCCTCTTGGACCGCCGTGAATGAAAATAATGGCTGGATTTTCTTTTTGTCCATACGATTTTGAGTAAATCTTATTTGGTTGTGCATGTATTGTCAGTGATGTTAAGATATAAGATAGGATTAAGTATATTTTCTTCACAGGTATTTTATTGTTTGGTGGTTCGTTGGTAAAATGACCACTAACTTCAGGTTGCATAGATTAAAAAAATAGGTTAAAGCTGTAAATTTCCCTCATGAATTCTTTCGTATGGCTTCTAAAATTTATTGGTTACTTAGGACAGAAACGTTTTAGATATATAGTTGTATTCAGAAACTACTTCCCAAAAAAGAGGCCGCGATAGCCTCTTGAAATTTTTATAACTCAATTTGTCGAAAAACACCTAGTAGTAGTATCTCAGCGGTTCTGTTCAAAACAGGCTGGTTGTTCGTGCTTTAAAGGCAACGAATCCCTGAGTGGTTGGCAGTTTTATTCTGTCCAAAATTCTCCAATCGAATATATTTTTGCTTGTCCACTAATAATCACTCGGTCTCCTTTGTCTTCGCAATACAACTTCCCTAATCGTTCAGAGACTTGTTTGGCATAAAGTTCTTTTTTATTAAGTCTTTTTGACCAAAATGGAATTAAAGAACAATGTGCTGAACCTGTTACAGGGTCTTCTAGAATGGATGCTTGTGGTGTAAAAAACCTTGAAACGAAATCACAGTTATCTCCGATTGCCGTTACAATTACGCCTCCTGGATCAAGATTTATTTGGTCGAATAATTGTCTGTCAATTTGAATGTTTCTGATTTCAGCTTCGTTTTCATAAATCAAAACATAATCTCTTGATTTCAAAACTTCTTTCGGTTGAATATTTAAAGATTTTGAAATTGTCGTTGGTAAGTTGTCAACAACAGGCATTCTTGCTGGGAAGTCCATTTTGTAAAGGCCATCTTCAACTCTAACAATTAAGTCGCCACTTAATGTTTCGAAAACAATTTCATCTTTTTTGTAATCTAATAATGCCTTTAAACAATGTGCTGTTGCAAGTGTAGCGTGTCCACACAAATCCATTTCAATTTCGGGTGTAAACCATCTTACATGGATTTTTTCTCCTTTATCCACAAAAAATGCTGTTTCTGCAACGGCATTCTCTTTCGTTATTTTCAACAGGATGTCGTCTGATAACCAATTGTCAAGCGGCACCACGCAAGCAGGATTTCCTCCAAAAATGGTGTCGGTAAAAGCGTCTATTTGATATAATCTATACTTCATTGTGTTTGTCAAAAAATCTAACTAACGTTTTAAAATCTAACTAAATTTTTACTTTCTTTTGTTAGCAGAGGCGCTCAATTTTTGGCCTAAATATAACGTTCTGGGGTTACACTCAGTTTGAGCCTAAATTAGCGTTTATTTTCCGATTAGCAAAATCTCCCAAATGCAAACCATTTTTTCATTAAGCCAAATGCCTAAAGCGCTTGTGTCCTGGGTGTTCCCTTCATGAACGCGATACACGCTGTACGCTTTCATAAAAGTAAAAAAATACAATTTGACAGGTTTCCCATACTATTATTAACTTGAAATAGTTAAAACAGCGAGGTTATCAATCTTTAACGTATGTTTACATCGAATAGAACCTATTATTTTGCGAACCGCTCTTGTTTTTAAAACGAGATGCCCAGTAGGTAAGGTGATGTGCTATTTTTTAGTCTGTTTTTGGGGTATTCGTGAATATAAATATTGGAGAGGCGCACTCCGTTCCGTTTGAGGCAGAGCCTTCAGCTTGATTGTAACCAGTTAATGAGCATTCTCAAAATTTCTTATCAGGATTTTTAATGTCAGTTTCTAAATAGAAATGCATTACTCTTTTTAAAATATTTCTTACCGAAAATCCTTTTTTTGAAAGAATTGGAAATCTTTTTTTGAATGATTCTTCATCAATATAATATTTAAAAGAGTATTCTTCTTTGACAAAATCTTCAAACGAACTATACTTATCATCTGGGTTTTTAAAAGCTAATAGATGCGTATATTTCCAATTCTTGTTTTGATAAGCTAAGTATTGATATCTTCCTGATTTACTATTTTCTAACTGTTTATCAGTTCTGTATCCAAAGAAATTTGATATTTTACTAATAAAAACACCTGGATAATAAGAACGATGCATCAATTTAATTGACGGATAAACATACTTAGACAAGTCTTTTAAAAAGAAGTTTTTAAAACCAACATTTTTAATTTCTTCTGAAAAATCTTCAGTATTTATAAAATGAGGAATAACCCACGATTTGGCCCATTTATCTAGTATTTTTATCTGTTTTTTATCGTCTGTTTTTGTTACGAAATAATCAGATATTAATAACCTGCCATTAGGTTTTAAAAGTCTGTAAGCTTCCTTTAAAAAGGCACTTTTATCATCAGAATTACAAAGACTTTCTAAACAAAAAATTACATCAAAGCTATTATTAGCGAAGTTAGTGTAACAATAATTTTGACATGAAAATGATATTAGATTGTTAGGGTCATTATTTTTTTTGTATTCTAAAGCTCTTTGAATATGCCCTTCTGAAAGAGAAATACCCTCTACTTTACAACCTATATTATTTGCTAGAAAGAAAGAAGTACCTCCAACACCACAACCTGCATCAAGAACAAAATCAGACTTTTTAATTTGGGCATTTTTAGCAACTTGATAGTTCATATTCCAAAGTGCTTGTCTATGTGTATTTACATTTTCATCCCAATAACCATAATGTAGAGCCATGGTACTTTTTAATTGCCAGACAATTTCGTAATCTCTTAGTGATTCCGTATAGTAAGATTCTATTTCTTGAGTGTATTTTTCCATGCTTCCTTTTTAAATTGGTTACAACGTTCTGTTACTACCAGATGTTTTGGGACGAAATTAAGCTCTATTTTCGGATTTGCCAAATTGTCACAAATACAAAACCAACTTTCCATTGAGTCAATTGCTCAAATCCGTTGCAGCGTGTTTTGAACTAAACCATCTGTAGCACATTGTTTGATTTTACCTTACGAACATAATTTAAATCGGTAAGTTATGACTACAAAAAAAAGAATGTTGAAGAATTAAGAGAAAACAAAATCCTCAACCAGTTTAAACGAGAAGTTTCGGGTTTTGAGGAACTCATCAAACGTTTTGAGCGTACGGTTTCGGTTTTAGGCAGTAGTCAAAGTTCTTTTTAATATGATGATCAAAAGTGAGGCAAAACACTTAAAAACCACTTCAAAAAAAGGCCCAATAGCCTCTTGAAATTCTTCTGACTCCTTTATCGAAAACCCCATAGTAGCGGAATCTCAGCGGTTCTCCTGTAAAAACGGGACAAGCTGTTCAACACGGGCTTCATTACTTCGTCCGTTCGCCAAGGCTCGGGTGTTCGTGCTACGCACGCAACTAATCCCTTAGCTGTTAGCAGAAGGTCTTTTATTCAATTCCCATCTTGTTTTGTGTACAATCGAAGTACAATGTATTATTCAAAAATATTTTGTTGCCCAACATTCCTGTCATCCCTGAAAATTTCATCATTGCATATTGTACTTGTGAAAATCCTTCAACATAAGTTACCTTGTTTAAAGTTATTTCTTTATTTTGAAATTGAATTTTTTGGTTACAATTCGTTGTATATGTAGTTAAAACTTTATCCCAAGACTGCGATTTTTCAATATCTATTTTTGAATTTGGTAGTTTTAAGTCTCTCCAAACTTCTTTGTTGGTCAATAATTCATAAGAACTTGTACCTGAGTCAAATAAAAAACTTTCTTCTTTGTCTTTTAATAAACCTTTAAAGATGATTTTTCTTTTTTTGAATTTGAAATCAAATAGTTTTGTTTGAAATTGAGAAGGTGTTTTTGCTAAATTTAAAGCAATATAATTTTCTTTAAAATTGATAAGGGTTTTTCTGTCTTCCAAAATGTCTGTACCAATTGTACCAATTATTTTTAACGAAAGGTCATCGTTGTTGTTTCCTTGATTGTAAATTTTGAATTTATCGGAAGTGACTTTTGTTTTTCCGATATAAAAAGAAGTTTTTGCAATTTTTTCATTTACAGATATTTGACAGATATTTTTAATTGATTCTGAATAAAAAACGGTGTAAGGCGAACCTGTATCAAATTGCAAATAATAGCTTGTTGAGTCTCCCTCAAAATATATGGGAAGTAACAGAACATTTTTCTCTTTACCCAACCACTTTAATGGAATAAATCCGCTTTCATTTTCTATAGCCAAATAATTTTCATCGGGCGTAAATTTTCGGTCAAAATAAATGTACCCACCAATTGCAGCCAAAACCAAAACGACCAAAAAGGTCAATACAATTTTCTTTAAAATTTTCATTTGATTATTTTTTTTTGCAAATGTCTATTTTAGAAAACTTTTTCTTTACAAAAGTGATACGCCAATTTTACGTCAATTTGCCGGTAAATACTACAAGTATTTGATTTTTAAGTTTTTATGTAAATTATTTTTATTATTTAAACTAATACCATTGAAAATGACTATCAATAATTTTAGGCAAAAAATGAGTAATAATGGTACTAAAAAAAGAGGAAAATGTAGTGATAATGATTTTTGAATGAATGGACTTGCGATTTGAGAAACAGCCAGTGCAACAGCTAAAATAATTTGAACACTTACAATGCTTTTTCCTAATTCTTTGTTTTTAGAATCTTTTGTTTTATAAGTTAATATCAATGGAAAAAGAACTCCACCAAATGGTATTAAAAGTCCAATTAAGCTAGATAGATTAATTAATTTTGCTCTATCAAGTTCTACAATTTCTTTAGAAGGAACTAGCCTTTCGGGTTCCGTTTCAAAGATATTCGCTAAAGTTTTCAAAGTAAATCCTTTTGGAATGTTACCCGCCTCAATTCTTTGAATTGTCCTTAAAGAAAGTCCACTTTTTTCGGCAAGTTCGCTTTGTGTTAAGTTTTTTTCTTCTCTTAATTGTTTTACTATTGATTTCATTTTCGTTTTGGTTGCGGTCTGATAAACTTTCTGCTAACGTCAGACTGTGAAAAAAACTCTTCAAATTTAGAGAGTATCCGGAGAGTTAACGGAGAAAAATCTCAAATATGAGATTCTCAAGACGTTGATTTTAATTTTTTCACAGCCTGACGTTTTGCGGCTTTTCGCCATAACGGCAAGATAAGAATAAATGTAATAAGAAATTCTGATGTTTAGCGTATTTTCCAAGAAAGATAAAACGACCTATGGCGCAAAACCGCTGTTGAACTAAACCTTCGGTAGCACTTACCATGATTTTGCACCTTACGAATATATTCAAATTCAGTAAGTTATGACTACAAAAAAAAGAATTCTGAAGAATTAGGAGTCAACAAGATTCTTCATCAAGCCACACAACAAGTTCCGGGTTTTGAGGAACTCATCAATCGTTTTGAGCGTACGGTTTCGGTTTTAGGCAGTAGTCAAAGTTCTTTTTAATATGATGATCAAAAGTGAGGAAAAAAACTTAAAAACCACTTCAAAAAAAGGCCCAATAGCCTCTTGAAATTCTTCTGACTCCTTTATCCAAAACCCCATAGGAATGGATGTTGAGCGGTTCGGTTCAACACGGGCTTCATTACTTCGTCCGTTCGCCAAGGCTCGGGTGTTCGTGCTATGCGCGCAACGAATCCCTTAGCTGTTAGCGACAGTTTTATTTCTCTCCCTTGATAAATCTTGTCAATTTTATTGCTTTTTCGGGGCAAGCCTGAACACAAAGTCCACAAGAATGACATTGATCTGGATTAATAACATAAGCTTTTTGTTTAAAAAAAAAGGTTTTAATTTGCCCTTTTAAATTGAGTTTGGCCTTGTCTTCTTGAGAAATGGGTTGCATTTCAAAGACATCATATGGGCAAACCTCAACACAGTCTTTTTTTCCGCCACAACTATTAAAATTGACAATAGGCATTAGTTTTTCAGCAACATCTGAACAATTTGATTGGTCTAACTTCTTTTTCATCTAGTTAAAAATTATAAGCCATTTAGAAAAATCATTCCATTGTTTTATTGAAATGGAATGACCATTGGTGTCTTCACAATAGGTTATCTGAATACCCAACTCTTTTAATTTAGTGATATTTTCATCGGCATACGTTTTGGGCAACATAGTATCGCCACTTCCGTGAGAAATGAAAGCTTTGCTGTTTTTTAATGTATTAGAATTACTAATGTAAGGAATAAATTCTTCAATAAATCTTCCGCTAAAAACACCGAATCCTGAAACTAAATTTGGTTCACCTAAGCCTAAAGATTGAGCCATATTTGCTCCCTGACTGAACCCTGCAACAATTACTTTTTGGCTATCTACCTTGTACTTTGTTGCTATTTCAGAAATTAATTGCATTAGTTTTTTTCTGCTTTTTTCTTCTTCATCAATAGTAATGACAATTTTTCCATTCGCCTTTTTAACATCATACCATCGATAACTATTTTCGGCTATTTGATAGGGTCCGCGTACAGATACTACTATCCAATTATTAGGAACGCTATTGCTTAACGAAAATAAATCATTTTCATTGCTGCCATATCCATGCAACAAAATCAAAAGAGGCGATTTTACCGCACTGTCCTTACTTTCTCTAATGATATGATGTAGCGGTGTTTCTGTTTGCATAACTTTATAACTATTTTGTGCATTACAACTGCTTATGAGAGCCAATTGTATATTGAATAGAAAAATATATATTTTTAAAAATTTATACATCATGCGAAAGTAAGATTTTGATTCCAGTAGGATCATTTGTCCAATGTTTACCTTCTTTCTCCTCTGTATCTCCAATGGCATTAATGGCGGATTGAAGTTTTTCTTTGGTTTTGAAAGTAATGTGATAATAGTTTAAACCAGCATTACTTTCTGGAGCCAATGGTCTATTATTTCCATGCCAAGAATTCATGGCTATACGATGTGAGTATGAAGAACCTGCTCCTAAATCAGCAAATTTGTAATTCGGAAAATAATTAGATTGACTAAATCCTAACTTTTTGTAAAATGTATTGTTTTCATCTACATCTCTGGCATAAAAATGAATGTGACCAATTTTAGTTTCCTCTTCGATAAATTTACTGAAATCTTTATCTGTAAGATTTTTTAGTATTTCATCAGTATCTAATGGGGCTGATGCACTTCTAATAGTTCCATCTGTATCTTCCATAAACAAACCACCTTCTGTAATTACTCTTTTAAATCGCTCAGGTGTTTCCAATGCCAACTCAACCATAACATTATCAAAATCGGATAAATAAAGAGATTGGGTCATAGTATGATCTATTGGCGAGAAAGAATACTTGTTTTGTTGCAAACGATAAATTGACTTTGCGAATGCCGCTTTGTTAGGAAGGTGAATGGCAAAATGATACAAACCACTGTAACCTTCTTGAAAAGATTTTTTGGCGGTTTGATGGACTACAACAAGAGTTTTACTCTCTGTTCCAAATTCAGCCTCTAAAGCAGATTGTTTTCTTAATTTCAGACCAATTACCTTTGTCCAAAAATTAATCGCTTTTTCAATTGAGGTATTATTGAGATGAACTGCGCCAAAAGTAGCTATTTCATTAGGGTTCATTGTGTTTTTAGCGTTTTCTAATGTAAACGCATTTGCTAAACTTGAGATACTGTCCATAGATAATAAAATTGTTGTTCCTAAAATGCCTTTTATAAAATCTTTACGTTCCATTGGCTTATTATTTATAATTGATAAGCTTTAAGGTCATTTTTTTTAACCAAGAAAAATAATTTTTGATGTGAAAGAAAAAAAGAATAATTGTAATAAACCCTAATTTGCTATGAATTCCTTTTAATCCCTCACTTATAGCAGTTTCTGGAAAAACCAACCAAGAGAACAATGCTGTTAAAACTGCAAGAGTAAATACTATAAATAATGCGGTGTTTACTCTTTTGAATTTACTTTTTTGTTTTAAAGAAAATAAATTTTTAATCCAATAAGCATGTTGTATTAAATGCCAAATAACCATCAATAGAGCAACACAAGATGCTATTTTATGGAAAAGCAACCAGCTACTTTTATTAATACCGAATATTAATAGAGACTCATTTTCGCTTATATGATAAACTAGCATTACTAAACCACTGATAATCATTATAAAAAAAGGAGAAAAAGCCAATAACTCAACTATATAATTTTGATGTGCTTTGGACTGTCTATAGAACTGAATCAATCTCATATTAAACTAAATTATTTATAACTTTTCACCTTTTTTACTCGACTATTTTGATGTAGTACTTCTATATTATTTAGCTAGAATAGGTGCTTTTTTGGTTCTTCCCCAAGCCACAAACACAGCTAACACTAAGAAGAAAATATTCATTCCGATAAGTGATGCTTCGCCTCTTGAAATATGAAATACAGATGCTACAATCATAAGTACTATAACACCATAAGCAGCCAAAACAGTTAATTTAGGTTGAACTCTTAAAGCCGCTGGCAAAATAATCCCTAAACCGCCTAATAAATCTATAATACCAGTAAATTTTACTAATCCAGGATTGTCTAATGCCCAAGGCAACATTTTTGCCGTTTCTTCTATAGGTTGCAATAATTTAGCATATGCCCCCCAAATTAAGGTTAATGCTATAAGTGCTTGAGCAATCCATAATGTAATATTTAGTCCTTTTGATGATGTTGTAGTTTCCATTTTGTTACTGTTTTATAGTTATAATTAAATTATTTGATTACTGGTACAGATATTTCTAAATCGATTTTATTTCCAACTTTCTTTGACATTCCTTCCATACTACCTATGTTGTAATCCATTCGGTTTACACTAAATTTTCCAGAAAAAACATTGTTTTTGAAGGTTAAAGGTATTTCAATTGCCTTTGTAACATCTTTCATTTTTAAATTACCCTCTACTACAAAACCATTTGCTGATTTTGAAATTTTGGTTGATACAAAGGTAATTTTAGGATATTTGTCTGAATCAAACCATTTTTCTCCTTTTGCATGACTGTTTTTTAAAAAATTGCCTGTAGCAATAGATTTAACATCTACTTGCATATTGAAAGAAGAATTTGCTAAATCATTTTCGTCAAAATGAATAGTTCCAGAAATTTTTTCAAACTCGCCTGTAGCGTGTTCATTGAAGAATTTTATGGAATACCCATTAGAAATTTTCCATTGGGTAGAAACCACCGTGAATGCTGATAAAATAATTACAGCAAGAAACATGAGAAGTAAATTTAACTTTTTCATTTTATAAATTTTAATATTTAATACCGCAAAGTTGCAGGAATACACATTATTAAAACGATGAGTTAAATCAAAAAAAAACGTTGATCTATGTCAACGTCTTTTATAAAATTAATTTTACTTCTTCGAAGAATTATTTCTAATTCGGCTAAATGTTTCCTTGGCCATACCTAAATAGGATGCGATAATATGTTGTGGAAATCTTTGAAAAAATTCGGGATAGGAGTTTTGTAATTGTTCTAATTTTTCTTCTGCTGTAAGTGTTTGAGAAGAATGCAATCTTTTCATTAATTGATAGGACTGTCGTTGCGTTAAAACATTATTGAGTTCCGAAATAAAATGGAGTTTACTGAGTTTGTTTGTAAAGTCTTCTTTGGATATAATTAACAATTCTGTATCTTCATATGCATCAATATAATAAGGTGTTGGCGTGCCTATCATAAAACTTTCCTTATCACCAGCCCACCAATTTTCGATATAGAGTTCCAAAATATTTTCTTTGCCTGAATTGTCTATTGTATACTTTTTTAAAGCACCTTTTACCACAAATGCTGCAATTTTGCATACCTCGCCACTTTGAATTAAGCATTGATGTTTACGCAACTTCTTTGTATGAAAAACTTCAGAAAGCAAACTAATGTCGCTTTCGCTTAATTTGTTGTCAATTTTTGTATTTATATGTTGTATAAGTTTGTCTATCATTTTCTATTTATCTGAGTCGTCATAAAATTGCCACCAACGTCAGTCTGTGAAAAAACTTCGGTTTTTATTTTCAACAAATATAGAAAAGTATTGTTTAAAAACAGGATTTTTCGTATTTTTAAGAATGCAACATATCCTAGGAATTTCCCGCCAACAAATGCGTTTTTCAAGTTTAAAAGAGGCAATATCTGCCGATAATCAAGTACGTTTCATAGATGCCTTTGTGACATTTTTAGATTTGGAAAAACTTGGTTTTGCAGTTACTTCTATTAAATCAGAAGGTCGACTGGGCTATAATATCAAAGTATTTCTGAAAATCTATTTGTACGGCTATCTTAACGGATTAAGAAGCAGTCGCAAGCTGGAAAAAGAATGTTTGAGAAACATCGAAATGCAGTGGTTGTTAGAAGATATCCGCCCCAACTACATTAAAATCCTATTCAAACTTATTTTATCATTGTGAACTAGGCTACAAATTAGTCTAATAAAGAAGGGTAAATCGACTGCATAATAAGATCTGTATGAATCGAGAGGTTCACGTACGGTTCTGTGAGAGGTTTAGGGGTGAGATTCCCCTTTACCTACTCGACTGTAAAACGTTTTTTTAATAACGCCAAGGATGTCGTTCAATCCAATTTGGCCTGTTCGATCTAATGATATGTATTTCCTCTTCAGTTGGGTTTTCTGCTAAATCAATATCAGATAACTTTAAGTGTTTTTCAACAAACTTATTCATTGAAATTGACGCATTCATTCCTGTCATAATAAAGCTATTACCAAACTGTTTATTGATTGTTAAGATGTTTTTTCTAATCAATCCTGTTATGGTTGCATCATCAATAGGTGCTTCAATGGATGATTTTTGATTAATAATGAATTCCCTTAGGACTGCTTTTTCATGGAAATCAAGATTTTTCAAACGTTCGATATATTCTTTTTTCACTTTGAAAAATTCAACTTTATAAGAAAGAGTTTTAAACAACCAAATAATAAAATTTACAAAAACTAATCCTGACGTAGATATAAAAACTAACCCGATTTTCCATCCATGTAAATCGTTCAGATTTTCAAGATGAACTTTTTTTAAAAGATTTGAATCAGCAAATAATATAAATCCGGATAAAACTGCAAACAAAAAGAAAAATTTTGCGGGTAATTTTGTCAAGTCAAAAAGAGCTTTCAAGTTTTCCATGTCTATATGAATTTATTATTTGTGCTTCGGTTTCTAAAATGTTGCATATCGTCTTGGTACTACAGCGGGTTTGGGATTAAATTAAGTCCTATTTTCGGATTTGCCACCCGAGCGATAGCGAACAGGCGAAGCAAATCATCCCAAATACAAAACCATTTTCAAATTAAGTCTAATGCCCAAATCCGTTGTAGTGGCTTTGTGCGCCCTGTATAAGCAGGACATACGCTGTAAGCTTTGATAAAAATTCGAAAATACAAATTTTGAAATAGAATACAAATCTTACAGCGTGTTATTTTTCAATCTGGTGCTCGTTTGAAACGAGTATCTGTTTACTTATAGAAACTAAATAAAGCGTTTGTAACGCAGCTGTTTACATGAATTCCCTACAAATTTATAATGAACTTTTGTTTTAATAACCGCATTACAAATTCTACAATTTATCTTTTAATTTATGTAGGAGCTTTTGCAAGCAAAACTCCAAGTAAAGGTCTTGGAAAAAGCAGAAAAGAAGCCTTTTTTGCCCAAATTTCCCTGCTACAAAACAGGTAATTTACACCCAATAGCAGTTTTTGACCAGCGTGGTCCACCTGCTTGGTATCTTGGCGGTAGCCAAAACCCAATTCCCCGTGAAAGTTAATTTTACGGGTAAGGGAACTTATGTCCTAAGGTGAAGGAAAATACGACAAAACCATCTTTGAAACCACTTCAAAAAAAAGAGGACACTAAATCCTCTTGAAATTCTTCTGACTCCTTTATCGAAAAACCCATAGTAGCGGAATCTAAGCGGTTCCGTTCAACAGGAGTTTCATTGTTCGGCTTGCAGCCGCAACGAAACTCTAGCTATTACAGGAGTTTCATTGTTCGGCTTGCAGCCGCAACGAAACTCTAGCTATTAGCAGAAGGTCTTTTATTCAATTCCCATCTTGTTTTGTGTACAATCGAAGTACAATGTATTATTCAAAAATATTTTGTTGCCCAACATTCCTGTCATCCCTGAAAATTTCATCATTACATATTGTACTTGTGAAAATCCTTCAACATAAGTTACCTTGTTTAAAGTTATTTCTTTATTTTGAAATTGAATTTTTTGGTTACAATTCGTTGTATATGTAGTTAAAACTTTATCCCAGGACTGCGATTTTTCAATATCTATTTTTGAATTTGGTAGTTTTAAGTCTGTCCAAACTTCTTTGTTGGTCAACAATTCATAAGAACTTGTACCTGAGTCAAATAAAAAACTTTCTTCTTTGTCTTTTAATAAACCTTTAAAGATGATTTTTCTTTTTTTGAATTTGAAATCAAATAGTTTTGTTTGAAATTGAGAAGGTGTTTTTGCTAAATTTAAAGCAATATAATTTTCTTTAAAATTGATAAGGGTTTTTCTGTCTTCCAAAATGTCTGTACCAATTGTTCCAATTATTTTTAACGAAAGGTCATCGTTGTTGTTTCCTTGATTGTAAATTTTGAATTTATCGGAAGTGACTTTTGTTTTTCCGATATAAAAAGAAGTTTTTGCAATTTTTTCATTTACAGATATTTGATAGATATTTTTAATTGATTCTGAATAAAAAACGGTGTAAGGCGAACCGGTATCAAATTGCAAACAATAGCTTGTTGAGTCTCCCTCAAAATATATGGGAAGTAACAGAACATTTTTCTCTTTACCCAACCACTTTAATGGAATAAATCCGCTTTCATTTTCTATAGCCAAATAATTTTCATCGGGCGTAAATTTTCGGTCAAAATAAATGTAGCCACCAATTGCAGCCAAAACCAAAACGACCAAAAAGGTCAATACAATTTTCTTTAAAATTTTCATTTGATTATTTTTTTTGCAAATGTCTATTTTAGAAAACTTTTTCTTTACAAAAGTGATACGCCAATTTTACGTCAATTTGCTGGTAAATACTATAAGTATTTTATTTTTAAGTTTTTATGTAAATCATTTTTATTATTTAAACTAATACCATTGAAAATGACTATCAATAATTTTAGGCAAAAAATGAGTAATAATGGTACTAAAAAAAGAGGAAAATGTAGTGATAATGATTTTTGAATGAATGGACTTGCGATTTGAGAAACAGCCAGTGCAACAGCTAAAATAATTTGAACACTTACAATGCTTTTTCCTAATTCTTTGTTTTTAGAATCTTTTGTTTTATAAGTTAATATCAATGGAAAAAGAACTCCACCAAATGGTATTAAAAGTCCAATTAAGCTAGATAGATTAATTAATTTTGCTCTATCAAGTTCTACAATTTCTTTAGAAGGAACTAGCTTTTCGGGTTCCGTTTCAAAGATATTCGCTAAAGTTTTCAAAGTAAATCCTTTTGGAATGTTACCCGCCTCAATTCTTTGAATTGTCCTTAAAGAAAGTCCACTTTTTTCGGCAAGTTCGCTTTGTGTTAAGTTTTTTTCTTCTCTTAATTGTTTTACTATTGATTTCATTTTCGTTTTGGTTGCGGTCTGATAAACTTTCTGCTAACGTCAGACTGTGAAAAAAACTCTTCAAATTTAGAGAGTATCCGGAGAGTTAACGGAGAAAAATCTCAAATATGAGATTCTCAAGACGTTGATTTTAATTTTTCACAGCCTGACGTTTTGCGGCTTTTCGCCATAGCGGCAAGATAAGAATAAATGTAATAAGAAATTCTGATGTTTAGCGTATTTTCCAAGAAAGATAAAACGACCTATGGCGCAAAACCGCTGTTGAACTAAACCTTCGGTAGCACTTACCATGATTTTGCACCTTACGAATATAGTCAAATTCAGTAAGTTATGACTACAAAAAAAAGAATTCTGAAGAATTAGGATTCAACAAGATTCTTCATCAAGCCACACAACAAGTTCCGGGTTTTGAGGAACTCATCAATCGTTTTGAGCGTACGGTTTCGGTTTTAGGGAGTAGTCAAAGTTCTTTTTAATATGATGATCAAAAGTGAGGCAAAACACTTAAAAACCACTTCAAAAAAAGGCCCAATAGCCTCTTGAAATTCTTCTGACTCCTTTATCGAAAACCCCATAGTAGCGGAATCTCAGCGGTTTCGTTCAACACGGGCTTCATTGTTCGTGCTTCGCACGCAACGAATCCCTTGCTGTTGGCAGTAGGACTTTTTACTATTTGATTTCTTTCCAAGTAACTTTCGCTTTATTTTCCGTTATCATAATAAATGACCAAAGTTCAGGGGTTTTATAGCAATCTGTTTCTTTTGAATGGTTAACTTGATTTAAATAATCTTTTATTTTCTTTGATGATAATATCTTTATTTCTTCTTCGTGTATATTAGGCAATAATTCTTCTCTAAAACCGCCTTGATGTAAACTAAACTCCCAATTTGATTCTGATTTTATGCCGTGAATCGAGAAAGCTCGGAAACTACTTTGTATATATGCATCATTATCAAACTTGTTAGAGTTAGTTAAGTTTCCGTTAGTCACATTTTTAAATTTTACTCCAGCAAAATTTTCAATTTTCTTGATTTCTTTCAACGTAAACAAAAATCGAAAACCTTTTGGTAATTTCTTTATATTAAATTTCCCCATTTATTGCATTAGGTCTTTATTAGTTTTTCCGTTTTAGTCTTACTGCCAATCGAGTCACGCAATGGAATTTCACCCTTACGTTCTCACGGAACCGTGCTTGAAAGTCTCCCTTCACACGGCTCTTCATAGTATTAAATCACACAAATGTACTTACATTTATGGATGTACCAGTAACCAATGTACGAATAAATCGGGTTTTTCTTTGTACTTTGTTTTGAGGTATCTAACCGCTGCCTTTTTGTACAATCCTTTTTCCCATTTCACCCATTTTAGTAGTCGCTCATTGAGTTGTCTCAATCTGGCTCGTTTGCAACGAGTATCTGTTTACTTATAGAAACTAAATAAAGCGTATGTAACGCGGCTGTTTACATGAATTCCCTACAAATTTATAATGAACTTTTGTTTTAATAACCGCATTACAAATGCTACAATTTATCTTTTAATTTATGTAGGAGCTTTTGCAAGCAAAACTCCAAGTAAAGGTCTTGGAAAGAGCAGAAAAGAAGCCTTTTTTGCCCAAATGTCCCTGCTGCAAAACAGGTAATTTACACCCAATAGCGGTTTTTGACCAGCGTGGTCCACCTGCTTGGTATCTTGGCGGTAGCCAAAAGCCAATTCCCCGTGAAAGTTAATTTTACGGGTAAGGGAACTTATGTCCTAAGGTGAAGGAAAACACGACAAAACCATCTTTGAAACCACTTCAAAAAAAAGAGGACACTAAATCCTCTTGAAATTCTCTATCAAAACTTTACGATAACTCCATAGGGATGGATGTTGAGCGGTTCCGTTCAACACGGGCTTCATTGTTCGTGCTACGCACGCAACGAATCCCTTGCTGTTATGCTTCGTTGTTTTTTGTCGGATATGCTTGTCAAATTTACTATATTTTTGTACGTTTAGAAAAAATTCACAAGATGTTAGATAAATTTATAGAATACAGCGAGTTTATAAAAGTAAGGCTATCAATAGTAATTATTCTACCGTTTTGGTACCTAATTTTATACTTATTCGATAATAATTTTTACACAAAATCAGACTTAATCTTAAAAGTTATAGTATGTTTTTGCATAACTCTTCCAGCAGAACTGATACACTCTGTCGGTACACATCTATATAATGACAGATATAAAAGAGAGCTAAAAGATGTAGAAACTACGTCTGTTGTTAATCTAACACTTTGGGTCTCTATCCTAATAATTATAAATTACACTTGTAAAAAATATATTGGTTTGTATACTTCTGTCTATTTTCTAATACTTTATTTTCACGCCTTACCTCTTTTATTAACGGCGATTTTGCTTTGTGGAGGAAAAATAAGAGAAAAAGAAACGAAATAATTAAGAAAGCGTGAATTTTAATAACTAGATTGTTCGAATAAAAATCTTTTATATCTAAGTATTATGGGGCTATAATTCAAATATACAATATACATAAATATAAAAAAGGTCGAAAAGTCCAATAAAATCAATACTTCACAGCAAAAAAGGTCGAAAAACAAAAAAAAATCAAATGTTCAAAATGTGATTTTAATTACCGATTAAATACCCTTCAAATAACCGACAATTACCCGTATAAGCTTTAAAGTGCTACTTATAGCGACAAATATAACTAAAACTACTGTTATCAAGGCTTAAAGTCATAAAACAAACCTAAAGATGCTCTGTTTAAAACTGTTTAAAAACCTTTTAAAATAATTTTAAAACTGTGAACATTACTCTCTAAAAAAAGCTTTTTTACTGCTTGCTTTACTTAATGCTTTACCTCTTGCTTTGCCTCTTGCTTGCAAAAAAAAGACCTGTATAACCCCCTATAATTACATATTTCAACATGAAAACGGCTAAAATAAGGCTCGAAACACCCCCTTTAATTCACTTATTTTTAAAATAAATAATCTACAATCCCTTTGCTTTCGGGGCTTCAAGTGATTTTTGCCAATGTTTATTGCTGGAAAACATACAATTTCGGATGTTTGGAATATGTTCACAATATGAAAAATACATTTACGGTTTTTTTTTGTGCCTTTAAAATAAACTTTAAAGAGGTTTTTAAAGCCTTTTAAAAAGTATTTAACGATATTTAAAAAAACGGTCTTTTTGTATTGGGTAACCTAATGGGTAACCTCATGGGTAACCTCATTGATGCAAAAAAATAAGCTGAACGATACCCTATAATTACACTTTTTAACCAATAAAGTACAAAAATAAGGCTCGAATGCCCCCTTTATTTTACTTAATTATATCATATTCTTATTGTAAGTAGCTGTTTTGCAAGTGCTTAATTAGTTGTGTAGCCTTATCGAAGCACGCACAAGCCCAATTGCGGCTATTTCGCTTAATCGTACATCTTTAGGCTTATGATGCATTTTACATTTTTTCTGGCCTATTTACCACAGTTTAAAGATTCAATTTGTGCGTTTTGGCGTTTAATTTCTTCTTTTAATTTTTTGATTAGTTCTTTTTGAGTTTCTATAGTTTCCTGTTTGCTTTCTAATAAATCCGAAACGCTCACAAGTTCTTTTTTTAGAGAATCGATTTTATAACTATAAACGTCTTTTATCTCAACATATTCATTATTAATAGTTTCCTTTTTTTCTTTCCTTATCATTGTTCCCGTACCAGTCAAAAGCCAATGAGTATTAATATTCTCAATTGCGAATGCTATTTTTTCTAAAACCCCAAAGGAAGGTTTTCCTTGTCTTGTTCCTACAATATTCTCTACAACAGTAGGTGAAACCCCTATTTTGTTAGCAAAATGACTTTTTTTGCCATTAAATAAGGTGTTTATGATTTCTTCAATACGCTTGTTGATATTCATAACAAATACTCATTTGAGTAATTTTAACATTGTTTTGTTTGTTTTATTCGCAAAAGCGAATATATTTGCTGTGTATTTAAAACAACACATCAAATATATGCAACCGAAACAAATTGAAGCAATAAAATTTCAAAATAATGAAAAAATTGAAAGAGGCGATTTTGTAACGTTAGCCAAAGTTTTAGGAGTAAAAAGAAATACAGCTTTAATAAGCCATTCAAGAAATAATATAAAAGCAGTTTTATGTATGCAAAGTATAATTTCAGAGAAAGAAAAATTAATAAGTAAACTAAAAAAGAAATACGCATGATAAAGAGATTAATAAAAAGCTTATCACGCCAATTATAAGAGAAATTTTAAAAGAGGAATTAAAAAATAACTCTCAGGAGGTTTACGAATCTACTTTAAAAAGTGTTTTAAAGATTTTAAAACAATAAATAAAAAAGGTGACTTCTTGCGAAAGCCACCTTTAAAAATGCTAAAAACGAATTTCTAACATCTAAGAACGACAAAATTATGAAAAATCAAGTAATTAACCAAACAGCAGTTAAAACACAAACACATTTACCATCTCAGCAACAATTTGAAACCGCATTTTCTTTTAAGTGTGTTGTAGTTTCAGAATTGGAGTATGACAATAATACAACAGGTCAGACAATGACCCTGTTTAACAATCTCACAGATTATGAAACTATGATTATAGGATTAGATAAAGGTTTTGTATTACAGCATGAGGTAGTTTCAGTTAAACACACAATTTGCAAAATGGAAAACGGAACTGTAAAGCCGTTTATATTCTATGATAGAAAAATATTTTCTGACCAAGAAAAGATAACTGAAACAAATGGCGGTTATGCATACTATTTAAAACACAAGAAACGAACGCAAGAAACATTTACATGCTAAAAAAAATTAAATTCTATTTATACAATACAACAATCTTAAAGCCGTGATTTATCACGGCTTTAAGTGTTTTTAATAACCCTTTAAACATTGATTAAGTATGGGATTCACAAGAAAATATGTTGAAAAGAAAAAAGCAGGATTGTTACTAAAACAAGGCTTTACAAAAAAGAGAATAGCGACACTCCTAAAAGTTACCGAAAAGACAGTTAGAAAATGGGAGCTTGATTTTAATATCAAAAGTGAAGCTAAAAAAAGAGAGCAAAAATTGAAAGCTGAAGTACGGAAATTAAAAAAAGAAAACGCCCAATTAAGAGCAATAATTGCAGATAAAGCACAATACTAAATAAAGATAAAGTAAAATGGAAATTGAAAAAAGGCTTAATGAATTGCAAATGATTTTAGAATACTGCACATCTAAAAATAAATCTGTTTTCACGGTTGGAGAAAGGATTTGCATAAATCAGGAAAGAGGAATACTAATGAATGATGATTTGATTATTTACAAGCCTTTTGAACATTCAAAAAATCTACAGTCTAAAATAGATTTTACTTTATCAAAAATCAAACAAGTAATTTAATAAAGAAAATATGAATGAAATTTTAATGTATGGAGAGATAGGCACTGATATAACAGACGTGCAATTTAATAAAGAATTAAACCTCTTTAAAGGTCAGGATGTTTTGATTAGAGCAAACTCCCCAGGAGGTGAAGTTTTTGCAGGATTGACAATGTATAATTCCATTAAAGAACATGGACAATGTGATGTGCAAATTGACGGTTTAGCCGCTTCAATGATGACCGTTATAATGTTGGCAGCTCGCAAAATATCCGCTTCAAAAAACGCTTTAATTATGATTCATAACCCCGATTTTTCAGGGCAATTGAGTTCAAATCGTGAAAAGAAGGACGCTGAAATTTTAAGTAAAGTTAAGGATATAGCCGTTAACAGCTACTCAGAGCGTACAGGTTTAAGCCCTGATGAAATTTCTGAAATGCTGAACCAAGAAACATGGATGACCGCTCAGGAAGCACTTGAAAAAGGTTTTATAGATGAGATTACCGATGATGTTCTGGTTAGAACCCCAGTCGCTAACATGAAAAACAAAAAGCCAAAAGCGATTTACATGACTTTCAAAAAGGAAGCTCCAAAAATGGAATCGCTATGCAAAATTTTAGGGCTTTCTGAAACCTCAGACACAGAAATTGTTTTAAAGGCTATTAGTTCCCTAAAAAACAAATTAGTATCAAAAGAGGCTGAATTGAACAGGATTAAAAATCAAATTAAATCAGATCAGACCGCAGAGGCAAAAAATATAATTGCCCTTGCTATTTCAAAAGGTGTAATATCCAAAAATTTAGAGCGCATTCAATTGCTTGCATTTGAAAATGATTTCAAAAAGACAAAAGAAGATTTACTGGCTGAAATAAATGAAAAGGTTGGCTCAAATGTTCAATTGACAAATCACAACCTAATTAAGGAAGTGATTTTGGGTTCTAAAAATAAGCAAAAAGAAACTATAGCCGAAAAGCCCCGAATTGAATGGACTTTGCAGGATTATAGAAAGCACGCCCCAAAGGAACTCGAAAACGACAAAGAGTTATACCAAAAGTTAGTAAAGGAAGAATATAAACAATAAAAATTATAAATATTTTAAATTATGAGTACATTAAATAAGCAGGTTTGGATAAGCCAAATTATGGAGAAATTTTATCCGGAAGCATCCTTTTTAAATTATGCAAAGGATATGACCGAGCATGTAGACAACGACAAAATAAACTTAGCTGATTGCGGTTTTGACCCCGATGTTTACATCAATAATACAACTTATCCTATTCCGACAGTACAAAGAACCGATACACCTTTATCACTTGAGTTGGATTTGTATGAAACAGAAAATACACTTGTTAGAAATCCTGAAGCTGTAGAGTTGGCTTATGATAAATTAGAAAGTGTTATTTATGGTCATAGAAATGTATTAAAAGCCAAAGCAGGCGAAAAAGCAGCACACGCTTATGCTCCAAATACCGACAGCGCTAACACACCTGTTCTTTTAACAACTGGAGAAGATAACGGGGAAGGCTATAAAAGGTTAGTTCCTGCTGATATTTTGAGATTAAAAAAGAAATATGATTTGCAGGATATTCCTTTTGAAAACAGATATTTAGTTTTAGACCCAAACCATATTGAGGATTTGATTCTTTTTGATTTGAAGTCCTTTAAAGATATTACTGATTTTGTTAACGGTCAACCAAATCGATTTGCAGGATTTAATATTTTGCAATACACGAAAACGCCTAAGTACAATGTAACCACAAAAACAAAACTTCCTTGGGGTGCTGAATCAGATTCTAATACAACTTTCGGCTCGTTTTCTTTTAGTTCTGAGGAAGTAATGAAAGCTGATGGTAGTGTTAATATGTATGACAGAATCAACGATCCAGAACTAAGAGCTACAATTGTCGGATTTGATAAAAGATTTGTGGCTTTACCAATTAGAAACAAGGGGTTAGGTGCAATTATATCAGCAAAATCATAACTTATGAATGCATACGAATTTATAATAAGAATGAAAAACTATGCCAGTTCGTCGCTATCACAGATAGCGTCGAGTGTTGGTATAACTAATAATCGGGTTCAGGGGTTAAATAGCTCGTTTCAAAGTGCTTCAAACACTTCAAATTCCTTTTTTTCTTCAATGGGTTCAGGCTTTAGGGGTTTAATTGGTCTGGTCGGTGCTTTGGGTATTTCCCTAGGAGTCGTCGCGGGGATTAAAGCCGTTTTTAATATGGGCGTCGAAATGGAGCAGACCAATATAAAGTTTGAGGTTCTGCTTGGTTCTGTACAAAAGGCACGGGATATGCTCGGACAGTTAAATTCTTATGCCGATGCCACACCATATAGTAATGAGGGGATTATAAAAGGTGCTGAAACAATGCTCGGTTTTGGGATTGCTCAGGAAAAAGTTATGGGTAATATGCGAATGCTTGGGGATATTGGAATGGGTAATCAGGAAAAGCTAAACGGCTTGTCTTTGGTTTACTCTCAAATAATGGCTACAGGTCGATTAATGGGGCAGGATTTAAACCAGTTGATTAACCAAGGATTTAACCCACTTCAAATAATTTCAGAAAATACAGGTATATCAATGGGAGATTTGAAGAATAAAATGGAACAGGGCGCAATTACTGCTGGTATGATTGAGGAATCTTTTAGGCTTGCAACTTCTGAGGGTGGTAGATACCATAATATGGCAAAGAATATGGCAGAATCGGCAGGCGGTAAATGGAATACTATGATGGGAACATTTAAAAACGTTGTTTCGAGAATAGGAATGGCTTTTGCTGAATGGATAAAGCCTTTATTCGATATAGGTACTGTTGTAATCGAAAACATTATTCCTTTTGGTCTTGCAATTGCAGGTGTTGTTAAATGGATAGTTCAAGCTAAGCCGTTAATGTTTTTCTTTGCATCCCTGGTCACAACACTCGGTATAAGTTTTATTGCTACAAATGCAAGTTTTTGGATATTTTCGGCGCAGTTTGCACTTTTTGAGGCTCGTTTATGGCTCGCTACTGCTGCTCAAAGTGCCTTTAACTTTGTCATGAGTATGAATCCAATAGGATTGGTTGTAATAGCGATAAGCGCATTAGTTGCGATAGTCTGGGCTTGTTGGAATCGTTTTGAGGGCTTTCGAGGTGTAATAATGGGAACTTGGGAAGTAATCAAAGGTTTTGGTACTGCTATAAAGGACTATGTAATTAATCGATTTCATGAGTTATTATCGGGTATTACGGGTATTGGTAGTTCACTGGTGGCATTCTTTAAAGGAGATTTTAAAAGCGCTTTTGATATTGGTAAAAAAGCTGTTGGCGATTTAATGGGAGTTGATTCGGGAAAAAAATTGATGCAAGACGGAATGAAAGCCGCTAAATCTTTTTCTAAAGGCTATAATGATGGTGTGAATATGAAAGCTAAAGAGTTGGGTGTAGATTTAAAACCAACTAAAAATAAAACCGCACCTGATTATTTAAAACAGCCTAAATCAAAAGTTTTTGCCGATCTAATGAACGATACAGGCAAAGGCAAAAAAGGTAAAGATAAAAGTTCCGATTCTATTGTTTCAGGAGGTTCAAAAATGACAACAATTAATGTTACCATTTCAAAGCTCCAAGATGATACAAAAATTTATGTAGAAAACACGCAAAAAGGTATTGAAAATCTTGGTGAAAAAGTACAAGAAATATTATTGCGTGCTGTAAATAGTGTTAACCAAATGCAAATTAGTTAAGTTAATTTATGAGTAAAATAGAAAGTAAAGAAGAGCGTTTATTAAGGCGAAATAAGGAAATCCGAATAGCTTTTGAGAAAAAAACAAAGGCAAATCCAAAATGGACAATTGACGCCGTTTTGGATAGTATTGCATACGACTTCTTTTTATCTGTTAGAACTATCGATGCAATTATTTCTTTTGAAGGTATTTACAAGAAAACTAAATAGTTTTTATATATTTGCATCGTCAGGCTTGCGGGTCAGGCAAAGCTCAATAGATAATATTATACTTTTTCTATTGTTCGACAGCATAAAAAAGCCCATTTTGGGCTTTTTTTTTATGGTTACCTTGTATAAATTAATAATTTAAAAAGTTTGTAACTTTGTTTTATGAAGCTTGAAAACCTAAATAGTATAATTGAAAAATATAATCAGGTAGATACTTCTTACTCTGAGTTCTTGCTACGCCTTAAAATGTTTTGTTTTGAAGACTTTCTATTTTTAATTGAGCGGGCAGAATCCGAGGGAAAACGCTTATATCTTAAAACCGATAATCAGGCAGATGCATTTAATGAAGGTATCTATACTGATGCAACCATTTATTTAGAAGATATTGGTATTCGATGACTTTATATATAAAAAGCCCCTGTTTGGGGCTTTTTTATTGCTTTTAAACGGTCTTTAAAATCTATTTAAAAATACTTTTGATGTTGTAATTTTGCTCAAAAAATGTACATTTCATTTTAAATTTGTGTACATTTCATTTTTGCGATTATAGTATTCATTTTTTGTAATCACTGTAATTTTCTGTTTTTTCAACGTCTGCTTTTTACAATGAGGCATAACGTTTGGCCGCTAGCCGCAGTTGCGGAAAAGCGAGCTAATTATTTTCGGTTAAGGTATAATTTTCTACGTGAATTTTTAGTTTCAATTTAAAACAAAACCAGCAATTGAGGCTAACGGCGGTTAGCAGTGGTTTTTTTAACTCCAACTCATTCGGATTGTAACCTTACCTTTTTCAACGTTTACTTTTCCACCGAGTGATTCATTTTCGCCTGGGTAAATTTCATAAGTTTTGTTTACACCTTTTACTTTTGGCTTATTGTCTTTAAGTCTTTTGCTATTCAGAATCCAATTTTCAATTGCCGTTTGGTCAGCTTTAAATTCAATAGTAAAAGTTCGGGTAAACATACTTCCTGATTTTTCAACGCTTATATTTTCTGCTTCTTTCGGTAGTTCTGATAATCCGCCCCAATTTAATGTTGTTTTAATTGCTTCGGTTTTTTGCCACGGAAAAACAATACTTGTGAAAAAGTTCAAATAGGCGTAAGCCAAAAGAGCAAATAGAATTGAAGCTAATATTTTAATTGTTTGTTTCATTTCTTATGTTTTACTAAACGTGATTTGAAATCACTATTAACTAGTTTTTGTGAGTAGTTTATTAATCATTTTTTTTATAAGTTATTTTTACAATAAGTTGAATTCCAATTATTAATAGAAGAATCAATGTAAAAAAAAAGCTTAAACCAAAAATACCAACTGCTGGTGTTACACATTTGTAACCTCTATTACTTAAACTGATAGATGTGATAGTAAAACTTAAAAAAGTCAAGATAAATTGTGCTACAAAGCTTGTTAAGCAGACATCTCCAAAACTTAAATTTATACTTTTGGAAATAGCTTTTCTTCCATAATGAAATTGGAAAATCATAGGTAGAATTATTAGTAATATTGAAAAAAGCATTAAATAGTCCATTAATAATTTTTTAAAGGTTGTCTTTCGGTAAAATCACTGCTAACGTCCCGCCGGCTTCACGAAGTGGCGAAGTTCGTGACTGATTTGTTTCTGCTAATATAAGATTTTCCAGCGGAAAATCGGCAACCGGCTTAAACAGCTCTCGCCATTTCGTGAAACCGCTGTTGAACTAAACCTTCGGTAGCACTTACCGTGATTTCGTACCTTACGAATATAATTAAATTCGGTAAGATATGACTACAAAAAAAAGAATGTTGAAGAATTAAGAGAAAACAAAATTCTCAACCAGGCTAAACGAGAAGTTCCAGGATTTGAGGAACTCATCAATCGTTTTGAACGTACTATTTCGGTATTGGGCAGAAGTCAAAGTACTTTTAATAATTATTCTCGACATGTTGCTTCTATATCATTGTATTTTGGGAAAATCCCAACGGATTTAGATCCTGAACAAGTACAAGATTACTTGTTTTACCAGCAGAAAAAGTCCAAAACCCCTTCACAAACTTATTTCAAACATTGTGTTTATGGTCTTCGCTTTCTTCTAAAATCAGAAGGCTTGCCTTATGAGTACTTGCGTTTACCGTCCATAAAACACGAGAAAAAACTACCCGTTGTTTTGAGTAAAGAAGAAGTTTGGGTTATGCTTCAAGGGGCTAAATTACTCAAACATCGAATCCTTATTGGATTGCTTTATGGTTGCGGATTGCGTTGTATGGAAGCACGTTCTGTACGATTACAAGATTTAGATTTCGATAGAAAGCAACTCAAAGTAGTGCAAGGAAAGGGTAAAAAAGACCGCTATGTTCCTTTATCTGTTCATTTAATACGAGGACTCAAAAAATATATCGAAGCCGAAAAACCACAAGATTACCTTTTTAATGGGCAACCTTTGCCTAATGGATCAGGAGGTGATTTTGACAATCGGTATTCGCAACGAGGCGTGCAATGGGTAGTGAGGCAAGTGGCCAAGGCATCTGGTGTCAAAAAAGAGGTTCACACGCACACACTTCGGCATAGTTATGCCACGCATTTACTCGAAGATGGCATGGATATTATAACCCTCAAAGACCTTTTAGGACACCAAAACCTAGAAACCACTTTGGAGTATTTACAGATTGCCCAACTTGCTAGCCAACAAAAGTTTAGTCCCCTTGATACTCTTTTTGCCCAATGCAGCCGCTCTTTGAAGTAGCCGATGTGCTTGGAAAGTTAGGAACAAGACTTGAATATTTAGGCTTAAATACTTGGCAACTTCGCACATTGTCTGCTCTTAAAAAATGTAGAACCGTTCAAATGGGTGGTCATATTGATGCCTGTGATAGTTGTGGTAAGATATCGATAAGTTATAATTCTTGCCGCAACCGACATTGTCCCAAGTGTCAAGGTAACAAATCAGAGCAATGGATAGATGCCAGAGAAAGCGAACTTTTGCCTGTTCCTTATTTTCATATGGTTTTTACCTTGCCCGACAGCATTAATTCCTTGGCGATGCATCAGCCAAAAATGGTGTATGAGACCCTGTTTGAAGCGACTTGGGAAACGCTTCAAAAATTTGGCAAAGCCAAAGAAATACAACTGGGAATGATTGCTGTTTTGCACACCTGGGGACAGCAGTTGAGCCTTCATCCGCACCTGCATTGTATTGTGCCTGGCGGAGGAGTTGATAAAGAGGGACAATGGCAAAATATCAGGGCAAATGGTACGTTTCTGTTCCCAATCAAAGCCTTGTCGAAGGTTTTTAGAGCGAAATTTTGTGAGAAACTTAAAAAGAAAGAACCCATAAAATACGAGCAAGTACGGCAAGAATTATGGCAGAAGCCTTGGGTAGTTTTTGCCAAACGACCTTTTGGAAGTACAAAGTCTGTGGTGGAATATCTGGGCAGATACACTCATAAGATCGCCATTAGCAATCATCGCATTAAAAGCATTGATGCCCAAAATGTAACTTTTGATTATAAGGACTATCGTCAAAATGGCTTTAGAAAACAGATGACACTCACACATCGGGAGTTTATTCGCCGATTTGCTTTGCATATTTTGCCCAAGCGCTTTGTCAAGATTCGGCATTATGGTTTTTTGAGCAGCACTTGGAAGCGTGGGAAGCTAAAGCTTTTACAGGAGAAACTCCAAGTTAAAGTCTTGGAAAAAGCGGATAAAAAGCCTTTTTTACCCAAATGTCCGTGTTGCAAAACGGGCAATTTGTATCGGATAGCAGTTTTTGACCAGCGTGGTCCACCTGCTTGGTATCTTGGCGGTAGCCAAAAGCCAATTCCCCGTGAAAGTTAATTTTACGGGTAAGGGAACTTATGTGCTAAGGTGAAGGAAAACACGACAAAACCATCTTTGAAACCACTTCAAAAAAAAAGAGGACACTAAATCCTCTTGAAATTCTCTATCAAAACTTTACGATAACTCCATAGGGATGGATGTTGAGCGGTTCCGTTCAACACGGGCTTCATTGTTCGTGCTACGCACGCAACGAATCCCTTAGCTGTTATGCGCTGTATTATTTGATTTTAAGAATTTCTCTAATGTTTTTGATGTACTTTTCTTGTAATTCAATAGGAGTTAAATATCCCCATTCTTCATAAATATGATGAATTTTATTTATTTCATATTCCGCCATGTCATTATAAATCCAAATTTGGGATTCTTTAAGATCAGTTAAAAGTATTGTTATCATTTTTACTTTTCGGTCGCTATTATTTAAATCAATATGTTCAGTGTTTTTCACAATGAATTTAATCGAATTAGAATAAAGAAGTTCTTTGATTTTTTTCAGAAGTTCTGCTTGAAAATTGCTTAATCCTTCGTTGTTTAATTCTAATGGAGTTTTCCAAGATTCTTCATGATTTCGATTCCAATTTCTATTGAACATAATTTTAAGGATTAAGTTTGGAAATATAGCGCATAACTAATTTATATGCGAATAAATTTAGCCTGTTTTATACTATATTGGCATGTTATGCGCATGTTTTGGTTTGTGTTTTTGCGTTTTATTGCATTACAAAAATAAAATTATTTCTTACATATCGAAGGGATTGATGATTTTTTGTAATGAATTGCTAGATACATGTGTGTAAATCATAGTTGTTTTTGGACTGCTATGTCCTAATAAATCCTGAATATATCGTAAATCGGTTCCTGATTCTAACAGGTGAGTAGCAAAACTATGTCGTAAGGTATGTAAACTAATCCTTTTTGTAATTCCGGCTTTTCGGGCTGCTATTTGCAAAATGGCTTGTGCACTTCGGCTGCTATATTGTTCTTTAAATTGTCCTTCAAATAAATACAACTGAGGTTTGTATACACTGTAATATTCCCGTAACAAAAGAAGAATTTTATTGGATAATAATGTATAACGGTCTTTTTTTCCTTTCGCATTTTTGATGTGTATTAGCATACGCTGACTATCAATATCAGTAAGTTTCATATTGATGGCTTCACTGATTCTAAGTCCGGCAGAATAAAGTAATGCCAGTAATGTTTTGTGTTTTAGGTTAGTGGTAGAATCGATAATTCGCAATACCTCTTCTTTACTCAAAATGTTGGGTAAAGTTTTTGCATTTTTAGGACGAAAAATTTCTTCAGGGATTATTTTTCGGGATTCAATAATTTTAAAAAATAATTTTAGAGCATTCACAATCTGATTTTGATAGGAAGCCGAAAGGTTATTTTTTAAAATGTAATCGTTATTATATAGTATGATATGCTCATTTGTGATTTCGGAAACAGGAAGTTCCCGATGAAAAACCAAAAAGGACTTTAAAGCTTCAGTATATGTTTTTACTGTATTGGAACTATAACGTCTGGAAGTTAGCCAATTACTGAATTTTTGGATAGCTAAAATTCCTTCCTCTGATGGTAATGACAAATAGGCTGCGGGTATTTTAAAATGAATCCGGTTTTGTTCATTGTCCGGTAAATGCCAGACTTTTAAGGTTTGACTCCATTTTGCGCCTTCGAATTGTTTGATCCGCGCAATCCATTTTGCATTTTTTTCAAAGTAAATTGCTATTCGGAGTTCTTTTTTATGGAGGATTAATTTGGATGACCAATTCATTTTTTTAAATTAAAATACGGGGTAAATATAAGAATATTCTGCTTTATTTTAATTTGGATTGATGTTTATAAATTTAATTTTGACAATCTTTTTGTATTAAAAAGTGAAGTTTATTATAAAACCAACTGCCGCATGAGGGATAGCAGCGGTATCTTTTTGTGAAGAGAAACGGAACAAAAAATTTAGCGAATAGCCCGACCCGCTTTTTCTGCGGGGCATGCCATAAAAAAATCCGATCTGCTTATCGCAAACCGGATTCTGAAATAGAGTTTGTTAGTTTTGGCTTGCTTTTGTATTTCGCTTTAAATATAAAAACACCGTGAGTACATTGATGACTGCCAGAGTCCACAACAAAGGATTACTGAAAAAGGATTGATAACTATTTCCTTTTGGGATTTCGATAAACGGAACTGTTACCAAAACGTCCAGAACCAAGGCGGTTGCGGTGATGACGATTCCCACGAGAAGCCCCGATTTTTTGGCTGCTTTTTTATAATACAACCAGGCGGCAAACCAGGCATAAAATATAATGGTAAAAGTGGCAATGAAGGCCAGAGCAGTTGTCGATTCCTTAAAAAACGGAATGTGTTCCAGAACATAAAAAGTAATCACAACACAAAGCCATGCAATAATGCCAGACAGGATAGCTCTTGGATAATTCATGGCGTTTCTGCTAATTTTGGCGCATCCCAAATACCTGTTTGTGCTGTTTCTTTTACGTAGTCGGTAAAATCTTTGGCTTTTCGGCCTAAGACTTTTTCAATATCGCTGGTGATGCTGGAATTTCGGCCATCCAGAACTTCAGTGAAAAGATAGTTTACCAGCCAAAGTTCGTCTTCCGGAACCCGATATTCACGCAACATACTAATATATTCGTCTACAGAAAGCGGCTGAAACTGAATTTCCCTGTTCGTAATCTGGGCTATTTCGGCCACGGCCTGTTGAAAGTTAAGCAGTCTCGGACCGGTAAGCTCGTATGTTTTTCCGTTGTGTTTTTCGTTTAAAAGTGCTTCGGTTACCACAGCTGCAATATCATCGGCATCAGTAAATGGTTCTGGTGTTTCAGCACGTGCAATGGCTAGATAACCTGCCAGAATAGGTTCTAAAAAGATGCTTTCGCTAAAATTCTGACTGAACCAGCTGGCTCTTACAATCGTCCAGCTTTTTGCGGTTGATTTTACAATTTCTTCGCAAACCTGCGCTTCTTTTTCGCCTCTTCCGGAAAGAAGTACGATTTTATGAACACCGTTTTGAGTGGCCAAAGTTGTAAATTTCTGAATAGTTTCCGGTGCTGACGGAATGGCCAGATCGGGCTGAAAAGTGATGTAAATCGTATCAATACCTTCGATTACCTCAGACCAGGTTTCCGGATTTTCCCAGTGAAAAGGAGGGATGCCGTTTCTGGAACCAATGTAAACTTCGGCATTGCTGGTTTCTTTTAATAATTTTGCTACCCTGCGGCCGGTTTTTCCGTTTCCGCCAAGGACTAAAATTTTCTGATTTTCCATGTTATATGATTTTAAGATTAATGATACTGCAAAGTTGCACAGCTCATAACCAAATCATTTGTCGGAAAAGAATTAAGATTTGTTTGAAAGGAATTGTTTTTTTACTTCGTTGGGCCTAGAACCAAACTTTTTCTGAAACGCATTCGAAAACGAACTCAGGCTTTCGTATCCAACTTCCCAGGCGGCTTCCTGAACGGTTTTTTCGGTTTGTGAAAGCAGTTCATATGCTTTGTTCAGCCGCTCTTCGTGAATGTATTTATAAATCGGAATGCCAAATAATTCTTTGAAGTTCTTTTTTAATTTGGTACTGTTAAGTCCGATGAGTCTTGACAATTCTGAAATAGTAGGCGGTTTAGCATATTGCGTGCTCACGATGTCTTTTGCCTGAAAAAGTTTCTCTTTGTCCTTATCGGTTAGTTCTGTTTTTTTAGCATCAGATAAAAGGGCAAAGTAATGAGACAGTAATTCGTTGACCTGACTTTTTAAAAATAACAATCTTGTATTGCCGGAGTAAGTGGTGTTGAAAATCTTCTGAACGGCAAGCTGCATATCCAGCGTCATGAAAAAAGTGGGGCCTTTTACAAAATGCTCTTTTGGATTTAATAATTCGGGCAGGTGTTTTTCGAAAATTTCTTTTTCGACTTGCGGTAATGTATGCAGGTTTTTAAGTTTCGTAAAAATACTGATGGATTGCAGGGGTTTGTCAGGAGCGATTTTATGGGCAAAAGCTACTTTTTGATTGCCAAAAAACGAAATCGCCAGTCCGGTAGTATTGGTTAAATATTTGGTCTGCTTGTTATGTTTGATTTCTAACTCGACATTGCCGGAACCATAAAAAGCAAAACCCACCGCATCTCCGTCGATTTCACACTTCTGAACAAAGGTTTTCTCTGCATTGGAATGTTCGATCAGGACGATAAAATTGTTTAACTCAATGATGTCGGTGGTCATGTTTTTAGATGTAAAATTTAGATGCTCTCGATCACACTGTCCAGTAATCGTCTTGATTTTGGCATGACTTCGATTCGGTTAAAATCATCCTCAGCACCATAACCCACCGCCATAGCAAACAACGGTTTAAAATCAGACATGTTAAGAATTTCTTTGTATTTATCGGATTCAATTCCTTCCATAGCTGTAGAATCAAGGCCTAACGCAATACTGGCCGTCAAACCAACGCCAAGGGCAATATACACCTGCTGAGACAGCCATGTTTTCATATCGGCTTCAGGTCTGCTTGCCTTAATTTGATTGTACCAGTTTCTGCGGGCTTCTGGCATTTGGGTATCAACAATTTGCTGAAAAGCATCCAGGTCATCGGCAACACTAAAAACCACTACCAGCTGCGCCTGATTTACTTTTTCTTTATTGTGCATCGAAACTTCGGCCAATTGCGCCTTAATTTCAGGGTTTTGCACAAATGTAAATCTCCACGGCTGAATATTTATAGAAGAAGGACTCAGGTATAAAACCTCTTTTAAAGCTTCGATTTTTTCCTGCGGAATAGCCTTTTCAGCGTTGTACTTTTTCGCAGAGTATCTTTTTTTCATTAATTCCAAAATATCCATAGTGCTGTATTTTAACATTTATATTTTTATTGACTGCAAAGTTAAGCTGATAAGCTGAATATTTCGACAATTGTGGCCGGAGTTTTGTAACGGAGTATATTTTATTGTTGCTTTTTAGAACAGTATTATTTGCCAGCACTCAGTTTTCTTTCGTTTTAAAGACAATTTTAGCCTCAATTCGAACAATTTCTGGGATGAATTTTAGAAGCAGAAATATCTTTTTTCATTAGAAATTTTGTCCTGCTCTTCGCTATATCTCTGCCTGCAAACCCTGCAGCCAGAGGATACCGCTTCGATCAGGGCTAGAGTAGAGGTTTCGTTTTTATAAGAATTTAAAAATGAGAAAAAGTATCATTTTATACGTTCATATTCAGATGTAGAGCAATCAATACACTCTTGTCTTACATAGAGTTTTTTGCCAATAATTTCAAAAGACTGATCAATGAAAGCTTCAGCAGTATCTGAATTCCCTTTGTCGATTACAATTACTTTTCGATTGCCGCCAAAAATTGATGCTTTGGTCTGAATTGAAAATTTTTGTGTTTTTGAAAGATTGCCATTTATATACGTTTTTAAAGTATTGCCTGAGAATTCAATAATCATGGTTTGATTTAGCTTTTCAGGAGTTAATGATCCGCCACCAAAACCTCCTGAGGTAAGAATCCAGTTCCATTTGCCGTTTAAATTATTTTTGGAAGATATATCATTATCGTCCTTACTGCAAGAAGTTAGCACTACGAAAATCAATAGTAAAGTAAATTTTTTCATGGGTTAAAATTTTAGAATATTTTACTTAATAGATGTAATTTTTATGAAAGGGTTGCTTAACAAGTTATTATATTGTCCAGCATATTCTGTGATTTCTGGCAGCATATGGCTTCTTGTGCAATCCCGCTAGTTTTTTTGGCGGAATAAAAGCAAATGTGAAATAATGATTGTACTCATCAATATTCTCCTGTAGCAAGTATGGAAAGCAGTTTTTTTATTGTTTTATTGGGCTCTTATATTCAGATTCTATTTCAGTTGGCGAATCCATAAACTCAAGCGCGCTCCAATCCGTTTTTAAACTCAAAAGCGTTTCTACCATAAATTTATCCAAATCAATAGGAGTTTCTATTTTTTTATTCGAACAAAATATTTTTCCTTGTCAGAATATGACTCATGATTAAAGAATAATTCTATCATGAAACCGGATGCCGCATGAGTGATAGCAGCGATATCCTTTTGTGAAGAGAAACGGAACAAAAGATTTAGCGAATAGCCCGACCCGCTTTTTCTGCGGGGCATGCCATAAAAAATCCAATCGTCAATTGCAAATCGGATTTTGTAGATTATTTCTTTCGGACAATGTTTTAGTAAGGGGGGGACTTAAATTCAGGTTTGCTCGTTTTTGTTACTCAATTTACAACTAACACTTTTTGGTTTTTAAGTACACTGAATTAAAAGTCTAGAGTGGATTAGTTAAAATTTTCGATTTCGATTTTTAACTTTTCCAACCAGAATTTCCAAATTCTGGATGACAAAAATAGTAGTTGGATCAGTACAATAAAACCAAATAGTAATATCCATTTTTTTTCTTCTCTAAAATTGATTGCTGATCCAAAAAATAGTAACAGACTAGCAGTGTATACTATCGTAATGCTCAAAGAAATTTTTGAAATAGTCTTTACTTTTTTATAATAATTGTAAATTGATTCTCTTAAGTTTTCTCCCTGAATTGGTTTTTGAATTACCTGTAAACTTAATAAACCGTTGATAATATACGTAATAGCACTAAAAACAAGAAGAATATTAGCGTAAAGAGGTTTTTTATCACCGTCGAATCCACTGTAATATGTGAGTAAGAAAATGCTAATAGCCAAAGTTTCAATTATAAGTTTTGTTTTTATTTTTTTAAAGACAGGATGATTTTTTATTGAAGTCATTTTTTCTAATTCTATATCATTTTTTGGTAAATAGTTCATTTTACTCCAGTTTGTTTTTAAGTTTTGTAAGTCCATATTATTTTATTTTTAATTTGTTTTTGATTCTGTTCAGTTTGACTCCTACATTATTTTCGGATATCCCAATTATAGTCGCAATTTCTTCATAGTTGTAATCTTCGAGATAAAGTGTGATAATAGATTTTTCAATACTATTTAATTTACTAAGAAGTTCAAAAATACGTTCTTCGTTTTCCGAATATGAATTTTCTTGTGTAGGATGGAACTTTTCGGGAATATTTTTATAGTTAGAAATGGAAATTTTGTTTTTTCTAAATGTAGCGATTGAAGTATTAAAAGCGACTCGATATATCCAGGTGCTTATTTTTGATTCTCCTTTAAATTTAGGATATGATTTCCATAATTGATAAACTATTTCCTGAAATAAATCTTCACGGTCTTCATGGCTGTTTCTATATAGCCTGCAAATTTTGTGAATTATATTTTGATATTCATTAATGGATTTTATAAAGTCTTCTTTCATCAATCAAAGCTTAAAGTTATTTGATTATTCTAATACTTTATTAGTTGTCATATAGATAAAAAAAATTACACTATTTAAAAAAAATCTAAAAGTATCTAATTTAAGTTTTTAACTTCGGTTTTTCCGATTCTGGTGTCAAACGGGAGAAAAGATTTAGCGAACAACCCAATCCGGCTTTTCTGCTGTGAATGCCCATAAAAAATCCGGTCTGCAATTGCAAACCGGATTTTGTATATTGGTTGTTTAATTCTTTCAGTACTTGACCTGATGAAAGCATTTTTGAATCTTATGGTATATAGATACAGCTTTTTATTTTCCGAGTTGTTTAATAAATTCCGGATACCATTCTTCTATTGTTTTGTTTGGGTTTTTAGAACTCACATCAAAAAGAGTGTCTGTGAACTCTTGCATTTTTATAAACCCTCTTTCTGTCATTAAATCGATAACATTTTTAGTTGCCTTTGCGGTTGTATTTGTATCAAAATGGTCTTTGCAATATAATAAAAACACACCATATGTCATGTATTCATCAAAAACTCGTTCAGCATTTGGATAATATTCTATACCATACTGCTTCGTATTAACCCATTTTTCTCTATTTCCAAGAACTTGATTTATGATATCAATATTGTCTTTTGTTGGTTTTCCTACATAATTGTGGTCAATTTCGGTAAACATTGTTCTGGTATTAAATACAACTTTTTCAGAGTCTGTCATATTTGGTAATTCTTCAAGCGGTGGCAAGACCATCATAATTTGTTTAAAATTATCGTCTGTATAACTTGTCGTATAATTCAACCCATTAATCAGAGGTGAACACATTATCGTATAATTATTGACTCTTGTAGAAAATTGCTTTTCTAACCAGCTCCATTGTTCTTTAAGATTCGCGAATTTGTTGTAATCTGAAATGATTTTGTTGTAATAGTCGTTATGCTTTTTATAGAACTTTCGAAATCCTGTTTTTTTTGCAAAATTCTCAATCTCTTTTCTGTAAGTTGTAATTGGATTTACTGTGATTGTAGTGTGAGAAGAAACATTCTGAGCAGGGAAAAGATAATATTTATTGGCTACTAATTTGTTTCCTTTAAAATCGTAACTCAAAGCATTACCTGAAAGAAAAATGTAATTTAGCGGATTCGCTTTCATTAAAGAATCAAATTTTGTGATAATCTGTTCATCTTTAAAAGGCTTGAAATCTTGAATAATATCTTTATAATAAGTTCCGGTTTGTGCAACCATATCATCATTTTCTAAACCAACTCCAGTTATTGCTATCATTATATGTATTAATTCCTTGACTTCATTGATTTTAATTTCAGCTTTTCCTTGATTTTCTTTTTTAAATTTTTCGTCAAAGTTTACTTCCTTAAATTTTTCCTGTGCATATGTACTGATTGAAGGCAAACTCAAGAATAAAGCGAATAAGAAATTTTTTATCATATAATTTTCATTTTTTAATTACGTGTTCATTTTTAGAATTGTTGGCACATGGTATCTATGTCTGACAACATTCGATTTATGTACTTCGAATTGGACTGCAATATCTGTAAAGTATCAGATTTTGTTGCCACCAAATATATAATAATTCTTATGAATCCTCAAAAAGAACTATTGATTAGACAAGCTTTTTCTGCTGGCAATGTCCATACAAAAATTCGGTCTGCAATTGCAAATCGGATTTTGTAGATTGTTTTTAGACAGTGTTTTATTTCGGCCAGTTACCATGTAATAATTCCTGTCGTTGTCTGTTGATTTATTGTTAATAGTGTTTTATAAAATTGGTTGTAATGTTGCAGCATCTGTCTAAGAAAATATTGTAGAGTTACTATGTCTGCAACGGTTTGATTATGAACGAAATTTGTCATTAATTATTCGTGTTATTTTGTTTCCTAATCTTCTTGCGTTTTCGGCATATAAATTATCCATTTGAAACTTTAGAACAATAATTTCGTTGTTTAAATCCTGAAGAAAATGCGTAACGACAATAAAGTCTGTGCCTATTCTCCCAACACGTTTTATCTTTATTGTTTCTGTTCTCATTTTGATTTCCATACTTCTGTTTAAAGGAAGTGTTGTCTTCTTAAGATTATACCGAAATGAGAAAGTATTATCTTTGATTTTTATTCCATCTGTAAATTGCCGAATTAGAGTCAGGATAGATAAAGCTACCAATAAAAGTCCAATTACAATTCCTAAAATTTTGGTAGTGGTGTCTGAGGTTTTAATAAAAGGAGCAATAATTAGTAAAACTCCGCCACATAAAAAGAATAGAATACCCCAAATTGATTTGTCAGCTAAACGTAATTTGTGTTTTATTTCGACATTTTTGTCATCAGCAATTATATTTAAATTGGCGTGGGTTGCAATTTCTAAAATGTCACTATTGACCATTGTTTATGTCATTTTCTGTTGATTATTTATGGTCTTGTAAAATTACGAATAACATTCCCTTTCTACATAAGGTTTGGGATTAAATTAAGCCTTATTTTCGGATTTGTATGTACTTCCCAAATACAATACCATTTTAAATTAAACCAAATGCCCAAATTAATTGTAGTAGTTGTGAGACACTTTTTTTATTTATTAGTTATTTCATAAACTATAGTTATAGTTTCTTCTAACTCAACTTCCATAACTTCAAATTTATCAAATGAAGTTTTAGGATTCATCATTTCACTCGCTACACGAGGTTTGAAAAATTTTACATCATCCATTTTCACTGATGAATATGCAATATCACGTAAATTATATTTAGAAACTTGCTTAACATTATTCAATTTCACATTTAAAGCAGTTGCTATATTTTCAGCATTATTTTTTGCGTCTAGAATGGCGTTTTGTACTAACTTTTGTCTTGTGTTTTTTTCTAAATTTTCTGATATTTGAGTTTCAAATTCAATATCCACATCTTGTAAGTTTTCATTTTGAATTTCTTGATAAAATCCTTCAATTCTTTTGTTGTCCAATATAAAATCTACAGATAATGTATTTGTAGCAGAGAATTCTTTTCTATTTTCGTAATCATCTTTAGAAATTTTATACTCAGATATTTTTACATTCTTTTCGGTAAAACCTTGCTTGAAAAGTACATTTTGTAATTTTTCTATTTCTTGATTTAATTCCTTTATTGCAGTTTTTTCTATTGTACTTTGCTTTGTAACTGTTATTTTGAAATTTGCTAAATCTGGCTTTATTTTTGTTTTTGCAATTCCTTCGGCTACAAGTTCATGTCCAGTTTTGATTTGTGAAAATGTTTGAATTGTGAAAAATGAGAAGATTAAGATTATAATTGTTTTTTTCATTTTATTTTAATTTGTTTTTTCAGTTTTTTTGTTCTGTGTTGCTCAAGTGCCACACAACTTTCTGGTAATACAGCGGATTTGCGATTAAAACACCATTCTTCAGATTTATTACCGGAGCGACATTTAGCAGACAAAATCAATCAGTTTTAACTTTTGGAGTATAAGTAATTTCAAAGATAACGTGTCGTTGGAAGAGTTAATTTTTATTATTCTACTGTCCATAGTTCTGTTTTTTTTGGGGTACAACAACATTAGACTTATCTAACTCAAATTGTCTGAAAAAAAAATCAGATTTTAATGCTTTCAAATATATGATAATTTCTTATAAATCCTCAAAAAGAGTCCTTAATCAAGAATAATTTAATTATGAAACCTGATGCTGCATGAGGGATAGCAGCGATATCCTTTTGTGAAGAGAAACAGAACAAAAGATTTAGCGAATGAGCCCGACCCGCTTTTTCTGCGGGACATGCCCATAAAAAATCCGGTCTGCAATTACAAACCGGATTAATTGATGTACTGGAAATAGTTTAGAACTCTACGTCATCTGCTACATTTCCGCCTTGTTCTGCGGCAAATTTTGCGGCGTATTCTTTTTGTTTTTCCTGCTGGTAATTTGAAAACTCCATTATCTCTTCTGAGTTCCAGTTTTGATTCTGTTGGGTCATCCACTGCATGGCAACCGACTGGAAATCGGCCAGATTAATTCCGTAGTTATCCAGAATCCATTGTGCTCCGTCGATTCCGTATTCGTAGGCAGCTTGTCTTGCGCCGGCAAGTTCTTCGTAGAAATAGCGGTCTGTTTTGATTCTTTCAAGATTTGCCTGACCTTCTTCAGAGATTTCAACATTAATATTTTCTAATTGCGGAACCGTAACGTTTTCGGCATAATACTGACCGAATAAAGTGGTAACCGTAAACGAAGTATCTTCGCCCATACGCTGTGGCCAGATCGTATTTAGTTCTTCCCAGATTACCGATTCGATGCCCATTGCTTTGCAGACTTCGTTGTAATCTACTCCGGCACTAATTTTCAGGCACATGGCAGTATATGTTCTCAAGTCAATACCGTGCACAGGCTCAAGAAACGGATTGTTATCTTCTACTTTTACAAATCCTGAAGTCTGAACACCGCTGTATTTTAATGAATTGGCATGCTCAAACCGAATCATTTGATCAGAATCGCAGTTGTTCCATTCTGTGTACACTTCTCTTCTGTAATTCGTATAAATGCTTTTAATGTCACTTTCCTGTAAGTTTTCGCCACTGGCACGTTCATCCTGAATCCAGGCTTCTGCTCTTGTTTCTACTTCATTGTCAAAATCTTCTACATCATAATGCGTTCCGTGCAAAGTTTCAGGGTCGTATTCTGTTTCCTGATACCCGTTTTCATAATTATTCTCATAACTATCATTTGAAGTTTGTGCATCAATCTGATTTTCTTGTTTGTTGTCTCCGGTTAGGGAACCAAAAAGTTTTTTAAACATTTTTCTGTTTTTAAGGTTATTAATTTATTTGTATTACAATTGATTCTGAAACATTTTTTCGTTGTGCTCTTTTAAATCAGGTGTGATTTTGTTCCACTCATCATACATCGCTCTTAAATACACCTGATATAATTTTGGCGCATTCTCTATTGCATTTTGTCTTTCGTTTTCCAGCTGATCCATTTTAGCATTGATTTCACTCAGGGCTTTACTGTCTTTTTCATGAATTTTACTCAGGCTTAATTCATGACGCTGATGATACAGTTCACGTTCTTTGTTGTTTTCAATTTCAAAAGCTTCGTATAAATGAACTGTTCGTTGTTCTGCAAGACCTCTCGCAATATTTTGCAGCATTCGGGCCTGCGTGCTCGGTGCAAAAGTATTTTGAGATTTACAGTACGGACACGGAATATAAGTTTCGATTAAAAAAATCTTATCAATAGTGATATTTCCCCCACATTGTTTGCAGCTGAATTTATCTTTAATGGCTTCAAATTCATTGATGATTTTTTGGTACTCAATTTCCAGGTCACGTTGCTGTGTTTTTTCTATTTGGGCTCTCCAATATTCAAATTTTCTTTCAAATTCATTATGTCGGTCTGAGCAGGCCGTTCTAAAATCAGAAAGCAAATTATGATCTGGGCTCAAAACCGAAACCTGAGTGTTGAGGTCGTAATAAAGAGTGTTTATTTTTTGTTCGTATGTATCTCTGGCTTTTTCTCTGATGTTGTTTAACTGACCATTAACTCCCGATAAAACTCTGTGAAAAGTTCGTTTATAAAGGTCGTCATCGTCTTGTAAGAGCTGCTTTAATTCGGGAATTGCGGCTGTTGAGAGTTCTTCCATTTTGGCTTCCAGTTTTTCCAGAAAAGTAAACCATCTTTCTTTTGATTCCTGAAGTTCTGCATTCCATTCTGGGATTGCAGATGTTTCGTTATTTTGTTTGTTGAATAATCCGAACACTTTGTTGTTTTTTAAATTGAATTATCTTCCTTTTTGATATAAAATCCGTTTGTAAGTTTTACTTGTATGAATTCATATCCGCAATAGGCGCAATTTGTCAGCCCGTCATGTTTGGCTCTTCCGGCTCCGCAGTTTGGACAATCTTTAAGACTCATCTGGGAATCGGTCATTTCAGTTTCGCCTCCATAATTGGTTTGTTTTTGCGCCTTTTCTTTTAATTTATTCAGAAACGAAGTCACTTTTTTCTCTTCCATTACAATTGGCTTAATAATTCGGTTTTCTTAGTTTTAAATTCATCTTCCTCGATTAAACCGGCATCAAACAATGATTTCAGTTTTTGAAGTTTGGAAGTCAGGTCGTCTTTGGGTTCTTCTTTTGACATTTCTTTGTTTTGCTGAATTTGGTTTAAAAGAATTCCCATACTTAAGGCATTTTGGGTGGCATCGTGTATTGCAGTTCCTTTTTCTCCAATTGCCGTTGCGGTATTGAATTTGGTAAATTTATCCATATCGGTTACCATATTCATATTGGTGATTTTGTCGTAATGGGCCGTAACTTCTTCGGGTAAGGTTACGCTGGTAATGACAAACTGTGTCAATTCAATTCCGAATTGAACAAAATAAGGTTTAAGATAGGGTTCTATTTTTTGACCTAATTGTGTAATGTTTCCGGCGACATCTGTAATGGTGATGTTTTCATTTGCCAGAACTTCTCCAAACTTTGGAGCTACAAAATCCCTTAATTGGTTTTGGAGTTCAAAAATGGTCAGCTGTTCATAAGTACCGGCGTATTGACGGAAGAATTTGGCAACATCAATTATCCTGATATCAAAGCTTCCAAAAGCCCTTACCCTGATTTGTCCAAATTGCGGGTCATGGAGTAGGATAGGAGCGGGAGTTCCCCATTTGTTGTTGATAAACTGGTGTGTATTGAAAAAGTAAACATCAACCTTAAAAGGACTTTCGAATCCGTATTTCCATCCTTTTAAGGAACTTAAAATAGGAATGTTTTCTGTTGACAGAGTGTGAAGTCCGGCAGAAAACACATCGGCAAGCTGTCCTTCATTTAATAGCATTACCTGTTGGCTTTCACGAACCGTTAGTTTTGCCCCGTTTTTTATTTCTTTGTCTTCATCATGGAATTTCCACATTAACAAGTTAGGATTGCTTGTTGTGGCTTCAATTATTTCTATAAAGGGTAATTTCATACGGTATTTTTTACAGGACTAAAAATAGGAATTTTAATACGCTGTAAAAACTTTTTTTCTATGAAATTTTTACTATTTTTTTGTTAATAATGGGAGTTGTTTAAAAAAAATAAAGATTGTTATGAGAAGATCAGACAGGTCTTATCAGTTTTGAAATTTATTGTAGGTTTTTAGTGGATGGATTTTTTCTCTTTCTAAAAATACCTATCATTAAATTTATAATATAGATTGGTTGTCCAATTAATACTATCAATACTGTTAGCACTACAAGTGTTAGGTTAATTAATTCATAATTATCAAATAAAGGAAAAGAGGTATCTGGAAAAGCTCTACTATACCCAATTAATAACCAATAAACTAAAAAACTTCCATTCATGATTGCGGAATGAATTATTGTCAAAACACGAATTAGTTTTCTCTCCATGACTTTTTGAACAATCCAATACCCAAGTCCTATTAGATAATAAACTAAACTCAAAAACAGAGCAGCATAAATATGTGCAATTACAAAATAGGTATCATGAATATTGATATCAAAAGTGGTATCTTCATTATTGGTCTGGATTAATCCTACTATTAATATTATTAAAGCAACCGACCAAAACAAACTGTATATTTTAATTTTTCTTAAGTTAATTAAGATTTTACTCATTTTTTTCTTTTTTATGTCGTTCTTCTCACTTTTATGACAATAAACGATTTAGGGAACTTAAATTAAGCTAAATCTGCCATCCAAATATGAAAGTATATCTGATGAACTATCTGGGGTGAACTATTTCCAAAAAAATAGGCGCAATAGCCTCTTGAAATTCTTCTGACTCCTTTATCGAAAAACCCATAGTAGCGGAATCTCAGCGGTTTCGTTCAACAGGAGTTTCATTGTTCGGCTTGCAGCCGCAACGAAACTCTAGCTATTATCTGCTGCCCTTCTTTTGGTCGGTCGTAATTTGTCAATAAAAAAGTCCCTAAATATTTTGACATTTAGGGACTTTTTTGATGTATAAATTTTGTTAAAAACTTTCTATTGCATTTGGGTCGCCTTGTGTGGTAACAACTGGTGTTGAACTTGCTGTATTTGTCGCTGGGTCAAAACTGTAAATACCTACCCCTGCTGTTCCTGCAATACCAAATAGTACTTTGTTGTCAAATAGCCCTACTGATGCAGCATAACCATTTGAGTATGGGATATTTAACTTGGTAATGGTTTGGTTTTTGATGTCCACTTTGAAAGAACCATACGTTCTATCTTTTATATAATCTGGGGGATTACTTGCCAAAGCATAAATATTGCCTGTTGAATACACAATACCATCTTTATAGTAACGCATTCGTTGCAAATAATCTACTTTATTTCCTGCAATACCTGCAATGTTATAATCGGCTGTATTGAAAAAATAAGTTGGGTCAAAGGCTGTTTGTCCGTTCTTAATTCTCAAAAATCCACTTTTTTGATTTGCACCGCCAAAGCCGTAAGAAGCAACACAATAAATATACATATCGCCACTTTCGTCAAAGAAAATAGATTTTTGCTCGTTGATACTTCCTGCCCAAAAACTTCTGCTATCCGTTGCAGATGTAATGGTATTTCCGTTTTGAGTATCAATTATTAGCACTTGCACAGGGTGGGTACTTGTAAATCCGTTTGAAGTTTGGCTACAAGCCACGTACAATTTGCCATTTCTGAAAGCCATTACATTTGGGTCGGGGTTGCCATCGCCACCCAAAGCATAACTTGTCAAATCTATTGTGCTAATAATTGCCATTGTGCTTGGGTTAAACACAATAATTTTTCCTGCTTGAAATAGTGCTGTGTAACCTTTTGTATCACTTTCAATAACCGTACAGATAGGTGATGATGCCGCAGGTGCTGTAAAACTTCCTGTTTCGGCAAGTGTGCCGTCCGCTTGTCTTGTATATTTCCTTACAATGTCGCCAAAACGTTGAGGCATTACAAAAACATCGTTTTTATAAACCGTAATGTATGGGTATTCAGCTGCCTGCCGAGATTTGGCGTTTGTAAAAGTGGTTACACTAAGGTCTTTTAGTGTGCCTACATATCCAACAACTGGATTGGCTGTAGTGATATTCGTACCAATTACTAATTTGTCAAGCCCTGCTGTTGGGTCTGGTGTTGGTTCATCTTTATTGCAAGCATTTAATGTAAGTGCTAACAATACAACTGTTACGAATTTTGAAACTTGTCTGAACATATTTATCTGAATTTAAAATTTAAGAATTGATTAATGATGAGAATGATTTGAGCCTTCATTTAATAGCAAGTAGCGTAACTTCAAGCGAAAAGTCCTTCCTGCTAATGGCTGGTTAAAATTGTTGATGATGATTTGGTCTGTAATATTATTGACCTCTGAGGTTATGGTGTAGCGTCCATGTTTGAATGATTGTTCAACAGAAATGGTATGCGTCAAATATTGTGGAATAAAAAACTTGTCATAAATACTGATATTAAAGCCATAACTGTATTGTTCAACAAAACTTCCATCATACATTATTCTGGTTTTGGAAGATTTACCCAATAAGCCTGTTTTATGAAATTCCACATTCCAATTCATAAAAAATTGTGGTGTATTAGGTATTTGTAGTTTATAGGTTGGGTTGGGTACGTTTGTTTCAGGAATAAATTTTTGAATGTCGGTTAGTATTTGGTAAGTAGCATTAAAACTTGTAAAGATGTTTTTGGTAACATCATATTTAATATCCACATCAGCACCTATAATATTAGCCTTTGCATAATTTACATAACCGAGTGTCAGCCCGTTACCCGAAAGTTGGATAAGATTCTCCACATTCATATAGAAACCATTGGTTTCTACTTGCAATCTTTTGTCTTTTTTATCTGAGTGGTCATAAATCAAGCCTAAATTAAAATTATCAGCAATTTCAGGTTTGAGAGTTGTCGTTGGGGTTATTAAAATACCATCACCAAAAAGTTCTGTATTGTTAGGTAATCTTACCCCCCTTTCATAACTCCCTTTTGTTAAAAAAGATTTGGTAAAATTGTATCTGAACCCCGCATTATAGCCTATTTCGGTAGTAATGTTTCTTAATTTATCGGGTTTGCTATTATTCAAATATATACTTGTATTATAACCATCAACGATGTTATAATAATGTTTAATAGCTGCTGAAAACAATAATTTTTCTTCTTTAAACCTGCTTTCCGCTGTAAAACCTGTGATGCTGTTTTTTACACTACCTGGGTAATTATAGACATTGTACCCCAAAAAGGCGTTTCCCACATCATCGTTTGGATTAAAAGTTACATACCGTGCAGTGTTGTTTAAATTGAGTGTAAAGGTTTTGCTTAATCTGTAATCTAAATTAAATCGTTGGCGTAGGTCTTGCTGTAAGTTGGTGGATAGATTAGGACCATTCCCTAATTCGCCTTTTCCGAATCTACTCGGAATCCTTGTACCATCCCAATTATAGTTAAAAGAAGAAGTGTCAGTAAGTTTCACATTAAATTTTGCATAAATCAAATTATACTTTAAGCCTAATTTGTTATTTGCACAATTCTTTTTGGTTAAACTCAATACACCAACATAAGCATTAGATTTACTTTCAACGTGTTGGATATTTTGATAAATTCCTTGTATTTGCTTGTCATTACGAACATAAGCCCCTTCTATTTCAATTTCATCAAACCAAAATTTATGAAAACGAATTGCACCACCCATCAATAGTGAATGATATTTGTCGTGGTCTCGTCTAATTTTTAGTTCGGGTTGAAATGGTGATTGCATCGTATAATCGTTATCACTTCGGGTATCAAAAACACCAAAACCTGCTTCTATGCCTTGTTTATCAAATGATTTTTTAAGGATTAAACTGGTAAGTTGTGTATTATATGATTGTCGTGAAACTGACGCATCAATATAACTTACATCTCTATGCCTAAAAATCACATTCACAGCACTACCTAAACCATCGCCACCGAGCCACGCAGGAACAGAGCCTTTGTAAATTTCAATTCGTTCAATGATTTGAACAGGTAAATCATTAATTCCTAAACTTCCGTCTGGTGTATTGAGTGGGTTTCCGTCTATAAAGATTTGGACTCTTTTACCTTCCAAACCCCTAACTGAAATTCGGGAATCACTACCCAAACCACCACTGTATCTTATTTGTATGCCTGCCTGCCTTGCCAAAATTTCGTTTAAGTTTCCTGCTCGGTTTTCTATTTGTTTGGCGGTTATAATGGTAACGGGCATTACATTTTGTTTTACTTTTTTTGCATCTGTCTGTTCTTCTGTTTCGCCAATTATAGTTACCTCGGACAATTCTGTTGTCTTTGAAACCATTTTAATTTGAATTGTAAGAACACTGTCCGATTTTAGAGTAATTTTTGTTTGAGTTGGTGTATAACCTACAATAGAAGTTGATAAAAAGTAAATACCTTGTTTAAGGTTTTTTATTTCAAAAAAGCCTTGGACATTAGTTAAGGTATTTTTTTTAATATCTGAAATTGCCACAGAAACATTTTCTAATGGTTCGTTTGTTTTGCTATCGGTTACAGTCCCATTCAACACAAAGTTTTTTTGGGCATTGGCTGTTAGACCGTAGAAAAATGTAAGAAGCATAAAAATTAATCTCATCAAATAAATATTTTTAATTCCTAAATGCAACAATGTTGCAAAAGTAATACAATTATTTTAAACGCAACATTGTTGCATTAAAAATTTGTCAAAATATTTTCAATGTGGGGTGGTGGGTGGGCTTGGGTCTTTGGGGACTGTATTGTCTGACCGTTAAATTTTTGCAGGGTGTACGTTAGGGTTGCAGATAACGTTTGGGTGCTTGGCGAAGAAGCGGATTTCGAAGCACTAAACAGTCTGGCAGCACTGCACTGAACTTAATACGAAGCACAAAGCTTCATTTAAGTACTAAACTCGCTTTTTTGCCAATACCTTGTTGAACTAAACCTACGGTAGCACTTCCCGTGATTTCGTACCTTACGAATATAATTAAATTCGGTAAGATATGACTACAAAAAAAAGAATGTTGAAGAATTAAGAGAAAACAAAATTCTCAACCAGGCTAAACGAGAAGTTCCAGGATTTGAGGAACTCATCAATCGTTTTGAACGTACTATTTCGGTATTGGGCAGAAGTCAAAGTACTTTTAATAATTATTCTCGACATGTTGCTTCTATATCATTGTATTTTGGGAAAATCCCAACGGATTTAGATCCTGAACAAGTACAAGATTACTTGTTTTACCAGCAGAAAAAGTCCAAAACCCCTTCACAAACTTATTTCAAACATTGTGTTTATGGTCTTCGCTTTCTTCTAAAATCAGAAGGCTTGCCTTATGAGTACTTGCGTTTACCGTCCATAAAACACGAGAAAAAACTACCCGTTGTTTTGAGTAAAGAAGAAGTTTGGAGCATGCTTCAAGGGGCTAAATTACTCAAACACCGCATTCTCATTGGATTGCTTTATGGTTGCGGATTGCGTTGTATGGAAGCACGTTCTGTACGATTACAAGATTTAGATTTCGATAGAAAGCAACTCAAAGTAGTGCAAGGAAAGGGTAAAAAAGACCGCTATGTTCCTTTATCGGTTCATTTAATACGAGGGCTCAAAAAATATATCGAAGCCGAAAAACCACAAGATTACCTTTTTAATGGGCAACCTTTGCCTAATGGAGCAGGAGGTGATTTTGACAATCGGTATTCGCAACGAGGCGTGCAATGGGTAGTGAAGCAAGTGGCCAAGGCATCTGGTGTCAAAAAAGAGGTTCACACGCACACACTTCGGCATAGTTATGCCACGCATTTACTCGAAGATGGCATGGATATTATAACCCTCAAAGACCTTTTAGGACACCAAAACCTAGAAACCACTTTGGAGTATTTACAGATTGCCCAACTTGCTAGCCAACAAAAGTTTAGTCCCCTTGATACTCTTTTTGCCCAATGCAGCCGCTCTTTGAAGTAGCCGATGTGCTTGGAAAGTTAGGAACAAGACTTGAATATTTAGGCTTAAATACTTGGCAACTTCGCACATTGTCTGCTCTTAAAAAATGTAGAACCGTTCAAATGGGTGGTCATATTGATGCCTGTGATAGTTGTGGTAAGATATCGATAAGTTATAATTCTTGCCGCAACCGACATTGTCCCAAGTGTCAAGGTAACAAATCAGAGCAATGGATAGATGCCAGAGAAAGCGAACTTTTGCCTGTTCCTTATTTTCATATGGTTTTTACCTTGCCCGACAGCATTAATTCCTTGGCGATGCATCAGCCAAAAATGGTGTATGACAGCTTGTTTGAAGCGACTTGGGAAACGCTTCAAAAATTTGGCAAAGCCAAAGAAATACAACTGGGAATGATTGCTGTTTTGCACACCTGGGGACAGCAGTTGAGCCTTCATCCGCACCTGCATTGTATTGTGCCTGGCGGAGGAATCGATAAAGAAGGACAGTGGAAAAACAGCCGAACAGACGGCAAATTCCTGTTTCCTGTCAAAGCTTTATCGAAAGTGTTTAGGGCTAAATATTGCCAGAAACTCAAAGCAAAAGAGCCTATAAAATACGAGCAAATCCGGCAGGATTTATGGCAGAAGCCTTGGGTAGTTTTTGCCAAAAAGCCTTTTGGAAGTCCCAATTCGGTGGTAGAATATCTGGGCAGATACACTCATAAGATCGCCATTAGCAATCATCGCATTAAAAGCATTGATGCCCAAAATGTAACTTTTGATTATAAGGACTATCGTCAAAATGGCTTTAGAAAACAGATGACACTCACACATCGGGAGTTTATTCGCCGATTTGCTTTGCATATTTTGCCCAAGCGCTTTGTCAAGATTCGGCATTATGGTTTTTTGAGCAGCACTTGGAAGCGTGGGAAGCTAAAGCTTTTACAGGAGAAACTCCAAGTAAAAGTACTGGAAAAAGTAGCAAAGAAACCCTTTTTACCCAAATGCCCCTGCTGCAAAACGGGCAATTTGTATCGGATAGCAGTTTTTGACCAGCGTGGTCCACCTGCTTGGTATCTTGGCGGTAGCCAAAACCCAATTCCCCGTGAAAGTTAATTTTACGGGTAAGGGAATTTATGCCCTAAGGTGAAGGAAAGCACGACAAAACCATCTTTGAAACCACTTCAAAAAAAAAAAGAGGACACTAAATCCTCTTGAAATTCTTCTGACTCCTTTATCGAAAAACCCATAGTAGCGGAATCTAAGCGGTTCCGTTCAACAGGAGTTTCATTGTTCGGCTTGCAGCCGCAACGAAACTCTAGCTATTGTGTGAGGTTATTTTTTAGGAGTAAATGTCTTTGTAGTTTCTATTGGCTGTTCTACTTTAATTTTAATAGAGTAGTTTCCGTAAGTTATTATAAAGTAAAAAGCAACAGATATTAAAGCAAAAACAAATGAACCTGCAACACCGATTAATACATTCTTCCAAGTTGGTGTTACTAAAGGTTTTACAACATCGCCAAGAATTTCGATTTGGTTATTAACTACCTGTTCTTTAAAACTTTCTAATTCTTCTTCAAGAGCATTTTCAATAAAACCTTGAATAATAAGTTCGGCTTTTAGTCTATAACTTTCTAAAGAACTTTCTGTTGAAGAAAAGTCATTGAATGGTATAAGTTCTGTATCTGTTGGCGTTTTACCCGCTTGTTTTTGAGTTTCAATATACTCTATTTTACTTTTTTTGTAAAGCGAGTACGCAATGTGTCCGATTAGGTCAGAGTCTTTTTCAACAAGTTTTGAGTAAATAAAATTATAATTTCTCTGCATACATTTTTAAAGCTTTTTCGTAAGATTCGTTTATCCTCTCTTTTGATATTTCACGAACTCTAACTACACCGTTTAAATTTGTTTTAGCAACTATAACACCACTATAATTATGTTTAACAGTAAAATCTACCCCACGAGCAACTAAACTACTGTTAGCTCTTCGGATTGATTCTGTTGTTACTCTTAACTTTTTCATAATTTCTGTTTTGTTTATTCTGTCAAATATAGTAAAAATTTTACTCCAAAGCAATTTCATTTTCTTTCGTGTTTTTAGCACGTTGGTTTTTATAATCTCACACAACGTTCCCGGGCTTGGCGAAGGTGGCGATTTTCACCACAAATGTTGATGCGGAGAACCAAAATTTGATTAACCACAAATGTGTCTGCGGAGTACTGAACCGCCACTTTTGCCAAACGCCTGTTGAACTAAACCTTCGGTAGCACTTACCGTGATTTCGTACCTTACGAATATAATTAAATTCGGTAAGATATGACTACAAAAAAAAGAATGTTGAAGAATTAAGAGAAAACAAAATTCTCAACCAGGCTAAACGAGAAGTTCCAGGATTTGAGGAACTCATCAATCGTTTTGAACGTACTATTTCGGTATTGGGTAGAAGTCAAAGTACTTTTAATAATTATTCTCGACATGTTGCTTCTATATCATTGTATTTTGGGAAAATCCCAACGGATTTAGATCCTGAACAAGTACAAGATTACTTGTTTTACCAGCAGAAAAAGTCCAAAACCCCTTCACAAACTTATTTCAAACATTGTGTTTATGGTCTTCGCTTTCTTCTAAAATCAGAAGGCTTGCCTTATGAGTACTTGCGTTTACCGTCCATAAAACACGAGAAAAAACTACCCGTTGTTTTGAGTAAAGAAGAAGTTTGGAGCATGCTTCAAGGGGCTAAATTACTCAAACACCGCATTCTCATTGGATTGCTTTATGGTTGCGGATTGCGTTGTATGGAAGCACGTTCTGTACGATTACAAGATTTAGATTTCGATAGAAAGCAACTCAAAGTAGTGCAAGGAAAGGGTAAAAAAGACCGCTATGTTCCTTTATCGGTTCATTTAATACGAGGGATTAAAAAATATATCGAAGCCGAAAAACCACAAGATTACCTTTTTAATGGGCAACCTTTGCCTAATGGAGCAGGAGGTGATTTTGACAATCGGTATTCGCAACGAGGCGTGCAATGGGTAGTGAGGCAAGTGGCCAAGGCATCTGGTGTCAAAAAAGAGGTTCACACGCACACACTTCGGCATAGTTATGCCACGCATTTACTCGAAGATGGCATGGATATTATAACCCTCAAAGACCTTTTAGGACACCAAAACCTAGAAACCACTTTGGAGTATTTACAGATTGCCCAACTTGCTAGCCAACAAAAGTTTAGTCCCCTTGATACTCTTTTTGCCCAATGCAGTCGCTCTTTGAAGTAGCCGATGTGCTTGGAAAGTTAGGAACAAGACTTGAATATTTAGGCTTAAATACTTGGCAACTTCGCACATTGTCTGCTCTTAAAAAATGTAGAACCGTTCAAATGGGTGGTCATATTGATGCCTGTGATAGTTGTGGTAAGATATCGATAAGTTATAATTCTTGCCGCAACCGACATTGTCCCAAGTGTCAAGGTAACAAATCAGAGCAATGGATAGATGCCAGAGAAAGCGAACTTTTGCCTGTTCCTTATTTTCATATGGTTTTTACCTTGCCCGACAGCATTAATTCCTTGGCGATGCATCAGCCAAAAATGGTGTATGACAGCTTGTTTGAAGCGACTTGGGAAACGCTTCAAAAATTTGGCAAAGCCAAAGAAATACAACTGGGAATGATTGCTGTTTTGCACACCTGGGGACAGCAGTTGAGCCTTCATCCGCACCTGCATTGTATTGTGCCTGGCGGAGGAATCGATAAAGAAGGACAGTGGAAAAACAGCCGAACAGACGGCAAATTCCTGTTTCCTGTCAAAGCTTTATCGAAAGTGTTTAGGGCTAAATATTGCCAGAAACTCAAAGCAAAAGAGCCTATAAAATACGAGCAAATCCGGCAGGATTTATGGCAGAAGCCTTGGGTAGTTTTTGCCAAAAAGCCTTTTGGAAGTCCCAATTCGGTGGTAGAATATCTGGGCAGATACACTCATAAGATCGCCATTAGCAATCATCGCATTAAAAGCATTGATGCCCAAAATGTAACTTTTGATTATAAGGACTATCGTCAAAATGGCTTTAGAAAACAGATGACACTCACACATCGGGAGTTTATTCGCCGATTTGCTTTGCATATTTTGCCCAAGCGCTTTGTCAAGATTCGGCATTATGGTTTTTTGAGCAGTACTTGGAAGCGTGGGAAGCTAAAGCTTTTGCAGGAGAAACTCCAAGTTAAAGTCTTGGAAAAAGCGGATAAAAAGCCTTTTTTACCCAAATGTCCGTGTTGCAAAACGGGCAATTTGTATCGGATAGCAGTTTTTGACCAGCGTGGTCCACCTGCTTGGTATCTTGGCGGTAGCCAAAACCCAATTCCCCGTGAAAGTTAATTTTACGGGTAAGGGAATTTATGTCCTAAGGTGAAGGAAAACACGACAAAACCATCTTTGAAACCACTTCAAAAAAAGAGGACACTAAATCCTCTTGAAATTCTCTATCAAAACTTTACGATAACTCCATAGGGATGGATGTTGAGCGGTTCCGTTCAACACGGGCTTCATTGTTCGTGCTTCGCACGCAACGAATCCCTTGCTGTTACCTGCAGTGCTTCTGTCCTTAGTATGGTAAATTAACTTTATAAATTACTCTCATTTTGTCTCCAACGGTAATAACATTGTCAAAACGTATTAGATTGCCGTAATTGTTTTGTCCTATAATGTCAATTGTTTTAAAGTCTGCTGTCTGTGCTTGAATACGCCAAAATTTGGTATCTTTAGGTAATTCAATTATTATATTCTTTTCATATTCCATACAAATGTCCGGCAGATTTATATCTTCACTACCAACTTCTTTAAACTCTTGTATTGTCGCACCAAAATAATAGGTACAAGGATAGCCCCAAGTGTCAAATTTTGCTTTTAAAAGTTTTCCGTCCTCTAAAATATCAAGTGAGTTAAAACTTGTCCAAGGACAACCTTGTCCATTTGCACCTTGACTGTTGGCGACTTTATTTATGTATCTTTTGTTATCAGGTAGTCTTACTTCCTTTTCTTCTGGATAATGTATTATTGGTTTACTTTCTTGGTGGTGATTTTGAGTTGTATGGCTATATTGGGTAAATGGTGTCTCGGTAGCTACCCAATCAAACTTCGGACTTGTATAACTTAGATGAACAGAACATATTTGTCTTGGAAGCACAGTTAAAGTAACGGGTAAACTGAAATCTTTAAGTACCCAATTCTTTATAATAAATCCCTTTTTTGTTTTTGTTTCAACCGTTATATTAATTTTAATTTGAGAGTTTTTTCCATCCGAAGTTAGATTGTTAATTGTCGGATATGAAACAATAAGTTCACTTTCACTTGCCGATAATTTATTTTCAGAAAAATTCGTAATTACTGCACCATTAATTGTCAAAGACTTAATTCTTGATTCGTATTTATCTGAATTAAAACCAAAACCAATACCCATAATTTTAATACGATAGTCTGCTTGGTCTTGTTTTAGTTGAGTTATGCCGTCAACTCTTTGAACAAAAAAGTTGCTTTTTGCCCATGGAGCAACATCACCGACAACCTTTTTTATGTCTACGACCATTGCGTCCTTTAATTCAAAAGTAGCACTTGTCATTTTCTCAGCCGTAAGTCTAAACGATTCAATTTGGTTTAATAGTTTTTGATTTTCACTGCTCAGTTTGCTAAAAGTTTTGTCCAAATCCTTCTCAAGCAGCAGATTTAGGTTCTTTGTTGTCACATCTAATTCATTAGATGTTTTTGCAATTAATGCATTACCTGTACTATTCGCATTGCTCATCAATTGGTTTGCTGTAATCTCAAATTTTTTGAGAATGTTCTTTACATACTCACCACCTGCTATAACGCCTATTACTCCGGTTTGAGCAAAAGTTGTGGTTGCCAGTAAAAGCAAAAAAGGAAGAATTATTTTTTTCATTGTTTTTTTCATTTGTTATTAATTTTCATTTTAGTTGTCTTGTCGAGTCTTGCAGCATTGCAGGTAACGTTTTGTGGCTTTGCGAGGTGCGGAACTCGAAATGCCTATTGTTTATATTTTTCACTGTACTCCGCAAGTACAAAATTCTGTTTGTTTTAGCCTTTAGCCCGCATCTTGCAAAACCGCTGTTGGCAAATCGGCTTTATTTTTTTTTTTCCAAATACATTAAATTCTTTTCTTACTTTTACAGCTTACTTTAACTCAAAATATGAAGGAAATTATAGACTTTTTCAAATCTCTCAATCTTTATTGGAAACTTATATTACTTTCATTTACTATTTTGAACTGTTTTTGGGTTATACCTTTTATATTATTTAAACCCGAAATATTTTCATATCCTTTTTATGCTCAATTTTCTTTAATATTTTCACTTTCTTTTGTTTGGTTATTTATTAATTTAATACTAACCTCTTGGTTTCTACTTATAGTAGATGATAAATATACTACCTATGGTATACCAATTTCAAATGTTATAGCTGTTTTTTGTCTTTGTATTTCTGTATTAATAAGCTATTACTTCAATTTATGTTTTAGGTATTTTTTAATACTTTCTTTTTCGTTTGTGATATTTATAATTTTATTAATACCAACATTAGCTTGGATAGCAAGAACATTAATAAAAAAGTTAAACTCAAAAGCATAAACAAAAAGTACATTGATTTTGATATTTTGTGCTTATTTACTTTATAACAAAGAAAGAATACAAGAGTTAGAGATATAATAAAATAAATCATTTTTGTTTAGTTATTTCTAAACGTCTTTCTTAAACGGCTCGTCATAAGCTGTTTGCCAACTAATTTATATGCGAATAAATTTAGCCTGTTTTATACTATATTGGCATGTTATGCGCATGTTTTGGTTTGTGTTTTTGCGTTTTATTGCATTACAAAAATAAAATTATTTCTTACATATCGAAGGGATTGATGATTTTTTGTAATGAATTGCTAGATACATGTGTGTAAATCATAGTTGTTTTTGGACTGCTATGTCCTAATAAATCCTGAATATATTGTAAATCGGTTCCTGATTCTAACAGGTGAGTAGCAAAACTATGTCGTAAGGTATGTAAACTAATCCTTTTTGTAATTCCGGCTTTTCGGGCTGCTATTTGCAAAATGGCTTGTGCACTTCGGCTGCTATATTGTTCTTTAAATTGTCCTTCAAATAAATACAACTGAGGTTTGTATACACTGTAACATTCCCGTAACAAAAGAAGAATTTTATTGGATAATAATGTATAACGGTCTTTTTTTCCTTTCGCATTTTTGATGTGTATTAGCATACGCTGACTATCAATATCAGTAAGTTTCATATTGATGGCTTCACTGATTCTAAGTCCGGCAGAATAAAGTAATGCCAGTAATGTTTTGTGTTTTAGGTTAGTGGTAGAATCGATAATTCGCAATACCTCTTCTTTACTCAAAATGTTGGGTAAAGTTTTTGCATTTTTAGGACGAAAAATTTCTTCAGGGATTATTTTTCGGGATTCAATAATTTTAAAAAATAATTTTACAGCATTCACAATCTGATTTTGATAGGAAGCCGAAAGGTTATTTTTTAAAATGTAATCGTTATTATATAGTATGATATGCTCATTTGTGATTTCGGAAACAGGAAGTTCCCGATGAAAAACCAAAAAGGACTTTAAAGCTTCAGTATATGTTTTTACAGTATTGGAACTATAACGTCTGGAAGTGAGCTAATTACTGAATTTTTGGATAGCTAAAATCCCTTCCTCTGATGGTAATGATAAATAGGCTGCGGGTATTTTAAAATGAATCCGGTTCTGTTCATTGTCCGGTAAATGCCAGACTTTTAAGGTTTGGCTCCATTTTGCGCCTTCAAATTGTTTGATGCGCGCAATCCATTTTGCATTTTTTTCAAAGTAAATTGCTATTCGGAGTTCTTTTTTATGGAGGATTAATTTGGATGACCAATTCATTTTTTTAAATTAAAATACGGGGTAAATATAAGAATATTCTGCTTTATTTTAATTTGGATTGATGTTTATAAATTTAATTTTGACAATCTTTTTGTATTAAAAAGTGAAGTTTATTATAAAACCAACTGCCGCATGAGGGATAGCAGCGGTATCTTTTTGTGAAGAGAAACGGAACAAAAAATTTAGCGAATAGCCCGACCCGCTTTTTCTGCGGGGCATGCCATAAAAAAATCCGATCTGCTTATCGCAAACCGGATTTCTTAAATTGAAAATTATATGTAACCGTAAACGGCTATTGATTATAAGTGAATTACTTCGCCATAAGCATCTGCAACCGCTTCCATAACTGCCTCGCTCATCGTTGGGTGAGGGTGGATCGATTTAAGGATTTCATGACCTGTAGTTTCCAGTTTACGGGCTACCACTGCCTCAGCAATCATATCTGTAACGCCTGCACCAATCATGTGGCATCCTAACCATTCTCCGTATTTCGCGTCGAAAATTACTTTTACGAATCCGTCAGCATTTCCGGCAGCTTTTGCTTTTCCTGAAGCTGAGAACGGGAATTTACCAATTTTTAATTCGTATCCTTTTTCTTTAGCTTGTTTTTCTGTTAAACCAACAGAAGCGATTTCTGGAGTTGCATACGTACAACCCGGTACGTTTCCGTAATCGATTGGCTCTACGTGTAAACCTTTGATTTTTTCCACACAGTTGATTCCTTCAGCAGAAGCAACGTGAGCCAAAGCCTGACCCGGAGTTATGTCTCCAATGGCGTAGTAACCAGGAATGTTGGTTGCATTGAAAGCATTTACTAAGATTTTATCACGGTCAACAGCAATACCTACTTCTTCTAAACCGATATTTTCGATGTTAGTTTTGATTCCAACTGCAGAAAGAACGATGTCTGCTTCCAGGATTTCTTCACCTTTAGCTGTTTTTACAGTTGCTTTAACACCAGCTCCTGAAGTGTCAACTTTTTCTACAGAAGAATTGGTCATTACTTTGATTCCCGCTTTTTTCAACGATTTTTCAAATTGTTTTGAGATGTCTTCGTCTTCAACCGGTACAACATTTGGCATGAATTCTACAATCGTAACGTCTGTTCCCATTGAGTTGTAAAAGTGAGCAAACTCAACTCCAATAGCTCCTGAACCTACAATGATCATAGATTTTGGCTGTGTTGGCAATGTCATTGCCTGACGGTATCCAATTACTTTTACACCATCCTGAGGTAAGTTTGGCAATTCGCGCGAACGGGCACCTGTTGCGATGATAATGTGATCAGCGCTATATTCTGTAACTTTATTGTCTTTATCGGTAACGTCAAGTTTTTTTCCAGGTTTCAATTTTCCGAAACCTTCAATAACGTCGATTTTGTTTTTTTTCATCAGGAAAGTAACCCCTTTGCTCATTCCTTCAGCAACATTACGGCTGCGTTGGATAACTGCCGGGAAATCTTTATCGAATTCAGAAACGGTTAATCCGTAATCAGAAGCATGTTTTAAATAATCAAAAACCTGAGCCGATTTTAATAATGCTTTTGTTGGGATACATCCCCAGTTTAAGCATACACCACCTAAGTTTTCTTTTTCAACTACGGCTACTTTAAAGCCTAATTGTGATGCTCTGATGGCTGTTACATATCCGCCGGGACCACTTCCTAAAACAATAACGTCGTATTTCATTTTTTTGGGTTTTAGTATTAACTACTGAAAAATGAGATCATATTTCCGAAACTCATTTTCCGATTTATTCTTTTGTTATTTGTGCTTGCGAATTTAATGATTTATTTTAAAAAACACTTGTAAAATTGTTTTTACCATTGGAAATTTTAATCTTTTCACAGAAAATGAGGGAATTGTTAATTGTAAATTATGAATTATGAACTGTAAATGAAAATTTTGAATATAAATCTGAAAAATCAAAATGTTTCAAAAAAACAAAGTCTAAGGGACTTTTACAGTTCTTAGACTTTGCTCAGTATGGGATCATTAAATAATTTACGATGATGCATTTGCTATTAAATTTTTACATGTCCCCAGTTTTCTCCGCTGGCTATGCGTCTGATCTGCATTTCGCTTACGCCAAATTGTTTAGCAATCATTTTAAGTCGTGTTTTTTGCTCGGGGCGGGCTAATATTTTTTTGATCAGCATGACTTTTGTAGTAGTTAGTTTTCTGCCGTCTGATTTTATATTATGTTCAATAAGATTCTTTTTGGCCTGAATAACGTGCGGGCTTTTACGGCTGTGCGCTATCATTTCTTCTCTGGTAGCCCAGCGCAGGTTGTTCACATCATCGTTGTTTCTGACATAATCCAGATGAAGGACATAGGTTTGTTCTTCAGATTGTTTCGGAAGGAAATACTGGGCAACTAGTTTGTACAGAAAAAGGTATTTATTGACAATTTTATCACCTTGTCTGATTTTGAACCGAAATGTTGGATATCCGTCGCTCAGGCCGCCTTTTAAAAGACGTCCGTTTTGGATCTCATCGGTAAAGCTAACTAATCTTCCTTTATTGGAAATAGCATATCTAAATTGTAGAGATGCATTAATATCTATTTCTTTAAATTCTTCGTTTGGATAAAATCTAATCTGTGGCATATTCTTTTGCATTAGTAATTCTATTATTCCAAAGATACAATTTCAAAGAAAACAAAGCTATCTGATTGATTATGAAGTGTGAATTTTATGATTCTTATAACGCTTTTTTAACTTTTAAAAAGAATATAGGTTCTATTAGTCAGTCAAAATTCAGGAATTAATAGTATTGACTGCTTTTTATATATTCTGGGATATATTTCAGGGTGAAATGACTGATTTATTGGTCAAGCCAGTTTTTAAAATTATTTATTTCTTTTTTACTGATGATAATAGGATCATTTTCTATAGCGGGAACGGTAATAATGAGTTCTATTTTCTGATTAGAATGTTTTACAACTTCCTTAATGATATTTCTGCTTACGATATATTTCCGATTTACTTTGAAGAATAAAAAAGGATCAAGGGAGTGAATTATATCTGTAAGGGTGTTATTGTATAAATAGCTGTTTCCGGATTTTACATAAATAAATAAATGTTTTCCGGATGCAGCAAAATAAGTGATTTCGGCTTCGTTTACCGATATTAGTTTATAGCCATAATTGACTAAAAAATGACGTTGTATTTTATTTGTTTCCGGATTTTCAAGGGCAACAAGTGATTGTAAGGTGTTGTCTGAATTAAAGCTATCCTTGATTTTTTTAAATTTGATTAAAGCTTCTACTAATTCTTGTTCTTCAAAAGGTTTTAAAAGATAATCAATCGTAAAATGTTTGAAAACAGATATAGCATAAGAATCATAAGCCGTAATGAATATAACAGGGCAGGAGACAGTTGCTTTTTCAAAAATTTCAAGACTTTTTCCGTCGCCAAGGTGAATGTCCATAAAAGCAAGGTCGACATTGTTTTGGGTAAAAAAGGCGACAGCTTCTTTTACAGATTTTAACAGTGTAATTTCGGTAATCTGCAAAATATCCTGTTGTTGTAAAATAGATTTCAGATAACTCGAAGCCAGGTATTCGTCTTCAATAATAGCAATTTTCATTTTTCCTTTCAACTATAATAAAAGTTTCATTTTAGAAATGAAGCTCTGATTTGATTTTACAAATATAACTGACTGAGATTTTTTTACAATATCTTTTTTTAGGAGTTTACAGAATTCTTAATTATTTAAATTTTGTTTAGTTTTAAAAGTAAAAAAAAGACCCAGTTGAAAAACCGGGCCCTTTTACAAAAACAATAGGTAATTAAAGATTAGGATTGTTTAATCTTGCGTTAGCAGGGTAAACAATGGTATATCGTGGATCGTTTTGTATTAATGTATAATTTTCTCCATTAAAAGTGTGAACGATTTGCTTTTGTGAGGTTCGTCTCAAGTCAAACCAACGGTGTCCTTCAACTGCAAATTCACGCTGTCTTTCAGCATAGATGAAGTTGGTTAAATCGGCAGCATTCATAGCATTGATATCGTTTTCAAGCTGTGTATAAGCTACGGCTGTATATCTGTTTTTGATGAAACTTAAAATAGTAGTTTTTGCATCAGAAATTTTATTCAGTTTTAATGCTGTTTCTGCTTTTGTTAAATACAACTCAGAAGTTCTGAAAGAGCATTTTTGATCGTCATTACCTCCTTTTTGGATTCTCACACGACTTCCACTTCCTGTAAAATAAAGTGGATAACGTAAATCTGTAGTTTTATTAAAGGCACTGATTAGGTCTGATGAAGCATAAGAAGTACGTTTAAGACCATTGATATATCCGTCTTCAAGAGCTAAAATGGACTCTAAAGAGTTGTATTTAGTAGCCAAAACCGGAGTTGTTTTTAAGTCAACCAGTGTATTGTTGATTGCTAAAGCTTTAGTTGTTGCATCAAATGATTTTTGCCACTGTTGCTGGTATAAATAAATACGGCTTTCGAAAGCGTATAATGCTGCTTTAGAAAAACGGTAATTTTTGCCTGTTGGCTGGATATTTAAATTAATTAATTCTTCAGCCTTGTTGGTATCAGAAATAATTTGATTGTAAATTACTTCAACGCTTTGTGGTACAAATACTTGCTCTAAATCAATTTCTAAAGCCAGAGGAACTCCCTTGTCAGAAGCAGCAGTTACAGCATTGTAAGTCTTTCCAAACAGGTTAATCAAATCAAAATATGCCATTGCTCTCAATGCATAAGCTTCTCCAATTAGCTGATTTTTGTCTGAAGAATCAGTTAGTTTTGATGATGCATCGTTGATGATAACATTAGTGTAAAAAATTACATTGTACAATGCCTGATACTGAAAAGCTGTTGTAGCACGATCCGGATTAGCATCTTTCCAGATATAAATATCTTTGTAAAGGCTAATTTCATCTCCAAATTCATCCATTGTTAATTCGTCAGTACGAACAGCTGTTAATGATTTGTGTTCAGGATAGGCATCATATCCTCTCGTTAAAACGGCACGATAATCATCTAAAGTTTCCGGAATAACACGTCCTACCGGTTGAATATCTAAATAATCATCGCAGCTTGTTATCGCTAAGGTAGCAACAAAAAGCACTATATATTTTGAGAATTTTTTCATCTTTAATTGTATTAGAAAGTTACGTTACACCCTAAAGTGAATGATTTAGGAACTGGTTGAGCATAAATATTTCCGAAAGTTTCAGGATCAAAGTAACCCTTGTAATCTGAACTGATCACGAATAAGTTTCTTGCCTCTACATTGAATCTAATGCTTTGAATATTGATGTGATCTGTAAAAGCTTTTGGGAATGTATAACCCAAACGCATACTGCTTAATCTCATATAACTCATCTCACTAGCCCATGTGTCTAAATAATTCATTGTTGGGATTGCATTTCTTCCAGAGAAGTACTGATATGCCATCCATGAATCTCCAGTACCAGATGTCTGACTTGTGATTCCAGGTAAATTAGAAGATGTATTAGTTGGTGACCATGCATCTAAGATGTCTCTGCTGTAATTTTGTCCTCTGTCAACCTGAGTTCCGTTGTATGGAGGTGTCTTTACTACAGTTTGTTTTAGATTAAAAGCTGCTGCAATAGTAAGGTCGAAATTCTTTACTGTAAACGTATTGGTAATACCACCTGTAAACTTAGGATCTTTGTCTCCTAAATAAACAAATAAATCTCTAAATTCAGCCGAAGTTAATTTGGTGTCAGAGAACTCCCCAGGGAAGAAATCTGCCCATACGTCATATAAACCAAAGAAAGTCTGTGCATTTACTGTTTCTCCTTGTTTGTTTACAAATAAAGGATAACCGTTTTCATCAATTCCGTTTGTTTTAAATCCAAATACAGCATTTACAGGACGTCCTTCTCTGTTTGGCATAAAATCACTATCGCGGACTTGTACACGGTCTATGTTACTCTTGTTATGAGAAAAGTTAATGCTTGTATTCCATTTAAAGTTTGGATGTTCAATGTTTTTTGTAGACAAAGTGATTTCGTAACCTTTGTTACTTACTTGTGCCCAGTTCATAGAGGTGAATTCAAAACCGTTTTCTAATGGAAGTGCTCTTGTTCCAATTAAATCTGTACTTTTTCTTCCGTAGAAATCTGTTACAATACTGATACGGTTATTAAAAAGACCTACATCAGCACCAAGGTTAACATTTGAAGTTTTTTCCCAACGTAATTTATCGTTTGGAGGGCTGGTTACCGAAATAGTAGGCTCTGATTGTCCCGGAAGAATAATTGCTGTACCGTTAGTACCTACTACATACGGCGACGTATTTTTGTCTATGTTTCCTTGTAAACCGTAAGAAGCACGAAGTCTTAGGTTTGAAAGTGTTAAGTTTTCTTTTAAGAAGTCTTCTTCAGAAACTGTCCATGAAGCAGATGTTGACCACAATGGTAAATATTTATATTTTGGGTCTACACCAAATAAATCGGAACCGTCATATCTGACACTACCAAATATACTGTACTTTCTTGCATATGTATAAGAAGCTGTTGCAAAGAATGATGCAAAAGCATTTTCATTCTTAGCTTTAGCATAGGTTATCCAATCTGATTCTTTAGCCATACCTGCATTTGGGAAAACAATTTGCTGCGTTGTTAAATTCTTTTCGTTAAAACCAAATCCTTTAGTTGCAATAGATGTTGAATAATTTCTTCTTAATTCATTACCAACCATGGCTTCAATTTCGTGTTTCTCTCCTAATTTTTTTGAGAAATTTGCCATTGTTTTCAGGTTATACTGAAAAAAGTCTGTATTTGAATTTTGCATAACACCACCAACCGGAAGAAAATATTGCTGATTTCCTCCGCTAAAATAACTGGATTTTTCTCTTAGGTTTCGGGTATAATAAGTGTCTTTACCAGCAAATTTTTCGCTGGCTGAATTATCTAATTGTAAACCTAACTGAGAAGTTAATTTTAAATCCGGAGTGATTTTGTATTCAGCATCCAATAAAGCTTTTACAGCTCTTGTCTTTAATTCGTGAGAAGTATTTTCTCTTTCTTCTAAAAAGTTAAAAGGTACTTTTCGCTCTGAATAACCTACAATATCATCATCGTATTTATAACTTCCGTCAGCATTATATGGAGTTAAATATGGATTTACATTTCTGGAATAAGTTGAAGGGCTTGTAAATGCATAAGAATCTGTTAAGTAAGAAATATTTTTGCTTTCAGAACCAAAAATACCAACACCCACTTTGAATTTGTCCGTTATTTCAAAGTTATTTTTTAAGGTTAAGTTGTAACGTTTGAAACCAGTTCCAACCGTTGTTCCTTTTTCATCGTAGTATCCTAAAGAGAAATAGTAATCCGATTTTTCTCCACCGCCTGATAAGCTCAAACCGTGCTGTGTATTCACTGCATTTTGGTATAATAAGTTACCCCAGTTTGTATTGTTATTTCTTAAATCATTGATAGATTGTTGTGTCGCAGGACTCAAAGAAGAGAATCCGCCTGATCTGAAAGCTGCTAATTCATTTGATCCGTTTAAGATACGGGCAATTTCTCCGCCTGAGTCTCTGTAAGTCAAATCAGAACGACTTGCCATGTTAAGTTCTAAATCGACTTTTTCACTTGCGCTCATTAAGTTTAATTTAGCAAAGTCAGGTCTTTGTGTAATAAATACGTTGGTGTTAAAATTAACAACCATTTTACCCGCTTTACCTTTTTTAGTAGTAACAACAATTACCCCATTTGCAGCACGTGCACCATAAATAGCTGTTGCAGCGGCATCTTTTAAAATGGTAATATCTTTAATGTCATCAGGGTTTAAACCAGAAATAGAGTAGTTGCTTAATACATCGATGTTATCTTTGTCAAAGTTCTTAGGAACTTCATTTCCTTCTAATGGCAATCCGTCAAGTACCCATAACGGATCTTGTGTACCGCTTAGAGAAGCTGTACCCCTGATTCTGATTTTTGCAGGTGCTCCAGGCGCTCCAGATGGAGTACTTACAGCAACACCAGCAATTTGTCCTACCAATAGTTGGTCAATGCTCGAAACCCCAGTCTGCTGGATAGCAGCCATGTCAATTTTACTAACGGCAGCAGTAAGTTTTCTTTTCTCGATTTTTTGGTAACCTGTAACCACAACTTCCTGCAGTTTTGCTGTTTCAGATTTTAAGTTGATAGTATAATCTCTCTGTGCAGAAAGATCTAAAGTATAGGAAACATATCCCATAAAGGTTACTCTCAGTGAAGTTACATTTTTGGCTATTTTTAATTGAAATTTACCATCAAAATCTGTAGTAGTTCCGATTGTTGAACTTTGTATAATTCCAGCCATTGAAGTTTTGTTAGAAATGGAATTGTTTTCAACAAAAATAGAAGCTCCCGGAATAGGGGATTTGTCACTTTCGTCCAGTATTATTCCCGTAATGGTTCGGGTTTCCTGCGAATATCCTGCGATGCACAGGAAAAGCAGTAAGGCATGTAAAATTTTTTTCATGTTTTTGGATTTGGGTTATGTATTAAAAAGTTGTATTATTCAAAGCTTTTTCGATTCTTTGTATCAAATCGAGGTAATGATTTTTGGTGGACTGATCACCTGTGCTTTTCTTCATTTTTAATAATTGAAGCACTTTATATAATTCTCCTTTTTTGTCAGAAGTCACTTCTGTAACTCTCTTTAAAAAAGATTGATTGATATTTCTAACCTTATGCGTGTCGTCTAAAGAACATAAATGAGGCATTTGCAATGTTTCTTGTATGTTGATTATTTTTTTTGGATCTGTTTTTTCGAACAATTTATTTGTAGAAACAATCAAAATATCTACATAATTTTTCTGAGTCATACGTTCCAGAATCGATAAAGATTTGTTTTGAATCGTTCCTGAAAATACACTTTGGTGCATTTTTAAAAACAAATCATTTACAGTAAAAACCTTTTCTGTGGTTTTATTTCGCTGGTATAATTCGTTTTCTGTCATTCGAAGCAAACGATCATCGCTTAATAAATTATACATGGCGTCGTATTGTAATTCTCTCGAAAGGGTATAAGGAGTATATTCAAAAGGACCTATCGGAGAATCTCTTAACGGATTGGTCTTGTCTAAAATGTCATTAAAAAACAACCATTTTGGCATTGTGATTAAATTTTTTACTAAATAATCTGCTGCTCTTTTTTGCATTGAAGCGGCAACCGGAATGTAACTTTGCTTGTTATCACCATGAACAGTAGGATTTAAGTAAACGCCGCCAATATTATTTATCACATGAAAATTGTACATTCGCCATTGACCAATAGCTCCAATATATAATTTACCCGTCGCGTAATACGTTTCATCTTTCTCATAAGTCCAGTTGACGATATTATCAACAACACGTTTAAGATTTTTTAAGCCATATTCACTTGCCTTAACAGCATCGTTTCCTAAATCTTCAGACTGAGAACGAGGGTCAATTATGCTTTCCTGCTGTTCACCATAAAAGTAAATAGGGTCGTTTTGATGTTTTGTAATTAATGCGTTTAGTTTTGTTGTTTCGTTTTCGTTAGGCGGATACCATCTGTAACCCCATTCTATAGCATATTTATCATATTCTCCAATTTTTGGAGTAATAACACTAACATTATCTTCTGGCTGTGCGATGTAATTATAACGCGCATAATCCATGATAGACGGTGCTGTTCCGCCCATTTTTGCTGTAAACTCTTTAGATCTTAAAGATTCAACATCATAAGCAAAAGAAGCACCCATATTATGTTTAAGACCAAAAGTATGACCCACTTCGTGAGACGAGACAAAACGAATTGCTTCTCCCATATGTTCGTCACTAAATTGGTTTCCTCTGGATTTCGGATCAATTGCGCCAGTCTGAATACGCATCCAGCTCTGAAGTGAAGTCATTACATTATGCCACCAGATAATGTCTGACTCGATAATTTCGCCGCTTCTTGGATCAACAACCGATGGCCCCATAGCGTTTGATTTTGGAGATGCCACATAAGTAATAACTGAATAACGTACATCATCAATATCAAAATCTAAATCTTGTTCAGTAGGTTCTTTTGCAATAATGGCATTTTTAAATCCCGCTCTTTCAAAAGCAGCCTGCCAATCGTGTACCCCGTCAATAATGTATTTTCTCCACTGCCTTGGCGTAGAAGGATCGATGTAATATACGATTGGTTTTTTTGGCTCTACTAATTCACCTTTCAAATAACGTTCTTCATCTTCTTTTTTAGGTTCTAAACGCCAGCGTGTAATCAATTCTTTTTCAAGCATTGCCTGCTGTGCATCGGCAAAATACCAATGCTTTTCGGTAAAGAAACCAATTCGGTTATCAGAAAAACGTGGTTTCATTGGAGTTTTATCCAATAAAATAATATTGCTTGTAACGCCAAGGGTAATCGATAAAGTCGGTCCTCCTTCGCTTATAGTAGTTGTAAGTTGTGATTTTACAATAATGTTTTTAGGAAAAGATTTTACTCCTTCAATATAGGATAAGTCAGATTTTACAGAACCATTTAAGCCAATGTTGTTCAATACATCATTAAAGCTTTTTTGTTTTCCGTCAAAAATCTTGTTTACTTTAATTACAACAGCGCTAGAATCGTTGTTTTTGGTTTCAATATCAAAAACCTCAATTATAGATTCAGAGAAATTATCCATAACTGATGCTGTGATGACATCTTTTTTAGGGGAAGAGACTTTAGGTTCGTAAGATTTAACCCAGACTTTCTTAGCAATAGTGTCTTTGTAAAAGGAAATGATTTTGTTTTCGTAATTCATTCCTTTGTTAAAACCACGATCGTTAATTTCGTAAGGAACCTGAGATAGTTTATTGACAACTAAAAATTCTCTTTTAAATAAGCTGTCCTGAATTTCAAAATAAACATCAGTTTTAACCTGAATGATGTTGAATAGTCCTTTTTTAATTGTTCCCTTTTTTATGAGGTCATTATATTTTTTACCTTTTTTGACTTCAGTAGAATCTTTTTTTATCAATTCAGTCGGTTCTTTTTTCTTTTTCGCTTGAGCAAGAATACTAACAGGAATGAATAATAATAAAATTAGTAAGCAGAATAATTTTATAGTATGCAGGAATGCCTTTTCCCTCATTTGTTGTTAATTTTAGGTTAATTCTTGTGCGAAACTATTTGTTTCATACTCAAATAAAAAAGGAATGGGAGTGAATGGCTTATTTTTGGGAGTGAATGGATATTAATGGCAAGACACATACGAAATTGCCGTCTTTTTCTGAGGTATGAAAGTTGGTTCTGGAATAAAAAGTATAGATACTCGACAGGTATTTTAAACCAAAATTAGTACTAGGTTCTCCATGAGTCTTTTTTTGAAGATTATTGGTAATGATGACCTGTTCTTTCTGAATTAAAATTTCGGTAATGAGAGGACTTTCCTGTGTCGCCATATTATGCTTAATCGCATTTTCAATCACTACCTGAAATGCCAGATAGGGAATAAATTTTTCTAAAGCAGTTTCGTCTTCGATTTTTACAGAAAAAAATAATTCTTCCTTAAAGCGTGTCTGCTGTAAAAAAATATATTTTTCGATAAATAGTAATTCATCTTTAAGCGGAACGATATTCTTTTTTGGAGGATCAATTAAATAACGATAAATACGGGATAAATTCAATGTGAATTTCTGAGCTGTTTTTACATCACTTCCCACTAACATATAAAGAGAGTTAAGCGAATTAAATAAAAAGTGCGGATTGATCTGCTCCTTTAATTGCTGAAGCTGTATCAGAGCTTTTTCTTTTACAATTTTTTCATTTTCTACACGAAGTCTGTTTTTTTCTTTAATCGCAATTCCTTTTTCTCTATAAGCACGTCGGTTGGCATACGAAAACAAATAGAAAATTAACAGAAGCATAACCGTTGTAATCGAATAAATCCATGTCGAATATTTTTTTATCGACGTTACATTTTCATCAACAACATTTTTTGGAAAATTAACACATATAAACCAATGTGAATTTCTAATGTCTAATTTTTTGGTAAACCGGATAACGTCCAATTTTAAATATTCAGACATCGTAACTCTTTTTACATAATCTTGTTTTTTGGTAAAGATTGTATCGATTGAGCGGGTAGAAGAAATCTCATAAATATTTTTTCCTATAAAATTTGATTCAGGATGATAAATACATCTTCCTGATTGATCAAAAATAAAAGCATAATTACTAGTCGATCTAACGTCTAAAGTAGAAAAATAATCAAGAAGCTTTTTTAAGCTGATGTCGTAGCCATAACGTACAGTTGTGTTTTTTGAAGCGAGTTTGAAATAAATTCTCCAAACCCATTCTTTTCCCTGAGGAATAATAACGCTGATATGCTCTTGATCTTTATTTTTTTGAATAAAATCGGTTACCTCTTTTTTTACTACATCGGAAATCGAATCTGTTCCAAACTGAATTTGATGATCGTTAATCTGAAACCAATTATCTGCTACTAATAAATTGGTGTTCTCTACCGAAGATAAGATATGTATGTTCGAAGCCAGATCTTCAGGTTTGCTTATTTTTAAAACATGTTTTATTCGGTTTTCCTGCTCCAGAAATTTTGAAAATTCATATGACATGAATTCTTGCTTTTTTAGGAAGTTACGCTGCGCCATATCTTCATTTGCTTTTTCGGTAAGATCGGTAATTAGATTACTGATCATATAAACAGAAGAAACCGTAATGAGAATAGATACGATGACGTAAATTACGAATGCACGTTGTGAAGTTATTTTTTTTAATTTAAATTTCAAGTGAACAATATAAAAATACGAGTGTTTTAATTAGCAACCGAAAATTGCGAGTCATAAAGGTTTTTGTAATAACCGTTAGTTTTGGCTAATAATTCCTGGTGCGTCCCTTGCTCTACTATCAGACCTTTGTCCATGACCACAATTTTATCAGCGTTTATAATAGTGGCCAGACGATGCGCAATCACAATAGAAGTCCTGCCCTTGGTAATCGTTTCTGTAGCACGCTGAATCAATTCTTCTGAATACGTGTCAATTGAGGAAGTCGCTTCATCTAAAATCAAAATACTCGGGTTGCTTACATACGAACGTAAAAAAGCAATCAATTGCCGCTGACCAGATGAAAGCATAACACCACGCTCTTTTACGTCAAAATCATAATTATCCGGCAGGCTCATAATAAAATCATGAACACCAATTTTTTTGGCAGCATCAATTACCTGTATGCGTGAAATTTCAGGATTATGAAGTGTAATATTATTATAAATCGTATCGGCAAACAAAAAAACATCCTGAAGAACAACCGCAATCTGTTTTCGCAAAGAAGCCAGAGTGTAGTTTTCTATATTGTGTCCGTCGATAAAAATACTTCCGCTGTTAATTTCATAAAAACGGTTCAGTAAATTAATAATAGTTGATTTTCCGGCTCCTGTTGAACCCACAATTGCAATTGTCTGACCTGAAGCGACAGAAAGATTAATACCTTTTATTACTTCCTCTTCCGGAATATAGCTAAAACGAACATCTTTGAATTCTATGCTTCCGTTAAAATCTGGAGCTTCAATTGTTCCTGTGTCCTGAATATGATCCTGCGTATCAATAATGTCAAAAACACGATTGGCAGCGATCATCCCTAATTGCATTTCATTGAATTTATCCGCAATCTGACGTAACGGATTAAAAAGCATTCCAATGAACATCGTATAAGAAAACAGATCTCCGAAAGTCGTAAAATTGTCTCCGTTCAGAATTTTAAATCCGCCAAAAACAACCACTAAGCCTAAAGTGATAGAAGAAATAATATCGGCAATAGGGAAGAAAATCGAGTTGTATAAAATCGTTTTGATCCAGGCAACACGGTGTTTTTCGTTGATTTTTTTAAAGTTTTCTGCTTCGATTTTCTCACGGTTAAACAGCTGAACGATCTTCATTCCCGTTACGCGTTCCTGAACAAACGAATTCATATTAGCAATCTGTGTTCTCACTTCTTCAAACGCCACCTGCATTTTACGTTGAAAAATTCGGGTAACATAAACCAGAATTGGCATCGCAACAACTACAATCCAGGTAAGTTTCCAGTTCATGTAAAACATAAAAATCAAAACCACGAGCATTTTCATCAAATCACTTATAATCATAAACAATCCCTGACTGAAAATACGGGCAATCGATTCAATATCCGAAACAGATCGGGTTACCAATTGCCCAACCGGAACCAAATCAAAATACTTCATTCTAAAGCTTAAAATATGTTTGAAAAGCTTATTCCGAATGTCTTTTACAATATCCTGACCCAGCCAGTTCGCCCAAAAAACAAAATAAAACTGAGAGAATACTTCCATCAGTAAAACAATTCCCATCAGGATAATGTACATCAGCAAACCATGTTTATCATGCGTTTTAATGTAGCCGTCAACAGTTTGTTTCAGTAAGTAGGGACGAAGGGCAGCAAAAACCGATAAGGATACTGCAAAAAGAATAACGCCGTAATAGCGCCATTTGTAAGGTTTAGTATATTTTAGGATTCGCTTAAATAATCCGGTGTCAAATGCTTTTGCTTTCATTTATTTTAGGAGCTGATTCCTGCTTTTCACTTCAATCTTTTTTGTTTTTAATGAAAAAACAAAAAAGGATTTCCGTTGCAATCAGGGCTATTTTATAATGTAATCGTAATTAATTTCGGTTAAATATAAACCATGCGCCGGAACCGAAAATCCCGCCTTTTCTCTGCTTTTACTGGCAATTATGCTTTCAAGATCAGTCAGCGAAATTTTATGCAGACCTATATTTACCAAAGTTCCAACTATGGCCCGTACCATATTTCTCAAAAAACGGTTTGCTGAAATGGTAAAAACCAATTTGCTTTTTTCTTTTTTCCAGTATGCCTCAAAAATCGTGCAATCAAATGTGCTGACATCTGTATTGACTTTAGAGAAGCACTGAAAATCGGTATGCGTTAATAATATTTTTGCCGCTTCATTCATCAAATCAACATCTAATTTTTGATTCATATACCAGCTTAGTCCCTCTAAAAACGGATTTTTAACTGTATTGATATGGTATTCATAAGTTCTTTTGGTAGCGTCAAACCGGCAATGGGCGTCATCATGAACTAAAATAATGTCAAAAATGGCAATGTCTTTTGGTAAATACGAATTGAGTTTATGTACCAAAACCGGAACATCAATAGACTTTTCAAAATCAAAATGCCCGTACATTTCTGAGGCGTGAACACCAGTATCCGTTCTTCCTGCGCCCATTACATTTATCTCAGAATTCAGTAAAACAGAAAGTGCCTTGTTTAAGGTTTCTTGTACTGAAGAGGCGTTTGGCTGAAATTGCCAGCCATGATAATGGGTTCCGTTATAAGCAAATTGAATAAAATATCTCATTTGAAGTGCAGAGGTTCTAAGGTGCAAAGGTACAAAGGTTTTTTCTTTTTACAGGACAAAGATGCAAAGGTTCAGAGATGCAAAGGTTTTTCATCTCGTTTATTTTGTAAAGAAGCACAGTATTGCGTCTAACTCCAGATTAGAAATTCATACTTATATTAGGTATAATATTTTGATATAAATGAAAAATAGATTAATATCCATCAGAATCAAATCCAAAAACAAAAATGTATAGCCATAGTATTTTAGCATCTCAGAAACTTTGTTAAAATCCTTTAAAACCTAAAATGCAAATCATAGTTTGTTTGGCTAAAAATCGTGTCAGAAATTGACAATTCCAACGATATAATTGAAACTATTTTTTAACATTTTTAGGCATAAAACGCCAAATGTTAATTTTAAAAATTTTTAATTTTAACAGGAAATATTTCTCTTATGTTTGTAGTCTAAATAACTAATAATCATGAATGAAATTACTTCTTACTGGTGGATAATTTTAATTTTATTTGCCATTGTTTTTTACAAATTTATTTTGCGTGTTTTCTTCGGAATGGTTATCGTTCCAGAAGACAGAATTGGTCTAGTGACCAAAAAATTCGTTCTGTTTGGTGCAGACAAATCATTGCCAGACGGTCGTATAATTGCCACTAAAGGCGAGGCGGGTTATCAGGCACAAACATTGGCGCCGGGTTTGTACTGGGGAATGTGGATCTGGCAATATTCAATCGATATGACCGGATTTACCCTTATCCCGGAAGGTAAAATCGGATTGGTTTTAAGTAAAGACGGAAAAGAAATTCCAACCGGACGAATCCTGGCCAGAAAAGTAGAAAGTGATAATTTTCAGGATGCTACAGCTTTTCTGAACAATGGAGGTCAAAAAGGGCGTCAGACAGCTTTTATTACCACAGGTTCGTATCGTATTAATACTTTCCTGTTCGAAATTGTAATTGCAGATCAAATCAAGATTTACGAAAACATGATTGGAATCGTAACGGCACTTGATGGAGAGCCGATTCCGCAAGGACAGATTGCAGGGAAATTTGTCGAAGACCACAATAATTTTCAGGATTTTGATAAGTTCTTGGAGCATGGCGGAAATCGTGGTTTACAGCCTCAGGTTATGCTGGCAGGTTCTTATTACATCAATACCTGGGGAATTTTAATTGAGCAAAATCCAATGACTGATGTGCCAATTGGGTATGTTGGTGTTGTGATTTCGTATATTGGTGAAGATGGTCAGGATGTTACCGGGGATACTTTCAAACACGGAAATATTGTTTCAAAAGGACAGCGAGGTGTCTGGATGGAGCCTTTTGGACCGGGGAAATATGCCCTGAATAAATACACCACAAAGCTGGAACCGGTTCCGACAACAAATCTGGTACTAAACTGGGCAAACGCACGAAGTGAATCGCATGATTTAGACAAGAATCTTTCTACAATTACGGTTCGTTCAAAAGATGGTTTCCCATTCAATCTTGATGTCGCACAAATTATCCACGTTCCTGCAGCTGAAGCACCAAAAGTAATTGCGCGTTTTGGAAGCATGAATAATCTGGTTTCTCAGGTTCTGGAGCCTACTATTGGTAACTATTTTAGAAATTCCGCTCAGGACAGTGATGTAATTTCGTTCCTGACAACCAGAAAAGAGCGCCAGGAATCGGCTAAAAACCACATAAAATTAGTTCTTGATGAATATAACGTAAATGCAGTTGATACCTTAATTGGAGACATAGTTCCGCCAGATTCGTTGATGAAGACTTTGACGGATAGAAAATTAGCCGAAGAAGAACAAAAGACATATCAAACCCAAAAAATGGCACAGGAACAGCGCCAGGGTATGGAAAAAGAAACTGCCATCGCAGATATGCAGAAAGAGATTGTTCGTGCTTCTCAGAGTGTCGAAATTGCACAAAGAACTGCTGATGCAACCGTGAAAAAAGCAGAAGGAGATGCAACCAGTTTGAAACTGAATGTAAATGCTGAAGCCGAAGCTACAAAAATGCGTGCAAATGCTGAAGCTGAGGCTACAAAAGCCAGAGCAGGAGCACAGGCCGAAGCAACTAAACTAAATGCCAGTGCTGAAGCCGAAAGAATCTCAAAAACAGGTTTAGCTGAAGCCGAAAAGATTATGGCAATTGGTAAATCAACAGCTGAAGCATATCAGCTTCAGGTGAGTGCAATGGGTGGAGATAACTTTACCCGTTATAAAGTGACCGAAGAAATTGGTAAAGGAAACATCAAAGTTATTCCGGACGTATTAATTTCCGGAAGCGGAGGATCTGATGGTTCTATCAGCGGTTTATTGGGTTTGAAACTAATGGAAATGATGGATACTAAAGACACGAAAGATCTGAAAGACGTTAAAAAGCCAAAGTCCTAAAAACCAATAATTTATTTTAGCATATAATCTAGAGATGCAAAGAAGTGCGTCTAACTGAATCGTCCTGGAATATAAAAATCCGATTGTGAAAGCAATCGGATTTTTTTGTTGAATAACATAGTATTGAAAATCTCATTATCTTAGCCTGCCAGAATCTTAGTTTCTCAGAATGAAAAAAATCCTCCTCCTTTCCGATACGCACAGTCATATTGATGATACTATTTTAAAATATGTTGCCCAGGCTGATGAAGTCTGGCACGCAGGGGATATTGGAGATCTGTATGTTACGGATTCTATCAAAAAATTAAAACCGCTTCGTTGTGTTTATGGAAATATAGATGATGCGCAAGCCCGGTTGGAATTTCCGCTCCACAATCGGTTTTTTTGTGAAGAAGTTTCAGTTTGGATGACGCACATAGGCGGATATCCCGGAAAATATAATCCTGCTATTAGAGAAGAAATGCAAAACAATCCCCCAAAATTATTCATTTGTGGGCATTCGCATATTTTGAAGGTGATGTTTGATAAAAAAAATAACCTGTTGCATATGAATCCCGGTGCAGCCGGTAAAAGCGGTTTTCATCAGGTAAGAACAATGTTGCGCTTTGTAATTGAAGGGGATAAAATAAAAGATTTAGAAATCATCGAAATAGATAAAAGAGTTTAGATTTTGGTAATCCAAAACAAAATGACTATGAACTTAACAATAAAGACTAGGAAACTCAATCCTCAAGAGGAATCGTTATTTTAATGGAAGTTCCTTCATTAATCTTTGATTTTACATCAAATTGACCATTAAGATTATTTATTCTGGCCTTAATCTGATTAAGTCCAAATCCTTCAACAAAATTAAAGTCGTTAATATCAAATCCTTTTCCGTTATCAGTTATTTTGATAATCAGATCTTTATGGTTTTCTGTTTCTGACAATGAAACTTCAGCCCGGGTGGCCTCGCTATGTTTTATAATATTATTTAGTAGTTCAGAAATAATAAAATAGAGTCTGGTTTCAAATTTTTCAGCATATCTTTTTTTACTTGAAATAGTATTCTGATATTCAAAATGCAATGTAGAATTGGAATATTTTTCGCATAAATCATCCAGAGCATATAATAATCCGAAACGGACCAATAAAGTAGGAAGAAGATCATGCGAAAGATCTCTTACTTTGTCATGTGTTTCGTCCAGAATGAATTTTGTTTTTATGATTTCATCAGGAACAATCTTGTTTTGAGATAAAAACACATTCAAATGCATACCTGCGGATGAAAGTGAAGCACTGATGGTGTCGTGCAAAAATAAAGCAACTTTTTTTCGTTCGCTCTCCTGTCCGTCAATACTGGCATTAATTATATTCTGGTGTATTTTATTCTGAATATTTTTTATCCTGTTTTTTTGTTTCAGTTTTGTGTTTTGATAAAAAAAGTAAAAAAGAATAGTGATGATGAGAAATAAAAAAACAATAATGCTGAATGCCTTTTTATGTCGGTACTGCTCTTGTAGCAATACTTTTTGCTTGTTTTTGTATACTGTTTCTATTTTGTCAACTTCCCTTTTAAATTCATCCAGTTCAAGATTAACGCCGGCAAGTTTTGTTTTTTTTAGTTTAGCTAAATCATCAATTTCATTAGTAAGCCGATTAAATTCGAGTATATTTTCATAGGCTTTTTTATAATTCTTATTTTTAAATAAAAATGAAGCATATTTTTGATGGGCTACCGATAAATCAAACTTCTCATCACTTTTATTTCCTAATGCAATTGCCTTCGAGAAATAAAAATTTGCTTTTAGGGTATCATTTACATGGTCATAATAAATCCCATTTAACATATTAAAGGCAACCTGTGTTGATTCATCTCCATGTTGTTTAAATTCATTTATATATTTGAAATATTCTAAACTTTCTTTGAAATTTCCTACCTCAAAATAGGCCCAGGTAATATTGAGTTTTCTAAGGTATATTTTAACTTTATCGGATGCTTTATTACTGTATTCAAGAGCTTTTTTGTAATGAAAGATACCTTGATTATATTGCTTTTTTTCAAAAAAACAGATATTAGCTAAATTGTTGTGAATTTTACTTTTTAAAATATTATTTTCTGTTTTATTAATATAATATAAAGCTTTTGTATAAAATGGATATGCTTTATCAAGCATAAGTAAGTCATCAAAATTTACTCCTATTAGGTTGTAGCACCTCGCAATTAGATAATTATCATTAATAGCAATAGCATTTTTTAAAGCATTCCTGGATTGTCTCAATGATTTTTCATAGTCATGTATTTTCCAGTTTTTAGTCGCATCTGTTACTAATTTCTCAATTTCATTTTTAGGAAGGATTTTGTTTTGAGAATAAAAATTGCTGCTAAAACAAATTAGTAAAATAAGCGATAGAAAAATAACCCGGACTTGATGCATTTACAATATAGAATTATTTGTGTGGTTTGTTTTACAACATTTTGTTTCAAATTTAATAATTAAATTTATTCTTATTAAAAAAAAATATATTATTATTGTAATGAAATTATTATAAGGTTTTAAGGTTGAATTACTTATGAGGTATCAATTAGAAATATCTTGAAATTGTAAAATGAGACTAAATTTAAATATTAACTAAAATAAACCAATTATGACAAAGAGATTTTTAGAAGTAGAGAAATTTCAAGATTTAGCGGGTGAAGAACAAACTACCTATTTTTTTGCAGATGAAGAGGAAACAAAAGAGGAAGAAAAAAATCAACCAGAAAATGATAGAAAAGGCGGAAAAACGGATGCCTAGATAGTTGCATCTTTTAAAAAAAAATCTTTTTTAAGGATTACACAATTAGAGAAAAAAGGCGCTTCATTTTTGAAGCGTTTTTTTAGCTATTTAATGGAACACTTATATTAATTGAGGTTCCCTCATTAATTTTTGATCTTACATCAAACTTCCCATTCAGGTTGTTTATCCTGGCTTTGATTTGATTAAGGCCAAATCCTTCCACAAAATTAAATTTGTTAATATCAAATCCTTTTCCATTATCTGTAATTTCAATAATCATCTCGTTATTGTTTTCAATCAATGAAATTTGTGCCTTACTCGCATCGCTATGTTTGATGATATTATTTAAGAGTTCAGAAATGATAAAATAGAGCCTTGTTTCAAATTTTTCAGTATATCTCTTTTTAATAGGAATCGTGTTTTGGTATTCAAAATGTAAGGTTGAATTGGAATATTTTTCACATAAATCATCCAGGGCATATAACAAACCAAAACGGGCCAGTAAGGTAGGGATAAGATCATGTGAGAGATCTCTTACCTTGTCGTGGGTTTCATCCAATATGAGTTTTGTCTTGGTTATTTCAGAAGGAAGGCTGTTATGTTGGGATAAAAAAACATTTAAATGCATTCCTGCCGATGACAATGAGGCACTGATAGTATCATGTAAAAATAAGGCAACTTTTTTGCGTTCGCTTTCCTGACCGTCAATAGTGGCATTGATTAGATTTTCATTTATCTTATTCTGAATATCTTTAATTCTGTTTTTTTGTTTCAGTTTTGTATTCTGATAAAAAAAGTAGAATAAAATAAGGCTAATGAGGAATAAAGATAAGATGATGGTTGTCATCTTGTTTTTACGGGCACTTTCAGAGTGAAATAATTTTTCTCTTTTTTTGCTTTCGATTCCCATTTTATCGATTTCCCTTTTGTATTCATCAATTTCGAGATTTATTCCTGCAATTTTTGCTTTTTTTGCTTTATCCTGAAGATTGATTTCATCATTTAATTGCTGAAAAGCGCTTAAGTTTTTATAAGCAGCTTCAAAATTTTTATTTTTTGATAAAAATTTGGAATATTCCTGATATATGTAGGACAAATCAGTTTTCTCATCGTATTTTATGGCATTTTCAATACCCTTTTTAAAATTGTACTCTGCTTTTGGATTATCTTTTATATAACTATAGTACATGCCATTAAGCATGTTGATAACGGCGGCTGTGGTTTCCATGCCATATTTGTCGTTGTGTTTATTAATATAGTTTAGATAAGGATATCCTTCAGAGAAGCGTCCAATATCAAAATAAGCCCAGGCTATATTAAGTTTGGTAAAAAAAATTTGCGAAGAATCCTTAATTGATTTGCTGAAATACAATGATTTAATATAATGCGAAATTCCTTTTTCATATTTCTTTTTATCAAAACAATAAATATTTCCAATATTATTGTAAAGCCAGTTTTGAAGTTCTAAATCATTTGATTTTTCAGCGTATATCAAGCTTTTCTGGTAATAAAAGAGAGCTTTATCCGGCTCAGAAATACCATCAAAATTGGCTGCAATTGTATTGTATGCTTTTCCTATTAAATTGTTATTTTGCGATAAAAGAGAATGATTTAGTAGTAGTCTGGATTGTATTAATGATTTTTCATAATCTTCATTATGAAGACTTGTGGTTGCCTGGTTGTAAAGTTTTAATAATTCTTTTTCAGTGAAAACTTTCTTTTGAGCAATTGCAGGGATGTAAAAAAAGGAAATTAAAAAAAGAATTCTAAAATTGATAAAATCCAACATATTAAAAAATTAGTGGATAAAAATATGGCTTATAAAATTAAAAACAAATTTAGAAGGGAATAAATGTGTTACTTTTCTGATTTTTTTTTTAAAATATCCATTCTTTAGATTAGAAAATAATAAAAAGGAAACATAAATTTGAAAAAATATTTTATGCATCAGCAGGATGTAGTTTTAAGATTTAATCAAATTGTTTTTGATAGCATATTTTACAAGGCCAATGGTATTTTTTGTCTGTAGCTTCTTCATGATGTTTTTGCGATGCGTTTCTACAGTATTGGTGCTTATAAACAATTGTTCACTAATTTCTTTTCCACTATACTCAAGTGATATTAGTGTAACAATTTCTAATTCACGACATGTTAGAATTGAATTTTCAGGAACAATATTCTTTTTATTTAGTTTGGGATTGTTTTCAGTAAAAGTATTGAAGATTTTTTCTCTTACAGAGTTGCAGAAATATTCTTGTCCTTCATTGACTACTTCAATGGCTTCAATTATATTCTCACCTGCGCATTTTTTAGTCAAATATCCACTGGCACCTAAATTCATTACCTCCCTGATTATTTTTAAATCATCATAGCTGGACAGAATGATAACTTTACAAGGATATCCTTTTTGCTGAAACTCTTTTAAAACTTCAATACCGTCTTTCTCAGGCATGCTAAGGTCAAGTACCAGAATGTGGGCATTGTTAGCTGTTACTTCATCGAAAATATTCAGGCCATTAGAGGATGAACCTACAATCTCGAATTTAGAAACAGTACTTAATAAATTTATCAATCCATCGATAAGTACTAAATGGTCATCTGCTAGGTGTATTCTTATTTTATGTGCCATAAATAAATTGAAATAACAATAGCGAAATTATGAAAAATCTACTTACAACATGATGTTTCTTAAATTTATTTTCTGATTTTGTTATTAATTGTAATGTATTTTTCACAAAAAAACCCGAATCATACAATTCGGGTTCTCTTCGCGCAATAAACTAAGTTTATAGGTTTATCTCAAACGGTCAACAGATTTTACAAGATCTTCGTCCTTTTTGATGGCCTTATTAGCTAAAACTAATAATACGATAGCAACAATAGGAAGAAACATCCCAATACCTTTCTCAGAAACAGTATCAACTGAATCTCCAGATAAATTTAGTGAACGGTAAACAAATAATCCTAATAAAATTAAATTTAATATGATGTTCAGCCTGCCCATAACAAACTGATTTTGTCTTTTTTTGTAGGATATAATACTGATAATAGTTAACATTGTACTCAAACCTAGTAATATAGTATAGATCTGATCCTGCATAAAATAAAAATTTTTTCCATTTATTGTCCAGAGAGGGACAAAAAAGAGTAGAACCCCGGTTACCAAAAAGGTGAGTAGCAGATATATTGTTTGAATTCGTTGTATCATAAGCTAAAATTGTTTTACAAAAATATATTTTCTTTTTTATAAATACTATTGTATGATAAAAAATTATTCGTATTATTGCATCATATTACCGTAAGCACTTCATACTGCGGTCCATTCAAAATAATTATCTACCTATTCTTTTTACAGTATTTCCTTAAAAATAATTAAATTCATAGAACATTCATGTTTGATATTTCTGCATTAAAAGAAATGAAGCTTTCTGAGCTTCAAGAAATAGCTAAATTAGCTAAAACTATAAAATTTAATGGTGTCAAAAAAGATACTTTGATCAGTCAGATTTTAGCACATCAGGAAAAAACAACTTCAGAACAGCCAGTACCTGTTGTTGCAAATGCAGAAGTAGTCGAGGATAAACCAAAGAGAGCCAGAATTGCCCCTGCGAAAAAGACAGTTGGTAAAAATGCTCCTGTTTTAGAATTTGATAAAGTAGAAGAAACACGTGAGGAGATAAAAAGTCCGGCTTCAAAACCAGATACTAAAATTCAGTCAAAGCCAAAAGTAGAAGAAACTCCTGAAAACAAAGAATCAGACAAAAAAACAGTAGAGCGAAAAGAACCCAAAATCGTTAAGTTTAATAAATCAGCATACGAGAAAAAGGTTGCTTTGCAGAAAGAGAAAGAAATAGAAAAAGAGGAAACTAAAGAAGCATCAGCCGAAGGCGAAACAGAACTTCCGGTTATATCCACAACTGAAAAAGAAGAAGAAACAGTCTCATTAAAAAAGACTAATCCTAATCAGAATAAAAAACAGAATCCCAACCAGAGCCAAAATCAAAACCAAAATCAAAGCGGTAATGGTAATGGCAATAACGGCAACCAGAATCCAAATCATAAGAATAAAAAGAATAATAATTTCAGGGATTCAGACTTTGAGTTTGACGGAATTATAGAAAGTGAAGGTGTCCTTGAAATGATGCCAGACGGATACGGATTCTTACGTTCATCAGATTATAATTACCTAGCCTCTCCGGATGATATTTATTTATCAACTTCACAAATTAGATTATTTGGTCTTAAAACAGGGGATACTGTAAAAGGGGTTGTCCGCCCTCCTAAAGAAGGTGAAAAGTTTTTTCCTTTGGTTCGTGTTCTTAAAATTAATGGCCACGATCCGCAGGTAGTTCGTGACAGGGTTTCTTTTGAACACCTGACACCTGTTTTTCCTTCTGAAAAATTCAAATTAGCCGAAAAAGGCAGTTCTGTATCTACCCGAATAATTGATTTATTTTCTCCAATCGGAAAAGGGCAACGTGGTATGATAGTCGCACAACCAAAAACAGGTAAAACAATGTTGCTAAAAGACATTGCTAATGCGATTGCAGCCAACCATCCTGAAGTTTATCTGATTGTTCTTTTGATTGACGAACGTCCTGAAGAGGTTACAGATATGCAGCGCAGTGTACGTGGAGAAGTTATCGCTTCAACTTTTGACAGAGAACCGCAGGAACACGTAAAAATTGCCAATATTGTGCTTGAAAAAGCTAAACGTCTGGTAGAATGCGGACATGATGTTGTCATTCTTCTGGATTCGATTACACGTCTGGCGAGAGCTTATAATACTGTTCAGCCAGCGTCCGGAAAAGTATTAAGCGGAGGTGTTGACGCCAATGCACTTCAAAAACCAAAACGTTTCTTTGGAGCTGCAAGAAATGTTGAAAACGGAGGTTCGTTGAGTATCATCGCGACAGCATTGACAGAAACCGGCTCTAAAATGGATGAGGTTATCTTTGAAGAGTTTAAAGGTACCGGTAATATGGAACTTCAACTGGATCGTAAAATTGCCAACAAACGTATTTTCCCTGCCATCGATCTTACTTCATCAAGTACACGACGAGATGATTTATTATTAGACGAAAAAACATTACAAAGAATGTGGATCATGCGTAAATACCTTTCTGATATGAACCCTGTAGAGTCTATGGATTTTGTAAACGACCGTTTCAAGAAAACAAAAAACAACGAAGAGTTTTTGATTTCGATGAATGACTGATAAAGATGCCAAGATTCTGAAATATTAAGTTTCTAAGTTTTTTAGCATTCGAAGGAATTAAAATTAAAAAAATATAACAAAAAAAAGATGAGTTTTTGCTCATCTTTTTTTTGTTATATTCCTAAGAGAAAACTTAGTCTCTCAGTTTCTCAAAATCTTAAAAAAATTATTTTTTATCCACTAAAGGTCTGCTTTCTCTGTTGGCGAGTTCCCAGGCAACAACAAAAGCCAGTTTAGTCCTTTTGGTTAAAGCATCGTATTCGATTTTTTCTGCTATGTCGTCCTTACCATGGTAATCTTCGTGAACACCATTAAAAAAGAAAACTGACGGAATACTATGTTTGGCAAAGTTATAATGGTCGGAACGCTCATAAAAACGATTTGGATCTTTCGGATCATTAAATTTAAAATCCAAATCCATTTTGATGTATTTTTCATTTTGGGATACTACAGCATTATGCAAATCTGATGATAATCTGTCGGCTCCGATTACATAGACATAATTGTTTGTTTTAGCATGTTCTGTATCACGGCGGCCAATCATGTCAATATTAATATCAGCAACTGTGTTTGCTAAAGGAAACAATGGATTTTCAGAATAATAACGAGAACCATGCAATCCATGTTCTTCTCCGGTTACATGAAGAAATAAAATGGAGCGTTTAGGTCCGTGTCCTTCTTTTTTAGCTTTTGCAAAAACTTTAGCCATTTCTATTAGTGCTACTGTTCCAGAACCATCATCATCAGCGCCGTTATAAACTTCTGCATTTTGAATGCCTACATGGTCGTAATGAGCAGAGATTACCAAAATTTCATTGGGTTTTTCTGAACCTTCAATGTAGGCCCAGATATTTTCTGAATCCGGTAAGTTTTCGTTGTGTCTTGCATTTAAATAGGAAGCAGGAATGTGCTGATAATAATCTGCAGCGCCTTTTGGAAAGGGGATTCCATTTTTTTTGTATTGCTCTATCATGTAAAGTCCTGCTTTCTTTTGTCCTTTCGAGCCAGTTTCACGCCCTTCCATTTCATCTGATGCGATTGTGTAAAGCATCGTTTTTAAGTTTTTTTCGGAAATTTTACCAATGTATTCAGATGGGTCAGAATTGTCTTTAGAGGCAATGTTTTGAGCGTTTTTACATGAAAATGCAGAAACAATTAATAATAGAATCGCAATTTTTTTCATTATTTGTTTTTAATGTATATTGATGAATGTATAGAGAACATAAATAGTTAGTAAAAATAGAATAAAAAGAGAGTTTATAATGAATAATAATACACTTTTAACAAAAGAAACTATTCTTGATTCGCCATAAAAACGATGATGAGCCGGATAAAAATAATAACACATCCAGATTGTTCCAGTAATGCTGGTAATTGTGGAAATAATATTCAGGGGATTATCTTTACCAAAAAGACCTACAACACGGTCAATGATAAACATTACAAGAAAAATTAATAATAAAAATGAAAAATAGTGAAGTGTAAAAATACCGTGATCAAAATAATACCATTTTTTTTTATTGTGAAAAAGCCATAAGAAAAAAGCAAAAAATGGCATGATGATAAATAAAATTTTAGGAAGGTTGTGAAAGAAGGATTCGGCAAATTTTGTAAAAATTTCTTTTTTGGTATATTTTTCACTGATGTGTATTGCTTTTTCAGCAAACCAGTAGCTGGTAGCATTCAGTTTTTCTTCTTGTTTTCCATATTTCTGAATGGAATCAATTTTCTTCATGTTTGAAAAATGGAAGTATTTATTATTTTCTTTTTTGATGTTTAATTCTTGTGTAGCTTTAGCGATTTCGTCATTTATTTCCTTTTCACTTTTATTACTGTTTTCGTTGACTTTAACTGGAAACATGGCAATTAATAAAAACGTAATGAAACTGATGAAAATATATAAACGAACCGGAGCCAGATAGGAAAGTCTTTTTCCCGACAGATATTCTTTGGTTAAAGTTGCCGGTTTAAAAAGTAGATTTCGTATCGTTTTCCAAAAGGCATTTTCGTAATGTGTCAGATCTTCAAAAAAGTGGATAAACAAATGATGAAATGTTTTTCTGCTGTCTGAATTCTCTTGTCCACAATTGGGACAAAACTTTTGTTCTACAACATGACGACAGTTAAGACAGGTTTTATCTTCTCTGATTTTATTATGTGACATCGGTTTTTGGTTTAGTTTTGGTTGGTTTGTGGGTTACTTTTTGAGTACCTCGTTCAGGAAAAGCAGTAAATGTTCAAAAGAACGTCTTGCAGCTACAGCATTGTAGGCGGCCCCTTTTGAGTTGTCATTTCCAGCTTCTGGATTTGTAAATGAATGTACCGAATTGGCATAATAAATCATTTGCCAGTCAGCCTTGCTATCACGCATTTCCTGCTGGAAAGCCGTTATTTCTTCTTTTGAAACAAAAGGATCATCAGCTCCATGGCATGCTAAGACTTTTGCGGTGATAGTTTCAGAAGGTCTTGCTGCATCTTTGCCTAATCCACCATGAAATGACACAACACCTTTTACATTTAATTTACCGCGGGCAGCTTCTAAAACCCCGGTTCCCCCAAAACAATAGCCAATAGCCACAATATTCTCTGCATTTGCACCGGATTTGATTAACTGGTCTAAAGCCAGTTGAATACGTTTTTGATATGCTTCATAATTTTTTTTGTAAAAACCGGCTTGTTTTCCGGCTTCAGAATTGTTTTTAGGATAATTTCCTTCTCCGTAAATATCGGCTATAAAAACAGTATAGCCTAGCTTGGATAAATTTTCGGCAATTTCTTTTGAAGCATTGTCAATTCCGAGCCAGGCCGGTAAAAGTAAAATTCCGGGATTTTGACTGCTTTTTTTTGCAGCTTTCACAGATAGTCCATTTAAGATCTGATCTCCGTCGTTGTATTTGACTGCTTTTAATTGCGCGTTCATAGTGTTGAAATACAAGGAAATAGCTAAAATTAAAAATGTTGATTTTTTCATGATTTTTTACAATTTTAAACAAATATCTGAAATATAATCGTACAAAAAAACCTCAAAGCTTTTTTCTTTTGAGGTTCCTCTGCAGGAACTAAATTATTGAAAACTAAAATTTTAAATTTAAATATATGGAATTTTAAAGCGTAATGTTTCTTTTAAAAGCACATCCCAGTTCTACAATCGAATCGGTTTTGGCAATGCCGGAAATTCGGTCTATTTTTTCGTAAAGAACATTTCGCATGTGTTCGTGGTTTTTGGCTATGATTTTTATGTAAAGTGTGAATGAACCCGTCACATAATAACACTCTGTAATTTCCGGTATGGCTTTTAAGGCTTCAATAATCCTTTCTGAATCTGAATCTTTATTGAGCGTAATTCCGGTAAAAGATGCCCAGTCATAACCAATTTTTTTTTCGTTGACCAAAGGTTTAATACCTGAAATAATCCCTTGTTCTGTTAAACGATTCATCCGCTGATGCACCATTGTATTTGATATTTTGAGATTTGCTGCTATGGTAGAAAAAGCTATTCTGCCATCTTTTTCCAGTTCCTTGATGATTTTGATGTCAAATTGGTCTAATGAATCCATTTTTATATTGTTTGAAATTAAATTTGACTTTTGTTTAATCTTTATTTTTTAATATTGACTTTTAATTAAGTAATTAAAGTCAAAAGTATTGATTTTTATTGTAAAATAAAATAATATAATTAATTTTGGAAAAGATAATAAAACTCAAAATCATGGAACAGACTAAACAAATTCTTTCGTCTAAATCAGAAGTTTTAATAGAGAAAGAAAACAAATACGGAGCTCATAATTATCATCCGCTTCCTGTAGTTTTAGACAGAGGAGAAGGGGTCTATGTCTGGGATGTGGACGAAAAGAAATATTATGATTTTTTATCGGCTTATTCTGCGGTAAACCAAGGACACTGTCATCCTAAAATTGTGGAGGCAATGGTAGATCAGGCGCAAAAGCTGACTTTGACTTCCCGTGCTTTTTACAATGATAAATTAGGAAATTACGAAGAGTACGTAACCAATTATTTTGGTTTTGATAAAGTCCTGCCAATGAACACAGGTGCCGAAGCGGTAGAAACAGCTTTGAAATTGTGCAGAAAGTGGGCTTATGAAGTAAAAGGAATCCATGAAAATCTGGCACAGATTATTGTTTGTGAGAATAATTTTCACGGAAGAACTACAACCATTATTTCGTTTTCGAATGATGAAAGTGCCCGAAAGAGTTTTGGTCCTTTTACGGAAGGTTTTATAAAAATTGAATATGATAATCTGACAGCTTTGGAAAAAGCACTCGAATCATCAAAAAATATTGCCGGTTTCCTGGTAGAACCCATTCAGGGAGAAGCGGGAGTTTATGTTCCGTCTGAGGGTTATTTAGCGAAAGCAAAAGCGCTTTGCGAAAAACATAATGTGTTGTTTATTGCAGATGAAGTTCAGACCGGGATTGCGCGTACAGGAAAACTTTTAGCAGTTCATCATGAAAATGTACAGCCTGATATTTTGATTTTAGGAAAGGCAATTTCAGGGGGTGTTTATCCGGTATCAGCGGTTTTAGCCAATAACGAAATAATGAATGTAATCAAACCGGGACAGCACGGTTCTACTTTTGGTGGAAACCCTGTTGCAGCAGCTGTTGCGATTGCGGCTCTTGAAGTGGTAAAAGATGAAAAACTGGCTGAAAATGCTGAACGTCTGGGAATTATTTTAAGAAAAGGATTAAACGAAATTGCCGAACGAAATAACCTGATTACTTTGGTTCGCGGAAAAGGTTTGCTGAATGCGATTGTAATTAATTCTGATGAGGAATCGGATCTTGCCTGGGAAATCTGTCTCAAATTCAGAGATAACGGATTATTAGCAAAACCAACTCATGGAAACAAAATTCGTCTGGCTCCGCCTTTGGTCATTACTGAAGATCAAATTAAGGAATGTCTTTCTATTATGGAGAAATCGTTAAATGATTTCAAAAATTAAAAATTATTTTTATCATAATTAGCTTCATAACAGCTGCGATTACTTGTTTTTGCAGCTGTTTTGTTGTTTTGAAATTGAAATTATATAATGTAACTTTAATAATTATATAAATCATTAAGCCGGGAAGCTGAGTAGTTTTGGAGGACTTTATAAACAAGACCTAAAAAATTGTTTAACCTTATAAATTATTTCAGAATGGCTTATACAAATAATGATTTAACACGCTTTTTAGATGCACAGAATAAACTTTATCTTACCGCTTACTCCGAATTAAAAAAAGGGAAGAAAGAAACGCACTGGATGTGGTTTATTTTTCCTCAGTTAAAAGGTTTGGGGAAAAGTACAATAGCAAAGTATTATGCACTTGCAGATCTTAAAGAAGCAGAAGATTTTTTAAATCATCCTGTATTAGCAAAACATCTGATTGAAATTTGCCATGTTCTGTTAGAATATAAAGCAAAATCAATTGAGGCAATCCTTGGAGAATTAGACGCAAGAAAGCTTCGTTCTTCAATGACTCTTTTTTCTCAGGCTCAAAATGCTGATCCTGTATTTCAGGAAATACTGGATGTTTTTTTCTTAGGATATTCGGATCCTCTTACTTTAGCAAAAATAGCTGCACCATTAGAAATTGCTATGGCATCTTAAATTTCACTTTCTTTCTTAGTTATATAAATCAAAAAGCGATTGTCTGCGGTGGCAATCGCTTTTTTTGTAATTGTTTAAAATTATCTTATAGCATCAAGCACGACCTCTTCATTGGTAATTCTGGAAAGATTTATAGCTGTTTCAATAAGGGCTAAATGAGAATAGGCCTGAGGGAAATTCCCTAAAAGGCGTTTGGTTTTAAAATCGATATCTTCACTAAATAATCCTAAATGGTTACTGTAAGAAAGTAACTGTTCAAAGAGTTTTTCCGCTTTTTTTTCTTCTCCTATTTTGTATAGGCTGTTAATGAACCAAAAAGTACAAATGGTAAAAGAAGAGGAGGGAAGACCAAAATCGTCTTTGTTTTTATAACGGTATAAAAGTCCGTCATTGCTCAGGTCGCGCTCAATTGCTTTAACTGTTGCTACATATTTGGGATCCATCTCTTCAATAAACCCGTAACTTTCCATTAAGAGTACTGAAGTGTCAAGATCGTTAGAACCATAAGACTGTGTAAAAGCCTGAACGGATTCATTCCAGGCATTTTCCATAATGTCATTTTTTATAGCAGCAGCCAATGGTTCCCACTTTTCTGCTTTGTGTTTTTTGCCCAATATTCTGGCAACTTTGATGGCTCTGTCTATGGCTGTCCAGCATAATATTTTAGAGAATGTAAAATGTCTTTCTTCGGTTCTGAATTCCCAGATTCCTTTGTCGGGTTCCTGCCAGTGCTTATTTACAACCCAAACTATTCCTTTAGTGATGTTCCAGAGTTCTTCGCCATTTTCAGTATCATTACTAAAGGTAATAAGCTGTTGGTGAATTACATCCATAAGAATGCCATAAATGTCGTTCTGGCGCTGTGAATAGGCTGCATTACCAATTCTTACCGGTTTGCTGCCCATGTAGCCACTTAGATGGTCGAGAGTTTCTTCTGTCAGTTTTTTTTCTTTATTGATACCATACATGATTTGCAGTTTCTCATCTTTATTAGGAACTAAATCAATGATGAACTGTAGGTAATCTTTAGCAAGTTTCTTATGTCCAAGTTCAGAAATGACCTTTACTACCATAGAAGCGTCCCTAATCCAGCAGAATCTGTAATCCCAGTTTCGAACTTCGCCAATAGTTTCTGGCAGAGAAGTTGTGGCTGCTGCCAAAACTGCGCCAGTTTTTTCATAACTAAGTAATTTAAGCGTAATGGCACTGCGGGCAATCTGCTCATTGTATTTTTTATATTCAGTTGTTTTATCACTCCAGCTAAGCCAATACGTTTTGGTTCGTTCAAACTCCAAATTTATTTTTGTGAGCGTTGGAATAAAAATTTTCTCATTATAAGCCATTAGCAAATAACCGTCTCCCTTAAGCGTGATTTCGTTTCCATTAGCGATACTTTCCAAATCTAAATTGCTGTACAGGAAAAGTGAATCGAATTTTATTGTACCGGTAAGGCTGACAATATGATTTTCTTTAACATAACTGCTTGTTACACCTGATGCGTAATCCAGACGCGGATCATAAATTACCTTGAAAGAAGGATTTCCAGATAGTTTTTTAATATACCTGATAATTTCCGGAGGGGCCATATATCCTCCTTTTTCTTTTCGGTACCGCGGCATGAAATCGTTAATTTCAAAAGCATCTGTGCCGTTAGAAAAGGTACTTACTACTATACTCGTGTTGGGTATATATTTTTGGGTAATCGTGTAATCATCAGTCACCTGTATTTCAAAACTGCCTCCAATTTCCTGATCCAATATTTTTGCAAATACCGATGCAGAATCAAATTCCGGAAGGCAGCACCATTCGATAGCTCCTTTATCCGAAACCAATGCAGCACTGCGACAATTACCAATTATACCATAGTTTAAATTCTTCATAAAGTCATCTTTTAGTTAGGTAAAAGGGTATTAATTATTTAAATTTACTAAAACGATGTTATTAATCCAAACCATTTTTTGATGAATAAAACAATTATAGTTTCCAATCGCCTTCCTGTTGACCTTAAATTTGATAACGAAAAGTTAGTAGTAAAATCAAGTGTTGGGGGACTTGCGACCGGAATGAAATCAGTTCACTCTGAAGGAAACGGAATCTGGATAGGCTGGTCTGGACTTACAGATGAACAAATTGAACCAGAAAGGAAAAATGAAGTTGAAATTGCACTGGCCAAAGAAAAGTGCATCAGTGTTCCCCTGACAGGATACGATATTGAGAATTATTATTATGGTTTTAGTAATACCGCACTATGGCCTCTTTTTCATTATTTTCAGGCATATACAGAATTTGAACTTACCCATTGGGAATCTTATAAAAAGGTGAATCAGAAGTTTGCTGATGTTATCCTTGAAAACGCAAATGAAGGGGATACGGTATGGATTCATGATTATCAGCTATTATTGCTTCCTGAATTACTCAGACAGAAAGCAATAAACCTTACAATTGGTTTTTTTCTTCATATTCCATATCCTTCATTCGAGCTTTTCAGGACTTGTCCGTGGCGTGATGAATTGTTATATGGCATGCTTGGTGCCGATCTTATTGGCTTTCACATTTATGATTATGTAAGGCACTTTATTAGTTCTGCGTCCAGAATTACAGGACTTGAAATTCGATTTAATGAAATATTTTATAAGGACAGAATTGTAAAAGTAGATTCTTTTCCTATGGGAATTGATTATGACAAGTACTTTAATTCAGCTCTTGAACATGCAGTGCGTCCGGATGCCAACAAGTCTGATCTGATGCATAGTCTCGAACTGCATAATATGTCTTTCTCTGAAAGTAAACTTATTTTGTCAATCGACAGAATGGATTATACAAAGGGAATTCCAAACAGAATAAAATCATTTGAATACTTTCTAAACAAATATCCTGAATATCAGGGTAAAGTACGTCTGGTGATGCTTTCTGTGCCCTCAAGGGAGAATGTTCCGCAATATCAGCGTTTAAAACGGGAAACAGACGAATTGGTTGGAAGGATAAACGGCCAGCTGGCAACGGTAAACTGGACACCTATCTGGTATTTTTACAGATCAATGCCCTTTGATGACCTCATTGATTTATATCTTGCTGCTGATGTTGCTCTTATTACACCAACAAGAGATGGAATGAATCTTGTAGCCAAAGAATATGTTGCAACAAAAACACAAGGTAAAGGTGTCCTTGTTCTAAGCGAAATGGCGGGTGCTGCTAAAGAAATGTATGAGGCACTTTTAGTAAATCCTAATAATTTTGAACAGATTGCGGATACCCTGAAATATGCTCTTGAAATGCCTGAAGCGGAACAAAAATCAAGACTGGAAACTTTGCAGAAAAGAGTGTCGCGCTATAATGTAGAAAAATGGGCCGATTCATTTCTGAATGCTCTTGAAATCACTAAAAATTCAAAACCCGTCAGCATTACCAAAAAACTGAACTCTGAAATACTTCACGATATTTCACTGGATTATAAGAATTCCGCGAAAAGACTGCTTTTGCTTGATTATGACGGAACACTGGTAGGATTTAAAAATATACCAGAAGAGGCAAGTCCGGATGATGAATTATATGCCCTTCTGGACAATATTGCAGCAGATGAAAATACAGAAATAGCCATAATCAGCGGACGTGATCGTAAAACACTCGAAAGCTGGTTCGGACATAAAAACTATACTTTAATAACGGATCATGGGGTATGGCTTAGAAAAAAAGAAAAAGGATGGATAAGCCTCGAACATATTAAAACAGAATGGAAAGAAAATATCCGGCCTATTATTGAAAACTTTACAGATAGCACACCCGGAACTTTTATTGAAGAAAAAAACTATTCTCTTGCCTGGCATTATAGAAGAGCTGATGCAGATCTGGCAAATTTGAGAACAATGGAACTTAAACATGTCCTGACAAGCCTTTTGGCTAACAATTCGCTTTCAGTGCTCGAAGGCAACAAAGTACTTGAAGTGAAGAGCAGTAATGTAAATAAAGGGCGTGCAGCAGGAAGACTGGTAACTGAGGGCAATTATGATTTTATTGTAGCCATTGGAGATGACTGGACTGACGAATTCATGTTTCAGGAATTAATGGATAGTGCTTATACCATTAAAGTAGGAAATGCAAAAACAGCGGCTCGATATTTTGTCAATGATATCTCAGAGGTTCGACAGATTTTACAGGACTTAAAATGATATTTGACAAACACAAAAGGCGATTGTTGATTCAATCGCCTTTTGTTTAATTGCTAAAAATATTTTGTGCCAAAGCTACATCAACCTCTTTTTTCAAATCTGAGAATCCCTCTTTTTTGAAAATGATCTGACCGTTTTGATATAAAATCAGGGTAGGGAATACTTTTACATTTTTCAGATCGGCAATTACCTGCGGACTTTCTTCCAGTTCAATTTCGACAATTTTTACCTTCTCTCCGTATTCAGCTTTGATGGTTTCCAGAACAGGTTTTACTTTTTTACAAGGCGCACAATATTTAGAACCGATGTCCACCAAAACCGTATTATTATCAGCGATGATTTTATTGTATTCATCCAGTGTCAATTTGCTTTTGGAGTTGACATAAAAAGGCTTTCCGTTGCCAATCCAGTTGGCAATTCCGCCCTCTAAACTATACGCTTCTTTAAAACCTTTTTTAGTAAATCATCTGCCAGCCAGACACTTCTTCCGGCTCCTATAGAATAGGTAAATACGGGTCTTGTTTTATCTAATTTTGCTATTTGCTTGGCATAATCTTTTGATTCCAGATTGAAATTTACCGCTCCGTTAATGTGGTTCAGGGCAAATTCTTCAGGATCTCTCGCGTCAATTATTTGCGGATTCTTCTCGTTTTGGATTTTACTGTAATAAACCTCCAGTGAGATTGTATTTGGATTTTTATTTTGTGTAAATCCAATGATGTTTACGAAAAGGGCTAATACAGAAATGCTGCTTTTAAATATTTTATTTTTCATGATATTAGGATTGAACGGTTTCTAGTACAGGCTGATTTTCAACAACCGGAGTTTGTTTTAAGGGTACAGAAAGAACTCCTTCTGCCAGTGCGCTTCCTTCTTTTTTAGATTTGAATATCGGCCAGAGAAACTGTGCGTACCATTCTTCCTGCTTGTAGGATTTGATTCCGTACGATTTTGGAAATTGTCTGGTAATTAAACCTGTTCCGAAGATGACATCCCAGATAAAAAACATGTTTCCGAAGTTGCCTTTAAAATGACCAACACCGTCTCCGCTTGTATCTGCATGATGCGCGTGGTGTGTTGCTGGAGTAGAAATCAACCTTTCTAAAATCCATGCAATTGGGTGTAAAACTTTATATTCGTAGAAAGGTTTGTCCCATGGAATACTTGAGTGCGCTCCCAAAGTAATGAAACTTTTGATTACCAAAACAAATAAAGCAGGAAGGCCTAGACCTAAATAGGTTAAAGTCGCTGTTAAATAAATTTGAGAGAAAAAGATCGTGTAAATAAAGTTTTGTCTCGAAAGCATCGCCATTCCCATGTACGGAGCTGAATGATGCGTTCTGTGAAAACGCCATAAAAAAGGAACCTGATGGTGCAGACGATGGTACCAGTATTGTGTTAAATCATCCGCAACAGCGATTAAGAAAAAGCCTCCCCAAAACGGTACCCACGAAAGTGCGTTTTCAAGATTCGGAATAAAAACCGGTAAAACCTTTAAGCTGAAAAAAGAAATAACTGCAGGTAAAATTAATTTTGGAGCCAGGAAACTTACGATGTCAATTTTGCGTTCTTCACCTGTCCATTCATCATCATATAAACCTGCCGTAAATTCGATAATTCCCAATACAATCATAAAAACGGTTAATCCCCAGGTTCTGATGTTTTCGAAAGCAGGTTTTGCAAATTCCAGAAAAGCCGGTAATGCAATGTGCGATTCACTTACAATGTTGTTACTCAATTTAAAATATAGGTAAATTGCCAACACAGGCAGCGTGTAAATAAAAAGACTAATGCTTAAATCTCTTGTCAGATTTTTGTTTGAATTTTGAACTGTTGCCATGATTTCTTATTTTAAAAATTGATTGATTAATGTTAAACCGCCTGCCAAAATCACAAGCGGAATCAAAAAAAGAATCGCCCCAATGAGAATCTTTTTTCCTATAATTTCATAATCTACTCGTTTCATAATTCTTCGTTTTATTTCCTGCAACGTTTTCACAAACCTTGTAGGTGTTTTTTATGTATAAGATTTGAAACCTACAAGGTTTTGGAAACCTTGCAGGTTCTGTAATTAGTTATGGGTTGCGCCTGGTTTAGTTGCTTGTTTGATCAAGTCAGAAACTGTTTTTCCTTTATCGGCACCAGTATTATGAATTCTTCTGTTGTAAACATCCTGCCAGTCAATCAATGGATAAACATTGTTTTCTTTTGCTTGTTCCTCAAATAATTTTTGAAGTTCAGCTAGTTTTTCAGGATATTTTTTCGCCAGATTATTACGTTCATTAAAATCTTCGTTTAAGTTGTATAATTCCCAAACATCAGTATCAAAATTGCTTGCAACTGGTTTTGCGTTTTTACCTAATGATTGTTTTACAGCAAATGAATCTGGTAAGTGTGCCGCAGCCGCTTTCCATCCATCTTTATAAATAGCTCTGTTTCCGAAGATATAGTAATACTGAACTTTGTGCAAAGATTCTGCTTTTGGATTGTCTAAAGAAGCCTGGAAAGAAGATCCCTGAATAATATCTTGTTTAATTCCTTTGATATATTCCGGAGCTTTGATTCCTGCAATTTCTAAAGTTGTTGGCAGTAAATCGGTTACGTGGCTGTATTGATTTCTGATTCCGCCTTTGTCTTTAATTCCATTTGGATAAAAAACAATTAACGGGTTACGAGTTCCACCTTCAGAATGTGCATCTTGTTTCCAGTTTTTAAAAGGAACGTTTGTTGCCTGCGCCCATCCTAACGGATAATTCGTGTTTAAACCTTTTGCTGTTCCAATTTCACCAATATTGTTCAAATTGCTTTGAAGATTTTCTGCTTCTGTTTTTCCTTGAGAAAATAAACTTTGATTAATTGTTCCTTGTAAAGTTCCTTCTTTACTTGCTCCGTTATCACCAATTGCAACAAAGATTAAAGTGTTATCCAATTGTCCGCTTTGTTTTAAATAATCAACAACTCTTCCAATTTCGTAATCAGTATACGTCAGGAATCCAGCATAAACTTCCATGAATCTCGCATAAACTTTCTTTTGGTCCGGAGTTAATTTTTTCCAATCTGTGATTAAAGCGTTGCGTTCTGGCAATCCAGCATTTTGAGGAAATATCCCTAATTTCTTTTGATTAGCTAATACTTTTTCACGGTAAACATCCCAGCCTTCGTCAAATTTTCCTTTGTAAGGCTCGATCCATTTTTCAGCAACCTGATGAGGTGCATGAACAGCTCCTGGCGCATAGTATAAAAAGAATGGTTTTCCAGGTGCCGCTTTTTGTTGTTTTTGAATGTAGCTGATTGCTTTATCTGTAATTAATTCATTTAAGTGACGTCCGTCTGGTTTCACATGCGCCTGATCTTCCACTAAATCAGGATTGTATTGATCTGTTTGAGAACCAAGGAATCCGTAGAAATGATCGAAACCTTTTCCAGTTGGCCATCTGTCAAATGGTCCTGCATCTGTAGCGTCTTCATCTGGAGTAACTCCGTATTTTCCAACTGCAAAAGTGTTGTAACCGTTGTCACGTAAAATCTCTGCAATTGTTCCTTTATCAGAAGGAATTCTGCCATCCCAACCTGGGAAACCAGCCGATAGAATGGTATGGGAAAATCCGCTTACGTGAACTCTTCCTGAGTTTCTTCCCGTTAGTAAAGCGGCTCGGGTAGGGGCACAAATCGCTGTCGTATGGAAGTTTGTATAACGTAAACCATTATTTGCCAGATTGTCAAAAGTTGGTGTATTGATTAAACCTCCAAAAGTGCCTGAAGCTCCAAATCCAACGTCATCCAATAATATCCAAACAATATTTGGAGCCTCTTTTGGAGCGGTTACAGGCTCTGGCCAATATTCTTTAGAATCGGCCAATGTTTTACCAACAACTCCTTTAAAATCTGCATTTTGATTTTCTTGTGCAAAGCCAAACTGAGCAGCCAGCAATGCTGTAATTATAAGCCCTCTTGTTGGACTTTTGATTGTACTGTCCTTTTTCATTTTATATGTTTTAAAATATTTATTAATTCTATATATTTAGTATAATTTTTAAGCAAATTATGAAGTCATCAATTAGAAAAAAAAGGTTGTTTATTTTATTACATTCCAGTCTTTTACGCCAACTTTTGCTGACCATTTTTGATGTAATTCAATTAAATGTTGCAGCAGTTTTGGCTCTGATTTTGCCAGGTTCTTTGTTTCGGTTCGGTCATCTGCGAGATTGTACAATTCCCAGGGCTGATTGTTTTCGGCTACTGCTTTCCATTGTCCTTTTCGTACTGCTTTACTGCCTTCATGTTCCCAAAACAAGGCTTCATGTAGATCAGATTTTTGCCCTTCAAATTCCCTTTTTAAACTAATACCTTCTAATGGTGTGAGTTTTTTTCCCTGAAAAGAATTCGGATATTCAAAACCAGCATACTCTAGACAAGTCGGGAAAATATCAATCAGATGGGTTACTCTATTACTTAATGTGCCAGCCTTAATGTGTTTTGGATAATAGGCAATAAAAGGCGAAGCAATGCCTCCTTCATGAGTGTTCTTTTTGAATAATTGAAATGGCGTGTTGCTCACATTTCCCCAAGGGCTCTCATAACTATCGATCGATGCAGCGGAACCTTGTGTTCCATTTTTTTGTATCACATAATTCCAGTTTTTTACATCATCTGCACTACCGCCATTATCAGAAAGAAAAAGAATAATTGTATTATTTTCTTCACCCAGAGATTTTACTTTTTGCAGAATTTCTCCAATTCCCGCATCCATTCGGTCAATCATGGCGGCGTAAATTGCCATGCGGGTGTCCCATTTATCTTTTTCTTCTACACTTAATTTTTCCCAGTCGGGCACTTTTTCAAAACGATTGGATAATTTCCAGTTTTTATCAATAATGCCTTGCTGTTTTAATTTCTCAAAACGACTTGCTCTCAGCTTATCCCAGCCTTCAAGATATTTGCCTTTGTATTTAGCAATATCTTCTGGCAATGCCTGAATAGGCCAATGCGGTGCATTATAAGCAACATACAGGAAAAAAGGCTTTTGTTCATGGCGATGTTTTTCTAAAGAATTAATCGCAAATTGGGTTATTTCCTGAGTCAGATAAGTAGATTTGTCTGTTCGGATGATTTCCTGATCTCCTTTCAAAAAAGTAACCGTTCTTCCGTCATTATATAAAGGTTCTGAGTTAAAATAACTGCTCCCATTGTTTTGTAAAGTAAAAGAATCATCGAACCCTCTATTAACCGCCCAGGCTGACGGAACCAAACCAACGTGCCATTTTCCCGATACGATAGTAGTGTAACCAGCCTGTTTGAGTGCCTGTCCAATCGTGATGCAATGTTCGTTTAAATAGCCCTGGTAAGCAGGAAACCCCTTGTCCTGAACCATATCTCCAATACCTGCCTGATGCGAATACAAACCAGTCAGTAACGAAGCCCGTGAAGGACAGCAACGTCCTGCATTGTAAAACTGATTTAAAATAAGCCCGTTTTTGGCAAGCTTATCCAAATTTGGAGTTTTAATTTCTGAGCCAAAAGCACCAATATCTGAGAAACCTAAATCATCTGCCAAAATGACGATGATGTTAGGTTGCTTTTTCTGTGCAAATAGGTGAGATTGTGCAACAACCAAGAGGGCAAGGATGAACAGTTTTTTTATCATTTTATTAATAACCTGGATTTTGTGGTAATCCTACCGGATCAATATTTCTTTCGCTTTGCGGAATTGGATATAAATTGTTTCTTTCTGAAACCGAGTTTTTAGCGGTTACTTTTTTCACTTCAGTAACTAGAGTTCCCCAACGAACTAAGTCAAACCAGCGTTGTCCTTCCTGAACAAACTCTTTTTTACGTTCTTCCTGAATCGCAGCTCTAAAAGTGGTTTGGTTTAATCCAACTAAATCTACAGTTGCGTCTGGCGTTGTAATTGGTTTTCCGTAAGCTCTTCTTCTTACTTGGTTAATCAATTCATAGGCTTCTGCAGTTGGCGCACCTTGCTCATTTATGGCTTCCGCCAAAGACAATAAAATATCTGCATAACGAATTAAAGGAAAATTGATCGCTACGTTTGACGGTGTTGCCAAATTGGTTAAATCCAGATATTTTTTGAAAATTGGTTTAGGAAAAGTATAAAGCGTTCCTGTAGTTGGGTTAAGCAATTGTTTAGCATAACTTACATCTCTGCGAGTATCTCCAGTTTCATAAATATCATAAAACAAAGCTACATCTGAGATAATATCTGCAGGTTCTGTAGCCGTAAATCCGGTAAATGAAGTAGATTGAAATGTGCTTCCGCTAGAACCGTTTCCTGCCTGGTTTGGCTCAAACTGAACTGAGAAAATATGCTCTTTTCCGTTCTTTTTTGTTTTCGTGAAAATATCCTGAAAGTTTTCGAATAAAGCATAACCATATCCACCGTTGATAACTTCTCTGGCTTTCAAAATAGCATTTGCCCAATCTTTTCGGGTTAAATATACTTTGGCTAAAATCGCTTTTGCAGCTCCGGAAGTGGCGCGTCCGGCATCAGCAGTTGTATAAGATGCTGGTAAACTTTCTGCATCTGTAAGATCTTTAATAATCTGCGCATAAACTTCGTCTACAGTTGCTCTTCTTGATTTTAAACTTTCTAATTGAATAGAAGTTGGTTCGTGTAAAACAATTGGAACACCGCCCCAAATACGAACAGCCTGAAAATACAGTAATCCGCGGATAAACTTTGCTTCGTTAATTAATCTTGTTTTTATAACTTCAGATCCAGATACTTTTGGGATATTATCAATAGAAACATTGGCTCTGTTGATTCCTGCATAAATTTGTCTCCACGCCACTTGTACACGGTCATTTGTAGCGTCATGCGTTAAACTGCTCATTGCTCTAACTTGAGGGTTTGTTGCAGAAACTCCGGCCGCAGCATAATCAGAACCCATATCTGTTAAGAAATACAAGTTTCTCCCGAATAAACTCTGCTCTCCCGGATCAAGGCTTAAAGAAGCATAAACCGCAGTTACACTCGCAACAGCATCGTCTTGGCTTATAAAGTAATTATCTTCGGTTACAAAAGAGGTTGGTGTTACCTCCAGGTCCGTGCACGATACAAATAGTCCGGCACTTAAAAGGAATGTTATTATAATCTTTTTCATTTTGATATATTTTTTTACTTAGAAAGTTATATTCAGGCCCGAGATGAATGTTTTTGAGTTTGGATAAGAACCAAAATCAATTCCCGGATATAAGTTGTTTTGTTCATATGAACTTACCTCAGGATCATATCCAGTGTATTTTGTCCATGTAATTAAGTTTTCAGCAGATACATAAAACTTAACACTCTTTGTTCCTAATTTTTTAGAAATGCTTTTAGGCAATGTATATCCTAAAGTAATCAGTTTTAGCCTCAGGAAAGAAGCATCTTCTACATATCGTTCAGAAACTATTCCTAACGGAGAACTGGATGCTCTCGGAATTTCATTACTTGGATTTGTAGGTGTCCAGCGATCTTCTAAAGTCACATTTGCATTTGTTCCAAGAGTTGAAATTTCTAACTGCTGATTTAAAGCATTGAAGATTTTTGCACCGTATGATCCTTGAAAAGAGAAATTTAAATCGAAATCATTGTATGAAAAGGTATTGCTGAAACTTCCAACAAATTTTGGCTGTGAAGAACCTAAATTGCCTTTGTCAAGAGCTGTAATTACACCGTCTCCGTTTGTATCAACATATTTTCTGTCTCCTACTTTTGTGTTGGCTAAACTGTTGATTTTTGGCTGTGTGTTGACTTCTTGCTGAGTCTGAAAAACTCCGTTTGTTCTATATCCCCAGAAAGTTCCTAATGGCAGGCCAACTTTTACCGTAACAGGCTGCTGCTGCAATAAAGATCCGTTTGGAACTACTGGAAAAAACTGATTGACTCCGTTTCCAATTGCTACCACTTTGTTTCTGTTAGCAGAAAAAACAAGGTTCGAATTCCATGAGAAATTTTCTGTTTTTAGGTTTTCTGTATTTAAACCAATCTCAATACCTTTATTTTCAACACCTCCGATATTTTGAAGTACACTTGCATATCCGGAAGTAAGCGGCACCGGAACGCTGATTAACAAATCGTTTGTTTTTTTGTAATACACATCAAAAACAAAATTGATTTTTCTTTCAAATAATGATAAATCCAAACCAACATTATACTGTGTTGTTTTTTCCCATTTCAAATCCGTATTTGATAATCGGGTAGGAGCAAGTCCTGTGTATAATGTTCCGCCAAAAGAATAGTTTACAGAACCCATTTGAGCTAACGCCAGATAGTTTCCAATTTCCTGATTTCCTGTTGTTCCGGCAGTAATTCTAAGTTTTGCCTCAGTTACACCTTTGATATTGTTTGCAAATTCTTCATCTGTAATATTCCATGAGAAACCTGCTGACGGGAAATAACCCCAGCGTGATTCAGAACCAAATCTTGAAGATCCGTCGGCACGGGCAGAAAGTGTAAAGTTGTATTTTCCTTTATAAGAATAATTAACTCTTGCAAGCCAGGATTTTAAAACACTTTCGTAGGCGTCACTATATGGTTTTACTGCTACACCATCTTGTAAAGCATTATAAGTATTAGCATCATTTACAAACGTATTAGCACCGGCATTTACAACTTCTCCTTGCGTATATTGAAGTGTATAACCTCCCAAAGCCGAGAATTTATGGTTTTCACCAAAGTTGCTATTGTAGTTCAGCGTATTTTCATTTAAAACAGAACTTACTAATCTGTCTCCAACTGAAGCTGAACCTTTTGTTCCTGCACCATTTGATGTATTGGCAGGGGCATAATAGTTTTGTTTTGTATTGATTACGTCACCGCTTACAGCCACTTTAGCAGTCAGTTTTTTAGTGATTTTATATTCACCAAATAAGCTTGTTAGAATCCTGTTGATTTTAGTTTCGTTAATTGTATTTTCCAAATCATTAATAGGGTTTGGAACAAAACCGTTAACAGAAGTTGCATATGGATTGTTAGTTACGTTATAACTTCGGTTTTCATTTCTAATTGGCACTACAGGAGCAGTTAACAAAACACTAACCAAAGGGTTTGGATTTCTTCCGCCGCTTCCGTTATTTGCTATACCATTAGAAAGTGAGTTACTATAATTGGCATTAATACCAAATTTAAAGTTTTGAGAATAGTTTCTTTCGTAATTGATACGAAGAGAGATACGTCTAAAATCAGATCCCAAAACAGTACCTTCCTGATCAAAATATCCTGCAGAAACCGCATATCTTGATCTTTCGTCTCCGCCTGAAAATGACAATTGATGATTTTGAACCGGAGCAGCCCTTCTAAAAGCTGCATCCTGCCAGTCGTAGCTTCCGGAAGTTTTAAATGCTTCTATCTGTGCTGCAGAAAAAGATGGAGCCTGACCAATACTTGCCTGTACATCATTTCGTAAACTTGCCCATTGGCTGGCATTCATAACATGAAGTTTTTTAGAAACATTCTGAAACCCAAAATAACCCTGGTAAGAAATATTATCTTGTCCTTTTATTCCTTTTTTAGTGGTAATAATAACAACACCATTTGCACCACGTGAACCATAAATTGCAGTCGCAGAAGCATCTTTTAAGACTTCGATAGATTCAATATCAACAGGGTTAATAGTTGACAAAACATTTATGCTGGCTCCGGCATTTGCTATTCCGGCAGAACCATTATTATTGTCATTGTAAATAAGGATTCCATCAACTACATACAAAGGTTCATTACCTGCAGTTATGGAGTTTCCTCCACGAATACGTACGCTTGAAGAAGCGCCTGGACGTCCGGAACTCTGTGTTACTACCACTCCGGCAACTGCGCCTCGCAACAGATTATCTGCTGATGAAGTTACCTGAGATAAATTTGCTTTTGGTACAGAAGCTACAGAACCGGTAATGTCTTTTCTTTTTTGAGTTCCATAACCTACAACAACTAATTCGTCAAGTTCCTGGCGTTCTTCTTTTAAACTGATAGTGACAGGATTTTTGTCGACAATAATTTCAGTTTTTTTATATCCGATATAGGTTATGATTAAAGTATAAGGTAATTTCTGACCAGTCTGAAAATAAAATTTCCCTTCAGTATCTGTCTGAACTCCGTGTGTTGTTCCTTTAATAATAACTGAAGCTCCAATAATGGGCTGGTTTGTAATATCATCTACTACCGTTCCGTCTAGTTTAGACTGTATAAGAGGTGTTGTATTTTGTGCATTTATTCCTGATGTTAAAAACAGGAAAAATAATAATGTGTAAACATTTATATTTTTTTTCATTTCTTTGTATTGGTTTAAGTAATTAACAAGGAGTCCTGAAAGTTGATTTTTCAACTCTCTCGTGTTTCCTTTATTTAGCGATAAATTTTCTTTAAGCCTCGCCATTTCTGTTGCCGCAGAAATGGCTTTTTTGTTTATTTACAGCAGCTGTTGCGCATCTTTTTCATTTTATTGTTTTTAGTTTTTATTTTTTATTTCATTTTTCTTAGTTAACAGGTATAGTTTCAATAGCGTTTTCGATACAAATTTGTTGCATCAAATAAGATTATGGAATGTTCAGTAAGATTTACCAGTAATTTTTATAAGATTTGTTTAAAGTCAGTTTGTTCTTGAAGAGTTGACTATAAACAGAGGATTATTGCTGTAAGGTTTAACAACAGAAGCACATACAACATCTAGTGTTATAAGTATATTTTTTTTGAAGATTGTAATACGCTATGCTTTCGGCTGTTTTCAAAATATAGTTTTTTATGGTTTTAAATACAATTTTAAACTCTACTAATTCTATAGACAAAGTTAATTTTAATATAATAAAATCCAAAAATTTGTTGATTTTTTTTGAGTAATAATTAAATAAATATGATTTGAAGAAATAACTTTTGTTTTAATTAATTGTTTATTAGTGCTTTATGCTTTTTTGTTAATTAAAATAAATGTTAAAAATATATTTTAGACGATATTGAAATGTAGTATTTTATACTTAGTTTATTCTTTATTATTTATCAATTTTAATAATAGAAGACGTCAAATATGACTGAAAAGTATCTGCTGGTATTCAAAAAACAGAATTTTAAACCAAAAACTAGATTCAAATTAAACCATGATTTTAAATAAATTAGAGTAATTTTATAAATAGAAAAATAAATTAAATTTTTTAATCCTACTAGTAAAAAATACTTATATTTGTATTAAGTATTTATACTTAGTTTTATATTTTGTAAAAATGATACAAGTAACTGAAGCCTTAACGATTGTAGCTGAAAACAGTTCAAAAATGCCATTGCAAAGAATAGCAGTGAGAAAAGCACTAGGATATGTGATAGCAGAAACGGTTTATTCGCCAATTGCAATGCCGCCTTTTCGCCAGTCGGCAATGGATGGTTATGCTTTCATCCACAGTATAAAACATCAGTATGATGTGGTAAGCAGCTTACAAGCTGGAGATCATTCTAATATAAAACTGAAAGGGAATGAAGCAGTAAGAATTTTTACAGGAGCTTTTGTTCCGGATAATGCCGATACAGTGGTAATGCAGGAACATGTTATGGCGAATGAAAATTCGATTTTAATTGCCCAAATGCCTGAGCGATATGCAAATGTTCGTGCAAAAGGGGAGCAGATCAATAAAGGTGAAGTAGTTTTTGAATCAAATACGTTAATTACACCTGCAGCTATTGGTTTTCTAGCTTGTTTGGGAATTACAGAAATTACCGTTTACAAAAAGCCAAAAGTTGCTATTTTGATAACCGGAAACGAATTGGGAGAACCCGGTAAGAAATTGCCAAAAGGTAAAATTTACGAAAGCAATTCAGTGATGCTGGAGGCTGCGCTTCAAACGATAGGCATAAAGAAAACAAAGGTTTTTAAGGTAAAAGACAATCTTAAGGCAACGAAGAAGGTATTAAAAATTATGCTGGAAAAATACGATATGGTTTTAATTTCAGGTGGTATTTCAGTTGGGGATTATGATTTTGTAAAAGAAGCTTTACTGAAAAATGGTGTACAAGAACTCTTTTATAAAATCAACCAAAAACCAGGCAAACCAATGTTTTTTGGATCTAAAAAAGATACTTTAGTTTTTGCTTTACCAGGAAATCCGGCTTCTTCACTGACTAATTTTTATGTGTATGTGTATCCGGCAATCCGAAACCGAATGGGATTTTCGGACATTCATTTACCAAAATTAGTCCGAAAATTAAATGCCGGAATTTCAAATACATCTGGTAAAACATTGTTCTTAAAAGCCTTGTATGACGAAACCCATGTAACGGTTTTAGACGGTCAGAGTTCAGCAATGCTCAACACTTTTGCAACAGCAAATTGTTTATTAATTGTACCGAATGATGTTGAGAACCTTAAAAAAGAGCAGTTGGTAACATTATTGCCGATTGATTAGAATAAAGAATTTCAGTTTTAAAACGCAGTATGTAAAAAAAAAACATATAGCGTAACGAGAAACAAAGAAAACCTGACACTAAATGAATTTACTTACTTCCGAAAATATAATTTTATTCAGCTTCGCATTGATTGTGATTGCTTTTTTATATGCCAGTGTAGGACATGGCGGGGCATCGGGTTATTTGGCTTTAATGACCATTTTTGCTTTTCCGGTGGCGATTATGAAACCTTCGGCGTTGTTGCTGAATTTGTTTGTTTCGAGTATTTCGTTTTTGTTTTATTACAGAATGAATTATTTCAAAACAAAACTCTTTTATCCGTTTGCGATCGCTTCTGTACCGGCAGCTTTTATTGGCGGATTCATCACGTTGGATAATACAATTTATAAATTTATTTTAGGAATTGTACTGGTGTTTGCAGCTCTGAGACTGTTCGGAATATTTAATTTTAAGGAAAAAGAAGCTGTTCAGATCAAATTACCTTTTGCATTAGCAATCGGATTTGTAATCGGTTTGTTATCTGGAATGCTGGGAATTGGCGGTGGTATTATTTTAAGTCCGGTTTTATTGTTCCTGGGATGGGCTTCGGTAAAAGAATCGGCTGCTATTTCGAGCCTGTTCATATTTGTAAATTCATTTGCAGGGATGTTAGGATTTCTTTTGGGAGGAAAAATTATTCCGATAGAAAGTTTTTATCTGGTTCCGATTGCAGTGGTAGGCGGAATGTTAGGCGGATTTTACGGAAGCGGTTATTTTTCGAACAAGACCTTAAAAATTGTATTAGGAACGGTGATTTTGATGGCAAGTATAAAATTGATTTTTCCGTAAAAAGAAGAATTAAACACTCAGAAACAAGAGGTTTCTATTTTTATAAAAAGAAAGATTGGCAAAACATCAAACTTTAAACCTGAAACCTGACTTGAGGCTGAAAGCCTAAAAGACGATGTAAACAAAATAAATTAAAGATGGAAAAACTAACAGCATTTATTCTTTGTGGAGGGAAAAGTTCCCGTATGAAGTCTGAGAAAGGATTGGTTCTGTTTCAGGGAAAACCATTTATTGAGCATATAATTCAGGCTGTTTTACCGGTTACAGAAAAAATTGAGTTCATAACAAATACTAAGGAATACGATTATTTGCCATACAAGAAGTCTGCTGATATAGTGAAAGATAAAGGGCCTTTGGGTGGGATTTATACAGCACTGGAAAATTCTGAAACCGAATTTAACCTGATTCTAAGTTGTGATATTCCGTTAATTTCTTCGGAATTGCTAACTGAATTAATTTCAAAACACAATCAGGAAGCTCAAATTACTGTTTTTGCGACTGAAAGCAGAATTCATCCTTTAATCGGAATTTATTCGAAAAAAATAGTTCCGGTTATAAAAGAAGTGATTGACAATAATGAACTGAAAATGATGGAATTTATCTCGAAAGTGCCGCATCAGATGATAAAAATAGAAGAAAGCGAAAACACTCCTTTAACCAATATTAATTCGGCCGACGAATTAAACGACCTGAATATCAATTTAAGTTAATAGATTATGCAAAACTCCAAAACACCAAAGTTAACAGTAGTAGGCGCAGGCCCGGGAGATGTTGAATTGATTACGCTGAAAGCAATTAAAGCGTTAGAAAATGCCGATGTAGTTTTGTATGATGCTTTAGTTAACGAAGAATTATTGCAATATGCGACTAAGGCAGAGATTGTTTTTGTGGGGAAACGCTTAGGATGCCATGCTTACACACAGGATCAAATTAACGAATTGATTGTTTCGATGGCAAATCGTTACGGACATGTCGTTCGTTTAAAAGGCGGAGATCCGTTTGTTTTTGGGCGTGGAAGTGAAGAAATTGAATTTGCAGAGAAATTTGGTCTGGAAACTGCTGTGGTTCCTGGTATTTCATCAGCATTGGGAGTTCCGGCTTCAGTGGGAATCAGTCTGACACAACGAAAAGTAGCGGAGAGTTTCTGGGTGATTACAGGTACAACTTCCAGTCATGAATTGTCAAAAGATGTACATTTGGCTTCAAAATCGGCTGCAACGGTAGTGATTTTGATGGGAATGCATAAATTAAACGAAATTGTTGCTATTTATAAAACCAATCGTACCGATGACCTTCCGATAGCTATTATTCAGAACGGAACTAAAAATTCAGAACAAAAGGTAGTGGGAAACATTAGCTCAATTACTAAATTAGTCGCAGAAAAAAATATTTCATCACCGGCCATTATTGTAATTGGTGAAGTGGTAAAAAATACGTCAAAACTAACTTCTTATTTTCAGGAACATTTTGAAGATGAATTTATATTTCAGAATTTAAATTTATAATAATGATTGAAGTTAAATATTTTGGAGCTGTTGCCGAAAAAACAAAATGTGCTTTTGAAAATGTGCTTACTTCGAATATTTCCCTGCAGGATTTATTGCAGGATTTAGAAGAAAAATACAAGTTTGAGTCGTTATCATTTAGTGTTGCAGTCAATCAGAAAATAGTTTCAAAAGGAACAGATTATGCTTTGACAACAAGTGATGTTGTCGCTTTATTGCCTCCTTTTGCCGGAGGATAATTTACAATTTATGAATCCATCTTCACGTTATAACCGACAAATAATGCTTCCCGAAATTGGAGAAACAGGGCAGTACAAATTATTAAAATCCAAAGTTTTAATTATTGGTGCCGGAGGCCTGGGGGCTGCCATATTGCCTTATCTGGCCGCTGCCGGAGTTGGTGAAATCGGAATCGTGGATGATGATGTTGTGGAAGTTTCAAATTTACAGCGTCAGGTGATTTACAAAAGTTCATCTGTCGGAAAATACAAGGTTGAGGAAGCCAAAGCCATGATAGAAGCATTAAATCCCGATGTTAAAGTAAACGCTATTGCTGAAAAACTTTCCGGTGAAAATGCTATTACTTTATTCGAAAAATATGATATTGTTGTGGATGCAACGGATAATCTTCAAATAAAATACCTGATCAATGATGCCTGTCTGATTACAAATAAACCAATGGTTTACGGATCAATTTTCAGGTTTCAGGGGCAGGTTTCGGTTTTTAATTATCAAAATGGTTCAACCTACAGATGTTTATATCCTGATGAAAACAGTTCGTCTGTAAATTGTACGGATGCGGGAGTTATCGGAATCTCTGTTGGAATTATTGGAATGTTGCAGGCCAATGAAGTCATAAAAATGATTTTGGAAACGGGAGAAGTTTTAAGCGGAAAGATATTGGTTTATAATATACTCAATAATGAACAGCAGAAATATGATTTTGAAAAAAGTGATTCTTTTGTAATGGACAGAAATACTTTTGAAGAGAAATATTCTCAGAAAGAAAATACTGTCGAAGAGATTTCAGCCGAAGCAGCTTTAGGTCAAATAGATAATCAAGAAGTCTTGTTTTTAGATGTTCGTAATGAAGATGAACTTCCAAAAATAGCTTTTAAAAATAGCCTTCAGATTCCGTTATCGAATCTGGAAAATGAAATACAAAAACTGAATGCAGATCAAACGATTTATGTTTTCTGCCAATCCGGAATTCGAAGCAAAATGGCTGTTGAATTGTTTCAGAAGAAAGAGTTTAAAGATGTGAAAAGTGTTGTTGGAGGTGCGTTGGCAATAAAAGAATTATTAAAAAAAGAAATAAAAATATAGTCAAAGATTAAAAGACACAATTGTCTGCACAGTTTGTCATTCTGAGGAACGAAGAATCTTCACAAGTAACTCGGTATAGAATGGCGTCAATCTTTGTAGAGTTTCTTATGAGGATTTCTCCTCCGTCGAAATGACAATATCGCGATTATTCTTTTTGTAGAATTAAGTAGTGAAAATTCGTATAATTTGTAGCAAATAAAACTTTTAATCTGTGAAATCTTTGATATAAAAATAAAAAAAATGAGTAAAAATGTATTTGTAGAAGGATCAATTTCTCCGGAATTTATTGCGGAGTCAATTGCCAAGCATCAATCCAAACATACCATTGGGGCACACAATATTTTTCTGGGTCAGGTTCGCGCAGATGTAATCCATGACAATACGGTTGTGGCCATTGATTATTCGGCTTATACTGATATGGCAAACGAAGCCCTGCATACAATTCGTGAAAAAGCATTTGCCAAATTCGATTTGACCTGCATGCACATTTATCATAGTTTAGGTGTAGTAAAAGCAGGAGAGATCTGTCTGTTTGTATTTGTATCGGCAACACGCAGAAAACAGGTTTATGAAGCAACAGAAGCTATTGTAAACTGGATCAAAACAGATGTTCCGATTTTTGGTAAGGAAATGTTTGAAAACGATACATTCACCTGGAAACAAAACACCTAAAATGGTAGATATTACGCATAAAACAAACACCTTACGAAAAGCAACAGCCACTGCGATTGTCAAAGTAAGCAAGCAAGAAACGATTGATGCGGTGGTCAATAATCTGGTTCCAAAAGGGAATGTACTCGAAATGGCCAAAACAGCCGGATTATTTGCGGTGAAAAACACGCATTTATCGATTCCGGATTGTCATCCATTACCAATTGAATATACGTCGGTTGAATATAAAATTGAGCATTTAACGATTCAGATTATCTTTAATGTAAAAACCGTTTACAAAACCGGCGTAGAGGTAGAAGCGATGCATGGAGCTTCAATTGTAGCGCTTACGATGTACGATATGCTAAAACCAATCGACAAGGAAATAGAAATTTCGACCATCAAATTAATCAATAAAGAAGGCGGAAAATCATCTTTCAAAAATAAATTTCCGTATGTGATAAAAGCAGCGGTTTTTGTTTGTTCCGACTCTATATTTGCCGGTGATAAAGAAGACCGATCCGGAAAAATCATTGTAGAAAAGTTAGACTCGTACGGAGTTGAAACATCTCATTACGAAGTTATTCCGGATGAATTAGAAATTATTCAGGAAAGAACGAAGGCTTTCGCCAAAGAGAATCAGCTGGTTATTTTTACAGGCGGAACCGGATTGTCGCCAAGGGATGTAACACCCGAAGCACTTTCGCCGATATTAGAAAGCAGAATTCCGGGAATTGAAGAAGCGATTCGTGATTACGGTCAACAGCGCATGCCGTATGCCATGTTGTCCAGAACAGTGGCAGGAACATTAGGAAAAAGCCTGGTTTTGGCCTTACCTGGTTCTACAAACGGAGCAAGAGAATCAATGGATGCTATTTTTCCGCATGTGATGCACGTTTTTCATATTTTAAAAGGAAAAAATCATGACTCCCTCTAAGACCATTTTAACGGATGACTTTGGGCGAAAACACCATTATTTGCGTATTTCGTTGCTGGAGAAATGCAATTTGCGTTGTACGTATTGCATGCCTGCTGACGGAATTGCGCTGTCTCCAAAAGCCGGTTTAATGACGGCCGATGAGATTTTTGCAATTGCCCGGACTTTCGTAGAAAATGGTGTCGATAAAATCAGGCTGACGGGAGGCGAACCCTTGCTAAGAAAAGATTTTTCTGAAATTGTTTCGAAATTATCAACTTTAGAAGTTTCACTTTCAATCACGACCAACGGTATTTTAATAGACCGGCATATTGATATTTTAAAACAGGTTGGTATTAAAAAAATTAACCTTAGTCTTGATACTTTGGCAGCTTCAAAATTTCATTCGATAACACTTCGAAATCAGTTTGAGAAAGTGATTGATAATCTACATCTACTGTTGAATAATCATTTTCAGTTGAAAGTAAATGTAGTTTTAATGAAAGGTTTTAATGATAATGAAATTGTTGACTTTATCAATTTAACAGAGTCCTTACCCATTTCGGTGCGTTTTATTGAGTTTATGCCTTTTGCCGGAAACGAATGGGACAGGAGCAAAATGGTATCACAAAATGAAATTTTATCTCAGGTCGAAACCTTTTTTACTTTTGATAAAATTCAAAAGCTTATTGATGAAAAGAACTTCACGGCGAGAACTTATAAAATCAAAGGTTTTCAGGGAGATTTCGGAATCATAAGTTCGATTACAAATCCGTTTTGTGATAACTGCAACCGAATCCGTCTAACAGCAAACGGCAAAATAAAAAACTGTCTTTTTTCTAATTCTGAAACCGATTTGCTGTCGGCTTTCAGAAACGGGGAATCGATTACAGAATTGATTTCTCAATCTGTTCAAAATAAAAAGAAAGTTCGTGCCGGAATGGTGACTATTTCTGAAATGGATGATCCTGCCAAACATTTTGACAATCGAAGTATGATTGCAATTGGGGGCTGAATTTTTTTTAAAGTATTGTTATTCAATTCTATGAGTAATATTTTAACTGGAATTACGTATCGTTAAGCCTTACTTTGTCGATCTTCTTTGCTGAGATTCTTCTTTCCTCAGAATGACAAACTGAACCTATAAAATATAAAAAAGGTTCAACTTTATTCAAGTCAAACCTTTCTTCTGAAATTATTTTTTCTTTTTAGCTTTTGCTTTCTTTTTAGACTTCGCTTTCTTTTTGGCTATTTTTTTAGCTTTCGCTTTTTCTTTCGCTTTTTTCGCTTTTTCTTTTTTCTTGGCTGCCGCTTTTAGTTTTGCTTTTTTAGCTTTTTCTTTCTTTTTGTCTTTTTTAGCCTCCTCTTTTTTCTTAGCTAATTTCTTTTTGGCTTTGTCTTTTTCTTTGTCTTTCACTTTTTTCTTCTTTTTATCAGATTTGTCTTTTGAGGTTTCAGTAACAGCAGCTTCTTTTGTATCCAGAATTGTTTCAGTAACTGCTTCTGCAGCTATTTCTTCTGTTTGTATCGTTGCAGGTACTATATCTTTTGCAGGAACTTTTTTTATTGCTGCTGGTTTTACCGGTGTTTTTGCTGTAGTCGATTTTACTGTTGCAGCTTTAGTAGGTTTTACAGCAGGAGTTGCCTTAACAGGTGTTCTGCGGACAGGCTTTTTTATTTCTGGTGTATTCTCGTTTTCTGCTGCAGGCTGAATATTTTCAGTTTTTGGAGAATCAATGTTCTCAGCATTTGTTTCTTCGGTCTTGTTTTCCATAATTATACGGGCATTAAATAAGGATTATCTTTATAAATGTAAATAAATTGTTAACTCATAGTTAAGTAAAGATAACTATAAAACAAGTTTTCCAATGTTAAGTTTTTAGTGAAAAAATAAAGATAAGGGTTTGAAAAAGAATTGTTTGTGTTTTTGGTTAAAAATAAGAATCAAAATTTCTTAACAATTCTACATGGAAAATTGGACTATAATTGGGAAAAATAATACTTCTGATAGTTTAAAGGGGCTTAAGAAATTACAGCCTGACCCAGATGGGAACGACATCCTTTTATGATCTCGTTTTTGGGACGAGAGCATAAAAGATATAGTGTCAAAAAGCTCCTGATTTATAACTATTCTAATTCCTTAGGATCTTCATTACCATCCTCAATAAAATCGAGTTCTAGGGCACGAACGGTCTGAACGGCATTTCCGGCAATACCGCGGATAGATCCGTACATTCCTAAAGTGTTGTGAACTACTTTTTCTATTTGTTTTTCACGTTGTTTCCAAATTCGCTGCATCGCTCTTTTTTCGGCATCCAGATCACTTTGCATTTGGGTAAAACCTTCTACGATTCCTTCAATCTGTAAACGGAATTCGTTGCTGGTTAAGAAATCGTACAACATCGACATTTTATCGCCTTTGTTTTCCTGCGCCTGAACAGCCTGACTCACCTGAATAACTGACTGACGCAGAACAGCGCTCAAGCCTTTAAACTCGTCATAAGTACAAATCCAGATGCCGTCACGCATTCCCATTCGTTCCATTCCGGCCGGCATTACTTCGGTAACTAAAACTCCAATATTGGCTCTTTTGGTTCGGATATCGTTTTTGAATTTTTCAATCCATGAGGGTTGAAACGCTTTGGTACGTTTGCTTTCGTAATAAATAGAACCGCAGTTTTGCTGTTCTCTGGTGTTTACAATCTGAAGGCAATCTGCTCCATTCGCACCTTTTTTAATCTCGTCAATACTGTCCAGAGGAAAATTATTGGCAAGCCATTCCTCTATGGCTAATTCCATTACTTCGCCTTGCAATTGCATCGAACCTTGTTCCTGCTTTCGTTTCATTTCTTCAGTCAGCTTTTTTTGTTCTTCGAGCTGTTTCTGAAGTTCTTTGAATTTCAATTCGTTTTTATCGTCTTCCTGTTTTCTGATTTTTTCGCGCTCTAAGGCTAATTGCACATTCAATTGCTTTTCGGCTTCGGCCTGAATAGCATCTTTCATTTCCAGTTTTTCACGCTGTAGTTTAGCAATTTCACCTTCCATTTTATTCAGTTCCCGGATTTTTTCAGACTTTTCAGAAAGTTCTTTTTCCATCAATAACAAACGGTCTTTGTTTTCTTCTTCGAGTTTGGTTTTCAGCTTTTCGCTAATTTCTTTTTCAGCGATTCTTTTTTCACGCTCCAAACGCTCGGCAAAAAGTTCATTTTCCTGCTTTTTCTTCGCTTCAAATTCGGCTTTAGCTTTTTCGAATTGTTCGTTTTTAAGCTCTAATTCACGGTTTTGAATATTGGCTTTTTGTTGAAATTCTTTGCGGATGCTATCTTCCAGCTGGTGTTTTAATACATCATTTACATCGATAGGAGTTCCGCAGTTTGGGCACTGAATTGAAGATTGTTCAGCCATTTTTATTAATTTTATTGAGTGGAATTATAATTTGCTAAGGTATTTAAAAGTTCTCTTTTTATGATGTGGATTAGTGTACTAATTTGTAACGAATTTTTGTTATGGTGGGAATGTATTCTGAATGTGTCTCTCGCAAAGACGCAGAGTCGCAAGGTTTTTATTTCACGCAGATTTTATAAGATTTAAACAGATTCTGCAGATGATTTAAAAAAAGTAAATCTGTTCAGATCTGCTGAATCTGCGTGAAACTTATTTTTTTACCTTTAATAAATAAATTTTTGCGTCTCTGAGACTTTGCGAGATTAAATTATAAAATATCTCAGCGTGAATTACTTCTATTTAACAAAAAATCAACAGCTGATTGTGTGATTTCAGAATGATCATCTTTTGAAGTAATTAAAGAAACATTTGTAAATAGGTTTACTTTTTTCAATTCAATAAAACCAACTTCTAAATCCTGATTATTTTTTGCAATATTCGAAGGCACAATCGAAATTCCTAATCCGTTTTTGACTAATTGTACAATCGAGTTTATATTATTCGCTTCGTGAATTATCTTCGGTGTAAAGCCATAAAAAGCACACAGTTCCAGTAAAACTTCATGGTAATGCGGTGCGTAATCTTTATTAAAAAAAACAAATGTTTCATCTTTCAGTTTTAAAATCTCATTTTCTGATTTTATCTGAACGTTATTTTTATTGTAAACCAATGAAAATCCATCTTTAAACCATAAATGCGATTTTATTTTGGGCGAATGAATGGGCGATCTGATAATTCCCATTTCGATTTTTCCCTGTTCTAAAGCATCAATTTGCTTGGTGGTTGAAATTTCAAAAAGTTTGAAATTTACGTATGGGAACTGTGCTTTAAGATGTTTTATCAAATCGGAAATGACAGACGAATAAATCGAACTGATATAAGCGATTCTGAATTCGCCCGAAACATTCTCTGCTATCTTTTTTGTTTTCAAAGAAATACGCTCTAAATTCTGAAAAAGCATTGTCACTTCTTCTTTAAAGTATCTTCCAGCTTCTGTGAGTTCTACTTTTTTATTATTTCGAATAAAAAGTTTTGCCTGAAGTTCTTCTTCTAATTCCGCTATTTGCCGGCTTAAGGGAGGTTGGGAAATAAAAAGTTTTTCTGAGGCTTTGGTGAAGTTTAGTTCTTCCGCTACAGCAATGAAATATTTTAAGTGTCGTAGTTCCATGATACTTTTTAGGTATTGTTAATTGATAAAAATAGTATTTTTAAAGTATTCATGAAAGAAGTAGTTTTGAAAAAGAAAAAATAATTCTCTCACAGATTAAGCAGAGACAGCAGATTATTAATTTTAGAAAAAATCATCTTAATCATAATAATTCCCGATCATATAATAGCACAAAGATTCGCTCAATCTGCTGAGTTCTGTGAGAGATTAAAAAAATAAAGATCATGAAAAAATCAACCATTGAAGAAATTAAAGAACGATTTGACAATGATGTCGAACGATTTTCAAATTTAGAAACGGGACAGGTTGCAACAATCGACGCTACTATTTCTTTAGAATTAATAACAGAAGCTTCAAAACGAATTGTTCCTAATGCGAAGAATGTTTTGGATATTGGCTGTGGAGCCGGAAATTATACTTTAATGATGTTGGCTAAAGTACCGGATTTAAACTGTACTTTGGTCGATTTGAGTTTGCCGATGTTGGATCGTGCTTTTGAAAGAGTTTCGAAGGAAACAAACGGACAGGTTGAAATTAAACAGGGCGATATTCGCGAAGTAGATTTAGAGGAAAATAGTTTTGACATTATTTTGGCCGGTGCTGTTTTGCATCATTTACGTGATGATAATGATTGGGAGACAACTTTTGCTAAATTGTACAGATTATTAAAACCAGGTGGATGCTTGATGATTTCGGATCTGATCACGCAAGACACAGATTTGTTAAATGCATATACGTGGCAGCGCTATGGAGATTATTTAGAAGGAATAGGAGGGGCAGAGTACCGCCGGAAAGTTTTGGATTATATTGAAAAAGAGGATTCGCCAAGATCTATGAATTATCAATTGGATTTGATGAAAAAAGTAGGTTTTTCGAAAGTCGAAATTTTACATAAGAATATGTGTTTCGGGGCTTTTGGAGGGATAAAATAAAGTTTTGTTTTGACCTGCAAGGTTTCCAAAACCTTGTAGGTTTATCTTTTATGAGGTTATAGCATACCTACAAGGTTTTGGAAACCTTGCAGGAATAATATTTATAAAATCTGAGAGGTCCTGTAAATCTGAATCGGGTCTGAAACGAGATCTCTGATTTGAGAAATAAAATCGGCTAAATAGGGTTGTGAATTGTGTATGTCAAGTCCCGGCTGGTCTTTCCATTCTTCCCAAATGATAAATACATTTTCGGCTGTATGTAAATCGTAGCGAACACAGGCTTCTTCTTTTCTGGTTTCGGTAATGAGGTGATGCAGCATCTTTTGAATTTGGTCGTTATGTTCCGGTTTACCTTTGAAAATGGCAGTAATTGAAATCATGATGATAAAGTTTTAAAAATTTCTTTTAAATGATTAATGTAATTTTTTTTAAAGATAACAATATTTTCAGGTGTTGCGCCTTTTTCGACATCATGAAAATGGAATCCGTTTACTTTTTCCATTCCCGTGAATTTATTCATTTTGTGGAAGCCAAACATTACGCCATCGTCAACAGAAGTTTCGTCGAAGAATTCACCAGGTAGTGTAAAAGCCGTTGCAGGTGCGTTCCAGCTGGTGGTAAGCATGTACTTGCGTCCGTGTAAAAGTCCGCAGGTTCCGTAATTGATGTCGGGATTTATGCGGCTTCTTCCGTCGCTTTTGTAAATTCCGTTGTTGTGCCCCTGCGTGAAAACATCGTCGATGTATTTTTTGAAAAGGTTAGGAATTTGAAACCACCAAATAGGTGTGTGATAAATAACTAAATCAGCCCAGACGAATTTTTCTACTTCTTCCTGAAGATCGATTTCATTTTCGATATGGGTTGTTTTGATTTCGTATGTGCTGTTTTTTGAAAGAAATTCAACTGTCCAGTCCTGAACGGTTTGGTTGAATTGTCCGCCTGAATGAGCAAATTTTTGTCCACCATTAATTATAAATATCTTTTTCATTTTAATTGTTCTTATGAAAACGGATGTGTGAGGGATAGAGGCGGTATCCTTTTGCGAAATGAAATGGAGCAAAAGATAAAGCCGAAAGCCCGACCCGTAGGGACACACCCAAATTATTTTAATTGTTGTGAATTTGTTTTAACACATAGTTCTCAAAATTTGTCATTCCGAGGAACGAGGAATCTCCGTAAGTAGCTCCGCATTGAGAGTCGCTAATCTTTTTAGGCTTTCTCGCAAAGATTTATTTGAAGAATTCAAGTTTAAAGAATGAAAATATTCAGCGCTTGGAATATATTCTTCAAAATGCCAATCATCAGCCGGGCTGTATTTTGAAAAATGATCCTGATAAATGTCTGGTAAAGGTAATGATCGAAGCTATTTGCCGGGAAAAGAAGGATAAGGATATTTACAATCAGGAGTTGATTCAGCAGTTGGTCAATACGCTTATTATTATTGTTGCCCGAAACATTGCAAAATACCTTCCTGAGCAGGTTGCTATTGGTACTGAGGCCAAAGCGATGGATATTCTGCAATATATTCAGAACAACATTTACTATCCTGAAAAGATTAAAGCGGAATCGATTAGTGATTATTTCGGAATTTCGAATACCTATTTAGGGCGTTACTTTAAGAAACATGCCAGCGAAACGATGCAGCAATATATTAGTAATTGCGTATGAATTTGGTTTCACGGACGAAAGCCACTTTAATAAGTTTTTTCGAAAGCAGAAAGGGTATAGTCCTTCAGAGTTTAGAAAGACGATTCGATTGAGTGCTTAAACACGGATTGCACTAATTATCACTAATTCTTTTTGAAAAAGAATTATAAAAGATTTTCTTTTGTGGCTTAATATTTTCTCTCGCAGATTTAAATAGATTTTTTTAAAAGTAAATGTGGAATCCGCGAGACAAATAAAAATTAATTTTCTTTTTCAATAATAAAGCTAAAATGCTCCGTTTTACCCGCTTTCAAATTACGGATTTCGTTTTGGATTAATTCTTCTAAAGAATCTGCGACAATATCTCGTGACCAGGATTCATTTTGAAGCTCTATAATTTGCCCAAAATTCCCTTTCGAAGCCGGATCTGTGTCGTATAGCAAATAATCGCCGTTGCGTCCTGTGGCAAACGGAATCCATTTTGGATTGGCGTAGTTGTTAGTCTGGATTTTATCGAAATCTATTTTTTGTTCCGGTAAATCTTCTTCGTCGAATTGCAGGTCTTGTATCGATTCCCATTCTTCCTTAATATCCTGAAAAGGAATAAGTTCGTAACTCCAGTTGTTTACTCCAAACTGAAAAGCCGAAGTAACGGCATCATAATCTACATTTTGAATTTTGTAAAAGTTAACTAATGCTGGTGGAATTGTAATACCGTCTTCTAAAGAATAATGTTGCTTAATATCTTCTGCAGAAATTCCATCTGCAAGATTGTAATAATCATTATCAGTCGAAACAATTTTATTGATTTCTGAAATCCATTCCTGCCACAAAGGTTTAAATGAAGCGAATTCTGGATCAAGAGGTGCTGAGATTTTTTTCTCTTTTTCTTCGGCAGCTGAAATGCTCAAACTTGTAATTTTACCGTTTTCTTTATCAAACCAAACACTAATGCCGTTTAAGATAAAAGCACCGCTGCGGTCACCTTTAAAGAGTTTTACAAGCTGGTTTTTGTTGTTTTCGTAGTATTGAAATAATTCTTGTCCGTCAAAAATAAATTCTCCTGTAAAACTACTTTTTGCACAGTAATCATAATCTCTAACCTCAAATTCAATAGCAAGACTTTCTACTTGATCTCCTTCTTTGGAAAAAGCTATAATACCTTGATCGTCCCAAGTGTAAATATGGTTGTACTGTTTTTTAAGGTATCTGGATTCTCCTAAAGCTTGTTTTAAAACTGTTATATCAATTGGGAATTCGGCGTTTATATTGTTAATCTGAAAGCCTGTTTTAGATAATTCCAGTTTAGTCATTTTGCTTTTTTTGAAAGTTAGATAATTTTCTTAATTACTCTGAGGTTGTGTGTATGTTTCTTTAATTCAGGATTGTAAATTCCGAGATGATCCAGACGGTCAATACGGACTTTTCCACTTGCGTGAATGATGTAATTATTCTCCATGATGATTCCGACATGAATGATGTTTCCTTCTTCATTATCAAAAAAGGCGAGATCTCCCGGTTCGCTTTCTTCAATGAAACTCAAAGGTTCTCCATCGAGAGCCTGCTGAGAAGCGTCGCGGTGAATTCTATAACCGTTTAATTTGTAAACCATTTGCGTAAAACCTGAGCAGTCAATGCCGAAGGGTGTTTTTCCGCCCCAGAGATAAGGTGCGTTCAAGTACATAAAAGCGGTGTTTATAATAGCGCTTTTAGGTTTTATGCCACTCGTTTTAGTACCTTCAAAATCAAAATTTGAAGTGTTGATTTCGCTGTTATTCAAAAACGATAAAGAGGCTCCAAGCGGAATAGGCAGCAATAAATTATCTGGAGCCGTGATATAATCAATTAAATCAGCATTTAAGATAATGGCTTCTTTGCTTAACTGATTAAATTGCTCTTTTGTTATTTCCTGGTATTGTTTAGAATCTACCCAGCCTTCGTAATCATCAAACTGAATTCTGATTCGCGCCCATTGATTTTTGCGTTCTAAAATTTCGATATGTTCTCCAAATAAGAGTTGTGTAACGATTTCACTTCTGTCACTGGCTTCAGATCGAACGGGTACTATGGCTAAATTGCAAATTCCGAACATGTGTGGAAATTTATAAGTTAAAAATCAGGAGTTAAAATCACATAACTCCTGATGTAAATATTTATTTAGGCTCTTTCGATAACAATAGCAGATGCACCGCCTCCGCCGTTGCAAATTGCAGCAGCTCCTGTTTTGGCATTGTTTTGTTCCAAAACATTTAATAAAGTCACTATGATACGTGCTCCGGAAGCTCCAAGAGGGTGTCCTAAAGAAACAGCTCCGCCGTTTACGTTTATTTTATTGTTATCAAGGTTTAAGATTTTTGCATTGGCTAATCCCACCACAGAGAATGCTTCGTTGAATTCGAAATAATCTACATCTGATATAGAAATTCCGGCTTTGTCCAATGCTTTAGGAAGTGCCTTTGCTGGGCTAGTAGTAAACCATTTTGGCTCTTGTGCTGCATCGGCATATCCTTTTATGTATGCAAGCGGTTTTAAGCCTAATGCATTTGCTTTTTCTTCAGACATTAAAATCAAAGCTGCAGCTCCGTCGTTGATTGTTGAAGCATTCGCAGCTGTTACAGTTCCGCCTTTTGTGAAAACAGCACTTAAAGTTGGAATTTTATCTAATTTAACATTCGTGTATTCTTCATCTTTTGAAAATATAATCGGTTCACCTCGTCTTTGCGGAACTTCGACAGGAACCACTTCATTGTCGAATTTTCCAGTATCCCAGGCTTTTGCGCTTCTCTCGTAAGACTGAATAGCGAAAGCATCCTGTTCTTCACGTGTAATATTATATTCAGAGGCACATAGATCACCGCAAACTCCCATGGCGTTGTTGTCGTAAGCATCTGTTAAACCGTCTTTCTGCATTCCGTCAAGCATAGTTGCAGGGCCAAATTTATTTCCGGCACGCATCTGTACATAGTGTGGAATCAGGCTCATGCTTTCCATTCCGCCGGCAACCACAACTTCAGCATCTCCACAGGTAATTGCCTGAGCGGCTAACATGACAGCTTTCATTCCGGAAGCACATACCTTATTTACTGTTGTAGCAACAACATTTTCAGATAAACCTGCAAAAAGTGCGGCCTGACGGGCAGGAGCCTGGCCAACTCCGGCCTGAATTACGTTACCCATGAAAACTTCATCGACCCATTTTGGATCAAGATCGATTTTTTGGAGAGCTCCTTTTATGGCTGCAGCTCCTAATTTTGGCGCGGGTACGGTAGATAAACCTCCCATGAAACTTCCGATAGGTGTTCTAACGGCAGAAACGATAGCAACTCTTTTGTTCATGTTCTGTTTTATATTAGTTAGTAAAGCAAATTTACTGTTTATTTGAACAAATTCAAATTTTGTATGGAATAGGGCAGATTTTAAATTTAAATCATTTTTTTTGTTAATTCTATTTGTTTGATTGTGAAGTGTTTTAAAAAAAAGATTGAAAAAAGATTGAAAAAAGCGAAAAAATAGTTGTGAGATATCGAATCTTGTCTTACATTTGCAACCGCAAAAAGGAAGTCAATTCCTTAAGCAAGGAGAGGTGCCAGAGCGGTAATGGAGCAGATTGCTAATCTGTCGACGGGTAACCGTCGCCAGGGTTCGAGTCCCTGTCTCTCCGCTTAATTTTGCCTCGGGGTGTAGCGTAGCCCGGTTATCGCGCCTGCTTTGGGAGCAGGAGGCCGCAGGTTCGAATCCTGCCACCCCGACAGAAACTTTGCTATAAGTTTAGAAAGGAATGGTTCCATAGCTCAGCTGGATAGAGCAACGCACTTCTAATGCGTAGGTCGAAGGTTCGAATCCTTCTGGGATCACAAACCCTCCAATGGATATTTTCCTTTTGGAGGTTTTTTTATTTAAATAATTAAGGATCAATCGGATCAAAGCAAAAACCGGATCAAAGCAAAAACCTGTGGGGATGCAAAAATTAAGCATAAATATTAGTTAGCCTAAAAAGGAAGTATTCTATATTTCTAACACCTCTAAATTTTGATCTAAATGCTTTTATTTTAGCATTGAATGATTCTGCAGAAGCATTAGTACTTCTGTTATCAAAATAATTTAAGATGGTTTGATAATGATTCATAATTGTACGAGAGATTGTACCGAAAGACTTAAATCCAGATTGATCTACTTTTTCATGCCATCTGGCTAATTTTGCAAAACCAATGATTTTATCGGTTGTATTCTCAAAGATGCCACGGAGCTCTTGAGTTAGATTGTATCCTTTTTGAATATCAGGATATAACTCAAATAGTAAGGCAGCACGTTCTATTTGATTTTGAGTCCATTTCGATTTGGATTTATACAAGAAATAGCGACTCCTCGCTAGTAATTGCTTAAGGGTATCCCGGATCAAAGCAAAAACCTGTGGGGATGCAAAAATTAAGCATAAATATTAGTTAGCCTAAAAAGGAAGTATTCTATATTTCTAACACCTCTAAATTTTGATCTAAATGCTTTTATTTTAGCATTGAATGATTCTGCAGAAGCATTAGTACTTCTGTTATCAAAATAATTTAAGATGGTTTGATAATGATTCATAATTGTACGAGAGATTGTACCGAAAGACTTAAATCCAGATTGATCTACTTTTTCATGCCATCTGGCTAATTTTGGATCAAAGCAAAAACCTGTGGGGATGCAAAAATTAAGCATAAATATTAGTTAGCCTAAAAAGGAAGTATTCTATATTTCTAACACCTCTAAATTTTGATCTAAATGCTTTTATTTTAGCATTGAATGATTCTGCAGAAGCATTAGTACTTCTGTTATCAAAATAATTTAAGATGGTTTGATAATGATTCATAATTGTACGAGAGATTGTACCGAAAGACTTAAATCCAGATTGATCTACTTTTTCATGCCATCTGGCTAATTTTGCAAAACCAATGATTTTATCAGTTGTATTCTCAAAGATGCCACGGAGCTCTTGAGTTAGATTGTATCCTTTTTGAATATCAGGATATAACTCAAATAGTAAGGCAGCACGTTCTATTTGATTTTGAGTCCATTTCGATTTGGATTTATACAAGAAATAGCGACTCCTCGCTAGTAATTGCTTAAGGGTATCCCCATTTGAAAGTGTTTTAGATTCGAAATTTACTTTTGACTTTTTGGCTTTTTCAATAGCATCATTTTCTTGATCAATGGCTTGCCAACGATATTTAATCCTGATTTCCTGCAGGGCTTCTGCAGCTAGCTTTTGAACATGGAATCGGTCTGTAACTCGAGTGGCATTAGCAAAACACTTTTTAGCTATCAATCCCATATTCCCGGCCATATCCTGAGTAATTTCCTTGACTAGATTCCGCTGTTTAAGAGGAATTTTTTCAATAACGCCAATAACTGTTTCTGCTTTAGTTCCTGCAATCATAGCTACTATAGTTCCTTTTCTACCTTTACCGGATTTGTTGGTTAAAATAGTATAGAGTTCGCCATTTGAAAGTGAGGTTTCGTCTATTGATAAACGCTTTCCAATATTTTGTGGAAAAAGAAGCCATTTTTTAGCATGTGATATTTGATCCCAAACTTTGAAATCACTTAGAAAATCTTTGTATTGACATTGCAGGTTTCTACCAGAAACTCCATAGAAAGAGGCAATGGTATTGCAATCATTTGGACTGGAATCTATTGATCTCTTTTAAAAAAGACGCAAACTCCTGGGTTACACGAGTTCCGTCTGCTACTAAATTCCAATCTCTAAAAACGATTTTTCGAGTATCTTCATTAAGCCATCTTCTGCGAGTGATGTGAAGGTATACTTGGTGTCCACGGATAGGAAAATCCTGAACCGTTATCTCTTCGAAGAATCCTTTTGAGCTTAATTTTGATTCTCTGTATTCTTTAGGTATCGAATTAATCTCTTTTAAATACAGATGGAGTGTTTCATCTTTCTTTTTATAAGAAGTAAGTTCGAAGTAGTCTACTATTATCTCAGGTAATAACAACTTAAGGATATCGATAAAAGAATCTTGCATTGGGGGATAGATTAAACATACAAATATCTAGATTTTAATATTTCCCCACAACAATATGTTATGATCCCATATGGGCTATTGCTAGATTAGGAGGATGGAAAGGTTATCTTTCTGAAAGAAAACCTGGTATCACAACTTTTTGGATTGGCCTGCAAAAATTCAATTCAGTCATGCAAGGCTGTATACTCTTTAGAGATGTGTCCAGACGGTAGTTACCTTAGGTTTCTTTTTTTAATGTTCCTTTGGTTATAATATAAAGTTGCAGTTGAACATATCCGTTCTTTCTTCTTTGAGATATTATAGACTTAAATCCTTATTATTGTATATGTGTTTTTATTATAAATAAATCAATTTATTTTTTATAAATGTTTTTTAATTAATAAATTTTTAATTTTATTTTATATTATTGATGTTTTTTTTAAATATTAACAGGATGGTACAGGATAGTAAGAAAATGCTTTATTATTAATTTTAACAAGTTAAGTTTTCGTAATAAAGCAAAATTTTAATGGATTTACATAATTATATTCTAGCATCTAAAAGTTATATTAAATGATTAAGTTTTTATTTTTTTAAATAAAGTACATTTTCCGCATTCTATTATTCACTTTCTAAATATACACGCTTAAATATGTTTAAATTCTTTCGGGAAAATTTTCGCAACCTAAGTTTTTTACAATTGGTTTTGACATCAGTTATTTTGCAGGGACAAGTAAATGAAAAAAGTTCTGATATTGAAAAATCATATTTGCATACAGATCGCTCATGTTATTTTATTGGGGAAGATTTATGGTACAAAGCCTATAATGTAAATGCATCAAGTAATATACTTTACGATAATAGCAATATTTTATATGTAGAATTAATTTCTTCTGATTTTAAAATAGTTGCGCGAAATAAAACAAATTTAGAAATAGGCTTGGGAAATGGTGATTTTAAATTAGTAGACTCACTTGGTATAAAACCTGGGAGATACCAAATACGTGCTTATACTAATTGGAATAGAAATTTTGGTGAAGATTTTGTATTTAAAAAAGATATTGAAATTTTTGATGTTTTTGAAACAAATTCTAGTCATCATGTATTAAAAGATAAGAATGAGATAAGCAAGGATCTAACAACAGATTTTCAAAATACGATTAAGGTTGATTTTTTTCCTGAAGGAGGGTCTTTTTTAGAAAATGTGACTAGCGTTGTGGGAATTAAGGCAGTTGATAGCAAAGGAAATCCAATTGATGTTAAGGGAGAAGTTTTTGATTCCGATAATGAAATGATTACCTCGTTTGAGAGTTCTCATGATGGTATGGGAAAATTTCAAATGATACCTATTACAGGGAAACACTATTACGCAAAGATTAAAACTCTTAACGGAACAGAAGTCCGTGCAGAACTACCAAAAGTTTTTAAGGAAGGATATTTGTTAAGTTTTAGAGTTTTCAGAGGAAAAAATATTATAAGCATAACTACAAATCCTGAAACTTTAGCGAAAAAGAATGTTGCATTAACAGTGGTCTGTAAAGCAAGAGGAAATTCTTATTTAGAAACTACGCAAACATTAATAGAAACTACATTGTCTTTTGAATTACCAAAAGATAAAACTCCTGATGGCATAAGCCAGATTACCTTATTTGACAATGACGGCAAACCCCAAAGTGAGCGCTTAGTTTATATTGAAAAAGAACACGATTTAGAAGTTACTTTAATTACAGATAAAGAAAGTTACAAGCCTGAAGAAAAAACCACGATTAGTGTTACTTCTAAATCGAAAACGGGTGAGGCAAAATCAGCAAGTTTTTCCGTAAGTGTAACTGACATGAACGGAGTCTTAAATGATAATGATTTTGGTACAAACATTTGCTCCAATTTTCTTATAGAATCAGATATTAGGGGTGAAGTGTATAATCCCGGATACTATTTTAATTTCAATAATGCAAAGCGATTAGAGCATTTAGATAATTTGCTTCTAACGCAAGGCTGGCGAGATTTTTTATGGAAAACAATACCAAAGCAAAACAGTAATATAAGTTATAAAGCAGAAAAAGGAATTACAATTTCGGGTAGGGTAAAGCAACTTTTAGGAAAAAAAACATTAGTAGATAGTAATATGGCTTTAGCTTTAATGAGTAAAAAGAAACAAAGTATATTTAATACAACTACAGACTCTATTGGTCGTTTTCAATTTGAAAACCTGTTGTTTTCTGGAAAAACCATTATGCTCCTGAGTACTCGTGATAAAGAAGGAAAGTTTAAAGGAGAAATTGTTTTAGATTCCATTGAACAAGCTCCAGTTCCTGTTTCATTGAAAAAAAAGACAATTGGTTTAGAATCAACAACAAACCCACTGGTCGAAAATGTTTACAAAAAATTTACTGCTTTTGGAGTAAAACCTGAAAATGTTTTGAAAGAGGTTACCATTAGTGCCAAAAATAAAAATAAATATCAATATGCTACCTACTATGGTATTCCTGACTATAGTTATGTAGCAGATAAAGATGCGCTAAGGTTTACTAATATTATCTACCTTATTGAAGAAAAAATGCCGCCTTCTAGGTTTCTTAGATCCCATCGTACGGAAGAAGAAGAAAGCGGATCTCCACTTATATTATTAGACGGGCTTCCTGTATTGGAATACAATGAATTATATATGATTTCGCCTAGTGATGTCCTAAGAATTGAAGCTATAAAAGGTGGCGTCGCAACGATGGCTTACGGAGAAGAAGCTAGAGACGGCATCATATCCATCATCACAAATGGAAATAAGGGCAACCAACCAAAAAAAGGATCTTCTTCTCAATCTATTAAAAAAGAAATAGAAGGATTTTACACTGCACGCGTTTTTTATCAATCAAACCCAGAAAAACCCAATTTAGATTTGGATGTGAAAAACGCAGTACGAAACACTGTATACTGGAATCCATATGTTCATCCAGATAAGACAGGTAATGTTAATGTGAGTTACTACAATATCAAGGCACAAACCAAATTGAAAGTCGCTCTAGAAGGCATTACTGCTACAGGCATCCCTGTAGTTAAAAACACATACTATGTTATTAAGGAATGAGGGGGTGATATTTAGTAATTACGAACATTCTGTAGTATTTCGGCCTTTTGTCGGCGTTTTTAGAATTTTGTATCTGCTAAATAATTTAGAGATGAAGTTGTTTTTTGATAAATATAAAGCTTGGTCTTAAAAAAATATAAATTTTAAACTAAAAGCCTATACAGTAAAAAAGTGAATGTGGCGGAGGATAAATTGTTATTTCAAGTTTCATCTTGAAGTCAAAATCACAATTTAATACAAATGTGCTAATGTATTCATAAAATTTAACTTTCAGAAATTTTCATATTGTTCTTTTAGCTTCTAAAAAATATTGACAGAGTTTGCTTTAAACTGAATTGAAATTGAATCAGTTTATAAATGATTGATTATTATATCTGTTTTTTAAAACTGAGTGTTTAATTTTTTAATGGATAGTTATTGTTGACATAATCACAGGATAGAATCTATTGGATCCAAAATAAATACTATGCCTATTAAAGCCAAAAATTTCCCTTGAAAGCGTAGGATTGAATCTCACATAGGTATTATAATAGTTTTGTTGAATAATTGATCATATTAAAGAAATTCAACAATACAAAACTTATGCTATGGAGGAGAATTTAACCAAAGATGATCTAAGGCAGTTCGGTCTGCTTTTGATGGATAATATACGAGCTATAATCAAAGAAGATAAGGAAAACGAAAACAGATTGTTGCAGTCTCAATGCCTAAAAAGCAAGGCAGTCAGAAAATTGTTGGATATCTCTGCAGGTTCGGTACAGAAACTGCGAATTCAAGGTAAGGTCAGATTTACAAAAGTATTAGACTCCTATTACTACAACAGAGACGACCTGCAAAAACTTTTCGATGATGAAAAACAGTAAAATGTAACAGGCAGGATGAGGTGATGAATTAATTTTCGATTTATTTAAATGATTCAGACCTTAATGTATGGCATCTTGCAATTTTGACGGCGGTATTAAATTTAGGGTACAGGCAGCGGCAGCGGCGCATAATAAATGTAAGCAGAAACAGAATTATGACTTTATCGCACATAAATACACTGCCGACTTATTATAAATATATGAAAGAGCTGCAGGATTTTGGATACGTTAAGTATAGGCCTTCCTATCATCCAGGCTACAGAAGTGTAATTGAATTATCTTTTAAGAGGTTGTCTCAGTAAAATAAGGCAACCTCATTTTTTTTGTTTCTGATTAATATCCTATTTTTTTGTCCTTAAACTGATCTGTTTTAAGAAATATAGTTTACTTTTGTTGTCGAATTCTAATGTTCAATGAAAGATTGTTGAGTGGCTTTTTTAAGATGTTTAAGCATGAAATGAAAACTGTGGCAGAATCGTGGCACAGAGGATTTTTAAAATTAAATTATAAACGTTTATGGGACATTCGGCTATGTAGTTCGAATCCTTCTGCGGATCACAAACCTCCAATGGATATTTTCCTTTTGGAGGTTTTTTTATTTAAATAATTAAAAATCAATTCCAAAACACATCAATCCCAAAACTTGTGGGGTATTAGAATTTTAAGGAATCAAAGCTTCGGGTTGATAATTGTTTGAGAGTATCTCTATTGGGTAGTATTTTGGTTCATACTTTGTTTTGTTGTTTTTTCACAAAAAAATTGGGCTTCTGGGAAAAACGTTATTCATCCCGAAATAATTTAAAGCACTATTTGATATCTATAATTTCAAACAATAAATCATACTTATTTCCTAATTTTTTCTTTAATCGTTGTTTACTTTTTTTGATGGCATCGATAGTCACGCCCAATAAATTTGATATTTCGTAATTATTTAAATCTAATTTCTTGAGCATTATTATTTTCAGATTAGATTCTTTTAATTCTGGAAAATTATTAATTAAAGTATTATAAAAATCACCATGCTGTTTTATGAACTCTCTTTTAAAGGCGCCCCAATTTTCATCTGTCATCAAATGAGAACTCAATATTTCGTGAAGTTTTCCTTTTTCTTCTTCTAAATGTATTGCATTAGAATTTTTAATTTCTTCAAGTTTATTCTCTAGAAATGATATCTTTTTGTTTTTATTTTTAAGATATTCCGCATAAGTATTGATGTCAGAATTTGCGTCCTTAAGCATTTTTTCAAAAAGTAATCGGTCATTCTCAAGTTTTATTTTTTTTTCTTTTAATTTTTTATTTAAAGAATTGTAAGTGATGAAACTTAGTACAATGGTTAAAAATAGAATGAAAATATAGAGGTTCTTCATTTTTTCTCCTTGCTCTAATTGTAATTGAATTTTTTTAGTGTAATTTTCATATTTCTTTTTCTGAATAAGCCAATAAGATCTTTGCAATACACTATTACCATTTGTCTTCAGTAAATATTCTTCAATTAATTTAAGCTGACGTCTTAATAATAACTCTTTTTCAGCATTTTTTCCGTTTAAAACAAGAAGTTTTAATTCGATTATTTCTTTTAATGAACTCCTGTAGTACGATTTTGAACTTGCAATGGTTCCGGCTCTTGCCAGAATTTTTTCAACCTGAGTTGTCTCTTTCAGTTTCAAAAGAATTCTGGCTAATAATATAGAAGCATACATCTCATTTTTGTCAATTTTAAACTTTTGAGAATAAGAGATATCTTGTTTTAAAAAACGGGCAGCATCTTTTAGATTTCCTTTTTTTTCATAAACCATTGCTTTATCGCCTAAGATTTTTGCATACCTGATACTGTCGCCTATTTTTAATGCAACAGCTTCAGATTCATTAAAATAGCGCATCGCATTTGCTAAATCCTTGTTTCTGAGATAACAGTTGCCAATTGCATTTAAGACACCAGCAGATTCCGAAGAAAATTTTTCCATGTACTGCATTGATTTTTTATAAAAGCTAATAGCAGAATTATCTTCTATTGTAGACATGATCCAGCCAAAAAATTTGAAAGTTACTTCGGGTAAAATCATTTCCGAGGGATCAACGTGATTGCTTTCATCCATTGTTTTAAGTACAATTGGAATGAGTTTATCAATTTGACAATAATAATACAAGTATTGTGAATAATTCAGTTGGGTCCAAATAATGAGCGCAGGATCGTTTAATTTTTTAGCTTCTTCAACTGATTTTAAATAAAAATATTCACTTTTGTTATTGGTTCTGTCAAAGAAAACGGAGAAACCATTTGCCAGCAGTGCATGATATAAAATTTGTGATTTTTTATTGGATGATTTATGTAAATAAGACAGGCGTTTTTTTAGTGCTACAGTGTCTTTTTTAAAATTATTTTCTTTGAGAATTATAGATTCAATATTCTTAATAAAATCCGTAGAAGTAGAAGATAGTTCTTGTGCCTGTAAATTTTGAAAAAAAACAAAGGCGAATAACACAAAAAAGAGTATGTTTTTTTTTGTAGAGAAAATCATTTTGAAATAGGGGCTTATTAGAGACGGCTAAACTATAAAAATTAATATCTTTCTTAAAGAAAAAAGTAACACAATAGCACACTTTTTTATAACTAATGGTCTGAAAATCTTAATTGTAAAATGTTTCTTACGTGCTTTTAAAAGCATTGGTGATCAATCTAAAAAGCGATATAGGATCAGATAAATTCTTTGAAAGATATTCCCTATACAATGAAATTTAAAGTAATTCCTCAGGAGAGAAACCCTAAAATTTTCACTTTTACCGCAATTTCTAAATCCTCACCAAAAGTCTTTTTTAAAATGATTGTAAATTAAGGATTTGCATTTTTAGGGTCGTAATTTGTCCCCTTTTTGTCTCTACTTATTATTTAATTAATCATTTTTTTTGAAATAATTTCGGCATTTATTTTTGAGATGTGAGACATCTTAATTTATGTAAATTTTTTAATTTTTAAATAATATCTATGAAAACAAAATTACTTTTAATGGTATGTCTTTTTTTGTCAACAATTTCCAATTATTCCCAAAGTTCAGCCACTCAGTCAGGAATAGCAGTACAGGGAATTGCCAGAGATGCAAATAATACAGCTTTAACAAATCAGACTATTAATCTTACGTTTACGCTCTATTATCTGGATGCTTCAAGTATCGAACAGACTATTTATAAAGTTACAAGAAATGTCACAACCGATGCGTTTGGGGTATTTTCTGATGTAGTAGATCCAACGGCAGTTAATAACAGCTTATTTGCTAACAATGCTGCTTATCTTAGAATTGAAAAAGGTTCAGAGATGATTTCTGATGAAAAATTGCGTCATGTGCCATATGCAATTGCTGCCAATAACGGTGTTCCAACCGGTTCTATTATGCCTTTCATCGGGACTGTTGCTCCAGAAGGATGGGCACTTTGCAACGGAGCCGCCCTTCCCACTACTGCTAAAGCTTTGATTGCTATGGTTGGGAATAATGCACCAAATCTGCAAGGTATGTTTTTAAGAGGTACAGGAACAAATCCAGTAAATAATCAGGCTGGACCGTCTTTAAAAGCAACACAGAATGAAGAGTTGAAGAGTCACTTACATGGAAAAGGTACATTAACTACCGGAACAGCTGGTAACCACAACCATGCTAATGGAAGCAGTAATATGCTTATGAATTATACAGGAAGCAACACATCTGACGGATTAGATAGTACGGGTAATGAAGTTGATTTAACGAGCATGAAAGCTATGCTCGATGCAGGTAATCATACTCATACAATTTCTGGAGAAACGGCTACTTCAGGCGGAAACGAGACTCGTCCTGTTAATTATGGTGTAAACTATATCATCAAATTATAAAGCTGCAATTATGAAGAAAATAATTGCAATTCTCGGAATATTTGTTCTGGGATCGGGACTCTATGCTCAAAATAACACTGGAGGAGCCAGAATAACACCCGTTTCGCAGGCCATTCAAAAAAATGGTTTCAGCATACAGGTTGGACTTCCATTTTTAGGGCAAAATAAAACAGGCACAAGGAAAACAAATCCTGCAGATATTCGTTTTCCATGGAATACTCTTTATTTATTCAACACATTTGCCGAAGAATCTTTTGGGGTTTCAAAAGGTTTTTATAGTGATAAGGTGTTGATAAATTGGGATTTAAGAGCGAATCAGGATCTGGTAAAAAGTATAAAAATATACAGAAGAGTTTATACAGAAGCCGGAAATCTTCCTTACAATTTAGTAGTAGGACTTTCTGCTACAGAAACTACTTATGAAGATAAATATGTAGAAGGAGGCGTTTTATACGAGTATAAAGTAGAAGCTCAGGGAATTAGTAACACTCCAATTCTATACAGTACTTATATTACCGGAATTGGATACAGAAACCCAACAGCTGTTGTAACAGGAAACATTAGCTACAAAGGCGGAAATCCCGTTAAAGATGTTGTGGTTACCGCAACTCCAAATGGCAGCGGTGCTGTTAAAGGAAGTGGTTTGAATGTTCCTGCTTCTGGTTTTGTAGATTTAAGCGTATTGAGTACTTTAATTTCAAACGCAGCAACTTTTGAGGCTTGGGTAAAACCAAATGGCGCTTATACAAGTGATTCTGAAACGGCCATTAGATTGTTTAATCTTTCAAGTTCTACGAGTTCAGACAACCTTGATGTTACTGTAAAGCTAAATGCTGTTAGTAAGACACTTGATGTTAATATTGGAACAAACAAATACACATTAAGGAATTATTTCCCTTCAGGAAATTTAAATTCAAGAGGAAATGATCTGCTTGTGCCTGTTTCAGAATTTAATAAATCTTTTGTTCACTTTTCTGTTGTGATCAATGATAATCAGGTTCCGTTATTATATGTTAACGGAAGACAGATTACACAAGCGTATGTAACTGAGGCCGACAGTAAACTAAAAGGCGTTGATGATTCTTATACCGCTCCTTATTTCAGTGCCGTAATTCCAACAGGCACCGTAAGACTTTCTGGGGTAACCTGGGATAATGCTAAAGTTGGAGGAGCAAGATCAAGTTATATTGATGAAATAAGAATCTGGAAAGCAGCATTAGAATCTTCTGTAATTAGAACAGATTACTCAAGATTTATAAGCGGAAACGACTCCCGAATGTTAACTTACCTTAGAGCCAATGAAAAAGCAGGAAGATTTGCTTATGATTTGTCTCGAAGCGGTTTTAACTATAATGAAAATCACGGTAAACTTTGGGATGCCAATACACCGGAAAGTAATAAAGTTTTATGGGCATCAGAAGCTGATAATTATCCTACTACATCTCAATTAGGTGTTTTGGGAGTAACAGACAGTAAAGGAAATTACCAAATCAGTGCCATTCAGTATTCTGGTACAGGAGAATCTTATAACATTACTCCTATGTACGGTCAGCATAAATTTGAGCCGAACCAGCAGTTGGTTTATTTAGGAGTAGGTTCTGAAGTGGTTAATAAAATTGATTTTGTTGATCAGTCTTCGTTCAGTTTCAAAGGTGTTGTAGCCTATGATACAAGAGGAGTTTTCCCATCATATGTTTCTGTAGATGGTAAAACAACTCAAAATCAAAATGATGCATGGATTGGCGGAGGAGCTAATATTCTTGATGAAGGGTATAATTACTATGAAATCAACGGTGAAAAATTTCCTAAAGCAAAATATTGGAAAAATGATGCGGGAACTCCAGCAGATAAATCAGACGATTATCTAGATCGTTATGCTTCAATCTATACAGCTGGAGCCAACGTATTTATTGATGGGAATATTGTGCTGGATGCCAATAACATTCCCGTAGTTACAGATGATAACGGATATTTTGATGTTAGCGTTCCTATTGGCAAACATTATATCACCATTAAAAAAGACGGCCATCAATTTGTTTATAACGGGCGTTTTCCTGCCTCTACAAGTGAATTTAAAGAGTTTTTTGAAGATGCTAATGAACCCGTTTATTTTGTAGACAATACTAAAGTTACCGTTGTTGGTAAAGTAGTGGGTGGCTCTGTAGAAGCTGAAAAACCAATTGGTTTTGGAGGTGAAGGTCTCGTAACAAAATCTATTACAGACGCCGGAATTACAAAAAATCTGGAAGTCAGTGCCAAAAATAACATTGGTAAAGCTAACTTTACGTTAGGATATGCACCAGTTGGAGCCAATGTAACCAATTATACCAAGTTTAATTATACTACTAATGCAGCTTCAGGAGAATACAGGGTTGCTGTAATGCCTTTAAAATATAATCTGGAAGCAAGTGATTTGGTTATTAAAAGCAATACAAGCATTAATTTATTAAAAACAGGCACTACTGAAACATTTGATTTTACCGAAATTCCGGTTACTAAAACACCTGAATTTAAGTATAAAGAAAGTAATGTCGATAAAACGTTAACTGGAACTCCGTATCATTACGAGAAAAGTTTTACTTACAGATCGACTCCGGTATTGCAGGTTATCGAACAGACATCTGATAAAACTATTGACGTTGCAGGCACAAAAGTTTCTACAGAAAACTTTGCAAAACCAATTTACACGCAGTTTATGGCGTACAAAATTGTAATGAATCGTTTTGAGCGTTATACCAATAATGATTCTGGAACAGCTGTAGAAGTAAAAGTTCCCGTAACAGACGGTGAATTGGTAAAAACAAACAATCTTGCTCTGCCGGATTCAGAAACGATTACAGCAGATGGAAGTACTTTGACCTATGCCTTTAAAGGAGGTATTCCTTCTATTACACCTCCGTTTGAAATAAAAAGTACTTTAAAATATAGATTAAACGAAGTAGATTATCCAGTTGAGAATTTCAATGATACCGGAATTATTTTAGGAGGAAAAGCAGACGGAAGCCAGACTTTTGTCACTGCAGCGCCAGATGTTCCTGCGATTATTTTAAGAGACCCTCCAGGATCTAATAGTTTTGCCTCGCTTGAAGCAGGCGAAAGTATTTCGTTTACATCAGAAGCTTCTTTGGCACACCAAGAAGGTGTTGAAGAAGAACTTACTATCGCAGGAGGTATGTATTTTGAACTTCAGGGAGGTTTAGTACCGACACCAAAAGTATCAATCGAGTCAAAAAACTCTGGAGTTACAGGTATGTCTCTGTCTAATACTTCTCAAGATGGTAAAACTGTAACAAGCACTTATACTTTTAGTAAAGCTATTTCTACCAGTGACGCTTCAGATTATGTAGGTTCAGACGGAGATTTATATATCGGAAACTCGAAAAACATATTTTATGGATCGTATGACAACATTGAAACGTCTAAAACAATCCCTCAAAAATTTGTAAATGGTCAAGCCGTACCTTTAAGTTCAAATGAATATATAAACTTAGGGACTGCAAATGCTCCAATATATATCAGCAAGCAGAAAGCGCTTAGTTTTGTAGATAAACCAACTGAGACATTCTTTATTTATTCGCAGAAACATATTTTAACTACTTTGATTCCAGAGTATGAATTGTTTATTACCAATAATTTGAATGGACCAGATCCTAACTCTGCTGCTAACAAGCAAAAAAGAGAAGAATATGCAGAGAAAATACGATTATGGCGAAAAGTAATTTTGGATAACGAAAAAATGAAATATGCTGCTAAAAATGATCGTGCAGCTTATAAAACAGGTTTATCAAATGTTATAACAAACTTTAACAATCAGGTGAAAGGAGCTTATGACGGAATTAGTGATCCAGCAGCAAAAGCAAGATTGACCAATCAGCTTACATCTTCTGATGAGATTAAAAATATGCTTGGTTCTGAGTTTGAGAAAAATGTCTCTTTTGATGCAGGTTTAGGATCTTATTCCCGCAGTGTAGAAACAAGTGTGGTATCTGCATCTACTACTTCTTACAACTTGGTTATTGACGAATCAGTAGCTTTAATTCTAGGTTTTGAAGTAAATAAAGTGGGTATGGAATCTAACACAAAAGCATTCTTTCAGCAAGATATTAATTCATCATTATCTACTGAAAAAACAACTACCACAAATATCAGTTATACTTTTAAAGATAATGATAAAGCGAACTTTTTAAGTGTAGATGTAGTCAATTCTTTTGATGGTAACGGGCCTGTTTTCATTACGCAGGGCGGAAGAACTTCTTGTCCGTATGAAGATGCAGAACAAACTCATTTTTATAATAAAACAGACTACAGTGCTACAGCAACTACAATTAATGAGCTGCCGGAAGATAAACGTGAAAAATTAAGTTTTGCTACTCAAAAAGTAGAAGTTCCTGTACTTGCAGTAACAGATAACGATATTACGAATGTAGTTGAAACTAAAAATGCTGAGTTTGAATTAAAACTTCAAAACAACAGTGTATCAGGTTCTGATGCTGATTTCTTGTTAGTGGTAGATAATACTACTAATCCGAATAATGCCTTAATTAATATTGAACCAAACGGAACAATTGTTCACGTACCTTATGGAAAAGAAGTTATTTATAAATTGACTTTAGGAAAGTCTATTTCAGATATTTATGAATATAAGGACATCAAAATCAGACTGCAGTCATTATGTGATGGCGAAGATGTAAGTTCTGAAGTGCTTATTTCGGCAAGTTTTGTTCCGTCATGTTCAAGTGTAACAGTGAGCGCTCCTTTAAACACATGGGTTTATAATAGAGAGAAAGCTTATAATACAGATGGATCAACTAAGCCTTTAGCAATAAACCTGACAGGTTACAATACTAAATTTAAAAGTTTCAAGAAAATTGACCTTGAGTATAAATTAGCGACAAGTCCAAACTGGATTCGTCTGCACACTTACTACGGAACTCCTGAGTTTTATAATGAAGCCGTAAATAATAAAGAAACGGAGATTTCATCTATAGGTGCTGCGTCGACTTTAAGTTACAATTTTGATATTGCAGGTTTAAAATTAGAAGATGGTAAATATCAGATTCGTGCAAGAAGCACCTGTACGAATGATACTGAATTTATCGCTGAAATTATCTCAGGTACAGTAGATTTAATTACTCCTCAGTTATTTGGTACACCTTTGCCGACAAACGGTATTTTAAGTGCAGGAGAAGACCTGAAAATAAGCTTTAACGAAAATATTTTCTATAATCCGGCAGTAAGCACTATTGAAATAAAAGGACAAACCAATCAATTAAAAATTGATCACAATGTAAGTTTACATTTTGAAGGAAGTAATAATACAGCTGTAATAAACAGTCCTCAAATAAGTTCAGGAAATTTAAGCCTTGAATTCTGGCTGAATAACGAAACGAAAGCTTCAAATGCGTCTGTCATTTCGCAAGAAGGAGGTTTAAATGTTGGATTAAACAACGGAAATATTTCTTTCACATTAGGAGATATAACTGTACAAGGAGGATTGAAAAACGATAATCTATTTCACCATTATGCTTTCACTTATAACAGCAGCAACGGTGATTATAGAATTTTTGAAGATGATCTCGAAATTGCTTCTAACAATGGAAAAGCCAATGTACAATTTGCAAACAATAATGTTGTAGTTGTTGGTGGAAATACATTTGCTGGAAACCTGCACGATCTTCGTTTATGGAATAAAACCTTAAGCAGAGAAGATGCTTATGCAAAAATGTATGCAAAATTAATGGGTAATGAAGCAAATTTAGTTGGTTATTGGCCAATGAATGAAGGAAGAGACGCTTTAGCCAAAGATTTAGTAAGATTTAAACATGCAACGGTAAATACATCTTGGGATATTAAGCCAAAAGGAAATTCATACGACTTTGTTAACGGACAATATCTGGTTATGGACAATGTAAATTTTGTTCAAATCACAAAAGAAATGGACGCTACGATGGAGTTTTGGATTAAAACACCAACTTCACAAGAAGCGACTATTTTCTCAAACGGTAAAGGTGATGGTTCAGATGTTGTTCAAAGCAACGGATTATCGAATAAATGGGCTGTTGATATGAATGCTTCAGGTAATCTTTTACTGAAAAGTGAAGGAAAATCATATGTTTTAACAACAAAAGGACTTTCTGACAATGCATGGCACCATGTAACTTTATTATTCAATAGAGCTGGATCATTAAGAACTTATGTTGATACCAAACTAGTTTCTTCAAACCAAATGACGGCTATTGGAGGTTTCTCTGGAAATAAAATTTGGCTTGGAGCCAGAGGAGCAAAAGATCTTTCAGGTAAAGAAACTGTTGACAGAACATTTACAGGTAAGATCGACGAATTCCGTTTGTGGAATACACTTCGTAATGTGGAGCAAATAACAAGAGACAGTTATAATGAAGTTGATGTAGAAAGTATAGGTTTATTGTTGTATTCAAGAATGAATGTTCCTGATCCTGTTACAGCAAACGGACCGAGATATTATCATGCAGATGCAAATCAGACAGTTGTAGTAAACAATGCCGTTTTAAGCGGAGGTACAGTAAATTATTCAAACGATGCTCCAGCGATAAAGCCAGAGAGACAGTTAGTTAAGTTTGTAACTACAAATGTTATAAAAGATGGTGAAATGATTATTGCACCGGTTATTACAGACTGGGCTTCATTAGAAGGACAAATCCTGGATATTACGGTACACAGAATGTTTGACAGTGCTAATAATATGCAGGAATCTCCAGTAACTTGGACGGCTTATGTTAACCGTAATGAGGTAAGCTGGTTTGCCGAAGGCTACAACGAAATTGTTGATCTGACAAAAAATAGCGGCGAAACCAAAACCTTTGATATTACATTGGTGAACAAAGGCGGAAAACAACAGCCATACGCAATTAACAATCTGCCAAGCTGGTTAAGTTTAAGTAAAACATCAGGAACTCTTGATCCTAATACAAAAACGACCATTAAAGCAACTGTTGATCAGGATGTTGCCATTGGCGAATATCTGGAGAATTTATACTTGCAGACTGATTTTGGTTACGACCAGAAATTACAGGTAAAATTAAGAGTATTGGCTCCAGAACCTAATTGGAATGTTGATCCGACGCGTTTTGATTACAGTATGAACATCATTGCGAAAATAAAAGTCGATGGTGTATTGTCTGTTGATTCCTATGACAAAATTGGAGCTTTCTATAATGAGGAAACAAGAGGATCTGCAAAACTAGTTTACAATGAAGCGTACAAGGAATACTTTGCCTTCTTAACGATTTACAGTAATGTAAATTCGGGTGAAAACCTGAAATTTAAAATCTGGGATGCTTCTCAGGGTAAAATTTTAGAAGCCTCCGCAGAATTAAATCCGTCTATTACTTTTATGAATAATGAAGTATTAGGAACTTTAAGCAAGCCTTATATTTTTGCCAATTCTGGTTTAACAGAACAGGAAATTAAACTGAATAAAGGATGGACTTGGATTTCGTTAAATACTAACGATGCTAATTTCTCAGATTTAAATGCATTGACGAAGAATCTAACTTTAGAAACCTCAAACCGTATTTTGAGTCATTCTCCTGCATTGCTCGATACGTATTTTAAAGATGCATCGAATCCTGCAAATAGTGGATGGTCGGGTACAATTACTGCAAACGGGGGACTTTCATCTTCTAAAATGTATAAAGTAAATGTTACACAAGAACAGACATTAAAGCTCAAAGGGAAAAATGTAGACGTTACCACATGGAGTTTCCCAATTAAAGAAAACTGGAACTGGCTTGCTTATCCTTTAACATCAAACCAAACAACAAACGAAGCCTTAGCTTATTTTGATGCAGCTGACGGAGATGTTATTAAATCGCAGAATTTGTTTGCAATCTATGATCCTATTATTGGATGGAACGGAACATTAAAATACTTAGAAGCTGGAAAAGGGTACATGATTAAATCAAGTAAACAGCAGACTTTTAAATATCCGGATAATCTGGAGAAAAGCAAAACCGGAAAACCGGCTTCAAACAATGAGCAGGAAACCATCGCATCAGAGTTCAAACAGTATTCACAAAATATGAATGCAGTTGTTTTGCTTCCGCAGGGATTTGATGAATTGTTTGTATACGATTCAAGAGGTGTTCTGAAAGGAACTGCAAGAAATCAGACGATAAACGGAAAAGAGCTGAGTTTCATCACCATTTTTGGGGAGGATACTGAAGAACTTTCTTTTACGCTAGGAGACGGATTTACGAAAAAAGGAACTTCTAAATCATTTATTTTTAAAGGAAATGAAGTACTGGGAACCATTACGGATCCGGTTATTTTAGAAGAAGTTTCAAAAAGCGAAAACAGTATTTATCCAAATCCTTTTGCAACTACTTTGAATATCGAACTTAATGCCCTTAAAAAGCAGGAAGTAAACGTTCAGCTTTATGCCGTAAGCGGTCAGTTGGTATTTAGTCAAAAGGCCATTATTGAAAGCGGCAGCAACGTGATTTCAATTTCTCCAAATATAGCTGAAGCTATTTATATAGTAGAAGTAGAAGTAGATGGAAAAGTGGTAAGAACTAAAGCTGTAAAAAAGAAATAATTAAAAATTGAGCTCCTAAAACAGCTTTTAAAGTTTGTTTTAGGAGTTTATAATCAATTAAAAATGAGAAATTATATCCATATAACACTATTGCTTTTTATACTAAGCAGTAATGTATTTGGCCAATCGCCAGACTGGGCAGTAAATGAAAATAAATTTCAATACACCATGTCGTTTGAAGGTTTCCTGACTGTTGATGGAAAAAACTTAACAAGCAAGAACGATAAAATAGCCGCGTTTGTTAACGGAGAGTGCCGCGGAATAGCCAGCCCGATTTATGTGTCAAGCGAAAAAAAATACATGGTTTATTTAACCGTGTTTTCAAATACAGATAACGAAGTTGTTAGTTTTAAAATCTATGATGCAGCAAACAATGTTGTTAAAAATGTAGATAAAACAGAACTATTTGAAAACAACAAACACTATGGCGATTTGTTCCAGTCTTATAGTTTTGCAAGCCCTGCATTGCGAACAGAAACTGAAATTACCGATTTTAGCTTTAAAGATTTAAAAACTGCTAAAACTATTCAAGGTACGCAAATAACACTTTATGCAGCTAAAGGAACAAACGTAACCGCATTAAATGCTTTATTTGAATTAAGTCCAGGAGCAAAATTATTTATAGGGACAACAAATAAAATTTCAGGATCAAATACTATAGACTTTACCAATCCTGTTCAATTTCAGGTGCTTTCAGAAGATCAATCTGTCGTAAAACAATGGACAATAACGGTTAAATTAGGTAGTGCAGTATTTTATAAAAAAGATGCCGTATGTTATGCCGGCGGAGTTATTAAAGTTTTATACGATGAAAACGGAGCAACGGCTACTTTGACAAAAGGAGTTGTTAAAATTACGGCTCAAAACATTCAGAATGGAGAAACTGTTTTTAATAATCTAGAAGCAGGGAAATATACTGTGAGTGTAGGCAGTATTAATAAAGAAATAGTAATAAATCAAAAACAATAATAATGAAAATAAAACAATACTATATTTTACTATTCGTTATGATTGTCTCTTTTAGTTGTTCAGATCATGAAGAAGAGATAACTCCACGAAGCATTTCTTTTGTACATGCTGATGGCTCAAAAATAACAGAAAATGAATGTATTAGTCCAAATGTAAAATACGGCATAAAGATAGAAACCAATCTGGTTGATTCAAGCAGGCCTTTTAGAGTGGATTATTCTGTAAATGGAGTTTTATACACAATGACTTTTACATCTTCTACTTCTCAAGTAAATCCGGTTACTTTGACCAATGGTGATAATGCTGCACAAATAGTAGGCAGTAATTATAAAGCAGTTCTCAAGTATATTGATCAGGGAGATTTTGAATTGGTAGAATAATTATTTAAAATTTCTAAAGCCTTCAGTAAAAAAACGAAACTTTCACCATAAGTATTCACAAGAAAAACAAGAGGCTGTCCGAAAAGTAAGGACAGCCTCTTTTTGTTTATCACTCTTTTCTATTAGAATCATTCCAATACTCCTTTAAAAATGTTGTTGGTCGAAATAGTATAATCCAGAATATTGATTTATCTTAAATTTAAATTTTTAATAGTTTTATTAATAAAACATTAATTCGAATTCTAATGAAAAATATTTTTTTATTGCTTAGTTATTTTTTAATAGTAATTCCAGTTTGTTCTCAGGAATTAGTGAAACCTCCCGAAGCATTTGGTCCATTGCCAACACAAAAACAACTAGATTGGCACGAAATGGAATTTTATGCTTTTGTTCATTTCTCTTTAAATACTTTCACAAACAAAGAATGGGGATATGGAGATGAATCGCCGGAATTGTTTAATCCAACAGCTTTAGATGCACGACAATGGGCCCGCATTGCAAAGGAAGCAGGAATGAAGGGAATCATTCTGGTAGCTAAACATCATGATGGTTTTTGCTTATGGCCATCAGCTTACACGGAACGTTCTGTCAAAAAATCTCCCTGGAAGAACGGAAATGGTGATGTTGTAAAAGAATTAGCAGCAGCCTGCAAAGAATATGATTTAAAATTAGGATTGTATCTTTCGCCATGGGATAGAAATCATGCTCAATACGGAAAACCTGAGTATATTACTTATTTTAGAAACCAGCTAAAAGAGTTGCTTACTAATTATGGGGATGTTTTCGAAATGTGGTTTGATGGAGCCAATGGCGGTGATGGTTATTACGGAGGTGCAAATGAAACAAGAAAAATCAATACGCTGGAATACTACGATTGGGATGAAACTTATAAACTAATTTACAAAACTGCACCCAAAACTTTAGTCTGGGGTGTTGGTCCATCTGAAGCGAGATGGATTGGAAATGAAGAGGGACGTGCCGGAAAAACCAATTGGTCGCTTTTACGCCAGAAAGATGAATTAGCTGGCAAAGTTCATTATACCGAATTTATGTCGGGGCATGAAGACGGCGAAAAATGGGTTCCGGGAGAAGCAGATGTTTCCATCAGACCCGGATGGTTTTATCATAGTATTGAAGATGATAAAGTGCGCTCACTTGATGAAATGGTGGATATTTATTATGAATCCATTGGTCGTAATGCGAATTTATTATTGAATCTTCCGGTTGACAGAAGAGGGTTGGTTCATGAAAATGACGAAGCGCGATTAAAAGAATTGGTATCGACCATAAAAGCCGATTTTAAAACGGAATTATTGGGCTGGGCTAAAGTTTCTGCTGATAATGTAAGAGGAAACGCCTCTTTATATGCGGCAAAAAATGTAACAGACGGGAATAAAAATACTTACTGGGCTACAGATGATAATGTCAAAACAGCTTCAATTGTATTTGATTTTGAAAAACCTCTAGCGATCAATCGGATTTTGCTTCAGGAATATATAAAATTAGGACAACGTATTAAGGCTTTTACTGTTGAAGCCAAGATTAATGGAAACTGGAAAACGGTTGCCAGTGAAACGACTATTGGCTATAAAAGAATTTTAAGAATAGACAGGATTACGGCTTCGGCACTTAAAATAAACATTAGCGACTCAAAAGCGTGCATTGCAATTTCGAATATTCAGGTTTATAATGCACCAACTTTTGTGAAGTCTCCTGTTATTGGGCGTGATAAAAATGGAAACGTATCTATGAAATCTGAGGAAGGAAATGATATTTATTATACGACCGATGGTTCTAAGCCGTCATTAAAAAGTACCTTGTACAAGGAGTCTTTTAAGTACAATAAAGCAGTCCAGATAAAAGCGATAGCAATCAATAAAAATGAAAATATTAACAGTGCTGTCGCAACAGCAAAGTATGGCGTTTCTAAAGAGAAATGGAAAGTGGTGAGTGCTTCTAGCGGCGACATGAACTTGGTAAATAGAATCATAGACGGAAACCCTGATACAGACTGGAATTTTGGTGGTGGGAGTGATAAACTTTCTGAGGAAGTAATAATTGATATGGGAGCCACCATCAAAATCAATGGCTTCACTTATATTCCCCAGCAAGTGGGTAACAATCTTAACCTGATATCCAAATATGAGTTCTACACCAGTGTAGATAATGTTAAATGGACTATGAAATCTCAGGGCGAATTTTCAAATATCAAAAATAACCCGATAGAGCAGGTAAAAATATTTACTGAAAGTAAAGCAAGGTATCTGCGTTTTGTCGCTAAATCCAATGATGGAAGAAAAGGTCAGGTATTTTCTATTGGTGAGATAAATGTGATTGAAAAGTAAATACAAACGAACATTAGTTGAGGATGCACTTTTTTATTTCTTATTCTGTCTTTTGCCGAAGTTAACAGGTTATTAGTCGAATTTTTAATCTTACTGATAGACTAAGTGTTAATTTTATACTATATAATTAAAGGAAACAGGCAAATGATAAAAGAAGGTATAAATTTTAAAGAAGCAGGAAAATTTGAAGAAACACGATTTGAGAAGATTCATAATGTGATTTTTGAATCATCCCGGGAAGCTTCTGTATTAGTTGCGCAGGAAATAGCAAACATAATCCAGAGGAAGGAAGAATTAAATGAACCTTGTGTTTTAGGATTAGCAACAGGATCTTCACCTGTTAAAGTTTACGAAGAACTTGTAAGATTACATAAAGAGGAAGGTCTAAGTTTTGCTAATGTGATCACTTTCAATTTGGATGAATATTATCCAATGGAAAGAAATAATATTCAGAGCTATTGGCATTTTATGCATGAACACCTTTTTGATCATGTTGATATTTCTCCCGAAAATATTAATATCCCGGACGGAAATATCAGCAATGAAGATTTACAGCAATATTGTATTGATTATGAAATGAAAATCAAATCATACGGGGGCTTAGATTTCCAGCTTTTAGGGATTGGAAGAACTGGCCACATCGGGTTTAATGAGCCAGGATCTCACGTAAATTCAGGAACAAGAAGTATTACTCTTGATCATTTGACCCGTATTGATGCCGCATCTTCATTTTTAGGAATTGATAATGTACCCCGAAAAGCCATTACAATGGGAATTGGTACTGTAAAAGCAGCCAAAAGGATCGTACTTCTGGCATGGGGAATAAGTAAGGCTGAAATCATCAAAAAGACGATAGAAGGAGAGATTTCCGCACGAGTACCTGCAACCTATTTACAACAGCACAGTAATACCACATTTGTTTTAGATACGGAAGCTTCATCAGAATTAACGAGGGTAAAAACACCCTGGCTGGTAAAATCAGTGGTCTGGGATGAAGAGTTAAAACTTAAGGCTGTAGTATGGTTAAGCGAATTAACGAAAAAACCTTTTCTTAAACTTACTGATAAAGATTATAATGATAACGGAATGTCAAGTGTGCTAAGTGAAGAGGGAACTGCTTATCATTTAAATATTAAGATGTTTAATAAAATGCAGCAGACCATTACGGGCTGGCCTGGAGGAAAACCAAATGCAGATGACACTTACAGACCGGAACGAGCAACACCGGAACGAAAAAGAATTATCATATTCAGTCCGCATCCTGACGATGATGTGATTTCAATGGGAGGAACTTTTGACAGATTGGTAGAGCAGGGACATGATGTTCATATTGCCTACCAGACATCAGGAAATATTGCTGTGTCTAATGAAGAGGCATTGAAATTTGCCGAAATTTCCATGGCATTAAATAAAGATTCAGTCGAATCCCAAGAGATTATTAACTTTTTAAAGAATAAAAAAGCGAATGATATCGATTCTTTAGAGGTTAGAAAATTAAAAGGGTTAATTAGGAGGAGCGAATCTTTAGCAGCTACCAGATATTTAGGCTTGCAGGATTCAAATGTTAACTTCCTGGATTTGCCTTTTTATGAAACAGGTACAGTTAAGAAAAATAATCTGGGCGAAGCTGATATAGAAATTATGTGTGATATTATCGAAAGAATAAAACCACATCAAATTTATGCTGCGGGCGATTTAGCAGATCCGCATGGTACACATAAAGTTTGTTTAGACAGTTTGTTTGAGGCTTTGAAACGATTAAAGCATAAAAGTTTTATGAATGATTGCTGGGTATGGCTGTACAGAGGAGCCTGGCATGAATGGGAATCTTACCAAATTGAAATGGCGGTTCCAATGAGTCCTGATCAGGTACTCAAAAAACGTCATGCTATCTTCTATCACCAGTCTCAAAAAGACGGAGTGATGTTTCAGGGCGATGACAGTAGGGAATTTTGGGTAAGAGTTGAAGACAGAAACAGAATGACAGCAGAAAAATATCATGCTTTAGGATTAGCAGATTACTCAGCAATAGAAGCTTTTAAGAGGTATTTCTTCTAAGGTGTTATTAAAATATAATAAACTTCATGTGGTTTATTTTGGTTAGTTACCAAGTTTAAAAATGCAGCCGTGGTTGGCTGCATTTTTTGTGCTTTATTTTTTGGGATTATTTAACCGCAAAGGATTTTTTTACCGCAAAGTTCGCTAAGTTTTTTTTGCTTGCTATAAAAAGGAATGTAAAAAAAAGTTCGCAAAGCTTTGTGAATAAATTTTGCGAACCTTTGCGCAAATCTTAGCGCTCTTTGCGGTTAAAACTATATAGAAGAATTCAAAATTCGTTGTTTTACATAATCAATATAAGATCTTCCGATAACATATCTCAATCCTTCGATCTCAATACTATTTCCTTCAACGGCATCGATCTTATCAATTGCAATCGTATAGGATCGGTGTATTCTCAGGAAGTTTTTTTCGGGTAGTAAATCGGTAAAATCAGACAAGGTACTGTGGATTATATATTTGCCTGTCAGAGTATTTATTTTTAAATAATCTTTAAGGCTTTCGATCACCAGAATTTCGTTAAAGAAAATTTTTTTCATTCGCTTTTTGTCAATTTTAACGAATATAAAAGGACTGTCTTGCTGGTTGTCCTGTATTGAATTGTCTTTCTTTTCAATTCTTTTACTTATTTTATTTAGCGTTTTCATCAGTCTCGGAAACTCAATTGGTTTCACTAAATAATCTAAAACGTCAAGTTCATAAGTTTCTATGGCAAACTGGCTATAGGCACTTGTGATTACAATTAATGGAGGGTTTTCAAGACTTTTTATAAAATTAATTCCATCCAGAACGGGCATATTTATGTCCAGAAAAATAACATCGACATTATTATTTTTAATAAAATTAAGGCCTTCAATCGGATTACTGAAAGTATTTATTACCTCAAAATTTTCAAGTGGCTCTAAGTAATTTTTAATAATATTAATTGCCAATGGCTCATCGTCTATAATCAAACAATTTATTTTCATTTCTTTAATCTTAGTTATTCGAGCGAAATAATCTTGCAGGTAAAATTAATAAGGGCGGTATTTGTTTTAGGTGACTTTAATCACAAGCTTTACAACAAAAATATTCTTTTTATTTTTAAAAGAAAGCTTGTAGTCATTTTTATTATAGCCTAACTCAAGTCTTTTTTTTACATTTTCGAGACCTATACCACTTGACTTGTTAAAATTGTCTTTGTGCTCCGTAATTTCGGGTTTTGGATTTGAAATCGTAAAATGAAGAAAATCTTTTTTTACTTTAAAATTAATATTAATTTTTACATTTCCTGTATTTTTATTGACACCGTGTTTAAAGGCATTTTCAATAAAAGTAAGCAATATGACCGGAGAGATTTCTTTATCATGAATATCTCCCGAGACGGACATATTTATTTCCAGCCTTTCGTCATTCCTGATTCGTTCGAGATCCAGATAGTTTTGGATACATAAAATTTCATTTTCTAAAGATTGTTTTTTGCCTTTTGTATCATAGAGCATATACCGCATCAATTCAGAAAGCTTAAGGACAATTTTGGGTGTTTTGTTTGATTTCTCTACTGATAATGAATAAATATTATTCAATGTATTGAAAAAAAAGTGTGGCGAAATTTGAGATTTAAGAAAAAGTAATTCGGTTTCCAATTGTGATTTTTCTAAATCGGTTACTCTTTTTTGTTCTTTCTTAAAATCTAACGTTATTTTAATTGCTGTAACAAAAGTCATTACATATAATTCTCCCATCATCATATCGATGGTATAATTGAGTGTAAGTTTTTGAATTGTTTGAGGCCCTTCTGGCCATACTTCGTGGGTAATTAATAAATACGTAAGATTGAATTTAATGACCACCATTAAAAAAATGGTTAATAAAACAGCCAATACATACAAAAGATATCTTTTTCGATAAACCAGATAAGGCATAAAAATTAAAATATTCAGATAACATAATGTCATGTGAATTGGAAAGCCCAGCAAGTTTGTTTTTAACGAGTACAGATAATCATTAAAATAGCTTCCCCACCGAAATGTATTAAATAAAAAGTAAATAAGCCAAAAAAAGAAGTGATAATGCAATGGTAACCGATAAAATTTGCCGGAATTTAAATTCATAATAATGATATGTTTTTATGATTTTTTGATGTTTATCTTAGTTTATATGTCGTCCGTCTAAATTACTTTTAATAAAAAGCTGAATTTGTTTAAATTTAAAATTAAATTAAGATTGTTTTTATATGAAGAATTTTACCTTGCTGCTTTTGTTTGTTATTTTAATTGCAAGTTGCAAAATAAATGTAAACAAAAATCATCATCAAGAAATACTTTTTGCTGACTATGTTAATCCTTTTATAGGTACTGGTGGTCACGGGCATACTTATCCTGGAGCAACAGTTCCGTTTGGGATGCTGCAGGTAAGTCCGGACAATGGTATTTCAAACTGGGACTGGTGTTCCGGTTATCATTATTCAGATGCTATTGTTGCCGGTTTCAGTCACTTGCACTTAAGCGGAACCGGAATTGGCGACTTGGCAGATATTCTGTTTATGCCAACCAACAAAAAGCTTGATTTAACTGTAAAAACAACTTCACGGGATCAATTACCGTATAAATCTAAATACAGCCATGCTAACGAAAAAGCTGCACCAGGTTCGTACCAGGTTTTTCTTGAAGATCCTAAAATCAATGTAGAATTAACTTCATCTCAAAGAACCGCTTTTCATAAATATACGTTTGCCAAAAATGACATTCAATCCGTTGTGATTGATCTTGGATTCGCCATTAACTGGGATAAAGCTCTGAAAACAGGAATTACAATCGAAGACGAATACACCATTAGTGGTTATCGTTATAGTAAAGGCTGGGCTCCCAATCAAAAAGTATTTTTTGTTGCTAAATTTTCAAAACCTATTTCTGAATCAGTTTTAACTGCTGATAAACAAATTGTTACTGCTAAAAATACACAAGGAGAAAATACTTCGGTACAATTATTTTTTGACCCTAAAAACTCAACTGAATTATTTGTAAAAGTGGCGCTTTCATCAGTTAGCGTAGCCAGTGCAAAGGATAATTTAGACGATCCAAAAATCAATTTCGATGAAACTAAAACAAAAGCTTCCTCTATTTGGAATACCGCTTTAAGTAAAATTAAAGTTGAAACACCGGTAGATTCGTTAAAAACGATTTTCTATACTGCGCTGTATCACGCACAAGTTGCCCCTGTAACTTATAGTGATAAAAACGGTCAATTTAGACAAGAGGATGATCAAATTGTTACAGCAAAAGATTATACTGCTTATTCGACCTTATCATTATGGGATACTTTTAGGGCTGAAAATCCTTTGCTCACTTTACTGGCACCAGACAAAGTTTCAGATATGGTGAACTCTATGTTAACGTATTACGATACAAAAAAAATATTACCAGTCTGGACATTATATGCTAATGAAACCAATACCATGACAGGATATCACTCCATTCCTGTAATTGTAGATGCTTATTTAAAAGGGATTAAAGGTTTTGATGCCGAAAAAGCATATCTGGCGATGAAAACGACTATGATGCAAGACGAAAGAGGATTGAACTTCTATAAAAAATACGGCTACATTCCATACAATTTATTAGACGAATCGGTTACCATCACTTTAGAATATGCTTATGATGACTGGTGCGTGGCGCAGATGGCAAAAGCATTAGGAAAAAACGAAGATTATCAGTTTTTCTTAAAACGTTCTCAGGCGTATCAATATTTATTTGATCCCAAAACTGGCTTTATGAGAGGAAAATCACAAGACGGAAAATCTTGGAACGAGCCTTTTGATCCAAAACATTCCAATCACAGAGAACATACTGATTATACAGAAGGAAATGCGTGGCAGCACAGTTGGTTTGTGCCTCACCATGTTGATGATTTAATTTCACTTCACGGAAGCAACGAAGTTTTTACAAAACGTTTAGAACAACTATTTTCAGAAAGTTCAGAGATTACAGGAAACAATGTTTCGGCAGATATTTCGGGATTAATCGGTCAGTATGCTCACGGAAACGAACCAAGCCACCACATTGCGTATATGTTCAATCATGCAGGCCAGCCATGGAGAACACAATATTGGGTTCGTCATATTTTAGATACGCAATACAATACAACACCAAACGGACTAAGCGGTAACGAAGACTGCGGACAAATGTCGGCCTGGTATGTTTTCAGTTCAATCGGTTTATATCCAATGAATCCGGCTTCAGGCGAATATGAAATTGGAAGTCCGATTTTCGAAAAAGCAACCATCAATCTTGAAGGAGGCAAAACGTTCGTAATTGAAGCCGAAAATGTTTCAGATAAAAATTTTTACATCCAGTCAGCAACTTTAAACGGAGTTGAATTCAACCAGACAGCAATCAAACATCAACAGATTTTAAAAGGAGGGACTTTACATTTTGTAATGGGAGCACAGCCAAATAAAAACTGGGGAAAGAACTAGGTTAGTGTTCAGTATGTAGTTAATAGTTTATAGTTTGTAGTAATCAGTTATCAAAAAAACTATAAAATACAACCAACAAAACCATAAACAAAAAAACTCAGGACTAAACACTAATAACTCAGGACTAAAAAAAGAACTAACCTAACAACAAAAAATTAATGGATATTATTGACGTATCAATCATCGTAGCTTATATTCTGCTCTCAGTAGGTATAGGAATCTGGATTTCAAGAAAAGCATCAAAAGGACTAGATGATTATTTCCTCGGTGGAAAAACAATTAAATGGTATTTCTTAGGTCTGAGCAACGGATCAGGAATGTTTGATGTTTCAGGAACTTCCTGGATGATTGGGGTTTTGTTTTTATACGGAGTAAAAAGTTTTATGTTCATGTGGCTTTGGCCGATATGGAACCAGATTTTCGTCATGATGTTCCTTGCCGTTTGGATCAGAAGATCAAAAGTTATGACGGGTTCTGAATGGATTTTAACGCGTTTTGGAAGTGACAAAGCCGGAAAAGCATCTCATATTATTGTAGCCATTTTTGCAATTATATCCACAATTGGTTTTATTGCGTATTTCTTTGAAGGAATCGGAAAATTTGTAACGATAATCCTTCCGTGGGATTTGACACTTCATTATGGCGATATGATTATATTAACATCAGAACGTTCTTATGCCTTGTTAATTATTTTTCTAACAACCATTTATACCGTAAAGGGCGGAATGTTTTCTGTAGTGGCAACAGAAGTGGTACAGTATTTAATTATGATTACAGCCGGAGTTTTAATTGCGGGTTATGCATTCCTTAATTATACAGACATTCAGATTAATTCGATTATTACACCAGAATGGAAAAACGTCTTTTTCGGATGGCAGTTTGAAACCCAATGGAGTGATAAGTTTCAGACTTTTAATGATTTAATTGATTCAGAAGGCTACAAAATGTTTGGTGCTTTCATCGGAATGACTTTATTCAAAGGATTTTTTGCGAGTGTGGCAGGACCAACTCCAAGTTACGATTTACAAAGGGTTCTTTCTACAAAATCGGTTAAAGAAGCGGCTTATATGAGTGGTTTTACTAATCTTATTTTGTTTATTCCCAGATATTTATTAATTACAGGAATCGTAGTAATTGCGTTAGTAAACCTGGCACCGGAATTAAACGCAAATACAGGATTAACGGGAGCTGATTTAGAATTGTTAATGCCAAAAGTGGTGAATTTATACATTCCGGTTGGAATTAAAGGAATTCTTTTAGCGGGTTTATTAGCTGCTTTTATGTCGGGATTCTCAGCATTTGTTAATGCAGGGCCGGCTTATATCGTAAATGATATTTATAAAAAATACTTCAAACCGGTTGCTTCAAATGCACATTATATTAAAGTAAGCCAGATTTCGTCTTTCCTTGTAGTGGGTTTAGGTGTTTTCATGGGATTCTTTGCAGATTCTATCAACTCTTTAACGCTGTGGATTACAAGTGCTTTATACGGTGGTTATGTCGCAGCCAATTTCTTAAAATGGATTTGGTGGCGTTTTAACGGATGGGGTTACTTCTGGGGAATGTTTGCTGGTTTAATCATTGCTTCATTACAATTTATTTTAGGAATGAACAAAGCCAATTTAACCGAAGGTTCTTTCTTGTACGATTTATCACAAGTTCAGGCGATTTACCTGTTTCCATTAATATTCGGATTCTCAATTTTAGGATGTCTTTTAGGAACGTACTTAAGCCAGCCGACAGAAATGGAAGTTTTAAAATCGTTTTATTCCAACGTAAGACCCTGGGGATTTTGGAATCCGGTTTATAAACAATTAAAAGCTGAAGATCGGTCTTTCGAAAAAAACAGTGATTTCTGGCTGGATATGATGAATTGTGCAGTTGGAATTGTGTGGCAGTCAAGTATGATCCTGCTTCCGATATTCTTCATCATCAGAGATTATCCAAAAGCAATAACAGCCCTGATTGTGTTTTTAGTAACGACAACGATCTTGAAATTTACCTGGTTGGATAAAGTTCGCAGAATAGAAGATTAGAGAATTAGAAAATTTGATAATTAGTCAATTAGAAAATATAAAATGCAGGATAGCTTTGTCAAAGTCTTAAACGTTCATTTTGTCATTTCGACAGAGGAGAAATCACACGCGTAACTCGACAAAGATTGACGTCACAGCTTGTCATTCCGAAAAACGAAGAATCTTCACGAGAAACTCTACAAAGATTGACGAATTTCTAAGTGGAGTCACTTACGAAGATCCTTCCTTCGTCAGGATGACAAGATTGAGAGAATAAAAAAATTAAACACATAGAAACATAGGTTTAAATGTGTTTAAAAAAGAATACAAAAAGAAACTAGTTTCTAAACACATAGCTATGTTTGTTAATGCAAGTGAAACGCCTTTATGCGGTTTCAAAAACTATGTTTGTATGTGTTTAAACAAAAAAGATTTACAATAAAACAATAAATAAAAAAACAAAAAAATGAGCAGTATTCCTTGGCAAGACAGACCAGAAAACAGCAATGATGTAATGTGGAGATATTCTGAAAATCCAATTATTGACAGATACGCTATACCATCTTCAAACAGTATTTTTAATAGTGCCGTAGTTCCTTTTGGGGACGGATTTGCAGGTGTCTTCAGATGTGATAACAAAGCAGTTCAAATGAATATTTTTGCCGGTTTTAGTAAAAACGGAATCGATTGGGAAATCAACCATGAACCAATTGAGATGAAATCAGGAAATACCGAAATGATCGAATCTGCTTATAAATACGATCCGCGTGTGGTTTTTATCGAAGATCGTTACTGGATTACATGGTGTAATGGTTATAATGGACCAACAATCGGAATTGGCTATACTTTTGATTTTAAAGAATTTTTTCAATGTGAAAATGCCTTTTTACCCTTCAACAGAAACGGCGTTTTATTTCCACAAAAAATAAATGGGAAATATGCCATGTTAAGCCGTCCGAGTGATAACGGACATACGCCTTTTGGTGATATCTGGATCAGTTACAGCCCGGATATGAAATACTGGGGAGAACATCGTCTGGTGATGAAACCAACTCCTTTTGAAGACAGTGCCTGGCAGTGTACAAAAGTGGGAGCAGGACCAATTCCTATTTTAACTAATGATGGCTGGCTAATGATCTACCACGGGGTGATTAATACCTGCAACGGGTTTCGCTACGCAATGGGATCAGCACTTTTAGAGGTAGATTCACCCGATAAAGTAAAATACAGAACACAGCCTTATTTGTTAGGACCAGCAGAACTTTATGAAATGGTTGGCGATGTACCCAATGTAGTTTTTCCATGTGCTGCTTTGCATGATACTGAAGAGGATAAATTAACCGTTTATTATGGTGCAGCAGATACGGCAGTAGCAATAGCTTTTGGAAAATTGAGTGAAGTGATTCAGTTTACAAAAGATAATAGTTTATAAAAAATAAGCATGTTTTTAAAAAATCAATGGTTAACAATTGTTTTAGTTTTTTCTTCGATTGCAGTGTTTTCACAATTGAAGAAAAATACTATTGTGCCTAAAACCTATACAGCGAATAAAATTACAAAACCAATTGTAATTGACGGAGATGCATCAGATCCGGCTTGGAAAAATGCACAGTGGACAGATCTTTTTGAAGATATCGAAAACGATATTAAACCAAAATATGCAACAAAAGTTAAAATGCTCTGGGATGAAAACAATTTTTATATTTTAGCAAACATAGAAGAGCCGCATGTTTGGGCCAATTTAAAACAGCGCGATACTATTATTTTTTACAACAACGATTTTGAAGTTTTTATTGATCCCGACGGCGACACTTTTAATTATTATGAATTAGAGATAAATGCATTAAATACAGCCTGGGACCTGTTTTTGTCAAAACCGTATAGAGAAAATAATGTTGTATTAAACGACTGGGATATTCCAAGGCTTAAATCAGCGGTAAAAATCAACGGAACACTTAATAACCCGAATGATACTGATGGAGGTTGGGTGTTAGAAATGGCAATTCCCTGGGCATGTTATAGAAAATCGTACAACGAAAATAATGTGCCAACAGATAAATTCTGGCGTGTAAACTTCTCAAGAGTAAACTGGCAGCATTCACTTGTTGATGGTAAATACGAACGCAAAAAAGGGGCAGACGGAAAATTTCTACCGGAGTACAATTGGGTCTGGTCGCCAATGGGAGTCATCAATATGCATGAACCTGAAAAATGGGGCTATGTTTATTTTTCTTCAAAAGAAGAAGGGAAAGACACTTTTACAATTCCGCAGGACGAAAAAGTAAAATGGGAACTTTATAATTTGTACAGGGCTCAAAAAGAATATTATCAAAAAAATAAAGTCTGGGCAAAAGCATTAACAGTTTTAACGAAAGAAACGATCAAAGTCGATGGTAAGGTTTTAAAACCTATCTTAGAAAATCATTCTTCGGGATATAATATTTTGGTAAAAAGCCCATTTTCAAATCAAACTTTTATCATCAAAGAAGATGGTGAGTTTTTAAAATAAAAAACAATTAAACAATTTATCAGAAATGATTCATTTTAAGCAACATCCTATGGCAATTAAATCCGTTTTTTTAGTCCTGATTATGAGTGTTTTTTTTGCTTGTTCATCATTAGAAAGAAAACAAAATCAGCCCAAAGAGGATTTAAAAATAATTGGATATGTTGCAGGCTATGAGAATTTTGACCCGGCAAAAATTGATGCGGGTAAGCTGACTCACCTTAATTATGCCTTTGCTAATATTGTTGACGGAAATGTTCAGTTTGAACTAGCTACAGATAAAGCGAAAATAGAAAGCGTAATGGCGCTTAAAAAGCAAAATCCGGGTTTAAAAATATTATATTCTATTGGCGGCTGGGTTTGGTCAGATCAGTTTTCAAACATAGCGGCTTATGCCCAATCAAGAGAAAAATTTGCTAAAAGTGCTGTTAAACTAATGAAAACGTATGGTTTTGACGGAATAGATATCGATTGGGAGTTTCCCGGGCAACGTGCAGAGGACAACATTTTCAGACCTTCAGACAAGGAAAATTTTACTCTATTGTTGAGCGAATTACGCAAACAATTAGAAATCGAAACGAAAATAAATAATCAACATTACTTGCTTACAATTGCAGCAGCAACAGATCAGGAATATATGAACCACACTGATTTGAAAAAAGCACATCAATATCTTGATTTTATAAATCTGATGTGCTACGATTTTTATAATGGCTGGTTTTATCAAACAGGACACCATGCTAATTTATATCCTTCAAAAGAAGAAAAATTTGGAGGAAACAGTATCAGTGAGTCGGTAGATAGATTCTTCAAGGAAGGTGTACCTGCCAACAAGCTTATTGTAGGAATCCCTTTTTACGGAAGAAAGTGGGAAAAAGTAACACCCGAAAATAATGGTTTATACCAGTCAGCCTTAACAGGAAGTGCTATTGTGGCATACGGGGAAATTACGGCAGCATTAAAATCAGGAAAATTTAAGGAATTATATGATGATTCGGCAAAAGCATCTTATTTATGGAATGCTCAGGACAATATTTTTATTTCTTATGAAACTCCAAAAGAAATTGCCTTAAAGACTGCATTTATTAAACAGAAAAAATTAGGCGGTGCTATGTTTTGGGAATATAGTTTAGACAATAATCAGGAATTATTAAACAAACTGTACCAAAGTGCAAGTCTAACAAAACAAAGCAATTAAGTATGAAACTACCAAAACTATTACTTTTTTTATTGGCACTTAGTATTTTTTCATGTGCAAAAAAAGAAGAACAAACCACTTTTAAATTCGGAGTCTGGACAACGGCAGATGCTAAAAAATCTGATGCTGATTATACAAAAGAATTTAAAAAATACAAAGATGGAGGAATCGATGAGGTATTAATCAATACGGGAACTGATCCAAAACTTTTAAAAAGAATAGTGCCTTTAGCTACAAAAGAAGGTCTAAAAGTGCACGCCTGGATTATGGCGATGAACAGACCAGGAGATTCTGTTGCATTGCAGCATCCAGAATGGTATCAGGTGAGCAAAGAAGGAAAATCCTGTTTTGATAATCGCCCTTATGTCGATTATTACCAATGGCTTTGTCCTACAAGAAAAGAATCTAGAAATCACGTTTTGCATTTAGTCGAAGAACTGGCAAAAGTTGAAGGAATCGAAAGTGTTCATTTAGATTACATTCGTTTCCCGGATATCTTTTTACCAATCAGCTTATTGCCAAAATATAATCTGGTTCAGGATGTAGAATTACCGCAATTTGACTTTTGTTATTGTGATGAATGTGTAAAAGCATTCGAAAAAATCCACCATAAAAATCCAAAAGAGAGCCATAATACTTCCATCGATATGGAGTGGAAAAACTTCAGGCTAAATGCAATTAAAGCCGTTGTGGACGATGCATATAAAATTGCACACCAACACAACAAACAATTAACAGCGGCCGTTTTTCCTTATCCTGAAATGGCAGATCACATGGTGCGCCAGCGCTGGGACAAATGGAATATCGATGAGGTTTATCCGATGATTTATCATAGTTTTTATGATGAAGAAATTGACTGGGTGGGTTACGCCACAAAGCAAGGTGTTGTAGATTTAGAAGATAAAAAGACAAAAATCAATACAGGAATTTATATTCCGGGATTGAAAAACGATCAAGAGTTAAAAGAAGCTATTTTACTGGCAAAAGAAAACGGAGCTGTAGGAGTATCTTTCTTCGATGGAAATGCTTTATCTGAAAGCAATTTAAAAACGATCAAAGCAACTAAAGAAAGTTTAAAATAGTATTTTTAAACACATAGAAACATAGGTTTAAATTGGTGTCAAAAGAAAATGCAAAAGAAACAAGTTTTTACACATAGTTATGTTTATTAATGTGAGTGAAAAGTATTCTATAACATTTCAAAAGCTATCTCTATGTGTTAAACAAAAAATATTTAACTGTTCCATTTTAAAAAGTAAACAGCATGTCAAATAGAAGAGATTTTATCAAAAAAGCAGCTTTAGGCGCAGCAGCCTTAAGTTCAGCTGGTTTTAACGGATTTGCGAAAGAGAAAGATGAAAAAGAAGAAGTTTTAGAATTTTCTTCAAAAAAAGTAAAAAAGCCAATTATCATTTCCACATGGAATCATGGACTACCGGCCAATCAGGAAACATGGAAACAGCTTAAAGCCGGAAAATCACCTTTGGAAGCGATTGAAGCCGGAATGAAAATTCCTGAAGCAGATCCAAACGTAAGAAGTGTAGGTTATGGAGGATATCCTGATCGAGAAGGAAAAGTAACCCTTGATGCCTGTATTATGGATCACAACAGTAACTGCGGTTCTGTTTGTTTTCTTCAGGGAATTAAACACCCTATTTCGGTCGCCAAAAGAGTTCTGGAAAACACGCCTCATGTTATGTTAGCCGGGCAGGGAGCTTTACAATTTGCTTTATCAGAAGGATTTAAAGAAGAGAATCTTTTAACTCCAGAATCAGAAAAAGACTGGAAAAAATGGCTGGAAGATTCAAAATACAAACCGGTTATTAATATAGAAAATCACGATACCATAAGCATGCTAATGTTGGATCAAGACGGAAACCTTTCGGGAGGGTGTACCACCAGTGGTGCTGCCTGGAAGATGCACGGTCGCATCGGTGACTCCCCAATAATCGGCGCGGGTCTTTTTCTGGACAATGAAGTAGGAGCTGCAGCAGCAACAGGTTTAGGTGAAGCCGTAATCAGAACTGCTGGTAGCGCTATGGTAGTCGAATTAATGCGTCAGGGAAAATCACCTTATGATGCCTGCAAAGAAATCACAGAACGTATTTACAACAAACATAAAAAACACAAAGACATGGAATACCTACAGGTTGGTTTTATTGCTTTGAATAAAAACGGTGAACATGCTGGTTTCAGTTTGCGATCTGGTTTCAATTTTGCTGTTTCTGATGATGAAAAAGGACACAGAATGGAAGATGCGAAATTTAAAATGTCTTGGGATAAATAATATGATTGCGTTGGATGGATTAAATCCATCCCTACAATATGTTTCGAGCCTAAGGCTCTTTCGTTAAAAGTTCCAGAGGAACGAATTATTTCGTAGCAACGGATTTTAATCCGTTGAAGAGATTAAACGCAATATTTGTCATTTCGAGGAACGAGAAATCACACTCGGGATTCGAAAAAGATTGGCGACATTCTGAGCGGAGTTTCTAGTGTGATTTGCTTCGCCGATACGCTATCGCTAGAGTCTCCTTTCAGTCGAAATGACAAACAAAAACTAAAGAACGACATCTCTAAAAGTAGCTTTATAAGTAAATGTTAGAGAAACCAAAAAATAAATAATGAAAAAATTACTATTCCTATTAACCCTAATCGCTTCAGTTTTCTTGTCTAATGCGCAGAAAGTGTACACGGAAAATGATATTCGTATTATTCCGAAACCGAGTCAGACTTTTATTAAAACGGGTGTTTTTGAATTTACAAAAGATACAAAGTTTGTAGTAAACGGGGATTTCCAAAAAGAAGCTGCAAATGTTTTAGCTTCTAAATTTGAACTTGCAGCAGGATGGAAACCAGAAATGACAACAAAAACGCCAGTAAGCAATTTTGTTCAGTTTAAAGTTGACCCGAACTTAAAAAATGAAGCTTACGTTTTAGATGTAAATCCAACCAGCATTGTTATTGCTGCGAAAGGAAATGTTGGTTTTATGTATGGTTTAGAAAGCGTTAGACAGCTACTTCCAGAAGAGATTGAGAGTAAATTTGTAATCACCACCGCGAAATGGGAGATTCCAAGTGTAACGATTACAGACGAACCTCGTTTTAAATGGAGAGGTTTAATGCTGGATTTATCACGTCATTTCTTTGATAAAAATTATATTCTGACTACAATCGATCGTTTGGCAATGCACAAAATGAATGTTTTACATTTGCACTTAGTTGACGACCAAGGCTGGAGAATCGAAATTAAAAAATATCCAAAACTAACAGAAGTTGGCGCTTGGAGAGTAGATCAGGAAAATTTATCATGGAATGCAAGACTTCCAGTAACCGCAGATCAAAAAGGAACTTATGGTGGCTTTTTTACTCAGGAAGAGTTAAAAGAAATTGTAAAATATGCCGCATCAAAAAATATTGAAGTTATTCCGGAAATCGAAATGCCGGCGCACGTAAGCAGTGCCATTGCATCTTATCCTGAACTGGCCTGTTTTGATCAGAAAATAGGTGTTCCGTCAGGAGGATTATGGCCAATTACCGATATTTATTGTGCAGGAAAAGAATCGACTTTTGAGTTTTTGCAAAATATAATTGACGAAGTAATTACAATTTTCCCTTCAAAATATATTCATATTGGTGGCGATGAAGCGACTAAAACCAATTGGGCAAAATGTCCGCACTGCCAGAAAAGAATTAAAGATAACAATCTTAAAACTGTAGAAGAATTACAAAGTTATTTTGTAAAACGAATCGAAAAATACATCAACTCAAAAGGCAAAAGAGTAATTGGCTGGGATGAAATTTTAGAAGGTGGTTTAGCTCCTGAAGCTACTGTAATGAGCTGGAGAGGAATGAAAGGCGGTATCGAAGCTGCAGATCTAGGTCACGATGTGATTATGACACCTGAAACTCCTTGCTATTTCAACTTTTATCAAGGTCCGCAAAACGAAGAACCATTGGCTTTTGACGCTTACAATCCGTTAAGTGAAGTGTACAAATTTGATCCTGTAGTTTCGACTATGACACCTCAGGAAGCGGCGCACGTATTAGGTGGGCAAGCCAATTTATGGGCAGAACATATTAAAGAACCAAAAGATTCTGAATATATGATTTTCCCTAGATTAGCGGCTTTATCAGAAACGTTATGGAGTCCCAAAGAGAAACGCAATTGGAATGATTTTACAACAAGATTGTTTTCATTGTTCAAACGTTACGATTATTTAGGAATCAAGTATGCGAAGAGTGCTTATTTGGTAACGGCTTCTTCAACAGCTGATTTGGCTAATAAACAAATTAAAGTAGAATTGAAAAACGAGTTTCCTAATCCAGATATCCGTTACGTTTTAGGAGATAAAAGCATCGATCATCATGCTGTAAAATATGTTGCTCCAATTGAAATCAAAGAAACAACTGTTTTAAAAGCTTCTTTATTTCAGGATGACAAACCAGTAGGAAAAACGTATACTGATACCCTTGTTTTCCATAAAGGTTTTGCTAAAAAAGTAAAATACTTAACGCCTTACAATCAGAGTTATAAAGGAGATGCGAATACAATGGTAAATACAATCAGAGGGAGTAAAAATTTCCATGACGGACAATGGCAGGCTTGGTTAGTAAATGACATGGAATTGGTAATTGATCTTGAAAAAACAGAAAGCATAGAACAAGTGTCAGTTGGAACACTAGAAAGCCAGGGTGCAGGAGTTAATTTTCCTATCGAAGTTAAAGTTTTCATTTCTGACGATGGATTTAAGTACAGACAAGTTGGAAAAATAACGCGTCCGTATGCTGTAAATGCAGTTCCGGAATTGAAGGATTTTAAAATCAATTTCCAAAAACAAGATGCACGTTTTATAAAAGTAATTGGAGGCAACTTAAAGAAAAGTCCAAAAGGAGAAAGTTCTTGGTTGTTTGTCGACGAGATTGTGGTGAATTAAATATTTAGTTTATAAATGTATAATCTGGAATATAAAAGAATGAATAAGATATTATTTAAGCTCGGGATATTATTGATTGGGTTGATGCCGTTTTTTACAAAGGCGCAAACGAAAGGATTTTCTATAGCTAATGGAGAATTTCAAAAAGATGGAAAAATTGTAAAAATACATTCAGGAGAAATGCACTATGAGCGTATTCCTAAAGAATATTGGAGACACAGACTGCAAATGCTTAAAGCTATGGGATTGAATACCGTAGCGACTTATGTGTTTTGGAATTATCATGAAATAGAGCCAGGTGTATGGGACTTTAAAACAGGAAATAAAGATTTGGCAGAGTTTTTACGTATTGCTAAAAGTGAAGGATTGTATGTAATTCTTAGGCCAGGCCCGTATGCATGCGGAGAATGGGAATTTGGAGGATATCCTTGGTGGCTCCAAAATAATCCAGATTTAGTAATTCGTGCCCATAACAAAGCATTTTTAGAAGCTTGCAAAACGTATCTGGAACATTTGTATGAGGTGGTAAAAGGAAATTTTGCTAACCAGGGAGGCCCTATTATCATGGTTCAGGCTGAAAATGAATTTGGTTCTTATGTTTCTCAAAGAACCGATATTAGCGCTGATGATCATAAAGCATACAAAACGGCAATTTACAATATGCTTAAAGAAACTGGGTTTCCAGAGCCTTTTTTTACTTCTGACGGTACTTGGTTGTTTGAAGGCGGTGCTGTGGAAGGCGTGCTTCCAACTGCAAATGGAGAATCAAATATAGAAAATTTAAAAAAACAGGTTGATAAATACCATAAAGGTCAGGGGCCTTACATGGTCGCAGAGTTTTATTCTGGCTGGCTGGATCATTGGGCAGAACCATTTATTAAAATTGGATCAGAGGAGATTGCAATTCAAACTAAAAGGTACCTTGATGCAGGTGTTTCTTTTAATTATTATATGGTACACGGTGGTACTAATTTTGGATTTACCTCTGGAGCAAATTATAATGAAGAAAGTGATATTCAGCCTGATATTACAAGCTATGATTATGATGCGCCTATTAGCGAAGCAGGTTGGGCAACACCAAAATTCATGGCTATTCGTGACGTAATGCAAAAGTACTCTAAAACAAAATTAGCGCCGATTCCAGAAAAAATACCAGTTGCAAAATATCCTAATCAGCTTATCAAATCGAGTATGGATGTTTTAACTTGGATAAAAAAAGAAAAAGCGGTTGTCAATGACCAGCCCTTAACATTTGAAAAATTAGGTCAGGGGAATGGATATGTTTTATATCGCAAACTATTTACACAGCCAATTTCAGGCAAATTGAAAATTGAGGGATTGAGAGACTTTGCTACAGTTTATATAAACGGAGTTAAAGCGGGTGAATTGAATAGAGTTTTCAAAAATTACGAGTTGACCGTTTCTATTCCTTTTAACGGTATTTTAGAAATTCTGGTTGAAAATATGGGCCGTATTAATTACGGAGCCGAAATTGTACATAATACGAAAGGTATTATTTCTCCAGTATTCATTAATGAATACGAAATTAGTGGTGGATGGGAAATGTATAAAATGCCGATGAGTGAAGTACCAGTTATTAAAAATGAAACGATAAAATCAGAACGGCCAGTTTTATATGAAGCTGCGGTAAATATCGATAAACCAGCTGATACTTTTCTTGATATGACCAATTGGGGAAAAGGAATTGTATTTGTTAACGGACACAATCTTGGTCGCTACTGGAAAGTAGGACCGCAACAAACGCTATATGTGCCAGGCTGCTGGTTGAAAGCGGGCGAGAATAAGTTTGTTGTATTGGAACAGCTTAATGAAAAAAAACAAAAAGAATTAACTTTTACAGACCAGCCGATACTTGAAAAATTAAATTAAGATGAACCCGTTGGGTTAAATTAGAAAATACAAACATTTTAACACATAGAGATATAGCTTTTTGTGTCGAAAAAAGAAAATGGAAGAAACAAGTTTCCACACATACCTAAGCTATGTGTATTTAAACTAGTGAAACGCCTTTTTCAAGTTTACATAATCTATGTTTCTATGTGTTGAAAATAATTTCACCCAACGAGTTAAGATCACCTATTAAACAAAAAACAAGAGAATAAATAAAACCTAATAAATAGATTAAAGATGAAAAGAGGAATATTCATTGTCGTCCTTTTATTTTCAGCTCAGTTATTCGCTCAGGCGATTTATGAAGATGAAAGATACGTACCAGAAACAGATCCGGCAGTATTAAAAAACTTAGACGAATGGCAAGGTAAAAAATTTGGTCTGTTAATGCACTGGGGAACTTACAGCCAGTGGGGTATTGTAGAGTCTTGGTCTATCTGCCCAGAAGATTACGGATGGTGCGAGCGTAAAAAAGGAAGTAATCCATCTAATTATAATGACTATATTAAAGATTATGAAGGATTAAGAAAAACGTTTAATCCGGTAAAATTTGATCCTGAAAAATGGGCTAAAGCAGCGAAATATGCCGGAATGAAATACATGGTTTTTACAACAAAACACCATGACGGTTTCAATATGTATGATACTAAATATTCTGATTACAAGATTACGAGTAAAGATGTCCCATTCCATACAAACCCTAAAGCAGATGTTTTAAAAGAGATATTCAATTCTTTTAGAGGACAAGGAATTTCAACTGGAGCTTATTTTTCTAAACCAGACTGGCATAGTGAATATTACTGGGATCCGTATTTTCCACCATTCGACAGAAACGTAAACTACGATCCATCCTTATATCCTGAAAAATGGCAGAAATATGTTGATTTCACGCACAACCAAATCTTAGAAATTTTAACGAACTACGGTAAAGTTGATATCTTATGGTTAGATGGTGGATGGGTGAGAAAAAGAGACCAGGTGAATATCAAAGAAAACTATGACGAGAAATTTACGGAGAACGAATCTAAAAACGGTTTCATCAAACACAGAGTAGTTGATCAGGATCCTAAAATGGATGAATTGGTGATTAAAGCGCGACAAAAACAACCAGGATTAATTGTGGTAGATAGAGCGGTTCACGGTAAAAACCAAAATTACTTAACTCCAGAAGGACGAGTTCCTGCTAAAACGTTGCCTTACCCATGGGAATCTTGTATTCCGGCAGGTGGAGGATGGTCATATTCGCCAGGTGCTGAATACATGACTGGAAGACAAGGTATTCACATGTTAATTGATATCGTGGCAAAAGGTGGAAACTTGTTATTAAACGTGGCGCCAAGCCCGGAAGGAGAATGGGATAAGGGTGCTTACGACTTATTACAGGCTTACGGAGACTGGATGAAAGTAAACAGCACAGCGATTTACAACACAAAACCAATCGAACCTTACAAAGAAGAAAACATTTGTTTCACACAAAATAAGACAGGAAATGTATTCGCATTTTATTTAGCTAAAGAAGGAGAAGATAAAATTCCTGCAGAAGTTACTGTAAAATCGATCAGCCCGAAAAAAGGAACAAAAATGACCATGTTAGGGTCTAAAACTTCTTTAAAATGGACAAAAGAAGGAAACGGATTTAAAGTAATTATTCCAGAAAGCTTAAGAAACAATCTTCCTGCAAAAGAAGCGTGGACTTTAAAAATCGAAGCGATCAACAGATAAGAAGGAAACCTATGGTTTTACATACCACAAATAAATTTAAAACAGCATGTATTTTGTACGTGCTGTTTTTTAGCATAACCATTTTTGCGCAGCAACCAGCTGATTTTGTCAATCCGTTTATTGGAACATCAAATTACGGAGCGGCGTTTCCAGGCCCAATTGCACCAAGGGGAATGGCAAGTATAAGTCCGTTTAACGTGGCTGGAGTAAAAAATACACCAATGGAAAAAGATAGTCAGTGGCTTTCGAATCCGTATGTAAATGAGAATACTTTTTTAACAGGATTTAGTCAGGTTAATTTAAGCGGTGTAGGTTGTCCAGATTTAGGCGTTATTTTAGTAATGCCAACAACAGGAGAAGTAGAAATCGATCATTTAAAATACGGGTCAACTTATTCTGATGAAGTTGCAAAAGCCGGATATTACAGCGTTAATCTGAACAAGTATAAAGTCAAAGGCGAATTTACCGCTTCAAAACGAGTTGGAGTCAGCAGATTCACTTTCCCAAAAGGGCAATCTAATGTTTTATTAAATCTTGGTTTAGGTTTAACAAACGAAGAAGGAGCGATGATAAGAGTCGTTTCTTCGACAGAGATTGAAGGAATGCGTTCTGTTGGTTCATTTTGTTACAATAGTCCGGAAGATGCTTATCCGGTTTATTTCGTGGCTAAATTTTCGAAGCCTGCCGATAAATTTGGTGTTTGGAAAAAACCTGCGAAATATAACGGCGTTGAAGCACAATGGATGGAGTATAACGGCAAAGCGAGAATGATGGATAATACGATCAAAACGGTTGTGGGCGATAGTATTGGAACTTATTTTTCGTATAAATTAGACAAAGAAGAAACCATTGAAGTTAAAATTGGGATTTCGTATGTAAGCATCGAAAATGCCCGCGAAAACTTAGCAAAAGAAGTAGGAAACAAATCGTTTGAGGCTGTTTATAAAGAAACGTACAACGAATGGAATGATGAACTTTCTAAAATTTTAGTCGAAGGCGGTTCTCAAGACGACAAAACGATTTTTTACACGGCTTTATATCACACCTTAATTCACCCCAATACTTTAAATGATTTTAACGGAGAATATCCAGAAATCAAAAGAAAAAAAATGGGTAAAACCGATGGTACCCGTTATACCGTATTTTCATTATGGGATACGTACAGAAATTTGCATCAGTTGATGTCGCTGGTTTATCCGCAGCAGCAATCGAATATGGTAAAAAGTATGATCGAAATGTACGATGAAAACGGCTGGTTGCCAAAATGGGAATTGAATTCAACTGAAACTTTTACCATGGTTGGAGATCCGGCAAGTATTGTAATTGCAGATACGTACCTAAAAGGAATTCGTGATTTTGATGTTCAGAAAGCCTACAAAGCGATGTTAAAAGGAGCAGACCAAATCGAAAATAATCCGCTTCGTCCGGGATTGAAAGACTATATCGAAAAAGGATATTTAACAACAGATGATAAAGGGCCTGTTTCGACCACTCAGGAATACAATATTTCAGATTATTCGATTTCACTTTTAGCGACTGCATTAGGGAAAAAAGCCGATGCAAAACGTTTTAAAGACCGTTCTTTATCCTACAGAAAATTATTCGATAAAAAACTCAATTTACTTCGGCCAAGAATTGCCAACGGAAATTGGTACGAACCTTTTGACCCGGCTTCTGGAGCTAATTTTCAAGAAAATATTGGTTTTATCGAAGGAAATGCCTGGCAATATGCTTTTATGGTTCCTCACGATATCAATGGGTTAAAAAAATTAATGGGCGGGGATAAAGTATTTTCGGCACAATTGCAGAAAATATTCGACATGAAACAATTTGATATGGCAAATGAGCCAGATATCGCAAATCCATATCTGTTTAATTATGTGAAAGGCGAAGAGTATAAAGCTCAGGAAAATGTAAAAAGATTGGTTAAAGAATATTTCCAAAACAAACCGAAAGGACTGCCTGGGAATGACGATACCGGAACCATGTCGGCCTGGTTAGTGTATTCGATGATGGGAATTTACCCAGTTTCTCCCGGAGATCCAGTGTACACGATTACAACACCAATGTTTGATAAAGTAACGATCAAATTAGATCCAAGATATTATAAAAAGGAAAGTATTGTGATTGAAAAAGAGGTCAACAGCGATGGAAAAATCAAAGCAATACAACTAAACGGAAAACCACTAAACGGTTATTTTATTTCGCACGATGATTTTGTGAATGGAAAAACGTTGAAAGTAATCCAAAATTAAACTCTCACAACTATGTTACAATTAAAAATCAAAAGAACAGCCATTATTTGTGTAATGGCTGTGGGTTTTTTAAACCAGACCTATGCCCAGAAAAAGTATCCATATCAAGCCCCTAAAGCACCTGTTGAAGATAGGGTAAAAGACTTGTTAAGCCGTATGACACTTGAAGAAAAAGTACGCCAGATGGATATGTACAGAGGAGATTTTTTTAAAGAAAAAGAAGATTTTGCTAAAGGTAAATCGGCTGAAAAAATTGGGAAATTAGGCATTGGAGCCATTCATGATCTTTATCCGCGTTCGGCTAAAATGATTAATGATTTGCAAACCAATGTAATCAAAGGAAACCGTTGGGGAATTCCAGCTTTGATTATGTGTGAAATGCTACACGGATATTTAGACGAAGGGAGTACCGCTTTCCCAATGAATATTGGTCTTGGAGCAACTTGGGACACTTCTGTTTTAGACAAAGTGGGAAAAGTAATTGGTATGGAAGCGAGAGCGCACGGAGTTCATTTTGGTTTTGGACCCAACTTAGATTTAGGACGTGAACCAAGATGGGGAAGAGTTGCTGAAACTTTTGGGGAAGATGCTTACTTGAACAGTGAAATTGGTTTGGCATTTATCAAAGGAATGCAGGGAGACGATTTAAAATCAGATCGTTCTATTATTGCTGAGCCTAAACATTTCGCTGTTCATGGTATTCCACAAGCCGGAGGAAATTCTTCTCCGATTTTAGTTGGAGAACGTTCTGCGAGAGAAGATCATTTACCATCTTTCGAAAAAGCCTTCAGAAAAGGCGGTGCTTTGGGAACAATGTGTGCGTATTCTGAGTTAGACGGAATTCCTTGTGCGGCAAATCATTGGTTATTGACAGATGTTTTACGAAACGAATGGGGTTTTAAAGGACTTGTGGTTTCAGATTTAGGAGCTATTAAATACATTCAAACCACGCATAAAGTCTCTGATTCTCCAAAAGAAAGTATTAGAGAAGCGGTTTCTGCAGGAGTGGATATGCAGTTTTATGATTTTTCAAACGAATTCTGGCAGAATACCATTATTGAATTGGTAAACGAAAAGAAATTGACAATGGAAAATATCGATCGTGCTGCGGGAGACGTTTTGCGTTTGAAATTCTTATTAGGATTATTTGAAAATCCATATACCGATAAAAACTTAATAAAAGAACGTTTTCATACTAAAGAAAACCAGGCTGTTGCTTTAGAAGCGGCTCAGAAATCAATGGTTTTATTGAAGAACGACAACAATATTTTACCATTAAGCAAGAATCTTAAAAACATTGCGGTTATCGGACCAAATGCAAATGCTTCGAGAATGGGAGGGTATGCTCCTAAAAATAGCGTTGGAGTGACCGTTTTTGAAGGTGTTCAGCAATTAGTTGGAAAAACAGCGAATGTGGTTTATGAAGAAGGTGTGCCTTTGATTGTAAAAGGACAGGCTATTCCATCTAAATATTTATTTACTTCTGACGGATCTCAAAACGGATTAAAAGGAGAATATTTCAATAACAGAAATCTTGAAGGAACTCCGGCTTTAACGCGTATCGACAGCCAGTTGGAATTTGACTGGCCTTGGGCGCCTGGTGACGGTGTAAATGTCGACGATTTCTCTATTCGCTGGACAGGTTATATCCAGTCAGACCAATCATTTGACGGTTGGTTAGGTTTGAGTTCAGATGACGGAATCAGAATGTGGGTTGATGATCAGTTGGTTATCGACAACTGGACAAAAGGAGCAACAAGTATTGTGACCACTCCAAAAAATATTGAAGCTGGTAAAAAATACAAAGTCCGCATTGAAATGTGGGAAGGAGGCTGGGGAGCCAGAGCTCACTTACGCTGGAACTTAGAAAAAGTAAACATGCAGCCAGCAATCGACGCTGCTAAAAAAGCTGATGTTGCGATTGTGGTTTTAGGAGAATCAAACGAATTGGTAGAAGAAAATAGAGATGTTGCCGATTTGAATTTGCACGGAATGCAGCAGGAATTGATTGAAGCGATTCAAAAAACTGGAACTCCGGTGGTTTGTGTGTTGTTAAACGGTCGTCCGCTTTCTACAAACTGGATTGCTGAAAACATTCCGGCCGTATTGGAAGGCTGGTTTCCGGGAGAATTAGGAGGAAGAGCTGTGGCTGATGTTCTGTTTGGAGATTACAATCCAGGAGGAAGACTGCCAATAACAGTTCCGAAATCAGTTGGACAGTTGCCTATATATTATAATCAAAAACCATCAGCGATTCACAGATATGTAGCAGAGAGCGAGCATCCGTTATACACCTTTGGTTACGGATTAAGTTATACGAAGTTTGAATATTCAAATTTCGCCATCAGTTCTTCGTCGATAAAAGCCGATGATGAACTAAAAGTTTCAGTTGATGTTAAAAATACAGGAGAGCGGGACGGTGATGAAGTGGTACAGTTGTATATTAATGATGTATATAGTTCTGTAACAACACCTGAAAAAACATTGAAAGGATTCAAAAGACTTAACCTCAAAAAAGGAGAAACTAAAACGGTTGAATTTACACTTACACCAGACGAATTATCACTTTGGAACAGAGAAATGAAACGAGTGGTAGAACCTGGAGATTTTGAAGTGATGGTTGGCGGGAACTCTACAGATTTATTAAAAATAAAATTCAGGGTTTTAAACTAAAATATTAAAAATGCCGAATATTTTTCGATGTTTTTACTTATAAAAAATGAATACAATTATAAAAGGCTAAAATCTCTAAAGTAAATGAGATTTTAGCCTTTAAAATAAAGAGGATTTTGATTACAAATCAAACGTTTTCTTTTTATGATTAGTCAAAGTTTCACCTACACCTTTTCAAAATTGTCATTTGTCGAAATAATGAGTCGTTAATAAATTGTATTCTTAAATTTAACATGTTATTAACTCAAAACAATTAAACTATGAATCAAAACGTACTAAGATTACTGTTTTTGTTTTTCCTGTTCGGGTTTCAGAACCTTCAGGCTCAAACGTCAGCAGTAACAGGAACAATCACAGACGCCAGCGGGATGCCTATTCCAGGGGCAAATGTTGTTGTTAAAGGAACAAAAAGTAGTACATCATCAGACTTTGATGGAAAATACAGTATTACTGTTCCGAACCAATCAGCAATTTTGGTATTCACTTATGTAGGTAGTGCTACTAAGGAAGTCCCTGTTGCTGGATTGACTACTATTAACGTTACCTTGGGTGCTAACAACCAGCAATTATCTGAAGTAGTAGTAACCGCTTTGGGGATAAAAAGAGAGAAAAAATCTTTAAGTTATTCTGCTCAGACGGTTTCTACTCAGGAACTTTCTCAGGCGAGATCGCTGAATGTGGCAAATTCACTTTCGGGTAAAGTTGCGGGTCTTAATTTCTCTACTACTGGTACAGGAGTCGGAGGTTCTTCCAGAATTACACTTAGAGGTAACCGTTCACTTACAGGAAATAACCAACCGTTATTTGTAATTGATGGTATCCCTATGGATAATACTGTTTCTTCACCTTCTACAGATATTGGAGGAACCACCAGCTTTGATGGTATTTCAAACATCAATCCTGAGGATGTTGAGTCTATGACGGTATTAAAGGGACCTTCTGCGGCAGCATTATACGGATCACGTGCAAGCAATGGAGTTATTGTAATTACTACAAAAAAAGGATCTAAGAATGGTAAAGCTAATATTTCTGTGTCTTCAAACTTTATGGCTTCTTCTGCATATAATTTATTAAATCAGCAAGATGTATATGGTCAGGGAAATGCAGGCGTTTATAATGCCTCTTCTGTAACCAGCTGGGGACCTAAAATGGAAGGACAGCAAGTAGCAGCATGGCAGCTTGTAGCCAATCCTAATTATGCAGGACCTGCTACTTATGCATATACTCCGCAGCCAAATAACGCAACAGATTTTTTTAAGACAGGTTACAGCTTATCAAATAACCTTACAGCATCAATGGGTAATGATAAAACTCAGGGTTATTTCTCTTATACAAGCACTGAAGCTAAAGGTATTGTGGTAGGGAATGATTTAAAAAGGCATAATTTTAATTTGCGTTTAACGAGTAATTTAACTGATAAGTTCAAACTAGATGCTAAAGTAAATTATATCACTCAAAAAATTGAAAATGCTGTAGGTGCAGGTGAAGGATCAATAGGTGAAGCTCTTTATACTATGCCAAGAAATTTACCTTATGATCAATATAAAGATTTTGAATATATTGATGATGCAGGACAAATACGATATAACTACATAGGAGATGCAAAGTCAGTAAGCACACTTGGAGCCAATCCTTTCTGGCTTGCTAAAAGAAATTTAAGAGCAGACGAAAGAAACAGAATTATCGCTTTCACATCATTAACTTACGATCTTACAAAAGACCTAAGTTTGATGGTAAGAACTGGTATTGATCAGGCTACGAATAAAGCTAAAGTTGCCCGTTATGCAGCAGTTCCAATACTGAATCAGGATTTTGGTAGCTATTCTGAATCAATTTCTGATAATACAGAATTAAACACGGATTTTCTTTTGGCTTATAAAAAGCAATTAGGGGATTTTAAATTAAATGTGAATGCTGGAGGAAATGCTTTAGTTCAAAAACGTGAAGGATTAACTAGTGGAGGTGCATTAACCAAAAGAAATTATTTTACACTGACTAACCTTCAGACTGTAGGTGTTACTCCTGATTATAGTAAAAAGAAAATGAATTCATTATACGGATCATCTCAGCTATCTTATAAAGACTATTTATATTTAGATCTTACAGCGCGTAATGACTGGTCATCTGCTTTACCTGCAGACAATAGATCTTTCTTTTACCCTTCTGTTGGTTTAACTGGTATCATTACTGATATGGTTGATATTAAATCTGACGTGCTTTCATTTTTAAAAGTAAGAGGATCTTATGCACAGGTAGGAAATGATACAAACCCGTATCTTTTAGCAGATCAGCTTAACTATTTTGGTTTTAACGGAGGGGTGGTACAATCTTCTACTTTACTTAGTAACCCTAATCTTAAACCTGAAATCTCTTCTTCTATGGAGTTTGGTGTGAATACGCGTCTTTTCAATAATAAAATTGGTTTAGATTTCACCTGGTTTCAAACCAATACAAAAGATCAGATTTTTACAATTAATTTACCTCCATCATCAGGTTTTGATAAACAAGTAGTAAATGGAGGAGAAATCCGTAATAAAGGTTTTGAAGTAGTTTTAAATGCTAATATTGCAGAGAGTACTAACTTTTCATGGGATGCAACGGCTAACTTTGCAACTTACAGAACTAAAGTTTTAAGTATTTTTGAAGATCGAACAGAACTAAATCTTGCTACTGGTTATGAAAGACTAGCACAAACCATTGTGAAAAAAGGAGGTGATTATGGGGACTTGTATATCCGTGGTTTCCAACGTAATGCTGATGGAGAAATTATTGTGAATGCCACAAGTGGTTTACCATTGTTTACTTCAGGATTTAGTGTTCTTGCCGGGAACTTTAACCCTGACTGGACTGCCGGTTTGCAAAATAAATTCAGATATAAAGATTTTAGTCTTAGTTTCTTGGTTGATTTTCGTATTGGCGGTAATGTAATCTCTTATTCTCAGGCTAGAATGGCCGGAGCAGGGGTAAGTGATATGACGCTGAATGGAAGAGATGGTTTTGTGGTTGATGGAGTTGTTGATAACGGAAATGGTACTTATTCGCCAAACACAACATCAATTACAGCAGAAAATTACTGGTCGCAAGTCGCAAGCAGAGATCCTAGGTCAGCAGAGGATTTTGTTTATGATGCAACAAATATCAGGTTAAGAGAAGTAGTTTTAGGGTACTCTTTGCCAAGTAAATTGTTAAGAAATTCGCCATTTACCGGTATTGATTTCTCTATCGTTGGGCGAAACCTGTTTTTCTTTGTTAATAAAGCGAAATACTTTGATCCGGAACAAGGCGTAAGTGTTGGAAATCTTCAGGGTATAGAATCTTATAACATTCCAACTACCAGAGATTTTGGATTTAATGCGAAATTCAACTTTTAAAAAAATAAAACATGAAAAATAATTTAATCAAATTTTTTGCAATCGTTTTTCTGTTTCAGATAACAGCATGTACTTCGGATTTTGATGAAACCAATACAAATCCAAATACGCTTACTTCTGATCAGTTAGATGCAACTATGGCAGGACCTGCTTTTGCAAATGCCTTGTATAAAGGAACTGGAAATGCATCATGGAGTCTTCCTGGAGATGATTATGGAACATATGGACTGGCAACGGCCTTACATTCAATGATATTCACACATTATATGGGGTACACAGGCGGTGCCGCTACTGATGTTAATGGGATTAATGATGGATGGAGAAGCAGAGGCTGGTTAAGATTTTATACTTTGGCTGTTCCTTCTTTACTAAACAGTTATAAAGCTGCTAAAGGGAATGCTGAAGCTACCGCTGTTTTAGATATCTGGAAAGTGTATATGTTTCACAGGTTTACAGATGAATGGGGACCTGTTCCATATTCTCAGGCTGGTATTGGCGGATCGTCAGTAGCTTATGATTCTCAGGAAGATATGTACACTGATTTTTTCAAACTTTTAGAAGCGGCTAATACAACTTTGAGTACTACATCTCAGACTACTGTGGGGGTATTTAAAGATTATGATGCTATATATGGAGGAAATGTTGAGAAATGGAGAAAATTTGCTAATTCATTAAGACTGCGTTTAGCCTTAAGAATTTCGGATAAAGATGCAGCAAGAGCAAAAACTCAGGCTGAAGCAGCTGTAGCAGCGGGTGTTATGCAGTCCAATGATGATAGTGCTTATTATAAAGTAACTAAAGATACTTACAATAATTTTGTAGATATCATGAAATATTGGGGTTTTGCTATGACGGCTGATATGGAAAGTATGCTTAAAGGGTATAATGATCCAAGAATGAAAATTTGGTTTTCTCCTGTTACAGATGCTACTTCTGCATATAAAGGTCAATACGTTGGCTTGCCTAGCGGAATTGGAACATCTATATCCTGGGGTAAAGATTTAAGCGGAACGAATCAAGTAACTACATTTTCTGACAATGTTACAAAAAACATAGAAGTAATGATGGCTTCAGAATCTAATTTTAGCCGCTCTGAAGGAGTTTTATTAGGATGGAATATGTCAGGCTCTGCTAAAACTCTTTATGAAGATGGTATTCGTTTGTCAATGCAGCAGTGGGGTGTTACAGATAATACTGCAATTAATGCTTATATAGCAGGAACTACAACTGGTGCTGTGCCAACATTTGGTAGTATGTACCCAGATCCTACTCCTCCGGTTAATGTGCCTGTAGCATGGGCAGCTAGTACAAGTGACCAGAAGAAGCAAATCGCAGTTCAAAAATATCTGGGACTTTTTCCTGAATCATGGGAAGCCTGGTCTGATTTACGCAGAACAGATGCAGCTATATTATATCCATTGATTACAACTTTAGACCCTACAATTGGTAAAGGAGTAATGAAACGTTTAACATATTTACCGGATGAATACAGTACCAATGCAACAGCTGTAAATAATGGGATAACACTTCTTGGAGGTCCGGATAAAGGCAGTACACGAGTTTGGTGGGATGTAAAATAAATTGAATAAGTAATGATAAAGAGATTCGTTGCTTAATAATAAAAGGAGAGGTAACTCTCCTTTTGTTTTTTTATATAAAAATTAGATTATGCATTTAAAAAAATATTTTCCTTTCTTTTTATTAAATGTTCTTTTGCTTTCCTGTACTTCGCTAAAGAAAGAGCCAAAAGCCATTACTATCACTCAAAATTACATAGCCGAAAAACCCGTTACTGCAGCAAGCCATGCCTCAACATTGGTTGAAACAGAGCCTAACGTTCTTTTGGCTGCCTGGTTTGGAGGAAAACATGAAGGGGCAACAGATGTAAGTATTTATATTTCTTCCTATAAAGAAAAAAAATGGTCAGCGCCTAAAAAAATTATTGAGCCACTAATTAAAGATGGAGATACCCTGCCTTGCTGGAATCCGGTTTTGTTTAAAAGTAAAGCGCAAAATTTATATTTGTTTTATAAAGTGGGCAAAAACCCGAGAGAATGGTCTGGGGCTATGATCGTTTCAAAAGACAATGGAAACACCTGGAGTGAGGCAAAATACCTCCCAAAAGGAATATTAGGACCCATTCGAAACAAACCAATTGAAATTACCCCCGGAGTTATTTTGTGCGGAAGCAGTACCGAAAGCATCGATGATAATAAGTGGAGAGTTTTTATAGAAACTTATACAGAATCTACAGACAGCTGGACAATAACGGATATTAATGACAAGAAAAATTTCGATATCATCCAGCCGACATTTTTAGTACATTCTGATAGAGAAATTCAGATTTTATCCCGAAGCAGGCATAATAAATTAATTGCTTCATGGTCAGAAGATAATGGTAAAACCTGGCAGAAGACAGACAGTATAAATGTTATCAATTCGAATTCGGGAATAGATGCGCTAACGTTATCCCATAAATCATTTTTACTGGTCAATAATCCTTTAAAAATGGGGAAAGACTGGTTTAACGGAAGAAATGTTCTCGATGTAGAATATTCAAACAACGGTGTAAACTGGAAAAAATTATTTGATCTGGAAAATCAAAAAGAAGGCGAATTTAGTTATCCCGCTATTATTCAGACTTCAGACAAAAAAATACATATTTTGTACACCTATAACCGAAAGTTTATCAAACACACTACATTTGATTTGCAATAAAAAAACACCATTATGCAAAAATACTGCCTCGCTTTAGATTTAAATAACGATCCAAAATTAATTGCCGAATATATAGAACATCATAAAAATGTCTGGCCTGAGATACAAAAAAGCATCAGAGATTCCGGAATTCTCAATTTAGAAATTTACAACATTGGCGATCGTTTATTTATGATTATTGAAGCCGTTGATCATTTCTCATTTGAAGAAAAAGCAAAAATGGATGCCGAAAACCCAAAAGTTCAGGAATGGGAAACCTTAATGTGGAAATTCCAAAAGGCGCTTCCTCAGGCAAAATCTGGAGAAAAATGGATTTTAATGAATAAGATTTTTGAACTCAAATAAATGTGTACCTCCCTCTAATTTAGGATTAATGATAATAAAATTTTTACCAAAGGGCAGTATTGTTTTAGGGCTATTTTTTTTGACAACCATTTTAAATGCCCAAAAAAATAACCTCACCGAGACATTCTATAAACATGACAAATACCTGTCATCGGATAAGTTAGAAGGTCGTTTTCCGGGAACCAAAGGCAATAATGAAGCGGCTGCTTACATCAAAAAATATTTTAAAAAATACGGTTTAAAAACGTTTGATAGTAACTATTATCAGCCTTTCAGCCTTTTTGTGAAAGAAGGAATAAACAAGATGAAATCGGATAGTGTTGCGACTCAAAATGTGGTAGGATATCTTGAAGGTTCCGATGAAAAACTGAAGAACGAATATATAGTAATAGGCGCTCATTATGATCATTGGGGATGGGGCGGACAAAATTCAGGCAGTAAAAACAAAGAAGCTTTCGCTATTCATAACGGAGCAGATGACAATGCCTCAGGAGTTTCGGCTTTACTCTGTATTCTTGAAGAATTATCAAAAGCCATTGTAAAGCCCAAAAGAAGTATCATTTTTATTTCGTTTAGTGGAGAAGAAGAAGGACTGTTGGGCTCTCAATATTTCGTATCTCATTTGCCTGTTCCAAAAGAAGCTGTAAAACTTATGCTAAATATGGATATGGTAGGAAGGCTAAATGAAGAGAAACAAATTTACATGGGAGGTGCCGGAACGTTTCCAGATGGAGTAGAATTGATGAAGAAATTAGGCAAAGGCAGTGCTCTTAATCCGGTGGTACATGCTGGCGGAGTAGGAGGGTCAGATCATGTTTCATTTTATAAAGCTGGAATTTCTGCCGTGGGATTTCATACCGGAGGCCATCCGCAATACCATACACCCGAAGACGATATTGAATTAATAAATAGTCAGGGAGGTGCTTTGGTCGCTCAATATATTTATAATGCGCTAGTGGCAATTGCAAATAATCCGCAGCAACTCTATTTTATTAAGCAAGATTAAGGAATATTTTATCTAATTATCTCTATGAGAGAATCTTATTTTTTTAAATAAAAAAGTCCCACCGAAGCAGGACTAAAGATTTTCATCTACGGCATATAGCCTTATTGTGATAAGATTAAAGATTAGAAATTTTAATCAGTTACAAATGTATAGAAAAAATAAATTAGTTTGAATAAGGAAAACCGTATTTGCTTTAATTTATTTTGTCTTATATTTCGTTCATGTTTAAAATTTAGGAGATATGGCAAAAATTTTAGGATTAGATTTAGGAACGAACTCGATTGGGTGGGCGATTAGAGATACTGAAAATGAAGGCAAGGAGCAAATTATTGATAAAGGAGTTAGGATATTCTCCGAAGGAGTAAAATCTGAAAAAGGCATTGAAAGTTCGCGTGCTGCTGAAAGAACAGGTTACAGAAGTGCAAGAAAAATAAAATACCGTAGAAAATTAAGGAAATACGAAACTTTAAAAGTTCTTTCTGTAAATGGGATGTGTCCTTTGTCGATTGAAGAAGTTGAAGAATGGAAAAAATCTGGGTTTAAAAAATATCCGCTTAATCCTGAATTTCTGAAATGGTTACGTACTGATGAAGTTGAAAATCAAAACCCTTATGTTTTTAGGGATAGAGCCAGTAAACAAAAAGTAGCTTTATTTGAACTTGGACGAGCTTTCTACCATATTGCCCAAAGACGAGGTTTTTTGAGTAACAGACTTGACCAATCAGCAGAAGGAGTTTTCGAAGAACATAATCCACAAATCCAAGCTTTAATTGAGGATTTAGATAACACAAATTTGATTTTGGAAGAATTAAATGGTTATTATCTGAATATAGGAATCATAGAATTAACTGAAAAAGTTGTTTTTAAAAAAGATTTAGATGAAGGTGAAAAAAAACTAAAAACACTTTATAATTCCTTGGTTGCCATAACGAAGAAAAATGAAAACAATGTAGAGAAATGTAAAGAAGAACTTATTGCAAGGCTAAATAAAAAAGATGATTTAGGAAAAGTAAAAGGTAAAATAAAAGATATTTCACAAGCAATGCTTGATAGGAATTTTAAGACTTTAGGGCAATATTTTTATGGTCTTTATAACAAAGAAGAAATCAGAAATCAATATACTTCAAGGGAGGAACATTATCTTAAAGAATTTGAAATAATTTGTGAAGCTCAGGGAATCGAAGGAATTGATAATACCGAAAAATTACCCGAAAAGAAATTTACAGGTTTAGCCAAAGATTTGTATAAGGCCATTTTCTTTCAGCGACCATTACAATCACAGAAAGGCTTGATTGGAAAGTGTTCTTTTGAAAAAAGCAAATCACGTTGCGCTATCTCTCATCCGGATTTTGAGGAGTACAGAATGTGGACGTATTTGAACACCATAAAGATTGGAACCCAAAGCGAAAAAACATTGCGTTTTCTGACACAAGAAGAGAAATTGAAATTGATTCCGAAATTCTACAGAAAGAATGATTTTAATTTTGAAGTTTTAGCTAAAGAACTTGTTGAAAAAGGAGCAAGTTTCGGCTATTACAAATCTTCAAAAAAGAATGAGTTTTTTTATTGGTTTAACTACAAACCAACAGACAGTGTTTCGGCTTGCCAGGTTTCAGCTTCGTTGAAAAACACGGTCGGGGACGATTGGAAAACAAAAACATTCACGTATCAAACACTAAATGCTAAAAAGGAAGAAGTAACCAAAACAGTTGATTACAAAGATTTATGGCATTTGCTTTCTGTTTCTACTTCGGATATTTATTTATATGAATATGCAAAAGAAAAATTAGGATTAGATGATAAAAGTGCAAAAGCTTTTAGTAAAATAAAATTGAAAAAGGATTTTGCCAGTTTGAGTTTATCTGCAATCACTAAAATTTTGCCTTATCTAAAAGAAGGGCTTTTGTATTCTCACGCAGTATTTATGGCAAACATTTCAACTATTGTGGATGCCGAAATTTGGAAGGATGTTGAACAAAGAAACTATATTCAAAATAAAATCGCAGAAATTATTGAAAATTACACTTTTGAAAAAGGTTTGTTGGAAGTTGTTAATGGTTTAATAAAAGAATATAAAACTGAAAATGAAGATGGTAAAAAAGTATATTATTCAAATGAAGCAGAACCAGAATTTGCAAATGATTTGAAGAAAAAATTACTTGGTTTTTACAAATCAAATAAGATGGAGGATGAAAGAGAGCAACAAGCCATTTTCAATCATTTGTTACCAATTTTTATCGATCAATTAAAGAAATATGAGTTCATCAAAATAAAGAGATTAGATGAAAAAGTTTTAGAATTTCTGAAAGGAGAAAATGAAACTGGTCAAGTATTTTGTAGTGAAGAAAAAGGAACAGACCAGGAGAAGGAAAAGAAAGTAAATAATAGGCTAAAAAAACTATATCATCCATCAGATATCGAGGTTTTCAAAAAGAAAATTATCAAAGATGAGTTTGGAAATGAAAAAGTAGTTTTAGGAAGCCCTTTGACTTCATCCATTAAAAATCCTATGGCAATGCGAGCTTTGCATCAATTGCGAAAAGTTTTGAATACGCTTATTCTTGAAGGTGAAGTTGACGAAAACACAAGAATTCACATTGAGATGGCTCGTGAATTGAATGATGCGAATCGAAGAAAGGGAATTCAGGATTATCAAAAGGAGAATAAAGATTTCAGAGACAATGCCATAAAAGAAATCAAGAAATTGTATTTGGATGAATGTGGTAAAGAAGTAGAACCAACGGAAGACGATATTCTAAGATATCAGCTTTGGATTGAGCAAGATAAATGTGAGATATACGAGCAAGGCAAAAATATACGGATATGTGATATAATAGGGAGTAATCCTGCTTATGATATAGAGCATACCATTCCAAGAAGTATTTCGCAGGATAATTCTCAAATGAATAAAACGCTTTGTAGTCAGAGGTTTAACAGAGAAATAAAAAAGCAAAAAATGCCAATTGAGTTAAGTAATCATTTGGAAATTTTACCAAGAATTGCGCATTGGAAAGAAGAAGCAGATAATTTATCAAGAGAAATCGAGATAATTAGCCGTTCCATAAAAGCAGCATCAACAAAAGAAATAAAAGATAAAAAAATACGAAGAAGGCATTACCTGACTTTGAAACGAGATTATCTTCAAGGAAAATATGATAGATTTATTTGGAAAGAACCAAAGGTTGGATTCAAAAACAGCCAAATCCCGGATACAGGAATTATTACCAAATATGCGCAAGCTTATTTAAAATCGTATTTTAAAAGAGTAGAAAGCGTAAAAGGTGGTATGGTCGCCGAATTTAGAAAACAATGGGGAATTCAGGAAAGTTATATTGATGAAAACGGATTCAAGCAATACAAAGAAAAAGACCGAAGTAAACATACACACCATACAATTGATGCCATAACGATTGCCTGTATGACCAAAGACAAATACGATGTTTTGGCTCACGCATGGAGATTGGAAGACGAGCAAAACAAAAAAGAGGCAAAAGCTATAATTGAACAAGCAAAACCCTGGAAGACCTTCAAAGAAGATTTGCTGAAAATTGAGGATGAAATTTTGGTTTCCCATTTCACACCCGATAATGTTAAAAAGCAGTCTAAAAAGATTGTTAGAGTTCGTGGGAAAAAGCAATATGTAGCCGAAATAGAGCCTGATGAAAAAGGAAAAGCAATACCAAAAAAAGATGCTAATGGAAAAATAATCTATAAGGTAAATGATAAAGGAGAAAAAATCCCAAGATTGCATCAAGGTGACACAGTAAGAGGTTCTTTGCATCAGGATAGTATTTATGGAGCAATTAAAAATCCATTAAAAACTGATGAAATTCGTTATGTTATCCGTAAAGATTTAGAAAGTTTAAAAGCCAACGATATTGAAAACATTGTTGATGAAAGTGTAAAAGAGAAAGTAAAAGAAGCCATTGCCAATAAAGTTTTGCTACTTTCTTCGAATGCGCAACAGAAAAATAAAATTGCCGAGAATAAAAAGGTTTGGATGAATGAAGAAAAGCAAGTTCCGATAAAGAAAGTTAGAATTTACGCTAATTCAGTTAAAAATCCTTTACACATTAAAGAGCATAGTTTATTGTCAAAATCACGTCACGAACACAAACAAAAGGTTTATGGATTAAATGATGAAAATTTTGCAATGGCAATTTATGAAGGGTTAGATAAAAAAGGAAATACGGAAAGAGCTTTTGAATTAATTAATTATATGGATGCTGGTTATTATTATAAATTAAAAAATAAAAATGAAAGAAGAAAAAATATTATTTCTTTAATTCCTGAAAAGCATTTAGAAACAGGGTTTGATTTGTTAAAATCCAATAATAAACCTATAATTTTAAAAAAGGGTTTAAATGTAATTTTATACAAAAATGAAAAGGAAGAAATCAACTTTAATAATCCTAATAGCATAATTAAAAGGCTGTACAAGATTTCAGGATTAGATAAAGATGGAATAAAATTAACTTATTGTGTTTCTGCTAAAGGCTCAACAGAAAATATAGCTTATATGAATGATGTCATAAATGAACAAAAATTATTTCAAATAAGAAGCGAAATTGAAAATTTAGGTTTGTGGGGTAATATTTTTTCAGATTTTAAAAATGATAATATAAAAAAGTCTATTTTTTTTAAAAACCTGAATGATTTACTTAATAAACATTATTTAGAGAATAATGTTTACGATTCAAAAGGCTTAATTAAAAATGTAAAATTCAAGGAAAGTGGATTGACCACTCCAAAAGGAGGAGATGTTATTGATAATTTTAAAGATTTTCCATATATTAAGTTTAAAGCAAGTAATTTCAATGCTTTAATTGAAGGAATTGATTTTAAGATTTTACCATCAGGAAGAGTTGTTGAAATTTAATAAGTTATTATGGATCATTCAAAATTAACAGAAGAGCAAATCAAAAAGATTCAAGCAAAAATTGATAAAGCTGAAAAAAGTGGATTCAGTACTAAAACAAAAGAAGAACTTTTAATTAAAATAAAAAAGAAATTGGGCTTATAATAAGCTTAAAACGTTCTTTGACATAAAAAATCAAATCTTAAACATCTCAAACCACAACTGAAAGGTATGGCATCCGCCCTGTAGGGATGCAGTAGCTTTCAGTTGTGGTTTGATTAAAGATTAGAAAACACGATATTTTCTTTAACTTCATTTTTAAGTTGTTCTGAGTTGTGGTTTGATTAAAGATTAGAAAACACGATATTATTGATCGCTTTTTCTTTTTAGAAGTCAGGGTTGTGGTTTGATTAAAGATTAGAAAACACGATATTAGCACCAGTTGACAAACCTGTAGCAATACTGTTGTGGTTTGATTAAAGATTAGAAAACACGATATTAATGTGGAAGATGTGTATAATTTGTTTGTAGTTGTGGTTTGATTAAAGATTAGAAAACACGATATTAGTTGGTTTGTTTCCTTCTGATAATCATAGAGTTGAATCGAAATATCGTATAAAAAAATGCCTCTTTTTTGGATTGATACCCCAGGATTGAGGCATTTTTTTGTTTGTAATAATTTGAATTTTTTTATCATGATCATGATGGTTTGCGAAGGGACAGCTCGCGAGCTGTCCGTGCTTTGTTAATCGAAAAATAGTCATAATCGGGTTTCATTAGTACATTTCGGATTTTTCTATTTGATAAAAGATTAGAAAATACGATATTAGTTGGTCTGTTTCCTTCGGATAATCATAGTGTTAAATCGAAATATCGTATAAAAAAAGGCTTCTTTTTTGTATTGATATCCCAGAATTGAGGCATTTTTTTGTTGGTAATAATTTGAATTTGAATATTTTTATCATGAAATCATGATGGTTTTTGAAGGGACAGCTCGCGAGCTGTCCGTACTGATATGCATGTTTGGCAGATGTAATTATAAATTGAATGATAATGAAAAATAGAAAAAGAAATAGAATGCAGGGATTTGATTATTCCAGCGATAATTTATATTTCGTCACGATATGTGTTCAGGATAGAATTTGTTGTTTTGGATCCGTGGGGACAGCTCGCGAGCTGTCCGTACATCATCCTAATGAAAATCAGTTCGAAAATAATTGTGCAGTAGTAAAAATGAATTTGAATGAATTTGGAAAAATCGTAAAGCAGCAAATTGAATGGCTGGCCGAACAATATAAATATGTTGAAATTCATAATTATGTTGTAATGCCTAATCATGTTCATATGATTATAGAAATTGATAGGAATAAATTATTGATAGGGACAGAAGGGACAGCTCGCGAGCTGTCCGTACAGGAAATCAAAATAAAATCATTATCAGGTTTAATAGGAGCGTTTAAAACCACATCATCAAAATTGATTCATAAGGCTGGTTTTGAAGTTTTTTCCTGGCAGCGTTCTTTTCACGATCATATCATTCGAAACGATAAATCATATCACAACATTAGTAATTATATTGATTTGAATCCTCAAAAATGGGTATCAGATACTTTTTTTGCTAATCGTTAGAACAATTCTAATTGAGTTGGCTGAGGGGCTGACGGTACTGCTGCTTTTCCCCAGAAATTCAAAATATTACCAAACTGTTTGTCAGTTATTCGAAGTATGCTTACTTTTCCTAAAGGAGGAAGCAGTTTGTGGATTCTCTTTTCATGAACATCGGCACTTTCACCGCTTGCACAATGACGAACATAAACAGAATACTGCATCATCGAAAATCCATCTTTTAGTAAATTATTTCTAAATCCAGATGCATTTCGCCTGTCTTTTTTTGTTTCTGTTGGGAGATCAAAAAAAACAAACAGCCACATTATTCGATATCCGTTAAGTTCCATAGTGCAGGATATTTAATTTTTTTCCGAGTTCCTGTGAAACATTGTTGAAGTGAACTTGCTGTTTTTTGCAAAGCGATCATTACAGGACTTTTCTCCTCTTTAAAATAAACTGTTCTCGTTAATATTTGTAATAATTCAGATTTGATGGCAGTGTTTAGTTCCTGTTCACTAAAACGCTGCATAATTTCAAAGACCTTTTCATCAACAATAGGCCGGAAGGGCTCCATAATGTCATCGGCAAGTGCAAAAGCATTATATTTACTTTTATGGTGGATTCCTAACGTATTCAATAATCCGCTTCCAGAAAGTGCTCTTGCAGTTGCAGCTCTTAAAATGGCGTAACCGTAATTAAGGAAATTATTAGGATAGTCGCCATACCGTTCCCGTTTGATACCATCAAATTCTAAATGAGGCTGAGGAAAATGTTTCCAATACTGTTGTGCCGCAGCACCTTCCATGTTTGACGAATCGCCACTTAATACTTTACTGGCAAGGAAAGGAAAACTATTTTTTGATTTTGTTATTCTTTCAAGTAACTGCCCCTGGTTTTTAATTTTTTCAATTATGGTTTGCTGCCATAATTTTTTTTTTAGTGGTATGGAAGCTTCGATTTGGTTTTTAAATATTTCCTGCTGGATATGATGACTGTTGAGGTTTAAGAACATGCCATTAGGAAGATGATTTTTTCCGCAGATAATAACAGAAGAATTATTCTCAACAAGTAAATTCATAGCTGGAATACTGAGGTAGATTTCATTATGATCGAGAACAAGAAATCCGATATCCTCGATAGGAATTGTACTCTCCCGTGTTTCTGATTTTAATACTAGCTGATTGTTTTTTGCCGTAATAGAAAATTTGTTTTCAATTAGAATACTTCTTTTTAGCATAAATTTAAAATTATAGATTTCTGTCATTTAACAGACAGATGTCATTCATTAGTGTTTTAAATTTAAACTTTAAAAAAGTATTGTTTTTACGGTTTTCCTTAATTAGTGAATTATATTATCGTATTAAAAAGCACGCTATGGTATGTGTCAATAAATTATTAGTCTTTTTTCTCAAACCATCTTCTTGGCGCATCACTTTCGTGTAGTACAATTTCAGAATGCAGGAACTGTGCAGCTTCTGCTGAATCTTGTACTTTAACAGCGCTTCTTTCCAGCATTTCTGCTTCAAACTCCATTATTGCACTTTTTCTTATTCCTGCTTTTCGCCAGTCAGATGAGGGTCTGCATCCTTTAAAAATACTTCTTGCCAATGTAAGTGCGTCCAGAATTGCCTGATTGGCACCCTGCCCTTTAAATGGGCTCATAGGATGAGCTGCATCTCCAATCAGAGTCACTTGTCCTGAGTTTTCTAATAATTCCGGTTTGAGTAATTCACGATCATAAACGGGATAGCCGGAAATATAAGTTTCCTCAGTTGCTGATACAATTTGAGGAATAGGATGGTGCCATTGGGTTCTTCTGCATGATTCTTCTTTGAGTGCCTTAGGTCCTTTAGCACTTAATGATTTGGCTTCTTCTTCAGATATCGGAAAGCTAAGCTGCCACATCACCGAATCTGATGAATAGGGCATAATGTAGATGCGTTCGTTGCCATTGGCCGTCTGAAATATGGTAGCGGAGTCCAGTAAAGGACTATTAAGATGCTCTAAAGTACTTAATGGACAGATACCTAAAATCACTATACAACCGAGATAACGCAAAGGAGTAGTTTTTTCTCCAATCAACAGTCTTCGAACAGAACTTCGAATACCATCCGCTCCAACCACAAGGTCTGCCTTGGCTTTCTTAATCTTTCCATCGACCTGAAAACTGAGATTAATGTTTTTTTCAGATTCCTTAAAATCTATTAACTGATGGCCCCATTGTATTTGATTATTTCCTCCAAGCTGCTCCAGTAAAGCTAATCGTAAAGATTGACGTGCAATATGCACATTCGTACGTTTAGAAGATTTTTTTGTATCTGATTGAATCCACTTTCTGGTTCCCCATTCCGCAATTATTTTTCCATCCGGAGTATGAACCAGGTGCCTTGTTGAAATTACTCCTTTTTTTAAAGAGAAAATTCCTAATCCCTGAATTGCTTTGCTGGCTTGTTGCAAAGTGAGTCCGTACCCTTGAGAACGGGCATTAAAGTCGTTGTCGCGTTCGTAAAGTGTGAAAGGAATTCCGCGATGCAAACAGGCAACCGCAAGTGCAATTCCGCCAATACCGCCGCCAATAATAGCAATGTGTGGATATTCATTATTTACTACAGGAGTGCTTGCAGTAGCCATTAATCCTGATCCTGAACAGTGAGGACATGAATATGGGTTTCCCTTCGGCGGAACCGGTGCCGTACCTTTGCCTTCCAATTTTTCAAATTCATTCAATGCGATCTGGTAAAGAAGCCGTGTTTTTTTGCTTATTCTTCGGCTTTTTTTTCCGCGTCCCAGACATTCCTGACAGATAGTCCAGCTTGAGTGTTTATTTTCCACTTTTTCTGCTTCCACTTTGTTACTTGATGATTATTACCTGTATTTTGAAAATGCAAAGTTAAGATAAAAGAGAAGGGATTATAAATCTTATTGTTTTACTTGAAAATCCTTCCGCTAATTTTTCCAATATCGGCAAAATCATCTAGATTATTCCACGGCTCATTTTTGTTGATTGTATTATCAATTGTTGCTGAGGTTTTTTATTTAAGATTTCCGGACTTTTTTAATATGAGAAAAATGTGACTTCGTATTTCTCTGCCATTAGCAGTATCGAGCGCAATGTCGTTAAGTTGAGAGATTTTAGATTGAGGATTAGCCATTTTTGATTTAAAATTTGATGTGGCTAAATAGTTGATTGTCGATTTAACGAGGTTTTTTTAGATTAGAAATCAAAAATCGTTAATCAAAAATCAGCAATCATTTTATTTTTTAATCCTTAAGTTAATGACATTGGTATCAAGTCTTCATCCTGGTCTAAACTGAAAGCAGCTTCGTATGTCGAAATGTATGAAAAAAGCCTCCATATTTATCGATTTGGAGGCTCATTAGTAAAAACAGAATGAAGGTGCTTTCAGTTAAATCATTTTTATTTAGTTTAACTTATTTGCTTCTAAATATTTAATGATTTCTGCGCAGGCATTTTTACTGGTAAAGCCAAATTTTTCATCCAAAATATTAGCAGGAGCAGAGTAACCAAAATGATCTAGTCCGAAAACTTTTCCACGGCTTCCCGCAAGATTTTCCAGATTAACCGGAAGACCCGCTGTCATTCCGAAGACTAATCCGTTTGTAGGAATAACGCTTTCCTGATATTCTTTTGGCTGTGACCTGAAAAGGCCTTCAGAAATGATAGAAGCCACGTTTATTTTTATATTCATGCTGCTTTCCAATTCTGCTGCTGCCTCAATAAGAGTCTCTACTTCAGATCCATTTGCTATTAAGGTTATATCTGGGTTTTCAACAGCTTTTACAAGATAACCTCCTTTTTTTGCTTTAGAAGCTTCTACAAATCTTGAATTTCCTGAAGTTGGAATATCTGTGATGTTTTGTCTGGAAAGAATTAATCCCGTTGGTGTCTTTTTATTTTCTAAAGCCATTTGCCATGCTACAGAAGTTTCAACAGCATCTGCAGGTCTCAGGGCTAATAAACTTTGATTTCCCGAGTGATTTTTGATTTTTTCCAATAATCTAATCTGAGCTTCCTGTTCAATTGGCTGATGTGTTGGTCCGTCTTCTCCTACTCGGAAGGAATCATGCGTCCAGACATATTTAACCGGAAGTTCCTGAATGGCCGCAAGTCGAATGGCAGGTTTCATATAGTCAGAAAAGACAAAAAAAGTAGCTACAACCGGAATAACTCCACCATGAAGTGCGATTCCGTTTGCAATCGCAGCCATAGTAAGTTCTGCAACTCCGGCCTGAAGGAATCCACCACTAAAATCATCTTTTTTCAGAACCGATGATTTTTTTAAGAAACCATCTGTTTTGTCACTATTAGATAAATCAGCAGAAGAAACAATGATATTTTCTACATTTTCAGCCAGATATCCCAAAACAGCTGCCGAAGCATCACGGGTAGCGGAATTGGCTTTTTGTGCTATTGAATTAAAATCAAGTTCCGGCAGTTCACCGTTAAAAAACTGCTGGATTTTTTTTGCGAGTTCGGGATTTTGCTTTTCCCAGGCAGCAATTTTTGTTTTTCTCTCTGCTGCTTCCGCTGTTTTTTTTGCTAAAACATTTTTGTAATGTGCAGCAACGTCTTGGTAAACAGCAAATGAATCTTCGGGATTTGCTCCTAAATTAAGTAATGTTGATTTAAAACACGCCTTTGTTCCACCAATCGGTTTTCCGTGCAGTTCGCATTGTCCTTCGTACATTTCACCATCAGCGGTTACGCATCCTTTACCCATAATAGTTCTTCCAATAATCAGTGTTGGTCTCTCCAGTTCTGCATGTGCAGCGTTAAGAGCAGAACGGATATGCGTATGGCTATGTCCATCGATCGTAATAACTTTCCATCCCCAGGACTCGTATTTCATAGCAGTATCTTCTGTCGTTACTTCATCGGTCATTGATGATAGCTGTACATCATTTGAATCATAAAACATAATAAAATTATTCAGTCCCAAATGTCCGGCAATACGTCCTGCGCCCTGAGAAATCTCTTCCTGAATGCCTCCGTCTGTTATGAATCCGTAAATTTTATGATCGAATAAATTATCAAATCTGGCCGATAAAAACTTCGCTGCAATGGCTGCACCCACGCCCATAACATGCCCCTGTCCTAAAGGGCCTGATGTGTTTTCTATTCCTCTTTTTACGTCAATTTCAGGATGTCCTGGTGTAACAGATCCCCATTGTCTGAAATGTTCTAAATCTGTTCTTTCATAATTGCCTAATAAATGATACTGGGCATACATCAAAGCCGAAAGATGCCCGGCATCCATAAAAAAACGATCCCTGAAAATCCACTGCATATCCGATGGATCATATTTTAAATATTCTGTATAAAGGATATGCATAAAATCGGCTCCACCCATAGATCCGCCCGGGTGCCCTGAATTCGCTTTTTCAACCATTGAAATGGCCAATGCTCTAATATTATCCGCAGATAATTGGTCTATTGTCTTGTTCATTTTTTGTTAATTAATGTAATTATGAGTTATTGATTAAACTTAGATTTTATGACTAATCTATTTGAATAATCTGGGTTACGATATTGTTTTTTATTTCATTTTTTTCATCTGGCTGGCAGCCTCCAATAGCAAGCTTAATTTTGCCTGAGGACTGTTTTAGGTCACCTTCTGTAGTAATTAATGATAAGTCTTCAGGAGAAAGTGTAAAGTTGATTGTTTTACTTTCACCTGATTTTAAATTAAGCCTTTCAAATCCTTTGAGGCTTTTTAAAGGTGCTTTTACAGATGGATTTTGGTTGATAATATACAGTTGGGCAACTTCTTCTCCTTCTGATTTTCCGGTATTGGTTATTCTGACAGAAATAGACACAGACTGCCCTTTCTTTATTTTGGAAGGAACTTGTAACTGATCGTATTTAAATGAAGTATAACTAAGGCCATACCCGAAACCATAAAGTGGATCACCTTTAAAATAACGATACGTTTTGTTGTCCATATTGTAATCCACAAAAGCAGAAAGATCCGAATCGCTTTTGTAAAACGTAACAGGTAATCTTCCAGCAGGATTATAATCTCCAAAAAGAATATCTGATACAGCATTTCCAGTGGCCTGGCCTCCATACCACGCATTGAGTATGGCAGGTATATTTTCCGCTTCCCATGGGATGGCTATAGCACTGCCTGTCATCATCACAAAAACGACTGGTTTTCCAGAGGTTTTCAAAGCTTTCATCAGCTCGGTCTGGACTTTTGGAAGAAGAATAGAGGTACGGTCACCACCTGAAAAGCCTGGAAAGTTTACAGGCATTTCTTCGCCTTCCAGCTGTGGGGATATTCCGCCAACATAAATAAACGCATCGGCATCTTTATGGTTATCCACTATTTTTTTGAAATCCGTTTTTTCAAAATTACCGGTATTTAATGCAATATTGGCTTTTCCTTCACCCTGCCAGTATTCTAAAACTAATTTATAAACGGTATTCTTTTTCGTAATTAATTTAAACGTTTTTTCTCCCCATCTGTTTCTTTCCCATGCATTTATAACTTCTTTCCCATCAATCAAAAAACGATATCCATCATCTGCGCTAAGTTCAAAAGTAACAGAGCCATCCTTTTCTGCTGTAAAGTTTGTGGTATAGCGTGCAGAAAATTGGTTTGCTTTAATGTTTTTTATAACAACTTCGCCTTCCTGCCAAAAGTTGTTGATTTCTGGTTCGGTTCTTACAGCTTCAGGTTCGCCGGAAAGATTTTTGTTATTAAAATATTCGGCTTTAAAGCCCTGTTTTCCTTCGTAAGCGTATTGATTTTTAAGATTCTGATATACTAATAAAGTATCATTGGTAAAGTTGACTGCTTTTTCATAAACGATTTCCGTATTAGGACCTGCTTTTTCTTTAATTCCCTGTAAAACTGTTGTTAACTTGCTCGGAGTTCCGTTGTAATTTCCTAAAATGGATATAGAATTATCCGCATTAGGACCCAGTACTACGATCTTTTTCAGGTTTTTATTTAGTGGTAATACGTTTTTCTCATTTCGAAGCAAAACCATAGATTGTCTCGCCATTTTTAAGGCATGTTGCTGATGTACTGTACTTTCTAAAACAGAGGCCGGTGTTTGTGCATATTTTACCATTTCAACGGGATCAAACATTCCAAGTCTGAAACGAATCATAAAAAGACGTTTTACAGAAATATCAATTTGCTGCTCGCTTATTTTTCCGTTTTTTACAGCCTGAACCAAAGCTTTGTAAGCATCAGTACCACAGTCAATATCTGTTCCGTGAAAAACAGCATCTGCCGAAGCAGATTCGGCATCCGGATGTGTTTTATGATTTTTGAAGAAGTCATCGATTGCCCAGCAGTCCGAGGTTACATAGCCATCAAATTTCCATTGATTTCTTAAAATATCTGTCATTAATATATCGCTGGCACAACATGGCTGTGTCCTGAAAGCATTATAAGCACACATAACACCAGCTACTTTAGACTCGGTTACTAATTTTTTAAATGCAGGCAGATACGTATCCCAAAGTTCATAAGGGGTGACATCAACATTAAAAGTATGGCGTAAAGATTCAGGTCCGCTATGTACGGCATAGTGCTTAGCGCAGGCTGCAGCTTTTAGGTATTTAGGATCATCTCCCTGAAGGCCTTTTACAAATGAATCTCCCAGAACACTTGTCAGATACGGATCTTCACCATACGTTTCCTGTCCACGTCCCCAGCGTGGATCGCGAAAAATATTAATATTAGGTGTCCAGTAGGTGAGCCCTAAATAACGTTCATTGGTTCGGCCTGCTGCTACGGCTTTATTGTAAATGGCTCTTCCTTCAAGTGCGGAATAGTCTGCCATTTTAAAAAGTGAATTTTTATCAAATGTGGCCGCCATCGCTATTGCCTGAGGATAAACGGTTGTTTTAAAAGGAGTTCTGGCAACTCCGTGTAAAGTCTCATTCCACCAGTCATATGCAGGTATTCCAAGTCTTGTAATTGCTGGAGCCGAATTTAACATCTGTGATACTTTTTCTTCTAATGTTAACTGGCTTACGAGATCATTTACCCGTTCCTCAAAACTTAATTTGGTATTTTGAAACCGGAATTTATCCTTTTCTTGTGCAAGGCAATAGCATGAAATGATTAGTACAATTAGAGTTGTGATTTTTTTCGTTTTCATAAACTATATTTTATAGAGATGCAGAATTTAATTAAATAGAGGCTGCATAAACAACCGATTGTGTAAAGAAATAACTTTTTTTCATAATAAAAAAATTATGTCTGAAGAGATGTTCGAAAAAATGACAATTTAATATTTTGTATCGATATATTTTTATAAAAACGCTTATAATCTCCTAAATAAATGCAGAATATATTATTATAACATTAAAATAAGTACATTTACATTGATTTAGTACTTTAATTCATGGAAGAACACAGACATGTAACAATTTATGATATTGCAGAAAAACTGAATCTTGCAGCATCAACCATTTCACGGGCTTTAAAAGACCATCACAGTATAAGTGAGAAAACAATTAAAAAAGTAAAACAGACAGCTAAAGAAATGGGATTTGTGCCTAATACTTTAGCGGCTGGACTTCGGGGTAATGTGACTAAAACTATTGGAATTTTGATCCCCACCGTTACTCAGCCATTTTTATCATCATTAATTAGTGGTATTGAGATCGCTGCCCAAAAAGCCAACTATTCCGTCATTATTATGCAATCGCATGATTCATATCAGATGGAGGTAGATATGGCTAAGTCTTTATACAGTAATAGGGTAAGTGGGGTTATTTGTTCGCTTGCAATGGAAACGAAAGATACGTCACATTTTAAACAGTTCTCAAATAACAATATTCCTTTAGTATTTATTGACAGGGTACCTAAAGATTATGATACTTTTCGTGTTGTGATCAATAATTATTTAGCGGGATATAAGGCGACAAAACATCTTATAGAACAAGGATGTAAAAGAATTGCTCATTTAACAGCCGGATCAGAATTCGGGACGCTTTACAATGAACGTAAAAGAGGGTATATTGATGCTTTATCAGAGTATGGTATTCAGGTTGAAAATAATCTTATTGTAAGTTTAAAGGAAATGACTTATGATGAGGGGGTAAAAGCCTGTAATCAATTGTTTGACTTGAAATCACCACCAGACGGACTTTTTGCTCCAGGAGATATTCTTGCAGTAAGCGCAGTTCAAACCGCAAAAAAAAGAGGGATTAAGGTACCTGATCAATTTGCAGTAATTGGATTCAATAATGATCCTATCTCTGAAATAATTGAGCCTAACATTTCTACTATCACACATCCAGCTGAGAAAATGGGTAAAGCTGCCGCCGAATTAATTATTAAAAATCTCAAATCTGTTAAAGAAGAGGATGCCAAAGAAATTACATTCTTAAATACTCAGGTGCTTATACGTGAGTCGTCTAAAAAGCTATAAATTTTTATAAGCCATAGATTATGCAAAAATCTATTTTTTGTATGAACGATTTTATAGTTAATATATCTTTTGATATAATGTAGGATTTATTCTGATAATGTTTTAAAATAAGGCATAAAATGGATTTTTTATTTTTTAATTGCTTTATTTTTGTATTTTAGCACAACCGATTGCGAATATAATGATATTTTTGATACTGCATTTTTTTAGTATTTATATTGCTAAATAATCAGTTTAAGGTAAGTATAATGTTTGTATATAATTAAGGAGTAAACAGAAGAGTAATGAAACCTATAGAGAAGACTTTTTTAAAATTAAGCATATTGTTTTTTGTATTCAGTTGCCCGGCGTTGGCACAAAGAGATTATAAATTGTGGTTGCAATATGAAAAGAAAACGAATTCAAAACAAATTTCAGATTATTTATCAAATAGTAAAAGGATAGTAGTATTAGAAAACACAGAAACTTTAAAAATTGCTGAAAATGAATTACATAATGCTTTGCATGATATGCTGGGAAATAAAATTCAGACAGATGCAAAATTAGAAGGCAATAATACTATAATTTTAGGCTCAAAATTAGCATTAAGTCCTGAAATTCAAAAAGCAATTGGTTCCAGTTTTGATTTTATAAATGACGAAGGTTTTGTTATCAAGTCGGTTTCTCTAAAAAATAACAACCATATCGTTATTACAGGAAAAAAAGATATTGGAGTTTTATACGGTGTTTATAATTTTCTAAGATTGATTCAGACAAATAAGCCAATTCAAAATCTTAATATTGTTGATACACCGAAAACAAATATCAGAATTTTAAATCACTGGGATAATTTAGACCGTACTGTGGAGCGTGGATACGCCGGTTTTTCGTTATGGAACTGGCAAAAACTTCCTGAGTTTATTGATCAACGATATATTGATTATGCAAGGGCAAATGCATCGATTGGAATAAACGGAACCGTTTTGACTAATGTAAATGCAAACGCATTAATTTTAACACCTCAATACTTAGAGAAGGTTGAAGCCTTAGCCAAGGTATTTAGACCATACGGAATAAAAGTTTATTTGACAGCACGTTTTTCAGCACCTATTGAAATCGGGGGATTAAAAACTGCTGATCCAAAAGATGCTGATGTGGTAAATTGGTGGAAAGATAAAGCCAAAGAGATTTATAAAAGAATTCCGGATTTTGGAGGTTTTCTGGTAAAAGCAAATTCAGAAGGTCAGCCAGGGCCACAAAATTACGGAAGAGATCATGTTGACGGTGCCAATATGCTTGCCGATGCCGTTGCGCCATTTGGTGGAGTAATTATGTGGAGAGCTTTTGTCTATTCTGAACATGACGCTAATGACAGAGCAAAACAGGCTTATGCTGAATTTGTTCCTTATGATGGAAAATTCAAAGACAATGTGATCGTCCAGGTAAAAAACGGAGCAATCGATTTTCAGCCCCGCGAACCTTTTCATCCGATGTTTGGAGCTATGCCAAAAACGCCTTTAATGATGGAATTTCAAATTACCCAGGAATATTTAGGTTTTAGCACACATTTGGTTTTTCTGCCTAAATTATTTCAGGAAGTTTTAGAAGCAGATACTTATCAAAAAGGAAAAGGAGCAACCATTGCTAAAGTAGTTGACGGTTCTTATACAAAAACGAAGCTAACAGGTATTGCAGGAGTTTCCAATATCGGAAATGACTTAAACTGGACAGGGCATCCTTTTGCACAGGCAAACTGGTACGGCTTTGGGAGACTGGCCTGGAACCCCAATTTAGATTCTGAAACTATCGCTGATGAATGGCTGAGATGTACGTTTTCGAATGATGAAAATTTCATCAGCCCAATTAAAAGAATGATGATAGAATCTCGTGAAGCAGTTGTTAATTATATGACTCCACTTGGTTTACATCATATTATGGATACGGGACATCATTACGGTCCGGGACCATGGGTTTCTAATTTATCAAGGCCGGAATGGAATCCGGTGTATTATCATAAAGCAGATAAAAACGGAGTAGGTTTTGACCGGTCTAAAACCGGAACAAATGCAACATCACAATATGCTCCTGAAGTTGAAAAAATGTTTGATAATGTAAAGACTTGTCCTGAAAAAGATTTGCTATGGTTTCATCATCTTTCCTGGGATTATAAATTAAAAAACGGGCAAACACTTTGGAATGGTCTGGCTTTGAAGTATCAGGAAGGTGTCGATCAGGTAAAAAATATGCAAAATACATGGAATAAAGCTGAAAAATATATTGATATCGAACGTTTCAAAGAAGTTCAGATGTTATTAGCAATTCAGTATAAAGAAGCCAAATGGTGGAGGGATGCATGTCTGCTGTATTTTCAGCAATATTCGGGTAAGGAATTGCCTGTTGGAGTAGAGAAACCAACACAATCTTTAGAATATTTTAAATCATTGAAGTTTCCTTTTGCGCCCGGAAATTAAAAGATATTTAGCTAAAATCATCATTATTACTTACAGATTGTATTAAGAGACAAATAAAAACTGTACCAGAAATCAAAATAAAAAACGATCAACCTTAAAAACCATAAAATGAAATTAATTAATCATTATTTACTGCTTTTACCTCTAATCATCTTCACCAGCTGTAATGCACAGAAAAAAAAAGAAAATGCTATTTCATTGAAAGACAGTTATAAAAAAGACTTTTATATCGGTACTGCCTTAAATCTAAATCAGATTGAAGAAAAAAATGCCAAAGAAGATTCTTTAATCAAAAAAGAATTTAATGCTATTACAGCAGAGAATATCATGAAATCGATGTTTTTGCATCCTTCTAAAGATAAATATGATTTTGCAATTTCTGATAAATTTGTTGCCTATGGAGAGAAGAATAAAATGTTTATACATGGGCATACGCTAATCTGGCACAGTCAATTAGCTCCATGGATGGCAGAAATTAAAGACAGTACAGAAATGAAAGCTTTTATGAAAGATCATATTACGACAATTGTTTCTAAATATAAAGGACGAATTGATTCCTGGGACGTTGTCAATGAAGCTTTAAACGATGATGGAACATTAAGAAAATCAGTTTTTCTGAAGACACTTGGAGAGCAATATCTTGTTGATGCATTTAAACTGGCAGCTGCTGCAGATCCAAAAGTAGATTTGTATTATAATGATTATAATAATGAAGAGCCTGCAAAAAGAAAAGGCAATATTGATCTGATCAAAAAAATCAAAGCCGGAGGAGGAAAAATTGATGGAGTAGGAATACAGGCTCACTGGCGATTAGATAGTCCTTCGATAGAAATGATCGAAGAAAGTATTTTAGCATATTCTGCTTTGGGTTTGAAAGTAGCTTTTACAGAATTAGATATTACCGTTCTGCCAAATCCTTGGGATTTAAAAGGTGCTGATGTAAACCAAAATTTTGAAGGAAGTGCAAAAATGAATCCATATCCTGAAAAACTTCCTGATTCTGTTCAGGTGAAATTAGCTGAACGCTATGCGTCAATCTTTAAATTATTTTTAAAGCATAAAGATAAAATCAGCAGGGTCACATTTTGGGGTGTTCATGACGGACAATCGTGGTTAAATGACTGGCCAATAAAAGGAAGGACCAATTATCCATTATTATTTGATAAAGATTTAAAACCTAAGAAAGCGTATCATAACTTGATAAAGTTAAAAGAAATAAAAAAATAACGGAAACCTTAAGTAGTGATACTTGCTGATGATATTTTAGAATTTACTGAAGATCTCAAAAAAAATAAAATTCTGGACGAAAAAGGAATTGTTATATTGTTTTCAAATAATTAGCAGCTTTTTCGAATATTCATGGATTTATAAATATGATGGTAAATTTCACTTCTCTTATTCAATACAAGAGAGTAATTTTATTTTCTATGCAATTGGGGATAGTTCTTATGGATCTTTTACATATAAGGGAAGAATATTTAATCCGTTTACAGGCTGAGCTGTTTATCATTCTATATATGAGGTGGATAATGAATGGTATTTGTTCTGTCATAATTACCCTTTTTTAACACGCATTCAGGATTTGTAACATATAAAGTTTCACTAAAATGGATTACAGGAATAACGGCAAAAATGTTTCGATAAAAGAAATGAATTATAGTTTCATATAAAATAATGTTCAAATATTGATAGCTATGAAACGTTATTTAATACAAATAGATTTTACCTAATAAAAACATAAAATGATATTTTTCAAAAGCTCCTTTATTCAGGGAGCTTTTTTTGCGTAACAAACAACCGATTGTAATGCTTATTAATTAAAATTTGGAAAATTTTGACAAATTATTAGTACTTTTTATTAAGAAATCAAGTATATGATGTCTAGGTATAGTTGTTTTAACAGTATTTTACTTTTTAATTTTATATTTTGTAATAAATCTTAATATTTACGATTTACGTAGACAATTCGAATATTTACTTTTAAATTATTATTTTTAAACTCAAAATCTGTAAAAAAATGAATATAATTTATTTTTTATTCTTTTATATTACATACATTGTTTTTTTATATACATATTTTTATCAATAATTAAAAAAAATAATAAACAACCGATTGTGTATTAATTGTTTTTTTCTACATTTGTTACATACACTTATGACTAAACCAAAAAATGAATTTTAATTATTTAAATCAATTTTTATGACTAACTATTTTGTTACAATTAAATCGAAGCATTTAAAATGCTTTTGTTTTTTGATCTTAATGCTTGGCTTATCACTCCATGCGGGTGCGCAAACGAAAGTAAAAGGGACGGTATCGGATGCAAATGGTCCTATTCCAGGGGCTAATGTAAATTTAAAGGGGACTAAAACTGGCGTAAGTACTGGTTTTGATGGTACTTATTCTATTGATGTTCCTTCAAATGGGGTACTTGTTTTTAGTTTTATCGGTTTGAAAACCAAAGAAGTAGCCATAAATGGACAAAACCAAATCAATGTAAAGCTTGAAGAAGAGTCAGGCGTTTTAAAAGAAGTTGTCGTTATTGGATACGGTACACAAAGAAAAGAAGCGGTAACCGGATCTGTAGCTTCAATTGGAGGGAAAGAATTAAATGAGGTACAATCTGCTAACGTAACACAGGCATTACAGGGTCGACTTGCAGGTGTTGAACTAACGCAGACTTCAACAAAACCGGGAGCTGCTATGCAGATTCGTATACGTGGAACAAGATCTCTTACAGGTGATAATGATCCTTTAATTGTACTGGATGGAGTTCCATTTGGCGGACAAATTGGAGACATCAATCCGGTGGATATTAAGTCTGTTGATGTTTTAAAGGATGCGTCTGCAACTGCTATTTATGGTTCCAGAGGTGCAAATGGAGTTATATTGATTACAACTAATAAAGGACGTAAAAATCAAAGTGCTACATTTACTTACAATGGATTTACAGGTATTAAGAAGGTTTTTGGTCGATATGATATGATGGACGGTGTAAAATTTGCAGCGCTTCGTGATTATTCTGGTCTCTACACTGACGGGGTTGATGAGTCAAGAGATACTAATACAAACTGGCAGGACTCTCTTTATGGTTCTGGCGAAATGATTAGTCATGATGTGAGTGTTTCAGGAGGTACAGAGAGTGGTAGCTATAATGCAGGTTTAGGATATTATAAAGAAGAATCTGTTTTGCCAGGTCAAAAGTATGAACGTTTCAGTCTTAGAGGAGGTTTAGATCAGCAAATAGGGAAAAATTTCCGTATAGGATTTACTACTAATAGTAATTATGCTATTACAAATGGTGATAATATTGGAACAGGAACTATCTTAGGGACTTCTCCTTTGGCAAATCCATATAATGCAGACGGATCTTTGAAAAGGACAGTTAAAATGGCAAATGATGAAAATTGGGTCTATACAAGAAGCACCATAGAAGGTTTAGGAGATTCGTATGTAAACCAAACCAGAGCTTTTAGTTCTTATAATAATATTTTTGCAGAGGTCAAAATACCTGGAGTTGAAGGTTTAAAATATCGCATGAATGGTGGTTTGAACTTTCGTACTTCTAATAGTGGATATTATGAAGGATATGGAGTGTTTGATGTAAATCCAACAACTATTTCAAATGCTTCTATCGGTAATTCACTTGCAACACAATGGCTTATTGAGAACTTGTTAACTTATGATAAAACTTTTGCTAATAAACATACTATCAATTTTGTTGGGTTGTATTCAAATGAACAGCGTACAAGTAATAGTTCTCTTATAAGAAGAAATGGAATTACTTCTGATGCATTTCAGTTTTACAACTTAGGACAGAGTGAAGAAGAAGCAGTTATAAATCCAGCAGATCAGGATTATACACAATGGGGATTAACTTCCTATATGGCCAGATTAATGTATTCATATGATAATAAATATTTTATTTCGGGAACAGTTCGTTCAGATGGTTCATCAAGACTAGCACCTGGCAATAAATGGTTTACCTATCCGGCAGTATCTGTAGGATGGACAGTTTCAAACGAATCTTTTATGAAAAATCTTTCATGGGCTAATTTAGTAAAACTGCGTGCCGGTTATGGTACAACTTCTAATCAGGCTGTAGCTCCATATTCTACTTTAGGAGCTTTAAGTACAAGGCCTTACAATTTCGGAAGTACAAACTCTACAGGAGTGTATGTTACTCAGGCACCTAATCCTAATTTAGGCTGGGAATTTTCTACCACATGGAATTATGGATTAGATTTTGGATTCTTTAATAATCGTATATCTGGTACAATTGAATATTATAAAACACATACTACCGATGTTCTGCAAAGTGTTAATCTACCAGCAACAGCAGGTGTAAGTAATTATGTTGGAAATGTTGGAGAGACTGAAAATAAAGGTTTTGAAATAGCATTGAACGGAGTAATTCTTGATAATCCAAAAGGACTCAGTTGGTCGGTTGGTTTTAACTTATATGCTAATGATAATAAATTAGTCAAACTGGCTTCAGGAGCTACAAGAGATGAAGGAAACTCTTGGTTTGTTGGTCATAATATCAATTCTATTTATGATTATCAAAAAGTGGGTATCTGGCAGGAAGGAGATCCTTATATGTCAATCTATGAGCCTGGACCAACTGGTATTAATCAACAAGGAACAGTAGTAGGATCCATTAAAGTAAAATATACAGGTGATTTTAATCCAGATGGTTCGCCAACACGTGCAATTAATGCAAGTGATAGACAAATTATAGATACTGACCCGGATTTCCAGGGAGGTTTCAATACAAATTTAACCTACAAAGGGTTCGATTTTTCTGCTGTAGGAGCATTTAGAAGTGGTGGTGTCTTGATAAGTACTCTTTATGGAGGAGCAAGTTACCTGAACCTTCTTAATGGGCGTAGAAGTAATGTTGACGTTGATTACTGGACACCAGATAACAGAGATGCTGAATTTCCTAATCCAAGAGGTATTAGAAGCGGTGATAATCCAAAATATATGTCAACAATGGGTTATTTTGACGCATCGTATGTGAAAATCAGAGCACTAACGTTAGGTTACACGTTAGATCAGCAGTTTATGAGAGATTTAGGAATTCAGAAGCTTAGACTTTATGTAACCGCACAAAATCCTTTTGTACTTTTTTCTCCTTACCATAAAATGTCTGGAATGGATCCGGAGACAAACTCATTGGGGGATGAAAATCAGGCTGTAGCTTCATACAATAGAAGGTTTTTGGTTATTGGAACCAATACACCTACTACCAGAAATTATTTATTCGGACTTAACTTAACATTTTAATAAGGAACAACCATGAAACGATATATTTTTAAAAAATTAATTATAGGATCAGTAGTATTGTTCTCTTTTGCAGGCTGCTCTGATATTTTAGAAGAAAAACCACACGACTTTTATGAACCAGGGTATTTTAAAACAGAAGCAGGAGTAAAACAAGGATTAACTTCACATTATGCACATTTACGCTGGATATACGGACAGGCATATTATTATAATTCTGTTCAAACCGGTACAGATGAAAACACTTACGGGCAACAGGCCGACGGAAACTTTAAAGATCATGATTTATCAGGTGTTGGAGTAATAAATCCAAATTCAAGCCGAGCTGATGTAGTTTGGAACAACTCATATAATGATATTAATACTGCCAGCGGAATTATTGAAAATGGTGCAGCAGTAGGTGTAGCAAGCAGTTTAATTGCTGAGTCAAGGTTTTTTAGAGCTTTTGATTACTTTTTATTGGTACAGAATTTTGGAGGTGTACCTTTAGATTTAGGTGCAGGCGAACTGAAATTTAACACTAAGCCTTCTAGATCGTCTAAACGTAATACGGTAACAGAAGTTTATACTAAAGCTATTTTCCCGGATTTGGTGTCAGCTGTAAATGATTTACCTGTTGCACCTAGATTAACTGGTACTGTGACTAAAACAGTAGCTCGTTTATTTTTAGCAAAAGCCTATCTGACATATGCCTGGTGGTTAGAAAATCCAAATAATATCCCAACCTATCCTGATACACCAAGAGTAGATCCTGATGGACACAATGCTCAATGGTATTTTCAAAAAGCTTACGATATAGCTTTAGACGGAATTAATAATCCTGGTTCATATGGATTGTTGGATTATTATTATGATGTTAACTTGGGTTCTAATGACCGTAATAAAGAGGTAATGCTTTACGCAGACCATACTGAAGAAAGTGAATATTACAATGGTGCCAGTCTTACTTACGGAAGCGGAGGTTCACCTGATAATTTTGCAGGATGGATGGGGACATTCAATTACACCGCAATAAGAAGTAAAAATGGAACAGCTTCTGTTTCGTCTGTACAAAGAGCTGCTGATCAGTTTTTAGGGCGTCCTTGGGTAAGAATGGCGCCACCTATTGGAGTATTCACCAATACATTTGCTGACAAGACTAATGACTCCAGATATGATGGGACATTTACGTCAGTTTATCGAGGAAATTGGAATTTACTTGGTACGGGACTAACAAATGTAGCTACACTTACTAATGCTAATGGATTGTCTGTGACGCCTAATAGTGCAATTTTAACTTTCTTAAATGATGAACCAGGGACACCAATAACATATCCTACAGGAGCAGGTGACAGCGGAGTTGGTGGAGGAGTTTTACCAGGTAGAGCTGATTACGTTATTGCACCATCCGGAATAAACAGAATAGTTTATCCAGGTTTATGGAAGTTAGGGCCATATCGCACTGATAATGCAGGAGGATTAGGACAGCCAAATGCAGGTAGTACCAGACCATTTCCGATAGCTAAATTTTCAGAACTTTATTTTATTGCAGCAGAAGCTGCTGTAAAAGGAGCAACTGGTTCCATGACAGCAAGAAGTCTTATAAACGTAATACGTGCCCGTGCAGGAAAATGGCGTTGGAATAATAATGGTAATGTTGCAAAAAGTGAGGACAACAGTTCTATATTGACTAATGCAACTCCGGCTGTAATCACTATTAATTACATTTTGGCTGAACGTTCACGAGAGTATTATGGAGAGGGTTACCGTTGGTACGACTTAGTAAGAACTCAAAAATGGAATGAAATTGCTGGTCAATATTCAATTGGAGGGTCAACTTACGGTGATCATACACCGCAAGTTGTGACCAGAACTATTCAGCCATATCATTATCTGCGACCAATTCCTCAGGGACAAATTGATTTAATGGAAATGAGTGCTGCTGAAAAAGCAGAATACCAGAATCCAGGTTACAATTAATATTTTTAATATCATAATATGAAAATAGAAATAATTATTTGAGTGTAAATCTAGTGAATACCTTCTCATAATTGATTCTAAGTTTTATATACAATAAGCCGAGGGTAACTCTCTCGGCTTTTGAATTCTAATACAATTCATATATTAAGTATGTAATAGTTATTTAAAAAAAATCAATCCAATAACAGTCTGGTCTATTTAGAACTCTGTCAAATACTATAATACAAATAAGTGAACTTATGAAAAAAAGACAAATAATATCGATTCTGGCCTTAGTAAATCTGCTCATTTTTATTGTTAGTTGTAAATCTAGTCAAGTTTCAGTAGAAAGAACAGATAAAAATTGGGTAGGCACCTGGGCAACAGCACAAATGTTGGTAGAGCCTAATAACATGCCTCCAGAACCTGGTCTGGCAGAAAATACGATTCGACAGATTATCAGGGTTTCAATAGGAGGAAAGCAGTTACGTCTCCGTTTCTCTAATATATTTAGTGATCAGCCAACTGTTTTGAAATCGGTAAGTGTGGCAAATGTGGTTACTGCTCCTGAGATTGATCCGTCAACACAAAAAATATTACTTTTCAATGGAAATCCTGAAATAACAATGAATCCGGAACAGGAAGTTTTTTCAGATGCCTTTGATTTTGATTTAAAACCAGGACAACTTTTAGCCATTACCATTCATTACGGAGCAGCTTCCCATAAGACATCAGGTCATCCGGGTTCCAGAACAACTTCTTATATTTTACAGGGTGATAACGTCACTAATGTTGCTTTTTCAGGTGCGATAAAAACGGATCACTGGTACTCGATCATGGGAGTAGATGTTAAGAATGAAAATGCAGCTAATATTGTATGCCTTGGTAATTCTATTACTGATGGACGCGGATCAGGAGCAAACAAACAAAACAGATGGACAGACATCTTATCAGCCAGATTACTTGCCAATAAAAACACTAACCACATAGGGGTTTTGAATTTAGGAATAGGAGGGAATTGCGTGGTTAAAGGCGGATTAGGTCCAACGGCACTGAATCGTTTTCACAGGGATGTACTATCTCAAAAAGGTACAAAGTGGCTAGTAATTCTTGAAGGAGTGAATGATATTGGAGGAATTAAAAATCCTGAAGATGCTCCTCTTAAAGCTCAGCAACTAATCGAAGCTTACAAAGTCATGATTGATAAAGCACATGCTAAGGGAATAAAAGTATATGGATGTACCATATTACCTTTTCAGAAATCGTTTTATGACGCGCCCTACAGACAGGAAGCAAGAGATATTGTAAACGAATGGATTCGAAATAGTAATGCCTTCGATGCTGTAATTGATTTTGATAAGGCAATGGCTTCAGAAATCGGATCGAAAACTATTTTATCAGACATGCATGACGGTGACTTTTTGCATCCAAACGAATCGGGCTATCTCAGGATGGGAGAAGCAGTCGATCTGGATTTATTTAAATAAGATTTTAATAATTTTTGATAATAAAAAAATAGCGGTATGAAATTAATAACTAAATTTTTCGCATTTGCTATCCTTTTTTCAATAGCGCAAAAAGGATACTCTCAGGATCCTGATTTTCATGTTTATTTAAGTTTTGGCCAGTCAAATATGGAAGGATATGCTAAAATAGAAGCTCAGGATAAAGTAGGAGTTGACGACAGGTTTCAGGTACTGGCAGCTGTAAACTGTCCGGAGACAGGACGTAAAATGGGGAATTGGTACACAGCAGTACCACCTTTATGCCGATGTAATACCGGACTAACACCTGTTGATTATTTTGGAAGAAACCTGATTACCAATCTTCCTAAAAAAGTAAAAGTAGGCGTTATCAATGTAGCGGTTGGAGGCTGTAAAATTGAGCTTTTTGATAAAGATAAGTCAGCAGAATACATTGCAACAGCACCTGACTGGATGAAGGGCATGATTAAGGAATACGACGGAAATCCTTATGCAAGGCTGGTTGAGATGGCAAAAATAGCACAAAAAAAGGGTGTTATTAAAGGTATTTTACTACATCAGGGAGAATCTAATACCGGTGATACACTTTGGCCTAAAAAAGTAAAAATTGTCTATGATAATTTGATGAAAGATCTGAATCTGGATCCAAAAAAAGTGCCACTTCTTTCTGGTGAGACAGTACATGAAGAGCAAAATGGCAAATGTGGAAGCATGAATAAAATTATTGCGACACTGCCAAAAACAATATCGAATTCTTATGTAATTTCATCTAAAGGATGTACAGTTGAACCTGATTTTTTACATTTTAATGCTTCAGGTTACAGAGAATTAGGAAAACGCTATGCTCAGAAAATGCTTTCTTTGTTGGGATATCAATTTTCTGATAAAGGTATTTCTTTAAGAATGCAGGCTCCTGTTGGCTTTGATCAGTTGAATGCAGACTTACCTGCCGGAAAAATAGAGACTATTAATTATGAATCTAAAACGGTAGGCTCTGTCCGAAAAGCTACTGTTTATACACCTCCCGGATTCAATAAAAAGAAAAAATATCCTGTGTTATATCTTTTGCATGGGATAGGGGGCGATGAAAAAGAATGGCTCAACGAAGGTAATCCGCAGATTATTCTCGATAATCTTTACGCAGAAGGAACAATTGAACCTATGATTGTGGTGATGCCAAATGGCAGGGCAATGAAAGACGATAGTACTACGGGTAATATAATGGCTCCGGATAAAGTGCAGGCATTTGCAACTTTTGAAAAAGATTTATTAAATGACCTCATCCCTTTTATAGAAAAAAAATACCCGGTTTTGAAAGATAGAGAACACCGTGCTATTGCGGGTTTGTCTATGGGAGGCGGTCAATCTCTGAATTTCGGACTTGGCAATTTAGATAAATTTGCATGGGTTGGCGCATTTTCTGCAGCTCCAAATACTAAAATGCCCAAAGAATTACTTCCTAATCCTGAAGAAGCAAAAAAGAAATTAAAACTGCTCTGGATTTCCTGTGGCGATAACGACTGGCTTATCAGTAATAGTAAACGTACCCACGATTATTTATATCAAAATGATATTCCGCATGTCTATTATATTGAACCGGGAGTTCATGATTTTAAGGTATGGAAAAACGGTTTGTACATGTTCTCACAGTTTTTATTCAAGCCCGTCGATCCTTCAAGTTTTGTGAAATATACTGTTTTAGGAACACAGGCAGAAACAAATATCCGCAATGCTAAATATCCTCAAATACTGCCGGATAACCGGGTGGTTTTTAAAGTCAAAGCACCAGAAGCTACAAAAGTGCAAATTGATTTAGGAAAAAAATATGACTTGATAAAAGATGGGGAAGGTACATGGAATGTAACTACTGATGTCATTAATAAGGGATTTAATTATTATTCGCTACTTATTGATGGCGTAGCTGTTGCTGATCCGTCAAGCGAAAGTTTTTATGGTATGGGACGTATGGCCAGCGGAATTGAAATACCGAATAAAGAAGGAGATTTTTATGCTTTAAAGGACATTCCACATGGCGATATCAGGATTAAGAAATATTTTTCAAGAGCTACCAATTCATGGCGTGAAATGTATGTTTACACACCACCGGGTTATGAAGAAAATGCTACAGAAAAATATCCTGTCTTATATCTATTGCATGGTGGAGGAGAAGATCAGAGAGGCTGGGCCACTCAGGGTAAGGCGAATTTAATTTTAGACAATCTGATAGCTGAGAATAATGCAAAACCAATGGTTATTGCAATGCTTGACGGCAATATGGGAGGAACTGAAGGGTTTAATGAAAATTCCCTAAAAGCTTTTGAAACTGAATTGAAATTGGGAGCAATACCATTTGTAGAAAATAATTTTAAAGTAGCAACCGATGCTAAAAACAGAGCTTTGGCAGGATTATCTATGGGCGGATTGCAGACTCTTTATACAGGGGTTAAAAACTCAGATATGTTTTCTTATATAGGGGTATTTAGCTCAGGCTGGTGGGCTAATAATCAAACACTATCAGAACCTCAGTATGAATTTATGAAAAACAATACCGCCGCTATTAATTCAAATATTAAAGAATTTTGGATTTCGATGGGAGGTAAAGAAGATATTGCTTTTGAAAATTGTAAAATAATGCTAAGCAGGTTTGACCAGATAGGCATCAAATATAAATACAGTGAATATCCGGGAGGGCATAGCTGGCCGGTATGGAGGCATGACTTATTTATGTTTGCACCTCTGTTGTTCAGATAGAAAGTAATTTTTGTAATTGATTTTAATAAAAATGCAATGAAAAGATTCTTAATATTTCTCATAATACTGCTTACTACCTTTATATCGGGCAAATTAAAAGCAGCACAGCCTTTTATAACAGATAAAAAAGGAAGTGATGTTCTTATTCTGAAAGAAAAATCAACTCCTCTTTCTTTTTTTGTCAATCCCGGAACAGATCCTGGAATTGTCCGTGCAGTAAGTAATCTCCAGTCTGATTTTGAAAAGGTAACAGGTCAAAAACCAGTGGTTTTTAATCAGAATCCAAATTCGTCTTCGCCACTAATCATAATTGGGGTAATGGGTACCAATTCTGTCATTGATGACTTAGTAAAACAGAAAAAAATTGACGGAAAGCTCCTTAAAGGTAAAAATGAAAAATTTGTTATACAAAGCGTTAAAAATCCGTTCAAAGGAGTAGAAGAAGCTCTTGTAATTGCAGGCAGTGACAAACGGGGAACAATTTACGGAATCTATGAATTGTCCCTACAAATAGGTGTGTCTCCATGGTATTACTGGGCTGATGTACCTGTTGCGCCAAAAGAAAATATCTATTTTCTGAAAGGAGTATACAGTGATGGTGAACCTGCCGTAAAATACAGGGGGATTTTTATCAACGATGAAGCACCTGCATTAAGCGGTTGGTCTAAAGCAACATTTGGGGGCTTTAATAGTAAGTTTTATGAAAAAGTTTTCGAATTACTACTTCGTCTAAAAGGCAATTATATCTGGCCGGCGATGTGGGGAAATGCTTTTTATGATGATGATGTGGCCAGCGGACCTCTTGCTAATGAGATGGGAATTATTGTAGGTACTTCGCATCACGAACCTATGGCTTTGACTCAGACAGACTGGCGTCGGTATATTAAAAAAAACAATCTTCCAAATGTTTGGGATTATGCTAAAAATAAAACTGTTTTAGACGAATTCTGGAAAGGCGGAATTGAGCGCAGTAAGAACTGGGAAAAGCTGGTGACAATTGGAATGCGCGGTGACAATTGGAATGCGCGGTGACGGTGATGAAGCCATGAGTGAAGGAACCAACATAAGTCTGTTGGAGAATATTGTAAAAGAACAGCGTAAAATTATTGCAGAGGTTACTCATAAAAAAGCCGAACAAACGCCTCAGGTATGGGCATTATATAAGGAAGTGCAGGACTATTATGATCAGGGAATGCGGGTTCCTGACGATGTTATTCTGTTGTTTTGCGATGATAACTGGGGAAATGTCCGAAAACTTCCGGACCAGACAAAACCTTTACACAAAGGCGGTTACGGAATGTATTACCACTTTGATTATGTTGGAGCACCAAGAAATTCTAAATGGATCAATATAAATCCGATACAAAGAGTCTGGGAACAAATGAATCTTAGCTTTGAACATGGGGTTGATCAAATATGGATCGTCAATGTAGGAGATCTTAAACCAATGGAATTTCCAATTAGTTTCTTTTTAGAGATGGCCTGGAATCCTAAAAAGTTCGATTCTCAGAATCTTTTTGAATTTACCGAAAAATGGGCAGCTGATCAGTTCGGAAAGAAACATGCTAAAGAAATTGCGAGATTATTAAATACGTATCCAAAATTTAACAGAAGAGTTACTCCTGAAATGCTGGACAGCAAGACATACAGTCTTGAAAATTACAATGAATTTCAAAACGTCGTTACTGATTATAAAAATTTGTCACTTGATGCTTATCGAATTTACAATGATATTCCACAGCAATACAAAGATGCCTATTTTCAGCTTGTTTTGTATCCTATAGATGCCTGCAGCAACCTTTACGAAATGTATTTTGCTCAGGCAAAGAACAGAAAACTGGCTTCAGAAAAAAACATTTTAGCCAACACTTTTGCGGATCAGGTGAAAAGTACTTTTGCAAGAGATTCCATTCTTCAAAATAAATATAATAATGAAATTTCAGGTGGGAAATGGACTCATATCATGGATCAGATGAGAATTGGATACAAGGCATGGCATGATGGTCCTAAAAACATCCTTCCTGAAGTTACTTATGTAGCTGAAGAAAAAGTTTCTAAAAAACCTGTTTTTCAGGAAAAAAACGGCTATGTCTCTATAGAAGCTGAAAATTATTCGGCTTTAAACAATTCTAAAAATAGTCATTGGGAAGTCATCCCTGACTTTGGAAAAACAAAATCGGGCATAACTACTTTTCCTCAAAACGCGTATCCCCAAAAGGATGAAAATATTTTTTCTGGAATATGAGATCAATTTTGAATCTAAAGGAGAAATGAGTGTTCAGCTCTGGTTAGCCCCAACTCTCAATTTTAATAGTAACAAAGGACTGAAATACGAAATCTCTTTTGATGGAAACGAACCTCAAATTATAAATTTTAATGGGCATTACAAAGGGGAGTTAGGAAAATGGCAGGCTGAACATATTATTAAATCGGCTACCAAACATAATATTTTGAATACAGGAAAACATACATTACGCATCCGTGTCTTAGATCCTGGAATTATACTGCAAAAAATCCTTATCGATTGCGGTGGCTTAAAGCCAGCTTACCTTGGCGCCCCCGAAAGTGATATTGTGTATGAGTAAATTCTAATCTTCAGACAATTTAATTTTTAGTAACTAATAAAATAAAATATGAAAAAATTATACCAATTAAGTTTAGTAGTGTTTGCCGTTTTATTTGTGTTATCATCCAGTTTGCTTGCGCAAAATGCAAAAGTTCAAATTGATAAAAATAAAACTTACCAGAAAGTCACCGGTTTTGGAGGTTTTGTATGCAGTCCGCAGTTTGGATATAATTACATGTCAACTGACGAAATCAAAAAAATGTGGGGAACAAATAGTGATGCAGGTTATACTATTATGCGTCTTTATATTCCGGGAGAGAGTAACTGGCCTTCAACGCTTGCCACTGCAAAATTAGCCAAAAATGAACTGGGATTAACGATTTTTGCTAGTCCCTGGACAATGCCTGCTGAATGGAAGACCAACAATAGCGAAGTAGCCGTTTATACTGACGAAAACGGGGTTCAGCAAATTGGCTACCTGAAAGAAGAACATTATGAGGATTATGCTTTGTATCTTAATCGTTATGTAACGTATCTTCGCGACAATGGGGTAGAACTTGATTATATTTCGATTCAGAACGAACCAGACGAAAGAGCAACTTATCAGGGCTGTATTTGGACACCTGCACAAATAGCTAATTTTGTTAAAAATTTCGGGCATCTTATTAATTGTAAAGTTATTGCGCCTGAAAGTGTCGGTTATTCAGACTCTTATTCAAATGCTTTTCTGGATGCCAGTGTCATGCAAAATTTTGAAGTTTACGGCGTTCATCAGTATGGTGGTATTCAGTCCAAATACAAACAATTTCAGAATTATAATAAGCAGATATGGATGACAGAATATCTTATTAACTGGAATTCAGGAAGTACCGTTCGTGATTTCAATTGGGGAATTGACGCTTTTAGTTTCGCTAACAGTGTTAATGATGCGATGCTGGGAAATGTGAATGCCTGGATTCACTATGCCACTAAGCGATATTATGCTCTGATGGGTGATGGATCAAACGGAACAGTTACAGGAGAAATTACCAAAAGAGGACATATACTTTCGCAATATGCAAAATTCACTACCGGTACAACACGTATAGAAGCAACATGGAGCGATGCGACCGCACAGCTTAAAGGCTCTTCATACATCAATGATGCAGGTGATAAAGTGGTTCTCACCATAATTAATCCTTCTCAAAATACATATAATCTGACTGTTGATTTGCCATTTTATACTGTAAAAGGGACTAAAACAATTACAACTCAGAGTATTGATTTGCAGAATACTGTGGCTAATTTTTCAGAAACATTTCGTCCGGTAGTTAGTATTGATCCTTCTAGTTTTATTACCTTAACTTTTGAAAAGAGTAAGGAAAGAGTTCCTTCGCAAATGACCAGTAAAGAAGTTCATTACGCTAAGATCGAAAGCCAGTCTGTTACAAATCCTGCATTTGGAACAGCGTACCAGATTAGCGGTAAAACGGTAACTTTTGCAAATGCAAATCCGCTAATAAGTACTAATATGACCAATTCTAATGGATATTTAAAATTAGACCATCGTTACAATAAATTTATAATGCATGTTAAAAGTTTTACTACTGCAAACCAGTCTAATACTGATAACACAACATTATATTATATTAATGATAATGGGGAGGCAAAATCGAAAAATTATGGGAAATTCAATTTCCCTACCGGAGTTGAATTTGATTTGACATTTGATATTTCTAAAGCAGTTCTTACAGATGGATGTACCGGAATTATTGGTTTGAGAAATTCTAATTACAGTTCGGTACTTACTTTAAATTTAGGTGATGTATATTTTAATATTGCTGACGAAAAAGCAGCCGAATTTGGAGGTACATATTCAGATGATGACAGTCTTTTGATGGATGCACTGGAAAGTACGAAATATGTGTCATTAGATTTTAGAAATGTCACAGGTATAACTTCATCTGAGGACTGGCATGCCAAATCTGCCAATAAAAACAGTATATTTTATGTAAATGGAAACATTACCTCAACCAATGTAATATCCGGTGCGGTGTGCAGTAATTTGAATCTTACGGATCAGGGCGGTGATTTTAATGTTCCTTTCGCTTTTTCAGCTACAGCAGCGTCCTTTACCAAAACAATTGCAGATTATGACGTTTTAGTTCTTCCATTTCAAGCAACTATACCTCAAGGTGTTACAGCTTATACAATCCAACCTTCTCCTTCTAAAATAATCTGTACTAAAATTGAAGGTGTAATTCCGGCCAATACGCCTGTTTTATTAAGTGGTTCAGGTACATTTGTTTTTAATGGTACCGGAAATGTTTCAACACCAAAAGCTTTAACAGTTAATCAGATGAATCCGGTTTACATAGGTATTAAAGCACCTGTTGGAAGTTACACACTGAAAACAGTAAATAACGTTACGGCATTTTATCCTGTAACTGTCGGAAGTGAACCCTTAATTTCATCTTTTCGTTTCTATTTAAGTGAAAAAAGCGGATACAATGCTGCAGTCCTTCCTTTTGAATTTAATACATTAAGTACCAATCAAAAAGAATTCGGTAAGACAGATTTCACATTATATCCAAATCCTGCAGTAGAGGAAATTTTTGTTGATATGCTGTCTTCTGATTTTGATTATAAAATTTTCAATATTCAGGGAAGTTTAGTGGACTCAGGGACTTTGAAAAACGGCAATACCAAAATAAAAATAGAATCACTGCCTGCCGGGGTTTATTTTATTAACGGAGTAAACGGTCAATCTAAAATAACGAAGAAGTTTATAAAAAGATAAAATTACTGGCTGGGAAAAATGAAGATTTTAGAGTAATAGTAAATTTAAAATCGGAACCTCAAATATTTTTACCCCTGCGATAATTTACTTATTACAGGGGTAATTTTTAATATGAGGCTGTTTGTTTATTTGACAGTCACAGACAAACTACTCACAATATTTTTGGCTGATGTTGCAGTATAAAGTATAAATTCACCAGGTTCAATTTTCCATCCGGAAGTTTTTTCATCATAGAAAGCCAGATCTTTTACTTTTACTTTTAAGTCCACAGTTTTTGGTTCTCCAGGTGCAAGGAATATTTTATCGAAAGCTTTTAATTCCTTTTTAGGTCTTAAAACAGATGCATTAGTTTGGCCAACATACAATTGAACAACTTCAGCACCGTTTGATTTTCCTGTATTTTTAATATTGAATTTCACTGTTATTTCATCATTAACGCCATAGACTTTTTTATCGGCGCTAACATTCGAAATTTCAAAGGAAGTATAAGACAGGCCATAACCAAAAGGATGTTGAGGTTCAATTTCTTTAGTGTCAAACCAACGATAGCCTACCAGAATATCTTCATCATAATTTACTTTCAAATCGTGTCCCGGGTAGGCTCCCAATGCATGAGCAGGAGACTGGCTTAAAGTAACCGGAAGAGTAAATGGCAGTTTCCCTGAAGGAAATTCTTTGCCACTCAATACATCAGTAATAGCATTCCCTGCTTCCATTCCGCCATACCATCCCCAGACTAAAGCCGGAACTCGGGATTCAATACCTGCCAGTTCAAGAGGAGAACCGGCAATAATTACGACAATCGTTTTCGGATTTGCCTTAGCTACTTCCTGAATTAAAGTCTCTTGTCCGTATGGCAGTCGCATGTGCAGTCTGTCAAATGATTCTGAATCAAAATCATGGTTTAAACCTGCAAAAACGATTGCTACGTCAGATTTTTTAGCCTGCGAGACAGCTTCATCAATTAATTTCCAGTCTATTTTATCGGTATTCAATTGACCGGCACTGCTTCTTTCGACAACATGGGACTGTTTTTCATAACCTTGTGCAAAATTGATCTGCATTGAATTTCCATATTTCATGGTCATAGCCTGCAGAGGTGTAATTTCATATAAAGATTTGATTTCTGAACTAAAACCACCTTCGCAATGCGTACGGGTCGCATTATCACCAATAATAGCGATTGATTTAATCGTACTCATGTTCAAAGGCAGTATTTCTTTTTCGTTTTTTAATAAAACAATAGCTTCTACAGCAGAACGATAGGCGGCCTCCTGATGCTCTTTTGTATTTATAGCACCTTTTACACGCGTTTCAGGATCTAAAACTTTTGTTTTAATCATGACTCTCAGAATGTTTGCCACTTTTTCATTGACCACGCTTTCTTTTACACGCCCTTCCTTTACTGCTTTAATCAAAGGATCAGCAAAGTACCAGTCATTGTAGTTTTCTTTTTCGGTTCCCATTTCTAAGTCCAAACCAGCCAAAGCTGCTTTTTCCGTACTATGCACGGCATCCCAGTCAGACATGTAAACGCCTTTGAAATTAAATTCATTTCGTAAAATTGTTCGTCCTAAATAAGTGTTTTCGGTACAATATTCTCCTCTGAATTTATTATAAGCTCCCATTACTCCCAGTGCTCCGGCATCTACAACTGAGGCTTTAAAACCAGGCAAATAAATTTCGCGTAAAGCCCTTTCACTCATCGTTACATCAACTACAAAACGATTTTCTTCCTGATTATTGGCTACGAAATGTTTTACACAGGCTGCAACATCTTTTGTTTGTAAAGCCTTGATATAATTTATTGAAAGTTGAGAAATAAGAAAAGGATCTTCACTCAAATACTCAAAGTTTCGGCCACAAAGAGGAGAACGGATGATATTGATTCCCGGACCAAGTAAAACATCTTTTTTACGAAAACGAGCTTCTTCACCTAGAACAAACCCACGCTGTTTAGCCAAATTCAGATTCCAGCTTGCAGCCATTGCTGTTCCTGGAGGAAAGGAGGTAGAGAAATCATCGGTTTGGCCTGTATATTTCCAGTTATGACGATTCATTTCTGCCCTGACTCCATGTGGGCCGTCAGATAAAGCCCATTCTGGAATACCAAGATGTTTTATTTGTTCAGTGTAAAATTTTGAATTTCCATGCAGCATACCGACCTTTTCTTTCAAAGTCATTTTCTTAATTAACTCCTGAATTCTTTTTTCAACAGCATTATCGGTTTGTGAAAAAGAACTTTGAAATGCTGAAAACAAAACAATAGCCATAAATCGTAATCTCATTTTATATGTTTTAGAAAACCTTTTGGTTAAATTAAATAATTTGATTTAATGATAAATTCGGAATAAAACCCGATTAAAGTTTTCAAAAGTAGCCGAATGACGAATATTGGAATCATACAAATCGAGCATTTTATATAATAAATGAAGCAGACTTAAATGAAAAAAAGCTAAATTTTTAAAGCGGGATAAAAAATGCATCCCCGGAATTGTTTGCGGTAAATGTTTTACGTCATATCTGATGATTTTTTGGTGTTTTAAGGATTAGGCTCCATCAAATGATTGGTCGATATTTCACCGCTTGGTATTGGCCAGATATAATTGCTGCTGGTTGGCAGTACTAATGGAGCTGTACCAATAGCCCCTTTTTTTGCAGGCAGAGTTTGTACTTTCCTTTGTAAATCCATCAATCGGAAACCTTCTCCTAAAAGTTCAATATCTCTTTCTTTTTGTATGGTCGTAATCAGGGCTTCTTTGGTTGCAATTTCATTTTCAGGAAAAACATAACCCGGATCTGCACGGTTTCTTACCGCTTTCAGCAATGCCTTTGATGTTTCTAAATCATTTATATGGGCTGCTGCTTCGGCATAATTCAGTAGTATTTCTGCATAGCGGATTACAGGCACATAGTCTCTAAAAGGTGCTGTAGTGACACTGAATTTTTTTAATACTTTTTGATTCGCTGTGCTTTTACCAATAAGGCTGGAGCGCGCATCAGTAGCGTTGCTGAATACCGGATCACTCACAATACCTTCTGCAGCCAAAAAAATAATAGGCTGCGCTAAATAATTATAAGCCAGAGAATATTGTGCAGAGGGTGTTTCGGTTGTTGAGTTCGCAAATGGAATGGAAAAAATGGCTTCAGTTCCGGTGTAACTTCCTGTAAAAATAGCCGCATAATTAGCTTCTAATTTGTGAGTCAAATTTCCTTCTGTATATTGAAAAGGCGGGGTATTAGAAACGATTTTTTCAGATTCTGAAATTACTTTCTCAAAATTATTCTGAACTAATAACACCCTTGTTTTTAATGCAATTGCCGTACATTTTTTAGCTCTGGAAGTATTCAGCAAAGCAGTCGTGTAGCTCACAGGTAAATCCGTTTCGGCTTCGTCTAAATCTTTTAGAATTTGGGTGTACACCATTTCTACAGAGCTTCGTGCCAAATCATTATTTCCGGATGTGGTTATGGGGGTTAATCGCAATGGCAGACCTAAAGAACTTTTGTCCTGATTATAAGGTTTGGCATAGGTCTGAACTAAGTTGAAATAGCAAAGGGCCCGGACAAATTTGGCTTCAGCAATGTAGTTTTTCGCCAGCTCTTTAGAAATTACCGTAGTTTCATTCATTTTACTGATTAAAATATTCGATGCATTAATCGCAGTGTATCCAACGGACCAGACATTGTTTACAAAATCATTTGTTGATGCTACGTTTTGATTCCATACAGCAGATCCGGTTGCTGCATTTCCGTCGTTCTGCCCAAACTGATCGGCACGTTGTTCATTAAAAACAATGAATCTGCCTCCGTAAAAACTTTGATTTTGCAGTTGTTTGTATAAATTATTGGTCTGAGCTAAAATTTTAGCCGGAGTGCTAAATGCAATTGATTCGGGAATACTGGTTTCAGGCTTCGTGTCTAATAAATCGTCATTGCAGGCTGAAGTGAATAGTAAAACAACCCAACTGATTAAAATATATTTTTTCATTTTTTTTTAGCTTTTAATTAAAATCCAATATTCAATCCCAAAGTATAAACCTGAGCATTTGGTGGCACATTCTGATCCTTTCCGGAATTAATAGAGTTCCCATTGATAGAAACTTCTGGGTCGGATCCTCTGTATTTAGTAAACGTGTACAGGTTGTTTCCTTGTAAATACACATAAATTGAGCTGAATGTGTTTTTTAGAAAAGAAGCTTCCAGTGGTACATTGTAACCTAAAGAAACATTCTTCAGTTTTACAAAAGAACCATCTTCTACTTTTGAAGTACTCGAAAATGAAAAACCTGCCGAAACATTATCGCCATAATACAACTTTTGGATATCGGTAATCTGTCCTGGCGTTGTCCATCTGTTTTTTATAAATTCGCCATTGTTAAAATAACGCTGATCTGAATTCGTAGCACGCGTTCCGTTATACAGTTTGTTTCCTTGTGAGAAAGTCAGGTTTACAGCTAAAACAAATTTTTTATAATTGAAAGTATTGTTTAATCCTCCAAATAGTTTTGGCAATGAAGGTCCCTGTATCACACCATCTTTATAATTGTCTATTGCCGGAGCAGCACTCCCATCGAGATACGTCCATTTTGGTGATCCAATATGATTGTACTGTACTTCTTTGCCTTCGCTGTTTATGAAGATCATTTGTCCATTCTCGGGATTTACACCTTTATTTGGTACCGCAAAAACAGACCCAATTGAATAACCTACCCTTGTCATATTTTGTACGCCAAATACACTTGGTACAAATACATCACTGGCTAATGAAGTCACTTTATTTTTAAGTGTAGAAACATTTAAATTAATATTCCAATTGAAGTTTCTGGCAGTAACAGCAAGTGCATTTATCCCGATTTCATAGCCGGTATTGTACATGCCGCCCACATTTTCGTTGATATAGTTATTCGGAATTCCTGCAGAAAGCGATTGAGGTGTTTTCAGGATCAAATCCCGGATTTTATTATTGTAATAATCAAAATCAACCTGAATACGATTGTTTAACATCGCAAAATTCAAACCCAAATCAAGTTTAGAACTGGTTTCCCATTTTAGATTCGGATTGGCAGTCTGCGAATAACCTAACGTTGGTGCACCGCCATAAGTAGATGAATTATACGTACCGATGGAAGGATAATTTCCTATTTCGCTATTTCCTACAATTCCGTAACTGGCCCTGAGTTTTAAGTTATTCAGAAATCCTTTTAGTTTTGAATCATTAAAAAAGGATTCTTCCAACAGATTCCAGCTTACAGAGCCTCCCCAAAAGTTACCGAATTTATTTTCTTCAGACAATGCAGATAAACCATCAATTCTATAATTTAAGGTCAGGAAGTATTTGTTTTTATAATTATAATTTAAGTTGGTAAAATAAGAGACTAAGACATTTTCTGAAAGGTTGTTGCCTATTGGTGAAATATTCGCATAACTTCCCTGATAATTTTTATAATAAGTGTCGGTAACATTACTTTGCGTAGCGCCCCAGCTTTCGAAAGTGGTTTTAATTCTTTCATAACCAGCCAAAATCATCAAATTATGATCGTCATTAAAAGAATCTTTATAGGTTATGGTAGTTGCCCAGTCGGTTCTTGATAAATCAGTACTGATATTCGTTGCCACACCATTGTAAGCGGCACCTCCTCCGTGAATTGGATTTAAAAACAACTTGTTTTCAACCCCGATAGTATTCAAACCAAAACTCGTTCTGAAAATGAGTTTTTTTGTGATATCAAACTCTCCATAGACATTTCCTAAAACTGATTTACTAATTGAAGTAGTCAGGTCAAGTTCCTGAACCATTGCTAAGTTATAGGCATTGATTGTACCAATAATAGACGGGATATTAGCTCCATAGCCTACACTTATCCCATTCTGAATGCTGTAAGATCCATCCGGATTATAAACTGGAACATTGGGAGGCAAGACATAGGTCATTCTTCCTAAAGGTTCATTGGTAATATACTCTGTGTTATAAGTTGATGAAGACAAAGTGTTTCCGGCAACAGCACCCGTGTTAGGGCCTACATTTTTTGCGTTGCTGTAAGAAAGATTCACACCCGACCTGATAAACTTATTCAATTTATGACTGATGTTTAATCGTGTTATGTAATTTTGAAACGTATTGTTTTTTATAAAACTATTTTGATTGGCATAGTCTAATGAAAAATAATATTGAGTGGTTTCGTTGCCACCCGAAACATTAATGTTGTGATTGCTTGAATAGCCGGGTTCGTAAGCGACGTCATACCAATTTGTATTTACGGTACTTCCGTCTGCATTTTGAGAAAGAAAAAAACCGGGTGCTTTGCCTGCATTAACCAAAGCTTCATTTTTTATTATGGTGTAATCTTCTGCATTTAATAATTTAGGCAGATTGTAAGGAGTGCTTCGACTGAACCAACTGTTGTAATTGAATCTGGTTTTTCCGTTTTTTCCTCTTTTGGTGGTAATAACCATAACGCCGTTTGCTGCTCTGGATCCGTATATCGCAGAAGCGGAAGCATCTTTCAGTACATCGACAGAGGCAATATCATTGGGATTGATTCCTGATAGCGGATTGTTGCCAATAAATCCACCTAATGATCCCGTAAAAACCGCAACCCCATCGACCACAATTAAAGGAAAAAGCCCTGATGTAATGGTGTTTAAGCCGCGAACCCGAATAACAGGCGTGTTATTCAATACGCCTGTAGACTGAATTACATCGATTCCGGTTGCCTGGCCGCCTAATAACTGATCGAAGCTGGTTGTAGGCCGGTTCTGTAACTGCTTTGCTGAAATTGTGGAAACTGAACCTGAAAACTCAGATTTTTTTTGCGACAAATAGCCACTCGAAATCAGGACTTCGTCTAACTGATTTGTGTCCTTATTGAGTTTGATTATCAAAAAATCAGAAGAGTTTACGACAATTTCCTGTGTCGCATATCCTATATAACTCAGTTTTAACCTTAATGGTAATTTTTTATTTTCGATAATAAATTCGCCATCTTCATTGGTACTAACTTCATCAGTTTCTGACTGAATCGTTACACCAGTTAAAGGTATATTGTCTTTCCCGTCTATCACTTTTCCTTTCAGATTTTGCTGCTGGGCAAAAAGCTGTACAGTAAGAAAAAAGAAAAATAGGATCATTAATTTTAAATGTTTTTCTAATAACATATTATTAAATATTAATTTCATTTTTAAATTTACATTATGCAGAAGATAGTCTATAGCTGTCCTATGCTCTACATTTTGCAGAACATCATATTATTCGTTTAAAATTTGATGATTGCCTGTTTGAGTTGTGGCCACAAATTTGTCCTGTTCTTTTTTCAATTTGATTGCAGCATAATATTCCTCATTGTATTTTCCGGAAATGACAAGCGCCCCAGCAACCAGAACAAGATTTTTAATAATATACTGACCTGTCAGCGTTGGCTCGAAAGGGAAAATCTCAAAACAGCTCGACTGCAGGATAAAAATAGGAGTGAGGGTGGCCATCATGTGAAGTAAAAGTAAGAGGATAGTTTCCGGAATCCATTTTCTGATAAGTAGCCCTAATCCAATAAAGACTTCACAAACTCCAAGTATTGGAACGAAAAATTCAGGTTTAAACCAAAAAACGGTTTGCTCTACTAAATCACCCGCCGGACTTACTCCGAAGATTTTTAAAACACCAAACCAAATGTAAATTGTAGCCAGCGCGATGCGCATCAGATTGATACTATGCTTTCCTATTTTATCACTTAATAAGAAATAGAAAAAGTTAAAGGTAGTTTTCATAATAATACATTAATTAAGCATCGTTACTTTCATTTTTTTTCCTAACCTAAAGCGATAAGAATATCCTATATTCAGAGAATAATCTGCAAATGCTGCATCACCTTGTACATGAACATATTTAGAGGGATCAGTAATAACCGAATTTTGAAGATTTTGGCTGGCAATATCAGCAGCACTCTGAATACGGTTTTTTACGATATTGTAAGGAATAAATAAGCTGAAATTATGTTTTCCAACATGATAAGAAAAACCATATTCTATTGCGATTACATATCCTGGACGACGATAGGCTATCTGTCCTCCAAAAGCATCATAGGCGGGAATGCCTTCAATTCTTCCGGCGAGAGAGACATTAAAATTTTCTTTTTTGTCTATTCCTGCAGATACACCAGCTCTTGCAAAATATTGATCCGGACTGGCATAAATTTCATATCCTTCCAGACCTGGCTTAGGAGCCGATTTGAATGTGCCGTTTGATTCTTTTGGATTAAATAAATAATAACCGTTGGCAAATCCATACAAGCGACCTGTTAATTGTCTGAATACTTGTGCTTCTACAGAAATTCCAACTCCACCGTCACCGGGCTGGATCGCCTGGTCCATTACCACACTTTTTGTTGTCCCGTCTGCTTGAGGTGCATCATCCATCTTATCATGGCTTCCTGTATTTAATTTTAATCCGAGACCAAGCATTAAATTCCCTTTATGAGCTGTTTTTGGGTCAAAAAACCAGTAACTTACACTAAGTCTTGCATCTGCAATGCCTTGCGCATAGACGCTGTATCTAAGCTTATCTTTTACAGGGGATGTTTGCCTTAGAACCTGAGAACGCTCATTATGGACATAAGGCAAAGTAGCATTTATCTGGACTCTGCTGGTTATTCCGTATGAAAAATTGAAATCTACCGCATGTGAATAAATGTTTACGGCATTTCCTCTCTCTACACCGTTCTCGTCATGACCACCGCCCGAAGTCTGACGCTCTAATTGTTCTTCTTTTCCAACAAAATGCCTCCAGGAATGAAAATAACGGTAATTTGTCCCTACCTGAAATTCCCCCTTATTTAAATTATATGAACTTGCAGAATTCATGTAAAGGCCGCCCATTTGACGAACAGCTACGCATCCCTGAGCAGTGATTTTTTGCAGACTAAAAGCGATTAAAACAAATGTTATAAAAACAAATGCAGAATATGATGATGGTGTTTTTTTCATGGTTTGATCATTTTAATGCCATAATATTGACTTTTGATTTACAGCTAAATCATCACATAAATGGCACATTGTTAATACAGCTAATATGCATTAGGATTGACAATCAGTTTATAAATCTGATTGCACATAAAAAACAAACATGATGGAATTTATTAATCCCAAATGAAGCACTACCTAATTGGTCTGTTTCTAAAAGGAGATTAAATCATTAGAATATTTAGCTGTTAGATTTTAGAAAAGCTGATTTATTTAGTTCGAAAACATGATACCTAGGAGATAAACTATGTAAAATTAATAGAACAGACTTGAATTACTTGACAATTGGTTAATCATAAAGGATGAGATGTTTCCTATGTCAAATTTTAGAAAAACAATTCCTTACAAGATCAAAAAAAAAAAGACCTTGTAAGTATTGTTTAACATACTATCTGAAAGAGAAATATCCTGTTGAGGCATTTCAATTCATATCCAATCCGCAAATCAATTGTCCTAAGATTTTAGCACAAATAACTATCGCCTGTAAATGTTTGAATAAAGCTTCTAATTAATTCTGATGGTTTGCAAAAACGAGTTGTTGTTGGTTACCAGAAAGTAATTTTTGTCTTTTACTTTAATTTTTTCCATGTTTTTAACATCTCCGGGAGTAAAGAATCCGCTTTTCACTGCTGAAACCGGGGTAAACGCACCTTTGCCGTTACCTTTTAAAAACAAACCATGACCTGCATCATTTCTTGGTGTTTCCACTTCAGAATTGAACATATTGCCTGTAATTAAAGCATCAAGGTTTCCATCCTTATCAAAGTCTTCAACCGCTATTTGATTGACACAGCTAATCTGAGCCTGAACAGGAAGTTTATGAATGATGAATTTTCCGTTTTTGTTTTCCAGATAGATACTTGCGAACGATTTGACTTTATAATGTAAGGCTTCTTTAAGTGACTTTTCGGTATAAACATCTACCAGAGTAGCCTGTGAAAAACTTTCGTAGTCTTTGAATTTTTTCTTGATATTTGGAATTTGCTGAGAGGAACAGCCACGTCCACGCACCGGATATTGCTTGCCATCATTATAGTAGCTCAATACAATATCTTTGTGTTTGTCATTATCAAAGTCTTTTACAAAAATATCAAAGGTTTCATTAGGAGTAGCCTGATATTTATAATTCAAACCGTTGTTTCCAACGATATAATCCATGTCGCCATCCTTGTCAAAGTCACCTTGCTGAATGCTCCACCACCAGCCGGAAGTGTCATTAGTAAGTCCCATGTTTTTGGTGACTTCTTTAAAACCAGATGATGTATTTTGAAACAAACGAATTGGCATCCATTCGCCAACGATAATGATGTCATCTGATTTGTCATTATTAAAGTCCGTAATTACAGCACTTGTTGCCATTCCCAGATTAACAAATTCTTTTGGTGCTTTTTTAGAAAGTTCAAATTTAGGCTGAGTTGTAGTACTCGTGTTATGCAGTAAATACGTTGTAGTTGGTGATGGATATTGTCCGGGAACCTGCCTTCCTAGTACTAAAAGATCCTTTTTACCGTCTTTATCATAATCAAATGGATATACTTTTGAACCACTTGTGAGCATTGTTGGCAGTACTCCTTTTGTTGCTTTTGTAAAATCGCCTTTTCCGTTGTTGAGGTATAATCTGTCTTGTAGTTTTGGATCATTTATCAAAAATTCATAACCGCCGCTTACTACATATAAGTCATTATCGCCGTCATTATCTGCATCAAAAATCAATGATCCTGTATCTTCACTAAATTTGTCTTCCTCAAATGCCGGAACTTTTTTTTCTGTAAACCCTTTTTGAGTTTGTAAAAATATTTTTCCTGTATAACCTGCAGAACCTCCGATGAAATAATCGTCAAGACCATCTTTATTCAGATCGCCAACACAAATAGTGGGTCCGAAAGTAGACATTTTATGAGGCAGCAATACCTGATCTTTAAAATCATCGTATTTATTGTCTTCATGTTTAAAAACCGGAAATACACCATTTTCTGTTTTAAAAAGAGTATTTTTTGCAATTGGTTTTGCAGCAGTTTCTTCTTTAGCATCCTGTTCTTTGAAGTTTATCGTTTGGTTTGCCTTCACATTGTATAACTTTTGAACTTTACCGTTTGTCCAGACTACTTTTACTTCGTCGATAGTTTTGTATTTTGCTAATCCAAAATGCAGTTCAGGAGCTACTGATGACTGAAAACCTCTCGTTAAAGTAAGTTCCTGCATTTGGGTTCCCTTTTTTGTTTTGATGTAAACACGGTTTCCTAAACCATAAGTGTTTTTTGAATTTCCTTTGAAATTAATTTTGATGTAATTATTGATTTTAGAGCTGGAATTTTCAAAAACCGAGGCATAATCATCGATATTGTTCACTACTAAATCCAAATCGCCATCGTTATCCAAATCAGCATATGCAACACCATTAGAAAAGCCTTTGTATTCAATTCCCCATTTTTTATTCACCTGTTCAAAATGTAAATTACCTTTATTCTGAAACATAAAATTGTCGATTTTTTCAGATGGAATTTCCTGCGATTTTTTAAGAAGATCCTTAGGCTGTAAATCTAAAGCCTCTAAACTGTTAAAGAAATCATTATTATTGATTTCTCTTCTGGTTCCGTTACTTACAAACAGATCTCTGTTTCCGTCGTTGTCAAAATCTGCAAATAGTGGTCCCCAGCTCCAGTCAGTAGAAGAGGTTCCTGTTATACGTGATATATTTCCGAAATGCGGAATTCCGTTTTCATAAATCCCTGTATTCAGCTGCATACAATTGTGCATGTATTGGTAATTAAAACCTGCACCAACTACATCCCAAAAAAGTTTTGGATTCATGCTGGACATATTTGCTTTTTTACGGCGATTGTCTTTGGCATCCATGTCTACCTGGAAAACATCTAAATTTCCGTCATTGTTAAAATCAGAAATATCAACTCCCATTCCATAGAAAGAATTGTGTGCCATTGCTTGTTTTACAACCTCCTTAAAAGTACCATCCTGATTATTGATATACATGAAATCTGGTGAATTAAAATCATTCGAAACGTAAATGTCAGGCCAGCTATCATTATTCAAATCACCTATTGTCGCACTTAATGATAAACCATAGTTTTTTACTCCGGCTTCTTGTGTAACATTGGTAAAATGTTTGCCGTCATTTCGATATAGATGCCCTGATTCATTGTCTTTGACATGGCGCATCATCTGGACATAATCGTCAGTTTGTGAACTGAACTTAGTAGGAGGGTAATTGGCCACAAATAAATCTAAATCGCCATCTTTATCATAATCAAAAAATGTTGCCTGAACACTATTCCCTATATCATCAATACCGTATTCTTTCGCTTTTTCCGTAAAGGTACCATTGCCATTATTGATATACAATTGATTGTTTTTTGGATTAAATTTTCCTCCTACGCTGCAATATAGGTCTAAAAAGCCATCCCCATTTACATCTGCCATAGTCACTCCCGTGTACCATCGGTTATCACCTTCAACGCCGGCTTTTTTAGTAATATCTTCAAATTTAAGATTTCCTTTATTCAAATACAATTTGTTAGAAACTTGGTTTCCTGTGAAATAGATATCAACAAGACCATCATTATTAATATCACCTGTAGCAACTCCTCCTCCCATATAAATATAGGTATATGTAAAATAATTTAGGGAATCGTTTTCTGTTAGATTATTGCTGAAATCAATTCCGGTATCAGCACGATCAAGAGTAGAAAATATCTTTTCATCTGAATCCTTAGTAGAACATCTTACCAACATTAATAAGCTTAACAGGCTAAAAAGAACTATTTTTATTTTTTTATTTTTCATAATAATAAATTTTATTATTGTCTCTGTAATTTCTGAGACTTTATATTTTAATCAATCAGATGCAAATTGGGGATCTCGCTCCAGCAGTAGGGAAAACTGTTTTTTTGATATTTATTTTTGAGAAGTTTTTTTCTCCTTCTGTAATTTTAATGTATTGGTTTGGTTTAATGTTTTTCAGCACTTGTTTTTTTTGTGTTTTCGGCCAGGTAATTTCGATCAGATCAATATTAGTGGCTTGTCCAATTCCAATTTCCATTCTTAAAGCTGATGCTCCAAAACTACCGCCTGAATTCAATATCCTGTAAACAGATCTTGAAACCCCATTTTCCTTGAAACTGACTTTTACTTTGGTGCCAATTCCAGAGCGATTGCTATCGGTACCTTCTAGTTGCAATTTGATCCATCGATTGGTATTTTGACCAGGATTTAGATATAAAGAATTACTGAAAGCATCTCCTGGATAAGCACCTCCAACTTCTATAAAAATATCTGTATCTCCATCATTATCCAAATCATTAATTGCTACTGCATGACCTTTTTGTAAATTGCCTACACGGGCAGACACAGTTGCATCAGCAAATTTTCCGTTGCCCATATTTACAAATAATTTATTAGGAATTAGTGATTTGTAGTCTGGATTTCCTGTTCCGAGGTACATATCCAAAAAACCATCATTATTGATATCCCCAAAATTCGACCCCATGGCAAGGACAGTTTTGTATAGTCCTGATGCTTTTGATGCATCCGAAAAAGTTCCGTCATGGTTATTACGATATAAGTACATTTTGCTGCTATTATTAGGGATATTTAATGCTTCCATTGCGACTTCTCCACCCACAGAACCTTCGTATTGATACCCACAAACAAAAATATCCTGCCACCCATCATTATCGTAATCCCAAAACCAGGTTGGAAAAGTCATTACATTAATTCCTGCTAATCCTGCTTTATCTGTAACGTCGATAAATTGTGGGATACCATTTTTTAGTCCGGTATTTTTTAATAATATTTTTCTTTTATTCATTCCGGAAAGAAATAAATCTATGTCACCATCATTATCGTAATCAGCAGATGTTACACCTTTTATATAACTAATAACATCACATTTTGCCGCTTTGGCAACATTAGTAAATGTTCCGTCCTGATTATTCAAATACAGCTCAGAAGGGAAAACGTCATTATCTGATGACTCGTTACCAATAAATAGATCCAAATAGCCGTCATTATTAAAATCATTCCAATTCCCTGCCTGAGTAGGAAATTCTGAATACAACCCACTTTTTATAGTGACATCAGTAAAAGTTCCGTCACCATTGTTGCGCAACAAAGAGTTAGGCTGTCTCCCGAATTTACGCATCCAGGCACCTCTTAAAACAAAAATATCGGTATCGCCATCATTGTCATAATCAGCTTGTATCATATTTAGCCCTCCTTTGAAACGCCCTATTTCTGATGCCTTTGAATAATCAATATATTTCCCTTTTTGATCATTTTGATAATAATGCATGACTCCATCCAGACTCCAGTCAGAAGTTACAATATCCAAATAATTGTCATTGTTGAAATCATCTACAATGACTCCACCAGACATATTTATGCTTTTCATTCCCACATTTGTGGCAACATCCACAAAAGGTTTTAAAGTATATTTGGAACTTTCTTTGTTTAGATTAGGAATCAGCCATTTTTCAGGAACATCAGTAGGATATCCGTCTATGGTCATATAAGCAATATTCAGCAGCCATCTCGATTCATAATCATTAGGATTTATATCCAGTAATTTTTTATAAATTTCAATTGCTTTTTGAGAACCATGTCGTATCGTATGAATTCCATTTTTTTGTATCGGAATAATGCACGATTCAGCATTATGGTAATTGACGCAATTTTGTTTTTCTGCCAGTCTCATGTAAGCAATTGCTAAAAAAATTAATGACTGGGCGTTGTCTCTGCCATCAATCGCTTTTTGTCTTTTGATAGCGCTTTCCATAATTGAAATTGCTTCAGATTCTTTACCGAGTTTTAATAATGCATTTCCTTTATTTAATTCATAATATAATTTTAAATGTCCTTCATAGGAATTTTTTATTATTGAATCAAGATAGAGGATTTCGGCATTTGTAGCAAATGGATTTTTTTTGACATCATACATTCTGTTTCTAGCCTCCAAAATCTTAATCATCTTGTCATTAGGATTAGAAAAATAGTCGCACGATTCTGTCAAAATAGCGGTTGTAAGTAGCAATATGAAATGTTTAATTTTCATAATTAAAATATTTAGATTGGATTGCTACTTGTCGAATTTTTTATTTCCTATATGAAAATTGTAAAATTTCCAGACTTCATGAGCGACATTTCTACCAAGTTTAAGACCCTCAACATTATCAGCCTGAATGTGATAACCTCCCATAACTCTTGAAATTCCTGCCATATTAGCTGTTTCTGTGAATGTTGGAAATTTTAGAACAACAGGTTTTCCAATGTTATTCGGTTCAGTCAGTGCACCCGGTTCATTCCATGTTGCAGATTCTCCGAAGGTATCACTTCCGGTCCATAATTTTAATGCTTCACCACAGCCGCCGCTAATTGTACTGTGTCCTGAAACATAACCTGGAAAAGCAGGGCATAAAAAGATATCCGGTGAATAAGGTCTCCAGTTTTGTCCTTTCATTTCTATATTTCCAAAACCAGGGCCTCCCCAGGCTTTTATATTTTGATCTTTATAGTAATGATGAACTAAAGCATAAGGACGGGCAAAATCATAAAACATTTTTGTATCCCAACAGGCTATAAAACAATCCATAGCAGTCACCTGATTGTAAAAAAACATTTTGACATCCTGATCTAAAGTATGGTGATCACGTCTCGAAACATCCTGAGCAAATTTTAGCCAGTGTCCGGCCTGCTGCACAGATTTTGGGCCATCACGCATAAACTCAACCAAGGCTTTTTGTTCGTTAGTGAGATTATATTGTAAATCAAGTAGTTCTTTAACTTCATTTTTAAGTTGTTCTGAATCTAATGAAGGTGGGGGTACAGCACGAAACTGATCTCCTGATTTTAATCCGACAGGTTTTACTTTATTCCAAAATGGAGTAGCACACTCAGGCGCAAACTTACCGCCTTTTCCATCTGAGAAATATTTTGGTTGCCAATGAATTACATCAATCATTTCGTCTGGAGAATTGACCGGTTTGTAATTTACATAGTTAAAATAGGGAGTTCCATTTGAACCGTCTTCTTCTCCATATTGATTTGATCCGTCATGTTTTCTGGCTTCAATTACAGCTTTTGCAGCTAAATTTCCTATTCCCACTGGAGTTGCAGGGTCTAATGATTTATCATTTGGATCCAGTCCTAATTTTGTCATAAAGTCTATAAACAATTCTTTATCCGAAAAATAATATTCGCATAATGCATTATAAGCAGCATAACTAATGGCAATCTCTTTATTTTTGAGAGTGTGTTCTTTAGCAGGTCTTCTTTCGGTATCTTTTAAATAGACCGGAATTGCTTTTTGATCGTAACGGCTCCATGCATCAAAAACCGCAACAAATGTGAGTCCTAAGTAGCGGGAAGTGACTGTTGGTCTTGGTTTGAACCTTTCAGTATCGTTACCGGTGGCAGTAACTGCAATTTGTGACCATTTATAGGCCATGTTGTTTTCTGCTGTTGGTTCTTTAGGTTTATTTTTATCTTTAGTTTGCGCCAATAGAGATGTGGTTAAAATACTAAATAATAGTATTTTATATACTAGTTTATGAATTTTCATTTTTGGTGGTTTTATATGGTTTTTTGATAGTTTTTCTTTTCAATTAATTTTTACAATTGAAAGCTGGATGTTAAACTTGAAATAAACGTTTCAATCTTAACCGAATACTAAGATGGAATTTCAGAGCATGATCATATCAGGCCTGTTTATCTTTTAACATCTGAAAATACTATACCATATCAGGGGGAGGGTAGTTAGTAGTAAAATACCCTGAAAGAAGTTTTCCTTTTGGATTATATGAATTTAGAGTAACAGTATGAACTAATTTAGTACTATTAGTCGCTAAATTAATTCTGTCATTAGGTATGTAATCCTGTATAAAGGATTTCATTAATTTTTTACTTGGATTTTCTTTATTTGAATCGGTATCAAATATTTGACTGTCGACAATTTTTTTTAAATCATTACTCAGCATCTGGCGATGAGAGTTTTTTAGGCAATATAATTTTAAAACGTTGTTTATAATTCTTTTCTTGAACACATGATAGGTTTTATTTTCTATCACAAAATCTTCATTAGCTTCTTCAAAGCCAGAATCTACAACATATGCATAAGGATCAATTTTAATTTCAATTACTTCAAAATTGGAGTTGTCAGTTTTCTCCATAGCATTCACCCACACTTGCTGTTGTTGTTCAGCAAACATGATATAAAATCCTAAAACATTGTAAAACAACGTTACGATTAAAAAAAGTGATGCAATTTTTTTCATGTGGAATAAAAACTGGGTCAGTATTCTTAATATTATTTAATAATTGGTATTCTGTTTTTTGTAATGATTAACTATAGGAATTAGGAGAATACATATTCTAAGGCTATATTCTAATGGAATTAAAAATTAAATTTGGTGTATAAGTTTAAAAATATAATTTAGGCAGATTATTTATCAATTTAGTAAATAAACAGCGCATTTAACATGCGCTGTTTATCAAAACACTAACTCAACCTAACTAACTTCAATCTTTAGTAACCAGGATTATTATCACTTGGTTTTATATTCGGATTAGAAGATGTTTCTCTGTTTGGTATTGGCCATAATTCACTTTTACCAACCTGAAAACCTTTACTTTTTAATAGAGGATCAGTGCCTGCAATACCCCATCTTATAAGATCATCAAAACGAACTTGCTCTCCAGCTAATTCCACCTTACGTTCGTGAATAATGGCTTTAAAAACATCATCTTTTGTTGCTGGAATATTAGTTGTTAAACCTGCTCTATCCCTAACTTCTTTGATATAAGCAATAGCAGCAGTTTGTGAACCTCCAGCTCTTTGATTTTCGCATTCTGCTTTCATAAGTAATACATCTGAATATCGCATAACTTTAAAGTTAATACTTGATTGTTGTAATTCGGATGTTCTCTTGTAGTAATTCTGGTATTTTTTCCAGCCTGCTCTTCTACTACCATTACCAAAATTTGCAGCTGTCATAGTACTATTCCCCTTATTATATTTTGATCCAGGAACATAGAAAGTATCCCCGAAACGAAGATCGCCAGGTTCGTATTCATCTAGCAAATCATCCGTTGGGCAGACATTGTACCAATCTAAATTACCATATTCCTGACCTCTAAGTGTCGATTCAGCTTTTCCTTCCCCGGAAGTATCACTACCCCATTTATCACCTACTCCTAAAGCTTCATCATATTCAATCTCAAAAATAGATTCTGGACCATGCTCTGTTTCATCCATAAAATTATTATAGAACTGACCTTTTGGTTCTAGTGTAAATCCAGTAACTTTATTAAAAGCTGCTAAAGCTTCATCATATTTCTTTTGATACAAAAGTACTTTTCCTAAATAAGCATATGCTGCTTCTTTAGTAGCTCTCCCTTTTTCTTCAACGTCTTTACTTAATAAGTTTTTTGAAGCAAAGTCAAGATCTTCTTCAATTAATTTATAAACTTCAGTTTTCGGACTTCTTGCTTTAGGAACAAGGGTTTGTTCTGTATAAATTGGTAAATCACCAAAACGAGGTACTAGTAAAAAATAATAATAGGCTCTCAAGAAATGAGCTTCCGCTAAAAATTTTTTCTTTTTTTCTTCAGATATAATTGAAGTTTGTAAAGCATTAATTTTTTCTTCATTATCCAACACAAAATTGGCTTTCGCTATTCCTAAATAGCAGGTATCCCAATAGTACTGAATAATATCACTACTTGCATCAAAACTAAAATTTCCAAATGGTTTTTTATTACCTTCCAGTCCACCATTTCCTTGATTTTCTCCGGACATAAGGTCTAAAGCAAAGAAGATATGTCTTGCGTAAAGTCCTCTCGTTTGTAAATTAGCATACGCTGCATTTACAGAAGACTGTATCTGGCCTTCTGTTTTAAAGAAAGTTTCAGGTAGTAGTGCATTTGGATTAGATAATTCCAAATCCTTAGTGTCGCATGAATTTATTGCAAAAATTGCAGATAATACTACAACTGTATATTTTATTTTTCTCATTATTTTAATATTAAAATGAAACATCAAAGCCAAAAATTACTGATTTAGGTTGTGGATATCTTCCTAAATCTATCCCAGCAGAATTTGCATTGCCATCAGTACGTGTTATTTCAGGATCTAAACCAGAATAATTCGTAATAGTAACCAAATTTTGTCCACTTACATAAAATCGTATTTTTGAAAAATACTTACTAAATGCATCTCCAGAGAATGTATATCCTATAGTTACGTTTTTTAATCGTGTATAGGAACCATCTTCAATATATCTCGTACTTGATGACCCTGCATTTTGACTTACACCCACAGCTTTTGGAAGTGTTGCTGATGGATTTGATACTACTCCACCTGTAAGGGCTCCGGGACCTCCACTACTATTAACAGTACCGCCGGTAATAATTGATCTATTTAAAACATCAGTACTTGCTCCAAACAGACGATCCATACTCTCTAAGTCAAATTTATTTGCATTAAAAATATCATTTCCGTGAACTCCTGATATGAAACAGTTGAAATCAAAATTTTTATAAGCAGCAGTAAGATTCAAACCGTATGTGAAGTCTGGATACGGATTTCCAATATCTGTTTTATCACTTGAGTTAATTACTTTATCACCATTACGATCAACAAATCGAATGTCACCCGGTTGTACAGCAGTCTGAGTGCTACCAAGAGCAGCAGTTACTTCTGCCTGGTTTTGATAAATTCCATTAGTTTCATACCCATAAAAATAGAATAATGGTTTACCTACTTCTAATCTTGAGAAATTCTCTAAACCAGCGCGAGGTACAGGGCCGCCTAAAACACTTGTAACTCCCGGAGCTAAAGCCGTTACTTCATTTTTACTAGTCCCAAGATTTGCTATTGCTGACCAGGTAAAATCACCTTGTCTGTCATTGTAACCTAACGAAACTTCAAAACCTGATACTTTTACATCGGCAATATTTTGTATTTGAGTTCCGCCTTGAGCACCAAGAGAAGTAGCTAATGGTACTGCAAAAAGAATATCACTACTTTTGTTGTTGAAATATTCGACTGATCCCGTAAATTTTTCATCAAATAAACCAAAATCCAAACCTATATTTCTGTCGTTTTTGGATTCCCATTGTAAATTTGGATTTGGAGCAGCACCTGCAGTTGTTCCTAAAGCAGCAGATCCAGCAATTGGATATGTATAATTTGTATTTAGTGCAGAGGCATATCTGTAATCCTCGATTTTATCATTACCTGTCGTACCAACAGTTCCTCTAAGCTTTAATGTACTAAAAATAGATTCTGCCATAAAACTTTCTTTTGCTATATTCCAGCCTACAGCTACAGAATAAAAATTACCGAAGCGCTTATTGGCTCCAAAACGAGAAGAACCATCTCGTCGTCCAGAAACAGCAAATAAATACTTTTCATTATAGTCATAGTTGATACGAGCAACATATCCTAAGTTATTAGTCTCATAATTAGCCGAGGTTAAAGTTGGATCGGTAATGCTCAATTGATCAATGTCGTTAGAAATATAATTACGGCTGCCAGCTGTAACATTGCGATTCTTACTCTCAATTTTAGTTATAACACCTAATACTTCAAAATTATGTTTCTCTGCAATAGTAGTTTTATAAGTTAAACTATTATCAAAAACAATGGTTTGACCTTGAGTATTAATTTCTGCAGTTGAAGAATAGTTTTGAAAATTTGTACCTTCATAGAAACCTGGTATAAACGTATGATCTCTATTTTGATAATAATCTAAAGAAACTTGAGATCTGAACTTCAGACCTTTGTAAATTTCTAATTCTGCAAATATGTTTCCTATTATAGAAGTTCCAATGATTTCCTGATATCCGTTATTTGCAACACGTACAGGGTTTTCTGCATCATTTGTTCCATCGATATCTTTAATTACACCCTCATATCCGCCTGTATTATTAGCATTGTATACAGGAATGTATGGAGCCATTTTGATTGCATGCTCTAATAATGTTCTGCCTCCTGAAGCACGTTCTGGATTTGTTTTGTTAAAAGACACCCCAATACTGCTTCCTATAGTTAATTTACCAATGTTTTGGGTGTTATTTGACCTGAATGAATAACGTTCAAATCCTGTTCCAATAATAGATCCTTCTTGCTTTAAATATCCGGCAGAATAACGGCTTGTAGAATTTTCTGTTCCATTTGAAAAACTCAAATTGTAATCCTGCATCAAACCAGTCTGAAAAATTTCGTCCTGCCAATTTGTATTTACATTACCAAATTGAGCAGCCCTTGCCGCTAGATCCTGATTAAAAGCTTCTTTAGCATACTTAAGATATTGTTGCGTATTTAGAACATCATATCGCTTGGTAACGGTTTGAAAACCTACATACGAACTGAAATTCAGCTGACCAGGCCCTTTTTTTCCTTTTTTGGTAGTTACCATAATGACTCCATTAAAAGCTTTTGAACCATATAAAGCGGTTGTAGAAGCATCTTTCAGGACTGACATAGATTCAATATCACTTGGGTTTAATCCTGATAAGTTACCCACCAAAACCCCATCAACTACGTATAAAGGAGAATCATTATTCATTGTTGCAATACCACGAATGTTAACAGTTGGGCTTGAACCTGGTGCACCATTTACTACAGTAACACCGGCTGCTCTACCTTGCAAAGCAGACTCAGCATTAGTAATGGGTACTGCCACAATATCTTTTGAATTTACTGTTGAAACTGCTCCGGTAACCTTTGTTCTTTTTTGAGTACCATAGGCCACAACAACTTCATTTAAGGTTTGTGTAGATTCGGCCAGTTTAACATTAATCACAGTCTGGTCTCCAACAGTTATCGTTTGTGAAGTTAATCCAACATAAGAAAATGTTATTTTGTCTGTCGCACTTACTCCTTGTAATGCGTAGTTACCATCAAAATCAGTTGATGCACTATTTTTGGATCCTTGTACATTAATACTGGCACCAGGCAATGGAACCCCGGAAGGATCCGTAACAACACCTTTTATGGTTTTTGTTTGTGCCATCACATTCTGAGTGCTAATTATAAGCAATGCGATTATTGCAAATTTCAATTTTAACATCATAGTTAATTGGTTTTTTGTTTAGTTAAATAATTGTTCGGTTGTAAAATTTGTTATTCTATTGAATTCTATTTTTATATTCATTAAAATTTTGAAATAGTAAATAATATGTTTTCTCAATTCATAATTTCAAATCATATTTTTCTTGTTCGGTTTTTTATTAAAAAATGGTATTCAATAAAAAAATTGGTTTTCATTTCATGTTGTAAATTTGTTTTAATTGTTAGTAATTATTTTTTAGTTATTTGATAATAGTTAAATCCAAAAATATCACCTTAACATAAATTTCACATATCACAAATGATGCAAAAACTATCAAATTTGTAGCATAAAATGTACAAAACCAGTAAAATCAGTATGTAGGGATTGTTTGCATAAAGAAATTTAGCTTAGAAATTATTAATAATTTTATCTTATTTTTTTAGTATCAAAAAAAATAAAATAATTTTTTTTTACATTTCATAATATTGAAAAATTGAAATGTAAGATAAAATTGAAGAAAATTTTAACTCATAATTAGCTGATGAATGAATAGGAGGATGTATTCAAACATACATGAGGTAATCGATATGCTAAATAAACCCAGAGTCCGCATTAGAAATCTACTACATTTGAATTCTTCTTCAAAACCAAGTACTTACTCCAATTTTTAAAATCAAAATACAAAAGTATTCCTCATTTAAAATAATCCTTGAGCACTTGCTTTTATTGAATAATTCAGCATCATAACAATGGCTAATGCGTACTCTGGGATAAAAAAAGACAGTATCAAAACTGTCTTAATTTAATGTAACTATTTTTAATGTTTATTGTTTGTTATTATGTGTGGGCAGGTATCCGTATTTTTCTTTATAGCATTTTGTAAAATAGGAAGGAGAACTAAAGCCAACTTTATAACTAATTTCTGTTATATTATCATTGCCAAGTTCTATGAGTTCTTTTGCCTTTTCTAAGCGGACATTTCGTATAAATTCATTTACAGAGACTCCTGTTAGGGTTTTAATTTTTCGATACAACTGGCTTCTGCTCAAAAACACTTTTGAAGCTAAAACTTCAACGCTTAGTTCGGGTTCGCTAATGTTTTCATTAATGTAATTCAGGGTGTTTTTTATAAACTCGTTATCTAAAGTAGTTGTTTTTTCTTTTGCTTTTGGCGTAATTCCATTGTAGAATTTGTTGAACATAATCTGCCTGCTGTTAATTAATTGTATCAGACTTGACCTCAAAATGTCCATATCAAAAGGTTTACTCAGGTACATATCTGCACCGGAATCAATGCCTTCTAATTTATCTTTAATCAAGGCTTTAGCTGACAGCATCATTAACGGAATATGACTTGTTTTTAAGTTGGCTTTAATATTTTTGCACAATTCCAAACCGCTCATTACAGGCATAATTACATCTGTTAAAATTAAGTCAGGCAATTTTTGCAGAGCTAATTCTAAACCAACCTGACCATTTTCAGCCATTAAAACTTTATATTCTTTTTTGAGCTCATTTTTTAAATAATTTCGCAATTCTACATTGTCTTCAACAATCAAAATCGTATAAATTCGATCTTGTTTTTCCTGGTCATCTTGTGATTGATCTTCTGTTTTTTCAATTGCTGGTGTGTAGCTTATCTTTTTCTCTTTTTTATATTCTTCAAATGATATTTCGTTTGCATTAAAAAAATCTTTTCCAATTGGGAATATTAGTTTGAAAGTTGTACCAACTCCCAATTCACTTTCTACTTCAATAATTCCTTTATGTAATTCCACAAACCCGCGTACAACTTCTAATCCTATTCCGGTACTTCCGTAATAAGCCTTGTTTAAGTTGTTGACCTGATAAAAACGGTCAAATATTTTCTTAATATCTTTTTTGTCAAGTCCCGCACCGTTGTCTTCCACAATAATTTCAAATGAGGGATAAGTGTTGGTGGAATTGATCATCGGAAAATTTATAAATTCCTCATTCATCACTATTTTTACCTTTATTTTTCCATTATCGGGAGTAACCTTGAAAGCATTGGATACTACATTAAAAATAATTTTCTCGAACATTTTAGGATCTACCCAGTCTTTTAAAGATGTTTTATTAGACTCAAACTGCAGATCAATACCCCTGCTGGATGCTTCTTCATCAAAATAACTGACAATTTCTTTCGTAAAGCTTATCACTTCAATAAGTTGTAGTTTAATGGTCATTTGGTTAAACTGCAATTGGTTGAAATCCATTAACTCATTGATTAATCTTGAAAGCCTGTCTGAACTTTTTTGAATAGTTTTCAGTTTATTCACCACCCCTTCAGGTAATTCCGTACTGTTATTCTTTATTATATCTGCTAATGGATTTAAAATTAAAGTAAGAGGAGTCCTGAACTCATGTGATATATTGGTGAAGAATTGTAATTTTTTGTTGTTTAATTTTTCAATCTGAATCGCTTTTTTCTGTTCAAACGCTATCATTTGTTTTTGTTTAAAACGATTTTGATAGTGTTGATTAGCAAAATGTACTGCAGCGAATAATAATAAGGAATAAAACAGATAAGCAAAAGATGTTTTCCACCATGGCGGTAAAATTTCGATTTTCAATTCTAATGGTTGATCATTCCAAACGCCGTTTTTTTCTGATGCTTTAACCTTAAAGACATAATTACCTGGTGCTAAGTTAGTGTAAGTAGCAGAACGTTTACTCCCAACATAATTCCACGAATCTTCGAATCCTTCTAAATAATAAGCAAACTCATTTCTGGCAGGAAAAGAATAATTAATAGCAATGAAATCAATTGTAAATACTGACTGATCATGTTTAAGGATTATTTTTTTTGTCTCCGATAACACTTTAATCAGAGGTGAGTTTTTTTCGAGAGGTCCTACTGATTTGTTAAAAAGTTTTAGATCAGTCAGGTAAATCGGAAGCTGTTTTTTGCTTCTGACTAAACTTGCAGGGTCAAAATAATTTACGCCTTCGTAGCTTCCAAAATAAAGTAGTCCATTTTTATCTTTTAGTACAGAGTTGTTATTAAAGTCGTTTCCAAGCAATCCATCATATGTAGAATAATTGAGTGAAATTTTGTTTTTTAAATCTAGTTTGGTAATTCCTTTTTTTCCACTTATCCAAATAGATCCATCATTCGATTCAGAAATTGAAGAAATAGATTTTTCATGTAGCCCTTTGAAATTAATATACCATTTTAACACATCTGTTTTTTTATTGTAGCTAAACAGTCCGGCACCATCAGTACCAATCCAGATTTCTTTGTTGCTGGCTTGATATAAAGTGTTGATGGTATGTGTACTTTTATGATTTTTAAGCTTTTCAGACATTTTATTCCGAAAAGAAGTTATTGAAAAAGTGACAAAATCATCCGTATTAACTTTGTAGAGACCTGTTGTGGAACCAATCCAAACATCATTTTCAGAATCAACAATTACTTTTCGGATATCTAAATTAGTGAGTCTATTTGTGTAAAATGGTTTAGAGTCGCAATGATAAAATTTGCCATCTGATGGCGTATAATAGTGAAGCCCTTTTGCAAAAGTACCTATCCAGATAACACCCCTGGAATCCTGGGCAATACTCATAATATTGTCTGAAGTCAAACCAGGAGTATTTTTTGTATTGTAATTAATAAAGTTTCTGCTTCCTTTTTTTAAAACAAAAATACCTTCATTCCAGCTTGATAACCAAACGTTCTGATTTTTATCTATAAATACGTTTGTAATATTGTCATTAGTTAACCCGGAATACAGGCTGGTGTCAGATTTGGTAATATGTTTAAAAAGTTTAGTTTCCGGATTATAAACATCAACTCCACCTCCTTCCATAGAAATCCATAATTGGCCTTCACTATCCTTTGCAATACCGGTGACACAACTGGTTTGTAATGATTGAGGATTTCCCGGGAGGCTTTCTATAATATTTACTTTACTGTTTATCTTGTCAAAAACGCCCAGACCTTTGTTATAATAACCCAGCCAGATTCTTTTTTCTTTATCTAAAAATAAAGACCAGACAGAGTTTGAGCTTAAGCTACGGGTATTGAATTTGCTGTTGACATATTTTTTCTGTATATCGCCATGATTATCTACAATAATTAGCCCATCATTTTCTGTAGCACACAAAATTGTTTCAGGGTCTGTTGCCATTATAGACATAATTCTCTTCCGTGTTATGGGATATAAGATAGCTTGTTTGGTTTTCTGATTTAAGTCTATTTTTACCAGACCTTTATAGCCATTGCCAATCCATAAATTTTGTTTGCTGTCAATGCACATCGATACTAAAGTACCTTTAAGAAGTTGATCAGCATTGTTGATTTCTAATTTTTTAATTTTATTTTTTATTGGGTCAACTACTTTTAGGCCAAAGTTAGTTCCTAAATAGATCGTACCATTTTTATCTTTTGCAAGACAATTAATAAGGCAACTTTCTGAATTTGGGATGTCTAGTTTTATTGGAGTAATTTTTCGGGTATCAGTATTGAGTTTTAATAGGCCGCCATTAAATGTTCCCAAAAAAAGATTTCCATTTTTATCTTCTACAATACTTTTAACAGAAATTACCGTTTCGTTTCCGGTTTTCTTTTGAATTTCGATATTTTCAAAAGTATTCAAATTTCTGTTGTACAGGCATAAACCTTCGTCTGTGCCTACCCACAATCGGTTGCGTTTATCTACGTAAATAACGTAAATCAAATTGCTATTAATAGAATTGGTTATTTTAGAGTTTTGTTCGTAAGCCACATAGTTAACTCCATCGAATTTGTATAGACCAGCTCCGTTTGTGCCAATCCAGATAACTCCGGACTGATCCTGTGCAATGGTGTAAATGCCGCTTTTGGAAGTTTCTTTACTTACGAGTCTAAACTGATAGTTTTCAAATGTATTTTGTGAAAACATACAATGAATTGTAAAGAATAAGATAACGCAGATTCTAAAACATTTTTGTGAAAACATTTATATTATGATTAGTGAAATTAGAATTAAATATATACTATTTTAATTGAAAACCAACTATTTGTTTTTTTTCGAATCAACTTTAGTACTATTTTGAATGATAATTGTTGTGTGTTTTTTATTATAAATAAATAAGTTTTAGTTTAAAAAACCTTATTTTTTTGGTTATTCAAAAGAGTATTAGTTTTCTCTTCTTTTTCTTAAATCATTTTCAATTTCAATTTCCATGTCTTTGTCAATTACATAAAAGCATAATAAAACAGCACTTATAATAAATATAAAACCAGGATAAATGCTTATTGATAATTTAATTCCTTCAATAGTTGCTGATACCTGATGAACTTCTTCAGCTACATAACCGTATTTGGATAAAAAAGCGGCTCCCAGAGCACCTCCAATACTTATTCCTGTCTTTAATCCAAATACCATTGCCGAAAAAACAGTTGCTGTTGCTCTTCTGTTGTTTTTCCATTCACTATAATCTGCTACATCAGCGATCATTGCCCACAATAAAGGAATTGTTATGCCATAAATAAATCCATGTAGTAGTTGCGTAACGAAAACCATTGTAATGGCTGTTTTACTGTAAAAATTAAAAAGCAATAAACTTATAGCTGATAAAAATATAAAGGTGATGTAAATATTTCTTTTTCCAAATGAATTTGCAAGCGACTTTGAAAACATAATCCCAAAAATCATAAAAAGAATTCCACCAGCATTAAAAAGGCTGAAAGCAGAAGTAGGAGCATCTTTTGGCCACTGAAGATCTGTTAATCCCATTCCTGTTAACAACTTATTCACCGAACCAATAAATGTAGTGAAGCCAATATCCTTCAAAAAAAGAGTTTGGGCAGCAGGATCTAAATAATATTTAAAATAAAAAACATACATGCCACCCTTTAAGGACAAGGTTATAAAAACCAAAATAGTAACTAGCAGCATCACAATCCAAGGGCCGTTTTTAGATAAATCTATAAAATCCTGCTTAACGGAAGATTCCTGATTCTTTTTAGGGACGATTCTTTCTTTTGTGGTGAAGAAAGTAATCAGCAAACAAGTTACTCCTATAATAGCGAATAATAGCATCGTATTTTTAAAACCAACAGCTTTGTCACCATGTCCTAAAATTAAAACGAGTGGCAATAAAAGCGACTGAATTATAAACTGAGCTATCATTACAGCTACAAAACGATAGGAAGAGAGACTGTTTCTTTCTTTCATATCGCCTGTCAACACACCGCTTAAAGCAACATAAGGTAAATTGTTTGCAGCATAAATTAAGACTAGAAAAAAGTAAGTTAGGAATGTATAGGCTATTTTGCCTCTTAGTGAAAAATCCGGAGTAAGAAAAGAGAGGACTGAAGCAATCCCAAATGGAAATGCAGTCCATAATATCCAGGGTCTGAACTTTCCCCATCTGGTTTTAGTACGATCAGCAATAATTCCCATAATAATATTGAAAAAAGCACCTATAAAACCACCAATAAAAATAATAATACTTGCTGTTCCGGCAGGAATTTTATAAACATCTGTGTAAAAGAAAGCCAGAAAGGTCAATAATGTCTGAAAAATCAAATTTGCTGCAAAATCACCTAAACCATAACCTATTTTTTCTATTACTGAAAGTTTTTGCGATGTATTATTCATAGTAAGATGCTGTTTTTTTTAGTAGTAGTTATATACCTGTTTAAAAAAAAAAATTTAATAAATTTTGTCAGAATGAACATGTTTTTATTCATTTTTGATAAAAACTAATCGGTAAAAATAGTTTGAAAGTTGAAATATGATTGTCAATTTTGAAGCGTTTAATAGCATATTTGAAGCATAATTTGATAACATTGAATCTATTAAATATAAATTGTTATTTTAGCTTCTTAGTTAAAAATATACTCTCCTTTTCATATAATTAATCATTTGTTTTTATTTCTTTTATATGCGTTTTTTATCCCTTTTATTAATCATTTCATGTCTTATTATTAGTTGTAACAGCAAACAGAATAATCAGGAAAATCATAAATATACCAATGACCTGATTGATGAAACGAGTCCGTATCTTTTACAGCATGCACATAATCCGGTAGACTGGAAAGCATGGAATAATGAAGCTCTTCAAAAAGCAAAAGAAGAAAATAAGCTTATTATTATTTCTGTAGGTTATTCGGCATGTCATTGGTGTCATGTGATGGAAGAAGAGAGTTTTGAAAACGAAGCTGTGGCGAAATTAATGAACGATAATTTTGTGAGTATAAAAGTAGACAGGGAAGAGCGTCCAGATATTGACCAAATCTACATGAATGCAGTACAATTGATGACAGGAAAAGGTGGTTGGCCATTAAACTGTATTGCGCTTCCTGATGGTCGCCCTATTTTTGGAGGAACATATTTTACAAAAGAGGAGTGGACTAAAGCGCTGACTGAAATCTCTGAATTGTATAGAAACAATCCACAAAAAGCAATTGAATATGCAGATAAATTAGTAAAGGGAATCAGAGAATTACAATTAATTACAGTCAATAATAATGAAACTAATTTTAAAAAATCAGATATTTTTACTACTGTAAAATCATGGCAGAAGGATTTAGATTATAAAGAAGGAGGCTTTGTTGGTGAAACGAAATTTCCAATGCCGGGGGCGTTAAGTTTTTTACTTCGATACAGTATTCAAAACAATGATAAACCGATTCAAAAATATGTAGAAACGACACTTACGAAAATGGCTGACGGAGGAATCTATGACGCTATTGGGGGTGGCTTTTCAAGGTATTCAGTAGATGCAAAATGGCATATTCCTCATTTTGAAAAAATGCTGTATGATAATGCACAGTTAGTGAGTTTATATTCGGATGCATATTTGGTTACTAAAAATGAATCCTATAAAAAAGCTGTTCATGAAACACTCGATTTTGTAGAGAGGGAGCTTATGGCTTCTAACGGGGCTTTTTATTCTTCTTTAGATGCAGACAGTAAAAATAAGGAAGGTAAATTAGAAGAGGGAGCTTATTATATCTGGACTAAAGAGGAGTTGCAGTCTTTATTAAAATCTGATTATAGTCTTTTTCAGGAGTATTTTAATATTAATGAAAACGGTTTATGGGAAAATCAACAATATGTTTTGTTTAAAAACCTATCAAATAAAGATTTTGCAATAAAAAATAAATTGAATCCAAAAGAACTGGAAGCCAAAATAAAAAACTGGAAGCAAATAGTATTAACAGCCAGAAACAAAAGATCCCGGCCTCATTTGGACAATAAAACCCTTACTTCCTGGAATGCTTTAATGATAAAAGGATATGTTAATGCTTATCGTGCATTCAAAAATCCGCATTACAAGCAAATTGCATTAAAAAACGCTCGTTTTATTGTCAATAACCAGCTTAAAAAAGATGGAAGTTTACATCACAGTTATAAAGATGGCAAAAGTACTATCACGGGTTTTTCAGAAGATTATGCCACTGTTGCAGATGCCTTTATTGCCATTTACCAAGTTACATTAGACGAACAATGGTTACGCAGGGCCAGGCAATTAACAGATTATGCAATGAAGCATTTTTGGGATAAAAAATCAAACATGTTTTATTTTACATCTGGCAGTTCGACAAATCTAATTGCCAGAAAGATGGAAATTGCTGACAATGTAATTCCGGGCTCAAATTCAATTTTTGCCAATAATTTATTTCACTTAGGGCATTATTATTCTGATGATGTATATGCAAAAACAGCTGAAAGAATGTTAAATAATATAAAAGATGATGTATTGCATTCACCAGCAGAATATTATAACTGGCTGAATTTAATGCTGAATTATACCGATAATTATTTTGAAGTTGCCATTTCGGGAAAAGATGCTATAACTAAAGCATTTCAGTTTCAAAATTACTATTTGCCTAACATTCTTATAGCGGGCTCTACAAAAGAAAGCAGTCTTCCAATTTTAAAGGATCGTTTTGTAGATAATGAAACGTATATTTATGTATGTGTTAATAAAGCTTGTAAGAAACCCGAAAATGAGGTAAGTACAGCTGTTTCTAAAATAAAAAATAGTTTATAGGGATTTCTAGCGATATAATAAAATCTTCTTATTCTATAATAAGTATGATGTTATATTTAAGTTTCATAATAACAATTAGTTGCTTCAAAGGCTTCCTTGGGAATTTGAAAATAAATCAGACTAATTTATTTGCTTTTACAGTTTCCCGTAAAATTTTGTAAAATCTCATTTTTATGATTTTTTAAAGAAAAGACTATTTAGACTTTCAATTCCTCTTTATTTTGTTATTAACGAATGAGGTTGTTTAGTATTGTTTATTTTTTTAACTATATTAATACATACAATGTTTTTTAACAGGATTATTTATTTTTAATTAACAATAAAAACATAAAACAACCGATTGTTTTACGAAAAGTTTTTGTATATTTGTAATAAATACACTTATTGTAAAAATTGGTTTTACGCTTTCTTATACTAAGGAAATTGGTGTATTTGAGTTTTTAAAAAGCATTTGGATAATAATAGAAACCTTTTCTATTACTTGATAAAAATTAAAAATATAGTTGGCGCCAGAACTAAGTAATTTTTTTGAGCGAGATTTAAAAGTTAATATTTGGTTATATAAGTAGTTTATAACTAATGTTAGTTAGTGTTAGTTTTTAAATTAAAGCCGGAAGTTCATATCCCTTTCGGCTTTTTCATTCCATAATCATATTTTGTTTGCCGAACTTTTGAAAAAAGGGCACAGATTTAAAAAATGAATTATTTCAAAGATAAATATAGGGCTTCCCAGAAGCGATCAGGACTTTTCTAAAACATATCCCCATATACAAGATTCATTGACGGTTATCTGTGACATGAAATAACTGTTGCCCGAGAAAAAGGATCTATTAATATAATTAGGAGGATTATATGGTTGTAAACAGAAAAATCAGTTATTGACATAAAACTACTTCGAATAGAAGGTTTTGAAGTTTCATTGATTTCAACTGAATAAATGATAATTTAATATATAAAAATGCAAAAAACAGTTTACATTTTAATTTTAGGTTTTTTATTCACTTCAATTAGTGCGCAACAATATAAAAAGCATTCGCTGAGTAAAGATAAATTGGCTATTGCATTATCTGATGGTGTATTAAACATAATTCCTCTTACCGAAAAATCCATACGAATACAATATGAAATAGGGGAGTTAAAAGAAAAACAAGAGTTTGTCCTCATAAACAAATCACACATTCCTAATTTTAAATTAAAAGAATCTCCGGAAAATTTACAACTTAGTACAAAAGGAATATCTGTTTCTTTTAATAAAAAAACAGGGGTTATTACATATAGTGATACATCAGGTAAAGTTTTTCTAACTGAAAAAGCAAATTCACGAATCTTAAAACCTGCTACTATTATGGGGGAATCCTGTTTTGTAGCCGAACAGGGTTTTGAATCTCCTAAAGATGAATATTTATTTGGATTAGGACAGTTCCAGGATGGTTTTTACAATCTAAAGAATGTAACCAGAAAGTTAATCCAGGTCAATACACAGATTGCTATTCCGTTTTTGGTATCCAATAAGGGATATGGTTTATTATGGCATCAGTATGGTCTGACTTATTTTAATCCAACCAGTCAAAATATCGACTTGGTTAAAAATACAGTAAACGAAGGTGAAAAACGTGAGGTTGAAGTAACTACCACATCAGGTACACAAAAAGTCTCGCAACAGCAATCCGTTTACTCAGGAAATTTTTCCGTAGCTAAAGAAGGAGAATATTCATTAATGCTGGATCTTGGAGATATGGACAGTCGTCATTTGGTTCTGATTGATGATGTAGATGTAATCAATCAATCTAATTTATGGCTGCCGCCAGCAGTGAGCAAACTGGTTGCGTTAAAAGCAGGTGAACACACTGTTAAAATAGTTTGTAAATCTAGCAATACACCATCTCTTAGTGTAAAACTTACTAATGATGAAACTGTTTTTAATTCGCCCAATGCCAAATCGCTTGATTATATTGTTTTTGCAGGAAAGAATACAGATGAAGTCATAGCGAATTATCGTAACCTTACGGGAAATGTTCCAATGCTGCCTAAATGGGCATTTGGATTTTGGCAGTGTCGCGAACGATATACCTCAGGCGAACATTTGGTTTCAACAATCAAAGAATTCAGAAAACGTAATCTGCCTGTAGATGTAATTGTACAGGACTGGCAATATTGGGGGAAATATGGCTGGGGTGTTCCTAAATTTGATGAAACACATTATCCGGAACCTGAAAAATTTATAAAGGAAATTCATGATTTAAATGCCCACTTTTCTATTTCGGTTTGGGAGAATTTAAACAAAGAATCGGAAATAGGTAAAGAATATGTGTCAAAAAACGTATTTATTCCCCATAGTCCGTGGATAGACATTTTTAATCCGGAAACCCAAAAAACACATTGGAACGCACTTAATAAAAATTTATTTGCATTTGGTGTTGATTCCTGGTGGATGGATGCAACTGAGCCGGAAAATGATGCGTTAAGAGGGAAACAAACTTATTTTGGACTGGGTGATTTTTATCGGTTAACATATCCCTTATTTGTCAGCAAAGCTGTTTATGAAGGTCAAAAAAATACAAACCCTGAAAAAAGGGTAACGATTCTAACCCGTTCAGCATTTTTAGGACAGCAGCGATATGGTACAATCAATTGGTCTGGAGATATAGGCTGGGACTGGGATGCTTACAAACGACAAATCGTCGCAGGTTTAAATTATAATCTAACAGGGATGCCTTATTGGACAACCGATATTGGTGGTTTTTTCCGTCCGGGAGCAGAACAGTATAAAAATGAAAAGTATCATGAGATTCTGACTCGCTGGTTTCAATGGGCCGTTTTTAATCCGATATTCCGTATGCATGGTTATCAAACTGAAACTGAACCGTGGAAGTATGGAGAAAAGGTCGAAAATAACATGCGTTCTATGCTCAATCTTAGATATCAGCTAATGCCCTACATCTATTCAGAGGCCTGGCAAATAGCTAAGTATAACTCAACTTTAATGAGACCATTAATAATGGATTTTAGTTATGATACAGCTGCTGTAAGTCAGGCATATCAGTATATGTTTGGAAAATCATTATTAATAGCGCCAGTTACAGCCCCTGAAGTAACGAAATGGAATGTTTATTTACCTAAACAAAGCGCATGGTACGATTTCTGGACCGGCAAAAGATTCGAAGGCGGACAAACAATAGAATCTCCAGCTGCTTTAGACAAAATACCGGTTTTTGTAAAAGAAGGTTCGATCGTTCCTATGGGAAATGTGATTCAGAATACGCAAGTGAAGCAGGATGAACTTGAAATTCGTATTTATACAGGTAAGAATGCAAGTTTCACTTTTTATGATGATGAAGGCGATAACTATAATTATGAAAAAGGAAAATATATCGAAATTCCAATAATCTGGAATGAAAAGAATCAAGCTTTAACTATAGGAAAACAAATTGGCAGTTATAATGGTCAGACAAAAAACTACACAATGAATATTGTATGGATATCTGTAAAACAAAATGGAAGCGTTCCTAAAAAAGTAAAATATAGCGGCAAGCAGATGCTGATAAAAAGTAATTAATCTGAAAATAAGAAAACCACATAATTATCTATAACCAAAAAAACTATAAACATGAAATTAAATATCAGGATTTTATTGATGTTTTGTTGTGTTTCAACATTTGAAATAACAGCACAAAACCCTATCATTAAGCACATTTTTACTGCCGATCCTTCGCCTATTGTTCACAAAGACACTTTGTTTTTGTACACAGGACATGACGTAGCGACCGAAGCAGATACTAATTATAAAATGGCCGATTGGCATGTTTTTTCCACAACCGATATGGTAACATGGAAAGATCATGGGGCGCCACTTTCACCAAGTACTTTTTCATGGGCTACAGGAGATGCCTATGCCGCTCAGTGCATTGAAAGAAATGGTAAATTTTATTGGTTTGTTTCGACATTTCATAAAAAAAATGAGGAGAGTGGAGGCGGAGCAGCTATAGGTGTTGCAGTTTCAGACAAACCTACAGGGCCTTTTAAGGATGCAATAGGTAAAGCTCTTGTAATTAATGAAATGACAACTGATATGAAACACTCCTGGGATGATATTGATCCTACAGTTATGATTGATGACGACGGGCAGGCCTATATGTATTGGGGAAATGCTAGCTGTAAATGGGTAAAGCTTAAAGAAAACATGATTGAGATGGATGGTCAAATTAATTATTTGAAACCAAAAAACTTCATAGAAGGTCCCTGGATATATAAAAGAAAAGAAATGTATTATTTAGTATATGCCAGTAAAGGAGAAAAGGCAGAAACAATAGAATATTGTACATCAGATAGTCCAACCGGACCTTGGAAACATCAGGGTTTAATACAAGAAAATGTAAGCAATAGTTTTACAACCCATCCAGGTATTGTTGATTATAAAGGTAAATCTTATTTCTTTTACCACAACGGAAGCTTGCCAACAGGTGGAAGTTACAGACGTTCTGTATGTGTAGATTATATGTATTATAATCCAGATGGAACTATTCAAAAAATAGTACAAACAACTAAAGGTGTGAATAAAATCAAATAATACTTTTTAGTTTCAATTAAGCAAAGAAATAATCATTCTCTTTTTATTTGAATGATAAGGCTCTGCAGATTAATATTAAGATAAAAAAATATAAAAATGAATAAAAAATCTAAAAAAAACTCGCGCGCTAAAATTTCTATTTTAATACTTATTTTCGGATTTTTTGTTCCGGTTTTAGCCATCTGCCAGAATAAAAAGAAAGCAGAAAAATCAGACTCTGAAATGCCGCATTATCGTAATCTGTTTAAAGAAGCAGGATATAGCCAGGACGAAATAGATAAAAAAGTTGCCAAAGCTTATTATGATGTATTTGAAGGCCCTAACAAAGTTTATTTTGAAGAAGGCGATTCTTTAGGATATGTTTCTGATGTTAAAAATAAAGATGCACGTACTGAAGGAATGTCATACGGAATGATGGTTGCCGTTCAGTTCAATAAAAAAGATGTTTTTGATCGTCTTTGGCGCTGGTCAGTAAAATACATGCAGCATCAGAATGGACCAAGGGAAGGTTATTTTGCATGGAGCGTAAATCCTGAAACCAAAAAACAAAACTCTCCTGGCTCTGCATCAGACGGAGAGCTATATTACATAACCAGTTTGCTTTTTGCTTCGAACAAATGGGGGAATGATACAGGGATTCATTATTATAATGAAGCAAGAAGGATATTAGATGCCATGTGGAAAAAAGAGGGTACAGGTAATATCTATAATATCATTAACACAGAGCATAAACAAATATCATTTGTGCCGGAAGGACGCGGATACGAATGGACAGATCCATCCTATCATGTTCCGGCATTCTATGAAATATGGGCTTTGTATGCCAAAGACGGACATGAACAGTTTTACAAAGAATGTGCTGAAGTTTCCCGTAATTTTCTGCATAAGGCATGTCACCCTGTAACAGGCTTAAATTCGGATTATACAGAGTTTAGCGGAGAACCACATCCTACACCATGGATGCCTGCCGGATTTCGTTACGATTCCTGGCGTGTTCCTATGAATATCGCTATGGATTATACCTGGTATGGAAAAGATAAAAAGTGGCAGGAAGAATATGCTGTAAAATTTCAAAACTTCCTTAGGTCGAAAGGAATAGAAACGTTTGTAGATCAATACAATCTTGATGGTTCCACACCAGATTTTATTCTACAGGCCGGACCAGTCAAAAAACTCAGACACTCAATAGGATTAGTAGGAACTTCGGCAACAGCATCATTGGTCAATCCAGATAAAAAGAGTATGGATTTTGTTCATGCGCTTTGGAACGCTAAACTGGAACCTTATGAAGATGGTTATTTTGACCCCTATTATGATGGGTTAATGTATCTCTTTAGCCTGATGCATCTTAGTGGTAACTACCAAATTATACATCCAACAGTAAAATAAATTTTTAATCTAAAAAAATAAAAAAATATGAAACAATATGCAGTTGTAATGCTATATGCATTTATTTTATCAGGTTTTGCCGGTTTTTCACAAACAAGTCAGGCCTCCATTGCTGAAGATTTTAAACCTTCAACAGTTAATCAGCCAGGTCAGGAATATCCTCAGGTTAATTCTCAGGGTTATGTCCGATTTCAAATTTTGGCTCCTGAAGCCAAATCTGTTGTTGTAAGTCTTGGTTTAGGAGGAGCAAAAGGGGGCACTGCTCTCTCCAAAAGCGAAGATGGCTATTGGAGAGGCACTACTGCTAATATCATGGATGAAGGTTTTCATTATTACCATGTAACTGTCGACGGAGGTGTTTTTAATGATCCGGGAGCACTCAATTTTTATGGCTCTACACGCTGGGAAAGCGGTATCGAAATTCCGGCACATGATCAGGATTTTTATGCTCTAAAAGATGTTCCGCACGGAAATGTACAGCAAATTCTTTTCTCTTCAAAAAGTGCCAATACTTCACGAAGAGCTTTTGTTTATACTCCGCCTGGGTACCATAAAGATAAAGCTAAACAATATCCGGTTTTGTATTTACAGCATGGTTGGGGAGAAGATGAAACTGCCTGGAGCAATCAGGGGCGTGTAAATTTAATCATGGATAATTTGATTGCAGAAGGTAAAATAAAACCATTTATAATTGTAATGACTTACGGAATGACAAATGAAGTGAAATTTGGTGGTTTATCAAGTTTCAAAATAGAGCCTTTTCAAACTGTTCTTGTAGATGAATTAATTCCGTATATTGATTCTAATTTTCGTACACTAGCTAATCATGCTAATCGTGCAATGGCAGGTTTATCAATGGGAGGCATGGAAACAAAAAGTATAACACTTAATAAACCTGAAGTTTTCTCTCACTATGCACTCCTTAGTGGCGGAACTTACAAACCTGAAGATATTAAGGATAAATCAAAAGTAAATCTTATCTTTTTAAGCTGTGGAAGCAAAGAACGTCCAGATGGTGTTAAAAACGCTGTATCAGACCTTAAAAATGCGGGTTTTAATGCTGTTTCCTACGTTTCTGATAACACAGGACATGAGTTTCAGACCTGGCGTCGAAGCTTTAAAGAGTTAGCTCCACTTTTATTTAAACAGTAGATTTTAATTGTATGAAGCGATTAATCTAAACATTTGCTGATGAATTATTTACCGGCCTAGCTAATATTTCATCAGCACTTATTTGGATCAATAAATTAAAATCTGAATAATGTACAAACGGAATAAAGCCTCAGCAATTCTTTTTAATTCCAAAAGAGTTTTATCGAAAGAATACTTTTTAGCTTGGATCATAATTACAAAATAAAACTACATGGCTGCAGTAGTTCCGGGACTTAGCTTTCTGCAACCGGACTATTTAGAAAATAAAGACGAATCACATTTTTTATGGGGCGAAAATCAATGTACTACTGATGGAGGACCTGTTATGTTTTTCTTGCAAATGCTGTAAACGATTTAGCTTTATAAAACAATAAACTTTAAAAAGAACTAAAGAATGAAACAATTACTTATTATAATTGCTATAATTTCCTGCATGTATCCTCAATCTGTTGTAGGTCAGGAAACAACAATAACAGAAGATTTTAAACCTTCAGCAGTCAATCAGCCTGAAAAAAAATTTCCTCAGGTTAATTCTCAGGGTAGGGTTCGCGCCAGTATTGCTGCGTCAAATGCCAATAAAGTCCAGCTTGATCTGGGAGGTGTTAAGTATGATCTTGTAAAAGATGCCAATGGCGTATGGACTGGGGATTCTAATCCTCAGGATGAAGGATTTCATTATTATCAGCTAAATATAGACGGGGCTTCTGTTCCGGATCCGGGAACTTTATATTTCTATGGTGCTGGTCGATTAGGAAGCGGAATAGAAATTCCTGCTAAAGATCAGGATTTTTTTTCGCTAAAGAATGTACCTCATGGTCTTGTCAGCGAAAATATTTACTTCTCAAAATTAACAAATTCATTTAGACGTTGTTTTATCTATACTCCACCAGGTTATAATGAAAATATTAAAACACGTTATCCAGTTCTTTATTTACAACACGGAAGTTTTGAGGATGAAACAGGTTGGTCTTCCCAAGGTAAAGCAAATTTGATTTTAGACAATCTGATTGCTGCAAAACAAGCAACTCCTATGATTATTGTAATGGATAACGGATATGCTTATAAACCACAAAATAATCAGGGGGACAAAAAAGAGCAATCAGCATCTGTTTTTGAAGAGGTATTAATCACAGAAGTAATTCCAATGATTGACACAAAGTTTCGAACTATCGCCAATCGTGAAAACAGGGCAATTGCCGGCCTTTCTATGGGAGCAAATCAAACGATGAGAATTATGATGAATCACTTGGAAACTTTTTCTCAATACGGCGGATTTAGTGGAACGTCAAATTATCCGAGTACAGACGCAATTGATGTTTCGACATTCTTAGACGGAAAATATAAAGAGGGCGATGCTCTCAATAAAAAAATAAAACTTTTTTGGTTAGGCTTAGGTACTAAAGAGCCTAGTCCTTTTCCAAAATCTGTTGGCGCATTTCGGGCGATGTTAGATCAGCAAAAAATTAAATATGTATATTATGAATCGCCTGAAACGGCTCATGAATGGCTTACATGGCGAAGATGTTTATATCAATTTGCTACAAAATTGTTCAGGTAAAATTTTGATATCAAATAATCAGACAATTTTAGTTTACTGAAAAAATAAATCAGTATTATATTATGAAGAGATTTTTGTTTATCACGGCAATTTTGGCGAATGCAACTGTTGCTGTTGCTCAAACAGCAAATGACACAGTAAAAACGCACCATCTTGCTCCTGTAACAATTGAAGGCAATAAAACAGCACAAGATATTCAGCGGCTTGAACCCATACAAGGAACTTATATTTTTTCTGGAAAAAAAACTGAAGTGATTGACATGACACAAAAAAATGCTGCCATAACTGAAAAATATGGCCGGCAGATTTTCGCAAAAATACCAGGAGTATTCGTTTATGATATGGACGGAACAGGCAATCAGTTAAATATTTCTACCCGCGGACTTGACCCTCATCGGAGTTGGGAATTCAATATGCGTAAAGACGGGATTATTACTAACTCTGATATGTACGGCTATCCAGCCAGTCATTACAATACTCCTATGGAAGGGGTTGAACGTATTGAGTTGGTTAGGGGGACAGGCTCACTTCAATATGGTGCACAGTTTGGCGGTATGCTTAACTATGTGAGCAAACAGCCGGACACGATTAAAAAAATTACTTTTGAAACAATAAACACATTGGGTTCATACGGTTTGGTAAGCACGTACAACAGTATATCTGGTAAAATAGGCAAGTTTCGTTACTCTGCATGGATAAATGGGAAATGGATAACAGGTTACAGGGAAAACAGTGATTCGAGTTTTGATGCTCAGGGCGTATCTGTTTTTTATGATGTTACAAAAGATTTAAGCTTTAAATTAGAATGGACGCATTCAAACTATATTACACATATACCAGGACCGTTGACTGATAATATGTTTAAGGACAATCCAAAAATGTCAACGCGCTCAAGGAATTATTATCAGCCAAATATTCATATACCGTCCTTAACAGCTGATTGGAACATCGATTCTTCAACAAAACTGCGATTCACAAGTTCTGCTGTTCTGGGAGAAAGAAATAGTGTGATGTTTGATAAACCCGCCAACATTCCTGACGAGATTGTGCCTGCTACCCTTGAATATAATAACAGACAAGTGGATATTGATCATTTTAACAGTTATACAACAGAGTTGAGGGTACTCCGGTTTTATAAATTTCTAAATCAAACCAGTTCAATTGCGGCAGGAATACAATATATGAATAATGACTTGCACCGACAGCAGCAAGGCAAAGGGACAACGGGAACGGATTTTGATTTATCGCTTGTATCACCAGACTGGGGCAGAGACCTGCATTTTAAAACGAGCAATATCGCATTTTTTGCAGAGAATCGATGGCTATTTACCAAACGATTCTCCTTAAACACAGGAGTTAGAATAGAAAAAGGGGAAACCAGTATGAGTGGTATTATTAATGGTTATTCAGATACTGAATTGCCAAATAAAATCAGGCATAGCTTTCCTTTGTTTGGTGTAAGCTCGCAATATGACATAGCAGGCGATATTAATTTTTATGCAGGATGCTCACAAGCTTACCGACCTGTAATTTTCAAAGACATCATTCCACAATCTGTTTATGAAGTGAGTGACAAAAACTTAAAAGACGCTTACGGATACAATGCAGAATTTGGTTTTAGGGGAAAATATAAATTTCTAAAATGGGATCTAACAGGTTTCTGTCTGCAATACAATAACCGTATGGGAACGCTTGCACAAACTGATACAGAAGATAATCTTATTATTTTCAGAACTAATATCGGTGACTCGCGGACCACTGGGCTTGAATTGTTTTTGCAAGGAGATTTCTCTTTAGGAAAAAAAGCCAGTTTATCTATTTTTACATCTACTTCTTTCATGGAGGCTCGCTATCAGGATGCTACAATACGATCAGGCAATAATAATGTAAGTGTTAGCGGGAACAAGGTTGAAAGTGTTCCCAAATGGATTTCAAGAAACGGGATTACTGTCAATTATGATGTAATTAGTTTATCTGCATTATACAGTTATACTTCTGAGAGTTTTGCAGATGCATTTAATACTAATGTCCCGTCTGCAAGTGGCGCAGTAGGATTAGTACCGGCATATCAGTTGCTTGATTTAAATCTTTCAGTCCGGATTACAGAAAAAATAAAGTTTCAGTTTAACGTTAATAATGTCTCAAATGAACCGTATTTTACCAAGCGACCACAATTTTATCCGGGGCCAGGTATATGGCCATCAGACGGAAGAACTTTTTCCGGAACTCTATCCATAAAAATATGATAAAAACCATAACATGACCTTCTCCATTACTAACTGATGCAAAGTTTATTCTTTTTATCTGTACAGAAATGCCTTTATCAGTAATCAGTTCATTTTTAAAGTAAAGTAATTTTTAAAATAAAATTTTTATCATGCAGTACGCTCTCATTTCCGAATACTTAAGAATAAAGGTATAAAGTAAAATGTTATGATTTGAGAAGAGATATAAAAAATGTTTTGTTATATTTACCTAAACACAGTTACTATAAACAATGAAATCAAAAGTACAGGTAATTTCATATTCTAATTTTTTATTTTTTTTAGTTTCTTTTTTTTCGATAATTTCTTCAAGTGCTCAGAACGAGTTACATGCAGGTGTTTCTCTGACTGATACTACTTTCGTCAATTTAAATGACTACTGTAAAGATTTTATCTACGATATGAAATATGCTACTGAGGATAATTTTTTAAAAGCGAAAGTGTATGATTGTGCGGAATGTTTTTTGCGTTTAAAGACTGTTATGGCTTTGGTAGAAGCTAATAAGGATTTCATGAAGAAAGGCTATAAAATTAAACTTTATGACTGCTACAGACCATTATCTATTCAGAAAAAAATGTGGCAGATTGTTTCAAATCCGGAGTATGTGGCAGATCCTAAAAAAGGCTCCATCCATAACAGAGGAGGAGCCGTTGATATTTCTTTAGTTGATTCTAAAGGTAAAGAAGTTGATATGGGAACTCCATTCGACTTTTTTGGGATTCAGGCCAGTCATAATTATACTAAACTTTCTAAAGAAGTATTATCGAACAGGAAATTTCTAAAAAAAATAATGGTTAAAAACGGCTTTAATTCTTTTGATTCAGAATGGTGGCATTATAATTTAAAAACAGGTTTAAAAGATAAGGTTTCTAATCAAAAATGGGATTGCGAATAATTTATTCAACACATCTGATATTTTCCATAAAATAAGTAGCAGGCTTATATTTTTTTCCATTCATCTCTGATGTAATTTGATCTCTTATGATATAGTCTTCTGTTGCCGTTAAGTATTTAATTCGCATAATGGTTACGGGAGATTTCTTGAGTTCTTCATAATTATCTTTCATAAACATAAAAATACCGCTATTGATTCGGTTGTTAAAATCCTTATCATGAAGAAGTGTTCCACAATTTTCCTGATTAACATGTAGTAAGGTAACAACTTTACCATTCTGTAATTGCAAAAATACTTTTGAGTTTTTATCAAAACAATTGGCTTTTATAAAATCCTTGCTTTTTTGAATTAATTGTAAGTTTAATGTTGGCAAACCGTCAGTTTGTGCCAAAGAAAAAAAGATATAATCAAAGGTGTTTCCAAAGTTTTTTTCACTTACCAAATATTCATTTGTAACTTTATATGTACCGATTGAATCTGTTACATTCGTACTGTATTCGCAAGGTTTTTGGGCAAATGAGGTATAAGTTAACAGAAAAAAAGCTAGTGTAATTAAGTATTTCATTTTTGAGTTATTTTTCTGCAAATTAAAACTATTTTGTTATTATTTTTATCAGTTGTAAAAAAACAATATAAATTCCCTCCATTTTTTATGTTCCATTTTTTTCGGATGTTTTCTACTGATTCAGGAAAATTACGTGTGGTAATATTTGCCTGTTGATTCAAAAGTGCCGTTTTCATATCATTTTTGCTATATGAAATCACTTTGTCGATTTCAAAAGTTCTTCCAGGAAAATCAATTAACTCATCCGAAGTATATAAATGAGAATGTTTATGGAGTTTGTTCATTTCAAAAGCAATGCTTACGTTATCAAATCCACCTGATTTCATAATCGCAGCGTTGGGTTCGTAAAGATATTTTTTGGGCAAATCATAAAGAGGATAAGAGATTTCTTCGTCTAAAAGAAATTCAAAAGTTTCTGTTTTTTCTTTTAAAATATTAGCCGTTTTTAAGGTTATTTTGCCTGAATAATCTTTGTGAATTTCAAAAAGTAGTTCCTTAACTTCGTTCTCCAGTGCAATAATATGAATGTTCTTAACATTTTTTAATTCTGTCAATCCCGCTGAAATATCTAACAGCGGAGCAGTTTTAATTAAAATTGAATCAGATTTTTCAAAATAAAAATCGAGCAGTTCGGGAACATTTGGTAAACAGTCTTTCAGCATAAAAACTTTCCCCTTGCTATCATTTCTTCGCGACGGATCAATATAAATCCAATCGTATTTTAATTCTGATTCATTTAAGATATTTGTAGAATCTGTAGCGTAACAAAAGCAATTTTTCACACCAAATTGTTGAAGATTATGTTTCACGATAGCAGATAAATCTTCATTAATTTCGCAATGTGCAACTACTTTAAAAGTTTTCGAAAAATAATAATCATCAACACCGAAACCGCCAGTTAAATCAATTAAAGATGTTCCAGAAATTAAAGCAGCTTTGTAAGCAGCTGTTTTTTCTGAAGAAGTTTGTTCAACTGAAATTTTGTTTGGATAAATTATATTTTCTTCCGCAAACCAAGTCGGAAGTTTTTCTTTAGCTTTTGTTCGCGCTTCAATTTGATTTAAAATTAAAATCCAATCCACTTCTGGAAACGGATTTTTATGCAGCGCCAATTTTGTTACATCTGCACCAGTATTTTGAATTATAAATTTCTGTATATCTGGATGCAAAATAGAGGTATTCAAAGCTAAATTCTTTCGGTTAATACGGACACAATTTTATTGTCAGGAAAAAATTCTTTTAAAATTACTTTAATCATTGTAAATACCGGAACTGCTATTATCATACCAACAATTCCAAAGGTGATTCCGCTGATCAAGATTACTAAGAAAATTTCTAACGGGTGCGAATTTACACTTTTTGATGAAATTATGGGCTGACTAATATTATTGTCAATCGCTTGTACTATCAAAAAGCCTATAATTACATAGATTGTTTTTGGTACTATTTCAGATTGAAAATCCTGACCAATCATACTAATCATGGTTAAAATCCCCGCCAATGTAGTCCCGATGATTGGTCCTAAATATGGAATTATGTTTAAAATTGCGCATAAAAAAGCAATCACAAAAGCGTTTTCATTTCCAAATATTAGCAATACAATTAAATACAGAATAAATACCACGATTAATTGTAAAAGCAAACCAATAAAATATCTTGTTAATAAGTGGTTTATTTTTGTGATTGAATTCAGAATTTTATCTTCATTCGAATCAGGAAGTACTCTTCTGGCTTGATCTTTAAAAACATCCTGATCTTTGATAAAAAAGAAAGTGATGAAGAAAACGGAAACCAATCCCATTCCCATATCGGCCATGAAATTAATAATTGAATTGATAAATCCAGTAAAATAACTAAAATCTAATACCGAAGTAAGTTTTGAGTCTTTTATAATTTTATTTAAGTCAATATCCTGAATATTAAAGTAATTTTCAAGATGTTTCTCAGTTTCTATAAATTTTGTCTGAAGTTGACCGGTATCTAATAGTGCCAAATTATTTGCCTGTGAGATAATTAAAGGAACAAACAGAAGAATAAAACCCACAATCAGAAATATAAAAAGTACGATTGTTGTTGTAGCAGCCATCGAATTGCTGAATTTTAGTTTATTTTTTAAAAATAAAACTAACGGATTTGCAATTAAGCATAATAGTAAAGAAATACATAAATATACAATTACGGTTTGAATTTCATATAAAAAGTATAAAGTGATGCCAATTATTAAGATTGTAGCTAAGGCTCTTAAAATTCCTCTCGAAATGGTTTTTGACGTGATCATGTTTAAAATTTAGAATATAAATATAGGAAAAAGCATTCTAAAATCTAGGCTTAAACAAAAAAAGCGAGATGAAAACATCTCGCTTTGATTTAGTTTTTACTTTAACTATTGTGCAAATGAGGCTCTTGCTCCTCCAGTTGTAAAAATAGCTGATATTCGGTTTTTCTGTCCGGTTGTAAACATATACATTGCATTATCATTGGTATAATCCATATAGTTCATTGTCATTTCTACAGGCGTTCCAGAACAAGTACTGTAGTGTGGGTAAGCAGGAACACCGTAGTTTGCTTCATTGTGTGTAGGAGTATCCGCTACTAAATCGCTTCCGCAAGTTGCATCTCCCCAAATATGGCGTAAATTCATCCAGTGACCTACTTCGTGAGTGCCTGTTCTTCCTAAATTAAAGGGAGCATTAGCCGCACCAGATAAACCAAAATATCTGTAATCAATCACAACACCATCTGTTGATGATGATCCTCCGGGAAATTGCGCGTATCCCAAAATGTCATTTCCAATAACACATGACCATATATTAAGTTTTGTTGTAGGAGATGTTGGTGCTAAACCGCCCTGAGCAGTTTTTTTCATCGCATCATTTGTTCCCCAGGAAGTTTTAGTTGTAGATTTTCTAATAATTTGATCTAAAACAAAAGTGATTCCGATGTTTGCTTTCACTCCTGAGAACAATGCAGGTACATTATTGTAATCTGAGTTTAAAGCATTGAAGTCTTTGTTTAAAACATCAATTTGTGATTGAATTTGTGCATCCGAAATGTTTTGAGCAGCTGTTCTGTACAATACATTCACTACCACAGGAATTTCAATTTTACCATTCACTAAACGACCTGTAAATTTATCCATGGAATGTTTAGCTGTAAAAGCTTCAATTTCATTCATTTTAAGAGCTAAAGCAGGATTAGCTTTTAATTGTGTTTCTAAAACTTCTTGCGACGCACAGCCACGTCTTGAAGCTACATTTACATCAGGATCTGAAGATTCTGTCTTGTCATTTTGACACGAAAACAGCATTAGTGCTGTGAAGGCGGAAAAAAGAATTTTTTTCATAATAAAGGGGTTTTGTTATAAAATAATTGATAAGTTAAATATTACACAATTTTATAACAAAAATTATATTTTACAAAATTTTAGTAACAATTTGTTTACCAGAAATTTACAATCCCTTATGTAGTCTAGTTCTTATAAAGATGTTAAAATTTATTTTAAGAGGTTAATTCGTACAAAGCTATACTTGTAGCCTGAACAACATTCATGCTGCTGTTTTTTCCAAACATTGTAATATGAACAATTTGATTTGAAATTTTTAAGAGATTACCAGAGATTCCATCAATTTCGCTTCCTATCAAAAGTGCTATTTTTTTATCAACTGGAATTACAATTTCTTTTAAGGGCTTGCTGTTATGAGTAATTTCTAAAGCAATAATTTCAAATTGATTTTCAAGTAGATATTGAATTAGCTCATCTGTTTCCTCAATAACAGTATGAGGGACATGAAGATGCGTGCTTCTTGAAGTTTTATTTATTTTTCTCGGATTTAACGGAATATCTTTTCCTAAAAAAATGATTTTTTCAATGCCAAAAGCTTCGCTAATTCTAAAAAGAGAACCAATATTTTGCTGAAAGTAGATATGATCGCAAACGAGGGTTATGGGAAATGTTTTATTTTCAAATTGATTTTCTTCGTGAGTAAGCTGCACTTTGTATAGATTAATTGGTAAAAATATAATTGATGATATTGGCACCCATTTTTAATGCCTTTTGGCGTACTTCGGCCGGATCATTATTGACTTCAGGATCTTCCCAGCCGTCACCAAGATCACATTCGTAAGTATAAAGTAAAACCAGCTTATTTTCTACAAAAATTCCAAAAGCCTGGGGTCTTTTTGCATCGTGTTCGTGAATTTTAGGCAGTCCGTTAGGAAAAGGAAAAGGTTTTTGGAAAATAGAATGATTAGCCGGAATTTCAACTAAACTATTGTTTGGAAAAATTTTTTTTATTTCTTTTCTTATATATTGATCCATACCGTAATTGTCATCAATATGAAGGAAGCCGCCTCCGTTTAGGTAGTTTCTTAGGTTGGTTACATCAGCATCACTAAAAACAACATTTCCATGTCCTGTCATGTGCACAAAAGGATATGATAGTAAATCTGGATTTGCTGGTTCTACTGTTGATGGTTTTGCTTTTATTTGAGTATGAATAGTCGAATTACAAAACCGAATTAAATTTGGCAGTGAAGTAGGATTTGCATACCAGTCTCCGCCGCCACTATATTTTAATAAAGCAATTTCTTGTGAAAAAGAAGAAACTGAAGCTAATATAAATACACAAAATATTTTTTTCATATCAATTTTAGAGTCGGTTAATTTGATATTTCATTAAAAAACACAACGCTATGACAGGCAACAACCGCTGCGGTTTCAGTGCGTAAACGTGTATTTCCTAAAGTAACGGGCTGAAAATTATTTTCAATAGCCAATGTAATTTCTTTTTCAGAAAAATCACCTTCTGGGCCAATCAAAAGTGTAACATTTTTGTTTGGTTTTAATGCCTCCTTTAGCGATTTTTTATCTGTTTCTTCGCAATGTGCGATGAACTGTAAGCCTTCGTTTTTTTGTTTGATGAATTCTTTAAAAGAAATTGCTTCGTTTAATTTTGGTAAAAACGATTCATTGGACTGTTTCATTGCTGAAAGAATGATTTTTTCAAATCTTTCCTTATTGATTACTTTTCTTTCAGACCGGTCGCAGATAATTGGCGTGATTTCCTGAATTCCGATTTCAGTTGCTTTCTCTAAAAACCATTCGAAGCGTTCATTCATTTTAGTTGGAGCCACCGCCAGATGCAAATGAAATTTTGGTTCAGGAGATTTTTCTATCGAACGGACTTCTACAGTGCATTTGTTATCAGAAGCAAGCGTAATTTCAGTTTCAAATAATAATCCCAGACCATTTGTAACGTGAAGGATATCTGAATCTTTTTTACGTAAAACCTTAATAATATGACGGCTTTCTTCTTTGTCGAAAGAAAAAGTTTCAGTTGTCTCGTCTATATCCGGATTATAAAATAACTGCATAATTAAAATTGAATTCGGGCTTTAGAAACTACAGATGAAGTTTCAAAATGACCTGATAAATATTTTTGATAACCAACAATTCCTATCATTGCGGCATTGTCTGTAGTGTACTCAAATTTTGGGATAAAAGTTTTCCAGCCATATTTAGCCTCACTTTCTTTTAATCGGGTTCTGATTCCTGAATTAGCAGAAACACCTCCGCCGATGGCAATTTGTTTAATACCGGTTTCTTTTACCGCTATTTTTAATTTATCCATCAAAATTTCAATGATTGTATATTGAATGGAGGCACAAATATCATTGAGGTTTTCTTGAATAAAATTTGAATTTTTCTGTTTGTTATTCTGTATAAAATATAAAATGGCTGTTTTTAAGCCAGAGAAACTAAAATCCAGACCGGAAACTTTTGGTTTTGTAAACTGAAAAGCTTTTGGGTTGCCATCTTTGGCATATTTATCAATCAAAGGACCGCCCGGATAGGGAAGTCCAAGAATTTTGGCACTTTTGTCAAAAGCTTCTCCAACAGCATCATCTGTAGTTTCGCCAATGATTTCCATATCAAAAAAACCATTCACTTTTACAATTTGGGTATGTCCTCCACTAATGGTTAGTGCTAAAAAAGGAAACTCCGGTTTGTCGAATCCTTCTTCATCAATAAAATGCGCCAAAATATGAGCATGCATGTGATTGACAGCAATTAACGGAATTTTTAAAGCCAGCGACAATGACTTGCTAAAAGAACTTCCAACCAGCAAAGAACCCATTAAACCCGGACCTTGTGTAAAAGCAATAGCTGTTAATTGATCTTTTTGTATATTAGCTTTGCGTAATGCGGCATCGATTACAGGTACGATATTTTGTTGATGTGCTCTCGAAGCCAGTTCAGGAACAACACCCCCATATTGATTGTGAATTAACTGATTTGCAACAACATTTGAGAGTACTTTGTCGTTATGTAAAACCGCGGCGGCAGTATCATCGCAGGAACTTTCGATGGCAAGAATAAAAACCTCTGAATTTTGCATATAAAGGCACAAATTTTGAATTATATTTGACAAATCAAATTTTTAACTTTGTTTAATCGTAAAACAGAAGCCAAAATTAAAGAATTTTTATCAAAACAGCCGTTGTTTGTCTGTTCAAAAATGAATTTTAAAATAAACTAAAAATAAAAGCAGTTATCAAAAAAGTAAAGAAAATAATATCCAGAACCCTTATGGGATTAGTTTTACTCGTTTTGGTAGTTGCTATTACTTTGTCTTTACCATTCGTGCAGACAAAAATTGCCCATTATATTGCAGATAGGCTTAACACTGATTTTAAAACCAACATCAGTATCGAAAAAGTAGCAATTAATGCTTTTGGTGGTGTTAAACTTAAGAAAGTATTAATCTTAGATCATCACAAAAAAACGTTAATCTACTCCGATATTATTACCACTGATGTATTAAGTGTAACCAGACTGATTGATGGGGATTTAATTTTTGGGGATGTTCGTTTAACGGGATTAATTTTTAACCTGAAAACATATAAAGACGAAGATGAAAATAATATTAATGTTTTTATACGATTATTTGAATCAGGTAAACCTACAAAATCAAGTAAACATTTTCTTTTGACAGCAAAAAATGCTTATATATCGCAAGGTTCATTTTCTGCTGTTGACGAAAACAAGAAGACTCCAAAGATTATAGATTTTAAAAACCTGAATACTTATATTAGTGAGTTTAAAATTTATGGTTCTGAAATCAATACGAATATTCACAGATTTTCTTTTCTCGATCACAGAGGTCTTTATGTTTCAAATTTAAGTTCAAAATTTAGTTATAGCAAAAAACAAATAAAGCTCGAAAATTTAGATATTACTACCAAAAGATCATCTATTTATGGTAAGGCTATTTTAAATTATCAGGTAAAAGATTTCTTAGAATTTACTGATAAAGTCAGGTTTGATGTCGCATTAGACTCTGCTTCATTAGCTTCAAATGATATTCGTTATTTTTATGCTGGATTAGGTAAAAATCAGCATTTTAAAGTTAAAACTAAAATACAGGGGCCGCTGAACAACCTTAATTTAAAAAAGTTAAGATTAAGTGATAGAAACGGGACAAGAATTATTGGAAATATCAATTTTAAAAATCTTTTGGGAAGCAAATCCCAAAAATTTTCTATGGATGGTAAATTTGATAAACTCATTACCAGCTACGATAATTTAGTTGTTTTATTGCCAGATGTCTTAGGAAATAAACTTCCTAAAGAACTGAAAAGAATTGGTAAAGTTAATATAGTTGGAACTGTAAAAGTGTCAACTACAGATTTAGAATCAAAATTCAAAATGGCCAGCGATCTCGGTAATGGAGAAATCGACCTGCATATGAATAATATTGATTTTATAGATAAAGCTTCCTATTCAGGAAATATTGTTCTGAATAATTTTGACCTCGGAACATTATTGCAAAGGAAAGATATAGGTAAAACGACTCTAAACTTAAACGTTGATGGCATCGGATTTTCTAAGAAATATTTAAATACAATTGTAAAAGGGGATATTTCAAAACTCGATTATAATAAATATACATACAATAATATTGTTGTAAATGGCAATTTTAAACTACCTTATTATAAAGGACAGATTGCTGTTAACGATCCTAATTTAAACCTGACATTTGATGGTTTAGTTGATCTCAGCAAACGTGAAAATAAATATGATTTTCATATTAATGTAGAAAATTCAGATTTGAGAAAACTTAAAATCGTTAATGATTCGGTTTCCAGCTTTACAGGTGATGCAATTGTGCAGGTGAGCGGGAATTCTCTACAAAGTTTACATGGAAATATTTTTATAAAAGATGCTGTTTACCAAAATCCAAAATCAACATATGCTTTTGATGAAATAACGGTAAATTCAAGTTTCGATTCAGACAATTTGCGTACCATAACTGTTAATTCAAATGATGTTGTAAATGGGAAAATTGTAGGGAAATTTCAATTTGACCAATTAGATAAGTTGGTTATGAATTCTGTCGGAAGTCTTTATACGAATTATAAACCTTACAAAGTTAAAAAAGGTCAATTTCTGCGTTTTAATTTCCATGTTTACAATAAAGTGGTTGAAATGTTGTACCCGGATATTCAAATTGATTCAAGTACGGTGATGCGTGGTAAGATCGATTCTGATAAACAGGAATTTAAGTTCAGGTTTAATTCGCAAAAAATTACAGCTTCAGAAAACACATTCGATAATATTCGTGTTAATATTGATAATAAGAATCCACTGTATAATGCTTTTATCGAACTGGATAGTATTAAGACGCCGTACTATAAGATTCGAGATTTTAATTTGATTAATGTGACGTCAAAAGACACCTTGTTTGTTCGTTCTGAATTTAAAGGTGGGGCAAAAGGCGAAGATTATTTTAATCTGAATCTCTATCACACGATTGATAAAAATAAAAATAACGTAGTTGGAATTCATAAATCAGAAATGAAATTTAAGGACTATTTATGGTATTTGAATGAATATGAGGAAGATGATAATCAGATAGTTTTTGATAAAAAATTTAAAAATTTCAACATTGACAACATTATATTGTCGCACGAAAATCAAAAAATAGATTTAAATGGGGTTATAAAAGGAACAGATTACAAAGATCTTGTTCTGAATTTTGAAGATGTAGATATTAATAAAATTACTCCTTTAAACAATAAATTTGTTATTAATGGTAAATTAAACGGAAATATAAATTTCAAGCAGAATAAAAATATCTATCAGCCTACTGCTACTATTGAAATTGATAATCTAAACTTAAATAAGATAGATTTAGGAACGTTAAAGTTTGATATCTCAGGGGATGAAACATTTAAAAAATTCACTATAAATTCCTCTATTCAGAATAATTTTGCCGAATCCTTCAAAGCAGAAGGAAGTTTCTCTATTCAAAATAAAGAGACTTTATTAGACTTAAACTTAAAGCTTGATAAATTTAATCTGGCTGCTTTGAGTACCATTGGCGGGGATATTTTGTCTAATATACGAGGGAGTGTATCAGGAAATGCGGCAATTGCAGGTCATCTTAAAAAGCCAGAAATTAACGGAAGACTGTATGTTGAAAAGGCAGGAATGACAGTTACTTATCTTAATACAGATTATGAGTTAAATAACAGAACTGTAATAGATTTGACCGATGAGAAATTTTTGTTCAGAAATAATCAGCTAACAGATACTAAATTTGGAACAAAAGGTTTGTTAAACGGAAGTATAGAGCATAAAAAATTTGGAGACTGGAAATTAGATTTAACTATAACGTCAAAACGATTGCTGGCATTAGATACAAAAGATAGTGAGGATGCTGCCTATTTTGGAACAGCTTTTATAAATGGTGCTGCAAGTATAAAAGGGCCAACTGAGGCATTGTTTATTAAAGTAGATGCAAAATCTGAGAAAGGAACTGAGATCAAAATTCCAATCAGCAACGTTCAAAGTGTGGGCGAAAAAAGTTTTATACATTTTATAACACCTAAGGAAAAGTATAATTTAGCAAATGGTATAGTTGAGCGAACAAAAAACTATAATGGTCTCGAATTAGAATTTGATTTTGATATTACACCAGATGCTGAAATTGAAGTGATTTTAGACAGGGATTCCGGACATGGGATGAAAGGAAAAGGATATGGATCGTTATTGTTTAAAATCAATACGCTAGGTAAGTTTAATATGTGGGGGGATTTTCAGGCTTATGAAGGAACTTATAATTTTAAATACGGCGGATTAATTGATAAAAAATTTGCTGTTAGAAAAGGAGGCTCAATTATTTGGGAGGGCAATCCTATGAGGGCACAATTAAATTTGGAAGCTGTATATAGAACAATAGCAAACCCTGCAGTTTTATTGGAAAACTCTTCATTCAATAAAAAAGTTCCTGTCGAAGTAGTTATTGGTTTAAGAGGCGATTTAGCCAGTCCAGAGCCTAATTTCGATATACAGTTTCCTTCTGTAAGTAGTGTTTTAAAGTCAGAAATACAATATAAGCTGGATGATAAGGACATTCGTCAGACCCAGGCCTTATATTTATTATCAACGGGTTCTTTTATGAGTACGGATGGTTTTAGCCAAGGAGATTTATCAGGGACATTTGCTGAAACAGCTTCCAGTTTATTAGGTGATATAATAAAATCAGACAATGATAGAATTAATGTTGGTTTTAATTATGTTTCTGCAGACAGACGTATAGGGCAGGAGGCTGATGGACAGGTAGTGGCAACAGTATCATCACAAGTTAATGAACGCATTACTATTAATGGAAAAGTAGGAGTGCCTGTAGGAGGTATAAATGAATCGGCAATAGTGGGAGATATTGAAGTGCAATATCGTATTAATGAAGACGGGACGGCTAATTTGCGTTTGTTTAATAAAGAAAATGACCTTAGCTACGTGGGTCAGGGTATTGGCTACACGCAGGGTGTAGGTATTAGTTATGAAGTAGATTTTGATACTTTTAGTGAGTTAGTTAATAAAATCTTTAAGAAGAATAAATTAGGAAAAACCAGTAAAGGCTCAAATGATATACAAGATTCTAATCTGAACCCTGATTATATAAATTTTACAAACGCTAAAAAAGAAGCAGAAAAGGATAAAAAGAAACCTGAAAAAAAGGAAGAAAAACAAGAAAACAAAAATAACAATGAGGGATTAATTCCTGATAATGATTATTAAACAGAATTTTAAATTTTAATAGATTTGCACGATCTTTTAGTTTTATGAATGATCACAGAATGAAATTTTATAACACTTCATTTGTAGATTGTTAATTTTGCATTTTTAATTAAAAAAAGGCATTTTTATTATTTTAAATGAATTTTTAAGTATAGAAAAACTTATTAACCGAAAACGTTTGAATTTGTTTTTTTTACTAATTTATTATAAGCATCAACTGAAAAGTGCGTAATGTTTGCTAATTTTACACTTTAATACTTAAATAATGCCAAAAACGATAAAAAAAGTAGGTGTTCTTACTTCAGGAGGAGATTCACCAGGAATGAATGCCGCCATTCGATCAGTAGTTCGAACGTGCGCTTATCATAATATAGAATGTTTGGGAATTTATAGAGGGTATCAGGGAATGATTGAAGGAGACTTCAAAGAAATGGGACCCCGAAGTGTAAATAACATTGTAAACAAAGGAGGAACGATTTTAAAATCGGCACGCTCACTTGAATTCAGAACACCTGAGGGTAGAAAAAAAGCCTACGATAATCTTGTAAAAGCCGGAGTTGATGCTTTGGTTGTTATTGGAGGAGACGGAAGCTTCACCGGAGGGTTAATTTTTAATTCTGAATATGGTTTTCCTGTAATGGGAATTCCAGGTACAATTGATAATGACATTTTTGGAACAAGTCATACTTTAGGTTATGATACAGCTTTAAATACCGTTGTAGATTGTATAGATAAAATTAGGGATACCGCCAGTTCGCATAACCGTTTGTTTTTTGTAGAGGTTATGGGCAGGGATGCAGGTCATATTGCTCTTAATGCAGGTATTGGTGCAGGAGCAGAGGAAATTCTTATTCCTGAAGAAGATTTAGGGCTTGACAGGCTTTTGGACTCTCTTCAAAAAAGTAAAGCTTCAGGGAAATCATCAAGTATAGTAGTTATTGCTGAAGGGGATAAAATTGGTAAAAACGTATTCGAATTAAAAGATTACGTAGAAGCTAATTTACCAGAATATGATGTGCGTGTTTCAGTTCTTGGTCACATGCAGCGTGGTGGTTCTCCATCATGTTTTGATCGTGTTTTAGCAAGTCGTTTAGGAGTAAAAGCGGTAGAATCACTACTAGATGGCAAATCAAATTATATGGTTGGTCTGCAACAGGATAAAGTGACTTTGACACCACTGGAACAGGCAATTAAAGGGAAATCTGAAATTGATATGGAGTTACTAAGAGTATCAGATATCATGTCAACATAAAAAGAAACGAAGTTTATAGTGAGAAATTAAACTTTAAATCAGTTAAATAAAAACAAAACAAAATCGAGTAAAATGTCAAAAGTAAAATTAGGAATAAACGGATTTGGACGTATTGGAAGAATCGTTTTTAGAGAGTCTTTCAATAGAGATAATGTAGAAGTTGTTGCAATCAATGACTTATTAGATGTAGATCACTTAGCTTATTTATTAAAATATGATTCAGTACACGGTCGTTTCGACGGAACTGTTGAGGTTAAAGAAGGGAAACTTTACGTAAATGGAAGAAATATCCGTATTACAGCAGAAAGAAATCCGGCTGACTTAAAATGGAATGAGGTTGATGTTGATGTAGTAGCAGAATGTACTGGTATCTTCACAACTATCGAAACTGCAAGTGAACACTTAAAAGGTGGTGCTAAAAAAGTAATCATTTCTGCTCCTTCTGCAGATGCTCCAATGTTTGTAATGGGAGTTAACCACGAAACTGCAAAAGCTTCTGATTTAGTTGTTTCGAATGCTTCTTGTACTACCAACTGTTTAGCTCCTTTAGCTAAAGTTATTAATGATAATTTTGGAATCGTTGAAGGTTTAATGACTACTGTTCACGCTACAACGTCAACTCAAATGACTGCTGACGGACCTTCAAGAAAAGACTGGAGAGGTGGACGTGCAGCAGCAATAAACATTATTCCTTCTTCAACAGGTGCTGCAAAAGCGGTTGGAAAGGTTATTCCTTCTTTGAATGGTAAATTAACAGGTATGGCCTTCCGTGTACCTACTGCTGACGTTTCTACAGTAGATTTAACTGTAAAAGTGGCTAAAGAAACTTCATATGAAGAAATTATGGCTGTTTTAAAGAAAGCTTCTGAAAACGAATTAAAAGGTATCTTAGGATATACTGAAGATGCTGTTGTATCTCAGGATTTTATTTCTGATAAAAGAACTTCGATTATTGATGCTACTGCAGGAATTGGTTTAAATTCAACTTTCTTCAAATTAGTATCATGGTACGATAATGAATACGGATATTCTAGTAAATTAATTGATTTATCTGTGCATATCGCAGGTTTAAAATAATATTTTATGAAGTGAGAAAATCCCGTTATTTTTAAATAACGGGATTTCTTATTTTGTAATGTCTTTAATTAATGTAAAAAACACACTTTTAATTAAAGAAAACTAAACTAAAAAACTAAACTAACATGAAATTAATAGTTGATAGCGGATCTACCAAAGCTGATTGGATTGCAATTGATGATAGTGGAAAAGTGTTATTCACAACACAAACTTTAGGGCTAAATCCTGAGATCCTTGATGGTCCGGAGATTATTGAAAGAGTAAATGATCGTTTTGATATTTCACAGAACAGAAAAGAAGCTACTCATTTATTTTTTTATGGTGCAGGCTGCGGTACTGACAGAATGAAACTGTCTTTGTCTCAGGTATTTCAGGGATATTTTGAAAATGCTATTGTAGAAGTTCAGGAAGATACTTATGCTGCGGTATATGCTACTACACCTAAAGGAGAAGAAGCAATTGTCAGCATTTTAGGAACAGGATCTAATTGCAGTTATTTTGATGGAAAAGTATTGCATCAAAAGGTACAATCATTAGGTTACATTGTAATGGATGATTGTAGTGGTAATGTTTTTGGAAAAGAATTGATCCGAAAATATTATTTCAATAAAATGCCTAAAGAACTGGCTGTTGAGTTTGAAAAAGAATACGATGTGGATCCAGATTTTATTAAAAATAAATTATACAAAGAACCAAATCCAAATGCTTATTTAGCAACTTTTGCTAAATTTCTTATTCAGCACAAAGATTCCGATTTTTGCAGAAAAATTATTTTTAAAGGAATGAAATCTTTCGTTAAAAATTACATCAGACAATATGATAATTGCCAGGAAGTTCCTGTTCATTTCGTTGGTTCTATAGCTTTTTATTTAAAGGACGAGCTACAGGAAATATTTGATAAATACGAACTTAAATTAGGAAATGTTTTAAGACGTCCAATTGACGGGCTTATTGCGTATCACGTTGCTAATAAATAAAGAATTAGAATGGAAATTGCGATTATTGCACATGATGGTAAAAAAGCGGATTTGATTAATTTTTTAATTAAAAATTCCGAGGTTCTGCAGAATGAGAAAATAAGTTTAATTGGTACCGGCACAACAGGAGGAAAAGCGGAAGCAGCAGGTTTTAAAACAAGACGAATGCTTTCCGGACCTTTGGGAGGAGATGCGCAAATTGCCGGAAGAGTGGCTGAAGGCTTAACGCATATGGTTTTCTTTTTTAAGGATCCTTTGTCTAGTCATCCTCATGAAGCAGATATAAATATGCTTATTAGGGTTTGTGATGTACATAATGTGCCGCTGGCTACTAATGAAGCAACGGCACAATTACTATTAGACGCTATTGCACAGCAATTATAGAAATCTCGACATTTACATTTTTTGGCAAACAAGCCACCTGAACCGTTTCACGTGCTGGAGCGGTTTTTTCATTAAAATAAGATCCGTAAACAGAATTGATTGCAGCAAAATTATTCATATCCATTATGAAAATAGTAGCTTTTACAACATTCTCAAAAGTCATTTCTGCAGCTTCTAAAATAGCAGCAATATTTTGCATAACCTGATGTGTTTCATCACCGATGTTTGCCGTCACAAGTTCTCCTGTTTTAGGATTTAGAGCTATTTGCCCTGAAGCATACAAAGTGTTTCCTGATAATATAGCCTGGTTATATGGGCCTATTGGAGCTGGTGCTTTTTCCGTAAAAATTACTTTTTTCATATCAAATATTAAGTTTTTTATTGAAGATTATCGGTTTAAGGTACTTCGTTTGTTCCATTTGATGTCACTAAGCATTCCTGATTTTATTCCAATAAAGAAATTCCAGTTTGAATATGCTCCAAGAGGTGTCCAGTTAAAAGACATTCTCCAGCTTAATAAATCTCTTTCAAAGCGCAATTGTGTAAAAGTAACTCCTTTTTGTACAAAGTCATAACCGCTTGAGATTCCGCCTTTCCATTTAGGCGTAATATCCATATTAGCAGAAACCATTATCGAATTTCCTGTAATCTTATTTTCTCTTTGAGTATTTGAGTAAGTTAAAGAATAAGCCATAGTCATATCCCAGGGAAGTTTTGAATTAAAGAATTCGGTAATTACATTCTCAGATTCTTCTTCAGAAAACTGACTTTTTCTTGTGTCATTCAAATCCGTGTTTGTACCAAATAAATCGTCGCTGCGTCCTCCGTTTCGCTCGCTTTGTTTGTTTTCTTCTTTTTTATCATTTTTGTTTGAAAACGAATAATTAAGTGTCATATTGGCACTTGTCATCCGGAATAAGCTTCCTCCATTGTTAATGTTGAATACATTAATTTGCTGACCTGAATTATCGATTGCATACGGATTTAAAGTTGCTGCAAAATTGACGTTCATCTTGTTTTCAAAAAGTTGAGTTCCTCCGCTCACACGTACAGGTTCAAGAGCAAATGTTGTCTTTCCGTCAGCATTAAAATTATAACTGGTGCTAAAGTTCAGGTTATTTAAAAGCATGACCTTTTTAGGTTCTGTTTTAGTACTGTCTTTATCCCTTACTTTAGCTTCAAAAGTGTTGCTTAAATCAAAACCTATTATATTGGAATTTGATTTACCAGGTTGTCCGTAAACACCATTTTCAAATCGGGTGTAATCTTTGTAAGTTTTCCCAGTGGCATCTATTGCATAAGTGTCATAATATTTTTCAAAACTTGGTGTGTATGAGTAGGAAAATGATGGACGCATAACATGACGTATGGCTTGTATTTTCTTTGTTTCGCCAAATTTGAAAGTACCATAAATTGTAGTTCCTAAGCTTGAACTGAAGTTATAAGTTCTAAAAGCATCAAAACCATTAACTGTTTCGTCAACAACCTTACTTGAATTTTCATCGTAAAATCTTTTAATTGTTTTGGTTACCCAGGTTTCCTGATAATTTGTAGAGGCACTGGCACTAAAATACTTGAATATTTTAAAATTGGTACTAAGCGGAATACTATGCTGCATTCCGATTTGTGCATCTCTAAACATTTGGGGCTTAAAAAATAAAGAATCAGTAGTTACAAAACTGTTTTTACCGCTCAGATTGTATTGCAAATTGATATTTTTGATTAATCCTTTTTTTGCGCCATCTTTCCCAACAAAAGGATAGATACGATCAATACTTCCTTGTAAGGATGGCAATGTCATATTGATTTGCTCCGTTTGTGTGTTTTGTGAATGGGTTGCTGTCAAGGCAATACGGGCTTGCGGAATTGTATTAAAAGTTTTATTCCACGAAATAGAAGAACTCAGGGTATTGTTTAAGTTTGAACCAATATTAGCCTGATTAATAGATTGCTTAAAATATTTACTACTTCCCATATTAACAGAGGCAGAAAAACTGGAATTTGGATTAGACTTTGAGTCTTTTGAATGTGACCACTGTAAGTTGTAGATGTTTTGTTTGGAATAATCAGGATAGCCTCTTTCACTTGAAATTAAATTCTCAAACCTAAAATTGACGTTCCCTCTATATTTGTATCTTTTGGCATAAGAAGATTCAAAACGCATGGCATAACTTCCGTTTGTGTAATAATCTCCTAAAACTGTTAAGTCGTAATTGTCACTCAATGCAAAGTAATAACCTCCATTTTGCAGTGAAAAACCTCTTGTATTAGAATCGTTATAACTTGGTATGATAACACCTGAAACACTTTTTTCCTGACTCATTGGAAAGTATGCGTATGGTAACGCAATAGGAGTAGGCACATCTGCAATTACCATATTAGTCAATCCAACCACTACTTTTTTTCCAGGAACAAATTTTACTCTGCTGGTTCTGAAATAATATTCAGGGTTATCAACATCTGTAGAGGTAGTAAAACGGGCTCCCTTCAAAAAATAAACAGAATCGTTTTCTTTTTTAGTTATTTGTGCTTTTATTTTAAATTCTCCCTGTTCTGTTCTTGAATTATAAATTAAAGCTTTTTTAGTTTTGAAATTAAAACGAATTGAATCTGGCTGAACCTCATTAGAACCCTGTTTGAAATTCGGATATTGTATCAAAACACCTGCAGAATCTTTTATTCTTCCGGCATATACTTCATCTTTATCATAATTAAGGACAATAATACCCGATTTTAGTTCTATATCCTTATAATACAATTCAGCCTCATCGTAGAGTGTAAGTGTTTTGTTTTTCTGATCGATTTTCTGATACCCTTTTGCAGTACGTTTTACTATTCCGTCTAAAAAAGCTTTTTTCGGTTTGATACTGTCGGTTTTAATTGTATCTGTAGCCGTTTTTGTAGTATCTGAGACAGCTTTTTTAGTCTTATCTGTTTGTCTTGCAGAAGATGCCTGAGATTTTTTGGTCTTTTTTTCTTGTGAATATAAATTACCACATCCTACACTTAGGAAAAATGATAATAAAACGATATTAAATAAGTTTGTATGCAAAGGTTTAAATGCTAATTTTGTAAAAGTATGGCTTGTTTTTTGACATGTCAAACTTACATATAATTTTTTGGCAAAAATAATCAATTGTAAAAATTATAGCTTTGCATTTTATTAAAATTAACTTTTAGATTATGAATGTTTTTAACAAAACAAAACTACTATTTATTTCTTTTCTAACGATAATGTCTTTTTGTGCTTACTCTCAGTCGAATGTTTTTAAAGTAACCCTTGATGCAGGACATGGTGATCATGATTTTGGTGCTGTTTATAGTGGTCGTATTGAAAAAAATATTGCTTTGGCTATTGTACTTAAAGTTGGAAAAATATTAGAAGCTAGTCCGAATGTTCATGTTATTTATACCCGAAAAACAGATGTTTTTATAGATTTGGTTGAAAGGGCTAATATTGCAAACAGAGCCAACTCAAATATTTTTGTTTCTATACATTGCAATGCGAATAAAAATACAGCTGCTGATGGAACAGAAACTTATGTTATGGGTTTAAGTAAAGTTGCCTCGAATCTTGAAGCTGCTAAAAAAGAGAACTCTGTTATTACTTTGGAAAAAGATTATAAACGTAAATATGAAGGCTTTGATCCTAATTCACCTGAATCGATGACTGCAATGATGCTGATGCAGGAGGAATATCTTGATAATAGTATTTCATTAGCCAGTAAAATTGAGGATAATTTTGCAAAATTAGGAAAGAAACTTCGTCACGGAGGTGTAAAACAAGCTCCTTTTATGGTGCTTCATAAAGCTTATATGCCAAGAGTTTTAGTTGAAACTGGTTTTGTATCTAATCCTACTGAAGGCGATATTTTAAATTCAGAAGCCGGTCAGAATGATATCGCAGAAGCTATTGCACAGGCGATTCTAAGTTATAAAAGGGAATATTTTGGAACTGGAGCTCTGGAAATAAATGAAGTTAAACCTGCAAAAGACACTTCTGTTCCTGCAAAGCCAAAGGCATTGGAAACTGTAGAAAAAGCAGTTAAAGATGCTCCTAAAGGAACTCTCTTCAAAGTGCAGCTTATTGCAAGTATAAAAAAGACACCATTAGAACCTAAAAACTTTAAAGGTTTAAAAAATATAACTATGATTTATGAAAACAATATTTATAAATATTTCTATCAGGAAACTTCAGATTACGAAATGGCCAAGAAGTACCTGCAAGAAGCTAAGACTAAAGGATATGGAGCTTCATTTTTAGTCGCAACCAGAAATGGTGAGAAAATCAATATTCAGGATGCTATCAAATAATACTGATAAGTTCGAATATTTATATTATTTTTGTATTAAACACTTACAATTTTGAAACTAACAAGAGAAATTAAAACGGCTATATTAGTCATCACGTCGATTCTGTTATTTATATGGGGATATAGTTTTTTAAAAGGCAGAGATCTTTTTACTAACTACAAAACATTATATGTAGAATATGATAATGTTGAGGATTTGGCACAATCAGCTCCGGTAACTTTAAACGGACTTGCAATTGGTAAAGTAAATAAAATTACCATCAATGAAACAACTGGTAAATTATTGGTAGAACTTCAGTTAAAAACTGATTTCCCAATTTCTAAAAGCAGCAAAGCGTCATTGTATTCCCCAAGTTTGATTGGAGGAAAACAAATTAAAATTATTCCAAATTTAGCTGATAAAATTCCTGCTGAAGACGGACAGGCTCTTGAGTCTGCAGTTGAATTAGGATTGACGGAGTCTTTAGGAGGTAAAATTGAACCTATTCAGCAAAAATTAGATCTAATGCTGGCTAATATCAATACGCTGGTTTCCGGTTTAAATAATGTTTTAGATAAAAAAGGGCAGGAAGATTTAAAAAAGTCATTGTCAGAATTGAGTGAGACTATGCAACAGTTTCACAAGGCTTCGGGAAGTCTGAATTCTATTTTAGATACCAACAAAGGACAGATTAACGGAATTGTTACAAATTTCAATAAAATGTCAGGTAATTTCAATAAGATATCAGATTCTTTAAACAAGGCTGGTTTAGGTAAAACGGTTAAAAACTTAAACCAGACATTAGCTAAAGTAGATGGTATTATGACTAATTTAAATTCAGGCAAAGGCACTGCAGGTAAATTACTAAATGATGATGCTTTGTATAATAATTTATCTAAAACTTCAAAAGAATTAGAATTATTGCTACAGGATGTACGTCTTAATCCAACACGTTACGTAAATGTTTCTGTTTTTGGAAAGAAAAATAAGCCTTATGTGGCTCCCAAAGAAGAGGAAAATTCGACGAATAATAAATAAGAGATATGAGCTATCTAGATAATATTTTGTTTGCTATAGTTCTGATAGCAGGTTTCGTTTTTTTTGCTTCAGGGGTAAAAAAAATTATAAGAAATATCAATTTAGGTATTGACGTAGACAGAAGTGATAATTCTAAAGCTCGCTGGACAAATATGGTCATGATTGCACTTGGACAATCTAAAATGGTTAAACGTCCTGTAGCAGGCGTACTTCATATTTTTGTATATGTTGGGTTTATAATTATAAATATTGAATTATTAGAAATTATAATTGATGGTTTATTGGGAACACATAGAGTGTTTGCTCCTTATTTAGGCGGTGTTTATGATATCCTGATAGCTTCTTTTGAAATATTAGCAATACTTGTAATTGTTGCTGTAACCGTTTTTTGGATCAGAAGGAACCTGATTCGTCTGAAACGTTTTATACATTCAGATTTGAAAGGGTTTCCAAAAAATGATGCTAATTATATCCTGTACTTTGAAACGGTTCTGATGATTTTGTTTTTATTGATGAACGCTTCAGACCTGCATTTACAAAATGTTCCGGGAGGAGTTTTTCATAAAGCAGGAAGTTTTCCGGTAAGCCAGTTTATAGCACCAATTTTTAACGGAATGTCAAATGAAATGGTTGTCGTTTTATTTGAAGTATTCTGGTGGTTGCATATTGTAGGTATTTTGTGTTTTATGAACTATTTGTATTTTTCAAAACACCTGCATATTCTTTTAGCATTTCCAAATACTTATTTTGCTGATTTGAAGCCAAAAGGACAATTTGATAATCTGGCATCTGTTACTAAAGAAGTGAAATTGATGCTGGATCCAAATGCCGATCCGTTTGCGGCAGCGCCAGTAGATGAAAATGCAGTTCCTTCAAAATTTGGAGCTAGTGATGTTCAGGATTTAAACTGGGTACAGTTATTAAACGCTTACACTTGTACCGAGTGCGGGCGTTGTACATCGGCGTGTCCGGCTAACCAAACGGGTAAAAAACTTTCTCCTCGTAAAATAATGATGGATACAAGAGATCGTTTACAGGAAGTAGGGAAAAATATTGATGCCAACAAAGGAGTTTTTGTTCCGGATAATAAAACATTATTGAACGATTATATAACGCCTGAAGAGTTGTGGGCGTGTACGTCTTGTAATGCCTGTGTTGAAGAATGCCCTGTAAATATTAGTCCGTTGTCTATTATTATGGATATGCGTCGTTATTTAGTAATGGAACAAAGTGCTGCGCCAATGTCACTAAATGCGATGATGACCAATATCGAAAACAATGGAGCGCCTTGGCAATACAGTCAGCAGGATCGATTAAACTGGAAAAACGAGAATTAGAATTATAGTTATTTGGTTGTTTTTAGAATGTAACCGAAGAATTTAAAATATCGATTAATAAATCAACAAAAGAAGATGTCAGAAAGTTTAGTAGTACCAACAATGGCAGAAATGCTGGCCGAAGGAAAGCAGCCTGAAGTGTTGTTTTGGGTTGGTTGCGCAGGAAGTTTTGATGATAGGGCAAAAAAAATTACAAAAGCTTTTGTGCGAATTCTAAATCGTACAAACGTTTCTTTTGCAGTGCTTGGTACTGAAGAAAGCTGCACCGGTGACCCGGCAAAAAGAGCCGGAAATGAATTTTTGTTTCAGATGCAGGCTATGATGAATATCGAGGTTTTAAATGCATACGAAGCTAAAAAAATAGTTACAGCATGTCCGCATTGTTTTAATACTTTGAAGAATGAATACCCTGAATTGGGAGGAAACTATGAAGTAATTCATCATACAGAGTTTTTAAAATCATTAATTGACGAAGGAAGGCTCACAGTTGAAGGCGGTCAGTTTAAAGGAAAGAAAATCACTTTTCACGATCCTTGTTATTTAGGAAGAGCCAACAAAGTTTATGAAGCGCCAAGAGATTTGATTCAGAAACTGGATGTTGAACTCGTTGAAATGAAACGTTCAAAAGCGAATGGATTGTGTTGTGGAGCAGGTGGTGCACAAATGTTTAAAGATGCTGAACCTGGTAATAAGGAAGTAAATATCGAAAGAACCGAAGATGCACTTGAAACGCAGCCGGATATTATTGCTGCTGGTTGCCCATTCTGTAATACTATGCTAACGGACGGTATCAAAAACAAAGAAAAAGAAGGACAGGTAAAAGTGATGGATATTGCAGAGTTAATTGCGAATGCACAAGATTTGTAATTTAAGATTTAAAGTAGCAAAGACTCAAAGTTTTTAACTTGAAACTTTAAACCTGAAACAAAAAAACAAACAAAAACAAAATTTAAAGATGTATATACCTTTTGAAAATTTACCTGGTGAATCCAGAGTCTGGATTTATCAATCGAACAGAAAATTTTCTGAGGAGGAATTTTCGGAAATAGAGGCTGACTTAAAAGCATTCGTAGAAGGCTGGGCAGCTCACGGAACAAGTCTTGAAGCTTCTTTTTTACTTAAATACAATCGTTTTATTGTATTAGCAGTTAATCAGGAAGTACAGGCAGCTACAGGCTGTTCAATTGACAGTTCGGTTGAATTTATTCAGGGTTTGGAGAAGAAATATAACGTTGATTTGCTTGATAAAATGAATGTTACTTTTAAACTTGGAGAACACATAGCGCACAAACCATTGATTGATTTTAAAAAGATGGTTAAAGATAAATCGGTTTCTGAAAATACGATTGTGTTTAATAATTTGGTAAACAATATCGAAGAGTTTAATGAATCGTGGGAAGTTCCTGCGGCTGATAGCTGGCACAGTCGATTTTTCTAAAAGATATTATAGTATATTTGAAAAGGCATGAAATTTAGGTTTTATGCCTTTTTTTTGATAAGCTCTAATTAGTATAGAATTATAATTGATATTTTTTAAATGAAAAAGAAAATTTCTCCGCAAGCTATCCTTTCTTTAAAAGAAGCTTTGACAGTAATATATTGGAAAAAAGAGAATTTACAAGATTATTTGAAGTTAGTTCTTGATAATTCTACGATTGTTAGTACAATAAATTGGCAAGGTACTAAGAGGGAAAGTATTAAGGAATTAATATCAAGAATGACAAATCGTTTGGATATTTATGAACAAGATTTAATGAATTTATTGTTGAACTAAACCTTCGGTAGCACTTACCGTGATTTCGTACCTTACGAATATAATTAAATTCGGTAAGATATGACTACAAAAAAAAGAATGTTGAAGAATTAAGAGAAAACAAAATTCTCAACCAGGCTAAACGAGAAGTTCCAGGATTTGAGGAACTCATCAATCGTTTTGAACGTACTATTTCGGTATTGGGCAGAAGTCAAAGTACTTTTAATAATTATTCTCGACATGTTGCTTCTATATCATTGTATTTTGGGAAAATCCCAACGGATTTAGATCCTGAACAAGTACAAGATTACTTGTTTTACCAGCAGAAAAAGTCCAAAACCCCTTCACAAACTTATTTCAAACATTGTGTTTATGGTCTTCGCTTTCTTCTAAAATCAGAAGGCTTGCCTTATGAGTACTTGCGTTTACCGTCCATAAAACACGAGAAAAAACTACCCGTTGTTTTGAGTAAAGAAGAAGTTTGGGTTATGCTTCAAGGGGCTAAATTACTCAAACATCGAATCCTTATTGGATTGCTTTATGGTTGCGGATTGCGTTGTATGGAAGCACGTTCTGTACGATTACAAGATTTAGATTTCGATAGAAAGCAACTCAAAGTAGTGCAAGGAAAGGGTAAAAAAGACCGCTATGTTCCTTTATCTGTTCATTTAATACGAGGACTCAAAAAATATATCGAAGCCGAAAAACCACAAGATTACCTTTTTAATGGGCAACCTTTGCCTAATGGATCAGGAGGTGATTTTGACAATCGGTATTCGCAACGAGGCGTGCAATGGGTAGTGAGGCAAGTGGCCAAGGCATCTGGTGTCAAAAAAGAGGTTCACACGCACACACTTCGGCATAGTTATGCCACGCATTTACTCGAAGATGGCATGGATATTATAACCCTCAAAGACCTTTTAGGACACCAAAACCTAGAAACCACTTTGGAGTATTTACAGATTGCCCAACTTGCTAGCCAACAAAAGTTTAGTCCCCTTGATACTCTTTTTGCCCAATGCAGCCGCTCTTTGAAGTAGCCGATGTGCTTGGAAAGTTAGGAACAAGACTTGAATATTTAGGCTTAAATACTTGGCAACTTCGCACATTGTCTGCTCTTAAAAAATGTAGAACCGTTCAAATGGGTGGTCATATTGATGCCTGTGATAGTTGTGGTAAGATATCGATAAGTTATAATTCTTGCCGCAACCGACATTGTCCCAAGTGTCAAGGTAACAAATCAGAGCAATGGATAGATGCCAGAGAAAGCGAACTTTTGCCTGTTCCTTATTTTCATATGGTTTTTACCTTGCCCGACAGCATTAATTCCTTGGCGATGCATCAGCCAAAAATGGTGTATGAGACCCTGTTTGAAGCGACTTGGGAAACGCTTCAAAAATTTGGCAAAGCCAAAGAAATACAACTGGGAATGATTGCTGTTTTGCACACCTGGGGACAGCAGTTGAGCCTTCATCCGCACCTGCATTGTATTGTGCCTGGCGGAGGAGTTGATAAAGAGGGACAATGGCAAAATATCAGGGCAAATGGTACGTTTCTGTTCCCAATCAAAGCCTTGTCGAAGGTTTTTAGAGCGAAATTTTGTGAGAAACTTAAAAAGAAAGAACCCATAAAATACGAGCAAGTACGGCAAGAATTATGGCAGAAGCCTTGGGTAGTTTTTGCCAAACGACCTTTTGGAAGTACAAAGTCTGTGGTGGAATATCTGGGCAGATACACTCATAAGATCGCCATTAGCAATCATCGCATTAAAAGCATTGATGCCCAAAATGTAACTTTTGATTATAAGGACTATCGTCAAAATGGCTTTAGAAAACAGATGACACTCACACATCGGGAGTTTATTCGCCGATTTGCTTTGCATATTTTGCCCAAGCGCTTTGTCAAGATTCGGCATTATGGTTTTTTGAGCAGCACTTGGAAGCGTGGGAAGCTAAAGCTTTTACAGGAGAAACTCCAAGTTAAAGTCTTGGAAAAAGCGGATAAAAAGCCTTTTTTACCCAAATGTCCGTGTTGCAAAACGGGCAATTTGTATCGGATAGCAGTTTTTGACCAGCGTGGTCCACCTGCTTGGTATCTTGGCGGTAGCCAAAAGCCAATTCCCCGTGAAAGTTAATTTTACGGGTAAGGGAACTTATGTGCTAAGGTGAAGGAAAACACGACAAAACCATCTTTGAAACCACTTCAAAAAAAAAGAGGACACTAAATCCTCTTGAAATTCTCTATCAAAACTTTACGATAACTCCATAGGGATGGATGTTGAGCGGTTCCGTTCAACACGGGCTTCATTGTTCGTGCTACGCACGCAACGAATCCCTTAGCTGTTAGCTGTAACCGATTTTACCGATTTTGATAATTTAAAATTTTGGGATGATGATGGTTCAAAAACAAAAAAAGCCAAAGAAGCAGTAAAAAATTTAAGAATTCATACTAAAGGATATATTGAAATAACTAAAGAGCAAGAAGAAGCAAAAAAAAGAAAAGCTAAAACTAATCAAGAACTAAAAAAAGTCATTTCTCTAGATAGTGAATTAGTTGTTTTAAAAGAAGTGTTTAATAAAATTGCAACGAATACAAATTTTCAACAACGTGGATTTCAATTTGAAAAATTTCTATATGATCTATTTATGCTTTATGATTTAGATCCTAAAGCTTCTTTTAAAATTCATGGCGAGCAAATTGATGGGGCTTTTACTTTTCAAAATACTGATTTTCTTTTGGAAGCAAAATGGAAAGTTGAAGTTAGTCGAACTGATTTGGCAACTTTTTGTTACAAAGTTGAATCTAAGTTTAAAACTGCAGCAGGTTTGCTCATTACAATGGATGGTGTAACTACAGGGGCAATTTCTCCTCACTTTCAATCTATAATAATTATGGATGGTGTTGATATTATGGCAATTTTAGACAATAGAGTTTCATTTCCAGATCTGTTATTGAAAAAAAGGAGAAAAGCTAGTGAGACAGGTAATATTTATATGAATTTTTATGAACTATATAAGTAATACTTTTTTACTTTAAAAAACAAAAACCTATAATCTAGCCCCGATGGTAGCGGCATCCTTTTGGGCCGGGGTTCGGCACAAAAGATACAGCGAACAGCGGGACAGGTGTTTCTTTTGAAAATAAATTTCTCTGCTTCTGATTAAAATTAGAATCAAAAATCTAACTATCTAATAATCTGATCTCTCTAAGATTTACAAAAATCTAACAAATCAAACGCTCAATTAAACGCTATTTTTGAGTATTTTCGTAGAATTAAATTTAATACATGAAAATAGCAATAGTTTGTTATCCGACTTTTGGCGGAAGTGGGGTAGTTGCCACTGAATTAGGTCTTGAATTAGCCAGACGTGGACACGAAATCCATTTTATTACGTATAGCCAGCCTGTGCGATTGGCGCTTTTAAATCCAAATGTTCATTATCACGAAGTTAACGTTCCTGAATACCCTCTTTTTCATTATCAGCCCTATGAATTGGCTTTGTCAAGCAAATTAGTTGATATGGTAAAGTTGTACAAAATCGAACTTTTGCATGTACATTATGCAATTCCTCACGCTTATGCGGGTTATATGGCAAAACAAATGCTAAAAAACGAAGGAATTAACCTTCCGATGGTTACCACGCTTCACGGTACGGATATTACGCTTGTTGGAAATCATCCTTTTTATAAACCGGCTGTAACTTTCAGTATCAATAAATCAGATTATGTGACTTCGGTTTCCCAAAGTTTGAAAGACGATACGTTGAAGTTATTCAAAATCAAGAATAAAATTAAGGTGATTCCGAATTTTATTGAACTGGATAAAGTGGTTAAAGATCCCGCTGCGCCTTGTCATCGTAGTGTTATGGCAAATGAAAATGAGCGTATTATTACTCATATCAGTAACTTTAGAAAGGTAAAAAGGATTCCTGATATTATTAAGATTTTCTATCATATTCAAAAGGAAATGCCGGCTAAGCTTATGATGGTTGGAGACGGTCCTGAAAAAGAAAATGCAGAACAGTTATGTCAGGAGTTAGGAATTTTGGATAAGGTAATTTTCTTTGGTAATAGTAATGAAATTGATAAAATTTTGCTTTTAACAGACTTGTTTTTGCTACCATCAGAAACGGAAAGTTTTGGTTTGGCAGCTTTAGAAGCAATGGCCTGCGGAGTTCCGGTAATTTCGAGTAATTCAGGTGGTTTGCCTGAAGTAAATTTTGATGGTGTTTCAGGATATTTAAGTGATGTAGGTAATGTTGAAGAAATGGCGGCAAATGCTATAAAAATTCTTCAGGATGATAAGGTTTTAAAACAATTTAAAAATAATGCTCTTGAGGTTGCAAAAAAATTCGATATTAAAAACATATTACCTAAATATGAAGCGTTATATCAAAAAGCAATAGACGATTATAAAGAATAGATAACCTAAATGGACAGTAAATGAAAAAAGTAGTTTCGGTTTTAGCAGTTTTTATGCTGATTTCCTGTGGAGCAAAAAAAACATCGGATTCAAAGATTCCATTATATGAAATTCTCACAGAGCAATCTAATGGGGGTGGAAATATCAAATTTTTTGAAATTTTGACTGAACCAAATGAAATCATGATGCTTCAGAACGATCCTCTTTTAAAGGATAAAATGAAACATGATGATATTAAAAATTCGAATTATGTGATTTTGAATATGGGAGAAAAAAATACCGGAGGATACTCAATAGGAGTTGAAAAGGTAGAAGAAACAGATAAAAATATTATTATTACGGTCAAAGAAAATACTCCTGCGAAAGACGCTATGGTAATGCAGGTAGTTAGTTACCCTTATACGGTTGTGAAAATACATTCTAAAAAAGAGATCGTTATCAAGTAAAAAAAAACCTGTCGCTTTTAAACGACAGGTTTTTTTATAAAGTTTTATTGGAAATTTAGAATCTGAATCTTGCTCCTAGACCTACATCGAAACCAAAGTTATCGTCATCATAATATCCTGAACCAATTTCAGGTCTGGCATCTAATGATAGAGTAAGAGGAAATTCCTTAAATCTGTATTCTATACCAATATCACCAGCTGCAAAAATATATGTGTCACTACGATCTCCATCATAATCACCAGGACCATCATAATCCCAGGCTGCAACACCACCCCCAACACCGGCATACCAGTTGAAGCCTCCATCAATATTCCATACCCATTGATAAAGAGCAACTCCTTTTATTGCATCAACATATCTGTCGTCTCTCCATCCTAAGTCAAATTCAAGTCTGTTTTTTTGGTTCAGCCCTAATTGGTATGATATTTCACCTCCAAATCCGTTATTGTCTCCTAGGCGTAATCCTAATGCGTGTTTAGAAATTTCTTGTGACTGTGCAGTAAACGCTATACCTAATAGCGTAATAGCTGATAAAATGATTTTTTTCATAAAAAATGGTTATTAATTTTTGTTCAAAATTATAATTATTGTTCCACTCAAACGTATAAAATTGTTCAAAATTGTTATGTAATTCCCATTTTTAGTATCGGTATATTTATATTTTATCTTGGGTTTTAGTAAGTTGTTGGTTATTAAAAAGTTACTTTTTGGTTATTGAGGTAAATAATTCTGAAGTCAAAATATCTTCCATTTCAAAAAGATTTTCTTCGGATTCGGTAAAGTCTGCATTAGAATACGAGAATAATTTCCATCTTTTTTTGTGATATTCTAAAGCGGTTAAGTTTTCTATCCAGTCTCCTGAATTCAGATATAAGGTTGAGCCATATTTATTTTCTTTTTCAATAATTTTAGGCTCATGAATATGTCCGCAGATCACATAATCGTATTTTTTTTCGATAGCCAGATCAGTGGCTGTAGTTTCAAAATCAGAAATAAATTTAACAGCTTTTTTTACACTTGCTTTTATTTTTTTTGAAAATGAATAAGGTTCTCTTCCTAATTTTGCTAAACACCAATTGGCAAATCGGTTCATCAGGATTAAATAATCGTAACCTAATCCGCCTAGCTTTGCAATCCATTTTGAGTGTTGTACTGAAGCATCAAAAACATCTCCATGAAAAATCCATGCTTTTTTGTCGTCTAATTCTAATACCAATTTGTCTAACAAAGAAAAATTACCCATATTCATATCACTAAATTTTCTCAGGATTTCATCATGATTTCCGGTAATATAAAACACTTTTGTACCTTTTGAAGCCATTCCGATAATTCGCTGAATAACTTTCAGATGTGATTTTGGAAAGTAAGATTTTCTAAATTGCCAGGCGTCTATAATATCTCCGTTTAAAACTAATGTTTTGGGTTTAATGCTTGAAAGGTAGTTGTTTAACTCTTTGGCGTGACTGCCGTAAGTTCCTAAATGCACATCGGAAATGATGACTAATTCGACATTTCTTTTTTTCAATTTTTCTCAAATTTGAAGTTTAGCAAATTAAGTAAATCAAAATAGGTTTTATTTTATCAAAACGTTATCAATTGGATTTTAGTTTTAATAAATTATGATTTTTTTAAAGAGTGCTATTGTGGTCAATACTCATTTTAAATTTTTTAATTTAATTCATAAAACTTACATTTGCTCAAAACTAATTATAATGGCAGGAAATAGCTACGGCACACTATATAAAGTTACCACATTTGGAGAATCTCATGGGGAAGCTTTAGGCGGAATCATAGATGGTTGTCCATCAGGAATTCAGCTTGATTTTGAGGCAATTGAGTTGGATATGGCGAGAAGAAAACCAGGACAGTCAGCAATTGTTACGCAAAGAAAAGAACCGGATGCGGTTCAGTTTTTATCGGGTATTTTTGAAGGAAAAACTACCGGAACTCCAATCGGATTTATTATTCCGAATACCAATCAAAAATCGGATGATTATTCACATATAAAAGATAATTACAGGCCAAGTCATGCAGATTATGTGTATGATCAAAAATATGGTTTCAGGGATTATCGCGGTGGCGGGAGAAGTTCAGCACGTGAAACAGCCAGCAGAGTAGTGGCAGGAGCTATTGCTAAACAAATGCTGCCGGAAATCAAAATTAATGCCTATGTCTCATCTGTAGGACCAATTCATCTGGATATTCCGTATCAGGAATTGGATTTTTCAAAGATAGAGAGCAATCCTGTGCGTTGTCCTGATGAAAAATCAGCGGCAACAATGGAAGAATATATCCGTGAGATACGTAAACAGGGAGATACTGTTGGAGGAGTTGTTTCATGCGTGATTCAGAATGTTCCTGTTGGTTTAGGAGAACCTGTTTTTGATAAGCTCCACGCAGAATTAGGTAAAGCAATGCTTTCCATAAATGCAGTAAAAGGTTTTGAGTACGGAAGTGGCTTTTCAGGTTCAGAAATGAAAGGAAGCGAGCATAATGATTTATATAATCCTGATGGTACTACAAAAACCAATCTTTCAGGTGGAATTCAGGGAGGAATCAGCAACGGTATGGATATTTACTTCAGGGTAGCTTTTAAGCCTGTAGCGACTATCATGCAGACTCAGGACTCATTAGACAATAAAGGTAACATCACCCCAATGACAGGAAAAGGACGTCATGATCCGTGTGTAGTACCAAGAGCTGTTCCTATTGTAGAAGCGATGGCAGCTATTGTTTTGGCGGATTTTTACTTAATCAACAAAACATATTAATTTAAAAGCAGGCAGTGAGGGTCTTTTTTTAATTATAAATTCAAACATACCGATGGATACAATCCAAAAGCAAAAAACATCTTTTTTTTCAGGACTTACAGGTCAAATTTTAATAGCGATGGTTTTAGGAGCTATTTTAGGAATTATATTGCATAATTCGATTTCGTCTGAGGCAGCCCAATCATTTAGCAATAAAATAAAGATGCTGGCAACCATTTTTATTCGACTTGTTCAAATGATTATCTCACCTTTGGTTTTTACGACTTTGGTGGTAGGAATAGCAAAATTAGGTGATATTAAAGCTGTGGGAAGAATTGGAGGAAAAGCTCTTGGGTGGTTTTTTACAGCTTCGTTTATATCCTTGCTAATTGGTTTGTTTTATGTAAACATATTAGAACCTGGAGTAGGGCTAAAGTTAGGACATGTAGATTTAACAACAGCTTCTGAAGTTACTGCTAAAACAAAATCAATTTCTTTTGAAAATTTTGTGGAGCATATTGTGCCGAAAAGTCTTTTTGAGGCTATGGCAACCAATGAAATTTTACAGATTGTAATATTTTCAGTCTTTTTCGGATTGGCTGCCGCATCTTTAGGAGATACTGTAAAGCCGGTAATAAAAGCTCTTGATAAAACATCTCATATCGTTTTGAAAATGGTAAATTACGTGATGAACTTTGCTCCAATTGGAGTTTTTGGAGCCATTGCAGGAGTATTTGCCGTAAGAGATTTTCAGGAATTAGCTATTACGTATTTTAAATTTTTTGGTTCGTTTTTGATTGGAATTAGCTCTTTGTGGGTTATTTTGATAGTTGTCGGATATGTTTTCTTAAAAAACAGGATGAACGAGTTATTGAAGAGAATTGTTGGGCCTTTGGTAATTGCTTTCGGAACAACCAGCAGTGAAGCTGTTTTTCCTAAATTAACCGAACAGCTGGAAGAATTTGGCGTAAAAGACAGAATAGTTTCGTTTATGTTGCCCTTAGGTTATTCTTTTAATCTTGACGGTAGTATGATGTATATGACTTTTGCCAGTATTTTTATTGCGCAGGCTTATGGGGTGCATCTTGATCTTGGAACCCAAATGGTAATGCTTTTAGTTTTAATGTTAACCAGTAAAGGAATTGCAGGTGTTCCCCGAGCAAGTCTGGTGGTAGTGGCGGCAACTTGCGGTATGTTTGATATTCCGGTTGAAGGAATTGCTTTAATTTTGCCAATTGATCATTTTTGTGATATGTTCAGAAGTGCGACAAATGTTTTAGGAAATGCTTTGGCAACTTCAGTAGTTGGACAATGGGAAGGCAATAATGATTTAGAATCGGGGTCAGAAATATAGTTAAATATAATTTTTCAACATACAAGAAACGCTGGTGTTAATACCAGCGTTTTTTATTTTGCTTAGAAGCATTTGATTTTCGTGATTTATGAGCGCCTCCGCTTCTGTTTGAATTTTTAGGCATTTCAGTTGCATCAGGACTTCCGGCATGCCATTGGTACGGATGATCACTAATTGTTTTTACATCCACTTTTATTAATTTTTGTATGTCTTTCCAATATGGATGCTCATCTTTACCACAGAAAGATATTGCGATTCCGCCATTTCCTGCACGTCCTGTTCGCCCAATTCTGTGCACATAAGTTTCCGGTATATTGGGTAAATCAAAATTAATTACAAACGGTAACTGGTCAATATCGATTCCTCTCGCAGCAATATCAGTTGCTATCAATACGCCTACTTCTTTATTTTTAAAGGCATCTAAAACACGTTGCCTTGCATTTTGAGATTTGTCCCCGTGAATTGCCTCAGCAGGGATTTCTTTTTTGCGCAATGCTTTAACAATATTGTCAGCGCCATGCTTGGTTCTTGCAAAAACCAGTATGTTGGATAATCCTTCTGTTTTTATTAAGTGATAAAGTAAATTTCTCTTTTCAGTTTTGTCTACAAAATAAACGCGCTGCTCTACATTTTCCGCAGTTGAAGACACTGGAGAAACAGTTACGGTTTCGGGATCTGTTAAAAACATTTCAGCCAGTTCACGTATTGCTATTGGCATAGTTGCCGAAAAAAATAGCGTTTGTCTGTTTTTAGGGGTTAGTTTTACGATTTTTTTTACATCGTTTACAAATCCCATATCCAGCATTTGATCTGCTTCGTCAAGTACTAAAACATGCAAATGATTTAAATCGAGAAAACCTTGTTTTTGTAAATCTAAAAGTCTGCCCGGTGTAGCTACTAAAATATCAACACCTTTTTTTAAAGTGTCAACCTGTGGATTCTGGGATACACCGCCAAAAATCGTCAATTGTGTCAAGTTTGTATATTTGGAATAAGTGTCGAAACTTTGTCCAATTTGTACTGCCAATTCACGGGTTGGAGTAACTATAAGGGCACGGATTTGCTTAGCTTTTTTTGATGAGCCTACAATTCGGTGTAACTGATGTATAATTGGGATGGCAAATGCTGCCGTTTTTCCGGTACCGGTCTGTGCACAGCCAATTAAATCTCTGCCCGCTAAGACAATCGGAATAGCTTGTTCCTGAATAGGGGTGGGATTTAAGTAGCCTTCTTCAAATACGGCTTTTTGTATACTTTTTGAAAGTGATAAATCTTCGAATAACATATCTTAGGTATTAAGAACTTAGTTTTAAGTACTAAAATTCGGTGCAAAGATAGTTTTATTCAGGCAATGGTTTAATTGAATTTAGGTTTATTTGGGAAAAGTGATAATTATCAATGGTTAATATTGTCCGGTTTTTAAATTTTTTCGTGATTTGCTTTAATAAAATCAGTTACAAGATAACCGATTAGTTTACCAATTAAATCGCTGTTAGGAGAATTGTCTAAATCAGGTGCGCCTTCACAAATATGCAGATAGGCTGCGTTTTTGTGTTGTCCAAAGTAATAAATAAACTGTCGCAGCTGTTCAATTGAAAAACCACTGATTGTCATGGCACTGCTGGCAATATTAGGGATAGCATCCAGGTCAATCTCTATTCCAAACGAATCTGTTTTTATGAATTCAAGTGCTAAAATCATTTCGTTTGTAAAATCTTTTTCTTCACGTATGCTTATGCTGTCATATGTGTTATAACGTACGCGGTCTTCAAGTTTTTTTATGATATCTAAAACACTTTTTGAAGTGTAATTTTCGTGTAAACCAAAAATGAAGTATTTTTTAAGAAAACCTTCTTCATAGGCATAAGAAAAACCATTTCCGCTATGTCGTCCTTCAAGAATTCTGAAATCGGAATGAGCATCAAAGTTGATTGCATTTATTGATTTACCTTTGGCTAAGGCTGTACCTTTTATATTTCCATAAGCATTGTTATGACCACCACCAATTATAATAGGTGTTTTTCCTGCTTTAAGTATAGTGAAAACAACATGAGATACCTCTTTGTCAATTTTTTCAACAAGCTGACTTAGCTTTGAGCGATCATCGATATCATTAAAATCAAGATTTTCACTCTCACGCATTAGCTCAGAAACATTTATATTACCTAAAACAATAATCTGGCTGCCTTTGCAAAAACGATTATGCTGAATATTTGCAATGCTTTTTATGGCAGATTCCCAGGCCGAAGCTGCCCCCGGTCTTCCGTAATTAGCACGTACCCCAATATCTTCAGGAATACCCAAAATAACATATTTAGCTTCACTCTCTTTTATAAACTGGTGTATGTCTACTCCTTTCGGAATAGTAATCATTTTTTCTCCAAATTTTATTTCACCGCTGCGGTGATTAGTGACTTTTGCTAAATCATTAACAGTAAAAGGAATTAATTTGTCCATAAAAAAAATATTATCCAAAAATAATATAATTGTGGGAAGTTACGTTATTACGTTATATTAATTATTTAAATTTGTTTTTAAGAAAATTATTAAATATGGAAAACCCAAACAAAAACAACTCAAGTCTAAAGGCGATAATCGCTGTTTTAGCAGTCCTACTAATTGGTAGTTTAGTGTATATTTTTAAACTTTCTTCTGATTCAGATGTCGTAAAAACAGAACTGACACACACTCTGACAGAAAAAGAATCTGTAATGAAGGATCTTCAGGAATTGAAAGCAACATATGATGCCGCTATTGCTGAAAATACATCAATGTCAGATGAATTGATTCAGGAAAGAGATAAAGTTGTAGCCTTAATGGATGATCTGAACAAGTCAAAAGGTGATGTTTCTAAATTCAGATCACAAGTTCAGGGATTACAGACTAAAATGAAAACTCTGGTTGCTGAAAACGATGAATTAAAAAGACAAAATGGCGTTTTAACAGTTCAGAGAGATAGTACAATTGTGGTGTTGGGAGAGTCGAAAAAATTCAATGAAGTTTTAGTAGGGCAAAACGAAGCATTATCTAAAACAGTTGAAAAAGGGTCTAAATTATCTATTTTAAATACAAAAACAGCGGCTTACAAATTGAAAAGTTCAGGTAAGCAAATAGAAACGGATAAAGCAAGTCGTGCTGATGTTTTAAAAGTTAGTTTTACTATCGCTGAAAATCAAATCGCAAAGTCAGGAGATAAAACATATTATGTACAGGTGATTGATAGCAAGAATAATGTGCTAGGTGACAAGAGAACAGAAAGTTTTGGAGATAATTCATTAACCTATAGCTTTAAAACAACAGTACAATACGAAAATAAAACTGTAAACGTTTCTGAAGACTTACCAGGTAAGGATTTTGCTAAAGGAACTTATTTTATTAATATCTTTGATAATGGAGAATTAGTTTCTAAAACAAGCTTTTCTTTAAGATAAGATATTGAATTGCCAGATAATAAGGAGGAGTTTTTAAAGCTCCTCTTTTTTTATGTAAAAATTTTGCCTTCAATAATGACGCTTTCTATCAGGTTGCTTCCAAAAGCATAAGGGATCTGATAATATGATGACACAGGTTTTGTAATAATCAAATTGGCTCTTTTACCTTTTGTGATACTTCCGTGGGTTTTTGAAAGTCCCATTGCATATGCGCCATTTATTGTAGCCGCATTAATGGCTTCTTCGGGGGTCATTTTCATTTTGATACAGGCAGTTGCTACAACAAAATTCATATTACCCGATGGAGTAGAACCTGGGTTGAAATCGGATGCTAAGGCAATTGGTAAACCTGCATTGATCATTTCACGGGCAGGAGTGTAAGGGATGCTTAAAAAGTAAGAGCATGAAGGTAAAGCAACCGGCATAGTTTCGGAATCTTTCAGCACTTCAATATCTTCTCTGCTCATAATCTCAAGGTGATCTACAGAAAGGGCTTTGTGTTGAACACCTGCTTTTACACCTCCAAGTGATTTAAACTGATTTACATGGATTTTTGGGGTCAATCCAAACGTGATTCCGGCTTTCATTATTTTTTCAGTTTCTTCTACTGAGAAATAACCACTTTCACAAAATACATCAATATACTCTGCCAGTTTGTTTTTGGCAATTTTAGGAAGCATTTTGCTTATGATTTCATCAATGTAATCTGCTTTGTTTTCTTTGTAATGTAATGGGAAAGCATGAGCGCCCAAAAAAGTAGCTTTTATAGAAATTGGATAATTCTCGGCAAGTTTTTTTATGACACGAAGCATCTTTAATTCACCTTCAACTGTTAATCCGTAACCTGATTTTATTTCGACAGCTCCGGTCCCCAAATGCATTACTTCTTCAAGACGGACTTTTGACTGCTCGTAGATTTCTTCTTCTGAGGTTTCGTTTAATTTTTTTGCAGAGTTTAGGATTCCGCCTCCACGATTTGCAATTTCCTCATAAGTAAGTCCATTAATTCTGTCTACAAATTCCTGCTCTCGATTTCCTGCATATACAATGTGTGTGTGACTATCACACCAGGCAGGGAGTACAATTCGTCCTGTTGCATCAATAATTTTATCAGCTTTTATTTGTGGGAGATTTTCCATAGCACCAAAATCAGCAATGAGATTGTCTTTTGTAATTAAAAAGGCATTTTTTATGGTGGGAAGAATGGCCATTTCAGCTCCGGAAACTTTAGAAACAAAAGTTTCCCGAACCTGAAGTAATTCTTTTATGTTGGTAATAAGAGTTGGCATTGTATAAATTTAATAAAATTAAAAACACGAATTTCGCAAACGTCACTTTGTAATTAGTGAAATCTGTGAAATTCGTGTTTTAGGTTATTTTTTGTCTGATTTATTCTGAAACGGTTATTTCGAACATTTCACTCCAGTTTTTACCGGTAACAAAAATGGTTTTGGTTTTTGAATTGTAAGCTATTCCGTTCAATACATCATCTTTAGTTATACCTGTTGTTAGTTTACGTAAACCCGACATGTCTAATATTCCTTCCACAGCTCCAGAAATCGGATTAATAACAGCGATTGCATCTTTTTGCCAAATATTTGCATAAATTTTTCCGTTAATCCATTCTAATTCATTAACGGCTTTGATTTTTGTATCTCCGGAATATACATTAATATAATCAATCAGTTTTTGAGTAGCCGAATCCATTTTCCAGATTTTTTCTGTTCCATCAGAATGGTAAATGTATTTTCCGTCATTGGTCATTCCCCAACCTTGGATTTTTTTGTCATATTTGAACTTTTTTTCTAGCTTTAAGGTTTTAGCATCATAGATAAAACCGGTTTCTTGTTCCCATGTTAGTTGGTATAATTTCCCATCTAAGATTGTAATTCCTTCACCAAAATATTGTTTATCAAGGTCAGTCTGTTTGTAGATTTTACCTGTTTTATAATCGTATTTTCTGACGTAAGAAGTACCGTATTGTCCAGTACCTTCGTATAAAGTATCATTGTGAAATTCTAAACCTTCATTGAATGAAGCGGTATCATGAGGGAAAGTATTGATAATTTTATACTTTAATAATTTAGGACTAACGTTTGAAACTAATTCTACTCTTTTTGTAGCATCAGATGAATCGCTTCCAAAATAAACAGTTGCTTTTAGATATTGATACCCTAATTTTTGGTTCTTTAATTCAAATTTGAATTTTTCAGCACCTTTTGTGCTTCCCACTTTTTTGTCGTTTACAAAGTAGGCGATACTGTCAATTTCTTTCGATTTTGGATTTAAAACAGCAATTGAAACAGCTTCCTGAGGCAGAAAATGTGCCGGAAAAGCAGAATCGTCTATAGTAAATAAAGAATTTTCACCTTTATTTTTATCGCCGCATCCAATTAATGTGATTCCTAATAAAATGGCAGCTAGGAAGTTATGTTTTTTCATAGTCTAAAATTTGAATAGTCCAATATACGATGATATTTTTATAGCAACAAAGCTCTTGCAAAAATATAAAAAGATTGTATATTTGCACCGGCAAGTCCTACACGACCAGCTCCTGCAGACTCCCCCAGGATGGGAACATAGCAAGGGTAAGCGGTTGAGCGGTGCGATGTAGGTCGCTTGCCATTTTTTATTTTTAGAATTTATACAAATGTAGTCTTCCTTCGGGAGGATTTTTTTATTTTTACCCCTGTCGGAAGTTAGAAGTTATATGTGAAAGGTTAAAAGTTTTACCTGCTACATCAAATTCTACACACAGACAGTCACTATTAACTTATAACATTTAACATCTAACTTAAAAATGAGCAAAGTCGTTTTAATAACTGGAGGCTCCTCAGGGATTGGTAAATCAATTGGAGAATTTTTGCATAAAAAAGGTTTCGTAGTTTACGGAACAAGCAGAAATCCTGATAAAGTAGTAAATTCTGTTTTTCCGCTAGTGGCTCTGGATGTTCGAAATGCGGAATCAATTAAAGCTGCTGTCGCTAAAATTATAGAAACTTCAGGAAGGTTAGATGTTGTAATAAATAATGCAGGTGTTGGAATTACGGGACCTTTGGAAGAAATTCCGATGGAGGAAATCAAGAATAACTTTGAAACCAATTTTTTCGGTCCGATTGAAGTGATGAAAGCGGTTTTACCACAGATGCGTGAACAAAAATCAGGTTTGATTATCAATATTACGTCGATTGCGGCTTATATGGGATTGCCATATCGCAGCGTTTATTCGGCTTCAAAAGGAGCTTTGGAGTTAATTACCGAAGCTTTACGAATGGAGGTAAAGCAATTTGGAATTGAGATTACCAATGTTGCACCGGGCGATTTTGCTACCAATATTGCTTCGGGTCGTTATCATGCTCCGGTTATTAAAGGATCGGCTTATGAAAAAGTATATGGTGATACGCTTGCAACTATGAATGAACATGTAGATGCAGGAAGTAATCCGAATGAAATGGCTGAAGCAGTTTATAAAATTATGCAGGAGAAAAGCCCAAAAGTGCATTATAAAGTGGGTGTTTTTATGCAGAAGTTTTCAATTGTTTTAAAACGTGCGCTTCCGGATAAGGTGTATGAAAAAATGCTGATGAATCATTATAAATTATAGAATTATGGATAATATTAATGAATTTTACCCCAGTATCGTAGGCCTTATATTTTTAATTTTGGTTTGGTTTGTCATTCGCAGAATACTAAGCTCAATAAGTGATAAAGTCAATAATTCAGAAGCTTATAAAGAGGATACCCTAAGAGTTCTGGAAGAAATCAGAGATGAATTGAGAGAATTAAACAAAAACAATTCTTCTAAGTAATTTTAAATTGTAATTTTGCACCGGATTTGCGTGAGGGGTGAAGCGACATCCTTTTTGTTTTTTCTTTAAAAACAAAAAGATACAGTGGAGCACCCGACCCTTGTGGTCACGCCCAAATTATGAACACAATTAAATAAATATAATTATGAAATTTTTTATTGATACAGCTAATTTAGCTCAAATTAAGGAAGCACAGGCATTAGGTGTTTTGGATGGTGTAACAACAAACCCGTCTTTGATGGCAAAAGAAGGAATTACGGGGAAAAACAATATTTTGAAACATTATGTTGACATCTGTAATCTTGTTGATGGTGATGTAAGTGCTGAAGTAAATGCGCTGGATTTTGAAGGAATGGTAAAAGAAGGTGAGGAATTAGCTGAATTGCATGAGCAGATCGTTGTAAAATTGCCTATGACAAAAGAAGGGGTGATGGCTGCAAAATATTTTTCTGATAAAGGAATTAAAACTAATGTAACACTTGTGTTTTCTGCAGGTCAGGCTTTATTGGCAGCTAAAGCGGGAGCAACGTATGTTTCGCCTTTTATTGGCCGTTTGGATGATGTTTCTACAGATGGTCTGAATTTGATTCAGGAAATTAGAGAAATTTATGATAACTACGGATATGAGACTCAAATCTTAGCAGCTTCTGTGCGTCACACAATGCATATTGTAAACTGTGCTAAAATTGGTGCAGATGTGATGACAGGACCATTATCTGCTATTGCTGGATTGTTGAAACATCCTTTGACTGATATTGGATTGGCTCAGTTTGTAGCTGATTTTGAAAAAGGCAATAAATAAGATATAAAGCCTTTTAAGTTTTTAATTGAAAAGTCCCGTATTGCAATCGTAATACGGGACTTTCTTTATGATGAGTTTGAAGATTAGTGACCTCCGCCGCCACCTTCTACATGGTTGATACCTTGTTTTTTCAATATTTTAGGGCAATAGTAACCATAAAAACCTAAGTAGGCGAAACCTAAAAGTGGTATAATATAAGAAAAATGCGTCCATGAGATTCCGAAAATTCCGTTTGGACTCGTAAGATCAATATCGCAAATGCTTCCCTGAACTAATGGGATAACTCCTCCTCCAAGAATCATCATGATAAGGAATGAAGACGCTTTTCCTGTGTTTTTTCCTAAACCTGCAATTGCTAAATCGAATATTGATGGCCACATGATGGATAAGAAAAGACCTCCGGAAATAAGAAAGAATTTTGCAATTTCAGTATTGGTACAAACTAATCCAATCAGCATCATCGTAACGCCGGAAAGACCAAAAAGCATTAGTGTTTTACCCGCATTTTTTCCTCCAATAAAGCTAACTGCGATAAAGATTAAAATCCAGATTGGATAAATATAGAACCCTGAAACATCATGACCTGCAAATATGTTAGCTCCGATAATAACACCAAAAGCCAAAGCCGGAACAATGAATTTCAATGCAGTAGTAGCTGTTTTTGACAAATCAAACACATTTACACCGCCATTCCAGCGTCCAATCATTAAACTTCCCCAATAGAGGGCAATGAAAGGCGCAATGGCATCTTCAAGTACATTTCCAAATTCTGAAGTATGAAGTAAGGCTGGTAAATTACTGATTATAGTTACCTCTGTTCCAACATAGATAAATATAGCCAGCATTCCTAAATACAATTGTGGATAGTCTAAAATATTAAATTTTTCATGAGCATTTTTTTCAAGTGCTTCTTCCTCTTTTTCAGGATCTTCAATTTTAGAAAAATTCATGAAAACAGCCACAACAATAAAAGCAAGCCCCAAAATAATAAATGGCAGCTTAATGTCTTCTAATGAAAGCGACGTTTTTTTGTTATCTCCCATGCCAAACAAAGCAATTCCTAATAGTATGGCACCAATGGTGGTCCCGAAAGAGTTTACTCCTCCAGCCAGTGTTAAACGATGCGCACCTGTTGCTGGGCTTCCCATTTTGATGGCTAAAGGATTAGCTACGATTTGCTGAATTGAAAAACCTAAACCAACTGTAAATAAGGCTGTTAAAAAGAAAGGGAAGCTTTGCATTGTAGCAGCAGGAACAAATAAAAATGAACCAACAGAAGAAAGAATCAAACCTGCTGAAAGTGTTTTTTTGTATCCAAATTTCTGCAGAACATCAACTTTCATTGAAACTAAAAAGAAGATTATGGATCCAACAAAATAAGCTGCATAAAATGCCCAGGCTACTAATTGTGACTGAACCTGAGATAAAGTAAATACCTTTTTAAATACGGGAATCAGGATATCATTGGCGGAGCCAACAAAACCCCAAAAGAAAAAGACAATTATCAGTGAAATAAATTGCCCCCATTTCGTTTGTACATTTTCTGAATTCATAATGTAATTAAGTTTTTTTAGTTTTTTTTAGTGGTTTTTAAAGTGGTAAATATATTTGTTACAACTTTTAAAAAAAAATATAAAAGCATAAAAAATGAAGAAATTATACGAACAACATAATTTATTCAACAATGTGTTATTATTTTAAGATCAACGATATCGATTTAGAGATTATTCTAAAATTTTAGCTTTCACATCCTCATTTTAGTTTCTACCTACTCTTAATTAAGTGTGAATGATTTGAATTCTGTTTCCTTCAATAGACTTAACTTTATTAATAGCAATTACATAGAATTTATGAATGGCGATGAATTTATTATAAGCAGTTCTTCTAACTGAACCGTAATAGATTTATGAGTAGTGTAAGTTTTGTCACGAGTAACAATTTTGATGTGCTCTTTCATTCCTTAAGCGAAAAAAAATCTTCGATATTAATTTTCATCCTATTTTTATTGAACTTTATAAAAATATGAGAATCTACTTTAATAATTTCGGTTTTGATATTGTTTTTTTAATTATATTCGGTAGCGATATTGCATTAATCTTGGTAGCGGAATGCGTTTTACAAGATAATCGAAAACGTTAAGATTATAATTTTTTGCGACAATCATGAAATTGATAGGGTTGTTTCACTTTCTCCATTTGAAGTATTATTGAAACGTCTGCAATTTTATAACATCATTCATTAGAAAGACAGAGTCATGTTTCAGCGTAACGATTCCAGAGAGTTTTGGGTTAGAGCCGAAGACCGAAATAAAAATACAGCTATTTTGTATGATGAATTAAGATTTGCAGAGTATGTCGCTATTGAAGCCTTTAAACGTTTTGATTATTAAAATTCTATTTTTTAGATTCGTTTCTGAACGGATCTAAATTATTTAATTCAGATTGATTTCATACTGATAGTGAGGGGGCATTGAGATCATCTGGATTTTTTATTTATTAAGTTCTTTCAGAATAACATCTTTTCAAGCAAAAAAAATGAAATATTTATTTATCCTACTATTAGCGGGTATTACCTCGTCTGCCCAAATTCAAAAAGAGCAATTAAGTCTAATGCCCTGGCCTCAGAGTGTTGTTTTAAGCGAAGGAAATTTTAAAGTAACCAAAAATTTTAAAGTTAACCTAACAGGTAATCCAAATCCACGAATTTTTGGAGGCGTAACTCGTTTTTTACGCAGACTGGATGGTAGAACCGGAATTTTTTTCGAGCAGGGTTTTATTACAAAATTAAACGAAGTTCCAAATGCAGAGCTCCAGATAAACTGTGCTAAAAGTGGAAAAATTGGTTTGTATGAAGACGAGAGCTATCATCTGGATATTAATCAAAACAAAATTACAATAAACGCAACAAGCGATTTAGGGGCCTTACATGGTCTTGAAACGTTATTGCAAATGTTGCAGAGCAACAGCACATCATTTTATTTTCCGAATTCAAAGATTTCAGATTTTCCAAGATTTACCTGGAGAGGATTAATGATGGACGCTGCAAGACATTTTGAGCCCGTAGATGTTGTAAAAAGAAATCTTGACGGACTGGCTGCGATGAAAATGAATGTTTTTCACTGGCATTTGGTTGATGACCAGGGCTGGAGAATTGAAACTAAAAAACATCCGAGGCTAATCGAATTGGCTTCAGACGGAATGTATTATACACAGGAGGAAATTAAAAATATGGTTAAATATGCTGATGACCGTGGTATTTTAATCATTCCCGAAATTGATGTTCCCGGACACGGATCTGCTATTCTTACGGCTTATCCTGAAATAGGCAGTAAAGTGATTACATTAAATGGAGGGACCTCCGAAAAGAATATTGAGGGTACGGCAATTGCAGCCTATGGGATTGAAAGAAATGCGGGTATTTTTTCGCCAACATTAGATCCTTCAAATCCTAAAACGTACAAAATATTAAATGAACTTTTTGATGAGGTATGTCCACTATTTCCGGGGTCTTATTTTCATATCGGGGGAGATGAAAATGAGGGAAAAGACTGGGATGCTAACCCAAAAATTCAGGAATTTAAAAAGAAACATAACTTAGAAACGAATCATGAACTCCAAACGTATTTTACGATGCAGCTGGTTCCGATGCTTAAAAAACACGGTAAACAGTTAATGGGTTGGGAAGAAATTTTGACAAAAGATCTTTCGAAAGAAGCAATCATTCACTCATGGAGAGGACCCAATGAAGGTTTACCGGCAGGAAAATCTTTGGTTGATGCGGTTAAAAAAGGCTACAAAACGGTTTTGTCAAATGGGTTTTATATTGATTTGATGTATCCGATCGAAAGCCATTATTTAAACGATCCGATGCCAAAAGGAGCTGATTTGTCTGACGATGAAAAAGCCATGATTTTAGGAGGCGAAGCTACGATGTGGACAGAACTTGTTAGTCCGGTTACAATTGATTCGAGAATATGGCCCAGAACAGCTGCTATTGCAGAAAGGCTCTGGTCTGCCGAGAATATTACTGATGTGGCTAATATGCGCAAACGTCTTGAAACTGTTTCTTTTCGTTTAGAAGAATTAGGACTAACACATATCCGTAACCGGGATGTTATTTTAAGAAATATTGGGAACAATCAAAACATAAAATCGCTTCATGAGTTTGCAAATGTGTGCGAGCCTCTAAAAGGTTACACACGAAACAAAGGAGGCACAGAATATCAAATGTATTCACCTTTAACTCTTTTTGCAGATGCCTGTACACCAGACGCAAAAGATGCTGTAGCTTTTGATGAAGCTGTAAACCAGTATATGTTGAATAAATCGGCTGAAAACAAATCAAAAATCGTTGCTTTTTTAAATAAATGGATCAGTGTTAATAAGGAATTAGTCGAATTAAGTGCCAATGCACCTTTGGTTCAGCCAATTTTGCCATTAGCTAAAAAATTAAGTAATGCTTCGCAGCAATTACTACTTGTTTTAGAAAATAAATCAACTTTAAAAGCGGATGAATTAATGAATTTAATAGAAGAGTGTAATACAAAAGACTATGCAGATGTGGAGTTGTCAGTGTACACAAGTCTAAAAAAAGTAATTAAATAATCAAGTTTGATTTGAATTAGTACGTTTCGTGTTACGATCATTATTTAGTGTTTTTTGTTATCTCTGCCAGAAATAAGGCAGAGATAATCTTAAAGAAATGGTTAGGATTGACTCTTATTATTTTAGAAATTTGGTTTTATCCTCACGAAGCGCATTATAAACGGGGCATTTTTTGCTATTTTTTTTATTAATGCATAGGACCCAATGAAAAATTTGCTGCACATGTTCCAAAACCGATCACAAAAGAAATCACAGAAAACAAGATAATTTTCAATGATAATTTTTTGTTACTCGAAACAAAAATCAAACGAATAATTCCAACCAAAAAAGCAATAACACTCATAAAAGCCACAGATCCACCAACCAGAACGAAAAAATCTTCCATATTTTTTATTTTTAATTTAAAGACCATTTAGAATTACAACGCAGGTTCCAAATCCGATCGTAACGATGACAACGGGGATTAACAGCAGTGTTAAAAAAACTTTCTTATTTCCTTTGCCCGAAATCAAACCTGCCAGGCCTATAAAAAAAATTACTGCTAAAATGATACCAATAGATATTAAAAACGCCATGTTTTAAGTTGATTTTAGAAATTAGACATTCAGTTCTTCTCTTATCCGATCAATTTTATGATCGCGGTAAAAAAGATTCATCGTTTCAAAAGGAATAATTTTCATTTTGTCACTTACAATATGAACACATGATTTTTTTACTGCTCTGACATCAAAATCATGAGCATCCATAAAATTCATAATCAGAATTCGAAATAAATTACTATAATTTAATGAGTTCGATTGAACTCGTGGCAGACAGCACATTAATTCGTTAAATTCACCTTCTGCGCAATCAACAGAAATTCCGGTGCTGAATAAATTTAGCATGTGTGTTTTTAGCTTTTCATCATGTTCAAAAACTATCGTGTTTTTAGAATTATTTAGTAAATCTTCCGGGTTAACCAAATACGTCATGGGGAAAACCTCACCATCAATTTTTAATGCATAAGCCATACATAGCGCATCCGGATTACAAGGAACCGGAATTAAGTCCTGTGGCGTAAAAAGCGGAAACTGCTCATAAATTTTCCGGCGTACTTCGGTTAGTGTTATTCTTCCTGAAAAGTCATCGTAATTATCATTTCTTCCCGCAACTTGAGTAGGCTGAAAAGTAACGCCACGAACACATTTTTGCTTTAAAGCATATTCAATTATCTCACCAATTTCATCATCATTTTCTCCTTTTTGAAGCGTAACTACCAATGTAGTCGAAATATTAAATTCATTTAGATGTTCGATTGCTTTTTTGCGTACTTCTGTTAAATCTTCACCTCGTAATTTTTCTAATACTTCAGGTTTAAAACTATCGAATTGCAGATAAATTTCAAAATCAGGCATGTAGCTTGCCAGCCTTTCTACAAACTTAATGTCTTTCGCAATACGGATACCGTTTGTGTTGAGCATTAAATGTTTGATAGGTTTGGTTTTGGCAATATCCAAAATTTTAAAAAACTCAGGATGTACAGTCGGTTCTCCTCCCGAAATCTGAACAACATCCGGTTCTCCTTCATTGGCAACTACCACATCAAACATTTTTTCAATTTCTTCTAATGTTCGATGTCTGCCATAATTTGGAGCTGAATTAGCGTAACACGTCGGACAGGCTAAATTACAGCGATCCGTAACTTCTACAATAGTTAGACACGAATGTTGTTCGTGATCTGTACACAATCCGCAATCATACGGACAGCCATAATGCACTTTTGTATTAAATTTCAAAGGCATTTCAGATTGTTTGTTGTAATTGCGAATTTGTTTGTAATAAGCAACATCGTCTGCAATCATCGACTTCATTTCTCCGTGGATTTTGCAATGTTTTAGCATCCAGACTTTATTGTCCTGAAATACAATTTTTGTATCAACAAGAGTCAAACAATGCTGACACAGACTTTTTGTGTAATCATAAAAGATATAATCGCGGGTTTTCATTTAAATAAGTTAAGATGTAAAATAAGTCTTTTGTTTGTTTTTAATAGTAGTTATTCTCAATAGAAATTTATGGTAATATATAAAAATAAAAATAGCGCTCCATTGAATACTGCTTAAATGTAGTAATAAAGCTTCGTAAGGTTTTAAAAACTCAACCATAAAACGGAACAAAAAATATAAAACCATAAAAAGTTTAAAACGGTCACCATTTATCAGGCTTTTATTTTTTATACTCTGAAAAAAGAAGAAAAGCAAAACCATAAAAAACATTTCATACAGCGCAACAGGATGTCTTTGTAAACCATCTCCTAAATTCATTCCGGTAAAAAAAGTAGTCACGTTTCCATAAGTTGGTTCAGCGATTCCCATGGAAAAACAACCAATTCTCCCAATAAATAGCGCAGTAATAATTGGAATAACATACAAATCTCCCGAAGCTATTTTTACTCCAATTATTTTTTTTATGATTTCAACACCCAGCAGTCCGCCCAAAAAACCTCCGGCAACGGTCTTATTTTGGTAAAAAGTTAAAAAAGTCTGGTTAGAAATCAGAGACGGATTTTCGAATAAAGCAATAACTCGCGATCCGGCCAAAGCGCCTATCATGGCTCCAATCATAATAATTAAGCGATTCGTATCAGAGATAGGATCCTCAATTCTTTTTTTCAGAAAATAATAAACCCTTATTCCAATAAAAAAGGCTAAAGTTTCAAATATGAAATGCCAGTAAAAGGTTTTTTCAAAGATTTCAAATTGAAATGGAAACGTCATTTTGGTCAGAATTTTTAACGAATATAGGCAAATCTAAATAATGATTTTTAAACTATTTTTTAAGTATTTTTGAATCTTAAATATTGTCCAAATAAACCATGCCTAAATTCATCAGCCAACTGTTTTTATTTCTAATTTTTACTTCTGGTTTCAGTCAAAATAAACTCGGAAACCCGGAGATTGATCCCATTCAAATTCAAAAGAATTTCAGTGAGTGGTCAGCTTACCAAAGCAAAAACATTATGCTTTCAAGAGATTTTACGGCACTTGATCTTGAGTCAAAAGAAATCTCAAAAGAATCATTTTTGGATCAATTGGTGAACGGTAGTGTTATTCCAATCCGTTTAAAATCTGCTGACTCAATTTACTATTACAAGCTGTTTAAAATTCAGCCTAAATCAGATACCAGTATTAAAGCAACAATCAACCAGCAAGCGTTTGATGCCTTAAAAAATTATGAAGCGGAAGGAAAACCTTTTCCGGAATTCTCCTTTAAAGATTTAGACGGAAATCTGGTTACCAATGAATCTATGAAAGGCAAAATCATCGTAATAAAATGCTGGTACATTCATTGCGCAGCCTGTATTAAAGAATTCCCACAGGTCAACGCATTAGTTTCAAAATATAAAGACCGAAAAGACATTCTTTTTTTAAGCCTTGCCGAAGATACACCGGAACAATTAAAAACTTTTTTGGCAAGAAAACCATTATCATATTCCGTAATTCCCGATATGAAAGAATATATGAATAATGCTTTGCAGCTGAATGCATTTCCAACCCATTTTATTTTGGACAAAGAAGGAGTAATCAAAAAAGTAGTTTCGAATTATGAAAGTTTAGAAGTAGCTTTAGTGAAAGAAAGTAAAATGTAGTTTTTACTTAAAAGCATAATTTAAGATTATGGCTGTCATTTCGACCAGAGGGAGAAATCACACAAGTAACTCCGTAAAGTATGTTTCCCATCTTTGTCGATATACGAGTGTGATTTCTCCTTCGTCGAAATGACAAACTTACGCAGTAATAATCTTGGTAAAACAAAATTTTGCGTCTTCACGACTTTCGGGGGAAATACTCATTCACATAAAAAAACTTAGCACCTTAGCATCTTTGCAACTCTGAACCTTTTTCCGTACTTTTGCACCAAATTAATTAAAAAGACATTCATGTTAACAGTCAATAATTTATCAGTTCAGTTTGGTAAAAGAGTTTTATTTGATGAAGTAAATACAACTTTCACTCATGGAAATATTTACGGCGTTATTGGAGCCAATGGTGCTGGAAAATCTACTTTCTTAAAAGTTATTTCGGGCGATATCGACCCAACTTCCGGACACATTCATTTAGAACCAGGAAAACGTATGTCGGTTTTAAACCAGAACCACAACATGTTCGACGAACATACTGTTTTAGAAACCGTTTTAATGGGGAATAAAGTACTGTATGCTGTTAAAAAAGAAATGGATGAGCTTTATTTAGACTATAACGATGCCAATGCAGACAGAATAGGAGAGTTACAAGTTCAGTTTGAAGAAATGAACGGATGGAACGCTGATTCTGATGCTGCAGCGATGTTGTCTAACTTAGGAATCACAGAAGCAGATCATTATACTTTAATGGCAGATATGGAAGGGAAAATGAAAGTACGTGTGCTTTTGGCGCAGGCGCTTTTCGGGAATCCTGACTTGCTTATTATGGATGAGCCTACCAACGATTTGGATTTCGAGACCATTGCCTGGTTAGAAAACTTCTTGGCAAACTACGAAAACACGGTAATTGTGGTATCTCACGACCGTCACTTTTTAGATGCGGTTTGTACCCATATTTCTGATATTGATTTCGGAAAAATCAATCACTACTCAGGAAACTATACGTTCTGGTACGAGTCTAGCCAATTAGCGGCAAAACAGCGTGCACAGCAAAACAAAAAAGCTGAAGAGAAGAAACAAGAACTGGAAGAATTTATTCGTCGTTTTAGCGCAAACGTGGCGAAATCGAAACAAGCGACTTCTCGTAAAAAAATGATTTCGAAATTGAATATTGCCGAAATCAAACCATCCAGCCGTCGTTATCCTGCGATTATCTTCGATCAGGATCGTGAAGCAGGAGATCAGATTTTGAATGTAGAAGGTTTGTCTGCTTCTGTAGATGGGGAAGTTCTGTTTAAAGATGTAGATTTAAATATGGCGAAAGGCGATAAAATCGTGCTGTTCTCTAAAGATTCACGTGCTACAACAGCTTTCTACGAAATTTTAAACGGTGAGCAAAAAGCAGATGCTGGAACTTTCGACTGGGGAATTACAACCAACCAAGCGTATTTACCAGCTGAAAACCATAAATACTTCGAAAATGACTTAACTTTAGTAGATTGGTTACGTCAGTACGCTAAAACGGAAGAAGAGCGTGATGAGGTATTTATTAGAGGTTTCTTAGGGAAAATGATTTTCTCTGGAGAAGAAGCTTTAAAAACGTCTAGAGTTTTATCAGGAGGAGAAAAAGTACGTTGTATGTTGTCCAGAATGATGATGGAGCGCGCAAACGTTTTAATGCTGGATGAACCAACCAACCATTTAGATTTGGAGTCTATTACCGCTTTCAATAACTCATTGAAAAACTTTAAAGGTTCTGTAATTTTCACAACGCATGACCACGAGTTCGCACAGACTGTGGGTAACAGAATCGTAGAATTGACACCAAACGGAGTGATCGACCGTTACATGACATTTGACGAATATCTTGATGATGAAAAGATTCAGGAGCAAAGAAAGAAGATGTATAATCTTTAATCCATAAATAACAAATACTAAAAATCCCAAATTCCAATTAAAAATGAATTTGGGATTTTTTATTTTTTACCTTTTGAAGACTTTGGCAAAGATCCAGATAATAATCGCAATGATAAAAATCACGATAAAGATGCCGACACCAATTCCGGCTTTAAAAATGTCTCCTACTAGTTCGCAGCTTGTAAATGAAAATAGTATGAACAATACCATTAACAATCTTGTAATTTTATTTTGCATGATTTTGAGTTTTTAAATTCAATTTAAAATTACATTACGAATCCGGAAGATGTGTTATAGAATTTTTTGGAAATGTTTTAGGATTATCGTTTGGCCATAGTATTTTTTATGTTACGGTTTAACAGCCTTAGAAAGTTTTTCTACTAGATCACCAATTTGAGTTAAATTAACATTTCCAGGTTTTGAACTTTCGGAAGAAACTCTTTTTCTTAGAGGGTCTTTGTGGATTTCTTCCAATGCAGTTTTTATGTAATGAATGTATTCTGCATTATCTTCACTGCAATTCTTTTTGAGTTGCTCTGAAAATCCGACGATAGATTTAGCAAGTACCATTTTGTAAGCGTAATCTTCAATTATATTTTTTTGTCTTATATATTGATTTGCACAAAAAACGGCTCCAATAATTGGAAAAGGCAATAATGAAACTCTTGCAATAAAAATAAAAGTATCATCGGTGATTTCTGTTACGATCCAAATACCGATGGATATTGATGTGATTAAACATAAAATAGCTCCAGTTATCCAGCTTCCAAAAATCCATTTATTATTGGCTTTGTCATATTGAACTTGAAATGATGCACTAATTCCTTCAGCAGTTTTATAATTTAAGGCTTGTTTGGCTGACTCAATTAAATTCGTAGCTTCATTAATTATGTTTTCTCTCTCTGTTTGATATTCTATTAATTTTTTGAAGTTTTGTTCTGTAGCAAATTCTAATTCAGTGAATTTTTGCTCTCGATCTTGAACTTTATTTGCAAAAGATGTGATTAGTTTTTCATTTGATTTACTTTCGTTTGCTGATATTGTTATTTGTTCTAGATTTTTATCTGCTTTACCTTTAGCCAAAGAAAGTTCATCATTGTAGTTTTTTATTCTTTCAGATTCTGAAATTAGATCATCCCTTCTTTTAAGTATTTCTTCTAATTCATTTTCGATCTCTTCTAATTTTTCTTTTGAAGAATTAATATTTTTATTTATGGTTTTATTATCAGATTCAATATTTTCTTTAGTAGCTTTAATTACTTCTAAATTTTCTTGAGCCTCAATTTTTAGCCTCGAAATATTTCCTATTTCTTGTTCGAATTCAATTTGTCGATCTGTTGTGTTCTAATATTGAAACTTCTTAAAAGTATTTTTAAGGCTTCGAATTGAGGGATAAAATTGTTAGGAGTTGAAAAATGTGTATTTATAGTATCTAAATAACTATGAATAGTACTTCTTTCTGAATATGTTGAAAGTGCTAGAAATTTGTTTGGAGATCTTGTCAAGGTTGAAATATCAATAAGGAGATTTTCAATTCCTGCAATAATCCCTTTATATGTATATTCATTTTCACTTCCATATGTATTGTCTTTGTTGTCTCGAATCGGTGCGGTTTTTATTTTTTCTCTAATTTCATCACGAATAATTCTAATGTTTTTAATTGAAGTTGTTTCCATAAGTTTAATTAGTTAGTTTTTGGTAATTGGCTAAAATATAGTTTTTTATGTAAATATTTATTAAGTAAACAGTGGATGTTTATAAATTTTAAAAAGTTGAATAAAAAAATATTTCCAACCCCAACACCCCAACAAATAAATTCCAATTCCGTATATTTGCGCAACCAAACATTACAATCACTTATGAGTCAAAAAGTATTACTTAATTCGAAAGAAGTTACTATCATACTCCATCGTTTGGCTTGTCAGTTAATCGAAAAACATCTTGATTTCTCTAATACCATTTTGGTCGGAATTCAGCCAAGAGGCGTTTTTTTAGCTGAACGTTTAAAACAAATATTAGAGAACGAATACCAGGTTCATGAAATTACTTTAGGTTATCTGGACATCACTTTTTTTAGAGATGATTTCCGTCGTACGGATAAACCGCTTGAAGCCAATAAAACCCAAATCAATTTTATAGTAGAAGACAAAAAAGTTATTTTTATCGATGATGTATTGTTTACAGGAAGAAGTATTCGTTCGGCTTTGACTGCCATTCAGTCTTTCGGGAGACCTTCAGAAATCGAATTACTGGTGTTAATCGACAGACGTTTTAGCCGTAATTTGCCTATTCAGCCCGATTACCGAGGCCGCCAGGTAGATGCTATTAATGGCGAAAAAGTAAAAGTGAGCTGGAAAGAAAATGACGGCGAAGATGTAGTGTATTTGGTTACCAATTAAAAGAAATCGTTAAAAATTGAAAACTGAGTCATGACAGAAAACGAAGCGTTCATTTATGAATCAATTTTTAATCAGGTAAGAATGGGATTTCTTTCTATTGATGAAATCAAAGAGAACATTATAGAAGAAATTGAAGATAACGAATTTGATGACGAAATTTCACAAGCATGGGCTTTTGAAATAATCGACGAAGAATACAAAAAACTGCTGGAAGAAATCAAACACTGGAAAACGCCAACAGATACCGAAAAGCTGATAAAAGCGTTTGATGAATTGGCAGACGAAAACATCATTGCGCTTCACAATGCCGGATATACAACAAGTGACGGCGAATACGAGGTTGTCGAGGTAGAAAGAGAACTTCAGGAAAATGGAGTGGTGTCAGACGGTTATTGTTTTTATCATGAACAAGATTTAGCAAGAGCAATTGCGATTGAAGATCCGGCTTTATATATCGCTTTTCAAAAAGTAGATAATTCAGATGAAGCAACTACTATCGCTGTAGGCAAGAAAGTTGCGGAAGTGCTAAGAAACAACGATTTTGAAGTCAACTGGAATGAATCGGCAAGGACAAAAATTGAAATTCCGGGTTTCAGATGGCAAAAGATTTTTGATGAAGATGACAGGGATTTACAGGATTACAGTGAAGTTGTAGACCGAATGATCCAATAGAGTAGCTGCTCTTTAAAGAAGCATTGGATGCCGGACATTTCGTCGTTCAGAATTTGACAAATAATATTAAAGAAACAAAAATGAAAGAATTAAGCGTAAATCATTTATTAGGAATTAAATATATCAACGAAAATGATATAAACCTGATTTTTGAAACGGCAGATCATTTTAAAGAAGTCATTAACCGGCCAATTAAAAAAGTTCCTTCATTACGAGATATTACCATTGCCAATATTTTCTTTGAAAACAGTACCAGAACCAAACTTTCCTTTGAGTTGGCGCAGAAACGTTTATCTGCTGATGTTATCAGTTTTTCTGCGGCTCAGTCTTCGGTTAAAAAAGGAGAAACCCTGATTGATACTGTAAACAATATCCTTTCGATGAAAGTGGATATGGTTGTTATGCGCCACTCTAATCCCGGAGCGGCTTATTTTTTATCTAAAAATGTTAAAGCCAGTATCGTAAACGCCGGAGACGGAGCACACGAACATCCAACTCAGGCTTTGTTAGACAGTTATTCAATCAGAGAAAAACTGGGCGATGTTGCCGGAAAAAAAGTCGTTATTGTGGGGGATATTCTCCATTCAAGAGTTGCCTTATCCAATATATATGCTCTGCAGATGCAGGGTGCAGAAGTAAAAGTCTGCGGACCAAAAACACTGATTCCAAGATATATTGAGTCGCTTGGTGTTACGGTTGAACCGAATTTACGCAAAGCGCTGGAATGGTGTGATGTGGCAAACATGCTTCGTGTACAAAACGAACGTATGGATGTGAATTTTTTCCCGTCAACACGTGAATATGCGCAGCAATACGGAGTGGATAAACCGCTTTTGGATTCCCTTGGAAAAGAAATCGTAATCATGCACCCGGGACCCATCAACAGGGGAGTAGAGATTACATCTGAAGTTGCCGACTCTGAACATTCGGTGATTTTGAATCAGGTAGAGAATGGTGTTGCGATTAGAATGGCGGTTATTTATCTTTTGGCTTCTAAAATTCAGTAGATTTAGTTTTGTTTCAGGTTTAATGTTTCAAGTTGCGTAACGTTTGTCATTTTGAGCGAAGGGAGAAATCACACTAGTAACTCCGCAATGTATGAGCCAATCTTTGTCGACTTACGAGTTGATTTCTCCAAAAAGGTCGAAATGATAAAACTTTTCAAACAAATATTCAAGATAAAGCAAAAACCTGAAACAAGAAACAACAAATAAAAAAACTTCTTACCTTTGCCTTCAGAAATATCAATTTTTATATAAGCCCCACAAATTATAAAATGAAAGTAGATCAAAAAGGACATACCGTTACTATTAAAGATACTCAGGGAGATTTTAAATCTTTTTTGGATAAAGTGACGCAGCAGTTTAAAACCTTTGAAAAACAAAATATTATTATCGATTTAACTTCGGATTCCAATTTATCTGAAAGTGATCTGAAGCTTTTTTTACCGCTTTCCAAACAGCAAAAAAAAGCAAAAAAATCATTTGTAATCGTAGCCACAGCACTTGATTTTAATGCTATTTCTGATAAATTAACTGTTGTTCCCTCTCTTTTGGAAGCTCACGACATTATCGAAATGGAGGAAATAGAAAGAGATTTAGGGTTTTAGTATTCCGTTATTTATATATTCATTCGTTTAAATAAATTAATAGATTAAATTTATTTGACTGTTTAATCATTTTTTTATCTATTTTTAGCCCTTGGCAATTAAAAGATTTTACCTGATAAACGAATAAATATAAAATTGAAGTTAACTATACTTGGCTGCTATGCCGCCACTCCAAGAACAATTACAAACCCTACGGCACAGGTTTTAGAAATCAAAAACAGGCTGTTTTTGATTGACTGTGGTGAAGGAACACAGGTTCAGCTTCGGAAAAATAAGATTAAATTCTCCAAAATTAATCACATTTTTATTTCGCATCTTCACGGAGACCATCTTTACGGATTAATTGGTACTGTTTCGACTTTTTCTCTGTTAGGTAGAACTGCCGACTTACATATTTATGGACCAAAAGGAATTAAAGAACTGATCCTTCTTCAATTGAAACTGACCGAATCATGGACTACTTACAGTTTGTTTTTTCATGAATTAGAATCAAAAGAAAGTGAAGTTGTTTTTGAAGATAAGAAAGTTATGATCAAAACTATTCCGTTAAAGCATCGGGTTTATACGAATGGTTATCTCTTTATAGAAAAACCAGACGAAAGAAAATTAAATATTGAAGCGGTTCAGCGTTATAATATTAATGTTGCTTATTATCAGAAAATAAAAAGCGGTCAAGATATTACGTTGGATGACGGAACTGTAATCGAAAACGAAAAACTGACTTTTGATCCAATTCTGCCAAAAAGTTATGCTTTCTGTTCTGATACAGTTTATAATGAAGCTATTATTCCGATTATAGAAAATGTTGATATTTTATATCACGAATCTACTTTTTTAGAATCCGAATCTGCTTTGGCACAAAAAACATTACATTCAACCGCCAAAGAAGCTGCAACGATTGCTTTGAAAGCAAATGCGAAGCAATTAATTTTAGGGCATTATTCAACAAGATACGAAACAATTCAACGTTTTAAGGAAGAAGCTGAAACCATTTTTTCAAATGTAGTTTTAGCAGATGATGGAGTTTCTTTTGAGTTTAGTGATGTGAAAAAGTAAAAAGTAAATAGTGAAGACTAAAGAGTAAATAGTAAAGAGTAAATAGTAAAGAGTAAAGAGTAAAGAGTAAAGAGTAAAGAGTAAAGAGTAAAGAGTAAAGAGTAAATAGTAAATAGTAAAGAGTAAATAGTAAAGAGTAAATAGTAAATAGTAAATAGTAAATAGTAAATAGTAAAGAGTAAATAGTAAATAGTAAATAGTAAAGAGTAAAGAGTAAAGAGTAAAGAGTAAAGAGTAAAGAGTAAAGAGTAAGAGTAAAGAGTAAAGAGTAAAGAGTAAAGAGTAAAGAGTAAAGAGTGAGATGTAATATTTTTTAGTTTTACTGTTATTATTTTGCATTTCACATCTTATAATTAACCTGTAGCAAAAATGAAAAATGAACGATTTAAGCAATTATAGGCGATCCTATGAAAAAAGTGAATTGTTAGAATCCTCTATTCCTGAAGATCCGATTAACCTTTTTAACCGGTGGTTTCATGAAGTAGAAGATTTTGGAGGTAGCGGAGAAGTAAATGCCATGACTGTTTCTACCATTGGGTTAGATGGTTTCCCCAAATCGAGAGTAGTTTTATTAAAGAAATTCTCTGAAGAGGGATTTGTTTTTTATACCAATTATAATTCGGAGAAAGGGAAGGCGATTGCAGCAAATCCGCACGTATGTCTCTCTTTTTTCTGGCCGGAAATGGAACGTCAGGTTATTATAAAAGGAATAGCTCAAAAAACTTCTGAGATTATATCAGACAATTATTTTGATTCGCGTCCTGAGGGAAGTAAATTAGGCGCTGTTGTTTCTAACCAAAGCGAAGTAATTCCGTCTAGGTCTTTTTTAGAAGAAAATTTAAAGAAACTGGAAAGTTTTTTTGAAGGGAAATCAATATCGCGACCCGAAAACTGGGGAGGTTATATCGTTTCTCCATTAGAGGTTGAATTCTGGCAAGGAAGAGCGAATAGACTACATGACAGAATCTGTTATAAAAGTCAGCCGGATTATAGTTGGAGTATACAGCGATTATCTCCCTAAAAAAAATAGTCTTTTTATTACAAATTTAAAAAAATAACGCATTTCATCGATTAAATTTGTCAATTAAACGATAATTTTGTTTTTTTGAAGTGTAAATTAATAACGTTTCCAAATATTAAAAAGAATTGTCCCAAATTCTGCTTTATATTTTAACCTAATTATTTTATGAAGAAACTGCTTAAGACAATAGTGCTTTTGGCTGTTGTCAATATTTTTGGTTCTTGTTCATCAGATTCAGTTGAAAGCAATAATGAATCTACATCTGGTCTTGTGACACAATATAATTACAATGCTTCAGAATTAGAAGTGATTGAGTTAATAAATGAGTATCGTGTAAGTATAGGATTGAATAGTTTAAAAACAGTCAATCATATCTCTTTTAAATCAGAAGAACACGATTATTATATGATTGCAAATAAAGTTGTAAATCATAATGATTTTGTAGCCCGTTCAGAGAATATTATTAACGTTCTGGGTGCTAAAAAAGTTGGAGAAAATATTGCATATAATTATCAAACCGCTGAAGGTGTTTTAAATGCCTGGTTAGATAGTCCATCCCATAAACAAAATATCGAAGGAGATTATACTCATTTTGGTATTGCTGTTAAAATTGATGCAGAAACTGGTAAAAAGTATTATACCAATATTTTTGCAAAAATTTAAAAAAGAGAGTTAGTATTCAGGTTTAGTTATTAAGTCGTTGTAAAGTGATGTTTGCAACGACTTATTTTTTTAAGAAGCTACCCCGAAGGGTAGCTAAGGTGAATTGGTTTTTGGTATTTTACTTTTATAAAGCGGTTATAATAAATTCGCTTCGTCTGTTTTCCTGGTGTTTTTCTTCGCTGCATTTTACATTATCAGAACATTCGTTTACAAGTTGTGTTTCGCCGTAGCCTCTGCCGGTTAAACGATTTTTTGCCACCCCGTTTGTAATAAGCCATTCGATGGTAGATTTTGCTCTTTTGTCTGACAAAGTTTCGTTGTATTTATGACTTGCCCTGCTGTCTGTATGGGAGCGAATATCAAGTTTCATTTTATGATTTTGATTGAGTACATCTAATATTTTTTCTAAATCCAGCGCAGCTTCTTCCCGGATGTTCGATTTGTCAAGGTCAAAATAAATCATTTTAATACCGAAACATTTTCCTAAATCATCCCCAATAGTAACTTTGCATTTAGCACTTTCTAAAGCTATCGGAAGATTTGTTCTGCCGGTTTTATCAGGAATTTCAATACTTACTTCTTTGGTGTTATATTCTGGTTTTTCTGCCCTCACATAATACGATTCTTTACATTCAACTTTAAAATTATAATTTCCGGTATCATCAGCATTGATGGTGCTTTTGAGATTCAAATTCCGGTCATATAAACTGACTTTTGCCCCCGGTAAAATCATTCCGGTAGCTTCATCGGTAATAAGACCATATAATTCCTGAGTACATTTTAATCTTCGTGTTTCCAGAAATTTATAAATATCATCAGAACCCTTACCTCCATCTTTGTTGGAACTAAAATAGCCTTCTCTTGTGTCTATGTTAATAGTATAGGCAAAATCATCTTTAGTTGAATTAATATCTGCACCAATATTTTGGATATCATTAATGCTTCCATCAGGATTAATCTGGCCTACAAAAACATCCAGTCCTCCAAGTCCGGGATGACCGTCTGAGGCAAAATAAATTTCGTTTTCATTACTGATATACGGAAATGTTTCCCTGCCTTCTGTGTTGATTGATGTTCCTAAATTTTGAGGTTTGCCGTATTCACCTTTTTCATTGATAGTGACTTTGTAGAGATCTGACTGACCAATACTGCCGGGCATATCAGAAGCAAAATATAAAGTTCTTTCATCAGGGCTAAGTGCAGGATGAGCAGTGCTGTAATTGTTGCTGCTGAAGGGAAGTTCTCTAATATTAGTCCATTTGCCATTTTCAAGAGTTGCTTTGTAAATTTTGATAAAAGTAATTTTGTTTTCATTTTTTCCTTTTTTTCCATCTAAATAATTATTACGTGTAAAATAGATCGTTTTTCCGTCTTTGGTAAGTATAGGAGAAGATTCGTGGAATTTGGTATTTAGTGCAGTTCTAAACTTTTTTACTTTTGCAGAATCTACATCAGTAACATATAAATTAGTAAAATATTCACCTGTCCATTTGTGTTTACGCTGTGAAAAATTACCGGTGTCACGAGCCGAAGCAAAATAAATTTTATTGTTCGCTACAAAAGCACTGTAGTCAGAATATTGTGAGTTGATTCCAGCATCTTCAATAGTATAGCGTCCTGAGTTGGCTTTGATCTTATCAAGGTAATTTACATTTTCTTTGTAAAGTTTAGCACGGTTGTCATTTTGATATTTAGAGTTAAATTCAGAGAGAATTTTATTAGCCAGGTCTGTATTACCAGTCGATTTTAGAGATTGGGCATATCTGTAATAAAATTCAGGTTCAGGATTTGCATTCATGCCAAATAACTCTCCGTACCATTTTACAGCACCTTCAAAATCAGAATTAAAATAATAAGAATTCCCAAGTTTTTTAAACATATTTTCTGATTTGTATCCTTTCCGGGCTACTCTTTCATAGGTTTTTATGGCATCGATGTAAGCATAACCATCGTATTTTTTATCAGCAGCGTTCACTTTCGATTGTTGGGAATAACATCTGAATGAAAAAACACTTACTATTGTGAAGCAAAGTAGTATAAACTTTTTCATGATAACTATTTTTAGAAGAAACGAGGAGTTGTTATTTTACCATTTTTAGTGACAAATTCATAGCGCAGGAATATTTCATGGGATCCTGAGTTGTAATTGTTTAAGTTGGTGGTTTCACGATCGTAGCCATACCCCAGATAGAGGCCATCAGTAATCTGAAACCCAATCATAGCGCTTAATGAAGCACTCCATCGGTAAGCAACACCCACTATAAATTTGTCGATAAGCATGAAATTGGCGGATACATCTACTTGTAGTGGGGCTCCTTCTACCATTTTGGTCAGCAACGCAGGTTTAAATTTTATATATTGGTATTTGTCCAGATCAAAAACATATCCGGCCATAAAGTAATAATTGATCTTATCTTTATAAATGACAACATCATTGTCATTGTAACGATTTGTTTCGATAAAATTCGGTACAGATAAACCTAGATAAGCTTTATCGGAATGCCAGTAAATCCCTGCACCGAGATTAGGAGAAAATTTATTGTTAAAATCCTGAAATTGAGGATCTCCTGCAACATCTGGATTCAATTTATTAACATCTAGATTGAACATGTTTGCTGTGCCTTTAATACCAAAAGACAATTTAAAATCAGCTGATGTCTGTACAGTGTAAGAAATATCAACAGAGAAGTTGGTTTCATTTGTAGGGCCAATTTTGTCATTAAGCAAAGAGGCTCCTATACCTAAATTACTGTTGTTTATTGGGCTATTGAAAGACAGGCAACCAGTTTCTGGAGCACCATCCAGTCCAACCCACTGCGTACGGTATAAACCGAAAATGCTTAAAGCTCCACGAGAACCTGCATAGGCAGGATTGATGTTTATGGTGTTGTACATGTATTGCGTAAATTGAGCATCTTGCTGTGCAAAACTTACCATGGATACGAACATAATAGCGAAGGAAAATAATTTTGTTCTCATAGTAGATATTTTTTTTGCAATTATTACTAATGATTTTTACCAATAAAATCCTTAATAATAAGTCCTGATATTCACTTACTCAAACAAGGATTTTTATTATTTCGCAATTCTATATAAGAACTTTACACAGAATTGCGAGAGGTATTTATTTCGACAAATAAAGAAAACCGTCTTTTCTATTAGACTGCAGTACATTATTACCGTCTAATGACTTGTAATTAATGATATAAAAGTAGGTTCCTGTAGGCAGCCCTTCAGATTGTTTGATTGTTGTTCTGCCTCTGGAAGTCCCGTCAAAAGCGTTAGTAGTGTTGTTGTAATTAGTAGTTTCGAATACCAGTATTCCCCAGCGATTAAAGATTTCTACAGTATTTTCAGGATAACAGATTGTCTGATCAATATTGTCAATTTTGAAAAAATCATTGATGCCGTCACCATTAGGAGAGAAAGCATTATGAACTACTACATTCTCGCATGCTAGTACTCTGCAGTCATCATTTACGATTAAATTTAATGATACACTTTTTGGGCAATCTTCGTTAGTGGTCTTATATTCAAAAGTATAACTGCCTAATGTAAGACCAAAAACAGTAAGTATATTTCCCTGTAATGCATTAGTACCGCTTTTGTCTGTCCAGATTCCTGTTCTGGAAATGCCTTCAGGCAATAAATTGGAAAGGTTTAGCGGTGATGAGTCAGCATTACAGGCATCACTGTTAAGGTTGACAATAACATTTTCAGGTTGCGTGATGGTCACAGTAGCTGTTGCTGAACAAAACTGGTTGTTATTGTTTACTGATGATGTCGCTGTAAGTGTATAGACTCCGGCGCGTAAATTAGTATTACCTACCACTTCATTATTTTGATTTCTGATGACAACTACAGAACCCGGGCTGCTAGTCACTAAAATAGCCCCGTTACTACCTTCAAAGCAGGTAACATTCGAAGCTGTTCCCGTTACTGAAATTTTATTTTCGACAGTAAAGGTTTGTACCAGTTCAGTTTTGTTACCTGCACAATCTGTTAAGGTATAGGTTCTGGTTAAAATATATGCATTTCCATCGCAGACGCTTCCTCCATTGTTCGAATCAGTTATCGAAATGTTTACGCTCTCGCTGCAATTATCTGCTGCATCTATTATATCTTTTGGATTTCCGGCAGGTATATTTTCAATACTTTGTAAATTAGTTACACTTGCAGGAGCAGTTCCTGTAGGTGCTTTTATATCTCTTACTGTTATAATTTGAGTGTGTGAAGCAGTATTTCCGCTGCAATCAATTGTTGTCCATGTACGAGTTAAAGTGTAATTTGTAGGACATTCATTTTGGATATTACTTTTTGTTTCAGAAAAAACAATTGGTAAATTACTATTACAATTATCAGAAACTTCTATTGTGGCTGGTTCAGGAACTGCATCACAGGAAACAGTAATGTTTGAAGGAAGATTTCCTGCAAACATGGGCGCAGTGGTATCTTCGATAGTGATGACTTGCGTGAAAGTCTCAGAAGTATTGCCGCAATCGTCTTTTACCGTCCAGGTGTTGGTATAGGTTCCTGCATTTGCGCATCCTTCAGCAGCGATGAACTGACCGCTAACTTTTACGATATTGGAGAGATCGGCATCACAAAGATCAGAAGCAACAGGGAACATGGCCTGCGCGTTTGCCAAACCTGAAAGATCGCTGCACTGAAGTGTCATATTCAAAGAATTGATTTGAGTTGTCCAGGTTGGCGCAGTGGTGTCTTCGATTGTTATTATTTGAGTGAAAGTCTCGGAAGTGTTTCCGCAATCGTCTTTTACAGTCCAGGTGTTGGTGTAGGTTCCTGCATTTGCACAGCCTTCAGCAGCGATGAACTGACCGCTAACTTTTACGATATTGGACACATCGGCATCACAAAGATCAGAAGCTACAGGGAACATGGCCTGTGCGTTTGTCAAGCCTGAAGTGTCGCTGCATTGTAGAGTTATGTCCAAAGAACCCATTTCAGTTGCCCATGTTGGCGCAGTGGTGTCTTCAATGGTTATCACTTGCGTGAAAGTCTCAGAAGTATTGCCGCAATCGTCTTTTACAGTCCAGGTGTTGGTATAGGTTCCTGCATTTGCGCATCCTTCAGCAGCGATGAACTGACCGCTAACTTTTACGATATTGGAGAGATCGGCATCACAAAGATCAGAAGCAACAGGGAACATGGCCTGCGCGTTTGCCAAACCTGAAAGATCGCTGCACTGAAGTGTCATATTCAAAGAATTGATTTGAGTTGTCCAGGTTGGCGCAGTGGTGTCTTCGATTGTTATTATTTGAGTGAAAGTCTCGGAAGTGTTTCCGCAATCGTCTTTTACAGTCCAGGTGTTGGTGTAGGTTCCTGCATTTGCACAGCCTTCAGCAGCGATGAACTGACCGCTAACTTTTACGATATTGGACACATCGGCATCACAAAGATCAGAAGCTACAGGGAACATGGCCTGTGCGTTTGTCAAGCCTGAAGTGTCGCTGCATTGTAGAGTTATGTCCAAAGAACCCATTTCAGTTGCCCATGTTGGCGCAGTGGTGTCTTCAATGGTTATCACTTGCGTGAAAGTCTCAGAAGTATTGCCGCAATCGTCTTTTACAGTCCAGGTGTTGGTATAGGTTCCTGCATTTGCGCATCCTTCAGCAGCGATGAACTGACCGCTAACTTTTACGATATTGGAGAGATCGGCATCACAAAGATCAGAAGCAACAGGGAACATGGCCTGCGCGTTTGCCAAACCTGAAAGATCGCTGCACTGAAGTGTCATATTCAAAGAATTGATTTGAGTTGTCCAGGTTGGCGCAGTGGTGTCTTCGATTGTTATTATTTGAGTGAAAGTCTCGGAAGTGTTTCCGCAATCGTCTTTTACAGTCCAGGTGTTGGTGTAGGTTCCTGCATTTGCGCAACTTTCAGCAGCGATGAACTGACCGCTAACTTTTACGATATTGGACACATCGGCATCACAAAGATCAGAAGCTATTGGAAACAAAGCTTGCGCGTTTGTCAAACCTGAAAGATCGCTGCATTGTAGAGTTATGTCCAAAGAACCCATTTCAGTTGCCCATGTTGGCGCAGTGGTGTCTTCAATGGTTATCACTTGAGTGAAAGTCTCAGAAGTATTACCACAATCGTCTTTTACGGTCCAGGTATTGGTGTAGCTTCCTGCATTTGCACAGCCTTCAGCAGCGATGAACTGACCGCTAACTTTTACGATATTGGAGAGATCGGCATCACAAAGATCAGAAGCAACCGGGAACATGGCCTGTGCGTTTGTCAAACCTGCTGTGTCGCTGCATTGTAGAGTTATGTCCAAAGAACCCATTTCAGTTGCCCATGTTGGCGCAGTGGTATCTTCGATAGTGATGACTTGCGTGAAAGTCTCTGAAGTATTACCGCAATCGTCTTTTACAGTCCAGGTGTTGGTATAGGTTCCTGCATTTGCACAACTTTCAGCAGCGATGAACTGACCGCTAACTTTTACGATATTGGACACATCGGCATCACAAAGATCAGAAGCTATTGGAAACAAAGCTTGCGCGTTTGTCAAACCTGAAAGATCGCTGCACTGAAGTGTTATATTCAAAGAATTGATTTGAGTTGTCCAGGTTGGCGCAGTGGTGTCTTCAATGGTTATCACTTGCGTGAAAGTCTCAGAAGTATTGCCGCAATCGTCTTTTACAGTCCAGGTGTTGGTGTAGGTTCCTGCATTTGCGCAACTTTCAGAAGCGATAAACTGACCGCTAACTTTTACGATATTGGAGAGATCGGCATCACAAAGATCAGAAGCAACCGGGAACATGGCCTGCGCGTTTGCCAAACCTGAAAGATCGCTGCACTGAAGTGTCATATTCAAAGAATTGATTTGAGTTGTCCAGGTTGGCGCAGTGGTGTCTTCGATTGTTATTATTTGAGTGAAAGTCTCGGAAGTGTTTCCGCAATCGTCTTTTACAGTCCAGGTGTTGGTGTAGGTTCCTGCATTTGCGCAACTTTCAGAAGCGATAAACTGACCGCTAACTTTTACGATATTGGATACATCGGCATCACAAAGATCAGAAGCGACAGGGAACATGGCCTGTGCGTTTGTCAAGCCTGAAGTGTCGCTGCATTGTAGAGTTATGTCCAAAGAACCCATTTCAGTTGCCCATGTTGGCGCAGTGGTGTCTTCAATGGTTATCACTTGCGTGAAAGTCTCAGAAGTATTGCCGCAATCGTCTTTTACAGTCCAGGTGTTGGTATAGGTTCCTGCATTTGTGCAACCTTCAGCAGCGATGAACTGACCGCTAACTTTTACGATATTGGTCACATCGGCATCACAAAGATCAGAAGCAACCGGGAACATGGCCTGCGCGTTTGCCAAACCTGAAAGATCACTGCACTGAAGTGTCATATTCAAAGAATTGATTTGAGTTGTCCAGGTTGGCGCAGTGGTGTCTTCGATTGTTATTATTTGAGTGAAAGTCTCAGAAGTATTACCGCAATCGTCTTTTACAGTCCAGGTATTGGTGTAGGTTCCTGCATTTGCGCAACTTTCAGAAGCGATAAACTGACCGCTAACTTTTACGATATTGGAGAGATCGGCATCACAAAGATCAGAAGCGACAGGGAATATGGCCTGTGCGTTTGTCAAGCCTGAAGTGTCGCTGCATTGTAGAGTTATGTCCAAAGAACCCATTTCAGTTGCCCATGTTGGCGCAGTGGTGTCTTCAATGGTTATCACTTGCGTGAAAGTCTCAGAAGTATTGCCGCAATCGTCTTTTACAGTCCAGGTGTTGGTGTAGGTTCCTGCATTTGCGCAACTTTCAGAAGCGATAAACTGACCGCTAACTTTTACGATATTGGAGAGATCGGCATCACAAAGATCAGAAGCAACCGGGAACATGGCCTGCGCGTTTGCCAAACCTGAAAGATCGCTGCACTGAAGTGTCATATTCAAAGAATTGATTTGAGTTGTCCAGGTTGGCGCAGTGGTGTCTTCGATTGTTATTATTTGAGTGAAAGTCTCGGAAGTGTTTCCGCAATCGTCTTTTACAGTCCAGGTGTTGGTGTAGGTTCCTGCATTTGCGCAACTTTCAGAAGCGATAAACTGACCGCTAACTTTTACGATATTGGATACATCGGCATCACAAAGATCAGAAGCTATTGGAAACAAAGCTTGCGCGTTTAACAAACCTGAAAGATCACTGCATTCAAGAGTTACATTTAAAGCATTAGCAGCAGTTGTCCATATTGGAGCTGTGGTATCCTGAATTGTAATTACCTGAGTGAAAGTTGTTGATGAATTGTTACAAACATCTTTTGCTTCCCAGGTGTTGGTATAAGTTCCGGAGTTGATACAAGAGCCTGCTACAAAGCTTCCGCTTGTTTTGGTATAGGTTAGGGTTCCTCCACAATTATCGGTTGCGATTGGAGCAGCAGCCTGAGCAGTATCCAAACCGGAAACATCACTACATTGTAAAGTCACATTCAAAGCATTGGCAGCAGTTGTCCAAATTGGAGCTGTGGTATCCTGAATGGTGATTACCTGGGTGAAAGTTGTTGATGAGTTGTTACAAACATCTTTAGCAACCCATGTATTAGTGTAAGTTCCGGAGTTGATACAAGAACCTGCTGTAAAGCTTCCGCTTGTTTTGGTATAGGTTACGGTTTCTCCACAATTATCGGTTGCGATTGGAGCAGCAACCTGGGCTGTTGCTAAACCTGATGTATCACTACATTGTAAAGTCAAATTTAAGGCATTTGTAGTAGTTGTCCAGATTGGAGCAGTTGTGTCATTAACAGTAACTATTTTTTCACAAGTAGAACTGCATCCGTTTAAAGTAGTAGTTAATAATAATTTAAACGTTGTATTGCAAGTAGAACCAGCTAAAACAGTTACGTTTTGTGCATTTGAAGCAGATGTGATTGTAGCACCATTTGCAGTTGCTGAAGGCAAAGACCACGCATAAGTAGTCATATTGGCTGGAGCCGTATAAATATTAGAAGAAGACAAACATACAGGACCGGAAGTACCAGCAATGGAACAACCAGTAGGAGTATTTACCGTTACAGTTGCTTCACTTGTAGCAATAGCATTTCCAGAGCATAAACCTGAATTAGAAAATATTGCTCTGAATTTGGTAGTTTCTGTTAAATTAGCTATGTCATAAGCTGTTAAACCTGCAGTATTAGGAATATCTACCCAAACTGAAAATGGAGAAACAGATGATTGCCACTTACTTACAGTAGAATTAGCATTGAGACCGGTTATTGTTAAAGCGCTGCTAGCCCCTGAACAAATAGTCGCGTTTGGTCCAACTGTACCTTTTAGTGGAATTCCAAAAGTAAGCGGGGTATTAATACATTGACTTGAATTAGGTGAGTTCCCACTAACAGATGCTAATTTTGTAACATTGATTATACCAGGGTTATTTGGATCACAAATATTAATTCCTAAACTTCCAAAAGGAATATTAAATTCTAAAAAGGTAGCACCAGAATTACAATTTGCGTTACCAGACTGCGCAGCAAGGCCTGGAGGGATAACGTTAGTTTGAGTTTTAACATTTCCATTTCCGGTATATAAAGTAAAACCATTTCCGTTAGAATTAATCTCTAAGATATATTCAGCACCACCTACACTGATGGTACCTCCAAATGAGTCTGATGTTAATCCGGTTAAAGGATCATTATTGGTATCTAAGTACAATCTAAAAAGAGCTGAACCACCATTACCAATGTCCATACCTAATCTTAATACTTGATTTTGAGTGTCAACTTTAGCGTGAATAGTTCCAATTTGACACGTTGAAGAAGGATTGGCTAATAATAGCTTGCTGTAAACAGTGCCAGTTGCATATTCATCACCAACTGTATTGGGGCCTGGGCAATAATCTCCATCAAATGTATTTTGAGAATAGCCTTTTGTAATAAATATTAGCATGAACGTTATGAAAACGTTTCTAATATTCTTAAATGCAAAAAAATAAGTAATGATTTTCATAATCTCTAATTTTATTAAGTTAGGATTAAAATGTTTTTAGACTTCTGCCTTTTATAGAATTTTTGGGGATATTCTGTTGTAAGGCTTATAGATTATGAATTTGAAAATAATGAAGTGGTATTGTGATTATTTCAAAAAATTAACAGAAAATCTATGAATCAAAATTATATACATTGGTTTAATTATGTTTCTTTTATCTGTAACTAACCTGAAAAAACGTTGAATGACATATTGTTTTGTTAAATAACTGTTTCAAAATGAGTTTTTTGATATAATTATAACAGCTTAAAAATTCATTTTTTTAGTTGTTTAAGCTTTTTTAAAATTTATTAATTAGATTAAAAGTGTTTTAAATCAGTTGTTTCCTTGTTTGTGAATATCGATTAAGTGATGATTTTAACAGATGATCGGCACTATTTTTTGATGAATAATTTTTTTGTTAGAGTTGAAGATTTTCGTTAAATGTTAACAGAATAAAAAAATCATAGGCTTTTAGAATTTCTTTTGTAAATTAGAAATTGAATTATTTCTGGTATCTATCTTTAAAAATATCCTTATTTATGAAAAATTTAATTTTAATAAGACATGCAAAATCCAGTTGGGAAGCTCCTTTGAAAGATTTTGACAGACCTTTAATGAAAAGAGGTATTTTAGATGCCCACAGTGTTTCAGGTGCCATTGCGGAATTCCTCCCTAAAACCTATACAATCTGGAGCAGTACAGCAGCCAGAGCTTCAGAAACAGCAATAATTTTCGCCCAAAATTTGTCCTACCCATTAGAAAGTATTTTATTCAAAGACGAATTGTACACTTTTGATGAAAGGCATCTCGAAAAAGTTATCAAATCATGTGATAATAGTTTAGAAAGTGTTATTCTTTTTGGACATAACGAGGCTATTACAAATTTTGTTAATAAATTTGGAGATGTTTTTATAGAAAATGTTCCAACTTCAGGTTTCGTATCACTCCAATTCGATTCAGAAAGCTGGGATACTATTGGTAAAGGCAAAACACATAAAACTATTTTCCCCAAAGATTTAAAATAAATAACGTGTACGAACAGAAATATATCGACAGAGAAAAAAGCTGGTTAGCATTTAATGCAAGAGTACTTCAGGAAGCCGCTGATAATACGGTTCCTCTTTTAGACAGACTGCGTTTTGTTGGAATTTTTTCAAATAACTTAGATGAATTTTTTAGAGTTCGATATGCTGCAATTCGGCGATTGAGCCTTTCTGGGATTTCTGGTGAAAAATATTTAGGTGGTATTTCAGCCCATCGGTTAATTAAAGATATTACAGAGATTGTTATTCAGCAGCAATCTGAAAGTCTGCGTATTTTAGGGAATATAGAAGCAGAACTTGAAAATGAAAATATTTTTATTATAACGGAAGATCAGATTAGTCCAAAACAGGAAGCTTTCTTAAAAGACTTTTACATGCAAAAGTTAAGTCCGGAACTGGTGACCATTATTTTGAATGATCTCGCTGTTTTTCCTGTTCTAAAAGATACTTTAGGGTATCTCGCAGTACGCTTAGAACTGGCAAATGATGAGATTCGTTATGCTTTAATTGAAATTCCTAAAAACATAAACAGGTTTGTTGTTCTTCCTTCAGAAGACGAAAAACAATACGTGATTCTAATCGATGATGTTATTCGATATAAACTAAAAAGCATCTTCAATATATTTGATTTTAAAAGCGTTTCAGCGCATATGATCAAAATTACACGTGATGCCCAATTAGATATTGACAGCGATTTGAGTAAAAGTATGTTAGAAAAAATTGCAACATCTGTTAAAGATCGACGAATAGGAGAACCGGTTCGTTTTATATATGATAGCCAGATTGAAGATGATACACTGCATTTCTTTTTAGATAAAATGAAAATTGTAGAAACGGATAGTGTTATTCCTGGCGGAAGATACCATAACCGCCGTGATTACATGAGTTTTCCAAATTTAGGACGATACGATTTACTCTATAAACCTAATGAGCCTTTACCGGTTCCAGGATTGAGTCTTGACGGAAGTATTTTGGAAAAAATAAATAAAAAAGATTATTTGGTTCATGCTCCATACCAGTCTTTTTCATACCTGACTAAATTTTTACGAGAAGCAGCATTAGATCCAAAAGTAACCAGCATCAAAATTACGTTATATCGTCTGGCTAAGAATTCACAAATCATCAGTTCGCTGATTAATGCTGCTAAAAATGGTAAACGGGTAGTGGTGCAGATAGAGCTCCAGGCACGATTTGATGAAGCTTCGAATATTTCGTATGCAGAACAAATGCAGACTGAAGGAATTGAACTTATTTTTGGAATGAAAGGATTAAAGGTTCATAGCAAAATATGTGTTATTGAAAGAGTTGAAGACGAAAAAACACGTCGTTACGGATTTATTTCTACAGGGAATTTTAATGAAGCTACCGCTAAAATTTATACTGACGTAACGCTTTTTACCTGTCATCAGGGAATTTTAAAAGATGTTTCTAAAATTTTTGAATTCTTCGATATCAATTACAGAATACACAGGTACAAACATTTAATAGTATCACCTCATTATACCAGAACCAAATTTATTAAACTGATTGATCGTGAAATTTTACATGCCCTGGCAGGTAGAAAAACTCATATAAAACTGAAAATGAATAGTTTGTCTGATTTTAAAATGATCGATAAGTTATATGAAGCGAGTAACGCAGGAGTTAAGATTCAATTGCAGGTAAGAGGAATTTGTTGTCTGATTCCGGGAATTCCGGGAATGAGCGAAAATATTGAAGCAATCAGTATTGTTGATAATTATCTGGAACATTCTCGGGTATATATTTTTGGCAATGCAGGTTTAACAGAAGTATATATTTCTTCAGCTGATTTTATGACCAGAAACCTTGACGGAAGAGTAGAAGTTACTTGTCCTATTTATGACTTATCTATTAAAAAAGAATTAATAGATAATTTTAATATTGCCTGGAAAGGGAATGTAAAAGTGAGATACCATTCTTATAAATTAGACAATAAATATAAAGCCCGAAATCATCATGCTCCTTTCAGGGCACAATTAGAAACATATAAATATTATCAGAATAAAATCGAAATAGCCGAAACTGCTGTCGAGAAAACAAATTAATAATTACATAAATTTTAAATTTCAAATCATAAAGTGAGCATGATTAAAATAAAAAAATATGCAGCAATAGATATTGGTTCAAATGCTATGAGGCTTCTAATATCCAATGTTGTAGAACAGGAAGGCAAAGAGCCTCAGTTTAATAAAAGTTCACTAGTTCGTGTACCAATACGTCTTGGGCAGGATGCTTTTACGGTTGGTGAAATTTCGGAAGAAAATATAGATAGAATGGTTGATGCTATGAAAGCATTTAACCTTTTAATGAAAGTTCATAAAGTAGAACGTTATATGGCATTTGCAACTTCTGCAATGCGTGAAGCTTATAATGCCAAAGAAGTTGTAGGGCTGATTAAGAAAAAAGCCGATATAAAAATTGAAATTATAGACGGAAAAAAAGAAGCTGCCATTATTGCTTCAACAGATTTACATCATTTGCTTAGAACAGATCAGACCTATCTTTTTGTGGATGTTGGGGGTGGAAGTACGGAATTTACTCTTTTTTCAGATGGGAAAATGATCAATTCCAGATCATTCAAAGCAGGAACAGTGCGTTTGCTGAATAACATGGTTCATGATGTGGTTTGGGATGAGATTGAAAAATGGATCAAAACCAACACCAAAGATTATGAGGAAGTTACCCTTATTGGTTCAGGAGGAAACATCAATAAGTTATTTAAAATGTCAGGGAAGCAGCAGGAAAAACCGCTTTCATACATTTATATCAATTCACAATATGCTTTTTTAAATTCTTTGACTTATGAACAAAGAATTGCCGAATTAGGTCTGAATTCCGACCGTGCCGATGTAATTATCCATGCCACACGTATTTATCTGAATGCGATGAAATGGAGTGGGGCACGCCAGATTTATGTGCCAAAAATAGGGCTTTCTGACGGAATCGTAAAAGCAATGTATTACGGTAAAATTTAATTTAGAATTTAGTAAATGAATAAAACCAGACTTGAAGCATTCAGTGATGGCGTTTTGGCGATTATTATTACCATTATGGTTCTGGAAATTAAAGTGCCAAACGGACATGAGTTTGCCGATTTAAAACCGCTTATCCCTAAGTTTCTGAGTTATGTCATTAGTTTTGTATATGTTGGAATTTATTGGAATAACCATCATTACTTGCTTCATGGTTTGTCTAAAGTAAACGGAAAAATTCTTTGGGCTAATATGCATTTGCTGTTTTGGCTATCCTTAATCCCTGTTGCGACAGGATGGATGGGCGAAAATAATTTTAAACCGGAAGCCATGACTTTATATGGTATCGTTTTGTTTTTATCTGCGATTGCGTATTTCATTCTGCAAAGGCTTATCATTATTAACGAAGGAGAAAATTCGGTACTGGCAAAAGCGATAGGAACCGATTTTAAAGGGATAGTATCTACAATTTTATATCTTGTAGGTATTGCTTCTTCTTTTTATATCGAATGGATTTCTGGAGCAGCTTATCTGGCAGTGGCCTTATTATGGCTTATTCCAGATAAGAGAATTGAAAAGGTTTTTAACTCAAAAGAGTAAAGATACTGTCTCAAAAAGTGTGTAAGTTGAAAAGTTCAAGGCTTCGTTTTTTTATAATCGGAGCCTTTTTTCAAATACAAAAGTAAAATTGGTTTAAAATAGGATACTAAGGCAAATCCAGTCCAAATGTAGAACGTAAAAGTTCAATATTTGGATTGATTTCCAATAAACGATTGTAGCGGTCCTGGTCGTTAAAACTTCTTTTATTTTCTATTGTTTCATTTACAATGACTTCAATTGTAATGTCATGATTGTGTAAATGTCCTTTTAAATAGCCTAAGAGGCCGTTAATCTGACTTTCAAAATCTAATTTAGAACCTTCATTTGGCAATTCGATTGTGATTACGGTTCCGTTTAATTTAGGGTCGTTAATCAATAGTAGCGATTCCATGATTTTGAAACCTTTTTCACCTAAACGCTGCGCATATTTGTTCCAGTACAAAAGCATGTCTGTTTCAGTAAATTCTTCTGTAAGCAGTACTGAAGTAGGTTTTACATAAGATTTACCATTGGCTTCCAGCTCTTTTTTCTTTCGGATACTTGCCAGAGAAAAAGCGGAGACTTTAGGTTCACTACTAACTTCAGATTGAGAGGCAATAGGAGTTTGTGCTTGTTGAGATGCAACTGTTTCTACTTTTTGTGAAGCTGTATCTTCAGTTATAGTTTCTGAATTTTCAATTTTAGATGTTGGAATTTCAGCTTCAGTAGTATGACTTTGGACTTTAGACTTTGGACTTTCAACTATTGAATACCCTCCGTTTTTAAAATAAGTGGGTGGAATTATAAATTGCTCAGCTTTTTTTTTTCTCCATCAAAGGTGATAGAGGCTAATTGCATCAGACATAATTCGACCAAAAGACGCTGATTCTGGCTTAATTTGTATTTTAAATCACAATCGTTAGCAATGTCTATTCCCTGCAATAGGAATTCCTGAGAACATTTTTGAGCTTGTATGCCGTACATCTGCTGTGCCTGTTCGCCAACTTCAAGCAAACTTAAAGTAGCAGGGGTTTTACTTACTAATAAATCCCTGAAATGCGAAGCTAAACCGGCAATAAAATGATGCCCGTCAAAACCTTTTGCAAGGATATCGTTGTATGCCAGTAAAAGATCCGGAATTTTATTTTCTAAAAGCAAATCTGTAATCGAAACATAGGTCTCGTAATCTAAAACGTTTAGGTTTTCGGTTACGGCCTGACGCGTTAAATTGGTTCCACAGTAGGAAACCACACGGTCAAAAATGGATAAAGCATCACGCATCGCTCCATCTGCCTTTTGAGCGATAATGTGCAAAGCATCATCTTCAAAACTGATTCCCTGACTTTGTGCAACATCAGCCAAATGTTCCTTGGCATCTTTTACGGTAATTCTTTTGAAATCAAAAATCTGACAGCGTGATAAAATCGTCGGAATGATTTTGTGTTTTTCTGTTGTCGCTAAAATAAAAATAGCATGTTTTGGCGGTTCTTCTAATGTTTTCAAAAAAGCATTAAAAGCTGCCGAAGACAACATATGAACCTCGTCAATAATATAAACTTTGTATTGCCCGGTTTGAGGCGGGATTCGAACCTGATCAATCAGGTTACGAATATCATCAACGGAGTTGTTTGAAGCAGCATCTAACTCAAAAACGTTGAAAGCAAAATCTTCATTTGGATCATCATATCCGGGCTGATTTATTTTGCGGGCCAGAATACGCGCGCAGGTTGTTTTTCCAACACCACGCGGTCCTGTGAATAAAAGGGCAGAAGCAAGGTGATTGCTTTCTATGGCATTTAACAAAGTGTTTGTAATGGCTTTCTGTCCCACAACATCCTTAAAGGTCTGAGGGCGGTATTTACGAGCCGATACTACAAATTGTTCCATATTCTGTTTTATTCGATAGCAAATATAGCGTATAATTTAATGATTTGAAAATTTAAAAATTGAAAGATTTTTAAGTTATTGAATTGAAATATTTTGAGAAAATTATTTAAAATTAATTAATACAATTATAGGAATTTTACAAAACAAAAAAACATTATTTTAGCGATAGCCAAAAATCATTTTTAAATAAACTAACCGACTTTGTAATGGAAAAAATAACTTCTAAAGTTCTTAATCTAAAACCAATAACCTTAATATTTCTATTCACCATAATCCCTTTTATTTCATGTATCGTAACCGGAATTATACAGTTTATTGGTGTTTTTGCCAATTTTGAATTTATCTTTCCGCTAATTTTAATTACACTAACTATAGCCGGAATAATTTATTTTGTCTGGGTTTGGGGAGTCATGTATCATATTGAAGAAAAAGTAGCATTAGACAAAAAGTATTTCAAAATTGCCTATTGGATATTCTTCTCTCACGCTTTAATTAGATTTATATTAGGTCTGGAAATGGACATTATAAAGAATCCAATTTTATTAGAAAACACAACCTGGACCATTCTTGAAATAGCAGGAAGTTTTTACATGATGTTTGTGTTTGCGAGTTACATTTATATAAGTTATTTTGTGGGTAAAAAAATCCACTCATTGCAAGAGAACAGCCGTACACATGAACTCCTTTATTTCGCTGCAGCATGGTGTTTTCCTATTGGAATTTCTCTTTTACAGGCCAGATTATTAAAGCAGAAAACAATTTTTGATATCATTTCTAAGTAAAAAAAGGAAAGAAATTATTAGAATTATTCAGATCAAAAAATAATGAAAATACATAATCAAAAAAAAATTCAAAATACGTAGATGATGTGTCGCTATTTTGAGTAAAATTCAAAATCAAATAAACTGTATTTACCAGAATTTACAATATCTAAGAAGATAAATGATATAATTGAAAATGAAGAAAACAGTTTTGACGGCGTAACGAAAATATTAGAATTATTAGCTGAAATTGACAATTTAGAACATACTAATGATGTGCACTGGTTCGATTATAAAATACATGTCTTGAGCGTATTAAGGCAAAATGGGTTTAGTGAAAATGAATAATTAACTCAAAAATAAAAACTTAAACAAATCTATATGAAGCAATATGCTTTGGAATTTAGTACTTTAAATTTAAAAGTATATAACTTTACAGATCTATTTTTAAGTACATGACAAAAAGCAAAACATATTGTTTTCCAAAGATTTAAATCCTGTCAAAAGAAATTTTGACAAATAATCTAATCCATACTTGAAAATACTTACTGCTCTTCTGCCATGTTTTTTTATTATTATTTTCTGGATGCATTCATCCAAATAGTCGCCAATTTTATAACACCATACAAAAGCAATCATTGTTAGAGAAAATAGTTTTTCTAATCTTTTTAAATCCGTCACATGTGTGTCTTCTATGTTAAAACCACTACTTTTTAAACCTCTAAAAAGAGTTTCAATTTGCCATCTTCGTTTATAATAAACCATTGCTTGTTCTGGTTTATTGAATGATACAATAATTAAAAATTCTATTTTTCCATCCCTAGCAATGGTCTTGCTCCCAGAAAGATAGCATTTTTGACCATGTAACTCCACAATTCTCGGATAGTGGTAAAACTCGCCTATTTTTAAATTATTGAATAACCAAAAAGCCTTAATCTCTTCCTGTTTTTGATAAGAATAAATTTTGAAATTATTTCTGATTCTAATATAATACCTAATATTGTTTTGGTTTAGAAACTCTAACCATTTATCCCCAACAAACTCTCTATCAGCTAAGAGACAATCTATACTTTGCCTCCCGAACCATTCTATGTAGGTTTTGATTAAATCAATCCTCTCTTGTATATCTGAATTTCCTCGTTTATCCAACATTTTGAACATCAATGGAAATGCAACATTTTTATAACTGACTCCCAACATTAGAATGTTGATATTTTTAGTTCCGAACTTCCAATTGGTTCTATCTAAGACCAATACCAAATCGCATCTTACCGGTAATATATTGAATATCAAAGAAGAAACTATTTTCATAGGAAAGTCAAATTCCTTCATGAATCTTTGAACCCTCCTATAAGAGCTATTTTTATTGGCGGTTGTATCAAATCCCGATGCTAACCTATCATAATTAACTGTTTTTATTTTGCATAAAGCCGTTATAAATAAACAAATGAGCTTGACCCTTGCTAAATTGAGTTTCCCTTTGAAATGACCTTGTAAAACTGAAATAAGCTCTGTATCTTTACCCTCAAGACTGGTATTCTTCATTATAAAAATTATGTCGTAATAATTCTATAATGTACGAAATATCAGTCTTTTTTGCAAATTAATTAACCTGTATATTATTGATTTTTAGCAAAATATAATTTTGTCATGTACTAAAGATCTATTTATCTTCAAAATTATTTTTTCTAATATTCATTCCGTATGTGTAATTTGTAGAAAGAATTACATCGTTACAGTCAAAATGCTTGATAACTCCATTTTCTTGCAAAGCTACAACCCAACACGTATTCTGATGCATTCCGTAATCGATAAGAAAAATGGCCTGGCCCGTTCCAAGCGGTGTTTCTACTAATATTGAAGGTTTTAATTGATGTATCATAATAATATTAAATTTTTTATAAAAGTACAGTTGCTTAGAAATAAAGGAGTTATATTATTATAGAAATGCTTTACAGAATTAAGGGGGGGATGTTTTACTAATTTTGATTTTCAGAATTTGGAAAGCAGGGATTTACTGGAAACCATATAAATCCTCAGTCATAATCCTATAAAATTTTGATCATTAGTCTGTTTAATTTTAAAAACAGTTAATTATTAAAAAAAAATATTATGAAAATGAAATCAATTGTATTAGGAATGAGTCTGGCTCTTTCCTTACTGGCTTGCAGCCCTAAAGATGCCGATATCCAAAAAGAAATTAATGAAAAACTAGCAGACACGCCGGAAGTAAAGGTTTCAGTTCACGAAGGTGTTGCAACCATTATAGGAACTTGCGATGATGAGTCTTTCAAAAAAAACATTGAGCGTTCTGTGAAAGCCGTTAAAGGAGTAAAATCTGTGGTGAATAATTGCCAGATTCCGGTTCCAAATGAAGAACCTGCCGCTGTCATAATCAATTCGGATGCTGATCTAGATAAATCGGTTGGTAAAGTAGTCAAATCTTATGAAGGTGTGAGTGCAACAGTTGTGGGCGGTGTGGTTACGCTTTCCGGAGAAATTAAAAGAAGCCAGTTACAGCCTTTAATCCAAAGCATACAGGAATTGAAACCTCAAAAAGTCGATAATAAATTAATAATTAAATAAAACGTTATGGACTTACAGGAAAAATACAGCGAATTAATTAATCTGGCTACCGATTTAGGAGTAGATAAATGGCAGGTAAGAGAACAAAACAGCGTGTTATATATTGATGGCAACGCTAAGTCAGCAGCTGATAAAGACAAACTTTGGGATACTTACAATAAAATAGATCCAGATTACAGATCAGCGGATGTAGTAATGAATATTGAAGTTGCGCAGGGAGTTTTAAGGGAATATACTGTTGGAAATGGTGATTCACTTTCTAAAATTGCCAAATCATACGGCGTTTCCTGGCAGGATATTTTTGAAGCAAATAAAGATATTATTTCAAATCCGGATCTGATTCAACCGGGATGGAAACTGAAAATACCAACACTATAAAATTGAGAAAAATTCAATTTAAAAAATTCCAAATTCCAATAGTACAAATGTAACATTGGAATTTGGAATTTTATTTTGTCTAAGTTTAACAATTGGAATTTAAAATTTTACCTCCCCCTAATACTTAAATCAAATAAAAATTTAGCGGTTTCCTGATCTGAATCTGCAGAAAAGCCAGCTACATAAACGCCTTTTTTGCCTGTAGTCGATTTAATTCCGTATACAACTGCCTCATCGCCCGGGTCAGATTCCCCTTCGTATCGATACACATGAACAATTTCAAATTTCTCAGGATTTTTTTTAATCATATCCGAGTTACGATTAAAATCACAGGTAAATCCTTTTTCATTCAATTGATCTAAAGCTTTTGAAACAGTTGCGTAATGATACATTCTTTTCATAATAAACTGAATTTAAAATTATAGAATCTTAAAGATAACCAATTTGAGATTAATAAGTTACAAAACTTTACTAAAATCCTAAATTTATATTTTAGCTTCTTAGGTGATAAAATGTTACTTTTGCACCGCAGACCGCCTTATCGTCGTTCGCTTTTGCGGAGGGAGGAAAGTCCGGACACCACAGAGAAGCATAGCGGGTAACACCCGTCGGCGTTAGAAATGGCGCAAGGACAAGTGCAACAGAAAGTATGTACAGGTAATGCTGTAGTGAAACCAGGTAAACTCTATGCGGTGAAATACCAAGTATATCAGCATTTAAGGGCTTCTCGTTCGTTGCTGAAGGGTAGGTAGCTTGAGTTCCGAAGTAATTCGGAATCTAGATAAATGATAAGGTATTGTTAGTGATAACAAGAACAGAATCCGGCTTACAGGTCTGCATTTTTTATATATTTGTGAAAGCTCTAATTCATTTTCATGAATATAAATACTCACAATTCTTCTTCAAAAACTAAGAAAACACTTTTTCGTTCTGTAGTTACTAATCTTACCTTTTGGGTTTTAATTGCCATTATTGCAGGGATTTTGCTCGGACATTTTTCGCCTGAAAATGGTGTAAAAATGGAAGTTGTTGGTAAAACTTTTGTCGATATTATCAAACTTTTTATTGGCCCAATTATATTTTTAACGATTGTTTTGGGAATTTCCGGAATGGGGAATCTTAAGAAAGTGGGACGAATTGGTGTAAAAGCTTTGGCATATTTTGAGGTTATTTCGACCATAGCGCTGGCAATTGGCGTAGGAGTTGCGTATTTTTTTCAGCCAGGCAAAATTGACAAATCGGGATTGGCTTTGCAGGATGCGAGTAAGTACACGAATCATGCCGCAGAAAACTTTTCGTGGCTGCAGTTTTTCTTTTCGAATTTTACGCTGCAGGTTCTTTTGGCTGCTATTATCTGTGGTATCGCATTGAATTTTTATCAAAAAAGAGAACAGACGATTTTGGTTTTGGAACGTTTCTCAAAAGTCGTTTTTACCGGATTAAAATATGTGATGTACTTGGCTCCGCTTGGGGCTTTTGGCGGTATGGCGTATACGATTGGGAAATTTGGTTTGGAGACTTTAATTCCCCTTGGGAAATTGATGTTATGTGTTTATCTGACTATGGCTTTATTTGTATTTTTGATTCTGGGGAGTCTTTTGAAATATTACAAAATCAATATCCTGTCGATTTTAAAATACATTAAAGAAGAACTTTTACTGGTTCTCGGAACTTCATCCTCTGAGGCGGCTTTACCAAGTATTATGGTGAAGCTGGAACAAATGGGCTGCAGTAAATCGGTTGTAGGATTGGTGGTTCCTACGGGGTATTCATTTAATCTTGACGGAACTTCAATTTATCTTTCGATGTCGGTTATTTTTCTTGCTCAGTTATATGATGTGCATTTGAGTTTTTTTGAAATCCTGACCGTAATCGGAATTCTGATGATTACTTCAAAAGGTGCGGCAGGTGTGACTGGAAGCGGATTTATTGTTTTGGCTTCGACTTTAACGGCATTGCATAAAATTCCGGTTGAAGGACTGGCCTTTTTATTGGGCGTTGATAAATTTATGAGCGAAGCAAGGGCGATAACCAATTTGATTGGAAATACAGTCGCAACCATAATAATTTCGAAAACGGAACGGGATTTTACAGAGCTGAATCTCAATCCTGTTAGCGAGGAATAAAGATTTTGTTTTTATAAATACACAAAGCGCCAGGCTTTAATACGTTTGTATCTGCTTAAGCGCTTTGTGATTTAAAAGTGTGGTATTTAGAATGTAGTATTTAAAATCTAGGATTCGTCTTTGGTTGTGCGTACTAAACTAATTCCCGACATGAAAAACACAATACCGAGTATTCCGTAAATAATCAGTGATTTAATATCTCTTGTTTCGCCTGATGTGCCGGCAAATATAACTGCTGTATAGATTAAGCCTACAATACCAAGAATGGTAAGTAATCCTCCGAAAAATCGTTTAAGGTTCATAATTGTAATGTTTATTGGTTCATCACAAATTTATCTTTAGAATTGTTAATTGGTGTTATACAATTGTTTATGAAATTTATATGATTTAAAGGAATTTTATTTCCATTTTTAGTAGATAATATTGTAAGATTTTATAGACTCATGTTGTTTAAATACTATTTTTGCCTGCGATTAATTTTGAGTCAGAATGAAAAAAAGCATTTTTATATTTTTTATCTTATTTAAAGTCTTAAATGGTAATGCACAGGAATTTCGCCCATTTGCCGGAATTGGAGGGTTCGTTCATTTGTATTCTTTTGAAAAAGATTTGCAATCATCACCTGCTATTAGTCTTTCTGCAGGAGTAGAATACAAAGCAACAGGATTTTTATTACCGGAAATAGAAATAAATTATATGTATGGTAAGTATAAAAATAAGACAGATTCAAGTGATTTAGAGAATGTTTTACATGCTTCAGACAGATCATTTTCTGCAGTAAATTTTAGTTTTTGCCCTAAAATACTTTTTGGTGATTATGATGATCCTTCCAGTCTTTGTATACAAATACTTCCAAAATACATGTATTCATTGATTGATGTTACAGAAACGAATGGTAATAATACAATAGGCTCTCCTCTTACCGAAAGAAATTTAGCAGTTTCAACCCATAATTTTGGATTGGGCGTAGGAATTGTTGCTAATTTTGACACTTGGTATTCAAATTCTTTGGTAATTAACGTGTGTTATAATACTATCCGTGTTTCTGATTCTTTTGATGAGTTGAATCCAGGTAAAGAACCCACAGATAATTTGGGAGTTTTTGGAATAGAGTGTAAATATTATTTTGGTGTCAAAAGGCTAAAATAATGTGGTTTTACATTTAATCTTCTTTTAATATGAAACAGAATTTGTTCTCTTAAGGAATTTTGCTTTAGGTTGGATAATCGGAAAATAATTTAGTAATATCATAAAACCTTGACAAATCAAGGTTTTTCTATTTTAAATTCCAAACCAATATTACGAACACTTTCAATTTTGATTTTTGGATCTGAATTAAAATATTTTCTAAGTCTGCTGATGAAAACATCCATACTTCTCCCGGAGAAATAATCGTCTTTTTTCCACACAGACATTAAAATTTGATCTCGTTTTAATAGCTGGTTATGGTTTAAATATAAATATTCGATAAGGGATGCTTCTTTCTCTGTAAGCTGTTGGATATGATTTTTACAATTGAGAGTTAAACGTTCGTTATCAAAAATATAAGAACCAATTTCAATTCTATTATTTCCGTTCAGACTTCTCTTTTGTTCAATTCTCTTTAATATATTCTGCAGGCGAAGCACTAGTTCGTCTACTTCAAAAGGTTTTGCAATATAGTCGTCCGCACCCAGTTTCAATCCAATAATTTTGTCTTCTTTTAACTTTCTGGCAGTCAGAAAAATAAATGGAATATCGGGATTAATTGTAATTATTTTTTCGGCCAATGTGAATCCGTCCAGTTTAGGCATCATTACATCCAAAACACAAATATCAAAGGTTTGGTTTTTAAAATAGTCTAAAGCGATTTCGCCATTTTCAGCCCACACTACCTCAAATTGATGCAGTTCTAAATATCTTTTAAGAATCGCAGCAAAATCAAAATCATCTTCAGCTAAAAGTAGTTTTTTCAAAATACAGTAAATTAAGCTTTAAACATCATCGTAAACTCGGTACCTTTGCCTAAATCGCTAATTACAGCAATAGTTCCGTGGTGTGCTTTTATAATCTGATCGACATAATAAAGTCCCAAACCTAGTCCTTTGGTATTGTGTAAATTACCTTGTTCAACTCGGTAAAATTTCTCAAAAAGCAAGGCTTGTTTGTTTTTAGGAATTCCAATTCCGTCATCTTCAATACTCAAAGAAAACTGATTCTGGATATTCTTAGTTTTAATCAGAATGTTGCTTGAACCATATTTTACAGCATTTTCCAGCACATTTAAAATAGCGGTTGTCAGGTGAAATTTATCCAGAACTAAAATCGTTTTTTCAGTCTGAAAATCGGTTAGAATACTAATTTTTGGATTCCCGATCTTAAAATCTTCAACAATAGAAAGTAAAAAAGCCTCGGTATTTATCTTTTCTTTCTGTAATTCGATTTCATTTTCTGCCAGTGAATTCGCCATTACCTGATCAATCAGATTTTGAAGACGATTGTTCTGACGTGAAATCGTATTAACAATTGCGTTAAAATTTTCATCGTTTTCACGAATATTTTTCTGTTCCAGAATTTTGGTAGAAATACCCAAAGTTGCTAAAGGTGTTTTGAGTTCGTGCGTAATATTATTGATAAAATCGGTTTTGACATCGCTGACTTTTTTCTGTTTGATTAAAGCTCTAATGGCTATTACAAAAAGGGTAATCAGGGTTAAAATCGAAAGAAGTGACAGTATCAGAATGAAAGTCATTCGTCTTAAAATAATCATTTCCCAGTCAATAACCGAGACATACATCGAGTCTTCGGTCAGTAATTTGTAATCCAGATTTTTAAAAGTTCCGTTGATTGTTCCAACGTAATTCCGAACCAGAAAGGCATCATGTAAGGAAACCAAATTGCCATATAACCTGTTTTGGATAAAAGGTTTTTCAGAGAAAATAGTATCGACCTTCTGGGCATTTTTGTAAAGAATGAATTTATTGAGTACAATCGCAAAATCAATTTTCAAATTTGGCAGATCCCTTTCAAACTTGCGTTTGATTTTTTGCGTTAAAGCATCGCTGTATTCATTTTTGAGAATGCTGTTTTTAATATCAGTTTTGTTCTTTTTACCCTGAATGTAATTTTCAGATAATTGTTTGTAAAGGTTTTCCTTTTTTGAAACAATAACCGAATCGATATCACTGTAATTATTCGATATCTGTGCGATTTCGTTTTTTATTTCGGTATGAAACTGTGCCACCTTGTATTCATAAGTGGTCTTCACTAAATAGCATTGCACCGTTGATAAAGCAACCAGGGCCACTACTGAAAATCCTATTAATAAATTGATTCTTTGTTTCATACAATCCGAAATGCTTTCGCAAAAATAGGGCTTTTGTGCTACATTTTGCTCTTTAACCCAGCATTAACCTCCAATTAACTTTCGCAATGCATTTTTCGAAGCACTTTTGCAGCTGTAGAATCTAAAAAAAAATGTCAAATGAATATTTACCTGCCTTATAAACTTTTTATAGTGTTATTGCTTTTTTTTCTTTCTTTTGCTGTCAAAGCCCAAAATGAGATACCTAAAGACAGTATTTCAAATAAATTAAACGAAGTTGTAGTCACTCAAAACAAAAAGACTTTTACAAATACAAATGGAAATATTAAGGTTGATGTGGTTAATTCAGTTTACAATTCAATTCCAAATACAGTCGATTTGCTTTCCAAACTACCAACCGTACAGATTAGTCCGGATCGCGAAAATATTTCGATAATTGGGAAAGGAAATCCGCTGATTTATATTGACAATCAAAAAGCGGGTATTAATGATCTGAATGCTTTGGCTGTAGCCGATATCAGGACGATTGAAATCATTCAGAATCCGTCTTCTAAATATGAAGCTGAAGGACGGTCTGTTATTCTAATTACCCGAAAATTCAGTAAGAAAGACAGTTTCAGGACTGAAATATCAGAAGTTGCTTCATTTAAGAAAAATTACAACAATTACCTCGGATTCAATTCCAGTTTCAAAAAAAACAAACTCGAATGGAAAGTCAATTTCAATTACAATCAATTAAATCCCTGGGAAAGTCACAGTATTGAGTATGAAATTCCGCAGGCAGCAATAGTATCTGATTATGGTGTGTCTGCTCATACCAAACGGAAGCAGTTTGTTTTTGGCGGTGGCTTGTTTTATAAAATAAGCGAAGATGATTATTTTTCGGTTAACATCAACAGTAAACTGCAAAGCGATTCTTTTGATATCAATACAATGACCTACAACAAGAATCAGGATGCTGAAAATGATGTTTTTACTTTTAGCGATAATGATAATAAGAAGAATTTTGTAAACTCTTTTTTGAACTATTCGAAGAAAATAAAATCACTTAACACACAATTATTTACTGGGATTCAGTATTCAAACTTAAACCAGGGATTGTGGAGTTTGGTTGAAAATAATTATAATGATACTCAGTCTGAATTGGCTCAGAATCGCACTCAAAAATTCAATGTAGCTGTTTTTTCATCAAGGACTGATTTGGAAACAAAATTTAAAGATGAAATGAAATTAGAATACGGCGGGCTTTATTTAGAAGCCAATTCCAAATCAAATTTCAGTGTTCTGGACTACGAAACCAATGAAAATGAGTTAAGTAATTATAGGTTTAAAGAAAAGAACATAGCATTTTATAGTCAGTTTTCAGGAAAGATAATAAAGGTGGAATACTCAGTGGGACTTAGGGCTGAAAACACAAATGTAAACGGAAAATTCTCGACAGATTTACAGCCGTTGGTGAATAAAAATTATACAAATATTTTCCCGAAAGTACAGTTTACGTTTCCGGTTGACAGTATCAAAAGTATCAGTTTGAATTATGCCAAAAGCATTTTGAGACCTAATTATTCGTCCTTAAGCCAAGGAACGACTTATATCAATCCATATTTTTTGTATGGCAGGAACATCAATTTAGACCCGACCTTCACTAATGAAATTTCGACGGTTTTTCAATATCAAGACAAATCGCTTAGAATGAGTTATTATCAAAATAAAAATCCGGTTTATAATAGTTTTGTTTTTGACAATCAGACTAATATACTCACATTTACAGAAATTAATTTTGATAAGGAATCTGGATTTAATATTGATTTTACACTACCGTTTACATATAAATTCTGGGATACAACAAACTCCTTAATTTTTGTAAAAAACAAAATTGAAGATAATGCAGCAATGCTTGAATCCTCAAAACCTTTTTTATATTATTACAGCAACAACACCTTTAAACTTCCAAAAGATTTTACGTTTGGATTTTCATTTTGGGGAACCACAAAGCAAAAAGAAGGCGTTTTTGAACGGAATGCCAAATTTATTTTTGATATGTCGCTGGCTAAAACTTTTGGCAAAAACTGGAATTGTACTTTGCACTATAATGATGTTTTTAAAAATACGATTTATATCGAAAGTTTTACGATCAATAATATACACTCAAATGCAAGATATGTAGTTGATGCTAATGAAATTTCAATTTCGCTTCGTTATTCATTTGGCAAAATAAAAGAAACCGAGTTTAAAGAAAAAAGCATAGACGACAATCAAAGCAGGATTCGTTAAAATAAATGAGCCTGTCCGAATACAGCAGGATTTTTTATGTGTTTCCAATGGGACAAAGAATGGAAAACATTGGCAGTGGAAAATGGACATCGGTCAACGGATACGAATCACAAGTGTTTTATTATCAGGTAAAAAGATGTGACGGATGTCCAATTAGAAGTTTGTGCCATCAAGCCAAAGGAAACAGAATAATAGAAGTAAACGCCCAATAGAAGTTGAAGTCGTCTTTGGACATCTAAAAAGCAATAATAAATTCAATCGATTTACTTTCAAAGTTTTATAAAAAAGTAGAAATGGAATTTCTATTGATGGCTATCGGGCATAATTTTCGAAAAATGGTGGACAATAACAATAAAAAGCATAAAACTCATACTGAATTTTCTGTGCGAGTTCGAAATAGAGTGATAGAAATCGAAATTTACCTTTTTAAAACCGTAACAGAATATTTTTTCATAAATCAACCAACGCAAAAACAATCCGTAAAATTTGCTGCATAAAAAAGGCTGCCCTTTTCGGACAGCCTCATTCTCTGTAGCGGGAAGCATTCAATTATCTAACCTAATTATCTGGGATTATTACAGTATTTTAGAATACGCAACTTGATTTTTCATGTTTTTTAGCTACACTCATAAGTGTCAAAAAGTATCAACCAAATTTTTAGTCCTTTTGATATTTTGCAATTAGGAAATTATATATTTGAAAATAAATAATTTGTGAAACTTGTCATGTATATAATAAAATTTGAATGGTTTTTTCACACATATAAATAAGTTGGGAGAGATTTTATGAATATATACGAGAGATATATCACAGCAATAGGAGATTTTCGAAAAGATCAAAAAGAAAATCTATACATAGCCACAAAAAGTGCCGAGTCTCTCTTTGATATTATGTATGAACTTGAAGAATCTAATAAAGATGAAGATCAAAATTATTTACTAGCTCGGATTTATTATGAATTAGGTTTAAAGTGGAAATGTAGAAAATTTGTTAAATCCTATAAATCTTCAAATCCATTAGATGATTTAAACAAATGGCAACAACTATTAAATAAAGTTGAAGACTTATTTGAATTGGGACGTTTTGAATTAGTTGAATTTAGAGATTTAAGAATGGCAAAAAAAAGAAATGCATCACAATCATTATCAAGAAACGACTTTGTATTTAATGAGGATCAATATTTCATTAGAATAAGTATAAAACCAAGCTCCAATGATATAATATTGTTAAACAAAAGAGTATTAAATGATGAGGTAGAATTTAGTGCTGAAAAGCAAAGTAGCATTACTAATGTTATTGGAAAAATAAACTCTCATTTTTCTTGGACAAATAATTTTCATAAAGAGTTAATTGATTATTACAATGAGAATTATAAAGATATTTTGAGGCATATTGGTCGTTTAGACTATGGTAAGGCTGATGATGAATGGTATGATGGATTAAGAGTAGAAAGTGCAAGCTTTCATTATAATAGTGATGATAGGTTAGAAGGATTTTATATAATTTATGATTATTATAATATGAATTCTGGATTTTATATTGAAACTTTAGATAACTCCATTACTGATCTATCTTATAATACTGACTTATAAAAACAACAGTGCTATACGAAATATTCTCATGAAAAACTGTGCAGTGTCTAATTCGACCTGCAGTCCCAATCAAATTTTTAGTAAATCTAAGTTAAACAAAAAAAGCTCCAGATTTCTCTGAAGCTTTTACTTTGTAGCGGGAACAGGACTCGAACCTGTGACCTTCGGGTTATGAGCCCGACGAGCTGCCTACTGCTCTATCCCGCGATGTTTCGGGTGCAAAGATACACACTAAATACGGTTTTGCAAGTGATTTTAGAATTTTATTTTTTAAAATTTAAGAGCCTGTTTAGATTTTATCTAATTGCTTTTTACGGCTTATTTTCCGTTATATTTCGTTAAATTTACTCAAAAATAAGTCTATTATTCTTTCAAAATTTGCCTCATCTATCGAAAAATAATCTCATAAAATCTAAATATTTAAATTTTAAACAGGCTCTAAAAAGAGATATTTTTTCTCAGATTTTATAGTCCAGTAATTCTTCGTAAATATTTCCTTTTAAGCCCAATAGCAAACCAAAAGCAGGTTCGGTTTTTAAGCCTTTTTCCTTTAGTCTGATGACCTCCATTCGAAAGTTTTCTCCTTTTGAATTTAGAATTTGATGCTCTATGAGCATGTGTCTGTAGCCATTTTGAAGTTCTGTTGGTATATTTTGTCCGAAGATTTCGATTTCAAAAGTGTTGATAAAAAAGTTGGCAATAACAGATTCCTGGTTATTTATCAGCTCTTCCCGAATGGCAAAATGATTTTCTTTGCCAAACTGCTGTTTTACTTTTTCAATAAAATCAGTTTTGTTTTTCCAATGGCAGAGAATATCCAAATCGCTGCTTACTATATCAATATTTATGGGAATTGTGCCCACTAAAACAGGCTCAAATTCAGCAAGATTTTCTAAAATTTGATGATGGGTTAAAAGAGTAAATACGGCTTGCTGTTTAGGATTTCCGTTTTGTAAATAAGCTATGTCTTTGAAATTAATCATTTATAATATCGCTTTTTTCTTTCTCGATTTCCTGTTCTAATTTTTTATTGATATCAACCTTTGCATTTGTGAAAACAAAAATCGTTGCGCCATAACCTCTTGCATATTTATCGGTGACCTGGTCGCCAATAACAGCCGATTCAAAATACGGACTCGTTTCTTTCATTTCTACATCATTTTCTTCAAAATCCTTAACGCGAATAAGGTTTTTATATTTAATACTAAGATCAAACCAATTCAGATAATCAGCATTAAAAGAAACCGCTTTGATTCCTTTTTTAGTATAATAATTAATGGCTCCGGCTTGTCCGTAATTATCGCAAAGCACAATCGTTTCTTTCTGGTTTGGAAGTAAAGCATAGACAGAATCTGTTTTTCTGGCCAATTCTTTCCACCCAAGCATATCAGCAAAGTCCTGTGGCAAATGATGGTCTTTTCCGTCTTCCCAACGAAGCAATCCCAGTTTTTTGTAGGGTTCAGAATGTGCAACCATATATTCAGGACTTTTATTTGGAAAAGCGACTTGATAAATCGGAATAAAAAGCAATAACGGAATCAGGATAAAAACTGGTTTTAGATAACGTTTCCATCCGGTATTTATGATTTCAGAGATATAAACTGCTCCAAAAGCAAGGTAAATGGGATATAAACCAATGGTGTAATACGCTTTTGCCTTGAAATAAATAAAAATTAAAAGTGTTAAAACAAATGAGGCGAAAAAGAACTGGTATTTTTTGAAAGGTTCGTAAAATAAAACGGCATAAAGTCCGGATAAAATCACAAATAATCCGCCAATGAAAAATAGAATCTGTTCTTTTAGAAAACCACCCAGATCAACATGAACCAATTGCGTTTCTTTTAACTCCTTCATGTGATGCACAATTGGAAAATGATTGCTGTACTGCCAATAAAGATTAGGCAGAATTAAAACTAATCCTAAAAGCAAAGCAAAATAAAATTCTTTTCTTGCTGCTATTTTTCGCTGTTTAGAAAGTAAAATAGCAGGAGTTAACCCTAGTAATAAAAACACGATATTATACTTATTCAGGAAACCTAAAGCGAAAATCACTCCGCCAAAATAAAGCCATTTTGTATTTTCTGAAGTCAGGTATTGTATTAAAACATAATAAATCGCAGTCCAGCATAAAATATCAAAAGAATTCGGCTGATAAAGCATATTTAAACGCAGTAAACATGAAAACAAAATACATAAAGAGCCAAGAAGTAAAGCGTAAAGATTTCCTTTTAAAAGTTCGATAGTTTTCCAGACAAGCAAAAGTGTCAGGGCTCCAAACAGGGCAGGGAAGAACTTTACCCAGAAAACCGAATTTCCAAGTAATAGAATAATATAAGAAAACCACGATGTTAACGGAGGCACTGATAAATAGCCCCATGCTAAATGATTTGCCTGATCGAGATGCAGATATTCGTCACGTTGTAAATCGTATTCCGGACTTATTAAAACATACTGAAGAATGAATTTCAGAATTATAAATCCAAATAAAATCAGGTTCTTTTTGGTCATGTAGTTGTTGTATTAGGTTGCAACTTTGATTGAAAGCGCTAATGGCATAGCTAATATATAATTTATTTAGGGTTTTTATCCTAAACAATATACTTGGGTGATATAAAAAATAAAAGCTCCGGATTCTTCCGAAGCTTTGGTTGGTTTTCAATTAAAAATATCTTAAATGATTAAAAATTAGTTTTTCCTTTCTTTTTTTTCTTCCCAAGCCAGATTAATAATCCAGTAACAGGCAAGGTTACAGCAAAAAGACAGACGATGAAAGCAAGTATTTTAGTTGGATAGCCATAAATGCTTCCGGTATGGATGGGATAAATCAGACGTTTTAGTTTGTCTCCTTTGGAGAAAGATTCATAAGGCCTTATCTCAATATCTTTTCCCGTGTATTTGTCAAAATAAATAGCACTCGACTGATTTGGAATACTGAATTCTAAGTTTTCTTTTAGTACCAGAATACTGTTGATGGTATCGGCAGGCATTCTGATTTGGATGTTGCCTTTGTATGGAAATATACTGTCTGTTTTTCGATATAGGTTTTGATAAAAAGCAGTTTTATTAGACTGAGGATCAATTTTATTTGGGTTTTCTACTTTTGGGGATGGTCTTTCCGTAGTACCGTTTGCTATAAAATACATGCCATTTTCAAACCATTTAAAAGACCAGGTTAATCCTGTCAGGGCAATAATCAATAAGAACAGAAAAGTGTAAAATCCAAAAGTGGAATGAAAATCCCAGTTGACTCTTTTAAAAGAAGCTTTCCATTTAACCGTCAGACGTTGCTTTAAATTTTTAGCTTTTTTAGGCCACCACAAAACAAGACCGGAAATCAACATGAATACCAATATTAGGCAGGAACATCCGGTAATGATTTCCCCAATATCATGCATCAGTAAATGCCTGTGTATGTTTAAAACAATAGAGAAAAATCGGCTTTCCTGTGAGATAGTCCCGAGTACTTTCCCTGTATAAGGATCTACAGAGAAAATCTGGCTGTCTCCTTCGCTGTCTTTTCCTATGATGATCATAGTACGGGTAGGATCGTTGTAGACTATGATTCGGTTTATCTTTTCAACAGCATATCGCTTCTGAATGGCAACTGTACATTCATCAATTGTTTTTTTACTCGAGCCAACACTGGGTACATGATAAAACTCTGGATTAATAAACTGATCAATTTCTTTTTCGAAAACTAAAAGGCTTCCTGTCAAAGCTACTATAAACAAGATAAAACCTGAAGCAAGCCCTAGCCAAAGGTGTAATTGTCCAATTTTTTTCTTCAATTTTTTCTTCATTTGGATTTTTAAAGAATTTAATTTCCTGCAAATCTATAGTTATTTTTAGATAAACCCACACTTCTTTAGTATCATTCTAAATAATTTCATGATGATTACTTGTTAAACTAATATTAATTTTTACTTTTGCATTGTTTTTATTAATTCTAAATAAAAACAAATACTAACCAAATTTAAGAATCAATGAAATATCTTAGTTTAAGAACATCACAATTTTTATTTACTATTAGCTTTTTATTTACAGTCATTTCATCGTTTGCGCAACAAAATCACGGAAAGATAAAGGGACAAATCACAACTTCTGACGGACAACCTGCTTCAGACGTAAATATCATCCTTAAGGATTCAAAATATGGAACTTTTACGAATGATGATGGGAGTTTTGAAATAAACAGGATAAAAGCCAATACCTATACACTTCAGATATCTTTAGCAGGCTATGAAACTTCTGAACAGGAGGTTACTGTTGAAGATAATAAAACAGCAACGGTTAATCTACAACTAAAAGTTTCAAATAAAGAATTACAGGAAGTTGTCATTAGCAGCAGAAAAAGTTTGCTATCCAAAAAAACAGAAACAGTAGCCAGAATGCCGCTGAAGAACCTTGAAAATCCTCAGGTATATAATGTAATTCATAAAGAGCTTTTTCAGGAGCAGGTAGCAATTGATATCACTACTGCTATGAGAAATGCACCGGGAGTAGTGCCGCTTAATTATCCTTCCGGAGGTTTTGCACTTATTTTTAGAGGTTTTACGGTTGGGATTAATGCCAGAAACGGGATGGAAACCTTGTCAGGACGTTCTTCTGTAGGTATTGCAAATATTGAGCGAATTGAAATATTAAAAGGGCCTTCAGGAACTTTATTTGGTTCTTCGGCATCTTCTTTTGGTGGTGTAGTCAATTTAGTTACTAAAAAACCTTTTGAAACTACAGCTACCGAGGTAGGATATACTGCAGGAAGTTATGGTACACATCAGCTTACTGCTGATATCAATACACCGCTTACCAAAGATAAAAAAGTGCTTTTCAGACTTAATGTTGGTGTAAATAAAGCAAAAAGTTTCCTTGATTATGGTTATTCTAATACCTTGTCTTTTACTCCAAGTCTTACTTTCAAAGCAACAGATAAGCTTAAATTTAATATCGACGCAGAGCTATATAACGCTAAAAGTACTAAACCATTATATCCGGCTGTAACAGCTACATCAGGTGTAACAAACCCAGCCGATATTAAATTAGATTATAAAAAATCGCTAGTGCATGATGATGCCGATGCTAAATCTACATCGTCAAAAGCCTTCGTACAGTCTGAATACCAAATATCTGATAACTGGAAATCTACCACTTTGTTTTCTTATGTAAGTGAGAACGTAGAGTATAGCTATCAGGTTTTGCCAACCTGGACTTCTCCAACTACAGCTACTATTCGTGCTACGATGTTTGGCCCCATATCCAGTAACTATACCAACATTCAGGAAAATATTAATGGAGAATTTAAAACAGGAATTTTAAACCATAAAATAGTTGCCGGAGTAAATTACAGAAATTATTCAGATACCTTTTCATCTACACCAACGCCAACAGCTCCATTTAGAACAATTGATGTGACAACTAATTTTGTTCCGGTTAGAAAAAAAGATATTGATGCGGTATTATTAGCTCCGGTTATACGAGCTGGCAGAGACGAAAATACATATAGTGCGTATGCATCTTATGTAATGGGTATTGCGGAAAGATTGCATATTATGACAAGTATGCGTCTGGATGATTTCGAACGTAAAGAAAGCGGTACAGTGTTGGGTTACAAACAAACATCTGTATCTCCTAAATTTGGATTGGTATTCGAACTTCTTGATGATCAGTTATCGTTATTTGGGAATTATATGAATGGTTTTCAGAATATTGCGCCTGTAAATCAGCCAGACGGGGCGCAATTTGTTCCGGATCCTCTTTATGCTAATCAATGGGAGTCAGGAATAAAAGCGGAATTATTCAACAAAAAATTAAGCACAACAGTGAGTTATTATGAAATCACTAATGATAACGCATTAATAAGACAAGCTGATTTAGTATATCTGCAGGATGGAAAACAAGTGAGTAAAGGGGTTGAATTTGAATTTCTGGCAAATCCTATACCTGGTTTAGATATTACTGCTGGTTATGCGTATAATGATAACCGTATCGAAAAAACTAGTGATGCCAATAAAGCTATTGAAGGTAATAAGGCTCAGGATGCACCTGAGAATGTAGTAAACTTCTGGGCTTCTTATAAACTTCAAAATAAGTTAAAAGGTTTAGGTTTAGGTTTAGGAGCAAATTATGTAGATGAAAGTTATTTAAGTACAGCAAATACCTTTTATATTCCGTCTTACACTATTTACAGTGCTACCGTATTTTACGAACAGCCTACATGGAGAGTAGGACTTAAGATAGATAATTTAACTAATGAAAAATACTGGAGTACATGGGGAGCACCTCAGGCACCAACAACTATTTTAGGAAGTTTAACGTTTAAGTTCTAATGTGTTTTTGTCTAAGAAAAAAGAAGACCTCTATTTACAAGGATAGAGGTCTTTTTGTTTTATAATTTATTTAGTTTTACACCACTATTTCAGATTCGAGCGATTCTTTAATAACAGGATAATTTACCTTTCCATTAGCTGTAAGCGGTACGTTATCTAAGTAAATTACTTTTAATGAACTGGAATGAAGGCTTAATTTTGCTTTTAAAACGTTTACGATTACTTCTTTGTTTACGTTTTCATCTGTATACAACACGGCTAAATGTTTATCATGGATATTCAGGCAAATAAAGGTTTGTCCACCAAGAGTATTCTTAAGCAGCAATTCTATTTCATCCAGATTGATACGGGTACCAAATAGTTTTACGATTCTTTTTAAACGACCCGTAATAAAATAATACCCTTCAGAATCTACTCTTGCCTGATCTCCTGTATGCAGTTTTTCTTCCTGGTCATAAAACTGCAAATCGGCTCTTCTTTCGGCATAACCGCCAAAAATATTCGGGCCATAATAAACAAGCTCTGAAGTTTCATTGTCTATTTCGAAACGTCCGTTTTGAATAGCCCTTCCGATAGAAGTTGCTTTTCGTAACAGATCTTTTGGAGGTAAAAAAGACATGCGTCCGCTGGCCTCAGTTTGCCCGTATTGTGCGAAGAATTGTTTACCGTATTTTTCGGTATATTCTGAAATGATTTCAACTAATTTATGACTCAGCATTCCGCCTCCATGAGTGAAATAACGTAATGATGGATAATCTTTTCTGAAGAAACCAATACTATTGAGCATTTCATAAAAATAAGGTACGCCTCCTAAAGTCGAATATCCATAAAGCTTCAAATCGGACCAGAATTCTTTTTGAAAAGGATCTTTATCCGTACACACAATCTGATGTGCTTTGATACAATTGGTATGAAAAATAGATAACCCAAATACCGAATGAACAGGAACATTCAAAGGCACTACATCATCTCCTTTTATAGGCAGATAAGCTAAGATAGATTTGGCATTCTGTACCAGATTATCAACAGAAAGCCTTACAAACTTCGGAGAACCTGTTGTTCCAGAAGTACTCAACAGTAATTTAATTTTGGGATGTATCGGATAAATCGAATTTTCATTGCGTCTGAACAGCATGATACTATCGGAAATATGTACAGCAGTGTAACCTTCGATAGTATTTCGTGATGGATCATAGATATAATAAGGCGTATATTTTGCTTCTAAGTTTTCCTTGAAATCAGTATTGGTTCCTTGTCCGAGTAATGCGATGGTATATCGGCTTTGATAAAAATTCAATAAGGTTTCAACAGCCGGTAACTGATTGTCGTTATAGATAAAAACAACAGATCGCAAATCATCAATTTCCAGCGATTGGTGCATTTCCCGGAAAGATTTAGAAATACCGGTAGCAGCATCCGTAAAGATTAAGTTTTCGTTTTTTGAGATTAATTCATATAATTCCATGATTCTGATGTTAGTTGCTAATTAATTTCAAATCCGTGTTTTTTAAGGATACCTTTTATTTTTTCAACACTTCCCATATCTAATATGTCTTCCATATCTATTGAAATATTATAGGTTCTTTCCAGTTCTTCCACCAGTACCAGATGGCTCATAGAATCCCATTCGGCTATTCCCTGATATTTTAACTCTTCATTTATAGTCTCAACCGGTATTTCAAATGCTCTTGAAAATACACTGTATAATTGTTCTGTCGTATTCATAATTTTTTAATTGATTTAAAATTTATTAAACTTTAGTAGTTTTCCATTTTCCCTTTCGAAAGATGATAATGCAGGCAACTGCCAATACAATTTCTGAAAGAAGAATGGCGGTAAAAACACCGTTGGAGCCAAGATTAAAAGCAATTCCCAATACGTAAGCAAGTGGGATTTGGACGATATAAAACATCAAAATGTAAAGCCAGGTAACGACTTTTACTTCGCCTGCAGCATTGAGGGCTCTGGAAATAACCATAGTATAACCCAATAAAATGTATGCCATAGAAATAAGATGGATATACATGGTACTTTGGGAAATTACTTCGGGGATGTCTGTAAAGATTTTGACCACAGGAGCTGCAAGAAAAATCCAGCAGATACCAATTAGAACCAAAAATCCCATATTCAGCATACCGGCTCTCCAAACCGATTTTTCGGCACGATCGGGCTGTCTGGCTCCGAGATTTTGACCAGTTAATATGCCAGCGGCATTCCCAAGTCCCCAGGCAGGCATTGTCGCAATTGAAGTTACTCTTTGTGCCAAAATATATCCGGCCAGTGCATTTTCTCCAAAATGGGACATAATTTTGATCATAAATACCCAACTGGAAGCAGGGATGATAAACTGAACGGTTCCGCTAAAAGCCAGCTTGAGTATTCTTTTGAAAATTCCCAAATGAAATACCAATTGGGCCAATCCTATTTTCATGACGGTTTTTCCTCTGATGAAGTACCACATTTGATAAAGAACTCCAATCAATCGGGCAATTAAGGTTGCAATTCCGACTCCGAGTAAGCCAAGAGCAGGAATTATTTCCCAGCCAAAAATAAAGATGGGACATAAAATGATATTCAGTGCATTCGAGACCCATAATATCCGCATGGCCGTAGAAGCATCACCGGCTCCACGAAATATTCCGTTGATTACGATTCGCAGAATCAAAAATCCGCTGGAAGCAAACATGGCTACTCCATAAGGATATCCTTCCTGAATCATGGCAGGGGAGAGTCCCATAAGGCTCATGATTTCGGCTGTCCATACAGCACAAACGATACTGATAATAACAGCAATTGGAGTGGTGATGTAAATAACCTGCATGGCAGTTTGTCCCGCTGCTTTAAACTTTTTCTCTCCAATTCTTCTCGAAATCATAGCCGAAGCTGCAATTCCTAATCCAATAGAAACTGAATAGCAGAAAGTGATAAAAGTAGTCGTGGCACCTGCAATAGAAATAGCATTCGTTCCTAATCTGCTGACAAAAAACAAGTTCGAGCAGACAAAAAGAGATTCCATGAGTAATTCGGCTACCATTGGAACAGATAACAGAATAATCGTTCTGTTGATACTGCCTGAGGTAAAATTACTTTCCTTACCCGATATAGAATGCCTTAAAAGACTAAAAAAGGAACGTGTTTTCAATAGGGCTTCTTTCATGAATTTTCTTTTAAAGTTGCCAATTCAGATGTGACCAACTGATACAAAGGGTTGGGAATAAAACCGCTTTTTTTCATGTGTGGAAAGCCTGAAGTTTCTTCATATCCATTAAAAAGACGTCGGCTATTGAAAATAAGACGCTTGAATTCTGGAATCAACAAATCGTATTTTTCAAACATATCCTGTAGTTCCGGATGTTCTTCCTGATATTCTGTGATGATTTCGTAAACACAATTCCAAAAGGAAACTTCAGAATAATGTGCAGTCGTGATTAAGATATCGCTGAGGTATCTAAAAAAAGCATCAAAAACAGCTATCAGAATAACTAACGGAGCATTTTCAGGGTTTGGAGAAGCATTGAACATGTTATCAATGAATTCCTGAGGCAGTTTTTTCTTGCCTTCTTCGTTGATTAAGATATCGCCCACAAAGTCCTGCAAAGCGATACGGACAGGCACATAATCTTTTAAAATAAGGATTACATTTTGCCCATGTGGATCGATACATAGAGAATGCTGGTAATAAATCTGCAACACCGGTTTAAGATAAGCGGTCATATAAGCTTTAAGCCACTGCTCTGTAGAAAGACCCGATTTTTCAATCAGTTCCTGAATAAGGCTTTTTCCCTGATTATCTACATACAATAAAGCCGCCATCGTCATCAGGTTTTCTCCGGGTTTTAAAAAATTAATAGGGCTCTCTCGCCACATTGCCCCCAAAAACTCATTGTACTGATAAGGAGGATTTTCAATTTTACTGTAACTAGGATGTGTATAACTTACCGAAACGACTTCACCTAAGAGTACAACACCCATGTTTTGCAGATGAAGATCTTTTTCTAATAAATTTTTTATCCAGCCGGTCAGTTTAGGGGCAATCGATAATTGTTTAGCGCATAACCCTCTGATATGGCTCGTGTTTAAAATAGACATCGCTGTTTTTACATAATGTCTGTGTGGCTGACTCTGATTAAAAAAAGTGCGGATACTTTGCTGCGGACTATACAAATCATCTGAAAGTCCCAAAGGAATCAGGAATTTTGCAGCAATATCATGCGCAAACTGCATGACAAGTTTATTTTGCCATTGCCAGGAATGTACCGGAATAAAGATGTAATCATCAGGATTTACCTCTGCTTTAGTCAGTGCAGTTCTAAAAGAGTTTATTTTTTCTTGTCCCAGTTCATCTTCGAAAAAACGTTGCTGATCCATAGTTTCTAATAAACGAAAAGTGGTACGGCTTTTATGGGCAGCAAGCCAGACTAAACGGGTATTCTGACCAGATTCAGGTGCGAAATTCTGATAATCCTGCGAATCAAAACCAATGCGTCCTTTGTTTACAATTACCCACGGATGTCCGTCCAGACTGTGTTCTATCGTCTGAAAATCAGCATCTGCCAGTTCTGCTGCGGATAAACGTTTTTGAGAATGAATAAAAGCATCGGCATATAAAGTATGTAACAATTCTTCTGCATAATGAGCCAGAGTAAAGGAATTGATACCAAAAGTTTTCTGAAATTCGATAAAGAAACCAGGAACATCAATTTTCTCAGATTCTTGTCCGCCTTCATTTCTGCGGATACTTTCTTTTACGATATGCCAGTAATTGATAAATCTTGGATAAGCAGAAAAAGTATAATACAGATTTTCTTTATCTGCTGCTAATTTAAAATGGGTAAGACCATCTTTCTGCTTGCTTATGATTTGTGGTTTTGCCAGATCTTCACGCATTAGTTCAGAAATACTTTTGGCTAACAGATTTCGATTGACTCTATTCCAGACTTCAATCTTGAGATGTTTCGTGTCGTTGAATATATTTTCAGGAGTTATCATCTTAATTTGTTTTTAATAAGGCATCAATATCTAATTGTTCGTTGATGGTTTCCATAGTATCCTTTTGTGAAAAATCTGTTGATTTTAATACGCCAAATTCCTGGAAAGCAATACGTTTTTCTACTTTATAAACTTCACGGTTGGCCAGCTGGTTGATAATAATGGAATTTCTATAAGGTCCCATGCCTAAGTCGGGAGTAGAAAGCCCATGGGTATGCAGTTCCGCATTCTGAACAAAAATGTCTTTGCCTTCTTTGTCAATCGTGTAATTACGATTTACATTAAATAAGCCATTATCAAGACGCTTAATTTTGTTTTCAATTCCTTTAATGATATCTGGTTCTTTATACGTATAACCCGTTGCCATAATAATATAATCACTCTGATCCTGAAACGGCTGTTCAAGTTCGGTATGAATAAAATCCATGGTGTAAGAACTATCGGTGTTTTCAGTTACGTTTGTCAAATGCAGATTCGAGCGCAGCTCCACATTCAAAGGCTTGTTTTCTAAACTCATTTCATAGAGGCTGTCGAAAATTTCATTAATCAGTTCCTCATTGATACCTTTATAAAGTCCGTGTTGTCGTGCTAAAAGCTGTTTCCTTTTTTCGTACGTCAGGCTATAAAAATGATCCACATATTCAGGCGAAGTAAGTTCCAGCGTCAGTTTAGATTTGTTATCTAACGGGAAGAAGTGGGAGGAACGGGTGTACCATTTGAGCTGCAAACCATTCTCTGTTTCAGGAAGTAGATCTTTAAAAACTTCTGCAGCACTTTGACCTGAACCTATGATTGTAACCGAATTATTGTTTTTTATTCTTGATTTAGAATATAAATATTTGGATGCATGAATCACATTTGAAAGTTCCTCCTTCTCAATAAAATCCGGGATGTAAGGAGAAGTTCCTGTTCCTAAAACAATTTTTTCGGCATAATAGGCTGAGGTAATACAGGTTTCTGTATTCATTACGACTACTTTATACAAACCATCAACATAGTCTAAAGAAACGACTTTGTGTGAGAATTTTAAATTATCAAGTTTAGAGGCTACCCATTTGCAATATTCGTTGTATTCTCTTCTGAAAATGAAGAAATTTTCGCGAATGTAGAATTTATACAAACGTCCGCTTTCTTTGATGAAATTCAGGAATGTATATTGGCTTGTGGGATCTGCCATGGTAACCAGATCTCCTAAAAACGGAACCTGAAGTGTGGCGTTATTTAACATCAGACCCGGATGCCAGTCAAAAGTGGCTGACTGATCAAAAAACAGTGATGAAAGTTCGTCTATCGGCTCCATAAGAGCGGCAAGACCAAGATTAAAAGGACCAATCCCGATGCCTATGACCGAGTATATTTTTTCTGTACGCATTGTTATTTTTTTAAATTGATTAAACCTGGGGTGCTGAAACCGGAATGTTCTGAAAGTCTTTGGCAGCAGGGAATTTTTGCCAATACCATTCTCTGTAGCAATAATTGAGGTTGGCTTTTTTATGCGGCATTTCAATTACTTTTTCAATTTTGAATCCAACATGGGCTTTATTCAGCATTGATGCTATTGAATTTACAGCTCCTTCACCTACCATTTTCCCAACTTTGGCTTCTGCAAATACAAAATCCATCATAGATTGGGTTACAGCAGAAGTGAATTTTAATTTGGAATCTGTTGGAGCGATAAACAAATGGGTTCCATAATCGGATGGGAGGGAGTCATAATATCCTCCAACAATATCACGGTTCGCCCAGTAAACTTCGATATTGAAGGTAGGTTCGCCATTAACTTCGCCAATATAACTGTGTGAAATATCTCCGGGAAGCAGTGTTCGGTAAAACAATTCCAACTCCTTAATGGGCCAGTTCATTTGCCAGATTTTGAGAGCATGTTCACGATGAAACCATTCGTGCAGCATTTCTAAATCACGGTCAGGATCAACCGGACGCAGTGTTATAGTTACATTTTCTTTTTCGAAGTATCGGCTAAAAACCAGATCCGTTCCTTTCGGATTAATCAGTTTCTTAGAAAAGAAGTACTTGTTTAACGGATTTGGATAATTTAAATATACCGCCGGATTGGTTCTTGGAGCACTCGCTTCATCCATATTGTTTAGGCTCGTCAGCAGGTTGCATTTTGCATACAGTTGAGTGCTGTTCAGAAAATGAGAAGCCAGACCGGTTGTGTCAGTTGCTTTTTCGGCTTCTAATGCTTCATAAATCATGTTCAGAAGCAAAGATTCGTTCGCCAGTTTATTTTTGCCTAAAACATTTACAATTCCAAAAAGATGATTTACTAAAAAATAATATCCCCAGAGCTTAATTATTCGGCTTTCGGCTATAAAAGACCTGCTTTCGCTGCCAAAATCCGGAATTATCTTTTGTAATTCTTCTACTATTCCCTCACGGAAAAAATAGCCCTGATTGTCCCTGAAATACATTTTGGACGGAAAAAGATGGTCATCAAATTCAATAAGGATATTTTGCTGATGAAATTCTGCTCCAAATCCGTATTTATTGAAGATACCGACTAATGGATGCAGAGTAACTTTAAGATATTGCTTAAACCAGTCAATAGCTGTTTCAGTAACTTCTTTGTCCAGCCTTTTGGCTGATTGGTTAATAATATTCAGTATTCTGGCTGATTCATCAAGTACACCATCCTGACACAAAGAAGCAACCATGCTTACATTTTTTCGGGCATTTGCTCCATGGAAAGGATTTTGGCGTACACTGGTGCTAAAGCCATCAATGACCTTATCTTCATAAACCACCGCAATAAAAGCAGGATCGCAAATAAGCTGTACTTCTGGATACTCTTTTTGGATTCCTTTTCCCCATTCTGTTTTCATGAGTTTGCCGGCATCATAACCACGGTTTAATTCATGAAGATAATTGACACGATAAGAATTGGTGATTTTTACATGAAGCGAAAATTTATACATCCATTCGCTTTCGGCATTGTACACCGTACGAACCGATGAGGTAGCAGTATAGGATGGTCCGAATTGACCTAAACTGAAAAGCAGTTTTTTCGACCGCATTTCTTTCACTTCAGCCTGATTTAATAAATATTCAGCCTCCCAGGGATGTGTTGGTACTGCTTTCCATTCGGGATAAGAAGCAAGTAATTCTTTAGTGTTGTTATCTGCATATTTTGAAATTTCATTTCTAAGATAATCCGTCATCAGATACGTTTCGGCACTTTTTTCGAGTACATTATCCGGATGGATAAGGAAAAAATGCAATGGAAATTGCCCGGCAGTTTCCGGAGAATATTTTTTCAGTTCATCATGTGTAAAACCTTCCCTGCTTTTAGGCAGTGGATGTACACTGTGACCTAAAATTAAAGATTGTTCCGACTCAATAAACGATTGTTCAGCTTTATTGACCACAAGATTATTCTCTTTGTATTGAGCGAGATAGAATGCCAGGTTATCAATGCTGTTTTGCATACGTTTTTGCGTAGGCAGCGAATCCAGTTCCGGATAGTCTTTTTTGGCAAATGCAGCTACAAATTCGACAAAATCCAAAGGACTAATTTCTTTGATTTCATCAGAATCAGTATTACGTGCGACAACTGGAAAACTAAAAGAATGGACCCCACTTTCTGAAAAATAAGTTAAAGGCGCAAAAACTTCCTGACCAATATCAGTAAAATCAAACCGAAGAAATGATGTATGATGGATGGTCTGCATATAATCAGCTAAAACCAGATCGTATTTCGGAATACCCTCATAACGGCTCCAGTTTCTGAATTCCCTGCAATAACAATTCAGCAGGGATTTAAAATTAACCTGCTCTGCCTGCTGTTGAAAATTAGTTGAGTTGTTGGTAGTCATTTCCATTTTGTTTAATGAGGTTAAGAATGTTTTTGATGTCATTAAGCGTAGTCAAAGGATTGAAAATGGTGAATTTGAGATAGAAATTTCCATTTACTTTTGTGCTGGCAACCAAAACTTCTCCGCTAAAAAATAATTTTTCTTTGATGTACTGATTGATGTTGCAGTAATTGGACTGATCAAGCCCATTGATAAAACGGAATACCAATACCCCCATATCTGAGTGGCATAAAAGTTCGAAGTTTTCATCATTTTTTATATATTCAGCTGTTTGCTGAGCTGTTTCGATGATGGTATCCGTATAATTTCCAAGTTTTTCTTTGCCCATATAACGTAGGGTAAACCAAAGTTTAAGCGCATCAAAACGACGGGTACTCTGAATAATGGATTTATTGATTTGTGCCGGCAATGCATCATAATCCTGCTCTTTCGGGTTCAGATAATCAGCGTGATGCTTGATAATGTTAAGATGCAGTTTGTTTTTTACTATAAAAGCACTGCTGCTAATCGGCTGAAAGAAAGATTTATGGTAGTCAATGGTAACTGAATCTGCAAGTTCAATGCCGTTTAAGAGATATTTGTATTTTTCTGTCAGTAATAATCCGCAGCCATAAGCGGCGTCCACATGAAGCCATATATTGTGACGTTTGGCAATATGAGCTATTTCAGTTAACGGATCCACATTTCCAAAATCGGTTGTTCCTGCTGTAGCCGTAATAGCAATCGGAATATTACCTTTTTCTATTTCTGCAGCAATTGCCTTTTCAAGTTGTTTAGGATTCATTCGAAATCTCGAATCTACACCAACGTGTACAATGGACTGTTCACCAAGACCGAGAATCCATGCATTTTTATGATTGCTAAAATGTGCTTTATCTGAAACAAAAATTCTGAATTTACCCGCATCTGGCGGAAGTCCGTCAAGTTTGATGTTCCATTTTTGATATTCAAGAGAGAAGTAATCCCTTGCTAGTAATAATCCCATTAAGTTACTTTGGGAACCTCCGGCAGTAAAAATGCCATCAGCATTTTCAGAAAAGCCAATTTGTTTACTGGTCCAGTCGATTAATTTTCGTTCGATAAAAGTTCCTCCTGCGCTCTGATCATACGTATCCTGAGATGAATTTATAGCGCTGATTAATACTTCAGCAGCCAATGCCGGAATTACGACAGGACAATTTAAATGCGCAATATATTCTGGTAAATGGTACGCTGTAGCATGTTTTACATACAGTTCGTCCACTTCATTAAGCAGACTTTCGTAATCAGTCAGGGGCGTATCTAAATCTACATTTTCAACTTTTGCTTTCATTTCATCAGGTTTGATTCCACTGAAAGGTTTTCGATTGTTTTTTAGAAAGTCCGAAACGCGGTTTTGTGCTAATTGTATAGCTTCAGCGTATTCATCATTCGCATGTTGATGAAAAATATCTTTATAATAATCCTGATCGTGTGTAAGCACCGATTTTTTTTGTGCCTCATCATTCATTAATGTGTTGTTCATAATGGGTTTTATTTAAGGTTTGTTAATAATTCATTGCAGATAAATCACTTTTTTAGATAAAGGAGTTCTTTTCTTTTTTGATATTTTTAAATCATCCGCATAATAGCCCAGATAAAGAAGGCCTAAGGACTTTTCATTTTCAGCAAGGCCAAATTCGCTCACGTAATCAATAGCCACATTTTTGGTACTCCAGTAACTTCCAATGTTATTCGCAGTACAGGTGAGTGCCATATTTTGTACAGCAGATGATACCGCGGCAATTTCTTCCCATTCAGGAAGATTGATTTTAGTATTTCGAGCCAGAATTATTCCAATCATGCAAACTGCGTTCAAAGGATAATTACGCAGATAATCCAGTTTTTTTTCTAACGCATCGGGTGTGAGTTCTTTTGCATAAGAGTCTTTGTAATAATCAGCCATATATTCGCCGTATTCTTCAAGATACTTTCCTCTTAAAACAATGAATCTCCAGGGTTCAGTCATTTTGTGATTCGGTGCCCAGGTTGCGTTTATTAAAATTTCATTAAGCAGTTCATCAGACAATTTTCCTTTTACAAACTGATCACCAAAAATGCTCCTTCGGTTACGAATGTTTTCTGAAACTTTTTTTGCCTTATCAGAATAATCTGAAGCTTTGGTTTTACTGATATTTTCTTTGATTTTCATATTTTTTTTAAATTTTTCCAAGAAATTTATTGTTATTTAGATTTAATAAAAATATATTTGTAAGTAAATCTTATTTAGACTAAGTAAAAACAAATGTATAAATTAAAACGAATAAAAAAAATAAATATGAAAAATTTTATACGAATGCCCGTACGTAAAATAATTTTTGTTCCAGATTTAATTTTGTATAATGCTTTTTTTTAGTGCATTGTATTCGATATTTCAATTGTATTTTAACAACCTAAAAACGGATTAAAAAATGAAATCACAATCAATACTTTCAATTGAAAGACCTGCTAATGAACCATTGTCTTTTAGTATTCCTACAAAACCAATAATAATCGAAATAACTCCTCAGGAAAGAAATATTTTATCAAACGTGGGCAATCTTTTGGTAAAAGCATTTGGACATTATGAAAATTCTGAATATATATCGTCTCTTCATCTTCATGCTTTTCAATTATTACCCGAACGACTTACCCGAATTTTAAGTCAGTTTGGAACCGATTTTTCAGCGGAACAATATGGTGCTATTATCTTTAAAGGACTTTTAGAAGTCGATCAGCAAGATTTGGGGCCTACGCCTCCAAACTGGCAGGGAGCAGATTACCGAAAGCTAAATAAGTACGGATTTATATGTTCTTTGCTTCATGGGGCTGTACCTTCAAAACCTGTGCAGTATTATGCTCAAAGAAAGGGCGGAGGACTCATGCATGCTGTAATTCCGGATGAAAATATGGCTATGACGCAAACAGGATCAGGATCTAAAACCGATTTATTTGTGCATACTGAGGATGCATTCTTATCTCATCAGGCCGATTTTCTGAGCTTTCTTTATCTGAGAAATGAAGAAAGAGTTCCTTCAACGTTATATTCTATTCGTTCACATGGAGATGTTAATGCTGTAATGGAAAAGTTATTTGAACCTATTTATCAGTGTCCAAAAGATGCTAATTATGAAAATGAAGGTATTTTAGATTCTGGGCCATTAGCTTCTGTATTGTATGGAAACAGAGAACTTCCTTTTATTCGTTTTGATGCTGCTGAGCAAATATTTAATGAAAATGCAGGACAGACGTCTGAAGCCCTAAATAACTTAATGGATTTTTGGGATGAAGCAAAAACACTAATTAATAGTGATTATATTCCAAATTCAGGTGATCTTATTTTTGTAAACAATCATTTGTGTGCACATGGGCGAAGTGCTTTTGTTGCCGGTCAGCGTATAGAAAATGGTGAAATTATAAAATGCGAACGCAGGCAGATGCTCAGAATGATGAGTAAAACAAGTCTTATTCACATCAGAGCTGTTACGCAGACCAATAATCCTTATTTTATTATGGAAGAACACTTAGGGAAAATATTTGATGTCGATGAAATTTAGAAGTAATTGGCTTTAAACGAACTAATTATATTTTCAGGAGGCTGTCTAAAAAGTCAGGACAGCCTTTTTTTTGAGATTAATACGAATTTATAATGAAATGATTAATAAAAGATCAACAGGGTTCACTAACCAGACAAGATAAAATTTCAGCAATAGAAAAATGAGCTCCACAGACAAATTCATCAGCTGCTCCATAATAGATAGTCAGTTTGTCTCCTTCCACAACATGACCATTTGTAAATACGACATGCCCAAAGAAACCGCTTAGTTCGTAATTTTCCTGTGGCATCATGATGGGATTCAAAGTGCGGGCAATTACTTTTGATGGATAATTTAAGTCCATTAAAAAAGCCCCCAGACAATATTGGTGTTCAGCATTCGCTCCATGATATATTTCGAGCCAGCCTCTATCTGTTTTAATCGGAGCTGCTCCGGCACCCACTCTGGCACTGTCCCAAAGTCCTTTTCGGGTTCCAACAAGAAACTGATGATTTCCCCAATGAATGCCGTCAATGGATTCGGCCAGCCAAATAAAATTACCTCCTATCTGTGGGCTTGATGGCCGATGCAAAGCGTAGAATTTACCATTTATTTTTTCTTCAAAAATAGCACAATCTTTATTGTGCGGAGGAAATATCATCCCTTTTGGTTCAAAATTTTTCCAGTCCTTTGTTATTCGCATTCCAACGCCAACGCCATTAGCGGAAACTGCTGTGTAGGTAATATAGTAAGTATCTTCCAGTTTGCTCACACGGGCATCTTCTATGCCAAATTGCTCTAAAATCCCTGAACCAAATAGAGAATTATAACCTTCAGGATGATAAAAATGTTTACCATCATCACTGCATAAAATGCGTAAATGTGAAAGTGTAGTTAAATAATCCAGGCCTTTGTATTGAACAATTCTGGCATCAGTAGCTACAAGATCAGGATCATTCAGAGAAATTTCGATAATTTCTACTTTCCCTAATTTATTAATTACAGGAAAAAAAATAACACCTTCTTTTGGCGCAATACTTTCTGCAACACGTACCAATAGCCATATTTTTCTTTCGAATAGAAATACGCCAGGATTTAACAGGCTGATAATTTGTAAATCGGGACTGCTGGCCTTAAGGTTTTTAGGTGTTAATATTGGATTTTCGGGAAACCGGCGTGCTATATCACTCATAATCGGATTGTTTTTTTAATGTTTTAAATGACTAACCATATTGATGCAAACTGGATTCAGTATAAAGAAAGCTAATTGAATATAAAATTTTTTTACAAGATTATAGTAAAGAATTTATAATATTTTTGAATGAGTCATTTAGTTTTTTATAGACTTTCTGGATATTTTATTCTGGAGTACGTTACGGGACAACTTGCTTAGTGCTAATTTTAAAATTATTTTTACTAAGAGCACTTAAATGACAGCGCTAAAAAAAACGCTAAAAAAAAGTCCTAAAAGAGATTCCGGTATTTACATAATGATCTGTGAATATTGATATAAACAAAACTAAGCCGCTCAAAAGAACGGCTTAGTAAAGAAATTAAAATCGTTTAAAAAGCTTGAATGAATCAATTTGATGAATCGTAGTAATAACAATGTGGATTTATTTTTTGATGATTCTTTTAGTACTGATCAGATTATTTTCATCTACGACTCTGACGAAATAAACGCCTTGGCTTAACGCTGATACATCTAGTTGCTTTTGGCTTGAAGACTTAATTTTGATTCCTTGGATGTCGTATATTTCAACCGATTTGATTTCGTTTTCTAATTCGATATTTAAAATGTTTTCTATAGGGTTAGGATACAAGGATACTTTTAGCCCGTTTTCGAAATCATCTACGCCTAATGAAGTATCGTATTTATAGACATATGGAATAAGATTAGAATCATTTTTTCCTGTAACATAGAGTTTATTATCATCGGTCTTTACAATTCGGCCATAAAGAAAAGCACCTACGTTTTCGTTACTTCCGAACGAAGTACTTAGCTGAGTCCATGAAGTACTTGTTCCATCAGTATATTTAAAAGCAGATAGACCATTGGTATTACTGCTATTATAAGCATGAAACATATATAAATCATTTCCATATACGGCTATATCAAATGAGTTTGAACTAACTCCCGGAGAAAATAACGAACCAACACCAGCCCAGGAACTTCCATTGTGTTTAAAAACCTGATAGTTTTGTCCAGACTGCATTAACAAAAATAATTTTCCATTAGAATTTGAAATAATTTTGGTTCCTGTCGATGTACCATTGAGTTGGCTATGGAGAGAGAAAATAAAATTAGACGCATCGTATTCATAGGTTCTGATGGTGTAAGTAGTAGAATTTATAGCCGCAACATAAACTTTATCCGTGCTTCTGTCTATAGCAATTGATAAACCTGCCTGAGCATTATCGTATGAAAAACCTGCCTGACCAAAAACACTCCAAGAAGTACCATTGAACCTTGAAACAGTAGCTTTTCCGGTATAGAATAAATCATTATAGACAGCATAAATATTACCATTACTATCAAAATCAAAATCGATAGTCACTACTGCTGCACTGGTAAAACCACCATTTCCTACTAATTGCCATGAAGTTCCGTTGTATTTCATGATAGTCATTTTTTGATTCCTTGCAGAATCTGTATAAGCTAAATATAATGTATTGTTGAAAGTTTTAAGCTTTATATTTGTTGCCCCGCCAGAGGTTAATGCCTCACTAAACATACTGTAAGTAGAGCCTGATAGCTTTCGGACAGAAATTTTATTTCCGTTTCCAGCGTCTTGATAAGCGATATAAACATCATTGCCTATTGTTGCGGTACTATAAAAATGATTGGCATTCCAGCTTGTATTTGCAGGGTCCGGGATATTGGTCCAGGATTGGGCGTTAGATAAATTAACAGAAAGTAATAATAGTAATAATAGTAAACTTTTTTTCATTTTTTATTTAAAGATTTTGCGGCATTTATAATTCATTTTATAACTCCGTGAAATAAAACCAAAAGGGATTAAAGGAGTTTTTGTATGGTATTAGTTCTTAAAAAATTTTTGAGTGACAACATGAGAGTTTTGATCTTCAATTCGAACAAAATAAATACCATGACTCAGTTCTGATACATTAACTTGTTTTTGGTTTGAAGATTTAATTTTTAGCCCCTGAGGGTTGTATATTTCAACTGATTTTAGTTCTGTTTCAAGGTGAATGTTAAGGGTTTCTTTTACCGGGTTAGGATAAACGGAAGCATTTAAATGACCAGATTGAAAATCGGCAACTCCCAGACTGGCTCCGTTATATAATTGAGTAACCTGTGCATCAGAAAGTGCTCCATTGTAAATTTGAAGATCATCTATATAGGCTCTTATGCTGCGCGAACTGAAAATACTCGGAGTACTGCCAATGTAAAAATATCCATTTGATGTATTTATAGCCAGAGCTTGTGTTTTGAGTAATTGTCCGTTTAGATAAATTTTGATATTAGTACTATCATACGAAATAACAAAATGATGCCAATCGCCAGGTGCATTAGCTGTAAAGTCATGGATAATACTATAGCCTGATCCCCAGTTATATTGTTCTAATTGATTGTAGTTGTTGATCGTTAATCCAAAACAATTGCCATTAGAAGCTGTGCCATAGCTAAATACATATTGTATAAACTGGAAGTCTTTGAATTTTACCCACATAACAATGCTTCGGGCTGATGTACCTGTTGGCAGATTACTCATACCTGAATAAAGCGATGTACCTGCACTAAGATCAATAGCACTATTCGCGATACCATGTCTCCCTGTTGCATAATTTACAGCATGAGCATTGGCGCTCCCATCGCTAATTATAAATCTGTCAACTAAAGGATTAGTGGTGTCATACAATGTTCCATCAAACGTATAATGTTTTATGAGTGTCTGAGCATTAGTATAAGTAAAGCTTATTAAAAAAATAGAAAGTAAAATTTTTTTCATAAAGTTGTTTTTTAGATTATTCAGTAACCAAAATTAATCTATCAGAAGACCGAAGATAAGCTGAGTTTAGCAAGAGCGTTTTTCAGTTAACCAAATCTGGTTTCGAAGTCAACGAGTTGAAAATGATCGATTTTAAATTCAAAATTTATTCCAGACAAAATAAAATACCCGCTTGTATTTAATAAAAACACAACAAAAATAATAACCCAAACATTTTTTGTTATGATGATAGATTGTCCCCAATAATAACTTGTAATATTTAAAAATACTTAGTGCGTCAAATACTAAGCGGATAGAAGTTAGTTAACATCTGGTTTTAAAAATCAAATAGAATTTTAGTGTTTTTTTGATTTATGATAAACTCTAATCATTTCCTCTTGTAAATTTGTAACATCAATTAATTCTGGTTTTGTTATTCCGTTGAAAAACAGAATCTTCCATAATAAACCTGTGGTTGAAAACGAGAATTTCTCTTTCGTTTTGGGAATAAAGATTAATTGACTACCAGATTCAACTTCAACAACAGTAGAATGAATATTTTCGCAATATTTTTTTGCCTGATTCAAATAAAAGTTGCTGTCATCTGCAAAAGCCATAATTTTAAAATAATGTCCGGCTAAAATATTCAGCCGGACAAATAATTATTTTTTGACTAAAATATAGGTATTAGTTCCTTTTCTCTGAGAAGAAGAATTTGAAATGTATTCTATTTTCATTTCTTTTGAGGTAAGAGACAGAACTTTTATTTGATAACTTATTAAGGTACTTCCGTTATATAATTTGATGATGTTGTCCTTGTATTTATAGGTCCAGGCATTAATTTCAACTTCGCAATCACCATCATAAAAGTTTTCTTTGATTTCTCCTTTTGAATCCAGTTGAATAAAATTTTTATTAGTTGAGCAATTGTGATTATAGTCTTCAAATACTTCCTGATTTAGTTCATTATAAGTAAGTACTTTTGAAAACTCCCATTTACCCACTACGTTTGAATCTGCTGAAGCATCGTCATTTGAGCAGGAGATAAACATTGTAGTTGCCAAAATAAGTAAGGCTACGTTTGTTATTTTCTTCATTTTCTTTTATTTATTGGTTTCATTTATTCTTTTAAAAAGTAATAATGGTGTTGTAGTTGCGGTCGGCTTACTAACGTATACAGCACCTGGATAGATTTTTTTTACCTTAAGTTCTGTCTCACTTACAGACAAGATTACATAGTAAAAAGTAGCTTCAGCATTTCCGTTATAAAAAAATCTAATTTCCTTGTCTTTATTAGTATAAGTACCACTGTTGTTATATTTTTGACATCCGAAACTATAGTTTGTTTCCGAAAAGTTAGACGCAGTAAATTCAATAAAATTATTTTGGGTTGTACAAATTTTATTATAATCAACCCAATATTCTTCTCCGGCAGAGTTCATACTTCCGTCTTTATAATATTCCCATTTTCCAATAATAGTTGGTTCGGGTGTTTTCTCGTCATCGTTGGAACAAGAGAAAAATAGTGCTGTTACTAAAACGAGAAGACTTGTAGTTAAGATTTTTTTCATTTTAAGATTTTTTAGTCTCAATTACTTTTTTAAAAAGAACAATTTCTGTTGAACTGGCTAATTTACCAGATGTAGCTGTAGTTTTGCTAACGCTTACATCAGCATTATTGAAGATTTTTTTCACTTTCAATTCACTAGCACTTAAAGAGATAATTTCATAATAGTAAGAGCCTTCATTATTTTTTGAATAGTAGAATCTAATGGTATTGTTTTCATTGGTGTAAGTGCCTCCACCAGCATTTTTTTGACAATTGGAACCGTGATATGTTTCTGAAAAGTTAGATGTAGTAAATTCAATATTATCGTTTTCTGAAGTACAATAGTTATTGTAATCAACTAGATTTTCTATACCGTTTGAATTTACGCTTCCCAATTTATAAAATTCCCATTTTCCTATGATTGTTGGTTCGGTTGTTTTCTCGTCATCGCTGGAACAAGAGAAAAATAGTACTGTTACTAAAATTAATAAACTTGTAGATAGAATTTTTTTCATTTTTATTTATTGCTTGTGTTTTTATTTACTTTTTTAAATACGATTACTTGTCTGGCTGAAGTATCGGTATTGTAAAATAATTTTACTTTTAACTCGGTTTCAGTTAAGGAAATGATTTCGTAATAAAAATCGACTTGATTGCCTCCTTTATAAAAAGTAATCCTATTACTTTCATTTTTGTAAGAAGGATAAGTACCAGTGTAGGTTTCGCAACCACTGCCATAGGAAGTTTCTGCGGAAGAAGTTTGGGTGAACTCTATAAAATCATTTTTTGTAGAACACAAATGTTCGTAAATGCTTAATCTATCTTCATTAGAACCAGTTTTATAGTATTCCCATTTTCCAACCAATGATATTGCAGTAGTAGTATCATCATCTTTAGAGCAGGATGAAATGGAAAAAAAGCTTAAAAAAATCAGTGTTATTTTAATGATGTTTTTCATTTTTTTATTGTTTAGGTTTGTATATGTTAGCTTTTTCACAAGCAATAGGATCCATTCCGGAGTTTGCATGATCTACAGGAGGTGTAGTGTAATTTTCTTTTAAATCGCCACCTGTGCTGTAAGAGTTCATCTGTTCGATTTGCATTTTCATGAATCCGCAACTACCGTCAGGTTTTTTAAATACGGTTACAATAGCCATAATTCGGGATGTTAAGGTTCTCATGTATTTGCCTTCTCTGTTTGGTAGCATTTGGTACTGAGGCAGCCATTCGCTTGTAGTGTAACAATAAATTGGTGTTTCTTTCCAGCTGTAATCCGCTACGCGTTTTTTTACGGCGTCCATCATGGCTTTTTGTGAAGGAGATTGTGCCGGTGTTGCTTTTTGAGGTAAAGTTACATTGGCAGAATAAGCGTCTTCTTTTTTCTTCTCCATGTCCTTAAAAATTTGAATAATTTTTGAAGGGGGATAGTTTTTGATTTTATCCTGCATACCTTCTTTGTAGATAAACAAATAAGCCTGAGTATCAAATAAATTATGTCCATAAGGGTTTCCTCCTGAAGCTGCGTAAGGTTCATCAGCAGCATAAAAAAGTCCTGGTTCTAATTGCAGTAATCCCTTTATATTTCCTTTTGTCACACCTTCGGTTGGATTTTGACTATTGTATTGTACATAGGCAAAATCAACAAAAGCTGCTTCTCTGTAATGTAATAATCCTTTAGATTTCATTTGTTTGAATAGCACGGCTCTGGCTTTAGCATCTATTCCGGAACTTCCCCAGCCACACGCTTCGATGGCTTCGCCTCCAGTTTTACCAAAATGATAGCGTGTATACAAATTCACTTTGTAATTAGCATCATCAAACTCTAAATACACTTTTTTGACGGCGTATATTTTTTCTGTATTCTTGCTTCGAACTCCTACTGGAGCCGAAAAATAATAAATTCCGCTTGAACCTTCTTTTTTAAAAGTTTGCTTTTCTAAAAAGGAATCCGCTGCATCTTCATCCAGCATTTTTTGCTCTTTTTTATTAGGAATAAAAGCTTTTTTAGCATCTCCTTCTGGAGTTCCTAGTGTTTTTTCGGCAACTTTATTAATCAGTTTTCCAAATTGTGCCTGACTCTGATTCATGCTTAGAACAATTGAAACCACAAGTAATGCTGTTTTCAAATAATTGTTTTTCATTGATGTTTATGTTTTATGATGCCGCAAAGCTAATTAGTCATACAAAAAGACTTTAGAGCAGTTAACAAACACCTCTTTTGAGTTAATCAGAAAAACATCGTTAACCGAAAAACTATTTTTGTAAACTCAAAATACTATCCTGTTTATAAATTTTTATTTTTGCATAAATGCTGATAAAAAAACACCTGCTTGTCTTTTATTTTTTATTATTCTCCATAATTTCCTGGAGCCAAAATCCATTATATTATAAAATTGATAAATCAAAAGGGCTTCCTTCTAACAATGTTTATGATATTTTTCAGGATACTAAAGGGTTTATGTGGTTTGCTACTAATCAGGGTATTTGTAGATTTGATGGTAAAACTTTTCTTTCCTTTACAGCTGATTTTCAAACGTCTAAATCAGGATCTAATATTAAAGAAGATAAATACGGTCGTATTTGGTATAGTAATTTTGATGGATATCTATATTATGTAGAAAATGGAAAACTAAAAGCGTTAAATAATACAAATACAATAGGTTATGTGAAATTTGGGATCTCAAATGACTATCTTTTAGTAATCGAAAGAGATTATTTAGCAGCTTACAGATTAAAAGATTTGAAAATTGAGAAAAAAATAGCATTAAATACCAAGGATCTCATTGCGACTCACTGTTCAAAAAATATTTTTTATTTGATGGGTAAAGATCTTATCCTTATTGATAAAAACCTGAAAAAAAAGTCAGTTCCACTTCAGAAAGAGCTTTATGAAAATTTTCCGGCTCCAATTTTTCAGGATAGTCCTAAAGGACTTTTATTTGTATCTAAGTATGCAAAACATTTTTTTGTTTTTGATAAAACGAAATTCATAAAAAAACAAATTGAAGGAAAGTTTAACTTTATTCAAAACCTTGCTTATGATCATGAAACAAATTGGATTTGTACCACTCAGGGCGTTATAAGATATCAAGACGATCAGATTAATACAAAAAATACTTATTTTAAAGATTTCAATATTTCCTATGTGTTTAAAGATATACATCAAAATTATTGGTTTTCAACTATAAGTGAAGGTTTGTTGCTTGTGCCATCAATAAAAAACAATTTTATTCCTTTTGAAAAGAGAGCCAATGTTATTTCGGTTTGTGGCAATCAATTATTTATTGGTACTACAAACGACAATATTTACAAATCAGATCTTAATTCGTTTAAGTTTAACAAAATCTTTGATGGAGGTACGAATCACGAAGTATATTTTTTAAGCCTGGACAGCTTACATCAAAAGGTATTATTTACTTCTAATTCGTTTAAGACTTTTGACTTTTATGCAAAAAATAAAACAGAAGATATTTTAGCAGTAAAAGATGCCCAAAAAATAGACCAGTCATTTTTTGCATTTGCTGCAAGTGGTGTTTGCGGTTTTTACAGGGTCTCTGATAATAAAAGTAACTGGGATAATTATTTAAAAAACAATGCTGCCGTTGACACCAAGACAACTAATTTTTATAGTCTTCTCAATGGTGTTCAGGGCAAATCAGCCACTTACAATCCGTTTAATCAAACTGTTTATTTTGCAACCAGCAAAGGTCTCTTTCTGGTAAATAGAAACTATAAAAAGGAATTAAAAAAAGATAATAAATCACTTTATTTTTATAAGATTAAATGTTTTGGTAATCAGGTTATTGGGTTGACAACAAATGAACAGCTATATTCAATAAGTCCAACTAATGAAATAAAATTATTTGACACAAAAAAATTAACTAACAGTGAAAGGGTAATTAAATTTAAAATAATAAAAGATTATCTCTATTTATTTACTCCATGCAGTATTTATGAATATCATTTCATTTCGAAAAAATCTAAAAAAGTAATAGCTTTAAACCCTGAATTTGAAATAAGCGATATAGCCAGAAACGCATCAAAAGTTATTTTAGCCAACACTCATGGTTTTCTGATCTTAGACAGCAACAATGTTAACAATGCAAACCGACCTAAATTTGTAGTTAATATTATTGAAGTAAATGGAGTAATTAAAACAAAAAAAGAGTTAGAGAATTTAGCTTTTGATCAGAATAACTTAAAAATAAATTTTTCAATTTTATCTTTTATTCCCAATCAGGTTAATCGCCTCTATTATAAAATTAATTCAGAAAGATGGCAGTTATTAGAGGATGATAGCCGTAACTTTAAATTAAGTTCTCTTTCACCTGGATCTTATACAATTTGTTTTCAAACAGAATTTGAAAACAAAAAATCTGAAATAACCTCCTTAAAGATAGAAATTAAAAAACCTTTTTGGTTAAAATATAGTTTTATTGCTTTCGTGATAATTTTATTTCTATCCATTTTGTTTTTAATTTATGAATGGCAAATAGCGAGGATTCAAAAAAGAAACCAGTTATTACTTGATAAAATGAATTTGGAAAAAAATGTAAATCAATCCAAACTGAAAGCAATTAAATCGCAAATGAACCCACATTTCTTTTATAATGCACTAAATACATTACAATCTTATATTCTGGCTAACGAAAAAAAGGAAGCTATTGATTATTTATCAAAATTTTCCAATTTGACCCGGATCATTCTTGAAATGACAGAAAAAGACTGGATAAGTATTGCTGATGAAATCAAAACATTAACCTTGTATTTTGAAATTGAAAAAGTTAGATTCGAAGATGATTTTAGTTTTACTGTTTTTGCCTTCTCAAATGTTGATACAGAAAACACAAAAATACCGTCGATGCTTTTACAGCCCTTTGTAGAGAATGCAGTCAAGCATGGATTGTTGCACCGGTCAGGATACAAAGAAGTAAAGGTTTTGTTTGAAACCGTTAAGGAGGATTTAATTATTACAGTTGATGACAATGGCGTGGGCAGAAAAAAAAGCAATGAATTAAAACAAATTAAGAACAAAAGGCATCAGTCTTTTGCTACCGATGCACTGCAAAACAGAATTGATCTGATTAATCAATACACTCATAAAAATATTTCAATACAAATTATCGATAAATATAGTGTAAATGAAATACCAACCGGAACAAAAGTGATCATAAAAATACCTTTAGAAATATGATTCAGGCAATAATTATTGATGATGAAAAACGAGCCAGGCTAAATTTAACATTACTAATTGAAGAATACTGTACAAATGTTGAGGTAATTGCTTCTTGTGAGAACTTGCCTGAGGGAGTAAAAGCCATTAGAAAAAACAAACCAGATTTAGTATTTTTAGATATAGAAATGCCAGGGCATAGTGGTTTAGAATTGTTAGACTTTTTTGATGAAAATGAAATCGATTTTAAAATAATTTTTACAACAGCTTATCAGGAATATGCAATTCAGGCTTTTAAGTTTTCTGCAGTTGATTATTTATTGAAACCCATTAACCCGAATGAACTAAGGGATGCCATAATACGATTTTCTAAAACCAAAGAAAAACTCGAAAATTATTCTATTTTGAAAGAAAACATCAAACAGGACACCTTTAAAAAAATTGCAGTTCCTACCGGAAACAGTTTGGTTTTTTTAGAGAAAGACAAAATAGTTTGTATTAAAGGCGAAGGAGCTTACTCTGAAATAATTTGTTCTGATGGAGAAAAACATCTCGTAAGTCGAAATTTAAAAAAATTTGAAGATATAATGTGTATTGATCAAAATTTTATAAGAAACCATAAATCCTATATAGTAAATATTAGTTTTATTAAGGCTTACAATAAATCTGATGGAGGAAGTCTCATACTAAAAAACGGATTGCAATTACCAGTTTCATTTGAAAAAATCCAGATAATTTTACAAGCAATTGAAATCATTACACGCTAAATAAACAGTTTGACAGTACTATTCTAATTGAAAAGTCAAGGCTCAGATTATAAAATCAAAGCCTTAACTTTTCAATTTACATACTTTTTATGACAGAGTCGATTTATGAATCAGATATTTGATTTATATTCTATTTGCTTTATTTGATTCCTTGTTTTGAGATTTTATTAACTTTTTTATTTGACTTAAATTCGTTAACTTCATTAATCATTTTTGACATTCTTATTTCAGGCTTTATTATCATTATAATGCTTTGATTTAATAACAATATCTTGATTATCAGTTGTTTTATTTTGGATAGCACTTTTATTACCCTCTTTTTTAATAGATTTTACCTATAAAAGTAGATTGATATAATATAGATAACACATAGTCTTCTTCTGTTTAGATTGTAAATTAGCATTTAGTTAAAAGTCATTACAAAATATATAAATCAAAAAAGTATAGTATGGAAAATCAATCAAATGACATCAGTAAGTGCCCTTTTCATAATGGCAGCATAGACAAAGCGGCGGCATCAGGAACAAAAAACCGAGACTGGTGGCCGAAACAGTTAAAAGTAAATATCCTGAGACAGAATTCCTCTTTATCAGATCCAATGGGAAATGATTTTGATTATGCTGAAGCTTTTAAAACTTTGGATCTTGACGCGTTAAAAAAAGATTTGCATGACCTTATGACGGATTCACAGGACTGGTGGCCGGCAGATTTTGGTCATTACGGTGGTTTGTTTATTCGTATGGCGTGGCACAGCGCAGGAACATATCGTGTACATGATGGGCGGGGGGGAGCCGGTGCAGGACAACAGCGTTTCGCACCTCTTAACAGCTGGCCTGACAATGTAAGTCTTGATAAAGCCAGAAGACTATTATGGCCAATCAAACAAAAATATGGACGAAAAATATCGTGGGCAGATTTAATGATATTAACCGGTAACGTTGCCTTGGAATCTATGGGTTTTAAAACATTTGGTTTTGCCGGAGGACGGGCAGATGTTTGGGAGCCGGACGAATCAGTTTATTGGGGTTCTGAAACCACTTGGCTCGGAGGAGACGAACGTTATGCTGATGGTTCAGATGGAGTACCGAAAGATCATGGAGTAGTATCATCTGATGACAATGCAGATGGGCAAGTTCACTCCAGAAATCTTGAAAAACCTCTTGCTGCAGTACAAATGGGACTTATATATGTAAATCCGGAGGGACCAGATGGTAATCCTGATCCTGTTCTTGCAGCCAAAGACATTCGGGATACTTTCGGACGTATGGCAATGGATGATGAAGAAACAGTAGCGTTGATTGCAGGAGGACACACATTTGGAAAAACACATGGAGCAGCTTCAGCTGATTATGTAGATAAGGAGCCTGAAGCTTCCGAAATAGAACTACAAGGTTTTGGCTGGCAAAATAATTTTGGTTCAGGTAAAGGTCCAGACACCATCACAAGCGGATTGGAAGTAACGTGGACAAAAACGCCAACGCAATGGAGCAATAATTTCTTCGAAAATTTATTTGGTTTTGAATGGGAACTATCTAAAAGTCCTGCGGGAGCTCACCAATGGGTAGCTAAAAATGCGGAGCCTGTTATTCCTGATGCATTTGATAGCTCTAAAAAGCACCTTCCTACAATGCTAACAACCGACTTATCATTAAGATTTGATCCAGCTTATGAAAAGATTTCCCGCAAGTTTCTGGAAAACCCAGATGCTTTTGCAGATGCTTTTGCACGTGCATGGTTTAAACTGACACATAGGGATATGGGACCGCGTTCAAGATATCTGGGATCTGATGTGCCTCAGGAAGAATTATTATGGCAGGATCCTATTCCGGAAGTAAACCACATCTTAATTGATGAAAATGATAGTACTCAATTAAAAGAAAAAATACGGAATTCGGGTTTAAGTATTTCACAGTTAGTTGCTACTTCGTGGGCATCGGCATCTACTTTTAGAGGTTCTGATAAACGTGGGGGAGCAAATGGAGCACGAATCAGACTGGCACCTCAAAAAGACTGGAAGGTAAATAATCCGCCACAGCTTAAACAGGTTTTAGACAAACTTGAAAGTATTCAAACAGAATTTAATGCTGCACAAGAAAATGGAAAAAAAGTCTCATTAGCAGATTTAATCGTTTTAGCGGGTAATGCTGGAATAGAGATGGCTGTTAAGAATGCAGGACATTCCGTTAATATTTCTTTCACACCAGGCAGAATGGATGCTTCTCAGGAACAGACAGATATTGAATCTTTTGGTTATCTGGAGCCTAAAGCAGACGGATTCCGTAATTATAGAAGTACAAAATCGACAGTATCTACTGAGGAACTTCTTATAGACAAAGCAAATTTACTGACACTTACTGCACCTGAGCTTACTGTGCTTTTAGGAGGGCTACGTGTTTTGGATATCAATACTGACGGAAGTAAAAATGGTGTTTTCACACATCGTCCGGGTCAGCTTACTAATGATTTCTTTGTGAATTTACTGGATATGAATACAAAATGGCAGGCTTTATCTCATGATAAGGAACTTTATGCCGGAAACGACCGCAATACGGGCCAGCCAAAATGGATGGGTACACGTGCAGATCTTGTTTTTGGTTCTAATTCAGAATTAAGAGCCATTGCCGAAGTTTACGCCAGCAGTGATGCACAGGAAAAATTCATCAACGATTTTATTGCTGTATGGAATAAAGTAATGAACCTGGATCGATTTGATGTAGTTCACTAGAATTCATACTGAGTTAAAATAAAAGAGGCTGTCCGAAAAAGTTCCGGCAGCCTCTTTTTTATAAAAAAAGAAAATTATCCTTCGTCGTCTTCTGTTGCTTTTATTGATGAATCATCCGGAAGTTCTTCGTCATCATCAGTGGAGTTTAATTCGAAGAAACTAAAAAAGGAGCCTCCATAACTTTTCTGAAAAGAGAAATTACTCAAATGATCCATTTTGGTATACTTAGAATGTTCGATAATCATCATTCCGTCTTCATGGAGTAATTCTCTTTCGAAAACGGTCAGAACAATTTTTTCAAATGCCGCCTGATCTAATCCGTAAGGTGGGTCGGCAAATATAATATCATAAGAAGTTTTGCAGTTTTCCAGAAATTTATAAACATCACTTTTGGTGGCTGCAATATCAAAATCATATTCTGCTGCTACTTGTTTAATAAATTTCACACATCCAAAATCGCCATCGACAGCTGTAACTGGGGCACTTCCGCGTGAGGCAAATTCATAACTGATGTTTCCGGTTCCGGAAAATAAATCCAAAACCTTTAAGCCGTCAAAACTAAAATGATTATTCAAAACATTAAATAATGCTTCTTTGCTCATGTCAGTCGTAGGTCTTACAGGAAGGTTTTTTGGCGGAAAAATGCGGCGTCCTTTGTATTTTCCAGAAATGATTCTCATGATTGAAATAAGATATAATGTTTTTGATTTTCTGCAGTAGAGAAGCTATTTTTTTGCTGTAAAGTGCTTACATCCAAAAAGGATACGTTGCGGATGTATTTATATGCAATAGCATAAAACGGATCATTTTTATTGATAGTGCCTAATAATTCAAGTGGAAAAATTTCCGGATTTAAACTCAGTTGTTCGGCTGTAAAAAGTAAATAATAAATAAAATCTTCCGGAGTCTGGTATTCAAAAGAATTGAATAAAAGCAGTTTTTGATTTTCAACTACAATGATTTCAAAATGTTCCGGATTAAAATTAACGATCATTTTTCTGGCGTCGTTATTTTTTGAAGCTTCAAGTAATTTTTCGACTAAAATGCTGTTCACATGTTTGTAATCAAAAGATCCTACATTGTCAATCAGGAAGTTATTGATATTTATATACGGGATATAAACAGCATTCATTTCGTAATTGGAAATTTCATCGTAGGTAAAAAAATCAGTTTCAAAAACTTTTGTGGTGTATTGCAAATAGCTGCCAAGATAATTTTCATCAAAAAGAGCCGCAGGTACAAAAGTTGAAAAATTGTTATTATGAATGACCATAATGTCATCATAGGTATCTTTTAATTCGCAATGTTTTTTGAAAGCTTCTGCGTAATGATCCTCTATTTTAATTGTTTTTTTTGAGGGGTCAAATTTAATTTCACTGAAAGAAGTAATTCTATCGTTTAACGTGTCGAAACAGCAGAAAGAAAATCCGGTCAGCGAAACCTGAATAGAAAGTTTTTTATAAAGTTTGGATGTAATATTGGTGTTTTGAAATGCCATAATTGTATTTATGATTCCTTACTTGTTTGCAGCTTGAGCAAGAATTTAATTCGCAGACAAACTTACAAATAAAAAAAATAACAAATATCAAAGGCAAAAGGCAATGTCAATATCAATATCAATGTCAAAGGTTAAATCTACTGCAACCTCATAAACAATAAATAACCTGGGCAGATAGTTTCTATTTGATTGTTTTTTGAATTATTATTCTAGTGAGAATTGATTTTTTTTGTAATTGACATTTGCCATTGATTTTTGAAAATGCCATTAAAAAAACCGACCTTTGTATTTCAATTTCACCTTATGAATTCAGCATTATTTTATAGTGTTCTGCAAAAAAGATTTCCCTTTGCACCAACATACAAACAGGATATTTTTTTTCAGAAAATTGCCATTTTTTTAACCGAACCTCAAAACGATACCATTTTTGTACTAAAAGGATATGCAGGAACCGGAAAAACTACTGTGATTTCGACCATTGTAAATAATCTTGGGGATATCAATAAAAAATATGTTCTGCTGGCACCAACTGGCCGTGCGGCAAAAGTGATTGCGAATTATTCGAATAATCCGGCATTTACGATTCATAAAAAAATATATTTTCCTAAGAAATCATCGGGTGGAGGTGTGGCTTTTACGAAACAGGTCAATAAACATAAAAATACCATTTTTATTGTTGATGAGGCTTCAATGATTTCAGACAGTACTTTAGATAGCGGTTCTCTTTTAGACGATTTGATTCATTATGTGTATTCCGGAACCAACTGCAAAATGATTCTTTTAGGAGACACGGCTCAGCTGCCTCCGGTAAATTTAGACATTAGCCCGGCTCTGGATATTCAGACTTTAGGAGTTCATTACGATAAAGAAATTGAGCATATTGAACTGGATGAGGTTATGCGTCAGGAAGAAAGTTCAGGGATTTTATTTAATGCTACCGAATTGCGTGAGTTATTAAAAGAATCGTTTATAACTGAATTCAGGTTTAATGTAAAAAAGTTCAAAGACATTGTTCGTTTAACGGACGGTTACGATATTCAGGATGCAATTAATACCGCATACAGCAATTACAGTATTGAAGATACGGCTTTTATTGTGCGTTCGAATAAAAGAGCAAACCAGTATAATGAGCAAATCCGCACCCGAATATTGTTTAAAGAAAGCGAACTTTCGGTAGGAGATTTTTTGATGGTAGTAAAGAATAATTATTTCTGGCTAAAGGAAACCGATGAAGCCGGATTTATTGCAAATGGAGATATTATTGAAGTTCTGGAACTTTTTGGAATCAAAGAATTGTACGGATTTACTTTTGCGAAAGTCAAAATCAGAATGGTCGATTATCCGCATCAGAAACCTTTTGAAACGGTTTTGATTCTGGATACTATAAAAAGTGAATCTCCATCATTGACCTACGAAGAATCCAATCGTTTGTATGAAGAGGTGATGAAAGATTATGAAGCCGAAACAACCAAATACAAAAGATTCCAAAAAGTAAAAGAAAACGAATATTTTAATGGTCTGCAGGTTAAATTTTCTTACGCCATAACCTGTCATAAATCGCAGGGAGGGCAATGGAATACGGTTTTTATCGAACAGCCGTATCTCCCAAACGGAATAGACTGTGACTACATCAGATGGCTTTATACGGCTATGACACGTGCTAAAAATAAGCTATATTTGATAGGATTTAAAGATGAGAGTTTTGAGGAATAAAAACACTAATTTCACAAATTAACACGAATTGATTTTAGATTAAGATTAGTGAAAATCTGTGCAATTTGTGTTTAAATTTATTTACCATGACAACACTAAACGACTTACATTCGATTTCTTCAACGTTTTCGAATACCGATAAAATGCCGGTACTGTTTTTAGGACACGGCAGCCCCATGAATGCCATTGAAGAAAATCAGTTTGTGACCGGTTTTCGCAATCTGGCCAAAATGTTGCCTCAGCCGAATGCGATATTATGTATTTCGGCGCATTGGTTTACGAAAGGTACAAAAGTGACTTCGATGCAGATGCCAAGAACGATCCATGACTTTGGAGGTTTTCCGCAGGCGCTTTTTGATGTACAATATCCTGCAAAAGGAAGTCCGGAACTGGCCCTGGAAACCCAAAAAATATTAGATCCGGTTTTGGTCGATTTAGACGAACACTGGGGGTTGGATCACGGGGCATGGAGCGTAATCAAACATTTATACCCAAACGCAGACGTTCCGGTAATTCAGCTGAGCATTGATTATACTAAATCAGGTCAGTATCATTTTGAACTGGCAAAGAAACTGCAGTCGCTTCGTTACAAAGGTGTTCTGATTATCGGTAGCGGAAATATCGTTCACAACTTGCGATTGGTTGATTTCAGGAATTTCGATAAAGACAATTACGGTTTCGACTGGGCAATTGAAGCCAGAGAAACGGTGAATCGTTATCTGTTGGATGGCAATTTTCAACCATTAATAGATTTCGAAAAAATGAGTAAAGCAGTTCAAATGGCGATTCCTACTCCGGATCATTATTTGCCTTTACTTTATACTTTAGGATTAAAAGATAAAACAGATGAATTGGATTTGTTTAATGATAAGTTATTGGCCGGTTCATTGAGTATGACTTCTGTAAAAATCATATAAAAAGAGCTTTGTGATTCTTTATGAAATTTTGTGAAAGACTTATTACTCAAAGGCGCGCAAAGATTTCACAAAGATTCGCAGAATAAAAAATAAATTAATAATGAGGATGAGATTGTTTCGTTCCTCGCAATGACATAAAAATGAAAATAATAGCGGTAATTCCGGCACGATATGCATCAACACGTTTCCCTGCAAAACTAATGCAGGATTTGGGTGGCAAAACGGTAATTTTAAGAACTTATGAAGCGGCAGTTTCAACACAATTGTTTGATGATGTATTTGTTGTAACCGATTCTGATTTGATATTTGATGAAATTGTTTCGAATGGAGGTAAAGCCATTATGAGTATCAAAGAGCATGAATCAGGAAGTGACCGAATAGCAGAAGCTGTTGCTAACCTTGATGTTGATATCGTGGTAAATGTTCAGGGAGACGAACCTTTTACAGAAGCCGGACCTTTGGAGCAGGTTTTGTCTGTTTTTAAAAATGATCCGGATAAAAAGATTGATTTAGCTTCGCTAATGCGTGAAATTACAGACGAAGATGAAATCAATAATCCGAATAATGTAAAAGTAGTAGTAGACCAGTCGCAGTTTGCGTTGTATTTTTCACGTTCTGTCATTCCGTATCCGAGAGATAAGGATGCTGGCGTGCGATATTTTCAGCATATCGGAATTTATGCTTTTAGAAAACAGGCGTTATTAGACTTTTACAGCCTGCCAATGAAATCTCTCGAAGCTTCCGAAAAACTAGAACAGCTACGTTATTTGGAATTCGGAAAAAAAATTAAAATGGTCGAAACAACCCATGTCGGAATTGGGATTGATACGGCTGAGGATTTGGAAAAGGCTAGAGCTATATTGAGAGATATTTAATCAATTAATTGAACGCTGATAAAACAGATTTTATGTGTAATCTTGTCATTTCGACCGAAGTGAGAAATCACACAAGAAATTTCCGCAAAAGTAAATAGCTAATCTTTGTCGAGCTTCTAGTGTGATTTCTCCTTCGTCGAAATGACAAACTTTGAGTAAAAAAGCAAAATAAAACGCTCCAATTTTGGAGCGTTTTAATATCTAGAATATTTAAATTTTTAGTATAAGTTTGGAAATTTAGCCGGATTAACCTCATGCATCATATCATAAACTTTCTCAAAAATATCTTCAGCAGAAGGTTTTGAGAAATAGTCACCATCAGTTCCGTAAGCTGGTCTGTGAGCTTTTGCAGAAAGAGTTTGTGGTTTGCTGTCAAGATATTTATAAGCATCCTGTTCTTCGAGAATCTGTTGCAAAATGAAGGCCGAAGCTCCACCCGGAACATCTTCGTCAATTACTAAAAGGCGGTTTGTCTTGGCGATACTTTTTACAATATCCTTATTTATATCAAAAGGGAGCAATGACTGGATGTCAATTACTTCACAGTCAATTCCTAAATCTAAAAGTTCATTGGCTGCCTGTTCAACCAGTCTTAAAGTCGATCCGTAAGAAACTAATGTAATGTTAGTACCTTCTTTTAAAGTTTCTACAACTCCAATTGGTGTTTTGAATTCGCCAAAATTTAAAGGTGTTTTTTCTTTTAAACGATAACCATTTAAACATTCAATTACTAAAGCGGGTTCATCGCATTCTAAAAGTGTGTTGTAGAAGCCCGCTGCCTGAGTCATGTTTCTAGGAACCAGAACGTGGATTCCACGAATAGCGTTAATAATCATTCCCATTGGAGAACCTGAATGCCAGATACCTTCTAAACGGTGTCCACGGGTTCTGATTATTAATGGTGCTTTTTGTTTTCCAACCGTTCTGTATTGTAAAGTAGCCAAATCATCACTCATAATCTGAATGGCGTACAATAAATAGTCTAAATACTGAATTTCGGCTATTGGGCGTAAACCTCTCAAGGCCATTCCAATTCCCTGGCCAATAATGGTAGCTTCCCTAATTCCTACATCGGCAACACGAAGTTCACCGTATTTTTCCTGCATACCTTCTAGGCCTTGGTTTACGTCGCCAATGTTTCCAACGTCTTCACCAAAAATTAAGGCTTCAGGATATTTGCTGAATAAGGCGTCAAAATTATCACGAAGTATCATTCTTCCGTCTAAATCAGGCTTGGCATTTTCAGCATAAACAGGAAGTACTTTTTTAACTGAAAAAACGTTCTGAGACGATTCAGAATGCTGGTTGCTGCTAAACTTTTCCTGTGTAATTCCGATATAATTTCTAATCCATTCAGACAATAATATTTTACTGTTTGGAACTTCAATAAAGCGTAAAATTTTGCGGGCTGTAACCAGCATTTCCTTTTTTAAAGGCGCTTTGATTGCTTTTAATTCGCCAATATATTTCTGAATTCTATCTTTATGATTGATACTTGCTTCTGCAATTTGCTCTAATAAAGCCAAAAGATTTTTTTGGTCTTCAATAATTGGGTTAATAAAAAGATTCCAGGCTTCTTTTTTAGCTTCCAGAACTTCTTTTTTCAATTGGGCATCAATTTCATCCAGTTCTTCAGGCGATGCAATATTGGTAGCAATCATCCATAAACGCATTTGACGGATACAGTCATAATTCTTTTCCCAGGCTAATCTTTCACCATTTTTATAACGCTCATGCGATCCTGAGGTAGAGTGGCCTTGCGGCTGTGTAAGTTCATTTACGTGAATTAAGACAGGAATATGATGCTCACGTGCAATAGCACCGGCTCTTTCGTAAGTAGAAACCAGTTCGGCATAATCCCAGCCTTTTACCCTTAAAATTTCATATCCTTCAGAATCTTCATCGCGTTGATATCCTTTTAGGATTTCAGAGATGTTTTCTTTGGTAGTCTGGTGTTTAGCGTGTACAGAAATTCCGTATTCGTCATCCCAGATACTCATTACCATCGGAACCTGTAAAACTCCTGCAGCATTTATGGTTTCAAAAAACAAACCTTCAGAAGTACTGGCGTTTCCAATAGTTCCCCAGGCCACTTCATTTCCGTTTACAGAAAATTTGTCCTTGATTTCGATTCCGTCAACGTTTCTGTAAATTTTTGAAGCCTGTGCCAATCCCAGTAATCTTGGCATTTGTGCGGCTGTAGGCGATATATCTGAGCTTGAGTTTTTTTGTTTTGTGAGGTCTTTCCAGGAACCGTCTTCGTTTAAACTATGTGTTACAAAGTGCCCGCCCATTTGTCTTCCGGCCGACATTGGATCAAAATCTAAATCGGTGTGGCCGTATAAACCTGCAAAAAATTGTTTGGGGGTAAACTCCCCAATAGCCATCATAAAGGTCTGGTCGCGATAGTATCCTGAACGGAAATCACCGTCTTTGAAAGCTTTTGCCATGGCTAGCTGCGGTACTTCTTTTCCATCACCAAATATTCCAAATTTGGCTTTTCCTGTCAATACTTCTTTTCGGCCTAACAGACTGCATTCCCGGCTGGTAACTGCAATTTTATAGTCATTTAATACTTCAGTTTTAAAATCCTCAAAGGTTAATATAGTATTGCTTTTTTCTGTAATCATAATCTGGAAGGGTCATGTTAAGGTTGCAAAATTACTCAAAATCTACCAATAATCATAATTCATTAAAATAAATATAATTTAATTATTTATAGGTAAATTCAAAAAACTACGTATTTTTTTTAAATAATTTGCATTAAAAAAGATGTTAATTTGATAATTGTTTATCTTTTTGTTTAAAATACGAACGATTAAAGCCATTTTCGGGTGAAAAGATTGACTAATGTTTTGGGAGACAATGTGATAACAAATCTGATTTTTTGATTGTAATTTGGTTGTGAAATTTCCCATCCATTATTGGAATAAACAGGGAAAAAAACCTCAAAATAGTCAGGTACAAGGTTTAAACGTATCCCGCTATCATAGACAAAGTGTTGATTTTGGTGTTTGTTTTTTGTGAAACCCAGATCGCCATAAGCTTCTATCCAGTTCCATATTGAATAGCTTGCGTTTAAAGTAGTCATCCATTGGTTGGCATATCTGGGCTGGATCATAGATTTAAATCCTCCTTCGGCAATAACATACTGCTGGCTAAAAAAACCTGTACTTTCAGATCTTCCGTAGAAATTATAGTCAAATAGATAATCGGTTGGGCGGTCTAAACCAAAGCTGAAATAATCTGAATTGGTTGTATTATATAAAAAGCATCCGGTAAATAACCTCAAATTTAATTTACGATTATTTTCAAATAACCTTCTGTATTCAATTTCTCCTGCTAATTTCCCAAAGTCTCCTGAAAACTGCGCATCTGTAATAAAACTAAAATGGTTAATCAATTCGGTTTTGGTATTGATGTACCGAAGATTAAAAACAGAATAATTAGGGCTTGAATTATCAGTTATATATTCACTCGCTTCCCTGTTTACAATTACCTGACGTGCGATGATGAATTGTTTTTTGTTATCCCTGAAATCTTTCTCCCGGATTCGAAACTGAACCATTGGGTTTAGTCTGAAATAAGTGGCATCTGGTGCATAATGAAAGTAATTCTGACTTATAGAGTACCTGATATTGTAAAGCCTGCTTTGTCTGTAATAATGATTAAATGAAAAAGCTGATGAGCTGGAAAAAGTTCCCGCCTTAATAGAATAAGAAGGGTTGATGTCGAATATAAATGGTTTTTCTAAGATGGTTTTATTATGTAAACGTATTCCGGGAGTAAGACCATCGTAATAATTATAAGTAAGTGTAGGTACATATAATATTTGATTGTAATAAGGATCTTCTAAATCTTTCGAAAAATTAAATTTAATTGGACGATTCGTAATTACCAGACTTTTCAACGATTTCCAGTTGTTTCGCTGATTGTATTCAGGAACTTCATTATTGTAATTTAAAACAATTTTGTCAGCATTTTTTCTTTCGAAAACGTAAATAGAATCATTCTTTTGGGGTTCGATCCATTGCTTGAAAACGATATTATTCTTTTTGAGTCCATAAACCGGCACCGGGACAAATGTATTTGTTTTGTTTTTTATCGAAAAAGTAATACTGTCTTTGCTTCTGGAAACATCTTCAAATTTATAATCTATGATTTCGCGTGAACCAATAATAGTTTCAAAAAACCAGTCAATTTTTTTGGGGCTTTTTTGGGTCAGTATTTTTTCAAAATCATACCGGTTTACTTGTTGTATCTTGTTTAAGTTATAAAATTCCTGAAGACTTTCAGGCACGATATTATGATTTAAGTAATCGTCCAGGTAACTCAGGCTTAAGCCCGCACGATATTTGCCTGCAATCTGTTCATTAAATTTTATAAGCGTATTTTTTGGATCACCCAATGGCTGATCAAGATTTTTACGAGCCATAAGCATATAATAATAACTGTATTGCTCATTAAAAGTCAGATTGGTAATATTATAACTTTTAAACAATTTCATTTTGGAAAGCCTGCCTAGCATTTTTTGATCCAGGTGGTTTTCTTCCATGAATTTCATCATTGTATAAATCTGGATTCCGTCATGAATCCAATTGTCTTTTCGTGGATCCAGACGAAGGCTGTATTGTAGGTAATTATTCAAAAATGTTTTTAAAAATGTTATTTCAAATATAAAATCATCCGAAAACGGACTCATAAACGATGGAAGCTGATTTAGTCCGTAAAAAGGATTCCGGTCATAATCTGTCTGAGATACCATAATTTTTTTATGGGGATATTTTCCAATAAAATCATTCGCAAAAGTGATTATTTTATTAATGATTATTGCTTTTTGTATCTCATCAAGTCTTTTGTTTTTTAAATTGGTAAGAACTTCAAGTTCACCATTATTATAACTGTTGAAGCTATTTTGTTTTTCGATAGATAAATTAAAATCTGTTCTGCCGCTTCCTGAAAAAAGATAGGTGCTAAAATCAGGAGCAGAAGAGTCTTTTGAAACTGAATCAAGATCTGTAGTGATGGTGTATTGATTCGGGACTTTTATTTCTAATTCGTAATCAGTGACAGCATTGGCAATGTCATCAAGGTTATAGTTGTGGTATTTTACAAAATTATGATTTTCAAAACGGGCAGGACTCAAAAACCAGTTTTTCAGGTTCATACCACCATTTTGATTATAGCCGTAACGTGTAAATTTATCGCTCGGAATTTTGGCAATATAGGCAAGGTGTAAATCAATTTTGCTACCTGGAGGCAATTTTTTTTTCAGTTTAATTATAACTAGATCAGGATTTTCATTTGTTCTCTGCCATTCGAGTGCCATAAATTGGGTATCTGTCAGTTCAATTATGGTTGTATTTCCTCTCTCCTCCGGTCTGGCTAAGTGAAAACCTTTATAAAATTCATCTGAGAAACGTAAAGCCAGAGGCGTATTTTTGTCAGAAAACGCATTATTCCAGTCATTTAAAACAATGGAATCTAAAGAATCGTTTGCCGTATTATGATAACTAATGACTTGTTTTATATGCAGTGTTTTAAGTTCAGTATTCACTGCCACCTCCATCTTAGACTGGTGCTGTGCGAATTGTTTTAATGAGGACATCAAAACAAAAATGGAAGTAAAAATTTTAAAAAATGGTTTCAATACAGGCTTAGAATTTGGTTGTATAATTTATTTACGGGCTTATGGATGTTTTGGTTTTGTTGTAAAAATAGTACAAAAAAAAGCTGTTTAAAAGACAGCTCTTATTTTTTACAAAAGTTAGGAAAATTTTGCGATATAAGTAATATAAGTTCTTTAAACTTTGCGTTTAAAAAAATCAGAAGTTTACCTTTCCTTATAGTACTTATATAATTTAAAATTTTAGAAGTTAGGACTTAAGTCGTATTTCTTGTAGAATTTATCCAGTACATCAACTACTTCATCCTCAGTATCTACAATTTTAAATAAGTTTAAGTCATCAGGACTCACCGTGTGCATTTTTTCTACCAATACTGTTTTTACCCATTCAATAAGTCCTGACCAAAATTCAACACCTACTAATATAATAGGAAATTTTCCAATTTTTTTAGTCTGGATCAGGGTTATTGCTTCAAACATTTCGTCTAATGTTCCAAATCCTCCGGGCATAACTACAAATCCCTGAGAATATTTTACAAACATTACTTTTCGAACAAAAAAGTAATCGAAATTCAGGTTTTTATCATGATCAATATAAGGGTTGAAATGCTGTTCAAAAGGCAGTTCGATATTTAAACCAACGGATGTTCCTCCGCCTAAATGAGCGCCCTTGTTTCCGGCTTCCATAATTCCTGGTCCACCGCCTGTAATAACGCCATAACCTGCTTTACTAATTTTATAGGCAATTTTTTCTGCCAGTAAATAATATTTGTCGTCTGGTTTTGTTCTTGCAGATCCAAAAATAGAAACACATGGGCCAATACGTCCCATGCTTTCGTATCCGTTTACGAATTCGGACATGATTTTAAAAATTGCCCAACTGTCATTGGTTCTGATTTCATTCCACGTTTTTTGTTTTAAACGATCCTGTATTACTTTATCTTCATCATTATCAAAATCTTCTAATCTCATTTTGTGTGTTATTAATTTATTATTCGCTGAAATGTTTTCGTTTTTTATGGTTTACACCAGAAAATAACAGCTTTGACATGTTTGAAAACATTGACAAAGCTGTTGTACTAAATTAACTCTTTTTTTGAAAATTGTTATAAAATTTAGTATTATTAATCGAATTCATGTTATTAGTTAAAATCAAAATCAATTCAGCATCCTAAAAAGAGGATAAAAACTAAATGGTAATTTTACTAAAAAGAGAGGCACCATCTTTTTTGATGCCTTTCGTTATTCAGGTAAGTAAATATGAACAGTAGTTCCCTGATCGACTTTACTAAATATTTTTATAAAACCTTCGTGGTTGGCAACAATTTTCTTTACTAGCGTTAATCCTAAACCACTGCCATGATATTGATTTTTATTGTGTAATCTATAGAAAGGATCAAATATTTTAGTTGCATATTCCTGATCAAAACCAATACCATTATCACTTAAGGTGATTTTTACATAATTACGGTCTTTGTTTGCTTCAAATTCAAGTATTTCTGCAGTCAGAGCCTGTGTTGTTTCAATTTTAATTTGTGGTATGATGTTTTCTTTTGTGTACTTGATAGCATTGAGGATTAAATTTGTAAAAAGCTGCTGTATCTGATAGGATATAACATTTAATTGAGGAAGGGGTGAAATAGTAATTACGGCCTCTTTTTCTACAATCGAATCCTTGATATCTGCAACTGTTTTTTTCAAAACAATATTTAGATCTGTCTTTTTATATTCTTTCTTTACAAAAGTAATTTTGGAATAATTAATAAGGTCGGCAATTAACTGACTCATGTTGGTAACTGAGAACAATACCCTTTCGAGATTATGCTTTGCAGTTTCACTTAAACCTTCCTCATTTTCAAAAATTCTTTTGCAGAACATATGAATTTTTCGTAGAGGTTCTTGTAAATCATGACTCGCTGCAGAAGTAAAAGTTTCGAGCTGTTCGTTTTGTCTTTGAAGTTCAGTGTTTTTATTTGTTAGTAATTCATTTGTGGCTACTAAATCTGTGATGTCTTCGAGAGCCAGAAGAATTAAACCTTCAGGTGTTGAATTAACTATAAGGCTGGCATTTACTATTATGGTTTTTTTGTTGTTCTCAGGACATACAAGATCTATTTTTAAGTTTTCTATCGAAAACTCAGCATTAATTTTAACCAATTGTTCCTTAAATTGCGGAATATCCCATTGACAATTTCCAATTGCAAAAAGACTGTACCCCTCAGTAATTTTATCACTTGTATTAAAGTAATCGTAAAATGCCGGATTAGCACTTTTAATGATGAAGTCTTTACTTATAACTAATAACGGCTCACGAATGGTATTCACAATTAGTTCTGAATAATTACGCATAGATATAAGCTGTTTCTGCCTATCGATAAGTTCGTCATTAAGGCACATCAGTTCTTCATTATTTGACTGAAGTTCTTCGGTTGTGGTTTCAAGTTCTTCATTCATAGCCTGCAGTTCTTCACCACTGCTGAGCAATTCTTCATTGCTTGTTTGCAACTCTTCAAAAGCAGTTTGTTGCTCTTCAGTAATTCTTTTTATGTTTTCCCTTAACTGTGTCAGTTCACGCTCAAGTTCATCAATACGTTTCTGCGCAGAATTATCATGCAGTTTGTTATCTGCATCTGGGAGTGGCATTTGGTAAAAAAGAACCATAAGATGTTCATCATCATTCGGAAGTGAAAATATTTCGAAAGAAATCTGATAAGATTGTCCTTTCACTTTAACATTCTCTTCTTTCCAGATGTTTTCTTTTTCTTCTTTTATTTTTGAAATAGCATTCTGTAATTCAAATACAATACCTTCACGTGCCATTTTTAAAATATTAAAATTTGGCTTACCAGGTGAAGGGGATAAAAATGGACTCGTGTCGCCATGAAAGTGAACAATATCAAGGTTTTTATTGATAATGACACTGGCGGGGGTATATTTCGTTAGTAAAATTTCTGAAGTAATTTTTCTGAAATCATCTTCAGGAGCTGTTTTCATTTCAGCTTTGTGCAATTTTATCTGCAAATTGCCCGGAACGGTTTTATATGATTGTGTTGTGTATCTTCCTGGTGCAAATTTTCTGACATAAATTTTTTCATGTTTTTTCATACTCTCAAATAAATCCGGAGCGTGGGTTACCGATTCTGATTTTCCCAGAAACAGCAACCCTTTTTCTTTTAAAGAATAATGAAAAGTACCTAAAACTTTATTTTGCAGGTAAGGATCAAAATAGATAAGCGTATTGCGGCACGTAATTAAATCTATTCTCGCAAATGCAGGATCTTTCACAAAATTATGCACAGCAAAAATACACATGTCACGAATGACTTTATTGATATGGTAATTGCCTTCACTTTTAGTAAAATAGTTTTGCAGTCTTTCTTCTGAAACTTTCTGAACATCCTGATAAGAATAAATACCGGATCTTGCTTTTGTAATACATTTTTCTGATATGTCAGAAGCAAAAATCTGTACCTTAATATCTTTGTAGTTAGTTTTTAAAAAATATTCATGAAGGCAAATTGCTATTGAATAAGCTTCCTCTCCTGACGAACAGCCTGCTACCCAGATCCGTAAGTTGTTATTTGTGATATTTTTAATTAGTGATGGAAAAACTGTTGTGGACAGACTTTCAAAGGCGTCCTCATCTCTGAAAAAATAGGTTACGTGAATTAAGAAATCATTAAATAAGAGATCCTGTTCATTTTTATTGTTTCTTAAAAAATTATAGTAATCCTCTATGTTGTTTTTCTCTGCTATAACCATCCTCCTCGCTATACGGCGTCTTATAGTAGGATGCTTATAATGTCTAAAATCATTTCCTGTTCTTGAAAAAATAAGGTTGATGATTTGTAAGATGATTTCCTCGTCATTTCCAGGAATATGTTCTTCTTCAGTATAACCATAATTTGAAATGTAACTGTTTCGTATTTCCATCAATTGTGACGGAATTTTTTCAGGAGCCAGAATATAATCGGCGGCATCAGTGTCTATAGGACTCTGAGGCATCCCTTTGTAAGCTGCAGTTTCAGGATCCTGCACGATGGTAACGCCTCCAAGTTCTTTAATTTTTTTGAACCCTGCTGTACCGTCAAATCCAGTTCCGGAAAGTATAATACCAATAGCAAAGGTTCTGTAAACATCAGCAAGTGATTCAAAAAAAATGTCGATGGTATTATTTCGTCTTTCGCCTCGGGTTCTCTGTTTAAGTCGTAATGAGCCTTCTTCTACGATAAGGAGATTATTCTCAGGAATTACGTAGATGTTATTTGGTAAAAGATTTATATCATTAATTATTTCATGTACAGGTATAGGGGAGTATTCTGATAGAATTTCTGTAAGACTGCTGGGATAATCTGGTGACAAATGCTGTACAATAATATAAGCCATTCCTGAATCTGGCAATATTGCAGAAACTACTTTATTAAAAGCATCCAATCCTCCAGCAGATGCACCAATACCTACAATTGGAAATTTTTTGACTGTATATTGGATTTCATCAGCTTCGGTTACTTTCATGATAAAATTTTTTCAACAAATATAACCAGTGTTTTACTATAAAACCAACCCTTTTATTCTTAAATGGGAATTATGTAATCTTTGCACTTTAAAATACAAGATAATCATTGAAAACTGTTTATTAAATTAACATGAAAGCCCAAACAATTTTGTAAAATCGTTTTCATACTACCAAAATCGTTTGGCTTGATGTAGTAGCCTGATACACCCAGATCCTCCAGTTTATTTGCAAATTCTGAGGGGATTGAGGTAGAAAGAATGATTATCGGTATACCTTTTATGAGTTCTCTTTTGTTCATTTCAATTAACAGCTCCATACCATTCATTACAGGCATATTAATGTCAAGAAAGATAACGTCTGGCTGTATTTCATTGCTGGCAAGTTTTTGTAATGCATCGACAGGATTATGAATAGCTGTATAGAATACGGAAGCTGATACTTCTTCCAGTGCTTCTAAAAAGAAATCGCAGTCATCATAATCATCGTCAATCTGTAAAATATTTTTATATCTCATAATTGTTCTGATTGAAAATATTTTTAAATAATTATTTTAAAATTATGTGTGAAAAGGTAGTTCAAACGATGTAATTATATAGAAGAGTAGTATTTTTTCATATACGAAGGTACAGTTTTAAAAATCTTTAAATTAAGGTGAAATTAGAGTAACCGTTCAGGGTTTGTAGCGTATCTTTCTGATGCAGAACGGCTTCCTTTTGATCTCTTATGTAACCTTCATCATCACAATGGCGAGAAAGATTGCTATTAGTAATGGTGGCAAAAACAATGATTAAAATAGTTGTTAAGTATAGTTTTTTCATAATTGGGTCTAAATTTAGTAAGTCAATTAATTCTTATAAAAATATTTCGCACATTAACATTAAATTTATATAATTCTGTTATTATGTTATACAATACCCATATAGGTATAAGTATTTTACGACTTGAAAATAAATAACCCTGCAAATGCAAATGATTTACAGGGTTGTTTTATTATGAAAGTGTTATGTTTAATGCTAATTTGATTCTAAATAAGTTTTGAAATTTAAAAGATCATCTTTTACCATTTTTTCAAAATAGGGATTAAGAAGTTTTGCGGCACCTTCGCCTGCAATTCCAAATGGTGCTTGATAAGAGGTGGTCACGATTATTTCTGTGCCTTCACCACTAGGTCTGAAAACAACTTTTCCAGCATTTTTGATTGATGAATCAGGAAGTGAATTCCAACTGATGAGTCTTTCTTTTTCGTCTTTAACAATTTCAGCTATCCATGAAATTTTTCCAATTCCTGCCGGATCTTTAGCAATCCATTTAGAAGTGGTATAACTTATTGGTTTAACTGAATCAAGGTGATTCATGAATTTAGGTAAATTGTCAAAATCACGCCAAAAAGCATAAACTTCACTTATAGGCTTATTGATTGTACTGTTAATTTTGATATTTACATTTGAAGCTTTATCATTTTTAAATGATCAACCGCATCATATATAGGGCAATATCCAGACAGTCCCCTTAGTAGCATTGCTCCGCCTGTGCCTATTTGAACAGGACTTTTCTTTTCCTGTGACAAGCCTTTGTATAATAAATACGTTCCGCTGGTTATCATCGCTATTCTTTCGATTGTCGATACTTTAGTTTTTAATTTTAATTTTTTTTGTGCAGGTGCCGGTGTAAATGTGTTGGTTTCCATAATTTTTATTTTAATATTTCTCGATTATATTTTTTTTAGTTTCAATATTAAAAATAAGCAGATTAGCAAAAAATGGTTTGTATTATTTTACATATAAATTATAAAATTTTGTGCGCTTATCCTTAGTTGTATTTTAAATGATTTGATAGAATGTTTAAATAATGAGGCTGTCCTTTACTTTTCGGACAGCCTGTTCTAATAAAATAGATATTAATATAATTTATAAAAATAGGATTACTTAGCTGCTACCAAATTTACAACATTCAAAGCAACATCGTTAAGTATGCAATCTGCCTCTTTTTCTTCTGCAAGTGTTTGTGTTAATAATTTTGCAGCATCATTTTCTCCCAGTGTTTTTGCAAAAGCAACCAACGTTCCGTATGTAGCTATTTCATAATGTTCAATTTTTTGTGAAGCAGCAATAATACCAGCATCCCTAACAGGTCCCGGGGTTGTTTCTTCAAGAATACTGTCGCCTTCTTTGAGTAATCCGGCCATAGCTTCGCATTTTTTTCCTTCGGCTTTTTCGCCTAAAAGGTCGAAAACTTGTTTCAGCCTTTCTACCTGAAGCTGTGTTATGTCAAGATGTTCTAAAATTGCGCTTCCAAGTCCAGGAGAACTCGCATTAGCAGCCATTTTTGGCAATGCGCCAACAAGTGCGTTCTCTGCCCAGTAAATATCTTTCAGACTGTCAACAAAAAGTTCTTTTAATTCGGTTGTAGCATCAGGAGCTGGCGCTACAATGTTGGTTTTGTCATTATTTTTTATAGCTTTTGTTTCAGTTGCTTTTCCTTGGGGCGCATTTGTCTGACCCTGTTTTTCTGAATTTTTCATGGTTATTTTTTTTAAATTAAATATATAAATTTGGTTCACGATCCCAGAAACGGTGCATTGCCATTGCATCGATAAATTCCTGCGCAAATGCTTCAGATCCTACTTCGCTGGTAATAATAATTCCAGGATCATCATTTGTTAGTTTTGATGCAAAAGTCGTTGCGCTCAATAATTCAGATGCTTCACCGTCAGCTCCTATAACTTTACAATGTTTGTATGCATCATTAAGATATTCCAGGGCATCATCATTTTCTGCCAAAACATTAAGTCCAATTCCGTGAGGCACATACACTGCATCAAATAAAACTGACGATGCCGTTAGGAAACTAAATTCAGCAGCAAGTGCTCCATCAGCATCTGTAACAACAGATCCTAAATGTGGGGCAATCACACATCCTTTTGCACCTTGTTTTTTAAGGGCACTTTTGATATTCATTACTGCTGCCTCAGATACTCCGTCTGAACAAAGAATGGCAACTTTTCGTGATTCAATTGTAGGTGAGTTAGTTGGGTTTTTAACCATACTTAATGCTTCTGATGCACTAATAGATGATTCAACCGTTTTAGGTTCCTGATTTCCGCCTTCATTTTCGGGAGAAACTCCTTTATTAGCAGGAAATTCAGGTATTGGAGGTACAGAAGCCCCTAAGCCTAATGCAACTTTTTCAGCTAATTGTGCATCCACTTGCGAAAGAAGTCCTAGCATTCTTACTCTGATAGCAGTAGTTTCTACTTTACCAAGTTCAAAGCGAAGCGCTTTTACAATATGGCTTTTTTCTTCAGGGGTCTGGCTGTTAAAGAATAATTTTGCCTGACCGAAGTGATCTGCAAAACTCTCGCTTCTTTCTCTCACCTTATGTGCTTCAATACGTTCGTTAAAACTAGAGAACCCGCCTTCTGCAATTTGAGCCTGATACGGACATCCTCCGCCTAGTGAATTTGGATGATAACTTACACGGCCTTTGTTAACTTCCTGACGCATAAATCCATCACGCTGATTATTGTGAACGGGGGCAACGCTTCTGTTAATTGGAATTTCATGAAAATTTGGTCCGCCTAATCTGGTAAGCTGTGTATCTGTATAAGAAAACAATCTTCCTTGTAACAACGGGTCATTAGAGAAATCAATTCCAGGAACAACATGTCCAGGGTGAAAGGCAATCTGTTCTGTTTCTGCAAAGAAATTATCCGGATTTTTATTCAGTACCATTCTTCCAACAATAGTAACCGGAACTAATTCTTCGGGAACAATTTTCGTTGGATCTAATAAGTCGAATTCGTATTTATTTTCATCTTCTGATGGAATTACCTGAATGCCTAGTTCCCATTCAGGAAAATTACCCATTTCTATTGCCTGCCATAAATCTTCTCTGTGAAAATCCGGATTCTTACCAGAAATTTTTTGTGCTTCATCCCAGGCTACGGCGTGGGTTCCTAATTTTGGTTTCCAATGGAATTTTACAAAGGTAGATTCTCCAGCTTCATTGATTAATCTGAAAGTATGGACTCCAAAGCCTTCCATCATTCGATAGCTTCTTGGAATCGCCCGATCAGACATCGCCCACATAATCATGTGCATTGATTCCGGCATTAAAGATATAAAATCCCAAAATGTGTCATGTGCAGACGCGGCTTGAGGCATTTCGTTGTGTGGCTCAGGTTTTACTGCATGAACGAGATCAGGGAATTTTGATGCGTCCTGAATAAAAAATACTGGAATATTGTTTCCAACCAGGTCATAAACACCTTCCTGTGTGTAAAATTTAACAGCAAATCCTCTAACATCCCTTGCAAGGTCAGTAGATCCGCGAGAACCGGCAACGGTAGAAAATCTTGCAAAAACGGGAGTCTTAATTCCGGCTTCTTTTAAAAAACCAGCTTTTGTCAATTCTGGAATTGGATTGGTTACTTCAAAAAAGCCATGTGCTCCTGAGCCACGTGCGTGAACGACTCTTTCCGGAATACGTTCATGGTCAAAATGGGTGATTTTTTCTCTTAAAATGAAATCCTCTAATAAGGAAGGGCCTCTTTCGCCCGCTTTAAGCGAATTATTATCGTCATTAATTCGGACACCCTGATCGGTAGTGAGGAATTTGTTGGTTCCGTCTGATTTGTTTATAGACAAATCTCGTTGTTTGTCGTCTTGAAAATTTTTCATAATGATTAATGAATTTTTACATAGTTAAAATTAAAACGTGGAGGATCTTTTTTGGAAAATCTGTTATTTATAGATGCAGATTAACAGGAAATTATGTTGTAGATTTCTCCTCTTTTTCAAATTTAAATGATATAAAAACGGCTATTTTATACAATTGCTTAAGTATATTTCACAATTACCATTTCTTCGTAAACTGTCTAAATAATCTGCAGATGTGGACGTATCTGCATAGTTACAATATCACATATTTGAGGCTGAGACAAACAAAATAAAACACTCATAGAAATGTCTTCTGCTTTCAGCATTTCCATTATTTTTTGCACATCTTCTTTTTTATTTACATCGGCCGGAGTGCCATAAAGTTCACAGTCAGGAAATTTTTGTTTGATGTTATCAAAGGAATTTTTAAAGTCTTCGTGGTTTCTTCCAAAAATAAGCACGCGTCCGCCGAGTGATATCAATAAATCTGCTATTGCTTTTCCAATTCCGGTTGTACCACCAGTAATTATGATTCTTTTATCTTTTATATTTTGTCCAAAGTAGTTCGTTAAATTTTCCATAATTAACCCGTACTTCATACTCTCCAAGTTTTGAATTTAGCAGAATGACAATTGTGTCTTCGTCATCGAAAAGATTGATAATTTCAAAACAGCTATTCATACCAAATGCTGCGCGAAAGGCTATTTTTCCATTTTCTGGCATGAGCACTAAAATCAAGAGTGAATCGCTTGTATTGTAAAATTGATAAGTATAATTAAGAAATTTTCTTTCCAAAAGGATGGCACTATTTTCAATATCTGCCTGGGCAGTTGCGCTTCAGGGTGTAACTGTATGCATAATGATAAGTTTTTAATTGATAAAATCCGTTTTTTAAAATTTAAGGTATTATTCGCCTGTTTCCATATGTGGCGCATCTACAGGCTTAGATTGTGATGATCCAATCTGCCGCAGATAAACGGAAAGTACTACAATTGCAAATACAGAGAGAAATTCGCTTTGCCAGTTCTGAAAAGATTCAAACCAGAACCTCGAATCACCAAAATAATCTGATGCAGATTCCACAGGCAGCCCTTTGAGTGATAGCTGTTCGTTCTCGTCTTTAAGACTTCCGTAAAAATGAGCTATAAATGATGCTTTAAACAATAAAAATAAAACAATGGTAAGTGAATGTTTGTAAAGGCTTAAAACTAATCCTCCTTTTGTTACAGGCCATGGTAAATCTTTTTGGATAGGTGATGGTTCTCTGTCTACTTCTTGTTTCTTATCAAAATCTTTAGATTCAGAAGAACCTTTCTGCATTAGAAAAATGGTAAATACAACAAATAAGGACATTTGCAGAAATTCGCTTTCCCAATTTTCGAAAGTAGACTGGATAAAGTGGCCGGAAACAAGATAAGCTGAAAATTCAATGGCTGTACTGCCTTTTTTTATGAGCTCTTTATTATGTTCTTTAAAACCGAAAAATATCTGCCCAAATAATGCTACAATAAATAATACTAAAAATCAGATAACTAAACCATTATTGCGTAAAAAAGTTTTCACAATGTCATTTGTTTTTACAAATTGACAAACTAAAAAATACTTTTATTTATGTAATTTCTTACGGGAATTACAGGATTATAAAATATATACCAAGAAATAAAAAAACCATCTAATTGCTTAGATGGTTTTGCTCTTAAATAAAATGCTATTATAAGGTACTATTTTGCATTTTGATTATTTTATCTATTTTTTCCGGAGAATCAAATACTTTTTCGAAAAGCTTACTTTTTTCTTTGGCGAATTTCTCTACGGCTTCTAACTCCTGGATAGTCATTTTAGGACGACCGGCCCAGAAATTAGTAGATTTTTCTATGTGTTTTTCTACTAAATCTCTTAATTGTTTTGCTGCCATAACGTTACAAATATACTATTTTTTTATTATTTCAATACTCACACGTTTTTTTTTAACTTAAGTAAAACAAATTGATAATCAGATGTTTTGGATGTGTCGTATTTCTCAATGCTTTTTATTTCAATACTGTTTCTAAGTGATGTCAGGTCTTTTTCACGAATAGTCCTGAGACGTTGTATCCCTTTTCGGGTTATAGTTTGTTTTTTTTCTATGAATTTTATTTGTTCTTCTGTTCTCCCTCCTGAAATTTCCAGATATTGTTTTAGAAGGTTGATATTTGAAGAAATTTTTTGTTTGTACAAACGGTGCTTATGAAGTGTATTGCCAAAAAACAAAATAGTATAATCCGGATTAGAGATGAAAAAATGAAGAATGCACATAAATACGGTAGCTAAAACTTCATCATAATCGTTGTTGTTAATTTCGGCAAAATCATTAACTGTTATGGTATTATCATGATTTTCCAGATTTCCAAAACCTACACTGTACCAATTTAGTTTTTTATTTATAGGCGCAATAGAAACAATTTTAGTTATTTCCTGTTTGCCTTCACTAATGAATCGAAATTGGTAAACTTCATTCGTAATACCTTCAAAATTATAGCTATACGCTTTCTCTAAAAAATCCAATTTAATCTATTTCAATTTATAAGTAAATATAAAAATCCAATTTGATTTATTAATCCTATAATAATAAAAATATTATTTATTAATGATTTACAACTTACAGGAATGTTTTACAGATGATTTAATGAAAGAAAAAAACGACAACCAGAAACTAGATAGGATTCAATGTTTTTCCAAAAACAGTTCAGTGAATTGAATTTCTCTAATTTAGATTATCGTTTACCTGTATATACGATTAAAAAGAATTTTTAGTTTTAAAAAAAAACTTTTAAAATAATTACGTAAAAGTACAAAAAAATAATTGTAAGATTTTTATTTTTAAATTATTTTTTAAAATAAGTTTTAGACAACAAAAAGCTATAGTTTGTGAGGAGACATAACTATAGGCTGTATTTTTATATCACTTAAAAATTAATTTTCATATAAATTTTCAGAATAAATTTCTGTTCTTTGTACTGACTGAGCCATATAAAGAAATTACAGGAAGGTTACAATATTTGAATGCAATATTATTTTAGGCATTGAGTTATCTATTATCATGTTTATATTATGGACAACAGAGAGTTTATATTAAGTTTAAAAAAAGGCAATGAAGCTGCTTTTAAACAGGCTTATTTAAATTACTACGACAAATTGATAAACATTGCGAAAAGATTTAATTTTAGTGTTCTTACTCCACATGATTTTATTCAGGAGACTTTTTTAAGATTGTATGATAAAAGAGCGTTACTTAATGAAGATGTTTTATTTGATAAACAATTGTTTATTATATGCAGAAACATTATAATTAATCATGTTAACCGCGAAAATAAAATTATTCAGCTCGATCCTTCACAATTTCACCCAGAGCAGGAAGATAATGAAACAGAAATTTTTGAAGAAAGACAGCAAAAACTGCAAACTTTCATAAATCAGCTTCCTGAGCAGCAGCAAAAAATATTTACTTTACACAAACTCGAAAATCTTAGTTATAAGGAGATTGCAGCAATTACAGACCTTTCTGAAAAAACGATTGCCAATCATATTTATCTCGCCAGCAAATTTATTCGAAAAAAAGTAGAAAACGATTAGGAACTTTTTTATTCTCGTTTGTTATATATAAAAACGAGAACAAAAAATGTATATCGAAGCGTATAAAACGAATGTCAGAACAAAGAAAGATGCAAGTCTGATTGTAGCCCTTTTACAATTCATTATTTCTGATTGTATTATCAATTTTGATTTTAAAAACCGAGAAAGAATTCTTCGAATAGAAACCAACAGAGACATTCAGGAAATGGTATATACTGTTTTTTTTAAACAAGGATTTTATTGTAAAAAGCTTAACCCATAAAAAGTCATGGAAAAAGAAAAACTGGATAAGGAATTTAGAAAATTATGGAATGAAACTCCTTTTTCGCATTCAGAGGATGAAAAAGAGGCTTCGTGGGAACAATTCCAGTCTAAAACCTTCGCCGCTAAAAGACCAAAGATTAAAGTTTGGCGCTATGTGGCAGCAGCAGTTATCATTTGTATGTTGACAGTAACAGGTATTTATCTCAACAGTAGTCCATTACAGGACACCTTTTACCTTACTTCAAATACAATTGAAAATAAGACCTCTACAATAAAAATTGTAGCCTTGCCAGATAGTTCGAGAGTAGAACTGAGTCCGGATTCAAAAATCACCTATGCCAATAATTTTGAAACCAACAGAAAGATTATAGTACAAGGAGAAGCTTATTTTAAAGTCAAAAAGGATAAAAAACATCCTTTTCAGGTCTTTTGCAATGAAACTACAACGACTGTATTAGGTACTTCTTTTACCGTTGAGGGAAATATACAAAAAGGAGTGACGGTTTTCCTTTACGAAGGAAGTGTTCAAATGAGTATAAAAGATCAGGTTAAAAAATGGATACTTAAACCGGGCGAAAAATTTATTTATGGAAACAATGTTGCTAAAGTTTTAGAGTTCAATAGGTTCGTAGATTTTGAAAACGAAAAATTAAGTACTTTAAGTGATTATTTACGCGAAAATTATGGTTACAAAATGACTATTCCAGAAGAATATAATAATCAAAGAATTACAGTTCGAATCAATAAAAAAGAAGATTTAAAAACAATTGTACAATTAATATCAGAAATGTATAACCTAAACTTTGAAATAAATGAAGATTTAAAACAGATTATTTTTCGATAGAAAAGAAAAAGGATGCACTAGCCGCTAAACTAAACATCCTCCTCATAGTCAGGGTAGTATAGAGCTATCCCATTTAATAATAATTCAAAAATACAAAATTTCATGAAGCATATAATTTCAGCGTGCTTTTTTTTATTCAGTTTATGTATCTACTCTCAAACAATTACTGTAACTGTAGATCAAAACATGTCATTAAAAGAAGTGTTTAAGCAAATTGAGAGTCAAACAGATTTTAAGTTTGCTTTTACAGATCAGATAAATACCAGTCAAAAGTATTTTGATCAAAAACATACTTATAAAAATATCGAAATAAAAGCACTGATTAATGAGCTTAATAACAACACTTCGATTCAGTTTTCTATCGTTGGAAATAATATTTTCGTAAAGCAAAAAAATAGTAAATCTGCTACAGCCAAAAAAAAAAGTAAGTTAACCGGTCATGTTTTTGATGAGAATAAAGAGCCCGTGATTGGAGCCAATATTTTTATTAAGGAACTGGAAACAGGCGTTACAACAGATGCAAACGGAATGTTTTCATTAGAATTGAATAAAGGGACTTATACGGTTATCGTTAGTTATGTTGGTTTTAAAAATGGAGAAAAACTAATCACAATTTCTGATGATGAAAGAATAAACTTTATTATGAATGCAGACAGTCAGCAGCTGGAACAGGTGATTATTACCAACTCAAAAGCAGTTGATGTGAGAAATACGCAGATGAGTGTCAATAAGCTTACCATGGAGGAGATCAAAAAAATACCTTCTGCTATGGGAGAACCGGATCCTTTAAAATCAATATTAACGTTGCCGGGAGTTACAAATGCCGGTGAGCTTTCTTCTGGTTTCAATGTTCGTGGAGGTGCCGCTGATCAGAATTTGATTCTTTTAGACGGAGCTCCTGTTTACGGAGATTCCCATATGTTTGGCTTTTTCTCCATTTTTAATGCAGATGTGGTCAACGGACTGGATTTATACAAAGGAGGAATTCCTTCTAAATTTGGAGGAAGGGTTTCTTCTGTTCTTGATGTAAGTCAGTTAACCGGAGATTTTACAGAGTATAAAGTAAATGGAGGAATTGGATTGATATCCAGCCGCCTGCTGGCTCAGGGACCTATCAAAAAAGAAAAAGGATCTTTTGTATTGGGTGCACGTACCTCTTACGCTCATTTATTTTTGAAGCTTGCCGATAATAATAATTCAGCTATGTTTTATGATATTAATGCGAAACTGAATTATCGTCTGAATGCAAATAATACGCTGGCGTTTTCCGGTTACTTTGGAAATGATGTTTTTGATTTAAACGAAAGGTTTTCAAGTACTTTCGGAAATACAATGGGTATTTTGAGCTGGAAGCATAATTTTTCAGATAATTTAAATACTAATTTGTCTGTTTTTTTCAGTGATTATCATTTCAACCTTGGAATTTCAACTGAGAATTTTGAGTGGGACAATACCATTAAAACCTTTGGTCTAAAATATAACTGGAATCACATAGTATCTGAAAAGCTAAAACTTAGCTACGGAATTGATGGGCAGTATTATGATTTTAATCCGGGTACTGTACAGCCAACCAGCATTGATTCGCCATTCAATTACAAACAGTTAGATAAAAAATACGCTTTAGAATCGTCTGTTTATCTTGATTTTGAACATCAGATTACGGAGAAACTAAATCTCCGCTACGGACTTCGTTATAGTATGTTTTACCGTTTAGGAGGAGAGGAGATCAGTACTTATGAAAATGGACAGGCAGTAGTATACAATCCGTTGTATAATATTTACGAAGAAGGAACTCCAACCGGAAGTATATCGTACGGGAGTGGAGAAACCATAACTAAATTTAATAACTTAGAACCACGTGCTGCTTTGTCATATGCTTTTAATGAAAACACTTCATTTAAAGCCAGTTATAACAGAATGGCGCAATATATTCATATTTTGTCTAACACACAGTCTCCATTACCAATGAACATCTGGACTCCTAGTGGCCCTTTTACCAAGCCACAGCTGCTGGATCAGTATGCTTTGGGATATTTCAGAAATTTCAGGGATAAAGATTACTCTTTAGAAGGGGAGTTGTTTTACAAAAACATTCAAAACCGAATTGACTATATAGATGGTGCAGATATACTGGCAAATAATAATATTGAACAGGTTATTCTGAATGGGAAGGCCAGATCATACGGTATGGAATTATTATTTAGAAAAAACACAGGGAATTTTACAGGCTGGGTATCTTATACGCTATCAAGAGCAGAGCAAAAAACTCCGGGAAGAACACCTCGGGAACCAGGAATAGCAAATGGTGGCTGGTACTTATCAGGATATGATAAACTGCATAATCTAAATATTGTGGGCAGTTATCTGTACAGTCCAAAATGGTCTTTTAATGCCAATTTTTCATTACAGTCTGGTCAGCCCGTAACTTATGCAAATGGGTATTATGAGTTTGGCGGAATCAAAATCCCAAATTTTTCATTGAGAAACGAAAACAGGCTGCCACTTTTCCATCACTTAGACCTGGCAGCTACCTACACTCCTAAACCGGATAAAAAGAAAGGCTGGCAGAGTTATTGGGTATTTAATATTTATAATATTTACAACAGAAAAAATGCCGCTTCTATGACCTTCGCAACAAATGAAGACACAGGGGCAAATGAGACCAGAAGACTATCTATTTTTGGGATGGTTCCTGGTGTTTCTTATAATTTTAAATTTTAATGAATATGCAAAGGCTTGAAAAATATAATCTTAGAAATAAAGTACTGATCTTATTTAGTGTTCTTTTTGTGCTGTTTTTTTCATCTTGTGAAGATACGGTAACCCTCGATTTAGAAACAGGTGAAACAAAGATAGTGGTAGATGCAGAAATTATCTGGCAAAAAGGGACATCAGGTAATCAACAGACCATAAAGATTAGTAAAACAGCTCCTTATTACAATAATACAACGCCAAAAGTTTCTGGAGCTCAGGTAAGAATTGAAAACAGCAATGGCGATGTTTTTGCATTTAATGAAACAGAACCAGGTACTTATGTGTGTACTGATTTTGTTCCTGTAATCGATATGGATTACACACTTTACGTAACAGCCGAGGGGCAAAGTTTCACAGCAGTAGAGAAACTGACTTCAGTAACACCAATTAACAAAGTAGAGCAAAAAGTTGTTCCTGATTTTGGAGGCGAAGATGTAATTGAACTTACTTTCTATTATCAGGATCCAAAAAATGAGATTAATTATTATCTGACAGATTATCAGGCTGACTTTCTTTTATTTCCGGAATATGAAATAACAGATGATGAATTGTTTAATGGAAATGAAGTAAGAACACGATACTCAGACGAAGATAAAATAAAACCCGGCAAAACAGTTACTATTACACATCGTGGTATTTCCAGAAATTTCTATAACTATATGAAATTAATTTTAGAAATATATGGAGGTAATCCCTTTTCTGTTCCTCCCGGCAATATCAGAGGGAATATTGTAAATACTACTAATACAGATAATTATGCCTTTGGATATTTCAGGCTTTGCGAGGCAGACAAAGTTGCTTACGTGGTAAAATAAAATTAGTTTTTAACTTATTTATACGATGCATCTGCCATTAAAATATTTATTTGGCAGGTGCTTTTTTATAATTTGTTATAACATTTCGTTACATCATTTTTCCTTCTTTTACATACTCTTTTTTTATTCCCTGAAGAAGGTGATCCAGTTTAATATTCTCGTTTTTGTCTTCCAGTGTTCTCAGGCAGGCATATTGGATAATGTTTACAATGTTGGCGCCGGTAATGTCATATTTTTTGGAAAGTTCGTTGAGATTCACGTCTTCAGCAATTTTAATTCCTTTTGGCAGGTTATTTTTCCAAAGCTGTAAACGTTCACTATACGAAGGGACTTCAAATTCAATTACAGATTGAAATCTTCGGGTGAAGGCGGCGTCAATATTCGTTTTAAAATTTGAAGCCAAAATTACTAGTCCCGGATGATTTTCGATTCGCTGCAGCAAATACGAAACTTCCTGATTGGCATATTTGTCGTGTGCGTCACGAACATTGGTTCTTTTTCCAAAAATAGCATCGGCCTCGTCAAAAAACAGAATCCAGTCCTTATCGGCTGCTTTGTCAAAAAGAGAGGAAAGGTTTTTTTCGGTTTCGCCAATGTATTTGGAAATTACCATCGATAAATCAATTCTATAAACATCTCTTTGAGTATATTTTCCTAAAAGTGAGGCCGTAAGCGTTTTTCCGGTTCCCGGTGATCCGTAAAACATAACTCTAAAACCGGGTTTAATTTTGCTTTTCATATTCCATTCATGAAGCAGAATATCGTTGAATTTAAGCCAGGTTTCTATTTCTTTTATCTGATTTAAAGTATTGGAATTTAGAACCAAATCATTCCACTCTAATTGTGTTTCAATTAATTGTGCAGGGAAAATACTGCTCATTTGAGGTTTTAGAATTTTTCCGGTCATGAATTTTTCGATGTATTCATCTTCTAAAATGAGCATACCGCTCAGTTTAGGTTCTCCGGCAGGAACGCTATCTAGTTTAATGATTCCCTTTTGATAAAGAAAAGACTGATTGTGTAAATAATTATAGAAAGCAATCCTTGTGTCGAGATCATTTCCGGCAATTAAAAACTGAGCCGTTTCACCTGTTGGTAAAATCCCGCGGTGGTTTTTTGTTTTTATTCCGCCAAACTCCGGTAATTCGCCACCATTTGGTAAATATTCAGCAATAATCGAACTTAAAAAATCAGGTTTCATGTGCGGAACCAAAGCTAATCCCAAAATGAGAATATCAGTTTTGCTCAGATTATTTTCGATGATAAATTCATCTACAAAATCATTAGAATCAAGCTGATTTAAAACAGGCTTTTCCATCGGATTTTCAACTTGAAAAAGTGCATCAAGCTGAAATATGAATTGGTTTTTTAGGTATGTGAAGATTGTTTCCATTTTTATTTTTTAATTTTCATAAAGTAAATTTTGATCTCACTCTGAATAGAGATCTAGAAAACCTTTTTAGAAATAATATTTTAAGGATAGAGAATTTAGATTTTTCTAAACAACTGATTACAATAAAAATCTATAACTTCTTTGTTTTTTAAATTATTTAGAAAGATTGCTTTTTGCCATCCGTAAAAGAAATAATTTTCAATTCCAACAAACAAATATTCATAGATTCCTACATTAATAGGATTGATTGTTCCAGTTTCAGTAAAATCAATTAAAAATAAATTGTCTGAATCTACATTATCGGTTTTTATTTTATAACATACAGCAAGTTCACCTTCCAAATAATCAAAAGGAATATAATCGGCTAAGTTGTTGTTGTCCATTATTTTATTTGGATCAAGGTAGTCCAGTATCGATTTTTGATTATAAATTTCATTTAAAAAAGACATTATAGCAATATTCACTTCTCCAAAAACCAAATCGATTTCTTTATCTAAATAATTTATTGAATTATTTTTATCTGATAATTGCCATTTGCAATTCATAATTTCTATTCTAGAGTAGAAATCTTTAATTGTTTCTGGAAAGTTTGATGTTACATTATCAGAGATAGAATAGTTTCCATATTTTATATTCGATTTTATTGTTCTGATTTGTGGTTTGTTTAATTCATTTACAAATGAGATGAATTTCTTTATTATTTGTTCATCCATAGTTGTTGATTTTAATAGTTCATAAAAATATAATTGGCAGCTAATATTCTTAAGCGAGGCCCAAATGTTGCTGCAAAAGCGGGTTTCAGACCATTTGTTGTATAGTAATTATCCATATGACTTATCAAATCCTCTATTGAATTTCCAAATGATCGAGAAGGAATTTCTCTTCTAGCTTCGACAATATTTTTAAATACAGTTCCAGATATAGTTCCTCCAGGTAAAGTAACAGCGTCGGAAGTTTCTTTAAGACTTCCAGCTGTGGATTCATTAAATGATGCGATTGATATATTGGTTAACGATGGTACATCTTGGGTGAAAGAACTTCCTTTTGAACTTCCTCTTGTAAAATTACCAGGATTTCCGGTTAGCTCTCCATATTTTACATTAATTTGATAAGGGAAATTTTTTAAATAAGGTCTATGCGGTTGTTCAGCTAAATATGAAACCGTTGCTTCATAAAAATACTGTTTAGCTGGATTTGCTTCGACTTCGTCTTTTGCAAAATTTTCAATTTCCTCTTTCATATTGTTATTGGTTTCAGTGGTACCGCAAACAAGATTCCAAGATAATCCTGGTCCATGTAAATTATGATTTAGTAAATGCGCTCTCTTCCAATGACTAGTCCTGATTGCAACATTATTTCCATTAGCAATCAATATATCATCCCATCCTACAGGATCTTCTTGAGGAGTAGAGCCAGCAGTATTTCCCGGAATTGAAGTTAAAGGTTCTGCAATAACAGATTTTGGTCTACCGGCATCTAAAGTATGAACTACTCTTGTTTGAATATTATTGGAACCACCAGAACTGATCTCAGCAATAATTAATTCTCCAATAATTTCAGTCATTTTCTGATCGATCATTCTCTGTAAGTCATTTGGCTGTCTGCTGCTGCTATTGTCTAGATTAGCGTTATATTGAGCAACTAAAGCAAGAACTTCAGCTCGTTTTGTTGTAATTCTATTTAAAGCCTCCAATTTCGGTTGGTTCTCGGTTACTTTCGCAGGAGTTGTTGTATTTTCTTGTTGGATTTCTGCTCTTCTGTCAATGACTAATTGCTCAATAGTTTTAGGAGTAGAAGCTACCATTAAAACACCATTTGTACTTCCGGGCTGAAAGTATAAGTTATGACTTTCACCATCTCTTGTGCTAAAAGGTTTTCTCAATCCTAACCATCCTAAAATAGCGTCTCTTACGCTAGTACCCATTGCCATCACCCTGTCTAACAATGCCATTCCTGTATCGACAGCTTTATTCACTAACCAAGTTAATGCTTCATCAACCATTTGACGAACAGCAATCAGCATTTCGCCAATTCTTGCTCCAATACCTGTTAAACCGACTTGATTGGCCAAGAAACCTATCACGACTGGCATAGCTTGTCCCATGGTTCTTTCTAGATAATCTGCGGCTGTGGCGACATTGCCTCGAGCTAAGTCGGCTACACCATTGACAAACGAATTGACTACTTCGAGCATTTCGCGCAAGTATTTGATAAAACTTTGAATTGCATTAAAGAACGCCATAGCACCGTTTATCACAGCCATGATTCCGGTTGGGTCTAACATGCTTAAAAGTCTAGCTGTAATTCTATTGACAATACGCTCCATCACAAAGTTTTTCACGGCATCGAGAACGGTATTCCATAAATTACTAAGCTGTTCTTGTATTTTGTCCCAAATAGCTGCCATACCACGTTCCTGAACATCTTTGATGAATGTCCAGATACCTTCGAGCGTATTAATCATGCTACGAATTCTAGCTACTCTTGCAGGACCAATGCGCGGATGTGCGGCTAGTTTTTCCCAAATTCTTTCCATGGAGATATTCAGCACTTCCATAATCCAGGTAATAACACCGCGTAGAGAGAAATCAGTTAGGACTGGAATATTAGCATCTTTTAGTTCGCTCATTAGCCATCCCGTTACACCATTGATTAGGTGGGTAACAATATTGTCAAAGAATTGTACAAATCCTTGTTTAAGTGCTCGGAGTATATTTTTTAAGAAACCAATTGGGTCTTTCTTAATGTCATCAATAGCTTCTAAAGCTCTCGTAATGATATTTCCGATGAGATCAAATGGGAAATTCATGATTTCAAGAATGGCCATAATAACGATTCTAACAATTTCTGCCACAAAAGCAATTAATCGGCCAATAGGTTCTCCAAATTTCTCGATGATTCTCATGAAGGCATCTATTGGATGAATAAGGTCATCAATAGACATAGAATCCCAAATATCGGTAAAGAGCTGTATAATAGATTGTGGCGTCATGTTGAGCGTCTCTACTGCCGCTTCAATTTCGCCTGCAATTCTGGCTATTGCGCCAGACTCTACCATTTGTGCATATTGTTCTTCTCCGCCATCCATAAGGCTCATAAAACCTCTTATCATATTTGGAACTGTACGAGGTAGGACTTCTTGTGTAAAAGGATCTTTTCCGATAATCACTTTCACAAGTGAATACCCTCTTACGGTAGCGGCCTGAGCGGAAAGCCATCCTAATAGTGACTCCTTAACAAGTTCTAATACTTTTAGCGCCACGCCCGAAGCAAAATCCCAAACTCTTTGCAGGAAGTCTCCAGCTTGAGTGGCAAGCGCAGAGAGATTATCTGCAATATTGACCAAATTGGATGGTTGAATAGCATCCCAAGCTGCGGTGATAAGTCCGCGAAGTTCGCCAAGTAAGGAGTTGAAAGTTCCAACCTGAGTATCAAGCCAATCGGCAGTTTTTTGCAGCGTGCCTTTTTCGCGCATTTGCTCAAGTTCAGTCTGCTTGTCTATCAGTATTAAGAAATCTTCTAATATTTCTACAGTTGTTGCTGTAACTTCTTCATCTCGAAGCGGATCGTATTTGATTATTTTTTTGATTAATGACCAGGCTTTGTTTTCGGCTAAAATAGGTTCAGCCACATCAATGAGGGCTTCTTTGATCCAGGTAATTACCTGATCTACCGTTGCGCTTACGAAAGAAGTGATTCTGTTAACTACTTCATTAAATTTTTCAGTAACTAAATCGATTATGCCTGTGTAAGGAAATGAGATTTCGTCCCAAACTTCTTCAACCAAATCTAAGATGCTGTCGACCGTTAATCCGAGTTCGCTCAATTTTCCTTCTACCCAGTCAAAAACCTGTTGTAAAATTCCGTATTCCTGAAGTTTATCGAAAATTGCGGTTCCAAAAGGAATAAGTCCCATTAAACCTTCAACCAGATTAATTGGAGTTCGTTCTACATCAATTTGACGTAACGGGTCATAACCGATTATAACGGTAAATAAAGTGTAACCTGGAATATGCCTTGCCTCATCTATAATCCAGTCAGGAACTAAATCGAGGAATGAACCTTGAATCATTTCTGGAGCAGGGGAGATGGGGTCTGGTTTTTTTCTAATTGCCGCTCCCTGCTGTACGGTATGCGTTAATTCGTGGGCGAGTAAATGCTTGCCTTCTTTCGAATTTGGATTGTATTTTCCTTCGTTAAAATAAATATTATTTCCGGTAGCAAAAGCCTGAGCACCCAATTGCTTATTCATTTGAACAGCAGTTGAATTGTTGTGTATACGCACATTACTGAAATCGGCTCCAATACCAGATTCCATTTCGGTTTTTATTTTTCCAGATAGAGGAGAACCTCCGCTTTTACTGCTGTTTAGCTTGGATTCTATATTAGAATTATCGCTAGGATTGGCATCGCCAGCAGCGCTTTTTTGCAGTTGTTTTTCTTCGTCTGAGGTTTGTTTTTCTTCTTCTTTTTTCTGCTGTACATTTTCCTCTTCTGCTTTATTTTGAATTAAAGGTTTGATGGGCAGCTTACTTTTTGGAGCAGTTTCTGGTTTTTTGACTTCTGTCTTATTCTGAATTGGCTCTTCTTTTTTCTGAGTTTTATCTTCTAACTTATGCTGAATTAACCTTTTTGATCTGGAAAAAGCCGGATTGGCTTCTCGTTTTTCAGTAATTCTAGAATCAAGTTTATTTTGGATTAAATCGGTTTTGAGTTGTACAACAGGTGTTATGGTTTGAGCTGCGGTTTTTTGTTGCGCTTCTTTATTTTTTTCTTCTTGCTTTTGAACATTACGCGCCAGTTTCTTTTGTACTACCGGCGATGGCGAAAAGAATGAGTCTGCTTTTGGCGTTTGTTTATTGGCCACCACGTGGTCTGCGACTCTATCGGCTTCTACTTCAAATTTATCGTTAGATTTTCCGATATTCAATTTTGCCTGAACACCAAAAAAATCCGTTCCCTTGCTTGCATTAACAGAAGAAGGGGCAGAAGGATTTGATTTTGATATTTGTTTGAATGCTGGCATTTAATTAAATTTATTAATGACGTTTTATGCTTCCGCTTACTGTAAATGAATCGCCCATTCCTTTACATTCCTCCGGCATGGTGAAAAATAATTTATGAATGTCTTTATGATTTTTCATTGTAAATGTTTCTTCAAAATGTCCTTTTCCGTTGTTGTCAATTTTTATTATTCTTTTTGTTCTTCCAACATGATCTATGCTAATTTCTAAAGTAGAACAATGATGAAATTCAACTATTTGTGCGACAGCATCAATGGTAATGGTAACATTTGGACATTTTGCGGTACTAAAAAATCCGGCACTTGTTTCACTCTGAAATGGCCCTTTTTTGAAATTAACCGTACTCTCGCAGCCGCCTGTTTTTTTTCCGCCTTTTTGTTCCATAACAACATTATCCAATGTCCCCATGGTTTCCGGACCCACAATACCTTCCTGACCATTCAATTCATTATCGATTTGAAAGCCGAGTACAGCATTTCGGGTTTCATTTCCAAAATCACCATCTGCTCCAAATTTTGGTAGTGAATTACTATTCCATAGCAATAAACCTTTTTGTATTTCTGAAACATATCCTCCTTTATGTCCGGTTGAAATGAGCATTTCATTATCATTTGCTTTTTCAAGAGGAGGATTGCCTTTGAATTGCGGATTTGAAGGATTTTGAAGATTTTCAGGATGGTCTTCCATAGATTTTTGCACCATTCCTGTCTGCTGAACGGTGTGTGTTAATTCATGTGCCAATAAATGTTTTCCTTCTTTTGAACCTGGATTGTATTTTCCTTCGTTAAAATAAACATCATTGCCATTGGTAAAAGCTTGTGCGCCTAATTCCTGACTCATTTGCACGGCGCGTGAGTCGGTATGAATTTTTACATTACTGAAATCGGCACCAAAACCAGATTCCATTTCGTGTTTTGTATTTTTGTCTAAACTATTTCCGTTTCCTTTTGAGCTGTTGAGTTTTCCCTCTAATTCATTATTTTGGATTTCAGTTTCTGAATTTTGAGTTTTTTTCTGAACAGGCTTTTCTTCTTCTTTAGTTCCTTTCTTCTGAACCTTGTCTTCTTTTTCACAATCAGCACATTTTTTTTGCACTTTCTTGTCTTCCTCTTTTTCGCCTTTTTTCTGTACTTTTTTGCCTTCTTCCTTATCGGATTTCTTTTGTACTTTTTTATCCTCTTCTTTTTCGCCCTTTTTTTGCACTTTCTTGTCTTCCTCTTTTTCGCCTTTCTTCTGAACTTTTTTATCTTCTTCCTTGTCAGATTTCTTTTGTACTTTTTTATCCTCTTCTTTTTCTCCCTTTTTTTGCAGAGGCTGTTCTTGTGCCAGATCTTGTTTTTGAACTGTTGATATGGTTTCTGAAATAGGTTTTTGCTGAACGCCTCCTTCTTTTTTGGATTGCAATAAACCTCCAGTTTTGCGTTTGTTCACTACTTTATCGGCTACATTGTCGGCTTCTACTTCGTATTTGTCTCCTACAGCGCCTGTAGTTAGTTTCTTTTGAATTTTTGGTCCAAAAAAAGTAGAAGGGGAGTGATTGGCTATTTTCTTTTGTTCAAACTCTCTCATGATTATTATTTTATCATTTTGAAATACTAATTTGTTTCTCTAAACAAACTGCAGATTATTCGCGATAACACCTTCTTTCTATAATGCATTTTTTATTTGCTTATACCAATACGGAAATATTTTAGAGAGTCGAAGTTCAATTTCGTCAACAACATATTTGTCATATTTTTTCATTCCAAAAAAATGAGAATACCCAATACTATCGGCATGTTTTCCTTGTTCGGTTATATTGTCACCTTTCAAAAGCATTGTCGGAGTATTGTTTTTATAATTTAACAGCGATGCAAGTGTATATTGTTCTATTAAAATGCAGGTTTCATAACCTTCTTGTTTTAATGAAGTAAAGCCTTCTTGGTTTTCGATATATATTTTCTCCAAGTCGTAATAGCTTTTTATAAATTCGTCACGGAGCTTGATATCGTTAAAACCAAATATCCCGCAATTATAAGAATAGCCTAAATGTGTGTGCCAGTAAGATAGGTTTTTGGTGTATTTATTAAAAAATTCTACCTGTTTCCTGTAATGAATTTCATAAGTATCTTCTTTTCGTTCTACGATTACATCGTCGAAAATAAAATCTATTTTTTTCTTAATAAATATGTCAGTGTCTATATGAACAAATGGTTTTGTCTGCAGTTCCATCGCCTTAATTTTAGATTTCATCCAAAGCTCTATTCTGTTGTCATTATTGACTTTAGTAACGGCACAAGGAAGCATGTACAGGAATTTAAAGCCTGTTTCATCTACATAAAGTTCAATTTCATCGTACCACATATGGCTGTATAATATACTTAGAGCCGTCATGTAGATCGTTTCCTTTAATTTGTCTCCCATATTCCATCTGTTGTTTATTATCGGGAGGACATCAAGGCTATAAATTATCTTGTGTTTTTGTTTCATATATTGATATTTATAGTTTTAAACGATACCTTCTTTCTCTAAAGCACTTTTTACTTCTTTGTACCAATACGGAAACACTTTAATAAGCCTGTCTTCTATTTCCTGAACAATATCCATTCTATATTTTTTTTGACCGGCAATGTGTGTGTAACCAATTTTATCTGCCAGCTGACTGTTTTCGAACAAGTTTTTTTTCCAGAGCAATAATGTTGGTTTAATATTTTTATGATGTAATAATGCAGCCAGATTATATTGTTCTAAAACGATACAAGGTTCTATCCGTGCTATTTCCGGATTATTATATTTTATAAAAATTTTTTCTAAATCATAATACACTTTTAAAAACTCATCCCGAAGTTTAAAATCTCTAAAACCCAATACTCCACAGTTAAAAGCATATCCTAAATCGGGTTTCCAATAGTCTAAATCCTGAGTGTATTGATTAAAAAAATCTAAACGATATTGGTACATGCCATATAATTCGTAATCATTTTGTTCAACGATTACCTTATCAAAATCAAAATGTATTTTTTTCTTTATAAAAACATCATTGTCAAGATGAATAAACGGTTTGGTTTGTTTTTCCATAACATCAATTTTCGATTTCATCCAAATCACGGCATCTTTATTACTGCTGATTTTAGTAACTCTGCAGGGAAGCATATAAAGAAACTTATAGGCAGTTTCATCAGCATAAAGTTCGATATCCTGATACCATAAATGGCTGTACAGTATACTTAAAGCAGTCGAATAAATCGTTTCTTTAAATTTATTGCCTTCATTCCATCGATTATTACTAATGGGATATGCATCTAAGCTGTAAATTATTCTAGGCTCTCCCTTCATAAAATATTTTTTTTAATAGTATGAATTAAGTTTTTTTCTTCAAGGAAAGTTACATTGTTGTATAAAGAAGCTTTTCGACTGTGTTTATACAATCGTCTCCATTGATAATCGATACCTTTTGCAGCTGATGTATTGAGATGTATTTCGTTATTATGATTTTTTTTACTTTCTTCAAATGAGGTATGCCATACCATTTTACCCAACAAAGGCGATTGTATAAAGGCTGAATGAGAAAAATCTCTTGGAAAGGTGTCTATATTAATTGCATTTTCACTAATTCTGAATATATGTACTAATGCTTCGCCGTTTTTTGTTTTATAGAATTTTGACCTATATCTCTTGGTTTCCAATTTGTTCATCATGGGCTGTAAATCCTGTTCGTTTTCAAAAAGCAGATCTATATCATTAATTGTAATGTCATAATATTGGCGAAGATTGAGATAGTCTGCAATACCTCCGCAAAAAACGACTTTAGACAAGTTTACATTATTGAATAAAAATTCTAAAGCCATTTGCTGAAGACTGCGAATATTTTTTCTATCGTATTCTAAAAAAGAGGCATTTTCAATATTCATACTTTTAATTTTTACCAGTTTACATATATGATTCGTTTTTTCCAGGCCAATTTTACGATGCTTAAATTCCAGCTTAATTTATCTAATAAAATATCTTGTGTTTTTCGTTCTATAAGTATTACAGGGCTTTCGTCTCCATTAACATTTAGTTTTCCGGGACGCTGCAAAAATTCGTTTTGAAGCAATTCTGCCGATGATGTTTTCATTATATCCCAATTACTCAATACGGCTTGAAGCATTGCAGTCGCTTCTTTTTTCATTTCTTCAGAGAGTACAATGTTTCTTTCAATTGGCTGTGCGATTGGAATATTGCATAAGAATTTTTCGAAAGCCATAGTGTTTTCATAATCCTGTTCCTGCCCGGTGGCTATATAATGCAAAAGATGTGCGGCAACTTCTGGATTATTTATAGTGTTGTCGTCTTTATTGAGCAGTTTGCAATTTTCAAAAAGAAATTTCATAAACGGATGAATCAATACTAAACCTGCATTTTGAACATATAAATCGTTGACATTTGTATCTATGTAAATATTGGCATCCGTTACGTTTTCTTCTATATCTAGTATAACTTCTTCGGTATTTTCTTTTTCTTCTTTTTCAATAGAAAAATCTTTTTTATCCAATACTTTTTCTTGAGTATTGAGTGTTTTTTCTATTGAATTATTTGATACTGATTCGTTGTTTTCAGTGTCGTTTTCAGTTTGTATATCTTTGTTTTTTAACGAAACCAAATCTGAACTGGAAACTTCCTTTTCATTATTTTTCTGAATTCTTTCTGTTTTTATTTCGGTTTTATTTTCAGTTCCTTTTTCAGTTTCCGTTTTTCCTTTTGTCTTAGTTTTTATTTCAGTTTCTGGTTTTGTCTTTGACTTTGTCTCAGTTTCAGTTTTTACTGATTCTTGTATTTTTGAAACTGTTTGTGTTTTCGTTTCTTTTTCTTTTAAAATAATTGACTGTTGTATTTTGTTTTCGATAATCGAAACAACAGCATCAAGATTAGCCAGTAATTCGAGTTCGTTTTGGTTTGTTATCTGATTTTGAATTTCACTTAGAAAAAGTTTTTTGTGTTCTAAAAAGATTTGTTTTTTATGAAATTCAAATACACTGCAAATCAATTTAGAAAGCTTTTGTTTTACGATTGCATTACTTGTTTCTAAAAGAATTAAAACAACCATTTCCCATATTAAAAATCTTTGATTGGCAATCAATTGATTTTTTGAAATAGACATTTCAATGTATTTCTTTATCGTTTCAATCCTGATTATTTTGGCACTGCTTTCGACATTGTTTTGTTTTAGCAATATTCCTTTTTTAATAATGGTTACAATTTGGCTGTCGCTAAATTGTTTGATAAATCTTGTTCTTACAATTGGTTTTTGAACTGCATTTTTCCATTTTAAAGAAAAGGTTTCATCATTTAGGATTTCATTAAATGCATTATCATCTACTATTTTAAAATCCTGATTTAAGGTTGTCCACCAGATATTTGTGCCTGTTTCTAGGAAATGAAAAAAGCTTCCTATTTCCTTTTCCTGAGCATTAATTAGTTTATATCCTTCTGTGTTTTTATCTTCTTTTTCAAAAACTTCTTCAACTTGTTTAGTCACTTTTTTCAGAATTTGATCTTTGATATTTTCGAAATCCAAATTTTGATTTATAGCAATATCAATGTCGAGTTTGTCTAATTGTATGCTGTGTGAAGGTTTTTTTGAAGCGATTTCATTAAAATAATTTTCTAAAAAAGAGAATATTTCCTTTTGCAAAAACGCATCAATATGATCCTTGAGATAATATCCTTTCTCTTTAGAATTGGTATTTATCTCAAGGAAAACTTTATTGATAATATGTTTATTTAAGTTTTGCATTAGCTGTAAGAGCTTCTATTTGTATGTTTAAAGAAGATATGATAAAATCGATTTTCGGAAATACCTTCAACATGCTAGTCAAAAACGCTTTCAATGTTCCATCCTTATCGCTATTGAATTTTATTTCGATAAAACTTGTAAATAAATTATTGAAACGTAATTCCACTGGAACAATCTGTTTTTCTGATGCTTTCAAAGTTTCTGTATCTTGACATCTCAAAATCGTATAAAACAATGAAGTGTTTAGCGATATAAGTGTTTGTACCGTGGCAATCAGTTCTGGATTTTGTAGTTTAATAGCGGCGCTAACAACGGTCGATATTAAATTGAAATGTTCCTGCGGGAATAATTCAGATAATTTTTCATTTAAATTATTGCCATTGATGTAACTTTCAAGATCTTTTTGAACTATACCCAGTTTATTTTCAGTTTCAGAAATCAAGAGTTTGGTTTCTCTATTGAATTTATTTGAAACAGAAATTTCTTTTAAACTGGTAATCGTTTCAATGGCATTTTTTATAAATAAATCAGCATTGTTAAGACAAATATTTTCTTCAGCGGGTTTTCTAATTTCTATTACTTTCGGCCCATCGGTTACAGAACCGCATTTTCCTTCTGCCATTAATGAAACAGAAATAGAAGGATCTTTAAATGAAGAAACTGGTCTTGTTAAGGATTCTTTTTTATCTGTTTTTACTATTTCTCCATTAATATCCCAGACATAAGTTGCCGCATTTACCGAGTTGTTATTTAAAGTCAACATTCCGGTTGGATCTATAACAAAATTGAAACTGGCAGTAGGCAGATCCAAAAGTGTAATGGTCAGATTGGACGGTTTATCGTCTATAAAAATGGTTACAGTTTGAACATCCTTAGATACCTCACCCGGAACAAACATATATTTTTCTCCGAATGTAATCTGAACTCCTTCTCCTAAAATTTGTACCCCTTTTACATTAGGTTCCAGAGTAAGCTCTACTGGTTTATCGTTTCGGCAAAAAGATATTTTGTTTACTAATTTGCCATCTACGAGCACTTTTGGATCTTCAATTTCAAAACTCACAGGATGTGTGATTTGGAAACCGCAATTTCCGTTGTCTGCACTAACAGTGACATCAAATGTAAATTTCTTTTGCGATTCGCTATTATACTTGTAGATGTGTTTTATTTCGGTTTTGTCTGTTACAAGATCGGTTTTATCTCCAAAATCCCAGGTATATTTATTGCCTTCGATATTTTCTCCGGTTATGGTAAAAGTCACTTCAGTTTCGTTAACTCCTGATGGTTTTGGAGGAACTACAGTAAAATCGAATTTTGGTTTTTCAAAAATGGTTATCTTACAATCCGTATCAAAATTATTAACTGTAAAGGTTATAGGCTGACCAATCAATTCTTTGCTTACTAAATTTGGATCAAAAACAAGCGCTCCAAATTCATTTACTTTTATTCCTCCGTTTTGATCAGGTCTAACATTCGCTCTTACAAAACCTCCGGATGGAGTTACTTTAAAAGGCAGAGGAGGTGTTTTACTGTCAAAGCAAATTTTATCTACTGGTAAAGTAAGTCCAATGTTGTTTTCATCACAACATAAATAGGGTATCGAAAAATCAGCCACTACGGGATTCAAAATAGGGATGCCTTCTGTAAATTTTTCAAAATCACCAGTTAAAGATGGCTTACGGGTGTTGTAATAGTAATAATAAGGTACTTTTTCTTCCAGATATATCATTATGAAAGTACCTCCGGGAACTACACCTGATTTATGCTCGTAACCGTGATTTTTGTTGAGGTAATACTCGGTGAATTTCTGGATGGTTTTATCTAATTCATTTGCATTTACAGCCAGAATCATGATATTAAATCCGAGTCCGTTTTCTAATCTAATTTGCTGAATCGCTTTTAGTGCTTCTTTGTAGTTGCGTCCCTGATGACCTTCAATTCTATAAAAATCACTGTCAAGGTGTATTTCGAGCGGGTATTTAGTATTCAATAAATCATCATGGTAACTAACATTGTTTTTTTCTAATCCTAAAATAGTTTTATCAAAATCCCAGGCTTTAATAAGCGAATCGTTTACATCATTGTAAAAAGGAATGGCTTTTTTGCCCAATTTACCCAATTGTAAAGAAGGTGTAATTTTTATAAAATCATAAGCAGGATTGTAGTTTTCTAATAATTGTGCGCTTCGCAGAATAAGACTGTACATTCTTTGTATGGCGGTGCTTTCTCCATAACATATTTGTATTTCATCTTTTACGTCTTTTTCTTCTGAATTTTTATCATCTGCAAGACAATCATTACAAGTGCTGCCGTTTCCTTCTGTAAGCAGAGGCGATTTGTAAAAATCATGACGGAATTCAAAACAAGGTTCTGTTTTTATTAGTTCGCCCAGCATTAAGTGTTTTGGAAAAGCATTAATATTTGGATGACAATACGTATCGTCTATGCTAAGCAGAAGTGCTTTGGTTTCGTTGTAAGTATCAACAAGATCGTTAAGCAGATCATATCGATATTGAAAATCTGCCGGAAGCAGCGGGTCTCCTTCAAAATTAAATAATTCGTCTATATTTTTTAGAATCGATTCTAAAACAACTGGCATGTTTAAACCTGTCAGCAGCTGGCTGTAACCTTCCTGCAAAATTTTAACAACATTGTTTTTGAAAATTCCTTTGGTAAAAGTTTGTTTTAATACTTCCAGATGAGCAAAATCTTCTTTTTTTAGTACAATTCTGTTTGATTTTAGGTCTGGTAATGTATGATACAAATTGACATAATTGGTTTTGCCAATCATGCTGTCATGACTCATTATTTGTGCGGCAACGTCCTTGCTTACAATTAAAACTTTATAATTGCCAACAATTTCCAATCCCTGATTATCACACGAAAGACTTACACAGAGATCAGATTCTTTTTCATAAGACTCCAGATACAAAAAAATTACGGCTTCTTTAAACTCAAATTTTGTATTTGCCGAAAATTCTGTTAAAGCAAAATAAGGGTCTTTTTCTTTTTTTTGCTGTTCTTCTGTCAAGAGTTCAAAAAGAGGCAGTTGTTTGTTTGATCCATCATAAAAAAAAGGTTTATAAGCCGCTTTTGTATTATCGTAGACTTTGCAGTGCGTATAGGTTTTGGAGTCAAAATTGATTTTTTTGTTTCCTAATACATCTGCCTGATATATTTTAAAAAGATCACCATCAGTAGTTATACCAGTTCCCTGCGTTATTGAAATGTTTTTTTGAGACTCATTATAAGCGGGATAAAGTCCGCAAACTATACCAACACCGCTCAGGTAAATGCGGGACAGGCGGTCCTGGTCGTCAAAAAAATCTACAACCTCGTTAAGGTTTCCTTCTGTAAGTACCTGATTCTTTGTGAATCTTCGGTATTGTGTTGTTATTGTTGAAAGTTTAGCTGACATTGGAATAGTTTTTATAGTGATCCTAAATTCGTTTTTCCTAGTATAATTTTGTCTGACAATCGCTCGTTTTCATCACTGCAGTCAAATAGTCGTCCTGTTGGGTAAACATTGTCCAGACTGGTAAGTGATTTAATAAAACTGATTAATTGCGGTTCAGGCTGTTCCTGATTCAAATTAGTTTTGGCGATTAAGTAGTCTTTATATGTTTTTTCAAACTGAACAAGCTGGTTTTCAGCGGGGTCTTTTACATCTTTTTCCCTATATCCAACCCAGCAAACTTTTGCCAGAACGTGAGCCGGCAATTCTTCTTTAATAATTTTTTCTATATAATTTCTAAAATCGGTATTGGCAAATCGCAATGTATATCCCGGCAGCACTACACTTACACGGTAAGAGTAGGGATCTATGGGTTCGCAGTCACCGCATTCATCAGCGCAGATAGGCATGAACGTATCCGGATTTACTGTTGTCTGATTGACATCTGGACGGAGCATCATGTGTTCTATCAAAAAGATTCCCTCCTCGGTAAAATCTTCTTTCATGAATTGAATCAAGTCCAGAATCGATTTTTCTAAATCAGGTAAATTATCATAGTATTCATATCGGCGGGCAATAATACGGTTTGGATTTTTCTTGTCTTTAATGGCTTGATTTATAATATCGTAAGAATATTTTCCTGTGTCTGACTGTTGGATTAAAATATTATCGATGATGGATAAATCCTTTATTGTTCCGTTTTTAAAAGCCTCCTTTATTTTATATTCCCGCGTCTGAATAATCTGCAGTACGGAAAAATAAAGCTCCTTATTTGCTGCAGAAGTATCGAAGTATTCTGCTGTAGAAGAAAGTACAATATCCTTATTAGTATCTACAATACGCCATCTATAGACAGATTGATTGTCTGTATCAATAAAATTATACATTTCGACAAATGAATTAGAAAGGTTTCTGCGACTGTAATCTTTAATACCAATGAGTCTTGAAATCCTTTTTTCTGCTCCAGAAACATTATTAGTATCCCATAAATTAGCAATAGGCTGTTTATAATAATCAAAAGCATTGCCACGGTCTTTGCTTACTGCTTTATAATCTTTCAAAAAGTTTTCTTTGTCGCGCAAAACGACTTGATCTGTGGTATTTCCATAAATCGTCTTGTTGACAAATACGTATTCCGAAAAATTTTCGGCAAAACGTGACAGGAGGTGGTCTAAAATTTTATTTCTTCGTTCAATATTATTGTCCTGCTGGTCAAAAAGCAGTTCGGTAATAGAATCATCCGTGTAATTTTCATATCCGTTTACAATGTCATCTGCGCTTTCAATGTCTTTAACGACTTGAGTAAAAAGAGTTCGGGTCAAATTTCCGCTCACAGAAAGCAATTCGCTTACCTGACCTAATTGTTTAAAATAACTTCCTAATACCTGATCAAAAAATAAAAGATATCCTTTTAATTGTTTTGCTTTAGCTTTACGCTCAACAGAGGCTCTCGATGGAAGTCCCACTTCGCCAATACCATAGGTTTCAGGAAAATCATTTTGTATGGTTGTATAAATGTCACTATTAAGATATTCGCCATTTGGGATATCTAATTCTTTATCCTGGCTGGCATTGGTTGTGGCTTTGTCTTTTTCGGCTTTTATGGCATCTAAATAAATTTTTACCTGAGCCTGATTGATATTAAGAGGCAATAATCCTTTGTTGTAATTGAAAACACTTTTAGCACAAATAACAGGTTTTTGGTAAGGAGCAAGGCAAATTAGCCATTTGTTTTCTAAATCATCGCCTCCGCAATTTCCTAAATAAATATCTTTTATTAAAATTACATCCGGTACCGACATTATTATTCTCATAATATCAGAAAGGCGCACTTCGTTTCTCAAATCAGCGGTAAGTAATTCTTTTGTATCAATAAATCCGTTTTCTAAAGATGGACCGTCAAAAATTTCCAAAGTCGAATATCCTTTGTCAATCATTTGCTTTAGCGAATAAAAATTGACCGTTGTCGATAAGTAACTTTCAAGAGCATGAATAACATTGGCATGTACCAGTTCTTCATCGGCCTCAGTATTTACTTCAATATCAGCACATATTTTTATAGGGTAGTCTACCACTTTTTTGATATCAACAAGATCTTCGCAAAGGTTTCTGTTGGCATGATACTGCTTTCTTATTTCTTCTTTAACGATTTCTATTTCGGAAGGTTTAGAGCTTTCAAAATCTACATACAAATCATACAAACCATTAAGGTCAAAGGTTTTTCTTAAATTTTCCGGTAAATTATTATAATCCTTAACATCATAAGAAAGTTGATTTTTTTTGCAGTCTACATATACTTTTTTCTCATGTTTGACAAGCCAGCAGTTTCGAACTCCTTTTATGTCTATAAATAGTTTTCGGTAATCATTTTGCGTTACAGGGCTTGATGATAATACTTCTGAAGCTTTAAAAAATTGTTTCGGAATACCTTTATTACGATCATCAGATGCTAATATATTTTCTATAGGAAGATTGAGTCTCATGCCGAGATCCGAAACGGCATAGCAAAGCATTTCCAGCATCGTGATACCTGGATCATGCTCATTAAAATCGGTCCAAAATTTGCTGCCAAAAGACTCGATATATTCAATTCCTTTTTTCCTTAAGTAAAAGAAATCCAAATCATCCTCAGTAGCTGAATTTTTAGGAATGGTGATATGTTGGTTTAGTATTGACATTTTTCAGGTTCTTCTGGGGTTGTTATTTTGCAAGTGATTATATTGGTACTGATAATATGGTTTTTAACCGAAACTAAAATGTTTTTTGGGCTCGATGGAGACAGTGTAGTTTGAAAGTCTAAAAGATTTACATTGTCCTTGTTGTTTTCGGTATCTTCTAATGGTTTAGGATGTTCTTTATCTGTTTTTTTATCGATATAAATGGCCATTTCCAGCTTAGATAAAAAATCGACGTAATATAAATTTTCGATATATTCTATAACAACACTACGCTGAAGTTCAACCCCAAATATGATTTGCTTTGAAGTATCAAATGCCCAGGGAGATAAAAATTTTATAAGATCTTCATTGAGTTGTTTTTTATAAAAATTCTCATCATACTGTGGATAAAACTTTACATCCAGTTTTATGATAACTTTTTCATAATCAGGATTAATTACTTTTGCAGATACTAACATTGAGTTTTTAGAATTAATAAAACTCTCTATGCTGTTTAATGCAGCAGTGCTTACTCTTGGCTCATAAATATCGAATACATTTTTGTCTACGATATCCGGAATTACAACCACCGTTACTTTTCCCGGAGATAAAAACGAGGTGTTTGTACCCGAAATAAAAGTATGGTTAAGGCATTTTACTCTAAAAACATTTGGAAATTCCTGTAAAATAAGATGTTCATAATCCCAAAGTGTTATAGCCCTGTTTTTGTGACGAAGGCGTTCGCTTACACGCAGATAATAGGAGGGATCTGACTCTAAGGGTTTTCCATCAAACGAATTAAAAGGCTGTTCAACGCTTTTAATCTGCGGAACTCTGGTAATTAATTTAGAGATGGTTTTAGCAGGCAATGTACTGTCTAAATGCGCTAAATTATTATTGTTGTCAAAAAATTGAGCGGTAACAACCTGAGTTTTCACATCGATAACTTTGCAAACAGCATCATAGTCTTTGTGCATTTTTGCTTTTACCCAAATAGTATTAGCCGGAAACAGCGTATTGTCATTTGTTGCCTGTTTTGGAATATTAAATTTCACGATACCCGATTTTAAAAAATTATCGATACCATTTGCCAAAATATCCTTATCAAGATTTTTCCAATAGTTGTCGCATAATATGTACCATTCTACTTTTTGCTTTCCTGTAAAAGTGGCTACATTAATATTTTCGCTTCCTTCCAGTATTTGAAATAATAATGAAATTTGCTGCGATATTTCGGCATCCTGAAGGCCTACATAAAATTCGCCTCCATTGCAATAATCAGGAACCAGACAATTGGTAATGGGTGTAGCTGCATCTAAAATTTCTTTATTGATGGCTTGTTGTTTCAAATAAGAATGCTCTTCCTGCTGACCAAACGGAGCTTCGTGAAACAATTTTATTCGGTTAGACTCGTAGCCAGAAACCGTAAAATCAATACTTTCTTCAGCAGAATAATTCAAACTTATGCTTTCTACAACTGGTGTGTAAGGCTCATTTGGAATTGGTGTGTTTGGGTCAGTCGCCACATTCATTATAGCCAAAGTATATACTTTTGGAAATAGTGAATGCAAAAAGGATTGATTTAATGTCAATCTTATAGGACCGCTTTTGCCAAGTTCATAACCGCCTTTTACATTGATATTAGATTCAAATGCTTTTTCTTTCTCATCATCATCATCAAATAAATTAACCGCTTTCTCTTGTTCGTCCCAAACTTCTTTGTTTAAAACAGATAAGGTTGCTTTAAAATAATCTTCTATAACAATCCCATCGTCTGGGTTTATTTCACGTGATTCAGTTTTTTCTGCAACAGCTTCTATTGAATCGTTTATTTCTACAGGAGCTTTTATTTCCGAATTGTTTTTTTTAGCAATTCCATCTTCAGGCTGGTTGGCATTCATTAAGTTGTTAACGGTGTCCTTTTTGAAAATGGCATCAATAAAACCCTGTTTACTTATAGTTTCAAGAAAACTATTTTTGTAAGCAGCATAATGAGTTACAAATGATAAAGGAGTGTTTTTCCACTTTATGTTAATATAGGCATCTGTCCATTTTTTAGAAAAAATTTCAGGATAGTTTATGATAAAGGAACTGTTTTTTTCAGGCTGGGTTGTAAAAGGGAAAAAGGGTTTTGCCGCATTAAGCAGTCCGGTATCACTTTCTAATACTAGAGATTTTACATCTTTAATTTCAACTTTTGCCGTAATGCTGGTTATTGCTTTTGTAACTAAAGCTCTAAAAAGAGTATGTCCTTTTTGATCTTGCGTATCAATTAAAAACCGAATTACAGGCAGTTCTGTCGAGAAAAATTCGCCTAAAATTTTCTGATCGTAGTTCATAATTGCCGGATTGTCTTTCGAGATCTGAAAAACTAATCTTAATTGATTGCCGCCAATGTTTGAAGATTGATTTACATTTTTAAAAGCAATCGCTGTGCTGAGTTTGAAATTTCCAATCCATCCTTTTTTACCACTATACAAAATGCTGACGTTTTCCAAAAGATCAGCTGTGTCGAATGGATGATGAAAACTTAAATCTCCATCAAAAGTAATGGTGATGTCAATACTTCTTTCACCTTCTTTTAGATTAAATAATTCTGAAGCTATTGCAAAACCTAACTTGGCATCGCTTAATTCTGGGTATTTCTTTTCCTCTGTAGTGTATCCAAAAGGAAACCAATAAGGAGATTCTTCTTTTAAAGGCTCGCCTTTTCCATCCAGAGAATTGGCAATATCACTGTATTTAATTTCGCCCAAATCAATATCATTATACACACTTTTTAGATAAGCGATATTGGCTTTGTTGGCAATAAATTCTTCGGTGGTTTTGTATATTAATTTTTTGCCATCGGGATCTTTGCCTGCGTCAAGTTCTGTGTTTGCAGCGATTTTTTCTTCGGCTATTTTTTTTGCCAGTTCAAAAATGATACTCACTTTATCTGCTTTAGCAGGCAGTTTTTCGATTTGCAGTATGTCTTTATAAAAAAAGTCTAAATGCTTTTTTGTGATGAGATTAAGTTTGTTTTGAGATAGTTCCAATAATTTCAGGAAACACACAAACAAGGTTAGGTGAGGAGTAAGGTCTTGATTTATCTTGGCAGTCGATAATGTTTTGGTAATCTTTTCTTTTAAAACGGTATATTGGCTTTCTGTTCTTTTCGGGATGATGCCATTTGGAAGATCCTCTTTTGAGAAGCCGAAATAATTAAAAAACTCCTGCCAATTCCCTTCTGGTTTTGTATCGTTATTTATGTCGAAAAAGCTGACTTGCTTTGCAAAATTATAAGCAAACAGCAGCCAGTCTTCAATAGTAAAATCATGAAGTTTTAAGTTACCAGGCTCTAACGCATCGCTAAAACGTTCTTCCTGGTTAACTCCATTTCTTTTAAAAATTACATTGTCTATATGACTGCTTTCGGTACTCATGGGTAATAGCTTTAAATATTAGTGCCTTCTCCTTTGTAAAATGGATAAACAAGATTGCTTCTTGAGTTTGTGCTTCTTATTTTATAATCGATTATAACCAATAATTCTCCTTCTAAATCATCGCCTTGTGTGATGTCAATTTTTTCAACATCAATTCGGGGTTCGTAATATAAAATGGCCGTTTTTATAAGTTCTGAAACATAAGTTTTGAGTGTTCTGTCTAATGTTTCAAAAAGCAGTTCATTCATGTTGCAACCGTATCTGGGAAGCATAATGCGTTCGCCGATTTTGGTAGAAAGCAATATCTCTAGACTGCTTTTGATGTCTGCTTCATCAGATGTCATTACGACTGTTTTGTTGTTCTTTTTGAACTCTGGCGGGAAACTCCATCCAGTACCTAAAAAAGCTTCTTTGTTTTCCATAATTAACCTATTAAAACGGTTGGGCATCCTATTATAATTGTTCCGCCATGGGCTGTTGAATCTCCCATTCTTGCTGCTGGTTTTCCCCCAATGAGCACTGTGGCAGAACCCGCTATAATGCTGTCCGGAGGACCTGTACAAGTGATCATATCTCCCAGACAGGCTGCCGGCTGACCGCCTATCATTACGGTAGGCGCACCTGGCGGTAATATGGGTCCGCCTACATGAGGGACAGTTGCTGTTACCATTGGGCAAACATGCATATCGTTAATTCTTGCGGCTGGTGCTCCCATAATTATTCATTTGAAATTGCTATTGAAATTGCATTGTTAATTTATCTGTACAATACTGCCTTTTACAATCGCCACCGCTGCAGATGACATTTCTGCGCCTGCGCTTCCTTCGGCTTTAAATTGGGCGGTCGCTTTTAGATTTACATTCGTGCCTTCAATTTTTACATCTCCAGTTGCTTTTATTGAAATATCGCCGGCACTTTCCATCTTAATTCCGGCGCTGTCAATTGTAATTATGTTTGAATTTTCGTCTTCAACAACTATAGAGCCTTTGTCTTCGTCCAGCGTTATTTTTTTACCAGCAGGAGTTTCAATGGCTATTGATTTTTTTTCATCATCAAAGAGAACTTTCATTTCACTTCTTGTAAAAATCCCTTTTTGATGGTTATCGTCAGCTGCTTTTAATGGAGCAGGTTTGGCGCTGCTGTGAAGCATCCCCAATACAATGGCATCATTTGGATCTTCGTTGATGAAGCCAATAATTACTTCATCTTCAATTTCAGGTCTAAAAAAAGTGCCTCTGTTATCACCTGCATCTAAGGCAGCCACTCTGCACCAAATACCCTGTTCTTCATTATTGATGATTGGGATTTTCACCAAAATTCGGTCTTCGCTGTCAGGATCGTCCTGAAGTTGGGTTACAATACCAATATGCAGTCCCTTTATGGATGGAATTATTCCTGAAGCTGATGGCGTATTGATATCATAAGTTTCAGAAAACCATTCAGGGTTTAATCCAAACTGTGCGTTTACAGTCCAATTACCATTTGCAATTTCATGGAAAACTCCTGTAATGTATGCTTTGCCATTAAAGCGATCGCCTACACCTTCAAGCGTGATAATCGTGTTGGGTTTTACTGCAGGAATGCCTTGAAATTTAACTCTTCCGCGAACTTTTGACAGCTGTTGAAATAATAATTTGGCATCGGCCCAATCTTGTAATTCAGTATCGGTAACATGACCGCCGTGACGCAACTCTAAATTTTCCAGTTTTACAACATCAGATAAATCTGAAGGAGCTAAATTTCCGTTTAGATTTACGATGGGGTCTTTAGCCTCAATTGCTAATAATTCCTGATTAGATGCGTTCCAGCTGTAAGATGAAACTTTGGTAAACTGATTACGGGCATCCATTTCGGCATCAAAATCGAGCATACTGGAGCCAAAAGCAACTGTTTCAACTGGTTCTGAATACAAATCTGGTTTTTTAATCGAGATTTTGCCGTTTTCAACAAAACATAATTTTCCATTAGCCTGCGCACGGGAAACAATAAAATCCCAATCAGAAGTATTGTATTGCACTAACTCTTTGTGACTATAATTAGTACTTTCTACATCTTTTTGCAATCCGTAAGTGCCAATAATGTCTTCAAAAGCATCACTGTCTTTTACATCATAAAAATATTTGCTTTTTCTGCCGATAGTCATTTTTACGGCTTCGTCTTTGCATTCTACAATCAACAAAGATGATTTGTCTTTTATTTTTATGGAATGTTTTACCACTATTCCTTTGTAAATAGTTTCTTCGTCACTGTGATAACCTGCTTTTATTTCAATTTTTTTCCCCGGAATGAGCAAATTTTCATTGCTTAATTTAAAATCTTTAGAAGCAGCATCACCATCGGTCAAAACAATTTGCGCCATAGGTATTCTGTTTACCTCATTATGAACTACAATGCTCATGACTTGGTAAACGCCAGACAGCTCAGTTCCCTCAATAACCAATTTGTGCGTGATTAAATCTGCACTTTTACTGGTTTGTATGACGCCGCTATTGTTCATCTATTGTTGTTTTTTTAGAGGAGGGAAAAATATTTTTTGACCAATTTTTAATTTTCTAAAATTGATAAGCTTGTTGGCTCTTGCTACTTCGAGATAATATTTTGAATCACCATAGATTTTAAAAGACATTAACGGAAGTGTATCGCCAGCTTTTACAATTCTGGTATGTGTTAAATCAGGAGATTGATTGTTTTGCTGTTTCGCTCTTAACTCATCTTCAACAACACCTTTAAATTTTCCTTTTGCAATGGCTCTAATAGGCGTTCCGTCTGGTCTGAAAAGTTTATACTCAATGGTCATTTCAGTGAGAGATCCTTTAAAAAGCAGACTTCCCCAGGCAATTTTTAAATAGTTTGGCTTATGTTCGGTACCATTATATTCTAAAATTACTTTTCTAAAATGCTCAATGTCTTCGATAACACCATTTTCAGTACTTTCCTTGCCAGCAATAACACCAGTTCTGTCAAAAACAAAATCCAGTTCTAATTCCTCTGGAGCAATCGCAGTAAATCTTGGTGCGGGACTGCTCGTTCCGGCGGCCTGAGTTGTATCTTGCTCTATCTTGTAATGAAAGGTATACTTTTCCGGATTCATCAAAGTAACGAACTCTTCAATATCCGAAATGGGATTATTGAATTGAGGATCGCTATAGGCAATGATCTTCAGTTTTTTTAATTCACCATTAGTCGTTGTCATATCAGCGTTCTTTTTTTCGTTCAATAATTTTCATTACCTGCTCGACACATTCAGCCACATTGTCTTTTTCAGCAGCAGCAGATGATGAAGCAGCTGGTTTTGCACCCGAATTTGCACTTTCGCTCACGTTTATTTTAATGTGAAGCTCTTTGATTTCAATTGGCATGATAAAATTATTTTTTATGAAGAGTGAAATAATTATAAGCAAGCTCAAAGCTTTCAATAACGATTTTGCTTTCTAAGGCACTAAAATCTTCAACGGCCCATTTTACAGGATAGGCATGTACCACTTTCCAGTGCATTAAAGGTTCGTGGTTCTGATTCAAGAGTTTTACAGTTAAATCAACGGGCTTAAATTCAAAATTTTCTAATGCTTTTCTGCACCATTCAATAACATCAGAATCAATTAGTATCCCCCTTTTTAAAACCAAATTGGGATATTTGGTTTTAACGGGAAGTTTGTGTTTGAATCTGTTTTCTCCACCCTCAACAATTTCTTCTGTTTCAAGATCTACAGAAAGTCCTGATACGGATTGAAATTGATGGTCTTTTTCTTTTGTGCCCAGTTGATCGAATTCAACCAGAAAATGAAAGCTTACGGGTGGATAATAGTTAGACATGACTAGTCATTTTGAATAGATAAACCTTCATGAACCAATTCGATAGACTCGATAGCAACTTCGTTTCCGTCGGCTTTTAAATCAGTCGATTGTACTTTAGTCGGCCATGCATTTTTTACTTTCCAGGTAATCACTGGTTCGTGTTCCTCGTTAAGTAATTTGATGGTAATATCCCTTCTCTCGATGGTGTTTAGTTTTACGGTGTTCCACCATGCGTAATATTCATTATCGCTTTTAAAAGTGCCTCTTTTCATCGTAATGTTAGAGTACTTCTGCATGCCCGGCATTTTGATTTTGCTGTATTCCGGACTTGCGCCCTGACGGTACTCGATAACTTCAGTTTCTACATCTAATCCGGAAACTTCTGTAAAACCTATTTTTGTTCCACCCCAGTCAACTGAGAAATGAAACTTTGGTAACGGATAACTCATGATCTATATTTTTTTAATGATGATTTAATTAAGATTCCTGCATTTTGTGAGAGAAACGTAGGATGATAAATTCAGCCGGACGAACTACTGCCATACCGATTTCGATTATCATTTTACCGTCTAAAATATCCATTGCAGACATGGTTTGTCCCAATCCGATTCTAACATAAAAAGCTTGTTCTGGTTTTGCTCCTGCCAAAGCTCCGGCTCTCCATTGAAGAATTAAGAAATTCTCAATCATAGCTCTAACTCTTATCCAGGTATTGGCATCGTTAGGTTCAAAAACAAACTGTTCGGTTGCTTTTTTGATAGATTCTTCGACCATGTTAAAAAAGCGTCGAACTGGTACATAACGCCATTCACTATCGTTACCGGCTAAGGTTCTTGATCCCCAAACCAAGGTTCCTTTACCGGTAAAGGTTCTGATAGCGTTGATAGATTTACCAGCAACAGTATCAACATTTAAGTTGTCTTGAATGGTATTTGTTATTTTTACAGTTGGTTTTATTACATAGTTCAAACTTACGTTTGCGGGTGCCTTCCATACGCCTCTGTCTTTATCAACTCTGGCATAAACCCCGGCAATAGCTGAGCTTGGAGGAAGTGTTATAGGCAGATTGTAAATTTCAGTAAGTATTTTGTTGAAAGTCGCATTGTCGATAGATTCTAAAGTGCTTAATTTTCTTCCGTTTAATGCTCCGTTATTTACATCTTTTCCGCTAACCGATTTAATAGCATTTAAAAGAGCAAGAAGGTCTGCTTTGATAGCAGAAAAATTATTTGTAGCTACTGTAATTCCGGTTTTAGTCGTTAACGGAGAATAGTCTACCAATTTTTTTAGTTCTTTATCAAAACTTACAGGATCAGTTGATACAATTTTAAGCAGTTTCGCAGTGGCGTTTTCGTCCTGTATTTTTTTCTTTAATGTTTTTAAATTTTTATATACAGAATCAATTTTATTTGCGACAGTAAAATTCGAATTAAAAGTAGCCAAAGTACTGGTAATGGTGTTTGCAATAACCATATCTTCATCAGATATTGTGCTGATTGCAGCATTTGCTTCGTTATTTAGTGAATTTCTTAAAAGAGACAAACTTTCTAAAGAAGTAAGTACAACATTCAGTTTATTCATGAAAGCTGTTTTTTTAGCAGGGTTGCTAACAAAAGTTCCGCCTAGATCAAAACCGGTTGCATCGTTACTGTACATCTGTAAAAATAAATCACTTATTTGACCCGAAATATCTCCGGGAGTAGTAGTAACGTCAACCAATTTAGCTACAGTTGCATCAATTCCTAAAGTTGGATTTTCGATAGAGATTAATCCCTCAGCGATTTGATCATACGCTTTTGCTGTATAGGAGTAATGTTTTAAGATAATTTTACTGCTGTCAAAAGCATAGTCCAGTATAGTTTCAAGATGAGGATAATAAGCAGCTCCGTATTTAATAGTATCTTTTTCAGAGCTAATTTTATCTCTCAAATCACCTATGTTAGAATCTGTTGGACTTGATTCATCATAATCTAAAGTATCAATTAAAGTAAATCTGTCCTGAAGATTTTGACATTGCATTAAGGCATTATTGTATAGTCCGTAGAAATCCGTTATAGTGATGCCGCTTACTTTTGTTGCATCAGGAAATAAAATTAAAGTTGGTTCGTCTACCTTTTCTAATTCTGCTAATCCGTCGTTTAAAGCATCACTGTTATTGATTGCTGTAACCAGAGTGTCATTCTCATCCAAATCATTTCCATAACGGCCAACCGAAATAATGTAGCAAGGACCACCGCCGTTTGCAAAGAACAATTGCAATGAATAATACATTAAAAAAGGCTGTTTTGAAGTTGGCTGATCTACAACAATAGATCTTATATCTCCATTATCAGTTGAAACATCATTAATGGTAACACTAATTGTTGTTTCTGGTTTTGCAAAGCCAAAAAACCGTTCGTATTCTAAAAGAGATGTTATTCTGGTTGGTTTTAATTTTAAATCTCCATTAATCTTGTTTGTGGCTTTTTCAGTATAGCCAATAAAACAGGGAATCGCAGTCTCTACCTGGGCAACAGAAGGAGGAAACTTTACGATTTCCTCAACATATACTCCAGGCGTTTTGTAAGTTGTTGCCATAATTGATTTGTTTTTTAATTATTAAATAAATATTTCCGAATAGTAATCACTATTGATTTTTATTATTGATTTCACAGATGGATTTGGATATTGACTTTCTGCCGGTTGTGAAGGCGTAAAATCGGTAAGCGGGTCAATTTCTACAAAACCGGAGCGTGTTAATGGTTTTACAGCATTGGTTTCAATTTCAGTTCCTGCTTTACGGTTGATGTATTTCCAAAGTGTTTTTCGATTGTCAAAATGAATTTTAAAATTTGGACTGGTCATTTTGCCCAAATTGTCAATAATGTTTCCCGAACTGTTGTCTCCCTGAAGATTTAAAGAAATAATGCCGAAGACATTTTGTTGTTCTGACGGCCCAAGCGTTGAAATCAAATCGACTGTAGTTTCTTCAGATACTAAATAATCGTTTGAAATTAACTTGTTGTCATTTATTAGAGGAAGATATTTAAATGAGACCGGTTCAGTCAATGGTTTGACATTACTGAAAAGATATGACTGAGTAAAAGCAAAATCAAGATTGGTATAATTTTCAAACTGATAATCATTAATTTTAATTAAAAATTTTAAGTTCAAATCAATAGGAACTTTTATAAATGGATCGGATTCATCTGTCGCTTTCACCCGAATGTAAACTCCAAAACCAGTTTTTGTTTTTTTGAACAGCATTTTGTGGTTTCTGATTGCAATATTGGTTTCCAGCGTTGGGGTTATTTCCGTAAAAGCATCGGTATTAAATTGCTGCAGCATTTTTTCCTTATCAGCATCTGCCATACTTGCAAAAGTTTCTTCTCCATTATTCAAAAAATAATTATGAAGAAATGTTACCTCAAACAATAATCCGTATATATTAGAAAAACTCATGACTGTTCTTTTCTTTTAGTTGTTCCTTTGAACTCGCCTATAAGCAGTCCTTCTGCCTGGGCAATATTGCGTTCAATTTGTATCAGGCTCACTTTATATAAAGCCGATGGAAACTGCTTGCCGCCAAGTGTTCCCCAGATATAATTGAGCTCTTCAAAAGTGGGAGTATAAAGTTCGACCGTAAACCTAAAATTGTCTACACTGCTCATCGCGCTACTGTTTCTGTTGAAGATCGTATTGGCTTGAGTAAAAAGTTTTTTACCCTGAAAAAATTCTATGATTTTTGAAATATCCTTAAGAGAGTTGACATATTTATCTCTATTGGCACTAAAAAGCAGATATAGATTTAAATTGACAACACTGTTTTTATAGATCATTTTAGTGTTTTGTATCGTATGATTTGGAAAGTTTTTTAAAGTAATTTCTTCATCTAAATTAATCAGCGTAAGTGCTACAGCATCTTTTAAATTTGTCGCAACCTCTTCATTTTGCGACTCCAAAAAAGCAATGTTTTCGGGTACAACAGATTTGTCTAACCCAATTTCATCGAGATAGCTGTTTACTTGCTCTGAAATTATCTGAATTACTTCAAAAATCATATTAAATAGTTTTATATATCAATTTTGGCTTATGCAATCCAAAATTTACAGGCTTATTTTGGTGCTTAAGGATGATTTACTGTCAATTAAGTTGATAACATTTCTGGAATTACATCATGAATTTTAAATCATAAATACACATAAATAAATGGCATAAACTTAAAGTCTCATCAGGTTACTTGAACCAATAAGAGTTTAAATCAATAAGAAATTTGTGGAGTTTAAAATGTAGTAGAAATTTTATCTAAAGGTATTGTTTTGTAATAATTTTACTCAAAATAATAGTTGGTAATGTGTTTCAAATTATAATTTGAAACAAAGAATTGTAAAATGATACAAGCCATTTTTATAATGATTGAGGTAATAATAACCAGCAAATACGCATTCATCAATTTTAATAATCTATTCGGCATTACTAAAATAATAGTTCCCGATACGATGACTACAGGCAAATAAATTAAACGATAATATCAAACTGCTATTGCTTCACATTTTGTAGCAGACAGTCATGACCTTTTTCTTGCAAATTCATAATAATAAATATAAAATCACAAAATTTTTAAAATTGTAAAGAAAAATAAGTCAAATTAATAATAAAAGAAAGGTTATTTTTGTTAAATTGTTTACTTTAAATAAGTACTGAATAATTGTTTAGTGCGAATGTAAATTACATGGTTTTCTTGCGTAAGTCAATTTACCTCTTCGTTTGTATTTTTTTTTTGTAAAAAAGGCGCAACTGTATTTCAGGAATAGTGCCTTCTGTGTATCAAAATCTATAAATCCCGTTAACTATGAAAATCCAAACAGCCAAGTTTTTACTACTTCACGTTATTAGTTTGCTTCTGATCGTATCATGCCAGGGAGAGGATTCAAATGAAATGAGACCAGATCCCGAATTAGAAAAAGCCCAGTTAAAAAGTTTTCCTTTGTCTGAAGTTTCTCATCTGGACATCAGAATAGTCCATCCTGAATTAGTGAAAGGAGAAGAAAAAAAACACGGAGAGATTGAAATTATCATTCCCGTTGTGCATCAGGGTTTGATACTAAGTTTAAAACAATTCGATTTAGACAAGAATAAATACAGTATTTCTCCCTCTGTTGGAGACCAGCAGGATTTTTCAAAAGGACCGGTGACTTATACAATATCATCCAATTTTCATAAAGATAAAAGCGTGCATTATAAAGTTGAAGTTCGTATTGAAAATCTTCCTTCAAATTTAAAGGGGATTAGTTTTGAGAAAGGCAAAAATGATCTTTAGAATCATTCTGATAATGCTATTTATATATTAGTTTCTGGTAGGAACAGATTTCACCAGATTAAGCCAACCATTACTTTTCCCATTTGGAACCTAATCTTTATGGATCAAAGCAAAAACCTGTGGGGATGCAAAAATTAAGCATAAATATTAGTTAGCCTAAAAAGGAAGTATTCTATATTTCTAACACCTCTAAATTTTGATCTAAATGCTTTTATTTTAGCATTGAATGATTCTGCAGAAGCATTAGTACTTCTGTTATCAAAATAATTTAAGATGGTTTGATAATGATTCATAATTGTACGAGAGATTGTACCGAAAGACTTAAATCCAGATTGATCTACTTTTTCATGCCATCTGGCTAATTTTGCAAAACCAATGATTTTATCGGTTGTATTCTCAAAGATGCCACGGAGCTCTTCAGTTAGATTGTATCCTTTTTGAATATCAGGATATAACTCAAATAGTAAGGTAGCACGTTCTATTTGATTTTGAGTCCATTTCGATTTGGATTTATACAAGAAATAGCGACTCCTCGCTAGTAATTGCTTAAGGGTATCCCCATTTGAAAGTGTTTTAGATTCGAAATTTACTTTTGACTTTTTGGCTTTTTCAATAGCATCATTTTCTTGATCAATGGCTTGCCAACGATATTTAATCCTGATTTCCTGCAGGGCTTCTGCAGCTAGCTTTTGAACATGGAATCGGTCTGTAACTCGAGTAGCATTAGCAAAACACTTTTTAGCTATCAATCCCATATTCCCGGCCATATCCAGAGTAATTTCCTTGACTAGATTCCGCTGTTTAAGAGGAATTTTTTCAATAACGCCAATAACTGTTTCTGCTTTAGTTCCTGCAATCATAGCTACTATAGTTCCTTTTCTACCTTTACCGGATTTGTTGGTTAAAATAGTATAGAGTTCGCCATTTGAAAGTGAGGTTTCGTCTATTGATAAACGCTTTCCAATATTTTGTGGAAAAAGAAGCCATTTTTTAGCATGTGATATTTGATCCCAAACTTTGAAATCACTTAGAAAATCTTTGTATTGACATTGCAGGTTTCTACCAGAAACTCCATAGAAAGAGGCAATGGTATTACAATCATTTGGACTGGAATCTATTGATCTCTTTTAAAAAAGACGCAAACTCCTGGGTTACACGAGTTCCGTCTGCTACTAAATTCCAATCTCTAAAAACGATCTTTCGAGTATCTTCATTAAGCCATCTTCTGCGAGTGATGTGAAGATATACTTGGTGTCCACGGATAGGAAAATCCTGAACCGTTATCTCTTCGAAGAATCCTTTTGAGCTTAATTTTGATTCTCTGTATTCTTTAGGTATCGAATTAATCTCTTTTAAATACAGATGGAGTGTTTCATCTTTCTTTTTATAAGAAGTAAGTTCGAAGTAGTCTACTATTATCTCAGGTAATAACAACTTAAGGATATCGATAAAAGAATCTTGCATTGGGGGATAGATTGAACATACAAATATCTAGATTTTAATATTTCCCCACAACAATATGTTGAACTAAACCTTCGGTAGCACTTACCGTGATTTCGTACCTTACGAATATAATTAAATTCGGTAAGATATGACTACAAAAAAAAGAATGTTGAAGAATTAAGAGAAAACAAAATTCTCAACCAGGCTAAACGAGAAGTTCCAGGATTTGAGGAACTCATCAATCGTTTTGAACGTACTATTTCGGTATTGGGCAGAAGTCAAAGTACTTTTAATAATTATTCTCGACATGTTGCTTCTATATCATTGTATTTTGGGAAAATCCCAACGGATTTAGATCCTGAACAAGTACAAGATTACTTGTTTTACCAGCAGAAAAAGTCCAAAACCCCTTCACAAACTTATTTCAAACATTGTGTTTATGGTCTTCGCTTTCTTCTAAAATCAGAAGGCTTGCCTTATGAGTACTTGCGTTTACCGTCCATAAAACACGAGAAAAAACTACCCGTTGTTTTGAGTAAAGAAGAAGTTTGGGTTATGCTTCAAGGGGCTAAATTACTCAAACATCGAATCCTTATTGGATTGCTTTATGGTTGCGGATTGCGTTGTATGGAAGCACGTTCTGTACGATTACAAGATTTAGATTTCGATAGAAAGCAACTCAAAGTAGTGCAAGGAAAGGGTAAAAAAGACCGCTATGTTCCTTTATCTGTTCATTTAATACGAGGACTCAAAAAATATATCGAAGCCGAAAAACCACAAGATTACCTTTTTAATGGGCAACCTTTGCCTAATGGATCAGGAGGTGATTTTGACAATCGGTATTCGCAACGAGGCGTGCAATGGGTAGTGAGGCAAGTGGCCAAGGCATCTGGTGTCAAAAAAGAGGTTCACACGCACACACTTCGGCATAGTTATGCCACGCATTTACTCGAAGATGGCATGGATATTATAACCCTCAAAGACCTTTTAGGACACCAAAACCTAGAAACCACTTTGGAGTATTTACAGATTGCCCAACTTGCTAGCCAACAAAAGTTTAGTCCCCTTGATACTCTTTTTGCCCAATGCAGCCGCTCTTTGAAGTAGCCGATGTGCTTGGAAAGTTAGGAACAAGACTTGAATATTTAGGCTTAAATACTTGGCAACTTCGCACATTGTCTGCTCTTAAAAAATGTAGAACCGTTCAAATGGGTGGTCATATTGATGCCTGTGATAGTTGTGGTAAGATATCGATAAGTTATAATTCTTGCCGCAACCGACATTGTCCCAAGTGTCAAGGTAACAAATCAGAGCAATGGATAGATGCCAGAGAAAGCGAACTTTTGCCTGTTCCTTATTTTCATATGGTTTTTACCTTGCCCGACAGCATTAATTCCTTGGCGATGCATCAGCCAAAAATGGTGTATGAGACCCTGTTTGAAGCGACTTGGGAAACGCTTCAAAAATTTGGCAAAGCCAAAGAAATACAACTGGGAATGATTGCTGTTTTGCACACCTGGGGACAGCAGTTGAGCCTTCATCCGCACCTGCATTGTATTGTGCCTGGCGGAGGAGTTGATAAAGAGGGACAATGGCAAAATATCAGGGCAAATGGTACGTTTCTGTTCCCAATCAAAGCCTTGTCGAAGGTTTTTAGAGCGAAATTTTGTGAGAAACTTAAAAAGAAAGAACCCATAAAATACGAGCAAGTACGGCAAGAATTATGGCAGAAGCCTTGGGTAGTTTTTGCCAAACGACCTTTTGGAAGTACAAAGTCTGTGGTGGAATATCTGGGCAGATACACTCATAAGATCGCCATTAGCAATCATCGCATTAAAAGCATTGATGCCCAAAATGTAACTTTTGATTATAAGGACTATCGTCAAAATGGCTTTAGAAAACAGATGACACTCACACATCGGGAGTTTATTCGCCGATTTGCTTTGCATATTTTGCCCAAGCGCTTTGTCAAGATTCGGCATTATGGTTTTTTGAGCAGCACTTGGAAGCGTGGGAAGCTAAAGCTTTTACAGGAGAAACTCCAAGTTAAAGTCTTGGAAAAAGCGGATAAAAAGCCTTTTTTACCCAAATGTCCGTGTTGCAAAACGGGCAATTTGTATCGGATAGCAGTTTTTGACCAGCGTGGTCCACCTGCTTGGTATCTTGGCGGTAGCCAAAAGCCAATTCCCCGTGAAAGTTAATTTTACGGGTAAGGGAACTTATGTGCTAAGGTGAAGGAAAACACGACAAAACCATCTTTGAAACCACTTCAAAAAAAAAGAGGACACTAAATCCTCTTGAAATTCTCTATCAAAACTTTACGATAACTCCATAGGGATGGATGTTGAGCGGTTCCGTTCAACACGGGCTTCATTGTTCGTGCTACGCACGCAACGAATCCCTTAGCTGTTATGATCCATCTTTATATTAGGATAAATTCGAATTATTTAAAATAAAAAAGCTTCAGATTTCTCTGAAGCTTTGTCTTAATTAAGTAGTCCGTGGGGGAATCGAACCCCCCTTACCAGGATGAAAACCTGGCGTCCTAACCGATAGACGAACGGACCTGCTTTGTTATTTCGGGTGCAAAAATGCAATTAATTTTAGAATACACCAAATGTTTTTTAATAAGGCCGTTAGTTTTTTTTGAAAATAACGTATTTAATAAACAATCATTTAAAAAAAATGGTGTTGTTTTTAGAATGCATTTGTTTGATTAATAATATATTGTTTTTGTTTTAAAAAAGGAATCATCTTCGTTTTTTATCTAATGATACTATTGAATAATTTTAAAATTATTTTTAAGAATTGTTGTAAAGAAAGATTTTTCTTTCTTAAGTGTGTTGTGTTTTTGACTCAATACCTGAAATTTTATTTTCAAAACGAACCTGCCAGACAGGATTAAAAACAAACGGATATCAAAAGTTCGATTAAATATCAGTACTTATGTATGGATTATGTGTGCGGCATTTCAAAACTGAATTATTACCAGTAATAAAATGAGTCATTAATTTAAAATAGTAAAGCCTCAGACGAATCTCAGGCTTTTAATTTTATTCCGGGTATTTCTTAATGCTAAAAACGAAAAAAACGCTATTTTTTTAAGAATGTACGCTTTCTAGCTGGTTTTGAATCTCAGATTTTATGACATCTTTGTATTTGGCAAGCCCGATTCCGATGATAGGAATTGCTAATTTTCCAATTGCAGAAGCAGCTTGTTTCTTACCTTTTTTATCAAGGTATGAAGATATAAGCAAAGAACCAATTGCGCCAATGAGTATATAACTGCCCGGCACATCCGCAATTTTATCTTCAATAAATTCTCTGATTTCCTCAAGATTTTCCTGATTAATTAAGAGCCTGTTTAAAATTTAAATATTTAGATTTTTATGAGATTATTTTTCGATAGATGAGGCAAATTTTGAAAGAATAATAGACTTATTTTTGAGTAAATTTAACGAAATATAGCGGAAAATAAGCCGTAAAAAGCAATTAGATAAAATCTAAACAGGCTCTAAGTTTTCCATGATTTTATTTATTAAATGATCATTAGTATATATTCAATTTAAAATTACAAGGATTGGAATATTTTATTTTATATAATTGAAATAAGTGCTTACATAATTAAAGCTTAATGATAAAATCACAGCATTCATTCAATCGTTCTAATGCTAATGTTTTTTAATAACTTTTTAGAATGCATAGAAGAATCCTAATACTTATTGTTAGGTGTAATGTCACTTTGCAATCTGATTGCATAAAATTTTTTATACATTTGTCTGGTATGAGATGGAAAACAACAATATTATTAATCTATATACTGGGACTTTTTTTAGTTCCGTGTAGTGATGTTTATAATAATTGTGTAGATTCTAAATCTTATCAGAAAGAGGTACCCCATAGTCATAATGAAGATCATGACGACCATTGTACTCCATTCTGTCAGTGCTCCTGCTGCAGTGTTTCGATTATTAAATTTAGTTTTAAAATGCCGGAGTTCAATTTTCAGCAACAAGCTATTATCCTTAAAAAAATAGTTATAAAAGACTGCCAGATTATTTCCAGATACTCCGGAAGTATATGGGAACCTCCTAAAATTTTCGCTTAATTTTCTTTTGATGTGTTAACCCAGTTAGTGATTTTTTGTTTAAGAATCACTAAAAAGCATGCTGTAAATTTAGTTTTGCAGTTATGCAATCTGTTAGCGAACAATCCTATTTTCGACACAACTGGTTGAAAAAGACTGTTTTATAAGCGTAAAACAAATTACATTGTGTTAGATAAAATAATCAAGTTCAGTATAAAGAACAAAATCGTTATTGGTTTAATGACTTTGCTTTTAATAATTTGGGGCGTTTGGAGCGCCACTAAATTATCCATTGATGCCGTACCTGACATCACAAACAATCAGGTTCAGATTTTTACAAACTGTCCTACACTGGCGGGACAGGAAGTGGAGCAGTTAGTAACTTTTCCAATTGAACAAAGTTTAGCTACTGTTCCAAAAATTCAGGAAATCAGAAGTATTTCAAGATTCGGGCTTTCAGTAATAACCGTTGTTTTTGATGATGAAACTGATATTTATTTTGCCAGACAGCTTATTAATGAAAAGCTGAAGGAAGCACAAGATCAAATTCCCCAAGGCGCCGGTACACCAGAAATGGCGCCGGTAAGTACGGGACTCGGAGAAGTGTATCAGTATATTATTCACCCTAAAAAAGGAAGCAAGCATAAATATAATGCAAAAGATCTGCGTACGATGCAGGACTGGATTGTAGCCAGACAATTGTATGGTACACCCGGAATTGCAGAGGTGAACAGTTTTGGAGGCGAATTAAAACAATACGAAGTTGCCGTTAATCCTGACAGGTTAAAAGCAATGGGAGTGAGCATTCCGGATATTTTCACGGCACTTGATAAAAACAATCAGAATACCGGAGGAGCCTACATTGACAAGAAACCTAATGCTTATTTTATTAGAGCAATAGGTCTTGTTACTTCATTGGATGATGTAAAAAAGATCGTGGTAAAAAATACAGGAGATACACCAATTTATGTGAGTGATGTTGCCGAAGTCAGATTTGGAAAAGCAGTTCGATACGGAGCTTTGACATATAACGGAGAAGTTGATGCCGTGGGTGGAGTAGTCCTGATGCTAAAAGGTGAAAACAGTAATGAAGTCGTAAAACGAATTAAAGAAAAACTGCCTACTATTCAGAAATCGCTTCCGGATGATGTGACCATCGAACCATTTCTGGATCGTACCGATTTGGTAGGAAGAGCCATCAGCACAGTTGAGAAAAATCTTGTTGAAGGAGCTTTGATTGTGATTTTTGTTTTGGTCTTATTTTTAGGGAATCTTAGAGCAGGTTTAATCGTTGCCTCAGCGATTCCACTAGCAATGCTCTTTGCTCTGGGTATGATGAATGTTTTCGGCGTAAGTGCCAATTTAATGTCGCTTGGAGCGATTGATTTCGGGGTTATTGTCGATGGAGCTGTAATTGTTGTAGAAGCAACGCTGCATCATTTAGGAATGCAAAAAGCTATGAGAAGCCTTACCCAGGAAGAAATGGACGAAGAAGTTTTTCGGTCGGCTTCTAAAATACGAACCAGTGCTGCATTTGGGGAAATTATTATCCTGATTGTTTATATTCCGATTCTGACGCTTGTTGGTGTTGAAGGAAAAATGTTCCGCCCGATGGCGCAGACTGTTGGTTTTGCCATTTTTGGGGCTTTGATTTTGTCTCTGACTTACATCCCTATGATGTGTGCGTTATTTTTATCTAAGAAACCAAATCATAAAGAAAATTTCAGTGATAAAATGATGCAGAAACTACAATGTATGTATCAGCCATTACTTCAAAAAGTCATAAACATTAAATATGCTGTAGTGGGTTTCACCAGTTTTTTATTTATGATGGCTATTTTCTGTTTTAGCAGAATGGGAGGAGAATTTATTCCGCAGCTTCAGGAAGGTGACTATGCGTTTCACTGTATTCTTCCACAGGGAAGTTCATTGAATCAAAGTATCGAAACTTCGATGCAGGCATCCCGAATTATCAAACAGTTTGATGAAGTTAAAATGGTTGTTGGAAAAACCGGAGCCGCAGAAGTTCCAACAGATCCGATGCCTCCTGAAGCAACCGATTTGATGGTTGTCTTAAAGCCTCAAAAAGAATGGAAGTCAGGCAGAGATTATAATGAACTGGCTGATGCCATTACCGAAAATCTTGAAGTTATTCCAGGCGTTTTCTTCGAAAAAAATCAACCGATTCAGATGCGTTTTAATGAACTGATGACGGGAATTAGACAGGATGTTGCTGTTAAGATTTTCGGTGAAAATATTGATACACTTTCGGTTTATGCAAAAGAAGTCAGTAAAGTTATTCAGAGTGTGGAAGGCGCAACTTCTCCACAAGTTGAAAGAGTGAGCGGTTTGCCACAAATCAATATCGAATACGACAGAACCCGTATTGCTAATTATGGTTTGACAATACAGGACGTAAATGACGTAGTCAGTACAGCATTTGCAGGAAAAAGTGCGGGTCAGGTGTATGAAAATGAAAGACGTTTTGACCTTGTTGTTCGTCTGGACAGCATTCACAGAAGTGGAATTGACGATGTAAGCAATTTGATGATTCCGACCAATACAGGAAATCAGATTCCGCTTTCTCAGGTTGCAAATGTCAATTATAAATTAGGACCAGCACAAATAAGCCGTGAAGCAGGAAAACGCCGAATTGTAGTAGGATTTAATGTAGCCGGACGCGACGTGCAGAGCGTTGTTGAAGATATAGAAAAGAAGCTGGCTCAAAAAGTAAAACTACCGTCAGGATACTATTTCACTTACGGAGGCCAGTTTGAAAATCTTCAAAAGGCAAATGCACGTTTGATGATTGCCGTTCCGGTTTCGCTGCTTTTGATTTTCGCATTATTGTATTTTACATTCCGTTCTTTCAAACAAGCCATTTTGATATTTACCGCAATTCCGATGAGTGCTATTGGAGGAATTTTCGCTTTAATGCTTCGCGGAATGCCATTTAGTATCAGCGCCGGAATCGGATTTATTGCTTTGTTTGGCGTTGCCGTATTGAATGGAATCGTTTTGATTGGAACTTTCAACCAGCTTGAAAAAGAAGGCATGAAAAATATTTTTGAAAGAGTAAAAGAAGGCACAATGACCAGACTTCGTCCCGTATTGATGACCGCGACAGTAGCTTCATTAGGATTTTTGCCAATGGCAATTAGCAGCAGTGCGGGAGCAGAGGTACAGAAACCTTTGGCAACCGTAGTAATTGGCGGATTGATAACCGCTACGTTTTTGACCTTATTTGTACTGCCTTTGCTGTATATTATTTTTAATTCTAAATTCAATTTTAATGGAAAATTTAAAATGGGAAATACAACAGTTATAATGCTCCTTTTTCTGGCAGGTTTAGGATCTGCAAATGCACAGGAAAGGATTTCAATGGATCATGCGGTAGAAATGGCTTTAAAAAACAATCAGCAGATTGGAGTCAATGAAGCTGAAATTCGAACTGCCGGACTAAATGTAAAAACGGCTGTTGATATTCCAAAGACCGGAATATTTGCAGAGAATGAAGATCTTCGGCCTTCTGATAATACAGGGATTTTAAAAATCGGAATTTCACAAGCAGTTGCATGGCCGGGACTTTACGCAGCACGAAAAGACTATTTTAATGAACAGTTAAAATATGCTGAATTAAATACCGGACTTTTAAATGCCACAATCAAAAGAGATGTGCGGACAGCTTACTATAAACTGTGGTACCTGCAGGACAAACAGTTACTATACAAACGTCTGGACAGTATTTATACTTTGCTTCTTAAAACGGCAGAAGTTCGTTTAAAAGCTGGCGATGTAGCAGCATTAGACAAAATTGCCGCCGATGCAAAACTGCAGGAACTAAAAGCTTTTTCGGACCAGAATAAAAAGGATATAACCGTTCAGCAACAACAGCTAATGATGCTTTTGAATCAGAATGCATGGCTGCTTCCTTTAGAAATTCCGTTAGGAAAAGCAGAGGTTGTTCTATCTGAAAATAATGGTATTCATCCGCTTCTGGTACTTCAGGAACAACATGTGAAAATTGCTGAATCAAATGTCTCTGTTCAGAGAAATAGTAATATGCCGGAATTTTCAGGAAGGGTTTTCAGTCAGCGGTTATGGGGAGCAAATGATCCTTATACGGGATTTTCGGCAACGGCATCTTTTCCGTTATTTGGAGTAGGTTACGCGCGTAACAAAGTAAAAGCGGCTTTGGCAGAGAAAGAAGTACAGCAAAAAAGTCTGCTTTATCAGACGCAGCAAATGCAAACTCAGAAAGCTTCCGCAATTGCAGAAATCGAAAAGAATCTGTCTTTGCTAAATTATTATGAAACTACAGGGTTAAAACAGGCAGATGAAATTATAAAAGCTTCTACATTAAGTTACAGATCGGGTGAAATCAGTTTTGCAGAGTTGGGACAATTTCTAAGTCAGGCTGTTGGAATACGTCAAAACTATCTGGATATTTTAAACCAGTACAATCAATCTGCTGTTCAGTTTAATTACTTTAATAATAAATAACAATGTTATGCGATTTCTGTTGTAAGAATAACAGAATTTCATCAGATCATTTAAAATAATGCATAAATGAAAGTCAAAATAAAAATTTTAATTGTTGCTGCCATAGTTTTTTCAATGATTAGCTGTGGACAAAAAAATAATGTGGAGGAAGGTAATTCTGAAACCGAAAAATCGGGAGTAGAAGAACCCGAAGAAGAAACAGTTACTATTGCCACTCTAACAGAAGATCAGATAAAGTCTGTTGGAATCACTCTTGGTACTATTGAAAATAAAAATCTGACTGCTTCGATTAAAGCAAACGGCGCTTTAAGAGTACCCAATAACAATAAAGCCAACGCAACGTCATTGTATGGTGGCGTAATTAAATCGCTCAAAGTACAATTAGGAGATCACGTGAGAAAAGGGCAGGTTATCGCTATAATCGAAAATCCGCAGTTTGTTCAGCTTCAGGAAGAATACCTGACTATTGGAAGCAAAATGATACTGGCAGATCAGGAGTTAAGCCGTCAGCGAGAGCTTCAGGCAGGAAATGCGGGGACTTTAAAAAACCTGCAAAGTGCTACTGCAGAAGTGAATTCACTTCGCGCAAGAAAAGCATCTCTTCAAAAACAGATACAGCTCATGGGAATAAATCCGGCAGGGATTAGTGCTTCGGGTTTAAGATCAGCGCTGACCGTTACAAGTCCGATAAGTGGAACAGTCAGCAGTGAGTTTGCTAAAATCGGAAGTTACGTAGATGTTTCTTCCCCGGTAGTGGAAATTGTAGATAACAGCCTTATTCATCTTGATCTTCAGGTTTTTGAAAAAGATCTTCCGATGGTGAAAATAGGACAAACGGTAAATTTTACCTTAACCAATAATCCCACTACTTCTTATACAGCGAAAGTGTTTAATATTGGTTCTTCATTCGAGAGCGAAAGTAAAACGGTTGCCATTCATTGTACTGTTACAGGAAATAAAACGGGACTTATAGACGGAATGAATATAACTGCCATGATCAGTATCGGAAATGCTTTGACTGCGGCTGTGCCAAATGATGCCATTGCTGAGGCAGATGGAAAATATTACATTTTTGCTAAAACGGATAAAAAAACACAAGTGCATGATGAACACGGTGAATCCGGTGAGAAACATAATGAAGAAAAAGAAAAAAAAATAGCTTCCAACAGTCTGAATTTTGAAAAAATTGAAGTTTCAAAAGGAGTTTCAGAATTGGGTTACACTGCTATTACACCTGTCAAAGAAATTCCGGAAGGAACTAAAATTGTCACGAAAGGTACCTTTTTTGTCAATGCCAAACTAAGTAATTCAGGGGAACACGAACATTAACCAGATGAAAAAATATTGAATTGTTAAAATAGAATCAGGGCAAAGTGCAAGGGAAATATCTTCGTAAATTTACGATTAGCATGATTAAAATTAAAACCTTCTGGTTCTGTAAAGTAAGTTAAAATGAAAAAATCGACAGAGGATGTTTTTAAGGATAAAGATATGCGTTTAACTACAATGCGTATCTTAATTTATGAATATCTGGAAACAGTTACAGCTGCTTTATCGCTGGCTGAAATTGAGAAATATTTTCATAAAGCAGATAAAGTAACTATATATCGAACACTACAGACCTTTCTGGAAAAAGGTTTGGTTCATAAAATTCTGGATAAAAATACCACAAAGTATAAGCTTTGTGCAGAAATATGCAGTCAGGAAAATCATAAGGACATGCATTTGCACTTTTATTGTAAAAAATGTCATGAAACCACGTGTAAGGAAGAAATTGTTTTTCCTGAAAACATGGATTCCAGGCTGCAGATTGATGAAATTCAGATTCTGGCCAAAGGAATATGCGATAAATGTTTAAAATAGCAGAATATAAAAAAATACTGAATCCAAATAAAACCCTATCGTTCTCTATTTCATTAGAGTATATAAAAATATAACATGGAAAATAAACTTCGCAATAATACAGAACGATCCTCCTGCTGTGCACATTCTGAAAAAGCTTACGGAAACGTAGGTAAAAAAAGAAGTGCAGAAAACCATTCGGCTGATGATGGTGATGACCATTCCGGACACAGTCATGATCACGGCCATGACCATAGCAATATGGATGGAAGTATGTTTAAAATGCTTCTTTTACCCGTTTTGTGTTTCATGCTTTTGATTGCCGCAATTGTTATGGATAACTGGATTTCTCAGTCATGGTTTACAGGATTAGTAAGATTAGGATGGTATATTCTGGCATACTTAATTGTAGGTTATACAGTTATAAAAGATGCAATAATGAGTATTATTCGTGGAGATTTTTTTTCAGAGTTTTTGCTAATGAGTATCGCGACTATTGGGGCATTCAGTATCGGAGAATATCCTGAAGGGGTGGCTGTAATGCTTTTTTATGGAGTAGGCGAGGTTTTTCAGACACTTGCTGTTTCAAGGGCAAAGAGAAATATTAAAAGCCTTTTAGACCAAAGACCTGATGAAGTTACTATTCTTATAGACGGAAAACCAAAAATAATTAAGGCAGCAGATGCTAATATTGGAGATATAATTCAGTTAAAACCCGGAGAAAAATTAGGGCTTGACGGTGAACTTTTGACAGATAGTGCTTCATTCAATACCGCTGCGCTAACCGGAGAAAGCAAACCTGATACCAAAACAAAAGGAGAAACTGTTTTGGCCGGAATGATCAATCTTAATGTAGCTGCTCAGGTTAAAGTGACTACAGCTTATACAGAGAGTAAACTCAGCAGAATTCTGGAGCTGGTACAGCATGCAACTTCACAAAAAGCACCAACAGAATTATTTATCAGAAAGTTTGCAAAAATTTATACTCCTATTGTGGTATTCCTTGCAGCCGGAATTTGTTTTCTGCCCTTTTTCTTTACAGATAATTACGATTTTAATACCTGGTTATACAAAGCGCTCGTATTTTTAGTTATTTCCTGTCCTTGTGCTTTGGTTATTTCAATTCCGCTTGGTTATTTTGGAGGAATCGGTGCAGCGAGCCGTAATGGTATTTTATTTAAAGGAAGCAATTATTTAGATGTGATGGCCAGTATTCAAAATGTGGTTATGGATAAAACCGGTACCATGACCGAAGGCGTTTTTAAAGTTCAGGAAACTGTCTTTAAACCTGAGTTTGACAAGCATGAAATACTAAAGATGGTGAATGCTGTTGAAAGACAAAGCTCGCATCCTGTCGCAACCGCTATACATGAGTATGTTGGCGAAACAGACAGTTCAATAAAAATTGAAACCACCGAAGAAATTGCCGGACACGGACTAAAAGCGCTCATTGATGGTAAAGAACTTCTGGCAGGTAATTTCAAGCTGATGGATAAATTTGGTATTAGCTACGATGTCGATATTTCTTCAATTGTGTACACTACTATTGCTGTTGCTTTTGACAAAAAGTTTGTGGGTTATATTACGATTGCAGACAGCATAAAAGAAGATTCCCGAAAAACTATAGAACTGTTGCATAAATTAAATGTAAAAGCTACAATGCTAAGTGGTGATAAAAGTGCTGTAGTGAAGTTTGTGGCAGATAAATTAGGAATTGATAACTCATTTGGCGATCTGCTTCCTGAAGATAAAGTAAATAAGGTCAAAGAAATTAAGGCAAAGATGGGTACAGTTGCTTTTGTGGGAGACGGTGTTAACGATGCGCCCGTAGTAGCTCTTAGTGACGTAGGGATAGCAATGGGCGGACTCGGAAGCGACGCTACTATTGAAACTGCTGATGTGGTAATTCAGGATGATAAGCCTTCAAAAATACCATTAGCTATTCGTATTGGAAAACAGACCAAAAAAATAGTGTGGCAGAATATAACTTTGGCATTTGTAGTAAAGGCGGGAGTTCTTATTTTGGGAGCAGGAGGACTGGCAACAATGTGGGAAGCCGTTTTTGCTGATGTTGGGGTTGCTCTGCTGGCGATTTTAAATGCAGTAAGAATTCAGAAAATGCGATTCTGATAAGCTGATGCATTTGCAATTCGCCTATTAAATGAAACAAAGAAGTGGAACCTTAACTAACATAATTTATTATTTTGACTATCCTATAGAATTTGTTACAGGGAAATATGTCTTCAGTAGTTGTAAGGTTGTATCATAGATTGCTTTTCTCCTGACTCTTGCAAGTAACCAGGATAAGAAACTCATAATTACAATATCTTTAGGGTCTTTTTGTGCAGTAATTATAAAGTCTTCAATTGCTTTTTGAAATTTTTGTGTTTGTATAATTTCGGGTTTCATTACATATTGTTCAACAAAAAGAAGATATTGCACGACACGTTCTTCATTTACCGTTAAAAGGTATTTTTTATAACGTCGTTTAAAACTTTTTATACGGGATAAAGCCAGTTCAGTATTTTCCTGTTGCGCATGCAGAAGAATTTCTACAAGACATTTTTTTATGGTCCAGTCCATACCCATCTTCTTTTCGTACCAGCTGTCAGTATGGTTTAATTTTGCCATTTCTTTTAGGGCATCACGTCCTGCACTTTGCTGTATATAAAAAACAATCAGCATAAGACGGATGTCATTACTGTCGTTAAGATCTGCTTTTTTGTTTGAAGAAAGTGCTTTTTCAGCAATTTCAATGGCCTTTTCAGAATGTCCAAGATAGTTTTCATTAAAAGCCAGCAATAAAAAATAACGGAGACAGAAGCGCTGATAATACTTACGGGATTGTTTTTGAAGTTCTGTAAACATTAAATCAAGGTAACTCAAAGATTCCGTAAACTGTCCATTCCTAAAATAGAAATTGGCTATAAAGTATAAAATGTAGATATGATAGTATAAATGTCTGTTTGTGAGATCGTTTTTTTTACTAATAAAATGGTAGCTTTTAACAACAAAAGGCTGAATAAGCGAGAAATCGTTATTAATAGATGCATATTCGTTGGCAATAAATAATATTTGATAAAGGGATTTAAAAGTTAGTCCCTTGTTTAAGGATATGCCGTGTGTTTCAATTGTGTTTTTTATAAGGGCTTGAAAATCGGTTATTCGGCCTTCATGATAAATAGCAGCAAGTTCACGGCGCAAAACAGCGTAGCCTAAATTAAGCTGTTCCTCATATTCTAGCTGTTTTTTATTGGCTGTAAACTTCTCAATAATTCTTTCGATGGGTTCAGATAAATTAAAATGCGAAAATTGTATCTGTGTCCGATAGATTTCATTTAAAAGGTTAAAATGCTCAATCCCTAACGCAATGTCTTCTGCCTTTGCCAAACACTTAAAAGCTGTTTTTATAAGTTTATGTTCAAAGAATAGACGGCTTACAACAATAAGACGAAGTACTGTACTTTCTTCCGAGGTATCATTCTCAAAACTTTTATTAGCCATGAAATCAATCATGCTGTCGTAGAGCCTTTTTCTAAGAGCATGATAAGAATCAGTGCTTTTTTTACTTTTTAAAACATTTTTTTTAAAGTTTATATCGTCAGTTTTAAAAGAATTAAATAAGGCTATGTTTCCAGTGTCTTTACGCTTGTTTTTTTTTGAAAGATATTGTATGAATGCCTTTTTTTCTGTTTCATTCATTATATCTGCTATCTCGTGAAGTGCATTCATAGTACGATAATATATTCGGTAAAAATACTAAAAATGAGTTTTTATATCGTCAGTTTTATAGATAAAATTACTTTTATAACAGTTGTTTGATGCTGACATTTGCTTCATCATTATAAACATAAAAAATTATGGAACCGCTAAAATCAAATGAATTAATCAATAATTCAGAATCAAACAATCAAAAAAATAATAACGGCTATAGTCCTTTAAAACCAAGCGCAGCTTTTATAGGCGCATCATGGATGACTTTAATTATTGGTATTACTTCCTATTGTATTGGTCTTAATAATTCGGATATGGCTTACAACGAAAAAGGATATTATTTTACCATTCTCCTCTTTGGTCTTTTCTCCGTCATATCAGTTCAAAAAAGTGTGCGTGACAGGCTGGAGGGAATACCTGTAACCGATTTGTATTACAGTATAAGCTGGTTCAGTACTATTGCTTCGATTGTATTACTGATAATTGGCCTTTGGAATGCTGATTTGCTGCTCAGTGAAAAAGGATTTTTTGGTATGTCTTTCGTGTTGGGCATGTTTTCTGCTCTGGCTGTGCAAAAAAACACCAGAGATCTTAAACAATTTGAATTATTCAATCTATAGTTTTAGCGGGCCTCATTACTGTCACACCATTGTGCAGTTTTGGGGTTTTCTAAATTTAAGTCTAATTTTTTACAACAAAAAAACCACTTGCTGTAAGTGGCGTTTTTGTTTAGTCGGAAGAAATATTATTTTTAGTTTAGCTGCTTTACACAATATCATCTCCATTCTGAATAACATTCAGTTCCTTATTGAAGGAATTCCTGTATTTTTTGATATACTCAGAAGGTTTCATTCCGAACAATTTTACGAACTGCTGGCGGAAATACCGTTGATCTTCTATACCAACCTGATGTCCAGCCTGTGCGATATTAATGCTTTCAGTAAGCATAATTACTGCGGCTCTGCGGATTCTGATAGATCGGATAAAACCGTTGACAGTTTGTCCGGAGATTGCTTTAATCTTTTTGTAGAGACTGGAATGGCTCATGCCCATTGCAGCAGAGAAACTCTTTAGATTAAAGTCGCTATTTTCTAGATTCTTTTCAATGATTTCGATGCATTTATCCAAAAATTCCTTATATTCAAGAGGAACCTTATTTTCATTTTCACGAAGTGTTATGCTGTCCAGAAAATATTTTCGCAATTGCCCTCTGTTTCGAAGTACAGCATCTACACGTGCCAAAAGTATATTGTTGTCAAAAGGTTTGGTTACATAATCGTCTGCACCTTCATTAATGCTTTGCAAATGAATGTCATTGCTTGTGGTAGCTGTCAGAAGTATCACCGGGATATGGCTTGAATAATCATTTTGTTTGATTTTTTTGCATAGATCTAAACCGTTCATGCCTTCCATTGAGATATCACTCAGTACAATATCAGGCATGTGTTTTTGCATTAGTTTCAATCCTTCGAGTCCATTAGCTGCCGAATAAACAATATAATTGTTAGAGAAAAGCTTTACCAGATAGTGATTCATTGCGGAGTTATCTTCTACAATCAGGACTACTTTCTTTCTACTGATTAATGCTGATTTTATATTTTCAGGATTTGATGGCTGATTACTGCTTTCAGGTATAGTGGTGTTATCTGCCGGCATTCCTTCAAGGAGTTCTCCAACAATAGGCGACATCTGATGACAATTCTCATTGATGCTCATTTCTGCAAAATGTGTTGTTCCTTTTGGAAGTACAATAGTGAATGAAGTTCCTTTTCCGACTTTACTTGTACATGTTATTTCTCCATGATGTTTATCCACAAAGTATTTGGCCACATACAGACCTATTCCAAACCCGTTACTGCTTTTAGACTGGATCTGCTTGAATTTTTCAAAAATAGTATTCATATCGTTTTCATGAATTCCGCTTCCGGTGTCTGCTATTATGATAGAAACATTATCCGTTTTTTCGATAATCTGAATGCTTACAGTGCCATCATTTGGTGTAAACTTGAAAGCGTTGGAGATTAAATTGAAGAGTGTAATTTCTATTTTCTCATAATCACCATATATTTCAGAGGGTGTATTTTCTTCTATAAATTGATACTTTAAATTTTTTACAGTCGCCATTTGCGTAAAACTGTTGTAGATTTCACGGCAGAGGCTGTTTAAATTAATCTTAGAAATTTTAAGCTCATCAAGATCTGTTTCTGCTTTCCTGAATAAAAGCAGCTGATCTGTAAGGCTCAATAATCTTTTTGCATTTTTATAGGCGAGATTCAGGTCAGCATCATCTTCAGGGGTATTTTTTCTGTCGATGGTACTTTTTAGCGGATTTATAATTAAAGACAGGGGAGTGCGTAACTCATGCGCCATGTAGGTAAACATAGAAAATTGTTTTTCAGCATGTTCCTTGTCTTTTTTATGCTCCATACGGGCAAGTTTTATCTCGTATCGAAGCCTTTCTTTGTTTTTTTGATAATCCACATACGCATAAATGGCACCGGAAATAGCGATTAAATAAAGTGTATAAGCCCACCATGTTCTGTACCAGGGCGGAAGGATTTTTATCGTGGCGAGCGTTACTTCATTAGTCCAGTTTCCAAAAACATCAGTGGTTTTTACCTTAAAGACATAAGTTCCTTCTGATAGCCTCGAATAATTTGCTCTGTTGTTTTTTGAGGTATAGTTCCAGTCTTTGTCCCATCCTTCAAGAAAATAAGCAGTATTGATTTTTTCGGAATTGACGTAATCCAGATAAACAAAATCAAAACTCAATGCCGATTTATCATAAGGAAGCTCGGCAGCGCTTATCATTTCAAGTTTCTTTTCTGTTATATAAGGACTATCTGATTTTAAAGGCTGATTGTTGACAAGCAGATCATTTAATAAAAATTTACCGGTATTTTTTTGGTCTTTTATGTTGTCTGGATCAAAAATATTGAAGCCGTTTATACCGCCAAAAATAAATTCGCCTGTCGAAAGTTTAGTGCCTGAATTCCAGCTAAACTGTGTGCCCTGAAGTCCGTCAGATACTCCGAAATTCCTGAAAGTATTATTTTTAGGGTTTAGTCTTGAAATCCCATCATAGGTACTCATCCATAAATTTCCTTTTTTGTCCTCTAAAAGGCGAAGTATCGTGTTGCTTGAAAGACCGTTTTGTGTAGTGTATTTTTTGGATGTTCCCGTTTTGGGGTTATATAGAAACAGGCCTCCTTCTACAGTTCCAATCCAAAGATTTCGATTTTGATCCTCGGTGATGCATCTGACTGTATAATCCGAATGATAGGTTTTTACTTTTTTTGTTTTTGGATCTATTTCGAAAAAAGAATTAAAAGTTCCTCCCCATATTTTACCGTTTTGAGTTTCGTAGAGACAGGTAACATCACGCAACTTATTACTGTAGCAAATAAATTTATTTTGTTTTCTGTCTAATTGATATAGCGCTCCGTTATTCGTAACACCAAGCCATAATGTTTTTTTTGAATCCAAAAAAAGGACCCATGATTCCTGTTCTGCCTTTTTAGTGAACTGATTATAAATTGAAAAATTCTGAATTGCTTTTGATTTGGGATCAATCCGACACACTCCGCCTTTCCACATTGCAACCCAGATGGCATTGTCAGAATCCCGGACGATACTGGTCACAAAATCGCTCTGTATTTTTTTGCCGGCAGATGACGTCGTCGAGTATGTGTCATACGTGTTTTGTTTTCTGTCCCAATAGCGCATTCCGTCACCATCAGTTCCAATCCATATGTTTTTCTTTTCATCTTCACAAAAAGAAAGCATAAAGTTTTTAGCAGGGTTATCGCCTTCTTTATTCCCCAGAGCATCCTTATTTTTATAATGATTAAAATCGAGTGGTTTTTCTCCCATCATACTGACTCCGCCACGTAATGATCCGAACCACATTTCTCCATTTTTACTTTGAAATATATCATATAGCGATTTACTTTTAAGCAACGTAACAGGACCGCTTGCACGGTATAAGACAGGAGTGGTCTGGTTTTTTGTAAGTGTATATAATCCAGATCCGTCAGTCGCAATCCAAAGCCGGTTTTTTTGCTGAAAAAAATCGCGTACGACTGTTTTTATTTTGAAGTAGTTTTTAGAATAGGTATTGTGGTGTTCATTATATAGATAAGCACCTTCGTCAGATCCAATCCAGAGTCCTTCACGGGTCAGTTTAATGCAATTTGTACCCGTAATTGTATTGTTGAGCAGCGTTAGTTTTTTTGACTTTATATCGTACTGGCAAAGGCCGGTTCCGGTTATAAAAACGTAGAAAATTTGTTTCTTGGCATCATAAGCGATGGATCTTGCGATATAATTTAATTTACCGTTAAAAGGTATGGCAGTTCCAATTTTCTCTCCTTCCTTAAAAAGTATGATAGCTTCTTTTGTAGCGATCATAATAAGGTGTAAAGAATGTACAGCAATTATTTCGTAGGCAGTAAAGCTTAAAGGTTTGACTTTTTTGTTGATGTCATAATATTGTAAAGGAGTAAAAGACGATCGTTCGGCATTAAAAATTACTGGTCCGGCGGTTGTTCCTACCCATAAATTATTTTCAAAGTCACCTTCTATACAGCTAATCGCGTTTCCCTGAATAGAGTAGGGATCTGTATGAACATGGCGGTAAATTTTAAAATCATTTCCATCATATCTGTTAAGCCCGTCAAAAGTTCCAAACCACATATAACCATTTTGATCCTGATAGATAGTGGCAACAGAATTATTAGAAAGTCCTGATGAAATATCCAGATGTTTTATCGGATAATTTTGTCCAAATATAGTATGCGAAAGAATAATGATAAATGACTTTAGCTTCATAAATTTTAAAAGCTTGCTGCTGTTTGATATAAAATAGAAGAACGTAAACTGAAAGCCAAATCAATATTTTGAATAATGTTGAAATCTGTTTACTCTCCGAATTAATAATGTATTAAAAACGCGTAAAATTAGCATTTGTTTTTTAGAATAATTACGGCTTATGGTTTCTATGTTTTTTTTTCGGTATTAAAATACTGATCAGAAAGACTGTCTGTCCAATGTATTGCTGGTTTTAACAGCAATTTGGCTGATTTTATAAAATATTTATTAAGATGACAGATTATTTGTTTTATCACTTTTTTAGGACACAATAAGTAAGCCTGTGTATTTTATAATGCCTTATATTGATGTTTTTACGAAATTACCCCCCTTTATAAATGAATTTTTCCCTGTCTTAACACCCTACAGTATCCTTAATTTTGCAGGGTGAATTAATAAGCCGGAATGTTTGAATAAGTGTTATGTATTTTCATTTGAACTTATTAAATCACAAAACCCGAATCAAATAAATAAATAAAAAAAAGTATGAAAAAAATTTACAACAAATTTTTACTTTTATTATTACTCCTTCCTTTCTGTGTTTTCGCTCAGAGCACAGTAAAAGGTATTGTTCTGGACAAAAAGACCGGACAGCCTATACCAGGAGTAAATATAAAGGTATCACAAGGTAATTTAAGCATGACTACGGATTTTGACGGTAAATTCCAGTTTAATGGCTTGAAAGAACAAGCTCAAATTACTTTTTCATTTACAGGTTATACAACTCAAACAATTACTGTTGGTACCCAAAAAGACTTTACTGTATCTCTTGAGGAAGATCCTAATATACTTCAGGAAGTTGTGGTACAAGTTGGATACGGTTCTGTTAAAAAGAAGGATGCAACTGGCTCTGTAGTAGCACTTACAACAAAAGACTTTAATAAAGGGAACAATATTACAACTGAAAACCTTCTTAACGGACGTGTAGCTGGTTTGTCTATTAATTCATCCGGTGCTCCGGGATCTTTATCTGAGATAAGAATCAGGGGAGGAAGTTCGCTTTTTGCAAGTAACGATCCTTTAATTGTTGTTGACGGATTACCACTTGAAAACGCAACTAATACAGGTTCTGCTTCATATTTGGCATCCCTGAATCCTGCTACCATAGAATCGATGACTATTTTAAAAGATGCATCTGCTACGGCAATTTATGGTTCACGAGCTTCTAATGGTGTGATCATGATTACAACTAAAAAAGGAAGCAGTAAATTATCTATTGATTATAATGCACAATTTGGTGCAGGAAAACTGACTAAAACAGTTGATGTTTTTAGTGCAGACGAATTCAGAAAACTTATCGCAGACCGAAGACCTCAGGATTCAGGTAAGTTAGGTACAGCCAACACTGACTGGCAAAAAGCGATTTACAGAAATACATCATCTTTTGATCAGAGTTTAGCGGTTAGAGGTAGTTTGTTCGACATTATCCCTACTAGTCTTACTTTAGGAAATACCAACCAGGAAGGTTTACGTATCACAAATGAGTTTAAAAGAAATACTGTTGGATTAGTAATGAATCCTGCATTTTTTGAAAATAGCTTAAAAGTAAAGCTTTCTGCTAATTATGCATACGAAAAAAACAGATTTTCAGATGCTGTAGAAGGAACTGCTATTAGTTTTGACCCTACACAGCCTATAAGAGTGGAAGGCGCACCATATGATGGTTTCTTCGAATACCTTAGTGCTCCTGTAGATAATAAATACCCACTGAACCCTAATGCAGCCAGAAACCCTGTTTCACAATTACTTAACACGAGGGATATAGCTAAAAGTAACCGTTTTTTCGGAAATTTTGAAGTAGATTACAAGCTGTACTTTTTCCCGGACGTAAGAGCGGTTGTAAATTTAGGCTTTGACGAATCTAATGGAGACAGAAGAAGACTGGTGAACCCAAATGCCGGTTCAGGTCCAACTCTTGGCAACTTCCCTTATGGTGCTAATGAATATACTGAGGCAAAAAGACAGAATAAATTATTGGATGCCTATTTAGTATATAATAAGACTTTCGACGAATTAAATGTTGAATTAACAGGTGGTTATTCGTACCAAAGATTTGAAAGTTCAAGATTCGAAACTGGTAATGTTTTAGACGTAAATTTACCGGCAACATTCCCTGAAACTACTTTAGATACTGAAACGGTTTTAATCGGTTTCTTTGCGAGAACAAACTTAAACTTCAAAGATAAATATTTACTGACTTTATCTTACAGAAGAGATGGATCTTCAAGATTTGATAAAGAAAATCGTTGGGGTAATTTCCCTTCAGTTGCTTTTGCATGGAAACTTAAAGAAGATTTCTTTAAAGACAGCAAAACACTATCTGATGTAAAATTAAGATTAAGTTATGGTATCACAGGTCAGCAGGATATTCCGGAACCTAACGGTTATCTTAAAAAATACGAATCAGGAACAGGAAATTCTCAATATTATTTCGGAACGGATCCCGTTACAATCGCACTTCCATACAGATTAACAAAAGGTTTGAAATGGGAAGAAACAACTACTTATAATGGAGGTTTAGATTTTGGATTTTTAGATAATCGTATCACGGCTAGTGTGGATGCTTACTACAAAGACTCAAAAGACTTATTAGCGAATGTCGCTATATCTGACGGAAGTAATTTTTCTAACAGAGTATATCAAAACATTGGTAGATTTACTACAAAAGGGGTTGAGCTTACAGTAAATGCAACCGCTGTTAAAACTGAAAACTTCTCATGGAACGTTAATTTTAACGCATCTAAATTTGAAAGAAGAATTAGTGAATTAGCTTTTAACTCTGATATATTTTTAGGAGACAACATCACCGGAAACGGAAGTACTGCACAAATTTTCAGAGAAGGTTTTACGCCGTATTCTTTCTATGTTTACAAACAATTATACGATACTGCAGGAAAACCAATTGATGGTGCTTTTGCTGATTTGAACGGTGATAATATCAAAAATGAAGCTGACAAATACATCTATAACAACCCTGATCCGGATGTTACTTTAGGATTTGCATCAAATATGAATTATAAAAAAATTGATTTCTCTTTCAATTTAAGGGCAAGCATAGGTAACAATATATTTAATGGAGTAAATGCCGCAAGAGCACAGTACAACTCTTTGACAAGTGGCGGAGTATTAAATAATATACCTACCCAGATCAATGAAACGAACTTTCAGACTACTGAAAATGTCTTGATGTCAGATATTTATGTAGAGAATGCTTCTTTCTTAAAAATGGATAATATTTCTTTAGGATATACTTTCGATAATGTTATTAATGAAAAAGTTTCTTTACGACTTTCAATAGGAGTACAAAACGTTTTTGTAATTACTAAATACAGTGGTTTAGATCCTGAAATTACAAATAACGGTTTTGATAAAACGATTTATCCAAGACAACGCACTTTCTTGTTTGGTGCCAACCTTAAATTTTAATAAAAATGAAAAAGTATATAATAACTATTATAGCAATAGCTACCGTTTTTCATTCTTGTACGGATGACATGAATGTAGTTTCTAAAGATGACGACGTACTTTCTGCTGATGCTTTGTTCTCTTCTCCGGCAGGCTATAAAAAAGCACTTGCAGGAGTTTACGGAAACCTTACGCTAACAGGTACTCAGGGACCGGTTTATTCTTCATTAGAAGGTTTAGCTGCGGGAACCAGCCAGTACGTAAGATGTTTACTGAATCTACAGGAACTGACTACAGACGAAATGATATGGAGTTATGAAAATGACGAAGGTACCGCAGAATTACAACGAAATATATGGACAGCTGCCAACCCTATTATTCTGGGAATGTACAGCCGTACAATGGCTTCTGTTGCGTATGCTAATGATTTTTTACGTGAAAGTACACCTGAAAAATTAAAAGGAAGAAATATTACTGATGCCGGAACTGTGGCCGAAATTGAACTTTACAGAAAAGAAGTTCGTGTTTTAAGAGCATATGCTTATTACAACATGATGGATTTGTTTGGTAAAGCGCCTATGTACACAGAAAAGGATCCGTTAAATTTTGCAGGACCTGAATACGACAGAAAGCAATTATTTGAATTTATTGAAACAGAATTAAAAGCGGTTTTACCAGATTTAAAACCTGCAAGATCGAATGTATACGGAAGAGTAGATCAGGCTGTGGCACGTATGATTCTGGCTAAAATATATTTGAATGCCAAGGTATATACTGATACTGATCGTTATAATGATTGTATTACCATGTGTAACGAAATCATTGCTGGAGGATATACCCTAAAACCAAAGTATCTTGAAAACTTTATGGCTGATAATCATACATCAGAAGAAATGATTTTTACAATTCAGTCAGACGGGATTCTTACGCAAAACTGGGGAGGTACAACCTTCTTAATCAATGGGCAAATTGGAGAACTGGAAAACAATGCGGTTGATTTTGGTATTAAAGGATGGACAGGTGCATTACGTATCAGAAAACAATTTGTACAAAAATTTGATGGTACTAAATTCAGTCAGGATGACAGAAATACTATTGGAACAGGTACTGCAACAAAACAGAGAACAATAGATATTGCTGATATTAGTGTAAAATCACAGGGATATATTGTATCTAAATTTTCTAATAAAACTTCTACAGGAGTAAGCGGAAAAAATATAGATTTTGCAGATACTGATTTTCCATTATTCAGGTTAGCGGATGTTTACTTAATGTACGCAGAAGCTACACTGAGAGGAGGAAATGGTACCATCGCACAATCACTTGTTTATGTAAATAAATTGAGAGAGAGAGCTAATGACAATGCTACAACAGCAAACATTACGGCAAGCGAATTAAACCTGCAGTTTATAATTGATGAAAGGGCACGTGAATTATACTGGGAAGGTCACAGAAGACAGGATTTAATCCGTTTTGGATTATACACAGGAGGAACTTACAACTGGTCATGGAAAGGAAATGCTGCCAGAGGAATTTCAATTCCTTCTTTCAGAAGACTTTTTCCAATTCCTCAGGGATCGTTAGGATCTAATAAAAACTTAACTCAAAATACGGGTTACTAAATCCTTTTTTAACAATATAAAAGATAAGAAAATGAAAAATATTTATAAAATTTTTATTGCTATAGCAGTACTTGCAGGATTATGGTCTTGTGAAAACGAAGAGAATTTAATGATTTTGAAACCGCAGGAAGCTGCTTTCTCAATCATCACACCAGAAAATGGCTCTTCTGTTATTTTAAATGAAGCTACGCCAGCGAATACAGCTCTTACTGTTAGCTGGGAAAAAGTAAGTTACGGTGCACCAACTGTTGTTACCTATACTGTTCAGATTGCAGCCAATGATACTGAATTTGCAGCTCCTGTTGATGTTACATCTTCAACTTCTACTTATTCAATAATAGATGTTGCGGAACTTAACACAAGAGTATTGGAGCTTGGACTAACACCAAATGTTGAAAACTCGATTGATGTAAGAATTAAGGCTACTGCTGGATCAGCAAATGCTGAGCCAAAATTTTCAGACGTAATCACTATTTCAGTAACGCCATACGGAAGTCTGGAAACGCCAGTGACTACTTTGTATTTAGTAGGTGACGCCACTTTAGCAGGTTGGGATCCTAACAATAACAACATGCCGATGTTTACAGATCCTAATGACAATACAAAACATTATTATACAGGATATTTTAAAGGACACAAAGATGGATTTAAAGTAATTGAAAAAATTGGTTCATGGTTACCTGCTTATGGTAAGGACGGAATCAAAGTGGTAAAAAGAACATCTTTTGATCAAACTGATCCAAGTAGTTTTCCAACTCCAACTGACGGTTATTACACTTTCGAAATCAATATTAAGGATTTAACCTACAACCTTGCTCCTTATACTGAATCAACTGCAACTACCTATAGCGAAATCTTTTATTCAGGTAGCACTCTAAGCGGAGATGACAATAATTGGGGAAGCGAAAACGTTGCTTTGACAAAATCAACATTTGATCCTCACATCTGGAAGGCTTCAGGTCAAACCTTAAAACAAGGAAATATGAAATTCCATACTGCAGGATGGGCTAAAGAATGGGGAAATAATGGCGGAAACATATTTGTTAAAGCAGGGAAGTATGACATTTGGTTCAACGACTTAGATGGTCGTTATACTTTCATCAAAGTACAATAATCAATAAAATAAGTATAAGCCTCAAATCTCCTATTATTTGAGGCTTCTTATTCCTCTTTTTTAAAATTATATTTAAAAAAATAAAAAGCGGTACGTACAGGTGTGGTATTTTAAAAGACTTAATTTTTTTAATAACGACTTTACATACAGATCGATAAAAAACTTACATATATGAAAAAACATATAAAATTTCTTGGATTGCTTGTAATAACAGCAATTCAGTTTTCTTGTTCAGGTGATGATGACAAAGCTCCAAGTGTTGCTCAGCCACCTGCAGATGATACTTTTATCAGAGCTTCTGATGTTTCGTATCTTCCGGAAATGGAAGCTGTTGGAACTAAGTTCTACAATAATGGCAAGGAAGAAAACATGCTTACAACACTTAAGAATGCAGGTTGTAATACAGTTCGAATCCGTTTATGGAAAAATCCTGTAAATGGTCGTTCCGGTATGGAAGAAGTAAAAGAACTGGCTGAAAAATCAAGAAGAGCAGGTCTTAGAGTCTGGTTAACGGTTCATTATTCTGATAGCTGGGCAGATCCTGGAAAACAGGTAATTCCTAAAGAATGGGAAAAATTATCTTTTGAGGACCTGAAAAAAGCGGTAACTACCTATACAGAAGAAATCATCAGTAAAATCAATCCTGATATTATCCAGATCGGAAATGAGATCAATGATGGATTACTTTTTCCACAAGGAAAATTATCTAGCAATGAGCAACAATGCATTGCTTTGTTGACTGCTGCAAGTCAGGCAGTTCGCGCAAAATCATCAAATGCAAAAATCATGATTCATTATGCAGGTATAAATGGTGAAGGTACTGATTGGTTTTTCAACAAAATGAAATCCATTGATTATGATTATATAGGATTATCATACTACCCTATTCATCACGGAAAAGATCTGACTCAAGTAGCATCTACAATTGATGACCTTGGAGAAAAATATGGTAAAAAAGTCGTGATTGCAGAAACATCTTACCCATTTACATTCTTGTATAATGATTTTACGAATAATATTATAGGGGATAGTTCACAAATAATACCTGAATTTCCGGCGACTCCGAAAGGACAAAAGGCCTTTGTTCTGGCTGTCAGAGCTGCGGTTGAAGCATCAGCACACGGACAAGGATTTGCTTACTGGGGTGGAGAATGGGTTGCTTTTAGAGGAAAACAATCTGCATTCGGTTCTACTTATGAAAATCAGGCTTTATATAGTTTTGACAATAATGCATTATCTGTAATGCAGGCTTTTGCCAGATAATATAGAATGAAAAAACATTTTATAATAGTACCTTTTTTGCTTGTCTTAGTACTTGTATTTACTTCATGTAAAACAAAAAGGGCAAGTAAAGAAGGTTCTTTTTCTAAAGGAGCTGATGTGGGATGGCTGCCACAAATGGAAGCCACAGGTTATAAATTTTATGATACAGACGGTTCTGAAAAAGATTGTCTGCAATTATTAAAAGATAGAGGAATCAATACCCTTCGTTTGCGCGTTTGGGTAAATCCCAATAATGATAAAGCCAGCGGACACTGTAGCCCCCAAGAAACAGTTGTCATGGCGGTTCGCGCGCAAAAGTTGGGAATGCGCATCATGATCGATTTTCATTACAGTGATTCGTGGGCAGATCCCGGCAAACAAAACAAACCGGCAGCATGGGCAAACCATTCTTTTGCGGAATTGCTTAGCGATGTTTATAAACATACTTATGATGTTTTGAAATTATTGAAAAAAGCAGGAGTTACACCAGAGTGGGTTCAGATTGGAAATGAAATTCCAGGCGGTATGCTTTGGCCGGAAGGACACACAGACAACTTTCCCCAATTGGCTCAATTGTTGAATAAAGGATATGAGGCAACAAAAGCTATAGATTCAAAAATTAAGGTAATTGTACATTTAGACGAAGGCAACAAAAACGAAAAATTCAGGTGGTTTTTTGACAAAGCAACAGAGCTAAATGTTCAATACGATGTTATTGGTTTTTCCTATTACCCGTTTTGGCTAAAAACAGATTATAAAGAAAATATTACCGATTTAGAAAACAATCTGAAAGATATGTCTTTGCGTTACAATAAAGAAGTAATGGTAGTAGAAGTGGGAGGTGATTATACTTTAGAACAAAATACCAAAGAAATGCTTGAAGCCACTATAAAAGCCGTAAAAAGCGTGCCTGATAACAAAGGTTTAGGTGTCATTTACTGGGAACCACAGGGCGCAAAAAGCTGGAGCGGTTATCAGCTAAGTGCATGGCTGGACAAAGGGAAACCATCACCAGCACTGGATGCTTTCAAAAATTAAAATAAATTAATTGCTATTAAGAATTCAAAAGATTTTAATTTTATAATTACTTAATGGTAAAGTACAAAACGACAATGAAGATATTTTTTAAGTCCATATTATTCGTGTTTTCGCTCTTTTTTTCGTCCGGAAAAATTTGGTCGCAATCCACTACTGTTGTTTTAAAAGACAACTGGCGTTTTTCTAAAGAAGTAAAAGGAGATGCCTTTGCAGTCAATTTTAATACTTCTGAATGGGAAAAAGTCAGTGTTCCTCATGATTGGGCTATTTTTGGCCCTTTTGATAAAAAATGGGATATACAGACCGTTATCATTGAACAAAACGGAGAAAAAGAAGCAACTGAAAAAACAGGAAGAACCGGCGCTTTGCCACATATTGGAACAGGCTGGTACCGAAATACATTTACTATTCCGGAGTTTAAAAAAGGCAAAAGAGCACTTCTTATGTTTGAAGGAGCTATGAGCAAACCTCAGGTGTATTTAAACGGAAAAAAAGTTGGACAATGGGGGTATGGATACAGCTATTTTTATATTGATATTACCAATGATCTTCTTATTGGAACAGAAAACATACTGGCAGTAAAACTGACTAATGAACCCTTTTCTTCCAGATGGTATCCGGGGGCTGGTTTGTACAGAAAAGTGAGTATCGTGGTTAAGGAAGAGGAACATTTTGCGCAATGGGGTACTTTTATTACGACTCCTGATATGAAAGGGAATAATGCTGTTGTGGATATAAAAGCAGAGTTTCATGGCAGTAACTTGTCAATGGTAACCCAAATAAAAGATAGTAATAACAAGGTTGTTGCAACACAAAAAAGTACTGACACAAAGGATGGGCAATTCCATCAGCTAATAGAAGTTGCCAAGCCTAATTTATGGAGTCCTGAAACTCCTTATTTGTACACAGCAGTAACCAAATTATATGCGGCTGACGGAACTTTAAAAGACGAACAAAACATTAAGTTTGGTATCCGATTTATAAAATACGAGCCTAAAATAGGATTTAGCCTGAATGGCAAAGTGACCAAATTCAAAGGTGTTTGCCTTCATCATGATTTGGGACCTCTTGGTGCTGCAATAAATAAAGCGGCGCTGCGAAGACAGCTTACCATTCTAAAAGATATGGGATGTAATGCAATCAGAAGTTCTCACAATATGCCTTCTTTTGAACAGCTTGAACTGGCTGATGAAATGGGTTTCATGTTTTTGGCAGAAAGTTTTGATGAATGGGCAAAGCCAAAAGTAGAAAACGGATATAATCGTTTTTTTAAAGAATATGCCGAAAAAGACATTGTAAATTTAGTAAGAGCTACGCGAAATCATCCTTCTATTGTAATGTGGAGTTCTGGAAATGAAGTTCCGGATCAATGGGGTGCTGAAGGGGTAAAACGTGCCAGATGGCTACAGGACATTTTTCACCGTGAAGATCCTACAAGACCTGTGACTGTTGGGATGGATCAGGTAAAAGCAACTATGGAATCTGGCTTTGGAGCTTTGCTGGATATTCCGGGATTAAATTACAGAGTACATCTTTATGAAGAAGCGTATAAAACATTCCCACAAGGATTTATATTAGGTTCAGAAACGGCTTCTACAGTGAGCTCCAGAGGAATTTATAAATTCCCCGTGGTTCAGGAAAAGAATAAACAGTACGATGATTTTCAAAGTTCATCTTATGATCTTGAAGCCTGCAGCTGGTCGAATGTCCCTGATGAAGATTTTGTGCTTCAGGATGACAAACCCTGGGTTATTGGAGAATTTGTCTGGACAGGTTTTGATTATTTAGGAGAGCCTACACCGTATGATGAAAAATGGCCGTCAAGAAGTTCTTATTTTGGGATTTCAGATTTAGCCGGACTCCCTAAAGACCGTTTTTATCTTTACAGAAGCAGATGGAATAAGCAAGAGAAAACCCTTCATATATTACCACACTGGAACTGGAAAGGAAGAGAAGGAGAGATTACTCCGGTTTTTGTTTACACCAACTATGACAGTGCCGAGCTTTTTGTAAACGGGAAAAGTATGGGGGTTCAAAAGAAAAATAATTCAACTCCGCAAAACCGTTATCGTTTAATGTGGAACGATGTAAAATATGAGCCGGGAACGGTAAAAGTTGTGGCTTTTGATTCGAATGGTAAAATAGCTGCTAAAAGTGAGGTGAAAACGGCCGGTGATCCCTATAAAATCATACTCAATGCAGATCGCAAAACAATCAAAGCCGATGGAGAGGATATTTCTTTTGTAACGGTTTCGGTTGTTGACAAAAACGGAATTCCATGTCCTACAGCAGTCAATGAACTACAGTTTAAAGTAACCGGTGCTGGAACGTACAGAGCTGCATGTAATGGTGATGCTACATCATTAGAAGTGTTTCATCAGGATCATATGAAGCTTTTTAGCGGGAAACTTGTAGTCTTGGTTAAAGCAATTGAAACGGCCGGTTCAATCCAGTTGGAAGTGACAGGTAAAGGGCTGAAGACAGGTAAAATGAATTTGAAGTCTAAAAAGTAATATTTTTAATTTTACATGGGAAATAAATTTACGTAGAAGAAGAGGCTGATGCCTCTTTTTTTATACTGCTATTTTTTAACTTCATAATTAAAAACTGAATTCGTATATTGTTGTGCTAAAATTTTATATATCAGGTATATATGTTAAAAAAGCTGTTCTCAAACTTTTTTATTCATCTATAGAAATAATCCATATTATGAAAAATTCACTAATGCTCTTCATTGTATTATTAGTTTTTACAGCGTGTTCAAAGCATAACGGTAAAAAAAATATCACCATTACAGGAATAGATTCCACATTACGGCCTGGCAATGATTTTTTTAGATATGTAAATGGCAAATGGTATGATTCTGTGTCAATACCGGCATCCCAGTCCGGAGTTGGTGCCTATATGTTTATGAATTTTCCACAGCGGATTCGACTTCAGGGAATATTGGACAGTATCTCGCAAAGCAAGAATCCGGCAGGAAGTATAGCACAAAAAGTAGGTGACTTTTATGCATCGGGTATGGATACTGTAACCATTGACAAACGCGGTTATACACCTATCAAGCCACTTCTTGGCAAAATTGAAGCTATAAGGGATTTGCCTTCTTTAATGAAGTTTGTAGTAAATCAGGTAAAAGTAGACAATTCCTCTATTATAGCTTTTGGAGTATCACCAGATGACAAAAACAGCAATATGAATATTGCCCAAGTCTATCAAACGGGTCTTGGACTGCCTGACAGGGACTACTACTTCAAATCAGATTCATCGACTATTGCCATACAGGAATCTTACAAAAAATATCTTACTACATTATTTCAACTAACAGGCAGCAATTCCGCAGAAGCTAAAAAGAATGCTAATTTAGTTTACGATATTGACAAACAACTCGCTGTTTCTCATAAAACAAAAGTTGAACTTCGGGATGTTCAGGCAAATTATAATAAAACGGCTATCACAGACCTTGTAAAAAAACATCCCAACATAGACTGGATTGCTTTTTTAAATAATTTAGGAGCCAAAACCGATTCCATTAATGTAGGTCAGACCGCCTATTACGATGCCCTTAATAAGCTCCTGAAAACCATTTCCATACCAAATTGGAAAATTTATCTGAAAGCAAACTCTATAGAAAGATATGCAGATGATTTAAGTAAGCCTTTTGCAGAAGCTACTTTTGAGTATGTCAAAGTACTTTCTGGTCAGGCAGTTCAGAAATCACGTGGAGAAAAAATGGCTACGGTTATTGACAATTACTTAGGCGAGGCATTGGGTGAATTGTATGTGAAGAAATATTTTTCAGAAGATGCAAAAAAACGCATGCTGGAGCTAGTCAATAATCTGCAAAAGGCATACGGAAAAAGAATAGATAAACTGGAGTGGATGAGTCCTGCTACGAAACAAAAAGCCAAAGAAAAATTGTTTGCCATTACTAAGAAAATAGGATATCCGGATAAATGGAGAGATTATAGCAACGTACATATAGCTAAAAATACCTATTTTGAGAACATGGTTTCAGCCTCAGCAGCTGCATATCAATTTCAACTGGCAAAATTGGGCAAACCCGTGGATAGATCAGAATGGTATACCACAACTCCTACAGTTACAGCGTATAATAATCCTACTGCAAATGAAATTGTTTTTCCGGCAGGTATTTTGCAAGCCCCATATTTTGATAATAATGCGGATGATGCACTTAACTATGGGGGCATTGGAATGGTTATAGGTCACGAAATAACCCATACATTTGATGATCAGGGGGCTCAATATGACAAAGATGGCAATTTAAGAAACTGGTGGACAAAAGAGGATTACGAAAAGTTTAAGTTAAGAATACAACAGGTTATCAATTTGTACAGCACCTTTACTGTTTTGGGAGATGTACACATTAATGGAGCAATGACAGTTGGCGAAAATACGGCAGATATTGCAGGAATAGCAGTTGCGTATGATGCTTTTAAAATGACCCAACAAGGAAAAGGGAATACAAAAATTGACGGTTTTACTCCAGATCAGCGCTTTTTTATTTCTATAGCTAAAATATGGAGAGTAAAAATGAAAGATGAGTTTCTGCGTTTGTGGATTAATAATAATCCTCATTCTCCACCAAATTGGCGCGTTAATGGACCTCTAATGAATACTACACCTTTTTACGAAGCATTTAATGTACAACCTGGAGATAAAATGTTTTTGCCAGAGAAAGACAGAATAACGATTTGGTGATTTTGCTATCTAAAGCATTTTTTGCTTTGTTAGGAATTATAAATTCTTTAAAAGTTTCCAAATTTTTCATCTATAGCTTAAACAAAAAGGGCTTCAGTTTTTTTCTGAAGCCTTTTGTAGTAGTTGAGAAAAGTAAAATCCTTCAAATATTTTGTAGCGAATTTAAAGTAATCTGCTTGTCTGAAGTCGAATTAAATAATTCTTTTAAATTTTGAGTGTGAAAAAATTGACTTTAAAGGATTCAGATAAAACTAAAAACTTTTTTTTGTTTCCTGAAAAGGAGTGTTCTAGAGCATTGTTTCTGTAATTTTACACTATGATTTTTCCTTAGTTCTATAACTTATCTGGATGTTTTTAAAGTCTCCTCCGCTGCTGTCTGCTGTAAATAGCCCTAATTTTCCTGATGTTCGATTGTTGAGTTTTTCGACTATCAGCGAAGGCTGCACTGCATCGTTTATGTAGGCTTTAACAGTTGTGTTGTCGATTACTAATTTCATTCTAAACCAATCATTGGGATTTGGCGGATTGATAATTTCTTTCTCAAAAACCGCATTTCTTTCTTTTCTTAATTTTTCCCAGGTAAAATTGGGATGAGAAATATATTGCACCGCATGAATTCTCCGAACAGAGTCTTTAGCAAAAAAGTTAAATGGACGACAATAAACAGCATCATAATTATTGTCATTGGCACCGTGAAAAGCGATTCCAATAAAACTTCGTTGAAAAACGTCTTTTCCTCGCATTTCGATTTCAATTGTACCGTCTTTAAAATCCTTAACTGGCAGCCATACAATACCTTCTTTTTTATTTTCTGTTATTTTTAGATAGGCTCCACTATCAGCTGAAACGATTTTAATCTCTCTGTTTACGGATTTGAGCTTTCCCTTCTTGTAAAGAGTAACGAGATCAATATCTTGTCGCAGTTGGCCGAATAGAATTAAGGGAAGTAATGTCAAAGTAAATATAAATTTGATTGGCTTTTTCATTGAAATGCTATTTTATGTTCTAAGAGTTAAGTGATTCCCAAACAGAGAAGACCACATTTTCCAGTGATTTTGATATGAAATGACTTGTTGTTTTTCGGTGAAAATATTTTCACGTACAAAAATAGTACACAGGAAAAAAGAATAATGACCAGTTAGATAACAAAACTACCATTTTGATAAGTGTTTCTGAATTCTTTTGGAGAGATCCCTGTTTGAGCCTTGAAGAAACGCGTTAAATGATTAGCATGAGAGAATTGTAATAGATCCGAAATTTCATTGATATTAAGTTTTGTATAGTTTAGCAGAGACTTTATTTCAAAGAGAATAAATTCGTTTATCATTTCAGAGGCGGTAACCCCGAATTGTTTTTTGATGCATTTATTTAGTGTTACTCTGCTGATACCTAACTCTTGAGAGTAATAGTCGATGTTTCTTACTTTACAGACTTTATTTTGTAAAATTTCTTTAAACATATATGCAATAACCCGTTGGGTGAAATTATTTGAGTTAAATTAAAAACGATTAGATATTGGTCAAGACACTGCAAAGCAGTATCTTGAAGTCGCTAAACAACCAATATCCATGTCAAATATAGTTAAAAATTATTTTAAGGTTTTAGAAGTTATAAGTTCTTTGAATTATGATTCAGTATCTAAATCAAGAGTTGGAAGAAGTGGCAAGATGTCTGATTTAGAGGTAATAGCACTTAGTCTAACAGCTGAATTCATGTCTATTGATAGTGAGAATTCACTTTTTAAACAGATTAGTTCCGGTATGATTCCTAATTTAATTGAACGCAGTCAATTCAATAAAAGAAGAAGAAAACTGTTTTTGTTTTCTGAAGAAATCAGAACCAAATTAGCCAACCGATTCTTGGAGTTCGAAAACTATTTTATTGTTGACAGTATGCCGTTGGAAATCTGTAAATTTTCTCGTCACAGCAGAATTAAGATCTGTAAAGATGAATTTGAAACAGCTCCTTCTAAAGGTTTTTGTGCTTCACAAAACAGCTGGTTTTATGGTTATAAGCTTCATGGGGTTTGTTCTGTATCTGGAGTTTTTCATTCTTTAGATATTACAAAAGCAGAAGTTCATGATGTTCATTTTTTAAATAACATCAAAAACCAAATGTCTGATTGTGTTATTCTTGGAGATAGAGGTTATCTTTCCCAGAGTGTTCAATTAGACCTATTTCAAACAGTTAAAATCAAATTAGAAACCCCAAAAAGAATCAATCAAAAAGACTATAAACCACAGCCATATATTTTTAGAAAATCCACAAAAAGAATTGAAACTTTGTTTTCACAACTATGCGACCAGTTTTTAATTCGAAGAAATTATGCTAAATCTTTTAATGGTTTTAAAACAAGAATTTTAGCAAAAATAACGGCCATGACATTAATTCAATACATTAATAAATTCATATTTGACAGACCTATCAACAATATTAAAAATCAACTAATTTAATTTCACCCAACGGGTATGCAATACTATTATTTTCTGTTTCTGAAGACAGTTGATAATGCTGTGCATAGGCCCGATTGAGTTTGATTAGTATAAAATACAATAATGCTCTTATAATATGTTCGCTATCTGATTTGAATGTTTTTATTTCACTGATCAGCTCCTGAATTATATCTGTCAGCTGCAAAAAGAAGCCGTCATTGACCTTTAGATACAATGGTTTGGTTTTGTTGTAAAAAAACTGTAGCCTGAAGGAGAATAGTTTATCTGAAAAAAAATCAGACAGAAAACTATCCTGGAAAAATAAAAAATAACATTCGACTTTGGTTTTATCCAAAAACCATCTTCTTTTTTGAAAAGGAGAAATAAAAACGACTGTTTTATCTGAAATTTCAATTCTTTGATGATCAAGTTCTAAGTAGCCATTTCCTTTAGAGAAAAATATAAGTTCGTAAAAATCTGTATGATGGAGCTCACTTTCAAAAAAATAATTTGGAATGTCTTTATAGGTACCAATGTCAATTAGTAGCGCAACATTATATTTATTTTTTAAGAATTTGAATGTCTTCATTATTTAACTGTATGGAATGAATTACACTTACTAAGATTTTAAAGTTTTGTACCTGAAAATGCTAAATGGCAATAGGAAAACAAAATACTGCCGCTAAAATAGCATAACAAAGGATAAATATATTTTAAATCATTCTGTAAATTAGCATTTTAATATTCAATTTTTTTTTTTAAATCTTATAATTAATTCTGGCAAATGCGACAGGGTCTAATTTTTTAATTTTATAATATGATCAATTTAAAAAAGCTACACATATTAGTATTATTTGCTTTCATTTCGTACTCTTACTCACAGGAATTTGTAAAGCCTGATAATGCCAGAATCAATTACACGGGCAGGGTAGATGTTACAGCAGACTCTACTATGATTTACTGGCCTGGTACTACAGCCGGGATAACCTTTAAAGGATCAGGCGTTTCAGTAAAAATGAAGTCTTTAAAAGAGAAAGCATTTTTTTACGCCATAATCGATAAAGACGATAAAAAGCCTTTTAAGTTTGAAACAGATAATACCCTTAAAACGATAAAGATAGCAAAAGACCTTGGCCCGGGTATCCATACGTTAGAAATATACAAACTATCAAATTCTACATCAGTAAATGTATTGTATGGATTTGAGCTTTACGGGGAAACAAAAGTGTTGAAAAACCCTGACAATCGTACCAGAAAAATTGAATTCTATGGGAACTCAATTACAGCAGGTCACGGTGTAGATGTGCCGGAAGGAGGGAATGATTCTGGCATGCCTGAAGATTTCAACAATTATTATACGTATGCTGCAATAACAGCCAGGCATTATAATGCTAAACCTTCTATTATTGCCCGCAGCGGGATAGGAATTACAGTGAGCTGGTTCCCTGAAATTATGCCTGAAACCTACGATCGTACTGCTCCGCTGGATTCTTTAAGTAAATGGGATTTTACAAAGTACACACCAGATATTGTAGTGATTAATCTTTTTCAGAATGATTCCTGGATCGTAAACAAACCGGAAAATGAACAGTTTAAACGCAGATTTGGTACAGAGAAACCATCAGAAGCTTTTATAATTCAGTCGTATGCTAATTTTGTTCGTTCAGTCAGAAGCAAATATCCTTCGGCGAGTATAATTTGCGCCTTGGGTAATATGGATGCTACCAGAACTGGTTCAGAATGGCCGGGCTATATCCAAAAAGCCGTTGATCAATTACACGATAAAAAAATATATACCGTATTTTTTCCTTATAAAGAAAGAGGCAACCATCCTGATAGAAAAGAACAGGAAGCAATGTCCCAACAGCTCATTGAATTTATTGACCGTAATATAAAGTGGTAAAACAATCGGCAATCGTACGTTCACGGGCAAAACACTCGCGCCCAATGTCATTAAGTTAAAGATTAAATGATTGCTGATTTTTGATTAACGATTTTTGATTTCAGATGTAAAAAACTCCAAAAAGCAACAATCTAATATTTAGTTAAGCCAAATCTGAAATCAAAAATCGTTACTACTCAATCTAAAATCTCTTCAGTTAATAATATTGCACTCGTGGCAGCCTTTAGATTTTAATTTATAAATTTCGTTGCTATTTATTGTTTTCTCAACCTTTTAAAATCCTCGATATATAAACCTTTGGCAGTATTTGTAGGGTTGAATGCAGCAAGATTGCTAATATTTAAGGACAAAGAAGGATTGGTAGTTTTTACTGTAGTTCGCAGGGTTTGGCCTGTAATTAATTCAAGAGCTTTATTCAAATAAGGATCTTTTACGTTTCCAAATTCAACCAAATTTAAGAAAGCGCTATATGGATTAATTTCGTAATCGGGTGTAATTTTCGATGGATTTGCGTCTTTGTCTTTGTTATAATAGGAAAAGGTAATGGGTTGCAATTGCCATTTGTGTTTAGTGCTTCGATTGGCATAGGAAATATAATTATAAGCAGGAGAATCGTATAGTGTGTTAGATCCTACAAATTTACCAACCGTTTCTTCGCCTATTGTGATTACGTTAATGTATTTTTTAAGACATTGTATGGTGAGCTCGCTGGCAGAAGCGGTTTGAAAACTTACCAGCACATATATTTTTGTTAAAGCAAGGCTGTTGATACTTTCTTCTCTCTGAAAAGTGGGTTCGTTATCAACCAGATTAAAAATGTTTACTTTTTCGGAAAGATTTTCATAGCCGTCTTCACTATTGTGTTTATTATTGAAGTCTAAGTAAATATAGGGTTTGTTGGTAAAACTTCCGTTAATCATTTGTGCAAGGGCAACTGCTGTTTCTAATGAACCGCCTCCATTATATCTTAAATCTAAAACCAATTCGTTAATTCCATCCGATTTCATTTTAGCGAAAGCGGCATTGAGTTCGTCATTATAATCAGACTTGAAACCATTATACACCAAATAACCAATATTTTTGCTGCCATATACTTTCTTTTCGTAATAAGCAACCGGGTTTTCATCAATAGTAGCTTTTGTTACAGTCACCGTTCCTGCTTTGTCTGTGGTTACCATGCTGCCGTTTGTAAATTTCACACTTGCTGCCAGAGTAATGGTAACTTGTGAATTTTCTAGTTGGTCATAATTACTTGAAGTTAGCTGGCTTCCATTTATTTTTGTAATAACATCGCCTCTTTTCAATCCCGCCAAAGCTGCTGGTGAGTCAGGTACAATGTAGTCAATTAAAGCTACCATATTTGTATTGGATGCGTCTTTAGGATAAATTCCATAGCTAAAACCACCTTTTTTTTCGACTTCTGCAATTTTTGAAGCATTCACTATCTCATTACTGTTTTCAATCCAGGAGAATCGGTCAACAGTTCCTCTTTGATAGAGGAGTGAATAAAAAAGCGCATCGGGAGTTTTTCCGTTAATAAAATTGTTATATGCTGTGGCAGAAGCGATTTTGCTGTCAGACAAATCGGTAACATTGGGTTGCCAGTAGTACCAGGAATTCATAGCCTTCCAGACAAAGTTGTTAATCTCGTCTGGTTCGGTAGCTGTAGTTTCATTAGCATCAGAATCCTTGCTGCAAGCTGTAAAAAACAATCCTATAAGTAATGTTTTAACAATATATTTTAATTTCATTATTTTTTCAATCGTTAAATTTGTGGATATAAAACGCCAAAAGTATGAGAAATAGTATTTCAAAAGCCATCTTTTTATTATTTTCTTTCGCGATTTTTTTTCTTTTTTCCTGTTCCCGACAACTTTTAGATATTAAAAACCAAACGTATAAAAGTTATAACAGAAATAATGAGAGAGGATATGTGGTTAGTTTTAAATTAAATGACGCTGCTGTTGTTCCAAAATCGGTTGTGATCAATGGTATTGTTCAGGATATAGCAAAAGAAAACAAAGTTGGAGATACTTACCAGATAAATGTGATTGCGCAAACTACCCTAATTCATAATTACCAGGTAAAATTGGATAAAAAAGAAAATGGAATTTATTTTGAGAAAAATTCCAATATATTTTTTCAGCCTGTAAAATTCAAATTAATCACAGACTAATTGAAAAACTTTAAATTACTTTTTTATAAATACAGTAAATCCGCTGGTATGAGCGTCTCGCTCGTCCCTCAACGGAAAAGCTGTCTAAATGTTTAGATTATATACATTTAACCCCCGATCGCTTGTATATGCGCAACGATAGCGGAAATTCTTTCCGTGCCCGTTGCTATATTAATAAAAGCGGATGTAAAGGTTTAGTTAAAAACTGGATTTATCTGTTAAAGATATACTTTGTGGGTACGGTTACATATCCGCGCGATCGGGTTAAATAGATCCGCTCGCAGATTGAGAACATTATAAAAAACGTTTTGCTCTTTTGAGTTCAATAACCTTTGGCTTTAGCCAAAGGTTATTTAGAAATTGTATTTATTGGCTTTAGCCAAAATGATATAACTCTTTTGGCTAAAGCCAATTCAATAGTTAACCTAAATTCCGTTGACTAAAGTCAACGGCAATTGAAAAACAATAGTAACCTAAATTTAAGATAAACAGAATTAACTCTATTTTCATTTTGTGACATTTTTTTCAAAACGAAAAAAAAATCACAAAATCGGTGACAAAATTTTCAGTTCATAAAAAATGTCACAATATCGGTGGCAAAAAATTCGTTTTAAAAAAATTGCGCTTAATTCTATTAATTACAGCATTTGTTGAAAACCAATTTTGTTGATTTTGTTGTCATTCCGACGAAGGAGGAATCGCACAAGTTGCTCACGTTATGTGATTCCTCCTTCATCGGAATGACAAAAGCTGTAAATAGTAGAATTAAGACTTTATTCTCTATGCGGGTGCGAAGTCAGGAGACGTTCGCACAGCTTTTCATAAGAATTCTTCGGGGTAATTAATGTCTAAAAATTTGATATGTTCGTCAGCTTTGACTAATTTTGAGTTAATTTAACGGTAAAAACAAAAATTAGATGGTCGAAATGAAAATAGGAAAGCACTGGCTATGTTACACTCCAGTATGGTTTATAGCTATAATAAGTATTATGTTGCTAATATTTGGAAATGGTAATGTGTATTTGTTTGGTTGGATTTTATTAGGATTCAATATACTAGGATATTTTACAATTAAAAGCTACAAATGGATAGCAAAAGACGGGGAAATCCTAATTGAATCGGGTGTGCTGCCATGGCAAAAAAGTTACATACGAATTCCAGTGGCAAGAGTATTGGGAATGACAGTAGACGGTGGTGGTTTTTTTGGTTGGTTTTTAAATTATGGAACGATTACTTTAAATGCATTGGACGGGTCATCATCCCCAATTATAGGAAAACATATGAAAGGAGCTGTTGCTTTCATGGAACATATTACGGGAGGGGATAATCCCGATCGCTCATATATCCGCAACGATAGCGGGGAAATTCTTTCCGAGCCCGTTCCTAATATTAATAAAAACTGATATAAAGTATATAGTTAAAAACTGAATTTTATTAAATCTGTTAAGATATATTTGCCGGGCACGGATTACAAATCCGTGTGATCAGGTGGTTTGCTTTTGAGACAGCTTCTTTTTGTTTTTTTATTTTAAAGAAGAACGTTGTGTATATTTAACCACAAAATCAGCAAACATGAACCATTTAAAGATGAAAAGAATAATATTACTATTTACTATAATGATTGGGCTAAATAGTTGTGGTCAGAAAAATGAAAATTCGGTAGAAAATGAAAAATTTGAAGCAAAAATTCTAAAAATGAATGATTCCGAATTGTTAGCTTATTCAAATAAATTGTACGATTCTAATTCTGAAAATGCAAAAACCATAATTGCCTTTCAAGAATGTGTAAAAAGAAATATAGACAAGGGAAATAGTTTATATAGACTTGGAGTAAGTTACATTGAAAATAGAGAGATTGAAACTGGTATAGAAAAACTTGAAGAATCAATTAAAATAAATCCGAAAAATTTCAAAGCATATTTCAATATTGGTGCAGTTTGTTATGATACGAGACAATTTGAAAAATCAATCAAATTTTATAAAAGATCATTAGAAATTGAACCTAAAAATGACGCAAGTTATTACGGAATTGCTTTATCTGAGTATGTCTTAAATGAAATAAAGAGTAGTAAAGAAAATTGTGAAAAAGCACTACAATTAAATCCAAATAATGAGAATGCTAAATTATTATTAGCAAAATATTAAATGAATAGATTTTGGTTAACACGAGCAAGCTACAATTAAGTAGCTTGCAATAGCCATTTTTTTATTATGCAGGACATTCAGACAAACTAAGTAAATTATTACTTGTAGTGTTATCGTTTGCAGTTTTTAAGTATTTATATCCCGCAGGACTTATCGCAATTATAACATTAACTCTGTTGCTTCCTTGTCCTACATAAAAGTTCCATTTACCAGATTCAATAGCTGAAATTGCTTCTGTCTGACTAATTTTCCAACGGGTTCCGTCCCCATTTATATCGCCAATATTCACGATTCGTTCATGAATATTTGTTCTATCAGATTTGTTTATACATCTGATCTCATGTAATGATGCCATAATTTAATAATTAAAGGTTAGAAGTCAAATTTATATTTTAGAGTTGGCTTCTTATTACGGTTTCCCATATTTAGAGTTAATTGAATCCTAATCGCTCAGATACGCAAGCGATAGGGTGAAAATTCTTTGCCGTTCCTATATATTAATAAAAACGGATATAAAGTATATAGTTAAAAACTGAATTTTATTAAATCTGTTAAGATATAATTTTTGGGCACGGATTACAAATCTGCGCTATCGGGAATATTTTTTTAACTGCGCAAAAACATTGCGTATTATAAAAATATCTTTGCTCAATAATTAATTAAATCTAAATGAAATGATAAATAATATTGAAGCAAGACGTGAAACTGCAAAATTAGGCCTTCAAACTTTCTTTATGGATGTTGAAAATAATTTTCACGACAGAATTTCAGATGAAGCAATTCATATTTTTGAAAAGAAGATTATTGATGCTAATACTAAAGATCGATCTGATGAATATGAAAGAGGAGATTATTCTGGTCCGACTATGGAGATTTATTTTATGGAACAGGAGCTGAAAGCAATTTCAGAAATGAAAATTATTTATGCTTATAAGCATTTTGAAAATAAATTAAAATTTTTATTAGGTGCTGCTTATGGTGTTTCTAAATCAAAAATGTTTAAATGGGAATTTGTGATTGAATTTTTGAATGAGAAAAATATTGATATTAAAAATGTAAATTGTTACACAGAAATAAATGAATTACGAAATTTAAATAATTCTATAAAGCACTCAGATGATATGAAAAATGATTCAAGAGTGATGTCAATACAAGAGTTTAAAGAAAAGCGAATTATTCTATATGAAGATCTTTTGGTTTTTTATAAACGAATTGAAAATGCTCCTTCTGCTTTTATATATTCATTATCGGATTATATATATAAAGATTTATATGTTTTTGATGAAAATAGGATTGATCAAGAAGCGGAAAAAATTGCTCTCCGAATGACAGAAGACGAAGCAACAATTTTAATTAAAAAACTTAAAGAAAAATATTGATATTATGCACAATTTTGAAGATTTAATATACAGGAGTACATCATTTACGTTAAGTTCGTTAGAAGATACTAATTCAAAAATTATTGAAGCGCTACAAACAAGTGCATCAACAGTTCATGTGAAAAATTTACAGATGATCCAACTTCAAAAGACAATATTTGCCATTGGAATGTTCTCAATGTTTGATGCAATATTACAGGATGAATTATCTTGTCGAAATGGATTTGAAGGTGCTAAAAAAAGGCTTAAAGAAAAACAAAAACTAGAACTTCATGATCGTTTCGAAGATTTTATATGTGCTATAAATGTATTAAAGCATGGAGAGGGAAGAAGTTATCATACTTTAGAGTCAAAATATGCAAATCTACCTTTCAAAATAAAATTGAAAGGGCAAAGCTTCTTTGAAGAGGGTGATATTTCTGAAATTAATACATTAATAGAAGTAGATGATAATTTTATTTTAAACTGTGCAAATTTAATTGAAACTGTTTTAATTGAAATTAGAAATTAAATATGCTTGCAATCAAAGATTATAATCACAAACAACTTTATCACAAATTAATGAAATACTTTACCCATTCCCCGAAGAGTTACTTATGAAAAGCTGCGCAAACGTCTCCGACTTTGCGCAATTTTTTTTAGTTGTTATAAATTGTAATCGCTTCATGAGTCTCTGACTCTTTTTCTGTCAGTTCAGAAATACTTCAAAAATAAGTTAAATCTTGTGTTTTTTGAGTAAAGATTTAAAATCAAAGAAGGATAAGTAATTACGGATCAGACAAATAATTATTTACCAATCAATTTCTCTAGCCTAACCATCATCTCATCTTTCTCCTTCAACATCCTCTCATACAAAGCAATTTTTTCTTCGTGAAGCTTTAAAATTTCTTGCAATGGATTAACATTATAAGTACCACCAGAATTACCGATGAATGCTTCATCATGAAAAGTATTAGAAATAATATTTATCGCCTGCTCTTCATCAAAATTCTGAAAAGCCTCAACCGGAATTTTTAATACAGCTGAAATTTGTTTTAGCAAACTGTCTTCAATTACATCTTTTTGCTCCAGCATAGAAATTTTCTTTTGGTTCCAGTCTTCACCCAGATCATAAGCCAGTGCTTCCTGCTTGATGTTAAGCATTTCTCTAAAACGTTTTACGTTTCTTCCCTGATGTATTTTCTGTTCCATAAATGAGTATTAGTTTTCTAAAGGGGCAAATATAAAGCCATCTGCATTAAAAAGTGTGAATTTCAAAGATAAAAAAATATCCTGTAAAACATCTTTTCTGTCAGATATTATATCCAAATCCGGAATAGTTTATCCTTTTGAAAGAGTCGAACTTCGTTGGTGAATTTTAAATCTTCTCGCCATGAAAAAGAATAAAATATCCTTCAATACGAGATTTTGGGCTGGTTTTGCGGCAGGAAATCCATTTGAAGCATTTGATGCCATATTTGATTTTGCTCACCTTGATTATTATAAGCAGAATTTGAGCGAAGCAGTGCTTCACTGTTATAAAAGAAAAGTTTATATGCAGGAAAATCCGTCTCATGTTTTTGTCTTTTATACCGCAATCAGTTCATTTATTAAAATTTGCCACAGTCTGAAAGGAAAAAGCAGGAAGTTTTTTCAGCAGTATTTGGAGAGAATATTGGATATTTTAATAGGTGATCACGCTAGATTTTACTAGAGTAGCAAATCTAATTTTTACTTATGCTGAATAGCTTCAAAATAAAGTTCAGGTAAAATTATTTTGATTTCCTGGGAAGTTCCTTCTTTAAGCCAGTACAATATGAAATTTACGTTGGCACTTTTTAATTTATAGTGTTTTGACTCCATTTCCTCAATTTTCTTAATGAGCAGTTTTGAAAATTTCAACACCGGTTGCCCATTTGAATTTAAGCATTCATCACCCTTAACTTGTAACGTTTCTCCACACGTTAATTGCGAAACTAGAACCTGTTTGTAGATGAAATAGTCTAGCCATATGTCTTTCAGGGTGGCATGAATAGCTATTTTATCAGGTGTATTGTAATTGTGAAAATCGTTGATTTGTTCAAGATTTTCTACTGTCAAATGATTGAGATAGTCTGCGTTTAGATGCACATACAGATTGCGTTTAGCTCTTGTCATTGCGACATATAACTGCCGTTTTGCTTCATCTGTAGTGGCATTAAAGTTTTCAAGTAAAAGAAATACATTATCAAATTCTTTTCCCTTGGCTTTATGGATGGTTGATACAAAAATTGTTTCACCATTTTCATTATAAAAATCCTCCAGTTTAGATTCACGAATCAAAACTTCTAAATCAGACGTATATTTTTTGTAAGGATTAGTGGTTTCAAAGTCTTTAATTATGTTAAGGCAGATTTCTAATTTATTGCTGTTAATAAAGGCACTCATCAGTTCTCGTTTGGCATTGTCCCAAACCTCATCACTGATTGTATAGATATTAGGTCCTAAATCTACTTTATCTAGTAAAAACCGAACTTCAGCAAGATTATACAAATTAAAAGAGTCATTAGATTGTATCAGTTTTGACTTGAAACCATTCTTTAAAAGCAGACCAGCAACTTTAATAGCCTCTTCATTCGTTTTTGTGAGTACGCATGTAGTTCCGGAAAGATCTGCGTTAGCTATATCAGTTACAAGAGGCGTAATCAGATTATTACTTTGATAGCTCACAACCTTGATTTTTCCATTTTCAGTTTGATTGGCCATAATCGGTGTTTCTTTCAATCGGTGCTGAATTTGTCGGACAAATTGATTTGAGAATGTAACCAGATTACTTTTACTACGGTAATTTTCAACCAATTCGTGTTTTACGGCCTTGTTCTCATAAATGAATCGTTCCAGATATTTAGAACTTGCACCCCTAAATTCATAAATATTTTGGTCATCATCTCCCACAGCAATAACCCTCATTTCTTCATTCTGCTGGATCAATGCATTGATAAGAGCGAACTCCTCTGCGTTCATATCCTGAGCTTCGTCAATAACTAAAACGGTCTTTGTAATTTTGCTTGGCTCAACATCTCCATTTTTAATTCTTTCAACCGTACTATTTAAAATATCCGCCGATTTTTCTAAAGTACCAACTTTTCCCAATAGATCAAAACAATAAGAGTGGAATGTTTTAATCTCAATAAAGTTTGCGGCATTTCCAATAAGCTTTAATAAACGCTTTTTAAATTCAGTAGCAGCAGCTCTTGAAAAGGTCAGCATTAATAGCTGCTCATGTTTAACATCCTCCATTAACAGGAGTGAAGCCAGTTTATGAACCAGCACCTTGGTTTTTCCACTACCAGGGCCTGCAGCAACAACGATATGCTGTGTTTCATTATCATTAATAATTTTCAACTGCGTAGGAGAGAGTTCACCGAATAGCTGCCTGAATTTTGCAGGTGTAATATTGCGCTTAATCTCATTTTGTCTGCTGCCTTTAAAATATTTATTTAAGAAAGAACTATAATTGAGTTGGAAATAATCTTCCACAAACTGAAGTGCATTTCTATAATCGGTAATCATCTTTTGGGCATATTCTCCCACAATATGAATTTGTTGGACTTTGTTTTCGTAGAACTGATTGAGTTTTTGATAATCGTCTTTAGTGTATTGCTTTTTATTATTTTGTTCGGTTCGTTCAATAGTTAAGCGGTTATACAAGATAAGAAAACCGCCCTCTATCTTTATTGCGTCAATTCGTGAAAGATAGAACAGCGTATCTTCAATATCATCAATGTTTACTTCTTTTTTGAAAAGACTGAAACTGTTATCATATGCAGCCTTTAGCTCATGTACTGAAAACTCCACCAAAATCTCATCTTTATCTTCCTGATCTTTTAGGGCTCCAGTAATGGTTTTATCATAAAAAAATTCAACGATAAATTTTGCAAGTTCATGCCGTTTTTCAAGCTTATCTTTTAATTGTTGTTTACTTTGAAGGCAGTATACAGCAATGTGATTTTTAGAATGTTCTAAGTTTTTCCTCTTAATCCAATTTTTAATAGACCAAAAGTTAATTACTGTTTTCAGCTTATTGGTATTTACACCTTCACAACCATTTTTTTCAGCCTCCTCGTTCAATTCTTTTAAATGAAAAATACTTTCTTCTTCTTTAAAAACCGGAAGTAAAAAGTTTTCAATTTTACTATATGTCTCTACAATGGCAAAGGAGCGGTTTTTATTGTCTGCTTTCTTAATAAATGCGGTCAAGTCCTTTGCATCGGCCAAGATATTCTCCTCACGTAACAGGTTTATAATATTAATTACTTCTTCTTTTACAATACCTAAATGATCGCTGATATAATCTACTCTTGATTCGGCAGTTTCGTTACTGGTCTGTTTTCTGCTTTTACTTGAAAAGAGTTTTTTTATAATACGTATGCCTTGTTCTTTTTGTTTTTCTTCAAATTTTTCAGAAGTGTTTATTTTATTTATTGCTTCCTGCGCATTTTTAGATAAAATACTGTTAGCAAATACTCTCGGCATGTTCTGGCCACGTTTAAGATATCCGGCATCTTCAAGAGCAGCAATTGCGGTAGTTACTCGTGTTTCTATTTCTACCACATTATCATCCCAGCCTGCTTTGCGGGCAATCTCCAATGCTGAATTGGATACTTTAGAGCGGAATCTTGTGATATCTTTTATCGCTTTCCATACCTGCTGGATTTCTTTTATGGAAAGTTTGGTCTGGTTTAGCAGGATAAAGTGTTTACTGAGGTCTTCTTCATTAAAAAGTACAAAACAATCAGCTGAAATATTTTCATCTCTTCCTGCGCGCCCTGCTTCCTGAACATAGTTTTCAAGTGAATCTGAGATTTCATAATGAATGACCAGGCCCACATCTTTCTTGTCGACCCCCATACCAAAAGCAGAGGTTGCCACCATAATCTGCGTTTCACCATTTAAAAAAGCATCCTGGTTCTCGGTCTTGTCCTGTTTCTCCATTTTTGCATGGTATGCTTTTGCACTAAAACCATCATTTGCCAACCTTTCAGCTAGCAGATTAGCTTTTCGAGTTCGGGATACGTAAATAATAGTAGGGCAGTTTTTCTCTTCAATTAAATCCCGTGCAGTCAAATATTTTTCTTCTTCATTTTGCTTTTCAAACACCTTATAGTGAAGATTAGTCCTTGATGCTTTTGAAGTAAAAATTTCAAGATCCAGTGATAACTTTTCACTAAAGTAATTTCTTATATCCTCAATTACTTTCTGTTTGGCTGTTGCGGTAAAGCATGACACAGGAATACCATCTTCAAGGTTTTTCTTTTCCTGAATTAATTTTATAAAATCGCCAATGTATAAATAGTCCACCCTGAAGTCTTGTCCCCATGAGGAAAAACAGTGCGCTTCATCAATTACAAAACGGGTAACTTTCCTTCCTAAAATCAGTTTTTCTATAGTTCTTGACCGCAGTGATTCAGGAGAAATATATAAAATAGAAGCAGAACCATCTTCAATTCTTTCAAATGATTTGGCTCTTTCAATAGGGTTCAATAGTCCGTTAATGGTAACGGCTTCCGTTATGCCATTCTTTTCGAGGTTGTCAACCTGGTCTTTCATTAACGACTGAAGCGGAGAAATTACGATGGTCAATCCTTTTGAATTTTCAGCGCTCATAAGTGCCGGAACCTGAAATGTAATTGATTTTCCTCCACCTGTCGGGAATACAGCCAGTACCGACTTGTTATGTACTGCTGCCATAACGGCTTTTTCCTGCAGTGGCTCTCCACCATAAGTCCGGTACGAATCGAAACCAAAGAATCTTTTTAATCCTTTGTAGATGTCAAGGGCGCTATTACAATAAGTACAGCCGGTTATGCAAGGTTTGCTTCGTAACAATAACATGAGGCGTTCTACCTCGGGAAAGTTCTTTAAGACCCAGGGAGGTGTAATTGAATGAACCGTTTTATGGATTATAAATGAATTAATCAATGCCAGACAATACGACAGTTCAATAGGATGTTCAGCTATTATTTTGGTTAGATCTACATTTTCACAAATTTCGTTACGGAACTTTAATCTAACAAGAGCTTCTGTATCAGTATTAATACTCCTGTAGTTTACAAACTTAAAAAATGCACCAAATTCCTTTGTGGAATTTAATAGAAGGTAGAAGATTTTTTTTAACGTCTCATCAATTTGCCAAAAAGCGGCAACCTCACTATTGAATAAATCCCGTGCCTTAATGGAATCGTTTAGCGGGTTATTTGTATCTTCCGTTTGGAGTTTATCATCCTTCAATAATGCATGGTAAGGTTTTGTAGGGAATAATAAGGGGGATAGGTATAGGGTATCAATTATGTTTGTAGGTTTAATACCAACATCATAGATTACCTTGCCTAGATATTTTATGTCGTGATTTAATATGTTATGCCCGCACACATAGTCATCGCCTTTTAGGAATTGAAAAAAATCCCCTAAAGACGCTTTATGGAATTGACTACCGTTTTGTTTGATTGCACCTATATCAAGGATTTTGCCTTTTTTTGGATCAATTTCGGTGTCAATAAAGGTAATGAAACGGGTATTATTCTGTTCATGTATTAGCATTCAACTCAATAAATTTCGGTTTTGGGTATCTATCGGGCTATAAATTCACAAGTGTTTAATAGTGAGTATGATAGTATGCTAATTTAACATTTAATTTGTAAATTTAAATATTTACATATAACAACCTGTGAATTACCCTAAATGTTTACACTTCGCAAACAGTTACTGCTGAAAATTAATAAATTAAGATGCCTGTCAAAAACGAGAAGCTCATGAATGGAGAATTAGATTTTCAAACTGTTTAATAATTCAATAAGTTTTGGGTCAGATGGTTTTGGGGCGTATGCACTAACAATATTACCATTAGGGTCAATAAGGATAAATGTGGGAACTCCCCGAACACTGTAATCTTTTATGATTTTAGATTCCCATTCATTTTCTGCCAATAATTGAATCCCGCCTAATTGTTTTTCCACAACAAATTTACTCCATTTCGGCTGATCGTTTATTGCATCTATTGAAATACTGACAAACTCAATATTTTTTCCTTTATACTGTTCTTCTACTTTTTGAAGAAACGGGATTTGCTCACGACACGGACCACACCATGTTGCCCAAAGATCAATGTAAACATATTTTCCTTTGAGATCTTCTAAAGAAGTTTTTCCTCCTTTTTGATTTTCATAATTAAATCCCGGAGCTACATTTCCAGGCCGTAAAGCATTTGCGGTGTTATAATTTGCTGTAAGTTTTTCTTTTAATATTGGATTGTTTGTAATCGATAAAAATTCCTGATACACTTCGTCATAACTCTTATTCTGAATGTTCACATCATACGATAAATTTTCAATTAAACGATTTTTGATGCTTTGACTTTTTAAAGCTTTAATTTGCGGAATTGCATTTTTTGTTGAAATCATTGGACTGTCTTCATCTGCTTTTACATTTTCATAGAACTTCTGCATCACAATGTCCTGATAATGGTTTGAGAATAGAAAATTAGAATTATTGTCCATGTCAATTCCTTCATCAAATTTTGGATATGTTTCGGAAACTTTAAAACTATCTAATTGGGCATAGTAATAATGATATTTTTTATAGAATAATATATGCTTTTGTTCCAAATAATAAATGCTTCTGGCTTCTTTTTCTTTGAATCCGACATCAGTAAATTTTGTTTTGAGATATAAATTATTAACGGAAGTTTTTATTTCGTGAAGCCTTTTCAGGAATTCTTTTTCATTAAGTTTATAAAGTCGATCATCGGGAGTTGCAGAATTTATAAGCTGTTTTTTAGCAAGATATTGATTCTCTATATATCCTTTGCCTGTAAATTTTAAAGTGGCATTCAGGTTTACATCATCAGCATATATTTCCAGTTTGTAATCTTTAGACAGATACATAGGAATACTGTTTTTAGTAGTTTCGATTGTATATATACCTTCAAATTCTAATTTCAGGTTTTCTGAAAAACTGCCATCTGATTTGAGCTTTATTTCTTTGTCGAGTAATTCTCCTTTAATTCTAATGGTTTTATTTTCTGTATTTATGATTTTACCGGAAATAATTATTGTTTCTTCAGCAGTACTAAAGGAATATAAAGTAACGATTAGGAATAAAAGGAATGTTTTTTTCATCTTTGGTGGTTTAGAAGGTTAGTTTTTTGAAATCAAACACTGATTAAAATTAAGAATTAATCTTTTAAAAATGAATTTGCTAATGATATTTAATTGATTTCTAAAACTAATATCAAAGACAGCAAGTTTGCTACTGAAAAAATGGATACGACGATGCTCGGGCAGATTTTATTATCGGCATCAAAAGCAGGTTAGGAAAGTGTAAGAGTTTGCGTTAATAATTTAGTAAATCGAGTTTGGTTTTACAAACGTAGTTACTATTATATCCGTAAATTAGTAGCAGAGAGAAACATCATTCAGATAAATAGTACTAAACAAGATAATTTGCGTAGTAAGAGAAATACTAATATTGTTTTTTTATTGTAATTTTAATATCGTATTTTTTTTATATTCAAAAAAATATGGGAATATAATGTCTTTTTTTGTAGTTATTCAAAGAAATTCAATCCTTAATTTGCTGAAAAATTAAAAATACATAGATTTGTTTTTTGTAGCCTATTTGCTTTTTTATACTTATATTGGAAATAGATATTGTCTTAAAAGAACTTCAAAATCAAAATAAATCCGTTTATAAAAATGTATTTGACCATTTTTATAAAGGGCTGGTTATCTATGCCAATAACTTTTTATTCGATCAGGAAGCAAGTGAAGATGCTGTACAGGAAGTATTTATTTCGTTATGGGAAAATGCAAAAAATATAGAAATAAAAACGTCTCTTAAAGCTTACCTGTATGCAATGGTACGCAACAAATGCTTAAATTACCTGAAAACGCTAAAATTAACAGATGATTTAAATGTCATTGATTTAAATTCAATGCTGGTTTCAGAGGAAGATTTAGATTTGATTTCTGAAGAAGAGAAAACGATTCTTTATCATCATATTCTCAAAATTATTGAAACTTTTCCGGAATGTATGCGTCAGGTTTTCAAACTAAAATTTATTGAAAATTATAAATACGAAGAAATTGCTGATGAAATGGGGATTTCTGTAAACACTGTAAAAACGCAGCTTAAGAGAGCAAAAATAAAAATCAGTGAATCGTTGGTTTTTATATTAGCATTATTATCTATTTATTTGTAAGAAAGTTGTTATTATTTATGTATAATTTAATTTTTTCTTCACTTTTTCTTAAACTTTTGTCACCCATTCTTTAGTTTCAGTTGTCTTAGTTATAAATTACATCAGGTAATTGTTAATTTAAAGAGATTCTGAAAATGGAGTTTAGACTGATCATAAAGAAAATACATAATACTCTTACCCCCGAAGAAGAATCAGTTTTTGATTTATGGTACAATCAATCTGCAGCTAATAGAGCTTATTTTGCTAAAGTTCAAAATAACTATCAAATAGACATCGTGGATGTAAATCTGGATACCGCATGGAAAGTTATTGACAAAAATATTAGTCCGGAAAAAAATAAAAACCAGTTTTATAAATATGCTGCAGCAGCGTCAATAGTTTTATTGCTCGGAACAGGAATATTTTATTTTACAAAGCCAAAAGAACAAATTATAGAAGTTACTGAAAAACCAAAAGAAATTGCCCCTGGAGGTAACAGAGGTATTTTGACGCTTTCAAATGGGAAGCAAATTGTACTTTCTGATGTTGCTGCAAAAGAAACTATTGCCAAAGAAGGAGAAAAACAGGAAGTTACAATTAAAATGGATGCTAAAGGGGTTATTACTTATACCATAAATCCTGATGCTGATGTTTCAAAAGCTGATGCCAATTCGTTTAATACACTTTCAACACCAACTGGAGGACAATACAATATTGTTTTGGAGGATGGAACCAAAGTATATCTAAACACCGTTTCTTCTATTAAATACCCAACCCGTTTTAATGGTAAAGAAAGAATCGTAGAGTTAGAAGGTGAGGCTTACTTTGAAGTAGCCAAAAATAAAAACAAACCTTTTATTGTAAAATCAGGTACTCAGTCTATAGAAGTACTAGGAACTCATTTTAACCTTCATGCTTACCATAATGAGCCAGTTGTTAAAACAACACTACTGGAAGGAAGTGTAGCAGTTACTTCTAAAAATCAAAAGGCAATATTAAAACCGGGAGAACAATCAAATGTATCTGATAATGTTAGCAGGATTATCATTCGAAAGGTAGATACAGAAGCCACTATTGCCTGGAAAAATGGCCGATTTAAATTTGATAATGCCGACCTGAAAACAGTAATGAAGCAATTGGAACGCTGGTACGGAATTAAAGTAGAATACCGTGGCGATGTATCGGATGTAAGGTTTAACGGTGGTACGTTTATGAATAAAAATTTATCTGAAGTATTAAAAGTACTTGAGCTTAGTAATATAAAATTTAAGGTCGAAGGAAAAACTATCATTGTGTATCCGTGATGTTAAATTTACCCGATTATGTTGAGCTTAAAACTAAAAAACCAGAGGCAGTTGCGATGCTTCTGGTTGTTAAAAAGTTGATAGCCAATATAAGTTTTCCACTATTGTTTAACTATAACTAAATGTAAATGTATGAAATTTAATTTACAACCAAAAAAACCTTACAAAGAACTCTGGAAAATGATTCCAGGACTTCATTTTCGTAATTATTCCTGGATATTAAGTGCCCTGTTTATGCTTTTATGCAGTTATACAGGACTTGCACAAAATGTTACTATTAATTTTAAGGATGCTCCGCTTGAGACAGTTCTGAAGGAAGTAGCAAAACAGGCTAATTACGAAGTTTTTTATACACAAAAACTGCTAAAAGATTCTAAACCGGTAACAATTAATGTTAAGAATTCAGGTTTAAAAGAAACGCTGAATCAAATTTTTAATTCACAAAACTTAAAATATTCACTTACCAATCAAACAATAGTGGTAACTGAAATAAAAGAAAAAGAGGAAAAGCGGGGAAACGGATCCGGAAGAATACAAGGAAAAGTATTAAATAACAAAAATGAACCGTTTCCGGGAGTAAATGTTACAATTTCCGGTACAAACAAGCATAGTATAACTGATTTTGATGGTAGTTTTTCTTTTGATAATGCGCCACTGGATGGTATATTAGAATGTACCGGATTAACTATTCAAAAAAAATCTTTTGCCATCGATGGACGCAACCAGTTAACACTTGTTGTCGAAGATAAAGTTGCTGTAATGAAAGATGTCGTTGTGACAGGATTTCAGACACTAAGCAGAAGTCATTCTACCGGTTCTATTACCAAAATAGATGAAAAAGTATTAAACGAAAATATCAATACCAATTTAGCATCTGCTCTTGAGGGACGTGTGGCAGGTTTGATGTTTCAGAAAAACCCAACAGGAGCTTCAGCTGATACACCTATATTAAGGGGTATAGGTACTTTTTCTTCTTTGGAAGTAGGTTACAGCCCGCTTATAGTTATAGACGGTCTGCCAACCGAATTGACTCTTGATCAGATTAATCCGTATGATATTGAAAGTGTCAATGTTCTTAAAGATGCTGCAGCAGGATCTATTTATGGTTCAAGAGCTGCAAACGGTATTATCGTTTTGACGACTAAAAAAGGAAATGGTAAGCTAAAAGTGAGTTTGAATTCGGATTTCTTTATTTCTACAAAACCGAATATAAGGGATATGAATTATGCTTCAACAAGTGATTTGATCGATTTTGAGCAAGCTGTGTATAACAGGGAAAGAGCCAGATTTGCCAATACAGCTACCATGTTCAACGCTTACGGCGATATTGGAAGCAGCAGCCCAAAATATTACAGCCCTCTATACCATCTTAACAGGGATTTGGAAGATGGAAAAGTGAGCAGTGCAGATTACGATACTACTATCGCTCAATGGAGAAAAAATGATTACATAAAAGATTATCGTGATAATGTATGGCAAAACGAATTCAGACAGCGTTACAATATGGCATTTTCAGGAAGTACCACTAAGCAAAATACGTATGTTTCCTTTAATTATGACGCCGCAGATAATCGTATCGTAAATAACACAAGTCAGGCGTTTAATCTTTATGCAAAAAGTAGTTTTCAGATTAATAACTGGTTAAATGCAACTTTCGGGATAAATGCAACCTATACGAATGACGATGTTACTGATTCTGATTTGGGTAAGTATGACATCCAGAAAAGATATGAGCGTATTACAGATGATAATGGAGATCTTGTCATATCACCGTTTGTAGGTATTAAAGATGGTTTTACAGGGAGTAGTGTTATTAATCCTGCTATGGCTGCAAAAATTAACAGTTTAAGTGGTTTTAAATCAGTAAGCTTTAATGTGTTAGATGCTCTTAAAGAGGGTATTACACATGAAAATTCGTTAGGTTTAAGGGCTTTTACAAACCTCCGTGCTAAGATATGGAAAGGCTTAAGCTTTAATACACAATTCCAATATGAATTAAGAAAAAATGATAACGATCAGTATTATGCCGTTGACTCTTATAAAATGCGTTACGCTATTAATGCGCTAACCGGATATAACCCTACTACAAATGTTTACACATACGTTGACGGTTTTTCTGCAGGAGGACGTTACAAACAATGGAGCAGCCAGGCTAGCAATTATTCTTTTAGAAACCAGTTAGATTTTAATCAGGACTTTAGCGAAGGGAAACATTCTGTAAACGCTGTAGCAGGTTTTGAAATGCGTGAAACTTTTGTGCCGAGAGGTGTTGAGCAGCTGCGATATGGCTATGACCCAGTAACACTTACTTCTGCGACTTTGAATAACCTTTCACTTAGCCAAACAGGAGTTCCTAGTTATATTTATGGAAATAATACCACTTTGTCAGCTATATCAAGATCACAAACGGAAGTTTTACATCATTATTTTTCTGTCTTTAGTACAGCAGGTTATACTTATTTATCTAAATATAACGTAACAGGAAGTTACCGTGTGGACCGTGCAGATTTATTTGGAGTAGATTCTAAATATAAAAACCGTCCATTATGGTCTGCAGGTTTAGGATGGAATATTAGTAATGAAGACTTCATGAAAGACGTAAAATGGGTCAACATGCTTAAATTCAGAGCTACTTATGGTGTGAGTGGAAATATCGATCAAAGCACAACACCTTATGTAACTGCTACAAGAAGAAATGACAACTTATATCAGTCTTTACAATATATCAACATTACCTCTCAACCAAATCCAATGTTAAGATGGGAAAAAACACAAACAACCAACTTAGGTTTAGATTATACAGTAGTAAACCACAAACTGACAGGTAGTATTGATGTTTATCGTAAACTGAGCAGTGATTTATTGGCAACAACCGATTTAGATCCTACTGTTGGAGCTACAAGCAGAAGAATCAATGCTGGAGCTTTATTAAACAGAGGGGTTGAATTTACTGTTGGTTCTGAATGGTATAATAATGGTAATTTCCGTATTAATTCTAATGTGGTTTTTGGCTACAACAAAACTACTATTGAAAAAGTGACCAGAGCACAATCAACGTCATCTGTGTATGTTAGTGCACCAACAAATTACTTTTTCGAAGGAGATGTATTCAACAATCTTTACGCTTACAAATATGGAGGTACAGTTAACGGATACCCTTATGTTCTGGATGAAAATGGAAATCCGTCAATCACTTTTGATGCTAATGGAAACCCAATATCAACGAATATAAAAACAGTTACCAATCCGAATGCGCTTGTAAAAATGGGAAGCTTAACCCCAACTTATACAGGTTCATTTTCACAGCGATTCTCGTATAGAGGATTTGATTTGAATATGCTGTTTGTTTTCTCAGGAGGAAATGTTATGCGTAAGGAAACTATCGACATGAGTACTGACGCTGTAAATCTTTCAGGTATTACAGATCGTTACACAGATGCAAATCCAAATGGTAATACACGTTTATATGTTGATTTCGCAGAAAATGTAAGATCTTATGCCGGGACCATCAGCAGCCAATGGAGAAATTCCGATGTGAATGTGGTTGATGGTGATTATATCAAGCTTCGAAACATTTCATTAGGTTACAGTCTTCCGAAAAATCTCGCAAACAAAATCAAAATGGAATCAGCAAAATTCACTTTCCAGGTAAACAATATCTGGTATTGGAGTGCAGCCGGAAACCATATTGATCCTGAAGTTTATTCTGCGAACTCCGGCACACGTAATTTGCCATTGCCTAAAACTTATTTATTTGGTTTTAACCTAACCCTTTAAAAAAAATGAAAAAGATACATATTATAATGCTGTCGCTGGTAATGTTTGGTGCAGCATCCTGCGAAGAATATACAGACCTTACACCGAAGGGATCTTTAGTTGTTGAGACTGCAGATCAATTTCATGAAATGGTATCCCTGCCGGGAAGAGGTTATCCGATTAACAACTTTCAGTATTTGGTAGATGACCAATGGATGAAAGAATCAAATGTAATAGGAGTAACTCCTAATATCAATACCATCAATTTTACTTTTGATGAAACTACTGACAGGGTTTCTTTGATGACAGGTTCAAGCTTTTATAACCAGGCTTACACTTATATCAACAGATGGAATACCATTATTTCCTTGGTTGATGACAGCAAAGGAGAAGGAAGCACTAAACAATTAGCAAAAGCAGAAGCCAAAATTTACAGAGCATACGATCACTTTTTGTTAGTTAACCATTATGCAAAAGGGTATGATCCGCAAACTGCGGCTACCGATGGTGGTATTTGTATCATGGATAAATTCGATTTAGAAGCACAGCCGTCAAAAGCAACAGTAGCACAGGTGTACGATTTTATTCAAAAAGACATTGAAGAAGCATTACCATATCTTCAGGAAAAACCTCTTGATGTTTACCATCCGTCACTGGCATTCGGTTATGCATTTAAAGCCAAAGTACATCTTTTTAAACGTGAGATTGACAAAGCAAAAGAAGCTGCGGAAAAGTCACTAAGTTACAATAATAAGATATTTGATATGGTATCTTACAGCGCTCAGGGAGGCCCGACTGCTGTTGCTGTTCCGGCGGCAAGTAATGTAGAAGTACTCAGCTATATGTACATGACAGGTTATAATGAAATGAACTTTGGACAGCTATATATTATAAGTCCTGAGCTCAGAGCGCTATTCGGTACTAATGATGCACGGTTTAATTTATTTTTTAATACTACCAGTACAACCAATCTGGATCAGGGTTCTAATACGGCTTATTGGGGAACGCAATATACCCGATTTTTTTACCCAACAGTCGGAATGAAAACAACAGAAGTTTATCTTATGCTAGCTGAATGTTATGCGAGAGAAAATAAATTTACTGAAGCTGTTGCTGTTTTAAATCAATTGAGAGCAAAACGTATTTTATCCGGTACGGTAAATTTAACGGTTCCGGCTACCCGAAAAGAAACAATGGAATTGGTGATCAATGAACGCAGAAAAGAATTGATGTTTGGTTTTAATCGTTTCTTCGATCTTAAACGATTAAATACAGAGTCGGAATATGCAAAAACAATTACAAGGGTATTCCCTCTTGTTAACAAAACTGTTCCGCAAAAAACATATACATTACAACCTAACTCGAAATTGTACATCGTACCGTTTCCTTTAACGGCTTTGATGAAAAATCCAAAACTTACATTAAACACGGACGAAAAAGTTCCATTTTAATCCAGATGAATAAATTATTTATAATTTTAATCATGCTGCTGGCTACACAGCAGCATGGTTTTTCTCAAAACACGGCAGAAAAAAAAGCAGATAGTACCAGTACAAGTACACAGCCGAAAGGAATGCAGGCTTACAACAAAGTAATTACAGATAAGGCCAAAAGCAAAGCAGGTCTTTTTACGGTGAGTCAGGTAGATACGAAATATTATTTTCAAATTCCCGATACTTTGTTTAACAGATACTTGCTGGTAGTAACCCGATATCTTTCAACACCCGAAGGAATGGGGATTTTTGGAGGTGAAAAAGCGAATGAGCAGACCATTTATTTTGAAAAAGGGGCTAATAATACTGTTTTTTTAAGATCATTGCAATACAGACAAGATGTTCGTAATGCAGATTCGATGCTGGCAAAAGCATTGGCAGGAAGTAACGAAAATCCTATTGTAGGTGCTTTTCCAATAAAAACAACAAACCCAGATAACGGATATGTTGTGATTGATGTTACCGATGCCTTCAAAAAAGATAATGCCATGTTTTCTCTGGAAACCAAAGAGAAAACCGAAAAAAAATTAACTACACTTGCTGATGATAAATCTTTTATTGAAAGTATTGAAACGTATCCAATTAATATTGAAGTAAAATCAACAAGAACCTATACGAATTCTTTGGCAAGCAGCGGAACAGTAACAATAAGATTGAATACTTCAATTGTATTGCTGCCAAAAACGCCAATGCGCAAACGTTTTGCCGATGAGAGGGTAGGCTATTTTGCCAATAAATATGTTTTGTTTGATGACGACCAGCAGCGTGTTGAGAAAAAATTTATTATTCAGCGTTATCGTCTGGAGCCAAAAGACAAAGACATCAAAAAATACCTAAGAGGAGAATTGGTTGAACCCAAAAAGCAAATCGTTTATTACATTGATCCCGCTACTCCAAAAAAATGGAGACCGTATTTAATTGCAGGTATCAACGACTGGCAGAAAGCTTTTGAAGCAGCAGGTTTTAAAAATGCTATTGTAGGTAAAGAATGGCCTGAAGATGATAAAACAATGAGTCTTGAAGACGCAAGGTATTCTGTAATACGATATTATGCTTCAGAAACGCCTAATGCTTACGGACCGCGTGTAAGTGATCCGAGAAGCGGCGAAATTATTGAAAGCCATGTGGGCTGGTATCATAATGTTATGAGACTGGTACAGAGATGGTATATGATTCAGGCTGGACCTTTAGACCCAAAAGCCAGAAAAATGCACTTAGATGATGAACTAATGGGGCAGTTAATTCGTTTTGTCTCTTCTCATGAAATTGGACATACTATTGGTTTACGTCACAATATGGGAGCAAGCAGTGCTACTCCGGTAGAAAAACTTCGTGATAAAAAATGGGTGGAAGCAAATGGACATACAGTTTCTATAATGGATTATGCCCGTTTTAATTATGTCGCACAACCGGAAGATAATATTGGCCCGGCAGGAATTTACCCTAGAATTGGAATGTACGACAAATGGGCAATTAAATGGGGATACAGCTATCTTCCAAACGCAAAAGATGAGTTTGAAGAAGAAAAAATACTAAGTAAAATGGCTACAGACAGTTTGACAGCCAATCCTAAATTATGGTTTGGGGGCGAAGGAAAAGACGAAGATCCACGAAGCCAGTCAGAAGATTTGGGGGATGACTCAGTGCTTGCCAGTGATTACGGAATTAAAAATTTAAAACGTGTTGTACCTAAACTGATAGAATGGACTTATGAGCCAAATGATGCTTATGAAAATTTAGAAGATATGCATAAAGCAGTTATCTTACAATATTCAAGGTATTTGTATCATGTACTGAAAAACATTGGCAATAACTACGTTACAAAAAGAACAGTTGATGAAAAAGGAATTGTATATCAGCCAGTCCCAAAAGCAAAAGTAAAAGCTGCTATCGATTATATAGGAAGACAATTGTTTGTTGCTCCTCTGTGGATGTATCCTCAGGAAATTGGCCAGCTTATTCGTTTAAAATCAGCTGACGAAATACTAGACCAGCAAAACCAGGTATTAAATATGCTATTAAGTTCGGGCATGCTTTATAACATCAGTCTTAAATCAATGCAATTTGAAGGATCATATACCGTTCCTGAATTTTTAAACGATTTGCAGCAGACAGTTTGGGTAAAATTAAGCGGTGATGAAAAGCAGGATTTTTACAGAAGAAGCCTTCAGCGGTCTTATATTGAAAAATTGGTTATGTTGTTGTTACCAAAGGAACTAGAACCCGGAAAAGCATTAAATACAGCACAACGCAGTGATGTAGTTATATATGGGAAACAGCACTTAGTAAAATTAAGAGCTGATGTTACCAGATTAATGAATTCAGCAACAGGAATTAATAAAGATCACTTCGAAAGTATTCTGATCGAGATTGACAAAATTATTTCAAAATTGAATAAAACAGATATATGAAAAAAATACTAGCAACAGCATTTATTTGCTTAAGCACATTCATGCAGGCACAGTTAACATCAAAACAAGAAGTTACACCTGATTTAGTAGCAAAACGTGAAGCACAAAAAAAAGAAATCACAAATAATTACCTCGCTTTAAAAAACAGCCTTGTCTTATCAGATAGTCTTACTGCTTCTAAAAGTGCTGCTGCATTAAAGACCTCATTAAAAAACTTCAAATTTAAAAAACTGACGCTTGAACAAATGAATGAGGCTACTGCAAAAAGAAAAGTAATCATTGATCTTGTAAGTCAGGTAGCAGCTACAAAAAATATTAATAAACAGCGTGAAATTGTTCAGGAGCTTTCGGTTAAATTCTGGGATTTAGCTCCAAAATTTAAGGCTGAGGACGCCACATTGTATCTTCAGGTTTGCCCAATGACAGGGGCAGCGTGGACAAGTGACAGTAAGGAAATCAAAAATCCCTATTACCCAAAAAATATGCTGACTTGCGGTGAAGTAAAAGCAAGTTTATAAAAATTGAATTAGTTGGATAAATACGGTATTCTGAAAGGAGCCGTATTTACCTTTTTTAATACATGATGTTTTATTTCGATAAGTATAAAATATTCAAATAAACCTTTCCTTTTTAGTTTTACCTATACTAACGCAACGTTAATCATGCATAAGATGAATACAGATTTTATATCTTTGTAAAATATTACAGGAAATAATGAGAGGGATTTTTCTTTTACTATTATTTACTTTTGGCTTCTTGCTTATGCCTGGCAGCGCTATGTCTTGTAACATTGAATCGTTCAAATCTCCTTCCCAAGATCAGATTTCTATAAAGAATATAAAAGAGCATTCCTGTTGTAAATCATCTGATTTCCAAAATAAAAATCATAATTGTAATGGCGAAAAATGTACACATACAAAATGTACCTGTACTTTTTCATGCTCAGTATTTTTATTCTTTATCTCAACTGTTACTTCTAATGCTGTAATTAAAATAGCTTATGCAGCGCAAAGATTCCCAGATTTGCAAACTCCTATATCCACAGGTTACGGATCACTTTGGCTAATCCCTAAGATAGGTTAAAAGAATAGAGTGACAGCCAAAGTTCTGTCCATTTACGAGCAGTTAATGCTCAGGATTTAATTATATCAGTTGTTTTTCAATTCAACAGCGCTTTGAAAAAGTTGCTGTAATTTGATTTATATTATTCTTTTAAAAAAAACTATTATGTATTCATTCAAAAATATAATGATGGGAATGTTCCTGTTGTTATCCGCTTTTAGCCATTCTCAGATTAAAAATGCTATTACTGAGAACATCAAAATATATGGAAATTGTTCTATGTGCAAGAACAATATAGAACAGGCAGGGAATCAAAAAAATGTCGCTGCCCTTAGCTGGGATAAAAATACCCAAACAGCAGCTATTACTTATGATTCCAAAAAAACAAATACTGATCAGATTTTAAAGCGTATTGCTTTAGCCGGTTATGACAATAGCAGTTTTTTAGCGCCACAACCAGCTTACAACAAACTGCCTGAATGTTGTAAATATGTAAGGGAATTAAAAAAAGCTGAACCAAAATCTGAAATGACTTCTATTTCTCATAACGTATATGATGATACAGTTCAAATAGGTCCTTTTCAAAGAGTTTATGATTCTTATTTTGCTCTTAATGATGCTTTTATACAGTCTGATACCGAAGCGGTGGCTGCCAAAGCAAAGGTATTGCTGGATGCTATTTCGACTGTAAAAATGGAATCATTATCTGAACAAGAACATAAAATCTGGATGAAAGTAAATTCAGTATTAAAAGCTCAATCGAGTGCGATAGCAACAGCCAAAGGAATTGACAAACAAAGAGAAAGTTTTAAAGAATTATCTAAAAACCTCTATGAGTTGCTTAAAATTTCGAAAGGAGCAGCGCCCGTTTATTACCAATATTGTCCAATGGCAGATGCTAACTGGTTAAGTAAGGAGAATACCATAAAAAATCCCTATTATGGTTCTAAGATGCTAAGCTGTGGTAAAACGACAGAAACCATTCAATAATGCAATTTAAAGAATGAAATCAATCTATATACTATTGCTGATTGCTGTAACAGCAAGTGCGCAAAATGTGGTACGGTACGACCTTTATGTCAGGGATACACTTGTCAATTTCACAGGCAAACAAAAAAGAGCTATTGCCGTTAATGGACAAATTCCGATGCCGACACTTACTTTTACAGAAGGGGATGTTGCCGAAATTTATGTACACAATGAAATGGATGAAGAAACTTCGCTTCATTGGCATGGACTATTCTTGCCTAATAAAGAAGACGGGGTTCCTTATCTGACTCAACTGCCTATAAAACCTCATACAGTGTATAAATATACCTTTCCCATAATTCAGCATGGAACACACTGGTATCACAGTCACACTGGACTTCAGGAACAAATAGGAATGTACGGATCCTTTATCATCAATAAAAAAGAAGATGATCCTGCTTTTAGAAAAGGCATTGATGATCTGCCAACCGTTCCGGTTGTTTTAAGTGAATGGACTGATATGAAACCTCATAACATCCACAGGCTTTTGCACAATGCGAGTGATTGGTTTGCAATAAAAAAAGGAACTACTCAAAGCTATGCAGAAGCCATCAGGCAGGGACATTTTTTTACGAAAGTGGTCAATGAATGGAAACGAATGAACGCCATGGACGTAAGTGATGTTTACTACGACCGTTTTTTTATTAATGGCAAAAATGAAAGTCAGCTTTCTCACTTCAAAGCAGGAGATAAAGTCCGTTTAAGAGTTTCCAATGGAGGGGCTTCGAGTAATTTTTGGCTTACCTACGCTGGTGGTAAAATTACGGTCGTGGCCAATGACGGAAACGATGTAGAGCCTGTAGAAGTAGATCGTCTGCTTATTGCAGTATCCGAAACTTATGATCTCGTGGTTACTATTCCGGCAGATCAAACAGCATACGAGTTTTTAGCAACACCGGAAGACAGAACTAAATCGGCCTCTTTATATATTGGTTCGGGAATCAAACAGCTTGTCGAGCCACTTCCCAAATTAAAATATTTTGAAGGAATGAAGATGATGAACGGCATGATGAAAATGGATGGAGATCTGGATGATATGGGCATGAGTATGTCCCTGAATCAAATGGATATGAATGTAGTCATGTATCCGGAAATTACAGGTGAAGCAGTTAAAAAAGCAAATTCTTCTCATGAAAATCATACCAAGGAAGGTGCGCTGCAATACGACAGTAATGCATTATCTGATATTGTAACCTTAAATTACAGTATGCTTAAATCGACCATTAAAACGACCCTTCCCAAGGATGCACCTGTCAAAGAACTTCGGTTTGAGCTTACCGGCAATATGAATCGTTATGTCTGGAGCCTGGACAATAAAGTAGTATCTGAAACAGATAAAATCCTGATCAAAAAAGGAGAGAATGTGCGTATTGTATTGTACAATGGTTCTATGATGCGTCATCCAATGCATTTGCATGGCCATGATTTTCGTCTGATTAATGATCAGGGGGATTATTCACCGCTAAAAAATGTGGTTGATATCATGCCAATGGAAACTGATACGATAGAATTTACTGCTAATGCTGAAGGAGACTGGTTTTTTCATTGCCATATTCTTTATCATATGATGAGTGGTATGGGTAGGATTTTTAGCTATGAAAATCAAAAGTCTAACCTGGAAATTCCGAATCCCAAAGCAGCTCAAAGAAAACTCTTTGCTGATGACAGGATGTTCCATTTTATGACAGAAAATGATTTTGCTACCAACGGTAACGACGGTGAAGCGATGTATCAAAATACGCGATGGAGTATAGGAACAGAATGGAGGTTAGGTTATACCGATATGCACGGTTACGAAACAGAAACCCATATTGGAAGGTATATTGGTAAAATGCAATGGCTGATGCCTTTTATTGGCTTTGACTGGAGATACCGTAAGATGGAGATGGGAGATCGCGAAAAGAATCTCTTTGGACAAAGTAATACTAAAAATGAAAGGGCTGTATTTAGCGTCGGTGTCAATTACACTCTGCCTATGCTCATTATAGCACAGGCAGAAGTTTTTACTGATGGTAATTTCCGCTTTCAGCTGGAACGCATGGATATTCCTCTTTCGAAAAGGCTTCGAATGAACCTGATGTGGAATACTGATCAAGAATATATGGCAGGTTTGAAATATATAACAGGAAAGAATTTTGGACTCACCATACATTACGACAGTGATATGGGAATAGGCCTTGGCTTGAACCTGAATTATTGAAACTTACAGCAATTGCAATGAATAAAAAACTCCAAAAGCTCTGTTTTTGGAGTTTTTTTTTTGATGATTTTTCTGTGTTAGAGACATAATTTTTTAAATATTATTTGGCTTTTCATTCTTAAATTCACAATATACTGATCCGTATTTTTGTTTTAAAAACAGTAAAGTACCACACTAATACATGGAGGAAGATTCGGAATTAGAAAATAATGGGATATTCGCGCTTTATCAGCTTATTAGGCAGTATATTGATATTTCAGATTCAGAATTTAAACATTGTGTTAGTATGCTAAGCTGCGAAGTTTATAAAAAAAAAGATATACTCTTAAAGGAAGGAGAAATATGTACCAAAATTTATTTTGTTACAAAAGGATTGCTTCGTATCTATTTTATAGATGATAAGGATGAGGAGAAAACGTTTCATTTTTGTTTAGAGAATACTTTTAGTACCGATTATGAGAGTTTCTTGAAAAGGATTCCTTCTGGCTTTTCAATTCAGGCTATGGAAGATACAGACGTACTTGTAATATCGTTTGAAATGCTTGAAAATATTTATCGTGTATTAAAGTATGGAGAAAAATTGGGAAGACGAATTACTGAAGAGTATTTTTTTTTGGTGAATGAAAAAATCAAAGCATTGTATGTAAATACTCCTATGGTACGTTACAGAGATATGAATAAACGATTTCCAAATATACATCAGCGTGTGCCTCAGCACTATATCGCATCTTATCTTAATATTACTCCGGTTCATTTGAGCCGTTTAAAATATATGAATGATACAACATGAAAGCAATAACATTTGTTATTGTTTTCATAGCTGATTATTTTCTTTATTTGTTTAGCAGAAGTAAAATACTATATTATTTGCCGATTTTAATTTTATAATGAAAAACATAATGACAGACCGTGTAAAAGAAAATATTAAAAATATTAGGGAATTAAAGAATTACACGCAGGAGTATATGGCTCAAAAACTGGATATAAGTCAGGCAGCCTATAGTAAAATTGAAAAAGGAAAAACAGAAATAACACTTTTAAAACTACAAGAAATTGCAACTGTATTTGAAATTACGATAGTGGAGATACTGCAGTTTAAAAATGATTTATCTCCGATTGGGAAAAAAGAAAACGAATCTGAGAGCAAGACCAAGCATTGCCACAATCATTTTGTAGTGCAGCTTTATAAAGATAAAATAATGCTTTTGGAACGCTTGCTGGAGAAAACAGAAGAGGAACTCAAAAGGTATACGGCAAATTTTTAAACGGAGAATCACCGATGGAATAAAAATTTGAGAATTATGTCTTTCCTAATTAAATAAAACAATTTAAATTTTAATCTTTTTTGTTTTACATATTTCAATAATCCCGCTGTTTTCTTTTCAGAACATCAGGATTATTGAATATATAAAATTGTTAAAACGTCTTTTGATTTTCAGTCTTAAGCCCTATTATTTATATTTAATATTAAGGCTAATGATATCTGAAGTCAGATTGTTGGATCTATCATAATGTCCGTATCGAATTTCAATTGTATTCCAGTTTTTCAGCCCAAAAATGCCATCCGGAGGAGTAAACTTCATGCCCATTCCAAAAAAGCTGCTGTCAAATTTCGATAAGTCATAATTGCTGGTGTAAAATACATCAGAATCAGTATGAGCTCCATAAGGTTTGAAATATTTTGCAGCACTCTGGGTATAATATCTGTAAAAAGGACTTAGCGAAAATGCCTGCGTTAACTTAACCGGTATTTCAAGGTCAGCCGTATGGGCTTTTAAGTTCCAGTCATCAGTATAATACCTGTAGTAAGCTCTGATGATAATATTATCGCCTAAAAAATAACTGGCTCTTATTCCCAACGGGATTTTAAGTCTGGTATCTGGCATTTTTTCCTGATGAACTGAATTATCCGCAAAATAAACCCTGTGGAAAGGAAGAGTTAGGTAGCCGCTCTGACTGATAAGGTCTGCTACAACCATCACCTGAAGCCTTTGGTTGATGATTTGAGAATAGCTTAATGTCCCAGCAAAAGTGTTTCGGTTTGCACTTCCGTAACCCTCGTCCGGAGTACGCAGTTCTATCGGTTTAATAAGCTTTAACTGATCAATAAAGGTTTGAAATTTAGCAGTAAATTCACCATTCTTATTTTTTGTTTTTTGCGAGAAGCTAATGTTTGCTCCAAAAGACTGATAATCAAATTCAGTTGAGGATGAAACACCTATGCCCAAAGTCCTGCCTTTTTCTTCATTCTCTCTAAGATAGCTTAAAGAAGGGTAGAAGCGGTTATCCGAAGAAGAAGCAGAAGAGTTAGCGCTCAGGTCAACCATATCGGAAGAAGCCGAAGTATAATGATCGATTCCAGCTTCAATATCAAACGTATGTTTAATTCCTGTTTCGCCGTATTTAATCAGCTTAACATCAATGGTGTTCGCTATATCGGTTAAATGCTGTGATCCGATTCCTCCGCCGACAGCTGAATTATTACCATCCTGTTTATAATAACTGGATACTAAATTAACCTCTTCAAGTTTTAGCTTTTTGCTTTTATAAGCCGTCGAATCAGAAGGTATATTTTGCGCTTTTAATTGGAATAAAGCCAATAATGCGAACCCTGTAATGAATATTCTTTTCATTTGTTTATGATATCAAATTAGTTACAGCCGCAGCCACCGCCGCTTTTACCTGCATTTGCTCCCGAAGCTCCCTCGCGGTAGGATTGAAAACTAAGTTCTGTTTTTTCAATTTTCCTGTTGGCAAGCACCATTTCAGAATCGTTGATTTTTCCCTTCTGATATTCTTTTACAGAAGTACATGATGATGTGAGAATGCCTGCTAAAGCAATACTGCACAATAGTATGAGATTTTGCTGCTTTTGATTTTTCATTTTAGGCGAATGTTTTTTGAAGTGTAAATTTTATTGTTGTCATCTATTATTATACAATGCAAATCAGGAATCTGATCTATTAAAAACAAACCGGCTTTGATTCCCATAACGGCTATTGGAGTAGCCATTGCATCTGCAAATTCAGCATTTGATGCGATAATGGTAACACTCTTTATTCCTGTTATCGGAAGGCCTGTTTTTGGATCTATGGTATGCGAATATTTCCTGCCGTTAATGGTTACAAATTTTTCATAATTCCCAGATGTGGCTACTGCTTTATTGGATATTTCCATATAAGAAAATGCAGCATTCGGAGTGTCCGGATCAGCAACTCCAATAGTCCATTTGCTGCCGTCTGGCTGTAAGCCCCATGCGCATAAATCACCGCTGGCATTAATAATTCCGCTGTTTACATTCCGTTTCAGCAGAGCCTGTTTTGCCATTTCGGCCGCATACCCTTTACCAATTCCTCCAAAGCCGATGCGCATACCCTTTTGTTTTAAAAAAACAGTCATATTATCTTTATCCAGAATTATATTTCTGTAGTCAATTAGGTGCACCATCTTTAAGGCTGTCTGACTATCTGGAAGTGAGGTCATGGAACGGTCAAAATTCCAAAGTGTTTTATCAATACTTCCGTACGAAATATCAAATGCACCCTGCGTAATACCAGAAATTCCAATTGCCCTTTGAATTAAATTAAAAACTTCCGGATCAACCTTCACAGGATGAATCCCTGCAGCAGCATTGATCAGATTGGTCTGACTGTCATCTTTATAAGTGGTAAGAAGTTTTTCAATACGCCTGATCTCCTCAATGGCTATTTCTATATGTTCGTTGGCAGTCTTGTGGTCAGCAGCTGTTACGGTAATAGTAAAACTGTTGCCCATAAGTTTGAGGGATTGTGAATATTTCTTTGCAGCTGCCATCTTATTTTTGGCTTTCACATAATGATTTGATTTCAGCTGTCCACTGCTCGGGTGAGCTTTCCGGTTTTCCATGCCAGGTTTTGATGACCTTACCCTCTGCGTCTAGAAGAAGGGTTAGGGGAAAACTGCCCTCCTTGTTGTAAATTTCAGCCAATGTCTCATTTCTTTTTACCTGATCGGCAGACGGGATATTTTTCTTTTTGCGCGGAAAGTCTGCATTGACCAGCACGAGCTTTTGATCGGCCATTTCGGTAAAGCCTGCATTTTCGAGATAGTCCCTGCGCGTTAGGATACACGGGCCACACCAGTCGGATCCCGAAAAATTAAGCAGGATAAGGCGGTGCTGCTCTCTCGCTGTCTTTTTCGCAGTGTCAAAATCAGCTTCCCATTTTATAGTTCCGGGAAGTATACCTAATAAAAGGAACAGTGTAATTAGTTTCATTTTGATAAAATGTTTTATATTATACTAATTAACGAAAAAAGTGTCTTTTTGGTTTTTTATCAGACTTAAGATTTGATTAAATTTGGAATCTGTAAACCTAAACATTCTGAACGCCAAAAATATGCCCTACAAGAGCTGAAGCAGCCATTGCAAATGTGCCCCAAATGCAGATACGTAACATAGCTTTTAAAGTATGAGATCCGCCTGCTTTCGCCGCCAGGATTCCCGAGAATGCTAAGAAAAGTATTGAAAAGCAGTACTGATATAGAACCATTTTTTGTACTGGAGCAAAAACTGCTGTCAGCATTGGCAGGAGTCCGCCAATAACAAAGGAGAAAGCTGAAGCAAAAGCAGCCATAAAAGGATTGGCCTGCGTAATTTCATTAATACCAAGTTCATCTCGTGTATGTGCTTCAAGCGCATTATGAGCAGTTAAGTCTTCTGCAGTTTTACGGGCGAGTTCTTTGTTTAATCCTCTTTGGATATAAATATTGGTAAGTTCTTCGAGTTCAGCCTGTGGATCAGTTTCAAGCTCTAACTTTTCACGTTTCAGGTCTGAGGTTTCAACATCTGCTTGTGAACTTACCGATACATATTCACCTGCAGCCATCGAAAGAGCACCGGCTGTTATACCCGCAGCAGCGGCAAGTATAATAGGTTCTCTTGTTGTACTAGCTGCTGCAATACCAATTACTAAACTCGCAGTGGATAAAATTCCTTCATTTGCTCCTAGTACAGCAGCCCTTAGCCATCCACTTCTGATGATGTAATGGTTTTCTGTTGTCATTTCTTTTGGGTTATTAAGTTTCTCAGGTCGAATTACTATTATCGTTTTCTCCACCAAAGTTTGTTCTAAGAAGCTGTCTTATTTGAAACTGATTTTGGTTTTGGGCAATATCTTTATATTGTTTTAAATTAAACAAATGAATCTTCTTTGCATTTGAATTGGTTAGGAATGTAATTTCTGATATAAAAAGATTTATATTTTTAAATTTCATTAGAAATGTGTCTTTGTAAACTACAATTCAGATGTTTCTTAGTCCGGAATTTTTAGCAACATCTTTTTTTCATGTAGTCCCAGAAATTCAATAAAGACTTTTGTTGTATTATTTATGTTGTATCCATCTTTTTGAGAACGGAATCTAAAGTATTTTTATTTGTAACAGTTTTAATTTCAGTGTCTTTTGTTTTAATTCACTATAAAATTACATTAAAAAAGAATGTAATTGTATGGGAAAAATGTAGAATGGTTCTAAATTTTAAACTGATTGTTTTCGGTAAAGAATTATGTTAATTTAGATTTGAAATAATTATATTATATTTCTGATTCTAACCCGTTGGGTGAAATTATTTAAATCGTAAGTTCGAGTGTTTTTTTGTGCAGAGCAACGGAACAAAAAAATGTATCGAGAACCTTTTTAATGATAATTTTCTGTTCTCGATATAATTTTCTATCGAAAATCACTCAGACAGACGAAAATTAATCATCAAAAACTAATTTCATCCAACGGGTTAATTCTAATAATCTCGAATGAGGACGCTATTTCAGCAAATTTTATGCTATAAAGCCATCTGTTTTTGATTGAATATTGAATAAAAGTCTTAAGAGAAAATAATTGAAATCTGCGTATAAACTTAATTTTTTGTAAGACTAATTTGTTGATTTTTTAAATTTGAAGAAATTATTGACCAAGCCTGTTTCTTTAGGAAAAGCATTTCTTTTGACCTTCAGCCTAAACCCAAGGTTATAAAATTATAAAATGATGAAAATAAAGTTGTTTATTGTAAGCAGCCTTTTGACTTTAAGTACCTTCGGACAGTCAAATAATCCAGATAGCCTTAGCTTAAATAAAGAGCTAAAATTTAAATATAAGGCATTAATTATTCCAAGTGTTTTAATTGGATATGGAGTTATTGGACTCGAAAGTCATACACTTAAAGACATCAATACGGATACTAAAAATGAAATAAATGAACATATTGACAAGAAGTTTACGATTGATGATTTTTCACAGTATTCTGCTTTTTTGTCTGTTTATGCTCTCAATGCAGCAGGCATTAAAGGCAAAAATAATTTTAAAGACCGCACAATTATCCTCGCTTCAGCTTATTTAATTATGGGGACAACGGTAAATGTAATTAAAATGACCGGAAACGAGATGCGACCTGATGGGACTTCAAATAACTCATTTCCTTCCGGACATACAGCTACTGCTTTTATGGGGGCTGAATTTCTGAATCAGGAATATAGAGATGTATCTGTCTGGTACGGCATTACAGGATATTTAGTCGCTGCAGGAACTGGATTTTTCAGGATGTATAACGACAGACATTGGTTTAGTGATGTTGCAGCCGGAGCAGGTATTGGAATTTTGAGTACTAAAATAGCCTATTGGCTTCATCCGGTTATTAGTAAAAAAATATTCAAAAAAAAGGAAAACCTAAACGGAGTGATTCTGCCAGTATATAATGGAAGAGAGTATGGACTTGCAATGGCTGTGTCATTTTAAAAGTGAATTATTTTTATGTATTTTCTGTCAAAGTATTTTGAGAACGTATCAGATTAGTTGTTTTTACATATTAGCAGTATTAACTACTTGGAAGAGAATATAAATTTGTAATTTTTGAATAGTAAAAAAGACGAGCAGTAGGCCGTCTTTTCTGTTTTTAATATTTTAAAAAGTCTTAAAATGCTTTTGTTTTACCTTAGTGTATCAAATTAGGACCTGAAAATAAAATGTTGTTTTTACAATGGCAGATGCATAAAGAATCGGTTTCAATAACGCAAATCAAAGATATAAATGCTGTGTCTGTCAAAATCGACAATAATCTGAATATGGTTATAATGTCTGCAAAAGTAATTCTAACAAAACAGCGCTTAGTAAAAACAAAAAAACGTTTTATAAATTTTGAATAAATAAGATAAAGGTCTTGTTAATTTTTTGTATTTTGAAGAACATATTAACCCAGTGGTTGGAGTGAATTTAACAATTATATTTTAAAAATTGAGTTAATCAACAGATCATTCATTAAATAAACTCAGCAAAACAAGCAGATTCAATAGTGTTTTAGAATCCGCAATGATAACTTCATCAGACAGCATATCTTTTACTTTAGACCGGACAGCTGTAAGTGCAACATAAGTTCGGTTATAAACCGTTTTTTCATCAACATCAAAGTAGGAAGCCGTTTCCTTAATTGAATGCTGTTCCTCCCAACGATACACAAATATTTCGCGGGTCAACTTAGGCAGGCTTTCCAAAATTTCATCAATCAATGTGTGGATTTCTTTTTCTTCTATTTCCTCAAGGATGTGTGTGTAGGCTAGTGTATATTCAATATTGTTAATTTGTTTCTCTGAATCCACTGCCTTTTCTTTTTGGCTAGGGTTTCGCAGATAATCTAAAATACGATAAGTATAAAAGGAAAGAAGGAAATTCTTGGCAGAACCCGCATCATTTGTTCTTATGTTTTGAGGTTTCAGCCAGACATTAGACCAAAAATCTTGTCCTACATCATTAGAGGCATCGGTACTTCCAATCCGATTTAAAGCAAATTTGTGTAACAAGAAAGAATACCTTTTATAAAATTCATTAAAAGCTTTTTCATCCCTACAAGCAATGGCTTCCAAAAGCTCTTTGTCAGACTTTTCCATAATAAATGAAGTTTGATACAAATGTATTTTTTAAATTATAAGCTAGGGTTATCGAATTATTATTTTTTTTTAATACTCAAAATTTTAATAAAAATAATGAATTAAAAACATTAATACTTTCTAATATCTTGTTAATGAAAGCAGTAATGTTTCGGTAACAAACTAATAATAAATACTTAATGCTGTTTTTCAAGAAAAAAGACCTTTTCAATACGGTCATACATAGAAGCAATTACCAGTTTACTGGCAATTAATAAAATTTATGAAAAACGATAAGAAATATTTCGAAGACAATCAATCTGCAAAGCTATGGGTTGTAGAATTATTTGCCCGCTATTTCAACGGCAAGGCAACCGAAAAAGAAAAAAAGGCAATAGAAAACTGGAACTCCGAAGCAGGAAATACAATTTATAAAGCGCCAGTCGAAGAGATTCAAAAAGGGTGTGAAACAGTATGGCAAAGGTTGTCAGTTGAATTTGGTTTTGAGTTAGCCCAGGAAGAGCCAAAGGTTGCCAGAAAATCAAAAGTAATACAATTGCATAATTATGCCAGGTATGCTGCCGCAGTAGTCGTAATCACTTTAGGAATAGGATTATATTTTTATAATGACCAAACAAGCCATAGTACTTCACTGCCTGTTCAAATTGCAATGGACTATTTTCAATCTGGTGTCGGCGAAAAAAAACAGATGACATTACCGGACGGTTCAGTAGTGTACCTGAATACTGATACCCGTATTGGAATTGCAACGGCTTATTTTAATAAAGAAAAAAGAGAAATATGGCTGGAAGAAGGAGAAGCTTTTTTTGAAGTAACCAAAAATCCTGAAAAGCCTTTTATTGTGCATACCAGTAATTTAGAAACTACGGTAAAAGGAACCTCATTTAATGTAAAAGCTTATAAAGAACTGGATGAATGTTCAGTATCAGTAAGAAGTGGTAAAGTAGTCGTTAGCAATAAAAATAATTTAATTGGAGAACTGACCAAAAATAAGCAAATCACTTACAATAAGCTTACTGGAAAAATAGAACAAGGAGAATCCAACTGGGAAGATGCCGCATCCTGGATGGAAAACCGAATGGTAATGAACGGTGCCAATGCTAAAGAGTTCAAACTGCGATTAAAACAACATTTCAATGTAACGGTTGAAATTAAAAACAATAAACTCGACGGAAAATTACTTAGTTGCTCTTTTCCTGGCGATGTTAGTCTGAAAGAAGTTATGGAAGGTATTAGCTTGTTGTATAACATTAAGTATGACCTCAGCCAATTAGGGAAACTAATTATCTATTAAAATTTCGAAAACATAAAATTAGCAAAAATCAACAAACTCAAGATGTACAAACGTTACCTTATAGTGGTTATACTACTACAAATTTTTACAATTAGCACTTTACAGGCACAAACCCTAAATAAAGAATTTCCTGCTGAAACATTAGACAAACGACTTACAAAAATGACGCAAGAAAGCAAAATAAATATCCTTTTTGATTTGAATGTGGTAAAAGGAGTAAATGTCCCTGCTTACAAAGCAAAAAATCAAACATGGGAACAAATTTTACAGTCCACTTTAACCTCAACAAACTTCACCTTCAAAAAAAGTGGAAGCTCCTATATTATTGTCAAAAAGGGACTGCCTGTAAAAAAGCTGCAGCCGGGAAGCATTAAAGGAACAGTTACAGACAGCCAGGGCGTACCGCTTCCCGGCGCAAGTATACAAATAACAGGAGTAACAAACCTAACAACTATATCTGGTAATGATGGTACTTATTCATTTTCATTACAATCTGGCACATATACTCTGGAAGCAAGGTATATTTCGTTTCAAACACAACGAATTACCAATCTTGTCGTAACCGAAAATAATACAACCTCTTTAAATATTGCTTTAAAAGACAACTCTGACCAATCTTTAAGTGAAGTAGTAGTAACCAGCACTTACAAAAAGACAGCTGCTTCTACAGATGGATTATTTAGACAGCAACAAAAAGCGGCTCAAATGAGCGATGGTATTTCTGCTGAGCAAATAGCAAAAACACCTGATAGTGATGTGGCAGCTTCACTAAAACGTATTACTGGAGTAACAACAATAGCCGACAAATTTGTAGTGGTACGCTCCTTGGGAGAGCGATGGAATACGGCGGTGATGGACGGAATAATATTGCCGAGTACGGATTACAACAACCAGTTCTCTTTCGATATAATTCCAACGGCAATGGTAGAAAGCGTGGTGGTAAACAAAACAGCTACACCCGATATGAATGCCAGTTTTGCTGGCGGTTATATAGAAGTAAAAACAAAAGACATTCCGAATAAAGATTTTTTCTCTTTCAATTGGGGGTCTTCTTATAATACCATAGCTACTTTTCAGCCATTCCTTTCCCGACAACAAGGCAAAAACGATTATTTTGGATATGATGATGGTACAAGGGATTTTCCGCAAGGACTTGAATATTCAGATTTTAATACCAAGAATTTCTTTGAGCAATCCAAACGCTTTACTAATGATAATTTTACCACATACAAAACTACAGCTGACCCTGGATCGAGTTTTCAACTGGCTTTTGGTAAAAAAATCGAGTTAAAAAATAATAACAAATGGGGCTTTGCCGGAGCAGTAAGTTCTAAATACGAACAAACCATTTTAGATATAGACCATACTGCACGTTCGAACTGGATGTATAATGCCTTTCGGCCAGATGATACTAATCCAACACGTTTTTTTGATTACAAAAACAGGGGAGCTAGTTATACAACTAGTTCAACAGTTGCAGGAATGCTGAATTTTGGGCTGCAGTTGGGAACAAACAGGTTTTCTTTCCGTAATTCCTATACCCATACAGCAGATATTAGCCTTACAAAGATAACGGGTTGGAATGAACAGGGAGATACCGCTTCAGATGATTCATACTATTATTTTTATACTGGAGTATTACCGGAAGGTAAGGGTCTTGAATCGATTGCTTTACCCAGAACCAGCGAATACAACTACCCTGTGTATCAGCAATTGTTGCAGAATAAACTGGAAGGAAATCATAAACTGGGAAACACGATAGATTTAAACTGGTTTGCAGCACGTACAGCAGTTGAATATGATATGAAAGACTTCACATCCAATTTGAAGTATTACGCAATGTCTGGAAACGAAATGTATAAATATTACTATGTCTATAATTCAAGTCCACCCATTGTCAGACAAAATATCGACAATGATTCAGAGGATTATAATTTCGGGGCAAATATCGCCTTGCAACTCAATAAAGGACATTTTAAAAATTCCATCAAGGCAGGATATTTTGGTGCGCTGAGAGAGAATACGAACCAGCAGACTGCTGCAAGCCTGAAAGTAGATGAAAACCGTCCCAACATTCCTGCTAGCGAAAGAAATAGATTAAATATTTATTCGTTTACTGAACTACTCGATGGTACCCATTATGAGCCAGGGCAAGTAGGTTGGGCCGTCACGGATTTTTATGGCGAAAAATACCACGGCAAAGTTAGCCAGCACGCGCCTTTCCTGATGTTTGATCAGCGTATAAACACCCAATGGAGGCTGGTATGGGGTACAAGAGCAGAATACTACAAATACGAACTGCTGCAAACGCAAAGGAAGGATGCTGTAGAGGATGGCTTTGATGAGAAGCAGTTAGATGACAAACTGTGGGAGTTTTTGCCTTCGGTAAATTTTACTTATAGTCCCACTACCAAAATGAATATGAGATTGGCGTATAGCCGAGCCGTGATTAGACCATCGTTTCAGGAACGCACCGCTATTCCCTTTTATGATCCTATTGCTTCAGCAAATATAATTAATGCCGGCGGGGTACTATCTACTATCGTGAATAATTATGATTTTAAGTGGGAATGGTTTCCGGGACTCGGCGAGATACTCTCTTTTGGAGTTTACCATAAGAAATTTATAAACCCTATTGAACGTGTCGGTTATAGAGCTCCTGAAGGAAGCTTGGAGTTATATGTGGCGAATTCCAAACAGGCCATTTTAACTGGTTTTGAAGCCGAAATACGAAAAAGCTTTGGTTTTATAGGACAAAACCCTTTTTTGGACAAGTTTTTTGTGAGTGCCAACTTTACCTTTAACGATACTAAAGTTACAGGATACATAAACCGATTTGGCAAAGACGGGCAGGCAGATTCCTCAACCTATAAGGCTAATAGGCCCATGTTTGGGCAAACGCCTTGGGCATACAATCTGGGATTTGCTTATGATGGGGAACGCCTTGGATTCAATATTGTTCAGAATGCCAAAGGTGACCAATATATTACGGTGGGTTATGATTATCAAGATGAAGAAATTCAGCGGCCATACAGTACTACCGATGTACAATTGAGTTATCGTTTCCTGAAAGACAAAAACTTTCAGGTAAAATTTAATATAAAAAACCTGTTTAATACACCAATAGAGACCTATAACAATTACCTGAGCTATAAAACTGACAATCCTAATTGGGGTCAGGAAGACAATACTGCGATAAGAGATCGATACATACTATCACCGGGATCATCAAAAAAATACGATAAAGATACAGACGAGCTAATGTTCAGGGGGTATAAAGGAACAACTTTTAGTTTAAGTATGAATTATAGTTTTTAGAAGGATCGAATTTGACCTAGTTACAACTGAACCTGCTTCAGATGAAATACAAATGCAGCATTTATTTTGGGTATATACTAGTAAGAAAAGAATTACAATGAAAAATCATAATTAACATAATGCGCCATTGTACAGGTTTTTCCGCATCCTGACGGGCTGTAATCTTAAAGTTTATTGGTGAGTGCACCATCAGTAGTCTCAAGAGTACAGTACAAAAAACGGAACCTTTCCAGAATCGCTCAGCCTGGCAAGGGAAGAAGGAAGAGACGCTTTGCAGAGTCCTGCCTCTGGCAATGCAAAGTGATAAAGCATAACCAGGTAACGGGGATACAGAGGCGGGTATCCTTTAAACAGTAAAAATCCGGATTAAAAATAAAACAACCGGATTAATAATTCTAAACAATTAATATTATGAGAAATTTATTTTTTGTAGCTCTTGTAGCACTATCGCTTACAGCCTGTAGTGAGAATGAAGCTGGATCAGCTGCTGATTCGTTTGGTATGAAATCAGCTTCTGCTGAGTATTCAGCTGCATGTTCTAAACCCGTACAAACAGTTTCCGGAAACATTACTGCTTCTACAACATGGACTGCAGACAAAATCTGGGAAATTGATGGAATTGTAAATGTATTAAACGGTGTAACTCTTACTATTGAGGCAGGAACCTACATCAAAGGAAGCGTACCTAACGGCACTGCACCTACTGGTATATTGGTGATACAAAAAGGTGGTAAGCTAAATGCCAACGGAACTGCTACGGCTCCTGTAGTATTTACCAGCTACAATCTTTTGGATTGTGATGATGATACTACAGCTAGTCCTGGAGATTTCGGAGGGGTTATCCTTTTAGGGAAAGCACAGGTGAATACAGGGACAGATTCCAATGTAATCGAAGGGCTTACAGATCAATCTAATCCTTCTCAATATTACTATGGTTCTACTACTACTACCAATAATACTGATAACTCAGGGTCATTAACTTATGTGCGTATCGAGTTTGCAGGAAGAGTATTGCCTACAGATCCTAACGGAAATGGTAACGAAATCAACGGATTAACAATGGGAGGAGTTGGTTCAGGTACTACCATAGACCACGTTCAGGTATCTTTCGGTAAAGATGATTCATTCGAATGGTTTGGTGGGACAGTAAATGCAACCAATTTAGTGTCGTATGCAGCAGATGATGACAATTTCGATTTTGACAATGGTTATGTTGGTACTATTAGCTGTGCCTTGGCATTAGCAAATTACAGCTCAACTCACAGTTTGAGTGGTACAAGCCCAGATTCAAATGGGATTGAGTTAGACAACAATGCATCAGGATCAGGAGCCACACCTTTTACACATCCGGTAATTAGTAATCTAACTATTATAGGGGCTAAAAGCAGTACAAATGGTGCATTGTATGAAAATGCCATTCACGTACGAAGAAACGGTAGATTAACTCTAAACGATGCGACAGTTACGGGTTATCCAGTTGGTATCCTGAACGAAACAGTGAGTGGTGCTGCTGTGAATTCAGCACACCTTAACTTCACAAGTGTGAGTGCTCACGGCTTTACGTATGCTACAGCTTCAAGAATAGGAAGCACTACAGCAGCCCTTACTATTTCTGGCGTAACAGCTACTTCTACGTCTAACCCTGCAGCTGTTTGGGGAATGACTCAGCCATTCTTTAATGAAGGATCATGGACTGTTTCTCCAAGAAACTGTGGAGATTTCCAAGGAACGTGGACTAATTATTCGTTTTAACTTACAGTTTAAATTTTAACCTGAAAGCGGGCGGTTGCAAAATGCCGCCTGTTTTCTTTATATTTTACAATTATGAAAAAATTATTACTCTTTACTGCTTTTTTAGTATTTGGTGTTAGCAGCGCTCAATTTATTGTATGGGAAAACACCTTTGATACCCCAGAGGAGAGAGACGGCTGGAAATTCTATGACGGGAATAATAACAATAACACCTGGGAGATAGGAAAGCAAGTTGTACGTAAAGCCGCAACTCCAAATATGTATGAAGAAGTATCGCCCGATAACGTTTTACGATACAGTCGCTATATACCAAATGTTGTTGGCGGTCCTGCAAATTTAAAGGCTGATTATAACAACGATATAGAAGACTGGGTCATTTCTCCTGAAATTGATTTAACAGCAGCGTCTGGAGACATTATTTTGGCAGCTATGATAGGCAGAGTAAGTATTTATAATACAACTTCTACAGCTAATAATACTGATAAAACTGTTTTTGTTTATGTAAGTACACCCCTAAAACCTGTTCCGGATGTAACAGATTTTAAAGCATTGCGTGCTGATATTACAGCGGCTTACACTAATAATCCTAACATACTTCCTAAAAGACTTGTTATTACCAATGCTGATTATATTGCGGCAGGCAACGCATTATTCGCTCAGGCAACGGCAGACCTTTCCCAGTATGCAGGGCAGAAAATCTATATCGGATTCTGGCAGAACAATACTGTTGTAAATAACCCCGCAGCAATCTCTACTAGTCCATTTAAAGACACCAATGCATCCGCTACCTTCCAAATAGATGAGATGCAGATTTTTGCTTCAGCGCTATTAGGTATTGAGGATGTAAACGCTCCTAAAATTGTTACCCAACTAATTCAAAATCCAGTAGTTTCTACTTTGCAGCTACAATTAAACCCTGCTTTTGACCCAACCTCTACTTTTATTAAAGCATACAATATGGCAGGGCAGGAAGTATTGGCTACAGTCTATAAAGACCAGATAGAAGTATCGGCTTTGGCAGCGGGAATTTATATTATCCATATATCAAATGGCACAGTGGTAGAAAAATTGAAATTGATCAAAAAATAAATATTCATTTGACAATAGTGAAGTGGAGGGGTTTCAAAAAAAACAGCTGCTATTGGTTTAGTTTTGGAAAGCAAAAACATCCCAAAGAGAATAAAAATAAAAACAAAATACTTATGAAATGAGCATGACCTAAAATTGGTCGCAATTGAAAATCATCGAATGCCAAAATATAATATTAACCGATGAGACAAACACCAATGAAGATATGCGAATTACATATGACCTATAAAAAACAATAAATATCTACATATGAAAAAAGTAAGAGCTTTACTATTTGCATTGTTAATAGTTGCAACATCCTGCGAAAGTGAACTTACCAAAGAATTTGACGTGGCACAAAAACCTGCAAAGGTCAATATAAAAGGTTTTTCTACTCCCGATGCAATAGAAATTAGGTTAGATGGTAAGCCAGTAATCATTAATGACAATAGTTTCTATACCCAAAATATCGAAACAACCCTCAACTTTGTGCTGGACAAAGGCGAAAAAAATCCCTTAGCTATTTACAACCACGAAACGGGCGCTCAAATCGCCGCCTATGAAATTACTTATGATAATAGTGCAGACTATGAGAATTTCTATTTTTTCAATTTACCTGATGTTTTTCTCGAAGTCTATGCCGTAAAACCTTCTATAAATGTAGGTAAAGTGGGCTTTAAGTTTCTTTTTGCCAATTTAGGAGAATTTTCAGGCACAGAACTGGAAAGTGTAAAAGGAGTGCTGAAAAGAGAAAACGGAGTGGTACTTGCCACATTTGAAAACATTGGGAAAGATGATTTTTCTGAATTTAAGATTTACAATTTTTTCAGCAATACAGCACCCGTATTTTTAGAGCTTTATAAACCAGGTACTACAGAACCTTATAGCGGTACAAGTCCCATAAAAGTACAAATCATTCAAACCTATGGTGTCAATATGATTGTGCTGCAAGAAAAACAGGAGAACGGAACAGTAGTGGTAAAAGGAGATATCGATATTGCAGATTACTTGTGATTACTTGTTTTTTAAATTACACCTATGAATTTTTAGAAAAACCTCATAAGTGTAACCCATTCCTAAAAAGATGCTCCCACTGGTGTAAAACCAACATTAATTTGAAAAGTTATTTTTTAACCCAAAATAAAGGATGAAGAAGTCAATTTTGATTCTCCTGTTTGCAAATATTTTGTTTGCCTGCCAAACCAATGACGATATTCCTTTAACCTATGAGGAAGGTACAAATGAGTATGTAAACGATTGGATTTACACACAAATGAAACGTTATTATTATTGGAACGAAAGTATGCCTGACAAGGACAATTTATCGTTGCCCCCGAAAGAATATTTTGGATATTTAGTAAATAAGAATGATCGTTTTTCCTATGCGATTCACACTTCCTCAGCGGAAACATTTCCTCAAAGCCTCCAGAATTCATTTGGCTTTGATTTTTCTTTTATTGAATACGAAGGACAGGTATATGGCGTAGTGATGTATGTACTTTCGAATTCACCGGCAGAGAGAAATGGGCTTGAGCGTGGACAGTTAATAACCGCCATTGGTGGCACGGCTTTAAGTCAGGGAAATTATAATAACCTTTATCAAAATTTGTTAACTGCTAAGGATGCTAAGTTACAGGTAGTTTCCTATTCTGATAAATCAGGATTTACAGCCCCTAAAGAGATTAGTATTAGTCAGGGGTTTACTTTTTTGCAGCCTGTCCTCAGCCGGGTTATTCCCTACCAGAATCATAAAGTGGGCTATATTGAAATACCGCATTTTAATGTTGGTCTCTCGCAGTCGCTACTGAATGCGTTTCAGGAATTTAAGAATCAGTCTATTAACGAAGTTGTCGTTGATTTGAGGTATAATGGCGGCGGAGATGTTTCATCGGCTACAGCACTCAGCATACTTTTAGCTCCCAACATACAATCTGCTAATCAGTTCATCCGGTTTAAGGGAAATTCCAACGGCGGAGAAGTGAACCAGACCTTTAAAGAATCACTGGAAATGAATGAATCTAAAGTCAGCTTTGAAGTACTTAGGGCTGCCCATCCAAATATTCAGAGGGTTTATGTTTTGTGCGGCAACCATACTGCATCGGCTTCTGAAATAATAATCAACAACCTAAAACCTTTTATGGAAGTGATAACCATTGGAGAAAAAACCGTGGGTAAAGATGTTGCCAGTTTCCCAATTGAGGATGACAGGATTGTTGGTACACAGGCAAGATGGGTTTTATACCCTGCAATCTATAAACTATTTAATGCTAATGGGGAAGGCAACTATACAGACGGGATACAGCCAACAATTATGCTAGAGGAGTTTCAGGTATTAGAAGTATTCCCTTTAGGAAATACAAATGAAATATTATTGAAACGAGCCTTAGGTTCTATTTCCGGAAATAGACGCAGTATAAAGATCAAGACCATACAAACTCTTCAAAAACAACAGCCTGATGTAGTGTCTGAACCATTGATAATTAATAAAATAGGGTATTGAAGATAACGAGTTAAACGAATTTTTTAATTATTAAAAAACGCAAACAAGAGTGCAGGGAATTGATGTAAAAGATCATAAGAATATGCTGAAGGCCTTTCGCAGGTTTGAGGAATTATCGTCTGTAATTAAAGATAAGATCACGATTGAAGAAGAAATCAAAACCCGTGAAGGAATGGAGGAGCTGAGAGGAATTTATCAACACTTTAAGTATCTGCTTTCCGAGCTTGAAACGTGTATAAAAGGGTATGAAAGTAAGAAAAAATCGGTTCAGAGCGTTCTGTATAAAAGTATTCGCAAGATGAATTCTGAATTAGAAAAAAATCTCGCTAAAGAAATCTTGCAAAACAAAAATAAATAAGGCATTAGCTAATCGAATAAAAAATATGAAGAGGCTGTCCGAAAAGTAAGGACAGCCTTTTTTTGCTGTAAAATGTAAACCTCAAGCGGGATGCTTTTTCCCTTGTGAAATAAAACCTTAATTACAAAATGGATTATTATTTCCCTTAATATAACAAATTATAAATGAATCTGTAAAAAGGGATCTGTATCGATACAATTCTTATTCAACAATAACTTTTTAACCATTGAATGCTTTTTTTGCCTGAAGTTTTTTGCTCCGCTCAAAGCCTGGTTCAGTAAAGTTTCACGTATATCACCCAAAGGAAAAATCTCGATTTCCTCTAATTCATTTAATTCAACAGTAGGACTTATGCCTAATGCATAATTACCTTTATTATTGGCATTAAATAATTTGTAAATTACAGGACACAAAACCCAGCCTTTTTTATCTGCCATCCTGTTGTCTTCAATGGCAAATCCTGTAGCATCTTTTCCTTTTGTTTTTTCGCCAATTGAAATTACATTGATAAAGGGCTTTAAATTATTCAGGATTATTTCGGAAGCTGATGCTGTATGATTATCAGTTAAAACGTACAATTCCTGAATCGAAGGATGAGCACTTCTTAATGATTCAAAACTTACCTGTGATTCATTGCAAATCAGAATTAAAATTTGGAGTAGGAAGAAATAGAATCCGATCTCAGATGAGCTTCATTACAGCGTTATTACGTTTCTGACTGTGTGTAATTTTTAATGCACTTCTCAATTCAAAACTCCTCAAAAGCCTCCGACTTTAAATAATTGTTTTTGTGTAATTACCTTTACAGGAAAGGAGTAAAGGGAGGTAAATATTCTTTTCATGCTTTGTAATCTGTTTGCCTATTTTTGAGAATAATAAAACGAAATAAATTGTGTTAATCTCCCTTCAAAGAGGCTCGATAAAGTTATCGAAAACCTTTCAAAAACATTATCTTAATCGGGGTGCGGATTGGCTATGTTACACTCCATTATGGTTTATAGTCCTAATAGGTATTGGTATGCAAATGTTACAGATCATGAAACGTTAAACGTATTAATAACCGAATCATTTAAATGAAGAAACAGGAGAGATTTTATTAAACAAGTGGTTCTGGTGTCTGCCGGCGCAGCGAGTCATTGGTTATTGGTCAGCAACAGTTATCATATTGAAAAAATGCTGATGCAAATTCATTTTCATTGGAAAATTATAATATTACGAAACCACTCCCTAAAGGATTTCGGATTCTAATTATTGAAAGTGGATCTAAAAAGTATCTTTCTTTTCAGCCTCAACAAGTTGGTATATTATTAGATGAGTCCAGAGCAGCTGACTTTCCGAAGGCGGACATTTTGTACCAAGGGCATTATCTTGCCCCCGTTTCGAATGAAAATATCATATTTATTTTGCCTTATGATTTACAGTACACACAGATCAGTGCTAAAAAGAAAAAGAGATTCCATTAAAACTCTTGTTTTAATACTTATTTTTGAATAATCCAAATCTAGAATCCCATGCGCTCAAAATTCCATAAAATATTATTTTTCATGCTGTTGACGACCTACAATGATGCCGAAGCTCAGACAAAGCTTCCTAATTCAGTGATGTATGAGCTTATTGACTGTGCCAATAATCATACGGCATTTAATAAGTATCTGGAGTTACATTTGTTGTCCAATATGGCCAATAAGGTTTCTTATTTTAAATTTGAGCCTAAAAACAATATGCAGCAGTATAGCAGGGAAACGGACAGTGTCAATAAAATAACATTGGGCATTATACTGGATACCCTGAGATACTATAACATTACGCGAAATGATCTCGTGCACGAGCGTTTTTACTGGCTTTACAAATCGTACGGGGAGTATGAACACCGGAAGTCCGGAAAAAACCACTTTACATTCCAAAAATCTGGGAAAACAATACATATATCCTTTGGAGACCTTGGTATTAGTCAGGGTGAGTGGATACTGGCTGAGCCGATTGGGATATCAACAGGCAAAAGCGAAAAAGAAAAGCCACTGATTTCGGTCAGCAGTACTATCAAAGAGGAGCCATTGGAAAGAGGAAAGTATTTTGAGAAACTGCTCAGGGAAGGGAAACTGGACGAATTGTTTCAGAATTTCTATGACAAGCTTGCGGATGAGGCCTTAAAAAAAGACAATCCGAGCAGGTATGCTGAAATAATGGAGAGGATGCAGGAAGAAAAAAGCGAAGTCCGAAAATGTTTTCAGGGCTTGAAGCCGAACGGTTACAAGGTAAAGCTCATCTACATGAGATGGGAGCGGGAAACCAACAGGCTAAAGGAAAGCGATCGGGGTCTTTATCAGTTTGCCCTTATAAGAGAAAACAAGGAAACCGATCTGAATTTTAAATATTATCCGGTAGAAGATCATATTTATTTGGGAGAATTTGAATCAGTGGAAGTACCTCCTGTTTTGAAATGATGCCTGCATGAAGTAAATTTAATTAAGCCAACGTGGCATATCACATTATAAATGATTTTAAAAAATGGAGAAATGTTATAATTCATGATTGTGGTAGCATCAATACAAAACTTGAAATTATCGAAAAACATAAATTAGCCAATTGTTCTTAGCAAAAAATGATACGAATAAGGAATGTGGAATTTCTTGATGATTTTATTTTGATAGCAACAGATTATATGGGAAAATTGCTTTTGAAATAAACAGTAAGCAACTAAAAGCTACCCCAGCTTTCTAAAGTGTTCTGTTCTAATGCTACTCAAAAGTCTTGGACTTTGCGTAAATTTTTATTCTGTGACAAATTCAATGCTCCTAAAAAGTCTCCTGACTTTAAATATTGTTTGTGTGCTATGTCTTTGAAAATGCATTACAACAATTTACTACAGGAAGGGTGAGGTTCAACCATTTTATAGTAAGTATAAATAAGTTTGGCGTCATTTTTCTATGCATCTCTATTATGAAATTGGTAAATTCAGTTTCATGAAAAAATGTTTGTAATCCATTTCAAGCAATAAGAAAATTTGAGGTCAATTTAACTGTTTATTCTTCTGTATTTTTAGATGGTATTATATTTTTTATTATTTTTCAAAATAATTATTCAAACTACCAACCCCAATGGCAGCAATAAAAAATGACCTAACACGCTTTTTAGAAGCACAAAACAAACTATATCTCACAGCTCTTTCTGAGCTTAGAAAAGGCAAAAAAGAAACACATTGGATGTGGTTTATATTTCCTCAGATAAAAGGACTCGGAAGAAGTGAAATGTCGGAGTTATATGCTATCGAAAATTTACAACAAACCGAAGAATTCCTGGCACATCCAATACTAGGAAAGCATATTATTGAAAGCGCAGAAGTATTGTTAAATTTTAAAATGAAATCAGTAGAATCTATTTTTGGAGACCTCGATGCACGTAAATTACAATCTTCAATGACACTTTTTAGTTTAACAGATAATACCAATCCTGTGTTTCAGAAAGTATTAGATGCTTTTTTCTCAGGGCAATTTGATCCTCTTACTTTATCAATTCTAAATGAAATGATGCATCCGGCGCTGCGCTGATAAAGAAAAATCTAAACTTAAATCCAAATTCCGGTTTTTACATTGGAATTTGGATTTTACAATAGCTCTTTGAAGTGTTTTTATGAAATAAGTTTTCAGAATTTATAAATATATGAGCCTATTTCTTTTTAACTTCTGAAAGTACTTCTAAAATTTTATCAGTAGATACGTTATAAACATAAAAAAGAATCTTTTTTTATAAGCCTTTTTGAGAATGACCTTGATCTTGTTGAAATAGGATAGGGCAGTATTTTGGACCAAGAGCTAATTGTTTTTTCTTAAACTTTTTGCCTTTAACATATTATTCCCTAAAACCTTCAATAACTCTTACATCAATATATAATATTTATATTTTTTATCCGTTCAGGTTTCCATTTTCTGTCTTTTTATCAGGCAATTTTACCATTTCCTAAAAATAATTTAATGCTAATACGATTAGCCAGAAAAGTTGAAAATTATATAATAAAAACGTTTTTATATAATAAAAAAACGTTTTTGTATAATGTATTTAATTTTTGTATATTATAAATTTGTTTTTGCTTCTTTTTACATAATACTATAAAAAACATTAATAATGAAATTTATTAGTTTTTTATATGATTTTTATTTAATTTATAAATAAATAATTTGTATTTTTTTAACTCTTGAATTGGTTGATTTCCCTTGTTTTTTTTATTCTGTAAATCGATAAAAGCGTAAATGTATAATTAAGCTTTAATTTGAAACGACATAATGACTATTTAAACCAACAAATTATGACCAGAAATTTTTAAAAAAGACAATATTTTATAACATATTGTTTATTAGGCTTTTTGCTAATGCTCTGGATGTTCCTGTAAGAAGAATACTTAGTTTAGGTGATGGGTAAAAAGTTCCCGACGTAAATATTACTGTGGATGTAACAAATGAATCTGCAACAACAGATTTTGATGGTAAATTTATGATCGATGCATCAAAAAATGATGCATTCACTTTTACGTTTTTTAGGACATACTAAAAATAAATAAATAAAGAGATATAAAAAAAATGAATTGTAATAAATAGTTTAGGTTTTGAACACTCAGTTTCAAAATGATTCGAATAATAAATAAAATAAAAAATGAGAACAAAAATTTTATTCACGGTATTGTCTTTACTTCAGTTGAGTATCCATGCTCAGGATAAAAATCCTATGCCTCCTGTGCCAACTCCATTAGCTGTTAATAGTGTTCCAATGGGAGATTCCGAAAAATTTACTGAGGTAAAATTAGAACTTCCTATTGCAAGAGGACCTTTTGAGCCTACCTGGGAATCTATAGAAAAGAATTATCCGGGAGAACCAGCATGGTTACGTGATGCAAAATTTGGAATTTGGGTTCATTTTGGTCCTCAGGCCGCAGGAGAAAGTGGTGACTGGTACGCAAGAAAACTCTATAATTCAAACGAAGTAGCATATAAAAATCACCTTAAAAGATATGGGCATCCTTCAGAAGTAGGTTATAAAGAAGTTTTGAGGGATTGGAATCCTACCAAACTGGATCCAGAAAAACTCACTAAAATGTACAAAGATGCAGGCGCTCGTTTTTTAATGATTCAAGGAGTGCATCATGATAATTACGACCTGTGGAATTCTAAATACCAACCATGGAATTCTGTTAATATTGGTCCTAAAAGAGATTTAATTGGCGAATGGGCAAAAGCATGTAAAGCAAACGGAATGCATTATGGTGTGACTTTTCATCATGAATATACTTGGTGGTGGTGGCAAACCGCATTTGGAAGTGATAAAGAAGGATCTAAAAAAGGAATTCCATATGATGGTAATTTAACATTAGCTGATGGTAAAGGAAAATGGTGGGAAGGATATGATCCTAAAATGCTTTATGGTATTGATTTACGTGAATACGAAGGTGTAAATGATGCTGCGTATTCAAAATGGTCACCACCACCAGCAGGTATTTTTACAAATCATTTAGGTTATGCAAAATGGTTTACAACCAATTGGGCTTTAAGAATGATGGATGTTGTGCAACATTACGATCCCGATTTTATTTACACGGATGGTACTGTTCAGGGACCTTTTACAGGAAATGGAACAGGAACTGGATTTAAAGCAAATGCGATGCAGACCGTTATAGCCGATTTTTACAATCGTAGTTTAGAACGTAGAGGAAAGGTCAACACTTTTAGTATTGTTAAATTTAGAGAAAAAACAAATGGAACCGTTAATACGGAAGAATTTGGAATACCAGCCGCTATTAAAAAAGACCAGCCCTGGATTGCCGAAGCTCCTGTAGGAGACTGGTTTTATGCCCCGGATTTCACCTATGATTCAGGTATGATGATTCGGTACATAATTGAAGCCATTGCACGTGATGGAAATGCTGCAATATGTATTTCTTTATTGCCAGATGGTTCTATTAATGAAGAGAGCCAAAAAATGCTTAAAGAAGTAGGAGACTGGATGCGAATAAATGGAGAAGCTGTTTATGGAAGTCATGCCTGGGTAATTCCTGCTGAAGGAGAAATGGTTAATGGAAAATTGAAAATGCTTCCTGGAGGAAAATTAGGCCGAAATCAGGCTGAATTCAAATTTAGTAATCAAGATATTCGGTTTACAGTAGGGAAAAACAAAAAACTATATGCTTTTTGTATGGATGTACCAGCTCCGAATAGTCAAATAAAAATTAAGTCTCTTGCTAAAAATGTGAAGAATTATGAAAAAAAAATGACGAAGGTTAAGTTGCTGGGGTATAAAGGTAAATTAAAATGGACACAAAGTGATGAGGGTTTAGTGATTACCTGTCCTCAAAATATGCCATTTAACACAGCAGTAGTTTTTGAAATACAATAAATATAAAATAGTTTAAATTTCATTATTTTGAATGAAATTAAAAGAAGGACTTTAGGTCTTGTATACAAACCTCTGTGCTTTAAGCTCAGAGGTTTGTTTCGTTTGTGATATTTTATTTTTCTATTTGCAATGCAGAAATTACCATTCCTTACCTTAGTAAGGTTTTCAAGTTTAGTGGTAAAATTTAAAGCAAACTATTAACAAATAAAAAAAGTATCCTTATTGAGACAGCAAAACTCATGGGAGTTGTTTAATTCAAAAAGAGCACAAACTCTTAATTCTATATTAGGTCTTTACCTGACCGGACTTAATCTATTCTCTTGATTCCAGTAATTTCTGAGACCTCGACTGGATAAATTTCTATAAATTCTGTGAAGGTTTTAAAGAGATTGGCTTATTACATGTAGAGATTATGTCTTTCAATGACACTAGAAATTTGGTTGGAATGTCCTGTTGGGATTTAAGGACATGAGCGCAATAACTGTTCATAAAAAAGCAATCCATGGATGTTTTTTCGGGCATAAATTACTCTTTAAAAAATAATAGACAGTTAACGTTTATTAAAGCGTACATTTGAAAGTTAATAGTAGACAACTAATGAATAATAAAGCGGCTGTAATACCTTACGATAAGCAGTATTTCATCTTTTTTTAGTCGACTCTGTAATAGATACTATCTTAATTATTATGTTGAATTGAGAAATTTGATGGGTAATTTTCAATATTCTCTACAGTAATATTTTATCCTGAAATAAGCATATAACGCAGTATAATTTTGAATTTCTGACTTGGTGTAACATAATTAAATTAAAAGGCATGCGTAACAAAAAAAACATACTGCCTAAGGCTTCTAGGCAAGACTTTCCCATTGTGGGCATTGGAGCTTCTGCGGGAGGGCTTGAGTCTTTTACGGATTTTATTGACGCTATACCTGAAGATTCCCACATGGCGTACGTTGTAGTACAGCATCTGCACCCAGCCCATGACAGCATGCTTACAGAACTGCTTTCACGTGTTGCTAAAATACCTATTAACGAAATTACGGACGATATTCATCTGGCTCCCAATACTATTTATGTTATTCCGGAAAATAAACTACTGACCTCTTTTGATGGCGTACTCAAGCTGAGTCCGCGTTTAAAGGATACAAAAAATCAAACCATAGATATTTTTTTTACTTCATTAGCGGAGGTTCATCTTAATTTAGCCTGCGGAATACTGCTTTCAGGAAATGGATCTGACGGTACTACTGGCCTTGGAGCCATTAAAAAACATGGAGGAATAACCTTTGCTCAGAATAGAGGAGCTTCTAACGATGAAATGCCACAGAATGCAATAAGCGCCGGAGTTGTGGATTATATATTATCACCTGCTAAGATGGTAGAGAAACTGATTCAACTTTCAAAAGAAAAATTTATTAAAGTTGATGATAATGAAATTAGTGATGAAGGAATTTTTGCGGAAATTATTAAAATTCTGCATGTTAACAGCGGGGTGGATTTTCGCTTTTATAAACAAACTACTATACACAGACGTATTACCAGAAGGATGATATTATGTAAATTAACTACTCTGAGTGATTATCTTAAACTTTTACGTGGGGATAAATTAGCCGTTGAAGATTTATTTAATGACCTTGTTATACCTGTAACAGCGTTTTTTAGGGATGTAAAAATTTTTCAGATAATAAAGGAGAAAGTTTTTCCTTTATTGAACGAAAGAACCACAGAAGGGAATGCTATACGGATATGGATCGCAGGATGTTCTACAGGGGAAGAGGCTTATACAATAGCGATTGCGCTTCACGAATTTTTGGGAGAAAATCTGCTGGGAAAGAAAATACAGATTTTTGCATCTGATATTTCTGAATTGGCAATTGCAAAAGCGAGAGTTGGATTTTATAGAAAATCTCAAATGCTTAATGTTTCTCAGGCCATTATTTCTAAATATTTTACTTCAAAGAATAATGGTTACATCATTAAAAGGGAGATCAGAGACTTATGTGTTTTCGCAGTGCATAACTTTTTAGCAGATCCTCCTTTTACCAGAATGAACCTGATTACATGCCGGAATGTATTTATCTATATGAATGCTTTTTTGCAAAAAAAATCATTAAGAACATTTCATTACGCCTTGAAAGAAAACGGCTTTTTATTTTTGGGAAAATCAGAAACGACTGTTCCTGCAGCTGACCTTTTTCAGTCATTTGACAAAACAGGAAAAATCTACACCAAAAAAGAGATTTCCGGAAGATTTCTTGACTCGGGCTGGGGAGCTGGCGAAAAGTTGAAAAGTTTTAAATCTGATATTCGAAGAAAAGAAATTATTAAAGAAGATTTTAGAAAAAGTGCTGAATCAATATTACTTTCAGAATACACTCCAGCAAGCGCCATTGTAAATGAAAATATGGACATCGTACACATAAATGGGAGCATTGCAGAATTTATTGAACTTTCAGTTGGGAAACCTACATTTAATATGCTCAAAATGGCTCGTAAAGGCTTGGCTTTTGAGCTGCGTAATTCATGTTACAAAGCCAAAGAAACCGAGGGACTTATAGTAAAAGAAGGGATTCAGATTAAAAACAAGGGCATCGTAAGCGAAATCACAATTGAGATACGGCCGCTTCCTGATACTTCAGATCCTCATTTTTTGGTGGTATTTTATAAAAAAAAATTAGGCCGTGAGGAAACAGCCTCAATTGATTTTACTGCTGAGGAAATACTTGAGGATGAGAACTTAAGAAAGATTGCCCAGCTTGAGAAAGAACTAGCAAAAATACACGATGATGTAAATGCAATAAGTGAAGAACATGAGGCTTCCAATGAAGAGCTGCAAATTACCAATGAAGAACTCTTGAGCGGTAGTGAGGAATTACAAAGTCTTAATGAAGAACTTGAATCCTCTAAAGAGGAACTGCAGTACACTAATGAAGAACTTGTACAGATTAATCAGGAACTTTTAAACAAACAGCAGGAAATTAATATTTCCAAAAATTACACGGAAGCTATTGTGGCCACACTTCGTGAACCAATAGTTATTCTGGATAAAAAACTGATAATAAAAAATATCAACAGGGCATTTTCTAAAAAATATGATATTACTAAAGAAGAGGCTGAAGGTAAGTTTATTTACGAAATTCACAATCATCTTTTTGATAATGTTTCTACGCGAAGAATGCTAAAGAAAGTGCTCTACGAGAAAACACAGCTCGATGACTATCAGTTATCAGTAAATCTTCTGCCATACGGTGAGAGCATTATGCTGCTAAATGCCAGACAGGTCACCAATGAAACCAGTAAAGAAGAATTAATACTGCTTGCTATTGAAGATATTACCGAACGAAGAAATACGGAAAGAAAGCTGCAGGTCTTGTCGGATGATTTAGAGATCAAAGTTAAGGAGCGTACTATGGATTTACTAACTGCTAATAAGGAATTGGAAAATTCTGTCCAGCAATTGCAAATTGCTAATAATAAATTGCATGAATATGCCTATGTAGCCAGTCATGATCTACAGGAACCGCTTCGCAAAATACTAATGTTTATCAGCAGGCTTTTAACAATGCAGGAAAAAATTTCTGATCCGGCACTTCTACTGCTTAAAAAAATCAGTCAGTCCACTATTAGAATTAATACACTTATTCAGGATCTTCTGGCTTATTCTTATCTTGATAATCCTGATAGACAATTTTCAGCTGTTGATCTGAATATGGTTATTGAAAATGTTCTCAACGATTTTGAACTATTGATACAAGAGCACAACTTTAAAATAAAAGTGGGACAGCTGCCTGTTATCAAAGCCATTCCCCTGCAGATGAACCAACTTTTTTATAGCCTGATCAGTAATGCAGTTAAGTTTTGTAAAAATGATCAAATAGATTGCAAAATAAAGATAAGTTCTAAAATGCTGACTTTAAAGCAACTTAAAAAGCATGCGGAACTGGATTCAAACTTACAGTACTGTGAAATTGTAATTAAAGACAATGGTATTGGTTTTGACGAGCAATATAAGAATAAGATTTTTACTATTTTTCAAAAACTTAATAGCAGCAGTATATATCAGGGAACTGGTATTGGGCTATCTATTGGAAAGAAAATTATCGAAATTCATAAAGGAATTATTTTTGCAAAGGCTCAGGAAAATATTGGGGCAGAATTTCATGTTATACTGCCAGTTTAAAAATTTGCTAGATGATTTATTATGGGAGAAGATTTTACATATTTAGAATTTATGACCCTGAATTCTAAAGAAATTATTGAAAAACAGGTGGGATTTAACCGGCAACAGCGTTTGTATGCCACAACTATTATCTGTTTTACTGTACTGTTTACTCCCTTTTTTTAAATCTTCTCACAAAGGTTGAGGTAGTGAATACTATTATGTAATAAAAATGACTCGCAGATTAATAAAATACGGTTTTAGTTAGATAATCTATGACGTTTACTTAACGTTTTTTAAGTTTTCATCATTTGTACTAGTAAATAAAAAAGGGGTATTACCTGTTAAAGTTATCCCTTCTTATTAGAATTATTTTCAGTAAAAGTATTACTTTTGTTTAATATTTTTTAATAATAGCTAGACAAAATATATGACTAAGTCCATTATTGTAAAAGTCGATAATAAAGTATTGAATGAAATTCAGATTGATAGAATTATAGAAATGGCATGGGAAGACCGAACACCTTTTGACGCTATAAAATTTCAATTTAATTTATCGGAAGCCGATGTGAAAGCTTTGATGAAGAAAGAATTAAAGTTCAGCAGTTACAAGTTGTGGCGCAAGCGGGTTGAAAATTGCAAAACAAAACATTCAGCCAGAAGATCCGTAACAATTGACAGATTTAAATGTAACAGGCAGAGAGCGATTTCAAATAACAAAATCTCTAAGCGTTAATAAAATATTCGACGATGATAAAAAAAGATAAACCAGATAATGTAGTATTTTCTGAGCAGAATGGTTATAATGCAAGTCTATTGCCATATGCTACAAATGTGGGGGCACCCGTAATAAAAACAGATGATTTAGCAGGCTGGAAAAACATAGGCATAAATAAGGTAAACAAAGAATTTGAAAGTAAATTTAATGAACTAAAAAAGCAATACCAGGATTTAATACAGGAATTCCAGTGGAATGAGTTGATATACAATTCCAGATTTTCTTTTGAACCTATTGTAGGTGAAATATATCACTTATACAAAGATACAGATGGTTCTGATTTTCTCTCACTAATAGGTCCCAAAGAATGGAATAAGGAACATGTGGGTACTTTTAGGCTTAACAGTGATAAAAAATGGACACTCATTGATTTGAAAAGTTCTATTTTTTAGAAAAACTCCAAGATAGTGAAAAGCAAAATAAATTTTAAGGCCAGTGATCTGGAAAAAATGGAAAAGCAAACTGCCGCGCATTTAATAAACAGTTTAGGTAGTTTTAAGAGTGTGGCATTGGTTGGAGCATCAGATAAATAGAGAAACACCAATTTTTTATTTTTAGTTCTTTTCTCATATCTATTTTTAACAATTTCGTACACTTAAAAGGGTATAAAAGCAAAGAAGCTGTCCTTTTCGGACAGCCTCTTTATAAACTAGTTCTATAGTATGTTATGCTATGATTACGTTTACTGCGTTTGGACCTCTGCGGCCTTCTTCGATGTCATATCGAACTGAGTCGTTTTCACGAATGTTTTCTGATAGACCTGAAACATGAACAAAAACTTCGTTTCCTCCATTGTTAGGAGTTATAAATCCAAATCCTTTTTCTTCATTGAAAAATTTTACTGTACCTTCTTGCATCTTAAATATTTAATTTGTTCAAATGTAGGCTATTAAAAAATAGTAAATTCAAATATATCTTTTAATTATGTTTTTATTAACATTGATAGAAGAATAGAATTTTTTATCTGTTGTTTTTAGGATCATGTAAATCAGCTTTGAAACCATTTTTTTATTATAAATGGAAAATTTGTTGTTATTTGCTGTTTCCTCGTTGTATGTAAAAATCAATATTTCATCCTAAATATCAAAATGAGGCCAAATTTGCCGTTTTGATAGCTTCGGTACTGGTATGGATTTCAGTTTTTCTTCTTTTAAGGTTATACAATGAAAAGCGTAAGAGCAATTAAACAGGTTGATTACTGTTTTTTAAAAAGCTCAACATCTTTGACCATGAGCCTTTCATTGAGCCAGTTTCTTAATTTTTCCTGATCGGATGAACTAAGATTACGCGGGCTGTCATAAATAACTACTGTTAGTGGAATTATACTGTCTTTCTGCGTAATTAAAGTACTTTTTGTTACTGACAAAGAATTGATGACAGGAAACAGAGCCCTGCTTTCTTTTAAAAGCTGCCTGTTGTCAAATGTATTTTTGGTCAGCTGCTTCTCAAGCTGCATAATTTGCACATCTTTTGAGTTCATTTCATTCTCGCTCCCTTTTATTTGATTCAGTATATCACCTTTAAGTGTATTGAGCTTGTCAGTGGTATCCTGTCTGATTATAAGATAAGTGCCTTTCAGGTATTGATTTTCGCTGATTTTCTTTTTTAATGCTGCTATTTCAAGTGAATCAAATCTTTTAGACAGAAAAGCAAGTTCTATTTTTTTCTTTTTAGGGTTAAAGTCCGTTTTCTTATATACCACAGTATAGCCTTTAGCGCTAAATTCATTTTCTATAAATAATTCCACATTTTTTTTAAACTGTTGCTGGCGGTATAAGGAAAAGGCAAGGTAACCACTGGGAACAAGCAGTATGGCAATGAGAAAAGCGATTATAAATTTTACCCGTTTCTGCTGTTTTTCGTTGACCTGTTTGACAGCCGGGTAATTTAGATATTTAATAATTAAAAAGGTGGCAATTCCGATAAATACGCAGTTGATACAATATAGGTAAAATGCGCCAAAGAAAAATGACCATTGCGCTGTAGCGATTCCGTATCCAGCGGTACATAATGGAGGCATAAGTGCAGTGGCTATGGCTACACCGGGAATAGGATTGCCTTTTTCCGACCTGGTGATGGCAATAACCCCGACAACTCCTCCAAAAAAAGCTATAAGAATGTCATAAATATTAGGGGAAGTTCTGGCCAACAATTCGGACTGCACATCCTTAAAAGGGCTTAAATAAAAATAAAAAGCAGATACGGTGAGGCTAACCCCAGTTGCATTAAGAAGATTTTTTAAGGATCTTTTTAAAAGTACAAAATCATAAATACCGAGTGCGAACCCGGCACCTACAATAGGCCCCATCAAAGGAGATATAAGCATGGCACCAATAATAACAGCAGTAGAGTTTACATTCAATCCTACAGATGCGACTAAGATTGCACAAGCCAGAATCCAAAGGTTAGCGCCTTTAAATTCAATGTTTTTCTTTACATTTTCCAGTGTTTTTACCCTGTCATCTTCACCTTCCTTTAAGTTGAAAATATCAGTAAACTTTTTCATAGAAATATTGTTTTGCTTCTGCATGATTTTACAGTAATCTTATTGTACTAATATAACCTTATTTTTAATATTCTACAATCTAAAATCTTTTGTGCAATTAGAAATAACTTTTCTTCATCGCTTGAAGAATTACTAAATTTGTAAGCTTTTTTTTATCTTCTCTATGTTTTACTAAACACTGAATTATGTGTTATTAGTGAAATTTAAATATAATGGAAGGATTACCGATAAGTAATAACGATACTATTTAGCATACTAATATTTTTTTACAGATTTCTTTTTGGTTTTATACTGCATTTTAATAAGTTGCCTGTTAAGGTGATTCGTTTTGGTTTACTGCTAATTTTATTGATTGCAATCTCAATACAATAAGTTTTTTACAGCGATCCTGTACTGAGAACGATCTGACCGCCGGGGTGCTGAATATTAGGATCGTTTTCTGCTGTAATGAAAAAACCTGTTGGTTTAAAGCTGGATACAGTTTTAAGGGAACTTTTCAGAGTACTGGAAAACATTCCGCTTTCTGTTTTGAGCTGCCCAATATTTTTTATTCCATTCTGTTGGGTTTCCATCCATACAATGTAGATATCTTTTGCAGGATCCAGTCTTTTGGGATCGGCTAAACGCTTTATATGCAAATTAATAATGTAGTTGCTGTTGTTGTCTTTTTTAACCGTTACAGAGCCTTCCGCAGCCGGAACCACTGATGAGGTTGAAAATTTATATTGCGTAGTACACGATTTTAGTACCGTAAAAGCAAATAATAGAACCAAGACTGTAGGCAACTTTGCAAGAAGCCCTTTGGTTTTTTTAAGATTGATATTTTTCATTTTAAGAGTTTTTATGATTAATCAAAGGTTACTCGCTTTTAGGTATTAATATTTACACAGTTAAGCTAATAAGTTGTATAATTAAGGTGTTGATTATTAGTGTAAATCGTAATAAAAAAGAATAGCTCCATACTATTGTCTTATTTTATTAAAAAAAATAAAAAAATTATAGTATAAATATTATTTACATTCGCTTGGGAAGCTCTAACTCTGCCAAATCCAGCAATAAGTGGGCAAGCCAAAAGTAACGAATCTAATGATGACAAATAAAGATTTAGAGGTGTAAAGTTATGTACTTATTCCTATCTCAGGTAAAATTTAATTTTCGAAGGGTAATCTTTAAACTTAGTATGGTTACATTTTGAACATCTAAAGTCTCCTTTTCATTTTATTGATCCTAATATTCTAACAATCTAAATCGGTTTAGAATCTGTCGAAAAAATCGATAATACTTTCTCCTTCGAATTATTCCATGGGCTTTTTTTTGTTTAATGTAAGAAAATGTTTTTAAAAAATATAAAAACTTATTTGACCATTTTATTGAGGATTATTTGATAACTATCAAATTTATACAATCTGTGAAAGGAAATATTACGTCTTTTTGGTTTTTAGTAAATCATAATTATAACAATCAATAATTTGTAAGAGATATTTTTTAATTTGAACCATCCCGTCAAAATTAATATAAATTGCATCATCGGTTGGAGTATGATAGTCTAAATGAATGCCCGTTGTAAAATTAAGGCAAGGAACTCCTTGGTTGTAAAAAAAAAATGTGTCTAATTTTTTTAATTGCTCTTCCTTTCCAAAATTTAATTTCAAACCAAAATCTTCAATTTGTACAGTATTCAAAATTATATCTGCTGATTTTGAATGCATACATTTTAAAATTTTTAGATCAGGATCTAATCGTCCTATCATATCAAAATTAATGACACATGCTATATTTTTGAAATGCTCAGTGTTCTTTTTTACGAAGTAACCAAAAGCATCTGATCCATATAATCCTATTTCATGACCTGAATAAAATACAAACAAATAATTTACGTTTGGGTTCTTAAGTTTAATTAATTCACTAGCTAAACCAATAGTCATTGCAACTCCAGAGGCATTATCATCGGCTCCATTATGAATTTGATTGGATATGAATTTAGTAGATAGTACTCCTCCTAAACCAATATGGTCATAATGTGAGCTTATTAAGATAGTTTTACTGGAATGATTATTCACAAAAACAAAACCATTGTTTGAAATTATTGTCGTGTCTTTTAGTCTAATATCAAAAGTTTGTCGTTCGAATTTAATTTTATTCGATAAACTTTTCATTTTTAATTCTATGTAGTTTAATGATTTCTTTTCCTCTAATGTGCCTGTGTAACGACCTTTTAAACTATCGTCTGCCAAAGTGTATACGACTTCTTTGAATAAAGACTTAATAGGAGATTCAACCTTTTTTTGTCCAAAGCAGAAGGTTGTAGATAAAACTAGAAATATTCGAAATAAATTCATTTGAAAAATAAAAAAGGGTTCTTTTTAAAAGAACCCTTTAAAGATATAAAATGTTATGTAATTATTTTGCCAGATTAATCTCAACTCGTCTGTTAATCTTTCTACCTTCTTCGGTATCATTTGTTGCAACAGGTTTTGTATCTCCATAACCTACTGATTTTAATCGGTCTTTGCGTATACCTTTTTCGATAAAATAATTCATTACGGCTTCTGATCGATCTTTTGAAAGTTTCATATTGTCATTAGATTCTCCGGTATTGTCCGTGTTTCCTTCAATTATGAAATTATCAGAACTGTATTGATTTAAAACATTTATGATATCATTCAAGATTGTGTATGATTCTGAAGTAATAGTAGATTTTCCGGTATCGAACAAAATAGCTTTAGAAAATTCAGAAATTCTTTTGATTGCTTCTTTCTTCTCTGTTTTGTAGGTTTCTGTTGATTTTTGATTCGAACTATAATCTTCTTTTGGTCTGCTTACTTTTGTTAAACTTTCTGGCATATTACCAAACTGAATTTTATTACCATCCCACCAGATACCCATACCTTTACCATCTAAGTTAGAATCATTGAATAAAACTTGTTGTATATTTCTGTCAAAATTAGGATCAGAAACCATTTGAGTTGCTTTGTCCAAACGATTATCAACTCTATTTCCAACAGAGATCCAGGATACAGCAACTGTACTCGTTCCATTGTTCATTTCTTTAATAGTAAATCCGTTTTTATCTATTGCAGAAATATATACTCCATTGCAGTTTCCTTTCGGTGTAACGGTAACTTCTGGATTTTCTCCTAATAATGCTTTGTACGAATCTTTGAAAGCAATATATGCTGATCCATTAACTAATTCGGCACTTCCTTTTGCGTAAATAGTGGACTCTGTACTAGTAACCGAATAAACAGGTGTTTTAACATTATTAGAAGTTTCAACCAGCTCTACATTTTTTCCTAAAGTATAAACATTTCCTGAATTGTAAGACGAAAATAATTCTCCTGAATTTAATTGACCTATCACACTTCCTTTAGATGCAGAACCAATAACACCAAAGAAACCTCCTCCAAAGCCTGAAATTTCACTATTTGCAAAAAAACCAGTTCCAGAACCATAAGCATTTGAACCATATACTCCATAAGTAATAGTACTCGCTGCCTTATATCCTAAAGACCCCCAATAATTACCATAAATCTCTCCACCAACTACTCCTCCTGTACGAGAAAAGTCATTATAATTCCATCCCCCTACACCAAAAGAGTAATCGTCACCCCAAAAAGACATACCTGTAAGCCCTGTATTACTACCATTTTGCCCATAGCTAGCTCCTACGTTTTGAGTATTACGATCACGATATCCATATATAGTTGACTGACCATCTCCATTTGCTGTTTGTTGTTGACGGTACACAAATAATTGAGAATTTGCTTGAACAGGGTAATTAACACTTACTGAAGTCCCATTGTCTTGTATCATTGAATTTACTAATGACCCAGCAGCTGTCCATTTTACATGGTAATTTGCATTACCTGAACCAGTAATACCTCCTGATGGAGCTACCCACTGACCATCTCCTCTTAAAAAAGTAGTATTATTGGCAGTACCGGTAGCCGAAATTTTGGCTGTAGTAACTGCTGCATCTGCTATTTCGGTAGTGCCTATTGCTCCAGAAGCAATGGTTGGATTAGGATAAGTTCCAAACAAGCTACCCCCTGCAGCACCTGATGGTGAAGCACTACTAGCATCTACATAATCCTTAACGGCTTTTACTGTAGGGTATTTAATATTTGAACTTCCATCAGTAGTTACATCAGTACTTTTATTAGCCACATCTTCTTTGAGTAAGTCGGCTGCTGTTCTGTTAGTTACTTCAGTAGCTAAATTGGTTGTCAAAGTTGCATCAGCAGCTGTTCTGGTAGTAGTTTCAGTTGTTAAATTGCCAGCAATTGTATTTTCAGCATTAGTTGCTCTTGTTACTTCATTGGCCAAAGCTGTTGAAGAAGTTGCAGCACTTGCATCAACATAGGTTTTAACTGATTTTACACTTGGGTATTTAGTATCTGAAGCTCCGTCGGTAGTTACATTTGTGCTTTTATTAGCTACATTTTCTTTTAGTAGGTCGGCAGCCGTTCTGTTAGTTACTTCAGTAGCCAAATTGGTTGTCAAAGTCGCATCAGCAGCTGTTCTGGTGTTGGTTTCAGTTGTTAAATTGGCTGCAATCGTATTTTCAGCATTAGTTGCTCTTGTTACTTCATTAGCCAAAGCTGTTGAAGAAGTTGCAGCACTTGCATCTACATAGGTTTTAACCGATTTTACACTTGGGTATTTAGTATCTGAAGCTCCGTCGGTAGTAACATTTGTGCTTTTATTAGCTACATTTTCTTTTAGTAGGTCGGCAGCCGTTCTGTTGGTTACTTCGGTAGCTAAATTCGCAGCAATTGTATTTTCAGCATTAGTTGCTCTTGTTATTTCATTATTCAAAGCGTTTGAAGGTAGTGAAGTAGCAGCGTCAACATAAGCTTTAACGGCTTTTACACTTGGATATTTAATATCAGAAGTGCCATCTGTGTTTACGTCAGTAGATTTATTAGCTACATCTTCTTTTAAATTTAGTGCAGTTTGTGTTGCAACACTAATTGGTTTATTTAAATCTGTTGTATTATCTACATTCTGTATGCCTAAATTTGTCTTAGCTCCTAAAAGAGTAGTAGCATTAGTACCTCCATTTTCTATGGCAACAACACCTGTAACATTTTCAGCATTGATTGCGGAAAAAGCAAATGGAGTATAACTAAATTCTTGATTACTAATCTCGGTATAAGTTGTACAATTTCCATTGGTATTAATCCCAACAATCAAACTTTTCTTCGAAGAATTCCAAACAATTGACTGAAAAGAAGAAGCATATCCTGCTGTTTGTGTTCCTTTACCGATCACTAAATTAACCATACCAAAGCTATCTGTTTTGGTTTGTACTGTTTCCTGATATTCTACATTTGAAAATTCATCAATAAATTTGAATACCATACATATATCTTTATTGACAAGAGGACTAGCTGAATTGTTTACACCCGGTAACTGTTCTCCTTTAGGATTTAAGATTATAGCCTGATAGCTTATTCCATTTGTCTGAGCAAAAGATGTAGCCGCTATAAAAAATATAAATAGTAAAATTATTTTTTTCATATACTTTAGAAATTTATTTGTTAGTTATTATACCTTGTGGCAACTAACTATTTTTAGTCTTTAATTTTGTGAAATATCAATAAATCAATTCAAAATGGACTTAATCAATTTTAAAATTGAATCCTAACTTTATCTGATTGGTGCGAAATGTTAATTTCTCGTCGCTATTATTGGTAATATTTATACTTTGGCAAAAATTATAGCCAAGACTTAGTGATCCAACAGAAGAGAAGGCATACTTCGCAACTAATCCTACAGAGGGTTGTAGTAATATTCCTGAAAATTCTTTTTGATTCATCAGGTCATAATAAATTCCGTTGAGTTCCTGTTTACCATAAACTATGGTAGAAGCATTTAAACCTGCTCCAAGTAAAATATCGAAGCCTTTTTCAGGCTTGTTTTTGTTTGTTAAGAGAGAATAGGATAAGCCTCCGTGAATCCCTAAATACTGTGTATCCCAACGATATGAATTATCAGAACTACTGCCAATTGCATTATATTCATTAAATGAAAGTCCAAATTCATACGAAACTTTTTTTAAACCTAAAGGTTTTTTTAAACCTATTTCATAAAAGTTTCCTGTTCCGACCTGTAGGTCTTTTCTTTGCTGACCGTCAGCATTTTTATACCTATAATTTGTATAGTTTTTACCTGTATTAAAATAAACTTCCTGAGAAAAAAGATTTATAGATACTAGTAATAAGATAAGTAAAGAGTAGTTTTTTATCATTTTTTAATAATTTTAGTGTAGTAAGTCATTGAAATTGATTGAATTTTGACTAGGTACTCAGATTGTGGTAACTTGGACAACTGAATTGTCAAAACGGAATTCTTAAGCATTTCTTTTTGTTTATGAATCAATCGACCAGAAACATCAAAAATATAAATGGATGTTTCTTCGTTAGTGGGTTGCGAAAATTCAAAATTAATTAAGTCGCTAAAAGGATTCGGGTAAGTCAAAACTGTTATTTCCGTTTTCTGATTGGTAGCAATATAGCTACTCCATAGACTTTGTTGAAAACCCTGAGTAACAACTGGATCTTTATTTGAATTACCAATAACACTCTGCTGACCAATTGTCTGGCTAATTATATAACCATCAGCTATTTTTTTTGTTGTTCCTTGAGAAGAAAGCATCTGATGATGCAAAACTTGTCCATAAAATGGAACCGATAAAAGGAGGAATAAATACTTCATAAAACTTTTTTTTAATAAAATTAAAAAAAAAATTAACACAATAATAGGATTAATAGCATTTTTTTTAGATTTTTTACTAGGATTATTCGCCTTAAGATGTTATAGTTTTGCAAATTTGTATTATTCGCTTATTTATAACCTGAGTTCGATTATTAATACAACGCTAATTGACTGGTATTTACTGACTCATATTTAATTTCTGTTTTTTTTGGTAAGAATTGATAAGCAATAATCCCTGCAATAAGATTACACATAAAATTAATCACTGAACGATGTCTTGAGTGTTCAACCTGACAAATATTTTTTAATTCATCGTTAACTGTTTCAATTACAGATCTTTTTCGCAATAATATTTTGTCACTCATAGGTATTAAGCTGTTTTTCATGTTATTACGAATCCTAGTTATCAGTTCTAAGTAGTTTGTGTAATTCCATTTTGCAGTTGTTTTTTGATACTTATGAAATAAGGAATAGCTGTCTTTCTTATTTTTTTTCGTTCTTAAGATTTGATTAATCTTTTTATAAAAACACAAATTGGTTTTAGGTGTCTAATTGTTTTTAACATTGTTTGGTTTCTTTTAAAAAGACCATTTTATCTCAAAAAATATAGTTATCCTCTTAATTGGTGATAATGATTTACATCACTTTTGATATTGATGACGATCATTTGTTTTTCAATCTGCTTTTTTCAATTTTACTAAACTATAAGAAACTATAATGCTTTGTGTATTATGAGTTAAGTCTATAATTTTTAAATTTTTTGCCATGAAAAAAAGTAATGATGTTTTGCGTAAAGAAGTAATGGAAGCGATCAAATGGGAGCCTATTTTAAATTCTAACGACATAGATGTTAGGGTTAATGATGGTATTGTAACCCTTGGAGGTACGGTAGATAATTATACTCAGAAAAAAGAGGCTGAACAAGTTGTTAAAAGTGTTTCAGGAGTAAAGGCAGTAGTAGACGATATAAAAGTTGATCTGTATTTTTCAGGTATTAAAAGCGATACTGATATAGCTGCTTTAGTTATTAAAGCTTTGCACGAAAACTGGGCTGTTCCTGATCATAGATTAAAAGTAACTGTCGAGAATGGATGGGTAACTCTTGAAGGGATTTTGCACTGGAATTTTCAAAGAAAAGAAGCAGACAATGCTATTCGTTATTTAGAAGGTGTCAGGGGAGTAATTGATAAAATAAAAATTGAGGCAGAAATAAAAAATGAACTAGAAAAGGAGTTCGTTGAAAAAGCACTTCGTCGCAGTTGGCTTCTTGATATTGATAATATCAGGGTTAGAGTTGATAATAAGACTATTATCCTTAGTGGCATTGTCAGCTCCTTATTTCAGAAAGAAGCAGCAGAAAGAATTGCATGGAATACACCTGGTGTATGGCATGTAGATAATGAACTTTTAGTCGAATTTGATTGATTTATGCAAACCTTTAATAAAAAATATGAAAAGTAATGATATTTTGCAAACAGAAATTCAATTATAGATTAAAACCAAAATTTCAGCGTACGCCCATACAATCATTTAAGGTTTTTAACTTTTCATTTATAATTTAAAATTTTAGTCTTTTGAAATCTTTTTTAAACCGAATGGCGCTATTCTTTCTGTTTATGACTACTTTGAATTATACTATTGCTAAGCATGTCCTGTATAATTAGTTTTCCATATTCATGTGCAAGACTATTGGTGTTTAAGGGATTAAAGGATTGTGTCTGTACGGAATATTCTAATTTTTGACCAGGCATTGTAAATAGATTACTTTCCCAAAAATAATAGGTATCATTGACATAATATCCTTCCTGGTAGATTTTAGTGTAAATAGCGTTGTAGTAAACAGAGAAGTCATTATCATTATATGGGTCTGTCAAATCATACATACTTTTTAGAGCATAGTACTTTTCTTTTTGTTTATTAAGTAATACAATCGTTAAAACAGCAGCTATATCATCTTGCTCTAATTGTTTTATGATCTCTTTTTCATCTTTCCCTTTAAATGCTTTAAAGCCATAAAGTTCAATAGATGGAATGGCATCATAACCAAGGTTGCAAAGGTCGTCAGCAAGGTGATTTTCCATTTGCCACTGAAGCGATTTGTCTGATTCTTTTATCAATCCAACTACGACGATACGCCCAGTTTTTACATTTAGCTTCTCAGAGGCCTGCCATGAACTAATTATACTTGAACTAGAGCATTGAACTAAAAAAACAGATAATATTATAATGAACGATATGCTTCTTTTCATTGTAATTGTTTTTTGATTACCCAAATTATATTATAGTATAAGATTATGATTTCAACCTTGATTGAAAATAAAGAGGATTTTTAAGAGTAATATTCAAAGATTGTAAACCATTAAACATACTGCTGCTATTACGAAAAAGCAGGATTGTTTAAGATATAAAGTATTGACAGGTTAAATCGGACATCTGCTTTTCCTGCCAATTATTATTTTTTAAATACAAGCATTGGAGTTCTGGTGTTAAACCCTTTTTCAGAAGTTTTAAGTGGTTGAAATAATTGCGCCAACCAGTTTCGGTTTTCTTTGGCAAACATGGTTATGATAGACGGTTTGATTCTCATAATATCAATTTGTAAGTGTCGTAATAGAGATACTTCCGGATTTAACTTTTTGAAATGAAAAGATACTTTGTCAGACTTAAATTTATGCTCTATTTTATTGAGTTTTTTGTTGACATCTTCTTCCTCTGTAAAATAATCATAATGGTATACAGCTATCGAAGCATCAAACGAGGATCCAAATTTTTTGATCAACGGCAGTTCTGTTTCTATTTTTTCTAAATCTGACGGGTATAAAATAGTACTTAATTTTTTTATTCTGTAATGTCCTGGAACAACCAGAAGTGGGATCGGAGATTCATGTAAGATTCTGGTCGTATGACTTCCTAATAGCTTATTTATAAGACCACCGCCTCTTGTACTCATACAGATATAATCGGCTTTAATTCTTTTGGCACAACTTAAAATGGCGTCGCTTACATCAAGTTTATTTTCCGCAATATAGGTTGTTTTACCTGGCGGTTTTTGGGTTTGTCTGTAGAGTGTTTGTACAAATTTTATAAGAGCTTGTTCCTGTTTTTTGTTATCTGGTTCCGGAAGACCTACAAAAGTAACAGCTGAAAAGGGATCAATAATAAATGACGTATTTACATATAGAAATGTAAGTTCATAACCTATTTGAGATGCCAGCTGAATAGCAAAACGTACGGCTACTTTGGAGCTATGAGATAAGTCGGTTGTAACAAGTATTTTTTTCATGCTTTTTAGATTTTTAGATAGGGTACGAAGACCCAATTATTTTAATTAATGATAAATTCAGTTTATTATTATTTTGAAGCAAAATTCATTTCATTAACATAAAGATTCATTTTTTTCCAGTGTTTTTGATCGATTTTCGCAGTATCAATATCAGTTGTCCAGTCAAATCCGGGAAATAATTTTAACCTGTTTACAACGCGTTTTTTATATCCGAATGAAAAGCGATCCCCCCGCATTTGAAACTCTATATTCTTATTATCATTCGTCAAGTTCTTGTATAAAATGGTTTGTGTTTTCCAGTCACCACCCCAAGTAAGGAAGGATTTAATAAAACAGACAACTCCAACAATAATGAATGCCAGTAACCGTGATTTTGATCTTTTTAATTTTCCAAATAACTGGCTTGCTATAAATACAAAAGTTAAAGCTGCAATAAAAAGGATGATAAAATGAAGTATTGAATTATTGATATATAATGGAGTATAACGATTCACTAGTGTAAGTGTAGTAGTTATGAGAAAGAGAGTATACAGTATTGTAGTTTTCATATTTTCATATTGTTAATAGGATAAAAAAATTAAAATTTATCTAAGTCATTTACTTCAGATTCTTCTTCATACAGATTTGAAGGTGTGTTTAAATCTTTTTCATATTGTTTGCGATCTTTATTATTTTGTATAAAGATGTAAATCATCACAATTAAAATGACGATGCTCATAAATGTTAATATGATCCAGTTTGGTTCCATGATATTGCTATTTAAGAGTTAGTTTTTTTTGTTCCGTCTTATGTTATTAATCAGAATTACAGCAGTGATTGCTGTAATTACCATTAACTCCTTTTGATTTGCCATGTAAAATTGCACTAAAGCAGAAAGAATAAAAATGATCTGAATCATTTTTAAAAATGACTTTTAGCACTTATGTTCTTAGTTTTTAATTGAGTATCAGATAAAAGATATGTTGAATATCATTTATTACTAGTGAACAACTAACTAATTTAGTTATTATGAAAACTTCACAGGAATATCAGGTAGATTTAGAATGTCAGGTAAATGGAACTGCAAGAGTAAGTGCCGTTTTCTTTAATAATGATATAGAAGTGTCATTTTATTCCTGTTTAAAAAATCTCGATGAAAATACCTGGTCGGCAGAACATTTATTTCTCGCTTCCGTAGAAAGTTCGTATATGGCAGCATTTTTTAATACAGCCAAAAACAAAGGAATCAAGTTTAAAAAGTTCAAAAGTACCGCCCGTGCCTCTATATTAGTATCAGATGAATTTTCAGAGATAACTGATATCGTTCTAAGGCCTCAAGTAATTATTGAGGAAAGTAATCAGATTAATAAAACATTGAAAATTTTTTCACTGTGTAAAGAACATTGTTTGGTTTTAAAGGCCTTAAAAGTACGACTGCACATATTTCCATCGGTTAGTCTGGAATAAAAAAACTATACTTTTTCAATACTTGAAGCCGCTGTTTAAAGCAAAACTTATTTTGTATCTTTAAGATATTATACGGCGATGCTAATTTATGTACAAGCTATGGATAATAAGGAACAAGAATTACAGGGACTAAATATTGAAGAAGTACTTGACTTTAGAGCAAAATATGGAATCAATAAGTATAATTACAAAAAGGAGAACAGGTTCTTAGCTTTTCTAAAAAGCATCTTTGCAGAACCAATGATTCTTTTATTACTTGTTGCTGCCGGAATTTACTTTGTAAATAGGCAATATAGCGACGCAGTATTTCTTACCGTTTCAATTTTATTAATAGCGGCAATATCACTTTATCAGGAAAAGAGAAGCCAAAATGCTTTGGCAAAATTACAGGAATTCACAGAACCTTTGTGCAAAGTGATTCGTGAGGGTAAACAGCAGAATGTTAAAACACAAGATGTTGTTGTTAGTGACTTGGTAATTGTAGAGGAAGGAGGATTGGTCCCTGCTGACGGAGTTATCATTAGTTCAAATGATTTTTCAGTAAACGAATCGATACTTACCGGTGAGTCGATGAGTGTTTTTAAAGATAAAGAAAAACAAGATAATAAAGTCTTTTCGGGAACTACCATCGTCAGTGGATTAGCAATTATTAAAGTTACAGAGATAGGAAACCAAACAAGATTAGGAAAAATAGGGAGCAGTCTCGAAGCTATTACCGAAGAAAAGACACCATTAGAACTTCAGATTGGGAATTTTATAAAAAAGATGGTTTTTGTTGGAGTTCTGGTTTTTATTCTGGTATGGGCTATCAATTATTCCAAAATGGGTAATATTCTGGAAAGTCTTTTGGTAGCTCTTACTTTAGCAATGAGCATATTGCCAGAGGAGATACCAGTTGCTTTTACAACATTTATGGCATTGGGAGCGCGACGTTTGATGAAAATGGGCATCGTAGTTAAACAAATGAAAACAGTTGAAACTTTGGGCAGTGCCACCATTATCTGTACAGATAAAACAGGAACCATAACTCAGAATAAAATGGAGCTGGCAGGTCTTTATTTACCGTCAGGGTTAGAGACAGACGTAAATACTTTTAGAGAATTAAAAGAAACGGAGGAACTTATAACAACTGCTATGTGGGCCAGTGAACCCATACCTTTTGATCCGATGGAAATAGCCCTGCATACTACTTATAAAAAGTTTACAGCTAAAGATTTGACGGCCAACTTTAAAATGATTCATGAATATCCCTTATCAGGCAAGCCACCAATGATGACTCATATTTTTGAAGATTGTGGAGGAAATCGAATTATTGCTGCAAAAGGAGCGCCTGAAGCAATTTTTGAAGTTTGCCATCTTACAACTAAGGAAAAAGAAATCGTACTATTGGCTATGGATAAACTAACCGGAAAAGGTTATAGGGTTCTTGGTGTTGCCCATGGTCTTTTGGAAGGAAATAGGTATCCTCAAACACAGCAGGAAATTCCATTTGTATTTAAAGGTCTGGTTGCTTTCTATGATCCGCCAAAGGATAATATTTCACAGGTACTGCAGTCTTTTTATAAAGCAGGAATAGGGGTAAAGATTATAACAGGAGATAATGCCCGTACAACAAATGCGATTGCTCAGCAAATTGGTTTTAAGGGATTTGATAAAGCCATTACAGGCGATGAGCTAATGAAGTTGAGTGATTCGGAATTACAAAGCAAAGTAGTGGATATAAATCTCTTTAGCCGAATGTTTCCCGAAGCCAAACTAAGGATTGTCAACGCTCTAAAAGCAAATGGACTAATTGTTGCCATGACCGGAGACGGTGTTAATGACGGGCCTTCCCTTAAAGCAGCTCACATAGGTATTGCCATGGGAAAAAAAGGAACAGCTATAGCAAAAGATGCTGCCTCCCTTATTCTGGTAGAAGATGATCTTTCTAAAATGGTAGATGCTGTCGCAATGGGAAGGAGAATTTATACGAATCTAAAAAAGGCAATTCAATATATTATATCAATACATATCCCCATAATTCTGATCGTTTTTATTCCACTTGCTTTAGGATGGATGTATCCCAATATTTTCAGTCCGCTACATGTAATTCTGCTAGAACTTATTATGGGGCCAACCTGTTCAATACTCTATGAGAATGAGCCTACTGAAGCCGATACCATGCAAAGAGAGCCCAGAGCATTGACATCTACTTTTTTTAAGACAAAAGAATTGATTACAAGTATTTTGCAGGGAGTTGTTATTAGTATTGGAGTATTAGGTATATATCAGTGGTCGGTGTATAATCAATGGAATGAAGACATCACGCGAAGTATGGTCTTTTTGACTTTGATTACGGCTAATGTTCTGCTCACTCTTGTCAACCGATCTTTTTATTATTCATTATGGGTAACACTTCAATATAAAAATTTCATGGTTTCTCTTTTAATAGGCATTACAGTGCTTTTGGTTATACTCCTATTTGCAGTACCTTTTTTACGTTCTTTATTTAATTTTGAAATGCCGGCACTTTTTCAGCTCATTGTATGTGTATTGGCAGGATCAGTATCCGTATTATGGTTTGAGATTCCAAAGTATTTTAGAAGGAAATGAAAAATCTTCTAGATTTCTACCTCACTTCCTATGAGCGGAACAATACAGTTAAAACCATATCGCTCCTGAATTTTAATTCGAAGTTCATCTGCCGGAAGATTTTCTCCATGTACTAAGTAAATGCATTTGGGAACATTTTGAAGTATTGAAAGCCAATTTACAAGATCTTGTTGATCTCCGTGAGCAGAGAGTCCTTCAATCTGAACTATTTTAGCTTCTACGTTATAGTAGTTTCCGTATATTTTAATTTCATCGGCACCTTCAAGAAGTCTTCTTCCCCGTGTGCCTTCAGCCTGATATCCTACCATTACAACTGTAGTTTTCTCCAGGCCTATATAATGTTCAAAATACGATAATACGCGACCTCCTGTTGCCATTCCGCTTGCGGCAATGATTACTTTTGGCTGAGTGTCTTCAATGATTCGCATAGTCTGTTCGTATTCAGAAACTATTTTAAACATTTTGCACATTTCATGACAGTCATTAGCAGCGAGTTTATGCCATTGCATATTCTGCAAAAAAATATCCAGAACACTGGCACCCATCGGTGTATCCAGAATATAAGGAACATTTGGAATTCTTCCCTCCGTTTTAAGCTGCCATATCAAATACATTATGGATTGTGCTCTTTCAACAGCAAATCCTGGAATAATAACCGTTCCTTTTTGTTCTATAGTGGTATTAATATAATTTTCAAGCTCTTTTTTTGCATCCAGATCAGGATGAAGACGGTTACCATATGTACTTTCTAAAAAGAGATAATCTGCCATTATGGGTTTTGTTGGTGGAAACATCAAGACATCATCATCTCGTCCAATATCGCCAGAGAAAACCAAAGTTTTACCTTCAACAGTAAGTGTAATAGTACAGGCTCCAATGATATGTCCTGCACCAGTAAAAATAGCTGCAATATTATTGCCTATAACTGTTGATATAGTAGGCTGTATAACTCTAAAAAATGGAAAAACGCTTTCAGCCTCCTCTAAAGTATAGAGAGGCTCTGCCTTTTCATGCTTAGAATAATGTTCTTTGTTAGCTTTATTGGCTTCTTCTTCCTGAATTTTGGCACTGTCTAAAAGCACAAGTTTCGCTACATCTTTAGTGGGAGAGGTGCAATATATTTTGCCTGTGAATCCCTGTGCAACCAATCTTGGGAGCCATCCACAATGATCCAGGTGTCCGTGTGTTAGTAGCACATAATCTATTGTAGAGGGCAAAACCGGTAAGGGCTCCCAGTTAAGTTGTCTAAGAGTTTTAAGACCTTGAAAAAGTCCACAATCGATCAATATTCTTATACCATTACTTTCTATGAGTGTTTTTGAGCCTGTTACAGTCCCGGCACCTCCAATAAATTTTATTTTCATTTTAAATAAGTTTACAAATTTGTGAGGCTTCTTTTAATACATTTCGAATCCTGTTTTCACTAATTCCTATTTTATGAAGACTTTTCGAATCATTAATAAGATCTTTTACAAGTATTTGATCGAGAATAAGCAATTTTTCTTTTTCGACCATTGAGAGTGTAGTGAGACAGGTAATAGGGTATAGGCCACCTTTGTCTATTTTATTTTTGATGCTGTTGTTTTTCGGATAGTCCCAACTTAAAAGCGTTATCCCGCTGCAAATGGCAAAATTCTCAGCATCTTTAGTAAATCGGTTGTTGGTTACTATTATACAGGAATCGATGTTTTCGCTTCCGCTAAAAATAGTATGCTGTTTTGATTTGAGGTCATTAAACCGGGAAAGGATGTACATCGGCACTTTTACATCTGAAGCGCCTTCTCTGCTGCTGTGAAATTTGCATTCAACCATCCAGAGCCTGTTTTCTTTTTTCAGCACTACATCTATTTCATGCGATACACATTTTCCTTGCAGGGTTAGATTTGTCCTTGTCTTATAACCTTCTGCAGCATAAAGTCTGGATATGAATTTTTCAAAGAAAAAGCCTGCCGGCCCAAGCATTTGTAATGCATAGCGCAGGTTATATCGCGCAGCATCTGCGTTTGATGCTTTTTTTAAGATCGCAAATGCCAGCTTATATATTTGCTTGGTGGTTATGCCTTCATACATTTGATTTTGTATCTGTACAAGGGACTCCCTGATCAGACCAGGAGAAGCTCCGGATTTTTGAAGAGAAAGTTTCAATTTTTCAATATCGAAGGGGACAACATGTCCTGAGTGCTTAATTACTTTCATTTTATTCAATATTACAGCAGATTCTGATTATCAATCAAAATACGACATAAGATGTGCCTAAAAATAGATTTAAAAGCACATCTTATTTTTTTTCTTTATTCTATTTTAATTTGTTTTGCAGGAGTCTTAGGACTGCTGTTCTTTTTGGGTAGTGTAAGCTTTAAAATGCCATTTTTATAAGTAGCATCAATTTTATCGGCTGCTACATTATCTGGTAAAACAAAAGAACGGCTGAAGGAGCTGTACGAGAATTCTCTTTTTTTAAAATTTTTGTCTTCCTCTTTTATTTCTTCTTCTTTTTTTGCGCTGACAGTTAAGACTCCATTTTTAACCTCTGCTTTGAAATCTTTATTCTGAAGCCCGGGCGCAGCAAGTTCAATTTCAAAATTTTCGGCATTTTCAATAACATTAACATTGGGCGTAAAAGCTCCTTTTTGATTTGTAAAAGCAAAAAAGGATGGTATGTCCAGAAAACGATCATTAAAGAAATCTTCAAAAATACTTGGGTGAGAACCATTTTTCTTAGTTGGTACTAGCGTTGTCATAATAGTATAATTTTAAATTAAACATTTAATTGAATTTTTAATCAAAATTAGAGCAGATTATCGGCAGATAAGATGACGCAAATCATGTGAGAAATTGATATTCATCACATTGAAAAATTAGTTTTTTATTCTGCTTAGTTTTTCTAAATTAAGAATATGTATCGTACTGGAAGTCTTTTCGATTAACCCTTCTTCTTTAAAATCGCTTAAAGTGCGGCTTACAGTTTCAGGTGAAGTTCCGGAAAAAGCTGCCAGATCATCTCTGGAAAATTTAATACTGGTCCCATCAGAGCTATGCTGCTTTAGCAGGTGTACAATGCCTTGAGCAATTCTTTTTCGTACTGACATATAGGCAATCTGCAGCAATCGTTCTTCTTTTTCCCGCATATCATTTGCGAGAATTTTAATAAATTTGGCACCTACATCAGGATACAGAAAAAGTAGGTTGTCAAGTTGTTCTGTTGGCAAAAAGCTTAAAACGGTTTCTTCGAGTGCGATAGTTGTATCGTTATAGGTATCGTTTGAGAACAGTATACTAATATCCAGATAATCGTTTTCTTTATAAACACCAGTAATAAGTTCACGTCCTTCCTGGGTTAGTTTTACGGTTTTGACTTTTCCGCTTATGATATAATAGATCCCTAGTACATGATCGCCTTCGTAATGAATATATTGATTTTTTTTATAATGTCGCGTACTGCGATCAAGCATGATTTCTTTTAGTTTTACGAGTCCATCTTTTTTAGAAATAACTGCGTTGAGGTTTTCAGCACTCTGTCCATAAAAAAGTTGTTGCATTTCTTTTTTCTTCAACCGGGCTTCTATTGCCTTCAGGAGCTCAATATCATCAAATGGCTTGGTAAGATAATCATCAACTCCCAGTTCCATTCCTTTACGAATATCGTTTCTTTCCGCTTTGGCAGTCAAAAATATAATAGGTGTTGCTTGTGTTTCAGGATGTTTATGAAGAATATGTAAAACGCCATATCCATCAAGTTCAGGCATCATAATATCACATAGTATAAGATCTGGCAACATTTTAAGCGCTGTTTCGACTCCTGTTTTTCCATTAGCCGCGGCAAAAACCTCATATCCTGAAAGTTCAAGTATTTCAACAACATTTTCTCTGATATTGTCATTATCTTCAATGATAAGTATTTTAGTCATAACATGGCAATTCAATTGTAAATAACGTTCCTTTATCAACGGTACTTTGAAATGAAATAGTTCCGTTCATCAATGATACATAGCGCGAAACAATGTGCAGTCCCAGACCTGTTCCGGGAATATTTCCTGTATTATGTGCCCTGAAAAAAGCTTCAAACAAATGTTTATGATCTTCCTCGGGAATACCAATACCGTTATCTTTAACATTAATGGTTACCATAGTATCCGTGATTGAGGTTGATAGTTCGATTTCGGTTTCCTCTCCGGAATATTTTATGGCATTAGATACCAGATTGATGATACAATTTTTGAGTAAGTTTTTGTCCAGCTTTACCAAAATAATTTCAGTATTGCGTATGCTAATTATCTTTTGTTTCTTTTTTGTAAGGAGCTTCAGTTCTCCTATAATTTCTTTTATAAAATCCTGCAGATTAAAAGTTGATATTTCGAGAGTAATTTTATTCGATTCTGTTTTTTCAAGAAGTAGAAAATCATTCAAAATTGCGGTCAGGTTTACAATGGCGCTTTTGATTTTTAGTATATGGGTTTCAATTTTTGGATTATTTATACTTTCTACATAACGCTGAAGTAGGGCAGTGGAAAGCTGAATGGTGCTTAAAGGCGTTCTAAATTCGTGTGAAGCCATCGATAAGAGGCGGCTTTTAATTTTATTGAGTTCTTTCTCTTTTTCCAGGGTGTTGCTGACTTCTTCTTTTGTGGCGGTTAAGGCCTGAATTGTTTCATTTAAAGTCTCCGTACGGTCTTTTACTAGTTCTTCTAAATGCTGAGTGTATTGCATTAAGCGGTTTTCTGCTTCTTTTTGGTGACTCATATCATGAATGAAACCTGCAAAGATTCTTTCTCCTTCAAATTTAACTTCACTTACTCCAAGTCTAAAAGGAAATATGTTTCCGTCTTTTTTCCTCCCAAGCACATCCCTGTCATGCCCAATAATATGCGGAATTCCTGAAGATATATAGTTTTGTATATAAGAATCGTGTTTTTCTCTATCTGGAGAAGGCATTAAAAGTGAAATGTTTTTACCAATAACTTCTTCCGGATTATACAAAAAAAGCCTACATGCTGAAGGATTAATAGATTCAACAATTCCCTTTTCGTTAATTGTGATTATTCCATCGATTGCATTTTCAATAATTGCATTTAAAAGTGCCTGGTTTTTCATTTTGCAATCGATTTATTTTAAACAAATTTCGGTAAATGTTTTTGATAATCAATGTTTTATCTTGTTGTTTTTATGTAATGATTTTATTCTTTAATTTATGATTCAGAAAGTTCTTTTAATGTATAGAAGTATCTCTTTTGAACTTTAGAGAAAGTGTTGATGTATTGATATTTTTAATACCATTTATTAAAGCATCAGCATTAAAAGAAATGCTATCGATTCCTGCCGTAACTAAAAATTTTGTAAAATCTGCTGAATCACTTGGCCCCTGTCCGCAAAGTCCAATTTTCTTACCCATTTTCACAGCGGTATTTATCATTTGAAGTATGAATTGTTTTGAAGCTGGATTTTGTTCATCAAAAAGATCCGCAATTAATTCAGAATCTCTGTCGATACCTAAAGTAAGCTGAGTTAGATCATTGGAACCGATAGAAAAACCATCAAAAATTTCAGCAAACTCCTGAGCCAGTAATATGTTTGATGGCATCTCTGCCATTACATATATTTCAAGGCCATTATTGTGCTGTTTTAAACCGTATTCTTCCATTAGAGCGATTACTTTTTTTCCTTCTTCGGGCGTACGACAAAATGGAATCATGAGTTTTACATTAGTAAGTCCCATTTCATCGCGAACTATTTTCATCGCTTCACATTCAAGTCGGAATCCTTCGCGGTATTTTTCATGATAATAGCGGGAAGCGCCACGAAAACCAAGCATTGGATTTTCTTCGTGAGGCTCAAAAAAAGAGCCTCCAAGAAGTTGAGAATATTCATTGCTTTTAAAATCACTCATTCTCACAATGACTTCTTTGGGATAAAAGGCTGCTGCTATAGTAGCGACACCCTGTGAAAGTTTTTCGATGAGGTAATTTGGTTTGTGACTATAATTTTGCGTGAGTGCTGTTATCGCTAAACTTTGATCAGGATCTATTACTTTTTCCGGATGAATCAGGGCCATCGGATGTATCTTCACATCATGGCTTATTATAAACTCAATTCGAAGTAATCCTACGCCATCATTTGGATAAAATGATAAATCAAAAGCTTTATGGGGTTCAGAAGCTATTAGCTGTACTTTTGGTTTTTGAGGGAGCTGGATTTTACTGAGTGGGACAGTTGTTTGCAGGTATTCCAATTTACCTTTATAGACATTACCGGTTTTTCCTTCTGCGCAGCTCAGGGTAATAAGATCACCGTCTTTAATAATTTGAGTGGCATTACCTGTTCCTACAATTGCCGGGGTTCCCATTTCCCTGGCTACTATAGAGGCATGACTTGTTCTTCCTCCTTTATTGGTAATGATTCCAGCCACTTTTTTAAGAATAGGATCCCAATCCGGGCTGGTAAAATTAGTAACCAGAATTTCGCCGTTTTGTAGTACTGAAGCCTCTTTTGGCGATAATAAAATTCTCGCATTACCACAAATTATACGGTTTCCTACAGCCTCGCCCTGAACTAGTGCTATTCCTTTTTTTTCTAATTTATAAGTAGTAATTGTTATTGGCTTTACTAGAGAATGAACCGTTTCTGGTCTTGCCTGAATAATATAAAGCTCGCCATTTAAGCCATCTTTTGCCCATTCAAAATCCAATGGTTGATTATAGTGTTCTTCTATAATGAGGGCCCATTTGGCCAATTTTTCAATTTCGGAATCTTCAAGTACAAATTTGTTGCACCATTTTCGGGGCGTAATTTTTAGAATTGTCGAATTAGTACCGGAAGGGGTATCACTATAAATGAGCATCTTATTTTTTGCTCCAAGATTTTTCTGTAAAATAGCTTTTTTATTGTTTCTAATGGATCTTTTAAATACAAGAAATTCATCAGGAGTTACGATACCTTGCACGATTGTTTCGCCTAATCCCCAAGTACCTGCAATATGAATGACATCCAGAAATCCTGATTCGGGTTCCAATGTAAATCCGATCCCTGAACAAGCTAAGTCGGATCGAACCATTTGCTGGATACCTACAGAAAGAAATACTATGTCATGATCAAAACCTTTGTCGATCCTGTATTTGATAGCTCTGTCTGTATAGAGTGATGCAAAACAGCATTTTACCGCATAAATTAGCGGCATTGTACCTTTAATATTTAGAAATGAATCATGTTGTCCTGCAAAACTTGCATTGGCTAGATCTTCTGCAGTAGCACTACTTCTAACAGCAACAGCCAGATCTATGCCTTCAGATAATCGGGCGTATGCGTCTGAAATTTCAGTCTGAAGAGCAAGGGGAAATTTTGCATCAAGTAGTAGCTTTCTCGCTTTCTCACCAATTTCAGTTAAGTTGGTAAAGTCTTTCTTATCCAAAAGTTGCATTAATTCCTTTAGCGCAAAACTTAAATGATTGTATTCTATAAAATCTTTGTATGCGGTTGTTGTTATGGCAAAACCATTGGGAACTCTAATGCCATGAGCCCTAAGATTATTGTACATTTCTCCCAGAGAAGCATTTTTTCCTCCAACTTTATTAATATCGTTAATTTCGATCTCACTAAACTTTAAGATATATTGTTCCATTTTTCATTTCTTTTTAAATCTTTCTTTTGATGGCTTTTAATTTTATTTTAAAGATAGTTTGACACTTAAAAATTAAAAATGATTGGAATCATCTTTTGATATTTACAGCTTTCTTATAAGGTGATACAAATCATTTTTCTGCTTAAATTATTAAATGATATTTGCTGTATTCGATTATAGCTAAGATGTATCGAGGATAATTTTAATTTAAAATAAGTTTAGAAAGTAATCTCAGTTTTTAAATAAAAAGCACAATGAAAGCAAATAAATCACAAAGAAAAGCATATCGATATTTGAGAAACACAAAAAAACAGATAAGGCTGGTAATGAGTATTGGAGTGCCAAGGATCTTGCAAAAGTGCTAGGTTATTCCACGTATAGTTTATTTATTGAAGTGTTGGATACAAGGGCTTTCTGTATTAATTCAGGTCAGCAGAAAGCATCACATTTACATTACCAGAGAATATGCCCTTAATGGAAAGTATTCCATTGCAACAAAAGCATGATAAAAATTGCACTCAGAAAATAATCCTAAAAAGAAAACATCAGCTAGTTGAAGATATTGAGTTAAAATCTTTATAAATAATGCTTTAAAGTAAAGATTATTAAGGAATTAAATAAGTAATATTATGAAAAAAAAATTCTATATACCAATTGCTATCATTATGCTTTTGTATTGCTGCCAGAAAAAGGATTGGATAGATCCAAATGAAAATGACATAGAAACAAATTCAGCTGAAATGTCCGGTATCAATGATAATCTACTTAGAAAGTGGTTCGCATTGAATAGAGAATCAGACAGTATAATTAAATCGGCACAGCTAATTATTGATAAACAAAGAGATGAAGTCGAATCTCATCCACAGGACGAGCGGGAATACATGAATACGTGCATAGAAGATGCTCAGAAGCAACTTAACTTACTGAAAGAAAAAGTAAAATTTACTAAACAGTTTGCTGGGGATATTAAGCACTATGATCCATCTTTACAACACACTATTGACTCGTTAGAGGAAGATTATGTTCGAGGGAAAGATAAACTGGAAGTTGCATTAAAAGAGTTGAAATAGTGTGAATAATTAGCAATATTTTAAATTAGAATAAGTGCCATCTTTTTTAAATTATGCGCAATAGAAAGCAATCTGATTTCCAACTCGACTTTGTTTTGTCCTCGAAGCATACCTAGTTTAAATCCTTTATTGTGGATTTATGCAAATACGGGGGCTACATCATCAGACCTTTGTTTTCTGAGTTGTTTTCCCCGTTTTGTTTTAAGTAAATGAAATGCCTTTTGCCCTATTTTGGTCAGTTCAGATCACTACCCGTATGGTTTAAAAAAAAGTATATATTTGAAAAAGCAAGGCCAGGTAAAAACTTGAATATGAAATTTTTTAGGGCTGGCGGCTGTAAATTTGGTAAGTGTTTCAATGAAACTTCTTAAAGTTGTTTCATTAACGATATCCACAGCAGAAATTTTTGAAACCACTGTGGATTAAAATTATTTTAAACAGATACTTTAATGAAATAATAAAATGAATTACCTAATTTCAGAATGCCTGATTTCTCCGCCTGTAGTGCCTGTTTGCTGACCAAAGTATAAAATTACCAGACAGTATAGTATTATTATTAAAGCAATATGATTAGCATATAATTTCTTTTTCCAATTGCTCCACAAAGCAACTATCGAACCTATACCGAATACATAAGATAATAAAGCAAATACCTCTGCTTTTTCTTCATGTTCATGGATTAATTCTTTAGAGATTCCATCTATATGTTTTACTACGTCCTCTGCGTCATCGCCAGTTGCTATGGCTCCAAATGTTGCCAGGGCCCCCAGTATAAAAATACAATAAGCCGTTCTTTTTACAATTTCTGATTTTACTATAAATCCGCCAATAAGAACCAACAATCCTACAATAGGTATAATAATAGGTAAGTGGTTTATTACTAAGTGATAATGTGCTCCGTTCATAATTTTTTGTTTTAAAGTATTAATTTTTGATTCTTCTTTGTTCTCCATTTTCATCCAGGCAATGCATTAGTTAAGCCCGATGTTGTCCTTGTCGACATTGCTTTTCATAGACCAATCGGGAGAGTTGTAAAAAGTCTATGATGAGTTTATTTCTTACAGGAAACTCAATTATTTTAGTAAGCATAAGTTTGTTTTGTTAATAGTCGCTGTAAAAAAATAAGGAATAGCAAAAAAACACGCGTCATTAGACGTGAAAGTTTTAAGAGGATAAAAAATATTAACAGTCTCTAGGCGGCTGCCAGATAGAAGAAAGGGAAATGGAAGAATAGGCAAAAGAATACGTATATAAATTTTGTTTTTTAAAAGTAAAATTTACTTTTTCTATGGTTTTGTATTCTTGTATTAAAGGATAAAATACAACAGAACTGATATTGGTGTGTGATTTAAAAGGCAGTTTCATATCCTTAGTATAATCGGTATCAAATAAATCTGGTCCCTGATAATGAATGCATAAAAATTGAAGAACAGTTAAATTAGGATTTTGCTCTTTATGTTCCACATAATGCTCTACCATTACAGGCAGCTTTATAAGCTCTACCAATTGCGTTACAGACAAAAGGTAAACCGATAAAAAGAATATAGAAAGATGTTTTTTCACAATCCAAATATAAACAATAATCCTGTATTATTTCGAGGTAACTAATTGTTTAGAAGTGATTTAAATAATTTAGTTTTGCCAAAATAATTTTAATTTTTACTTGCAGAAAGATAAAAGGCTGTTTAAAAACAAAGGAGGATAAAGCTATTACTGGAAGTTTATTCCTACTCACTAGAATGGTTCTAAATGTTAAATTTGATTGTTTTTTTACTTCAATTCACACTAAATTAGCCATTTCATAAAACCAACTGTTAAAAAACGTCTTGTTTTTTATTTATCGGCTGTTAATTAGGATTACATGTCTAATTGTACAGCATTAGCAATAAACTTATCCTGTAGTAATTTAATTAGAAATATTATCCATGTATACTATAAATACGTAGCTGGCCTATTTTAAATACAACTTAGATTCTAAAAAGCTCATTGTACATATTAAATGGTTTAAACTGGATAAGTTTAGAAATTTAAATTTACAAGCGCTCTCTTTTAACAAATCAGATCTTGAACTATTTAAGAGTTTTATAGCTAAGAATCAACCTAACTTTCCCGGTTCTTATTTTGTTGAAGAAACCACAAAAGAAGGATTTGATATGCTGATCAATAATGAATTATCTCAAAGTGCATTGCCCTATTATCTTATTTTATCCAAAAATCCAAAGTTGAATTTGGGTCATTCGCTTCATCAGGCTGAAATGATAATGTTAATGGATGAAAATTATGAATCAACTATTCACTACACACTAGATTTTAATATTATCGGCAAAATTGAAATTTATAAAGAGTTAAAAATAAAATAAAGCCTTGTAAATGAATATAGAATGATTTTTTGTTTAATAAAACAAAAGATTCTATTAAAACAAATGTAAAAATGATGTATTTTTACGCCAATAAACAAGTAAATGAGCAATTGAAAAGGTTAATTATTATAGCACTTTCCATTTTAATTTTATCGCCATCATTTGGCAGCATGTTCGTTTATGCTTCATTCAAACTCAATCAGAAAGAAATAGCCAAAACTATTTGTGTACAACGCAAATTGGTATTTAATAGTTGTAATGGACGATGTGAACTTCAAAAAAGTATCAAAAAATATTCTGATAACGAAAGAAAAATGCAGGACAGCCTAAAAGATAAATTAGAGCTTGTTTATGTTCAATGTACTGCTGAAATCAGTTTTGATATTGTTTCTGCTATTGAATCCAAACAAAACATTTCTGCTTTATTTGAAAAGAAACCTGTAAGGGCTTCTAATCTTACTTTTCACCCTCCGCTCTGGTTGGCATAGATCAATATTTCAGTTTTAATTTTTAAAAACTTGATGTCATTGTAAATATTCAATGATACATAAAAAGTGTGCTGTATTTTCATATTGTTATAATTTGGATTTATTGCAGAAAATGATGTTATAAAAACTTTATTATTTCTATTCACCCTTTTTTTTACTACAGAAACTGTTGATCGTCTTCAATAATTGAAAATCTGCTTTGATGTAATATTTCAATTAAAATCATCCATTTTAATCTCACGGCACTCTGGCTTTCAAAATCTGATCGCTTTCTGGTGCATTTTAAACCGTTTTTCAAATATTCATACCAATGAAATCTTTTAAATTTTTAGTCATTGCACTGTTTTGTGTGATTACTTGCTGCACAATCGATAAAACAGATTACCAGGTCGAAACAGGCTCTGAAGTCCCGGAATATTACGAGTTTAAAGAAGCTGTTTCTCTATCAAGCGGCAATTATAAAATAAGTATTGAAGCCTTAAACGGAACATTTTATAAAGGGTATAACGAACTTCATTTGAAAATTACAAATTCGCAGACCAATCAGGATATAAGTTCCTCAGAAGTAACATTTTTACCCATTCTGAGCAGCACTGATGGAAATAAAACATCCTGTCCGCACAATTACAATCTCCAGTATGATGCGGCCAATAAATATTACGCGGGGTATTGTGTATTTACAAGTGAAAGCGATGTTGCAAACAGTTGGAAACTATATCTGAGTTTTACTGCTGATAGTCAGAAATATGACATTACTAAAGATATTTCGGTTGAAAAGCAAAGCAATAAAAACCTCAATATGACAACCTTTACCGCAAAGGATGACCAGCAATATGTTATTGCACTGGTTTCCCCTCAAAAACCAACTGTCTCAGAAAACCAACTCACTGCAGGTATTTATAAATACAATAAACCAACCGCTCCTGCAGGTGTTTTTCCGGATCCTTCTCAGTATTCCTATTCAGAGGTGAGTGGTTATACTTTAAAATTAGACCCAAGAATGCCCGAGCCTTCAATGGGAAATCATTCTTCGCCGAATAATCAGGATCTCACGCAGCAAAACGATGGTTTGTATCATGGGGTGGTCAATTATACGATGACCGGAAACTGGACCCTTAATTTAATTATGATCAATCAAAATGGGCTGATCCTAAAAGGAACCGTCGTTCCGACAGATTTTACGCCTGGAGTGGAAGGGGTGAAAAGTGAACTTTATATTGATACCTTATTTTAAAAATATGAAATATATCATAATACTGTTTTTTTTAGCAATGTCTGTTACGGCGCAAAACACCTGCGCACATCACGACAGCATAAAAAACTTAGAAGAAGTACAGGTAAAAAACGCTGTCAAAAAGAAAATCGAAACCGAAATGAAAATGGCAGTTTCTGTTGATGAATTTTTATCATCTGCTGATAATATCAGCTTCATCAAACGAGGCGCTTATGCATGGGAGCCGCTTTTAAATAATATGAGCAGCGAACGTTCTACCCTTACTATTGACGGGATGCACATTTTTGGCGCCTGCACCGATAAAATGGATCCGGTAACGTCTTATGTGGAGAGCAATAACCTTTCAACTATTGATATCAAATCAGGGCAGCAGGGAAGCCTTCATGGTGCAACGGTGGCCGGAAGTATTGACCTGAAAAGAAGAAGCACACCGTTTGGTCTTGCCAAAAAATGGAACGCAGCCTACCAAAGTGGATTTGAATTTAATAACAAACAGTTTTTTAATCTTGGAAATGTGGTCTATTCAGGTAAAAAAATTGTGGCTGAAGGAAGTATTTCGTACCGAAAAGCAGACGATTATTATAACGGAAACAATGATGAAGTAAAACATTCACAATATAAAAAATTCAATACCTCGTTAGGTTTTGCCTACAAAACCACTGATTTGTCATCTGTAAGAGTAGATGCTATTTTTGATATGGCAAAAGATGTTGGCTATCCGGCACTGCCAATGGACTTATCACTTTCCCGTGCCCTTATTACATCAGCTTCTTATAAACAATTATTTGAAGATGGACTCATAAAAGTAATCGACTCAAAAATCTATTTTAATGCCATTGAGCATTATATGGATGATAACACCCGTCCTGAAAATCTGGTTCACATGGATATGCCGGGCTGGAGCACTACTTATGGACTGGTTTCTAAAGCCAATTTGAAAAAGAACCGTTATTCGTCAGAAATACAACTTAATGCTTATGATAACTTATCTATTGCTGAGATGAGAATGTACCCGCAGGATAGAAGCAAAAGAACCATGTTTGCTTACAGCTGGCCTTGGGTTACAACCCGTTACGGGGGGCTTTCTATGAATAATTCATGGGAGCTTTCAGAGAAAAGCCAGTTGAGTTTAGGCGGTTCTTTGGGCGTAAATTACAATGATTCCAAATATGTAGAATTCAACTGGATTTTCCATCCCGGGGCACCTCAGGAAAAGACAAGGTTTCTGCCGAGCCTGCATGCAGGTTATAATTTGGATATTGATCATTTTAATTTTTCTGTAGGAACAGGTTACGGGCACAGGGCACCTTCTGTCTCCGAAGGGTACGGGTATTACATCTACAATAGTTTTGACCGTTACGATTATATTGGAAATCCCGATTTGAAAAATGAAATTTCATATGAAGGAAATGCCAGCGCAGGTTTTCAAAACAAAAAATTAAGCATTCAGGGTAAAATTAATTACTTCTACATTCAGAATTATATCATTGGAAGGATTTTAAGTATGGGAAGTCCGATGAATTATCAGTCAGTTGGAGTGAAAGGGTATACGTCATTAGATTATGCAACACTTTTAAATATGTCTATGAATGTAAGTTATGATGTTTTAGAACATTTACATTGGAAAGGAACACTTACCTATGCGCGTGCAATGGATGATCAGGGAGGAAACCTGCCTTTTATACGTCCGCTTAGTTATCAGACTTCGCTTCATTTTATGCACAAAAAATTTGGCATACAGACTTCTGTAAATGGTGATTTTCAGCAGATCAATTACAGTCCGGAGTACGGAGAAGATTTAACATCAGCTTATTCCACCTGGAACATATCAGCGGATTATTCTTTTAATATCAATAGAGTTAAAGCAGTGGTGCAGGCTGGGGCTGAGAATTTACTAAATGAATATTACAGCACTTATGCCGACTGGGGAAATATCCCAAGAATGGGGCGCAATATTTTCACGTCTTTAAAATTCAATTTCTAATAACATGAGAAAAGTTTTTAGTATCACAATGACAATGCTTTTGTTGTTGGTTTCTATCCAGCAGGCACTCATTATGGTACACTTTAAGCTCAATCAGAAAAATATAGAACAGGAGTTTTGTGTCAACAGAGCCAGGCCGGAACTGCAATGCCATGGTAAATGTCATTTAAAGAAAGAATTAGAAAAATCAGACAGCACCGATTTGGAACTGACCAGTATTGGCAAGAAAATAGACATGACTTGGATTTCGAACATTGAATTTAAAGTTCCTTTTTTAACAGCTATAAATTCTAATAAAGTACTATTTTATAAGGAATTTTGGAAAGTAGAACCTTGTTTGGAAATTTTTGTACCACCGCCTATTTAAAATGATAGTTACCCCGTCTCAACTAATAACTAGAATAACAAGAATTAAATCAAAAAGAAATGCAAAATTTAAAAAAATACCTTTTATTATCCATTGCCTCATTGGCATTCGTATCGTGTTCAAGTGATGATGATAATCCAGCAGCAAACAATGTAACATTGGAATTCAATAATACTTTCAAGGATAATACTATTGTTCTGGGCAATGCAGCTTCAGCATCGGCGACAGTAAATACATCAGCTGCAGGACAAGTGCATCATTTTTCAGAATTGAAATATGTGATCAGCAACATCCGTCTTGTAAAAGATAACGGAGATGAAGTGCCGTACAACGTAAATGATCTGGATAAAGGAGCAACCGTAATTGATCAGGCCAAAACAGCGACACTTAGTTATGTTTTAAGCAATGTACCGTCTGCGACTTACAAGCAGATTAAATTTGGTTTGGGTATAAAACCAGAGCAAAATACTTTAGACCAGGTAAGGTTTCCTAATTTCTATGCCTCGGCGGGAGCCAACGATACAGAAATGATGTGGGAATGGGGAAGCGGTTACCGTTTTACAAAAGTGGAAGGGTTTTATGATACTGATAATAAAACAATGTCAATCCATACTGGAAGCACAGTGGAAGGAACTGCTCCAAACTACACCCAGGGTGTGAATGCGTACAGGGATATTACTCTGAACCTGACAGCCAATGCAGTTGTGGGAAGTAAAGCTCCGAGAATTAAAATTAAAGCCGATTTTGATAAATTATTGAGCGGAAAAGCGAATACCATTACCTTGTCAACCGGAACAGGGATGAATGATAATGCAACTCCAAATATTCATACTGCTGCCCAAATGGTAAAGTTTGTGGATAATCTGGGAGGAAACGGATCAAGTGATATTACAGGAATGTTTTCTGTAATAAGAGTAGAAAACTAAATTCATATTGCAGCACCGTCAGGATTTTACAGGCCCGGCGGTTCTGTTTTTAAATTCATTTGTAATGAAAAAAATAATTGCTATCCTATTGCTTTCAATCTTGCTTGTATCCTGCAGCAATGATGATGATGCTGATATGATTTTGATTGATAATCCCGAAATTTCGCTGAGTATTCCATCCGGATTTCCTCAGCTTAATGCTTTTTTTAGCCAGAACAGACCCACTAAATACGGCGTAGAATTGGGAGAAAAATTGTTTTCGGAAAAAAGGTTCAGTGCGGATAATACTATTTCATGTTCTACTTGTCATATCCGGGCAAATGCCTTTACGGATCATAATGCGCAGGCTGTTGGTATCAAGGGAAGGGTAGGGCTTCGAAATACACCATCGCTTCAAAATCTGGCTTTTTTGAAATTTTACAATTGGGACGGAAGCAAGCTGCAGCTTGAAAACCAGCCCCTTGTTCCTATTATCACCCATGAAGAAATGGATTCGTCAATTTTGGAGGTCATTGGAAAAATTAAAGACGACGCAGCTTACAAAGATTTGTTTGCAAAAGCTTTTGGAGATGAGACTATCACACCGGAGAGAATCTATAAAAGCATTGCACAATTTGAGTATACCTTAATTTCTGCCAGCAGCAAATACGATAAGATGAAACAAAATAAAGCCTCTTTTACAGAAAGCGAATTGCAGGGATACCAGACCTTTCAACAAAAATGCGCCAGCTGTCATGCTACAGAATTGTTTAGTGATCAAAGCTTTAGAAATATAGGTTTTCCTTTGAACATGAATACTAGTGAGGCAGGTCGAGGCAGGGTTACGGGAATTCCTTCTGATTTTATGAGTTTTCGCGTGCCTACTTTAAGGAATATAGAATACACTGCTCCTTACGGAAGTTTTGGTCAGTTTGCTGATTTAAGATCTCTTTTGGATTATTTTGATAATGGTGTTTTGGATGCAGATAACCTCGATCCGATTTTTAAAGATAATGGCAGGCGAATTCCGCTAAGTGAAGAACAAAAAAACAATCTTATTGCGTTTATGAAAACTCTTAGTGATGCTCAATTTTTAGGAGACTAGAAGTCGTTTTTAGAAATTACCGATAGGTATAACAAAAACTTAATCAGGCTCATTTTCAATATTGAATCTGCAAAGTTTAATTTGCTTTTGACAGCCTTCAATTCTTTAGCCATAGATTTCTAAAGGTTTTATTTTTATCATAATCTGCTGCCTGTTTTTCTATGTTAAAATAACGGCTCCCCTTGGGATCATTGCCTACACCGGCTAAATAAGCCCAGTTTCCCCAGTTACTGCAGACATCATAATCTATCAGCTGTTGCTCGAAATAAGCTGCGCCATAACGCCAGTCGACTGCCAGATCGTTGCATAGATAGCTTGCAACATTCTGTCGGCCTCGATTGCTCATAAAACCGGTTAATTTGAGTTCGGTCATGTTAGCATCAATAAAATCTACTCCGGTTTTTGCATCAATCCAGTTCTGTAGCAGGTCTAAATTGACTGTTTTTGTTGTAAAATCCGTATTTTTAATTCCGTTTTTCTGAAAAAAACTGTTGTGATATTTTTTCATCATGAACCTGAAGTAATCACGCCACAACAATTCAAAAATCAGCCAATAGGTTGAATCATTGGCAGTGTGCAGCGATTCATATTTTTTAAGTTCCTGATAGATAAACCTCGGTGAGATGCATCCTAGGGCAAGCCAGGCAGAAAACTTAGAAGAATAATCCGAACCAGTCATTGCGTTTCGGGTCTGCTTATATGTTGAAATTGACCTAGATTCAAAGAAATAATAATTCAGTCTCTTTAAGGCCTGTGATTCTCCTCCAATATACCCAATAGCGGCTCTGGGATCCATGCTTGTTTTATGCAGCCCAAGCTGCTGCAGATCTGGCAGATCAAGTTCAGGAATTTCAGGCGAATTGACGTCTGCCGGTTTTCCAAATGCTATTCTTATTTGTGAATCCTTTTCTACTTTTTTTCTAAAATCAGTAAATATATCGGGTATGTTTTTTATAGAAAAAGGCAGATCCTCAGCATGGTATAAAGTACTGGTGCTGAAAGTGAGGAATTCACACTGAAGTTTCCAAAGTTCAGACTGCACCAGGGTTTCGGTACGCTTTTCTTCAAAAGCAACTTCCCGTTTGGCATATACTTTAGCCGCTTTGTATTGCTTTACAATTTTTGGGATTTCAATTTCAGGCTTTCCTTTTAAAATAAGCAGACCTGATCCTAATGCTCTTAAATTAGTGTCCAGGTCTAGTAAGGATTCCATCAGAAACTGGGCTCTGAAAGCGCCTGTTTTTTTAAATCCATATGCTGTTGTTGTAAAATGTGAATCATCGAAACAATAAATCGGAATGACACTGTCATTTTGAGAAATTGCTTTTAATAATGTTTCATTATCGGTTATCCGTAAATCTGTTTTAAACCAGACTATCGCTGTTTTCATAAGCTGTTTATGTTTTTTAAATAATGATCGGCTTGTTTTAACAAGGCTGTTTTATCCTCGGGCTTCATTTTATGCCATACTTTGTACACCATCCCAATTCTTGGATTTTTGGCCAGTTTATCTTCGTGTTTATCGTAAAAATTCCAATATAAACTATTAAAAGGGCAGGCTTTATCACCAGTTTTTTTCGCTTTATTATAAAAACAGGTTCCGCAGTAATGGCTCATTTTGTCGATATATGTGGCCGAACTTACATAGGGTTTTGTGCCTACAATGCCACCGTCTGCAAACTGGCTCATGCCTCGTGTGTTGGTAATTTCGACCCAATCCAGCGCATCGATATAAATGCCCAGATACCAGGCGTCAACCTGGTCAGGATCAACACCGGTCAGAAGCGCAAAATTTCCTGTAATCATGAGCCGCTGGATATGGTGTGCGTAGGCAAAAGTCAAAGATTGTGTTATTGCGTTTTTCAAGCAGTTCATTTTTGTTTTTCCTGTCCAGTACCAATTCGGCAGTTGCTGCTGATGATTCAAAAAGTTAAGGGAGGCAAACTCAGGCATTTTGAGCCAGTAAATACCCCGCATGTATTCTCTCCAGCCAATAATCTGGCGTACAAAACCTTCCAGTTGATTGTACGCTATACTTTCGGGCTGTTTTTCCCAGGCTTCAATTGCTGCCTGAATCACCAGGGCAGGAGAAATCATTTTTGTGTTTAAGGAAAAGGACAGTCGCGAGTGGTACAGCGACCATTCATCCGGGGCCATTGCATCCTGATAGGAACCAAATAAAGGCAGACATTCACCGATAAAAAAATCAAGCAGTTCAAGAGATTGTTTGCGGTTTATGGGCCATATAAAATTGGTACTGTCAATGCTCCCGATGGTTTTAATATCGGTTTTTAAAATCTCCTGCATGATATCAGAAACATTATTATTAAAAACCAAAGGCATGGCAGGCTTGTGATTTTTAGGGAGCTTTTTTCGGTTTTCATCATCATAATTCCACTGTCCTGTAATTGGGTTATCCCCAGCCATCAGCACATTGTGTTTCTTTCGCATGGCACGGTAAAAATTTTCCATGAGAAATGTTTTTTTACCTTCAAAGAATCTGCCCAGTTCATCGCGTGTGCTGAAAAAATGCTCCGTATCGTAAACTTTAAAGGCAATGGAAAGCTGTGAGCAAAAGTTTTTCAATAGTAAATCAACCCGATATTCATCTGGCAGCTGATACTCAAAAGCAGTATAATGATCCTTTGAAATAATAAAAGACAGATTAGCTTCCAGAGACTGAAGATTATCCTTATCGTTTAATTTCAGATAAATGCAATTATGGTTTTGATGCTTTAAATCCTTAGAAAACTCGCGCATTGCGGCAAAAAATCCTGCTATTTTTTGAATGTGGTGCGTGGCATAATCGGTTTCTGTCCGGATTTCCATCATGATATAGGTGATAGAATCGTCTGCTTTTTCAAACCAGGAATGGTTGCTGTTCAACTGGTCGCCCAGAATGAGCCTTAACGTTTTATTGGCCATATTATTTATTCATTCTGCATTTATCACTGCAGTATTTAACCTGCTCCCAAACTTTTTCCCATTTCTTCCTCCATGAAAAAGGACGATTACAAACCAGACAGATTTTAGTAGGCAGATTTTCTTTTTTTACTGTTCGCATTAGAATTGCTGCTATTTCAATTATTGAACTTTAATTTCTTCTTTTTTCCTAATACTCCAAATAGCGTCACTGGCGTATTTTCTGGTTTTCTCAATATCAACTATCGGAAAGGGATAATCTTTTCCAATTTCACATTCGTACAGCTGCTGATCGATCAAGCTCAATTTCCAGGGCTCATGAATTAAGTGTGGCGGGATATTGGCGAGTTCGGGAATCCATTTTTTGATAAAAATTCCTTCGCTGTCGTGCTGCTCAGAATTTTTAATGGGATTATAAATTCTGATAGTCCCCGTTCCGGTAACCCCCGCCTGCATCTGCAGCTGCGGATAATGGATTCCCGGTTCATAATCCAGAAACTGTCGTGCCAGAAAATGAAGATCGCGCCAGTCCTGCCAGAGGTTAAAAACAAAAAAGGACACCACCAGGGCGCGCATTCTAAAATTGAGAAACCCCGTTGCAGTTAAGCATCTCATACAGGCATCAACAATGGGAACACCAGTTTTTCCTTCCTGCCAGGCTTTAATGTAATTTTGGTTTTTAGGTTTTATCAGTACATCAAAGCTTGGGTCTGTGTTTTCAAATTCAATGCGGCAGTCACTTTCAAATTTCTGCATAAAATGGCAGTGCCAATGCAGTCTGGAAACAAAATTGAGCATCGCTTTTTGGTTGGGTGATGCTTCATAAAACTCATTGGTATAATGATAGACCATTCGCATACTTATATTTCCGTAGGCCAGATAAGGCGAAAGCCTGCTGCAGCTTTTTCGGCTTAAACCGGGTTTGGAAATATGTCTGCTGTAATTGACATGTCTTTCCTGGGCAAAACTTTTCAGATAACGCCATGCCCAGTATTCGCCGCCCTGCTGAAAGTTTTCATTATGTGTAGTAATAGCCTGAGAAAGTATTTTTCCTTTTAGGTTTTGATAAAAAGCATGATCTAAACTTTCAAATTTAATCGTATTCAGATCAATCATTTTAGGGGCGTCCCGCATAACTTTTTCCCACCGCTCATCCCAGCCTTGTCTTGATTTGAGTTTTCTAATCACGCCGTGCAGCTGCGATTGTTTCCACAAAATGCTATGATTGTCAAAAAAAGACTGCATGGCAATATCGCGGTCAAATGTGATTTTAGTACCGATTTCCTGATGCGAAAAAACGGTCTTAATTTCGTAAATACTCGATAAATGCTCAAAAACCCGCTGCACTTCATTGTGAAAATAATAGATATGCGCCCCAATTTGTTTTAGTTTAGACTGCATTTCTTTTAAGGATTCATAAACAAAACGCCAATGGCGCACATCAGAATCGTCATGTTCCATAATTGAAGGCTCAAAAAAGTAAACCAAAAGCAAGGGGATATTCTGCTGCTGCGCCCTAAAAAGAGGCTCGTGATCTGTAAAACGAAGATCACGTTTGAACCACATAATATTTACTATTTTTTTATTCAATTTTAAATCATTGATGTAATTTCCTTATCAGGTTTTGCATACGAGAGTCGGTCGAGCTGTACCGTTTTATGATAACTGTCCAATCCGGAACAGGTAATGGTATTGGCTTTTTCAAGATCTACAAATCCATCTGGGGACAAGCAGTTTTCAGGAATGTAGATCTGAACAATTTCGCCGATAATCATAGTGGTTTTATTGATAGCAAGATCTATTTTTTCTTTAAATTCAATGCCCAGTTGTATGTTGCTTTGCTCTACAAAAGGAGCGAAGAAATCATTTTTATATTCTTTGCTCAGTGCTGTAGCTTCAAATTCAGAAACCTCTTTATCATATCTGGCCGATGTCTGATGCGCTTGTCTGTAAATACCTTCGTTGATATGATTTAGCGTATAAAAACCCGTATCGAGGATATTTCTCAAAGAATCACGCTCGGGAGGACTCGGACGAAAAATCATCCCTAATAGTGGGGGATTGGCACCAATATGAAAAAAAGAACTAAAAACAGATAAGTTGGTGTTTCCCTGTGTATCTGATGTTCCAACCAAGGCCACACTTTTAAAACCGCCAAGGCTGTTGATCAGATGCACCAGAGTCTGTTTTTGCATTTTTTTCAGGTCACTGGTTTTAAAATTCAGCTTATTTTTCATCTCTTTAAAATTGTATTAAAAAGTAGTAGTTCTAGGAGTGATGAGGGCCCATTTTTTATCACTGTTGAGCCTGAAAGTGCCCACATGTTCCTTATTCCATTCTTCGGGTGTAATTAGCGAGATAAAATTAAAACCATCTCTATCTTTGTACAAATGATAGTTTTCCCCAATAATGGGTTCAAAAGAAAACCGGGCATTATAAAGCAGTACATTCCACTGAAATTCTTCGATTAAATTTTGATATTGAGCCTTTAATTGATTGAATTTACTTTCAAATTCTTTGTTTACCTTATGGATGCCCATGGTTTTCCATCCTGCCAGATCATCTGCTTTTATGACCGGCGCACCAACACTGGTAGAATACGGCAGGGTGCGTGCATTATAACCATGCTGCTCTGAAAACACGATATTGTCCGGTTTATCTTTTCTCATTAGCTGTAGTTTTTATCTTCTATTTGAAACTTTATTCTTACAATTTGCTCTTTGTCGGCTGCATTTAAAACGATCAATTTCCGCCGGGCGTTTTGCGGCTTGTTTGGTTTTGCCCTTCTCCACACGTAAATTGAATTGAAACTTTATGGCATCAAAAATGCTACGGTCTTCCCAAGCCATTTCTATGATGCGATCGATTTCAGGTGCAGAAAAGCTAGAATAACTTGTGTTCATCAGTAAGTTGTTTCTTTGAAAGAATGGGAAATCCTACAGCTAAGATAATCAATTAGATTTATTTTGTTTAATTATATCTAAAAATAGTTAAACAATATTTGTGTGTAAGAACTGGTTAGCCTTATTAATTAAGCGGACTGCTAATTGAATTTTAATTTATAGATATAAAAAATGGAAAAGACTGCAGTTATTGCAGGGCAGTAAAGCGATTAGCAGCAGATAGCAGTAAAATTTAAAACTTCTTGTTTTATTAAAGGTTTGGATGATGTTGTTTTTGGGGATATTCAGGATTTTTCTTGTGGTGGAGTGCAGCGAAATTGGAGCGGGCTGGTTTTGGTTATGGGGAGAAATTTCGGCTGTTTTCATAATTCTATGTCTATACTTTGATGGGATTGAAACTGTCCTGACTTGCTGCGAATTGAAGCAGTGCCATAAAAATTCCAATAAGGGTGATCTTAGCGGCTTGTCCTTTATCAGATGTAAAGCCGACAGGGGCGGTTTTTTACAGAATAAATCCCGATCGTGCAGGTCTGCATAACGGTTAGCGCAGAATTGTATTCTGTGTCCGGTAAAGTGAAGCAAATTAAGTAGATAAAATTGCTTCATTATCAAAGAGTTTTATGATAAGCTCCCCCAACTGTCCGAAGTGTTCCATTCCTTATTGAGAAGGGGTAGAGGTAACTAAATATTTTTTGGTAATTTGTAATCTTTTTTGGTTATTTTTGAAAGTATGTAAACGTAACAAACATTCGTATATACACCCAATTTCGGGTAGATTGGCGCTACTTTGTGGCGCATATAAATAAGTTACCAGCAATATTATGACTACACAACGTACAAAAGATTCATATCAAATACAGATTTATGATTTCATAAAAGATATTTATGTTGTTTGTCCGAATTGTAGCGAAAAAGGAATCGTAAAAACTGACGAAACACTTTTTAGGAATATTGACGAGAATAAGATTAAATTAATCTGTTCAAAGTGTGGTTATAATAAGCGACTTAATGAAATGTCAACAGGGATTGGATTTAATCCAAAAAGTGAAAATTTAATTTCTAGATACTTTGTAATTGGAGATATGAATGACCCTTATTTTCATCGACCTCTTTGGCTTAAAATTAAATGTGGCGAAAATACATTGTGGGCATATAATTATGATCATCTTGACTTTTTAGAAAAGCATGTTGAAGCGAAATTAAGAGAACGAAATATAGAAAGTATTGAAAACAAAAGTTTAGGAAGTAGATTACCGAAATGGATTACGTCGAAAAAAAACCGAGAATTAGTTTTGAAAACAATAAAACAACTAAGAGAAAAATAAAATACTGCTGGTAACAGCAAGGGATTCGTTGCGTGCGAAGCACGAACAATGAAGCCCGTGTTGAACGAAACCGCTCAACATCCATTCCTATGCGGTTTTCGATAAAGGAGTCAGAAGAATTTCAAGAGGCTATTGGGTCTCTTTTTTGTGATGTTTTGTGAAGCCTATTTTCCAATACAGAAATTAACAACTCAGTATTTTTAATGGTTTGCTGATGATGAGGTACAAAATCTAACAAAACAACACTTAACAAAAACAAAAAACGGTTATAAATTTTGTATAGCAGATAACGCTTTGTCAATTTTTTGTATTGTATATTAAAGAACACATTAACCCAGTGGTTGGAGCAAATTTAGAAATTATATTTTAAAAAGTGACATAGATTATCTTTTATAGTCTTAACTGAACAATTTGCAAACCCATTTTTTATGGGAAAATAAAAAAACGCTTTATTTTTCAGATAACAGCTATAATTGCCTCATCCAATAGCACTGCTCAACTGAAACATCGGTAAATACATGGCAACTAATAAAACTGCTACTAAAACGCCCACAAAAAGGATAATAAAAGGTTCCAAAACAGTGGTCATCACTTTAGATTGCTGCATCACTTCGTTATTGTATTGTTCGCTGAGTTGTTTAAAAACATATTCGGTCTGGTTAGTTTCTTCAGCTACTTTTACAAGTGAAATGATTCGGTTATCAAAAAGGGGAGTGTTTTTTAAACTGGAACTTAAACTGTTTCCTTTTAAAATACTTTCTTCAACTTTTTCCAGTGCATCCTGCAAGGGCACAAACTGAATCATTTTTTTTACCATCTGTATACTGTTCAAAAGTGGAACTTTTGCGGTCGTTAATAAAGTAACTGCTTGTGTAAATTGTGCGAGATAGACTTTGTTCATAAAAGCTCCTAAAACAGGGATTTTAATCAGCAAATAATGCAGTGTCCTTTTGTATTTAAGATTGTCTTTAAAAAAGCGTGCAGAGAAAATTAAAAGGACTAAAGCAATAAAAATATAGAATCCAAATTTTTTGGTCATCATAGATAATTTAACAATTATCTGTGTCAGATAAGGCAGCTCCATATTGTTTTGTTTAAAGATATCCTGGAACATGGGTACCACATAACTCAACATAAATACGACCACTAATACGGCTGTACTTAATACAATCGAAGGATAGGTGAGAGCAGCAATAATGATTCGTTTTTGTTCGTTTTTACGTTCAAAAAAGTAACCTAACTCCGCGCACACCTGTGCAGTTGTTCCGGTCTCTTCACCAATCTTGATAGAATAATATTCATATTCGGTAAAGGATTTGGAGGCTTGTAAAGCATCTGAAAACGGCTTACCATTAACGACCTGATTAAGTATAGTCTGAATCAGTTCTTTATCATTATTTTTCTTTAATGATTCAATAATCAATGAAAGGCCTTCTTTAAAACTTACTCCGGCTTTTAATAAAACTGCTAATTCCTGATAAAAGGTTTGTTTCTTTTTATTGTTAAAAGAATCTCCAAAAAGAGTGATTTCTTTTTTCAGCAAATCTTCAATACTATTCGGTTTTTTAGACTGAACAGTTTTTTTGTTTGGGGTGTTTTCTATTTTAAAGGCCATCGTCCTGATTCATAAATAAGGTTATATCATTTTTTTTTGAAACGAAAATTTCATATTCAGGAAGTTCTGTATCGGCAGAGATGCTAATAGCGTCTATAGTACCGTTCGTAATTTCTTTTCCTCTGAAAAATGCTTTGTTCGGGATAATTTTTAATTTAATTGTATCCAGATTTCTCATTATGAAATTTTCCTGAAAGGAGTAATGTATGGTATCTATTTCTGAAATCAGAATGAGTTCATTTTTAGTATAGGTTATAGTATGAGGCTCATTAAAATCCTGCCACAGCTTTTGCTCAAATAAAGCCAAAGTACTTGTTTTTTCAAAATTGACCTGAATTTTGTAGATTTGTTTCTGGACGATTCGCAGTACGCTAAATGCCATACCAACCACTATAGCAGTGATAATCATCACAACTATTAACTCTGCAAGTGTAAATGATTTCAATTTTCCTGCAGCCATACAATTTGTTGTTTTAAAATTTCCTTTTTTGATGTACTGTTTACGGCCGAAATGGTTATTGTTTTTTTAGAAGAAATGGTTGCTGAGTTTTCAGAATCAATAGTAATTTCCCAGCCTTTATAACTTTCCTGATATGGGATTTTGATTAAGTTATTCTGAATTTCATATTCCAGTTCATTAATTCTGTTTTCAACAGGGTGTGTATTTTTAGAAAAAGTATTTAAAACCAAATTGTTCAATACCAGACTGGCAATGACAAAGACGATTACAATCAGTACAGTTGCAACAAGAGCTTCAATCAGTGTGGCCGATTTTATTTTTTTTAATACAGCCATTGCAAAACAGTTTTAGGTTCTTGCTCTAAAAGGATTCCGCCATACATCATTGGAATATTTTGGTTTTCAATAGTAGCATTGTAAATATGATTCATAAAAATAGAACCTGATTGGTTAGCCACAAATTGCTTGGTGTAAACCGAACCGGAAACAGTTCCTTTAATTTCAAAATTTCCATTGCAATATACCTGTCCTTTTATTCTTGCGTCCTTTTCTAAAATAATTTGTGTTTTAAAATCAGGCGTTTCTTTAGTCTGGATATAACAGATACTGCCTTTTACAATACTTTTGGAGTCAATAAAAATTTGATTGTCAAATGGAATATTCGAAGTTTCATTCGGGTTGTTTTTATTATCCTGGTAAAGCAATAAAGCGGTAGGATAATTTAAATGGCAACTTTTTCCTAATGTAATTTTTTTAGAAGCTATGGCCTGAAAATTGCCAATAGTTTCCTCTTCAATTTCTATGATAGGGGCTATTAGTATGAGGTCTTTAAGAATTGCAGTTTTTTTTATGGTAATAGATGTTTCCGATTTAATGATAATATTACCTGAAATCATCTTGTTTTCCAGAACGATAGGATCTGGTGAATAATACCCTTTAGTTTTTGTTTTAAAAGAATTTGTAATTTTTAAAACCGAATTTAAATTTATGTAATCTCCCTGATTGCCGGGTTTATATTCTTTGAGGTAATATTGAACACTCTCTAATACTGTTTTTTCTAGTTTTGGCAATTCTGCAGTACTTTTTTTAACCGTGCCATAAATTAACTGTGATCCATAGTAACTGTTTCCGGCAATATATCCTGAGTTTACTCCCTGAGTTGGTAAATAGGCATTCCCGTGAATGGCTGTGTTTCCAACTACTGTTAAGCCATTATGGGTTTCCTGTAAAAACAGGGTAGGTGATTCATCCGATTTTATAAGGGAACCTATAAGTGCTGTTTTGGTAAATTTCTTTTTTCGAAATTGTGTAATAGTAATCCCTTTTTGAAAAATTCCCCATTGTGATAAACAGGTTTTTATGGTCTGATTTTCTTTTTTAAAGAAATCAATCTGAGCGGTATCCAAATTGATTTCTTTTTGTTCCAGCAAATATTGAATTCCAATATCTGTTATCTGGATATTTTCTATAGCTCCTTTTGACTGCTCTTTCATGTAGATAAAAGTATAAGCATACAAAATTAGCCCGGCCAAAAGCAAAGCAATAAGGACAGCTACAAAAACTGTAAACTGTAATGCACCGGATTTAATTTTACAGATCAGCTTCAATCTCCCAGCATTATAAGATTTAGATTTCCTTTGTATTTAATATAGACAGATTCTTTGTTACCATCTTTTAGAAAAATCTCATTTTGTATATCCCCAATTTTCATATAACAATTTTTTCCGTCAATAATCAGGATGAAAATTTTCTTTTTTTCTTTATTGTCAGTTACCATTCCTTTATAAACTACAGTAGGCCAGACCAAAGTTTCCTGTGGTTTAGGCTGTTTAATCGTTTTTGCAGATTTGGTTGAAGAAACCTTTGAAGATTCTTTGGGAGCGTACATTTTGCCTAAAAAAGGATCTCTGTAATTAACATCAATAGAAAATGTTTGTCTATCTTTTATCTTTAAAGGTTTTATGACAAAATCATTTTTCTCGATAGGATTTATATCATCTGTGTTGCTAAAAGAAAAAACCTGATACAAAACACCTCCCCACACGAATAGTACGATAGGTAACAGGATGTATATGTTTTTTTTGTTTTTCATTTAATCGTTTATTTTCGGGCTAGTTCGTTTCAATCTTGAAAATTTTATATTCTAATTAGCGATTAGAAATTCTAAAAGAATTTTAATTTATAGTAAAACTGAAAACAGTACTTTTATCACTTACATTTCCGGCTTCGTCAAAAGATTTGATGTACCAGTAGTAAGTGCCTTTGGTCAGTGTTTTATTGTAAGGGCTGGACGCCTTATCTTTAAAATTTAAATTTGTCAGGGCACTTTCGTTATACGCATAAATGCTGTCTGTTTCAGTACTGCCTGAAACAGGGATTCTGCTAAACTGAAAATTAATACTGGTAGAAGTCGTTGAACTTGCATTTACCGGATTAGTAAGAACAGGAGTGTTGGGTTTTTTCGTATCTGTTAAAATGGTTCTTGTCGTATATAATGTTTCTTTTGTCCCATTACTGGCTCTGACTTTCCAGGTAAAGCTTCCTTCAGGAAATGTGTAATCGATACTGGTAGAGGAAGTGTTTTCTTCTTTAACGACAATATTATTATTGTCATAAATCTGAAGCTGGTATTCGGTGGCACCAATGATGCTTTGCCATGATAATTTCTGAGCCGCAATTTTTGTAATGAGGTTATTGTTTGGCGATAGCAAAACAACAGTATTGTTTTGGAAATCATCGTTGTTTAAAATTTCAAAAGCCCATGTTTTATAAGCAGTTTCATAGCCACTGTTGACTGCTTTAACACGCCACTCATATTTCCCAATATTTAATTGCTGGTTAAATGTTGTAGCAGTAACTAAGGTATCAAGGACAATTTGTACGGGTGACGCAAAATTAGGTTTGGCAATCTGTAAATGATATTTATCTGCATTTTCAATTTTATTCCACGAAAAAGAAACACCGGTCGAAAATAAACCGGAATTATTGGCAGGGGCAACCAGGGTAACTTCTTTATCTGAAATATCATCTAAAAGTAATATTTCCTCACAGGAAAATAAGGCTAAAAATAAAATGCAGGGTATAATTTTATAGAAAACGAATTTGTTCATTTGAATTGATTTTCAGTTTATAACTGATTAGAATTTATAGAATAGGAGGAGAGATGAAAAAACATTACATATCGAAAAGGCTTTTCATTTTTTTATCCTCCGGGATTGCTTTAGTATTTCCTTTACAGCTGTTTTTCCCTTCCACAATATCAGCGATGTACCATTGTCTTTGCTGATTGGAAGCCCAGCAAAATTTACTGCTTTGATAGCCTACAATACTATCAGTACTCACATCAATAGAGTCTGTTTTCTTACCGGTTTTGTATAAGGCGATCGTATATTTTTTTTCAAGGGAATTTATTAGATAATAAGCATCAGCCTGCCTGATTTTTGTAATTTCATCAGTAGAAAGGCTTACGGCAATGCTGGTGATAATTTCAAAGTTCTCAGTATCTCTTAGCAGCCTGAAAACATCTGTATTATAAGACGCATTGAGTTCACCCACAAATCCATTTATATCTAATATTTTAAGGGTAACCAGTTCCGGTTTTTTAGGAAGACTATCAATATATGTGACTTTAGTCTGGTTTTGGTTGTATCTGGCTTTTGACTTATATACTTTGTTTAATTTACGGTTAAAAGGCACAATGCCAATTGTAATCCTAATTTTATTTTCGAGTTTAGGCAGTGTTCTGACTGCAAAATTATTTTCCTGTTTCGTGTTTTTTTGAGATTGGCCTATAGAACCTAATTCCGGAGATGTAGTGGCAATTTTGTAAGTGTCATTTTTTATTTTAGTGGTTTGACAAGCCGTACAAACGACAAGAAATAACACAATAATTTTTTTAATCATGATTTTAATTTTATATAAAATTATCCTGTTAAATTGTAAGGATATTTTTTTAACAAATCTATAAAATTAGACTATAGGTTTGTCAGATTTTATATGATTTTTTTGATGATTTATGTGTAAAACTTGTGATTATTTAATTTTAGTTCTATTTTAAACTAATGAGAGATTAAATAGTATGTTGTGATAGCTACAATCTTAATGAGGATTTTTTAAATTATCCACGTTGAAAACGCTATTTTTTGTATTTTAGATTTAAGTAGGTGCTCAATGTAATCTAGCACCAGAATGATGTACAAACGAGTACCAGTTGGGGAATTAAAAGATTTCTTGAGACAATTTAACGGAGTGAGTTCTAAATATCTTCAGAACTATTTGAATTTATTCACTTACAGAATCTAAACAAACCATTAAACAATGGTTAGTTGGAGCTTTGTTGGCGGATAAAGCATACAAACTATATTTACTCTTTAAACAAAATGCTGTTAATATTTAGAATATAGCGATTTTTAATAATCCTGAACTCATCATTGAATAACATCGCCATTTTTGCCACAAGCGTGGTATTTGTAAAAGTTCTTTTCCAGATGTACTTGCAAACTTGCGTTTTTGTCATCGTGAAAAGGACAATTGAGCATTTTATTCTTAGGTTTTAAGCTATAATGGTTCAAAACTTGTGCTAATGGTAAATGCTGTTTTATTGATGTGATTTCCATTGATAAAATTATTTTAAAACTTTTAATTAACCCTTTTCGGTAAAAATTAATCTAATCAAATTAAAATGCAAAATCTTTTTCAATTTTATTTTATCGTAAAAGGTTTGTATATTTGTCTTAATCAATTAAAAAACGGCTATTATTCACTGTTTAAGGCTAATTCATTATGATTACATTTGGAAAAAAAATAGCGATTCTTCGAAAAGATTTAGGTTTAAGTCAAACGGAGTTAGCTAAAAAGTTGAATACTTCGGTAAGTGTTATTTCTCGCTATGAGAGAGATGAGATGGTACCGTCTATTGATACGGCAAAAAAGCTGGCTGATTTTTTAGAATCTACTGTAGCTTATCTTTTAGGGGAAAATGAAGAAGCTAATCTTTTTAGAGAACCCGAGATTCTAGCACGTTTTAAAGCTATTGGAGAATTTTCTTCAGAAGAAAAAGAAAAAGTTTTTTTTACTCTTGATGCAATGATTCACGAAGTGAAAAACAGAAAACAATACACTAAAATTTAATCGTATGGATGCTATTAGACAGTTTATAGAAGTAAAAGACCATTCCTTTCAGGTTTATTTACCCGAAGGATTTACCGCTCGTAGAGTAGAAGTAATTATATTGCCTTCTGACGTTGATTTAGATGATGAATTGCCACAATGGCAAAAAGATATTCTTGATACCAGATTAAACGATTATTACAAAAAACCAACTGATGTAATGGATTTTGATAAAATGATTGATGATATTGAAAAACGTCTTTTATGATTTATAGCTTTAAAAATCGTCCGCTTGTTGAAGCAGACACCATTTTTGCAGTCAAATATTATAAGGAAATCAGTCCTATATTGGCAAAAGAATTTTTATCGAGAATTAGAGAAGCGAAAAAGCTCATTGCCCAAACTCCTTTTGGATTTCAAGTAAAATACAACAATGTTAGAACTGTTTCGCTCAAGCAATTTCCGTATCTTATTCATTATCTCATTGATGAAGACCATAAACAGATAGTGATTTTAGCCATCATTCATTCGTATAAAGAACCTAAAGATTATTCTAATATATAAAAAAACCGAGCAATTGTTCGGTTTTTTTATACTCAATTCTCTTTTACTTGCTCAGACTAGCTGGGGTCAGAAATATAGACAACGATTGCTAGTGGATTTCTTTTGCGTCACACGAAAGGATTCGTGCGAGAGCATGGGTATGTAAGGTTAAATTAAAAGTCGGGAGACTTTTAAGAGATTTTGAGATTATAAGAATATAAAAAAAATTGCGCAAAGTCAGAGACATTTGCGCAGCACTGTAGTTTTTTTGAGAACACTTCGTAGAACCGGATCCTCTATCTAAATTATTAAGTATTTGTAAACTTGCGTTAAATTGTCTTTCTGATATTTTTTTTCTCGATATCGAGATATTCCCATTTTTATCTGTACTTACTTTCCATAATCCATGAGTTACCTGAACGTTCAAGACTTGCCTTGCTATATCAATTTGACTTGTAAAATCGTTACCAATACCTTCTGAAATTTGCCTTCCTATTTCGTTATTTAATAAATCTACAACTGAATCTGCATAATCAGTATTTTGAATTAGTGGACTATTAAAGTCTATGGATAATGCATCAAAAATCTTACCTCCCTCATGAGCATTCCCTGCCTTTGTAGCAATTTCTTCATCATATCTAGTGCTCATAGTTGCAGACCATAAAGCATGTCTAAAAGCATTGCTTTCAGAACCAATACCTCCAGACATATTCCCGTTATCTGTCATGTGTCTCGCTATTCTACCACTAACACTTGAAATGTTTGTACTCCCCCTTTCTATTGTACCGATAGCATTAGCCGCAATCGGATGAAAATAAGCAAATACAGAAGAAGCTGATTTTTGCAAGGTACTATTAGCAGGTCTAGTCATTAACCTAGAATTTCCATCAGTTCCCGTCAATCGAATTGCTTCTAATCCTTCCAATTCTCGTGCATCTATAACTCTGTTTTCAGAAAAATTATAGGGCGACTGATAATTATATTTTTCTGCTAGCGGGGTTTTTGCTAAAGAAATAAAAAGAATTACATTATGTTCAATATTATCTTCTTTTCTAAAATTTTATGTTACCCTCGTTTTTAGAAAGATTTAAAGTTATTAACGTTTTTATATTATATTTTTTGTTTTTAACTATTTTTTCACCTTTTGAATCTATAATCTCACACGATGTTCGAATAATATTTAATATAGAATCGTTGTTATAAAATTTTGATTTAAAATTTATTTGAGAAAAGTATTTTATTTCAATTATTTTATTAAAACTTTTTTTTTCTAAATAGTTTATCTCTGGAACTAAGGCAAAAGTATCTTTTTTTACAACTAATAAAAAGTTATTATATTCATTTCTCGTAATAGTGTTCTCATTAAACTCAAGTGTTGAATATAAATTAACCCTAAAACCTTCTTGTTTATAATTTAAAGAATCGTAAATTATTTTATGATTCAAGATCGTTACCTTATTATTTGGTTTATAAAAGGTACATTTCTGAAAGTATAATGTAGAAAAAATTACACTCAAAATTATTAATATTTTTTTTTCTTTAATCTCCATCTTTTTTATAGTCTGTATAGTTCGTCTCTAGGAATTTCAAAAAATTTTCAGTTATATCTTTTCCATATTTTGATATTTGATCCTTATAAATATCAGAATGTTTTTTATTAGGATTCACTAAATGTCCAATCGGTCCACCCTCGTGATCCATGACACTCATGAAATTATACTTATCATCAAGATGTGTACTTACTTTTCCATCATAAAGATTTATTGCTACCATCCTCTTCTCATGATTAGTATACATTAAGGTTCTTCCTCCATTTGTATCATCTGCTTTATAATAACCACCATTAAATCCCTCAAGGTGCCCTTCTATGTAAGAACCTTTATTTTCTACATCTGCAATGTTTCCAACAGATATCATGCCGTTTCTTACCTTACCAAGGTCCATTCCTATAGCAATTCCATAATATTTACCTATTTTTGATAAAGTTGAATAATTTGATTTATTAAATTTGTAATCGCTCAATTTTATTTCAAAAGGTGAAAATGTTAAAGGATTAAACTGATTTGAGTCAATAATTATATTATTAGTTTCTCTATTATCAGTGTACAAGAAGTTTCCAGCCATGTCAAAGTGGTCATCAAATGGTCCAGCCATCATCCCATCTGGGTCAACAAAATGCATTGGATTATTAAAACAATAATTGTAAGGAGACCATCTTCTCATTTTCTCAGCTAACGGGTCAATGTTCATCCAGCGTCCAAGTGCAGGGTCATAATTCCTTGCTCCATAGTCGTACATGTTAAACCCTAACTCGTCTTGAAGCTCTTTTCCGTTATACTTATACTTTTGTGCAGGATTGGTAGAATTCAACACATTATTGTTATCGTTGTGTTTCAATCCAAATGGATAGTAGTTATTTTCAGCAATTATCTCGTTTTGAGTATTTATGATTACTTTTTCTATTTTCAGATCATCATACCAAGCGCTTCCTGTCGTTGGGCTCGGATTACCTCCATAATCAAAAGCAATTCTGGAGTTTAACGATTTTATATGAGCCGGAACTGTAATAATCATTTCTTCATATACCCATTGCCCTTTAACAGTTACAGGTTTAAATTCATAAAGTGTCATATATTCTGTTTCTCCTGCTTTTTTCATCATGAGTTCTAACCTGGCACGAGAGTACTGGGGAATATTTTGGATAAAAAACCATCCCGAAACACGATATTTTGTATCTACTGTATTATCTATTGCAATCCACTGTGTACTATGTACAGCACGCGAGCGAAAAGAGTCTTCATTGTGTACGTCTATCCTCCCTGAACGGCTCCCTGAATGTTTTACTGTAGTATCAAAAGCATCTAATGGATGTCCCCAGGAAGCTCCTGTTCCGTCCCATCCGGTAGCACTCTCAAAACCGTCTTCCCAAATGGTCTGATATATAAAAGGTGCACCAGGGGCAATGATTCCATCATTATTCTTATCGGCATAACTCAGCCTAATATTTCCTAAATGGTCTTTGTATTGGTAAATATAATTAAAAGTTCCGGCATTATACTCCACATATCCTTCAGGCTGCGGAAAAAATTTCAAAACTTCAGTTCCTGTGCCTGCTTTTTCATACTGAAAGCCTCCTGCATAATTGGTTGTAGTTCCTGTACTGACAATTTTGCGCTGTTTTACACCTAATGCATCATATACATAATCAATAGTTCCTCCTGCATTAAATGTTATTTTAGTCGGGAGGTTCAGGTGATTGTAGACTATACCGTCAGTGGTAGAGTTTCCTATTCCTTTATTCAGATCTTTAATCATATTTCCATTAGCATCATAACTGTACTCATCCAGAGTCCCTTTATATCCATCCTTAAAGCCTTCAGTAGTAGATCCGTTATCATTTACTCTTATCAGCTTATTTCCATTATAGGAGTAAGTCAGATAATCCATATATTGATAACCTGCATACTGATTATTTGAATTCAGGACAGGGAAATTTCGATGCAGCCCTGTAATATTTCCATTCCGGTCATATCCTGTAATCCCTTCGAAAAAATGGTTGGTGAATACATTATTTTCAGCATAATAGGCATTTTTAAATCGATTCAATGCATCATAGGTATAATTATATTGCTTTGTATTGGAATTTGTATTGTTGGTTTTCCATGATACACTGCTAATGTTTCCATTGTATAGCGGGGGGCTGTTGTAATATGGATTTGTTGTTGACACATTCGGTACATTGTAATCCAATGAAAAGCCAAACAAATCACTGCCCAGATTATTTGGGTTGTTGATGTTTTTTAGCCACCCCCTGATGTTGTAGTCATAATTTACCGTCTGAAGACCCAGATTAGATTTACCACCCACTTTTTTGCTCGTCAGCTGGCCTAATTCATCGTAGGAGTTTTCCGTTATCACTTCAACAACATTGGTGTTGTTTAGTTCCTGGGTCTGCTTTTTAAGACGTCCTGCATTATCATAGGTAAAAAGGTCTTCTATTACAATAGGAGTATTGTTTCCTTTGGTATGTGTCGTGACAGTTTTATCTATCTTTCCAACAAAATCCAATGCAGTTTCTACTACATCGACAGTAGACAGATAAGAGTTGTTTTTGGCCGTATAAATCACTCTGCCTTTTTCATCGTAGCCAGAGAGGGAAGTAATCCATGAAGGCGAGTCGGGATCCAGTACCTTGGTTTTGGTTCCTGTTGGCAAGCCTTTAGTAAGGCTTTGAGTAGTGGCTGCATTATCGTAGTTGATGATATCAATTCCCAGACTGGTTGCCGGCACCGCTATGCCTGCTTTGTCAAAAGTATAATTATCATAATAACTGATTGCATACAATTCTATATTGGCAGTCGGGAAATTGCTGTTGCTGTAGTAGGAGTTGTCGTACCCCGTACCTGATGCTGCTTTTGATTCATACATTTTACCTGCGGTATTATTTTGTGTTTCAAAATAATTCTGCATGTCAGTTCGGCTCAAATAGGTGCTGTTGGTATGTACACCAGTGTAGGCTACCCTTCCAAAAACATCATATTTGGTAAACAGCCATTTATTGGAAGTTTTTAAGTTGGCATCCTGTGTCAGGACCGGTCTGTCGAGTTTGTCGTATACAATATATTCCCATTGTTTGCCAGGCAGTTTTTTTTCTACAAGTCTGTTGCGTTTGTCGTATCTGTATTGGTACATCAAATCTGCAGCTGCAGCATTCAAAACAGGTGCTGCATATTGGGATTGATAGTTTAAAAGAGAACTTGTTAGACCCACATTTAAGATAGAATTACCATATGGATCTTTATCGTATACGCCAGCTCCGGTTGAAGAGAAATACAAATCACCACCCTGAATATATGCCGTGCCTCCTACTACTGAATTTCCGTTTACATCCTTGACCATAATATTTCCAAAAGACATATCAGGCAAGTCTGGGCTGAAATCCAGATCGGCTATTTTTCCTGATTTTAATACCGCTCCTGCACTAGCTCCATCTGTAAAAAGACTTAAGGAAATCACATCCCCCTGGCTAACCATATAAAACTCAGCATAACTGTTTCCACTGGTAAAAAAATCCATAGGGGTATCAGAGTCACGGAATGTACTTTGACCTGTATAGGCTTGTGTTATAGAACTATAGACAAATACCTGAGGAGGCAATACATAGGTCAGATTTCCAAAATCATCATAGACATAATAGGTATCATGCCATTTTCCAGCATCAAAGGTTCGTTTTAAAACAACACGATCCTTTTTGTCTTTAAACTCCTGAGTTGTATGGTCATCAGGGTTAATTTGGTTTGAGAGCCAGTTTTCGTCTTTAATAATCGTTTTATATAATTGATAAGGCTCGTAAAAACCATTGTCCTTTATGTTAGGATTTTCTCTATTCCCTTCAGAAAAAACAACACCAAAACGCCTTATTTGATCACTATCGACATTAGTTTGATAATCAAATTTTACTTCATGGCCACCCCCCAAAGCCCAGTCAGTACCCGGAGCAGCTTGTTTTAATACTCTGTTAAGTGATGACGCTTCAAACTCTTTTTGTGAATAAGGGTTGGTAGTATTTTCATATTTAGGAGTATTGTAGAAATTTTTAGTTGCCAAAGAAATATTTCCTGTCCTGATAAGACCTTTGTCACTGGTTTCTGCATAAGGAAGATATTCTTTGTCCTGTCTTCCAAAATTATCGTATTCAAGATGGGTAATGATGTCTTCTTCATTTCCTCCTGCTGCTATACCAATTTTTTGCATCGGACGGCCAAGACCGTCAAAATAAGTGATTTCTTCTGTTTTTTGTCCAGTTGACAGAGCATCGATACTAGTACTAGGAATTGTAGGAGAAACGACGTAAATGTAATTCTCATCCATGTCATTAATAGTAGGCTGACAACCATTATTGGATGGGTAAGGTTCAGTAGGACAGTTGTCAAATTTGTTAGTTGCATAATTGCCTGTCGGTTTTGTACAAGATGTAATTGGTTCAGCATCCAAATCACCAAACCCATCGTTGTCGGTGTCTACATACCACACTGTTGCAGATTTTATAGTGCTATTGGAATCGTCACAATCTAAATTGTTACTGGCATAATTTCCATAAGATGGTTTTTGGCAGCTTGCAACCGGATTTTGGTCCAGGCCATCCCCGTAGCCGTCATTGTCTGCATCAACATACCAATTTCGCATTTCGGTAATAGTGTGATTTTGATCATTGCAGTCTAAACTATTGTCTACGTAGCCATAATTCGGTTGATAACAATCCGTGAAGGCACCGGAATTAGGGTCTCCAAATCCATCGCCGTCCATATCTTTGTACCAAGTCTTTGCGCAGTTCAAATCAATGGATATGCCAAAATAAAGGGACGTATAATAAACTCCGCTGTAATTATTTGGAGTGTAAACCACCAGGTTGTTGTTTTCTATCTTGGCGTAATATCCTGTTTCCTGTCCATTGCCATAAATCGGACCCAGTTCGATAGTAGGCAAGACAGGGTATATGTTGATGTACGCAATGACTCCTGTAGTTATTTGCTGACCGTAGGTCCAGGTGGGGTCAAAATTGACATATAAGTTATTATTGGAAATCTCGATTGTTCCATTTGCACCATCGGAAGTCCAATCATTTGTGTTGGACAAATAACGGGCTTCTACCGTTTGATAATAATCCGGATATTGGGTATTTGTAACTGTACTCTTTGGTATTGGGTTATTGGAACTAATACCAGTTTTCGCATTTAAACAATAAACGCTGCATAAAATAAAGATAAATAGAAACTTTTTCATACTGTTATGGATTATTGTTTATAGTTGTATTGATAATTGGACAGAATTTTGCCTTGTGCATTCTTGGCAGATTTTAAACGATTGAAGCCGTCATATTCATAATAACTTGTATTCCCTCTTGAATCGGTTGAACTTGTTATCCCAATGTTATAATCATAGGTAAAGGTGCTAACTTGCCATTTATTACTAAGATTAGGGATGTTTCTAAGGTCGTTTAAAGCATTTCTAAGAATTTGCTCCTTGCACGTTGCAGCTGTACAATTGTCATAATCAACCTTCGAAAGACTTTGTAAATTAGCAACATAAGGTTGTACTTCAGAATATGTAGCATTCTCTATTTTTGCAATAGGATATTGTGAATTATAGCCCCAGATAATGACAGTATGTTTGCCATCAGCTGGATGGTATTCAACTAATCTTCCATTGTTGTCATACTGATCGTAAATAATTTTGTCTTTAAAGTTAGTATTATAAATAAAATTATTAGGATCCGCTGAATTAAAGGTAAAAGGAACAATTGAATTAAGATTTGTATCACTTGTTTCTATCTTCTTTTGCGATTCCAGAACAGGAATATTATTATTGATGTTCAATAATTTGTATTTATAAGCTTCGTAATTAATTATGTCACTATTTTTATACTCAATCTTAAAGAGATCAGGACTCATGTTGTTTTTCCTCATGCTTTGAAATAATGGACTATCAGTAAGTTTTAAGTTTCGGGAACTTGAATTTACATTTAAAAATTCTGTTGTCCATGAATTGCCTTCAGAATCAATATTTGTTGATTTAGTTAGTTTCTTTACATTCGTTCCTAATGTATGAGTGAATCTTGAGAAAACAGAGGTGTTTTCTGTTTTTAGACTGGTTAAATCATCTATGAATATTGAATCTGTAACAACAGTTTTATTTACTTCATCTCCAACAGGAAAATAATATCTGGAATACCCTCTCCTGATAGCGCCGGAGGTATTACTCCATGGACCTGCTTCAATATTAGCCAGATAAACAGAAGGCAATTCAAATGTTGGAGTAGTAAATTCGTATTTTATATCAGACGTTTGTTGTTTTTCTGGCTGATTTGCTGCATTTTTTTTGTATTGAATAGTTTTGGTGTTCAGCCCATATCTCTGATCGTATTTGGTTGCTGGTCTACTAATTTGATTCGTATAGGTAGGGCTGGTTCCGTCTGTTAAGTATAAAGTATTGGCATCACCATAAGGTTGGTCAATATCTGATGAGATACGTAATTCTTTATTAATGTATTTTTTGGCATTTGCAAAATACAAACCATTTTTAATAGCAAAATTACTCACGATGGGAGTGGTTGAGGTAAATGAAGCAAAATCAGTACAAGTTGCAATACTTGGTCTGAATGTTTTTTGTGTAGATTTCCAGTTTGTATAAAATTGAGGATTACTATAAACATATTTTTCTACTGTTTTGTTTTTGTCTGTAGTTGTAACGATACTGTCTACTACTCTTTCATTATGTAAATAGAAATTGCCATATTCAGTAAAATTTTGTAATTCTTGTGTTCTTGCACTGGCATAGAATTGTTTTTTAGCACCTGTAGGATATTTAATTGTACTTAAGTTTCTTCCATCATATGTAAATAAATATTTTTTATCGCCATTAATTATTAGTTCATTTAGATACGAAACATCACCCTTTGGTATTCTGTACGTTGTGCCATCTTTTACAAAAGTATTCCACAATGTTGAGTTTTTAAACTCGACATCAAAATACTGATGATTTTTAATATATGTTATTTTATTTGTTAGAACAGGTTGTGGATGTCCTCCATCAAGTACTTCATTAGGAACATTTGCATAAATGCTAGGCGATCCTACAAAAGGCCTTGGTTGAGCAGTCGTATAATTCGTTGGTATGTCAATCTGAGATGAAAAATCTTCATCAAATATCTGGGTAAGTTCTGGGGACTTTACAAAGTTTATAGTTTCGGAATAACTCTCGTTTATTGGAAATTGCAAAGGACCAAATCCTTCGGGCATGCATGGATAATATCTAACAGTGATAGGAGTTATGACATTATTATATCCCTGATAATTAATTGTTCCAGTTTTTAAAGTAAGTTCTGTTTTGTTGGCTCCATAGGTGGGGTATGCTTTCCATGAGTTTACATAATTGAAATTGATTTTTTTACCATTTGTTAATTTGATTTCTTTAAGATACCACCCTGTATTCACTTTGGATTGCCTTAGATCAGGGTCGTCTGTAGTTGCCTCGTGAAGGTTAACAATTCTATTAGAACTTGGAATACCGTAAACGTTCCCTCCTAATGGATAAAGACTGCCTAATTGCGGCAATATTTGACCAACATGTCTGTTGTTTAAGAAATCACTAACCATTTTGTCAGTCCAAGGATTATTAACTAAAGGAGGGTTAAAAAAACCAGATGTGTGGTAATAATTAGCATAATCTGGTAACTCACGAAAACTAAGAACCCTCCTATTGGCACTCCCATCTAATTCGACAATAAATTTAAATCTGGGAGCATTGTAATCAACTCCTCTGGACTGGACACCCGTTTTACTCTGAGTTTGCTCAATTGAATTATCAGTCCCTCCGAAAAGATATTGATTGCCTTGTTCATCAGTAATAGTAAAAGATAAAAGTGAGTTGCTGTTTCGTGTATACTTTACAGTAAAATTACCTCCGGTCAAATTTTTGAAACTCCCGTCAATTAAATTAAGTAAGAACGATCCGGAAATGGTTGGAGTCGAAAAACTGAAAACATCGATCGCTGGATCCCAACTTCCTTTCAGACCATTAATTACATCACCATTATTGATTGCTGAAATATTGTTCACCCTGCTTTGGCTAAAGCTGGAAAAATATCCTTTGCTTGGATTCTCGTCTTCATTACCATTAATTTGTCTGGAAACTTTGTATTGGTCAATAGATAAATTCCAGTCTCCTCCTATTTTTGAATTAATATAAAAAACTGGGGATCCTTTTGTTTGGACCATTGTCTGTGGATAATTATTATTAATAAATACAGGAATTTTATAATCATAGTATTCAAAATCAAACAAAGGAATATTTACACTTACTTTTCCTTGGTTTAAATTATCAGAAATTGCTGTTATATCAGAAGAGAAGCTACCGGCGGTTGGTTTCAAAGTAGACTTGTCAATCATGTTTTCAGGCCCACCATCCTCAAAATTGGTATTGCTTAAACCTGATCTTTGTGTCATGGGATTGTTGGCTGTACTATTGCTAATGATCGTATCCTTAATCTTTTCTTCAAAGGGGTCTAGCAAAGGTCTTTCATTTACGGGAAAGGTATTGTACAACGTAAGTATATCTAATGCTTTTGGATTAGTTTGGCTGTATAAATTCGTTGCAAGCAAAATAAAAGTTGTGAAAAATACTATTTTTTTCATAAGTTAATTTTAAAGTCCTTGTTATGTAGTTAGTAAGAGAATATAAATGTTAATAAGTGTTAAAACCACGCTAATTAATAAATAAAAACCTATATATTTTAAACAAATAATTAAGAAAATGTGTAAAATTTTAGATTTTAGGTCTAAATACTTGTAAGGTAATGCTTTATAATTTACTTCTTTTTAAGAAAAATTAGAAAGTTGAAATCGATTATAATACAATATTTATAAATCAAATTTTTAAAGACTTTTTTGATATGTTAAAAAAACAATCTTGTTTTAACAAGTTATGTAATACTATTTCATATTATAAAATAATAATTACATTTGCCTTGGATGACCCCAAAAATTTTTACTATATTAAAAATGAATAAAAAACTCCCTTCTTTCAACTTGCAGGAAATGCTTATCGTTCTTGCTATTATAGGAATTCTGCTCCTAATAGCATTGCCAAATCTTATGCCATTGATCACAAAAGCTAAAAGTGTAGAGGCACAGGTACAGTTAAAGGCAATTTACAATGCAGAGAAACAGTATTATTTTATGTATTCTAAATACAGTCCTGATTTTACCGAAATAGATTTTGAGGCGCCTAAAACAACAAAAGACAACGGGAGTGCCAATTATACTTACGAAATTGTACAATCAAGCAATAATGAATTCAAAGTAAAAGCGACAGCCATAACCGATTTTAACGGTAACGGGGTTTTTAATGTTTGGGAAATCGACCAAAATGGAGTTCCAAAACAAATTATTGCCGACTAATGTGGCTTCTGAAACTGATACTTATCTTTTTGTTCTTTACTATTTTATATCAGGATTGTAAGGACAGGCTGGTGTATTGGTTTCTATATCCAATGGTAGGTATTCTTGCTTTGACAATACAGTACTTTATGCTTCCGGTTAATTCGATATTGGTTAATGTAAGTACAAACCTTGTATTAGTATTGTTCTTATTATTAGTTTGTTATTTGTATACAAGGCTAAGAAATATCAGGTTCAACAACTCATTTGGGTTAGGGGATGTATTATTTTTCATTTTTATTTCATTCACTTTTTCAACAATCTCTTTTTTTGTGCTTTTTATATTTTCTTTGTTTTTTTCACTTTTGTTACATTTTGCCTTGTCGCAAAAGGACAGGGAAAAAACTGTACCACTGGCCGGTTATATGTCGTTATTTTTTGGAGTTGTTTACGGAATCACTTTCTTCTGTGAAAGTAACTTTTTATACGCCTGTTAACAATGACAAATTTTGATATTCCAATAGAGTTCCAGCAGCTGGTAAAATCGGAGCAGGCCTACCATTACAGAATAATTCCTGCTGGTAAATCAGACGGTTTTGTGGTCTTAAAAACAGATACTGAAAATATGGAAAGCCTGCAGATTGAGCTGGCGGTTTTGTTGAATTTCCAAATCAGATTAGAGAAGGAGAGTACTGAAAATATCAATCGCTATTTAAGCACCAATTATCGCAAAACAAATTCAAACAGTGTTTCAGATATTCATTATACGAATGATTTTCTGGAAAAAATTGTAGTAAATGCAAAGGAAATCGGGAGCAGTGATATCCATTTTGAACCTTATGAAAAGAATGCCCGTGTACGTTTTCGTTTGGATGGAAAATTAAAAGAACAATTTCATATTTCAGTTGAAGAATATCCGATCATTGTAAATAAAATTAAAATTCGTGCACAGCTTGATATATCTGAAAAGAGATTGCCTCAGGATGGGCGTATAACAATTGTAACCGATTATCAGGATTTTGATATTCGTGTATCAGTTCTACCAACACTGTACGGAGAAAAAGTAGTACTTCGTATTTTAAGTAAAGACACCAGCCATATTGATATTAATTCTTTGGGTTTTAGCGAAAAAGAATTAACTACCTATTTAGAAAATATCAAAAGGCCAAACGGAATTGTGCTCATTTCAGGGCCAACGGGTTCCGGAAAAACGACCACTTTATACGCGACATTAAAAAAACTGAATTTACCTAATACGAATATATTAACTGTGGAAGATCCGATTGAATATACATTAGAAGGAATCAATCAGGTACAGTTAAAAGAAAACATAGGATTAGATTTTGCCACAACACTACGAACATTCCTGCGACAGGATCCTGATATTATCATGGTGGGAGAAATTAGGGATGTGAATACGGCAAACATGGCTATTCGGGCAGCTTTGACAGGCCATCTTGTACTGTCGACAATTCATACTAATTCTGCCTGGGCCACCATTTCAAGGCTGATTGATATGGGAATTCCCTCGTTTTTAATAGCAAGTACACTCAATGTCAGCGTAGCACAAAGGCTGATTCGAAAACTCTGCAGTCATTGTAAAACAGAAGAAGAGGTTTCAAAAGAACTTTTTCCAACAGGGTTCTTAATTCCTGAGGATCTTAAAAAGCATCATATCGCTGTAGGATGCGAAAACTGTTATCATACTGGATATTCAGGAAGAAAAGCAATTTATGAGATTTTGCCGATCGGGAGTGAGCTTTCTGCGTTGATTAAAAATAATCAATTGGATATCAATCACTATCTCGAGGAAAACGAAATCTTCACGTTAAAGAAAAATGCCTTATCCTTAATCAAAAACGGAACGACTTCTATTGATGAAGTTTTTTCCTTACTCATATAAAAAATAGTAAAAGAAAATAGCCTACAGACATTCATGAAAAAAATAATTACATTTTTATTACTCTTAATTTTTCAAATTTCATTTTCCCAGGAAAACAGGATCTTGCAGCTTAAAAATAATATTGACGCATTGAGTACAGATGAATCGGGACTAACAGAAAAAATTAATATTAACATTAAAGAATCTTCACTTTCGACTTTTTTAATGGCGGTGTCTGAAGTACATAAAATTAATATTAGCATGGCTCCCAATTTGAGCCAGATTAATATTGTGAATAATTTTACGGACGTTTCAGTTGGTGATATTTTAATATTCCTCTGTAAAGAATATAACTTAACGATTGATTTCACCGGAAACATACTTTCGATAAAATCATACGTAAAACCGGCAGAAAAAGTAATAGAGAAAGAAATTGAAGTCTCTTATGACATGCCTAATAATTTACTTTCATTGAATTTAAAAGCGGACCAGTTGTATGGAGTATTCAAAAAAATAATGGATGTAAGTGATAAAAACCTTGTTTTTGCTCCGGGATTAGAAAATAATTTACTGACAGTGTATATCAAAAACATGCCTTTTGATGCAGCATTGAATAAACTGGCATTTGCTAACAATTTATCAGTTTCCAAATCAAGGGATAACTTTTATGTTTTTGACCAGTTAGAAGGGAATTATTCTAAAGAAACCAATACTGATCCCAATTCCGTTCGTCAAAATAAGCCCCAGCGTCCCCGAAAATCAAATTTTTATTTTACGGTAGTAGATGCAGAAAAAAAATTACTGGATGTTGATTTCGAAAACACTCCAATAGCAAGTATCGTGTACGATATTGGCCATGAGCTGGGCATTGACATGTTTATATCAAGTCCACTTGATAATGCAGGAACTGCAACTGTTAAAGCAAAAAATATTTCATTTGATGCCCTGCTAAATAAATTATTTGAAATTAAACAGGAGGGGAATTCAGGTTTATCAAACACAAATGCGCAGCAATCTCAGTACAACAATATTAATGCACCTCAGAATTCAACTGGATCAACCGGATTGTATACGTATATGAAAAGTGGCCAGATTTATTATTTTGGGACAAAAGACCAGTTAGTTGTTAGGAATGTAAAAGTAATTCCTTTGATGTATCGATCAATTGACATTCTGAGCGATCCTTCAAAGGAAGGGCGAAGTGCCGGAAGATTAAATAACAATACAAACAACACGAATTATTCTAATTTTAATTCTTTTGATAGTAACAATAGTAATAGAACAGGTAATTCCAATTATCAAAACCCCAACACTAATTTCAATTCGGTCAGCAGCAGCAACTCTTCGTCTGCGAGTAATCCTTCAGAGTCGATTCTGACTATAATTCCGGATGAAATTAAAAAGGACCTTGATATTAAAATCGATAAGGAACTGAATAGTTTTTTAGTAAATGGCCCGGCGGCAAATATCGAACGTTTTGAATCATTTGTAAAATATATTGATAAGGCTGTTCCTGTAATATTGATTGAAGTAATGTTATTGGAAGTGAATAAAAGTGCCACTGTGGAAACTGGAATCAAGGCAGGAATAGGCGATAAACCTGTGACTACCACGGGCACTGTATTCCCGACTGCGGATATTAATTTAGGTGCGCAGACCATAAATAGCATCATTGAAGGGTTTAACGGATTTGGGTCTTTGAATATCGGTAAAGTAGTGCCTAATTTTTATTTGAGTCTGAAAGCAATGGAGACTAACGGAAACTTAAAAATTAGATCATCCCCAAGATTATCTACATTAAACGGGCATAAAGCCTATTTATCCATTGGTGAAACGACTTATTATGTGGTAACGAATCAAAATTATTACGGTTCGCAGATTCCACAGGCATCTGAAGTTAAAAATTACCAGCCTATAGATGCTGAACTTTCTGTGACTATCATGCCATTGGTTTCAGGAGACGGACAAATTACAATGGATATAAAAGTAATCCAGTCGAGCTTTAACGGACAAAAAGTAGATGAAGATGCGCCTCCGGGTATAAATTCCAGAGAGTTTACTTCTATAATTCGTGTGAAAGACCAGGATATCATTGTACTTGGAGGCCTTGAGGAATCAGTAAAAAATGATTCAGGAACAGGAGTGCCTTTATTATCAAGAATTCCGGTGATCAAGTGGCTGTTTAGTTCCCGTAAACGCGAAGATTCTAAGAAAAAATTATCAGTATTAATTAAACCTACAGTTATTTACTAATGGAAATTCCATCGTTAAATAATTTGTTATTGGGCCGCCATTATATTGGTATCGAACATTTCACTTTAAATGATGAAGAGAAAATTTCTTTATTATGGGTAGAAAAGAAAAAAGAAGGCCTCGTAATTGCAATAAAAGACAGGGTAAGTTATACCGGTAAGATTGCGGAAAAATGGGATACCAAACTCCCTTTTTTTCTAACAATCAATACCGCCCAGGTAATTCAAAAAGAAGTGTCATCAACAGATGTTTCTGATGAAAAACTATTACACAAAGCTTTTCCTAATACCAATTGGGAGGACTTTTATTTTGAGATCTGGCGCTTAAAAACAAAATCAATTATCGCAATTGCCCGAAAATCATATTTGGATGAAATTATATCAAACTATGAAAGCCAGAAAATTGTAATTGCCGGATTGAGCCTGGGTATTTGTTCTATTGCAGCTATTTTTGATTATACCGAAGAAACTGTTTTGCAGACAAACCATCAGTTAATCTCAAAAGATGAACAACAACAAATCATTTCTTCAAGTGCGTTGGATGCTGTAGTAACCTATATTATAAATGACCTTCAGATAGAGAACAGGCAATTGCTGGCCTTTTCAGGAATTTTGAGGCTCATTATGAACACAACTGTAAATACGGGTTCTGTTATAACGTATAGTAGTGAACTCTATGACGTTTACAACCAGAAAACATTTTTTGCTAAAGGTTTAAGAATGGCAATTGGAGTAATACTGGTTGTTTTGGTGTTTAACTTTATTTTTTTTACCCACTATTATAAACTGGCTCAGGAAGCAGCAGAAACAGTATTGGTAAATAAATCTTCTATTGGAGATATTAATAAAATAAAACAGCGAATTATAGTAAAAGAAGAAAAGGTTAAAAACATTGTTGGAAAAAGCACTTCCCAAAGTTCTCTGATTATTAATGAAATTGCGAATAAAGTTCCGGCATCCATCTTATTGACGGAAATGTCTTTTAATCCATTGGAGAAAAAAATTAAATCAGAAGAGCCTATACTTACTCGTGAAAAAACAATTACCATTTCAGGTGCAACAATTAATAATGGCGGATTTACAAACTGGATTGAAAAAATCGAAAAACTGCGTTGGGTAGATAAGGTTGTGATAACGCACTTTGGAAAAAATGACGCAAATGAAACGGTATTTTCAATAAAACTGACCCTGAAATAACATGAAGCTGAACAATAAAAATAAACTGCTTATAGTAGGGTTTCTGGTGGTACTATATATCTGTTACTCCTTTGCCATATCAAATACGATCAACTACTACAAAGAATATAAAAACAAACAGGAAGAAATTACTGCCGATAGTAATATGCCTAAATTGGCAGGACAGCTCATGCAAAAAGAGAAGCAATTAGATCAGGTATTGGCGGATTACGATATAGATGTCTCAGCATCTTTTCAGAATGACTTATTAAAACAGCTGACTTCATACAGCGAGAATTACCAGCTAAAAATTGTAGATTTTCAGCAGCCGCATGTTGTATCTCAAAAAGGGTTTAGTACAACAAGTTACATTTTTTCTTTGGAGGGTTCTTTTAATGGATGTTTGACATTAATAAATAAAATTGAGAATACAGCTGCACTTGGGAATATAAAGTACCTTAATTTTATTAAAACAAAAAACTTTAAAACCAATACAGATCAGTTAACAGTAGAGGTTATTGTTGAAAAGAATCGAGGAATTTAATTGAAATTAATTTTAAATAAATCATGAAAAATCAATTTATTTTCATTACCAACATAACGCTTTCATTGTCTGTAAATAAAGATATTTATAGAATACTGGAACAATCCAATGGAAAGTCAAATAATGATATTGAAATTGAAACAAGTACATCAATAAATAAGCTTTTAATATATAGAATAATAAATTTAAAAATGCAGTAAAACAATGATGAAAAAAATATTTTTACTTGTAATTTTTGTCTCGAATATCTCTATCGGACAAGAAAGGTTTAATCTGGAATCACTAATTCCTCCTGCACCAAATGCGGCAGAATTGGGAAAATATGGAACTTATCCAGTCGGGACTTTAACTGGAATTCCCGAAATTAGTTTTCCTCTTTACGAAATCAAGTCAGGAAGTCTTTCGCTCCCAATAAGTCTTTCATATCATGCGTCTGGTGTTCAGGTAAATCAAAAAGCAACGGACGTAGGACTTGGGTGGAGTGTTATAGCTGGAGGGCAAATTTCAAGAACAGTCTATAGTGCTAAAGATGAAGGCCAATATGGATATTTTAATTATAACCCGCCTTCTGCTGAAGCCTTACATAACACATTTAATTATTTTACTCTGGCAAATTATAATATTGTAGGCAATGTTGGTTATGATCTGCAACCAGATTTATTTGTATATAATATTGGGGGTAAATCAGGTAAATTTTTCTGCAATAAGAACAAAAACTTTGTGACCGTACCTTTTGATCCTATTAAGATTCAAAAAACGGGCACAACTACTGTAACATTCCAAATTACTGATGATAATGGTACCATTTATAAATTTGATAAGTTTTCATCTACTCTATCTGACTTTGGTATTCAAAGAAACATTCCAAGCACTTGGTATTTAACTTCTATAACCTCTGCCGACTTAACCGATACTATTAGTTTTGAATATGATACTGTTCTTACAAATGAATATGTTAATATGGAAAGTCAATCAATAGGAAAGAAATATTATTCACCAAATGATGGTCTGCCCCAATTTGTGAATGAACAAACTACTACTCATAGTGAAATTGCTTATACAGAACTTCTTGTAAAGAAAATTACCTTTAAAGGAGGGTATGTACTTTTCAATAGAAATACTCCCCGCAAGGATAATCTTGGTAATAATTTAATCTATTCCTTAGACGAGATTTTGATTTATACTACTACTAACCAGTTAGTAAAAAAAATACAGTTTAATCATGATTATTATTATAGTCCTAATGGAATGGTTGTGGAAGGTGCTAAATATCGGCTTAAATTGACTGGGTTTACTGAATCCGGTTCTGATACAACTAATAAAAAAGAATATAAGTTTGACTATGATGGCACAACTCTTCCTTCGTTTGGGTCATTTAATATGGATTATTGGGGCTTTTATAATGGGGCCTCAAATTTTAAATTAATACCAACGACAACGGTCTATGCTAGAGATATAAACAGTGTAACTTATGTAAATACACAAAATATTAATAATGGATTTATGAATCCATTTGAATCCTGGACGATAGGTGGTGCTAATAGAGAGCCTTCTGAAACTTATATGAAAGCAGGAATTTTAACAAAAATCACGTATCCTACAGGAGGATATTCTTTATTTGAATTTGAACCCCATAAGTACCCTTCCAGTCAATACTTCTATCAATCCATTTCCAAGGTTTGTGGTCCAACTTTTGGAATTAACAGGTTTTCAAAAAAGACAGAGGTTACCAATTTTACTTATTTAGCGACTGGTGCAAATGAGTCAATAATTCCTGCGTACATTTCTATTAATTTTTCGGCATCCGGTATGATTAATACAGACGAGGGTGAAACTCAGATGGTCACGCTTACAAACACAACCACTAATACTATTATTAAAACATGGAAACATGAAGGGGACTTAACCATACCTCGATCAGTAACTGAACAGATTTTTATTGCTTCAGGTGAAAATTATACTTTGAAAAATGAAATATATGGACCTAATACCGTTTCTATTAAAAGTTCCATTAGTTGGAATGAAAAAACGCTGCAACCTGTAGTAAAGATTGGGGGCGGGTTAAGAATAAAGTCGTTAAAAAATTATTCGCACACAAATATTTTAGCTAAAGAAGAAAATTATATCTATGGAGAGAATGAGAGTGGATTAGGTACCAAGCTTTTTGATGAGCGATATTTTTATAGAAATTATGAAGATATAGGATCAGCCTACTATACCCCTGTTGGAGGGACTACATCTGGCGGTGCCTGCGCTTTTATAGGTGAGGCTTGGGTTAGGAATTTTTTTGGTATTTCAGTATATAATTCCATAAATCATATGGGATCGTCCATCTTATATCCAACAGTTACAAAATACGAAGGAACACCTACGTTAAATAGTGGAAAGACAGAATATGATTATAATATTATTATTAATACAAGAGTCCCTTCTGAAGAATTCCTTAGTAGTAGCCCCTATGGCTCAATTACCAATATATGGAACCAGGGAGAGTTAATAAGCGAAACAACCTTTACAAAGCAAGGGACAGAATATATTCCTGCTACAAAAAAACTATATGAATACTCCACATATAACCACTCGACTGAAAATTCACTTTTGTTTAAACAAAGCACACAATATGTACCATTTGGACCTTGTAGTTGGCTCCCGGATGGTCCAAGCGGTGGACAAGGTTTTTTCTCTATACAGGAATACCCAATTACGACTGGCATCAGTAAAAAGATAAAGGAAACTCAAATTGTCTATGATCAAACGAATCCAGCAAATGCTGTTACTAGTGTTACAAGCTATCAGTACCAAAATGCAGATAACCGTTATATGACAGAAACCTCAATTACAAACAGTGATGGTAGAACACATATTACAAGAATAAAATATCCTCAGGACATGTCAGATGCTGTATCGACTGCGATGATTGCAAAAAATATCCTGACTCCGCCTTTAGAAGAAAAAACATTTAAATCTATTTCAGGAACCGAAACTCCGCTTTCTACAATACAAACTACTTATAAGAAAATTGGAGATCTAATAGTACGTGATACGATTAAGGCTTCTAAAGGGACTAATACACCTGAACCACGAATAGTTTTTAATCAATACGATAATGAAGCTAACATCATCGAACAACAAAAAATAGGTGGTGCTAGTCAAGTCTTTATATGGGGTTATCAAAAATCATTACCTATAGCCAAAATAGAAAATATATCTTATGCCAACATTCCTGCCAGTTTAATTTCTGCTGTACAAACCGCTTCTGACTCGGGAACTGAAAATGACCTGCTAAACGCATTAACAATCTTACGAAATGATCCAGCATTAGCATATGCCATGGTTACCACTTACACCTATATCCCGCTTGTAGGAGTCAGTACTATTACAGATCCAAAAGGAGATATAACAACTTATACATATGATACTTTTGGCAGATTACAGTTTGTTAAGGACAAAAATTTTAATATCCTTCAGAAATACTGCTATAACTATAAAGGACAGCAGATTGACTGTGACATTAATTTGGCAAGTGGGGTTGTGTATAAAAGTACTGCCAGAAGCGGTTCTTTTACAAGAAATAATTGTGCTTCAGGAGGAGCAGGTTCAAGTGTTTCTTACAGTCAGGCTGAAGGGGTTGAAACTTCAACTATCTCACAAGCTGATGCTGATGCTTTAGGACTCAGCAGGTTCAATAACGATGGCCAGGCATATGCCAACACAAACGGAATCTGTACACTGCCACTGCCTGCAGCACCAACAGGATTAACTCTTACCAGTAAAACGACTACATCCCTAAATTTTTCATGGACAGCAGTTGCAGGAGCTACTAGTTATAAAATATATAAAAATGGGCAAGATATCGGCATAACAACCTCTGTCAGCACAGGTTCATTATCAGGATTAACGCCTGACACAGCCTATAATATTCAGGTATTGGCTGTCAATGCTGCAGGTGATGGAGCTTTAAGTACTGCTGTATCAATGCGTACTGATCCAACAATAGCGACAAATGCTTGTGTTTTGGAATTTCAGGGAACAATTGGGAGCTGCAAAGTATATAAAAACGGAACCGCTTATATATCAAGAACAACTACGGGCATCTCTAGTGGTACATTGACAACAGGCGATACATTTCATGTAACAGTCACTGCATCAAATATCTACTATAAGGGTATAACCATTATAAGTTCCGTTCGGGGAATACTATATAACTATGCTCCTAATAAAACCGGTGCCAGTGCGACTTCCCCAACATTCACTAAGGAGGGTTCAGAAGAGATAGAAATATATTGCTATATTGATAGATTGCTTTAGTCAAGGATTAATAAATGATATAAAATAAATATTGATTATTAGAGAGGGGTACATTAAAAAAATGATTAATGACTCCATTAATATTAATAACAACACGACATGAAAAAACACATACTATTATTCATTTTTTTGTCCTTAACAGCAATGGGCGTAGATGCCCAGACCTTAAGCAATGACAATTTTATCTACACTGTTGCTCCCAAAAAAGCAGTAAAGACAAATGAAATGGGTACCCTTACCAAAGATGAGGTTACACAGAATGTGACCTATTTTGATGGATTAGGTCGTCCGATTCAGACAATAGCCATTAATAAGGGAGTAAACGGCCAGGACATCATCACACCTATTGAGTACGACCCGTTCGGTCGTCAGGCAAAGGAGAATCTGCCTTATTCTGTGTTAAGAAGTAATAACGATCTTACCAAAATAGATCCGTTAACAGCTGTATCTTCCTTGCAGACTTTTTACAATACGCCCAAGTACGAGAACACGACAAATCCCTATTCAGAAAAAGAGTTTGAAGCTTCGCCATTAAACCGGGTTTTAAAACAGGCTGCACCGGGTAATGATTGGTCCTTATCAGGCACCCATACTATTAAAATGGATTACCAGAGTAACACCGCCAATGAAGTAAAATTATTCAGTGTAACTACCACCTTGGACACCAATCTAGGGCTATACGATATCGTACTGTTAAATAATACCGGAACTGTTTTTTATAATGCCAATGAACTCTATAAAACCATCTCTTACGATGAAAATACAGCTGCCAGTCCGGTAGAGAGTTCCGGTTCCACAGTAGAATTTAAAAACAAAGAAGGTCAGGTCGTATTAAAGAGAACCTATCAGGCAGGAGTAAAGCATGATACATATTACGTATATGATATTTACGGTAACCTGACCTATGTTCTTCCTCCTAAGGCAGATGGAGCGATTACCACAACGGTATTAAACGATCTATGCTACCAATACAAATACGATCAGAGAAACCGATTGGTAGAGAAAAAGCTTCCGGGCAAAGACTGGGAATATATTATATATGACAAATTAGACAGACCGGTTTTAACTCAGGATGCCAATTTGAGAGCACAGAATAAATGGCTGTTTACCAAATACGATGCCTTTAGCCGTCCTGTATATACCGGAGTGTACAGCGAGAGCCGTAGCCGTGCTTTGGTTCAGCAAACAGTAGATACTCAGACCACTTTGTTTGAAACCAAACAGGGAGTAAACACCATCAATAACACGACCGTTTATTACAGTAATGTAGCTTTTCCTCAAACCGGAATCGATTTATTTACCATCAATTATTACGATAATTACAGTTTTGATTTAAACGGAGGGGTGTCAGAGAATTCAGGATCAGTAACACCCAGCACTGCAACTAAATCTTTAGCTACCGGAAGCAAGATCCGTGTTTTAGGCACATCGAGCTGGATCACCAATGTTATTTATTATGATGATAAAGGCCGTCCAATTTACAACTATTCTAAAAATGACTTTTTAGCGGTAACTCAAAAAGTTAAAAATGAACTTGATTTTGTAGGCAAGCCAGTTAAAACAACCACAACCCATACCAAAAACGGAACAACCACTACTCTGGTTGATACTTTTACATACGACCATGCCGATAGACTCAAAAAGCAAACCCAGTCTATAAACGGAGCAACTCCGGAAGTCATTGCCGAGAATACCTATGATGAATTAGGACAACTGATTTCTAAAGGGGTAGGTAACAAAGAAGGAAATGCCCGTTTGCAAACCGTAGATTACAGCTACAACATTCGTGGATGGCTTAAAGGAATCAACGACAGTAGTACCGCAAATAATGCTATTACGTTAGCAGGAGGTGATTTATTCGGATTTAAAATCAATTACAACAATCCTTCCACAGGGACAGCTTTGTATAACGGAAACATCTCTCAGACCTATTGGAAAGCACAAGGACAGGATACAGCCCTGAAAAACTATACTTACAGCTACGATGCCTTAAACCGTTTGTCATCGGCAGTCTCACAAGATAGTGGTCGTTACAATGAGAGTTTAACCTACGATAAAAACGGAAACATTCTTAGTCTGCTTCGTAACGGTTATACAAACTCAGGAGCGACTAATCTGGGAATAATGGATAATCTGTCTTATACTTATGATGGAGGAAACAAATTATTCAAAGTAAAAGACACCTCGGGAAGTACAGAAGGCTTTAATGATGGCGCAGACAGCAGTCAGGAGTATGGCTACGATGCCAACGGAAATATGATAAGTGACAGCAACAAAGCAATCACTGCCATAAGCTACAACCACCTAAACTTACCCGTAGATATAACCATAGCCGGCAGTACTATCCATTATGACTATGATGCTACGGGTGCAAAACAGCGAAAAACAGTCAGTGGCATTACAACCGATTATGCCGCAGGATTTCAGTATGCAAACAATGTTTTACAGTTTTTCCCGCAACCGGAGGGATATGTTAATTATACCAACGGAAATTTTGAGTACATTTACCAGTACAAAGATCATCTGGGTAATAACAGGTTATCGTATAAAAACATAGGTACAGCTGGCTCACCAGCTACACAAATTGTAGAAGAAAACAATTACTACCCTTTTGGATTACAACAAAAGGTATCTGGCGGAGTAGTTAACAATACCAATTATAAGTATAAGTTCAATGGAATGGAACTTCAAGATGAACTGGGGCTTAACATGTATGATTATAGTGCAAGAAATTATGACCCTGCACTTGGTCGTTGGATGAATATCGACCCGTTATCAGAAAAAGGGCGAAGATGGTCACCATATAATTATGCAATGGATAATCCTGTATATTTTATAGACCCAGATGGAATGTGGCCTTGGCCAACATGGAATAGTGTCAAAAATTTTGCAAAAGGTTTTGGTTCAACTATGTCCAGTATGGCACAAGGAGCACAATTACATAATCAAATTCTTGGTCAGGTAAAGTTAGCAGTAGATGTAACGAAGAGTGTTGCAAAGGGAGACTTTAAAGGAGCAGGAAACCAACTCTTAGAATCAACAGGTCTTCCTGCAGTAGTTAGAACTGCCAAAAAAGTTGTTAAAGGCGATGCAGAAGCAATTGGTAGTGTCACTGCTGTTGCGGTCTTAACTGCCGTTACTCATAAAGCAGGAGGTGCTAAGGCTAGTGCAACAGCTGAAGGTACAATAATGGAATCCTTAAGTAATGCAGTAAAAACTACTGCTTCAGAACTAAAAGCTACAGGGAAAGCTCCTTCAGTCGTTGTAGGTGCAGAATTAAATGGACAAACCACAATTGCTTCAAGTGGTGCGCCTCCAACAAATGTAGCTCCTCAGCTTGTAGAAGCAACTGCAGAAATCGGTGGTGTTGGAACAAAAACTGCATCTGGTAATACTGTTGGATGTTGTGCAGAATTTCAAGCTGCAAATAGTTTACTTCTAGATAATCCAACAGCTACTCCTGGACAAATAAATTTTACTGAAGCAGTTAGACCTAGAACAGGACAAACAGTGCCAATGTGTGAAAATTGTAAGACAACTTTTGGACAATAATTAAAAATAAAAAAATATGTTAACAGAAATTGAACAACAGAATTTAGATATTGATTGGTTTTTTGTAAATGAAAACAAAATTGCATTTGTGGCATCAGGTGGAGGAAAATTGCCAAATTCAATTGCCAAATTAACAGAAGAAAAAAGTCTCTTATTAGTTTCTTATTTTAGAAATTTAGAAAAAAAGAATGAAGTAATAATTAATCCCGAATTAGATAAATTATTGAACCATGATATAAATGATGAATATTTAAATGATTTTATTTATATGGCTGAAAGAGGTCTTTATGCATTTGATAAAACTGTTTTAAATAATTTTTCAGAAAGCAACTATCATTTGGTAGTCGCACCTATTAACCCTTTAAATGTTAATGATTTGCCTACGCAAATAAAAGAGGTGTTACTTCAAACAACTTGTAATTGCAATTTAGAATCAGTTCTTAGTATTGATATAACTAATATTGAGTAATGAAAGCATTTGTAGGATGCGGGCAATATATGAGATGCGCCGTTAATTAACATTAGACCAATTTGAGAAAGCATCCACTCGTGAATGCAATCAAAGTAAAAAGCCATTCCTAACGGAGTGGCTTTTGTTTTTGTAGCACTTTAAAGTGTACCAAACTGTTAAAATAGAACTCAAGTTAGCCTGCAACTGCTAAGAAAGGTTAACCATATGGAAAAATAGCACTCAGAACATCCTCCCTCCCGTATCGGCTGTTTTGATACCAGAGACCGAGATTTTAATGTCAAGTTACCTCCCCCGCTCCCGCACGAATCCTTTCGTGTGGGCTTTTGAAACCGCACTCACTCGCTTTCTGAAGTTTTTTTATGAAACGCTACGCAAAGGTCTTCGACTTTGCACGTTTTTTTAATGTTCTTTTAAATTCAAAACCGCCTAAAGTCTCCCGACTTTAAATAACTGTTTTGTGTAATTTGGTTTTATTGAATAGGGTAGAGGCAATTAAATATTCTTTGATGCTTTGTAATGTTTTTTGGTTATTTTTGAAAGTATATAAACGTAACAAACATTCGTATATACCCCCAATTTCGGGTAGATTGCCGCTACTTTGTGGCGAATATAAATAAGTTGGCTTTCATTATAAAACGTACCGTATGAAAAAATCAATTTTAGCTCTAATCATAACCTTGATGACAAATTTATTGTTTGCTCAAACAGACAATTATAAAACAGCGATTGATAATTTTCAAGCGAACTACAACACTGAAAAGTATGACAAAATTTTCAACGATTTTTCGCCCGAGATGAAACAGGCATTACCTCTTGAAAAAACCAAAGAATTTTTAACAGGACTGAAAACCCAAGTCGGTAATATTGAAACCAAAGAGTTTATAACTTATCAACAAGGAACTTACGTAACTTATAAAACGAAGTTCGAGAAAATGGTTTTAGCCGTAAATATTTCACTTGACAACAAAAATCAAATAAACGTACTTTTCATCAAGCCTTATGAAGAACCAAAACAAATCAATAATACAATAAATGCACTAAATGACTACCCAAAAGAAATTGCTGAAATCATCTTTGAAAAAACAAAAAATATTCCGAATAACGCACAAGTTTCAATCGCCTTAATACAAGGAGGAAAAACAAATTATTACGGAATTATAAAAACAAATGACACCATAAAATCCATCGAAAATCAAAACAAAATTTTTGAAATAGGTTCTATTACAAAAGTTTTTACTTCGACTGTTTTGGCTTCACTTGTTGAGGATAAAAAAATTAAATTAACAGACGAAATCAACACTTTTTATCCTTTTGCTTTCAAAGACAACATCAAAATACGTTTTGAAAGTTTAGCAAATCACACTTCGGGTTTACTTCGATTGCCTGAAAATTTAAAGCCGGCAGATGAAAATAATCCCCCGCTCCCGCACGAATCCTTTCGTGTGGGCTTTTGAAACCGCACTCACTCGCTTTCTGAAGTTTTTTTATGAAACGCTACGCAAAGGTCTTCGACTTTGCACGTTTTTTTAATGTTCTTTTAAATTCAAAACCGCCTAAAGTCTCCCGACTTTAAATAACTGTTTTGTGTAATTTGGTTTTATTGAATAGGGTAGAGGCAATTAAATATTCTTTGATGCTTTGTAATGTTTTTTGGTTATTTTTGAAAGTATATAAACGTAACAAACATTCGTATATACCCCCAATTTCGGGTAGATTGCCGCTACTTTGTGGCGAATATAAATAAGTTGGCTTTCATTATAAAACGTACCGTATGAAAAAATCAATTTTAGCTCTAATCATAACCTTGATGACAAATTTATTGTTTGCTCAAACAGACAATTATAAAACAGCGATTGATAATTTTCAAGCGAACTACAACACTGAAAAGTATGACAAAATTTTCAACGATTTTTCGCCCGAGATGAAACAGGCATTACCTCTTGAAAAAACCAAAGAATTTTTAACAGGACTGAAAACCCAAGTCGGTAATATTGAAACCAAAGAGTTTATAACTTATCAACAAGGAACTTACGTAACTTATAAAACGAAGTTCGAGAAAATGGTTTTAGCCGTAAATATTTCACTTGACAACAAAAATCAAATAAACGTACTTTTCATCAAGCCTTATGAAGAACCAAAACAAATCAATAATACAATAAATGCACTAAATGACTACCCAAAAGAAATTGCTGAAATCATCTTTGAAAAAACAAAAAATATTCCGAATAACGCACAAGTTTCAATCGCCTTAATACAAGGAGGAAAAACAAATTATTACGGAATTATAAAAACAAATGACACCATAAAATCCATCGAAAATCAAAACAAAATTTTTGAAATAGGTTCTATTACAAAAGTTTTTACTTCGACTGTTTTGGCTTCACTTGTTGAGGATAAAAAAATTAAATTAACAGACGAAATCAACACTTTTTATCCTTTTGCTTTCAAAGACAACATCAAAATACGTTTTGAAAGTTTAGCAAATCACACTTCGGGTTTACTTCGATTGCCTGAAAATTTAAAGCCGGCAGATGAAAATAATCCATACAAAGATTATGATAAAAATGACATTGACGAGTATCTGCGGAATTTGATGAAACTTAATTCAAAAACCTATGCCTATTCAAATTTGGGCGCAGGATTATTGGGCTACACACTTGGTTTATCACAAAAAACAACTTTTCAAGAATTGTTACAAAAGAAAGTCTTTACCAAATACAAAATGAAAAACTCGTTTGTAAGCTCTCAAAATTTAGGAAATAGACTTGTAAAAGGGTTAGATGAAAACGGCAAAACTGTTTCAAATTGGGATTTTGACGTTTTGTTTGGAGGTGGAGGAATTTTATCGGCAACAGAAGATTTGGCAAAATTTGCCTCCGCACAATTCGACCCGAAAAACAAAGAACTCGCCTTGACACAAAAATCTACTTTCGATATTAACGAAAATATGAAAATCGGTTTAGGTTGGCACATCTTAAAATCTGAAAACGGGGAAGATTTAATTTGGCACAATGGAGGAACAGGTGGATATTCTTCGTCAATGACCATTAACGTTCAAGAAAAAACAGCAGTTATTATTTTATCCAATGTTTCAAACATCAACGAAAATAATGACGACCTTTGCTTTAAACTCATAAATATAGCGAACAAAAAATAACGAATAGCCAATAACGGTTTTGCGTCAGGCGGGCTGTCGTGCTTCGTATGAAAGTTTTTTCTAAATTTCAAGTTTTGGCTTTGTAAGGAATTTTTGTGCTAAAAGCCCGCCCGAATGCAAAGCCGCGGAACGTCCGACTTTGAAAAAAACTCTTCAAATTTAGAGAGTATTCGGAGAGAGCTACCGGAGAAAAATCTCAAATATGAGATTCTCAAGACGTTCATTTTAATTTTTTCACAGCCTGACGTTGGCTGTGATTTTACCGAAACACTGTTCTAAACCTCACAGAAAAACAATTTGAACTTTACAGAAAAATAAGATCATTAAAGCTGTTTTAATTTTGTCAAATAACTTTAAAATATCATAAAAATGGCAAAGACAGTAATTATCACAGGTGGAACAACCGGTATTGGCAAAGCAACAGCTTTACATTTTGCAAAAAATGGATACAATGTTGTTATTACAAGTAGAAATGCGAACAAAAAAACGGAAGTTCTAGAGGAGTTTAAAAAAGAAGGTGCTGAGGTAACTTTCTTTCCTTTAGACGTAACACAGGAAGAGAAAGTTAAAAACGTAATCGACAAAACGGTTGAAAAATTTGGAAAATTAGATTCTATCGTAAACAATTCAGGAGTTTCTTTAGGAAATGCTTTATTGGCTGATACAGAATCGGATGAACTGAAACAAATGCTGGAAACTAATGTAATGGGTGTTTATTACGGAATGAAACACGCCATTAATGCAATGTTGAAAACAGGTGGTGGAACTATCGTAAACCTTGCTTCTATAGCGGGTTTGAATGGATTAGTAAGCACTGCTCAATACAACGCTTCAAAACACGCAGTTGTTGGTTTAACCAAAGGTGGTGCTTTAGATTACGCTACCAAAAATATTCGTATAAATGCAGTGGCACCAGGAGCAATTAAAACCGATATTTTGAAAAATGCAATTGCTTCGGGAACTTATGATGTTTCGGGAATTGAAGCATTACACCCAATGAAGCGATTAGGTGAACCGGAAGATATTGCAAAAGGAATTTACTTTTTGGCTTCAGACGAAAATCCTTTTATGACGGGAACTGTATTGAGTATTGACGGTGGCTATAATGCAAAATAATAAAAATAAATAAATCCCTAAATTGGCTGTCAAAAAAGAGACAGCCTTTTCTATTTAAAAAACTAGTAAAAATGGATTTAATGCAAAACACTATAAATTGGTATAACGGAGAAATATTTGAGGGAAAATTTATCCTCGGATTTGGATTTTTTTTAATCTTAACGGCTTTACTATTTTACTTTTTAGGGAATACGCCAACCGCTAAAGCATTGCTGATTCCAATGTTGGTTATAGGTATATTTTTTTCTATAACAGGTGCAAATATGATTCGTTCCAACGGAAAACAAAAGCAAGAGATTGCGAAAAAATATGAGCAAAACCCAAAAGAATTTATAAATGCCGAAATTAAACGTGTAGATGATTTTCAATATTTATACCCAATGTCTATCGCTATTAGTTTGGCTTGTTTTCTCATAGCCATTGCCCTGCTTTATCTTACACAAAATGTCCATTTAAAAGCAATCGCCATTTCATTAATCTTATTTGGGATGGCTTTTGCGGTAATCGATTATTTTTCAAAAGAAAGAGCGACAATTTATTATGAACAATTAAAATCATAATTCAGAAATAATGATTGAAGATAGAATCCGAATTAATATTTTGTTTTCTTGCACATCGCAAGATAAAAAGAATTTTGAACCGTTTGTTCAAGACCACGCTTTGGTCTGTGTTCTAAACGGAAAAATGATAATTAACGACGGCATAGAAACCTTTCAGTATAACAAAGGCGATATTGGTTTTGTATCAAAAAATCAATTAGTAAAAACCCAAAAAATCCCTCAAGACAATAAACCCTTTATGAGTATCAGCATTTTTTTACCCAAAGAAACGTTGTATAATTATTCAAAAGAACACCATATTTTACCAAAAGGGAATTATTTAGGAAAACCTAATTTTATATTTCAACCCGACCCATTTTTAAAAGGTTTTTTCGATTCTATGCTTCCTTATTTTGAAAATCAAGAGGCACTCACCAATAATTTAGCGACTATTAAAACTTTTGAGATTATTGAACTTTTGCTTCGGTATACCAAAATTCAAAATTTACTTTTCAATTTTGAAGACGATTTTAAAATTGACTTGGAAGCGTATATGAACAAAAATTATATGCACAATATTCCGTTAGCACAATTTGCAAAACTCACAGGTAGGAGTATTTCAACATTTAAAAGAGATTTTCAAGAAATTTTCAATCAAACACCTAACAAATGGCTTATCAAAAAGCGATTAGATTTAGCCCACTTTTTAATATCAAAACAAGACAAAAAGCCTAATGAAATTTATGACGATGTAGGTTTTATAAATTTCTCTCATTTTTCAAGAAGTTTCAAAGCAGAATTTGGAATAAATCCTTCAGAAATAAACAAAACAGCTCCCTGAAGTGTTCCTAATGAAACGCTGGCAAATGTCTTCGACTTTGCACAATTTTTTAATGATCTAAATATATGCTCTAAGTTCTGCTTCTATTCTTTTTCAATGAAAAATAAAAATTTAGCTCCCTCATATAAATAAGTATCGTATTCGAAGATAATTCATATCCGGATTTTTTAAGTTCTGCTGTAATACGCCAGAATCCGTAACGCTTTTTGGAGGATATGAAGATTTTTGTAATTTTTTCTTTAATCATTAATTACCCTCAGCAACATTTCGTTCTAAAACGTTGCTAAATGGGTAAGTTTTTTAATTAATTTTAGGATTTTTTGTATAAAATACATTTAGTTTCTATTAGATAAGTTAAGAGAGCTTTCGTCTGTACCTGCTTTTAAAATAATAAGTTTAATGTCAGAAAGAAAGATTAATGAATTCATTACTTTGGTTTTGTATTCGATTTCTGCAGAGAGCAGATCATTAGAATCACCTACTTTGCGATCAGCAGGATAAATCAGAGCGCACAGTTCTTCAAAAGGTATTGGTCTGCCTTGGTTTTCGGTAAGGTAGCAGTATATTTTTGAAGGTAAATGTATAAAAATAGTAGTCATGATGTTGTTTTATAGATATATACGGAGTCCAGCGGAGTACGGTTTTTAAAACTGTAATACGTAATTTATTTTTTAGTTTAATTATTCTTCTCCGATCCAGGAGGTTTTATTAATATTTGTTACAGTACTAAAAGTCTCTTTATTTAAATGAAATTTTATTCGTTGTTTCTCTTTTTCTTTCATCAATAATTTTAGTATATATCTGTGTAGTCTTAATATTTTTATGTCCTAGTATTTTAGATACAGTGAAAATGTCGGTTCCAGCTGCCATTTGTAATGTAGCATAAGTATGCCTAAAGCAATGAAAAGTGATATGTTTCTCAATTGATGCATCTCTGATCCAGATAGGTATCAAACGGTCAAAATCCCATTTTTTTAAATTAGGAAAGATCTTTCCATGCTTCATTCTTTCAGGACCTAAAAATTCTACAGTTTCCTGAGAAATTGGTTGAGTGGCTGGATTACCAGTTTTTTTTTGGTTGAATCTTATATAATATCCCTCTTGTTTATTGTATTGGACTTCTTCCCATTTAAGTTTTGCTATGTCGGAATAACGCATGCCTGTTAACAACGAAAAAAAGCTTACACGCTTGACAATCTCTTTTTTGCAGGGTGTCCTAAACAAGATAGAAGCTTCTTCCATAGTCAAAAAAAATCTCTGAGATTCTTGCTCCTTAATACTTTGCACTGCGGCATTAACATCAGTTTGCAGTAAGCCTTTTTTATAAGCCTTTTTGAGCGTGGTCTTGATCTTGTTGAAATAGGATAGGGCAGTATTTTGGGCCAAGGGCTTATTATTTTTTCTTAAACTTTTTGCCTTTAAGATATATTCCCTAAAATCTTCAATAACTGTTACATCAATATTCCGCATCAATATATCCTGATTCTTAGAGCCTGTTTAAATTTAAGAGCCTGTTTAAATTTTATTCAATAAATGTTTAATAGCGACTAATTTGACCACGTTTTCAGCAGAATCAATTAATAGTTCATAATTTCTGCATAATCTTCTATCGTTGTCAAACCATGCAAATGTTCTCTCTACCACCCATCTTTTGTGTATAGGCTTGAAGCCTGATTTTTTATCATCCGACCTCATAACTACTTGAATTATATAGCCAAAATTGTTTTTAACTTGTTCTATAATTTCACCTCTATAGCCTCCATCGGCAAGGATAACTTTTACAGAACAAAGTAAATCCTTTAGGGTTCTGATCAATAAAAATACTGCTTTGCTATCATGAATACTCGCTACCGTTACCATAATGGCTAATAAAAAGCCATTTTTATCAACGACAACGTGTCGTTTTATACCTTTTATTTTTTTATTTCCATCAAAACTTTTAAAGAACAATTATTTCCCCAACGAACGCTTTGGCTATCCATTATTCCTAAACTGGGTTCTGCATTTTGTCCTTTTTTACTACGGACTCGTTCTCTTAACTTCGAAAGCAATAAATCAAAATAATCTAAATCTGCCCATTTTGAATAGTAATAATAAACAAGCTGCCATTTTGGAAAATTACTAGGTAGCATTCGCCACTGACAACCACTCTTAATAAGGTAGTTGATCGCATTCCAGATGAAACGCAAGCTGTGTTTACGTTTTCTATCACCTAATTCTAATGTTTTTTTTATAAATTGCCACTGAGTTTCTGTTAAATCGGTTGGATACATCTTATTTGTAGTTTGGTAGCACAAAAAGAATAATTCCAATCGGTTTCTTTAACTCATAAAGACTTTTTTTTTTTAGTACATGACAAAATTATATTTTTCTAAAAATCAATAATATAACAGGTTAATTAATTTGCAAAAAAGACTGATATTTCGTACATTATAGAATTATTACGACATAATTTTTATAATGAAGAATACCAGTCTTGAGGGTAAAGATACAGAGCTTATTTCAGTTTTACAAGGTCATTTCAAAGGGAAACTCAATTTAGCAAGGGTCAAGCTCATTTGTTTATTTATAACGGCTTTATGCAAAATAAAAACAGTTAATTATGATAGGTTAGCATCGGGATTTGATACAACCGCCAATAAAAATAGCTCTTATAGGAGGGTTCAAAGATTCATGAAGGAATTTGACTTTCCTATGAAAATAGTTTCTTCTTTGATATTCAATATATTACCGGTAAGATGCGATTTGGTATTGGTCTTAGATAGAACCAATTGGAAGTTCGGAACTAAAAATATCAACATTCTAATGTTGGGAGTCAGTTATAAAAATGTTGCATTTCCATTGATGTTCAAAATGTTGGATAAACGAGGAAATTCAGATATACAAGAGAGGATTGATTTAATCAAAACCTACATAGAATGGTTCGGGAGGCAAAGTATAGATTGTCTCTTAGCTGATAGAGAGTTTGTTGGGGATAAATGGTTAGAGTTTCTAAACCAAAACAATATTAGGTATTATATTAGAATCAGAAATAATTTCAAAATTTATTCTTATCAAAAACAGGAAGAGATTAAGGCTTTTTGGTTATTCAATAATTTAAAAATAGGCGAGTTTTACCACTATCCGAGAATTGTGGAGTTACATGGTCAAAAATGCTATCTTTCTGGGAGCAAGACCATTGCTAGGGGGAAAAATAGAATTTTTAATTATTGTATCATTCAATAAACCAGAACAAGCAATGGTTTATTATAAACGAAGATGGCAAATTGAAACTCTTTTTAGAGGTTTAAAAAGTAGTGGTTTTAACATAGAAGACACACATGTGACGGATTTAAAAAGATTAGAAAAACTATTTTCTCTAACAATGATTGCTTTTGTATGGTGTTATAAAATTGGCGACTATTTGGATGAATGCATCCAGAAAATAATAATAAAAAAACATGGCAGAAGAGCAGTAAGTATTTTCAAGTATGGATTAGATTATTTGTCAAAATTTCTTTTGACAGGATTTAAATCTTTGGAAAACAATATGTTTTGCTTTTTGTCATGTACTTAACTTTTTTTTACATTTTTAAACAGGCTCTTAATGATATATTTCATTATGAGTTTTTAAATAATAGAAGATTTTTAACAACATTAGTTATATCAGAACCTACTGGTTTACCAAAAGAGTATTTCTTCAATAATATAGAAAAATATATAGGAGATAGATTTGATTTGAGTAATGAGGTTTTCTTTGAAGATGAGAAAAAAGAGGTTTTAAAATATTGGAAAGATAACGGAAACTATAATAAGTTTAAGGATTATATAGATTTAACCACTTTGAAAATTGAGTATTATAAAAATAAAATTCCTTAAATAATTCTCTCTAAATCTGATTTCAAAAAGAAAAATCTATTTTTCAGACTGACATATTTTAAGTTATTTGCCCTAATTAACCTACGTAAAGTTGCTTCTGAAATTTCAAAGAATACAACAGCTTCTTTTGCGGATAAATAATGTTTTGAGAGTAAATCCTCTTTAATAATAACTGGTTTTACCTTTGGAATTATAACGGTATTTTCTTTTTGTAGTTTTCTCCAATTTCTCTTAAAACATAATGCAGAACAGTACATACCTTTACTACTTTTTGAGATAAATTCCTCAATACAAACTACACATTTTGTTTTGATTGTTAAATGACTCATTACAATTGTTTTAAATTGTTTGCCATATTGAAAAACACTGTTTTTATCAGTAAAACAAAATCGGAAAGTAACTTTCCTTTATCTATAAGGTTTTACAAACTATGGTAGTGTAAAATTCCTAAAAAATCTCTTATTTCCAAACATAGTAGTACGATTAGTAACACCAATATAGTAAATAAGGGTAAACAAAGTTATATATCAATATATAGGAATCTCTTTGTTTACAGCGCTTGGAATGTAGAAATATGATGTTATGAAATGTATAGTTACTTCCCAATACAGAAATTAGCGAAAATATTCCCCAGCAATTCGTCGTTTGAGACCTGACCTGTGATAAGCCCGAATTGATACAAAGCTTCTTTAATATCCAACGCAATTAAGTCACTCGAAAGGTTTGTTTCAAGTCCGAATTTTACTTTTTGTATTTCATCCAAAGCTTTTAATAAGGAATCGTAATGCCTTGTATTGGTGACGATAGTTTCATTATTACGTAAGGCTCCTGTATTGACAAAAGACAATAATTCATATTTTAATTCGTCAATACCAATTTTGTTTTTTGCAGATAGTAATAAAAGTTTAGCGTTTAAATTTTCAAGTTTATCAGTAATATTTAAAGCGTCTTTTTCAGATAAAACATCCTTTTTATTTACAACTATCAGTAAAGGTTTTAAGGGATATTTGTTTTTGATCTGTTCAATTTCATTGATAAACTCTGAACCGGATGCCTTGAATTTCAGACCATCAAACAAATAAATGACCACCTGCGCCTGATCGATTTTTTCGAATGTTTTTTTGATTCCAATACTTTCTACAACATCTTTCGTTTCTCGAATTCCCGCAGTATCGATAAATCTGAATCCGACTCCGCCAATCACCAGTTCATCCTCAATGGTATCACGGGTTGTTCCGGCAATATCAGAAACAATGGCGCGCTCTTCGTTTAGTAAAGCATTCAATAAAGTCGATTTACCAACGTTTGGTTCTCCAACGATAGCAACCGGAATTCCATTTTTAATGACATTTCCAACAGCAAATGAGTCAATTAATCGTTTTAAAACAAATTCAATTCGGTTTAGTAATTCGTTAAATTGTGTCCGGTCGGCAAATTCAACATCTTCTTCAGCAAAATCCAATTCAAGTTCAATTAAAGATGCAAAATTCAAAAGCTCTTCACGTAATTTTGCAATTTCATTACTAAAACCGCCACGCATCTGCTGCATCGCAATTTGGTGTGAAGCTTCGTTATCAGACGAAATCAAATCGGCAACAGCTTCTGCCTGTGATAAATCCAGTTTTCCATTCAGGAAAGCTCTCAGTGTAAATTCACCGGCATCAGCCATTCGGCATCCTTTTCTCAGTAACAGTTGGATAATTTGCTGCTGGATATAGGTTGAGCCATGACATGATATTTCAATAGTGTCTTCGCCCGTATAAGAATTTGGGCCTTTAAAAACAGAGACGAGCACTTCATCCAGCGTTTTCGAATCATCCATAATATGACCTAAATGCAGTGTATGTGTTTTTTGCTTCGTTAAATCTTTATTTTTTACCGATTTAAAAACTGAATTTCCAATAGAAATAGCTTCAGTGCCTGAAATACGAATTATGGCAATAGCTCCTGCTCCGGATGGTGTAGCCAGGGCGACTATAGAATCTTGATGTATCATGTTGTAAGTTGCAAGGGTGCAAAGGTACAAAGTTTTTATAAGGCTTGTGAATTTGGTATTTTATATTTTATAAAGTATTAATTGAATTGAAGTTTTTATTTTTTATTTAAATAGACACTTTAAATATTGATTAGATTTTCTCTTATAACCAGTTAGGGTTAAATTTTTGTAAAACTGATAATTATCAGGTAACTTATAAGTACGATTTAGTAACTTTATGTAGATAACCTAAAAAATGTAATAATGAAAAAGATAATATTCCCAACCGATTTTTCTGAAGCAGCAACAAATGCATTTGTACATGCATTAGAGTTTGCCAAAGTCGTCAATGCCGAACTCGTTTTACTGCATACTTTTGAAATTCCAGTATATGACAGCCAGTTTTTTCCTGAAAATTATGCCGCTATCTACAGTTCTATAGAGTTAGCCAATTTCGAAATGTTTAAGGATGAGATTCCTAAACTGAAAACTATTGCAGCAGAAAGAAATTTAGAAGAAATTGTTATTAAGCATCGTTTGATGGATGGTGATTTGCTTTACAACTTAAAAAATGCTGTTGAGGAGGAAAAAGCAGACTTTGTTATTATGGGTACAAACGGAATTTCTGACTGGACTACCTTCTTTACAGGTTCCAATACCAGTTCAGTAATCTCAGGTGTAGATGTTCCGGTTTTATGTGTGCCGATAGATGCTAAATTTAAGAAAATAAAAGTGATTGGATTTACTACCCGTTATCGCGAAAAAGATAAAAAAGAATTGAGAAAGGTACTTAAAATAGCTAAAAAAACGAATGCTAAAGTCCGAAGCTTGTACGTGAAAACATCTGCGTCTGATGTGGCACCGGAAACCGTGAAAGAATGGGAAGTTGAGTTCGCCAATGAAAATGTAGAATTTTTAGTATTGCCAAGTGATGATGTCAAAGAGACTATACTTGATTTTGTGCTCTACAAAGATGTGGACGTTTTGACAACCATTACACATAAAAGATCTTTTTTTGAAAGCCTTTTTACTTCCAGTTTTAGTAAAAAAATAACAAAAGAAGTTTCTATTCCGGTTTTAATAATGCATAATGACTAATTTCCGTTGTAATTAAAGCAAATTTTGAAGTGGTAAAACCTATATTTGTGGTTCAGCAAAATTGAAAAGATGGACTATTATCAAAACAGGGTTTCCCATTATACAGACTTATTAAGTAAAACCAGCAAAAAGTTTAACAGCATCAGTCTTCTAAGACTTTTAAGTATTTTTATTTTTTTGTTTTTGATGTTTTATTACATCAAAAAAGATGAAGTTATCTACTTAATTAGTGCGTTATCGTTTTTTGCTGGTTTTGTCTTTTTAATGCGTATTCATTCGCGTTTATCCTTTCAGAAAAAACTTTTAAATGCCCTTTTAAAAATCAATGAAAACGAAATTTCTTTCCTGAAAAGAGAAAAACTTCCTTTTGAAAATGGTCTTGAGTTCAATGATTTTCATCATCCTTATGCCTACGATCTTGATATTTTCGGGGATCATTCCTTATTTCAGAATTTAAACAGAACGGCAACTTTTATAGGGAAAAAGACGTTGGCAAATCAGTTGCTGAAATTGAATTCTAATGAAGTTATACTTCAAAATCAGGAGGCAATAAAAGAACTTGCGTCAAAAAAAGACTGGCGTCAGGAATTTAATGCATTGGCAATTGTCAGTCATGATAGTAAAGATTTATATGATTCGTTAATGTATTGGAAATCATTTAAAAATGATTCTTTACCTAAAGTTTTAAATCTGTTGTCAATTGTGTTGCCAACCTTGTTTTTAGGTTTTCTGGCAGCTTATTTTATGACTTCAAAAACGATTCTGCTTTCCTATGTGACTTATATTTTTATTGCGAATCTGATTGTTTTAGGAAGAGTGACGAAACGTATTCAGTCTGAAATTGCCAAAGCAGATAATATCGATAAAATCATCAAACAATATGGTCTTTTGGTTGAGAAGATTGAACTGGAAAAATTTGAGTCTGAAAAATTAATTGATTTGCAAAACCAGCTAATCTTTAAAAATACATCAGCCAGTTTACATTTAAAACAGCTCTCAGAATTGTTTTCCCGTATGGATACAATTAGCAACCTTGTGACTGCTACTCTTTTTAACGGAAGTTTTTTATTCAATCTTCATGTGCTAAGAGCTCTTTTGAAGTGGAAATACGATTATGCTGACCAGCTTGAAAAATGGATTGATGTAATTGGGGAGTTCGAATCTTTGAGTAGTCTTGCTAATCTGGCGTACAATAATCCTGATTTTGTTTTTCCTGAAATCAATTCGGAGTATAAAATAGAGTTCAAAAATCTGAGTCATCCGTTATTAAATCCATTGAGCAGGGTAGGGAATGACACGCATTTTTATCCGGAATCGTTTATGATTTTAACAGGTTCCAATATGTCCGGAAAAAGTACTTTTTTAAGAAGCCTTGGAGTGAATATGGTTTTAGGAGGAGTAGGATCAGTAGTCTGTGCTTCAGAAGCTAAAATTCATCCACTTCCAGTTTTAGTTTCAATGCGACTATCTGATTCTTTAGCAGATAGTGAGTCCTATTTTTTTGCTGAAATAAAGCGCTTAAAACAAATTATGGATGCCTTGGAAGAAAAACCGGCTTTTGTTTTACTGGACGAAATTTTAAGAGGCACCAACTCTGATGACAAACGAAACGGAACAATTGAAGTAGTTAAAAAGGTGATTGCTAAAAATGCCATTGGCGCCATTGCAACACACGATATCGAAGTTTGTCTGACCACAAACGAATATCCTGAAATTTTGACTAATCAGTGTTTCGAAGTCGAAATAAAAGACAATGATTTACACTTTGATTACAAACTCAGAAACGGAATCTGTAAAAATAAGAGCGCTACTTTCTTAATGCAGAAGATGGGGGTTATTTAAAAGAAAATGCTGCCTAAACAGCTAAATGATTAGGCAGCATATTTATTTATATTAGGTAATTATTTTTTCGCTAGGTCGTTTTCAATTTTTGCTACGCGCAGCACCAAATCTTTTAAAGTTTCAATTTCTTTCGATTGATTTTTAATTTCTTTTGACTGAGCTTCAATTTTTTTATTTTGCTCAATTGAATAAAGTGTCAGTTCCTCAATTTTTTTCAACAAACTCATATTCATTTCTGCCAGCATTAAGCCATTTTTTTCAATTTCTTTAGCCGAAGGGATTTCAGGTAAATGACTATTTTGTTTAATATAATCTTCAACTTCCTCTAACGATTTGAGTTTGTAATCGTTAGAAAAAACATAATCCGGAACAAGCGGTCCTAATAAATCTACTCTTACTTCCTGCGTATGGATTTTGCCCTTTACAGTAAGTTTTTCATCTGGAGCAGATGTGCCAATACCTATATTTCCAGTATCAGAAATATAAGGACCTGAATTATTAAATGATGGTAAAGTTGAGCAGACAATCCACCAATCTGTACCAGTCGATTTATAAATATCAAATTCATCCTGACTAAGAATTACAGAACTATATAATGAAAAACTATTGTCAGTAAAAGGCTGATCAAAATAATTTCCCTTAATAACAGCTTGTGGATGCCATGCATAATTAATTTGGTTGGTCGCATTATATTCCAGATTATTTAGACCATCCCATTTTATCATATAAATAGAGAATTTTTTTCCTGGATTTTTTGCTGCTACAATGGCATAGCCTGTAGCTCTTGCATTTTGCATCTGTAGCTCCGTCAATGATTGTGCATTTATATTTATTATATTTAAAATACTGATTATTAGGTATATAAAATTTTTTTTCATACTTTAAAATATTAAAGTTTTAAGATTTTTTTAATTTGAATGTTTGCGGATAATATCAATAATATTTATAATTTTTTTAATCAATTATAAAATAATAGTTTAATTTTTTGTTTTTCAAAATGGGTTAAAATAATTACAAGTTCCATTTAATCTTTTCTATAACAGCTTCATATTCAGCATCAGATAAATAGGTTTTTTGAGGGTTCATTTCAAAAACACTTCCAAATCCGTAGCCATCTTTGTATTTAGGAACAATGTGTATGTGTAGGTGAGATAAGGTGTCACTAAAAGCACCGTAATTGATTTTATCAGGATTAAAAGTCTTCGCAATAGCTTTTGCAGTTGTTGCGACATCTTCCATGAATAAATTACGCTGTTCATCGCTTAATTCATAAAATTCAACTGCGTGATCTTTGTGCACTACATTTAAGCGGCCTGCGTATGATTGTTCTTTAAAAAGGAAAAGTTGCGATACTTTTAAATCTGTAACTTTTACCATTAACTGGTGTAAGGTTTCGTTATTTTGACAGTAAAGGCATTCTGAAACAGGACTAGGCATTTTTTATTAAATTAAAGGTTTATAATAATTGAAAGAACTTTCTGCAAAAATACCTTTAATACCGAGTTATGCAAAAGATATTTTTAAATGGATTGTATTATTTAAATAGGAGGGAGGGATACATTAAAAAAAGAAAAACTTTTTCTGCTTTTCAAATTGAAAGAGACAGAAAAAGTTTTAGTAAAGTTAAAACCTGATTTTAGGCTATAGTTTGTATTTTAAGCTCACCATTACCTGACGAGGAGAGATTGGGTTCGTACTGTAATTTTCGTGTACGGTATAGTTTAGCTCGTCTGTAATATTAGATAATTTGCATAAAAGAGATACTTTTTTCCATTCGTAACCTACAGATGCATCAATTGTAGCGTAACCTTCTAAAGGTATGTCACGATCTCTGATCGTAATTGTATATTTAGGATCATTTGGGTTAGTAGGTGCTGGTTTAATTTCTGTCCATAAGTAATCATCATTCCAGCCTCCTGTGCGGTCTCCAACATAATTAGCAATTGCGCCAAAAGAAAGTCCTTTTAATAATCCGTAAGGTAATTTATAGAAAAAACTCAAATTTGCTGTGTGCTTAGGAGTTCTGGCTAAAATATCACCTACCACAAGGCTTCCGTTTGTTCCAGATGATTTTGATACTTTAGTTTCATTAAAACTATATCCTCCCATAATATTTAAACCTTCAACTGGTCTTGCAGTAATATCAATTTCAATACCTTTTCCTTTTGTTGCCCCTACTAATTCTTTGAAATTACTGTTTGCATTTTGAGTAATCCCATCCGCTAGAAATGGTGCAGTTTGAGCTAAATTGTTATTCTTAATCATATATGCCGTCACATTCGTACTTAAATCTCCTTTCCAGAAATCTTTTTTGATACCTACTTCGTACTGATCAATTATTGATGGATCTAGTGTTTTACCGTCAACAGTAGTTCCGGTATTGGGTGTGAATGAGTTGGAGTAGCTGGCAAATAATGACATATCTTTGTTTGGCTGAACAACCAATCCAGCTTTTGGAGAAAAGGCTCTGTTTAATGCTTTTGCCGCAGTTACAGGGACTGCATTTTCATATTTAATTTTAATTTCATTTACGCCCTGATCATTTTTTGCAATTGTTTCTTTGGTTGTAGTAGCTTCACTTTCCTGCCATGACCATCTTATTCCGGCTAACACTTTAATATAATCTGTAATCGAAATTAAATCTTGTGCAAAAGCTCCAAAGCGTTTTGTATCTGTTGTAGCCAATTGGGTTATTCTGTTGCTGTAAGGCACATTAAGGCTTTGAGTGCTGTAATCGTAGTTTAAGATATTTATGGCTTTTGCCTCTGTCGTTACAAGATCAGCAGGTTTTGTAGGATCAAAGAAACCAAAAGTATAATTTGGAGCTGTAGAATATTCATAGTCAACCCCGGTAAATATTTGATGTTTAATTATTCCGGTAGTAAAGATTCCCTGAAGATTCAATTGGTCTCCAAATATATTTTCTCCGGCATCAGCTTTTGTTAAACCCCTTTTCCAGAGAACTTCTTTTTCACCAGTTGTACTATTCGTAGAATAGGCTAAATTAGACAATTGTGCTGTTGATGTCTGAGTTCTTCTATAGGACTGAAAAGAAGAATTAAAACCTAATTTCCAATTGTCATTGAAGCTGTGATTAAGAATTAACGACGCACTTGAAGACTTTGTATTTCCGGTTGACCAAAGTGCTCCAAAAAACTGATTACGTGGTAAATCTAAAATTTCTTTCCCAACAATTCCAGTTCCAAAATCAGGAGTCCAGTCGGCACTTAGATAATCCCCTTGTAATGTAATTTGAGTTTTTTCAGTAAGATGAAATAAAAGCGAAGGATTAAAATAAATACGGTCATTTTTTACATAATCTCTAAAGCTTTCCGAATTTTCGTAAGAAGCATTAATACGATAAGCGATTGATTTATTTAGAGGTCCGTAAAAATCAATTGATGGTTTGTAATAAGCATAACTTCCCATTTGCATGGATAATTCACCACCTTCTGTGAATTTTGGTGTCTTGGTAACTAAGTTAAGAATTCCTCCTGGAGTAACATTTCCAAATAATAATGCTGATCCTCCTTTTAAGAATTCTACCTTTTCCAAACCTGATACCTCCGGAATAGATCCTGTATTATAGCGAAATCCATTTTTAAACATATTATTAGTATCCATCGTATACCCTCTTGACCAAAAAGATTCCTGTGCACCACCACGGGCTGAACCTACATAAACGCCATTAGCATTTTTTATAACATCACTTAATCTTATGGCTTGTTGTTGTTCGATTACTTCGCTTCCAATTATCTGAACACTTTGTGGTAAATCCATTACCTTAATTCCTGATCGTGCAGCAGAAATTGGTTTTTTAGGTTTGTTAGCAGTAATTTTAACCTCATTAAGAACTTCACCCTTTTTGTTTTTTACAGTATCATTAATAGCCGATGCAGTATCGTTATTTGAATAATCCTGACTATAAGAAGCAAAACTTAGAAATGATAAACTGAAAAGTAAAATATATTTCATGCTTTTTATTTAGAATAATTTAAAATAATTTTCTGCAAATATAAAAGGTAAGTTTATTATTTAAAAGTTTATTTAGATTAATTATTTTTAATTTTGTAACTATTTATTTGTTAGGTTTTTAGTTTTTTTTTAGGAATCGGTTTTATAGTTAATAGGAAGAAAATGATTACTTAAAATTAAGTTTGAAGAATAAAAAAAAGCCTTTTTCAGTCAAGAAAAAGGCTTACTACAATTAAGTTTAAATTTATTTTACGGCAATTAAATAAGTTGCCATTTTCCATATTTCATCATATTTTTTTCCATTGTGTTCACCTGTCGCTTTTTCAGTATATGCAAATTCTACCATATAGTTTCCAGACCAGATTGGCGTAAAAGAGATTTCTCCCTTATCATTTGTCCATAGTTCTTTTTCCCAGCCATTTGGGGCAATTACTTTTACTTTTTGTTCTTTGGCAGAAGCACCTTCGTACAAAGCAAACACGTTGATTTTACCTTTTTTCTTAGCTGTATCAGCATTTTCACTAAATAATCCAATTACATTATTATTTGCTGTAGCATAATTACCTGCAGTTTTATTGCCAACTACGACAGTAGCACTTGAGTTGTAATCTAAAACCATAGTTCCGTAAACATCTTTTACTTTATGATGCATTACAATGGTGTAAACTCCGTCTTCGTCAGGAGTGAAAAAAGCCTGGTATTTATTTTCTAATGCTTTAGAAGTTAATTTCGTTTCTTTTTTTGAAGGTGAAACCAATACCAATGTAAAGTCTTTCAAATCAGAAAACCATTTTTCTGCTTTTGTAATATCGTTCTCTGAGTATTCACCAAAATAAACTGATATTTCCTGAGCTTTTCCTTTTGTACCGGTAGCTTTAGTTTCAATCCATAAAGCGTGAGCAAATAAGGAAGGTGTTGCTATAAGCATCAGCAATAAGAGAGTTAATTTTTTAATTGAATTTGATTTCATAGTACAATCTGTTTATGTTGGAAAATTTATATTTCACAAACTTAATATTTATTTAGAATAATTAAAAACAATTATTTATGTTTTTAGTCATTTAACTTTTATAGAATCTTCTGAATAAATCAAAAATGTTTATCATGTTATGTGGTGAACATTCGGCAAATTCAAAAACATTATTTAGTTTGTTCGCTGTTATCGATGAATAACTGAAAAAAAAGCAATGAATTCATTGACATTTTGACTACTAGCAGAAGATGCAAATCCTTAAATCATGAAATAGATAAATTGTTTTTAGGAACTGTAGCAGAAAAAAAGTTTTCATCACTTTAGATTAAAAATTAAAGGGAGCTAATTTTAAAATCAGCTCCCTTTTGAATTAATCAGATATTTTTTTAGAGTTTATAGCTAAAACTAGCCACAATATTTCTTGGTTTTTGAGGATTTACAGTACCCCATCCGCCATTAAAATATTCTTTGTTGGCAATATTATTAATGTTTAAGGCTACTCTGAATTTGTTTGTTCCATAAAAAACAGATCCGTTTATGACAGTATAGGACGGGAGTACAAATTTACCGAGTATATCACTATTTACGATTGCATTTTCACTTGCATAATTTCCTCCAAAACCTAGACCAAAATCTTTAAGGAATCCAGAATTGAATTTGTAAGTTGCCCATAGGTTTACTAAGTTTGCTGGTCCTGAATAGGTTGGCCTTTTGCCTTCTTCCAGCCAGACATTATCGGTATCTCCTTTTGTTACTTTACTATCGTTATAACTATATCCTGCAATTACATTCAACCCTTTCGCTGGTGACGCATTCAAATCAAATTCAAATCCTCTGCTTCGCGCTTCTCCTCCCTGAACGCTATAATTGAAATTACGGGTTACTAAATTCGCAACATTTATATCATAATAACTTACAGTTGCATGCAATTTATCGGCTAAAAGATTTGCTTTTATGCCAAATTCTAATTGATTAGCGTACTCTGGTTCAAAAGTCTGAGGATCAGAAGGGTTGTTGTTTGGCGGAACATTTTTGAAACCATTCATGTAGTTAGCAAATAAGGCTAACTTGTCTTCAATAGGCTGATATACTAATCCAAATTTTGGAGATAATTCGGTTTGATCATAATCATCTTTGTCGTTAGTAATATCAGCTTCATTATCAAAATGATCTACACGCAAACTTGCCATTGCAATTAATTTAGAAGTTATATTAATTACATCAGAAGCATATATGCTATAGGTACTGTTTCTTAAATTATCATTACTGGTTCCGGTAGTTGACAGTAATTTGTCAACAGATGACTTAGTCAGATAATATGGATTGTTCTCATCATATTGTCTGATTTCTCCCTGAGGTGTAACCTTATACACACCATTCCATCCACTGCCTCCGTACATTAAATTTTTCTGAAAATAATCAAGACCTATTACAATTCTATTACGCATCTTTCCAATTTTGAAATCGCCTATAAAATTTTGCTGAATATCAGTTGTGGTGGTGAAAGAATTCTCTTTTGTAATGTAAATAGAAAAATCTCCTTGTCCATCTTCATTATCGGAAAGATAAGAGTAATATCCTTTAGATTTTGTTGAACCTCTCGATAATGCTGTTTGTGAAGTCCATTGATCTGATATTTTATAATTCATCTGAGCCTGCAAATTGTATTTTGGATTTTTTACTGATAAATCATTATTAGTAAAAGATAGCTTTGTGTTATAATTTAGTTCGTCAATGTTGGCAAATTGCAAGTATTCGCTTCTTCCTAAAAACAACATTGCAGGAGTTGTTTTTTCTTCCTGCATAAATTCGGTATTAATCAGAAAAGATAGTTTTTCGTTGACCTTGTAGGATAGGACAGGAGCTAAAAAATAAGAAGTACGAAAACCTGCATCCTGAAAACTGTTTTCTGTTTGATAGGCCGTATTAACTCTGATTAAAACATTATCAGATTCATCTACAGCAGTGTTGATATCGGCAGTAACCCTGTTAAGTCCAAAACTTCCGGACAGATAAGATACTTCTGCAGCAAAACCGGCAAAAGGTGTTTTTGTTACTGTATTGATAAGTCCGCCGTAGCTAATAAGACTGCTTCCGAACAAAGTTCCGGACGGTCCTTTTATCACTTCAATTCTTTCAATATTAGCAGGGTCTAAAGTACCATTTGTTAATCCAGGTAATCCATTTACAATATTTGCTTGTAGTTGAAACCCTCGCAATGAATAAAAAGATCCGCCATTTCCGGCACTACCTGTGGATTCCCACAGTTTTTGAATTCCGGGAACATTTTTCATTGCATCCTCGAAATTAGTTATGGCTTGTTCTTTTAGTAAATCAGCTGTAACTACATTATAAACTTGTGGATTTTCAATATTTTTAAGAGGCATCTTTGAGACATAATTACTTTGCTTTGGGAAAAGTTTTGCTCTGTTACTATATATGGTTACTTCTTTGAGTTCTTTATTCGAAACTTTCAATTGTAAATTAATAGTGGATGTGTTATTTTCTGAAATAGTTACTTCTTGTTCTAACGTTTCGTATCCAGTCAACGATATCTGTAAGGTATAGGTATTCGTCTTTAGTTTGTTGAATTCAAAAAAGCCATCATCATTGGTTAGGGTAGTATATTTTGTGTTTTTAAGAACGATGTTTATACCAGCTGCGGGTTCTCCGTCAGATGTAGTTACAGTTCCATTTAGTTTTCCATTGTTTTGGGAAAGAGAGTTGGTGGTTGAAATTAAGAATATGCAGATTATTAGATGCAGCATTCTTTGATTAAGATAGTTCATTTTTTTTTGGTATTATTAGGTAATTATTACAAATCTAAAAATTTAATAATACAAAAATGAATTATTGACTTATACCTCCGGCTATAGTTGTTCTTAGTTATGTTTTTATAAGAAAAAACTTCAGTATTGTAGTTTAAATTATACATGAGAGAGAAAATAAAAACCATAACCTTTTGGGTAAAAAAAACTATGCCTTTCAGGTTTGAATGCATAGTTGATAAAATTATTTTTTGTACTTTTTGTTCTTCCGTTCCCAACAGATTAATAAACCAGAGATGTGCAGACTTGCTGATATAAGACAAGGAATAAAGGCTACTATTTTCACGGGAAATCCTAAAATGCTGCCTACATGTTAATCATAATTGATGAATCGGAATTTTTCTCCATTGTTTTTATCTTCATAAGTTATGCTTTGATTATATAAACTCGTAAGGTTTTGAATTTAAGTATTTATCCTACTATGTGTACAATTCTTTTTTAAGACAAGGAGAAAAAGGAGCGATGTTGGTTTAAAATAACTAATTTTGCAGTCTGAAAAATGACTTCATGATTTTACCTTTCTTTAAAAACATTCAATATACTCCCCGTGGCTATCGCATAGCGAATACAGTCTTTTTTTTCCTTTCAGGTTTTGGATATTCTTCATGGGTATCCCGAATTCCGCATATTCAGGCGCAACTACATTTATCTGAAGCTCAGTTTGGAGCTGTTTTGTTTGCATTTCCGATTGGTTTAATGCTGACAATGCCTTTTACCGGAAAATTGTTAAACAAATACAGCAGTCGGTATATTATGCTTTTGGGGGCTATCATGTTTAATATTGTATTGTCTTTACCGGGCTTAGTGGCTTTTGTATGGCAATTGGTTATTGTACTTTTAATTTTCGGGGCTTCCCGGAATATTTTTAATTTATCGATTAACGCACAATCCCTTGAAGTGCAGAAATTATATCCAAAATCAATCATCACCCGTTTTCATGCGGTTTGGAGTATTGCCGTTTTTTCCGGAGCAGGCTTAGGGTATGTTATGGTTACACAACACATTGCGCCTTCACATCATTTATTAGGTGTGAGTGTTTTTATGCTGGCGCTTACGGCTTGTTTTTATCCGCTAAGTATTCATAATGAGCCGGTTCCTGTTAAGAAGAAGTTTTTTGCAATGCCGGAAAAAAACCTGATAAAATTTGCTGTAATTTGTTTCGTTTCAATGGCTTGCGAAAATACGATGTACGACTGGAGCGGTATTTATTTTGAAAATATATTGAAGACATCACCAAAATTAACCAGTGCCGCATTTGTATTTTTTGCAACGGCGGTGACTTTAGGACGTATCTTTGGAGATTATGGGGTAACGAAATTTGGTATTAAAAAAATTCTGCTTTATAGTGGTATATTAATTACGGCAGGTTTTGCCATTTGTTTTATACTTCCTTATCCTTATCCAACCATCTTTGGTTATGTTTTGATTGGTTTTGGGGTTTCCTGTGTAGTTCCGCTAGTATTTAGTATAGCAGGAAGATCATCAAAATTAAACAGTGGTACGGCCATAACTTCGATATCTACAATTGGTTATCTTGGCTTTTTACTGGTTCCGCCAATGGTAGGATTTATATCTGAATATTTAAGTATGAAATGGGCGTTTTTAATTATGGCGCTTTTGGGTATTTTGATGATTTTTATGGTGAACAAGATAGGGGAGAATGAGTGATTTTCTAAGTTTTTAAGTTCCTGAGATATTAAGCTTCTGAGTTTTTTTAAATAAAAAATTTAGAAGGTTTAAAAATTCCGTAGGAATGAAAACATATTGTAGCAACGGATTTTAATCCGTTGGGATTAAGATTGACAAGTTTAAAAAGTTCCGTAGGAATGAATTATATTAATTTCTTTTTCAGCGTTAATAATACTACAATAATATAATATTGCACTAATTATAAATATTATGATTGGTAATTCAATTATAATATTATTTCTAAATTTCTTTGCCATTAACTTTTGTCCCTTATTTTTTTAGAAAAAAAAAATTACTTCTTCATCATAATAAACCTTTCCGTTGTCTGCTTCCCATTTAATTTCCCTGAAATCTCAGCTGTCATGGTATTATTCGCACCTTTTGTATAAGTGATTTTTTGCGGATAATCGTGTTTCGGATTTTCGAAAACCATTTGTTTGTCTGTTTCTAAAGTAGAAGGGAATGAAACAGATTTACCATCATTTTGACCTTTTACAGTAGCAGTATAAGTTAATGCTTCGCCCTTTTGAGCCAAAACAATACTTTCAAAATGTATGGTATCTTTTGCTTTTATAAAATAAGATACAGCTGAAAAAGTACTATCGTTTACCTTTTCCCAGTTTTCGGTCAAAACCCCATCCGGAGATGTATTTTCCCAGTTTCCGATTAGCCAGTCTGCTTTTTTGATTTTGTCTTTTTCAACCGTTTCTTTTTTCTGGCAGGAAACGAAAGCTATTACAAGGACTGAAAGAGTAATTTTCTGGAACATATCTGGAAGTTTTTGATTTTGTATTACGTTACTAAAGTATGAAAAAAGAATTGTTTATTTGTGAAATTTGGAATGTATATCCTTTAACTTTTAACATTTAACTTCTCACGTTTCACAACAAAGAATTGAATACACCAATTCTTTTGTTGGTTTTTGATCTTTTAATTTGGCTCTGACTTCGTCAAAAGTCACTTTAAAGTCACAACCCGATTTATATTCTGCGCAGCCGTAAGCGGTTTTGCCTTTTAAAATTGTCCCTTTTTTACATTTTGGACAGGTTAAGGAATCCGGATTTTCTTTTGGTTTTGCTTTTTTATCTGTTTTCTTGGGTTCTAGCTTAAGGTTGTAATTTTCTTCAAAACGAATTAAGCCTTCAACTGTTTCGGATTCTAATTTAAAGCCTTTTATGTTGACAGTTGAACCTTTTTCAATCAATCGTATATATTGACTTTCTGTAATTTTTTTTTCATGAAAAACAAAAGGCAGTACAAAATTACAGCCCGATTTGTATTCACTGCATCCAAAAGCTGTCTTTCCTTTTAAAATAGTTCCCTTTTGGCACTTCGGGCAAGTTTCTGCTGTAATACCGTAAGCTTTCTTTTTTTCTTTTTCGGCTTTAACAACAGGTAACTGAATTGTTGCCGCATGCGAAATATTAGCATGTCTGGTTTCGCTTCTGACTTCATTTACCAAAGCTTCTACCATGCGTTTCATGTTCTTAATAAAAGCTCCTGCTGTAAAAGTTCCCCTTTCAATGTCTTTAAGCTGCTTTTCCCAGGAACCAGTAAGTTCAGCCGATTTGATTAGTTCATTCTGAATCGTTTCAATCAACTGGATTCCGGTTGGTGTTGGTAATACCTGTTTTTTGTTTCGAACGATATATTGACGTTTAAAAAGCGTTTCGATAATATTCGCACGCGTTGATGGACGACCGATTCCGTTTTCTTTCATTAGTTCACGTAAATCTTCGTCATCGATCTGTTTTCCGGCCGTTTCCATGGCACGTAATAAAGTTGCTTCTGTAAACTGATTAGGCGGTTTGGTTTCTTTTTGCAAAAACGAGGGTTCGTGCGACCCTTTTTCTCCCACTAGAAAATTCGGCAGTAAATCTGGTTCTTTTTCTTTAGCATTCGGATCTTCAAAAACCACCCGAAAACCTTTTTTCAGAATCTGTTTTCCTGTTGCCTTAAAAGTTACGTCCGCTGCTTTTCCGATAACGGTTGTATTAGCTACCAGACAATCATCATAAAAAACAGCAATAAAACGTTTTGTAATAATATCATAAACCTGCTGCTGGTTATAGGGCAGATTGATCTCGATTCCGGTTGGGATAATCGCATGGTGATCTGTTACTTTTTTATCGTTGAAAACTTTTGGCGATTTCTTTATTTTCTTTTCTAAAATTGGCTGAGTCAATTCGGCATAACGGGTTAATTTCTTTAGAATTCCAGGAACTTTTGGATAAATATCACCGGGTAAGAAAGTGGTGTCAACTCTAGGATACGTGATTACTTTTTGCTCATATAATGTTTGCGCGATTTTAAGTGTTTCTTCTGCCGAAAACCCAAACTTTTGGTTGCAATACACCTGTAAACCTGTAAGATCAAAGAGTTTCGGAGCATATTCATTTCCGTTCTTTTTATCAACAGAAACAATTTCAAATTCGCTTTCTTTGACTTTATCGGCTAAAATTTCTCCATCTTCTTTTTTCAGGAATCGACCGTCTTCATAACTAAAAAGTGTTTCACGGTATAAAGTCTGTAACTCCCAATAGGGTTGAGGTCTGAAGTTTTCGATTTCCTTAAACCGGTCAACCACCATTGCTAAAGTTGGCGTCTGCACACGTCCAATTGATAAAACTTGTTTGTAACCTCCATGTTTTACGGTGTACAAACGTGTGGCATTCATACCTAATAACCAGTCACCAATCGCTCTTGAAAATCCGGCGTAGAATAAATTATCGTAATTAGCTGAAGGTTTTAGGTTTTCAAAACCTTCTTTTATGGCTTCGGTAGTTAGGGATGATATCCATAAACGCTGTACCTCACCTTTGTAATGTGCTTCGTTCATTACCCATCGCTGAATGAGTTCTCCTTCCTGTCCGGCATCCCCGCAGTTGATGACCACTTCAGCTTTGTCGAATAAACTTTTTATGATTTTGAATTGTTTTTCGATTCCCGAATTCTGAACCACTTTTGTTTCGAATTTTTCAGGAAGCATGGGCAGGTTATTCAGATCCCAGCTTTTCCAGTGAGGCTTGTAATCGTTGGGTTCTTTTAAGGTGCATAAATGCCCGAAAGTGTAGGTTACAGCGTAACCGTTACCTTCGTAATAGCCATCGTGTTTGTTATTGGCTCCCAGAACGGCGGCAATTTCTCTTGCTACACTAGGTTTTTCGGCAATACAGACCTTCATTTTCTCTTGTTGTTTGAAAGCGAAATTAAGGATTTTTTACAAAAAAGCGGCTAAGGTTTTAAGATACTATCTGCATGACCTCCGGTAAAAATCGGCAAGTGTAATTATATTTTAAAAAGATCAATTCTTTGCACCCATGAAATTCCAGATTCTAAAAACTGAAGTTTAGTTTTAACCACTTTATCGCTTTTATCTCTTGGATTTTTAGTTATAAATCGTGCTGTTGAATTATTAAAATCCAAAGTATATTTAGCATCGAAATCTTCTGTTTTATTTGTTAAAAAAGAAATAAGATTATCTTTTACGCTCCATTTTCCTTTACCGTATTTGCTGACTTCTGGTGGTATTCCACTTTGCATTTTTGAATAGGAATGAAATACAAATGTTCCATCCTGATTTAAAGTGAGTTCATATTCAATTAAATGTTTTCCTTCTTCGCTAAGTGAACGCGAATAATTACCAGCGAATTGATTTGACTGCCCAAATAAAGTAATATTACAAAGCAGAAATAAAGTAGCAATTAAGAGTTTCATAGGTTCTTTTTATTGTTTAAAACACTCGAGTTAACTTTTTAAAAAACATTACGTATTAACATCTTATTATATAGGTTGAATATATTTTATATTATAATAATTTCTGCAATGTAGGAATTTTTTCACTACGATTATAAAATAAATTTTTTTCTTAAAGCACCCCGGTCTATTTCACGAGAGTACATAGTTTTTATGAGTTGCTTTTATAATCATTTTATATAAAACTGGTTTGTTTTCTGAGCATTGGTTTCAAGTTTATTTGCCTATTTTAAAGGAGATGTTTAAAAAAAAAAATCTTAAAATTGTTGAAGAAAAAAAACTGAGTATGGCGCTATAAAGCAGGCATATTTTATCTTACAAAATAAAACCACAGACAAAAATCTGTGGTTTTACATTTCATAAAATAAGGTTGAGTTATTTAGTTTTTAATTTTAAACGCAAATTAAACTCCCTTACAATTTCCTTAACATGTTCCTGTTTGATTTGCTTTCTGTTTAAACCCTGTAGATTTTGTACATATCCTGTAAAAACATGACTAAAATAAAGTGGCGAAAGATTGTTAGTATTATAATAGGTATTATGGCATGAGAAACAGTTAACAAGGTCGTCTACTGAAGTCTGATGTATGGATGTTGGAGAAAACCCTGCCTGAACATAAGTTTCCATAGTAATATTATAAGCAGCAACTGAGCCCCTTGTCAATTTTCCTGGTTCTGAATTTGAAAGATTATAGCTTAACGAATTTAATAATGCCGCTTGTTGTTGTGTGGTATTATAACCTGCCGTATTAATCCAGATGGAACCATTATAAAAGTAATTATTCCAAATGCCTTGTAGCTGTGACTTAACGCTTTGATTAATAGTGCGAATATTATTTAAATTCTCTGAACCATTTTGACTTGTTTTCATGAAAAGCTGGACATTAGAAGAACCTTTCATTGCTTTTTCAACGGGTACACCATATTTGTAAAGTGAAAAAACGTCAGTATAAATTCCATTTCCTGAAGTTATGTTCTTTACTGTTGCCGTGCTGTTTTTATTAAAAAATGGATAGTCAACTGTACTTGTAACTGGCGCATCGGTTGTTGGTGTAGCTTTTGACCAGTCGTAAGCTGGAGCAAGATTTTCATGTTCGAATGTAGCCCATACAAATTCTGGATGGTTTTCTACCACTCCAACTACATGCATCCCTAAAAGGGCTACTTTTGTTTTTACGCCATTAATTACTCCCTGAGTAACAAAATAAGAAGAAGGATCTTTGAGAATACTGGCATCAATCCAGGAGGTCTTAAGTTCTAACGAACCTACAGGAAACGTCATTTCTTTTATTTTTGAAGGATCGTTTTTTGCTATAGGACCATATTTCAGCATGGTTGAGTAAAGAAGATCATCCATAAAGATAGAATAATAAACCGTAGCTGATCTTGGAACAGCAGGAGTTTTTAAAATATCAGTCGTTGCACTTGCCTGGGCAGTATCTGTTAAAACGATTCCATTACTTGGATCTAATTTCTGACCAGCCGGATTAACCTGAATCATATTAGTCATAAAGAATGGAACCCCATTTACCTCATTAGTAAGCCAAAGAAATTTTTGCCAGGACCACTGATGAAAGTCACAGTTAGTCACTGTTGCATTGTTGGCAAATACGCTTGTTGGTCCTTCATTTGGCGGAGGAGTCTGGCGGGTGTTGTTAACGATTGTAAACCAGTTAGCAGGAGCTAAACACTCTGAAGTATTGATACTATTTTTTACAGTTGTGTAAGCAGCTTTTTCTTCTTTTGCATCCTTTTTACAGGCACACCATAAAATTAGTGTAATTAAAAGTAATAGTTTTCCGGTAGTTTTCATAAGTGGCTTTCTTTAGTTAATTTTTATGATAATCTCTTTCAAGAGATGAAACTAAGTAATTATGAAACTCAACTTTGAAAAAATGTCTTGAAACATCTGTATTTAGGTACAAAACAGTAGAAATGCATTAGAAAATCTATCGTCTTTATTTCAGGAGGATTTTTTAGTAAGCTTATTTTTCTAGCATTAGATTTAGTGCCTGAATTTTCATGTAGTATTAGCTACAGCTATCGTCTGGTAATGAGAGACGACTTTACTATTTTTTATTTCCATTTTATCAATAACTTTATAAAGCTTATAAATCAAAGAAATCCAACTTAAATGGATATAAAACATCAGAACAAGTAGCAGAATTTCTTCAATCAATGTACGCTGCAAAAAAGTTTAAAAAGCTAAAACTCCAGAATGATAGCAATAATTTGTTTGACGTGACACTAAAAGTATCCGGTTACAACCATATAAACTTAGCAGATCTTAGGGGAATGCTCAGAGTTTAAGTACGACAATTACCTTGAAACGATTAAAACAGCGAGGCTATCAATCCTTAACAGATGTTTACATCGAATTAAACCCATCATTTTGCGAACCGCCATATACAGCTTGTTCCGATTTTTATCGGGATGACGCTCGGTGGTGTACTCAATGTACTATTGTTTTTTTGTTTTCGTGATACCGCTTCGCTAAATTGAGAGGCGCACTCCGTTCCGTTTGGGGCGGATCCGTGTACTCGATTAGGTGGCTTTTTTTATTATTTCATTTTCGGCAATGCCAATTTTGCGACCAAATCATCTAACATTAAACGAGTATCTAAATTGGTATAAACTCTTATTTTACGACCTTCTGGTGCTTCTTCATATAATCCTGATTCGTTGATATATGGAGACTGTTTTATCACGTATCTAGATGATGATGAGTCAACTTCCCATGAAGATTGCAATGCCGTCAATAAAACCAACGGATTATCACCTAAAACATATGCTTCTCCTAGAGATCGTTTTGCCCTTTTCATTAAATCCTCAAGTTTATCTATTAGATACTTACCGATGATGCCATTTGATTTAATTCTATATACCAACTCAGCATAAGAATACAATGCTTGTCGATATGTATCTCTTGGAACTTGCCAAATGTAAATATCAGAAAGATTAAAAATTACCTGACATGCCTTTATATCAATACCTAAATTATACTCAAGTTTCTTTCCAGTTGGCGGCGGAATGCCCAAGCCTTGGTATTCTGGGCCTCCAATCCAAATTAAAATAATTCGTTTAGCTATTTTGGGTTCCATCAAATAAGCACTTGCAATATTCGTTAAACCAGCACCACAGACAACGTACAATGGCAGTTTTGTATCCTCACGCATTGCTTCTTTGACGATAGCGTTAGCGCCTTGGGATACAATTGGTGTTTCAATATCTGTTAATCCCGATTCACCGCCCTCATAGATAGGTATTTTTCCTGATAATTGCATTGTGTTTAATAGTTCATCAACTTGAGTACATGCAAAAGCTGCTGAACCAGGTGAACCATAAAATCCACTACTATAATGCTGAGATCCAATTATTCCTTTAATTTCAACTGAAGGTGATAGTATATGATGAACCAATTGAAATAATCCATCTGGGTCTCCTCCAAAATCATTGTCAATAATTACGCGAATTCTCGGTTTTACGGTTTCATAATGATAAAGAGAATAATTTTGAGCATGTACAGAAAAACCTTGTAGAGCAATTATTCCTATTGTAAATAGTTGAATCGTACGCATCATTATTATCTTAAACATAAGTGGTAAAGTAATTCAAAAAATAATGTCAATAAATCATTTTACGATATTTTTGTTCGCTTCTTTAAACGGTACACAACGTCAGACTGTGAAAAAAACTCTTCAAATTTAGAGAGTATCCGGAGAACTACCGGAGAAAAATTTCAAATATGAGATTCTCAAGACGTTGATTTTAATTTTTTCACAGCCGGACGTTTCGCTGTTAACCGACTGTTGCAAAGCCAGCGAATAGCTTACTGTCTGCTAAGATAATAGTTTTACGTAAAAAACAGACGTCAAACCACGAAAATCCAGGAATAGCGGTTAACGGCTGTGTGAAAAGAAGTCCAGCGAGGATGGTTATACTATTTTCGTGGAACGAATATCATGGGCAAACTACGTGATTTAGATGGCTGGCTTAGAAACCGACTACGTTACTGCATTTGGCACGACTGGAAGAACTCCTCAAGGAGGTGTAATCAGCCCGCTTCTAGCCAATCTCTATCTGCATTACTGTGTTGATAAGTGGCTGGAGAAATCTCATCCATCAGTGATCATGGTTCGGTATGCTGATGACCTTATCCTCCATTGTAGTAGCTATCAGGAAGCATTTAAAACACTTGCAGACCTGAAAGACCGTCTTGAAAGCTGTGGTTTAAAAGCGCATCCTGAAAAGACCAAAATCGTGTATTGTAAGAAAGATGGTAGAAATCTCGAAGGCTATCCTGTACAGTTTGATTTCTTGGGCTTTAGTTTTCAACCCATAATGAAAAAGTTAAGAGCTGGGGGGAATTTTCTACAGTTTGATTGCAAAATGAGTCGAAAGTCTAAAGTGCGCATAACAGGAGAACTCCGAAAATTAAATTTTCATAATAAAACCCAACGAACAATACAGGATTTAGCTAAATTATTGAATACCAAGTTACGAAGATGGATAAATTATTATGCAAAAATAAGTAAGAGGAGTTTATATCCTGTATTTTATTATCTACATCAAAGAATGATAAAATGGATAACCAATAAATACAAAAGGTTTAAAGGGACCAAAATCAAAGCAGTAAAATGGCTTAAAGAAATTGTAAAATCCTATCCAAACTTATATTTACCATTGGGAACTAGGCTACAAATTAGTCTAATAAAGAAGGGTAAATCGACTGCATAATAAGAGCCGTATGAATCGAGAGGTTCACGTACGGTTCTGTGAGAGGTTTAGGGGTGAGATTCCCCTTTACCTACTCGACTAGCCACAGCTCTTTCTTATTCTTTTTCTTTCATCATTTTGTCATATTCTTCAACCGTATAAAAGTATTTGAATCCATCTAATGAATTGATTTTCCATTTTCCATCTTCTTTTTTCGCCGTTACTTTATAACTGTGAGGAAAATCCTTGTCCCAAGTCCAAATAAAGTTTGCGTAACCTTGATTTAGGGTTAAGCTGTCGATAGTTAGTCTTTTCCAATATTCTTCGGGGTAATCCTGACAACCGCACCAATTGTCTGCATTTGTTTCCCAAAGAGGTATTCCATCATTGATATTTCTCCACGTTATGTCCGCTTTTCTGATAGAAGAGTCTAATGTCTGTGCTATGCTTTTATGGTTTTTTATAAAATCGGTACTAAAGAAATTAGTTTGTTTGAAAAGTTGAATATTGTTTTTGTATTTATCCCAATCAATTCCAATAAAAATACTGTCTTTTTTTTCGTCATACTTGTATGGAAAGTCGTCTAATCTTTTTGAATTGTGCCATTCATAAACCTCTTTTACAAGTTCAGTTAATTCAATACTGTCAATGTTTTTATGATCAACAGTTATTCTTTCTTTAACAAGTGCTGTTTTTTCGTTCTTTTCGGCACAGCTAATAAGTAAGTTAATTGCTAAATAAAAAAAGGACAAGTTTAATATTTTCATCTGTAATCTGTTTTTTTCTGTCTGTTAAGTAGAGTTGTGGCTAATCGAGTCACGCAATGGAATTTCACCATTACGTTCTCACGGAACCGTGCTTGAAAGTCTCCCTTCACACGGCTCTTATCGTATTAAATCACACAAATGTACTTACATTTATGGATGTACCAATAACCAATGTACGAATAAATCGGGTTTTTCTTTGTACTTTGTTTTGAGGTATCTAACCGCTGCCTTTTTGTACAATCCTTTTTCCCATTTCACCCATTTTAGTAGTCGCTCATTGAGTTGTCTCAATCTGGTGCTCGTTTGCAACGAGTATCTGTTTACTTATAGAAACTAAATAAAGCGTATGTAACGAGGCTGTTTACATGAATTCCCTACAAATTTATAATGAACTTTTGTTTTAATAACCGCATTACAAATGCTACAACTTATCTTTTAATTTATGTAGGAGCTTTTGCAAGCAAAACTCCAAGTAAAGGTCTTGGAAAAAGCAGAAAAGAAGCCTTTTTTGCCCAAATGTCCCTGCTGCAAAACGGGCAATTTACACCCAATAGCAGTTTTTGACCAGCGTGGTCCACCTGCTTGGTATCTTGGCGGTAGCCAAAACCTAATTCCCCGTGAAAGTTAATTTTACGGGTAAGGGATTTTATGCCCTAAGGTGAAGGAAAACACGACAAAAGCATCTTTGAAACCACTTCAAAAAAAAAGAGGACACTAAATCCTCTTGAAATTCTTCTGACTCCTTTATCGAAAAACCCATAGTAGCGGAATCTCAGCGGTTTCGTTCAACACGGGCTTCATTACTTCGTCCGTTCGCCAAGGCTCTGGTGTTCGTGCTTCGCACGCAACGAATCCCTTGCTGTTAGAGGTTCGTGATTTTTGTTGTTTATGGATATTCAAAACCAAATTCAATATTTTCAAGTTTGTCATTTGTCAGTTTATATGACGCATAATAAATTGGCATATTGTTGGTTTTTAAAATTTTTGTCTTACTGTCATTAGGAAGTTCAAGCCTGTAGTTTAATTCGATGCTATTTTTTGAAATATCTTTTACTACATAACAAGTACCAAGTTTTTCAATGATTTGTCTTTTGCTTATTCCGAGTTTAATTCCTTTCTCAGTTTTAAATTCTTCTGAATTTATTTGTCTCAAGTTTAGTTTCGATTTGTCCGCATAAGAAATATTGAAAATACTCACTTCACTATAAGAATCTCCAGGATGCACTGTTAGTCCAAGTTTTTGTTTTTTATCATTCGAATAGAAAACGTGTGTTGAATCACCCTCCAATTTTGTTTTTTTTCCTAAAATATTTAATGTGCTTTCGGCATTTCTGATTTTAATTCCAACAACAGAAGTATCTGGCTCAGAAAAAACGCAAGACAATTGTTTTCCCTTCTGTTTTTCGTATTCTTCTCTTATTTCTTTGTCGGCTTCTGGAACTAATTCTATTCGATCAGATTTTTCAACAGTTTTGTTTTTAGAATTATTGCAGTTCGTCAAGAGTATAATTGTCAAAATCGCTATAAATATTCTTTTCATTTTTCAGTTGATTCGTGTCGTTTTTTCAGCCTGACCGCTAACTTACTTATATCAGCTATAAAATGGCTTCAATATGCTCTTTTTTTGTTCGCTTTATGCCATAACTGGTTAATAATTAATTTTGCTAATATAGGAAAAACTTTTATAAATTATCATTACCTCTTACTGGAGGATATTCCGAATCAGGGGCCATTTGTTAAATTACAAAAGCCTAGCCCTGATAGCAGCGGCATCCTTTTTAGGCAAACGAAAATAGCTAAGTAAACCGTAAATATTCTGCCTAAAAAGATATAGCGTATAGCAGGAAATAGCTCCTAAAAAAACCATTAACGAACAACTTTTAACTATCAACTATTTTTCGTAATTTTGCAGTCCAATAAAAGGAACTAGAAAATGTTAGACAGACTTCAATATGTAAAGCAGCGTTTTGATGAGATTTCGGATTTGATTATTCAGCCGGATGTTATTGCGGATCAAAAACGTTATGTACAGCTTAATCAGGAATATAAAAGTATCAAAGCTTTGGTTGAAAAGAGAGAAGAATATATTCTTGTTTTGGCCAATATTGACGAAGCCAACGAAATTATTGCTGACGGAAGCGATGCGGATATGGTTGAAATGGCCAAAATGCAATTGGATGAAGCAAAAGAGCGTTTGCCGCAACTGGAGGAGGAAATCAAGTTTATGCTGATTCCGAAGGATCCTGAAGATGCGAAAAACGTTATGGTGGAGATTCGTGCCGGAACGGGTGGGGACGAAGCGAGTATTTTTGCAGGAGATTTGTTCAGAATGTACACTAAATATTGCGAAAGCATGGGGTGGAGAAGTTCTGTGGTTGATATGAACGAAGGAACTTCGGGTGGTTTTAAAGAGATTATTTTTGAAGTTACCGGAGAGGATGTTTACGGAACTTTGAAGTTTGAAGCGGGTGTTCACCGTGTACAGCGTGTTCCGCAGACTGAAACGCAGGGGCGTGTACATACATCAGCGGCAACAGTTATGGTATTGCCGGAGGCAGAGGAATTTGATGTTCAGGTGGATATGAATGATGTTCGTGTTGATTTCTTTTGTTCATCAGGACCTGGAGGACAATCTGTAAATACTACGAAATCTGCTGTACGTTTAACGCATATTCCAACCGGATTAGTAGCTCAATGTCAGGACGAGAAATCACAGCACAAGAATAAAGATAAAGCCTTGATGGTATTGCGTTCGCGTTTATACGAAATGGAACTGGCCAAAAAGCAGGAGGAAGATGCTAAAAAGCGTAGTTCTCAGGTGAGTTCAGGAGACCGTTCGGCTAAAATCAGAACTTACAATTATGCACAGGGACGTGTAACGGATCATCGTATTGGTTTGACCTTGTATGATTTAGGTAATATTATGAATGGTGATATTCAGAAAATCGTTTCTGAGCTTCAGTTGGTAAATAATATGGAGAAACTAAAAGAAGCTTCTGAAGTTTTTTAAAATTTTAACTTCTCGAGACTTTTGATTAGAATATAGAGTTAAGAATGAAGGACAAATAGACAGAGCCGGACTTAAATAGTTAAGTTCGGCTTTTTGCTGTATAAAAGAAATGTAGAAACTTAACTGCTTAGTTACCTGAAATCAAAAAAGCAAAGTTCACTAGTGCAAACTTTGCTTTTTCTTGTAAGGCTCTGTTTAAGAAAACAGATATTTATAGTGAAGTATTAACTGTTTAACCGTTTGTTATAGCTAGAAACGTATAAACCAGTTAGATACCTAGAAATACTCTGGTGTATTCAAAACACTTATAGAAGTTAGAGTAAATGTAAACACCATTTTTGATTATTATTTCGTTTATCTTTTCCATAATAGTTGTATTTAAGTTATACAATTACCCTTCAAATGATTCTTCCTTGTATAAGTCCTTTTCAGAAGGATGATGATGGTCTGCAGGCTTGGTGACCAAAGTGGTTATGGCAAGCTGTAAAATTGACCCAAGGATGTTTTTAAACGTAGAATCGGTTTTTCCTACTACCAGTTTTTTAGCCAGGTAACCTATTCCAATGCTTATTGCCGATTGGGCAAGATCACTCTTGAAGCCCACGGCTTCATTGACTTCCTGGATTGTGTTCCGAATCAGATTAAGAGGTTTTAAATTTTCCTTAATTTCATCGATTTCATCTTTGATATCACACCATTCCCTGTCTTGCTGTTCTTCTAAAAGTTTAATTTTTTGATTTAATGAATCAATAGTGTAAATAGTTTCCATAAATAGTCTTTTTTATAGTATTAATTATTAAATCAGTTTTTAGTGTCTTTCAGAATACTGGAGATAATTATATTTCCAATAGGCGTTTTGATCAGCTTATGCTGTGTTTTGTGTAATATGATAGCAATGATTAAATAAAAACCTGCTATCACAAAGAAACCATAATAATATTCACCAAGTTCTTTTCCAATCCATATACTAAGTCCGATATTAAGAAACAAAGTAAAAAATGCAACAACAACGCCAACCGCAATTCGAGAAGTTAATGTTGATAAAACGTCTGCAGTCGCTGATACCGTTTTAAGTTTAATTAATTCTAAACTTGTTTTGGTATAGTTTTCTGCTTTTTCATACATATTTAGGTTTTCGTTTGTTGTTGCATTAGTTTCCATGATATTGGTGTTTTTTATGGTTGAAGAAAAAAATCAATCTTAGTAGTTTGTTTTTACAGTTTTTGCTTCCTCTTTGATAGCGTTGAAGTCTTCTTTTACCTGATTGAATTTTGCTTTACCTTCTTCAATGATATCTTTACCATTTGTACTGATTGTGCTTACGATATCATCGAATTTTCCTTTAAGGTTATCTCCGTAATCTTTCGATTTGTTTTTAATTTTTTTTCTTGTTTCTGAACCTTTATCCGGTGCAAATAATACTCCTAAAAAAGCTCCTGCCGCTGCGGCTCCTAAAATTCCTAAAATTGTGCTACTAGTTTTCATAATATTTGATTTAAAAAATTGATATAAAATGTTTAATAATGCTTGATTTTTAAATTTCGCGACCTTTTATAAGTCTGAATAGTATTGCTATAATGGCAATTACCAATAGTATGTGAATAATACTTCCTGCGCTGTATACAAAGAACCCGAGAGCCCAGAGAACGACAAGAATAACCGCGATTGTATATAATAAATTTGACATGGTTTTAATGTTTAGGGTTAATAATTTATGTTTTCTAGTTTAATTTATAAGCTAAGTATAAGCTTAAGTTGCTATTTTTAGCATCTGGAAATGTGTAAGTATTTCCTAAAGCTTCTCTTTCTTTACCGATAGTTGTTAATCCGTAGTTATAACGTAATCCTATACTAACTGGATTGAAATCTAAACCAACACCAGCAGATAAACCTGCATCAAATCTTTCGAAGTCATCTGCATCTAATTCGTTATCAAATTCAATATCTCCTTCTCCGGTTAATTTAGCATTTACTAAATATGACGCATAACCACCTACGTGAACATTAAAGTTTTCAGTTAGATTAAATCTTACTAATAATGGAACTTCAATATAATTAAGTTTAAATTTATTAGTACCTGCAACACCAGAAACGTTATAATCTAATTCAGCACCTTTTGTAGTGTATAATATCTCTGGTTGAATAAATACTTTATCAGCGATGGGAAAGGCTGCAAAAATACCTGCATTGAACCCCCATAGTGCATTTTCATCATCGATATCATCAGAATCTGAATATAAGTTTGACATATTAACCCCTCCTTTGATACCGAATTCAGGTCCTACAACTGTACTGCTTTGGGCAGATACTACTCCAAATGAAGTCATCATAAAAAGAGATAAGGCGTATAAAAAATTTGATTGCATTTTCATAATTTAAAAATTTTGTTAATAATTCTAATTTGATTTTAATTGATTTGTTTTTTTAATTTTTTCTGTTTCTCTTAAAAATTCGTATTGTTTTGGTAAATAATGAGCAACTAATTTCAGTATTGCCATATCATTTGTTTCTTTTGTTATGGATTCAAATAATTCTATCATTTCAGTTAATGACTGTGTTATAGAATTTAAATAGGCATCATCAAAATCTACATCCTTTTTGTTAGCAAGCTCATACAAATCCTTATTCGTAACTGATGTATTTATTTCACTGATTACAATGAGTTTTTGAACAGCTATTTTATTGATTTCCTGCAATAATAATTTTTGATTATTTTCTATTTTGCTACTGACCATTTTTATTGAGTTTTGTAAACTTTTACGTTGTGCCAGCTGCGCTTTAGAAATAATTGTTTTTGTTACTCCTGCAGTTGCAACAAAAAAATAAGCTTCAGTTTGTTCCGTATTTTTTATAAGAACGTATTTGTTTTCCGTTTTTTCATTTTCATTACATGATAAAATAGTTATTGTTACAATGACTATAAAAGCTGTTTTGAAGAATGATCTTTTTGATGAAAACATCTGTCTAAATAGTTACTTCATTATTACATTACAAAGATGCTAACGAATAGTAAGGTTTGCTTTACAGCATAAAAAAGAAACGTTATATAATTCCCATTCTGGAAAAATATAACGTTTTTAATAAGGTTTTATGAGAGATTTATTGAGGAAGAAATACAGTAAATACGGATCCTTCGCCTGGTTTGCTGTCAGCTGTTATGTAACCTTTGTGGTTTTCAACAATTTTTTTACAAATTGCTAATCCGATTCCTGTACCCGGATAATCGTTTTTGGAATGTAGTCGTTTAAACAACACAAAAATATTCTCTTTGAATTGCGGATCAAATCCCATTCCATTATCGGTAAAGGTAATTTTGTAAAATTTTCTGAAAGGATGATCAATCAATTCCGGATATTCATTAGATAATATTTTTTCACAATCAATAGTAATTTCAGGAGGTATTCCCGGCAGGCTATATTTTAGTGAATTACCAATCAAATTAATGAAAAGCTGTTCTATTTGATAAGGGATAACCTCTAATTTAGGTAATTTAGTAACGTTAATGATTGCGTTCTTCTCATCAGTTATTACAGCAAGTTCTGATTTTGCATTTTCCAGCAGTTCATTGAGATCTGATTTAATGAATTCTTTTTTGGTCGTATTGGTTCTGGAGAATAATAATAAATCATCAATCAAAATACGCATTCTTTTGGCTGATGTTTCTACTTTTATAATGTATTCTCTTCCGCTATCAGAGAGAGCTGCCTTGTCTTCTTCAGAAATTCTTGAAATAAAAGTTTGTATTTTACGCAATGGTTCTTGTAAATCATGGCTAGCAACATGATTAAAAGAAGCTAATTCTTTATTGCTTTTTTCAAGCTGGTTATTTCGTTCCTGAAGTTCAATGTTTAGTAAGTGTTCATCTGTAATGTCAAAATTGATACCGAGCAGAATTTTACTTCCATTCTGGTCAATCAATAATTTACCTGTAGATTTTAAATGTCTGATTTCGCCATTAGGCTGAATTATTTTATAATATATAAAGGGAAGTACTTGATTATTGATTATTCCGTCCATTGAGGTTTTAATCGCTTCTTTGTCTTCTGGATGTACAAAGTCTAAAAAACTATCTTTTTTGGGTACAAAAGTATTTGGCTCAACCCCTAAAAGTCTAAATTGATTATCAGAATAATCAATTTTATTTGTTTCGAGATCCCATTGCCAGGTACTAAATTTACCAATTACTTCAGATTCGGCCATTAATCCTGAAGAAATCAAGAGTTTTTTGTTGTAAATTTTTAAGCGTTCAAGGTCTTTGCTTATTTGTCTGTAAGCGAGTAAAATAAAGAGAAGAGCGACTAGAAATAATAGGATCGAAAAAATTGGCCCAAGTGAAATTTCCTCATCATATTTTTTTAAACTTTTTTTCAAAAAGTTTTTTTCGATATCATTCATTTCATCTACCTTAAAACGAATGTTGTCCATTAATATACGGCCACCAAACATATGATTGTCTAATTTTCTTTTATCATACGTTTCGGGATTGCTATATTTCAAACAGTTTTCAAAAGAAACATAGCGTTTAATGATTAGTTTGTATATTTTCTCCAGATTTTGTTTCTGTTCCGGATTGTTGGCAGTAAGTTTTTTTAAGGCAATGAAGGAAGTGTTTACTTTGTCACGCGAAAAAAGATAAGGAGCAAGGAATCGATGGTTTCGGGTAATCATAAAGCCACGCTGACCTGTTTCTGCATCTTTTATAGCAGACATAAGCCGCTCAAGCTCTATGTTAATTTCATAGGTATGCATGAGCAGCTTAGTAGATTCATTAAGATCCCTGTTATGTTTGTAAGCTATTGACGAAAGAAAAATTAAAATGAAAATAGCTATTATAAAAATAACTCTCAAATAATTTGAGGAATTAAACTTAGGAATCCATTTCATTATTATTCTAATTACTTAAGGCTTAATAAGAAATTATCACGATTTAATCCTGATGTATGATAATGCCAATTTAGCGTTATAACTTCATTAATAATTTTTTTAAGTGCATTAAAATCACTTGGTTTTTTGATATAAATATTAGCGCCTTCAATAAACGTGTCTTCAATGTCTTCATCTGAAGAAGATGTTGAATAAATGGCGATTATGAGATTCTTCAGGTGCTCTGTTTTTTTTATTTCAATCAAACATTCCTTACCTGTTTTTTTTGGCATGTTCAAATCCAGAAATAAAATATCAGGTAATTTAGTATCCGGATTCATAAGATGTTCCATTAACTGTAAACCATCGAAAACAAATTCGACCTTGGTTTGTACTTTTACTTCTTCGAAAGCATCCTTAAAGAAAAGTCTGTCGTCTTCGTCGTCGTCGGCGAGTAAAATGTGTAATGCGTTTTTCTGCATTGATTAAGGTATTTGGGTTTTATTTTAAATTTTCTCTACGCTTTTTAATAATTCTCAAAAACGCTGAAGGAGTTATTCCTGTTGTATTTTTAAACTGAGTACTTAAGTGTGCAACACTTGAATAATTAAGTAAAAAAGCAATTTCGGTTAAACTCATTTCGTTTACAATCATTAACTGTTTTGCTCTTTCGATCTTTTGAATGATTATAAAATTCTCAATAGAAGAATACGTTACTTCAGAAAATACATTTGACAGATAACCATAACTGTGGTTTAATTTATCCGCAAGATAAGCTGAACTTTTATAATTATTATTGTCATCAGTATAGACCAATTCGATTATAGCATCTTTTATTTTTTGGACCAAAACGCTTTTTTGATTCTCTACTACTTCAAAACCAAATGGCTCTAAATTATTTTTTAGCTCATCTAATGCTTCAGTACTAAGATTATCCTCTAATTCAATTTCTCCAAATCCTAAAGTAGAAAAATTTAAGTTCTGTTCCTCCAGTTTTTCTTTTAGGTAAAGTGTGCAAATTGTATTAATATCAAATTTTATAAATAATTTCATTTTGTAAAAATATGGTTAAAGATAACTATTTTATTTTGTTTTTATGTAATTCATGTTAATTCAGAAATTTAAAGTTTTATGCTTTGAAAATCAAAAAAATACCGCCTAATTTTAGTTAAGCGGCATTCATTATAGTGGAAAGAGATTTACAAATTTGATACAATATCATCCCATTCCTGTTTCGTTTTACCTAGTTTTTGCTGGATTCTTCCATATAATTCATCTTCCTTTCCTTCTTCATATAGTAAATCGTCATCAGTCAAATCAGCATATTTTTGTTTTAATTTTCCTTTTAACTCGTTCCAGTTTCCTTTTATTTCTGTACTATTCATGGCTTTTATTATTTAATATTTATATAATGTAAAATTGAAAAACTTTTCTTCTCGTTTTGTTACAGAAATTTCTTAAACTCTTCTATAATTCACATTTATTATTGGAATATCAGATATTTTCTACATAATTAATACAGGGTGTTACATGATTCAATGATTTGGTAACCTGTTTTTAAATCTATTATTGTAGTTTTGCCGGCAATTAAACTTAAAACCCCGATTTAATGAAAAAACAATTACTAATTTTATTTATTTTCTTGACATCAGCTGTTGCTACAGCACAGTCATACTTAGGTTATTTTAATGATAATTATGCGGGAGTGCAAAGCGTACTTTTTAATCCTGCATCAATAGCAGATTCTCGTTTTAAAACTGATGTAAACTTGTTTTCTGTCAGTAGTGCTGTTAGTAATGATTTATATGGTGTGAAGCTTTTTGATGTTTTTAAAGATGGTTATGACTTCGATAGTCAGTCAAAAATGACGCCTTCAAATGCAAATAATGCCATTGTTAATCTGGATATTATGGGGCCATCTTTTATGTTTAATATTGCGCCTAAGCATACATTAGCTCTTTTTACCAGGGCAAGATCAATTACAAATCTTAGAGATGTTAATGGTAGTCTTGTTGACCAGGTAAAGGATGGATTGGATCAGGCAAGCAACTTTAACCTTAATGCCGGTAGTCCAAACGGAGCCGTACATGCATGGGGAGAGCTGGGACTTTCTTATGCGGCAGTTTTATATCAGAATGCGCAACATTTCTTAAAAGGAGGTTTGACGGCTAAATACCTGCAAGGTGTTGGAAATGCTTACATACAAGGAAAAAATGCTAACGCAAGACTAATTGAAAATCCAATTAATCCCTTAAATAGTACATTAGCTACAAATGGTCAATTAACTATAGGTGGAAGCCAGGATTGGGAGGCTAATGAAGATTATGAGTTTGACATTAATTCAAGCGGAGTAGGTTTTGATTTTGGTTTGGTTTACGAGTGGAGACCGGATTATGCTAAATATGATCTCAGCAAGGCTAAACCGGCTGATAATAATTTCAGGGATCTGAATAAGTATAAGTTACGTTTTGGATTATCTGTTACCGATATTGGTTCAATAAATTATAAAAAATCAAAACAGGATATTTACGATATAACAGGTACTCTTACTCAGGAAATGATTGATGAGACTGATAATTTATACGATTTATTAAATGATCGCTATACAAAAACAGCAACTTCAAAAGGAGTAAAAACAAACTTGCCTACAGCACTTCACGCAGATGTTGACTGGAATATACATAATAAATTCTATTTGAACCTTAACGGAGATATTAGTATGGTTTCAAGTACTAAGTTAAATGCGACTAATATTGCTGACAGAGTAAGTTTAACGCCTCGTTACGAAAGCAGATGGTTTAGTTTTTACGTTCCTGTAAGCTGGATGGAATATAGCGGAACTCAAGTGGGTACAGGATTACGTGTAGGTACTTTCTTTGTTGGCTCAGGATCAATTATTTCTAATTTAGTTTCTAAAGAATCAAAAGCTGCTGATTTTTACGTTGGACTTAAAATTCCTGTTTACCAAAAGAAATTTAAAGACCGAGATCAGGATGGGGTAATTGATAAACAAGATTCTTGTAAAAAAGTAGCGGGGTCAATTGAAAATAATGGTTGTCCTTGGCCAGACACTGATGGTGACAAAGTTTTGGATAAAGATGATGCTTGTCCGGATGTTGCCGGTCCTGTTGAAAACAAAGGCTGCCCATGGAAAGATAGCGACGGAGATACATTATTAGATAATGTTGATGGATGCCCAACAGTTGCAGGCCCAGTTGAAAATAAAGGTTGCCCATGGCCTGATACAGACGGAGATGGAGTTTTGGATAAAGATGACGCCTGTCCTAATGTTGCAGGTTTAGTAGAAAACAAAGGATGTCCGGTTTTAGATACTGATAAAGATGGAGTTGCTGATAACGTTGATGATTGTCCACTAGTAGCAGGTCCAGCAGAAAATAAAGGGTGTCCTGAAGTTAGTAAAGCTACTTTGGCTCAATTACAGGTTGAGGCAAAATCGATCTTCTTTACATCAGGCAAAGCTACCTTAAGTGATGCTAAGAAAGTAGAAACTTCAGGAAGACTTGATGCAATTAAAGAAATTTTGAAAAACTATCCAAATGCAAAATTTGCCATTTATGGTCATACTGATAATGTAGGCAATGCTAAGGCAAATCAAAAATTATCTGAAGAAAGAGCAAAAGTTATTATGGATGCTTTAATTGAAAAAGGAGTAAATCCTGCTAATTTATCTTCACAAGGTTTTGGAGCTTCAAAACCAGTTAAATCTAATAAAACGGCTGCCGGAAGATCAGCAAACAGAAGAACAGAAATCGTTTATTTAGGTAATTTCTAATTCTGATTGATATAAATAAAAAAAGCCATTCTTAATTGAGTGGCTTTTTTTATTTTTGCATACTTTCTAAAAGATCGTTTTTTGAATTGAAAAAACTAAAAAAATTACGAATGACTACACAACAACTGCACCAACAAATACTTCAAAAAAAATCATTTTTATGCGTTGGGCTGGATCCTGATTTAAACAAAATTCCTCAACATTTATTAGAAACCGAAGACCCTATTTTTGAGTTCAATAAGGCCATAATTGATGCTACCCATGATTTGACAGTGGGGTATAAACCTAATACTGCTTTTTTCGAAGCGTATGGGATAAAAGGCTGGATTTCCCTACAGAAAACAATTAATTATATAAATGAAAAATTTCCGGAAATTTTTACGATTGCTGATGCTAAACGTGGTGATATCGGAAATACTTCAAGCATGTATGCAAAAGCTTTTTTTGAAGATTTGAATTTTGACAGTGTAACGGTAGCTCCTTATATGGGAAAAGACTCTATTGAACCTTTTCTGGCTTTTGAAAATAAACATACTATAATGCTAGCTTTGACATCAAACGAAGGAGCATTTGATTTTCAGACTTTAAACACAAACGGGAAACAATTATACAAACAAGTTTTAGAAACCTCTAAGAAATGGAAAAATAGTCATAATTTAATGTATGTTGTAGGTGCTACTAAAGCGGAGTATTTTACTGAAATTAGGAAAATAGTTCCGGATAGTTTTTTACTGGTTCCCGGAATTGGAGCTCAGGGCGGAAGTTTGTCTGAAGTGTGTAAATACGGAATGAATGATAAAGTGGGCTTGCTTGTAAATTCTGCCAGAGCAATTATTTATGCATCAAACGGAACTGATTTTGCTGAAAAGGCGAGGGAAGAGGCTTTGAAAGTACAGCAGGAAATGGAAGAAATTCTTAGTTTAAAGTTTTAAGCTACGATAAATAAACGCAAAGTTCGCAAAGATTTTTTCGCAAAGACCGCAAAGTAAATAAGCCTTGCGTACATAGCGTAAATCTTTGCGAACTTTACGGTTAAAAACAGAACCAAAACAACATGAAACGATTAATAGATCAAATAGGTACTTTGCACTCTTTTGAAATAGCTCCAAGGCGTATTATCTCATTAGTGCCTTCCCAAACCGAATTGTTATATGATTTAGGTTTGGAAGATAAAATCATCGGAATTACGAAGTTTTGCGTGCATCCGTATCATTTAAAATCTATAAAGAAAGTTGTAGGCGGAACCAAAAAGATTCATTTTGAAAAGATAAAATTACTGCAGCCTGATATTATTATCTGTAATAAAGAAGAAAATACTACTGAAATTGTCGAACAGTTGAGTGAAATCTGTCCGGTTTGGGTAACGAATATTGTTTCTGTTGAGGATAATTTTCAAATGATTTCAGATTTTGGACAGCTTTTTAATTGCCGCACTGAAGCTCAGAAATGGAATGATAAGTTAACTTTCGCTTTAAGCGATTTTAAAAAATATGTTCAGGATATTGAAATTAAAAAGGCAGCCTATTTTATCTGGAAAAATCCATATATGGCGGCAGGAAATGATACTTACATTAATGAGTTATTAAAGTTAAATCATTTTAAGAATATCTACGAAGATAAAGGACGATATCCTGAAGTAGAACTTAAAAAAATGCGATTGGAAGGTGATCCGGATATTGTATTTCTTTCCTCTGAACCCTATCCTTTTAAAGAAGAAGATGCTTTTGAAATAGGACGTTTCACCCATCATGCCAAAACTATTTTTGTTGATGGCGAAATGTTTTCGTGGCATGGGAGCAGATTGTTGAAGGCTCTTATCTATTTTAAAGTGCTTCACGAAAGACTTAAGAATTAATCAATATTTAAAATTAAAACGCCAAATTTATTGCTAAAAAAATCATATCTGTGTTTTTTTATTTTAATTTACATAAAAAATGCCGGCAATCTCGAAGATGCCGGCATCATTTAACTAACCAAAACCAAAATAATAAATAACCAGTTTATTACATTACAAATGTCCGATATATATCTTTCTTTTGCTGTTAAGGTTTTGTTATTACTTTGTTGGACTTAAGTTAAGATTTTTAATATGTTGTTATCGATTGAATTAGCGGCTATTTAGCTTAGCTTTTTCCTTAATTATATCAGCAATTTTACGGTTTTCAATTTTACTTTCAAGCCACGAAATAATATCTAAATAAAGGAAGGCTCTTTTTTCGTAGGTGTTTTTTTCTAATTCGATAAAGCGCTCCCTCATTTTAATGAATTCCTTTTTAATATCAGCAGGATAAAAATTATTTAAGTTTCTCATAAACTTAATGATTTCCTTCTGTACCTCATGTAAATCATTCATCTTTATTAAAAATTTGTAGGTGCTCTTAAGGTGGTTTTCCAGATAATAATCTTTTCCTAATTCATAATGTGCAATTAATGACAAGAGCCTGGCAAAGCACATTAAATCTTCGCGCATCGAGAGATTTTTATTGTTGATTATTTTGTCCAGATAATAAATGGATTCATTGTATTTTTCGTTTCCAAAATAGATAGAGGCAATTTTGTAAAAAAACAACATTTCGTGATGCTCATCAAGATGTTCACTGTGAATTTTAATTTTTTCTAAAATCTCAGGAATCAAATATTCACTTTCTGCGAAAGTTCCCTCCAAAATATGATAGTTAAGTTTATTGTTATAAATATATAAAAAGGATAGCGATGCAATGTTATCATTAACAGGAAATCTCGAATCCTGAATTGTTTCTTCTAAAAGGGTTAGGTATTTTTTGAAATTCGATTTGTATTTCAGCATATAAAGCGATTCTAAAAAATAGTGATTTCCTTTTAGAAAAAAAACAGGATTCTGGTAAATCATATTCGGATTGTCATAAAACAATGTTACCCATTTATAGGCATATTTATAGCTCGCAAGAAAATCCTGAACAAGAAAACTGCGCCACAAATTGGCATTATAAAACCAATATTTTTCGCGGAAGCCAAATTTGCTTTCGTCTAATTTTGAAATATGTTTGTTGAAATAGTCATCAATATATTTGTATTCCTCATCGTTTTTTACGTAACCGGTTTTTAGCATGATTCCGTACAACTGTAATGACAAATTGGATAACTTGCTTGAAATTGTGTTTCTATAATTCAGCTCTTTTGCCTGTATAACCAATTCATCTGCTCGGCCCTGAATACTCCGTGTGATATATTGCGATTCGATTAGCTTTTCGAATTCAACAATTTCATATGCCATGTACTTCTCATCATTTTCAAGGGCTATCATTTTGGTTTTATCCAGAATTTTTAAGCTTTGTTTGTATAAACCCTTGTTGTATAAAATAACCGCAAAATCTATTTGCTCGCGCAGTTGATATCGAATATTCTGGCTGGGAATATTTAGGCGGATACTAACCAGAATCTGTTTGTATAGATATGATTTTAAGTTAGATAGTTGTACTTTTTTGATGATTCCGCTTTTTAAAATAAGCTTTTCATCATAAGTTTCAGACTTATCCAAAATGTTAAATAATTCAATGAATTTAGTATTCGAGCTAGTTTCTAAACGGCTTGCAAAAATTTTAAACTGTCTTTTTTCAGATTTAGAAAGTGACTTAATCAGTACAAATAAGAAATCTTTTTGATGGTTAGCCATTGTAAAATATAATAATGTAATTTATTGATTTTTAATGTTTTAGATACTTTTAAAATGTTTTATAAACAGTATAATTCCACTAAAATGAATTTCGTACTTAAGAAGTACAATATATATTTGTTTCAAGATGTGAAATTACATTAAATAAATGAATATGAATAGAGAGAAAGTTCAAATTTTTGACACCACTTTGCGTGATGGAGAGCAGGTTCCAGGATGTAAGTTAGATACCAATCAAAAATTGGTTATTGCAGAACGACTAGACAAAATGGGAGTTGATATCATCGAAGCAGGTTTTCCTGTGTCAAGTCCGGGCGATTTTTTATCGGTCTCTGAGATTTGTAAAATTGTAGAAAATGCAACGGTCTGCGGACTTACAAGAGCTGTAAAAAACGATATTGATGTTGCCGCTGCTGCCTTAAAGCATGCTAAAAGACCTAGGATTCATACTGGAATCGGAACTTCAGAATCTCATATACTCCATAAATTAAATACCACACCTGAAGATATTATCGCCAGAGCAAAAGCTGCAGTTTCTCATGCAAAATCATATGTTGAAGATGTAGAGTTTTATGCAGAAGATGCCGGTAGAACTGATAATGCTTTTCTTGCAAAAGTTTGTGAAGAGGTCATAAAATCAGGGGCCACTGTATTAAATATTCCGGATACAACCGGATATTGTTTACCGGAAGAATATGGTGCAAAAATAAAATACTTAAAAGAAAACGTAAAAGGTATCGAAAATGTAATTCTTTCATGCCACTGTCATAATGATTTAGGTATGGCAACCGCAAATTCAATTGCAGGAGCTATAAACGGTGCAAGACAAATTGAATGTACTATTAATGGTATTGGTGAAAGAGCTGGGAATACAGCACTTGAAGAAGTGGTGATGATTTTTAAACAACATCCTTATCTTAACCTGGATACAAATATTAATACAAGGGAATTGAATGAAATGAGTCGTTTGGTTTCCGAAAGTATGGGAATGATTGTTCAGCCAAATAAAGCTATCGTAGGGGCAAATGCTTTTGCGCATAGTTCTGGTATTCACCAGGATGGTGTAATCAAAAACAGAGCAACTTATGAAATCATGGATCCGCTTGATGTTGGTGTTAATGAATCTTCAATTATATTAACAGCAAGAAGCGGCAGGGCAGCTTTGGCATACCGTGCTAAGAAAGTTGGTTATGAATTGACAAAAACGCAATTAGATACTGTTTATATTGAATTTTTGAAATTTGCAGATATTAAAAAAGAAGTTTTAGACGAAGATATTCATCAGATTATCGAAGCATCTAAAATTGAGGGAGATTTAATAAGAAGTTAATTATAGTAAAAAATCAGATTTTAAATACATAAAGGACGAGGCATTATGAATTTGAAAATAGCAGTTTTACCAGGTGACGGAATTGGACCGGAAGTAATTGCGCAAGCCAAAAAAGCATTGTATGCAATTGGGGAAGTGTATAATCACGAATTTGTTTTTGAAGAAGCTCTAATGGGAGCAATTGCTATTGATAAGACAGGAAATCCACTCCCAGAACAAACACTAAATCTTTGTTTGAACACTGATGCTGTTCTGTTTGGAGCAATTGGAGATCCTAAATATGATAATAATCCAAATGCAAAAGTTCGTCCTGAGCAAGGATTATTAAAACTTCGTAAAGCACTAGGCTTATTTGCTAATATACGTCCAATTAAACCTTATAAAGCCCTGATTGAATCTTCTCCTCTAAAAAGAGAGATCATTGAAGGGGCTGATTTTACTATTTTCAGAGAATTAACAGGTGGGGCTTATTTTGGTTCAAAAACACTTAATGAAGAAGGAACACATGCTTCAGATTTATGTGAGTATTCAGAAGAAGAAATAACAAGAATTGCACATTTGGCTTTTAAATCGGCTCAAAATAGACGTAGAAAAGTAACAATGGTTGATAAGACAAATGTTCTGGAAACTTCAAGATTGTGGAGAAAAGTTGTTCTGAAGGTGAGTGAGGAATATAAAGATGTAGCATTAGACTTTTTATTTGTAGATAACGCAGCAATGCAGCTAATCTTGAATCCAAAACAATTTGATGTGATTTTGACAGAAAATTTATTTGGAGATATTTTATCTGATGAAGCTAGTGTGATTACAGGATCAATCGGTTTGTTGGCCTCTGCATCATTAGGAGAAAAAAATGCACTTTTTGAACCAATTCATGGTTCTTATCCTCAGGCAAAAGGTAAAAATATTGCTAATCCAATAGCTTCAATTTTATCAGCAGCAATGTTGTTGGAACATTTTGGGTTGTCTAAGGAAGCAAAGGTTATTTATAAGGCAGTAGAAAAAGCAATTGAATTTAAGGTGGTTACAATAGATTTAAAGGCTGATTCGAAATTTGGCACTAATGAGGTTGGAGAGTTTGTTTCTAACTTTATTTATAGTAAAGATGATTTGCTGTATTTTAATAATGACAACGTTCATCTGGGACAATCTACGATTGTTTAAATTTTTTTGTTAAATAGAGCAATAATTAACAAGAAGGGTTTAAAATGTTGAGTTTTTGTTTTTTTGGTAGCATCAGTTTTAGTACTTTTGTAACATCAAAAATATAAATGATGCAAATCTCAATTATTATTACTTCTGTCATTATTGTCAATGTGTATAGCACATCTGCATAGGGTAAGGTATAGATATAATTGAAAAAAATATATTAGAACCTCCCACATAGTTGGGAGGTTTTTTTTAGGAATAGAATTTAGAAAATTACAAATAATACATAATGGAATTAAACAAGTACAGCAAAACAATCACGCAAGATGAAACTCAACCAGCTTCACAGGCAATGTTCTATGGAATTGGTTTGACAGAAGAGGATCTTAAAAAAGCGCAGGTAGGAATTGTGAGTATGGGTTATGACGGAAATCCGTGTAACATGCACTTAAATGACCTGGCTAAAGATATTAAGAAAGGGGTCTGGGATGCTGATTTGGTCGGTTTGATTTTTAATACTATCGGTGTTAGTGATGGTATTTCTAATGGTAATGACGGTATGCGTTTTTCTTTGGTTTCACGTGATGTTATTGCAGATTCTATTGAAACTGTAATGGGTGCGCAATGGTACGATGGTATGATTGCTGTTCCGGGATGTGACAAAAATATGCCAGGTGCTTTAATGGCTATGGGCAGGGTAAATCGTCCCTCTATTATGGTTTATGGAGGATCTATTCACCCGGGAAAATGGAAAGGTGAAGATTTGAATATTGTTTCTGCTTTTGAGGCTTTAGGTAAAAAAATAAAGAATACAATTACTCCTGAAGATTTCAAAGGAGTTATTCAAAATGCCTGTCCTGGCGCTGGTGCCTGCGGTGGAATGTACACTGCCAACACGATGTCGTCAGCAATTGAAGCATTAGGAATGAGTTTGCCTTACAGTTCTTCTAATCCCGCTTTAAGCCCGGAAAAAAAACAAGAATGTGTTGATGCAGGTAAAGCAATCAGGATTTTGCTAGAAAAAGATATTAAGCCTAGAGATATCATGACTCGTAAAGCATTTGAAAATGCAATTACAATGGTGGCTGTCTTAGGAGGTTCTACAAATGCAGTTATGCACTTAATTGCAATGGCACACTCTGTAGGTATCGAATTAACATTAAAGGATTTTCAGGATATCAGTGACAAAACCCCATTATTAGCTGACTTGAAACCAAGTGGTAAATATTTAATGGAAGACTTACATAATGTAGGTGGTGTTCCTGCTGTAATGAAATATTTGTTAAGAGAAGGATTTTTACACGGTGATTGTTTAACAGTAACCGGAAAAACTATTGCTGAAAACCTGGCTTCAGTTCCTGATTTACATGATGGACAACAAGTGGTTTTTGATATTAAAAATGCATTAAAAGCTACTGGTAACATTCAAATTTTATACGGAAATATTGCTACAGAAGGTTGTGTTGCAAAAATCAGTGGTAAAGAAGGAGAATTTTTTGAAGGTACGGCTGTAGTTTTTGAGGGTGAAAAAGACGTAATCAGAGGAATTCAGGCTGGAGAAGTTAAACCTGGAAACGTGGTAATTATTCGTTACTGTGGTCCAAAAGGAGGCCCTGGAATGTCTGAAATGCTAAAACCAACATCTGCTATTATGGGTGCTGGTTTAGGAAGTACGGTTGCTCTGATTACTGATGGTCGTTTTTCTGGAGGATCACATGGTTTCGTAGTAGGACACGTAACTCCTGAAGCTTATGAGGGTGGAGGAATTGCTTTAATTGAAAATGGAGATGTTATTACAATCGATGCTGTAAATAACACTATCAATATGAAAGTTTCTGATGAAGAATTAGCAAAAAGAAAAGCTAATTGGAAGAGACCAGAAAACGGAATTGTACAAGGAGTTTTACTTAAATATATGCGTTCGGTCTCCAGTGCCTCTGAGGGATGTGTTACCGACAAATAATTTAATAAAAACAACCAGCTTGTAAGTCTTAAATTAAAAGATTTATTCGCGAAAAATATAAGATAAAATGAAAATATCAGGGGCAGAAGCCGTTATTAGATGTTTATTAGCAGAAGGAGTAGATTTGGTTTATGGATATCCGGGAGGTGCCATAATGCCGGTTTATGACGAATTATATAAATTTCAGGATCAATTACACCATGTTTTAGTACGTCACGAGCAAGGTGCTGCTCATGCAGCGCAGGGTTTCGCAAGAGCTACTGGTAAAGTAGGTGTAGCTATTGCAACTTCAGGTCCTGGTGCTACAAATTTAGTTACTGGTATTGCAGATGCCCAAATCGATTCTACACCAATGGTTTGTATTACAGGTCAGGTTGGAAAACATTTACTTGGGTCAGATGCATTTCAGGAAACAGATATTATTGGAATTTCAACTCCGGTAACGAAATGGAATTATCAGATTACCGAAGCTCATGAAATTCCCGAAATTTTAGCAAAAGCTTTTTATATCGCCAGATCGGGTCGTCCAGGTCCGGTTTTGATTGATATTACAAAGAATGCTCAGTTTGATGAGATGGACTTTAGTTATGAAAAATGCACAGGAATTAGAAGTTATCATCCAAAACCTGTATTAGATCTTAAAAAAGTTCAAGAGGCTGCAGACTTAATTAATAATGCCAAAAAACCATTTATTGTTTTTGGTCAGGGTATTATATTAAGTGAAGCAGAGGAACAATTAAAAAGACTAATTGAGAAATCCGGAATTCCTGCTGCATGGACTATTTTAGGCCTTTCAGCATTACCAACTGATCATCCTTTAAACGTAGGAATGGTAGGTATGCATGGTAATTACGGCCCAAATCTTTTAACTAACGAATGTGATGTTTTAATTGCATTAGGGATGCGTTTTGATGATCGTGTTACCGGAAAATTAGCTACGTATGCAAAACAGGCAAAAGTAATTCACTTTGAAATTGATCCGGCAGAAATAGATAAAAATGTAAAAACCGAAGTTGCAGTTTTAGCTGATGTGAAAGAAGCATTAACGGCGTTAATTCCGTTAATTGATAAAAAATCGCATACAGAATGGCATAATGAATTCAAAGAAAAATATAAAATTGAATGTGAAGCAGTAATTAATGAAGAGCTGGCTCCAACGAACGGAAAAGGAATTTCAATGGGAGAAACTATTGAAATGATCAATAAACATTCAAAAGGAGATGCGATAATGGTTTCTGACGTTGGCCAACATCAAATGTTTGCCTGCCGTTATACTAAATTCAATACAACTAAGAGTAATGTTACTTCTGGCGGATTAGGAACAATGGGATTTGCTTTACCAGCTGCTATTGGTGCTAAAATGGGAAGACCAGACCGTGAGGTTGTTGCTGTAATTGGTGATGGAGGCTTTCAAATGAATATTCAGGAGCTAGGAACAATTCACCAGACAAAAGTTCCGGTGAAAATTGTGGTACTTAATAATGAATTCCTTGGTATGGTGCGTCAGTGGCAGGAATTGTTTTTTGACTATAGATATGCTTCTACAGTAATGATTAATCCAAACTTCTGTGCTATTGCAGAAGGGTATTACATTAAATCAAGAAAAGTAACTAAGAGAGAAGAACTGGATGAAGCTGTTGCAGAAATGCTTGCTTCAAAAGAATCCTATTTCCTTGAAGTTATGGTAGAAAAAGAAAATAATGTGTTTCCGATGATTCCAACGGGAGCTTGTGTTTCAGAGATCAGATTAAGTTAAAGAACATGGAAGAAAAAACATTTACCATATCGGTATATTCAGAGAACAATGTGGGTTTGCTTAACAGGATATCAGGAATATTCTTAAAACGACACATCAATATATTAAGTTTAAACGTTTCAGAATCAGAAATAGAAAATGTTTCTAGATTTATTATTGTAGTTGAAACTACAGAGAAATGGGTTAAAAACATTGTTGGACAAATCGAAAAACAAATTGAAGTTATAAAAGCATTCTATCATACAGATGAAGAAACAATTTATTTGGAAAATGCTTTATTTAAAATTGCTTCAAGTTTATTATTTGATGAGAAACAAATTCAGAATATTATTAAAGAAAGTCAATCTACAATAGTGACTGTTTCGCGTGATTTTTTTGTGATTTCTAAGTCAGGCAGACGTTCTGAAATAGAAGAGTTATATGCAAAATTTAAACCTTACGGAATTATGCAGTTTGTTCGTTCTGGAAGAATTTCTGTTTCAAAAGAAAAAATGGAGATCTCATCATTATTATTAAATGAATTAAAATAGTTAAAAAGCATTCAAATTTAAACATCATACATATTAAATATTAAAAAAAAATGGCCAATTATTTCAACACATTACCACTTAGATTACAATTAGAACAATTAGGGGTTTGCGAATTTATGGAGCAATCTGAATTTGCAAATGGGATAGATGCATTAGCAGGAAAAAAAGTCGTAATCGTAGGTTGCGGAGCACAAGGTTTGAATCAAGGTTTAAACATGAGAGATTCAGGTCTTGATATTTCTTATGCTTTACGTGCAGATGCAATTGCTGAAAAAAGAGCTTCTTTTAAAAATGCTACTGAAAATGGATTTAAAGTAGGTACTTATGAAGAATTAATTCCAACTGCTGATTTAGTTTGTAACTTAACTCCGGATAAACAGCATACTGCTGTGGTAACTGCCATTATGCCATTAATGAAACAAGGATCTACTTTAGCATATTCTCATGGATTTAATATCGTTGAAGAGGGAATGCAGATTCGTAAAGACATCACTGTAATTATGTGTGCGCCTAAATGTCCAGGTTCTGAAGTACGTGAAGAATATAAAAGAGGCTTTGGTGTGCCAACTCTTATTGCTGTTCACCCTGAAAATGACCCAAATGGGTTAGGTTTAGATCAGGCAAAAGCTTATGCTGTTGCAACAGGAGGACACAGGGCAGGAGTTTTAAGATCATCTTTTGTAGCTGAAGTAAAATCAGATTTAATGGGAGAGCAAACAATTCTTTGCGGATTATTGCAGACTGGATCTATTTTATGTTTTGATAAAATGGTTGAAAAAGGAATTGATCCTGCTTATGCTTCTAAATTGATCCAATACGGATGGGAAACTATCACTGAGGCATTGAAACATGGAGGAATTACAAATATGATGGATCGTTTAAATAATCCTTCAAAAATTGAGGCTTATGAATTAGCTGAAGAATTGAAAGATATCATGCGTCCGTTATTCCAAAAACATCAGGATGATATTATTTCCGGAGAATTCTCAAGAACAATGATGATTGACTGGGCTAATGACGATGTTAATTTATTGAAATGGAGAGCTGCAACAGGAGAAACTAACTTTGAAAAAACAGCTCCACAAGAAGCTCCAATCTCTGAGCAGGAGTATTTTGATAATGGAGTATTAATGATTGCCATGGTAAAAGCCGGTGTTGAATTAGCTTTTGAAACTATGACAGAAGCAGGTATTATTGAAGAGTCTGCTTATTATGAGTCATTACATGAGTTGCCATTAATTGCTAATACAATTGCAAGAAAGAAATTATTCGAAATGAATCGCGTTATTTCTGATACAGCAGAGTATGGATGTTATTTATTCGATCATGCTTGTAAGCCATTATTAACCGAGTTCATGAAAAAAGTAGAAACAAACATTATTGGAAAACCATTTTCAACTTCAAACGGAGTAGATAATGCTGTTTTGATTGCTGTAAATAAAGAAATTCGCCAACACCCTATCGAAGAAGTAGGGGCATGGCTAAGAGAGTCAATGACAGCAATGAAAAAAATAGGATAATATAGATATTGCACACCACGTTTGTGTGTTGGGATTTTGCACTGTATCTTGGTTTTATATAATATTTTGAATTAGTAAGCACTTATTAAGATAATAACAGATATGGCGCATGTTACATTCACTTAACTCTAATTAATAATGGGTTAAGTGAAGTAATCCCTAATAGTATTGAGTATGTTTTAGTATATATACTTGTAGAATTTTCTGTTATGATTAATAATGTTGCTGCTATTTTCAAACATGGAAAGAGGTAAGCAGAAAATTAATTGTTATTGAAATTGTTAGAATTAAAGGCATGATATTTATAATATTATGCCTTTTTTTGTAATATCTTTTTTTGATTAAAAGCCAGGTTTTTATATTAAATTCATTTAATCGATGTGTTTTTTTTATGATTTGTTTTTTTTTGATAAAATTTATGAATTAAATAATTTTAAGAATACATTGTTATTTAATACATTTATAAAAAAATTACAACAACTATGAGTTATTATAAAATTGAAAATTTAGAACAATATTTTAAACATTACAATAAGTCAATAAGAGAACCAAGAAAGTTTTGGGGTAAAATTGCTGAAGAGAACTTTACCTGGTACCAGCAATGGGAAAAAGTTGTTGATTTTAACATGGCTGAAGCAGAAGTAAAATGGTTTACAGAAGCCAAAGTTAATATTACAAAGAATTGTATCGACAGACATTTGAGTAAAAGAGGGGAAAAAACGGCTATAATATTCGAACCGAACAATCCTTCGGAGGAAGCAATACACATTACCTATAATGAACTATATGAAAGAGTTTCAAAAATGGCAAATGTTTTGCGTGAGCAGGGCGTGACCAAAGGAGACAGGGTTTGCATTTATTTACCAATGATTCCGGAACTCGCTGTAGCAGTTTTAGCATGCGCCAGAATTGGAGCAATACACTCGGTTATTTTTGCTGGATTTTCAGCTTCGGCAGTTTCTGCAAGAATTAATGATAGTGAATGCAAAATGGTGATTACTTCTGATGGTGGCTACAGAGGGAATAAAACGATTGATCTTAAAGGAATAGTGGATGAAGCGTTGGAAAGTTGCCCATCAGTTTCTAAAGTTTTAGTTGTAAAAAGAACAGAGACTGAAATAAAAATGCAGGAAGGTCGTGATGTTTGGTTACAGCCTTTGTTAGATGCAGCTCTTGATTACAATGTAGCTGAAATAATGGACGCAGAAGATCCTCTATTTATTTTATATACTTCAGGTTCTACAGGAAAACCAAAAGGAATGGTACATACTACGGCAGGATATATGGTTTATACTGCTTATACTTTTAAAAATGTATTCAGTCATGAAGAGAATGATATTTTCTGGTGTACAGCAGATATCGGATGGATTACAGGGCATTCGTATATTTTATACGGACCATTACTGAATGGTGGAACAACTGTAATTTTTGAAGGAGTTCCATCGTATCCTGATTTTAGCCGCTTCTGGGAAATTATTGAAAAACATAAAATAACACAATTTTATACTGCTCCAACAGCAATTCGTTCTTTAGCCAAAGAAAGTCTTGACTATATTCAAAAGTATCCTTTAAAATCACTTAAGGTTATTGGTTCTGTTGGAGAGCCAATCAACGAAGAAGCGTGGCACTGGTTTAATGATCACGTTGGAGATAAGAGATGTCCGGTTGTAGATACATGGTGGCAAACTGAAACAGGCGGCATTATGATTTCTCCAATTGCCTTTGTAACACCAACAAAACCTACATATGCAACATTGCCTTTACCAGGTATTCAGCCAGTTCTTATGGATGATAAGCGTAATGAAATTGAAGGTAATCAGGTAGTGGGTAGTTTATGTATTAAATTTCCATGGCCTGGAATTGCCAGAACTATCTGGGGAGATCATGAGCGTTATAAAAAAACATATTTCTCTGCTTTTCCAGGTAAATATTTTACAGGGGATGGTGCATTAAGAGATGAAGTTGGATATTATAGAATTACAGGAAGGGTAGATGATGTTGTAATTGTTTCTGGGCATAATTTAGGAACTGCTCCTATTGAAGATGCAATTAATGAGCATCCTGCTGTTGCTGAATCAGCTATTGTAGGCTTCCCGCATGATATAAAAGGGAATGCTTTATATGGTTACGTAATTTTAAAAGAAACTGGTGAAGTTAGAAATAAAGAAAATTTAGCAAAAGAAATCAATCAGTATATTGCTGATCACATTGGACCAATTGCTAAATTAGATAAAATTCAGTTTGTGTCAGGATTGCCAAAAACACGATCAGGTAAAATTATGCGTAGAATTTTACGTAAAATAGCTGAAGGGGATTTTTCTAATTTTGGAGATACTTCAACTTTGTTAAATCCTGAGGTTGTTGAAGGTATTATGAATGAAAGAATTTCTTAACCTATTTATAAAAAAAAGTTGTATAAAAAGGAAGGCGTTTCAAATTGAAATGCCTTCCTTTTTTAATCTGTATTAATTGTTTTCTTTCTTTAAGCTTAGTCCCATTGGAACCATCAGAATGCCTTTTTCATAAATATTTAGATAAAGTGTAACCGGTTTTTTCTGGCCATCCCATTTTAATTCATATACATTTAAAAATCCTGCACCCATGTCGCTTCGTTTAGTTGGAAACGGACAACAAGTCTCTAATCTTGTATAAGTAATTTTTTCACCATTTGGCCCCGCTAAAGCGTTTAAAAAACGGGTTTCATTTAGTGATTCGTCTTTGGTATTTCTGAAGAAAATATTGATAGGATAATCTGGATTATAACCATACTTTTTGTCTTTGCTGAACTCTTTAATAACAAACGTATTATTTTTGCTTAAAACTAAGTCAGGAGCATTATCATCTACATTTTTTAATGTTGATTTTGTACTTACACAGGAAGTTAATGTGATTAATAAAATAATAAGTAAAGTTATTTTTTTCATCGATTTTTGGTATTAGTGTTAATACAAATGTAAAAAGATTTTAGATTATGCTGGTAGGATAAACAAATATTGTGCCTTCAACTTTCACAAACAAAAAACATTCTATTTTATTCAAAAATTAGAATGAAATAGAATGTTTTTAGAGCTTATTTGAATTTAAACAATTTCGGCGCTAAGTCCTGCTTCCAGGAGTTGAGTGCATTGTGGTTTTAATTTATCTATTGGGCCAGTCTTTACTGTGCATTTTCCATTATAATGTACAATTAGGGAACATTGTTCTGCCTGTTCTGCTGTATGGCTGCAAACACGCATTAGCGTATCAATTACATGATCAAAAGTGTTTACATCATCGTTGTAAACGACAATTTCATTATTGAAGCCTATTGCTTCTTTTTCGTGAACTTTTTCTCTTACTTTTTCTTTAGTACTCATAATTTTAAATTTTGTACTGTGGTAATTATTATTAACTAATTTACGTATTTTAATGAAACCCAGTTGTTTCTTTGAAATTTTTTAACATAAGTTAATCCTTTCTCAGTGCAGGAAGCATCAATAAACGGAATGTCTTCTTCGTAAAAGCCACTGAAAAGTATAATCCCTTTTGGATTAAGACAATCTACATAAGACTGCATGTCATTTAACAAAATATTACGATTGATGTTTGCAATAATCAAATCATATTTTCTGTCAGTCAATAAGACAGCATCTCCTTCATAAACGGTAATATGTTTGCAATTATTACGTTCAGCATTTTCAATAGAATTCAAATAGCACCAGTTATCAATATCGATTGCATCTATAGGTTGGGCACCTTTCATTTCAGCTAAAATGGCTAATATAGCCGTTCCGCATCCCATATCCAGTGTTTTTAAACCCTGAACATCTATCTCTAATAAATGCTGAATCATCATGTGGGTTGTTTCGTGATGACCTGTTCCAAAACTCATTTTTGGTTCGATTACGATATCAAATTCTGCATCAGTTTTTGGGTGAAAAGGAGCGCGAACATGGCATTTACCATCTACATCAATGGGTTCAAAATTCTTTTCCCATTCTTCATTCCAGTTTACCTGATCAATTTCTTCAATCGTATATTCGATGGTAAACTCTTCCGATTGTAAAATATAAATGTCATCTAAAATATTTTCATCCCACAAATCTTTTTTTACGAAAGCCGAAATCCCGTTTTCAGTTTCGGTAAAACTCTCAAAAGCTTTTTCTCCCAATTCAGCAATTAATATTTCAGATCCCAGTTCTTTGGGTTCTACAGTAAAATGATATCCTAAATATATATTTGACATAAATAATTTTTTTGCAAAGGTAAGAATAGAAAGTACAAATTGGATATAAAAATCAGTAATGTAACTAATTTAAAATGACTTGATTTTTATAATGATTAACTAATGTAATTCCAGATGTTTTTTTTCTTGGTTAATTCTATAAAAATGGATTTTAATATTGCATGTTCAGGTTTTTGTAAGGCTCCATCGTCCTTTAAAATTTTTATTGCATAGTTTCGGGCTAAACTCAAGATATCACGGTCACGTACAATATCCGCAATTTGAAGATTTAACACACCGCTTTGTTGTGTTCCCATTAAATCTCCGGGACCGCGAAGTTTTAGATCAACTTCAGCAATTTCAAAACCGTCATTCGTGTGAACCATTGTTTCCATTCGGGTTTTGCTGTCTGAACTCAGTTTATGGCTTGTCATTAAAATACAATAACTCTGCTCAGCACCACGACCAACACGCCCTCGTAATTGATGGAGCTGAGACAGACCAAAACGTTCCGCACTTTCGATAATCATGACGCTGGCATTTGGAACATTTACACCAACCTCTATAACCGTTGTGGCCACCATAATATTCGTTTTTCCTTCTGAAAACCGCTTCATTTCAGCATCTTTATCCGCAGGTTTCATCTTTCCGTGTAAAATTGAAATAGAATATTGGGGCAGCGGAAAATCACGTGAAATACTTTCATAGCCATCCATTAAATCCTTGAAGTCCATTTTTTCTGATTCCTGAATTAATGGATAAACGATATAAATCTGTCTCCCTTTAGCAATTTCATCACGCAGAAACTTCCAGACTTTGAGGCGGTTGCTATCGTATCGATGAACCGTCTGGATAGGTTTTCTGCCAGGAGGCAATTCATCAATTACCGAAATATCTAAATCGCCATATAAACTCATCGCTAGTGTTCTTGGGATAGGCGTAGCAGTCATGACCAAAATATGTGGCGGAATATCATTTTTCTTCCATAATTTTGATCTTTGCTCCACACCAAAACGATGTTGCTCATCAATCACAGCTAATCCTAAATTTTTAAACTTTACTTTATCTTCTAATAAAGCATGTGTGCCAATTAAAATATGTAAAGAACCATTTTCCAGTTCTTCGTGAATAATTTTTCTCGCTGCAGTTTTGGTAGAACCAGTTAATATTTTAATATTGATGTTTAATGTTTTTGCTAATTCAGATAAACCAATAAAATGCTGATTCGCCAAAATCTCGGTTGGAGCCATCAAACAGGCCTGAAATCCATTATCAATTGCTAAAAGCATACTCATAAATGCTACAATCGTTTTTCCGGAGCCTACATCTCCCTGCAATAACCTATTCATTTGAGCATTGCTTCCCATGTCGGTTCTGATTTCTTTGATTACTCTTTTTTGAGCATTCGTCAAATCAAAAGGTAAATGATTTTGATAAAATCCATTGAAGAATTCGCCTACTTTTGCAAAAGGATGTCCTTTTATTTTATGTTTTCGAATGAGATTTTTTGTAATTAATTGCAGCTGAATAAAAAATAATTCCTCAAATTTTAATCGAAATTGAGCTTTCGCCAAAACTTCGGCACTCTTCGGGAAATGGATGTTAAATAAAGCTGCTTTTTTTGAAATTAACTTCATTTCCTCAATTAAGTAAGAAGGAAAAGTTTCAGTAAACAAACCTTGTGTTTCGATGAAAAGCTGTTCCATCAATTTATTTATTGTCCGGTTTGAAATTCCTCTGTTTGTGAGTGTTTCTGTTGAAGGATAAACCGGCTGCATGGCTGATCGAAGACTTTTTTCGTGTTCTTTTAAAAGCTCAATTTCGGGATGCGCCATACTGAATTGATTCCCATACAAGGAACATTTTCCGAAAATTACACAAACTTCATTAAGTTTCAGGCTCTCCCTAATCCATTTATGTCCCTGAAACCAGTTTAAGTCCATTTGGCCTGTATCATCAACAAAAGTAGCCACAAGACGTTTTTTGTTTTTGGCAAATTCAACGGTTTTAATGTGAATTATTTTTCCAATAATCTGAACTTCAGAACCCGTATTTTGAAGTTCGTTTATTTTATAATAACGCGTTCTGTCAATATACCTGTTCGGAAAAAAATTAACTAAATCTCTGTATTTATGAATTCCTAATTCCTTACGAAGCAATTGACCACGACTCGGACCAACGCCTTTTAAGTATTCGATAGGAGTTTCTAGGAGATTATTTGACATTAGTTTTTTAGACTTCTTAGATTTTAGAATTTTATCTTTTAGAATAGCGAAGATAGATTTTAATTGGGAAATTTGAAAATGAGATAATTTGAAAATTAAAGTTTAGAAAATAATATCTTTGGGGAGTAAAATATTTTGAAATGATAACACACTTAGCGCTTTTACGAGGAATTAATGTTTCCGGCCACAATATGATGAAAATGGAAGCATTAAAAACGATGCTGGAAAATATTGGTTTTACGAATGTAAGAACCTATCTGCAGTCTGGGAATGTTTTTGTGGATACCGATGAAGAAAGTGCTTCAAAAGTAGGATTTATGATTAAGCAGGAAATTTTTAAAGTTTTTGGACACGAAGTTCCTATTGTGGTAATTGCAAAAGAAGATTTGGAATTGTGTTTTAAAAACAATCCTTTTCTAAAAGAAAAAGAAGTTGACAGTAAAAAACTTTACGTTGCTTTTGTTTCAATTGTTTTGAAAAAAGAAAACATAAATGATTTAAAGATAAGCCAATTTAAACCAGACGAAGCAAGTATTGACGGTAACAGAATTTTTATAAAATATGCTATTGGTGCCGGAAAAACCAGATTTGATCAAAAATATATTGAGAAAAAACTTAATGTCACGGCAACAATTAGAAACTGGAATACTGTAACGAATCTGCTTAATATTTATTCAGAGTAAAACAAAAAGCAGGTTTCAAATTAAATATGAAACCTGCTTTGATTATGTTGTATTGTAATTTTAAATTCTAAAAATTCCCCCAAAAGCAATAATTCGCTGAAAGAAGAAAAAGTCCTGAAAAGCACTGTCATCATTACTTGCAGTTGTTTTGATATCCTGCATATTGATGTAACCCCCTTTTAGTTCTCCCTGAATATAGAAGTGTTTATAAAAGGTAATATTAATTCCTGCTTTTGCAGAAACTCCATAACCCGAAATGTGAAAATCATCGTGACGTTCTTTTCCTAAAAGTTTGGTGTTTGTTTTAGGATACAAAACTCCACCTCCCAAACCTTCAGTTAAATTAATCTGAACCTTATCAATATTTGGAAGTCTAAACCATTTTGAAATATCATCATGTCTTGAAACTTCTGTGTTTACATAATTTAAACCATCAGTATGTTCGTAAGTTAAAAACGTTTGATCTGTAAAATCGACAGGGTCATTGTTGTAATTTCCGTTATGAACGGAACCTTGATCTGTTAAAGGTAGTCCTATATTACCAGTAACATTCGCAATCTGGTTTTGCGTCATAACATATTTCATGTGGTCAACGCCAATTGCAATACTATAATGATCGTTTATGAAATAACCAAGCCTAAAATTCGTCTGCGGAATTGTCATATTTGCCGGATTAATATAATCAATATGCCATCCTTTAGGTTTGTCATGCGCTTCCATATCGTGGACAGTGAACTCGTAATCTTTTCCTCTGAAGGTTACATCAGATTTTGAGTAGCTTTCTCGGTTACCTCCCCATGAAATAAAAAACTTTCCTTTATTGTGTGCTGTGTATTTGTCTTGTATTGCAATTTCTTCCTGGGCAAATGTATTAACAGCGAAACACATTAAGAAAAAAGGCAAGAATAAAAACTTATTTTTCAATGAATTATAGAAGTATTAAAATGAATTAACTGTTTTTCTGATAGCTACCAATTTGGTCATTAGCCCTTCAAAATAATCTAAGTGAAGCATATTAGCACCATCACTTTTAGCATTTGCGGGATCAAAATGTGTCTCGATAAAAATTCCGTCAACGCCTACAGCAATACCTGCTTTGGCAACGGTTTCAATCATATCAGGTCTTCCGCCTGTAACACCGGCAGTCTGGTTAGGTTGTTGCAATGAGTGTGTTACATCCAAAACTGTTGTGGCATATTGCTGCATCGTTGGGATTCCACGATAATCAACAATCATGTCCTGATAACCAAACATTGTACCGCGGTCAGTCACCATAACATTTTCGTTATTGCAATCTAACACTTTTTGAACTGCATGTTTCATGCTTTCCGGACTCATAAATTGTCCTTTTTTCAGGTTTACTGTTTTTCCTGTGTTGGCAGCGGCTACAACTAAATCAGTCTGACGTACTAAGAAAGCAGGAATTTGTAAGATATCTACATATTGTGCTGCTATATCAGCATCTTCATTCGTATGAATATCTGTTACTGTTGGAACATGGAAAGTTTCAGAAACTTTTCGTAAAATTTTTAGTGCTTTTTCATCACCAATTCCGGAAAAACTATCAATTCTGGAACGGTTGGCTTTTTTAAATGATCCTTTAAATACATAAGGGATCTCAAGTTTTTCGGTAATACCAACTAATTTTTCAGCAATTCTAAGTGCCATTTCCTCTCCTTCAATTGCGCAGGGTCCCGCCAATAAAAAGAAATTACCACTGTCAGTATGCTTAATTTGTTGAATATGCTGTAAGTTCATATCTGTTATTTTTTGACAGTGCAAAGGTAGTCAGGATTTGCGATTTACAGATGAAGATTTGTAATTATTTTGAGCATTCGTCTTAATTTTTGATTAAAATTATCCTAATGTAAATAACGATTAAATTTAAAATCTTTAGAAACTAAAAATGCAAAAAGCCTTTTGAATTATAAAAGGCTTTGAATGAAAAATATTTTTTAACGATGACCATGTGCATGTGATTTAGCACTTTTTTCTCCTGATATTTTTTTGGCCTGACCAGGAGGCATTTTTTTCGAATTGTGGTGTGAATGATTATGTTGCACGGTACATCCTAACATACTTACAATTACAAACAATATTACCATAATTATCACGGCAATTTTAGTGTACTTGGAATTTTTCATAAGGTTATTTTAAATTTGGAACTGCAAATATAAGGGATGACTGGCTATTTTATTAAATTCCTAATTTGTTTAAAATCATTATAAACTAAAAGCCCTGGAAAACCAGAGCTTTTAGTTTTGAAGAATTACTGTTCCTTCATGGTGTGATAGACGTTCATTACATCATCATCTTCTTCTATTTTTTCAATCAGTTTCTCAACGTCAGCTATTTGTGCTTCTGTTAATTCTTTTGTGATTTGAGGAATACGTTCAAAACCTGAAGATAAGATTTCCAGCCCTCTGTTTTCTAATTCTTTTTGCAGAGCTCCGAAACTTCCAAAAGGAGCATATATTAGAATTCCGTCTTCGTCTTCAAAAACTTCTTCGGCACCAAAATCAATTAGTTCTAATTCTAATTCTTCGGCATCAAGACCGTTATTAGCAATTCTGAAATTACAAGTGTGGTCAAACATGAACTCAACAGAACCCTGAGTACCCATAGTACCGTTGCATTTATTGAAATAACTGCGTATATTGGCTACTGTTCTGTTATTGTTGTCAGAAGCTGTCTCAATCAAAATGGCTATTCCGTGAGGAGCATATCCTTCGAACAAAATTTCTTTGTAGTTGGCAGTATCTTTATTACTTGCATTTTTGATAGCACGCTCCACATTTTCCTTAGGCATGTTGGCAGCTTTAGCATTTTGTATAACTGCTCTTAATCTAGAATTGGCGTCTGGGTTTGGTCCGCCTTCTTTAACAGCCATAACGATATCTTTACCAATTCTGGTAAATGTTTTGGCCATCGCTGACCAACGTTTCATTTTTCTTCCTTTTCTAAATTCAAACGCTCTTCCCATTTCTAATTTTTAGTTTTGTGATGCAAAAATACGGTTATTACTTATTTTTCCAAAATCAAATTATATTCTTTTTAAAATTATACTTTATTTTAAAATTATACTTTATAGTTTTTTAAAATAAAAAAATCTATGTTAAGCAACTGAATCTTATTGTATGATTAAAACTGAAATATGAATCAATAGACATATGTATTGCTTCTCAATGTTTTTGTTTTTAAATAAGCTTCAAATAATAGCAATTTGTAATTTAGAGAATCTGAAATTTATTTCGAAGTATTAAATTCATTAATAATATTTACGGCTTCGTTTAGGTAAGGATTGGTTTTAAGATTATCAATTTTATACTGATTTATTGTTTTTTCAGCGGGATACACACCAAGCAAGAATTGATTTATAGTTGAATTATATACATCTAACGGATTATCTGTGTCACTAAATGCATTAATTTCCTTCCATAATTTTTCTCTAATAATTTTTTGCTCAAAAATTGAACTCAGTGTCATTGGTACTTCAGTCTTTGGTGTATTTATCATTTCGTCAATTTTGGAATTTATTTCTCTGATTTGTTTGAAATAGAAATTGTCAGCTAATCTTGCCAAACTGTTTTTGGCAATTTTATCAATTAGATTTCTTTTTACATAAGGCTTGTATTTTAATGAAATGGCAATACTGTCGTTTTGAAGGGCAGTTGGAAAATTGCTTTCTTTTTGAAAGACATTTTCATAAAATTCGGGAAGAATAACATCTGGTTTAACTCCTGTATTTTGATGACTTTTACCCGTTATCCTGTAAAATTTATTAATACTTATTTTTAAAAAATCGGTGGTGGTATTTTCATCAAGAGGAATAATTGTTTGCATGGTAGCTTTTCCTAATGTATTACTGCCTAACAATAAAGCACGGTTGTAGTCCTGTAAAATGGAAGCAAAAAATTCACTGGCAGAAGCAGTATTACTGTTTATTAAAATTACTATAGGTCCTTTATAGATCAGACCTTTGTACGGATCGTTTATTACAGTTCTGTTTTGTTTATTATCTATAACAACAGAAAGTGGTCCGTAATCGATAAACATGCCGGATAGCCTAACGGCTTCCTCCATAGAACCACCGCCATTATTAATGAGGTCAATTACAAGACCTTTTATGTTGTCTCTCTCAAGTTTGATAATCTCCCGCGCTACATCATCAGCACAGCCTTTACGGTTATTTTGATCCAGATCAGCATAGAAGCTGGGAATCTTGATATATCCAATTTTGCTTTCTTTGCCAATGATGAAACTATAAACAGAGTTTTCTTCATCTTTCATTATTTGCTTTTCGATATAAACTTCAAAATCTTTACCGGAGTTTCGTTTTAAAGTAAGTGTAATCTTCCTATTAGACTCAGATAATATCATACTTGAAACAGATTCTAATGATGCACATGAAACTTGTAAAGTCTCTTTTTGATTTGAAACTGAAACAATCTGGTCTCCTTTTTTTATCTGTCCCGTTTGAAATGCAGGACCATTTGGGTCTAATTCATCAATAATGATTTCATTTTTCTCATTTAACTTTAAACTCATTCCTAATGAAAAATGTTCTTTCGATAAAGATGCTACAAAACTGGACTTAGAATCATCGCTAAAATACGTTGTGTGTGGATCAAAGTAGGTACAAAAAAAGTTGTAAAGGTTTTCCTTTTGTGTATCTTTTCCTTCTAACAGTGTATTTATCCTGCAGATTTCGTTTGATAAAATACTAGTTCTCGATTGTAATTCAATTGATTTGAAATTTAATTTAAGAGAATCCAGATTATCACTTTTTTCAACGATATCATCCAGAATTTGATAACGGAGTTTTTTGAGCCATATTTTCTCTAAATCTTCTTTTTTGAGATAAAATTTAAATGCTTTTTTATAAAAACGGATAGTGTCCTTTTTATTGTAATCAATTGTTCCGGTCTGAATTTTTTCTAAAACAGCTTTAGTGCGCAGAAGTCCATTTCTGTATTTGTTCGTAATATCAGACAGGAAACTGCAATCGCCCTGTAATATAAAATCGTCTATATTGAGTCGATATTGTTTAGACATTTCATCATATTCTGATTTGAAAAAGATATTTCTGGACGGATCGAGTTCATCCATTAAATTATCAAAAACATAAATTGATAAACTATCATCCAATGGTTTTGGTCTAATGTGTTCGTTTTGAATAAGGTGATTTATTTTGGTAAGTATTTCGCATGTCTTGTCACTATTTTGAGAAAATAGAGTGTTTGTAATAAGAAGAAATACCGATATTATCTTTTTCATATTTTGAATAATTCCAAAATTAAATTTACACTTAATTTCTCATTAATTGTTATACTTTTCCCAAATATTCTTATATCAAAACGGTTATTCAAAAAAAAATGCATCACAATTAAGCAATGCATTTTTTGACAGTATTTAACTGAAATTTTTATTTTTTGTAAAAAGGTAATTTTACCACCTTGGCTGCAACATCATTTTTTCTGATTCTGATAAAAATATCGCTATCGACTGCGCTGTTGGCAACTGTAACATATCCCAGACCAATACCTTTACCCATAGAAGGAGACATAGTTCCCGAAGTCACAACTCCGATTACAGATCCGGAACCATCTACAATCTCATAATCGTGTCTTGGTACCGCTCGTTCCTGCATTTCAAATGCGACTAATTTTTTGGTAACTCCCGCTTCTTTTTGTTTTTTAAGGGCTTCAGAATTTGTAAAATCTTTAGAAAATTTAGTAATCCATCCTAAACCAGCTTCCAGTGGAGAAGTAGTGTCATTGATATCATTTCCATATAAGCAGAATCCCATTTCCAGACGCAAAGTATCACGAGCTGCCAAACCAATTGGTTTAATTCCGTATGGAGCCCCGGCTTCAAAAACTTTATTCCAGATTTGTTCTACTTCGCTGTTTTTGCAGTAAATTTCAAATCCGCCAGAACCGGTGTATCCTGTAGCAGAAATGATTACATTTTCAATTCCTGCAAAATCGCCTACTTCAAAATGGTAATAGGTAATCGCAGATAAATCAACAGAAGTCAGGGACTGCATTGCTTCAACTGCTTTTGGCCCCTGAATGGCTAATAATGAATAATCATCTGAGAGATTTTTCATATCAACCCCCAAGTCGTTGTGAGACGAAATCCAGTTCCAGTCTTTTTCAATATTCGAAGCATTAACGACTAACAAATATTGTTCTTCCTTCATCTTATATACAATCAGATCATCCACAATTCCGCCTTCATTATTTGGAAGGCAAGAATATTGCGCTCTTCCAATGGTCAAAGTTGATGCGTCATTTGAAGTCACTTTCTGAATCAAAGCTAAAGCATTAGGTCCTGTCAATAAAAATTCTCCCATATGTGAAACGTCAAAAACCCCCACACCGTTACGAACTGTTTCGTGTTCAGCATTTACACCTTCGTAAGTAATTGGCATATTGTAACCTGCAAAAGGAAGCATTTTTGCTCCTAAACCTTCATGTATGTGCGTAAGCGCAGTATTTTTCATTGTATAGAGATATAAAAATTGTTTTGCAAATCTATTCAAAAAATGTCGAATATGAATGGCTTAAATTGTAAATTTCGCAATAATTTGGAGCTGTTTCCTGTTATTCGCTATATCTTTTTATTTTTTAAAAAGGATGTCGCTGCTACCAGGGCTAGGGCAAATTGGTACAAAGAATATCCGTGATTCGATTTTTTTAATGTAATTTTAATATATAACAGAATTACCATGAAGTCTCCATATTTAATGACAAAAGAGAAAGTTTTAGAATTTTACAAGCCTTCAAATCCATTCACACACAAAGGATTGCAGGGACATGCGGTAATCATTGCCGGAAGTTATGGCAAAGTAGGAGCCGCAGTTCTGGCTTCAAAAGCCTGTATCAAATCGGGTTGTGGTCTTGTAACGACTTTTACTCCCAAATGCGGTTATCAGATTCTTCAGATTTCAATTCCTGAGGTCATGGTTGTCACGGATGAAAATGTAAACTTTATAACTAATATTCAGTTGCCTTTGCTTCCAAAAGCAATTGGTATCGGTCCGGGAATAGGGAAGGAGTTAGCAACACAAAAAGCTTTATTTGAATTTTTACGAACGAATAAAACTTCTTTAGTGCTGGATGCAGACGCTTTAAATATACTTGCAGAAAACGAGGCATGGCTCGAATTAATCCCTGAAAACACCATTTTGACTCCACACCCAAAAGAACTCGAACGTTTGATTGGCAAATGGAATTCTGAATCTGAAAAGTTTCGAAAAGCAATCACTTTTTCAGAGCATTATAAAGTGATCATTGTAATGAAAGGAGCTCCAACTTACATTATCAGCCAGACGAAAGTTTATCAAAACACAACCGGAAATGCAGCATTGGCAACTGCTGGAAGCGGTGATGTGCTTACCGGAATCATAACCAGTTTACTGGCACAAGATTATGTACCTGTTCAGGCAGCACAATTAGCAGTGTTTCTTCATGGATTAACAGCTGATATGGCTTTGCCTCAAACTGGTTATCAGTCTTTTATAGCATCGGATATCATTGAAAATCTTGGAAAAGCATTTTTGAACCTTGAAAATTAATCTCGTTTATTCATTTTTTAGATATTTTCTAATACTTCTTTTAGGATTTGTGTAATTTACAATTTACAGGTGTTCCCTCGTACTTTTACCCCAAATTGTCAAAACTTCGTTAATCACCATTTCTTTTTCTTTAAGGGTCATGGTATTCCCATCTATTCGGTTGCTTTCAAAAGGTATATTCTAATTCGGATTTTTGTAAAATTTCATCAAAATTGCCTTGGGCAGACGAATCTAGTTTTGCTTTCAGAAATTCAATTTCCTGCAGCATTTTTTCTAAAGCACCTGATACTTTTATTTTTGATACCGATTTTTGATAGATGAAGCTCTTGTTCGGCTGCAGCAAGTGCTCTTAAAGCAGACTCATCATCTCCAATTTCGTATAATTTTTTTTCTTTTAACTATGCAATCATCAAAGTTTCATGATCAATTTCTAAAAGTGTCGATAATTTTATAATCTGGTCTTTTGTTGGTTTTCGAAGACCGCTTTCAAATTTACTGATTAAAGCCTGATCAATGCTTACTATTTGTGCAACTTCACGGGTTTTTAGTCCCTTTTGTTCGCGCGCATTTTTAAGAAGCGATTTCATTTCAAAAAGAATTTTCCTGACGTAATTTGTCATGAAATTTAAAATAAAAAAAGCAATAAATGAATATTACTTTCTTAGAATGGTTTGTATTAAGAAACGATAATTTACAAAAAGGGTATTAATTAAACGCTTTCTTTATGCGGTCTAAGTCACGTTTTGTATCCTGTTCTTTTAAGGATTCACGTTTGTCATAATTTTTCTTTCCCTTACAAAGCCCAATTTGAAGTTTTGCAAGTCCTTTTTCATTCGTGAACAGTTTAAGAGGCACAATAGTTAATCCTTTTGCCTGCACACTTTTCTGAAGGTTTTTTAATTCTTTCCGATTCAGAAGCAGTTTTCTTTCGCTTCTTGATTTATGGTTAAACTGATTTCCAAATGAATATTCTTCAATGTATGTGTTAATAGCGAAAAGTTCATTATTACTGAACTCACAGAAGCTTTCGGTAATATTAGCCTTTCCTAATCGGATTGATTTGATTTCAGTTCCTGCTAAAACGATTCCGGCAGTGTAGGTATCGATTATTTCATAATCAAACCTGGCTCTTTTATTAAGTATATTGACTGATTTTAACATGATGCAAAAATAAGTAAAATTGTAAACTTTGACGCGCTTAAATATAATTAAAGTTTTTTTTAATCTATGATTTTAATCATTCCTGTCCCAAAAGGTTCCCCATAAGTTTGTCATGTAATTAATAAACATAATAACATGAAAAAAATTGTAACATTAGTGAGTATAGTGTTAATTGGTTTAACCGCTAAAGCTCAGGAGGGAAATCAGGGACTAAAAGGAACATGGTTCGCAACTTCACAGTTTGGCTATCAGCAGACCAAAATGGCTGATGAAAAAAACACAAGTTTATCTGTATTGCCAATTGTTGGTACATTTGTAACTCCATCTGTGGCTGTGGGAGCAGGAGTTGGATACATCAATATTAAATCCGAATCAGATGCAGGTACAGCTGCCAAAACGGATCTAATTGTTGTTCAGCCTTTGGTAAGAAAATATTGGAATGTAGCCGGTTCACTGTATTTCTTTGGACAGGCTGCTTTGCCGGTAATTACCGGAAAAGAAAAGGAAAGTGAGTTAAAAGTAAATCAGTTTGGGTTATCTGTATCAGGAGGTTTTGATTATTTTATAACTAAAAACTTCTCAGTTGAATTTTCTTATGACTTAGCCAATTTTACAACCACAACTCTTGAGCCTAAAAATGGAGACAAAACCACAGTTACTAATTTTGGACTAGCGCACGTTGCAAATGTTGATCCGTTTTACAACACGGCTCTGGCAGGAAGTAATCCAAACCTGACATCACCACTTTCTTTTGGATTTAAGTTCTTATTCTAAGAATTAAATGAATTGTTTTGAATCAATTCGTTAATTTTGCACAAAGGCCGTACTTTTTAAGCGCGGTCTTTTGTTATTTATTTAAAAATATAAACATGGAAATCAAATCTAAAGACCCGCTTCACGGAATAACACTTCAGAAAATTGTTGAAACGCTTGTAAATTATTACGGTTTTGATACTTTAGGCGAATTAATTCCGATCAAATGTTTTAATGAAAATCCTAGTGTAAAATCCAGTCTGACATTTTTAAGAAAAACAGATTGGGCGAGAAAAAAAGTAGAAAATTTATATATTAAGTCACTTTCTAAATTTCCTGAAAATTAATTTAGTTGGTAAAAAATCATAAGACCACCTCAATAAGGAATCCATTCGCCACTTTTATTTCAGTTTTTTATATTTTCGTAGCTTCTGTTGTGTCATCATTACAGCGGCCTTTGTAAAATTCCTGATGCCAGTCACCCCTTAAAAAAATATCCAATAAAATTTTTTCACTGCGTTTTTTGCCATATCCAATAGGGGGCTCCTAATTTCTATATTCTACCCCTTTTTCGCACATGTTACTATCCTAATATCCCTATTTTTGGAGTTCATAACGATCAAAACTTATGTACCTTTCCGCATAAAAAACATTGTATTTTTCTTTAAAAAGATAACGTATTTCCGGAGTGTAACTCATAAATTTCATAGGCTTTTTGTTATCAAATGACTCCCAAATAACGTATTTACAAATAATAACTTTAGTACATGACAAAATTATATTTTGCTAAAAATCAATAATATACAGGTTAATTAATTTGCAAAAAAGACTGATATTTCGTACATTATAGAATTATTACGACATAATTTTTATAATGAAGAATACCAGTCTTGAGGGTAAAGATACAGAGCTTATTTCAGTTTTACAAGGTCATTTCAAAGGGAAACTCAATTTAGCAAGGGTCAAGCTCATTTGTTTATTTATAACGGCTTTATGCAAAATAAAAACAGTTAATTATGATAGGTTAGCATCGGGATTTGATACAACCGCCAATAAAAATAGCTCTTATAGGAGGGTTCAAAGATTCATGAAGGAATTTGACTTTCCTATGAAAATAGTTTCTTCTTTGATATTCAATATATTACCGGTAAGATGCGATTTGGTATTGGTCTTAGATAGAACCAATTGGAAGTTCGGAACTAAAAATATCAACATTCTAATGTTAGGAGTCAGTTATAAAAATGTTGCATTTCCATTGATGTTCAAAATGTTGGATAAACGAGGAAATTCAGATATACAAGAGAGGATTGATTTAATCAAAACCTACATAGAATGGTTCGGGAGGCAAAGTATAGATTGTCTCTTAGCTGATAGAGAGTTTGTTGGGGATAAATGGTTAGAGTTTCTAAACCAAAACAATATTAGGTATTATATTAGAATCAGAAATAATTTCAAAATTTATTCTTATCAAAAACAGGAAGAGATTAAGGCTTTTTGGTTATTCAATAATTTAAAAATAGGCGAGTTTTACCACTATCCGAGAATTGTGGAGTTACATGGTCAAAAATGCTATCTTTCTGGGAGCAAGACCATTGCTAGGGATGGAAAAATAGAATTTTTAATTATTGTATCATTCGATAAACCAGAACAAGCAATGGTTTATTATAAACGAAGATGGCAAATTGAAACTCTTTTTAGAGGTTTAAAAAGTAGTGGTTTTAACATAGAAGACACACATGTGACGGATTTAAAAAGATTAGAAAAACTATTTTCTCTAACAATGATTGCTTTTGTATGGTGTTATAAAATTGGCGACTATTTGGATGAATGCATCCAGAAAATAATAATAAAAAAACATGGCAGAAGAGCAGTAAGTATTTTCAAGTATGGATTAGATTATTTGTCAAAATTTCTTTTGACAGGATTTAAATCTTTGGAAAACAATATGTTTTGCTTTTTGTCATGTACTTAAAATAATAACTTATAAAATTTTCATGTAGAAAATTAGCTGTTTAATAACGAGTAAATCACTTTATCTAAAAACTTACCTTCATAAAACTGGGCTTCTTTTAAATGGGCTTCTTTGACAAAATTGCATTTTTGTAAAACTTTTTCAGAAGCAAAATTTTCAGGATCAATTACGGCTTCAATTGAGTGGAGTTTTAAATCATCAAAGCCATAAGAAATTAATCGTTTTACTGCCTCAGTAATAATTCCTTTTCCATGAAATTCAGGAAGTAACATATAGCCAATTTCTGCTCGGTAATTTTCAGGCTGCAATCTGTAGAATCCTATAATTCCTAAAGTTTTAGGGTTGTTTTTTAAAGTAATTCCCCAATTGATCCCTTCATTTGCCACGATTTTTTCTTCAATCATTGCGATATGTCCGAGAGCATCTTCTGTCGATTTAACTAAAGGTCTTGGAATATATTTCATGGTTTCCGGATTTGATCGCAATTCAAAAACTTCATTTACGTCATCATCTGTAATTCGTTTTAAAATTAAACGCTCGGTTTCTATGACCGGAAAAGGGGTGAAGTTGAAGTTTAGCATAAAAAAAGGGTATACGAAGTTTTAATTTCGAATTAAGATTCATTTAATTCCGTATTATTATTTCTGTAGAAAACAATTTGTATGAACAGTGATAATAAGATAGTCAGGATTGCACCAATAAAATTTAGCCATAAATAGCCTAATTTTTCCTGACCACTCGGGTAAATATAAATCATAAAATAATAAATGATGAAAATTGTTAACTGGCTGATAATTGCACTGCTGAACATCGACTTTGCCTGAACACGGCGCATATAAAAACCAACAAGAAAGATACCCAGGACAGTTCCGTAAAAAATGGATCCAATGATATTTACCAACTGAATTAAATTTTCAAACAATGTTCCTACACAGGCAAAAAGTATGGCAACAATTCCCCAAAAAAGGGTGAAGAATTTGGTAGCATTGAGGTAATGTTTTTCAGATTTCTCTTCTTTCAGATTTCGCTTATAAATATCAATCGCAGTTGTTGATGCTAATGCGTTTAATCCGGAAGCAGTTGATGACATAGCAGCCGAAATGATTACTGCCAGTAATAATCCAATAAGTCCTTTTGGCAAATAATGTAAAATGAAATGGAAAAACACATAATCTTTATCATTTGTTTCACTATTGCTGTCGGCTTTAGAAATGATTTCTTTCGCGCGGTCACGCAAATCTTTTTCTTTATTAGACAATGTGACTAATTCTTTTCGAAGAATAGGATTGTCATAATCCTGATTCAATTGTTCGATATACAAAAGGTTGATTACTTTTTTATCTTCAGAAAGCTTGTTTAACTTAACTTCCAGAGCATGGTATTCCTCTTTAAAAGCAGATTTTTCAATAATAATTTTATTATTTGGATTAAAATTTAAAGGAACAGGATTGAACTGGAAAAATACAAAAACCATAACTCCTGTGAGCAATATAAAAAACTGCATTGGAACTTTTAATAGTCCGTTCATAATTAATCCCATCTGACTTTCCTTAACGGATTTACCCGACAGATAACGTCCTACTTGTGACTGATCTGTTCCGAAGTAGGCAAGCATAAGGAAAAAACCACCTGTGATTCCGCTCCAGAAAGTATATCTTTCTTCCGGATCAAAAGAAAAATCCACAATATTCATTTTATCATTAGCACCGGCTATATGCATGGCACTTGAAAAGGTCATATCCTGTGGCAAATAATGCAGAATCAGAAAGAATGTGATAAACATCCCGGACATAATCACGAACATTTGCTGCTTCTGCGTTACGTTAACTGCTTTTGTTCCTCCAGAGAATGTATAGAATATAACCAGAACACCAATAAAGATGTTCATCAAAGTTAAATTCCAGCCTAACAGAGTGGATAATATAATTGCCGGGGCATAAATAGTCAGACCGGTTCCTAATCCTCTCTGTACAAGGAATAAAATAGCCGCCAGTGAGCGTGTTTTTACATCAAATCGTTTTTCCAGAAATTCATAAGCTGTAAATACTTTGTTTTTATGGTATAAAGGAATAAAGGTCACACATATCACAATCATGGCAATTGGGAGTCCAAAATAAAACTGTACAAACCCCATTCCATCGTGATACGCTTGTCCTGGTGTAGATAAAAAGGTTATGGCACTGGCCTGCGTTGCCATTACAGAAAGCCCAACGGTGTACCATGGAGTTTCATTATTCCCTAAAATAAAGTCTTCGACATTTTTGCTTCCCCTGGTTTTCCATGATCCGTATACTACAATAAACAAAAGGGTAACAATAAGTACAATCCAGTCAAATAGCTGCATAAGTTATGAGTATAATTGCATGATTAAGAAGAAAATAATAATGTAAACAGCATTAGCTACTAACACATAGGTATAGCTTTTTTTCCATTTTTTTTCTTTTTTCGCTTCCATTTTAATTTAGTTTTTTAATTCCTGTTTTGGAGCTTCGATAGGCTGTTTTAGCGAAATAATATTCGAAAGTAATCGGTAAGCACCCGAAACACCTTCCGGGAGTTCTCTAAAAAAGCTCAGACCGGTGTAAATATAATATCCTTTTCCATAGGGAGCGACTAACAAAGCTCCTTTTTTGTCTGACTCGCCTTTGTCATGAGATGAGATAATCGGAGTGAAAGCATCATCAAACTGATTAGGGTAATATAATCCCTGTTCTTGTGTCCATTCCTCAAAATCTTTAGTTGTGATTTTGTTGGGTGTGTTTAAAACAGGATGATCCGGAGCAAGAAAAGTAACTTTCGCATTCTCCTCCGTCACACGGTCATTAGAAAGTTTAAGCGGGTAAGGGGCTATTTTATCCGTAACTAATTTGCCATTTGTATTGTATTGTACAATCATCGTTTTGCCGCTTTTTACGAAATCAAAAAGGATGGGCTGTTTGTTTGCCAAAGCGTTTACGGTATTATATGCACGTATTCCTGTCATAATCACATTAAAAGATTCCAGTCTCTCAGGTGTAATTTCTTCTGGTTTTAAAATAGTTACTTTATAACCCATCTGAGTCAGACTTTCCGGAACTTCATCACCTGCACCCATAATATAACCAATTGCATCACCGGTTGTTTTTAAATCAATTCGAATACATTTTGATTCGGCTGATTTTAACACCAATTGCTTGGTAATGTGGTTGAAATCAAGAATAGTCTGGTCTTTGTCAAAACTTTTGTTTTCCATTAGAACTACGCTCTTTGCAACAGCTTCTTCAGGGTTGGAGGGAGGGATAACTTCAAAATAAAACGTTTGTTCCATTCCTTTTTTCTCCAGTGTAAACGGAATTTTGTTGGGAATAACTACCCAGCTTTTAGGTAATTCCAGTTGTAAATCTCCCTTGATTCCGTTTTTGCCCGCACGGACTTTTACTGGAATCATTTTGCTTTTCGTGTCTTTAAATATCAGCACTTTTTCCAGAATCGAAGTCGTAACTTCCGGTACGATATCCAGAAAATTATACATTTCGCCTTTTACGCCGTCATTATATTTATAAACAACAGTTCGTTCAAACGGAATATCAATACCGTTAATTCTGATATTAAAAATAACTTTTACATCTCTGATGATATCCGGAATCCCGATGATTTCCTGATTCGAAACCGTGTACATCCCAACACTTGCTTTTTCTTTCAGCCAGTACGGCTGTGTGTATTCGATAGTTTCAGGAAGCTGAATTTCAAGTTTAAATCTCTGGTCGTTATTGTTTTTTAAGAAAAACTTGAATTTAACAGTGGTTTTGTTGTCCGGTAACGAAGTTAAACCTGTCAATTGCATTTCAACTGAAGATCTGTTGATCGCTTCAATGTTTAGTTTGACAGTGCTTCCCGGTGTGGCTTCCTGCTCATCGGCAACAGCTTCCAGATATAATCCGGCACTAGAGGCAATGATATTTTTTATGGCATCTGATTTTAAATCTTTCCAATGGGTATCTTCTAGTTCCTGAATCATCGAATATGCCTTGACCAAATCGGGAATACTGGCAGATGGATTGCTGAAATTATAATTTTTAATAATCTGGGTAATGAGATCGCCAATTGGTTTTCCATTTTTTACACGATTCCATGACGTATCAATTCCGTCGAATAAGTCATTGAGGTTTTTTGCTTTTTCGCCCTTTATAAGTTCCAGATATTCAGTTTCTTCCCCTCTTGCTCCGGTGCTTCCAAATCCCTGTGACTGATGACGGCTGCGGCTTAAAGCAGCAATTTCCTGATTCGATTTTCCAATTCCGGCATAATAAACGCCTGTCTGCAAAGAAGTATATTTCGATTTATCAGCTGCATCAAATTTTTCCTGACTTCCAAAAAACCACCATGACGGATTAAAAAATAAGCGTTTAACCTGCCACGGGCTTACAAATTTTAATTGGTCAGGATATTTTTTGGCATCGTTCGTCAAATTAAAGCTCTCAACACTCAGCATGGCAGACGAGGTGTGATGGCCGTGCGTCGTTCCGGGTGAGCGGTGATCAAAACGATTGATAATCACGTCCGGTTGAAATTTTCGGATTGTCCAGACAACATCGGCAAGGACTTTATCCTTATCCCAGATTTTTAAAGTCTCATCAGGGTTTTTTGAAAACCCAAAATCATTTGCACGCGAAAAAAACTGTTCCCCACCGTCTATTTTTCGGGCTTCAATCAGTTCCTGGGTTCTGATCACGCCTAATAATTCACGCAGCTGCGGACCAATTAAATTCTGGCCTCCATCGCCGCGCGTCAGTGATAAATACCCCGTTCTCGCATTGACTTCATTTGATAAATACGAAATAAGCCTTGTGTTTTCGTCATCCGGATGCGCTGCAATGTATAAAACAGAGCCCAGAAAGTTTAATTTTTGAATTTGATTATAAATTTCGACAGCATTAGGTTTTTGAGGCTGCTGGGCAAAAGAAATTTGAATACTGATAAAAAAAAGTAAAAATAACTGTGTTTTTCGCATAGCGTGATTCATATTTTTGAAAGAGTCCCAAAAATAGTAATTAAATCTTTGAACCCTAATTAAATGAAATGTTAATGTTGATTTTTTTAATCAGAAGCTATTTCCAGCTGTCCGCTATATCTTTTGTGTCTCGTTAAAGAAACGAGACACAAAAGGATGCCGCTTCCATCTGGGCTAGGGTTTAGTTTTTCATAAGAGAATTTTCATGACTTATAAAATTCTATATCTCATAGAGTTGTAAGAAAAAATAAATATATTTGGAAAAATAATACGAACCAAAACATTCGCATAACATACCCATTTGGAATTAAATGAGTTGAATTTATGCGTATATAAATTAGTTAGTGGCAATCGTACCGCAGAATCAAGAATCAACTGAAAGTGAAATATACTCTAAAATATTTATTACTTGGAATTTTAATGACTGGATTATCCGTTTTTGTAGTTGTTAGAGCCAATAAAAACGAAGGATGGTTAGGTATATTGCTTTTTGGATTTGCAACAATATTATATCTTTTAAAGCTCATTTTCCCTAATTCTAAATATTTGAAAAATTTAGAAACAAAACCAAACAAAATACAAAATAGACCTTTTGATGAAATATACAACGATAATGGAATTTTTGAATTTGAAGAAACTGGATTTAAAATAAATTTAGATGATAAACAAACATTCATCGAATGGGAGAATATACAGGCTGTTTTTGGTTACAAAATAGACTTATATACAAATGACAGCATTTGTGTTGACATCTTTTACAAAATTGATAAAAGCTTCAGAATATCTGAAGAAACTCTTGGTTGGTTTCAGTTAATGATTCATCTAAAAGAAAAATTTCCAAGCATTAATAAAAATTGGGAAATGGAAATTGCAATTCCTGCATTCGAAACAAAATTAACTTTAATCTACGAAAAAGAACATCGAACTTTTGAAGAGTCAAAAACATATTTTTACAAAAGCATTTAACAACGACAGCCACTAACAGCAAGGGATTCGTTGCGTGCGTAGCACGAACAATGAAGCCCGTGTTGAACGGAACCGCTCAACATCCATCCCTATGGAGTTATCGTAAAGTTTTGATAGAGAATTTCAAGAGGATTTAGTATCCTTTTTTTTTGAAGTGGTTTCAAAGATGGTTTTGTCGTGTTTTCCTTCACCTTAGGGCATAAATTCCCTTACCCGTAAAATTAACTTTCACGGGGAATTGGGTTTTGGCTACCGCCAAGATACCAAGCAGGTGGACCACGCTGGTCAAAAACCCTCTAGTGCTCGTTTTCAACGAGTATCTACATAAATTAAAAAGATAAATTGTAGCGTTTGTAACGCGGCTATTAATAACAAAAGTGTATTGTAAATTTGTAGGTGATTCATCTAAACAACCGCGTTGTAAACGCTTTATTTAGTTTCCATAAGTAAAGAGGTACTGGTTGCAAACGAGCCAGATTAGAATTTGATTTTTTAGGCTTTACCATTCGTCCGAGTGCGGTCAAAAGTAAGGATAAGATAATAATTATTCCGAGCATTTACGTGAGTCAAAAGTCGAAGAACAGTTTGATGGAAAAATTCAGAACACTGAAAATCCACAAAAGGCGAACAACATAGATGAGATAGCCAAAATGATGAATCCAATCTTGAGAGGAATTATCAATTATTATCACAAATTTAGGAAAAACGACCTTCAAAATCTATGGAGACAACTCAATGAGCGACTACTAAAATGGGTAAAATGGGAAAAAGGATTGTATAAAAAGGCAGCGGTTAGATACCTCAAAACAAAGTACAAAGAAAAACCCGATTTATTCGTACATTGGTTATTGGTACATCCATAAATGTAAGTACATTTGTGTGATTTAATACTATGAAGAGCCGTGTGAAGGGAGACTTTCAAGCACGGTTCCGTGAGAACGTAAGTGTGAAATTCCATTGCGTGACTCGATTATGCCTCAGTTCAACAGAACTTATGCAGAAAAAAAGAACGTTTTTCATAATACTTAAATTTAAAAGATGATTAAAAAGGCAACAGCATCATTAATGTTACTCTTATGTTTTTATTCTTGTGGTAAACAAGAAGCAAGTACCGCAACAACAGAACCAAAATACGAGTACGACCCAAATTCGGAACAATATTCAAAAGCTTCTGACACAGTAATGTCGAACAGAAATCAAGTAATAGAAGAGTTCGAAACAACTACAAATGAACAAACCACAGACGGAATGTATCATACTGACAAAAAAGATGAAATATTTCATTACGATAAATTATTCATAAAACCCAAAGGGATGAAAGGAAAATGGATAAATACTATTGCAACCGTAAGTTTTCAAGGAGAAAATCGAAACACATTAATATTAGCATTTACAACATCTAAAAATGAAAATCGTAGAAGTCCATATCTAATGCACACATACTTGGGTAAAGAAAATGGTGTTGAACTTTTTAAGTATGAGAGAATAGAAGGAGACAATTATGATGAATACTTCACTTTTGGCTTTGCGGATGATGGCAAATTAACCGTAACAAATTTAACAAATAAAGATGTTTTTATTTTTGATAACAATACAGACTACTAAAGAATAAAAAACTATGGAACTGAAAGATTTAATTAAAAAGTATTACGATTCTAATGATAAAACTGAAAAATCAGAATTAAGAAATGAATTACTCAAAAAGAAAACCGAATTAGATTTGCCTGAATCTTTTTCTTTAGCTGTTAGAGGTCATTATGATGGTTTTTGTTTTTCAGGTTCAAAAGGCTTTTTAGACGCAATGCTTAAATATGCTTCCTAACTAAAATAATCAATCTTGGTGTTTGATTTTCAGGAGCTTCAATTTCTGAACTATCTAAAGTTACATCATAATCTTTTGATTTTAAAAATGCCGTAAGTTCATTTTCAAAATCAAAATTCTCATAAAGTGAAACGATTGAAATTGTTTCTTCTTTAATTTTTGGAGTTAATTCAATCATAATAATTTATTTTAAATTGTGTTTCTAACTTTAAAACGGTGCAGAAACTAAACCGAAATATTGCGCATAAAGAACCGAAGGCATAACAGCCACTACAACGGATTTGGGCAATTGGCTTAATGGAAAAATGGTCTTGTATTTGGAAGATTTGGCAAATCCGAAAATAGGGCTTAATTTAACCCCAAACCCGCTGTAGTGCCAGAACGTGTGTGACTTGAACAACAACGTAGTTGTTGATGCTTTAAAACAGATGATAGTAGGTCTATCAGTGACGACTTTCAGGAGTAGTTACTAAACCACTTTGTGCTGCATTATTAGGAAACTGTAATGTGGTGAGCGACAAAGAAAAACGACATCAAAGAATGCCGAAGGTAAGTTTATGTGAGTTGAACGCAAGTGAACCAATGATGAAGCCTCGTTAGCGCAAAAGACGATGTCAAAAATAGGTAGTTACGTTTGTACCTATGACCAAGTGTGTTGGAAACCTGATTACTGAGCACATGGCATCCGGGGTTAAGTTGGCAAGACGCATAAATAGGCTGTTTTAAGGAACAAGTGAACTCTATATCGCTCTGCCAAATCGAAAGAGGAAACAGACAACAAAGGGTGTGGTTGAGATATAGGGGGCAGACTTAGTTGTAGTAGTGATGAAGTTTCTGTAATGGAAATGGAGCAAAGGACTAAGCATAGTAAGTTTTACTAACAATTTACAACCAACTAAAAGGGATGATAGATTATTATGAAACAAAATCACAGCCAATAACCAAAGTAATGGTTTGGCAAGCATACAAAGAAGTAAGAGCCAACAAAGGTAGCGGTGGCATAGACAAAATGAGTTGGGAATACTTGGAAGAGAACAAGAAAACTGAACTCTACAAACTATGGAACAGGCTCACCTCTGGTAGTTATTACCCTAATGCTGTCAAACAAGTAAGCATACCCAAGAAAGATGGAGGAATACGAAAATTAGGCATTCCAACACTTTTAGACCGTATTGCACAACAAGTAGTCAAACGCCATTTAGAGCGAATAGTCGAACCGCTTTTTCACAAAAGTTCGTTCGGATACCGTCCAAATCGAAATGCACATCAAGCCATCAAGCAAGCTAATGAAAATTCATTTAACCATGACTTTGCCATAGACCTTGACATTAAAGGCTTCTTTGACCATATCGATCACGAACTACTGATCAAAACAGTACAACACTATTGCCAAGACAAATGGGTTGTAATGTACATCCAAAGATGGCTCAAAGCAGGCGTGGTACAACAAGATGGACGTTTTTCAGCCACAGTATCAGGAACACCACAAGGAGGAGTAATTAGTCCATTATTGGCAAATTTATTTCTACACGTTGTGTTTGATAAATGGATGGAAAAATACCATCCCGAAAAGCCATTTGAACGCTATGCTGATGACATTATAGTACATTCCAAGACTGAGAAACAAGCCTTGTATCTGCTTCATTTAATCACCAAAAGAATGCAGAGTTGCAAGCTGACTTTGCATCCAGAGAAAAGCAAAATAGTAAATTTAAGGGGAATCTCTATAAAGAAATACCCCAAAGGATTTGACTTTTTAGGCTTTACCATTCGTCCGAGTGCGGTCAAAAGTAAGGATAAGATAATAATCATTCCGAGCATTTACGTAAGTCAAAAGTCGAAGAACAGTTTGATGGAAAAATTCAGAACACTGAAAATCCACAAAAGGCGAACAACCCTAGAGGAGATAGCCAAAATGATGAATCCAATCTTGAGAGGAATTATCAATTATTATCACAAATTTAGGAAAAACGACCTTCAAAATCTATGGAGACAACTCAATGAGCGACTACTAAAATGGGTAAAATGGGAAAAAGGATTGTATAAAAAGGCAGCGGTTAGATACCTCAAAACAAAGTACAAAGAAAAACCTGATTTATTCGTACATTGGTTATTGGTACATCCATAAATGTAAGTACATTTGTGTGATTTAATACTATGAAGAGCCGTGTGAAGGGAGACTTTCAAGCACGGTTCCGTGAGAACGTAAGGGTGAAATTCCATTGCGTGACTCGATTGTGCGTCATTGTACAACGGAACGTAAAAAGCAATCGTAAAATTAAATCAAAACGTTTTTTTCTTATACAATTGAAAAATGTATTTTTGACAAAATAAAAACAATTAAACAAAGGAATGTCTAAAAAGAGAGCCGAAAGTAGAACAAGATACTTTATCAGAACACAAAGTGAAAAAAGAAGATGGAATGTATCACATATTTCTAAAGGTGGTGATTTTGTTGAAGAACAAGAAATTATCAATTCGTTCCCAAGTATAGGATTAGGCTTAGAAAAGCCCGATTTTTTAGTTTGTTTTAAAGGTGAACCAGTAATGGTTATTGAAGCAAAAAATGAAGCAAAAAAAATTGATGAAGCTATAAATCAAGCAATTGGATATTGCGAGACAATAAATGCAACAAGAAAATTTAATATTAAAATAGCTGTAGGTGTTGCTGGTGAAGAAGACAATGGCTTCTTTGTTAAAGTAAAATATTTACAAGGAAATACATGGAAAGAATTAAAATCCAATGGTTATGAGATTTCCACAATTCCATCTAAAAAAGAAATTGAACTTGCAATTTCAGCTAATGATGGAACTACAAACGTTTCTGTTCCTAGTAGTGCAGAATTTATTGATGCTGCAATTGAATTATCAAAAATTTTAAGATATGCAAAAATAGAAGCTCCTTTGAGACCAAAAGTTATTGGAGCAATTGCACTTGGAATGTATCAAGGAGAAATTGACACTACAACTGGGAAAGAATTAGATTCATTAAATAAATTAATTAAAGATGCTATTGAAGAAAGTGTTGATTTAAGACCTGATACCAAAATAAAACTTGAAGAAGCTTTAAAATTAAGTGGTGGGGATTTTTCTAGGTTGAGTTCTAAAATTCAGCGAATTATTTCAATTTTAAAACGACTAAATATTAGGTCTGTTTTACAAACTGACACTGATTTCCTTGGGCTTTTTTACGAAGCCTTTTTAAGATATGGCTACGACAATAATGCCTTAGGAATAGTATTTACTCCTAGACATATGACAAGGTTTTGTGTCGATTTAATTTGTGCAAGACTAGGAGATAGAGTAATTGACATTGCTAGTGGAACTGGTGGATTTTTGGTTGCAGCCTTTGACGAAATGATGTCAAAAGCTAAAGGTCCAAAAGCTATCTCTAAAATTAAGCAATCTCTTTATGGTTTTGACACAAATCCAACGGTATGGGCATTAGCTACTTTGAATATGTTTTTCCGTGGAGATGGAAAAAGTCATATTGAAAATGGTAGCTGCTTCGATAATAAATCTGAAATAGAAGGTAAATTTACAAGAGCTTTTTTAAATCCACCTTTTTCACAAGATGAAGAGCCAGAAAGAGATTTTATCGATGTTGCTTTAGATGCTCTTGAACCTGGTGGTTTAATTGCTGTCGTTGTTAAAGCTGGAATTTTTGCTGATGATGACAACAAAGTTTGGAGACAAAAACTAGTTCAAAATCATTCGATTTTAGGAGTAATTAGTTTGCCTGAAGATTTATTTTATCCGACCGCAGCTCCGACTTCTATTTTTATTGCTAAGGCACATATTCCTCAAACTGAAAGCGAAAAAGTTTTTATGGGACGCATTTGGAATGATGGATATGTAAAATTAAAAGGAAAAAGAGTTGAATGCGAAGGTTCTCAACTTGAAGAAATTTTAAATGCTTTTGAAAATTTTAAAAACAATGTTAAATTCAAATCAGACCTAGCAACTACAATTAGTGCTTTAAAAATAATTGACGGTCAAGAATTCAGTCCTCAACAATGGCTACCACAACCTAAAATTACTGAATTAGAACTAAAAAAACAGGAACAAACATTAATCTTATCATTGTTTCAAGCAGTTTCTTCAATTCCTGAACTTGCTGATGAAGTTTTAGAAGATTTTCCTGAAAATATAAATGATTCAGAAATTCTTCCGTATGGTAGAAAAGGTGTATTAACTGATTTTTTTGTTGTTGCAAATGGAAAGTCTTCTGGAGAAAAAAACTACTCTGAAGGAAATTGTCCATACATTTCTAGTGGTGATTCTACCAATAGTATAATAAGATTGGTTTCTGATGATGAATCTGAAATTTTTGAAGAAGGAGCAATAACTGTTACAGCATTTGGTCAGGCTTATGTTCAACCTTGGAGATTTATGGCTCGTGGAAATGGTGGAAGCTCCGTTAGAGTTTTATTACCGAAATATAAAATGTCATTTAATGAATTATTATGGTTTGCTACTCAAATTAATATTCAAAAATGGCGCTTTTTCTACGGAAGAATGGCTATTAAATCAAGACTTGAAAGATTAGAAATTGATTGTCCAAAAAAAGAAATTAAAGATACTGGAAATTCAGTTTTTGAAAGAATTGATGAATTTAGGAATAAATTATTTGAACTAAGCGAATTCTAAAAAAAACAACGAACGCACAACAGCTAGAGTTTCGTTGCGGCTGCAAGCCGAACAATGAAACTCCTGTTGAACGGAATCGCTGAGATTCCGCTACTATGGTTTTTTCGATAAAGGAGTCAGAAGAATTTCAAGAGGATTTAGTATCCTTTTTTTTTGAAGTGGTTTCAAAGATGGTTTTGTCGTGTTTTCCTTCACCTTAGGGCATAAATTCCCTTACCCGTAAAATTAACTTTCACGGGGAATTGGGTTTTGGCTACCGCCAAGATACCAAGCAGGTGGACCACGCTGGTCAAAAACTGCTATTGGGTGTACGTTTCCTATTTTGCAAAAAGGACATTTAGGTAAAAACGCTTTTTTTTCTACTTTTTTAAGCACTTTAACTTGGAGTTTTTCTTGTACTATTCCCTCTCTAGTGCTCGTTTTCAACGAGTATCTACATAAATTAAAAAGATAAATTGTAGCGTTTGTAACGCGGCTATTAATAACAAAAGTGTATTGTAAATTTGTAGGTGATTCATCTAAACAACCGCGTTGTAAACGCTTTATTTAGTTTCTATAAGTAAAGAGGTACTGGTTGCAAACGAGCCAGATTGGAATTTGATTTTTTAGACTTTACCATTCGTCCGAGTGCGGTCAAAAGTGAGGATAAGATAATAATCATTCCGAGCATTTACGTGAGTCAAAAGTCGAAGAACAGTTTGATGGAAAAATTCAGAACACTGAAAATCCACAAAAGGCGAACAACCCTAGAGGAGATAGCCAAAATGATGAATCCAATCTTGAGAGGAATTATCAATTATTATCACAAATTTAGGAAAAACGACCTTCAAAATCTATGGAGACAACTCAATGAGCGACTACTAAAATGGCTAAAATGGGAAAAAGGATTGTACAAAAAGGCAGCGGTTAGATACCTCAAAACAAAGTACAAAGAAAAACCCGATTTATTCGTACATTGGTTCACTAGTGTCCACTAAAAATTAAAATAAGTTCTTTGAAATTATTGTAAATCTGTATTTTAAGAGTCATTTTAGAGCGTGACGATTTGAAATGATTATTATGTTCGTAAATCAATATTACGAATATGAATCACGGTAAATATGTCTTTTCTCAACTGATTGAATTTCTTCCTCAACGTGTTTTTGACAGGTTAACTAGTAAATATTCTGGCAATAAATCGGTCAAACATTTTACTTGTTGGAATCAATTATTATGTATGCTTTTTGGTCAACTTTCAGCAAGAGAAAGTTTAAGGGATTTGATAATTGTTATAGAAGCACATCAATCAAAATCATATCATTTAGGATTTGGCAAAAATGTAACTCGTAGTAATTTATCCAAAGCTAATGAAAATCGTAATTATAAAATATTTGAAGAGTTTGCCAATCATTTAATATTGATTGCCCAAGATAAAAAAAGCAATGATACCTTTGAAATAAAAGGCAATATTTATGCTTTTGATTCTTCAACAATTGATCTATGCTTGAATGTATTTTGCTGGGCTCACTTTCGAAAAACTAAAGCAGGGATAAAATTGCACACTCTCTTTGATATTAACACGCAAATCCCGGTATTTATTCACATTACAGAAGCAAATGTACACGATGTTAAGGCAATGGATGTAATAGATTATGAACCATTTGCTTATTATATTTTTGACCGTGCTTATGTTGATTATGATCGACTTTTTCGAATTACAAAAGCTAATGCTTATTTTGTAGTTAGAGCAAAATCTAACGTGAAATTTAAAAGAATGTATTCTTCAAAAATTGATAAAACCACTGGAATTAAATATGACCAAATCGGTAAAATAGAAGGTTTTTATACCTCAAAACATTATCCAGAAAAGATACGAAAAGTAAAATTTTTCGATACTGAAAATAAAAAAATGTTAGTCTTTTTGACCAATAATTTTGAATTATCAGCTCAAGATATTGCACTACTCTACAAACAAAGATGGCAAGTAGAATTGTTCTTTAAATGGATAAAACAGCACCTAAAAGTTAAGACCTTTTGGGGAACAACAGAAAATGCTGTTCGTATTCAAATTAATGTAGCAATTGTGACTTACTGCTTGGTCTCTATAATAGCAAAAGATTTAAAAATCAATCGCTCAACCTACGAAATTCTACAAATTTTATCCGCATCATTACTCGATAAAACATCTATAAATGAACTACTTATGAAATCAGATTACAATAATATCAATGAACATAATACTAACCAGTTGGTTTTTAACTTATTTTAAGTGGACACTAGTGACATTGGTTATTGGTACATCCATAAATGTAAGTACATTTGTGTAATTTAATACTATGAAGAGCCGTGTGAAGGGAGACTTTCAAGCACGGTTCCGTGAGAACGTAAGGGTGAAATTCCATTGCGTGACTCGATTGGGCGATATTTTGACCGAAAAAATGAGAGAAATGAAAATAATTTATTACATATTACTTTTTGCATTTATTAGTTGCGGAAAATCAACATCTCAAAATCAAGCATCAAGAGAACAAAGAGTTGAACTTGATTCTGAAAATAAATATTGGGATTCGATTTGCAAAGTAGAAACTAAAAATGCTGAAAAAGATATTAAACAAAATAAGTTAACGTATTTTCATTCTTTCGGAATGGTAGTTCAATATCGAAGTAATGAGGAAATGAATAAGTTGCTTTCAAAATACAATATTAGAATCGATTCTGCTTTGTATTATTGTACAGTTCCAGGTGAATTACAGAATTGTTACGCAAAAAAAATGGCACAAGAAATAGACAAACGATTTGGAAAAAATTTTATCGACTCATTGCGAACTGTTGCGGAAAAACAATATGTAAAAAATAATCCGAATAAAATCTATGACTTTGAGGAATGCGATACTTTATCCAGATATCCAAATGATAAAAGTTATTCAGACTTTTTTAAAAATTATAAAAATGACTTTTTTAAAATTGCTGAATATCCGAAAGATTTTGAGTTTAGAAAGGAAAAAGATTCTTATTCTTGGATTTCAGCTGATTTCATTTTGCACAAAGACGGAACTGTTACAGACATAGATATTGAATTAACTTTTCAAAACAAAAAAAATTATAAATATTCTTCATACTTTACGAGTAAGTTAAAAGAATTTATATTAAAAACTAAATGGATTCCTGCTAAAAGTATGGGAGAAATTGTCAATAGCAAAGTACCGTTAACAATCCATTTTAAATAAACCAAAAATAAACTTATGAAAAAATTATTATTAATTGCCATTTTTGGAATAATCACTATCTCAAACGCACAAGAAAAAGATTCTAAAGCAAACAAACTAGACAATAAAATGTTTGGAAGTTGGAAAGGTTCGGAAAACGATAATCAAAGAAAAGGACTTGTCAAGTATTGGATTCAACATAGATTTGAAGATGGTACTTTTTTGCTTCTATTTACAGCAGTTGAAAATGGAGAAGTTGAAAGCTTTGTTGAGAAAGGACAATGGTGGATTGAAAATGGAGAATTTCACGAATTACATTTCAATTCGGGTAAAACTGATGTTTACACTTACACTTTTATCGATGATAATCACGTTAAATTTAAAGCTAAAAAAGTCGGAGTAAGTTTTGAGAATTCTGAATATGAATTTATTGATACAAAAATAGAAGACGAATAAAAAAACATCGCCCAACAGCAAGGGATTCGTTGCGTGCGAAGCACGAACAATGAAGCCCGTGTTGAACGAAACCGCTGAGATTCCGCTACTATGGGGTTTTCGATAAAGGAGTCAGAAGAATTTCAAGAGGCTATCACGCCTCTTTTTTTGAAGTCGTTTTTAAGTTTGTTTTTTAAGTGTTTTGCCTCACTTTTGATCATCATATTAAAAAGAACTTTGACTTCTGCCCAATACCGAGATAGTACGTTCAAAACGATTTATTAGTTCCTCAAAAACCGAACGCCCAGATTTACGAAAGCGCACAGAGGTTTTCTTGATCGAACAGTAAATCAAGCAAAGAATCCCTCGTGTTAAAAACGAGGGTAAAACTTAGAAGAATATTAGCTATATAAAATGAGTGTTTTCTTGTTTAATGAAGCCAGTTTTATTCTTCAAACCGCTGAAATAACATTAATTGTCAGCCTAAGAATAATATTTCTTTCTAAACCAAAAAGCAACATTCACAAGCGCAATCAAAGCAGGAACTTCTACTAAAGGACCAATAACACCAGCAAAGGCTTGTCCGCTGTTGATTCCGAAAACACCTATTGCAACCGCAATCGCCAGTTCAAAGTTGTTTCCTGTGGCTGTAAAAGCAATTGCCGTACTTTTCGAATAATCAGCACCAAAATACTTTCCGGTAAAAAAGCTAATGATAAACATAACAGCAAAATAAAGCACCAGAGGAATCGCAATTCGAAGTACATCCATCGGAATTTGAACAATCAATTTTCCTTTTAAGCTAAACATGATCACAATCGTGAATAACAAAGAAATCAAAGTAACAGGAGAGATAAACGGAACATATTTATTCTGAAACCATTGTTCTCCCTTAAGTTTTATCAGGCTATAACGACTTATAACGCCAAGAGCAAAAGGAATTCCTAAATAAACAGCCACACTTTCAGCGATTTGTCCAATACTAATATCAATATCAAATCCTGTATAACCAAAATAAGGAGGCAAAATAGTGATAAAAATATACGCATAGACACTATAAAGCAAAACCTGAAAAATACTGTTTAAGGCGATTAATCCAGCAGCATATTCGCGGTTTCCATCAGCCAGGTCATTCCAAACGACAACCATAGCAATGCAGCGCGCTAAACCAATCAGTATTAAACCAATCATATATTCCGGATAGCCTTTTAAAAACAGAAGCGCAAGTGCAAACATTAAAATGGGTCCCGCAATCCAATTCAGGAATAATGAAGCACCAAGGATTCTGGTGTTTTTAAAAACTTCTCCGATATTTTCATATTTTACTTTTGCCAAAGGCGGATACATCATTAAAATAAGCCCAATTGCCAGCGGAATATTCGTAGTTCCGCTGGAAAACGAGTTTATGAAATTTCCGCTTGACGGAATAAAATAGCCAATAGCAACGCCAATTATCATGGCAATAAATATCCATAATGTGAGAAATTGATCTAAAAAAGACAGCTTTTTTCTTTCTGCAATTGGCGTACAATGATTCATAGTCATCTTATTTTTTTATTTGGGAGAAAACATAAAATAGTTCAGTAGCAATTTGAAGACTGCGTTCCTGGTATTTAAAGTCCTGCAAAGGAGTGTTATCAAAAGCTTTTGGATCTTCATACGTAACCGCAATCCGTTTTTCAGCTCCTGCGATAAACGGACAGCCCTCGTCGGCCTGTGAGCAGGTCATAATGGCTGCATAACTACTTTCAGGATTAAATTCATCATCATACTTTTTTGAAAAGCAGATATTTGGGGCATGGTTTTTAGCAAATTTAATGGCATGAACCGGATTGTTTCCTTCGGATAGTTTTTGAACTTTAAATCCGGTATTTGCTAAAGTTTGTGCCACTTTGGGGAACATTGCTGTTGCTTCTGTTCCTCCCGAATAGCAATATACATTTTTTATACCATAATAATATGAAGCCGTTTGCGCCCATATTTGCGACAAATGACTTCTTCTGGAATTGTGTGTGCAAATGAAATTCAGCCTGACATCCTCCTGATTATTGACTTTCAATTGAATGAAATCGATGAGAGACTGTAAAATATCTTTCCGTTCAGTAGTAATTTTTTTAAAATTAAATTCTGATACAACTTTTTCTATAGCAGTGAATAATGTTTCTTTATTTGACATATTAATTTAATGGAATAATTAGCAGCATCCTCCGCCTGGAGTGCAGGAATTAGTGTTGTCATTATTTAATTGGGATAATTTTATTTTTGGTTTTTCAGCAGGAATTCCGCAATTATCCTGAGCAAGGCAAGCCGTTTGTTTGTTCAGTAATAAGAAATCTTTTCCATTGAAACCTAAATCATATTTTCCGATAGTGTTGTCCTGATATTCCACTTCAATTTCAAAATCCTCAATTCCTAAAATTTTTTCAGAAAGTTCAATGATATGAAGTAATTTTTGTGGTTTTAAGCGATGTTCAAAATCGTTAGCGTCCCATAACTGAAAGTTTGCAACAGAATCTTTGCGGACATTTCCGCCACAGTCAATAAAGTTTTTGGTAACCAGACCAACTTCGGTTACATGAAAATGTTCTGGCACGAAATTACCGTCTGGCAATTGAAAATTTACTGTTTCTACAGTATTCAATAGTGTTTTGATTTCTGATAGTTTCATAATGTGAATATTAATTATTTATTGCAATATTGCGATATTGTGTGTTAAAAAATATTTTAGCAGCATTTTTGATCTGTAAGCTTTAGAATGATTTTAGAAAAATAATCTTTTATGAGAGTAAGTGTTTTATCATCAATGCAATAACAAATAGCATTGCCTTCTATGTTTCCTTTAATGATTCCCGCATTTTTTAATTCTTTCAAATGCTGGGAAACAGTAGGCTGTGCAAGAGGAAGTTCATTTACAATATCACCGCAGATACAAGTGTCAACTTTTAATAAATACTCAATGATGGCAATTCTGGCAGGATGCCCCAACGCTTTTGCAATCATAGCAATCTGATTTTGCTTATCGGTAAAATGATCTGTTTTAGTAGCTCCCATTATTTTATTTTTATATTGCAATATTACGATAAATATTTTCTAAAAAAAACTAATGGTGATATTTTTTATATTTAAAGAGATAGATTAATCAAATTCCATTTTTAAGATGTAGAAAATAATAGCAAATATCCTTCAAAATACATTCTTCACATTTAGGTTTTGGTCTGCAGGTTTCCCTTCCGTGAAATGAGATAGCCATACCAACTTCTGACCAGATTTTTTTGGGTAAAACTTCCATCAGTTGTTTCTCGACCTTATTACCATCCTTGCTTTCTTTTACAATACCAAGTCTTGGAGCAACACGAATCACATGTAAATCGGTAATAATACCTTCTGCCTGCTGACCGGTTTCTCTTAAGATTACATTTGCAGATTTTCTTCCCAAACCTTTCAAAGCTGTTAATCCATTTAGGGTAAGTGGAATATCTTTATCATTTTGAATCGTTTTGGCGATTTCAAGAAGCCAGCTGGTTTTGGTAGCGTGATTCCGAACTTTGCTGACGTATGGCGTAAAACTTTCTAAATCTGCTTTTGAAAGACTTTTTAAGGTAGCGAATTCAGCAAACAGGGCAGGAGCGAGGTTGTTGATGTTTGCATCAGAGTCCTGTGCTGATAACACAACCATAACCAGTAACTGATACGTGTTTTTATAGTCTAAAGGATGTTTCTTGCCTTTATATTTCTTTAAAATAGGTTGTAAATCCTGTTCCCAGTTTCTTGTTTCTTCAAATAAATTCACGGCAGTTTTAATTAAGTACAAATTCAATAATTTTTTTAATGACATCATGGTTTCCCAATATTTTTCGGTGACCAAGGCCTTCTGTCAAAAATAAACTCCCTTTTTGAAGGTTTTCATGAATATGAATTCCAGCTTTTACAGGAACTTCCGGGTCATTTTTATCATGTATCACCAAAACAGGAATGGCTATTTTTTTAGCAGCCTGATACGCCGAGAAGTCATCCATTTTTAGCTGATATTTATTTTCAAAATAATCACGGAGGCGATTACTAATTTCGGATTTTAATCTCAATTTCGAAACAAATTCATTTAAAATATCCTGTACAACATCGCCACTGCCTATAATAACAGCTTTTTTTACATTCAAACCGTTTTTAATGGCATTCAATACAGACATACCACCTAAAGAATGACCCATTGCAATTTCAAATGGTCCGTATTGCTTTTCTATTTCTAAAACTGAGGCGATGAATTCAGACATTATAGTTGTGCTACCTTTGGATTTTCCATGAGCCGGAGCATCAAAACTCACAATTGAATATCCATGTTCTAAAAGTGAATCTGCAATTTTGAATAATTGTGTTCCGCGTCCCGACCATCCATGAACCAGTAATGTTTTCCTGTCGCTTTTGCCATATTCGTAAATCGTGATGCTTTTATTAATTGCCGGAACAGGAATTACATTTTGGATGCTTTCAGAGTCCATTTTTAATTCTCTTTTCGGAATTTTATGTTTTATGGGGGTTGTAAAAAGTTTTGCTGCATAAGCTGTTACCAGTCTGTTTGAAATAAACGCGCATATTTTCGCAGAAATAATAATAAATAATGGGATTTTTAAGGATTTTACAGGATTTGGTGTTTTTTTTGGCATAATGATAATTTTTATTTTGGAGCTTAATTATACTAAGTTTTTTCCTAAATTTAAAAAGCATAAAATTACGGAATATTAACAATTTACGTATTAATTTAATTAAGTGCCAATTTTATAAAACAGTCGTCTTAAATGAAAATATTTCATATTAGTGCAGAATGTTACCCAATGGCCAAAGTTGGCGGATTAGCCGATGTTGTTGGGGCATTGCCAAAGTATCAGCAAAGTGCAGGACATCAGGTAAAAGTAGTGGTTCCTGCATACGATACAAAGTTTAAAAGCGAAAATAATTTTGAAACAGTATATTCAGGCGCTGTTGTTTTAGGCAATTTTACGTTTCCTTATACTGTTCTAAAAGAAGCAACTGATAAACTTGGGTATGCATTATATCTGATTGAAATTAAGGAATTATTTGACCGCCCGAATGTTTATGGATATGAAGATGATATAGAACGTTTTTTATCCTTTCAGATTGCCACTTTAGACTGGATTTTGGCTGAGAATATAATTCCAGACGTCATTAACTGTCACGATCACCATACAGGACTGATTCCGTTTATGCTGCAGTTTAGTTATAAGTATGAAGTTTTGAGCAAGGTCAAAACTGTTATCACGATTCATAACGGATTGTATCAGGGATGGTTTGGTCATGATAAAATGTCTTATATCCCGGAGTTTGATCTGCGTCATGCAGGTTTTCTGGAATGGGATAATTGCCTTAATTCACTAGCAGTAGGCGTAAAATGCGCTGATGCCGTGACCACAGTTTCTCCGAGTTATCTCGATGAAATTAATGTTTCGGCAAACGGACTTGAATCGTTATTCAATCAAATGCGAAGCAAATCAAAAGGAATTTTAAACGGAATAGACTTTGAAGTATGGAATCCTTTGACAGATAAAATGCTGGAATCCCATTATTCTATTGATGATTTTGGCTTTGGAAAACAAAACAACAAGGAAAAGCTATGTGAAAGATTTGAGTTAGATTCTTCAAAACCTTTGTTTAGTTTTATTGGAAGATTATTCGATGAAAAGGGCGGTGATCTTTTGCCTCAGGCTGCAGCTGTAGCTCTTTCGGAACATTTTAAAAATATCAATATCCTGATTTTAGGATCCGGAAATCCTGATATTGAAACACAATTATTGGATTTACGAAATGATTACAAAGGAAATTACAATGTTTTCATCGGATATAATGAAGAACTGGCTCATTTAATTTATGCAGGTTCTGATTTTATACTAATGCCTTCAAGAGTAGAACCATGCGGATTAAACCAAATGTATGCACTGCGTTACGGAACAGTTCCGATTGTAAGAAGAACAGGAGGTTTGAAAGATACCGTAATTGATTTTGGCGATGATGGAAATGGAATCTGCCATAATCAGGCGTCTGTTGAGGATGTCTGTTATTCAATTAATCGTGCTGTAAATCTGTATGATGATAAAACCGGGTTTGATAAAATAATAAAAAAAGGAATGGCTACTGATCATTCCTGGGAAAGAGTTTGCCAAGAATACATCGAAATATATAACCAAATAATTCAGAAAAATGAAAGTTAACAAAAAAGGAGTAGTTGCAATTATCTTAGGAGGTGGTCAGGGATCGCGTTTGTATCCGTTAACAGAGACGAGGTCTAAACCTGCTGTTCCCATTGGCGGAAAATATAGATTAGTTGATATTCCTATTTCTAATTGTATCAATTCAGATATTTTTAAAATATTTGTATTGACCCAGTTTAACTCGGCTTCTTTGAATGCTCACATTAAAAACACGTTTAATTTCAGTATTTTCAGCCAGTCATTTGTTGATATTTTAGCGGCAGAGCAGACTCCGGACAATCCAACCTGGTTTCAGGGAACTGCTGATGCTGTACGCCAGTGTATGTCACATTTCTTAAAACATGATTTCGAGTATGCTTTGATTCTTTCCGGAGACCAGTTATACCAAATGGATTTCAATGAAATGCTCGATGCTCATATTAAAGCGGATGCTGACATTTCGATTGCTACGCTGCCGGTGAATGCTAAAGATGCTCCTGAATTTGGAATCTTAAAGACCAATCAGGAAAGTTTTATTGAAGCTTTTATTGAAAAGCCTAATGCTTCACTTTTGCCGGAATGGGAATCTGAAGTGAGTCAGCAGATGCATGAAAAAGGTAAAAAGTACCTCGCCTCGATGGGTATCTATATTTTTAACCGTCAATTACTCGAAGATTTAATGGCTGATCCGGATACTAAGGATTTCGGAAAAGAAATTATTCCGCAGGCTGTCGGAAGGCATAAAATTCTAAGTTATCAATACGAAGGTTACTGGACGGATATCGGAAACATCGATTCCTTTTTTGAAGCAAATATAGGTCTTACTGCTGATATACCTGAATTTAACTTGTTTGATAGCGAAAATAAAATTTTTACCCGGCCAAGATTATTGCCGCCTTCGAAATTTAGAAATTCAAATATAAATCATTCCTTAATTTCAGAAGGATGCATTATCAATGCGAAGGAAATCAAAAACACGGTAATAGGCATCCGATCCCGAATTGGTGACGGAACCGTAATTCATCATTCTTATGTAATGGGTAATGATTTTTACCAGGATCTGGATGAAATGAACCGTGATACTTTAAATAATAAAATACATGTGGGAATCGGGGAAAACTGTTTCATAAAAAATGCTCTAGTTGATAAAAATGTTCGTATAGGAAACAATGTTCATATCAACGGAGGTAAGCATTTAGAAAATTTTACTAATGATTTATACACTATAAAGGACGGTATTGTTGTGATTAAAAAAGGAGCAATTCTTCCGGATAATTTCAGGATAGATTGATGTTTAGTCCCTAGTAATTAGTCCTTAAGTTAACCCAAAATTTGAAATAGCCGAAAGTAAAAAACGCAACAATATAACAATATACAAAACTATCTCAAAATTATTGTTTCCATAATTGGAGCAATCGTAACATTTGGAAAATTTTAATTGGACTTGGAAGTCTGATAAAAAACATAAAAAGTGTGTAACAGTGCTAAAATGTGTTTGAGGAGTTAATTAGGAATTATTCATTTTAATATCTTTAAAAAAGATTATTAATTTTTTATACTAAATTATCACGATTAAAAATTATTACTAAAAACTAATCACAAGGTACTAAGGACTAAAAACTAAGTACTAATTACTAAAAAAAATATGTCCAACGTTATTACGTATTCTCTATTTACTGATTTTGATATCAATTTATTCAAAGCTGGAAAACACTTTAAGTTATATGAAAAGCTCGGTGCACATTTAGTTGAAGTCAACGGAGTAAAAGGGATTTATTTCGCTGTCTGGGCGCCAACAGCTCAATCTGTTTCAGTTGTCGGGGATTTCAACTACTGGACTCAGGGTCATCACATGCTTCAGGTACGCTGGGATTCATCAGGTATTTGGGAAGGCTTTATTCCAAATTTAGATAAAGGAACTCTTTATAAATATAAAATACAATCTCATATTGACGGAATTGCAACCGAAAAAGCAGATCCTTTTTCATTATACTGTGAAAAACCACCTCATACCGCTTCAGTAGTCTGGGATTTAGATTATAACTGGAAAGACGAAAAATGGATGCAGTCGCGTCAGGAACATAATGCTTTAGATAAACCTTATTCAGTTTACGAAGTACATTTGGGATCCTGGAAACGGGGTAGTGACAATAGGTTTTTAACCTATTTAGAACTTGCAGATGATTTGGTGACTTATGTTAAAGAAACAGGTTTTACTCATGTTGAGTTTATGCCTGTTATGGAATATCCTTATGATCCTTCATGGGGTTATCAGTTGGTTGGATATTTTGCTCCAACTTCCCGTTTTGGGAAGCCTCAGGATTTTATGGTTTTGGTTGATAAACTGCATCAGGCGGGTATTGGAGTAATTCTGGACTGGGTTCCGTCACATTTTCCAGATGATGCACACGGTTTAGGATTTTTTGACGGTTCGCATTTGTATGAACACCCAGATCGAAGAAAAGGCTATCATCCCGACTGGAAAAGCCTTGTTTTTAATTACGGGCGTAATGAAGTTCGTGCTTTTTTAATTAGTAATGCGGTTTTCTGGCTTCAAAATTATCATGTTGACGGTTTACGGGTGGATGCCGTAGCTTCGATGTTGTATCTGGATTACTCCAGAAATGAAGGAGAATGGGAACCTAATATTTATGGGGGAAATGAAAACTTAGAGACTATTAGTTTTCTAAAGGAGTTTAATGAAGTTATTTATGCTAATTTCAGCGGAGTTCAAACCATTGCAGAAGAAAGTACTTCTTTTCCAATGGTTTCCAGACCTACATTCACAGGAGGTTTGGGCTTCGGAATGAAATGGATGATGGGTTGGATGCATGATACTTTAAAATACTTTCAGAGAGAAACGGTTTACAGGAAATACCATCAAAACGATTTGACTTTTTCGATGACTTATGCCTTTACCGAAAATTTCATGCTGCCTTTTTCACATGACGAAGTGGTTTATGGAAAACAATCTATTGTCTATAAAATGCCTGGTGATGAATGGCAGAAATTTGCTAACCTACGACTGCTCTATGGTTATATGTTTACACATCCTGGAACCAAACTGTTATTTATGGGGGCAGAATTCGGACAGACTGCCGAGTGGAATTTTCAAAACAGCCTTGACTGGCATTTATTAAAATATGATTATCATGCAGGAGTTAAAGATCTGATTAGAGATTTGAATCAGTTGTATAAGTCGAGTCCGGCTTTGTATGAAAAACAATTTAGCGGAGAAGGATTCGAGTGGATTAATTATTCAGATCATCAAAATGCGGTTATATCTTATCTCCGAAAAGGAAATAACCCTGACGATACTTTAGTTATTGTCTGTAATCTTACTCAGGTAATAAGGGAGCATTACAGAATTGGAATTTCTAAAAAAGGAAACCTGAAGGAAATTTTTAATAGTGATTCCAAACTTTACGGAGGAAGCGGGGTTGCAAATTCAGGTATATTAAAAATAGAATCTTCTCCTTATGATGGAAGAGATTTTTCAGTTGAATTAATTTTGCCGCCTTTAAGTGTTACAGTTTATTCTTTCGTGTAAATCTATATCTGTTAGTGTGCTGTGATTTTATTATTTTTAAGGTTCTAAATTACTGAATCGATTTTTTTTTGATATCTAAATTATCACTCATTCAGAAAAAACGTTTTCGTTAATAAACCTTTTATTTATAGGGGGTTACTAAGTTTTTTTGTAAGTTTGATATTAAAGACAGCATTAAATTTAATCCATTAATCATATGATTACAAATACCGCACTAGAATACAAGGGTAATTTATTTCCATCAAAAGTAGTTTCGTATGAACATGAGGGCGATTCCATTTCTTTCAATACAGATAACAATGTAATTCTAAAAGTCACCATTCTCAGGGACAGCTTAATTCGTTTTCGTTTTACTACAAAGGGCTATTTTAGTAATGATTTTTCGTATGCGATTGATAAAAGTCAGTTGCATGGTTATAATTTTCTGAATGTTACCGAAGAAGAAAATCATTTTGAAATTAGAACTAGTAAAGTAAAATGTAAAATCAAAAAGGCAGATCTTCGTTTGTCTATTTATGATTTAAATGACTTTTTAATCCTGGAGGACGAACTTGGTTTTCATTGGGAGGAAAGCTACGAATATGGCGGAAATATTGTAAAAATGAGTAAAGCATCAAAAGATGGTGAATGTTTTTACGGTCTTGGCGACAAAGCTACTCAAATGAATTTAAAAGGCAAAAGAGTAGAAAATTTTGCTACAGACCAATATGCTTATCATAAAGATCAGGAGCCTTTGTATAAGGTAGTTCCTTTTTATATTGGCCTTCATAATAAACAATCTTACGGTATTTTCTTTGATAATACATTCCGTACTTTTTTTGATTTTTGTCAGGAGAGAAGAAACGTAACCAGTTTTTGGAGTGAAGGTGGCGAAATGAATTATTATTTTGTTTACGGGCCTCAAATGCAGGATGTAGTTACCACTTACACTGATTTGACCGGTAAGCCGGAATTGCCGCCGCTTTGGGTTTTAGGATACCATCAGTGTAAGTGGAGTTATTATCCGGAGAGTAAAGTAAAAGAAATCACTTCAAAATTCAGGGAACTTAAAATCCCTTGTGATGCCATTTATCTGGATATTGATTATATGGACGGTTTTCGTTGTTTTACATGGAATAAGGATTATTTTCCTGATCCAAAGAAAATGGTTGCTGAATTAGCCGAAGATGGTTTTAAAACGATAGTAATCATTGATCCGGGAATCAAAATTGATAAAAAGTACTGGGTTTATCAGGAAGGTCTGGAAAAAGACTATTTCTGTAAAAGGGCAGACGGACCTTATATGAAAGGAAAAGTCTGGCCGGGAGAATGTAATTTTCCTGATTTCACCAACCCTGTAGTAAGGGAATGGTGGGCAGGATTATTTAAAGAATTAATTTCTGAAATTGGCGTAAAAGGAGTGTGGAATGATATGAACGAGCCTGCCGTTATGGAGGTTCCGAATAAAACTTTCCCAATGGATGTTCGCCATGTTTATGATGGTAATCCATGCAGTCACAGAAAGGCACATAATGTTTATGGTACTCAAATGGCGAGAGCTACTTATCATGGTGTGAAAAGATTTGTGTATCCAAAGCGTCCTTTTGTAATTACCAGATCAGCTTATTCAGGAGCTCAGCGTTATACATCTTCATGGACAGGAGATAATGTAGCTACCTGGGAACATTTATGGATTGCTAACATTCAGGTCCAGAGAATGTCTATTTCCGGAATGGGTTTTACTGGATCTGATATTGGAGGATTTGCCGAACAGCCAACAGGTGAATTGTATGCCCGCTGGATTCAGTTAGGTGTTTTTCATCCCTTTTGCAGAACTCATTCTTCTGGGGATCACGGAAATCAGGAACCATGGGCTTTTGATGAAGAAGTAATCAATATAACACGAAAATTTGTAAATCTGCGTTATCAGTTGTTACCGTATTTATATACGATGTTCTGGCAGTATATTCAGGAAGGTGTTCCCATGCTGAAACCTCTGGTATATTATGATCAGGATGACACTCAGACGCATTATCGCAATGATGAATTTATCTTCGGGAATCACATATTAGTTTGTCCAATTCTGGAGCCTAATGCTTTAGGAAGACGTATGTATATTCCAAGAGGAGAGTGGTATAACTATTGGACAAATGAATTCGCAATTGGCGGTCGTGAGGTTTGGGTCGATTCTAAATTTGATGAAATTCCGGTTTTCGTAAAAGCGGGATCTATTATTCCGAAATACCCGGTTCAGCAATATGTTGGAGAATTAGAATTTGATGAATTAATACTCGATTATTATTTTAAAATCGGCAAGGAAAAATCAGAAGTTTATGAAGATGCCCAGGATGGTTATGATTATAAAAAAGGCCGTTTTAGTTTTTTATCTTTACGAACAATCGGAAAAGAAAAAGAGGCTATTATCCAACTATACAAAGAAGGCAAATACGAAACGCCATACACTAAGTACAAAATCAACTTTATAGGATTGCCTTTTAAAGTGACCGAAATTGAAATTGACAATGAAAAAATTGAGTTTAACGTAACTGATTTTGAAACGAACCATTTCTTAATCGTTGAAAAAGAATTTAATGAACTTCATCTTATTGGAGAATAAAAAAACAGCGAACTAAAAAATTAGTTCGCTGTTTTTTTTAGTACCACTTATTTCAACTCCTTTAAAGCGTTAATTTCAGATGCAGAAACTTTAATCACGGTTCCATGACGTGTGCCTTTAGGAAAACTAACCTGATCAGAAATGTCTTCCCAGCCTTTGGATGTTTGTTTTACGGCTCCATATTTTTTCTGGGTATATTTATCAAAATACACAATCCATTCATTATTTATTTGAATAGCAGTAGGCCCTTCAGCCCAGTAATTCCCTGTAATTGGTTCACTTGCTTTTGTATATGGGCCTTCTAATTTTTTACTAGTCGCTACTTTTAAATTTTTCTGAACCGGTACTTTGGTTTCGTCTTTTAAATACATGGTGTAACCTTTGTCTGTTTTTACAATAGAAGCATCGATGACATTAAACCCAGGTTCGTAAAGTAATTTGGTTTTAGAAAACTTTTTAAAATCTTTGGTTGTGGTATAATAAATTCTGTGATTGTATCCTTTTTCTTCTTCCGATTTAGTTTCTAAAAACTTTCCGTCAATTGTAGAAGCCCAGTAAATCATGTAGGTTTTAGATTTTTCATTATACGTAATTTCAGGAGCCCACGTATTTCTTGTCTTTTCTTCATGTGCCATAACCGGAATAAATTCCTGTTTTGACCAGTGAATCAAATCTTTTGAAGAAGCGTAGCCAATACCTTTATCGGTCCAGCTTACCGTCCAGACCATGTGGTATAAGCCGTCTCCGCCTTTTATTACACAAGGATCTCTCATAAGTTTGTCTTTTCCGACTTCAGGCGTCAAAAAAGATGTATCATTTTTCAAAGAGTTCCATTTGTAACCGTCTTCACTGTACGCTAAATGCAGTCCGTCTTCTCCATTACCTTTAAAATAAGTGAATACATAAACATCAGATTTTAAAGTATAGTTATTAACAGCCAGCCATTTTTTACAGGTTTCAGGCCAGTATGCATTAGTACCTTTTACGCCAAGACCAAAACCATGACCTCCGTTTTCATATAAATGCATTTCTGCTAAAACTTTTTCTTTTTTTAAAGCCAGATAATAATTAATACTGTTTTCTACAGAGACAGCTTTATCATCGGTAGCATGTACTAAAAAGGTTTTTGGTGTTGAAGCTGTTACCTGCTTTTCATTGGAATATTTATCGACTATTTCGCCTTGTGCATTTTTGCCTAACAAATTATCTTTTGAACCCTGATGGGTAACACCTTCCTGCATCGATATTACAGGATAAATTAAAATTGAAAAATTAGGTTTTGCACTTGTTGTATCAGAGGGAGTGTAAACCTTATCGGCATAATGTGTCGCTAAAGTTGCAGCCAAATGTCCTCCTGCTGAAAATCCCATAAAACCAATTTTGTTAGGATTTAGTTTCCACTTTACAGCATTTCTTCTAATCATACGAACGGCTTCCTGAGCATCCTGCAAAGGCGCAACAGTTTTGTTTTTCATAATCAAATCGCTCGGCAATCTGTATTTTAAAACAAAAGCATTAATTCCTAAGCTGTTAAACCATTCGGCAACTTTATAGCCTTCTTTGTCAATGGCCAGCATTCCGTAAGCGCCTCCCGGACATATTATGACTGATGTTCCATTTGATTTTTCCTGATCTGCAAAATAAGCTGTTAGTGTAGGTACTGTTACTTTGCGTACATCTACAGCAATGCCATCTTTATTAGTCACTATTTTTTCTGTATATTCTTTGTTTTCAATCGCATCAGGGATTTTGTCCCATAACGGAATTTCCTTTTTTTGCGAGAAAGCAGAAAGACTCACCCCTAAAGAAATACAAAATAAGGCTGCCTTAAATCTGTTTAAATTATTTGATTTTTTCATAAAATTCTATTTCGACAATGCGTAATTGTCCTTTTGTATTTACTGCTGTTGGGTCTTTAAATAAATCCAAATCTTTGTTTGCTTCGACTTCAACAATTTTAGAGAATCCATCTTTTTCTGTGTTAGATTCGATGAGTTCGATTGTTATTTTATCAGCTAAAACCGGTTCTAAAGGAATAGTGATATAGCCTAAACTTTGCGTTGTATTTCCTTCGAAAACTTCTTTATCACCTGCTAAAATACGAATTGGATAGATTTTAGACCTCCATCCGGTCAATTTAATTACACATTCGTCCACCATTGACGGTTTTGACAATGTATAGGTTATGGAACCACTTTTTATATTCCCATCATTTTTCCATTCCGTCAACTCGTTATCATCATAACTTTTAAATGTCTCATTATTATTAGAAGGCGATGAAGCGCTTACTATAGCAACAGGATTTCTTTTTATTGTGTATGACGGTGTTTTAGGAGTAGGACCTCTTTCTAAATTTGACGCTAAATTAATACCCTGAATTGCGGTAGAAAGTCCATTTTGAGTCTTTATCGTTTTACTTTCAAAATTCACTTCTGCAGGTTTTAATCCTTTGGCTGTGGCCGAAATTTTTATTTTTCCACTTTTTATCATGGATTGTAGCATAACTCTGTTAACGCCATTTTCAACCGGAATCGTTTTAGAAAGAATATAATTTTTTGGACCCTGTGCTATTCCACCTAACCAGGTCACCGGACCTTCTACAGAAAATGTGATCATGTCATTGCTGATAGGACAGCGATTTCCGTTTTTGTCGACCACTTCAACATCAACTAGTGCTACATCTGCACCATCTGCCAAAAGTCCCTGTTTTTGCGTAATTAATTTTAGTCTGATTGCTGTGGGATTTTCAACAGTTATTTTGGAGTCTTCACTCAAAATAGTTCCTTTTTCATTATAGCCAATCGCTTTTATAATACCTTCTTTAAAAGTAATGTTTTCAAAGGTAAAGAGAAACTGGTTGCTTTGTTTTCCAAAACCCTGCGAGAGTCCGTTAATGAAAAGTTCTACTTTTGAAGCTGTTGAAACCACATAAATATTTTTGACCACTTTATCAGCATAATTCCAGTGTCCCATAATGTGAGTATGGTGTTTTTCGATATCAACCCAGCCGTCCCACATTACCTGATGTGCCCAAAATCCGTCTTTAGGAATACGCATGGCATCTACCTCGCCACTGGTCCTGTAATTAGATTCACCTCTGTGATGCGTATTGGAGTCGGAAAAAATAATATTAACACCACCCGAATTTACTCTTTTTCCTGTTCCAGGCCTTTCCCTGTAATAATCATACCACCTTGTAATATTTTCGATGGCATGACGGTCCTGATTGTGATTGTAATCTTCGGCAGGTTTATCCCGATATAGAGGACCAGCACCTTCTTTATGAAAAGGAGGAGAAAATTCATCCCAATATTTACGCAGGCCTTCATCTCTTGAATATTCGGTTGCCCATAAAGGGATTCCTGCACTTTTATTAATGTAAAGCATTTCCCCGCCATATTCAGCTTCTTTGCTGTCGAGCATTTCACGGGAGCCAATTGCGCGTCCGCCATTTGGATCATAAAGATTTCGAATGGCTTTCATTTCTTTCATATGCTCTTCGCTGATAGATTCATTGCCGCTCTCATAAAAAATAATACTTGGGTTGTTTCGGTTGTAAATGATAGCATCGCGCATTAAGTTGACACGCTGCTTCCATTGTTCGCCTTTGGCATCCTTTTCAGCATCTCCGGCGGGCATTGCCTGTAATAAGCCAACTCTGTCGCAGGATTCAACATCTTGCTTCCAGGGTGTAACATGCATCCAGCGCACTAAGTTTCCGTTCCCTTCTACAATTAATTTATTACTGAAATCACTCAGCCATGGCGGAACAGACATTCCGATAGCCGGCCACTCGTTGCTGGTTCTTTGCGCATATCCTTTTACCTGAAGAACACGGTCATTTAGCCAGATTTCACCATTTTTAAAATCTGTTTTTCGGAATCCGGTTTTTGTCAAAACTTCATCAACGATTTTTCCATCGACTTTTAAAATAGTTTTTACTCTGTATAAATAGCCGTAACCCCAGCTCCAAAAATGTAAATTGTTAATGAGTTTGCTGGCTTTAATAATTTTTGTTTCATTAGGAAGAAGGTTTGCTTTTTCACCGGTAAATGAAGCAATTGTTTTACCCTGGATATCTTCAATAACGACATTGTATTCTACCTTTTTTTCTATATTAAATTCATTACGAATTTCAGATTCAGCATGAATAATAGCAGTTTGTTCCTGAATATTTATATCAGATGAATAAACATACACTCCAGTAGTTTTTAGGTTAGAATAGAGCGGAAGTGTCTGGTATAATTTATTTGTAATATGAAGAAAAACGTTTTTTGGTATTCCGCCATAATTGGCATTGAAATTCATGTTATTCCACTGATAGGTAGTGTTTGTGGCTATTTCTCTGTATTTCCAGTCATTGTCAATTCTTAAAGCAATGATGTTTTCTTCAGGAAAAGGTTTTACAATTTTAGAAATATCAAAACCAAACCCCATTACGCCATTTTCATGAAGCCCTATTTTTTCTCCGTTGACATTAATAACACCACCCTGACGAATCCCTTCAAATTCGATAAAAATCTTTTTGTCTTTGATTCCCTTTGGAAGTTTGAATTTTTTACGATACCATACGATTCCAGTGGTATGGTGGTCAATATCCTTTTCAAAAGCCTCTTCCTGGTTGTAGGCATGGGGCAGTGTAACTTTTCTCCAGTTGGTATCATCAAAAACAGGAGATTCCGCATTTTGAAAATCTCCTGTTTTTAGTTTCCAATCGGAATTGAAATTGTATTTTTCTCTTTTAAATTCTTGTGAAAAAAGACCTGAATTGAGAAATATCAAAACAAGACAAAAGAGTATTTTTTTCATGATGGTCTTTGGTTGGTTGCGTGAGGGATAGAAGTGGAGCTCTCCCGATTTTTTATCGGGAAGCGGGAACGTATAGCCCGACCCGACCTTTTCGGGAGGGGCACGCCCACATTATTTCATCTTATAAATTTCTGATCCGGCCAGTAAAAAACAACCTAATCCGTAATCTTCAAAATCAGGGATTTTATCGTAGGATAGCGGCTGCCCGTCTTTTGGCTCTTTTCCTGTAGATTGCAGGTAGCCTAAAAAACCGTTATCATGCAAAGCATCTTTGGTTATGGCGTTCCATGCTTTTTCGATTACAGGCAAATACGTTTCTTTTTTTAAAATTCCGCTGTTTATTCCGTAAGCCATTCCGTAAACAAATAAAGCAGTTCCTGAAGTTTCTTTTTCGCCAAAATTGGTTGGATCATGCAAACTCACATTCCAGAATCCATCAGGTCTTTGAATGGGAACTAAAGCTGCTGCCATTGCTTTTAAGTCTTTTACATATTGCTCTCTGTGAGGCGCATTTTTAGGAATTATTGTCAGTACTTTTGCCAAAGCACCAATTACCCAGCCATTTCCGCGGCTCCAGTAACAATCTTCACCATTTGGTTCTTTGTAAGGAGGATCAAAATCGGCATCACGCCACCACAAACCGTCTTTTGGGTTAAAAAGACCGTTATCACCGTGTTTGTTTCTTGAATACATGTACATCTGATACATTTTTTCGAAGTATTGGTTGTCTTTCTCTAAAACACCCAATTTTGCAAAAACCGGCATTCCCATTTGAATAGCATCAATCCATGACCAGTCGTCTAGTTGAGGCGTGTTCAGCAACATGTTGATGTTGGCTTTGGTGTTTTTTAGTTTTTTAGCATCCGGTTCTAAATTGTATAAATCAATATATGTTTGGGCTGCACAGTAATTGTCTGCATTACGGGTTACGTTTCCGCCATTAAAACCCCATTTGTGAAATTCTGACCAGTCGTATGCATATTGGTAATAGGCTTCTTTAGGGAAAATTTCATGTAACGCCATTAATCCTTCATAATAAACGCCACGTGTCCAGATATTGCTTGGACGTTCTTTATTGGTAATGATTGTTTTACCAGTTTCCGGCCATTTTTGCATGAAATAATCATTCGCCAGAATCATTTGCTTTAATACTAATTTTTTATCAAATGGCTGCTGCGCGTTTGTAGTGTTCGTATATGAAAGACATAGTACAAACAATAAAAGTAATTTTCTCATTTTTGTATCTTTATAGGAATTAATTTTGTTTCTTTAAAGCTGTGATCGTAACGGTACCTAATAATCCGGAAGGCATCGGGTTCCATTTTGTGGCATCGAATTTTTTATAGTCTTTGTCTACCATATTGATTTCATAGAAAATTTTCCATTCTTCGCCTTTTAATTCTTTATCCCGAATTCGGTTCGCAGAAAGATTTGTGACCTGAATTTTCAGAGTATTTTTTCCGGGTTTTAATTTTTCGATATTTAATTTATAAGGGACTGACCAGGCCGTTCCAATAAATTCATCATTTAACCAGATTTTGGCGCTTTCGCGGACATCGCCTAAATTTAAACTCCATGTTTCTGTTTTAGCATTTGGATTTTCAAATTCAAGTGAGTAGGTTGCCGATCCGGAAAATGCTTCGGCTTCCGGACCAAGTTTTGTCCATGATTCCAGATTCGAAATCGTAGCACTTGGAGGTAATATTGGACCGCCTTTATCAAAATTAATTTTCCAGTTTCCTTTTAATACAATTGCATCATCGGTTGGTTCGTAATAGTTCCATTTTTTTTGCGAAGCAGTATTTTCAGTTTTCAGGAAGTATGATTGTCCCGGCTCTATTTTGACTTTTACCAAAGTGTTTTTTGCTGTTTTCTGAACGACTGCATTTCCGAAGTTTCTGTTTGACGGATCCAAAATGACTACTTCTTTATTGCCAATTTCTAATGGAATAAAACCATCGATCTTTTTTGGAGTATGATTGACCAGATAATATATTTTTTCGCCGTCAATATTTCTTCTAATGAATTTTAGACCTGTATTTACAAGTGCTTCAGGATATATCTCCGCCTTTTCTAATGTTTCAAAAATATTCGAAACCGGTTTTACAGCTTCTTTGTTTTCAGCCAGAACAGACTGAAGTTTTGTCTCCTGATTTTTATAATCATTAAAACCGGGAACAGATTCCGGTAATCCCTGAAAAATTACTTTACCACCGGCTTTTTGTAATTCAATCAGCTTTTGCAAAGTGCTAAGGGGCATTTTTTTACAGAACGGAATAATCAATGATTTAAAAGTTCCGCCAGGAAGAACGATATTACCGTTTAGAACCCTGGCTTCGGCAATAAAATTATCGGAAATAAAATCGACTCCGTAGCCTTTATTCATTAACTCCTTTGTTGTGTTGTAAAAAGCAGTTCCGTGCAGCCATTCATCTAAAGAATGTATTTTGAACTGAAAGAATAAAGTTCCTTTATGATATTGATCCCAGGTATCAAAAATAGGCCAGTAAAGTAAAATTTCATTGTCTGATTTTCCTTGCTGCAGCAGGGACTGACAATTAGAAATATAGGAGAATAGGGAAGGAGCATCCTCCCAAATGTTATTATTTGAATTAAAATTTACAGAAGCATAAAATTTCCATCCTGGCCACGCAGCTCTTTCTGGCGAATAAGTAGAGCCATGAAGAAAAATATGATTGACACCATTTAGCATTAAATCTTCAGCTTCAGGTTTACATTGGGATAAAGCAGTTTTAAAATGCTCTCTTAGCCATGTAAAAGTTTCGGATGAAACCAGATTTTTTCCTGAAATATGTGCTGCTGATGAAGAGAATTTAAGCATTACCGGATCAGCATCGCCTTCACGTATATCGTCTTTTTCACGTCTGAAACCCGGAATATCAAAGGGCATTGATCCAAAAGTTTCACATTCAGGAATATCCGCAGAAGCATATAAATCAATTAAATTCCCAGGAGATCCGTGTGCCTGAAGTTTGGTCTTGAAGTTTTTTGAATTCGCCCATTGCGTCCACGGCTTATCAAAATTATTCAGTAATAAGTCGGCTATGGTTTGCCTATAATCACTTCTTATTCTGTTTCCTATTTCATTGTCAGATTCGTTTAATAAAAGAGGCAATTGCTTTTTAAGATCATATCCTCTTCGTTTTTGGAATTCTTCGAAAAAATTTGGCGTAAAATCAGTTCCGTAAACTTCATAGCTGTCATTAAAAATAGCCCTGATTTTTCCCTCTCGTCCTTTTAGAGCATTGTTAAAAGGTACTACATAAGCGTTTAAAGCTTCTTTAGAATAATGATCCAGAGTATAGCCACTTCCTCCCGGAGCTGCTCTTTTTACCTTTTGGCCGGTTTTGCCGCTAAAAACAGCATAAATAGTGTAATCTGTTTTTTTTGCTTTCCATTTTAATTTGTTTGGTTCTAAGGTATTCGGTAAGGTTACAGAAGCTCCTTCAATACCTTTATCGTTCAGTTTTGAATTTTTATTTTTCAACTGATCTGTTAGATTGACATAACTTCCATCGCTGCCGTATGCAACTACATATAAAAGTTCAGTCGGCGTTTTTTCCTTAGTATCTTCAAGTTTAATAGAACGATCTATTGTTTCGTTCTTTTTTAGCTGATATTTTTCGACAATCAGTTTTGTGGCTGCATGGGGCAGGGTAACGTGAGAACCGCCGTAAGGCCATCCGGTTCCTAAAACCATGTCAACTTGCATATGAAGACTATCTGAAACATGGATAGTGTAATCGAGCATTTCCATCCATTTTGGAGAAAGATAATCTATGAAATTGTTTTCTTCACCTTTTACGCCATATATAGGGGTAATTTCGACACCGCCAATTCCGGCTTTATGAAAATCGACCAAACTCTTTTTTAAGTTAGGTTTGTCCACCGCACTTCCCATCCACCACCAACGTGTCCAAGGCTGATTTATACTACTAGTTTCTGGCCAGAGAGCTGTATTTGATTGTTGGGAAAACGAATTAAGTACAAAACAAAAAACAAATAAAAAGCCAAGTAGTGTTTTAGTATGTTTCATTATGTTTATGTATGTCTAGTGTTTGTAAGAAAATAGCTACTTTAAATATATTCAGGTAAAGGTGAAATACTAAATGAGTAAAAATAAAAAGCTATTATCAAATTGCTATCCTGTTGCATCCTGTTGTTGATTATTAATAATAATTTAAGGATAAATTAATAAACTATGTTTTTTTTGATTTATTATTATTTTTCGTAAAAATTATTGATTTTATAAAAAATAATTTAGTTATAGTTTTTTTTATAATTCAAATTTAATTGGTATTTGCTCTTGCTAATCAATAAGTTGTGAGATTCTTGTTAATTAAAAATTAATTAAAAACATAATGTATTGAAAGTTAACAGGATACTACAGGATGCTGTAGGGTACTCTTCTGGATAAATTTGAGTGAACTAATTTATTAACTAATTTAACTTTTTTTATGAAAAACAAAATTAATCTACTGCTAATTATTGCCGTGTTTGCATTATTGCATACATACGGTTATTCGCAGAGTAAAGAGGTAACAGGATTGGTGACTGATTCTGGCAAGCTCTCTATACCGGGTGTGAATGTATTAGTTAAAGGTACAAATCGAGGCACATCTACAGATTTTGATGGTCGTTATAAAATATCTGCTTCATCAGGAGAGACTTTAGTTTTTTCTTTCGTAGGCTTTGTCTCAAAAGAATTAAAAGTTGGATCCACCAATAATTATGATGTTGTTTTAGAGAACGAAAGTTCCAGTTTAAATGAAGTGGTAGTGATCGGTTATGGGACACAAAAGAAAAAATTAACTACAGGAGCAATATCAGGTATTAAAACAGAAAGTTTTACAGAAAGACCAATTTCAAGAGTCGATCAGGGGTTAGTTGGTCAGATTGCAGGTGTTCGTGTTAAACAAACTACTGGTTTACCAGGTCAGCCTTTTAGTATTGAAATTCGTGGTGCGGGTTCAATCACTGCTGGTAATGAGCCTTTATATGTAATTGATGGTTTTCCACTTTCCACAGAAGGATCAAATGCGAATGGAGGTTTTTCTAATGGAAGCCCTTTAGATAATATGAATCCAAATGATATTGCTTCTATTGAAGTATTGAAAGATGCAGCTGCCTCATCTATTTATGGCTCGAGAGCAGCAAATGGTGTTGTTTTGATTACCACAAAAAAAGGGACAAAGGGAAAAACAAAATATACTTTCAACACTTATGGGGGTATAAACAAAGAAGCTAACAGAGTTGATATGTTATCTGCTGAGGGATGGATTAAAAGAGCAAAAACAATGATTGACAGTCAATGGGTGAGTTCGGGGATTGTAGGTGCTTCTGCTAATCAAACAAATGCTGAGCGTATTGCAGCGTATAATGCGGTAAATCCGTCAGCTCCGCTTACTCAAAGTAATAACAGATATTTTACATATTTATATGACGAGAGATGGGATATGCCAGGTCATCCAGGATTAGATTATATAGACTGGCAGGACAAGGTTTTTCGTACAGGAGAGTTTAGTAATTATCAATTATCCGCATCAGGAGCAACCGATGAGGTTAATTATTATGTTTCTGCAAATTATCAAAAAAATACAGGATATATTGTAGGTACAGATTATACTTTGTTTTCTGCAAGAGCGAATATAGATTTTAAATTATCTGAAAGCTTTAAAATAGGGATTAATTTTTCTCCATCTTATTCTGAAAGAAATGATCCGGGTGTTGAAGGAAAAGATAATACCTTGTTTAAGGCTTTAACAGCAACCCCTGTTTTTGAAAGTGCCCCGAATGCTGCTGGTGAGAAATATACAACCCGATATGCATGGGGAAGTAGTACAACAAATATGCTTAATGCTTTGGCCAGAACAGGTAAAAATTCGATGTATAGAAATATTGTATCAACTTATGCAGATTATAAATTTGCAAAATCTTTTACGTTGAAAAGTACAATAAACTTTGACAATTCTGACAATACATTTGAAAGCTATACACCTAATGATGTTCAGGCAAGTATCCGTGGAGCATACAATACTTACAGAAGGCTGAATATTGTAAATGAGAATACTTTAAATTATAATACATCTTTAGGGGATCATAGTTTTAATGTTCTTTTAGGGCAGTCATTTAGTTCTTATAAAATTACGCGATCAAATCTTTCTTCCGGAGGACTTTATAATAGTTCAACGATAGAAACACTTCCAACAGGTTCGCTTGGTTCTACTAATGCAGAAAAAAATACTTTATTGTCTTATTTCAGTAGGATTCAATATGATTTTAAAGAAAAGTATATGCTTTCTGCCAGTGTTAGAAGAGATGGTTCTTCTAAGTTTGGAAGTGAGAAAAGATGGGGAACTTTTTATTCTCTATCATTAGGATGGAGAGTTAAGCAGGAATTCTTTTTGCAAAATGTGGATTGGCTAAGTGATTTAAAATTAAGAGCAAGCACAGGAACTAATGGTAGTAATAATATAGGAAGTTATTCATCATATTCAACATTAGCATCATTTAATTATTCAATTGGTGCTGCAAATGGAATCGGACAAGGTGTTAATTCCATAGGGAATCCATCATTGCATTGGGAACAATCCAAAAGTGTTGATTTCGGATTGGACTTGTCAATTTTAAGAAATAGAGTTTCTGCAACGTTCGATATGTATAGAAAAAAGAATACGGATTTATTACTTAGACTTCCTGTACCTGCTGCATCAGGATTTACAAGTTATCTTACCAATGTTGGAGCAGTACAAAATCAGGGTTGGGAATTTGAATTGAATACTGTAAACGTAAAGACTCCTAATTTTGAATGGAGAACATCCGCAAATCTAAGTCATAACGAGAATAAAGTTGTGGCATTAGGGCCTGGTCAGACTAAAATTGAAATAAATAATGATTTTGCTGCTGGAGTTCCATTTATAAAATTAGAAGTAGGAAAACCTATGTATATGATTTTTGGTTTACAACAAAATGGTGTTATAACACAGGCAGATATTGATGCAGGAGGAACCACTATTGGCGGTAATAAATTAGTTTTAGGAGATCCTAGGTATGTTGATCAGAATGATGATGGTAAAATAAATACTGAAGATCGTGTTGATTTAGGAAATCCAACTCCCAAATACACTTGGGGCATCACAAATACTTTCAAATATAAGGATTTAGATTTAAGTATATTAGTACAAGGTCAAAATGGAGGAACAGTTTATGGGCTGACAGGAAGAGCAATTAATCGTACCGGAATGGGCTCTGTAGAAAATGCATTAAATGTTGATCCGGCTGTGAGAGGTAACTGGAAGACCTCATTTGGTTATCAGGCAAATTCTGACTGGATGTATAAGTCAGATTATGTTAGTATAAGAAGTATTTCACTTGGATATAATCTAAAAGATGCTGTTAAAAGTTTAAAAAGAATAGATAATATGAGGCTTTATATAACAGGTGAAAACTGGTTCTATTGGAATAAATACAAGGGAGGTTTTAATCCTGAAGCGGTAAATACCTCTGGAAGTTCAAATAATGATTTTGCAGTTCCTGTAGATTATGGAGGTGCACCTTTAGCAAAATCAATCGTTTTAGGTCTTAACGTTAATTTTAATTAAAATGAAAAAATATATTTATTTATTAGCAGCAAACTTGCTTTTATTGGGAACATTTTCCTGTACGGATGAACTGACCCAGATTCCTTTATCGCAAGGAACTGAGGAGAACTTTTATGCTTCACCCGGAGATTTTATTCAGGCAAGAAACGCAGTTTATTCGGTTGCATTTCATGGAACAGGAACTTATGGTTATGCAAATAGAGTATTAAATTTAAGTGAAACCAGATCAGATAATTTGCTGGCATTGACAACAGCTTCAAGAGATTGGGAAGGAATTAATAGTTTTTATACCTCTATTAGTTCTAATACGTATGTAAAAGAAGCGTATGTGAGTAATTTTAATGCCATCTATAAAGCGAACCAATTATTAGAAAAAATTGCAGAAAAGGGGGATGTTATTTTTACAAATCCTGCTGATAAAGCTTCAATTACTGCTGAGGCCCGTTTTTTAAGAGCTTTTTGTTATTTTGATTTATTAAGATGGTTTGGTAGGGTTCCGTTAATTACCAAAACGATGACAGCTCAAGAAGCGTCAAAGATTGGAAGAAGTCCGGTTGAGGATATTTATAACTTGATTCTTTCTGATTTAGAACTTGCAATTCCAGATCTTAATCCATCTTATGATGCAGCTAATTTTGGAAGGGTTACTAAATATGGTGCAAAAGCTTTATTAGGTTTGGTTTACATGACGCGTTCAAGTCCGACTTACGGTATTGATGGAGCTATGCTCGGTTTAAACGAATGGGATAAGGCATACCAACAATTAAATGATATTAAAACAAGTGGTTTGTATGCATTTGGTACAGATTATGCCAAAATCTTTAAAGATGAAGGTATTGCAAACAAAGAAAATGTTCTTACGATTCCTTATACACAAAGTTTAACAGGCTCTGTGGGAGGAAATTTCATGGTTGAAGTTGGTTATGAGCCTTATTTTGCATCAATAGGGATAAATACACAGCAAGGATCTTTAGAGCCAAGACCAATTTCAACAGGATTCTTAAATATGTTTGAAGCTAATGATAATAGAAAAACAGTTGGAATTGCAACAAGTTATACAGTGGCATCCGGTACTTACAAAGGAAGTTATACGCTTCCTGTTTTCAAAAAATATATTGATGCAACCAGATACGGAACTGGTGGACGTGAAGACTGGGGTGTAGACTTTATGGTAATTCGGTACACAGATGTATTAATGCTGATGGCCGAATGTACACTTCATGGAGGTGGCGGTACTCAGGCTGATGTAGATGCAATTGTAAATCAGGTAAGAACAAGAGCGGGTGTACCAGAAAATGCCTTAAATATCACTTTAGATCAATTATTTGATGAAAGAAGAAAAGAGTTCTTTTCAGAAGGAACAAGATGGTTTGATTTGATCAGATCAGGTAAGGCTATAACAATTATGAATGCATGGAAAGCAGCTGAGGATACTGGTAATAAGATTAGAACTATCAATGCTAATATGTTACTTTATCCCATTCCGCTACAGGAGATACTTGCTGTACCTGGGTTGTATGATCAAAACTTAGGGTATGATTAAATAAATTTGCCTCTATTTTTATTTTTAGAGTCCGAAAAGTAAACCCCTGAAAAGTATTAATAATTTTCAGGGGTTTTTATCAACTATATATCATAAAAACTCTTTTTGGAAGTTTTTTTATGCTAAATTATCATTTAAATGAAGAAATATAACAATTTATTTTACTTTTCGGATAGCCCTTTTTTTGTTTTTATAATCTGTAACAGACAGGGAAGCACAGGATAGCTATATTGTTTTACTCTTTTACTTTTAAGCTTATAATCGTAAATTTTGAACCCATGAATTTCATACGAAATCAGTTTTTAGTTTTAATTTTTTTGATCCTTTCATTTACGATAAGTGCTCAGGTTAAACTGCCTGCTTTGGTAAGTGATAATATGGTTTTACAGCAAAATACAAAAGTTAATTTATGGGGATGGGCATCTCCAAACGAAAAAATAAACATCCAGTTAGGATGGCAAAATGCTTCAAAAGAAGTTATTGCAGATCCAGAAGGTAACTGGAAAGTTGCAGTTGATACTCCGCAAGGAAGTGAAAAAGCATATTCCATAACCATTAACGCTTCTAATAAAATTGTACTTAATAATGTTCTTATTGGCGAGGTCTGGATTTGTTCCGGTCAGTCTAATATGTATTTTCCCGTTGGAAAAGAAGAAGGTACCTGGAAAACCGGGGTTAAGAATTATGAAGAAGAAATCGTAAATGCAAATTATGCTAATATCAGATTCTTTACAGTTTTGACCAATGCTTCTCCAAAACCGCTTGACGATGTTACCGGAAGATGGGCAGCATGCTCTCCTGAGACAATAAAAACGTTTTCTGCTGTTGCTTATTTTTACGGAAGAGAGTTATATCAGAAATTAAAAATTCCGATTGGTCTAATTTCCTCTTCTTGGGGTGGCACAAAAGCAGAAGCCTGGACTTCTCAGGATGTTTTGGAAGGAAATCCCGAGTTTTTAACTATTTTGGAAGAAGATGCTAAAAACGAAAAACTATATCAGGAAAAACTGGAAAATTATTATTTGAATTTGAAAAATGAAAGGTTGACCAATAATAATGATTTGTCTAAAACCGAACTTAAAAAGCCTAAAAAAGAAGCTAATAAAACATCCTATGTACTTTATAATGCAATGTTGCATCCGCTGATAAATTACACCATCAAAGGGGTAATTTGGTACCAGGGCGAAAGTAATTCGGGAAAGGCAAAATTGTATCAGACTTTATTTCCTGCTATGGTAAAAAACTGGAGAGACGACTGGAAGCAGGGTGATTTCCCTTTTTATTACGTACAGATTACACCTCACAAAGGACAAACTCCGGAAATCAGGGAATCGCAATTATTATCGTTAAAAGTAATACCCAATAGCGGAATGGCCGTTACGACTGATGTTGGGGATACAAATAACATTCATCCTATAGATAAACAAACGGTAGGGCACAGACTCGCACTTATAGCTTTCGCAAAAACATACAGCCAAGATAAATTGGTGTATTCAGGGCCTATTTATAATCACATGAAAATCAAAAAAGACAAGATTCAGCTCTTTTTTGATTATGTAGATTCAGGATTCAAAAAAACAACTGAGAATTTGAAGGAATTTGAAATTGCAGGAGAGGATAAAATCTATCATTCTGCTTTTGCAAAAATTGATGGTAAGACTATTATCGTTTCTTCGGAAAAAGTAAAAAATCCAAAATCGGTTCGTTTTGCCTGGAAAGCAGTGCCTGATCCTAATCTATTCAATGCCGAAAATTTACCAGCATCACCTTTTCGTACAGATGTTGAAAACTAAAATAAGTCTTGTAATAATTTGAATCCCGGTTTATTTCTGCTTAAAAATAAACCGGGATTTTTATTGGATAAAATACAAATCCACTGAATGTCAATTTGATTGTAGATTAGTAATTAAAAATGCAATAATTAATTTTATAACAAATAAATAGCTGGGTTTTATTTGTTTGATTTTCAGTTGATTGGTTTGGTTTTGTTGTCAATAATAGAATGTAAAAAGCTAATTTACAGAAAATTAGCAGGGTAGAACAGGATACTATTAAACAATTATCCAGATAATTTTAATAGTACTAACCTTTTAACCAACCATTTATGAAAAGACAAGTACTTTTTGAATTTAAACCAATTCACTTTCGAGAGCAATTCTTTAAAATTATTTTAATTACACTTTTTAGTTTTTTGAATGTTTATGATTCGTTTGCACAAAACTGGAATATTCTGGGTAATGAATCACAGGTTTCTTCGGATGTTTCTTCTTATCCTTCTATTGCAGTTCTGAATGATGTTCCTTATGTCGTTTTCAGGGAGGCAACAGGACTCGTTGCAAAAGTAAAAAAAAGAAGCACTATCACAGGAAACTGGGAACAAGTAGGAAATGATATCGGAACTAACCTTTCGTTCTTGAGAATTTTACTGGATAAGACTAACCGACTATTTGTCACTTATGTTGATGTTGAAAATGGAAATAAATTAGCGGTTAAGATTTATAATGCTGCTGCCGATACATGGGAACCATTAAATAATGAAACTAACAACCTCTATGTTTCGACTGGTTCAGTTACCAATAGTGTTTCGCAATATGGTTCAACGCCAAGATGTTCCTTAGCTTTTGACTCGGATAACAATCCCTATATTGCTTTTGGAGAAGGAGCTTCATTAACTCCTACTGTCAAAAAATTTGATGGAACTTCGTGGATTACGGTAGGTACAATTCCTTTAAATACTGCAACGAATCTTTCACAAATAGCTGTAGGAGTAAGTCTCGCAATAGACGAAACAGATGTACCATGGCTGGTATTTTGTAGTTTAACAACAGCTACAAGTTCTACCGGAACTATGGCTTTTTATAAGTTTAGCGGTGGAACATGGAATTACATTACTCCAACCATAACAGCTGGTATTCGTCATACCAGTATGGTAATAAATGCTGCCGGCAACCCTGTTATCGTCTATTTTAATACAGCCGATTCAAATAGGGCTACAGCTATTGAATACAATAAAGCTACCGCTACATGGAGTTCTACTACAAGAATAGCCTCAAGAGATTCGCCAAGTTTAAGTTTGATTAAGGATGTTTCGGGTAATCTTTATTGTTCTTTCATAGATAATGTGAGCAGTACACCGACCTATTCTGCTCGTGTATTTAAACAGATTGCCGGTACAACTGCATGGACAGAAATGAAAGATCCAACAGTAATAAGAGGAATTGATGAACCGGTTGGTAACTTAACAATTGCTGCGGGCAGTCTGTATCCTTATGTCTCTTACACTAAAGCTAATACAGGAGGCATTGTAACTCCTATTGTGAGAACTTATGTGCCGGCTCCGCCGCCCGCGGTTTTAACTACAAGTGCAGTTACAAATCTTACTTCTACAACAGCAGAATCAGGTGGAAATATCACTTCTGACGGAGGCACAGCAGTTACAGAAAGAGGAATTGTTTACAGCACGAGTAGCAATCCAACGGTAGCCAACACCAAAATTATCTCAGGTACTGCAGGTACAGGCAGTTTTTCGGTAAGTATTTCTGGACTTTCGCCCGCAACGTTGTATTATATGAGAGCTTATGCAATTAATGGAGGTACTACTTATGGAGAGAACATCAGATTTAATACCTTAGCATTACCTGATGCGGTAGTCAATACACCTAAGCAGATGGAGTTTTTGAATAGAGGTGTTGTTGCTCTTCGTAAAACAGCCAATGAGGTGTTTATTAGCTGGAGATTATTAGGTAATGATCCTGAAAATATTGCTTTTAATGTTTACAGGGATAATGTAAAAATCAATTCATTTCCGATTACAACTTCAACAAATTATATTGATAATATTACAACAGATGCAAGCTACACAATAAAAACAGTTATAGGTGGTATTGAAGGTGCAGTAACAACTCCTGTATCGGTTTGGGCAAATAATCAGTTGTCGATTCCATTACAAATTCCACCTGGAGGAACTATTCCTGACGGAACAGCTTACAACTATATTGCAAATGATGCAAGCGTTGGTGATGTAGATGGAGATGGAGAATATGAAATTTTCTTAAAATGGGATCCAACTTTATTGAATGATAATGGAGGAGGCTTTTCAGGAGAACAAATTTTCGATTGCTATAAAATGAACGGGACTTTGCTTTGGCGTATTAATTTAGGTAAAAATGTAAATGCCGGACCGCACTTTAATCCGTTTATGGTATATGATTTTGATGGAGACGGAAAAGCTGAAATAATTCTGAAAACAGCTGATGGAACCATTGATGGAACTGGAGTTGTGATTGGTAACGCATCTGTAGATCATAGAAATTCGGGAGGATGGGTACAGGCAGGTCCTGAATTTCTGACTGTTTTTAATGGATTGACAGGGGCAGCAATGGCAACAATACCATATCAGCCGGCAAGAGGAAATACTACTCACTGGGGAGATAATTATGGAAATCGTCAGGATCGTTTTGTTTCTGCAGTAGCTTACTTAGATGGCGCACGTCCAAGTCTGATCGTGGGTCGTGGTTATTATGATAAATTAATGCGTGCCGCTTATGACTGGCGTGATGGGCAATTAACGCTTCGTTGGATTTTTGACAGTAAAGATCCGGGTAATCCGGCTAATAATGCTTTTTCAAGTCAGGGTAACCATCAAATGACCATTGGTGATGTCGATAGTGACGGAAAGGACGAAGTTATAAATGGTTCAAGTGCTATTAATGATGATGGAAAACGTCTTTGGACTTATGGTCAGGGACATGGAGATGCACTTCACATGTCGGATATGGATCCGGATCGTCTTGGTCAGGAGATCTGGCAGTGTCTCGAATCAGAAGGCCAATATAGCCCTTACGGAATCAGGCTTAACGATGCCAAAACCGGTAAAATGATTTTCGGAGCTGTGACCACAGGAGATGTTGGTCGTGCTTTGGCTGCAGATATTGATCCAAACCACAGAGGCTATGAAATGTGGAGTTCATCTGGAAATTTGTATAATGTACAGGATGGGCAAATTGGTACAAACAGACCAACAAATGGTAGCCAGTCTGTAAATGCTGCTGTATGGTGGGATGGTGATTTAGGACGCGAATTGCTTGACGGTACCATTATGGATAAATGGAACCCCGTTACTAAATCTCTAAACCGCTTGTTTACCATTTATCAGGCAGCTCCGGTTTCTCATAATAATGGCACTAAAAAAAATCCGGCACTTATCGGAGATATTTTAGGTGACTGGAGAGAGGAAATTATTCTTCGTCGTACAGACAATACAGCCCTGATTCTTTTTACGACCAATATCGCTACAGATTACCGAATTCCTGCTTTAATGCATGATCCTCAATACAGAGTGGCAGTTGCATGGCAAAATTCAGGTTATAATCAGCCGCCTCATCCGGGTTTTTTCTTAGGATATGATATGGCTCCGGTTCCGGTATCAAATATTATTATAAAAGGCATTTCGAATTTAGGAGTTAAAAAAACGGCTTCTGTAAACGCAGAAGTACAGCTCTATCCGAATCCTTCTTCGGGGCAATTTAATATTCGTTTTAATGGCTTTAAATCAGCTAAAGCTACTGTTGTAATTTCAGATATTACGGGACAGTTTTTAGTAAAAAAAGAGGTTGAACTTACCGGAAATGAGCAAAGTGAAGCGTTTACTATTCCTAAGTGTAATCAGGGAGTTTATCTTCTAAAAGTAATTAGTGAAGAAGGTACAAAAACACTTAAAATTTTAATTGAAAAATGATAATATAAGTAACTGTAAAAAAGAAGGTTTTCAGTTTTATAAACCTTCTTTTTATGTTCTTAAAACAGCAGTATAGCACAGGATACTATTCGAAGAATAAATAAATAAATTTGAAGCAACGACCATATTTTATTCCATGAAATTTTACCTCATTCACTTCAAAAGAATAGTTTTTTTACAACTTTTATTTTGCCTTCACATTTTTGCCCAGAATGCTCCTCAAAAAGTAAATAATGAAATTGCAGATAAACCATTATATCGAGATCCCATATTTGATGGCGCTGCAGATCCCACTATCATCTGGAGCAAGAAGGATAAAAAATGGCTGATGTTTTATACCAACCGAAGGGCTAATATGGATGGAAATGGTGTAAGCTGGGTACATGGAACTCCCATTGGTATTGCCGAATCAGAAGACGGAACACATTGGAAATATAAAACCAATTGCAATATTGGTTATACAATTAAGGATGTTACGTATTGGGCTCCTGAGGTTATAAAACACAAAAACAAGTACCACATGTACTTAACAATTGTTCCAGGTATTTTTGAAGATTGGAAACATTCTAGATATATTGTGCATTTAACCAGTAAAAATCTAATTGACTGGAAATTCGAATCACAACTAAAACTGGCTTCAGAACGCTGTATTGATGCTTCTGTTTTTCAATTGCCTGACGGCAACTGGCGTATGTACTACAATAATGAAAATGATGGAAAATCAATTTATTATGCCGACAGTAAAGATTTGTATCATTGGACAGACAGCGGAAAAAAAGTAGTAAAAGACAGAGGAGAGGGACCGAAAATATTTAGCTGGAAAGGAAAAAACTGGATGATTACAGATCCGTGGAGAGGCCTGGCTGTTTTCTCTTCAGATGATTTTATAAATTGGAAACGACAGGAGAAAAACATTCTTCAAAATCCCGGGACAGGAACAGATGACAAAGTAATTGGAGGGCATGCCGATGTCGTTATAAATGGTGACAAGGCTTATGTGTTTTACTTTACCCATCCGGGAAGAACAGCTGAAAACAAAGGAATTGATAATTTAGAAACCAGAAGAAGTTCCATACAGGTAGCCGAATTAGAATATAACAATGGAGAAATTTTATGTGATCGTGATAAACCAGTATATATTAATCTTAAACATTAATTAAATTATTTTAAAATTCTTAAAATTATATTTTTATAAAAAATTTGAATAAAATTTAAAATTAGAAATTGGTTTGCTTTTATTGTGTAAATACTAATGTCTTAAAAAAAAAATTATGATAAGAAATGCTTTCAAAATGAAATTAAAACCGGGATTTGAACTTGAATACAAAAAGCGTCATGATGAAATCTGGCCTGAACTGGCAAGCCTGCTTTCTGAAACGGGCATACAGGATTACAGTATTTTTCTGGATGAAGAAACACTGATACTTTTTGCTGTTCAAAAAATAAGTGACGACTTCGATTTTGATTTATTGCCAAATCATCCGATTGTTAAAAAATGGTGGGCCTATATGGGTGATATTATGGAAACCAATCCGGATAATTCTCCAGTTGCTATTGGTCTGAAGGAGGTTTTTCATTTAGATTGATATTCCTCCGATTATTCAAAAAGCAGCTTTGAATCCGAGTAAAAATTAAATTATACTTATGAAAGTTCATACAAACAATACATTTTTTTGGGCGATACTATTTTGCACGTTGTTTCAATGCTGGTCACAAGACATCAGGACTTTTAAAGTTTTTCAGTTTCCGGCGAATAAAATTCCAACGATAGACGGAAAGGTGGATGACTGGAAAATGGTTCCTGAAAGTTATACTGTTGGAATGGATCAGTTGTGGGAAGACAGCGGAAAACAGGTCAAAGCAAATCCTGAAAATTTAGACGTAAGCGTTAAGGTTGCCTGGGTGAAAGGACTGAACCGCTTGTATTTTTTATATGAAGCGTATGATGATTACTGGGATTTTTCGTTGCCGGGACTTCACAATGATACGTTTGAAGTGATTGTTGACGCCGATCAGTCGGGCGGACCATTTATAGACAGGTTTCATCCTAATCCGGCATTGACAAATACAATGGATGCCTATTTTTCTTATCACGGAGTTCATGCTCAAAATTATCATATTTTTACTCCTGCAGAAGGAAAAGACTGGACTCTCGTTTGGGGTAGCCAGCCCTGGATCAAAGAATTGCCTTATGCAAATGCTGCAACCAATTATAATTTCAAAGCGGGAGAATCAGGAAAACTGACATTAGAATTCTGGATTACTCCTTTTGATTATGCAGGAAACGATGTGTCCAGAGCAGTAGAATCCATATTGGAAGAAAATAAAAATATCGGTCTCTGCTGGGCAGTTATCGATTATGATGATGTGAATAAGGAAACAAATAATGGTTTTTGGAATCTTTCAAAAGAACATAAAATGTATGGAAATGCTTCTTACAGCCTTCCTTTTAAATTAATGCCTTTAGAAAAACAATTCCAAAAAGATATAAATGCAAAATGGACATTCAACGTAATTGATAAAAATAAAAGAGCAGTAGCTTTTATTAATCAGTCTGAGGGTGAAATTGAATCATACAAATGGGATTTTGGAGACGGAAGTTTTTCGACAGAAAAAAATCCGGTTCATGAATATAAAGAGGCCGGAAAATATGTTGTAGTTTTAGATGTTTCAGGATCAAAAGGAAAATCAAGATTGTCAAAAATCTGGGATGTTGCGGTCAAATAATAGTAAAAAATTAAAATGATGAAATCAAAATTCTGTTTTTCAATTGCGTTATCGGCTATGATTTTTTTAAGTTGTAAAGCGCAAAAATCACAATCAGCTAAAATTGTTTTAGCCAATAATTCAGATTTGGCGCTGCCACAAAAGGCAGTTTCAATAAAAAGAATTACGCTTAAAGCAAAGGAAATCGAAAAATCTTTTCCAATAATATTGCAAAATTCAGATACTATTCCGGCTCAGGTAAATGATTTAGATGGCGACGGAAAATGGGATGAATTATTTTTTGTAGCCGATTTTGTAGCCAAAGAAAAGAAAATAGTTGAATTAAAATGGACCAAAACTGATCCGAAATATATCGTAAAAACGAGTGCCAGATTCGGGAAAAGAGAAGCTGAAAACTTGTCGGTACAGCCAGCGACCCAAGAAGTTTTAATGGCGAATCAGGTGTATAAAAAACTAGGTTTTCAAAAATACCAGACTGATGGGCCAACCTGGGAAAATGATAAAGTAGGTTTCAGGCATTATCTGGATGGAAGAAACAGCAAAGATGTTTTTGGTAAACGAAATCCTATAATTACACCAGAAAATGTTGGAATCAGCAGCACAGGAGCTGTAGAAGATAATTATCATCAGATGCACGACTGGGGCAGGGATATTTTTCCTGTTGGCACTTCAGCCGGATTAGGAGGATACGGATTACTTGTGGGAGATGAAATCAACAGACTTGGGATTCTGATCAATGATACGATAAATAATGTTGAAAAAACGACTTTCAAAATTGTAAGCGAAGGCCCGGTAAATTCGGTTTTAAGTTATAAATATCAAAACTGGCAGGCTTCAGGAAACAATTATCAGGTAGAGGAAACTGCTTCAATCTGGCCGGGAATGTATGGCTATAAAAACACCGTTTCTTTAAACGGGTTAAAAGGGAACGAAACGCTGGTTATTGCGCTTTCGAACATCAACAATCAAAATCCGTTGCAGGTTATTGATTCGGGAGATTATGTTTGTTTTATTCAGCATGATAAATTAACGTACGAAAGACAATGGATATTGGGAACGGCTATAATTATTCCGAAAAATAGTTATAAAGGATATATTGAAGCTCCTAAGACTGGCAAATTAACCAATTCTTATTTGATAAAAGTCAGTACAAAAAACAATCAGCCAATTAGTTATTACCCAATCGCAGGCTGGGAGCTGAGCGCAGATCAAAACTTTAAAGATTCTGCTTATTTCAGTAATTATGTAACCACTCTGGCGAAACAGCTTTCTGCCAAAATAGAGGTTCAAATAGGCAAATAATAAAACACTTTTACTAACTAAAAATAGCTGACCATGACCTATAAACCGACTAAAATCATAACTCTACTTTTTTTTGGTGCCTGCAGTTTTGCAAATGCCCAGACTAATGATGCTACCACACCATTACATTTAATGCAGCCTGATTATCCAACACCTTATGTTATTCCGCAAAAGGAAAACATAAAAGCGGTTTTGGACAGGGTTTATAATTTCTTAGATAAAAATTCGGCTTCTAAAATTATAAATGCCACAACAAAGGCTGAAATTACTGATTATAAAAAAAATAAAGAAGACATCATTTTTGAACCAGGAGCATTTAGACTGACCAGTTATGAATGGGGTGTTACCTATGCCGGAATGCTTTTGGCTTCTAAGGCTACAGGTGAAAAATATTTTGCAGATTATTCGAATAAGAGAATACAATTAATCGCAGATGTTGCCGAAATTATCCAGGAAAAAAATATCAAAGATAAAGACATGCTTAAAACGCTCCATCCCGAAGCATTAGATTTTGCCGGAGCGCTTTGTGCAGCTTTTATCAAAGCCAAAAAAGACGGTTTAAAAGCTAATATTGATCCTTTGGTAAACAATTACATCCATTTTATCAGTAAGGAGCAGTTTCGATTAAAAGACGGAACTCTGGCCAGAAACAGACCACAGGACAATACACTTTGGTTAGACGATATGTTTATGAGTGTACCGGCTTTGGCTCAAATGGGAAGTTACACCGGAGATGGTAGATATTTTGATGATGCTGTAAAACAAGTGAATCAGTTTTCTAAAAGAATGTTTAACGATCAAAAAGGAATTTACATGCACGGCTGGGTGGAGTCTATGGAAGTTCATCCACAGTTTCATTGGGCAAGGGCAAATGGCTGGGCTATAATGGCTATGGTAGAATTACTTGAAGTTTTACCTGAAAATCATCCTGGGTATCCGCAGATCCTGTCACAATTGCAAAAACACATTGCAGGATTAGTACAGTATCAGCATGGTACCGGTTTTTGGCATCAGTTACTGGATAGAAATGATTCATATCTCGAAACTTCTGCTACTGCCATTTATACGTATTCAATTGCCAGAGCTATTAATCGTGGCTATGTTGATAAAATGACCTACGGTCCGGCTGTTTTATTAGGCTGGAATGCAGTAGCCTCAAAAGTAAACGACAAAGGTCAGGTAGAAGGAACCTGTGTAGGTACCGGAATGGGATTTGACCCTGCTTTTTACTATTATCGTCCGATAAATGTTTTTGCTGCTCACGGTTATGGCCCGGTTTTATTGGCTGGTGCTGAGGTTATTTTATTGTTGAAGGAAAATCAGTTTCAGATAAACGACAGTGCAATACAATTAAAAGTGGAAGGAAAGGACAATCTTCATAAATAAGGATTCAGTTAAATGTTATTTGTAAAAAGTTAGAAGTTTTACCAAAGTTTGAAATTTCACATAAAATTTAATTCCCTCCAGTTCAGCTGGAGGTTAAAAACTTCTTCTTCTTAGGCTTTAGCCAAATTAACGCCAAAATGAAAACTTAGAGTCTTTGCAAGATTAATTAAGTTAGTAATTCTTCATTCTCAAAATGAAAATATCATGAGATTAAAATCCACATTAAATTTACTTTGTCTATTTGTTGCTATAGTAGCTTTTAGTCAGATTGACAACCAGTTGCCATCAGAAAGAAAGATAATGAAACATCCCGTTACAGGTCAGGAATTAATTTTCTTAACCACAAAATTTACAGGAGATTCCAAAACCTATCCAACACACTCTCAATGGACAGCAGATGGGCAGTGAGAGATGATTTTTGCAGAAGTCTATAATTGATTGAAACACAAATGAAATGATGCTGCAGACGACAGGACATAAAACAACAGCAGCCGACCATGTTTATCCCACTTTTGACAGGAACGGAACGAAAATCCAGATTCAGTTGGTATTTCTTTCTGAAGATAATCGTACCATGAATATCTGTATTGTGAATGTTCCGAAAGAATGACTAAAACGAAAAGTTAAATAACCAAAAGTTTGTTTTCGATTAGTAAAACGTTATAATATTTCAATATCAAAAAAGCGTTTGTAAAACTAATTTTTATAAACGCTTTTTATTTGTATATAAATTATTTAACTATAACTATTAAAAGTTTAAATTGAAATATTTTTATTGGTTCAATTATAGCACTATTTCACTTTATTCTGATTAGAATTTGGTTTCAGCTCGTCCGGGCTGTCTTTGGTAAACGTTTTGAATTGTTCTTTTGACGGACTCACGAAAATATCGTTTAAGACATCAAAGCTCAATTCTTCTTTTGGGGCGAAAGCATCAGAATTCATGTATTTTTGTAAGGAAATAAACAATTGTTTTGCAGCAGGTTTATTTTCTAAATTTGGGCCTAAATCGGCACTGCTCACAATAATTTTTCCTTTACCCACTTTAGCTTCTAGTATTAATGCCAGTCTGCGGTTCATAAACCAGGTGTCGATAGGCTGAACCAGCGGACGGAAATTTGCCGGAAAATCTTCAAGATTCATCACCTGAGAGCGGTTTTGAATTTCCCACCATTGCAAGTCACTATGAAAACTAGTTGGGAAACTGGCAAACGCAGGACTTGTATCCTGAATAAGCATTCCGGTAACGTGTGGAGGACGCATTTTAAACCACGAAGTGTTCCAGAAAACAGGAAGAAAGTGCATTTCTACTTCTTTCCCTTTTACAGCCTTGCCTGATGCATTTAAAAATACTTTCCCACCATTTTGCAACACCTCTTTAGCTTTATCATCTAAAACAGGGGTGTAATAAACAGAGGAAGTTATTTCCGTATTATTTTCAGGATATACCCAAAAATTCCAATCGTTTGCAAAAGGAGTATTATTGACTTTTACTTCAAGATTCAGTTTGGATGCTTCTTTTATTTCTGCTAATGGAAAAGTCAGATTTCCAACCAAAATACCGTTCCCATTCCCAAAAGTTTTAGCGTTAAAATTACCCCCGGAAAGAATGTTTCCTTTTTCATTTTTAATCGTCCAGCTAATTACGGCATTTTGTAAAGGATTTTTGCCTGAGTGAAAAAGCGCTATTTCGGCCTTAAAAGTTTCAGTATTGGTATAAACAAATTTTGGGACTTTCAGTAACGGAACTGTTTCATTACAAAATCGCTTATATTCCTGAGAAGTTACATATCCTTTTTCCTGAAAAAAAACATCCAAAACACCTACTAAAGCGGTTCCCTGACCCGGAAAGTCCTGTAATCCTAAGGCTTGAAATCCGGCATATCCGGGAGTTCTCAGCATTTTTTCAATTTCGTTTTTATAACATAACACCTGCAGTTTTCCTGAGGCTTTTAAAAAATCTCTTGCCTGATTGGCCATGTGGTGATCTGCAAGATCCTGGCGGAACATTTCGAAATTTTTAGCCCTGTAAACTCCTTTGTATTTCGGTATTTCTTCAAAATTTGGAAAAACACAATACTGGCCGATTTCGTGTGCGACAAATGGCACTTTAAAAGGAGCAATTCCGGCGCTGAAATCTGATTCGGTTTCCGGTAATTTATTCCAGTTCAAACCCCGTACACCTCCACGCAACTGGTATTCCGCATTTGGAACCACAGGCCAGCTTCCTCCAACCGACATTCCGGTGTAAACCCTTCTGCTGTCTTTGGCTTTCCAAAAATCCACAAAGGCATTCAGATACTCTACCTGTTTTCCTGCAGGCTCATTTCCGGCTGATAACATCGTAAACGAAGCATAATTGCCATACTCTTTTGTCATTCGTATGGTCTCATCATACAAGAATTGGTCAATCGGCTGACCTAATCCTATTTTTGGACCATGATTGGGCCAGCTTGGTGCTTCTGGCTGCAAATAGATTCCGGTTTTGTCTGCTGCAATAAAGGCTGCTTCGGGCGGACACCACGAATGAAAGCGAACATGATTTAAACCATAAGATTTGATCGTTTTAAAAATTTTATCCCAGGCTTCTACTGTGGTGGCGGGATAACCTGTCATTGGAAATTCGCAATTATGCACGGTTCCGCGAAGAAATACGGGTACTTCATTAATCAAAAACTGATTTCCTTTTATTTTAAATTCCCGCATCCCAAACTGGATATTTTTCTCTGATTGTATTCCTTTAGCATTTAGTTTTACGGTCAGATGATACAAAGCCGGATCAAATTCATCCCAGGTCAGCATGTCTTTTCCAAACGGAAGTTCTATTTCAATAATTTTGCTGTCAGCGCCAGAAATAGTCACCTGATTGGTAATTTCTTTGGTCTGGTCTGATTTTGGGCTGTTGAAACTTTTTGCAGACAAGGACAACTTTCCATTAAATTCATTTGCTGTGCTATTATTTAAAATGATTTTTACACGTGCTTTTCTGTTTTTTATATCCGGATAAATTTGAACATCATCAATATAAACAGGCGATAATGATTCTAAAGCTATTTTACCAATGATACCATTCCAGTTTCCCTGTGTGTGATCCGTAACGCTATGGGAATCGGGACCCATATTTATTTTAGTAATACGGTTATCAATCCGGATAGATATACGCTGTTTCCCCGGTGAAAGAAATGTACTTAAATCGTAAACATGTGGTGCTACTAATGAGTTTTGCAATCCCACTTCTTTATCATTTATCCAGACTCTTGTTTCTATATGGGCTCTTTCTAAATGAAGGAGAATTCGTTTGCCTTTCCAGTCTGCAGGGACATTCACTTCCTTCTGATACCATGCCGCTCCCACATAATGTTTGGCAGGTGTCAGCCAAAACGGTATGTGTATATTTCCTGGCTGGCGGTATTTCTCCAATCGTGGAATAAAATAGAAAGAACTGTCATAGATCGAGCCTGTCCATTTTGTTTTTAGTGTGATATCATCTCCCTTTAGAAATTCGGCCATAGAACCGGGAAGTTTTATAACATCAGACAGTTTTCTGCTATACCATTTTTGGGTTACTCCTTCATCATTCCGGTCAATCTCAAAATGCCAGCTGCCATCCAGATTAATTTTGTCATTTTTAAAACTGCTTAGAGTAAATAAAGCAGTCATTAACAAGCAGATGTAGGTATATTTCTTTATCATGAAAAGGATTTTACAAAAGTAAAAATAAAGTAATAGGGCATAAGTCTTATCCTGCAGCATCCTGTCTTTTTTATTTAACAATTATAACGGATAGTACAGGATACAAAAAAAAATAGAATAGAATAAATTTGATGAAATATGAATCAGAATTTTAAAAATAAACTGAAATAATTATTTTATTTTTAAATATTTAAGAAAAAGAATTCTTATATCACGAAGATTAAAATTGTCGATAAGCAGCATAGTATATTCTATCAGCCAAATTATAATTATACCTCATAAAATTTAAAAACCAAAAAACGCAATGAAAAGATTACTGACACTAGCAATCTGCATTTTGGGAATTACCCAGCCTGCATTTTCTCAAAATTATAAAAACGATACCTTTCCCGACGGAAGTGCTATTACACCCTGGTTTAAAGATTACACCAAACTTCAGATGAAAGACTTAGGAAAACAATATACCATTACAGATTTTGGAGTAACGAAAGACAGTACCAAAATTCAAACCGTAGAGATTCAAAAAGTTATTGATAAAGCAGCGAAAAGTGGTGGAGGAGTAATTGTGATTCCAAAAGGAGTTTTCCTTAGCGGGGCTTTGTTTTTCAAGCCAAAAACAAGTTTATATCTTGCTGAAGGAGGAACTCTAAAAGGTTCTGATAATATTGCCAATTATCCCATTATGCCATCCAGAATGGAAGGTCAGAACCTTGATTATTTTCCGGCTTTGGTCAATGCGTATGGTGTTGATAATTTTTCTATTTCAGGAAAAGGAACAATCAACGGAAATGGTTATAAATACTATGAAGCTTTCTGGGCAAGACGAAAAATCAATCCAAAATGTACCAATCTTGAAGTGTCAAGACCAAGACTGGTTTTTGTATGGAATTCCAATAATGTACAATTTCAGGATGTAAAATTGATCAATTCCGGTTTTTGGACGAATCATTTTTACAAATGTAATAATGTGAAATTGCTGGATGTGTATATTTTCTCTCCTCATTTAGAAATCAAAGCTCCAAGTACGGATGCAATTGATGTTGATATCTGTACCAATGTTTTGATAAAAGGCTGTTATATGTCGGTAAATGATGATGCAGTTGCCTTAAAAGGAGGAAAAGGTCCTTATGCAGATCAGGACAAAAATAATGGAGGAAATGCTAATATCATTATTGAAGACTGTACATACGGATTTTGCCATTCTGCTTTAACAAACGGAAGCGAATCTATTCACAACAAAAACGTCATCATGCGCAATTGTACCATTGAAGGTGCAACCAGAATGTTATGGCTGAAAATGAGACCTGATACACCTCAGAGATACGAGTATATCAGAGTTGAGGATATTAAGGGAACAGCAAAAAACTGTTTGGTTGTTCTGGCATGGAAACAATTTTTTGATTTAAAGGGACGTCCTGATATTCCACTGTCTTATGGTGATCATGTGACTTTAAAAAATATCGATATGAAATCAGATACGTTTTTTAATGTCGAAAAAGATCCAAATGTTCGATTGTCTAATTTTACATTTGAGAACCTGAATATTGAAGCAACAAAAACAGCTATAGATAAAAGTATTGTAGACGGAATTACCTTAAAGAATGTGCTTTTAAACAAGCAGTTGGTGGAGTAATTTTTTCTAATAATTTAAAGATGCAGAAGTTCAAAGTTGTAACGTAATCAGTTGTAAGCTTTGAACTTTTGTTTTTAGATAAATAAACTTAAATATGAACAAAAATATACTTGCAAGGTTGCTGTTATTGCTTATTTTTTTGAGTAACAACATGTACAGTCAGGATAAAAACGCAGTTCATTTTTCAATTGCAGATTCCGATCAGTTAACTACAATTTATATCGATAAAAATACAGACGAATTAGTTCTCTGGGCTGTAAATGAACTGGCTGATAATGTAAAAGAAATCACCGGTAAAAGACCTGAAATTATTCCGGATCAGACCATTTCGAAAAAAGGAATGTATATCGGACAGGTTTCGTCTGTTTTTTTTAAGTCAAAATCAAATGATTTGTCTGGTCAGTGGGAGAAATTTTTAATCAAAAAAGAAAAAGAAAATCTTTTGGTAGTTGGAAGTGATGTAAGAGGAACAGTTTATGCCATTTTTGAGATCACAGAGCGTCTGGGAATTTCTCCATGGAAATGGTGGGCAGATGTCCATCCGATAAAAAAAGAAAAACTTGCGTTGCAGCTTCCTCAAAAAGGCATCATTTCATCGCCATCAGTACAATATAGAGGGATTTTTCTAAATGATGAAGACTGGGGACTTGAGCCTTGGGCTGAGAAAACATTCGAACCGGAAGTCGGAAACATCGGACCCAAAACCTACGAAAAGATATTTCAATTATTATTACGTTTAAAAGCCAACACCATCTGGCCCGCAATGCATCCGTGTACAAAAGGTTTTTTTACCCTTCCGGGGAATAAGGAAGTGGCTCAAAAGTACCATATCGTTATCGGTTCTTCCCATGCTGAACCAATGCTTCGAAATAATGTTGATGAATGGAAACCCAATATTCACGGAGAGTACAATTATTTTACCAATAAAACACAGGTAGATAAATACTGGCAGGACCGATTGGGTGAATTAAAATCGGCTCAAAATGAAACCATTATGACCTTAGGTATGCGTGGTGTTCATGACAGTAAAATGGAAGGCGCTAAAGATCTTAAAGAATCAATTGAGATGGTTGAAAAAATCATTTTAAATCAGCGTGAGATGCTTTCGAACACTTTTAAAAAACCGTTAAAAGAGATTCCTCAGGCTTTTGTTCCGTACAAAGAAGTATTAGAGTTATATGACAACGGACTAAGAGTCCCGGATGATATAACACTCGTTTGGCCAGATGATAATTACGGGTATATTCGTCGTCTCAGCAATGAAGAAGAGCAAAAAAGGGTAGGGGGAAGCGGTGTTTATTACCACATCAGTTATTGGGGAAGACCGCACGATTATCTTTGGCTGAGCACAACACAGCCGGGCTTAATCTGGTACGAAATGACCAAAGCGTATGAAAATGGGGCAAAAAAAATGTGGATTGTAAATGTAGGGGATATAAAACCCGCAGAATACAACACAGAACTTTTTCTGGATTTAGCGTGGGATATTAATAGTATAAAATCGGATGGAATCAATCACTACCTGAAAGATTGGCTTACCAGAGAGTTTTCTCCCCAAATTGCAGAATATTTAGACCCTGTTTTTCAAGAATATTACCGATTAGCATTTCTCAGAAAGCCAGAATATATGGGTTGGAGCCAGACTGAACCAACTACGCCAATTAAGCTTTCTGATTTTACGGAAGAAGAATGCCTGGAAAGAATAAAAGTTTACGATAATCTAATTAATGAGGTGGATATTTGGCAATCTGCCGTTGCTGTGGATAAAGGTCAAATGGTTCCTGATGAAAGACAAGACGCTTATTTTCAATTGGTAACTTACCCAATTAAAGCAGCTGCCTATATGAACCACAAATTTTTATACTGGAATCTGGCTGCTATGACAATCGATTTAGAGCAAAAGGAAAATTATCTGAATTTATCGGCAAAAGCTTATGAAAGAATCAAAGAGCTTACAGTATATTACAATAACAGATTAAGTAAAGGGAAATGGAACCAAATGATGTCCATGCATCCGAGAAATTTGCCGGTTTTTGATTCGATAAAAGTGCCAGCTATTTCACAAGAAGTTGCTGCAAAACCAAGTTCCAAACCAACTATTACAATTAATGCAAATAGTTTTGTTGTAAATAAAGCTGCAAAAAACTATAAATGGGAAAAAATAAACGGTTTAGGATATAGTAATAATTCGGTTACTTTGTTTCCGTTTAAACATTCTTATTTTGCTGAAAGACCTTCGGTTTCCTATGAATTTGACACTGAAAAAACCGGTGATTATGAAATAGAAATTCATTTACTTCCAACTCATGCAAATAATTTCGATCATCAGATTGAAGTACAGGTAGATGCAAGTAAAGGGCAGTTATTTGCAATTAATACAAAAGACCGTGACAAAACATGGAAAGAGAATGTATTACGAAATAGTGCCATTGTAAAGTTACCTGTTCCGATTACTAAAGGAAAACATACGATTACTATTGCTGTAAATCAGACAGGAATTGTATTGGATTATATCACTGTTACTACTAAAATCTAAGATGAATCAAATTTTAAAATGATAAAAAATATGAATACAAAAAAGCAATTGTTAGTACTGTTATCGTTTTGTTTTTCAGTTTCGTATAGTCAGAAGAATGAAAAGGCTTCACTGGAAAAACCGAATGTCATTTTGATCATTGCTGATGATGCGGGGTGGAATGATGTTGGTTATCACGGTTCGGAAATCAAGACTCCGAACATTGATTTTTTAGCCAAAAATGGGGTAGAACTGGATCGGTTTTATGTCAATCCAACCTGCTCTCCTTCAAGAGCGAGTTTGTTTACCGGAAAGCCAGCGAGCCGTATGGGAATCGTAGCTCCGATTAGCGATAAAAGTCAGTTGAAACTCCCGGATTCAATTCCGACATTGCCAAAGCTATTACATAAAAACAACTATCAGACAGTACTTGTAGGAAAATGGCATCTTGGGTTGCAGCCGAGCAGTGGACCAAAAGCGTATGGATTTGATTATTCGTATGGTTTTCTTCATGGGCAATTAGACCAGTACACTCATTTATATAAAAATGGAGATAAAACCTGGTATCGAAATGGTGAATTTATAGAGGAAAAAGGGCATGTAACAGACTTGCTTACCAATGAAGCCATTAAATGGATTTCGGAAATAAGAGATCCAAAGAAAAACTTCTTTTTAGAGGTAGCTTACAGTGCACCGCATTTTCCTTTGCAGGAGGAACAAAAATGGAAAGATCCCTACATGAATTCGATAAATAACAGCTCGCGAAGGGATTACGCTGCGGCGATGAGCCACATGGATCATAGTATCGGGATATTGCTTGAAAAACTGAAGCAGCTGAAGCTGGATAAAAATACGCTGATAATCTTTATGAGCGATAATGGTGCTATGCAGGATTGGGACTCTAAAAACGAATATAACGGCATTCATCCATCTAATACTACTCTCGGAGATAATACACCGCTCAGGGACTGGAAAACTTCAAATTATGAAGGAGCTATAAGGGTTCCTTGTCTATTTTACTGGAAAGATTATTTAAAGAAATATAAAAATGATAATTACATTTCGGTTATAGATTTATTACCAACTATTTTGTCATTAGCAGGAGATCATAATCTTCCAAAAAGTATTGAAGGTAAAAATGTCTGGACAGCAGTTTTAGAAAATAAAGAAATTGCTGGTCAGGAAATTTATGTTAGAGGTCATTTACAGGAATCTTTAATTAAAAAGCCATGGAAAATAATCCGAACCAGACATGCTAATGCTCCTGCTGATTTAGAACTTTATAATATTGAAAAAGACCCGGAGGAAAAGAAAAACAGGATACTGGAAGAGAAGTCTATAGCTGAAAAAATGGAAATTGCTCTGGAAAATCAATTTAAAGAAGATGCTAAAAAGGTGAATTATGAGAAAATTAAGTAGTTTTGAGCGCTTCTGTTGTATTGATATTTATAAATTATAAAGTTTTTGTTTTTCTAATTAACTGGTTTTTAGGGATAAAAAGTGTAAAAAAAAGAATAGTAACTGAATGCGGAAAAACTGTGATAATTTTAACACTAAACTTACGTTATCTATAGAGCAAACTTTTATTTTTGCGACTTAATTTAACATATATAAGCATGAAAGATCTATTAGTAAAAATCAACGCTGAATTAGAAGTATTCAAAACAGAATCTGAATCATTATCTGAAAAAGGTGTTAAAGCAGCAGGCGCAAGAGCACGTAAATCATCTTTAGAGATTGAAAAACTTTTAAAAGAGTTCAGAAAAGTTTCTATCGAAGAATCAAAAAAATAATATTCTTACAGAAGCAAAAAACCTCGTTCAATTTAAACGAGGTTTTTTTATGCATTAAAAGTGAAAAGTGAAAAACTGCAAATTCTCCGTTCACATAATTTATATTCGACACTATCCTAAAACATTTTACATCTAACATTTTACATCTAACATTTTACAGATACCATATAACTTACTTCGAAATTTCAATATACTGCCTCAGTCCGCAGTCTTTTATTTTTTTAAGACTTTCAGCTACTGTAAGTGCATTAAAAGCAGCCCCTTCAGCTCCTGTGTGCGTATGATCTTTCGGAAAAAACGGTTTTACTTTTTCTATGCCTAGAGCTTCGTATTTTTGGGCTACAATTTCGTTCAGGTCAATATAAAATGCTTTTTCTCTTTCAGCAGCGATTTTGGACCAGTTTCCATAAGTATCGGTTCTGCGTTCTACTTTGTCGTTTGGCCATTCGTTTCTTGGCGTCTGACTTAAAACAATCGGTATAGCGCCTTTTTCTTTGCTTTCCCTTATGAACTTTTGCATGTACCAGCCAAAAGTATGAACGGTTTCGGTTATACTGTCACGAACGACAATCTGATTTTCATCTCCATTACCTTTTAATGAACCTCTAAATTTTTCTTTATCAACTGCTCCGGCATCATTATGACCAAACTGAATCATGACATAATCTCCTGGTTCCAATTGATTTCTAACTTCATCCCATAATCCTTCTTTGGTGTAAGTACGTGTACTTCTGCCGCCTCGGGCTTTATTGATTACTTCAATTCTGGTAGTATCGCAATATTTTGGAAATGCAACTCCCCAGCCAACAGCATTGGGATTATCGCCATTGTTTGCCATCGTTGAATCGCCAATTAAAAACACTCTTTTCTTAGCCGGAAGTACAATTTTCGGATTTTTTAAAATATATTTTTTTAGGGAATTTTTGCTTACTTTCAGTTCATTAACAATTAATGAAGCCGCCAATAAGGCTCCTTTCGCAGAGGGATGTGTATGATCTTTTTTATAGAAATAAGTTCCGGTTACTTTCTGTTCGCCCAGTTTTTCCATTTCAACAGCCATTTTTTCATTCAGATTGATAAAAGTTACCTTTTCTTTTTCTGCAATTTGTTTAGCCCATAATCCGTATGATTTGTCGTTTCGGGGCACTTTTCCTTCCTTCCAGTCGTTTCGTGGAATAGGAGAACAGATAATCGGAATAGCGCCTTTTGATTTGGCTTCCTGAACTAATTTCTGAATGTACCAGCCGTAAGTATGAACTGTTTCATGCTTTTTAGTAATCATATTGTCGATTTCCTGGGTTTCTGATCCAATGCCTTTGATGGTTCCTCTTGCCCGGAGTGTGTCGTTTAATGGTCCGTCATCGTTATGTCCAAACTGAATCAGCACGTAATCACCTTTTTTAAGTTTATTCAAAACTGCTGTCCACAATCCTTTATCCTGAAAAGTCCTGCTACTGGTACCGCCCAAAGCATGATTTTCGATTTTAACTTTCGTAGTGTCCAAAAACTGTCCAATATAATCTCCCCAGCCCCAAAGCCCGCCGGATCCGTCGCCGCGATCGTTTTTTACGGTTGAGTCGCCTACGGTGTAAACAGTGGGTTTATTGTTTTGTCTTGGAGTAAAATTGAAAAATAATAATCCTAAAAGTACTATTGTAATTATTTTAATCGATTTCATAATTAATTGTGAATTGTAAATTGTGAATTGTGTAATTCTGTCCAGTTTGTCATTCTGAGGAACGAAGAATCTTCGTAAGTAACTCTACAAAGATTGAAAATCGTTATGGCTAATTGTCGCGGGGATTCTTCGTTCCTCAGAATGACAAAACTATGAGCATAAATTATAGGCTAAGAGCAAAACCTGAAACCTGAAACAAAACCTGAAACAAATTTTTACTTCCTAAAATCAAACCATAAATTCATTTTGATACCATCATCTCCGCTTTTTATACGAATATTGGTTGGCTGACTTTCAGGTCCCTGATGTTCTAAAGGTTTAAAATCTCTCATAGCCGGAATTTCATACATAAATGAAATATCTCCTTCCGGAAATGTTGGTTGTGGATAACTTCCGGGAAAACCATTTTTAGGCAAATCTGGTGTGAATAATCTCAAAAATAAATTATCGGATTCACTGAAAACTTTAAATGATGATGCACCCGCTTTTAAGTTTGCACCCAATAAATTAGCATGATAACCTTTAAACTCAGGATAAACCAGATTTTCAAAACTTTCGCCCGTTATAGTCGTGTTGTAATCTTTCTCCCAGATACCATAAGTAGTTCCTTTGATTCTGTTTTTCCAGACATGATAAGGACCTCTTCCAAACCATTTCATTCCGGTAACTCCTTTTTCCGGAAAACTAAAAGTAATTCCGAATGCGCTGATTTTATCTTCAAAAAAAGCACCGTCAAAACCTTCACCGCCTGAAGCATTTTTCAATGCAATCAGTTCCATTTTAAATCTTCCATCAGGTTCCATAATCCATTTAATAGAAGACAAACCTCCGGTGTAATTTACGGTACAAACGGCTTTATCACCTTCCTGTGAAACCTGAATGTCTTTTAATTTGGCTTTCATTCCAATCGGTCGAGGGCCATTTGTCAGCGGAATTGTATTTGTTCCGTTTTTAACTAAAGAAATTTCTCCTGTCAAAGCATCAAAAGTTACCGTTACATCGCTTCCTTTTAAAGTGATTTCGTTAGCTGTTTGTACACCTGAAGCTTTTGCTTTTGTATTCTGAACCGCTAAAAATTTGGCAGCATAATATTTTGCTTTATGGATAGGCCATGTCCAGGTATAGATTTCTTTATTGAACTGATCATGAGCTGTAATAGATAAAATGTCTCCTTCAGCAAAATTAGACGGAACATCGAATTTAATTTTACGTGTTTCACCCGGTTCAATGTTTGGAATTTCAATTTTACCGAAGCTGATTGCTGTCGAAGTTCCGTTTGTGTAAAGAATGTTATTGTCAGATTTCAGGACTTTAAATTCCATTTTACAGGAATTCAGATTACTGAAAAGGTAGTCGTTTGTAATTAAGAAAGAGCCATCAAAATCTGCATTAACCTGTTTTGGCTGAAACTGAATCGGTGCCCAGATTTCTTTTACAGTATAGTAACTCCCTTCTTTTTCACGGTTTGGCCCTAATATTCCGTCCGCAGCTAAAGAACCTTTTGAGTCGAATTTTGCATCTCCGGTCCAGTCAGAACGAAATACGGCTTCATCCAGCATAGCCCACATGAAGCCTCCTGCAAACAATGGACTTTGTTTGTAACGTGTCCAGAAATCTTCAAGAGCAGCTCCGTGACCGTTATCATAGGTTCCGTGCATGAATTCGGTTGGGAAAAATACATTTTCACCGTTATTAAAACGATGCATTCCGGTTAAATATGTTGGGTAGTGATGGGTATCCCAGCCATTGAAGTCAGCCCAAGGGTGAATCACGATTCTTTTTTGCGGGTCATTATCTTCAAAAACTTTATCAACGTTGTAATTCCACCCGCCTTCATTACCATTATCCCAGATAATTACTGATGGGTGATTGACATCTCGTGTAACCATTTCGGTTACCAATTTAGTTCCCGTTTCTGTATCATACGAGTTTTGCCAGCCTGCTAATTCATTCAGAACAAAAAGGCCTAAAGAGTCACAAACTTCTAAAAAGTGAGTGTCTGGTGGATAATGCCCACGAACGGCATTCATGTTCATGTCTTTCAGTAGTTTACCGTCCATTTCGCTTATGCGCTTACTGGTGCTTCGTCCGCCTTTAGGCCAGAATGAATGACGGTTGATTCCTTTCATGACGATTTTGGTTCCATTTACATAAATTCCGTCTTGTTTTTTGAATTCTAAAGTTCTGAAACCAATTCGTTTATCATATTGATGAATGGTATTTCCGTTTTGTTTTAAAACCAGTTCCAGATTATATAAATTTGGACTTTCCGGATTCCATGGTTTGATGTTTTTCCATTGCGCTGTTATTGATTCCTTGGTGCTTTTTGCTTTTATCGGAAAAGTAAAAGTTTGGAAATTTTCTCCATTTGAACCTTTAAGTGTAGCTTCTAAAGTAACATTTTTAGAAATATTTTTAAGATTCAGAGCAACTGTAATTGAACCATCCATTTTTGGATTTACAGCAATATGCTCAATATGTGTTTTAGGTGAAACTTCAAGCCATACCGGACGATAGATTCCGCCAAACAACCACCAGTCGGCTCTTCTTTCGGCTGCGTTTACTGATTTATTGGCTGAATGTTTCCAGACATGAACTTCTAAAGTATTTTTTGAACCGAATTTCAATAATGATGAGATATCATATTTGAATTCATAAAAACCACCCTGATGAATGGCTCCGGCCAGTTTTCCGTTGACTTTTACCTCGGTATCTGTCATCGCTCCACCAAATACAATCTGAACCTCTTTGTCTTTATAATTAGCAGGGATATCAAATTCAAATTTATACAAACCTTCTTCCTTACTTGGTTCTTTCTGGTTCAGTTCTTTGTACCATCTTCCATACGTATATTCGCCAAAACCTTCTAATTCCCATTGGGATGGAACATTTATTTTAGACCATTTCTGACTGTTATTGCCTCCGGTGCAAAAGAAATCCCATTGTACAGGATGTTCAAAATCTTTTCCGGATAAGTAAACTTTATCGGTTTGCTGTGCGGTGCTATTTTGAAGAGAAAATAAGGCAATTGCGGCGATTGTAAAGTTTTGAAGGGTGTTTTTTAGTAACATAAATAGATTTTCTATAGTGGTTAGTTGCCATCTGGTTTAGTAACTTCAAATCGGTCACTCATCGGAAGTGTCCAGTCTGAAATATAATTTGGTTTCTTTTGATTATAATTTGGAACTTCTTTTTGAATTTGTTTTTTCAACGGAATATCCAATTCGCGAATTCCCTTTACAACACAAAGCGCAATTTCATTTGCTCCAAAACTATTAAAATGCGTGTTGTCTTCCAAAGCTTTTACCTGTCCCGGAAAAGTATTCGCAGGATATTGTACAAAAGCTTTTCTGGAAGGTTCATCGCCCCAGGTTTCGTATAATTCTGTTGTTATTTTGGTAATATCGATAAGTGCGACATTATTTTTTTGTGCAACGTCTCGCATCGCAGCAGGAAAATCACCGTGAGTTTCTTTTAAATTACCGTTTTCGTCAAAAACACGGCGTTGCGTAGGCGTCACCAAAACCGGGATAGCTCCTTTGTCTTTAGCCGACTGAGCAAATTCGGCTAGAAGAGTAGAATAAGAACCCCAGGCACCATTTCCTTCGCCTTTTATTTTTTCGTCATTATGCCCGAATTCTACAAATAAATAATCTCCTTTTTTGATTAGTGAAAGAATCTTTTTTAAACGATTTCCACTCTTAAAAGAACTCAATGCTGAACCTGAAACCGCATAGTTGGCAACTACAACGGTATTATCAAAATAATGGGTTATAAACTGTCCCCACGACGCCCATGGTTCTACATCCTGATCGGTAACGGTTGAATCTCCGGCAAGATAAACTACAGTTAAATTGTCTTTTGGCGTAATTTTTATGCTTTGAATGGCAACTTCTCCTAAAAACTCTAATGTAAGTTTGTCGTCCCAGTTTAAAATGTCTTTTTCCCTGTCTTTTAATGAAACATTTTGGGTGTCATCAATTTTTGGAGTTCTCACATTTACATTAAAAATTTTGGTTACCGGTTTTCCTTTTTTAATAAAAAGCTGATCCAGCATTAATCTTCGTGACTCCGCTTTTATGGTAATATTTGATGCTTTTTCAGCACTTCCCATAACGACTTCAATCTGGTAATTTCCTTCGGGAAGTTTTACCGAAAAGTAAGTTGGTTTAATCGCAGAAAATGTATTCGGATTGATTTTTACATTCGAATCCGAATTAAGATCAAAACCATATCCTTTAGCATCATCATATAGTAAAGGTGTGTTTACAGCTATTCCTTGTTTACTTTTTAGTGCAGTTCCAAAATTAAACAATTGACTTTCAGTATTATCATTTGGATTAATTTCAGCTAAAGAATTACCATTCAAAGCAAATAGATTTAGCTGTATTACCAAGTAAAAAAACAGACAGAAGGAAGTTTTTAATTTTATCAAGTTTTTCTTTTTTAAAATTATTGTAAAATCAAAACTAACGGTTACTTATTTATATAGTATCCTGTACTATGATGTTAAAAAAATGAAAGAATATAAATTATGATATTGAGAAAATCAGGTAGGTACAGGATGCAATACCATAAAAAAACAAAGAAATTGCGATTGCATTATCAAAATTAATATATGTTTAATAATGATTATGTGCCTTCTGATCATCTAAACTTTATGAAAACCAAAAACAATTCCATCCCGACTCTTATTGGCTTATTATTGCTGTGTCCTTTGCTAACTATAGGCCAGGAAAAACAAGTTGTGCGCAAAATCCATTATGCTCCTGAGGGCAATAGTTTTGTGTTAAAGAATGGTACCCGAAAATTCAACAGGGCGCTTTATGGTTCGAATACAGGTTTTAGAGTTGAAACAGGAGATTTGCCTGAATTTGCGATGTATATGCCAGGAATGGGCGGAAATTTTAAGCTGGGTTTAATAAATGGCAAAGATAGCAAATGGATTACTGAGGCTTCAAAAATTGATACAAAATATGTATTGGGTACGATGCACTACGAAATTCAAGACCCTATTTTAGATAACGGAAAACTGATTGTAAAAGTAGTTGCCTTAAAAGAAAAAGAAGGCTTTATTGTAAAAGTATTAGGCGAAAATGTATCCAAAAAGATAAATTTAGTCTGGGCATACGGTGGTGCAACGGGGAAAAAATTCAGTCGTGACGGCGATATTGGTGCCGATCCTGAATCTGTGTTTTATTTACAGCCTGAATATTGTACCAATAATAAATATACGCTAAAAAAACAGTCTTTTTTACTGGAATACGGTTCTGAAAGCAATAAAGAGAAAACAGGTAACAATAAAAAACTAACGGGCTATTTTCCGGGTTCTGATATAAAGTTGGCCAATCCAAAACGACAAAAAACACCTTTGGAATTATACACTTCAAGTCCTGAAAATCTAACGCTTGTTACAGGAAAAAGTGCTATTTCAAAAAGCGAAATGTTTTGGCTCTTTTCAAGCGAGGAATTAAAATCAGATGTCTCTCAAAAAGGATTATCGCAATTGTATGATAAATCGGTTCAGGAAACACATCTTTTAGCAAATAGAGTAAAGGTTACAACGCCGGATCCTTATATTAATACATTAGGCGCAGCACTTTCCATTGCAGCAGACGGAATTTGGGAAAGCCCAGCCTATCTTCACGGTGCTATTGCCTGGCGCATGTACCTGAATGCGTGGCGTGGTGCTTATACGGCCGATCCTTTGGGCTGGCATGACCGTGCGAAAACGCATTTTACAAGTTACAGCAATTCACAGGTTATCACTCCTGAAAACGGCCCCGTTGTTTTGGATACCGTTCGCAATTTTGCCCGCCAGAAAGAAGTTATGGGAACTTCTATGTTCAGTAGTGGCTACATCAGCCGAAACCCGAACAAAAATACAGTAGCACATCATTATGATATGAACCTGGTTTTTTTCGATCAGATGCTGCGACATTTTAGATGGACGGGAGATACCTCGTTTATGAAAGAAATGTGGCCCACGATTCAAAGGCATTTGAATTGGGAAAAAAGAAATTTCGATTCAGACAATGACGGACTTTATGATGCCTATGCGACTATCTGGGCGAGTGACGCGCTGCAATACAGTGGCGGCGGTGTGATTCATTCTTCGGCTTATAACTTTTACGCAAATAAAACGGTTGCCGAAGTGGCCAAAAGAATTCAGGTGGATGGAAATCCTTTCCTTAAAGAGGCAGATAAAATCTTAAAAGCTTCGAAAGACCAGCTCTGGATTCCAAAAAAAGGCATTTTTGCAGAATATAAAGATGCTCTTGGAAACAGATTATTGCATGATGTTCCGGGTGTGTGGAGTATTTACCACACTATTGATTCCGAATTATCGAATCCGTTTGAGAGTTATCAGATGCTGCGTTATGTGGACAAACAGATTCCGCATATCCCTATTTCAGCAGAAGGACTTGATAAAACGGATCTTTACACGATAAGTACGACCAATTGGCAACCATATACGTGGTCTATCAATAATGTGGCTCTGGCAGAACAATTACATACGTCGCTGGCTTTCTGGCAGGGAGGACAATCAGAAAAAGCATTCAAAATGTGGGAAAGTGTGTTGATCGAAAGTATGTATCTTGGTGCTTCTCCGGGTGGTTTTGAACAGCTTATGTATCAGGATGCGATGAGAGGCGAATTATACCGTGATTTTGCAGATCCAATCGGAATGACGTCGAGAACTTTGGTAGAAGGGCTTTTTGGCATTCAGCCAGATGCTTTGGCCGGAGTTTTGACGATTCAGCCTGGATTTCCTTCAAAATGGAATCATGCAGCTTTAGAGATTCCGGATATTTCAATTGATTTTAAAAGAGAAAACAAAACAGATTCGTATCTTATAAAAAATCATTTTACAGCCAAAATGAATCTGAAACTGGTTGTAAATGCACCTTTTGACGGAATTCAGGATATAACAGTTAATGGAAAAACGGTTAGCTGGAAGAATATTCCCGAAAGTATCGGAACACCAAAAATTGCGATTGAAGTACCTTATAATGTTTCTTATGATGTGAAAATTAACTGGGAAGGGGATGTTTTAGAAGATATCAAAACCGTTACTTCATTAACAGCAGGAGAATCTTTTAGCATAACAACCACTAAAGCGGAAATTGTTTCAGTTTATGATCCGCAGTCTATTTTGAATGAAATTTCAAAAACCAATAAATCGTTTCAGGCAATTGCATACGCAAACAAGTCTAAAACATTTTTTATTCAGTTAAAACAAGGAGATCTAACATGGTGGCAGCCAGTTGAAGTGTATTTAAAACCTACAATTGAATCAGAAATTATTCAGTTAAAAAATAACAATGTAGAAATCACCCTGAAAAATAATTCGGAAAACAAGATCGAAGGAAATGTAGTTTTTGATGCTTCCGCAAAAGACAATCAGGAAAAGATTTCTTTAGGTCCAAATCAGAAAGAAATACTTGTTATTCAGCTTGAAAAATTTGTGCCGGGAACAAATAAATTCTTAGTCAATTCGGGTTCTAATACCATAAAAGAAGTAACTTTTACAAACTGGGATATACCGTTAAACAATTCAAAAAAGCAGGAAACGGTTTCACTTTCTTCGTTTTTTAATTCTAAAGTAACAGATGTTTTTAATCAGGAATATTTGTCTCCGAGACCACAGTCAGTAACCTTACAGCTTCCAAAAAACGGAATCGGAAATTGGTGTTATCCAAATGTTTCGGTAAAACTGGACGATTCAGGACTACGTCAAAAAGCGAAAACAAATGGACAAATTACTACTCCTGAAGGTATTGTATTTAAAACGCCATCTGACCCAAATTCTAAAAATATCATTTTTACATCGCAGTGGGATAATTTTCCTAAAAGTATTAGTGTTCCGTTAACCGGAAAGGCTTCGCATCTTTATTTTATGGTAGCCGGAACGACTAATCCAATGCAAAGCCGTATTGTAAATGGAGAAATTGAAGTAAATTACACAGACGGAACCTCTGAAATTTTACAATTAAAAAACCCTGAAAACTGGTGGCCAATCGAACAAGATTATTTTATGGATGGACTTGCGTTTGCAATAGATGCACCAAAACCGCCAAGAGTATATTTGAAATCAGGTGAAATTTCGAGAACCTTTAAAGATTTTACAACTATTAAAGGCTACTCTAATTTTGGAATTGATGGCGGGGCAGGAACGATTCTGGATTTGCCTTTAAACCAAAATAAAACCTTGAAAAGTCTTACCCTGAAAGCGATTGCAAATGATGTGGTTATTGGGCTGATGGGTATAACTCTAATTAGATAATGAGTTAATTTGAAAATTAGATAATTTGTCAATAACAATTTTAAAAATCAATGGCAATATCAACATCAACGGTGATAACGATGTCAATTTCAATACTAAAATTTTAAAACTGCAATATGAAAAAATTACTTTCTTTATCCTTTTTGGTGTTCTCTTTTTCTGTTTCTTCACAGCAAAAAATAGACAGGAAAGCGTTGGTAACAAGGCATAATATCCAAATTACCGCAATAGATACTTTAGCTTCTTTAACCGTTGGAAATGGTACTTTTGCTTTTACGGTTGATGCTACAGGATTGCAGAGTTTTCCTGAAAAATACCAAAATGGAATACCACTCGGAACGCAATCGGAATGGGGTTGGGACAGTTATAAAAATACGGAGAATTATAAGTTTTCAGAGACTTTAAGAGAAGTCGATCAGTATGGTCGTAAGATTTCGTATTCAACACAAATTAAAGAACCTGCACGAAAAAAAGAAGCAGTCGAATGGTTTCGTCAAAACCCGCATTTATTGCAATTGGGAAATATAGGTTTTGAAATCACCAAAAAAGACGGCAGTTTGGTAAAACCGGAAGATATTAAAGCCATTAATCAAAAGCTGGATTTATGGACCGGAAAAATTGAGAGCTATTTTGAGGTAGAAGGCACTCCTGTGAAAGTAATCACGGCTTGCGATCAGACAAAAGATGCTTTAGGATTTAAAATAGAATCGGATTTAATTCAGCAAGGGCGTTTGAAAATTCGTGTCCGAATCCCTTTCCCAACTGGACTCTGGGGTGATATGGGTACGAAATGGGAAGAAAAACAAGATGTAGCTATTTCAGAGGTTGCTATTGCGGGGACTGAGATGGGGAAAAAATGGGGCGGAAAACAAGATTATAAAAGTAATCTAAAAATCAAAAATAAATCAGAAGCGACCATTACACATATAATGGATAGTATTTCGTATGATATTAATTTGAAATGGAGAGGCACTGCATCGATTAAAGAAAAAGCAAAGCATTATTTTGTTCTAGAACCTTCAAAAAGCAATACAATCGAATTGAGTTGTTCGTTCGTTCAAACAGAAAAAAACAAATCTGTAACTCCTTCTTTTGAAGCGATTGATAAAAGCAGTATCGCTGGCTGGGCATCCTTTTGGGAAAGCGGAGCAGCAGTTGATTTTTCAGGGAGTACAGATAAACGTGCACCTGAATTGGAGCGTCGTGTGATTCTTTCGCAATATCTGACTAAATTACAATGTACCGGAAAAGTTCCGCCACAGGAAACCGGTTTAACCTACAACAGCTGGTTCGGAAAACCACACTTAGAAATGCATTGGTGGCACGGAGTTCACTTTGCTCTTTGGGACAGACCAGAATTATTAGAAAAAAGCCTTCCGTGGTATGAGAAAGTTTTTAATAAGGCTAAAAATATCGCTAAAAGACAAGGTTTTGAAGGGGCAAGATGGCAAAAAATGACAGATTATGATGGCAATGAAAGTCCGTCTTCAGTAGGGGCATTCTTAATTTGGCAGCAGCCGCATTTTATTACCTATGCCGATTTGATTTATCAGGCAAAACCAACTATAGCAACATTAAATTTATACAGCGAACGTGTTTTTGCAACTGCTGATTTCATGGCTTCTTTCGCCAATTATGATGCTAAAAATGATCGTTACGTTTTAGGACCTGGCGTGATTCCGGCGCAGGAACGTTTCAAAGCCATCGAAACTTTTAATCCAACTTATGAATTAGCATATTGGAACTGGGCTTTGAAAACAGCTATTAGCTGGAAGAAAAAACTAAATCAAAAAGTACCTGAGAAATGGGAAACGGTTTTGGCTAAATTATCGGCTTTGCCAATTGCTAATGATGTTTATTTAGCCACAGAAAGCGCTACTGACTCGTATACCAATCCTGAATTTAAAACAGATCATCCATCGGTTTTAGGAACTTTCGGAATGCTTCCGGAAACGTCTCTTTTAGATAAAAAAATCATGAAAAATACGTTTAATCTGGTTTGGAATACCTGGTCATGGGACAAAACCTGGGGTTGGGATTTCCCGATGACGGCAATGTCGGCAGCCCGTTTGCAAATGCCGGAAAAAGCAATTGATGCGCTTTTTATGAATGTAGTAACCAATACCTATCTAAAAAACGGACATAATTACCAATCGCCAAGATTAACGCTTTATCTTCCGGGTAATGGAGGTTTGTTAACAGCTGTTGCCATGATGTGCGCCGGTTGGGAGGGAAATACAATTGAAAACCCAGGGTTTCCTAAAGACGGGACATGGAAAGTCAGAAGCGAAGGATTTAAGAAGATGTTTTGATTTTTTTGAAGATGTTAAGGTTCTGAGGTACTAAGTTTTACTATCGAAAAGTTAGTGTGTAAGCTTGGTTATGTCATTTAGACGAAAGGAGAAATCGCACTCGTAACTCGACAAAAATTGACCATTTCTTTGCGGAATTTCTAATGTGATATCTCCCTCCGGTCGAAATGACAAGAAAAATAAAAGATCTGCTTGAATCTTTTTAAATCTGCGTGAAACTTAATAATGTTTTTACATATTTAATAGTCTTACAAAATAAACCCTAACCCCTAAAATTAGTCTAAACATCAAACTTTACCAACCAAAACCAATCATGAAAAATAAAATTTTAGTAACGTTATTCTTTTTGTCAGGTTCAATTTTGTTTGCACAAAGACAAATGGAGAACTTAGATCGCGGCGTCATTGCTATAAAGGACAAAGGCCATTTTTTTGTAAGCTGGCGTGTTTTAGGAACAGATACTGATGATATGGCATTTAATTTATATCGAAAGAGCGGCTCAAAGAAAGCAATAAAATTAAACGAAAACCTCATTACCGGTGCCACCAATTTTTTAGATACAAAAGCAAACCCTCAGGAGGAAAATACCTGGTTTGTAAAAACGCTTCTAAAAGGAAAGGAAACAGAAGACAGAGGAAGTTTTACGATTCCGGCTTCAAGTCCGGAAAAGGATTATTTATCAATTGCGATAAAACCCATCGAAGGGTATATTCCAAATGATCTTTCAACAGGGGATTTAGACGGAGACGGAAGATATGATTTAGTGGTACACATGACCGGAAAAGGACATGATAATTCGCATACCGGCATTACTGATCCACCTATTTTTCAGGTTTATACTTTAGACGGAAAATTTTTATGGCAGATTAATTTGGGCAAAAACATTCGTGAAGGAGCGCATTATACACAGTTTATGGTTTATGATCTGGACGGTGACGGAATTGCAGAATTGGTTTGTAAAACGGCTGATGGCACCACTGACAGTGAGGGCAATGTTGTGGGAGATGCTTCAAAAGACTGGGTTGACAGAGATCCAAAATCGGGAACTTACGGAAAGATTTTAAAAGGTCCTGAATATCTTTCTGTTTTTGATGGAAGAACAGGAAAACTAGTTACAACTACAGATTATATTCCGGAGCGTGGTGATTTGGCAGGCTGGGGCGGACATGGTGGAAGCGGAGGGAATGATACCAAAGGAAACCGGATCGACCGTTTTACGGCCTGTATTGCTTATTTGGACGGAATTCATCCAAGCGTGGTAATGTGTCGCGGATATTACGGAAGAACTGTTTTAGCAGCCTTCGATTTTAAAAATAAAAAGCTGACTTCAAGATGGGTTTTTGACAGTAAAGATGCTGATAATCCGTATTCCGGAATGGGAAATCACGGATTGACTGTGGCCGATGTCGATAATGACGGAAAAGATGAAATTATTTACGGAGCGATGTGTGTAGATGATGATGGTAAAGGATTATACACAACAGGTTTCAGACACGGTGATGCCTTGCATGTTTCCGATCTTGATCCTGATATTCCGGGTTTAGAAGCATTTGGAATCCATGAAATCGAAAATAAAACAACTGGTCCTGGTGTAGCTGTGTTTTCAGCAGCAGACGGGAAAGTTTTGTTTACCGATTCTCTGAACGAAGATGTTGGCAGGGGAGTGGCAGATAATATCGATCCGACAAGAAAAGGAGCACAGTGCTGGTGGTCAGGCTCTCCGTTTTTATATGATATGAAAGGTAATAAAATTGGAGATGCTCCAAAATCAATTAACTTTTTGATTTACTGGGATGGAGATACTTCAAGAGAACTTTTAAACTCGAATTATATTGACAAATATGGTAAAGGCAGATTGTTTACTGCTTTTGGAGCCGTGTCGAATAACGGCACCAAATCAACTCCGGCGCTTTCTGCAGATTTAATTGGTGACTGGCGGGAAGAACTAATTTTAAGAAGCGCTGACAATACCGAATTACGAATTTATTCGACTACCATTCCAACAGATGTAAAACAATATACTTTAATGCATGATCCTCAATATCGTTTGAGTATTGCCTGGCAAAATGTAGGCTACAATCAGCCACCCCATACCGGTTTTTATTTCGGAAGCGGTATGCAGCCGGCTCCAAAACCTAATATTATTTTGGTTACTAAAAAGTGATAGTTTCTATCAAAAGAACAATAAAAAAGTCCATTTCAAATTCATGAAACGGACTTTTTAGGTTTGTGATTTATTGGGGCAAAAACAAACCTGTTTATATTAAAAAATACAACTATTTGATAATAATTTTAGTTGTTGAAGTCTGGCTGTTTTTAGTCAGTTTTAAAATGTACAAACCCGTTTTTAAATTTAAATGAAGTGAATTGCCATTTGTTTTGCCGGCAGCTTGTTTTTTACCTAGTATATCAAACACTTCGTATTTTACAGTTTCATTATCAGCATTATTGATAAAGAAATTTCCATCTGAAGGGTTTGGATATACCGCCACAACTTCTAACTTATCCTGATCTTTTACAGAAAGGGTAGGAGGAGTGTAGGTGAAAAGTTCCTGTCCGTCATTTCCGGTAGCTGCAAAAAACAGTTTATTTCCTATTTTCGTTAAACTGCTAACTCCTGTTGGATTAATGCTTCCTGAAACCAGAGAACTAACTAAAATTGTACCTGCTGAAGTACCATCAGTTTGCCATAATTCTCTTAAAGTATCGGCATTGCTATCAGCAGTAAAATATACTATTCCGTTTAGTTCAATATAATCAACGGTAGCAGTTGATGTTGGTGCATTAAAATCAGCCAGTTTAGTTAATTTAGAACTATCATATTTGTAAAAATCATAATTAGTACCATCATCAGAAGCGAAGAAATAAAGTACGCCATTTACTGATTGAATCTGATCAGGTGTAGAGTTACCTGTTCCTGGATTAATGTCGGCAACTTCTATTGTTCCAGCTTCTGTTCCGTCAGTTAGCCATAATTCTACGCCATTTGGACCATTTGCTCTAAAAAAAGTAATATTACCAAAATTAGCAAAACGAATAGGAGCAGAACCATTCGTTCCTGGATTTATATCTTTTACTAACGAAGTTCCTGGAGCTGTTCCGTCAGTTTTCCATAGTTCAAAACCAGTTGTGCCACTATTTCCCTGAAAATAAATAGTATTTTCATTTTTGAAATAAGTTGTTCCAACACCATGTCCTGTTCCCGAATTGATGTCTATGATATTGCCCGAAGTAATAGGAGTGCCGTCTGATTTGTATAATTCTCTTCCTGTTGTAGTAACAACCAATTGGCTATAAATTCCATTCCCGTTCAGGTTTTCAATCCAGCTTATACTATTGCCTGTACCTGACTGATCAATCACATTTACAGTTCCTGATTCTGTACCATCAGTTTTCCAAAGTTCAACGCCTCCAACACCGTCAGTAGCAGAAAAAAGCATGGTTGTTGGGTTAATTATTGTAAATAGCTGTGGGTTTGAGTTTGCTGTTCCTGCATTTATATCTTTGACCATAACTGTCCCAGCGCTGGTACCATCTGTTTTCCAAAGTTCGGAACCATTAGCAGTTGTTCCGTTTGAAGCTGTAAAATAGATTTGATTATTAAATGCAGTAAAATTTGCTGCATTTGAGTTAGATGCAGCACTAGTTGTGGTATTGATATCTTTAACCATTACTGTGCCTGTCTCAGTTCCGTCAGATTTCCATAATTCTACGCCATTTGCTCCATTGGTAGCTCTAAAAAATAAAGTTCCATTAAAATCGAATAGATTTGTTGGAGTTGAAGAATTAGCACTTCCGGGATTTATGTCTTTCACCTGACTAATTTGCCCAAACGACAGGGCGGATATTAATAATAAAAAAAGGTATTTGTTTTTCATATTTGAGTGGTATCAAATTAATGTACGTATAAAGAGTTGAATTTTTTTAATGAAATTATAAAGAGTTTATACTTTTACTTTTTTGATGTTTAACGCGATTATTGCGGGTATTGAGACAATAAGCGGAAAGACAATAACAAGAAAAATCAAAACATAAGGTTGTTTAAATTTATGTCGGTCTTTTATAATATAGAATATTGCAAGAGGAGTTAGGATCAGATATAATAAAACGCAAAGTTGATATAGAAATAAACCTGTTTCAAATGGGGCAATTAATTCATTCATAATAGTTTCGATATTAAATTTTACTAAAATTATTTTGGAAGATCCGGAGCCATAATTCTTCTCGTTGGCGTACTTAAAGTTTCGATAAAGGCCAATAAGTCACTCATTTCTTCTTTGCTTAAGCTTAACTTTTTAAGCATTGGATCTACCTTTGGGATTAAAGAATCACGTGGTGTTCCCAGGTATTTTTTCTGAACAGGAGAAGGGTTGCCTAAATTGTAAAGTTCTACAACATCCAATAAAGTTGGAAAATGCCCATGATGCATCCATGGTCTGGTGTTCACCACTTCACGAAGCGTAGGCGTTCTGAATTTGCCAATATCTTTTACGTCTTTCGTAACATTGTAACGCCCGTAATCTTCATTTTTGGTTCCGAATAAAACCTGTCCGTCATTATGAAACTGGTTGTCACTGAAATAAGGTGTATTATGACAATTAATGCATTGTGCTTTAGTTCTGAACAAGTGCAATCCTTTTACCTGCTGATCGGTATAAGCGTCTGATTTCCCGCTAACGAAATGATCAAACTTACTTTTCGGACTGTTGATGGATCTTTCGAATGTAGCAATAGCATACTGAATTCTTTCGAGCGTAACTTTTTTGTCTCCAAAAGCAGCTTCAAAAAGCGGGTTGTAACCCTTTATCTTTCCAATTTTGCTTACTGCAATCGTAAGTTTTTCGTTCATTTCTAAAGGATCACCTACAGGAAATTGTGCCTGATCTTCTAAACTCTTAGCACGACCATCCCAAAATAAAGAAGTTGCATAAGCCGAATTCAAGATGGTCATCGAATTTCGTTTTCCGGTCTGGCGGTTATGACCAAAAGAACGGGTCAGGTTATCGGTCCATCCTAATTCCGGATTATGGCATGAAGCACAGGCAATTTGTCCGCTGTTGGATAATCTTGGATCAAAAAATAATACTTTGCCCAGACTTTCTTTTTCCTTGGAATAGGGGTTGTAAGCCGGATAAGGAACTGCAGGAAGCACACCGATATCCTGAAATTTAGATTTGTCTATGCTTTCATGCAGTTCAGCAGCTGGCCATTTTGTGTAATCTCCGCTGGAATATAGCTTTCGTAATTCGGGAATATCAATATAATCAGGTTCTTTGACACTTTTGTATGCTGTTAATCCTAATAATAGTAATGTTGGAACAATTATTTTTTTTAAATTCATAATGCTATAATGTAATTGCTGTTCGACAAGGTTCGTTTAGTGGTACTGCCGTTGGAAAAGTGTTCTTATTATAAATTTTGTATTTACCCGTGACAGTTCCTCCAAATAGTTCTTGATTAGTTAGTTTCAGTTCGAAAGAAATTTCAAATAAGCCTGCACTTATTTCTTTATAAGTTCCTTCTCCTTCAATAGAAATGCTGTAACTATTTGCAGGTTTTTCGATTGTTCCTCCTGTTGCAGTAATTGTAATATCCTGAGGTATTACCAAGACAGTGCCATTGGTTTTACTATTTCCGTTTTCAGGGAAAAATTCAAGGGCAGGGTTTATATTAAAACCTGGAGAATTTGTGGCAGAACTACTTGCATTAGTAAACCATCTTTTTAAATTAAAGGAATTCGTAGTATTAGTTCCTGTAGCTAAACGAAAACCTATTTTGAAAGCATCGTGATAAACATCATCATTAGGATTTGTAGTACCTTTGTCGCTATATAAAATAGCATTTGGATCATCTTTGGTAACTACAATAGGAAAAGTCTGCGCATTAAAAGCCTGCCATACACAGGAACCATTTCTGTCAAACCAGTTCACTCCATATGTCAAATAATTTGAAACGTTTAAATCATAAAATTTGGATGCAGGATTGGTTAAAACGTCGCTTTTAGATTTTTGAGGTTTTACAATGGTAAAACTTGTGTTTCCTGTAGCTCTGTAATTTGAAGTTGTTATTAAATTAATTTTACTCTGAAAACGTACATCATCGTTTTGTAAATCTTCTAAAAGTGTAAAATGATAGGTTACTGAATTTTTGTCATTTTGAAAAGAATCGTGAGTCAAAGAATATTCAAAACCATTTTGAAATTTGAATATTTGTAGGTTTTCTAATTCTGAAGGAAAATAACCATTTGGCAAGCTCACTGTAAAATCAAACTTTTCTCCAAGTTCTCCTTTAAGGATATGTTGATTTACTGGAAATGTGTAATTAGTACTAACGGTAGCCAAATCAATTTTGAAAGTATCATCTAAGTGTTCCGTATTTAAATTTCCTATATGAACATCCGGGTCTGAAGCGGATTCTAATTTCAGCGAAATACTTTGATTAGAAGCCCATCTTTTGTCAAAAGAAATAAAAATAGTATCAGTAAGTTTTGCACCCTGAAATACTAATTCACTAACCGGGTTTATTTTAAAACCGTCAATGTTACCTGTTGATGAAGTAGCACTAAAATTAACAGTGACTGGATTTTTTAAAGAGCGTGCAGTGAGTGCGACAGGTATTTTCAAAGTCCTGATTGCACTATTTACATAATTGGACTGTGACACTAAGCTTCCGTTGACAGCCGGATATTCTAAAGGGATGTTGTTGCTGTTCACCAAAAAATTAAACCTTACAAAAGGGTCTATATCAGAACCCAATTTGTAATCGTCTTTTGAACAAGAAGCAGCCAGCGAAGCTATTATAAATATAGCAAATGTCTTAATAAGATTCATTTTTTTGAAGGTTTGGATTAAGATTAGTATTGAAAGTTGGTATTGGTAATACAAATTTTAAGGAAGGATAGCTCATCCTGCAATTATTAGAAATACAACCGTCGTTTCTGAAGATATCTTTATGGTTTCGAACCAGATCAAAAAACAGATGACCTTCAAAACAAAGCTCTTTTCTTCTTTCCAAAAGAATATCTTCTTTAATATTTGCAGTATTTGTAGCTAATGTTGCATTAGCACGTGCACGAATTATGTTGACATCTTCCATTGCAAGATCAGATCTGTTGGTTTCTAAAGCAGCTTCGGCACGGATTAGATACATTTCACTCAATCTGAAAGCAACATAACCCGGATTATCCTGAAACTTTTTTGTAAAGTTGTAATTTGCATCACCAATTACACCGTTTATCAAGGTTGAAAGTGGTTTTTCAAGAAATAATTGTTTTCTTAAATCCGAAGGTTCATATAAATTAACTAAATCATTTGAAGCAACATATTTTTCAAAACTGGTAGGCGAGCTATAACCAAAATTTTTTGACATCGATCCTCCAACTACTCCTTCCGAATCTCTTGATATAGAAAATTCCAATAAAATTTCAGATATAGGAAGATCTTTTTTCTCCCATTCGGCAACTAGATTTTCTTTTGTTGTTAATACCACACCAGAATTAGTAATCACATCATTTGCAGTTTCATAAGCATTGATCCAGTCTTTTTTCTGAAGATATACTCTCGCAAGTAATGCTTTTGCACTATTACGACTGAACAATGAATAAGAAGGACCTTTAAGAAGCGATTCATTTGAATAATTCGCAATAGCAGTTTTTAAATCATTAACAATTAGATTGTATGTACCTGCAGCAGTTTCTCTGGCAGGATACTGAAGTCCTTTTTTTATAGATTTAGTAACATACACAATTCCCAAATGGGATGCGTCTGTAGTATATCCGTAATCCTGACTGTAAACCAAAGACAAAAGAAAATGCATATACGCCCTAATGGTCATTGCTTCGGCCATAATCTGTTTTTTTTCTGCTTCTGTTGCATCGGTTAGTGCAGGAGTAAATTCTAGAATGAGATTAGCCTGATTGATAATATCATAACCGTCATTATAAAATGAACTAAAATCACTAGCCAAAGCATCGTCTTCAAAGGAATACACTTTTTGGGTATTGGTTGCAGGGGTTATTTGTCCGCGATTAGTACCTGTTGCAATAGGCGTGAATTTTAAATTACCACCTTGTAAATCTGCATAAACAGCAAAACGTTCTCCTCTTAGATTAGCTTCAAGTTCTGTATACAAACCAGTTAATGCGGTTAATACTCCTTTTTTATTTTCTAAAAGTTCTTCGATAGAAGTTTTTGTTCCTGGTTCCTGTTCTAAAAAGTCACTACAGCTTTGTAATGAAAAAATCAGGAAAAATAAGGCGATGTATTTTGAATATTTCATTTTATTAAAATTTAGCATTAACTCCCATAGAAATCGTTCTGGCTTGTGGATATATGTAACTATATTCCCTGATTCCGTTCATTCCTTTTGGACTTTTTTCTTTATACCAATAAGCCACATTAGATGCATCGATAAATACAGCTAGGGAACTTAAAAAAGATTTTTTAAGAGGAACATTATAACTCAAATTGATATTGCTGATTCTGATATAAGTAGCATCATACAGATATTTGGTTAAGTTTGCTATAATAGGAGAGCGCATTACTGCCGGCTGCGAAACATTATCTCCAGGATTTCTCCAGTAATCATATGCATTTACAGATAAATTTCTATTTGACGTGTTATTGTATTGATCAATAAGAAGATTTGAAGCTAAAAATTCTCCTCCAATTTGAAAATCTCCCCTGACAGATAAACTCAGGTTATTGAAGAAAGTAAAATTATTATAAAAACCGCCATAGGCATCCGCCTGTTTATCACCAATAGGTTCCCAGTCGGCTATAGTATAAAGATCATTATAAGTATTAGCGTCGTATATTTTGCCGTTTTTCTCAATTAGATTCCGTCCTGTCGCAGGATCAATCCCAACCCACTTTATTCCCCAGATAGTAGTAGTACTATAACCTATTTTTTGAGCCAAAGCCAGATTTGCCAGGGAATAGTCACTTCCTAAACCTTTCAAATCGGTTACTTTGTTTTCTATTGTAGAAATATTAAAAGCTGTAGTCCATTTAAAAGTATTGTTTTTTATCCATTTTATTCTTGTAGTAATTTCAAAACCTTTATTGTACATACTCGAAGCATTTAATTGCATAGAGTTATAACCCGTTTCTGTTGGAATGTCCCTTGTGGTAATCAGATCACTTTTGTTATCATAGTAATATTCTAGAGTCAATTCGATTCTGTTAAAAATATTAAAATCAAATCCTGCATTAAATTTTGTGTTTTTTTCCCAGCGTAAGTTACCATTTGGAGCATCTCCGGTCGTAGCTCCAATTGCACCATTGTAACCATTTTGACTGATGTTATACAAACCTTTTGAACGATAAGAACCAATTCTTGAGTTACCAGTAGTACCATAACTGGCTTTAAATTTTAAGAAATCAATCCATGTATTTGATTTAAAAAAATCTTCATTGCTGGTAATCCAGCTGATACCGGCACCGCCATTATAAGCAACATCTGTATCATCACCAAATACAGAACTTTGATCTCGACGAAAATTTCCAAGTACATAATAACGTTTTTTATAATTATAGTTTATTTGGGATAATAATGAAACTCTTGAGTTATAGCTAATCTCGCTTCTGTAAGTTTGCCCATTGGTTGATTCATTAACTAAAGGAGTTGTCGGATCATCATCTCTAATGGCATCGGTAACATCGTTAATCTGATTTGGATTTACAAATCCTACTCCGGCCTTATAATTAAAATTGCCTTTGTCTTCAGAAAGTTCAAAACCTGCAATACCATCAACAGTATGATTTTCTCCCAATTGTTTATTAAACAAAAGTTGTCCCTGCCAGTTCCATTTGGTTGAATTTCTTAGATTTATAAGACGACGTCCCCATGCCGGATAAAGAATACCATCAAGTGTAAAAGATCCGTTAAACTGACCGCTTTCATTTTCGGCAGAGAAGTAGCGATCTTGTTCCTTATCTGTATAATCCATACCAAAAAGAGTGGCCAATTTTATCGATTTGTTAAATTCGTATGATAAATTTAAACTTCCTAAAAGACCATAAGTCTTTGTTATATTTGTATTTTGAGCAATAGCTGCCAAAGGATTTCCTCTCGTTTGACCACTCACTCCCAAACCGGCAAAAGAGCCATCAGCATTGTACGGCGCATTTGTTGGTAAATAGGCAAAACCATAAAATATATTTGGAGCATCTTTTTGAACAAAACTTGGATTTAACATCAGGTTTATATCCCATTTACCGGAATTAAACCCCAGATTGATACCGGCATTTAATTGCTTGGTTTCATTTCCCATTTGTGGCTCGTCAATTTTCAAATAACTCACATTGGTTCTGTAAGAAAATTTCGAAGTCGATCCGGAAACGTTAAAATTATATTTATTGTAAACCCCGGTTCGGTTTAATAATTCAAACCAATCGGTGTTTACACCATTGTAAGCAACAGGAGTAAAATTTGTATCTGATGTTGTATTTTTCAGAAACTCATTTCTAAGCTCTGTATATTGTTCTCCACTTAAATATTTGATTCTGTTTATAGCAGAAGAAATTCCTAGCTGGTTAGAGAAGCCAAATTGTGTTTTACCTTTTTTACCTTTTTTAGTAGTAATAAGAATAACACCGTTTGCACCATCAGCACCATAAATACCAACAGCTGCAGCATCTTTTAAAACAGAAATTGACTCGATATTTTCCGGAGCAATTTTCATTAATGGGTTGGCTAAATTTTCTGCTGAATCTCCAGATCCATCAAAAGAACCACTATCTATTGCATATTCTTCGCTCATAACAACGCCGTCAATAATTATTAAGGGCTGAGAGGAAGTTCCGGTAATTGCTCCTGTTAAAGAAGATAAAGTTCCCTGTCCACGAATGTTTATTTTTACCGGACCACCTACGCCTGTAGTATTTTCTACTAATACCCCGGCGATTTGTCCCGTAATCATTTTGTCGATTGTTTCAGTAGCTTGTTCGACTGCAATATCTTTTGCTTGTAAAGTCGAAATACTTCCAACAATTTCTTCTTTTAGTTTTTTTGTCCCGTAAGAAGATGTAATAATAACCGGATTTAGTTCGTCTACGGCTTCTTCCATATAAAAAGTAAAATTATTTTTATTACCAACTTCCAGTTCCTGTGTTACCATTCCTAAAAGGACAACCTGAAGTACAACACTATTAATGTCTTTTTCTCTTAACCGGTAGATAAATCGTCCATCAGAATCGGTTATGGCACCTCTTCCGGTTCCTTTTACCATTACTGTAGTTCCAGGAAGTGGTGAGCTGTCTTTGGAACTTAGTACTAATCCTTTGATTGTTCTTTCTGTTTCATCAGAACTATCTGTTGAAGTAGGAGCAGAACTCGTTAATAAAACCTGTTTTTTCTGAATGTAAAAAGAAATATTTCTGCCTTTGAATAATTTTGTCAAAGCAGTTTCTAAGGAAGCATTATTCACATTGATAGTGGCTTTTTGATCTGTATCAATTTTTTTTGCATTGTAAATAATCCTGAAGTCTGTTTGGTCTTCAATAGACTTGATAATTAGGCTTATAGGTTCATTGTTGAAATGTAACGTAATCGGCTTTTTTTGCGAAAAACCTTTAAAACAGAATAAGAGAAGAGCTAAGAAAAATATAATTTTTCTTGAATTTTTTTTCGTAAATGTCATGTTTTATGGTTTATGGAAGGTTGGTTATGGTAATGGTGTTTTGCTGAATCGAGTATTCAAACGGGGTGTCACGTTTTAGGAGTTCTAAAATGTTTTCGACACTCGATTCACTGATTTTAATTATACCGGTAAAATTCTGTTTGGCCAAATCCGAATTTTTATTAATAATCTCAACATCATAAGTCCGCTGAATTATTTTAGTGATGGTCGAAAATGGAGTATCATTAAATGTAAGTTCACCCTTTGTCCAGGCTGAGTAAAAAGAAGGATCAACAGATTTTGTGGTAATTTTTCTCGAATTGTTTTGCCACGTAGCCATTTGGTTTGGTTGCAGCAAAACAGCATTTGATGGGTTTTCAGTTTCATACATCCGAATACTTCCCTCGACTAAAACACTATTAATGGTTGGGGTTTCAGGATAAGCGCTCACATTAAATTTAGTACCTAAGACTTCAATATCGGCTTCATTGGCATTAACTATAAAAGGATGCTCTTTGTCTTTGGCTACTTCAAAAAAAGCTTCACCAGTTAAATAAACGATTCTCTTTCCATTAATTCCAAATTGTTCTGGATAACGTAAAGTGGTTCCAGAGTTTAGTTTTACAATACTCCCATCTGAAAGTGTCACTTTAAATGTTTTTCCGTAAGGTACTTTAAGAGAATTGTATACAACTTTCTCATCTTTTACTTTTCCAAAGTAAATAATCTGACTATGAAGTTTTTTAGCAATCAATTCGCCTCTGTCATTAACTAAGTTGCTTTGATTGTTTTTTGTGATATATTCTGTCTGACCATTGCTTAATTCAAGAACAATTTCTTTTGAATTTTCAGAAAGTTGGCTGCTCGTATAAATTAAAGCTATTTTGCCTAAACTAAGTAGTAAAAATACGACTGCAGCGTATTTTAAGTAAGCAGAATATTTTTTCTTTGCTTTAATCTGGATTATTGGGACTGTTTCTGTTGAAATATCCTCTGATAAAGAAGAAATAGCCCAGGCTTTTTTTATAGCTATAAAATGCCTTTTATTTTCTTCAGATATATCAATCCAGTCAAATAGTGTTTGAACTTCATGTTCTGAAGCTTCATTATTCAGATACTTATAAATTATTTCTGTTGTCATTTTTGAGTTTTAAACTTCTCGCTATTATGAGTACACTTCAGAAATAAAAAACCCTATGTTTAATTTTTAATTATTACAAATAAAGATAAGATACAAGGTAGGTATAGTCCGATAATTTTACTTTCAAAATCTTCAAAGCCTTTGTCATATGGGCTTCTACAGCTTTTAGTGTTACCTGCATTTCTTCTGCGATTTCTGCATTTTTTTTATTCTCGAAACGTTTTTTGATAAAAACTTCCCTGGTTTTTGGAGGTAAATCGTTAATGGCTTCCTGAATTAATCGTTCTAATTCATTTAATTCTAAACTATCAAACTGAATTGAATTTAAAACTTCAATATCAAGTTCCCGTTCTTTTTGGTTGAGCAAGTCGTTTGTAAATTTGTCTTTTACTTTGTTATGACGAATTAAATTTAGGCACTTAGATTTAGCATAAGTGTATAAAAACGATTGTATTCCGTTTATAGAATCAATGTTTTTCCTGTTTTGCCATAAATTAATGAAAGCTTCCTGTGCGAGGTTTTCCGCTTCGTCGGCATCATAAACAAATTGAACACAGAAAGAAGCAATCCTGCGAAAATATTTATGATAAAAATAGCTAAATGCAGCTTCTTCTCCTTTTTTAAAAGATTCAAAAGTTTCCAATTCAAAGCTTGTAGTAATATTCATCTATTTATTATAATTCTGGTTAAGGATTGGTTATTCCTTTGTGGTATTAAACCAGAAGCTGGTGACAAAGATAGAATATTATTTATATTAATTCTAAATAAAAGAAATAAGTTTTAAAAAATTATCGTAAAGGTTTTGTCTCACAAATAAATTTAATGATGAGCTAAATAGAGTTCCTGTCAATAAAATTAAATGGTACTTTTATTTCTCCTTTCTCTTTATTTAAAATCATTCTGGCAGCAATTTCCCCCATTTTATTAAAATCAGTAGACACAACTGTTATGCCTAATAGATCTTTTAACGGCGTATCGTTGTAGGAAATAATACCAATGTCGCTTCCTAATACATATTCTTCGTCCCTGATTTGCTTTACTAGATTAACAAGGTCAGATTCTTCTATAGTAATAAATAAGTCTCCTTTTTTAAGGATCATATCATCGTAAACTTCACTTAATATTTCAAAATTTATTTCATGTTCAACACAAAATTTTCTAAAACCATGTAAAATTCTTCTTGGATAAGGATATACCGCTTTCTCAGGATAAACCAAAATCAGTCTTTTATATTTATTTATTTTAGTTAGTCCTTCTTTTAAGGCATTATAGATGTCATTTTCAAAATCCTGATATATTTTGATGACCTCACTTCCTAATCCAATTTTTATGTTATCCATGATTACAAGCTTATCCTGAGGGATTCTCTGGATTGCTTTTGCAACTTCATCTGTAAAACTCAAATGTTTTAATTCATCTGTTTTAAAGTGTGTCGTAATAACATAATAATCGTATGCACCTTCAAATTTATCGAGCAGATTTAAAAATAAAGTTTCATCGCAATGGTATATATGTAAATCCACATGTGCATTTGCTCCTAATGTATTAATAAAAGAGCTGTAGGTTTTCATTTTATACGCACTCAGTTTATTAAACAGGAACAAAATATTGACTTTCGATTCTAATTTCGTTCGGGTAATATAGTATCCTTTTCCTCTTATGGAAGAAATAATTTTACGCTCTTTTAAAATATTATAAGCTTTCTCAACTGTATCCCTGGACATATAAAACTCTTCACTGAAGTTATTTATCGAGGGAATCTTTTGATTTATTTTCAGGTTACCATTAGCAATATTTTGCAGAATAGAATCTACAATTTGCTTATACTTAGGTACTCTTGAATCTTCATCTATTTTAATTAGCTTAATCATGGTTGGTTTAGTAAAGTTTCTCTTTATATATCAGAGTTTGGATTGTAAATTGCATAATATGTAATAATTTTCTTCAAAAAGCATTAAAAGATATTAAATATTCATGCGTTCGCTAAAATATGAATTTTAAATTTAAAAAAAGCATGAATACCAATCTTATCGCAATAATTTATGATTTAATATAAATATAAAGTAGAGAAAGGATAGTACAGGATAGTTTTCTTTTTTACATTCTCTTATTTTACCAAACCAAAATAACTATCAACTTAAACCACAAAAGAATTAAATGGAATCATTACTCGGAATTATTTTTCACTCCATTGGAGGATTTTCGTCAGGCAGTTTTTATATGCCTTTTAAAAAAGTTAAAGACTGGGCCTGGGAAAGCTACTGGTTAATAGGTGGTTTTTTCTCATGGTTGATTGTTCCGCCAATTGCTGCTTATTTGACTATTCCGAATTTTACTGAAATTATTGCTACAGCCGCTCCGTCAGTTAAAGTTTTAGCGTACACAATGGGATTGATTTGGGGAATTGGAGGATTGACTTACGGATTGGGTGTTCGTTATTTAGGAATGTCATTAGGTAATTCGATCACTTTAGGATTTTGTTCTGCTTTTGGTGCTTTGATTCCGCCAATCTATTATAATTTCAACGCAGTAGAAGGTAAGGAATCAATTAGTGATATGTTTGCTAACTCAGGTGGACAAATGGTTTTGGCTGGTGTACTTATATGTATCATTGGGATTGCCATTTTAGGAAAAGCAGGAATGCTAAAAGAAAAAGATTTTGCAACAGGTCACGAAGATAAAGACAAAGATTTTAGTTTAGTAAAAGGTTTAATCATTGCTATTGTATCCGGTATTCTGAGTTCGTTCTTTAATTTCGGAATTGAAGCAGCGAAACCAATGGCCGATGCAGCTAATGAAGCATGGAAACTAATGCATCCAAATCAGGGAGAATTCCTGTTCCAGAATAATGTTAGTTACATCGTTATACTTTGGGGCGGATTAACAACAAACTTTATATGGTGTATCTATCTTAATTTAAAAAATAAAACCTTTAGTAATTATACAGATACTAAAACACCTATTTCAAAAAATATACTTTTTTCTGCTATCGCAGGTACCATGTGGTTTCTTCAGTTTTTCTTTTACGGAATGGGGGAAAGTAAATTAGGAAACGGTGCAAGCTCATGGATTTTACACATGTCAACTATTATACTTACCGCAAACTTCTGGGGATTCTATCTGAAAGAATGGACCGGTGTAACTAAAAAAACATTCAACACATTTATGTTAGGCATCGGACTTATCATGTTATCTATCGTCGTGGTCGGGATTGGGAACTCTTTATAATAATCAATTAATTAATATATTAAAATGTCAAATATAAACACAAACAATATGACTTTTCAGCATGTAAGCTATCTTTGGGACGATGCTAAAGCTGCAGCACTAGCAGGAGATGAAGTAGCTCTTTTTATCTATCGCTCTAATTTATTAGGAGCAGATTTAAGACTTACTAATTATGGAGGAGGAAATACTTCAGTTAAAATTACAGATAAAGACCCATTGACAGGCGCAAGCTCTGAGGTAATGTGGATTAAAGGTTCTGGTGGAGATATCGGGACATTGACAAAATCAGGTTGTGCGGCACTGTACTTAGACAGATTACGCAATCTTGAAAATGTGTACAGAGGAATTGAGTTTGAAGATGAAATGGTTGAATTGTTTAACCACTGTATTTTTGACTTAGCTTCAAAAGCACCTTCTATTGATACACCTTTACACGGTTTCTTGCCGTTTAAACATATTGATCACCTGCACCCTGATGCGGCTATTGCAATTGCTGCAGCAAAAGACGGAGCAAAAATCACAGAAGAATTATTCGACGGAGAAATCGGTTGGGTAGGATGGCAACGTCCTGGTTTCGATTTAGGGCTTCAATTGAGAAGCTGTTTAGAAGAAGCAGAGAAAAAAGGGAAAAAATTACGTGGTATCATGTTGGGTTCTCATGGTTTATTTACATGGGGCGATACTGCTTACGAAAGTTATATCAACACATTGGAAGTTATAGAAAAATGTGCTGAATACTTAGAAAGCAACTACGGAAAAAAACGTCCTGTTTTTGGTGGTAAAAAAATTGACAGCCTTCCGGAAGCGGATCGCAAGTTAAAAGCAGCAAAAGTAGCTCCGATATTAAGAGGTTTCTGTTCTTCAGAGCGTCAGATGATTGGTCATTATACGGATGATGCAAGAGTTTTGGAATTCATCAATTCTAATGACTTGTCAAAATTAGCTCCGTTAGGAACATCTTGTCCGGATCACTTTTTGCGTACTAAGATCAGTCCTTTAGTTTTAGAATTAGATCCAAACGAAGATTTATCAGATGTAGCCGCAGTAAAAGCAAAATTAACTCCTGCCTTTGAAGCGTACAGAGCGATGTACAAAGACTATTACAATGCTTGTAAAAAATCGAACTCGCCTGCAATGCGTGATCCAAACCCGGTTGTAATTTTATATCCTGGGGTGGGTATGTTTACGTTTGCCAAAGATAAAACAATGGCGCGTTTAGCATCTGAATATTATATCAACGCTGTTAACGTAATGAAAGGTGCAGAAGCTGTTTCTGAATATACTTCTTTGCCACACCAGGAAGCTTTTGATATTGAATATTGGTTGCTGGAAGAAGCTAAATTGCAGCGTATGCCAAAACCAAAAGCACTTTCAGGAAGAGTAGCTTTAGTTACTGGTTCTGCTGGCGGAATTGGTAAAGCTATTGCTAAAAGATTTGCTGAAGAGGGAGCTTGTGTAGTAATCAACGATATTAACGAAGAGCGTTTAGAAGGTGCAAAATCAGAATTCATCAAATCATTTGGTAAAGATGCTGTTTCCAGTACTCTATTAAATGTTACTGACGAAGTAAGTACCGAAAAAGCATTAGATGCTGCTTGTTTAGCATTTGGTGGTGCTGATATTATCATCAATAATGCAGGTATCAGTATTTCAAAATCAATTGCCGAACATACTCTTGAGGAGTGGGACAGATTATATGATATTTTGGTGAAAGGACAGTTTATCGTTTCTAAAGCCGGAATCGAAGTAATGCGTAAACAAGGTTTTGGTGGAGATATTGTAAATATTGTTTCTAAAAATGCTGTTGTAGCGGGTCCAAACAATCCTGGTTATGGTTCTGCAAAAGCAGCTCAGGCGCATTTAACACGCTTAATGGCTGCTGAACTTGGTGCTGACAAAATTCGTGTAAACACAGTTAATCCTGACGCTGTAATCTCAGATTCTAATATTTGGTCTGGAGGATGGGCTGAAGGTCGTGCAAAAGCTTACGGCATTACCGTTGAAGAATTGCCTGCTTACTACGCGAAACGTACCTTATTAAATGAAATTATATTGCCTGATGATATTGCAAACGCATGTTTTGCATTCGTAGGAGGTCTGTTGAATAAATCAACAGGTAATGCTCTGAATGTAGACGGCGGAGTAACAATGGGCTTTTACAGATAAGTTGTTTAGTTTTTTTTAAGTTTATTTAACAAAGTGGTTTTTGTTTTCTAACGTTCGATTTCGGTCGGACGTTAGATTTTTTATGACAATCGTATTTTATAAATAAATTTCCTAAACACATTAAAAACAAACAAAAAAACACAAAAAAAGTAACCTATAACATGGGTTTGGTTTATAGAAATAGCTTTATATTGTCAACCCTATTTAAAAATAAATAAGTATGTTAATTCAATCAAACACTATCGCATCTCATAATGATGGTTTATTAAAAAAACATCAGAATAAATTGGTTTTTACAGCTTCAGAAATTGCAGAAAGTGAAGCTATTATTCAAAAGTTAATCGATTTTCAAATTGCAATTCCATCCTGGGCTTTAGGAACAGGAGGAACAAGATTCGGACGTTTTGCAGGTGGAGGAGAGCCTCGTTCTTTAGAAGAAAAAATCGAAGATGTAGGTTTGCTTCATAAATTAAACAATGCTTCTGGAGCCATTTCTTTGCATATTCCATGGGACATCCCAACAGATTATAGTGCGATCAAAACGCTTGCCGGACAACATGGATTGAAGTTTGATGCTATGAATTCAAATACTTTCCAGGATCAGGCAAATGCGGAGCATACTTATAAATATGGTTCTTTACAAAACGTAAACAAAGCAGTTCGTAAACAGGCGATTGCTCATAATATTGAAGTGATTAAACATGGAATCGAATTAGGATCTGATTCGTTGACTGTTTGGTTAGCAGATGGTTCTAATTTCCCAGGACAATTGAACTTCCGTAAAGCATACCAAAATACATTAGAAAGTTTAGAAGAAATCTACGATGCATTGCCATCAGACTGGAAATTGTTTTTAGAATACAAATGTGCTGAGCCTAACTTTTACTCTACAACAGTTGCTGATTGGGGACAGTCTTATTCATACGTTCAGAAATTAGGTGATAAAGCAAAAACACTTGTTGACTTAGGACACCATTTGCCAAATGCTAATATTGAGCAGATTGTTTCGATCTTGCTGATGGATAATAAATTAGGAGGCTTCCACTTTAATGATTCAAAATATGGTGATGACGATTTAACTGCAGGAGCTTTAAAGCCTTACCAGTTATTCTTGATTTTCAATGAATTGGTTGAAGGTATGGACGCTCGCGGAATGAATCATGCTAAAGATTTAGGATGGATGATTGATGCTTCACACAACGTAAAAGATCCATTAGAAGATTTATTGCAGTCTGTTGAAGCGATTATGATCGCTTATGCTCAGGCACTTTCAGTTGACAGAAAAGCATTAGAAATTGCACAGGAAGAAAATGATGTGGTAAAAGCGCAGGAAATTCTTCAAAATGCTTTCCGTACCGATGTTCGCGCTTTGGTTGCTGAAGCTCGTTTGCGTTCAGGTGCAGCTTTAAACCCGGTTGAATTGTACCGTAGCCTTGACGTTAGAGGAAACCTAATTGGCGAGAGAGGATTAAAAACGATGGCCACAGGATTGTAGTTATAAGTTATAAGTTGAGGAGTTATCGTTGTTTATATTGATTTTTAGATATATGGACGAATAACTTTGGAATCTTAGTAAAAATCATAACTCATAACCCATAACTCAGAACTAAAACAAATGAATGTAGTTGCAATTTTTGATATTGGTAAAACCAACAAAAAAGTGTTTTTATTTGATGAAAATTATAAAATCGTTTGGGAAAAATCAGTAAATCTGGACGAAACTGTTGATGAAGACGGTTTTCCCTGCGAAAATATTGATGTACTAAAAGAGTGGATTCACGATCGATTATCAGAAATAAAAGAACTAAAGAACTATGTTCTGAAAGCTATCAATTTCAGTACTTATGGAGCTAGTTTCGTTTATATTGATGAAGATGGCAATGCTTTGACACCTTTATACAATTACCTGAAAGATTATCCCGAAGAACTGAAAAATGGTTTTTACAAAAAATACAAAGGAGAAGAAGTTTTTGCAGTAAAAACAGCTTCTCCTGTTTTAGGAAGCCTTAATTCCGGAATGCAGATTTACAGGCTAAAAGAAGAAAGACCTGAATTGTTTGAAAAAGTAAAATACTGCCTGCATTTACCTCAATACTTAAGTTTTCTTTTAACAGGAGAAGCTTATACCGACATCACAAGTATTGGTTGTCATACAAATCTTTGGAATTTTAAAAAGATGAAGTACCACAGGTGGCTCAAAAATGAGGGGATAAAAGAAAAACTTCCAGCAATTCATCCCGGAAGAGATGTTATTAAAAAAGAAAATGATTTGGCTGTAGGGATTGGGTTGCACGATAGTTCCTCAGCAATTATTCCCTATACGATCAATTTTACAGAGCCTTTTGTTTTATTGTCAACAGGAACCTGGAGTATTTCCCTGAATCCTTTTAACAATAAACCTTTAACGTTTGAAGAGCTTAAAAATGATTGTTTGTGTTACATGCAATACACCGAAAAACCTGTTAAGGCGGCTCGTTTGTTTTCGGGTAACGAACATGAAGTGCAGGCAAAGAGACTCGCAGAGCATTTTAACGTGCCGTTTGATACTTTTAAAAATGTCTATTATGATAAAAAAGTTGTATCGAATCTGAGAGCGGTAAATTTTCAAATTGTTTATCCGAAAAAGTATGATTTTGATATTCTTAAGGAATGCCCTTTTCAAAAAAGAGATCTATCGACTTTTAAAACCTATGAAATTGCTTATCATCAATTAATGCTGGATCTTGTCGAACAACAGGTTTTTTCAACTAATTTAGTGATTCATAACAGTCCTGTAAAGAAAATCTTTGTAGATGGTGGTTTTAGTAAAAATTCAATTTTCATGAATTTACTGGCAGAGGCTTTCCCAGATGTAGAAGTTTATGCGGCTTCAATGGCTCAGGCTAGTGCTTTAGGTGCAGCTTTAGCAATTCACCAAAACTGGAATCCTAAACCGATTCAGAATGATTTAATTGATTTGAAGTTTTACAAACATTAAGATAAGTAACAGATTAAAGGATTTTTGTTTTCCGCAGATTTTATCCTTTTTTTAGTGTAGTTTGTCATTCAGAGGAACGAGGACACGAGCGAAAGCGAATTGACGAAGCACTCTTCGCAAGTAACTCTACAAAGATTGGAGATTTTCTTTACGGAGTTGCTTGCGAAGATTCTTCCTTCGTCTGGATGACAAAAATGAGAAAAATCTGTGCGAAAAAATTATAATTACCAAGAATATGAAAGTTGGACTTTTTATACCGTGCTACGTTGACCAATTTTATCCTAAAGTAGGAATTGCAACCTATGAGTTATTGATGAAACTGGGATGCTATGTCCGTTTCCCTATGAAGCAAACCTGCTGCGGGCAGCCTATGGCAAATAGTGGTTATGCACATTTAACCAAAGGCTGTGATGCTAACTTTATAGCCAATTTTTCAGAATTTGATTATATTGTTTGTCCTTCAGGAAGTTGTGTTTTACATGTGAAAGATCATTTGCATGATGAAAAACAGCAAGTACTGGCCGCGGAAATACGCAAAAAGGTTTTTGAATTGACCGAATTTATTACCGATGTACTTAAAGTAGAGCATATCGAAGGTAATTTTCCGCATAAAGTAGGCATACATCAGAGCTGTCATGGACAACGCGGTCTAAAGCTTTCGCAGATGACAGAATTGAATGAGCCTCATTTCTCTAAACCAGAACAATTACTTAGTAATATTAAAGGTCTTGATTTAGTTTCATTGAGTAGAAAAGACGAATGCTGTGGTTTTGGAGGTACTTTTTGCGTAACGGAAGAAGCCGTTTCTGTAAAGATGGGGCAGGACCGAATCAAAGATCACGAAAAACACGGTGTTGATTATATTACAGGTGGTGATATGTCTTGTCTAATGCATTTGGAGGGCATTCTGAAAAGACAAAAAAGCCATATTAAAACCATTCATATTGCTGAGATATTAAACTCATCAGAAATTTAGATTTAGAAAATTTAAAATAATTAGTTAATAGTTATTATTTTGAACTAATTACTTCACAACTGTTATCCATTGCTAAATTTAATTCTTCCAAAATTATTAAAAAAATGTCTTCAGAAAAAACAATACCACATAGCGAAGCCGCAACACGTTTCAACAAAGATGCTGAACGGGTTAACTGGCATGATGAAACACTTTGGTTTGTTCGTGAAAAACGTGACAGGGCCGCACACCAGATTCCAGGTTGGGAACAGCTACGGGAAACGGCTTCACAAATTAAACATAATGTACTCTCCAATATTCATGATTATTTGATTGAATTTGAAGCAAATGCTCAAAAAAACGGAATTACTGTTCACTGGGCAGCCGATGCAAAAGAGCATAATGAAATCGTACATGCTATAATGGCGAAACACGATGTGAAGCAAATGGTAAAGTCGAAGTCAATGCTTACCGAAGAATGCCATTTGAATGATTATCTGGCAGAAAAAGGTATCGAAGTTATCGATTCTGACTTAGGAGAATACATAGTTCAGCTTCGTAAAGAACCACCTAGTCATATCGTTTTACCGGCAATTCACCTTAAAAAAGAAGATGTAAGTGAAACTTTTCATGAACATTTGGGGACTGAAAAAGGTAATTTTGATCCGCAATATTTAACCGAATCTGCACGCCAAAGTTTAAGAAACACGTTCTTAACCCGAAAAGTTGCTTTAACCGGGGTAAATTTTGCTATTGCAGAAACCGGAGAATTCGTAGTATGCACGAATGAAGGAAATGCTGATATGGGTGCGCACCTTGCAGACGTACACATCGCCTGCATGGGATTCGAAAAACTGATTCCGCAGCGTAAACATCTTGGTGTTTTTTTAAGATTATTAGCCAGAAGTGCAACAGGACAGCCTATTACGACTTTTTCAAGCCATTTTAAAAAACCAAGAGATGGACAAGAAATGCATATTGTTATTGTGGATAACGGCAGAAGCACACAATTAGGAAGAGAAGATTTCAGAAATTCTTTAAAATGTATCCGTTGCGGAGCTTGTATGAATACTTGTCCTGTTTACAGACGAAGTGGCGGTCATAGTTATCATAATGCGGTTGCAGGACCAATAGGTTCTATTTTAGCTCCTAATCTTGACATGAGCAAAAATGCTGATTTACCTTTTGCCAGTACACTTTGTGGCTCTTGTACGAATGTGTGTCCTGTAAAAATCGATATTCACGATCAATTGTATAAGTGGCGCCAGGTATTGGTTAAAGAGGGTCATACGCCAACTGCCAAAACAGTAGCGATGAAAACGATGGCAACTGTTTTGGCAAATCCAACGATTTTCAATATCGCGGGTAAATCAGGAAGATTCATGATGAAAAATGTTCCTTCGGTAGTAAATAATAAGATGAACAAATGGTATGACCAGCGTGAAATGCCAGCTGTTCCCGAAGAGTCTTTTAGAGAATGGTATAAGAAAAATTCACGTGAATCTAAAGCTAAGAATAATGAGCAGTAAAGCTGAAATATTAAAAAAGATAAAACAAAATCAGCCCGATTTTGTGACTGATTTGCCTGATTTAGAAGTTCTGGGGTCAGAAAACCCGAATATTTTGGAAACCTATAAAACAGTTTTGAAAAACATTGGTGGAGAAAGTGTTGAAGTGGCTAACTATAGTGAAATTTTAGATTTTATCAGAAATAATTATGCGCTTGACAAAAGAATAATTACAACCATTCCCGAACTTGCTGAAGTAGCTTCGCTGGATTGGAAAAATGATGATCCTCATACACTCCAAGATGTTGAATTAGCAATTGTAAAAGCTCATTTTGGTGTTGCAGAAAACAGTGCACTCTGGGTAACAGATGATTTATTAGGACAGCGAGTTGCTCCTTTTATTGCGCAATATTTAGCTATTGTCGTTAATAGAATTGACATATTGCCAATGATGCACCAAGCTTACAAAAAAATTGATAATCTGGAGTACGGTTTTGGGACTTTTATTGCAGGACCTTCAAAAACAGCAGATATTGAACAATCTTTAGTGTTGGGCGCACACGGCGCAAGAGGATTAATTGTATTTTTGCTGGATTAAAAAACTAAAAAAATTATAAAAAATTGAAAACAGATTTTACATTAGAAGGAAAAGTAATCATTGTTACGGGGGCAACCGGAGTTCTAGGTGAAGCCTTTGTTAACGGTATAGCTGCAGCAGGTGGTATTGTTGGTGTTTTGGGACGAAACGAAAAAGTAGCCAATGAGAGAGTTGAATCGATTGTTAAAAATGGAGGAGAGGCAATAGCCCTAATTGCCGATGTAACGGTTGAAAGTGATCTGATAAAAGCACGTGATCTTGTTCTTTTAAAATACGGAAAAATTGATGGTTTGGTAAACGCTGCTGGTGGAAATATGCCGGATGCTGTTATTCAGTCAGATCAGGATATTTTTAAACTAAATATGGATGCTTTACAAAAAGTGATGAACCTGAATTTATTCGGAACACTTTTGCCTACTCAGATTTTTGGTGAAGTAATCAAAAATAATGAAAGTATTGGTAGCATCGTAAACATTTCATCTGTAGCAACAGAACAGGCTGTTACGAAAGTTTTGGGATACAGTCTGGCTAAATCAGCTATTGACTCTTACACCAAATGGTTTTCTGTGGAACTGGCAAAACGATATGGGGATAAAATCAGAATGAATTCTATAGTTCCCGGATTTTTCTTAACAGAGCAAAACCGCACATTATTGACTAATCCTGATGGAAGTTTAACAGAGAGAGGCAATTTAATCATAGCAAATACACCTTACAAGCGTTTTGGAAATCCTGACGAATTAATTGGAGCTTTAATTTGGCTGTTAAGCGACTCTTCAAAATTTGCTACCGGTTCAAGAGTAACTATAGATGGTGGTTTTACAATTTTTAGTGGTGTATAATTTTTAAGAAAGAAAGTATGAACAGAATGATACAAACCTGGAGATGGTTCGGACCAAATGACCCGGTAAGTTTACAGCATATAAAACAAACCGGCGCTACCGGAATTGTAACGGCTCTGCACCACGTTCCTCACGGAGATGTATGGACAGTTGAAGAAATCAATAAAAGAAAAGCTGAAGTTGAAGCATACGGCCTGACATGGGATGTTGTGGAAAGTATTACGGTTCACGAAAATATTAAAACAAAAAGCGGTAATTTTAAGGAATATATAGACAAATACAAGCAAAGCATCCGTAACGTTGCAGCTTGTGGCATCAAAATTATTACCTATAATTTCATGCCTGTAAATGACTGGACAAGAACACAATTAGATTATAAAATGCCCGATGGTTCTGAAGCTTTGTATTTCAACTGGGTAGATCTGGCGATTTTTGATATTTATATTTTAAAAAGAGAAAATGCCGAAAATAGTTTTCCTGAAAATATTGTAACCAAAGCTAAGGAACGTTTTGCAACGATTACAGAGCAACGATTACAAGAAATAGCAGATACGGTAATGTTCGGGATTCCTGGCGAAAAAAAGATTACGGTTGAATGGATGCGTAATGCTTTGAAAGCTTATGACAATATTGACAGAGATGCGTTAAGAAGCAATTTGAGTTATTTTCTAAACGAAATTTGTCCTGTTGCTGATGAAGTTGGAGTAAAATTAGCCATTCATCCGGATGATCCTCCTTTTGATATTTTAGGATTGCCTCGTATAGTAAATTCAATGGAAGATTATAATTTTATTCTTTCAAATGCTCCTTATAAATCAAACGGAATTTGTTTTTGCACTGGTTCTTTAGGAGCTAAGGAAACGAATGACTTACCGGAAATGGTCAAAAAGTTAGATGATAAAATTCATTTTATTCACCTGAGAAATGTTCGTAGTGATGAAGAAGGAAATTTCTTTGAAGCTGATCATTTAGATGGAAATACAGATATGTATGCTGTAATGAAAGAATTATTGCTGATTCAGAAAAAGCATAATGTTTCAATTCCGTTCCGTCCTGACCACGGACATCAAATGCTGGATGATCTAGGAAAAGTAAACAATCCGGGTTATTCTGCGATTGGAAGATTAAGAGGTTTAGCCGAGTTGAGAGGGCTTGAAGAAGGGATTATTCGATCGCTGTAAATTTTATTTCGCAAGTATTTGATTATTTTAGTTATAGAAAATAATTTATAAATGGTTGATTAAAAAGCCAATATGATAAGAACGAATTATTTATTACTGTCAGTATTTCTACTATTTTTAATTCAAAGTTGCGGGCCTGGAATTCAGGATTTTGAAAAACCATTGACAGATAATTATACTCTCAATAGAGCTTCCTCTGAAGATATATGTATTTCTCCTAAAGAAGGTTGGAGTGACGATGAAGAAATAATTCCTTTGAAGGTGGTTAAATTGAATGTTTTTGAAAATTATATTATTGCTCAACGTCTTGAATCGGAAGATGAAAAAACTTATGACAACATTGATGATAATAAAACTTCTGATAAAGACCGATATGATTATTGGATAATTGATTCTGATAAAAAGCAAATTTTAAAAAAATTAAGCTACTCGCAATTCCTAATGAAATTAGATTCATTGAAAATTCCACGGAATATAAAATTAATAGATGTTTATGAATATTAAAACTGCTGGTAACATCGTAGTCCAGAAAAATATTGACTGAAATATTATAAATTTCAAAGAAGTATAAGTCATATGAGTGCATTTAAAGAGTAGGAAAATCTCTGGTTTAGATGAATTCATATGACTTTTTTGTATTTAATACATTAAAAAATTTAGGAACATGAAAGTTAAAAAATCACATACTGCTATAATATCGTTTTTGATGTTGGCTTCAATTTTTAGTACAAGTATTATCAGTAATGTTAATGCACAGAGTGGTAATATCAAAAATGATGTTTTCTGGAATACAAAAGACGGACAGCCATTAAATAGTCAGGGTGGAGGTGTTTTTAAATTTTCTAAGCCGGTTGATGGAGTGCAAAAATATTATTGGTATGGTGTTCAGTATGAAGAAGCGAATATGTATAGAAATGCTCCACATATTACTTTACCCAATGCTACTTTTAAATCAGTTACCTGTTACAGTTCAGTTGATTTAGTGAATTGGACTTTTGAAGGAGATGTAGTAACCAAAGACGATGTGAATAAGTCCGGTAAAACCTGGGTTGGCCGTTTAGGAGTTGCTTATGTGAAAGAGCTGAATAAATATGCCATGTTTGTTCAGCATGATACTGAAGTATTGATCATGATTTCAGATTCTCCAACAGGGCAATTTACCTGGCATCAGAAAATAAATATGGAGAAAATGATCGGAACCACTAATACTGGCGATCAAACCGTATTTAGTGACGAAGATACCGGAAAGTCCTATTTAATTTATTCTTACGGTAAAGGACGAAACAAAATATATGTTTCTGAAATTGGAGTAAAAGAAGGAAAAGTAAATCTTCTGGACTGTACGCAGATTTTTAAAGGGGAAAGTCGTGAAGGAAATTGCATGTTCAAATACCAAAACAAGTACTATATGTATGCTTCCAATATTTATGGATGGGATGCTTCATTTGCCTATTATTTAGTTGCCGATGATATCAGAGGGCCTTATTTACCTACAAATGATATGCTGATAACAAACGGTTCTTCTGATGATTTTGCCCATATCTCACAAACTGGTTTTTTCTTTTCTGTAAAAGGAAGCAAGCAGGAAACCATAGTATATTGTGGCGATCGCTGGGCTAATTTTGCTGGGAATGGTTTAGGGTTTAACCAATGGTGTCCGATGTCTTTTGATGGAAAAACACCTTATTTCAATTCACTTAACTCTTGGAATATTGATGCTAAAACAGGCGAATGGAAAGTAGCTAAGGATAATAATTATGTCAAAAACGGCAGCTTTGAAGCGGATCGGAGACATATTCCAAGTCTTGTTAAACCCGTGCAAACAGAATTGACAGGCTGGACGAATGAGATCATTGAGGGGAATAAAATTAGTCTGGATACTTTAACTTCTCCGGTAATCAATTATTTTAATTCCGAAAGTGACAGAAAGATCGTAATTGGTGAAAAAAGCCTAAATATTACCGATAAGATTAATTTTAAAAGAAAAACGTTTCAAACGATAACTTCTTCACCTTACGTGAAATTAGAAGACGGATTATATACGCTTACAGCCAAAGTTAGAAATACGAGAGGTTTTGCAAACTTAACAATGTATGCTTTAAGTAATGGTAAAAGACTAACATACAATCTAAAAGAAGAAAATGCTTCATGGAAAACTATAATCATAAAAAATATAGCTGTTAAGTTAGGAAAAGTAGAGATTGGTTTTCTGGCTGATGGTACTGCAAATGCTTCTTGTCAAATTGATGATATTTCATTTGTTAGAGAATAATCTTTTGTATTCTATCCGTTTTCAACGAATTTTAGAGCCTGTTTAAAAATGTAAAAAAAAAAGTCTTTATGAGTTAAAGAAACCGATTGGAATTATTCTTTTTGTGCTACCAAACTACAAATAAGATGTATCCAACCGATTTAACAGAAACTCAGTGGCAATTTATAAAAAAAACATTAGAATTAGGTGATAGAAAACGTAAACACAGCTTGCGTTTCATCTGGAATGCGATCAACTACCTTATTAAGAGTGGTTGTCAGTGGCGAATGCTACCTAGTAATTTTCCAAAATGGCAGCTTGTTTATTATTACTATTCAAAATGGGCTGATTTAGATTATTTTGATTTATTACTTTCTAAGTTAAGAGAAGGAGTCCGTAGTAAAAAAGGACAAAATGCAGAACCCAGTTTAGGAATAATGGATAGCCAAAGCGTTCGTTGGGGAAATAATCGTTCTTTAAAAAGTTTTGATGGAAATAAAAAAATAAAAGGTATAAAACGACACGTTGTCGTTGATAAAAATGGCTTTTTATTAGCCATTATGGTAACGGTAGCGAGTATTCATGATAGCAAAGCAGTATTTTTATTGATCAGAACCCTAAAGGATTTACTTTGTTCTGTAAAAGTTATCCTTGCCGATGGAGGCTATAGAGGTGAAATTATAGAACAAATTAAAAACAATTTTGGCTATATAATTCAAGTAGTTATGAGGTCGGATGATAAAAAATCAGGCTTCAAGCCTATACACAAAAGATGGGTGGTAGAGAGAACATTTGCATGGTTTGACAACGATAGAAGATTATGCAGAAATTATGAACTATTAATTGATTCTGCTGAAAACCTGGTCAAATTAGCCGCTATTAAACATTTATTGAATAAAATTTAAACAGGCTCTTAATCCTTTAAATAATACGTAATATTGTCATTTCTGTAAATGTTCTTATGGAAACAATTGTCCTAGCCCCAATAGAAGTGAAAATCCTTTTGTGTCGGGGTGACCATAAAAGAATACTTCACTATATGTCTATTTTAAATTTTGAGTTCAGTGAACTACGTTTGCAACGGATAGCGGGAATTAGCTTCTTGAAAAATTATTGCAAAAAAAGAAATGGTGTCGTTTTAATCACTAAAATTCATTAAACTTTGATAAAATACTATTGATTCCGGTAATCCAAAAAGGATATATTTATAAACTTTACACAACTATCAAATTAACCGGAATTATTTATGAAATCTATTGCTCTTAGTCGATTTTTTCTCTTTTTAGTATTTTCAATATCTTTTTGTATTTCAGCACAAAAACAAACTGAAAGAGATTTAATCTTAATTGACAAAGACTGGCGTTTTTCGTTTGGTCATTTATATGATACTCATAAAGATTTTAATCATGCGACAGGATATTTTTCCTATTTAACCAAAACCGGATACGGAGATGGCCCTGCAGCTCAAAATTTTGATGATCGTGCGTGGCGAAAATTAGATCTTCCGCACGATTGGGCAGTGGAGCAGGCTTTTAGTAACGAAGGCAGTTTCAGCCATGGATTTAAAACCACCGGAAAAGGTTTTCCTGAAAAAAGTATCGGCTGGTATCGAAAAAAAATCAATATTCCTGAAAGTGATAAGGGGCGAATTATCTCTTTAAAATTTGATGGGGTTTTTAGAAATTCAAAAGTGTTTTTCAATGGCTATTATCTCGGAACTGAAGAAAGCGGCTATAACGGATTTGAATATGATGTTACCGCTTATATAAATTATGGCGGAGAAAATACGATTGTTGTGCGCGTTGATGCTTCGATGGAAGAAGGCTGGTTTTATGAAGGCGCAGGAATTTACAGACATGTATATCTCAAGAAAACAAATCCAATTCATGTCATTGCAAATGGGACTTATGTAACCTCCGAAATAAAAGAAAACAATGCTGAAGTTACCGCTGAAGTCTCTGTTGAAAATAAAGGGAATTATAAAGGTCAAATTGAAATTCTACAAAGTATTTTAGATGCTGAAGGAAAACAAATTACAAACATTTCCCAAAATGTTATTGCTCCGGATTTTTATAAAACGTCCAATTACAGTTCGAAATTACAAGTCAATAATCCATTATTATGGGATATCGAAAATCCGAATTTATATCGCTTGATAACTGAAATTAAACAGGAAGGCAAATTAATTGACCGCTATGAAACTTCTTTCGGAATCCGCACAATTCGGTTTGATGCTGAGAAAGGATTCTTCCTTAACGGAAAACCTGTAAAATTAAAAGGAACGAACAATCATCAGGATCATGCCGGAATTGGAACAGCTTTGCCGGATGAACTGCAATATTACCGAATCAAAAAACTGAAAGAAATGGGTTCGAATGCCTATCGTTGTTCTCATCACCCGCCTACACCAGAATTGCTTGACGCCTGTGACAAACTTGGCATGTTGGTTATTGACGAAACCCGTTTGATGGGAATTAACGATTATCATCTAAATGATTTGAAGCGAATGATTGAACGAGACCGCAATCATCCGAGTATTTTTTGCTGGTCGGTTGGAAATGAAGAATGGAATATTGAAGGCGGTATTGTTGGCGAACGTATTACGAATATTATGCAGGGATTTACAAAAAGTATTGATTCGACAAGACCTGTTACGGTTGGAATAAGCAGCGGTTTTAAAAGCGGAATATCGTCAGTGGTTGAAATTATGGGCTATAATTATCTGGGGAATGGAGATATCGATGCGCATCGAAATCAATTCAAAGAACAGCCGGGAATGGGAACAGAAGAGGGTTCTACGTTTGCAACACGAGGTATATATTTTGATGACGAAGCCAAACATTATAAAAGTGCTTACGACAAAAAACCGCGACCGACATTTTACAGCATTGAAGAGGGATGGAAGTTTTATGCCGAAAGATCCTATTTAGCCGGAATGTTTATCTGGACAGGTTTTGATTATCGTGGCGAACCTACGCCTTACGGATGGCCATCGGTTTCGTCTTATTTTGGAATGATGGATGTTTGCGGTTTCCCAAAAGACAATCTATTTTACCTGAAATCATGGTGGAGAAAAGAACCGGTTTTACACATTGTGCCACACTGGAACTGGAGTGGAATGGAAGGTAAAGAAATCGATGTATGGGTACATTCAAATTGTGATGAAGTCGAACTTTTTCTGAACAAAAAAAGTCTCGGTAAAAAGAAAATGGAGCAAAACAGCCATTTAGAATGGAAAGTAAAATATGCATCGGGAATTCTTCAAGCCACAGGATATAAAAACGGTAAAAAAGTACTTTCGGAGATTCGAAAAACTACTGAGATTGCTCAAAGTATAAAGCTTTCTGCTGATAAAGAAAATCAGCCTAATGGAAATGTAGTAGTTGTGACGGTTGAAACTACAGACAAAAAGGGATTACATGTACCAACAGCGAATCATGAAATTACATTTTCAGTAAAAGGAGGAAAGATTCTAGGTGTTGGAAATGGCAATCCGACTTCTTTAGAAAAAGACCAATTTATTGATGTTGTAGAACTTGTACCGATTACGAATTTTGAGGAAAAGAAATTAGCTTCAACAAGTACTAATACTACAAATCTATCATATTCTGATAATAACAGCTGGAAAGAAGCCTTTAAAGACCGTGATTATAAAAATCAGGCTCCGGCTTATGTGTATCGCGGTAAATTTGAATTAAGAAACGATCAAAAATCAAATACTGTGAATTTCTTTTATAAAAAAATAGGCACAGATGTAGTTGTTTTTGTAAACGGAAATAAAATTGCTGCCAGTGCAGAAGATGATCAAAAGTATGTTTTAAATAGCAATGTTTTAATGCAGGGAATAAATACCATTCAGATTATTGCAACGCCTTTACAAAAAATAAAAGAATGGGATGTGATGAATACTGATCCGGGAATTATTCAGGTAATTACTCCGTCTGAAGGTTGGAAAAGAAAGCTTTTTAACGGATATGCTCAGATTATTATCCAAAAAGACGAAAATGCCAATGAAGTAGTTTTATCGGCTACAGCCAATGGTTTAAATGCGGGGAATTTAGTTTTGAAAAAGTAATTTCAGGTTTCAAGATTTACGATATAGTAACGTGAAACCTGAAACCTGAAACAAAAAAACTTAATTTACCCTTTGAATGGCATAAGTTGACTGGCTCTTATCTCCTGACAATAATTTACCTAGTTTAGAGCTAATAACATATACATTGCCGTCAGAAGCCAAAGCAGCAGTGGTTGGAAATTCATCTTTTCCAATGTTGGTTTCACTTATTTTAGATGCACTCGACCAATTGTTTGTGCTGCTAAAAGTATATGTTTTACCTAATCCTAAACCATTTTCTACAATAACTAAATTGTTGTTTTTGTCTAATTCTATTCCGTCAGGAGCATTAAATGCTATTCCTGTTACTTCTGTAATGTTTTTAGGATCAGTAAGCGATATTTTTAGCAATTTAGAAGTATCTGTTTTAACCACCAGTAAATAGCCGTCGGGGTGAAAAACAATTCCGTTTAAACCGAATTCATTTGGCTTGGGCTGAAATAAAGTGTTTTCTCTAAATACGGAAGCATTGTAATTAATATCAAGTTTATATAGAATCGTGGAGAAAGAATCGGTAATATAAATATTCCCGTTGCTATCAACCGCAATATCATTCGGGCAGGAACCCGCATTTGGGGTAAAATTCTTTAAATTAACTTCTTTTATTAATTCACCCGAAGTAAGATTAAAAATACTAACTGTAGCAACTGATCCCGCACTTCCTTCTGTGCTTTTTTGTGAAATCCCCAAATCGGCATTGGCTACTATAAGTCGGTTACGAATTTCGTCAGTGTAAACGCCGGTAGGCAAAACGAGTTTACTGCTAGTAGTAAAAAAAGATACTTCGCCTTTTGAATTCATGGCATAAATAGCTCCTTTATATAAAGAGCTAAATAAGAATTTTTTGTTTTTGGAATCGTAATCAATTCCTTCTGGATAAAGACCTGAATCTGTAACGATATATTTACTTTTAAGGGAAACGGAAGTTTCTCCTGATCTTTTTTCGCTGTCGCAAGCCATAAAAAGAAGCGAAAATGCTGTAATTAAAATAGTAGTTTTCATTTTTATTAATTTAAATTATTTGTCGGTATTGACTATGCAAAACTGGGACAGAATAAGAGAAATAAAAATGAACTGGTTTAGGAAATAAGGTTGAACCAGTTTAACTTTTTGAAATTTTACGATTGCGTATTTTACTTAAATATTCGGTGCTGAAACCTAAATAAGAAGCCAATGCATATTGAGGAACGCGTTGAGCAATTGCGGAATATTTGCTCATAAATTCATCATAACGTTCTTCAGCAGTTTTAGTTAAATTGGATAAAAGCCTTTTTTGATGAAAAGCCAATGAGCGCTGGGTAATAATGCGTTCAAATTTTTCAAGCTTCGGAATCTCTTTTAGAAATTTTTGCTCGTCTTCGTATTCGATCTGAATAAGAACTGAATCTTCAAGAGCTTCTACAAACAATGTGGCTGGTTCCTGATATATCAGACTGCTGTAATCAGAAATCCACCAGTCTTCTATTGCAAATGAAAGTGTGTGTTCTTTTCCATCATGATCAACCAGGTAACCTCTGAAAGCCCCTTTAACCACATAACTCTTATGTCTGCAGACAAAACCGGGCTGAACAATAAATTGTCTTTTCTTGACTTTACTGATCTTTAAAAAGCCAGACAAATGCTTTTTCTCTTCATTGGTTAAATCAACGTATCTCGAAACATAATCTATTACGGGTTGCAGCTCTTTCATTTAGCAAAGATAAAATGTAAATTTAAATTTCATAAAAGGATCTGCCCGAACTTTTAATTTGGTCAATTCAAAATAAATGATCTCTTACTATTTTCTAATAAAATCAAAAATTTGTGTATGGCAAAATTTATTGGAATTAAAAATAAGTAAGAATTTTATTCTTTTTTACTTGTAGGTTAAATATAAATATTTATCTTTGATTGTTTATAATTTATTGTTTTTTAGGTGTTTATGTTTTTTTTGTTGAGTATAACTGAGCATAGTACTTTGTCTATTCAAAATTCAAACTAAATTATAATTAATTGAAGATCGTCAGAGTTATTAGTATTCGCTTCATTTTAGAAACATTGACAAACTGTTAAATAGTAAAGATAAAGATCTTGAAAATCTTTGTTGTAGAATAGGCCTCATTATAATACGGTTGTTTCAATATGGTATGAACTGTTTTGGATGAAACTAAAAAAATATTAAACTAAATAGCTATTATGATTGATATTTTACTTTCACTTTTCTTTTTTTTGGCAGTAATAATTGGTTTTGCCACTTCCTTTATGGTTCTTTTTTCAAAAAACAATTACTCAAAAAGCTTTTTCTTAGGATTATTTTTATTTAGTCTGGCTGTCGCGAGTATCTACAATTTTTCTTTGTTTTCAAGTACATTTAAAAATTTGCCAGGTTTATTTGGGATTACCAAATCCTTTATTTTTTTGGTAGCTCCTTCTGCTTTTTTATACATCCGGTGCGTTTTGTTTTCAGATAAATTATTTCAGAAATATGACTGGTTACATTTTATGCCTTTCCTGATATATTTTGGTCTGACAGTTTTTGTATGGATTGGAGGCTCCTTCAATTTGCAGATAATCAGTATTTTTTCTAATAAGGTTGAGAGTCCTTTTTCAATACTGAGTCTGACGATTTGGTTGTTATATGCATTTTTTCAGACCATGATGATTTTAAACTATGATTTAAAGAAAATAAAAGAAAATCATTTTAATAAAAGAAAACTATTAAGCTGGATAAGGATTTATAACTTAGTACTATTGTTTTTGTTTTCAACATTTTTTTTGCATTATTTTTTTGATAATAAGCTTGATAAGATAGATTTTTTATGTTGTGTTGCAATATCATCAGTACTTATCTTTACAGTAGGATGGCTTTATTTTAGGCCACAATTATTTTACGATTCGAATTGGTCATTTGATTCTTTGGATTTTATAAAAAACGACTTCCAAATGATAAAAACAGTTGAAAATAAAAAAGGTCTGCAAATAATTAAGGAACTGACTCAGGAAAAAAAAGAAGAATATCTTACAAAATTGAATAATGTATTAAATGACAAACAGCTTTTTCTAAGAAAAAATTTTGTAATTCGCGATTTGTCAGATGAAACCGGTATATCTGTACATCACCTTTCTGGTTTGATCAATTCAGAATTTAATCTTCATTTTCAGGATTTTGTAAATCTCAAGAGAATAGAATATTTTAATAAAAAGATTAATGATCCGGAGTGGAAAGATTTATCTCTTGAGGGTATGGCTTGGGGATCAGGATTTAAATCAAGAACAACCTGTTTCAGAGCTTTTATAAAGCACACTGGAAAATCACCATCGGAATATTTTAAAGTAATTAAACAAAAAAAGGAAGATAAAGCAGATTTTGTTATTCAAAACAATTGAAAATAAGTGTTTTAGCTATTGATTAATACAAGTCTTCTTTTATGCTAATTATGCCTGATCCTGAAATTCATTTGTATCAGTTTCAATTTTTTTAATTTCAACTTTTTCTTTTTTAATTGTCTGTCTCAGAAGGGCAAAGAAACTCATATATACATTAGCTACAAACACAAGTGAGAATCCTGCAATAATGTATCCTCTCCAGTCTGATAACAAAAGCCTGAAGTTGCAAAGAATTATAAAAAATAATGTAATATAGTGGCTAAAACAATATTCGCAGGTAAACAGATAGAAAAATTTTCTTTTAAAAAGTTTCTTATCTTTTTGAGAACGATTCACACACCACTCTCTGGGTTCACGAAAAACTTCTTCATGCGTAACTGTCCAACTCACGCATGCAATAGGAATAGCCAGAATAAAAAGCCAGAAAATTTGTACTGATGTATCCATTCATTCTTAGTTTAAATTTAAATAATAAGGAATAAATTTAAGAATCAATCAGATTTACAGTATTATATAATTTATAGTCCTGATTATATAATTTTAGTACCATTTTCTAAAAAATCACGAAACCAAATTCCGGAGTGTTTAATAGTTCTTTTCTGAGTTTCAAAATCAACATGAATTAATCCAAATCTTGCATTATAACCTTCAGCCCATTCAAAGTTGTCAGTAAGACTCCAAACAAAATAGCCTTCTACTTTACAACCTTCTTGTTTTGCTTTAAGTAATTGCTCTAAATGATCTTGTATATAGTGGGTTCGTTTAATATCATATACTTTTCCATTGGTAACTTTATCAGGAAATGCCGCTCCATTTTCGGTGATTATAATCTTTTTAATTCCATCATATGAATTAATTTTTTTTAGGATATGATAAAGTGCAGGAGGATAAATTTCCCAACCCATCTCAGTCGATATTACATTTCTTTTTTCAGCGCTTACTAATTCTGCACCAATATACGGAGTGAGTAAGGATGATTTGACGATTTCCCTCGTGTAGCATTGAATACCAATAAAATCAAAGTCAAAGGCTAAATTATCTAAATCATCTCCCTGAATATAATTATTGAGTTTTTTAAGAACCGGAAGATCTTGCTGAGGATATCCAAGTCCTAAAATTGGTTCTATGAAAGTTCTGTTTAATAAGGTATCAACACGTTTTGCAGCTTTAATATCTGCTGATTTCTCAGAGAATGGTTCAATATGAGTGCATGAAAACGTAGTACCAATATTAGCATCCGGAATGCATTGCCTTAGTTTTTTTGCACCAGCAACAGTTGCCATTGTCACATGATGTATGGCTTTTAAATAATTGTTTATGCCTTTTTTCCCCGGGGCGTGAATCCCCAGAAAATATCCTGCACCTGTAAAAACTGAAGGCTCATTTATAACCATCCAGTTTTTAACCCTATCCCCAAAATGGCTTGCACATACATCGGCATAATCTGAAAACCATAAGGCGCATTCCCGGTTAGTCCATCCGCCCTTTGCTTCAAGAGCCTGGGGCAGATCCCAATGATAAAGTGTTATCCAGGGTTCAATTTCTAATTCAAGTAAGATGTCAATTACCTTATTGTAATAATCTATTCCTGATTGGTTTACCGGATGAAGACCAGTAGGCATAATACGAGACCAACTGATAGAAAATCTGAAGTTAGGGATGTTTAATTCTTTGATTAAACTGATGTCATCTTTATAACAATTATAAAAGTCACACGCATTGATGGCAACATGTCCATTTTTGATTTTGCCTTTTTGGCTGGTAAAAACATCCCATATTGAAGGGCCTTTTCCGTCTTTATCATGTGCTCCTTCTATTTGAAAGGCAGCAGTAGAGACACCCCAAAAAAAGTCATCACCAAATTGGCTTTTATTTAAAAATGACTTATCTAATTTATTCATTCAGATGTATTTTCTTTATTTTGAAAATTAATGAATAAAGGATGAGTGCATAGCTCTTCGAAAAAGCCATTCTTTAAAGGATATAAGGAAATTTAAACCGAAGAATTTCATAATATTTGTTTTGATCAAATTAAGCAAAGAAATATAAATTAACGGTAAATGTATTGTTATTAAATAGTTAAGTGTTGTGAATCTTGATTATGATATGTTTTTGTTTTATAAGCTTTTCAGTTTTTTCATAAAGACAGGGAACGCTTCATTAATTTCATCAAAAAGAGGATTCTTTCGGTGTTTTAATTTTATTTGCCCAAATAATTTTAAACCTAATGCAAATTGTGTTGCATCAGATTCATCTTCAAATAAGTTTTTATTTTTTATTTTTTCAATAATGCTAAAAATTTCATCGTGATTTTCAAACTCAATTCCAAGTTCTTTTGCAGGTTCTTTCTCACCATTTGCATATTCTTTAAGACTTAAAGTCAGATAATATTTGTTTGCTCTTTTTTCCATGATAATTGTATTCTGTTTTATTTCAACCATTTGTCTACAATGGTTTTAAATGTTTCTTTGTATTGTTCACCAACCGTAATTTCTGTTTTGCCAATTAAAATTGAATTTTTGGTAATCGCATTGATTTTGTCAAGCGCTACGATAAACGAACGGTGTACTCTCATAAATTTGGCTGAAGGCAGTTTTTCTTCCAAAGCTTTTAAGGAAATCAATGACATAATGGCTTTTTGCGAATCGTCAAGATGTACTTTTACGTAATCTTTTAAACTTTCGATGTACAAAATATCTTTAAGTGAAATACGAACCCATTGATATTCAACTTTTAAAAAGATAAATTCGTCATCTGCTGTAACAGACTGAAATTGTGTTGAAGTTTCGGTTGTAATTTGAAGTACTTTATTGGCAGCACGCAAAAACTCTTCGTAGCTGAAAGGTTTTAAAAGATAATCGACTGCATTTACTTTGTAACCTTCAATCGCATAATGATTATAAGCGGTTGTAAAAACAATTTTGGGTACTTGTGTCGGTTGTTCCTGCAAAAGTCTGGCAAGTTCCATTCCGGTTAAATTGGGCATATTGATATCTAGAAAAACAAGATCAGGCTGTTTTTCCTTAATCAAAGTCATGGCTTCAACCGCATTGTCACAACTGGCAGTTAATTCCAAAAAAGGCGTTTGTTCAATAAAAGTCTGTACCAGTTTCAATGCCAGAGGTTCGTCGTCGACTGCTATACATTTTAATGTTATCATTAGTCTAAAATTAGTTGCAGTTTTACATGATACATTCCGTTTTTGGTGATACCTGATATAAGAGTATGTTTATGCGGATAAATCAACTGAAGTCTTCGTTTTGTATTCGTTAAACCAATTCCTCCTTCATCTGGCAGAGCCGTTTTTTCGAAATAAGTATTTTCTACCTCAAAATCCAAGTGACTTCCAATTTGGCTTAATCTGATATGAATTTCACTTTTATCCGTAGCATGAACACCATGTTTAAAAGCATTTTCTATTAAAGGTAATAATAACATGGGAACAATCGGGTAATCATTGATTTTTTCTGGAATATTAGTCGTAATCGTTAATTTCTTATTGGCACGGAGCTTCATTAACGAAATAAAATTCTTTATAAATTCGGCTTCTTTCAATAAGGTTGTTCTTTCTTCTGTGCTGTACAATAAATAACGCATCATACGGCTTAAAGTATGAAGCGCATTTCTCGAATCTTCAATATCGGTGTATGTTAACGAATAAATACTATTTAACGAATTAAAGAAAAAGTGCGGATTTATCTGTGCTTTCAGCATTGCCAGCTCGGCAGCTGTTTTGTCTTGCTCCAATTTTTGTTTGTATTGTGCTGCTTTCTGCCAATGCTGCAACATCGCCCAGCTTGTACTTATTCCTAAAACTAAAAGTGCAAGCATGAAAACATAATTGTCAAAATACGGATTTCGGTACTTTTTGAATCCTAAAATTGCTGTAATTTTATTGTGAAGATCGGTTTGCGAAGTATACACATAAGCGATAAGCTGTAACGCAAAAATGACCATAAAAGCCCAAAATAAAAAAGGCGAAGTGTTGTCTTTAATGATGGTTTTTGGAACTATAATTTTTGCATTAGTATAAAATATAGCCATTAACATAACCAAGATAATAATCTGCCAAAGCCAAAAAATGGACGGAAGCACTACATTCCAGGTTAAGGGGATATAAAACAACATGATAAATCCCAATAAAAACCAGCCAAGAATGTGTAATCCGATAAATAAATAAGGTCTGTATAGGTTTGATGCCATTACGAATTCTACTTTTTTTGACAATATTACACTTTATTTACATTTGATTTAGAACCAATCGCTCAACGCAGAATTTTAGTCTTTAAAAACCATTTTAGAACCGATGAGTTTAAAAATTAAACACTTGTTTAATTTTTTTAAAAACCCCATCGTGTGTCACCATATCTTTATCGATTGTCTTTCCGTATTCGTCTATTTGAAATTTTTCGCGTGTGATATTTTATTTCTTTTGCCTGTATATAATCGATAATTACATATTATTACAAATGAATAAGCAATCATTTTTTAGCATCCTTACAGCATCAATTCTTATCGCATCATGTGGTAAAAATGATAAATCGGCTCAGGCCGGAGGTGCACCGCAGATTAAGGAATATAAGACTGTGACTTTACAGTTGGAATCAGCTACGTTGAACAGCGATTTTCCAGCAAGTATTCAGGGACAGCAGAACATTGAAATCCGACCAAGAGTCGAAGGATACATTGATGAAATTTTTGTAGATGAAGGTGCCGTTGTTAAAGCGGGACAGCCTTTGTTTAAAATCAGTGCTCCAGAATATGAGCAGCAGGTTCGTACCGCAACAGCAAGTATTAAAAGTGCTCAGGCTGATTTAAGTGCGGCAAAACTGGGTGTAAATAAAGTGAGACCATTGGTTGAAAAAGGAATCATTAGTAAGTATGAATTAGAATCAGCACAATATAAGTATGAGTCGGCTGTAGCTGCTTTAGCTCAGGCAAATGCTGCTTTGGTAAACGCTAAAACGAATTTAGGATATACAACCGTTACAAGTCCGGTAAGCGGAGTTGTAGGTTCTATTCCGTTTCGTTTAGGAAGTTTGGTAAGTTCAAACACGGCAGAGCCTTTAACTACAGTTTCTAGTATTGGAAATGTATATGCTTATTTTGCAATGAATGAAAAAACATTACTGAATTTTACTAAAGACGGAGGAGCTTCATTAAACCAAAAATTAAAAAGAATGCCAGCCGTTTCTTTATTGCTTTCTGATGGTTCTACTTATGATGAAAAAGGGCATATCGAAACCGTAAATGGATTAATTAATACCGAAACAGGTACTGTAAATGTTAGAGCACGTTTTTCAAACCCAAAAGGAGTTATCAGAAGCGGAAGCAGTACTACTGTAAGAATTCCGAACGAAGTTAAAGATGTGATTATTGTTCCTCAAAGTGCCACATTTGAACTTCAGGATAAAATATTTGCAGTAGTAGTTGGCAAAGACGGAAAAACTAAAAATGCCAATATCACAGTTCTAGACAATTCTGCAGGCAATTATTACGTCGTGACAAGCGGTTTACATGCAGGAGATCAAATTGTATTAGAAGGAGTAGCTTCTCTAAAGGAAGGAACTGAAATTAAAGCCAATAATCAGAGCATACAAATAGTTTACGCCGATTTAAAATAAAAAAAATGTTTAAAAAATTTATACAAAGACCCGTACTTTCGACGGTAATATCAGTTATTATTGTCATTTTAGGTGTTTTAGGATTAATTGAGCTTCCGATATCTCAATATCCGGATATTGCACCGCCAACTGTAAACGTGGCAGCAAGTTATACTGGAGCTAATGCCGATGTGGTACTGAAAAGTATCGTAATTCCGCTGGAAGAACAAATTAATGGTGTAGAGAACATGACGTACATGACTTCTTCTGCAACCAATGATGGTAATGCGTCGATTAAAATTTTCTTTAAAGTAGGAACCAATCCAGACTTAGCAGCGGTAAACGTTCAGAACAGGGTTTCGAGAGCAACCAGTTTATTACCTGTAGAGGTAACTCAGGCTGGGGTTACTGTAACCAAAAGCCAGAGTAGTAACTTATTGATTTTCTCTTTATATAGTGAAGACCAAGCGTATGATCAGACGTTTTTACAAAACTATGCAAAAATCAATCTGGTACCGCAGATTCAGCGTGTTGTAGGGGTGGGAGATGTAAACGTTTTTGGTGCCAAAGATTACTCTATGAGAATCTGGCTGAAACCAGACGTAATGCAGCAATACAAACTGATTCCAAGTGATATCTCTGCTGCTTTAGCAGAACAGAATATCGAAGCAGCACCCGGTAAATTTGGTGAAAACGGAAATCAGGCTTTTCAATATGTAATTAAATACAAAGGACGTTTAACGAGTGCTCAGGAATTTGAAAATATCGTTATCAAATCAATAGGCAACGGACAGATGCTTCGTCTTAAAGATGTGGCTAAAGTGGAGTTAGGATCTTTAAGTTATGCTTCGACTATTAAAACAAACGGTGTAGAATCAGCTGCAATGGCGATCAGCCAGACTCCGGGATCGAATGCTCGTGACGTAATTAATAATTCTAAAAAGTTAATTGAAGAAGCGGCAAAGAATTTTCCAAAAGGAGTTAAATATACCACTCTTGTGGATGTTAACGAAAACCTTGACGCCTCTATCGAAAAAGTAATCCATACTTTGATTGAAGCTTTTATTCTGGTTTTCATCGTAGTATTCATTTTCCTTCAGGATTTTAGATCGACTTTAATTCCGGCAATTGCCGTTCCGGTTGCGATTGTGGGTACATTCTTCTTCCTGAATCTGTTCGGGTTTACGATCAACTTATTAACGCTTTTTGCGATGGTACTGGCAATTGGTATTGTGGTCGATGACGCGATTGTGGTAGTAGAAGCGGTACACGCTAAACTCGATCACGGATATAAATCGGCTAAAAAAGCAACGATTCATGCAATGGACGAAATTTCGGGAGCGATTATTTCGATTACATTGGTAATGGCGGCCGTATTCATTCCGGTAACTTTTATTGGAGGATCAACAGGAGTTTTCTATAAACAATTTGGTATTACACTGGCTGTTGCGATTATTCTTTCCGCTATAAACGCTTTGACTTTGAGTCCGGCTTTATGTGCGCTTTTATTGAAACCACATGCTGACGATCATAAACATAAAAGCTATTTACAGCGTTTTTATACCTCATTTAACCTGGCATTTGATAATGTTACCGAAAGATACAAACGTTCTGTAAGTTTCCTTTCTGTAAAAAAATGGATTGCTTTAGCTTCAATCGTGATCGCTGGATTGGCATTGGTTTATATGATGAAAACTACACCTTCTGCTTTCGTACCTTCTGAAGATCAGGGAACTGTTTTTGCAAACATTAGTTTACCGCCATCTGCTTCGATGGAGCGTTCTGATGTAATTGCTAAAAGAGTTGACAGTATAGCGAAAACCATTCCAGGAGTTAAAAACACACTTCGTATCGTTGGGCAGAACTTTACAGCCGGTGCGGGTAGTGCGTATAGTATGGTTATCGTAAAATTGAAGCCATGGGACGAACGTGATTTAAGTGTTGACGATGTAATTGGGCAGCTCTTTGCTAAAACAAGCGGTATACGTGAAGCTAATATCTTCTTCATTTCCCCTCCAACTATTCAAGGTTTTGGACAAAGTGGTGGATTCGAATTCCAATTACAAGATAAAGGCGGACATACCACTGCCGAATTCTATAAAGTTAATAATGAATTCTTAGCTAAATTAGCTGAACGTCCTGAAATACAATATGCAACGACACCATTTAACCCTGGTTTTCCGCAATATATGATGGATATTAATCTAGCAAAAGCCAAAGATGCAGGAGTTTCGGTAAACTCGATTTTATCAACTATGCAAGGATATTATGGTGGATTGTACGCTTCGAATTTCAACAAATTCGGGAAACAATATCGTGTTATGATTCAGGCTTCACCGGAGTTTAGAACCAATACGCAGGGATTAAATAAAATTTTTGTACGCAACAGTGCAGGAAACATGGCACCAATTACAGAGTTTGTAAAAATGACCAGAGTGTTTGGACCAGAGTCAATATCGAGATTTAACTTGTTTACGTCTATTGCGATTACTGGAGCGCCAAAACCCGGCTTCAGTTCTGGAGATGCCATTAAAGCCATTCAGGAAGTAGCCGCAGAAAATCTTCCAGCTGGTTACGGTTATGAATTCTCAGGATTAACACGTGAGGAGCTGGCATCAGGAAGCGAAACGATTTTTATTTTTATTCTGTGTCTGGTATTCGTTTATTTCTTGTTGAGTGCGCAGTACGAAAGTTACATTCTTCCGTTTGCGGTATTGTTTTCAATTCCGTTTGGATTGGCTGGAGCGTATTTATTCTCGATTATATTTAAACTCAACAGCAATATTTACCTGCAGATTTCCTTAATTATGCTTATTGGACTTCTGGCGAAGAATGGTATTTTGATTATCGAATTTGCTTTGGACAGAAGAAAAAAAGGACTTCCCATTTTACAAGCCGCAATTGAAGGAGCAGTAGCACGTTTACGTCCGATTTTGATGACTTCATTCGCCTTTATTTTAGGATTGGTTCCGTTAATGTTTGCAACCGGAGCAGGTGCTGTAGGTAACAGATCGATAGGGACCGGAGCAGTAGGAGGTATGTTAATCGGAACGATTTTAGGGGTATTTGTTATTCCTATTCTGTTTATCATTTTCCAATCCTTACAAGAAAGAGTGAGTGGTCCTCCAAAGGAAAATTATGAAGACGATGACGATGATAAAGAAATTCATTTACTAGAAGCTCAGAAAGAGTAAAATTTAATTAAAACAAAGATGACGAATAGTTCAAATAAATATATTCTTATGGTAATGACAGCCGTACTTTTAAGTGCGTGCTCCGTTACCAAAAAATACGAACGTCCGACAAAACTTTCGACAGATAAATTGTATCGGGATCAAGTTTCGGCAGACACGACTACAATTGCCGATACGCCATGGCAGAGTGTTTTTAAAGATGAGAAACTAAATACCTTAATTCAAAAAGGATTAGATCAAAACCTGAACCTGAAAAATGCTATCGAAAACATCATTCAGGCTAGAGCTTCTTTGCGTCAGAGTAAGTTAGCCTACTATCCAACGTTACAGCTGGAGGCTAATGCCACACACACAAAGCAGTCAGAAGCAGGGCTTAACTTTCCGGCTGGAATCAATATCAATACGTTAACTACAACGTATAAGTTAGGTGTAAGTAGTTCCTGGGAAGCTGATATCTGGGGAAAACTGAGCAGTTCCAAAAGAGCAGCTTTAGCCAGTTATTTAGCTACCGATGCTGCAAAACAAGCAGTTCAGACACAATTGATTTCGGACATTGCCAATAACTATTTCGTACTGCTTGCGTATGATAAACAATTGAAAATTACGCAGGAAACTTTGGAAAGCCGTATTAAGAACGTTGAAACAATTAAAGATTTAAAAGAAGGTGCCATCGTAACTGGTGCAGCTGTCGTTCAGAGCGAAGCCAACCAGCACGCAGCAGAAGTTTTGATTCCAGATTTAAAACGCAGTATTCGTGAAACTGAAAATGCAATCAACATTTTGTTAGCACAAGCGCCTGGACCAATTGACAGAGGCGAATTAGGCTCACAGATTGTTCCTGAAAATATTGCAGTTGGAGTTTCTTCTCAATTGTTACAAAATCGTCCAGATGTTCGTCAGGCAGAATTTAATTTCAGAGTTGCTTTCGAATCAACCAATTTGGCAAGAACCTATTTCTATCCAAGTTTAACGCTTACAGCAAGTGGCGGATTCTCTAACTTAGAATTGAAAGATTTCTTTAGTAATTCTATTTTCTATTCGATTATTGCAGGACTAACACAGCCGATTTTTAATCAAGGGAAAAATAAATTGAGATTAACAACTGCTCAGTCACAGCAATTGCAGGCATATAATAACTTTCAGCAGAGTTTATTAAAAGCAGGAAGTGAAGTTTCAAATGCTTTGTATGCATATCAAATGGCAGTTGAAAAAGAAGATTCGAGAGCGAAACAAATCGAAGCTTTAGAAAAAGCAGTTGACTATACACAACAATTATTAGAATATAGTTCGGCTACGAATTATACAGATGTATTGACCTCAGAACAGAATTTATTGGCTGCTCAATTAAGTGGTATCAATGATAATTTACAAAAGTTACAAGCATTGGTCGATTTATATCGTGCTTTGGGTGGTGGCTGGAAATAAAAGTTAAATTATCATCATTAACTAAAATATCAAATAAAAGCGTCTCATTATTCTGGACGCTTTTTATTTATGTATGTCGACTGAAAAGTGCTTTACGTGGATTTTTCAGTGATTTTATATACATAAAGATGATATATCTAAATTTTGGCACTAATTTAGTTTAATTCATTAAATGAAATTAATTTTTAAAACAAAAAATATGAAGAAGATAGCATTCGCTTTAGCACTTTTTATGAGTGTTTTGGCACATTCGCAGGTTTCAGTAAATGTTAATATTGGTACACCTCCAAACTGGGGACCGGTAGGGTACGATGACAGCAGGTATTATTATTTACCAGATATTGATATTTATTATGATGTAACTCAAAGCCAATATATTTATCTTGATAATGGAGTCTGGGTTAGGGAGAGAAGAGTACCTGCCCGATACAGAAATTACGATTTCTATTCAGGCTATAAAGTGGTTTTAAGAGATTATAAAGGAAGTAAACCTTACAGTTATCATTCTAAACACAGAGCAGCTTATCCAAAAGGATATGTTGGAAAACCTCAAAAAAACAGAGGTTCGAAACCGGATAAAGGGTATAAGTCTGAAGGAAAATATAAGTCTTCTGGGCATAATAACGGAAATGGTAAAGAAAAAGGAAATTCTAAAAATGATCACGACCATTCTCATGGGCATGGGAAGCATTAATTAAATAGTTAAATAATAGCGCCTCCAAAACTGGAGGCGCAGTTGTTTATATTTCTAATCTTGTTAATTTAACGAGAAATATGCTAGAGGGTTTAAAATAAATTATTTTGCAAAATAAATTTACTTATCACAATATTTTCTTTCTTTATAAAATTAAGATTTTGGCTAATATAATTTGAAATACCATCTTTGTTGGAAATAGTTCGTTTTTGAAATCTACAGAATATAGTATTGCTGATTGGAAAAATCTCAGAATTAATTTCAAAAACTAAATGAGTTGACTTTTAAAAAGCTTATTTATATTTTTTAAATTCTACAGGTAATTAATTTGTGTATGCAGTCAATTGCAAAATTTTATTTTTGCTTGTAAGTTATTTAAATAACAAATTGTCATAAAAATATATTTTTTAAATATTTTACACAACCGATTGTTTTTATTATTACTTTAGCGCCAAATTAAATATCAAACTATTATTTAAACCATATTTTAAAACTAAACTAACCAGTATATAACCACACAATTAAAATAATGAATTTATCTTCTCAAAAATTATCTATTAAAGAAAAAATAGGGTACAGTCTGGGTGATTTAGCAGCCAACTTAGTTTTTCAGACCCTAATGACATATCTGGCTTATTTTTATACAGATATATACGGATTATCTCCAACACATTCATCAATAATAATGCTGATTGTAGGCTTAATTGCAGCTTTTGTGTTTAATCCGGTAATCGGTGCACTTGCTGATAGAACCCATACAAAATGGGGGAAATTTCGTCCCTGGATTTTATGGACATCTGTTCCTTTAGGGGTTATTGCTCTTTTAGCATTTACAACACCTGACTTTTCATATCAGGGTAAAGTAATTTATGCAATTCTGACTTATTCATTTCTTTTATTGTTTTATGCAGCAAATAATTTGCCTTATTCGGCTTTAAGTGGTGTCATAACAGGAGATATGGGAGAAAGAAACAGTATGTCTTCATATCGTTTTGTTGCTGTGATGTTTGCTCAGTTCTTTGTTCAGGTTTTTATGCTTGGTATCATTAAAAGTGCCGGAAACGGAGATAAAGCAATTGGTATTGAAAAAGTAATGACAGCCTTAGCCATAATTGGAACTATTATGCTGCTCATAACTTTTGTAACTACCAAAGAGCGAATCCTACCAAAACCAGAACAAAAATCAAGTGTAAAGGAAGACTTGTTAGATTTAGCGAAAAACAAGCCATGGATCATTATGCTGTCTCTTACTTTGTTGGTTTTTATAACACTAGCCATCAAAGGAGGTTCTTATGTATACTACTTTGAGAATTATGTAAACAAACAAGAACTCGCCAGTTTTATAAAGCCTATCTTAGATTTTCTTTCGGCAATTGGGCTGAATACCTTTGGCAACGATCCTGTTTCTGCCGGATTTGGTTTGTTTAATGCAGGGGGTATTATTTTTATGATAGTTGGAATTACATTATCAAAAAGATTTGCTGACAAATATGGTAAAAGGAATGTTTTTGGACTGTTTTTATTTATTTCTACCTTATTTGTTATTGCCTTTTATTTCTTTTCTCCAACCTCAGTGAGTCTGATGTTTTTTTCTCAGATTTTTCATGGGTTTTTCTACGGAACTACTATTCCACTACTTTGGGCAATGATAGCAGATGTAGCTGATTATTCTGAGTGGAAAAACAACCGTCGTGCAACAGCGATTATATTTTCGGCAATGATGGTGGGATTAAAAGCAGGATTAAGTATTGGAGGCGCATTAACAACATCACTTTTAGGACATTTTGAATATGTTCCAAATTCAGCACAACAAACAGATATTGCCATTAACGGTATTAAATTACTTGTAAGCATTTTTCCGGCAATACCTTTTTTAATTGGTGTAGGATTATTGTTTTTTTATGAGATTGATAAAAAAATGGAGGTACAGATCGAGGCTGATTTAAAACAAAGAAGACTATAAAATTATACTATTATTTAAAACAAAAGAAATATGCCTGAGGATAGCATTGAACACATTAATTTTGAGGTAATCAATAAAATTGCCATATCACAACCATTAGTTAAACATATGTACACAGCCGATCCTTCGGCACATGTATTTAACGGAAAAATATACATATATCCATCGCATGACATTGATGCCGGGATTCCTTTTAATGATAACGGGGATCATTTTGGTATGGAGGATTATCATGTGTTTTCTATGGAAAGTATAGATTCGGAAGTAATTGATAATGGAGTTGCATTGCATGTGAAAGATGTTCCATGGGCTGAGAAACAAATGTGGGCTCCTGATGCTGCCTGCAAGACTGGCAAATATTATTTGTATTTTCCGGCCAAACGTGCTGACGGAATTTTCCAGATTGGAGTTGCTATAAGCGATTCTCCTACTGGACCATTTATTCCTGAACAGGAAGCAATTAAGGGCAGTTATTCAATTGATCCTGCAGTTTTTGAAGACGAAGATGGAAAGTTTTATCTTTATTTTGGTGGCATTTGGGGTGGACAGCTTCAAAAATACCGAAACAATAAATTCTCTGAAGAAAATGAAGAACCAAGTGAAAATGAACCTGCATTAGGACCAATAGTTGCTATGCTTAGTGATGACATGACTCAATTTAACGAGACTCCCAGAGAAATTAAAATTCTTGATAAAAATGGTAATGTATTATTAGCAGGAAATAATGAGCAACGTTTTTTTGAAGCACCATGGATACACAAATATAATGGTAAGTATTATTTTTCATATTCTACTGGTGATACTCATTTTATATGTTATGCAATAGGTGATAATCCTTATGGACCATTTACATATGAGGGAAGAATTTTAAATCCTGTAATTGGATGGACTTCTCATCATTCTATCTGTGAAGTGAAAGGGAAATGGTATCTTTTTTATCATGATTCTAGTCTTTCAAAAGGTATTACTCATTTGAGATCGATAAAAGTAGCTGAAATTACGTATAATGAAGATGGTTCGATAAATACCATTGATCCATACGGAAAAGAAATGTAAATTTTGATTTTTATAATTCTAATCGAATTTACTATTAGTTAAGTACAACTGAAAGCATATTTTAGATTTCTTTTTCGAGGAATAATAAGCATGAAATATGCTTTGAGTTGTTATAATTTTTTGATTATTTGCATAAATTCTATTTGTATTAAAAAATTATATTCAAAATATTTTTTTAAATTAATAAAATGACTAAATTAGCATACCAGAACAGAACGGAACAGTATGCTAAACGAAGAAGAGGAGAAGTTTGTATTTGTAATTAATCATGATAGTGATATTCCGAAATACCAGCAATTGGTTAACGGCATAAATAATGCGATTGCAGAAAATATTTTACAGAAAGGAGATTTGCTTCCGTCAGTAAATGCAATTTGTAAAGAAAATCAGTTATCAAGAGACACTGTTTTTAAAGCATATTCAATTTTAAAAGATCAGAAAATAATTGATTCTGTTCCGAATAAAGGTTATTATGTTTCAGGCGAAACCAGAAAAGTGCTTTTAGTATTAGATACTTTCAAAGCATATAAGGAGGTTTTATATCACTCATTTGTGAATAATTTACCAGACAATATTATTACTGATGTACAATTTCATCATTATAATATTGAAGTATTTAAAACTATCATTAATAATAGTGTCGGAAAGTACTATAAATATGTGGTAATGAATTTTGATGATAAAGAAGTATCAACAATTTTATCGGCCATTTCGAATGATAAATTGCTTTTGATTGACTGGAATATTCATTCAAAAAAAGAAAACAATTATGTTTTTCAGGATTTCGGAAAAGCATTTTACAATACATTAAAAGAAGCTGTTGATTTGTTTAAAAAATATAAAAGCATCTGTTTTGTTTATCCGGATTACACGAATCATCCAAAAGAAACACTGGAGAGTTTTAAGAAATTTTGTACCGATTTTAATTTTAAAAATGAAATTATTACTGATCCGAAAAAGTTTGATATTGAAAAAGGAATCGCTTATATAAGTATCAGTGACCGGATTTTAGGGCATTTTTTAGAACAATGTAAAGAAAAAGAGTTTGAGCCTGGTCAGGATGTTGGTTTTTTGTCGTATAATGAAACACCCATGAAAAAATTTATATACAAAGGAATTTCGGTTATTTCAACTGATTTTAAAGAAATAGGAACAAGAGCAGCAGCATTTATTACAAATGATGAAGTAGTTCAGTGTTACGTACCAACAAGTTTAATATTAAGAGAATCATTATAAAATTATGTATTATATAGGATATGATATTGGAAGCTCTTCGGTCAAGGTTGCCCTGGTTGAAGCCGCAACAGGAAAAAAAGTAATGGTATTAAATGAGCCGCAAAACGAAATGGAAATTTCGTCATTACAGCCAGACTGGGCAGAACAGGATCCTGAAATGTGGTGGCAGTACATTTGTACAGCAACGAAAAGAGCAATTAAGGAAGCTAATATTGAGGCTTCTAAAATTCAGGGAATTGGTATTTCTTATCAAATGCATGGATTGGTTATTGTAGACAAAGACGGGAAATCGCTGCGCAACTCTATTATCTGGTGTGACAGCCGTGCTGTTGAAATTGGAAATAAAGCTTACGCTGAAATTGGATCTGAAAAATGTGCTGAGCATTTGTTGAATTCACCAGGAAATTTTACCGCTTCAAAATTGAAATGGGTTAAAGAAAATGAACCTGAAGTTTACAGTAAAATTGCTAAATACATGCTTCCTGGAGATTATATTGCTTTGAAGTTAACAGGCGAGGTAACGACAACTAAAAATGGGTTGTCAGAGGGAATGCTTTGGGATTACAAAGAAAATAAAGTAGCGGACTGGCTTTTGGATTATTACGAAATCAATCCATCACTGACGCCAAATATTGTAGAAAATTTCACAAATCAGGGTATAGTTACCGAAAAAGGTTCGCTGGAGTCAGGTCTTCCTGTTGGAATTCCGATTGTTTATCGCGCAGGGGATCAGCCAAACAATGCGTTGTCATTAAATGTACTGCGTCCTGGAGAAGTGGCGGCAACGGGAGGTACATCAGGTGTTTTTTATGCTGTTACGGAAACCAATTCGGGTAAAAGTACTCGTGTGAACAACTTCGTTCATGTAAATTATTCAGAATCAAATCCGAGAGTTGGAAAATTACTGAATATAAATGGAGCCGGAATCCAATATAGATGGATGCGTAATAATATAGGAAGTGAGTCATATGAAGAGATGAATGAAAAAGCATCTCAGGTAAATGTAGGTTCACAAGGATTAGTTGTGATTCCGTTTGGAAATGGTGCCGAAAGAATGTTCAATAATAAAAACATTGGCTCTCATATTTTAAATCTGAATTTTAATATTCATACCAACGCTCATTTGTACAGAGCATCTTTGGAAGGAATTGCCTTCTCGTTTGTGTACGGAATGGAATGTTTGAAAGATGATAATGCGAAGATTGATGTGATCAGAGCCGGAAATGATAATTTATTCCGTTCAGAAATTTTTTCGAATACAGTAGCAACATTAATTGGGCATGAAATCGAAATTTACAATACAACCGGAGCTGTTGGAGCAGCCAGAGCAGTAGGTTTAACTGATGGTGACTTCGAAAAGTTTGGTTCAGCAATTACAACCAATGATCACGTAATGACCTTTTTACCTTTAAAAAACAAAGAAGAATATGAAAAGGCGTATCAAAACTGGAAAAAAGAATTAGAATTAATAGTAACAAATAAATAAAAAAATAAAAATGATAACTTTAGGAAATAAAGAATACTACAAAGGTATTGGCGAAATTAAATTTGAGGGTGCAGCATCTGATAACCCTTTAGCATTTAAATATTATAACCCGGATCAGGTTGTTGCAGGAAAAACAATGCGTGAGCACTTTAGATTTGCGATTGCTTACTGGCATACATTCTGCGGACAGGGAAGCGATCCATTCGGACCAGGGACACAAAATTTTGCATGGGATCAGTCTTCAGATCCTTATCAGGCTGCAAAAGATAAGGCAGACGCCGCTTTTGAATTTATCAGTAAAATGGGATTTGATTATTTCTGTTTTCACGATTACGATTTGATTGCTGAAGGACCAACTTTTGCTGAATCAGAGAAGCGATTAGCATTTATTACAGAATACTTAAAAGAGAAAAAAGCTGCATCAGGGATTAAATTACTTTGGGGAACTTCAAACTGTTTCTCAAACCCAAGATTTATGAACGGAGCGGCTACAAATCCAGACTTTAATGTTGTGGCAAGAGCCGGTGGACAAGTAAAGTTAGCTTTGGATGCTACAATCGCTCTGGATGGAGAAAATTACGTATTCTGGGGTGGTAGAGAAGGTTATATGTCTTTATTGAACACAGATATGGGAAGAGAATTAGACCACATGGCACAATTCTTAACAATGTCAAGAGACTACGCAAGAGCACAAGGTTTTAAAGGAACTTTCTTTATCGAGCCAAAACCAATGGAGCCATCTAAACACCAATATGATTTCGATTCTGCAACAGCAATTGGATTTTTAAAAGAGTATGGTTTAGATAAAGATTTCAAAATCAATATCGAAGTTAATCATGCAACATTAGCACAGCATACATTTCAACACGAACTGGAAGTTGCTGCAAAAGCAGGTATGTTAGGTAGTATAGATGCGAACAGAGGTGATTATCAAAATGGTTGGGATACAGACCAGTTTCCAAATAACATTCAGGAAACAACTGAAGCGATGCTGGTTTTCTTGAAAGCTGGCGGATTACAAGGCGGAGGAGTTAACTTTGATGCTAAAATCAGAAGAAACTCTACAGATTTAGAAGATGTTTTCTTAGCACACATTGGAGGTGCTGATACATTTGCAAGAGCATTACTGACAGCTGACAAAATCATCACTTCTTCTCCTTATGAAAAATTAAGAAAAGAAAGATACAGCTCATTCGATTCAGGAAAAGGTAAAGATTTTGAAAATGGAAAATTAAACCTTAAAGATTTATACGATATTGCAAACCAAAATGGCGAATTAACACTTCAAAGTGGTAAACAGGAATTGTTCGAAAATATCATCAATCAATATATTTAATTGATTGCAGAAAGATTTTTTTCGGTGATTTAAAAACCGAATTCATGATTGTTTTGTAGTTTTTTTATCTCTGGCAGATATTTTTGGTTAGTGTATTTGCCGGAGAAAATTCAGTGGATTACTTAGTAATTTTTGGCCGTTGATGCTAAATAATCAACGGCCATATCATTGATTAAAAAAATGACTTTTCATGGTGAATTTCTTCACCATTTTCATTACATATAAAATTACTTATTTCCAGTTCATTTGGTGAACAGGATAAACAAGCTATTATTAATCAAAAAAATAAACCACAACGAATGAAATTTTTTATAGACACCGCAAATTTAGAAGATATTAAAGAAGCCCAGGCTATGGGGGTTTTAGATGGCGTTACTACAAATCCATCATTAATGGCCAAAGAAGGCATTACAGGGAAAGATAACATTTTGAAACACTATCTTGATATATGTAATATTGTTGATGGAGATGTTTCTGCCGAAGTTATTTCTACAGATTATGAAGGAATGGTTAGAGAAGGAGAAGAACTGGCAGCTTTACATAAACAGATTGTTGTAAAATTACCTATGATTGGTGATGGCGTAAAAGCCTGCAAATATTTTTCTTCAAAAGGAATCAGAACGAATGTGACTTTGGTATTCTCGGCAGGTCAGGCGTTATTAGCTGCAAAAGCTGGGGCTACTTATGTTTCTCCTTTTTTAGGAAGATTAGATGATGTTTCTACAGATGGAATGAATCTAATTGCAGAAATCAGACAGATTTATGACAATTATAATTATGAAACACAGATACTTTCTGCCTCTGTAAGACATACAATGCATATAGTCAATTGTGCTAAAATTGGATCAGATGTGATGACTGGACCTTTGTCTGCAATTAAAGGGTTGCTAAAGCATCCATTGACAGATATTGGACTAAAACAATTTGTTGAGGACGCCAAAAAAATGAATCTTTAAATAAGATTTTTATCATAATCAATCCATATTAAAGTCTCAATTCGTGTGAGAGTTTGATATGGATTTGTTGTTTTTAAGTCTTTGTCTTTCAGTGAATTTAAAAATGATTCTTAACATTAAAAAAGATTCTATGATAAATTTTAAAAAAAATAGATTTGTTTTGTTGGCTTTCTTATCACTTCAGTTTGGATTTAGTCAGGATAAAATGCCTCATCTGCAGAAAAAAGGAAATAAAATCCAATTAATTGTTGAGGAGAAACCATTTATTATTAGAGGAGGCGAATTAGGAAATTCTTCAGCAACAAGCATGGAAAGCATGGAAACAATTTGGTCTAAGCTGACAGATATGAATCTGAATACCGTATTGACTCCGATTTATTGGGAACTCATAGAACCTCAGGAAGGAAAATTTGATTTTTCTTTGGTTGACGACCTGATTCTCAAAGCCAGAAAAGAAAATCTAAAATTGGTATTCCTTTGGTTTGGGTCGTGGAAAAACAGTATGTCGAGCCACGCTCCAGAATGGGTAAAATTAAATCAGAAGAAATACCCAAGGGTGAAAGATGATAAAAACAAAAGCCACGAGATTCTGACCCCTTTTAATGAAAATAATTTACAGGCAGATTTAAATGCTTTTCAAAAACTGATGAAACACATCAAAGATTTTGATCAAAAACAGCAGACTGTAATCATGGTACAGGTTGAAAATGAAATTGGAATGTTACCAACTGCAAGAGATTATTCTTTAATGGCAAGTGAAGCTTTCAATAAGCAGGTTCCGGATGAATTATTAAAATACATCCAAAAAAATAAAGAAAAATTAGTACCTGAGTTTTTTGAAATTTGGAAAAAAAATGGTTTAAAAACTTCAGGAAACTGGGAACAGATTTTTGGCAAAGGGTTACACACTGATGAAATTTTCATGGCCTGGTTTTTTGCAAAATTCACGAATAAAATAGCGAAAGCTGGAAAAGACATTTATCCGATTCCGTTATTTGTGAATGCAGCCTTAAACGCATCTGAAAAAAAACCTGGTGAGTACCCAAGCGCGGGTCCATTGCCACATTTGATGGATATATGGAAAGCTGCAGGCACTTCAATTGATATGTTTTCTCCGGATTTCTATAATCCTTTGTTTAAGCACTGGAATGATTTGTTTACACGTCAGGGAGATCCTTTGTTTATCCCGGAGCACCGCTTTGATGTCACGGCGCCTTTTAAAGGTTTATATGCGATCGGACATTATGAGGCAATTGGTTTTTCTCCTTTCTCAATTGAATCTGTTGCAGATGCCAAAAAAGAACCTTTAGGAAAAATATATGATTTAATCAGACAATTAACCCCAGCAATTGAAGCTCATAAAGGAACTGGCAAGATTGACGGAGTTTTAGTTGATAAAGCAAAACCATCTCAAATCATTCAATTAGGTAATTATGAATTTACTTTTAAGCATGATTACACATTGAATTGGTCCGATGGTTCAAAAAATGAAATTTGGCCAATCGCAAGTGCTATTATTATCGAAATCACTCCTGACGAATTCTATATTGCCGGATCTGGAATTGTTGTCACTTTTAAACCTTTAAAAAAAACATCTCTCAATGCCGGAATTCTAAAAACAGATCAGGGTAAGTTTGAAAATGAAGTCTGGAAAACAGTAAGGCATTTTAATGGTGACCAGACACATCAGGGAAGACATCTTCGAATTGCTGTTGGAGATTATGAAATTCAAAAACTTAAGTTATATACTTATGAATAATATGATTTCAAATATCAATATTAATTTTTATTTTTTTTATAACTGATTAATATTTAATTATTTAACTTTTGTTTGTTCTATGCAAAATACTTTTTTTAGTTATTTTTATAAGAAAATATATGAAAAAAAGGCATGAAAGAAACCGGTTCTATATCACCAATCAAGATCAGGAAATAATAAAAAACACACCCATACTTTTAGCTGGAGCTGGTATTGGCAGTGTCATTGCAGAGTGTTTACTAAGATTGGGTTTTGAAACTTTGACTATAATTGATGGTGATACTGTAGAATTATCCAACTTAAACAGGCAGAATTATACTGAAAAAGATATTGCAATACATAAAGCAGAAGCTCTTAAGAAAAGATTACTTTTAATTAATAATGAGGCAAAAATTACTATTCATAATTGCTTTTTAACGGCAGATAATATTGATCAATACATTGAAGGTCATAAAATTGCTATTAATGCGCTAGACTTCACTTCAGATGTTCCGTTACTGTTTGATTCTCTATGTCAAAAGAAAAATATACCAGTCCTACACCCGTATAATTTAGGCTGGGCAGCACTTGTGTTGGTAGTTTCAAAAAAATCAGGTTTGCATGTTTTAGAAAAACCAAGCGAAACATTCAATGAGCTGTCTGTTGTGGATTACATTTCAAATTATATGAGAAATTCTGGAAATCCACAGGAATGGCTCGAAGAAATAGTTGATAAATATAAAAAAGAGAATAAAAAACTCCCTCCGCCACAGTTATCCATTGCATCTTGGCAGGCAGCAGCTGTCTGTACTTCAATTGCTTTTGATATTGCTACCAATAAATCTGTAAAAACATTTCCGGAGTTTTATTTTACAACACTTAAGTAGTCAAAATTCTCTTTCAATATTGAGTACATTTTTTTAATTAAACTGTGTCGGATTTATTCGTCACAGTTTTTTATTTAGAATAATCAGCCCAATAGTATATAAAAAAAGTAATTATAAAGGACTACAAAAAAAGGTAATAATTAAGCTTATTTGCTTTTTGTCAGTCTATTTGGCAATTCTATATTATTAAATGCTAATAATTTTACAAGTGTAAAAAAGCAAGTTTAATCTAAAAACAGAAAAAATGGAATTATTTAATGATCAGAAAATTTTGGAATCCATTGTTAAAAAAGCGTGGGATGATCCAGTTTTTAAAAGCAATTTGATAGCCAGTCCAATTCAAACGCTGGAAAGTTTTTTAGGAAAGCCAATTCAGCTGCCCGAGGGAAAAACTATTAATGTTATAGATAAGTCAAACGCATCTGCCATTTTTATTACTATTCCGGTTAATCCAAGTATAATCATGGAAGACACAGAATTATCTGAAGAGCAATTAGACTACATTTCAGGTGGAGGCGGAGATGGGCAAACTCCTCCAATTATTGTTAAATAGTTAGTTGTACTTGAGGAGCATTTCTGTTTAAGATCTCAATCTTGAAATAAAAACGTATATGCTCATTTTGAACATATACGTTTTGAATTTAAATTAAGACCATCAATGAAGATTTTACACATATATTTTCTGTTTCTTTTTTTTCTGATTTATGGTATAAGTTTGAATGCATGCCCACAAACAATTGTGACAGTTAAAAGCATTGTACAACCTACTGCCGAAAATAAGAAATCAGCTGATAGTTTGTTAAACATTGGGGTTAAATATCAGGATACAGGGAAGTTTTTAGATGCAATGGTTTTGTTTCAGAAATGCCTGATCGTATATCAAAAATTAGGCGATCAAAAAGGTATTGGGGAGAGCTTTAATAAAATTGCAACCACACATTATTATCAGGGAGATTATTTAAAGGCTCTTTCTTACTACACAAAATGCAAAGAAACTTATGAAAAAATTGATTTCAAAAAAGGCATTTCTTCAGCATTAAACAATATGGGCGCTGTTTATTATTATTTAGGGAATTATCCAAAAGCATTAGAGTTTTATAATCAGGCCATAAAAATTCAAAAAAAAATTGGTGACAAGAAAATAATCGCTGCAACAACTCAAAACATTGGAGGTATATATATTGATATTAAAGACTACACCAATGCAATAATTTACTCCCAAAAAGCCAATGCTATTTATAAAGAGCTAAAAGATTCAACAGGAATCTCTCATAACTTAAATGGTGCCGGAAAAATTTATATGATGCAAAAGCAATATGCTAAAGCTTACAGTTACTTTAATCAGGCTTTAAAAATTGCTGATCAGATAAATGATCAACAAAAAAAGATAGAAGTTCTTTATAATTTAGGAGAACTGTTTCATACCCAAGGCAATCTTATAAAGTCCTTATCCTATTATAATAGCTGTTTGAAGTCTGCACAAAGAATTAACAGCTTACAGTATACAGCTATTTCACAAGTCGCTATTGGTACTATATTAAATCAATTAGGCAAAAATGATAAAGCCATTGAAAAATGTAAAACTGGACTTGAAATTGCAGAAAACTTAGGAGCCATATCAGTAAAAAAAGAAGCTTGTAAATGTCTTTATGAAGCTTATAAATCTTCTGGTGATGCTAAATCGGCTCTTAATTTTTATGAAAAATCTAACGTTTATAATGATAGTTTACAGTCTGAAGAAACCTCTAATAAGATATTAAATATGGAATTTCAGAAGACTATGTTAATGGATAGTATTGCCTATGTTACGAAGGAACATACTCTTGAACTCAGACATAAAGAAGAGGTTCAGAAGAAGGAGAAGCAAAAAAATCTAATTATTATTTCTCTGTGTTTTATACTATTGATAACAGTAGCTTTATGGAATAGGTTAAACTATGTTCGAAAATCCAGAGAAGCATTAAAAATTGAAAAAGACCGGTCAGAAAAGCTTTTACTAAATATCCTACCGGAAGAGATAGCCGAAGAATTAAAAGAAAAAGGCTTTGTTAACGCCAGAGACTTTAATTTGGTTTCAATTCTTTTTACCGATTTTAAATCCTTTACGCAAACTGCCGAAAAAATGTCACCACAAGATCTTGTAGAAGAAATAAATGTTTGTTTTAAAGCTTTCGACTTGATCTCTGAGAAATATGATATAGAAAAAATTAAAACTATAGGTGACTCTTATATGGCTGCCGGAGGGATACCAAACCCAGATCAGGACTCACTAAAAAACATCGTTTTGGCTGGATTAGAAATGCAGGAATTTATGATTGAAAGAAAAAATCAGAATTCAGCTACAAACAAACCGGCTTTTGAAATGCGTCTTGGCATACATGCAGGACCAATTGTTGCCGGAATTGTTGGAGTTAAAAAGTTTCAATATGATGTTTGGGGGGATACTGTAAATACAGCCAGCAGGATAGAAAGTAACGGAATGGCTGGTAAAGTGAATATAAGTGATTCTTTATACAATCTAATCAAACAGGAAAAATGCTTCCAATTTGAGTACCGAGGAAACATTTATGCCAAAGGTAAAGGAGAAATTAAAATGTATTTTGTTGTAAAAAACAACATTTTCACCGATGAAAATACTATTTTAATCGATGAAATACATGTTTAGGTTGTTTTTGTCAGTTTATTTGTCATTTTTATAAAGTAGAAGACTTCTAATTTTACATTATACAAAAAGGACATAATCATGGAACATAATAAAGAAGAAGAGGTTTTAAGATTAGTAATCTCCAAAGCATGGGAAGATGTTAATTTTAGAAGAAGCCTGGTTTCAGATCCTATAAAAGCAATAGAAAATCTGACAGGAGCTAAGATTGTTTTACCTGAGGGAAAAACACTTGTTATTAATGACCAGACAGACACATCTAAGGTTTACGTTAATATTCCGAGTGAACCAAATATCGATGATATCGAACTTACAGAAGATCAATTAGAAACAATTGCCGGAGGTGGACAAACAGTATGGCCGGATCTTATTAATAGTTTATTTCCTGCATTAAAAAATTACATTATAATATAAAAACAAGGTTTTGACTAACACTTAGTTAATTCAACTGCCTTTTTACTTATAGATTTAATAAACAATATTACTATTAATACACTTAAAAAATTATTATCATGGAAATTACACAAGAACAAAAATTGTACGCAGAAATTGTACAAAAAGCATGGGAAGATGCTGAATTTAAAAAAGAGTTAATAGCAAACCCAGTTGAAGCCATTGAAAATTTTACAGGAAAAAAACTGAATTTACCAGCAGGTAAAACGTTTATTGTAAGGGATCAGACAGATGAGTCGGCTGTTTATATTAATATTCCTGCAGCCCCAAAGTCAGTAGATGCGCAATTGAGTGATTCACAACTTGAAGCTGTTGCCGGTGGTATTGTAGGTCCTGGTGGCTGTATCCCATTACCAGGTCCATGGATACCAACTCCAACTTTTCCAAAAGATATATTTATATACTAAAAATATTAACCTAATCCTTTAAATCATGGAATTTACACAAGAACAAAAAATGTATGCTGAAATTGTGCAAAAAGCATGGGAAGATGCTGAATTTAAAAAAGAATTAATAGCTAGTCCAATTGGTACAATTGAAAAATTTATTGGTAAAAAATTGAATTTACCTGAAGGAAAGACATTAGTGGTAAGAGATCAGACTGATGAATCTGCAGTTTATATTAATATTCCTGCAGCAAAACAATTGGAAGATGCTGAATTAAGCACAGAGCAATTAGAATCAGTAGCCGGAGGATTACAGACAATTGCAATCTGGCCTCCAATTTCAGTAGTTCCAAAATGGCCTCCTATCATTTGCTTTCCTCCTGGACCAGAACCAGAACTATTATAAACTCATATTTATTATTAACAAATCAAAATTATAAGATCATGGAAATTACTCTAGAACAAAAATTAAACGCACAGGTAGTACAAAGAGCATGGGATGATGCAGAATTTAGAAAAGAATTAGTAGCAAATCCTGTTGAAACAATTGAAAAATTGACTGGTCATAAAATTAGTTTGCCACAAGGTCAAAAACTAGTAGTAGCAGATCAATCAGATGAGTCTACGGTTTTCTTTACTATTCCAAGAAAAATTGATGTCAATAGTTTAGAGTTAACTGAAGAGCAGTTAGAATTGGTTGCTGGTGGACTTACTCCTTTACTGCCTGCTATTGGGTATGGAATATGTGTTGGTATAGCGATTTATGCAGCATCTCATCAATAAAAACGAATATAGAATTTAAAATTTAAGAAATATGAAATTTACAGCAGAAATACAAGAAAAAGGCGCAGAGTTAATGAAAACTCTTGCACAGAAAGCATGGGAAAGCACAGCTTTTAAAGAGCAATTAATAAATAATCCTGTTGCAACAATCGAACAAGTTACTGGCAAAACACTTCCGAAGGATAAGAAAATTATAGTAGATGATCAAACAGACGAGTCAGTGATTTACTTTAATATTCCGGCAAAGGTAAACTTTGATGAATTAGAATTGACCGAAGAGCAATTAGAAATGATTGCTGGTGGACTTACACCAGTACTTGGCGCATATGCATTAGGAGTTGGTATTGGTATAGGATTATGCTGGGTTGCATCTCATATTTAATTCTTAACAAGAAAGTTTTAAAGATAATCGAATAGCTATTTTCCAAAAATGGTTATTTGATTATCTTTTAAAAAGTATATTTATGCTTTAAAAAATAATAAAATTATGAGAAATAATAATTTCAGGTTTCCTGCAATAATCATAGCAGTAATATTAGGTATTATAATCTTTAAGCATTTTGATTTCAGGACACTAACATTCAAAACCCTTTGGTTGGATATCATTTACATTTTAACTTTTATAGTATTGTTGTTTTTTATATTCAGGAATAAAAGAATATAAAATGTATTATTAAAAAAATTAATACTCATTCGATAGTATACGAACTAGTGCAAAAACATTTAAAGATGAACAATCAAACTACATATTTGCTCACGGATGAGTTCGAAAAAATACCATTTATTGACATACTATTGCCATACACTTTTAATTTTTTAGAGAAACTTGAAATGATAAACATCTCAAGTGCTCTGATTAATAAGTTACATTTAACTCTTTTACAACAATTAAGCTTAATAGCAGAAATAACGCTACAAGAAGAATTAGATAATTATAAAAAAAAGGGGAATAAAAATTATCAGGAATTTGTAGAAATAACTATTTCATCTTTTGAAGTCCAATATCCCGTATTAGATAAAATATTAAAAACAAAATGTGATTATTATTTAATACATCTGCAAAATATTTTTTTGAATTTTGATAAGGATTTTAATGTTATTTCCAGGACTTTCTCCATAAAAGCAAACAATAAAAGAATCATTGACATAGATACAAGTCTTGGTGACGGACATAATGGTGAAGGCACATCTTTAGTAACATTATGGGATGGAACAAAACTGATATACAAGCCAAGAAACATTAATGTTACTAATTCATACAATAATTTTATTGACTGGGTTAACCAAAACCTGAATATAGATTTGAGTACTTTCAAATGTATATGCTGTAAAGATTATGGATGGTTGGAGTTTGTTGCTTATGAATCTGTTAATTCTGGTGAAGAGCTTCAGGAATATTATTATAAGGCAGGAGCTCTTTTAGCAATCTCCTTTCTTTTGGGAAGCAAAGATTGTCATTATGAAAACATAATATCATCAGGTAAAAATCCAATTTTAATAGATCATGAAACTATCATTCAGCCGCTTTTTAAGAATCAATCTATTCTTAACTGGGATGAGAAAAATAAAGTGCCTCTTTTTTCTGTGTTAGAAAGTATGTTAATAGCTAATAATGATACAGGTGTTCCGTTAGAATATGCTGGATTTGGTATTAGAGGATCTATTGAAACTATGGATATTGAGAAGAAACTATTGAAACCCAATACAATTGATTCTAATAGAGATTCCCGATTTGTTTTTAGAAAACTTATAAAAGAAAACGTGCCATTTTATAAAGACACCTTAATATTTGCTAATAATTATGAAAATTATTTTATAGAAGGCTTTTCAGTCACCTATAATTTATTTATGGACTCGAAAGAATTTTTAATGTCAGCTCAATCTCCATTACAATTATTTAACAATCAAAAAATACGTTATGTATGGAGACCAACGTTCATATATTTCAAAATTTTAAAATATTTGAGAAGCGCGGCTTTTATGTCAGATTTTGAGGCATATAGCTCGAAATTATATGAATTACTGTCAAAAGCTTATCAAAAAGAAAGTTTCAAAATACTTGAATTTATGCTCGATTCAGAAATGGATCAAATGCTAAATGGGGATATACCCTTCTTTGATCTTAATAGTTTAGATCATCATTTAGAAAACCATAACTCTTTTAATATTTTCAAGTATAACTGCATTGAAAATATTAATTGCAGGATAAATTCATTATCTATTGATCACAAAAATGAACAAATTGAATACATTAAAAAATGGCTTAAGATATAAATATCAGTAATAAAATATCCATTTGTCTTTAATTTAAAAAACAATCTTATGAATATTCTAACAATCCCTTATATTGCAGGTGGAATTTCCCATTTAATTCCTTTGTATGTGCTACAACAAAAATACTTAAGAAGTAATGCTGAATTTAAAAATCAGTTTTTAGTGAACAATAATTCGCAAATCTTTCTGAATATGCAAGGCGTCAGTTGTGTACCCGTAGATTATACTTTTGAAGAAAACTTAATTTCGTCTAAAAATTTTGAGAAAATAAATGAGCGCCTTATTGAAATGGAACAAAAGGCTTACGATATAGTTAAACCAAAAGTTATTATTGAGGATACCGCCTGCATCACTCCCCTGATTGCTGAGAAGAACCATATACCAAGAATTTCGATTCAGAGAACTGGAATTTTTAGAGCTATTGATAGACGTTACAGAAATCCAAATCATGTTCATTCTTTTCAGAAAGGCAGCAGTGTTGACAAATCTGAAAGTTTCTCAAACTCATATAATGCGGAAGCATCGTTTTTTAATAAGACTGATTTGGAATTTTTAGAGCAGTATATAAAACCGAAAGCTAAGATTATTCCAGGGATCTCGACAATTGAACGCTTACCGGATAACATTGAAGACAGGGATTCCTACTTTTATTCAGGACCTCTTCTTGTTATGGACAAACCTTCTAAAGATTTATCTGCAAGATTAGAGGAATTTTTAAATAATAATAAACAAAAACCAATAGTTTTTATTACAACAGGTACTGTAGACCGTACTCCGATAGAAAATTTTATAGAGTTTTTTGTCAAACGCAACTACGCTGTTATAACTACTTGTAATTGTGAAATAAATAATAAATACAAACAAGAAGTTTTTTATAATAAATTATTTCCATTAAATTATATATGTGGAATTTCAAATTTAGTAATTCATCAGTGCAGCGCCTCAATTTATCATTATCCAATAATGAACCGAGTAGCATCCTTAACAATCGGTACTCAATGTTACGATCGGGAGGATATAGCATTAAGGCTGCAGGAATTAGGTGTCTCAGGGCATATCCCTCATCCTGACGATAATGCTGACTACTGGAATGTTTTTCTCGAAATGGTTAATAGATTTGAAGATAACACCTTAACAGATTTTGATATGTTAGATAAACTCGCAGTAGAAATAAATGAAACAATGGCAAGTTTTAAGATGGAAAAAGTTATTGAATATGCTTTAGCATAAGGCTATAAAAAACTGATGTTGTAGCCGTAAAACGTTATTGTTAAATTAGCTTATTATTAGTCGCATAAACTATTGCCTCGGATATATTGGTGACTTCTAACTTTTCAAATAATTTTCTTCTGTGGAATTTTACAGTGTCTGGTGAAACAAATATTTCATTCGCTATTTCATTTATGGTAAACCCTCTGGTAGAAAGCTGCAAAATCTCTTTTTCTCTTTTGGATAAAGATGTTTTTTCAGAATCTTCCCAAAAGCCTTTATTGAGATTATAATTATATACTTTATTCTCACCGTTTTTATAGATTTTGATATTTCCGGCTTTACGTTCAGATGATAATGAAATAATACATATTGCTTTCCAAATTTTACCGGTGTCCGTTAAAAAAAGAGGGGTAAGTTTCTGGTTAATTAAAATCAGCTTCCCTTCTTTATTTTTTAAATGAAAATCATATGTTATAGTATATTGGGTTCTTTCAGTAATGGGTAATTTTTCATAAAAATCAAAACCAGCAGAATTAATTTTGAGGAGTAATTCTAAGTCGGTTTCGGGAACGTGTTTGAAATAAAAAGCATACCCCATTTCTAATATCTCTTCAGCAGTATTACCGCATAGAAATAATGGATTATCTGAAACAAATTCAAAGCCTTGCTTTAAGTAATCTATAACATAAATGCTGGTATAAGTAGCTCTCGCAAATGCTTTAATGGGTTCTAAATATTCAAGTCTTTTAAAAACTTCTTCATCAGTTAAGCCAGAAATTATATTTCTCGAATCAAAAAACGAATTTAAATCTGCTTTATTCATTTACATATTTTTTTATTTCAAATTTAATTGTTTTTTATTGTGTATGAAAATAATTACATATTTATAATGTGTTTTTATCAAATGAAAAATATAAGTGATTGATCTTTGAAAAAAAAGTATGATTTTAACTGATTTTCAGATAATTAAATATTAAAAAAAATCACTTAAAAATATGTAAAGGTGCCGTTAGAAAATTCTTTATTAAAATCACAGCTTTTTCGGCAATGATGCATTATAATAAATCCTACACAAAAGTATAGTTTATTGATTTACAGCCGAATACTACAATTTGGTGTAGTGAAATTATAGTATATGAAAATTAGCTTTGTTAGAAAACCAAGACCCATGAACATTACACAAAGTTATTTAGAAAGATTAGAATTAGATCAGCTAACAGAATTAGCAAAGTTTGTAGTTGAAGAGAATTTCAGTCATCATTGCGAAAATGTAACTACAAAGGAACTTGTTAACGACACTCAGGAAGTGTACGATGAAGAATTAAACTATTTCAAAGATTCTGAAATTTTTGTTGCCAAAGATTTTTCAGGCAACATTGAGGGATCGATACGGGTGATTAAATGGGATTATAAAGCTAAACTCCCAATTCAGAAAATCTTCGATATAGATCCATTAACTGTTTTAAACAACTCAGAAAAATTATCTTCGATATGGCACATAGGAAGATTTGCAACTAGAAAAAATAATAAGGACAGAACTTTATTTAGAAGATTAATGGTTTGTGCTATTGCTCCAATATGCGAACAAAAAAATGGTGTTGCTCTGGCGGAATGTGACAGTAAGTTATTAAGAATTATGAGCCTGCTAGGGATAAAAACACATATTATTGGTGCCTCAGTTTATTATTTAGGTTCTGAAACTATCCCGATAGCAATGAATTACGATGGCTTAAAAGAGTTTTATTATAATAACAGGTATTTGATAACAGATCAGTATATAGATAAAATACCGAACTCTGTATTCAAAAATAAAGAATACAATTATCTGGCATGATATCTAAAACATTTTTCTCAAATTCAAAATGACTTGTCAGAGCCGGGTTGTTAAAAATTGTTGACTAACAAATTAATTTCCATTAAAATGATAAATCAAATCACAAAAAGCACTACAATTGACTGGTCTTCTCCGGATATACTTAATCAGATTGTTCAAAACATCAAGAATCCATTAGATATCATTATCACTGCCAGTAAACCTGACATTGTTGATAACAAAGTTAAAAATGAAATTATATTTTCTAGTAGTAAACAAATAAACGATCTCATCGAGGAAATTTTAAAAGAAATTAAATCAAAATCCGTAAGTCTCACAATTCAGGGACGTCCTGATATTTTTGATATTTATGAGTCTAATAAAAATGTTCAGAGTTTGTGTATGGATAAAATAAATCCGCAAAAAGTAACAAAATTAGATCAGGACTGGCTCATAAATTTAGAAAAAGAAATTTATAGTTCAATTAATCAAAATGATATGAACTTATATGAACTATCATACAAAATGGCAGTTAGTGAAAGACAATTGCATAGAAAAATAGCCAATTTGGTTCATTTGACACCAAATAAGTATATACGCATACTGCGATTGCACAAAGCAAAGCATCTGATTGATAATTACATTCAAAACTCAATTTCTCAAGTTGCCTATTCTGTGGGATACAATGATGTACATTATTTCTCAAAACTATTTTCTAGTCAGTATGATATTTCTCCTAAAGAGTTAATAAACTCTTTAAGATGAAAATGCATAAAAATGATTATCAGCATAAAAAAATTAAATAGAAAAAGAAATGATACTAACAGAAGAACAAAAAAAGGGACAGGATGTATTTTTCAGGATAATCACGGAAGCCTGGGAAAATGACGATTTTAAAGAGTCATTGATTATAAATCCTGAAAAAACACTAGAAAAGTTTTTTGGAAGAAGTCTTCCGGCAGGAAAAAAAATCATGGTAGCTGACCAGTCGAATCCGGACTATATATACATTAATATACCTGTAAAACCGACCATTAAGGATGTTGAATTAGATGAAAAAAAATTAGACAAAGTAAATGGCGGCTCTGTAATCACAGATTATGAAAGTCTTTATGATTCTTTACGCAGGATCCATAAATAATTTTTCAGTGTCAGATATGTCAGATTCTTTGTCTGAATCAACAGCCGAAATTAAAATAAATTAGTACAACCTTAAAAAATACATTATGAAACGAGCACTTTTTTTCTTAGGCCAGTTAAATAGCAGAGATGTAGAATGGATGATTCAAAATGGTCAAAAAATAGAATTAGGAATTGGTGAAAAACTGATTCAAAAAGGCAATTTTATTGACAGTCTTTTTATCATATTATCCGGTCAGTTGTCTGTTTGTTCAGAAAATGGAGATAAAGATGATATTGCAACTTTGGGATCAGGAGAGGTTGTAGGAGAAATGTCATTTTTAGAAACAAGACCACCTTCAGTTTCTGTAATTGCAAAAAAAGCATCAACAGTATATAAGATTTCCAGACAGGTTATAGAATTAAGGCTTTCGAAAAATCCCGACTTCAGAGCTAATTTTTATTATGCATTAGCCTTATTTCTTTCTAACAGATTAAGAAAAACTACAGATCAGCTAGGATATGGGATCCCTGAAGAAGAAGACCTGATAGATACAAAAATTTTGGACGGGGTTGCTCAGGCAGGTTCCCGATTCGGACAAATTTTAAATAGTTTTTCGCAGGCATAATCTATGGTATAAATTATAAGATCAAAATTTAATGAGGGCTTACTATTTCTTTTTTTCTGTATTGATTGTTACTGTTAATGACCTATACAGTCAATCTAAAATTAAATGTGATTTAATTGAAATTTCAAGTATCGCATTTAATAAAAATCCAAATATTAAAAGCACTTATTATGCCGTACAAAATGCCGAAGCAGGCGTTCAGGTTCAGGCTGGTACATTTGATTATAATCTGAATTCAGATGTCATTTATCAAAAAAGCAGGTATAATCTTTATGATGCCGATCCCAGAAATGAGTTTATCGACAGCCCTTTAAAATCGAATTCGGTTGAATTCTCGGCCAATCTGGTAAAGAAATTTCGAACGTCACAAATAGCAGAAGTAAGCTTAAGATATCTATATAAAGACAGTAATTTTCCGTTCAACAATTTTAATGAGTATGTTGGTCCTTTTTATGGCAACCATATCGGTGTCGTCAATTTTTCATTAACACAGCCGTTGTTAAGAGGAAGGGGAAAAAGAATTGTTACAACAGGAGAAAGGATTTCAAACCTTTATATTGATAAAAACAATTATGATTATGAGTTTACCAACTCATATGAAATTCTACAAATAGGATTAGCATATTGGAGTTATTACACGGCATTTAAAAGCTTAGATGTTTATATTCAGAATGAAACCAGAGTGCGGAACCTGTTAGAAATGACATCGGAGCTGGTCAAAGCGGACAAAAAACCTCAGGGAGATATGGCTCAAATTAAGGCAGATTTGATCAACCAGGAAAGATTAACAGTTGTCGCCAGACAAAATTTGTACACCACAAAGATAAATCTGGGAAGAGCTATCGGGCTATCCGATGAAGAAAGCCAGTTGTTAGATATTCCCGCAAATGATTTTCCGGAAGTTGATGGAAGCGGTTTCACTGAAAATAGTAATAAAAATACTTTTATTAAAACGGCACAGGAAAACAGAGGAGATTTAAAAGCTATAAAAAAGATTTCTGAAGCTGTAGAACTTCAGTATCAATTAGCCGAAAATAATCTTAAACCTCAACTAGATTTGACCGGATTTGCCTATTACGGAAGCACTAGTAACGGAAATGGCATGGATAAAACCTTTTCTTCCTTTGTAAAAAATCAGGGGCAGGATGTTGGAGGAGGAGCAAAATTAACGTTTATGTTTCCTTTAAATAATAATGTTGCAAGAGGAAATTATTCGATTAGTAAAATCGCTGTAAAAGATCAGCAAGTCATAAGAGATAATACTCAGAGAAACATTGAATTAAATGTGAATATTGCTACTAATAATTTAAATAACAGTGTTGTAATTCTTGAAAAAGCAAAAGAATCGATGATGTTCTATCAGGAGGCATTTAATAACGAACAAATAAAATTTCAAATGGGCTTAACTACTCTTTTTAATTTAATGCAGTTTCAGGAAAGATATACTTATTCAGAACTGGAATATCTTAATGCGAAGCAGCAATTCTCAAATGCAATCATCAGCCTTAGACACGAAACAGGGACACTAGTTACTAAAGAAAACCTGAATTTTAATGTAATTCAGAACGCATTTTATACTGTACCCAATATAAATTAACAAAAAACCGGAAATCATGTCAGCAAGTTTTTTCAGAAAATCAGCGTTAGAAAAACTTTCTACTCCAGAAAAGTTAGATCAGTTAATCAAAGTTACAGGACCAAAAGCCTGGATATCTCTTACGACAGTTGCATTGGCATTATTTACAGGAGTTGTCTGGTCATTTGCAGGAACGGTAAAAACAAAATTAGATGTAATTGGTGTGGTACTGGGGGGAGAGGTCCATGAAGTTGTAGCTACATCACAAGGACAATTGGTAGAACTAAAAGTAGCTATAGGCAAAAAAATAAAAAAAGGGGATATAATCGCAACAATAAAACAACCAGAGCTGCTTCAGCAAATAGAAGATGCAAAAGCTGTTGTTTCTGACAGAAAGTTTGAAATGGAAAAACTATCTTCATATGGAAACCAGGGAACTCAACTGCAGGGTGAATTAATTAAACAAACGCGTATTAGTATTCAGGGAGAAATTGAGTCAGAGAAAAAGAAATTATTGTTTTTAAATAATCAGTTAGAATCTGAAAACGGTTTACTTAGTAAAGGTTTAATAACCAAATCTGAGGTTGCAAATACAAAACAGCAAATTGAAGCTTCAAAAAATACTATAGAAAGACTGAAAGGGCAAAAAGCAGAAACTTCCAACCAACAGCATGATTTGGGCTTTGATTTGCAGCAGAAAGTTACTTTGCAAAAACAGAGAATTGCTGAAGCCGAAAGAAATTTGCAATTCTTAACTGAGCGTTATGACATTCAAAGAAATATAATAAGTCCTTATGAAGGTGAAGTGGTAGAAGTTTTAACTGATGCAGGTGTTGTTGTGGGTGCAGGAACGCCTTTATTTAAACTTAAAAACCTGCATAAGACAAAACATTCACAATTAAAAGGAGTGCTTTATATTCCGTCACAAGATGGGAAAAAAATTAGAAAAGGAATGGAAGCATTGGTTGTTCCTTCAACTGTGCAGCCTCAGGAATATGGTTTTATAAAAGGAAAAGTGACATATGTTTCTGATTTTCCTGTAACGCAGCAGGGTATGCTGACTTCTGTTAAAAATGATCAGCTGGCAAAAAGTCTCCTGGCTTCAGGAACATTGTTTGAAGTTCATGTGGACTTTGAAAGCGACCCGGAATCTTACAGCGGATTTAAATGGACTTCGGCAAAAGGACCTGATGTTTTTATAAAAGAAGGCACTTCATGTATGGGGAAAGTAACCATAAAAGAAGAACCTCCGGTAACGATTGTTGTACCTGCATTCAAGAAATTTTTCGATTTATATTAATAAAGACAAATGGGAAATAGTGCCACTTTAGTTATAGAAAAACAAGCCAGACCCATTAAGGTTCCAACTGTTTTACAGATGGAGAGTGTAGAGTGCGGTGCAGCGGCCCTAAGTATTATTTTAGGTCATTTTGGTAAGTTTGTCCCTTTGGAAAAACTAAGAATATCCTGTGGGGTTTCGAGAGATGGGTTAAAAGCAACCAATATTCTGAAAGCAGCCAAAGAGTTTGGACTGGAAGGCAAAGGTTATGCAAAATCTATCGAAAAATTGATGCAGGTTAAAATGCCTGCCATTATTTTTTGGAATTTCAATCATTTTTTGGTTTTAGAAGGCTTTACTAAAAACAAAGTATATTTGAGTGATCCGGCTCAAGGAAGATATTCAGTAACTCATCAGGAATTTGATGATTGCTACACAGGTGTTGTTTTAACTTTTGAAACTAATACAGCTTTCGAAAAAGGAAATGAAAAAAGAGGATTGATGTCTTCTTTGCTTTCAAGGGTAGCAAATTCTAAATTAAGTATTACCTATATTATTTTAGCGAGTTTGTTTTTAGTAATTCCAGGTCTTGTAATTCCATCTTTCCTTACTGTTTTTATAGATAAGTATCTCATAAATAATTTTTCAGGATTCGTAATGCCGCTGCTTTTAATAATGGGTGCAATACTAATTATCAATTCTGTTCTGGTTTACCTTCAGCAATATTTCTTGCTTAAATTAGAAACCAAACTTGCGTTGGTAACTTCCAGTAAATTTCTTTGGCATGTTTTTCATCTGCCTATAGCCTTTTTTACACAGCGATACAGTGGTGAAGTTGGGAACAGGGTTTCGTTAAACGATAAGGTAGCCAAATTATTAAGTGGTGATTTGGCTAATGCAGCCTTAAATGTTATTGCGGTGATATTTTATGCAACGCTTATGTTTTCTTATGATGTAACGCTGACATTAATCGGAGTTTGCATGGCAGGCTTAAATATTTTTATTCTTAGATATGTTTCAACAGCCAGAAAAGACGGAAGCAGAAGACTAAGCAATGAAACAGGTAAACTTTTAGGGACTACAACTTCAGGAATTAGCATGATTGAAACATTAAAAGCCTCTGGGAGGGAAAATGATTTTTTCACCAACTGGATAGGATATCTGGCCAAAGTAATGAATGCCCAACAAGAATTAGGCTGGCTAACAATAAGACTTAATGTTTTACCCAGCCTGATTACATCGCTGACAAACGCTTTAATTTTAGGAATTGGAGCTTTGCAGATAATGGATGGACAGATGACTTTAGGAGCTCTGGTGGCTTTTACCTATTTAATGTCAAACTTTATCGCTCCGGTTAATCAGCTTGTAAGTGTAGGAACGATGCTTCATGAAACAGAAAGCGATATGGGGCGAATTGATGATGTACTCAACTACGAAATTGACAATCAGTTTAGGGAAAAAGAGCAAAGAGCAAATATTCAGCATTCAAATCATGAAGAGCATAAAAATAAATTGGTTGGATATTTCGAAATGAAAAATGTCACATTTGGATATAGTACTAATATGCCGGCATTGATTGAAAAATTTAATTTAAAACTAAGACCCGGAAGCAGAGTAGCATTAGTAGGAGGCTCTGGAAGCGGCAAATCGACTATAGCAAAAATAGCTTCCGGTCTTTATGATCCCTGGGATGGGGAAATTTTACTTGACGGAAAAAACAGAAACGATATTCCAAGACACATTATTACAAGTTCGCTGGCCGTAGTAGATCAGGATGTAATTGTTTTTAATGGTACTATCAAAGAAAATATATCTTTTTGGGACTCCATGATTCCTGAGAAACATATTATAAATGCAGCTCGTGACGCCGTTATTCATGATGTTATTGCTGCACGAAATGACGGTTATGACAGTTCTGTCATGGAAGGCGGAACCAATTTTAGCGGAGGACAGCGGCAACGTATTGAAATAGCCAGGGCATTGGCTGGTAATCCTACTATTTTGATAATGGATGAAGCAACCAGCGCCTTAGATCCCACAACTGAAAAAACAGTAATGGATAATATTAAAAAGAGAGGATGCACCTGCCTGATTGTAGCTCACAGATTAAGTACTATAATGGATTGTGATGAAATAATTGTTATGGAGTACGGAAAAATAGTAGAACGGGGTTCACATCAGGAATTATTAAAATTAAACGGTATTTATTCTCATTTGATTGAAACAAAATAAATTTAGCAATATGTCAGTAAAAGAGAAAATACATATCGGGGTTGAAAAGCCATTGATTCTGAATAATACAGACAGTTTCTGGATGATTATTTCAGGTGAAGTAAATGTGTTTTATACTAAAGTTGATGATCAGGGAGAGTATTTATGTCCTTTAAAATATCTCTATTCTGCTAAAAATGGAGAATTACTGTTTAGCTTATTGCCTCATGGATGTGCTGAGAATATGAGACTAATTGTTTTTTCAAATGAAGCTAAATTGTTATCGATACAAAAATGTGATCTTCTGAATATTGATCGTTTCTTTTTAAAAAACATGATTAATAAATGGATTTTAAAAACATCAGCCGAATTAAGTTTTAATAATGCACCAAGAGTTTATGTTGCTCTCAATGATTTTGAACAATTATCATTAAATGAGAATACAATAGCATATCCTTCAAATGGAATAAATTGGATCAGATTACTTAAAGGAAATTTTTCTGTTTTTTCAGATGAAATGAATATCAGTTCAACGAATGAAACAGGGTATCCAATACCTGTTTCCAATAAGTTATGGATAAAATCTTTATCCGATGATTCGGAAATAAAAATATTAAGCACACGTGAAGTGATAGAAGAAGAAATTAATTTTCTAATTTCTTTAGAAAAACTCCAATTTTATTTTTATAATCAGCTTCGTAAAAGTATAGAAAATAACATTTTATTAGAACATACACACTTTAATAATAAGCTCATAAATGAGGAAGACGAATTAAAAAACACGCTCGAAAAAATAAAATCTATAGTTTCAGGCAAGAAAAAAAATATTGCTCGCATTTCATCTAAAAATACAGATAAGTCAGGTATACTTTTTTCAACATGCCAAATAATTGGAGATCACACAGGATTTAAATTTGAACAACCAAAACACATCGAAACCACTCAGAGCAGCGCAAATAATCTGTTGTGTGCTATTGCAAAAAGTTCTAAAATAAGAGTTCGTAAAATTATTCTGAGAGACAGATGGTGGAAAGAGGAAAATGGACATTTACTGGCTTTTTTGAAGTCCGATAATATTCCTGTTGCCTTAATACAAAAAAACTCAGATACATATTTGATTAAAAATTTATCTGAGGGAACTGAGAGTATTGTAAATCAAGAAATTGCAGATAGTTTACAACCGATAGGATATATGTTTTTTTCTGGATTCAATGTCAAAATGAATTCCATGAAAAAAGTATTGAATTTTGCTATGAATGGAGTAAAAAAAGATGCCAGGTTATTAATACTTGCTTCTTTTGCAGGCAGCTTAATAGGTTTATTAATTCCCATCTTATCCGGGATCATATTTGACGATGTTATTCCGACAGCAGACAGATCTATCCATTTTGAAGTGTTTAGTATTATGATTATTATCGGTTTAGTTACTGCCGGACTTCAGTTGGTACAGGGAGTATTGCAAATGCGTGTAGAATCAAAATCTAGTATTAATCTTCAGGCGGGAGTTATGGATTACATATTAAGACTACCTGTAACTTTTTACAAAAAATATACAGCAGGCGATCTTACAAACCGCGTTCTTAGCATTAATTCTATTCGGCAAATTCTTTCTAATACACTGATGACAGCTGTATTGAGCGGTGCATTTTCATTTGTCAATCTGATATTGCTTTTTTATTACGATTCAGGTTTAGCTTGGGTTGGGGTAGGGTTAGCTTTAGTTGCCGTGATATTTATGATTGCTATGGGATGTTTAAAATTGAAATACGACAGGGAAGTTTCTAAATACCAGGGAGAAATCCAGGGCTTTCTTTTTGAATTTTTATCCGGAATAAGCAAAATAAGAATTACAGGTGGAGAAAAAAGGGTTTTTGCTCTTTGGGCCGATAAATTTTCAAAACTAAAAACTTTAGGATTCAACTCCGGAAGTTATCAAAATTTCGTCGAAGTTTTTAATAGTTCTTATCCACTCTTTACGAGCATTTTCTTTTTTTCGTTTATCTACTACACTGTTTTAAACGCAGACAAATTGAGCAGTATGATAACTGTGGGTGCATTTATGGCTTTTATAACAGCTTTTAATAAGTTTTTAAGTGATAGTTTAAGGTTAAGTATGGCACTTATTACTTCTTTGAATGTTATCCCGCTTTATGAAAGGGTAAAACCTATCTTAGAAGAAGAAACAGAATCTGTAGAACAAAGTATTGATCCAGGTGAATTGGCTGGTGAAATTGAAATGAATTCAGTTTCATTTCGATATAACGAAAATCAGCCTTTAATTTTAAAAAACATAACGTTCAAAATTAAGCCAGGTGAAATGGTTGCTTTTGTTGGAGCTTCGGGTTCTGGAAAATCGACAATCATGAGACTGCTGTTAGGATTTGAACATCCTGAAATGGGTTCTATATTTTATGATGGAAATACGTTTGATACAATGAATAAAGAATTGGTAAGGCGGCAAATTGGAGTGGTTTTACAAAATGGAGCACTGATGTCGGGAAGTATTTACCAGAATATTATCGGAAATTCTGAGTTAACATTAGATGATGCTTGGGATGCAGCTCGAATGGCAGGTATGGAAGAAGATATCAAGAACATGCCGATGGAATTACATACATTTATTAGTGAAGGTGCAGGAACTTTTTCCGGCGGACAAAGACAAAGGTTGATGATTGCAAGAGCCATAGTACATAAACCAAGGTTACTCTATATGGACGAGGCTACCAGTGCACTTGATAACAGAACTCAAAATATTGTAGCAGAAAGTTTAGACAAACTTCAGGCAACCCGAATTGTCATCGCGCACAGGCTGAGTACTATAAAAAATGCAGACCGAATTTTTGTTCTGGATAAAGGAGAAATTACTGAATCTGGTACTTATGACGAATTAATGCAGCTGGATGGTTTATTTACGCAGCTGGCTAAACGTCAAATGGCATAATTATGGACAATTCAGTTTCCTTACGAACAGATCAGGATTTTTTTCTGAATCTTTCTACACCTCTTAAAGAATATGTTTTCAATAAGTTTCTTAATAAACAATCTTTTACAGAAGAATTAAATATTGAATTTTGGGATGACTATTCTAAAAACATTGCAAATCACAATGTATTTGATTTGTTAAAAAAATGTTATCCTCAACTTAATTTCCCGATAGAAACTGGAATAGAAAAATCTGAATTATATAAAGAGTTTGTTTTTAAAGGCAAAATAGATTTAACAAGTTTACATTGTTATCTGGAATTAACTGACTCTAAAAGTTTAAAACTTGAATATACTATTTGTCCAGGAGGTAAAATACCTGTTTTGACAATTCCAAACCAGGATGATTTCGTTAAAATAATCCAGTCTTTACTACATAAAAATAATCCTGTTGAAGTTCCACAATCGATGGGTGCTGTATTGATAAATGGTCTCAATAATTGGGAAAGAATCAAGAGTATAAAAAATCAATGGCAGGCAAAAAATCCTTCGGGAAACTGGAATCAGGAATTTTCTAACGTGATACTCAATAAATCTCTATATAAAGACAAATTGATTATTCTGAGCACAAAACCATATAGCAATGTAGCTGCAAATCAACTTGGATTAACTGATAATGAATGGATTTCAAAATCTATTTGTATCAGAAGAGAACATGAGTTTACCCATTTATATACATTAAAAAAATATGGATATGCTTCAAATAACCTGCATGATGAATTAATTGCAGATTATATCGGAATTATTAAAACTGTTGGATATTACGATAAAGTATGGATGTTGAATTTTATGGGGCTCGAAGAATATCCAAAATACAGATGGGGTGCAAGACTAGAAAATTATGTACAGGATAACAGATTTTCCCGGGAAGATTTTAGACAATTAATAAAGATTGTAAAAAATGCTATTGAAACTATTAGCCTTTTTGATAATAAATTAGGCAAATTAAAATCATCCGAAGATCAGATTTGTAGAATCAATGCCTTGTGTGAAACTGGTCTTACTGACCTTGCTTCTCAAAATGGAACTATTTTACTTATTGAAAAATATTATACAGAATTTAATGGCTGAAAAAAGGCTTCAGCATTTCATAATTAAGATTAACTCCTTTTTAAGTATAATTCAAACTATTGATAATTTTAATAATAATCCTAACCAAAATTATCAATTTACCTTAACAGTTTCTTCATAGTTAGGGGTGTTTTCTGATCAATAAATTAACAGTTATTTTTAATTTAAAACGATGGATAATATGTCCATAGTTTTGAATAATGCGTCCATTTCTTAAAGATTCTTTCAGAGTAATTTTATCATTAATTAATCATTGTGGTTGAAGAGTAGTGTTTTCATGTCAATATTTTTAAAATGTTGAGTTTAAATTTTGTGTTAGTTTTTAAGTTGATTTGAGAGGGAGATTAATTGATTTTAATCTCCCTATTTTTTATGTGCATGCTTTGAATAAAATAAATTTTTTAATCTATAAATAGATATCTGTATGAAAAGTGATTGTTTAGAATTCAAAAACTATAATTCCTTAATAAATGATATTATACTGGTCTTTGTAATGTTATTTCTTTTAGGTTCTAAAGTGTATTGTCAAAATGCAGCTAATACCAAAAGTGCTATGGCGGTGATGGAAAGGCTGATAGGTAATCGTGCTAAAGAATTTGATTTTTATCTTATTGAAAATAAAAGCCAAAATACGGATTGGTCTGAAATTGAAGTAACAGGAAACAGGATAAAAATCACCGGAACATCGAATACAGCCGTTTGCTATGCCGCGTATACTTTTCTTCGTGATATTGGAGCTGCATCGATTAGCTGGGAGGGCAATAGAGTTAGTTTGCCTAAAAAGTGGCCTGCATATTCAAAAAAACTAGCTACACCTTTTAAGTACAGAAAATATCTAAATGCGTGCACTTTTGGTTATACAACACCTTGGTGGGACTGGAAACGCTGGGAACAGGAAATTGACTGGATGGCTCTTCACGGAATTAACCTGCCTACCGCTTTAGAAGGACAGGAAGCTGTATGGCAGGAATTGTGGAAAGAATACGGATTGACAGACAGCCAATTGCAGGCTCATTTTGCAGGCCCAGCATTTTTACCATGGCAGCGAATGGGTAATATAAATAGTCTTGATGGACCATTGCCTCAGGAATTTATTCTTAAAAAGAAAGAAGTTCAGAAACAAATTTTGCAGAAAATGAGAACTTTAGGGATGCATCCGGTTGTGCCTGCCTTTAGCGGGTATGTGCCTAAGGCTTTTGCAGAGTCACATCCTAATTCAAAAATAAAGGAATTGAAATCATGGTCTGGAGGTGGGTTTGAAAGTACTTATCTGTTAGATCCTAACGATCCATTGTTTAAAGAAATTGGAAAACGTTTTATAGAAATTTACACTAAAACATACGGACAGTCTGAATTTTATCTTGCAGATTCTTTTAACGAAATAACACCGCCAGTTTCTGAGGAACACAAATATGAGGAACTGGCAGATTACGGAAAAACCATTTTTGAAACTATTAATGAAGCTTCTCCAAAAGCGACCTGGGTAATGCAGGGCTGGCTTTTTGGCGATAATAAAGAATTTTGGACCAAAGAAGCGACCAAAGCTTTTTTAAGTAAAGTACCCAATGACAGAATGATAGTTCAGGATTATGCCAATGACAGATATAAGGTATGGGAGAATCAGGAAGCTTTTTATGGTAAGCAATGGTCTTACGGCTATGTACATAATTATGGAGGTTCGAATCCGGTTTACGGAGATTTAAATTTTTACAAAAAGGAACTTACCAGTTTACTGCAAAACCCTAACAAAGGAAATATCGTAGGTTATGGTGTAATGCCTGAAGGATTGAATAACAATTCAATAGTTTACGAATACATTTATGATCTTCCGTGGACACAGGGAAAAGAGCCTGTTGCTGAATGGTTAAAGAAACATTTGAACGCCAGATACGGAAAAACTTCAGCTACTGTTATTGAAGCTTGGGAATTGCTGACAGAATCGGTGTACAGCACAAAATACTGGGAAACCCGCTGGTGGAATGACTGGGCTGGAGCTTATTTATTTTTTAAAAGACCTACATTAAAAGTAACAGAATTTAAAGGTAATCCGGGAGACAAGATAAAGCTAAAACAAGCTATTGATCTTTTGAAAAAAGAAGCTAAAAATTTCAATAAAAATAACCTTTACAATTATGATGTGATAGATGTTTCGAGACATTATTATTCATTATGTATTGATGATTTACTAATGGAATGTGTTGCTGCTTATGAATCTAATGACATTAAAAAAGGAGATGATTTGTTTAAAGAAATAGAAAAAACAGCTTTTGATATTGACAGAATGATGTCAGGTCAGCCGTTGAATAATCTGAATTACTGGCTAAAATCAGCCTGGGATTATGGAAATTCTCCTGATGCATCTAGAATATATTTAAAAAATGCCAAAGCCTTAATAACATTATGGGGAGGAGAAGGTCATCTAAATGACTACGCATCAAGAGCTTGGAAAGGCATGTATAAAGATTTTTACTGGCCTAGATGGAAAATGTTTTTACAGGCTCAAAGAGAATCTGCTGTCAGTAAAGCACCATTTGATGAAGCTAAAGTAAGAGCATCAATAAAGCAGTGGGAAGAAAAATGGTGTGAAAGCAGAGAAATGTATTAAAAAATTATACTAACCATAAAATAAAAAGAAATGTTAAAAAGCAGTATAGACAAAGCAACAAGTTTTGAAAAGCGATTTGAAAATATTGGTACTGTGGTTTATGAAAATTCTGTGATAGCTTCTAAATCAGTAGCCAATGAAATAGCGAATCTGATTAGAGAAAAGCAGACTCAAAATCAGTTATGTGTATTGGGATTAGCAACAGGGTCGAGTCCTAAAAGTTTGTATGCGGAACTGGTAAGGCTTCATAAAGAGGAAGGATTGAGTTTTAAGAATGTAGTTTCATTCAACCTGGATGAATATTATCCGATGGAACCCGATTCGATAAACAGCTATGTCCGTTTTATGAAAGAATTATTATTCAATCATGTCGATATTTTACCTGAAAATATTCATATCCCAGATGGAACTTTATCAAAAGAAGCTATTGGAGATTATTGTGCAGAATATGAAAGCAAAATTGAAGCACTAGGCGGTATTGATTTACAGGTTTTGGGAATTGGAGGAAATGGTCACATCGGATTTAATGAATCTGGTTCTCTTCAAAATTCTAAGACCCGTTTGGTAGCTTTAGATCACATTACGCGTGTAGCGGCAAGTAACGATTTTTCGGGTTTGAATAATACGCCAAGGACAGCGATTACCCTGGGTGTGAAGAAAATTATGGAAGCCAAAAGAGTGATCTTACTGGCTTGGGGAGAAGGAAAATCAAATATTATTAAAGCTTCGGTTGAGGGCACAGTGACTAATTTGGTTCCGGCTTCTTTTTTACAGGAGCATAGCAACACCACGTTTGTACTGGATAAAGCTGCTGCCTCAAAATTAACACGTATCAATACACCATGGCTGGTTGAAAATGTCATCTGGACAGATAATCTTATTCGAAAAGCAGTTTTAGGTTTGGCTTTACATCTAAAGAAACCAATCCTGATGCTTACAGATGCCGATTATATTGAAAACGGAATGAGCGATTTACTTGCCGATTTAGGTCCGGCTTATGATATCAACATTAAGATTTTTAATAAACTTCAGAATACCATTACCGGATGGCCGGGCGGAAAACCAAATGCAGACGACAGTAAGAGACCAGAAAGGGCAGAGCCTGCAAAAAAACGTGTTCTTATTTTTAGTCCGCATCCTGATGATGATATTATAAGTATGGGAGGAACCTTCAAACGTTTGCATGAGCAGGGACACGAAGTGCATGTAGGATACCAGACTTCCGGAAATATCGCAGTAGCTGATGATGAGGCCTTACGATTTGCCGGTTTTGTTTGTGATTATAACGAGAGATTCGGAATTAAAAGTGCTGAAGCAGATGACATTTATACAAAATCATTGCAATTTCTTAAAAATAAAAAAAACAGCGAAATAGATATTCCGGAAGTAAGAAACATTAAAGGATTAATCCGAAAAGGAGAAGCTCAGGCAACCTGTCATTTTGTTGGAATTCCTGATAGTCAGATTCATTTTATGGAACTTCCTTTTTATGAAACCGGTACTATAGAGAAAAAACCTTTAGGAGAAGCAGATATCCAAATTACAATGGATCTAATTGAGAAAATTAAACCTCACCAAATATATGCTGCAGGAGATCTGGCAGATCCGCATGGTACCCACAAAGTTTGTCTGGACGCCATTTTTGAAGCTGTAACTCGTTTAAAGACTAAGGATTTTATGAAAGAATGCTGGGTTTGGCTGTACAGAGGCGCATGGCAGGAATGGGGAATTGATGAAATTGAAATGGCTGTACCAATGGGACCCGATCAGGTTATGGAAAAGAGAAAAGGAATTTTCAAGCATCAGTCACAAAAAGACGGAGTGGTTTTTCAGGGTTCTGACAGCAGGGAATTTTGGCAAAGAGCCGAAGACCGAAATAAAGAAACTGCAGATTTGTATCATGAACTTGGATTAGCCCATTATGCAGCAATGGAAGCTTTCGTAAGGTGGATGTATTAATAAGAGTTTGGTTATATATTTAAAAAAATAAAACCTCTTTAGGCCTTTATTTTACTGGGTTTAATAAAAAAGTCCATGTTTCTGAATAACCTGTCCATTTCTTAACAATTCTTTAATACTAATTTCGAATTAACTTTTTAACCAATAAACTAAATACTGAGTATGGAAAAACTTAAACTTTTATTGTTAGCCTTCTTTTTAGGTCTTTCAATTAATTCATGGGCACAAAAAACAGAAGTGTCCGGTGTAATTTTAGATGACAAGAATCTGCCATTGCCCGCAGCAAATATTCTTGAAAAAGGTACTACTCGTAGTGTAGTAACAGATTTTGATGGTAAATTCAAAATTTCAGTTTCAAATCCTAATGCGGTACTAGTTGTATCTTTCCTTGGATTTGCAGATCAGACTGTTAAATTAGACGGAACCAAAACAAATTTAACAATTAAACTGGCTTCGGCTACTAATGCTTTAGAGCAGGTAGTAGTAGTAGGTTATGGAAAAGGGTCACGTAAAAACCTGACTACGTCTATAACCTCTATTAAAGCAGAAGAATTAAACAGAGGAGCTCTTACTGATGTTGGACAATTGCTACAGGGAAAAGTATCAGGTCTTAATATCTCATCAAGTGGAGATCCGACAAGAACTGCTTCTGTTGTTTTGCGTGGAGTTTCTACCTTAAATAGTTCTCAGGGACCGTTTTATGTTATCGACGGAGTTCCTGGTGTAGATATTTCGATGATTTCACCTGATGATATCGCTACTATTGATGTATTAAAAGATGCTGCTGCAACTGCAATTTATGGTAACCGTGCCGCTAATGGGGTTATTATGGTTACAACAAAAAAAGGAAGTAAAGACAGAACTCAAATTGCTTATAACGGATATGTTGGCTGGGAAGAAGTTTCGAATCAGCTTGACATGATGGATGCAGATCAATTGAGAGCATTTACGACAAAAAATGGTCTGAATTTTACTCCTGAAAATGACAAAGGAGCTAATACCAACTGGCAGAAAGAAATTTTAAGATCGGGAAAAGCAAAATCAAGCAGTCATAACTTATCCATGAGTGGAGGAGGTAAAAACGGTAGTTATACAGCGAGTATTACCTCTCTTAATAAAGAAGGTGTTCTTTTAAAAAGTGATTTCTCACGTGTAATAGCACGTTTAGCGGTAGAGCAATTTGCTTTTGATGATAAAGTTAAATTTGGATTGAATGTTACAAATTCTAACAGTAAATATGTAAACGTGCCACAGCGTAATACGGTACTTTTACAGGCAGCAAGTTATCTTCCGGTTTCCCCTGTAAGAAATGATGATGGAACCTTTTTCGAAAATTTTACCAGTACCGGTTATTTTAATCCTGTAGCTTTAATCGAACACGGAACAGATGAAACAGAAACAAATAACCTTGTGGGTAACCTTACCGCAGAGGTAAAACTTCCTTTTGGGTTTACTTACAATTTGAATATTGCGCACCAAAAGCTGACAACTTCTCATGGTGAGTTCTATGACAGTTATTATGCAAAATATAATAGTGCTAATTTCTACAATAATCCAGATCCACCACAAAATAAATCGCTTGTTAACTTTGGTGTAAATGGATCAGCATTGCGAAATAGTTATGAGAATACCAACAACATCATTGAAAGTTTTTTAACCTGGGACAAAACGCTTGGAGCTCATAAAATAAAAGCTGTTTTAGGATATTCATGGCAGGAAAACACATTGGGAGACGGATTTCAGGCAACAGCTACAAATTTCCCTGTAGATAATGTAGGATATAACAATCTTGCTTTAAGCAACTATACATCAGTAAATGGGTATGTTGTGAATTTTGGAGACAGTAGAGCATATCAGAAAACACGTCTTATTGGAGAATTTGCACGTTTAAACTACAATTTCGGTGACAGATATCTTTTACAGGGAACGATCAGAAGAGACGGAGGTTCTGTATTTGGAGTTAATAACAGATGGGGATATTTCCCTTCTGTAGGTGGAGCTTGGAGAATTGATAAAGAAAGTTTCATGCAAGGACAAAAAGTTTTTAGTGACTTGAAATTGAGAGGAAGTTATGGTGTTACAGGAAACTCTTCAGGATTTAATGCTTACACGGCTCAGTTTATTTCTGGAAGTTTAGGAACTTTTTATTACAATGGACAGCAAATAGGTGCTTACGGACCAAACCAGGCTGCAAATCCAGATTTGAAATGGGAAAAAACAGCCACTACAAACATTGGACTTGATTTTGGATTGTTCAATGGAAAAGTTACAGGTTCTGTTGATTTGTATGATAAGAAAACAACTGATATGATTTTTAATTATTCAGTAAACCCAGTTCTTGTGCCAGTAGGAACAATTGTAGCAAACGGTGGAACGATGTCTAATAAAGGTATCGAGGTAAGTTTAGCAGCTACTCCTGTTAAAACAGCAAACTTTACCTGGTCAACAAATTTAAACTTGGCAAGTAATAAGAATAAAATCGTTAAATTAACAAATCCTTTCTTTATTGGAGGTGATTCAATCCGAAGAGTTCAGCCTGACGGAGGAGGACAAACAGGAAGTACTTTACAGATATTTAAAGAAGGAAAACCTCTTGGACAATTTTTTACTCTTCTGTATGCAGGTAAAAATTCAGCAGGTGTATCTCAATATGTTGCCAAAGATGGTAGTTTAACTACAAGTCCTTTAATTGGTGTTGATTATCATTACGTAGGAAGTGCTCAGCCAAAAGTATTAATGGGATGGGGGAATAATTTTCAATACAAGAAGTTTGATTTAAGTATTTTCTTTAGAGGTGTTTTTGGAAACAAAATTTTCAATGCTACCCGAGCTGATTTATTCAGACCAAGTACTGCAATGACTACTAATATCTTAGCAGATGCAGCTGATGAATCACCAAACGACCTTAATGCTTACAGATATTCATCACGTTTTATAGAAGACGGTAGTTACATCAGATTAGATAATATGACTTTAGGATATAATTTCGGCAAAGTGAGCAAATTCATTCAAAACGTTCGTATATATCAAACCATCAATAATCTTTTTGTTATTACGAAGTATTCAGGAATTGATCCGGAAGTAGAACAAGGAGGAACAGCTCCAGGTGTAGATTCAAATAACTTCTATCCAAAAACCAGAACATTTATGTTTGGCTTAAACGTGATATTCTAAAATTAAACTCTAAAAATTATGAAAAAGATATTAAAATATTTGGGGCTTCCAGTACTTATGGTTGGTTTATTCTGGTCTTGTGAAGATTTGGATGTACCTATTACTACACAATTGACTCCAGATGTATTTCCTCAGAACTCAACTCAATACATTCAAACTACAGGCCCTGTATATTCAGCTTTCCGAGGTGAGTTTTCATTTGCCTGGTGGTGGTCACAATCATTGACTACAGATGAAGCAATTTTACCGGCAAGAGGAGGAAACTGGTTTGACAACAGAAACTATATCGCCATGCATTTTCATGACTGGACAGCTGATAATGGTATCATAGGAAGTCTTTGGGACTGGTCATCTAAAGTTATAGGGATCAGTAATCAGACCATTTCAATTCTAAATCAGGCAATGCCGGCAGGTGCAGAAAAAAACACTTTGATTTCTGAGGTAAAAACAATGCGTGCCATTTCTTATTACATGTTAATGGACAGTTACGGAAATGTACCATTAGATACCGTTTATGGAGATTTTAGTTCTCGTCCAAAATCAAGTAGAACTGAAGTATTTAATTTTATTGAAGCAGAATTAAAAAAAGCGATACCTAATTTAAATCCTGCATCAGGAATTACAACTTATGGTAGACCTAACAAACAGACTGCTAATGCATTGTTAGCTAAATTATACCTAAACGCTCAGGTATATACAGGTACATCACGTTATAATGAGTGTATTGCAGCTTGTGATGAAGTTATCAAATCAGGATTATATGATATTGAGCCAAGAGCAACTTATCTTCAAATGTTTTATCCAAGTAATGGTCCACAAATGAAGGAGTTTATTTTTGCAGTTCCTTACAGTCCTTCTGCTGTGACAGTAGGTTTCAACGGACAAATGTATCATGCACGTTATGATGTCCCTCGTTCTGAAAGAACTAAATTTGGTCTTCCGTTTACACCAAGTGCGGCCAGAAGTACACTTCCTGAATTTTATGCTCATTTTAATGATGCGAATGATATTCGTAACAAACAATGGCTAACAGGATTACAATATTTAAATGACGGTGTAACTCCTGTAATGGTTACTACAACAAAAAAAGGATATGACCAGTTTTATACAGGAGCAGATGGCGGTGCCGCTTACACATACCAGGTTGACCTGACACCTAATATTGTTCCTCGCCAAAACGTTACTTTGTTCGATTTAGGAAATGATGAAATTGCTTGGAATATGGGGTATAGAAATATTAAATTTTATCCTGACAATACTTCTACCAGCCGTAATCAAAATAATGATGTACCATTTTTACGCTATTCAGATGTATTATTAATGAAAGCGGAAGCAATTTTACGTGGAGGTGCTGAAACTTTAGGACAAAATGCTTTAACACTTGTTAATATGGTGCGTTCTAACCGTACTACTTCTGCAGCATGGAGCAGTGTAACGCTGGAAGATCTGTACAAAGAAAGAAGCCGTGAGTTTGCATGGGAGGCCTGGCATAGAAATGATATGATCCGTTTTGGAAAATATGAAGGACAATGGGGATATAAAACAAATGCTGATACCTATCGTCGTGTTTTCCCTATTCCAACAAATGCAAGAGTTTTAAATCCGGCTTTAACTCAAAATGACGGATATTCTAATTAATACATAATACCAAAAACTAATTTTAATTCAAAAAAGGAGAAGATACTTAATTCTTCTCCTTTTTATTACAATATGATTTGAAATGTTTTAAATATTGCATTTATAGCTTTTGATTTGTATCTTCTTTTCTATCAATATAAAATAGAATATTTTTAACTGTTAAATTATTTTGTCTTTTTAGTATTATTTCATTCCTAAAATACAATGTAAAAAAGTATATAATGACATTCAATACCTTATACTAAATGATAATCAATAAAATTTATAGATTGGGGCACTTCGCAGTAGGTTTACTTCTTATTTTTTTAGTTTCATGCAAAGCTGAAAAAATCACTTCTTCAAAAAAAGGAGCTTTAGTAAATATGGTTTACCCGTTACTTGATACCGAAAATTCCAGATGGTTTTTCTTTTCATCTGCAAGTCGTCCGTTTGGTATGGTAAATTTAAACCCGGACACCGAAATAAAAGGAGACTGGGGAGGAGGTTACAAATATACAACTGACACCATAAAAGGTTTTAGCCACGTTCATGAATGGCAAATGTCGGCGCTTTCAGTAATGCCTGTAACGATTAGTAATGGAAATAGTGCAAATATCTTTTCAGATTTTTATTCTAAATTTAGTCATGATTCTGAAAAAATATTTCCAGGTTATCACTCCGTTACACTCGACAGGTACCAGATAAAAGCAGAACTGACCAGTACAAAAAGAGTTGGCTTTCATAAATATACATTTCCAAAAAGCTCTCAAAAAGCAATTCTTTTCAATCTGAACACCATTTTAGGACCTTGTGAAAACACCAGTGGAATTCTTAAAAAAAATAATGATTATGAACTTTCAGGATCGCTAGTTTTAAGTACCAATTTTAGACGTCCGAAACCTTTAACGGTATATTTTAAAATTAAATTTAATGAACCTGTAATTTCTATCGAACGAAATACAGCGACAGGTAATTATTTGGTAAATTTTGGCAAAACCAAAGAAGAAATCCTGATGAAAGCTAGTATTTCTTACACCTCTGTAGAAAATGCCTCTAATAACATGCAGCAGGAATTACCCCATTGGAATTTTGATAAAACTGTTTCTGACTCAAAAGATGAATGGAATAGTTTATTAGGCAGAATTCAGGTTGAAGGTGGTACAGAAACGGATCAAAGACGTTTTTATACTGATCTCTGGCATGCCTTACAGGGACGAAAAATAATTAGTGATGCAAATGGTGCCTATCCGGATAATACCGGAGAAAAATTCAGAATTGGGCAATTGCCTCTTGATGCAAACGGAAAACCGAAATTCAATCATTACAATTCGGATGCATTTTGGGGAGCCCAGTGGACAATCAATACGCTTTGGGGACTCGTTTATCCTGAAATTATGGATGAATTTGTACATTCTTTAATGCAATATTATAAAGATGGAGGTATGATTCCGCGTGGTCCTTCGGGAGGAAATGACACCTATGTAATGACAGGTGCTTCTACGACACCATTTATAGTAACGGCCATTCAAAAAGGAATTGTAAAAGACGATTTAGAAGCTATTTATATTGCACTGAAGAAAAACCATATGCTAAACGGCATCATGGGAAAAGCAGGATATGAACATAATACGAATGTTGGTGGTGGATTGAAATATTATATCGAAAAAGGTTTTGTTCCGTATCCACTTCCTGAAGGCAATTTTGGAAGTCATCAGGACGGAGCAAGTCAGACTCTAGAATATGCATATCAGGACTGGACACTCGCTCAATTGGCTAAGAAATTAAAGCATCAGGAAGATTATGATTATTTCATGGCAAGATCTAAAAACTACCAGAATGTTTTTGATAAAACTTCCGGATGGATGCGTCCAAAAAATGTAGAAGGAAAGTGGCGTGAAAATTATGATCCGTATGAATATGAAAACGGTTTTATTGAATCAAATGGAGCCCAGTCAACGTGGTTTGTTCCGCATGATATTGAAGGATTAGCAGAATTGATGGGAGGAAAGCAAAAAGCGGTTGAAAAACTGAATAAGCAATTTGAAACGGCAAAAGAGTTAAAATTCACTTCGGGAACTTCACATGATGCCGAATTGCATCCGGAATTCAGCCGTATTCCTGTCAATTTTGGCAACCAGCCTTCCATTCAGACATCCTTTATTTTTAATGCATTAGGAAGACCTGATTTGACACAATACTGGACCAGAAACGTTGTAAAAGATACCTTTAGCGGATTATCTCCTGCTACAGGTTACAACGGAGATGAGGATCAGGGGCTAATGGGAAGCTTGAATGTTTTGCTTAAAATTGGCTTATTCCAGATGAATGGAGGAACCGATCAGGATGCGCAATATCAGATAGGAAGTCCAATTTTTTCTAAAGTTTCCATTCAGCTAAATCAAAACTATTACAAAGGTAAAAATTTCATAATGGAAGCTCCTCAGAACAGTATAGAAAATAGGTATGTCAACGAAATAAAATACAACAATACCACTGTAGAAAATTATACCATTTCGCACAATGCTATTACAAACGGAGGAAAATTGATTTTAGAAATGTCTAATAAAGCAAAGCAGTAATAGGTGATACGATTTGATCCTGAGCCGATTTTAAGGCTTTTACAAGCAGAGACTAATTATAACCGAAAGAAATAAAATAACAATGAAGACATGTACTAAAGTGATCCTTTTTTTAGGAATATCATTATTCTTTACATCAGTAAATTATGCCCAGACCAAAGTACACCATTATGTAGATCCGATGATTGGTTCAGAAGGAGTAGGACGTGTTTTTATTGGTCCTTCATGTCCCTACGGAATGGTAAAGCCAAGTCCGGATTGTACGGTAAGTCCGAATAGCGGATGGCTACCATTGCCAAAAGAAGTAACCGGATTTAGTCAGGTACACGTTAGCGGAACAGGTGGCGGACCTAAATACGGGAATATTCAGATTATGCCTTTTTCAGGTACTTTAGACAAACTCGATCAAAGTGCTCACAGAACTGAGGAAAAGGTAAAACTGGGTTACTATGAAACGGTTTTTAAAGAAAATCAGATTAAAACTGAAATCACAACGGCTGAAAAAGTTTCATTTTACAAAATAACGTATCCAAAAAACGCATCAAAAGATTTAAAAATTGATCCTGGTTTTTTCCTTGGCGAGTCTCCTGAACCTAATGCCAGGGAAGCGCAGCAATTTGTTGGATCTCAAATTGAGATTGTTTCAGATACTGAGGTTAGAGGATACAGCAGAATCAGAGGCGGGTGGAATAATGGGCGCGCTTACACCGTTTACTTTTGGGCGACTTTTGACCAGCCCATTGCAAAATATGTTACCTGGAAAGACGGTAAATTTTACAGTAATCAATCGGCTCAGTTTGATTCGGGTAAAAAAACGGGAGCTTTAGTTTCTTTTGGGAAAGAAGGAAAAGAGGAACTTAATGTAAAAATTGGAATCTCATTTTTAAGCGAGTTAAAAGCAAAAAACAACATAGAAGCCGAAATTCCGCATTGGGATTTCAACACTGTTTTAGCATCATTAGAAAACAAATGGGAACAGTTATTAAACCGCATACAACTTTCTGCTGATACATCTGAAGAGTATAAAAAGATGTTTTATACAGGTTTATATCATACTATGATTATGCCAGTTAACCGCACTGGAGAAAATCCGTTATGGACGAATGACGAACCCTATTATGATGATTTTTACTGTATTTGGGACACGTTCAGAACTTCAAGTCCATTAATTACACTTATTGATCCAAAGCGTCAGGTAGAGATTATCAATGCGATGCTTAATATTTACAAACATGACGGCTATTTTCCAGAAGGCAGAAGCGGAAATGATAATGGCCGCACTCAGGGCGGTTCAAATGCGGAGACCGTACTTGCGGATGCTTTTGTAAAAAACTTAAAAGGAATAGATTATGAACTCGCATTGAAAGCAATGCTTAAGGATGCTACAATACCGCCCGGTGGGAATGAAGAACGAGAAGGAAGAGGCGGTTTATTAGATTATTTGCGTTTAGGTTATGTGCCTTTTGGTATAGATCGTGCAGGTAACCGTACTATAGATTATGCATACAACGACTATAACATTGCTACTGTTGCCAAAGGTTTAAATCATACTGAAATCTATAATCAGTATATCAAACAGGCAGATAACTGGCAAAATTTATGGCGTTCTGATTATGAAAATAACGGTTCAAAAGGTTTCATCATGCCTAAAGACGCTTCAGGAAACTGGCTGGATGAAGTTGTTTTTGGAGAATCAAAGATTCAGAAACCAACCTATAAATATACACCGGTAATTACTGAATCTCCATGGTATGTGTGCCATTGGTGTGTGTTTTTTTACGAAGGGACTTCCTGGGAATATTCTTTAAGTATTCCGCATGACCTTCCTGAAGTGATTCGCAGATCGGGAGGCGAGGAAGCTTTTAAAACCAGACTAGATACTTTTTTTGACGCAAAATTATATGACGTTTCGAATGAACCTTCATTTTTAGCCCCTACAATGTACCACTGGATTGGCAAACCACATTTGAGCAGTGACCGAATAAGGACGATTATAAAAGATAATTTCAATACCTCTCACGAAGGTTTACCGGGGAATGATGATTCGGGTGCTATGTCTTCGTGGCTGGCTTTTCACATGATGGGATTATATCCTAACGCGGGTCAGGCTTATTACTTACTGAATACACCTTTGATTAAAGAAATCACTTTGCAGTTGGAAGAAGGCAAAATCTTCAAGATCGTTACAAAAAAAATGAGTGAAAAGAATAAATATATTAAAACCGCTTCTCTAAACGGAAAGCCTTATAATAAAGCCTGGATGACGCATGAAGATATTGCTAAAGGAGGCGAATTGATTTTCGAAATGGATTCGAAACCTTCTGCCTGGGGAACGACTCTTTTGCCACCAAAAAAATAAGCTATCATGAAAAATACAATTTTAACCGTCTTTTTTTGCGGACTATTTCAACTAGTGTCAGCACAAAGTTTTGTTCCTACAATCAAAAATAATACTGTGCTGCATTATATCTGTAAACTGCACGGTCAGACCCGCACTTTGACACTCACTTCTACAATAACGGCTGATGCACTTACATTTAATTTAGATACGAGAGATGTAAACAGCAATATTGTTACTACTTCAGAAGCACTGAAAAATGGTAACGCTTTAAGTTATAATCAGGGAGAATATGCACCAGTTTTGAATTTAAAGCCAAATGAGACTTTTTTTATGATTTCGCAGTCTGCTTATCAGGATTTAGTAAAAAATAACAAATTCATTTACAACAATACAACATATGTTTTAGATCCGAATGCAGATAAAAACAGTGTTGTAATTGAAGGTAAATCAGTACAGACTTTACATGTAATTGCTCAGATTGATGAAACGGAAATGTGGATCGTGAAAAATCCGGAATTTCCTCTAATCTGTAAGCTGACTAAAAATCCGTTAGGAATCAACTGGACATTGGTAAAAATCGTCGATAAATAGATTGCGTTATTTCATTTTTTGCAGTTGATTAGTCAGTAAAATTAGTAAAACTAACAGTATGAAAAACGAAATGACCCGTGGAGAGTTTATAAGATTAGGAGGTCTTTCACTTGCTGGTGCTTTAGTCAGTAATGCTGTATTGGGAAATGATTTCCTTTCTGAAAACAAAACTTCGAAAGAGGATACAGCATTAATGAAAAAGCTTATTTTGAGTAATGATGCAAAAGTTACTTCTATATTGAATAAGTCTTATGACCCTGCCATCAGACTTAATAGTTTCCGTAATGTTGCAAGTTCGATAACCGTTATGGCTGCTTCAATGTGTAATTCAGAATCAGTTTTTTTTAAGTCTCAAATTCTGGTTGCAAAAATTAATGAAGCGATTGACGTTTTGTTAAAAGCCCAATACAGTGATGGTACTTTAGATGCCGGAGGGAACAGACAATCACCACCTGACACTGCTTTTATTCTGGAATATATTTGTCCAGCAGCTGCCATTTTAAAAAATAGCAAACAAAAAGGTTTGGACGAATTAAAAGATAAACTCAAAAAGTTTATTATCAATGCTGGAGAAGCCATGATTACCGGCGGTATCCACACGCCCAATCACAGATGGGTCATTTGTGCAGCTTTAGCTAATATTAATTCGCTGTTTCCTGATACCAGATATATTCGAAGAATTGACGAATGGCTGGCCGAAGGAATTTATATGAATCAGGACGGACATTATGCGGAACGTAGCGGAATTTATTCTGCTGTTATTGATAAAGCCCTGATAACAATGTCAAGGTTGTTAAACAGACCTCAATTGCTTGATATTGTAAATAAAAACCTGACGACTTATTTTTATTACACTGAACCTAACGGTGATTTGGTGACGGTGGATTCAAAAAGACAGGATCAGTTTATGGATTTAAAAGTGACGAATTTTTATCTCCAGTATCGATATATGGTAATCCGTACAAAAAATCCAATGTTTGTACAAATGGTTGAAATGATTGAAAGTCTTCCAAATTTTGCTGCTGATATTTTGTCGGGTTCACTTGCTTTTTTTATGGAAAATGAAGAACTGAGAAAACAAATTCCTGTTGAAGGAGCAATGGCAAATGATTTCGAGAAATTTTTTGCAATTTCAAATTTGGCAAGAATAAGGCGTGGTAAAGTTTCTGTGACTTTATTTGGAGGAAACGATAAGCCGGTAATGATTGTTTCGGGAAGATCTTCAAATCCAAATTTTTTAATGTACAGAAAGGGGGATGCCGTTCTAAAATACATGCGCCTTTCTACATCTTTTTTCCGGATGGGTTATTTCAGTAGTGAAGGAATTATAAAAGAGGGAAATAAATACATTCTAAAAGAAACCAAAGAAGCAGATTACTATCAGCCGCTTGCAGAAGAATTTCGTAAAAGTGATGGCGATTATAAATTATCAGAGTCACCGGATGGGCGTTTTTGGAATAAAATGGATTTTGAATCCCGCATAAAAAGCAACGTAAAAAAGCAAACCACTATAATTGAAATCACTGAAGATAACGGAGTCCTAAATCTTGATTTTAAAGTTGATGGCCCTCCAAATGTAGAAGTTACGATAGAAATGTGTTTTAAAGAAGGAAGTAATGTGACAGGTGCCGTATCGGATGAAAAACAAAATTATTTTCTGAAATCCGGAAATGGCGAACTCTCAATGGGAGCAGATTCAATACAGTTTGGCCCCGGAAAATGTGAACATCTAAATGTAGAAAACCTGGATAGTGAAGCATATACTTATCATCAGGGAAGTCTGCGTACAAAAGGAGAACATATTTACATTACAGGATTTACGCCGTTTCATCATAAAATGTTCATTTCTTGATAAGTATGTAAATGAATTTAATTATATGAACACAATTACACTAGTTTTCCGCAAGTGTTAATCAATTTTAAAAACCCAATTTGAAGAATAAATATCATACTTTAAAGAATTAGTACAATTAAAAACACATTGATTTTCGTGGTAATATGTGAAATCTTTGTTTGAATTTTTAAACGATAATTTCTTAATATTATAAAAAATGTTGCGGTATTATTGAAAGGTTGTTTTATTTTTACGGAAATTAAATTAATCCTATAAATAATAGAAATTATGAAATTATCATTTTTACCTGCTTTGTTTTTTTGCTGCATTGGTTTTGCACAAAATAATACAGACACGAGTTTGTATATGAAGTCTGATAAAATAACGTATTTGACAGATATTGGTTCAGAATCAGGTGACTTGTATAAAACGATCGGACATCACGGACCGGCAATTGAAAATGAATGGATGGCATTGAGAATCTATTTTAGCGATAAAGTAGCCATTGATGTGTATAATAAAGCAAAAAAAGGATTAGAGTTAAAAAAGGCAAATTGGTATCCAACTCCGGAACAGCAAAAAGAAGGCTGGGGAGCTGATTATTATAAAGTGGCATCAACAAGCGGTTTAGGTGGTGTAAAATTGTGGGATGGTGAAAAAGTAGTACCCCTGAATCCTGTTACAAACCGCTTGGCACGTGTTGGAAAAACGGACACGACTTCATGGATGGAAATGATTTCAAGAGGAGTGCCATACAAAGGAAAAAAAGTAGATATTTTAGTTCGTGTAACTGTATTTTCAGGAAAAAGAGAGGCTAAAGTGGAGGCTTTTAGCTTAAATGGAGAAAAAGTGCAATTTGTTACCGGAATAAATTATTTTAAAGATTTTCAAACTAAAAAAGGAAAGAATTACATCGCCGTTTGGGGAAAACATCCTGAAGATGTAGCAGCAGAAATTGTTGAAGTTGGTGCTGCTATCTTATACAATCCTAAAGATTATGTAAAAACGAATGACGACGGAACACAATATTTGTTAATTTCTAAACCAGCAAAATACTTAGAAACAAAAATTATATCCTCTTGCGAAAGAGAGACAGAACTTAACACTTTAGATAAATTAGAAGCTTACATTAATCAGTAAGATTTCTGTAACATCTTTTGTAAACAGTTTTAGTTTAATTTTTTTGTTTGAAGTATTTAATACAAAACGAATAATAATGTCAAAAATTAAACTAGAACTGTTTTTTATTACCTTACTAATCCATCTTTTTTCATTTGGTTTTGAATCGAATGCAAAAAGACTTCAAAAAGATTTTTTAATCACCAGTTATGGTGCTAAATCAGACGAAAAAACGATTAATACTATTGCGATCCAAAAAGCAATTGATGCCGCGTTTAAAAATAAAGGTGGGCGTGTAGTTTTTCCTAAAGGAAATTTTTTATCAGGAAGTATTATCTTAAAAAGCAATGTGACCTTGTATTTTGAAGAAGGATGCGTCTTGCTCGGAAGCACAAATCCAAAAGACTATCCTAATATGATTTTTGAAGGAAGACCAGATTCTCCTAAAAAAGACGACAATTCTCAAATGGCTTTGATTATTGCCCATAAAGCTAAAAATATTGCACTTAAAGGGAAAGGAACTATTGATGGTCAGGGTTTACAGCTGGCTTTAAATATTGACAGTCTTCATCATGCCGGTATCACAGTAGATCCAAAATACAGCCTTCGCAGAAACAGACCAAGTGAAACCATGCGTCCAAAATTATTTCGTTTTTCTCAATGTGAATCAATTGTAATTGAAGGACTAAAAGCGGGTGAAGCTTCTTGCTGGGGACTATCGTTTGAATTATGTCACAATCTTGTTTTAAATAACCTCAAAATTGTAAATCGATCATACTGGAATAATGACGGAATCGATATTACAGATTGTAAAAACGTCAGGGTAACCAACTGTGATATCAACGCTGCCGATGATGGAATCTGTCTAAAATCATACTACCCCGGATTTTATAATGACTCGGTTTATATTGCCAATAACACCATTAGATCCAGCGCCAGTGCTGTAAAATTTGGAAGTGCTTCTTTTGGCGGATTCAAAAATGTAATTATTAAAGACATTAAAGTTTATGATACGTTTCGTTCTGCCATTGCGATAGAATCTGTTGATGGTGCTTTTATAGAAAATATTGAGGTTTCAAATATAGACGCTGTCAATACAGGCAATGCTATTTTTATTAGGTTAGGAAAACGAACTGAGGATAAACCCGGAAGTATAAAAAATGTTAGCATAAAGAACATAAAAGTACAAGTCCCTTTTGATCGCCCGGATAGTAATTATGACCTGAGAGGTCCGGAAGTTGATTTCTTTCACAATCCTTTTCCGTCCTCTATTGTGGGACTGAAAGGACATAATATCGAAAATGTAGTTTTAGAAAATATCGAACTCAATTATCCCGGTAGATCCTCAAAAGGAATGGCGTATATTGCGCTAAACCGATTACATCAGGTTCCTGAAGCTGCTCAGGATTATCCTGAATTTTCTATGTTTGGAGAACTGCCTGCTTATGGTTTCTATGTGAGGCATGCTAACGGAATAAGTCTGAAAAATATCAAGCTGACATTGGATGATGCTGATTTCAGACCTGCATTTGTGTTTGATGATGTTCAGAATATTAATATGCAGGATATAAATCTTCCAGAGGCAAAACACAAACAGATTGTTTTGAAAAATGTAACTTCAGCAACGCTGGAAAATCAGCTATTAAAACAAACTACAGAAGTTAAATAATATGTCAAGAACATTAGTTTTTATACTTTTTTTTCTATCATTGTCGGCTTGTAAATCACAACAGACAAAAACAAAAGATGTCCAGATTGCTTTTATTGCCGATGCTCATTTACAGGATATTTTTGCAAAATTTGAAGACAATGATTATCAGGGAATCCCAAATCCGGTAACGGGGGAATACGCCAATATCAGGACGATGAATGCCCAATTGCATTCAACGCGAATTTTTAATGAAAATTATTTTGCCTTTTTAGAAGCCTTAAATGACATTGCAAAAAGAGGCATTAAACAGGTTGCACTTCCTGGGGATTTCAGTGATGACGGTCAGCCTGTTCATGTGAGGGGACTGAGAAAAATTTTAAACCAATATGCTGACAAATATGGCATATCCTTTTTTGTAACCACCGGAAACCATGATGTTGTAAAACCTTTCACGCAAGATGCCATTAAAACTGATTTTTTAGGAAAAGACGGCAAAGAACAAATTATCAGCAGTTCAAAAAACAATCTGCCTAAACATAAAAATCAGTTAGAACCAATCATTACGGCTGATATTAAAAACTGGGGATACAAGGAAACCATAAATGAAATGCAGGCTTTCGGGTTCTTTCCACAAAAAAACTATTTGTATTGGGAAACTCCTTTTTCAGATTATAAATATGAAGATTATAGTTATGAAAAAGCTTTTGCTGAATCAGATTTAGAAAAAAGAACATATTCTGTAAAAAACACTAATTTATTTCTTCCTGATGCGAGTTATGTAGTTGAACCAGTAAAAGGAGTATGGCTTCTGGCAATTGATGCGAATGCTTACGTTCCGAACGAAAAGCTGTCCGGTCAGCCAAATGATCCGCATGACTTTTCAGGTGCTAATATCGGCTATAACAATGTACTCATTTATAAAAGTCATTTAATTGAATGGGTAAAAAAGGTTGCTGCTGAAGCAAAACAAAAAGGAAAAACCTTAATTGCCTTCAGCCATTATCCGATGATCGATTTTAACGATGATGCATCTCCCGAATTAAAATCGCTTTTTGGCTCCAATAAGATGCAGTTATCAAGGGTTCCAAATGAAGAAGTAGCCCAAATATTTGCCGATGCAGGAGTTCAGGTTCATTTTGGCGGACATATGCACATCAATGACACAGGAATCCGGACTACTCCTAAAGGGAATACATTATTCAATATCCAGACGCCTTCTTTGGCTGCTTATATGCCAGGCTATAAAATACTTACAATACATCCGGATGCTGTTCTTGAAATAGAAACTGTGGTAATCGATAAGGTTTCAAAGTTTAATAGTTTGTTTCCTTTTTATAAGCAGGAATATGCTCATTTAAAGCAGATAAAAAATTCTGATATCTGGAATAAAGAAATTCTTAATACTAAAGATTATGAAGGGTTTATAAAATGGCATTTAAAGGAATTAGTGAGGTTAAGATTTTTACCAGAAGATTTCCCAGCTGAATTTTCTGCATCCCTTTTAAAACTTTCAGGAGTGGATTTGGCATATATAAATAAAAACAATACAGAAGTTGAGGCAGCAATGAAAGCAAATTCTTTGAAATCAAGAGATTTTGAATCCTGGACAGGCTTTGATATGATTTTCGATTTCTACCGGTTAAAAAATGCTGACGAGTTAGCCATTCCTGAAATAGGAGCCAATCGACTGAAACAATACAAAATAGTCTGCGGACAATTAGAAAAATCTAGTAATGAAAAACTGGTTTTGTGGTCCAGAATATTTCTGAAAACAATGAATGGAAAACCATCTAATCATTTTAAGATTAGCTTAAAAATGAATCAGATTGAACGTATAAATCCTTGAAATTTATTAACTTTATTTTAATCTAATCATAAGCTGTATTTATAATTTATTATATGAGAAAAAATCCTTTCATACTACTTCTTAGCTTTCTCGTTTTTTATAATGCACATTCGCAGAATATAAAATTCACACATTATAATGACAACAACGGATTGTCTCATAATTCTGTTCGGCATATAGTGCAGGATAAAAAAGGATTTTTGTGGTTCGGAACTTTTTTTGGGTTGAATAGATTTGATGGATATCAGTTTAAAAACTACATGAGTTCATCACCAGGCAATAACAGATTATATAATGATGATATAACAGCATTAAGATTAGATGAATCTTCGAATCATTTATGGATCGGAACACGAAAAGGACTTACGCTTTTTAAAATGGATACACATACCTTTGTGACTTTCCTACCCAAAAAAAATGACCCGAACAGTATACCTGAAGGTGAAATAAGGTCTGTGTATGTTGATAAGTTCAAAAGAGTGTGGGTAGGGACTAAAAGTCAGGGACTTTATATGTTTTTTTTGGGAGAAAACAGATTTGAAAAAATTCCAATTAGAGGTTTTGACTACGTAAAAGAAATATTTGAAGACAAAAAGGGAAATATCTGGGTTGGAAGTTATGATAAAGGCTCTGTTGCCAAAATAATGTTAGACAGCCAAGGAGCTATCATAAGAATAAACAATTACACACTGGCTGTTCCTCATTCGAATGAGAAAAATCCATACATCAATTTTATTTATGAAGATGCTAAAGCAGACATTTTTGTTGGAACTAGAAGAGGTCTTTATAAGCTAAATAAGAAAAATGATAATTTTGTAAATTTATATATTGAAAATAAAGAAATCAGAGGGAGTTTAGGACCTTATTTTTTATCGGTTGCCAAAGCTCCGGATGGTAAATACTGGGTAGGAACCCTTGGCGGATTATTAGTTTGCAAACAATTAGAAGACATTCAGAAAGGCGATTATAAATGGTATTATTCTATACTGTCTGATGATACTTCACTGGTTGATAATTTGGTTTCGGCTTTGTATTTTGATCGCTCAGGAGTTTTATGGATTGGTACTGAAGACGGACTTGACAAATTTGATCCGTATGAAAACCAATTTGTACTCAATAAAGATATTTCCCGCTACATAGGCAATCAGGCACCCAGAATAAGAGGTTTTTCGAAAACTTACGATGGAAAAGTAATTGTGGCAACGAGTCATAACGGACTTTTTATTTCAAATGCAAAAGGTTTTGTACCATTATACAACAAATCAATTGATATATCCAATATTTATTCTGATGATGGTAAAATTTTTTATTGTGGACTCTGGGATGGCAGATTGATGATTTATAATTACACTACTAATTCATCAAAAGAAGTCAGTCTGGGTTTTAACACTTCGCCAATATTTGCATTCGAAAAAATTGGAGATGATTCTTTGATGATAGGTTCATTTGGAGAAGGAGCTGTTATGCTAAATACAAAAACACTTCAGGTTGAGACTTCTAAAGGAAAATTACTGCCCGGTTTCCAGATCAACTCCATAGAGAAAGATCCTCAAAATAACGTATGGTTTGCTACAGAAACAGGTGTTGTTAAATATAATCTTGTATCAGGTAAATCAGAAACTTACAAATCTCTTTCTAAGCGTGAAAATAATATGACTAACGAGGATAACGTTAGTGATGTTATGATTGACAAGAAAGGTAAAGTATGGGCCTCGACACGTTTCGGATTGTGTATCTATAATGCTAAAAAGAACACTTTTGAAACCATAAAAAACTTTAAGGAAACTTCTGGTATATGGATTACAGATATGCTATCTGATGAAAACGGAAATTTATGGCTCAATATCAATAATAATAGCATTGCCTGGGTAAAATCTGATCTGAAAGACATCAATATTTATCATGTAAACAGTGGTAACAGGCTGGATGTTTTTAGTTCAAGCGGTTTTTTCAATTTTAATAATTCAACAATTTTCCTTGGAGGTAAAAATGGGATTATTACATTTTCACCTAAGACCATGAAGAGAAACAACTGGTCGCCAGAACCAGTAATCAGCGAATTTAAGATTCAGAACGAAGAGATTCTTCCAGAAATGGAAATTAATGGTGATATTCCGCTTTCACAGGATTTAAATTATGGTAAAAAAGTTGAACTGAGTTACAAAAACCGCAACTTTACTCTTCAGTTTTCGACACCTTCATTTGCTAATGAAAAACTGAACAAATTCCAGTATATGCTAGAAGGGTTTGACAAGCAGTGGATTACGGTAAATAGTAACTCAAGAATAGTTCAGTACACCAATCTTTATCCAGGGAAATATATATTCAGAATAAAATCCAGTAACAGCGATGGGCATTGGAGCAAAGAGGTTTCCTATGACATAAGAATACTGCCGCCGTTTTGGTTAACGCCACTATCTTTCGTATTGGTTTTTATAGCATTGTTTTTTATATTCTATTTCATAAGAAAGGAGATTAAAAACCGTATCCGCCTGAAACAGGAACTGCTTACCGAAAAAGTAAACAGAGAACATGATATTAAACTGAATAACGAAAAGCTTCGATTTTTCACTAATATCTCACATGAATTAAGAACACCGTTAACGCTTATTTTAGGTCCGGCTAAGCAATTACTGGACGAAAACAGTAATGCTACTGATTATGAAAAAAGCAGGTACAATCTTATCTATCAAAATGCCAGCAGGCTTTTAAATTTGGTAAATCAGGTACTTGATTTTAGAAAAGCACAGTCAGGGGAATTGAAGCTTAAGGTTACAAAAACGGATATTCTAAGCTATTCAAAAAATATTTTTGATTCTTTTAAAGAAATGGCTTTCAACAAAAAAATTAAATTGAATTTTATTGCTGAGGCAGAATCTATTGAGGGCTGGATAGATAATGATAAGTATGATAAAATTCTTTATAACCTTTTATCTAACGCTTTAAAGTTTACCAATAAATACGGAAACGTAGATTTATTTATCAGGTTAAAAAATAATACTGATGAAATTCTAATCATTGAAGTAATAGATGACGGTATCGGAATTCCGCCGAAAAGTCAGGAGAAAATCTTCAAGAGATTTTATCAGGCCACAAATAGTAAGGCACATAATACGGGATCAGGTATTGGTTTGTCTTTGGTAAAATCATTAGTAGCTATTCATAAAGGATCGATAACAGTAGAAAGTGCGCTCGGTAAAGGAAGTACCTTCAGAGTTGAAATTCCGATTGATCGTGTCTCTTATGAAAGTAAAGAAGTGTTTGAATATGCTTTGAAAAATGATAATCTTAGCATGCTGATACCGGAAAAATCAGCAAAGAAAACGATTCAAAGTACAGAATTGAAACAAAAAATACTCGTTATTGAAGACAATACAGAGCTTAGAAAGTATCTGGTAGATTTCTTATCTGATTATTACAAAGTGTATGATGCTGAAAATGGTGAGGAAGGTCTTAAAATTTGCCGACAAATTAAACCAATTTTATGTGTTGCCGATGTAATGATGCCTGTTATGGATGGACTCGAATTTTGCAAAGAACTGAAAAATGATGAGTTCATTAGTCATATTCCGGTGGTACTGCTTACCGCACTTGGTGAAAATGTCGATAAAGTTAAAGGATATGAAATTGGTGCTGATAGTTATCTGGTAAAACCTTTTGAACCTACATTATTGAAATCAGTTATAGAAAACGTTATTAAATCAAGATTAGACCTTAAGGCAAAATTTTCCGGTGAAGTAGAAAGTAAAGTAAGCTTACTTACACATTCACCAATTGACGAAGAGTTTATGGAAAAAATTACCACTTTGATTAATGATAATCTTAGTGAATTAGATTTGTCAACAGAATTTTTATGTGACAAGCTAGGGGTAAGTTCTTCTAAATTATACCGAAAAATAAAAGAACTGACTGATCTGGCTCCAAATGAATTTATTCGTACAATCCGTTTAAAAAAATCGGCAGAACTTTTAAAAACAAAAAAATACAACGTTTCTGAAGTTACAAATATGGTGGGATTTAATGATCCGTTATACTTTAGCAGATGTTTCAAAAAGCAGTTTGGGTTTCCTCCAAGCAAGCTTATCAACTAAATAAATTTTATAAATTCTACTAATATGAATTCCAAATTCCAATCGATCACAGATTTGGAATTTGGAGTTCATTTTTTTTAGTCTTCTAAAAATTAGAATTTTGAATTTCAGTACTGAATTTTTGAATTTATCAAATTTAAAAGTGTAATATTCTTATAAAATAATATTCTATCCATATTTTTGATGTATTAGTCCATTTTGAAATGTATATGTAAATCTATTTTTGTCTTATAACTTTTAATTTATAATCGATATGAAAAAGCATATAGACACAGATAATCCGTTGCATAATTTAGATGAATGGGAAGATGATTTGTTAATGCGTTATCCGGATCCATCTGAACCTGTAAAAGAAAAAGAGGAATTTAGGAATTATGTAGATTCTGAAAGAGTAGAAACTGTTAGAGAATTTTACAGAATAAATCATACATATCAGACTTACGATTTCGTCTGCAGCAAAGAGCAGGAGTTTTTGCAGTTTAATAAAAAACAAATGTCTATTTGGGAAGCAGTAGATTTTTTAAATACACTTGTTGACGATAGCGACCCGGATATTGATTTGGACCAGACGCAGCACCTATTGCAGACTTCAGAAGCGATTAGGGCAGATGGTCATCCGGATTGGTTTGTACTTACCGGATTTTTACATGACTTGGGTAAAATTTTATGTTTATTTGGGGAACCGCAATGGGCAGTTGTTGGCGATACTTTTCCTGTAGGCTGTGCATATTCTGATAAAATTGTCTATTCAGAATTTTTCAAAGATAATCCTGATTATACAGATGAAAGGTTTAATACTAAGTTTGGGGTTTACACTGAAAATTGCGGACTGGATAAAGTTAAAATGAGCTGGGGTCATGATGAATATTTGTACCAGATCATGAAAGATTATTTGCCTGAGCCTGCTCTCTATATGATTCGTTACCACTCGTTTTATTCACAGCATAAAGAAAATGCTTATGCGCATTTGATGAATGAGAAAGATATCGAAATGTTTGAATGGGTTAAAAAATTCAATCCATACGATTTATATACAAAAGCGCCTGTCAGACCGGACGTAAAAGCATTATTGCCATACTACAAAGAATTAGTAGCTAAATATTTGCCTGAAAAACTGAATTTTTAATAGCAATTCATTTCGGTTATAATTAACAACTTTTTTTGTAGGTATATCTCTTAATTTTAAATTAAATGCAAAAAAGCAAAACGAAAATATTTTTGTTTGGTCTGTTAGTGATTTTTGTTTTAGGTGCTGTAGGACAGGAAAAAGACAGAAATGACTGGGAGAATCCAGAGGTATTTCAGATTAACAGAGAACCGGCACGAGCGTCTTTTCTCCCTTATGCAGACGAAACATCTGCTATAAGTGATCAATATGAAAATTCACCATGGTATTTTTCCCTGAATGGTAAATGGAAATTTTCCTGGTCCCCAACACCTGATCAAAGACCAAAAGATTTTTACAAAACAGATTTCAGCACGCTCCACTGGAACGATCTTAAGGTGCCATCCAACTGGGAACTGCATGGTTATGGTGTGCCAATTTATACCAATATCACATACCCTTTCGAAAAAAATCCACCTTTAATCAATCATTGGGATAATCCGGTAGGCTCTTATAAAAGAGATTTTGTACTGCCTGATAACTGGAAAGGAAGACATGTTTATCTTCATTTTGAAGCAGGAACATCAGCGATGTATATCTGGGTAAACGGTGAGAAAGTAGGATATACGGAAAACACTAAAAGTCCGGCTGAATTTGATATTTCGAAATACCTGAAACCAGGCAAAAATGATCTTGCTGTAGAAGTTTACAGATGGAGCGATGGTTCGTATCTTGAAGATCAGGACATGTGGCGGCTTTCGGGCATAGACAGAAATGTGTATTTGTATAGTACGCATGATATTCGAATTGCTGATTTTTTTGCAAAACCTGATTTGGATTCCAATTACAAAAACGGAAGCCTGAATGTTGAAGTTAGTTTGAAAAATCTGAGTTCTTCGTTTATAAACAATCAAAAACTAATTGCCAAACTGGTTGATGCATCACACACAACTGTTTTCGTTAAAGAATTACCTGTAAATTTTGCTGGAAATAAAACTCAAACTGTTAATATTTCTCAAAAAGTTTCAGCTCCAAAATTATGGAGCAGCGAAAATCCTAATTTGTACACTTTAGTTTTGACGCTTAAAAATGAAAAAGGCAATATTGTAGAAACAACTTCTACTCAGATAGGCTTTAGAAAAGTAGAATTAAAAGGAGGACAATTATTAGTGAACGGAGTAAGATTAATGGTTCATGGAGTTAATGTTCATGAGCATAATCCTGAAACAGGGCATTATCAGGATGAAGCCACTATGATGAAAGATATTAAGATGATGAAACAGCTTAATATCAATTCAGTTCGCTGCAGTCATTATCCTAATAACATTTTATGGGTAAAACTTTGTAATAAATACGGGTTGTTTCTAGTGGATGAAGCCAATATAGAAAGCCACGGAATGGGTGTTGAGGGACAGCCTCTAAAGTGGATGAATCCAAAAACAAATCCGGGCTTCCTTCCTGAATGGAGAGAAGCGCATCTGGATAGAATTTATAGTCTTGTAGAAAGAGATAAAAATGCTCCATCGGTAATTATCTGGTCTTTAGGGAACGAAAGTGCCAACGGACCTGTATTTCACGAAGCATACAAATGGATAAAAGAGAGAGACAATACCCGTTTGGTTCAGTTTGAACAAGCTAAAGAAAACGAGAATACAGATATTGTCTGTCCGATGTATCCAACAATAGAACACATGAAGGAATATGCGGCACGTAAAGAAGTTACACGCCCGTATATCATGTGTGAGTATTCGCATGCAATGGGCAACAGCAGTGGAAATTTTCAGGAATACTGGGATATTATCCGCGGAAGCAAAAACATGCAGGGCGGTTTTATCTGGGACTGGGTAGATCAGGGCTTTAAGAGAAAAGATGAAGCAGGCCGTGAATACTGGGCTTACGGAGGAGACATGGGCAGCCAGAATTATCTCAATGACGAAAATTTCTGCCATAATGGATTGGTATTTCCAGACAGAACACCACATCCAGGAGCTTTTGAAGTGAAAAAAGTCTATCAGGATATTTTATTTAAAGTCGTTGATATTAAAAACGGAATCATTGAAATTAACAACGACTTCGGATTTACAAACCTTAATAAATACAACTTTAGATATGAAGTTTTAGAAAACGGAAAAGTAATTAAAGAAGGTAATTTTAATGTCGCTTTAGATCCTAAAACGAAAAAACAATTTAAAATTGATTTACCAAAATTAGAATCAAAAGAAGGAACTGAATATTTATTGAATGTTTTTGCTAATACTAAAACAGGTTCAGAATTATTGCCAGAGAATTTTGAAATTGCCAAAGAACAGTTTGTTATCGAAGACGAAAAATATTTTACAACATCTGAAAAAATAAATACAGCAAAAGTTCAGGATGAGAAAGATCAGTTTATTTTAACTTCAGATGGTACTACGCTTAAAATCAGTAAGAATACCGGGCTTATTTCCTATTTTAGTTTAAAAGGTGAGGAATATTTTAAAGAATATCCTGAACCAAATTTCTGGAGGGCGCCCACCGATAATGATATCGGAAATAAAATGCAGATTAGAACTAATGTCTGGAGAACGGCAGGAAAAAATACTTCGTTAGAAAGCATTCAGCAAATGGAAGAAGATGGAAAAAAATATATTGTTGCGAAATTAAAACTAAACGACGTTGCCTCAGATTACACGATCAGATATGCATTAGGAATTGATGGAGCTTTAGAGATTAAGGTATCTTATAAAAGAGGAAATAATCCGGTTCCGGAGTTACCGCGTTTCGGAATGATTTTCACTTTGAAAAATACATTAGAAAATCTGGATTATTACGGAAGAGGACCTTTAGAAAATTATCCTGACAGAAAAACGGCATCACTAAAAGCAATTTATACTAGCAAAGTTGCAGATCAGTATGTGCCGTACACAAGACCGCAGGAAAATGGATATAAAACTGATATTCGCTGGTTTGCACTTTCAGATAATAGTGGAAAAGGTCTGGAAATAAAAGGTCTTCAGCCTTTAGGAATTAGTACTCTGAATAATTATCCGGCTGATTTTGATGGTGGGATTTCTAAAAAAAATATTCACTCTAGCGATATTACGCCAAGAAAAGAAGTTGTAGTATGTGTTGACTTAACGCAGAGAGGCTTAGGAGGAGATAACAGCTGGGGCCTACCACCACATCCACAATACCAACTGACAAAAAATGAATATAGTTACGGTTTTGTGATTAAACCAATAAAATAATGAGCGAAATGATTTAAGCAGATTAAATTTTGCCCCGTTTAAGGCTTAGATCTTTCACTTTACATTCGATCACGTTCATATTATGTGAACGTGGTTGATGTAAAAAAATGACTTCGATGCTTTTGTAAAGAATGCTGTCAATCAAAAGTTACATTTGAAAACAAAACAATAGACTGATATTCACAGAAGAAATCAGCACGTAAAATATGCTTTAAAAATAAATCCGGTATGAATAAAATTACAACAAATAACAGATTAATTTCTTTAGACGTTCTAAGAGGATTTGTTATGTTTTGGATTATGAGCGGCGAACATATTATTCACGCTTTGGCCAAAGCTGCCCCAATTCCGGTTTTTGTATGGATGTCCTCACAAATGCATCATACAGACTGGGATGGTATTACATTTTATGATATGATCTTCCCTGTTTTTTTATTCGTTGCAGGAGTTTCAATGCCGTATTCCTTCGATAAAAAAATCAAGCTTGCAGGAGTGAAGGAGCCAAGTGAACTTCCGTCAAAAGAAAAGAAAAAAATATACCTGTCCATGCTCAAAAGAACCTGTATTTTAATATTTCTTGGATTTGTAGTTAATGGATTATTGCGTTTTGACGGATATGACCAAACCCGTTTTGCCAGTGTATTAGGCCGTATCGGAATTGCATGGTTTTTTGCAGGACTAATTTATTTAAATTTTGATTTGAAGAAGCAGATCATCTGGTTTACAGGAATTTTGATTGGTTATTATTTAGCCATGAAATTAATACCAGTTCCCGGATTTGGAGCAGGTAATTTAACAGCAGAGGGGTCACTGGAAGGATACATTGACCGACTTTTTCTTCCGGGAAGACTGCATAGTAAAGTATATGACCCTGAAGGTATATTTTCGACAATACCGGCTGTTTCGACGGCTTTGTTGGGAGTGTTCTTAGGAACATTTTTAAAGTCAGAACACACTTATTACACCACAAAAAACAAAATAGTAATGATGACTGGTTCAGCTATTGTACTAATTATGATAGGCCTTCTTTGGGATTTTGATTTCCCAATTAACAAGCACTTATGGACAAGTTCATTTGTTTGCTTCGTTGGAGGTTTCAGCGTTTTATTCTTCCTGTTTTTTTATATTCTAATCGATGTTTTTGGCTTTAAAAAGTGGGCATTTCCACTCATTTTAATTGGTTCAAATTCTATTTTAATTTACATGGCTTCAGAAGGTATGGTAAATTTTAAACATACAGCAGATTATGTATTTGGTGGTCTTATCAAATTTGGACCACTTGTATGGCAGCCCGTATTTGTAACGATGTCAGTAACATTTGTACAGCTTATTTTACTTTATTTTTTATATAAGAAGAAATGGTTTTTAAAAATCTAAACCAAGTCATTCTCAAAAACTAACAACCACCAACTATCAACCAAAAAAAAACTTCATTATGAATACTTTACAAAGTGCAGACTATATTGTTTTCCTTATCTATTTTGTCATTGTCACTTGTTACGGAATGTACATTTATAGGAGCAAGAAAAATGCTACAACCAGTTCCAATGATTATTTTCTGGCAGAAGGCTCGCTTACATGGTGGGCTATTGGAGCTTCTTTAATTGCCTCTAATATTTCGGCTGAACATTTTATCGGAATGAGTGGTTCGGGTTTTGCCATCGGACTGGCGATTGCTTCTTACGAATGGATGTCAGCTGCCACCTTAATCGTGGTTGCCATGTTTATTTTACCGGTTTATCTTAAAAACAAGATATTTACCATGCCGCAGTTTTTGGCAAAAAGATACAACGGAACCGTGAGCACCATAATGGCCATAATCTGGCTGTTGATATACGTATTTGTAAACCTGACTTCTATAATTTATTTAGGCGCTTTAGCCATTTCATCTATAGCACCTGTAAGTTTTCAGTTTTGTGTGATCGCATTAAGTTTATTCTCAATCATCGTAACTTTAGGCGGAATGAAAGTAATTGGGTATACAGATATGTTTCAGGTAATAGTATTGATTCTGGGCGGTTTGGTAACAACTTATTTGGCATTAACCTTATTATCAGAGCAGTTTGGTTTTGGTAAAGATATTCTAAAAGGACTTTCAGTTATAGCCGACGAAGCTCCGGGACATTTACACATGATTCTCGACAAATCAAACCCACACTATGCTGAATTACCGGGAATGTCCGTTTTAGTAGGAGGAATGTTGATTAATAATCTGGCATATTGGGGCTGTAATCAATACATCGTTCAGAGAGCTTTGGGTGCCGATTTAAAAACAGCACGAAAAGGAATTTTATTTGCCGCTTTTTTAAAATTATTAGTGCCTATTATTGCGGTTCTGCCTGGGATAGCCATGTATGTTATGCATCAAAACGGAATGTTTCAGCAGGAAATGGTAGATGCTACCGGAGTTTTAAAACCGGATCACGCGTATCCGACATTAATGAATTTATTGCCTGCCGGCTTAAAAGGAGTAGCGCTGGCCGCTTTAACAGCAGCAATTGTAGCATCTTTGGCTGGTAAAGCCAATAGTATTTCGACCATTTTTTCTTTAGATATTTATAAAAAATATTTTAACCGTGAAGCATCAGAAAAAAAACTGGTGCTTACAGGAAGAGGCTGTGTAGTTGTTTGCATGATAATTGCAGCTGTTGTAGCACCTCAGTTAAAATCATTAGATCAGGCATATCAGTTTATACAAGAATATGTTGGTTTCTTTTCGCCTGGAGTTCTGGCTATCTTTTTGTTGGGAATGTTCTGGAGGAAAACCACACCTGCAGCCGGACTTGCCGGAGCCTTATTTACAGTGCCTATTGCCGCAGTATTAAAATTTCTGCCTATGTGGACAAACGGTGCTTTTCCGGATTATCCTTTTTTAGACAGAATGACGATTTCTTTCTTTGCAATAGTACTATTAATGGTAGCGATCAGTCTTTTAAAACCGTCATCAGAAGAACAGCAGAAATCTCACAATATAGAAGTAGATACCTCAATGTTTAAAGTATCTTCTGAGTTCATTATCGGTTCGTTTATTATTAGCGGAATTCTGGTAGCATTATATACCGTATTTTGGTAGCAATTTGTAATCAAGTGTCAAAATTTAAAATATAAAAAAGTGAATACAGTTTTTTCATTACAAGGAAAAGTAATTATAGTAACCGGAGCAACCGGAATTTTAGGTGAAGCTTTTATCAACGGAATTGCACATGCAGGCGGAATTGTAGGTGTATTAGGCCGAAATGAGAAAGTGGCCAATGAAAGAGTTGATGCCATTATAAAGAATGGAGGTGAAGCTATTGCTTTAATCGCTGATGTTACCAATGAACAGGATCTTATAAAGGCACGTGAAATGATGCTTGCCAAATACGGAAAAATAGACGGACTGGTAAATGCAGCCGGCGGGAATATGCCTGATGCAGTTGTGCAGCCTGAGCAGGATGTTTTTCAGTTGAATATTGAGGCGTTGCAGCAGGTAATGAATCTAAATTTATTTGGAACAATTTTGCCGACTCAGATTTTTGGCGAGGCGATAAAAAATACAGGGAACGGAAGCGTTGTAAACATTTCATCTGTTTCATCAGATCATGCTTTGACAAGAGTTTTGGGCTATAGTCTGGCTAAATCGGCTATTGATTCTTATACCAGATGGTTTTCGGTTGAAATGGCTAATAGATTTGGAGATAAAATACGAATGAATTCGATCGTTCCGGGCTTTTTCCTGACCGAACAAAACAGAAGACTTTTGACCAATGAAGACGGCAGCCTTACAGATAGAGGTAATCTGATTATTCAAAACACCCCTTTTAGTCGTTTTGGAAATCCTGACGAATTGATTGGAGCTTTGATTTGGCTGTTAAGTGATGCTTCAAAATTTGTTACAGGATCAAAAGTAACCCTGGATGGAGGATTTTCCGCTTTTAGCGGAGTTTAAAAAAGACTTATTATGAAAATGACACAAACATGGAGATGGTTCGGACCGAATGATCCGGTTACATTGCAAGATATAAAACAGACAGGTGCTATTGGAATTGTTACGGCGCTTCACCATATTTCGAATGGAGAAGTCTGGACTGTAAACGAAATCAGTAAACGAAAAAGTGAAATTGAAAACAGCGGATTAATCTGGTCTGTTGTAGAATCTGTGCCGGTTCATGAAAATATCAAAACCCAAACTGGCAATTATAAAGTTTACATCGAAAATTACAAACAAAGTATCCGTAATCTTGCTAGCTGCGGCATTTCGGTAGTGTGTTATAATTTCATGCCGGTTTTAGATTGGACAAGGACTGACTTGGCTTTTGAAGTAGAAGATGGTTCAAAAGCATTACGTTTTGATAGTATTGCTTTTGCTGCTTTCGATCTTTATTTACTGAAAAGACCCAATGCAGAAAATGACTATTCTGAAATACAGAAAAATAAATCCAAAGACTATTTGGACAAATTGTCTGATGAAGACAAAACAAAGCTCATAAAAAATATCATTGCCGGTCTGCCTGGAGCAGAAGAAGGTTATACGCTGGAACAGTTTCAAAAAACTTTAGACACTTACGAAGGCATTGATGCTGTAAAGTTAAAACAACATTTGGTTTCTTTCTTAAAGGAAATCATACCTGTTGCAGAAGAAAATAAGGTTTTAATGTGCATTCATCCCGATGATCCGCCTTATCCTATATTAGGATTACCAAGAGTAGTAAGTACGGAAGCAGATTTTGACTATTTGACTGCAGAAGTTCCCAGCAGAAATAACGGCATCACATTTTGTACTGGTTCACTTGGTGTTATTCCGGAAAACAACTTGGAACAAATGTTCAGGAAATTTGCTGACAGGGTACATTTTATCCATTTAAGAAGTACACAAAGAGATGAAGAAGGTAATTTTTATGAAGCCAATCATTTAGAAGGAAATGTGGATATGTTTGCCGTTGTTAAGGAAATATTGACTGAGCAAAAACGCAGACATATAGAAGGAAGAATAGATTTCAGCATTCCGATGAGACCAGACCATGGACATCAGATGCTGGATGATTTAAATAAGAGAACAAATCCAGGCTATTCTGCAATTGGAAGACTAAGAGGATTGGCTGAATTACGTGGACTAGAAGAAGGAATTATTCGCTCAATGCAATAACAAATAACACTCGTTCAATAATTTTTATTCATTTAAAAAATTAATAAATAAATAGTTGAATTATTTTATATAAAGCTATAAATAAAGTAAAAATGATAAGAAAATCTATAATCACGGCATTCATTTTTTGTATTACATTCACTTCTATTGCACAAAAGGTCTATGATATTAAAAAATATGGGGCGAAAGGGGATGGCAAAACGAATGACGCTCAAGCCATTCAAAAAGCTATTGATGCCTGCAGCAAAACCGGAGGACAGGTTTTGATTCCGGCTCCCTATACATTTCTGACAGGTCCTTTTAATGTAAAATCCAATGTGGATCTGCATATCGAAGGAGGTGCTAAAATTTTGGCAAGTCCTGACGAAAGTTTATACACAGAAAGTGCTTTTCGCGAAAACAAAGGGGAAGGAACTATCTGGATTGGAGGGAAAAATATTGAGAATTTTACCATTAGCGGAAACGGTAAAATCGACGGAAACGGAATCTCTTTTATGGGTGCGGAGGAAGAAGATGCTTATATCCTGAAACCTTTTAATATATTAGATCCAAGACCCCATGTTTTAACAATCATTGGTGGAAAAAATATACGAATAAAAGATGCTCATATTGGAAATTCTGCTTACTGGACAATTCATTTGGTAGGTTGTAATGATGTGGTTATTAGCGGTATTACGTTGTTGAACAGTTTAAAGGTTCGAAATAGTGACGGAATTGATTTAGACCATTGCAAAAATGTAAGAATAAGCGATTGTTATATCGAAAGCGGAGATGATTGTATTTGCCTAAAAAACAGGAGAGAGTTTGAAGAATTTGGTTCTTGCGAAAACATAACCGTTACCAATTGTACGATGACCAGCAGCAGTTGTGCGATTAAAATAGGTTCAGAAAATATGGATGCCATCAGGCAGGTAGTTTTCAATAATTGCATTATCAAAAAAAGTAATCGTGGAGTCGGGATTCAGAACAGGGATGAAGGAACGGTGAGTGATGTTATTTTTTCAAATATGATTATTGAGGGTCAGCTCACCACTGATACCTGGTGGGGAAAAGCAGAACCTATTTATGTAACAGCTTACAGCCGCGCAAACGGAAACCATAAAGATGCCAACTGGCGTTTTCCAAAAGGTGCTACAGAAGGAAAAGTAGGAACAATTAGCAATATTTATTTCACCAATATCCAGTGTTTTGGAGAAAATGGAGTGTATGTAAGCGGAGAAACAAAGGACAAAATTAAAAATATTGTTTTTGATGGAGTGAATGTTTTTATTGATAAAACATCAAATTTTCCCGGAGGTATTTACGATCGTCGTCCATCAAAAATGGATGGTTTCATAAAAGGTAGTACATCAGGATTTTATTTTGATACAGCCGAAAATATAAAAGTTCAGAATTGCGCTGTCAACTGGGGTAAAAACAAAACGGACTATTTTAAATATGCTGTCGAAAGTAAAAATGTTGATATTTTAAAAGTGAATAACTTAGACGGTGAAGCTGCTTTTCCTCAGAAATATGAGGCAGTGAAAAAACAATAATAGATCTAATATGAATAGTTTTTTTAAAATAGCTATTCGATTTTTTTTAGTATTTAAAAAAACAACCCTTTAATTTTTTAAGCATTTTGTTTTTTTGACCTGAAAGTCTAAAATATTGTAAAACTTTAAATAAATTAGCAAGACTAAATTATCAACTATCATAGAAAATGAAAAACAATATCATAACCAAAATAATCATTGGAGGGTTACTGTTCAATGGTATTTACTTACATGCCCAAAAAACGATCTTAGAAGTTGACATTGCTAAAACCGTTACCAAAATTCAGCCGACAATGTTCGGTTTGTTTTTTGAAGATATCAATTTCGCTGCAGACGGCGGTTTGTATGCCGAAATGATTAAAAACCGGTCTTTTGAATTTGAAAAACCTTTGATGGGCTGGGATCAGCCTAATACCAAAAGGTCTTCACTAAATATGAGTTCGGGTGTTGCCAATCCTATAAAAGTGATAGAAAATGAAACCAATCCAAATTTCTGCCGAGTCCTGATTAATGATGATAAAGGATATGCCCTGATTAATGAAGGTTTTAGAGGAATGGGGGTAAAAAAGGATGCAAAATACAATCTTTCTTTAAAGGCAGCCAATCATAATGGAGCAATCAAAAAAATAATTATTGAGCTTATTGACAAGGATAAAAAGGTAATTGGAGAAACCACTATTATTCCAACATCAACAGAATGGGAAACTTATTCAGCACAATTTAAAGCTACGCAGACTGAAGCTAAAGCCAAATTAAAAATAACTTTTGAAGGAACAGGTACAATTGATCTTGACATGATTTCATTATTTCCTGAAGATACCTGGAAGAACAGAAAAAATGGTTTACGAAAAGACCTTGTACAGCTTTTATATGATATGAAACCCGGATTTTTACGCTTTCCTGGCGGGTGTATTGTAGAAGGAAGAACCTTGTCTGACCGTTATCAATGGAAGAAATCTGTAGGAGATGTTGAAGACAGAAGAACAATGATGAACAGATGGAATGTAGAATTCAGTCACAAACAGACTCCTGATTATTTTCAAAGTTTTGGACTTGGATTTTATGAGTATTTCCAGCTTTCTGAAGATATTGGTGCGACTCCATTGCCTATTTTGAGTTGCGGAATGGCTTGCCAATATAATACAGGAGAATTAGCTCCAATAGAGGAATTAGATCCATACATACAGGATGCTTTAGATTTAATTGAATTTGCCAATGGTTCAGAAGAGACCAGATGGGGAATTATTCGTTCAGATATGGGACATCCGAAACCGTTCAATCTAAAATATATTGGTGTTGGAAATGAACAGTGGGGGCCGGATTATATTGAGCGTTTCAAAATTTTTGAAAAAGCAATAAAAGCCAAATACCCAGATATTATTATCGTTTCAGGAAGCGGTCCATCTCCGGATGGTGAACATTTTGATTTTGCAATGACTGAACTTAAAAAACTTAATGCTGAACTCATAGACGAACATTACTATCAAAGCCCTAAATGGTTTAGGGAAAATGCTTCACGTTATGATAATTACGACCGCAAAGGACCAAAAATATTTGCAGGTGAATATGCTGCACAAAGTGTTTCCGGAGCAAACCCGAATAACAGAAATAACTGGGAATGTGCTTTTTCTGAAGCCGCTTTCATGACTGGACTTGAAAGAAATGCAGCAGTAGTCAATATGACTTCTTATGCTCCACTGATGGCGCATGAAGACGCATGGCAATGGACACCGGATATGATCTGGTTCAATAATTTAGAATCTTATGGTTCTGCTAATTATTATGTTCAAAAATTATTTTCAACGAATAAAGGTACCGATTTGCTAAACATAACTAAAGATGCAAAACCTTTAACAGGACAAAATAATCTGTATGCTTCTGCTGTAAAAGATGTGAATACAAAAGAAATAATTGTAAAACTGGTAAATACCGCAGCAGCTTCCCAAGAAGTTACAGTTAATTTAAATGGAGGTAAATTTATTTCAAAAGGAACATTGATAACACTTTCAAGTCCGGATTTAAAAGATGAAAATACTTTTGCAGAACCTAAAAAGATAACCCCAAAAGAAAGTGTCTATAAGTTGAAAGGGGAGAAGGCAGAATTGAATTTGCCTGCCTATTCTGTTACTGTTTTGAAGTTAAAAATGAAATAATACTTACAATTACTTTTCAAAAAAAAACTATGAGGCTGTCCGAAAAGGGCAGCCTCTTTTATAATCATAAAATGCTATTTGACAATTACAGTATTAGCGGAGAGTGTAGAAGCAGTACCCCTTATAAATTTAAGTCTATTGTAAGTTCCGGCAGGGATTCCGGAAGGTACTTTTAATACAAGTCTGTATGGAGTTTTGCTTACAATTTCTAAAGTATAAATCACAGTACTGGCAGTAGAACTGTACATTTGTACTTCTGTAACGGTATCCATCATTCTTCCTCTTACTTCTACTGTTTCTCCTGCTTGTTTTTCAACAGGAAACCCATATGTGTCAGCAGCAAAAGAAACGGGTTCCTGAATATTTATTTTGAATCTGTTCTGTATATTCGCATTTTGCAATGTATAAGCTCCATTTTTAATTCTCAAATCATACATTCCAGCCGGCGTATCTTCTGAAGGAAAATAATACACACCATAGTTACTCAATGGGTTAGTGCCAGTTCCAAGTCCTATATAAACTATTTCAGCAGTATATTCAGTCTTTTGATCGGTTGCAGATACAAGATAAACACGTGTCTGCTCTTTATTCAACCATAAATTATCGATAGAATTTGAGCCTCCTCTCGCAGGATTAGTAATGCTTTGCAATGAACCTTTGATGTAAGTACTGCCATATTCATGATTCCACGCTGTAGGTTCTTTTTGCCTCAAGTCTATTTTTAATGTGTATTTTTTTGTTGTTCCTGCTTTTGAAGTTACGGTATAAACTTCTCCATCTTTAAATGGAATTTCTGCTCCGGATGCCGGAGCAATAACGGCTTCAGTACCTAAGACAATTTCAGGTTTAATCTTTTCCGGCATAGTCATATAATTACTCCAGGTAACTATGATAGTATCGTCTGTTATGGCAGCTTGTATGGTATTGTTTTCAGTATCTTTTAAAGTAAAAGATTCTATATGAGTATAGCCTGGTACCTGAATAACGTCGCCGGGAATCGTATTTACTTTATCAATATATTCGGTATCACACGAGAAAAATAATACTGATAAAAAAAGGATTCCCATTAAAAAGGTATTGGTTTTCATTTTTTTATGCATGATTGAATTGGTTATTTAATTTTTAAATGATTTTATTTTGTTAATTTTGCCATCAATTGATGATGGGCTTTTTATATATTTTTTAAAATGCCTGTATTTCAATGCTTCCGGTAATTCAAAAAGCCGTTTTGATAGTCATGGGGGAATGATATAATATATATAATGCAGAGATTGCCGGTCAAGCTTTACTGCGATTAATTTTATTATTTCGTGATCCCATGTTTCTTTTTAAATTGTTATTGATTATAGTACCTTAGTCCAGTTATAGTTTATTGTACTGCTGGATGATCCAGGTGTAACAGCTGTTACTTTAACTAGATAAGCTTCTGTTGCTAATGAAGGATCGGTTACTGATTGTGAATTAAGACCAGTGTCATCAATCTTCCAAATTACAATTGCTTTAGAAGGGGTCATAATATGGGTCGTAATATTGTATGAATAATACCCTAGACCATAATTTGTACCCGATATACTTCCGTCATATCCCAGAACATTATATTTGTCTGTTGGAGCAGTTCCAAGATTAGCCGAAGCATTTTTAACTTCAATATTTGAACTCCAGTCAAGCCAGTCTGCACAAGTCTGATCTAAGGTTACTGTACCCACATACCAGTGATCCGTATTATTTACTGGACGTATTGATGCACCATAAATCCCTTCCCATTCCACATTGACACTACCAATTGTGGCAGCAACAGGAGTCCAATTGGTGTAAGTAGAAGAAGGTGCCTGCCATCTGTTTACAGTTACCGATGTTGAAGTAACTGTACAGAGATTAAGTAAAGCATTTTTTCCGGTTTTATTTGATAATTCTTGCTCTTGCGACTGTGCTTGTGATTCACTAGCCTGGTCGTCAGAGCTACAAGATGTAATTGTAATAGCAGCCAATGCTACAATTGATAAAATTATTTTTTTCATAATTATTTATATTTAATAGATTTAGTTGGCTTCTTTCATTACCCTTGCAATAAGTACAGGCATTTTTATTTTTCTAAATTTTAAAAAATTTATTTTATTCTGATAGGAAATTTCATTGTCTTGGATAAGTTATAACTTTCCATCATCAGCCAGTAATCAGTATCTATTTCCAAACCTGTAACAATTGGAAAGGAGTATTTAATATAAAAATTTGCAATATCAAGCCCTTCGTTATACTGTTCTAACTGCAATTTTTTATTTCCTTTTGCATCCAATACGAACATCTTGGTAACTTCATATGAGGGCAAAAAATTCTCTCCTTTTATCGTTATTGAGGTTCCTCCCTCAACTGTATAATTACTAGTTGCAGTTGATAATTCGTTTAAAATTATATCAGGTTGCTGAATAACAATATTAACAGTATAAACTGAAGTTGTTCCATCGGCAGCTTTGGTGGTGTATGTAACGGGCGTTTTACTGAATACTGGAATTAACTCAGTTGCTGCAGGAGAAATAGTGGTTTTTTCAGGTAGTGTTATCGTTGCTTCAAGATATTGGTATTCATAATAGGAGGGCAAATACACTGTTATGGTTTTATCAAGATTATTTACAGCACAGTATATGGCCTGGCTTTCTCCGGGATTTGTTATGCGGAATGATATAATACGTCGGGAATCAAGATCAGTAACAATTTCTGTAACAGGATCTTCTTTTACATCGGTCCATCTATCTTCTTCATTGGTACAAGATGTCAAGAAACCAATTACTGTAAGTACTGTAAAAAAACAGGTTGTCTTTAATTTAGTATTCATATCTGTGGATTATTTAATTTCAAATTTTGTACTACCCTTTGGAACCATTACATAGTCAAAACTATAATACATGTGTGGGGTATCTTTGTACCAGTCTGCTGGATTATAAATATCTTTATATACGGATCTCATTTTAATTTTAGCATAATTGCCATTTGCAGTTTTTAGAATAACCGTTCTCGCTTGTATGACAGAACCATTCGCTATATTAAGCGGTTCTCCAAGTGCATAGGCCACATGGGCCTTTTGGGGATCACTTCCGTCTGTTACAACTTCTCCTCCAAAATCATATAAATACCAGCCAGTTCCGTTTCCAAAAGAGCCTGCGTCATCAGTACCAATAAGGTCTATGCCTGTTTTGAACTGGTTATCGGCAGGAATATCAACTACTTCATCAAAAGGTTTTGCAACTATCGTAATACCACCAACACCACTTGCCTGATAACCGTTATTTTGTTTGTCAGTCCCATTATTTCCTGATAAAAAGCTTGCATAAAGTCCTCCAAAAGCTAAATCCCATTTACGTGTTTTTTTATAAGATCCGTCTACAGCTTTATTTTCTTCAAGACTATAATATAAGGTTGCCGATGGAGCAGTAGGGTTTTCATCAGAAGTGTTGCCCTGATAATTTTTCACACTAATAACTTTATAAAAAAGGGTATTAGAAGGTTGTTCGGTATCCGGATCTACAACTGTTTCATCATTTTTGTCATCTGAAGAACAGGCTGTAAACAATGTAGTAATAAGAAGCAGGGTAAATATGCCTTTTGACAGTTGGTTTATTAAGGCTTTAATTTTTTTCATAGAGTTGTATTATTTGGTGTTTAAATTTTTACTTCCATCAGTTTGTACATAATACCTAAATGTAAAATATGGGGCAGGCCAGTTAAGATCCGTTACTGCAGGAGGATTACCTTTATAGGCATTTACAAGTTCCAATTTTGCATATTTTCCGTTTGGTAATCTTATTGCATATGTACGATTAGGAATAGCCTGCATAATATGACTGCTTAAACTGTAGTAAAACCAACCGGCAGAGCTTTCAGATGATGTCCAGCCTATTTTTGTAATTTCACTATTGTCGAAATCAGCATCAGAAGGTGCCTGACTTACATTCTTGTAATTTTCATTAATCATAACTACAGACGTATTTTCAGCTGGTCCTTCATAACCGGGATTGTATTGGTATTTGGAATTGTTTACGAAAACCTCACTGTTGTAAGGACCGGTAAAAGCAATATCCCAGTCCGTTGTTTTCATATATTTTAATGAGTCAGCTTCTGTATGCAGCCAAATTTGTTTTTGATCGCTGAAACGAAAAAGAAAAGTATGAAAGCTTCTCTGCTCTTTTCCATTTGTGCCGTCGCCCATAGAGGCTCCGGTATCTCCGGCAAGATCTGTAATCACTGTGCTTTTACCATCTGTAAGCGATGTATTTGTATTTTCTTCGCTATTACTGCAGGAGGTAAAACTCATCACTAATAACATAAGTTGCATGATGGTGCATTTTTTGATTGTTATCATTTTGGAATATTTAATGTGAATATTTATTATTGGTTTTAAAAAAATCGATAGCTCAAACCACCAAGGAGTATTCTTCCTGGCTGTCCGGGCATTAACGGATCGGTATAATTAAAAATATTATCGGCAATAAACCGAATACTGAGATGGTCTTTTAACAGTTTTTTTTCGATACTGGCATTAGTCAACCAATATTCCTTCACAAAAATGTCGTACTTATCGATAAACTGGTTTCCGTTCCTATCTCCAAAAGGATATTTACCTCTGAAGTTTACTCTAATATTTGCATTCAGTTTCCATGGACTATAGCTATAAAAAATAGCAGTATTTGCCATATGGCGTGAACGGTTTTCAATTCCCCAGTAATCAGATGGGTGTGGCTTGTAGGAGTTTCCAGTTTCGGGATCATGTATATTTTGGTTGTATGGCCATTTTCCTGCTCTTATGCTATCTTTTACACTAAGGTCTTTAGCAATTAGGTACTGATATCCTGCACTTATTTCAATATTTTTTAGCAATCTGAATTTAAGACCAATTTCAAATCCTTTATTTACTGCTTTCGGGAGGTTTTGGTAAGTGTAAATAATTCGGTTATTTGCACCGGTGGCAACTTGGACGCTATTAATCTGATTGGTAATTTTATGATAAAATACATTTCCTTCAATTTTAAAAGTCTTAGAAGGTTCCACCGCTAATCCCGCATTGTAGGAATTACTTTTTTCGGCCTGCAATTTTCCGGCTGTCTGATTTAGTATATATTGTCTTATTTCGCTGATCTGACCATCATTCTGCAGCTCCTGAAGGGTAGGGGCAAGTATAGCATTACCAATTACCAGATAATTTCCGTTAGAATTATAAAAAACTAAATAATTTGTCTTAAAATCCGGAGCTTTAAAACCGGTACCAATACCCGTTTTAAAAGTTATTTTTGGTGTGATAAAGTATTGCAGACCAAAGCTGGGATTAAGCCTGCCTCCAAAATTATTTGTATGATCATAGCGTAACCCTCCAACTGTTTTTAATTTTTTAAAAGGGCTCCATTCTCCCTGGATATAAGAAAAAAAAGTTTCTAATGAGTTTATACCGGTAAGCGACTGATCATTCATTTTTTCGATACTGCCACCTAATCCGCCAACAAGTTGGTATGAATTATTATTACTATATGAAAATTGCTGCTCAACACGATGCAGAGTCTGTTTAAAAACATCCTGACTTACCTCATTATTACTTTGCTGCCAGGCAACACTCATGTCGGCAGTATAATGAGTGAGATAATATTTGGTAATACTTCTTAGATTGTTATTAAAACGATGGTCAAAAGAAATTGAAAGATTAAGATCTTGTTCGTCTTGGTTATCACCAGAAATATGACCAAGACCAAAATCTTTTTCCATAAAGGAACGGCGCAGACCATAACGTCCGGTTAAGCCCAAAAAACTTTTTTCATTAATTTGATAACGGGAACGTCCCTGTAGACTGTAGTTGTCATAGGGCGGGGAGGTGGTTCCTTTAATGTATTTTGAGTTGGTATTGTAGCCATCAGTCCTGTAATAATTTGCCGCTATATTTGCGGTTCCCTTATTTTGCAAAAAAGGGGTTTCTCCTTCCAATGTAGCATCTACTATATTTAGTGAGCCATAACTTACAGAGGCTTGCATTTGTGGATCTATTACACCATGCCGAGTAACAATATTGATTGTACCTCCCAGTGCTTCGCTTCCATATAGGCTTGATGATGCCCCTTTTATAATTTCTATACGTTCAATATTAGAGACGCTTATTCTTGAAAGATCAAAATTTCCATTATTTCTTCCTACCATCGGTTGCCCATCAATGAGTACCATAATGTACTCACTGCCAAAGCCTTGCATTTGTATGCCTACAGACCTTGCGCCTCCGCTTATATTGTTGATAACTGCTATTCCGGTTTGTTCTTTTAATATTTCGTCTAGTCTTCTGCTGCCCATTAATTCAATGGTTTTCCTGTCAATTATAGTTACAGGCATCGCACTATATTGCGCATTGACTAAATTTTCAGGATTGATTTTTGCAGTACGGTTGATCACATTTACTTCTTTTAAATCAATACCAAATTCCATTTCTATATGTAATGGTTTAGTCATTTGTCCATTTAAAACGATCTGCTGTATGTAATCTTTAAAACCCATATTAGTAATTCTGAGAGTATACGTTCCATTTGATAATCCTGAAATATAAAAAAAACCATTTTTGTCTGCTAATACTCTTTGATCAGATGGATCCAATGTTATAATTGCCTGTGATAAGGTTTTTTCTGAATAGTATATTGTACCGCTTATTACATTTTTGCTCTGCCCTTGTATTAAATTAATGTTTAATAAAATTAGGGTTGTAATAATTATTTTTTGAATTAGAGTATAAATGCTTCTATTTTTCATTGATTTATCAATTGTCGATATGTAAGAAAATATCATAATCACTATTCTTATTTAGACTTGGTAAAAATAATAATTAATAATATAGTAATAGTCTTTTTTTTACATATTTCTGAAAAATAATCATTATTGGTTTATATCTATATCAATTTGAACTTAAATTAAAATAGTTTAATTATCTGTTATGTAATTAATTATAAAAAATAATAATTAATTTATAGTTAATTAATTTTAAGAAAAAATTAACAAATAAACAACCGAAAGTATGAGTAAAGAAAAACGTAATGAATGCATTGTCTATATTACATGCTACAGAATCTTAATTATAATTAGTTTGAAACAGATAATATATGAACAATTAAATTTCTATTTTTTACTAAAATTAAAGGTTCATAACAATTTTATTATTGAGCTTTTCTAAATTTAAATCAAGCGGCAAGTAAAGATATCTTTTGGTAATTTGATACAATTTATAACAAGTTAATAAAATACTTTGTTATAAAATATAACTAATTTTGATTGTACTAAAATTTGAAGTTTTAAAAACGATAAAAAGATCAAAACGATAAAAAGATCAAAACGATAAAAAGATCAAAACGATAAAAAGATCAAAATGATAAAAAGATCAAAATGATAAATGAGAGATTGATGGAGAAGTTGGGAATATTGGCTGATGCGGCCAAGTATGATGTCTCATGCTCATCGGCACTAAGTAAACGTGAGAATAAAGACAAAGGCTTGGGTAATGCTAAAGATTACGGTATTTGTCATGCTTTTACGGAAGATGGCCGTTGTGTGTCGCTGCTAAAAATCTTGCTTACAAATCATTGTATTTTTGATTGTGCCTATTGTGTCAGCAGAAAAAGCAATGATGTGAAACGTGCCGCTTTTACTGTTCAGGAAGTTGTTGATCTTACTATTGGTTTTTATCGGAGAAATTACATTGAGGGACTTTTTTTGAGTTCGGGTATTTTTGATAACGCTGATTTTACCATGGAGCGTTTGGTGAGAATTGCTAAAAAATTGCGTACTGAACATAATTTCAATGGCTATATTCATTTGAAAGCGATTCCGGGAGCCAGTGATGAATTACTGAAGGAAGCAGGTCTTTACGCTGACCGTTTAAGTGTAAATGTTGAAATGCCTACAGAACAAAGTCTTAAACTGCTCGCGCCGGATAAAAATCATAATGATGTGATTAGTCCGATGAAATATCTCAAAAATGAAATTATGGGTTATAAAGAAGAAAAAAAATCAAATTATAAAGCACCTCTTTTTGCTCCAGCCGGGCAAAGTACCCAAATGGTAATTGGAGCAACACAAGAAAGTGACCTGGAGATTCTGGGAATGGCAGATTATTTTTACCAGCAGATGAATATGAAACGGGTATATTATTCAGGATATGTTCCCATTAGTGATGATAATCGATTACCTGCCATTGGTACACCTGTTCCTATGATACGTGAAAACCGTTTGTATCAGGCGGACTGGTTAATTCGGTATTACGGATTTGATGTAAATGAAATTGTTGGGTTCAATCAGCCTAATCTTGATCTTGATATCGATCCGAAACTTGGATGGGCTTTACGTAACCTGAATCAGTTTCCTGTTGATATCAATACAGCCGATTTGGAACTTATAAAACGTATTCCCGGGATTGGATATTTAAGTGCCCAAAAAATTGTAGCAGCAAGAAAGTTTAAAAAACTGCTTCCCCACGATTTGAAAAAAATGGGAATTGCCTATTCGCGTTCCAAATATTTCCTTGCTTTTGCTACGCCTTTTCAACTGCAGAAAGATTTGACATCTATTCAAATCAGGGATCATATTCTAAATTTCCAAAAAAGTAAATATAAAAACGATTTTTCTAATCAACTTGTCTTATTTTAATTGAAATGACAGAAGTAATTTACGACGGAACTTATGAAGGGTGGCTTACGGCTGTATTCGAAGCCTATGAGTACAAACTTACCGATACTGTATTTGCAAAAAATGAAACCTCAGGAACATTGCTTTTTGCAACTTCTCATTTAGTGGTAACGGATATCTCAAAAGCAAAACGTGTTTTAGACGGATTGAAGCTACGCCTTTCGGCAAAAGGTCTTTCAGAGATATACAAAGCATTTTTGTCTGAACTCCCACAGATAGAAGAAACTATGTTTCAGTTTGTACAGCATGTATTGGCTAATACAAAAAATGTTGAAGAAGATTTTAGTAATAATGCTGTTTGGAATCTTAGAAAAGCATCACGTCTGACCAGACAGGAGTCACATCGTATGGAAGCATTTGTTCGTTTTAAACTGGCAAAAGATCAATTATATTATGCAATCATCGAACCAGACTGTAATGTTTTACCTCTTATAGAAAGTCATTTTAAAAATCGTTATGCAGACCAACGCTGGCTAATCTATGATGCAAAACGCAAATATGGGATTTATTATGATCTTGAAAATGTCGCAACTATAATGCTAAAGTTTGACATGACAGTTTCATCATCTAAAAATTTAAGCGAAATCTGTGATGAACAGGAAGAGTTTTTCCAAAATCTGTGGCGGTATTATTTTAGCAGCGTTACTATTGAATCACGCAAAAACATGAAACTTCATATTCAGCATATGCCAAAGCGCTATTGGAAAAATTTGATTGAGAAAATTCCAAATATAAAGTAATTTTTTAATGTCAATTTTAAATTATTACAATTTATTATTATTTTTTAATTTAAAATAAATAAAATTGATTAAAATTGACTTTCATATCCTTTTTTACAGCTTTTATTTTTTAATTAATATACTTTTTATCATTTTAAAAAAAATCATTTCTTAAATCAGCTTATTTAAAGTTTTAGCTTTTTGAAGCCTGAATTAAACGAAAAAATCCCATTTATTAATGGGATTTACGTTTTACATTTGAAATTTTATACTATTTACTTTTTTTCAAAGCATCTAATAATTCTACCATATCAACTACAGCATAAGTAGAAGAATAATCTGATACTGCATAAGGCAATATGAGACTATTATTATGGATAATGGCGCCACAGGAATAAACAACATTAGGGACATAGCCTTCCCGTTCGTCTTCAAGCGGGGATAACAATGGTTCTGTAAGCCTACCAATTTCTTTAGACGGATCATCAAGATCAAAGAGGGAGGCACCAATACAATAACGGCGCATTGTACCTACACCATGCGTAATGACAAGCCATCCTTCTTCTGTCCACAATGGTGAACCACAGTTTCCAATTTGTGTAAACTCCCACGTATAACGGGGTTCCTGAAGAAGAATAGGAGTGTTCCATTGTGTAACTCTGTCAGAATACATGATGTAATTATTGACTCCATCTATTCTGGCAAGCATCGCATATTTGCCCTTTATTTTTCGTGGAAATAATGCCAGATTTTTATTCTGTGCCCCGGCACCATGTAAAGGCATTACTCTAAAGGTATAAAAATCTTCGGTAGAAATTAGTTTTGGTAATATCGTATGCCCATTATAAGCTGTATAAGTAGCCATTACACGTGAAGAGCCGTCGTCATCTGTAAAACGGACAAAGCGGGCATCTTCTATGCCACGACTTTCAGAATCGGATATAGGAAATATAACACGCTCTGTAAGATCAGAATCATGTTTGAACTCGACATCATAAAATGATTTTGCGAGCCATAGTATTTCGTTTAGTGCTGTTCTCCTTTCTTCACGAATAGCAGGGTAGCTTAACGCAGTATTTACAGTATCTTTAAGTACAGCATATCCAAATTCATCAGGTAAGTCCTGCATAATTTGTGTAATATACTTATCCTTAGTATCCATTTCAGATAATTTTAATAAAAATCGCTCTTTGTTGAAAAAAGATTTATGAATAATCTCTGCTTTATCGATATTATTTCCAATTTTCATAACCTGCAGGTTATTATCCCTGTCCAAAATGCCTCTTCTGAATACAATTGATGAAATATGTCCTTCACCTGTTGCACGAAAAGAAATAATAACCCTTTTTTCGCCGGCTTCAAGACCACTTTGGTCAAAATCTTCTACAATAGATGGATTAAAAATGGCGGCAGATTCTATTGCATACTCCATTGTACAATAAGAACCTATCAGCATTTTTCGATCAAGAGATAAAGCTTCATAATCAATCTGCATGCTTTCAATAACATCTCGCACTTTTTCGCAGTGTCTTAAAAATATAGTAGAAATATTTCGGTGACGTCTTGCAAATTCACGAAGTGTTTGTTCCAGAGTTTCTAATACCTGCTTTTCATTTAGTGTCATGATGCGAAGTACCATTTGTTTCGTTCGCTCATCACCATTGTTAAAATATCGGGCAACAACTCTTTTAGAATCCGGTGTAAATTTTATGTTTTTTCGTATGACAGATACACGCATAATTTGTTTTTTAAAATAGAAAAATACTTTTTTGTTTACTGAAGTTAGGAAATATGTTAATAAAAACCATCTAAATTTTGTTAAAAAATGGTCTTTTTATAATTTCATAAAAAGAAGTTATCGTACTCTATTTAATTTAAAAAAAAGAAAAATATTTTAAATATATAAAATATTGGCCTTTACATTTATTTAGTCTATACATATCGAATAGCTTCCGGAAATATTAAATCAGAAATTAAATCTTAATTGTTAGAAACTTTTCAAAGCACTACTAAAATATAAAAAAGAGTTTAATGCTACTGTTTTAAAGGGATTGTAAATTTAAAACAACTGCCTTTTCCCTGATGACTTTCTACCCATATTTTGCCTTTATGCACATTTATAAATTCACTACACAGTAATAATCCAAGTCCACTTCCTTTTTCATTTTCTGTTCCTCTTTGAATTACTTTTTTGTTAATTTTAAATAACTTTACTTTTATATCATCTGGAATTCCAACTCCGTCATCTATGACAGAGATTTCTACATTCTCTTCTGTTTTTAGTATTCTTATTTCAACTTTGCCGTTTTTTTGAGTAAATTTTATGGCATTGTTGAGTAAATTACGTAAAACAGTATTAATCATATTATCATCAGCATGCACTTCAATCGCATCAGCTGATTCGAACAAAAGATTTATATTTTTATGTAATGCTGCATTTTTATTCAGTTCAATATTATCATTAATCAGCTCATTGAGTACTATCTTTTTTGGTGTAAACGTAATCATTCCGGCTTGTACTCGTGACCACTCCAGTAGATTCTCAAGTAGTTTGTAGCTGTTTTTATTGGATTGATACAGCATTTCAGAAATTTCCCTGATTTCCTCCCTGGTGTAGTTTTCTATATCTTCAGCCAGAAATTCTGAAAGAGAGACAGCTGAACTCAAGGGACCTCGTAAATCGTGAGATATAATGGAAAAAAATTGATTTTTATCATCCAGGAGTTTCTGAATTTTATAATCTTGTTTTTCTTTAACCAGAAGTAAAAAACCCACAATTCCAACAAGGGTTACCAAAAACAAGCTAATACTATAAAAGCTGTCGAGGGCATTGTGGGAAAAAAAAAGATTTTGCGGATATAAATACCTGTAAATAGCGCGTATTACAATAAGAATCTCAAGTACAACATAACAAAATACATAAAAGTTTCTGAAAAAATTTTTCCTTCTTTTTTCAGTAAAATAATGAATCGTTGGGGGTAAATAAATGGCAAATATCCCAATTGCTCCTATTAAAACACGGGTATTCATTGTACTTCCCAAAAATGTTGCGATATTAAAAATTATTACAGCAGCTAAAGTAATTGCTATCTGTGACCTGAAACGTTTTTCTGTATTAGTTTTAAGAATTGATAACATGGCAATTGTTTCATAACAACAGGCACAAAAAAACAAGGAATTAGCCAGATTGATAGAAAGAAAATCACTAATGATGTCTCTTAAGATAATCAGTATCCAGGCAATGGTCAGTAATAATTTCCCTACACCAAACCATTTTAGTATCTTTCTACTATCAATTGTAGCATAGGAAAATGAATAACTAAAAATAAGAATGCAGGTAAAAAAATTGCCCCAGAAATAAAGTAAAAAAATGGTTTTTGGATCTATAAGTATAACTTCAGGCATTACTGGTTTAGGCTTTAAGAAATAGGGTAAGCAAAGATACAAATTAAGCTTTAACAATTCATAAAAAACCCCTGATTACCAAAGTCTTTACATGCCAATTTATAGCGAGTATACAAAAAAATCAGAAACTGTTTATTCAAGATTAAAAATTCGAACTTTTTTTAATTTTTTCTTTTTTGGTAATATCTTTATTGCGGCTAACCTCCAGAAACTATTTTTATTGATGCCTTTTTTATTAAAATAAAAAACATCAGGCAGGGGATAGGTTACTGTTTTGTCTTCACATTCGTTTTTGTAATCTATCATATCATAAAACAAACATTCTTTTTTATTAGAATAGATAATCTGTCCATTATCCCACCTCATTTTATTATTCATTCTTTTATTCATATAGGATTCGAAAAGAGCCTTTATTCTTTGTTCTTGATGCGCTTTGCAAACTACATGAGTCATACTTCTGTGATCTGGAAAATCGAAAACTGTTATGCCGGGTGTTTGTAATTCATCAAAGAGAAAATTACATTCATCAAATCCTGAATATTCCTCAGAAGAAAAATATTTTTGATAATCAGCGCTTTCCATAAATAAAGTCCGCATTAAATCATTATTGCGAAACAAACAAAATGTTCCTGTTATAAAGTCTTTGTGAGCACTTATAAGATCATATTGATTTAAAACATTGGGTGTAATAAAGTTCCTGATGTTTCCATACATCATATCAATATCACCATGCCCCCAATAGTCATACTTCTCAAAAATATCCTGAAATAATAAGCCGTAGGCAGGCTTGAAATCACATATTTTATAAGGGTTGCTGAAATTCACTTCAAAACCAAATTTTGCAGCCGCTATAGCTTTGAAGTCGTTTAATGATTTATAAATTATAATAACATTTGAGGGTTTATTCGGTATTTGCTGAGTGTTACTGGTTACAATTATAAAGTCAATTGTTGGATTATGGATGCAGGATTTTATAAAATAGGGTAGATACCATGGGTAATCACCATACCAGCAAGTTAATATGGCTATAGAATGTTGTTGATTCATTTATTTTAATTTAAATTAATTCATTTCTTAATAATTTTTTACCAGCTAATTGGACTCTTCTGTTTCATTTTTTTAATTCATTTTTTCATTAAGAATACTGCCTCTTTAATTATTTATTAAAAAAGCTAAAATTAATATAATCGGGGTAAGAAGTTTTCATCATTTATAATGATTTTTCATTTGTGCTTTTTCTTATTATTAAAATGAACTCTAAATAAGTTTTTTTACAATATTAATGCTTTAGATGATTATTGACTTAAATTATTTGTAAATAAAAGTGCTGTTGTGAAAAAAAATGCCTTTTTTTGTAAGTGTTGATTATACAATTATTATAAGTGTGTAATTTTCAGGGAAGTTTTCTTTTGAGTTTTAGTAACACTCTTTGGTACTTGAAACAAATTGAAACTAGTTTATAAAATAACTTTAAAACTAACTCCATACGAATCAGCCTATGCAAAAAATACTTAAGTATTGCCTGACTCTAGTTCTTTCTAAATCCTGTGCAGTTTCTGTTTATTCTCAAAATCCTGAAATTAAGACCGACCTTAAACTATCGGGTGATGGAAAAGTAGCTTTGAAATGGGCTCAACGAATGGTAGCTCTAATTAAACTTGACTGGCAAAGCGCTAAAAAAAATGTTAACTGTTATAGATTTACAATAAAGCAAAGAATAAGATAATATTATTTAAAATAAACATTTTCAATGTTTTATGATTTTTTTTCACACCTATAAACCAATATATAAATCAAAATAAGCATGAAATTAGTTCGAATTTTCATTTTGTCCATAATCACCGGAATCAATCCATTTCAGGTCAATTCACAATCCATGGCATTCAATAATCCAATAGCAGAGCAGCGTGCTGATCCGTGGGTATATAAAACAGATAATGGGGAATATTATTTAATTGCCACGGTACCTGAGTATGATCGTATTGTATTACGAAAAGCCAATAGTATAAACGGATTAAAAGAAGCAAAAGAAAAAGAAATCTGGCACAAGCATGAAAAAGGGGTGATGGGGAGTCATATCTGGGCTCCTGAATTGCATAGAATAAACGGGAAATGGTATATATATTTTACTGCAGGTGAGTCCGAAAATATCTGGAATATAAGAATGTGGGTCTTGTCTAATCCATCTGCTAATCCGATGGAAGGAAAATGGACAGAGGAGGGGCAATTGAAAACACAAAAAGAATCCTTCTCTTTGGATGGAACGACTTTTGAGCATAAAGGCAAAAGATATTTAATATGGGCACAAAATGTCAGGGGGGGAGATAATGGAACCGCATTGGTTTTATCTGAAATGAAAAACCCGACCACTCTTACAGGCCCCGAAATTATTTTAACTGAGCCTGAATTCAGCTGGGAAAGAGAAAAATATAATGTAAACGAAGGCCCAGCCGTAATTAAAAAGAACGGAAAGATATTTGTAACATATTCGGCCAGTGCCACTAACCATAACTATTGCTTGGGTTTATTATGGATTGATGAAAATACTGATATACTTAATGTTACAAATTGGCATAAAGCTCCGGCGCCCGTATTTTATACAAATGATGAACTAAAAAGATTCGGTCCCGGACATAATTCATTTACTACAAGTGAAGACGGAAAATCAACAATAATGATTTATCATGCCAGAGATTACAAAGAAATTCAGGGTCATGAATTGTCTGATAAAAATCGTGCGACTCGAGCAAGAGTTGTAGAATGGACAAAAAGCGGCTTCCCTGATTTTATGCAGAATAAAAATGATTAAGATCTCTACTGATTTGTCAAACCATAATTGAAATGAATATTTATGAAGTCAATTAAATTCTTTTTTTGTTTTGTTTTTAGTATTCCGATGTGTTTTTGGGCACAAAATAAAGTGAATATTACTATCGAAAATAATTCGGTTTTAGATCGTAAAGAGGCTGTTGTAGCCATAAGCTGGAAAAAAATTTTAGAACGTTATCCTGAAATTGATTCTTCAAACTTTGTGGTAATTAATCCAAAAACGAAGAAACAAGTGGTTTTTCAGTTAGAACACCGAATGTCTTCTACTATTCAGAATTTGCTGGTTCAGGTAGATGTAAAAGCAAAATCAAAACTGACCCTTTTTATTCAGAAAGGAAGGCCTGAAATATTTACTGTAAAAACCTATGCCAGATATGTTCCGGAACGCAAAGATGATTTTGCATGGGAGAACGATCTGATTGCCTTTCGTACCTATGGAAAAGCAATTGAAGGGTCAAATGAAGACGCTTATGGTTTTGATGTATGGGTAAAACGTACCAATAAAATGGTCATTAACGAACGTTATAAATTGGCAGATTATCATACCGATCACGGCGATGGTTTGGATTATTATCAGGTTGGTCATACATTAGGTGCAGGAAATATGGCTCCTTATGTAAAAGATACTATTCGCTATTCAGCTAATTATCATCGTTGGAAAATGCTTGACAATGGGCCGTTACGATCCACTTTTCAATTGATTTATGATTCATGGGACGCCGGCGGAATAAAAGTAAGTGTAATAAAAACTATATCACTGGATGCCGGTTCACAGCTCAGTCGCATCGAGAATACCTACACTTTTGATGGAACAAAAACATTGCCAGTTGTCGCAGGAATCAGCAGAAGAATTAATCCCGGAAATATTTCATTAAATGAACAGCAGGGAATTATGGCATATTGGGAGCCTTCTTCTGAAAAAAATGGTACTACGGCCACAGGTGTTATATTGACGTCCCCTGTTAGTAATATGTGGGCAGATAAAATACAGCTTTTAGCAAAGACTACAGTTCAAAATAATGAACCCATCGTTTACTATGCAGGTGCAGCATGGGATAAGGCAGGAAAATTTACTGATGCAAAGAAATGGTTTGAATACCTGGAAAATTTTTCTAAGGAAATAAAGAATCCTTTGGCTGTAAGTGTAAAATAACCCTGTTTTTCAGAAAAATAAAATACTCTGAATAACCAATTTAATAATTTTTACGCACGGATTATAATTACATTCATTCAAAATATATTTACAGCATGAGCACAAAAAGAATCACCATATACGATTTAGCCAAAGAACTTGGGCTTTCCGTGTCGTATGTTTCAAAAGCCCTGAATGGTAAACCGGGTGTAAAGGAAGAAGTGAGGCAGGTTGTTTTGAAAAAAGCTGCCGAAATTAATTTCAAACATAATACACAGGCAGCAAACTTAAGACGTGGTTCATCCAGAACCCTTGGTGTAATTGTACCTCAGATAAATCAGAATTTCTTTTCGGATGCTATTTCAGGAATTGAAAAAGCATGTACTGAAAACAAACATAATCTAATTATTTGCCAGTCTCATGAAAAATCAGATGTTGAAGAAACAGCCATAGAGACTCTTATTCATCAGAATGTAGACTGTATTTTGATTTCCCTTTCGAAAGAAACTCAGTCCGCTAAAATTCTGGAGCAGGTTTTAGAACATAAAATCAATGTCATACAATTTGACCGATGTGATGAAAAATTTCCGGGTCACAGAGTTATAAATGACAATAAGGACGCAACTTATAAAGCTGCAAAAAGTATGATAAAAGAAGGTTACCAGAGGCTTGCTTTTGTTGGCGGTCCATCTCATATGGATTTATACATGAATCGGAAAGAGGGGTTTATCAGAGCGATTGACGAAGCCGGTATGTACGTTCCAGAGCATTTTATTGTAGATGATAATATCAGTAAAGAAAATGCTTTTCACACTGCACTTAAGCTCCTTTCATTACCCATACCTCCTGATGCGTTCCTGGCCATATCAGATATTCAGGCTTTAGGAATTATGCTGGCCATTACGCAATCCGGACTCAAAACACCTGAGGATATTGGTATTTTTGGTTATGCGAATGAACCTTTTACAGAACTCATTACACCTTCTATATCTTCTGTAGATCAAAATAGCGAAAGACTCGGATATCAGGCAGCCATGGTTTACTTTGATCATATTTTAAAAAATAAAGAAAGCAATGAAGTTATAACCAAAATAATTGAATCAGATTTGATTATCAGAAGTAGTTCTAAGAGAAATAGTGTCGCTGTTTTGTAATAATCTAATGATACATTACTTTCTGACTTTTAGAACTAATCATTGATTCAGAAGCATGCAGTATTGATTGTTGCAGATTTTACTGTTATATGTAATTTCTTCATTTGCTAACGAAGCAGCACAATTAAACGGCTGTTAACTACATTTACATTATAAGTAACTATTTTCATTTAGAACTCTTCTTAGTCCAATTGAATTTATTTCGCTTTTTTTTTCAGAGCAATCAAGGGGTGCAGTAGTATCAGGTAAGTCATCCCAATGTCCCCAGTCTCCTCTGTAGGCTTTTCGATAAATAAAATCGATATTATCGGCTAAACAAATCTGGCTGTGTAGAGATTCCGTACTGTAGGTATTGGTGTCGAATTTGTTTGAATTTTCCATATTTTGCCTCTTTTAGATAAGTACAAAAATACAGTATTACAAACTTTTGGTGCTTATATAAAAACCACGAATAGTTATGTAATTCACATGTTTACAATACAATAAGGTAAAATATTTATATACTCTGAATTAAATCAGAAGCATCAAAAGATGTGGATACTTTTTTAACATTCTTTTTTAACATTCTTTTTTGGAATTCTTTCCTTAAGAACTTTCCCTGGATATTTCTGGGCATAACTATTAATAAGATGCATGATGTACTGATTGCTTTTATAGGGCGTTACATAATCCTTCACCTCAGACGGATCTGTAAAACCAATATCGGATGCAATATAGCCCATGCCATAAAAATGACCGTTTTCAACCCAAATGCAGCTGCGTTCATTCGCAGATCGCCCTTTATCGATAATAGCAAAGCTCAGTCTGCGGGTTAACAAATGATCAATTGCATTTTCTATTTTTTCATTATGAGTCTGCATTTCTGGCCAAGGGGTACTATTGTCCGGAAAAATTTCCCCAGCCGTAGTGATGCCGTACTTGCAAAACCGATTATCAATTTCAAATTCCTGTTTCAGGCTTATGAGCGTGTTTATGCCTTCATGAGCGGTATTAAAATAATCAATACACGTTTGAAACTTGCTGAGTTTACCGGTAACTAAATATTTATAGCCGTTTCGGGCCTCATATTGATACAATCCGAATTTGGGTTCAAAGCGTTTGAGTGCTCTGTTGTAAACCGGCCAGAGTCTTTTTATTTCTGTACACTCAAGCAGCAAAGCCATAAGTTCCGTAGCACAAACTTCAAACGATATGGCATAGATATCCCGAAGAAAGTGCTGCCTCTGTGGCGTGATTTTATGGCCACTGAAATGAGAGGCAACACGTTTTTTTAAATTGATTGCTTTTCCGATATAGATCACCTTATTTACCTGATTATAAAAATAGTAAACACCTGGTTTTTCTGGTAAGACATCAAAATCTTCAGGGGGCAAGTTGGGAGGCAAACGCTGATCCAGCGCTGTATTTTTGATCATTTTTTGCAAATGTCCATCAGCATCCCATTCTAATAATTTCGAAAACAGAATGGCTGTAGCATCTGCATCTCCACCAGCACGATGCTGATTTTCTAAGGGAATATCTAATGACTGACAAAGTTTTCCAAGACTATACGATTTATATCCGGGTCTTATCTTTCTGGCTGCACGAACAGTACATAATTTTCTTGCTTTCCATTTAAATCCTGATTTTTCAAGTTCATGACGAACAAAAGTATAATCGAAATTGACATTATGGGCAACGAAAATACGATCTGCAAGCATTTCGAACACTTTCTTCGCAATATCATCAAAAATTGGAGCACTACGTACCATTTCATTATTAATTCCTGTGAGTGCAAAAATAGTAGCGGGGATTTCCTTTTGTGGATTGACAAGTGTCTCAAACCGATCAATAATACCTTTGCCATTATGGACGATAATCGCAATTTCTGTAATTCGGCTGCCACTGGCATTACCGCCAGTTGTTTCAATATCTACTATGGCATATTCTGTCTCTGTCATCTTCTGTCGCAACCGGAAGCCTGGTCATTCCCGGGAATGCAAAATTAAGTCAGAAGAGGCTATTTTTCATGTAGTTGTAGTTCTAAATTGTAACAAAAGTCTTTTTCCTGACAAGTACAACATATAGGAAGACATAATTGATGACTTTTCTGCTAAAACGTAAATTTGATTGATTTATAATAAAAAAGCCAAATATTTGAATACTGTAAGTATTTAAGAAATTTCTGTAAATTAAATTCAGTAGCTAAAGGTAAATTTGGATATACTTTAAAATCAATTATTATGAAAACTACAGAAAAAAATACTACAGCTACAAAAGCTAAAACAGCTGCTCCAAAAAGTAAATCAGCAACACCCTCTAAAACAAACTCAGCAGGAGTGGTAAAAGCAAAATCATCTGCTGCAGAAGGATTAAGAGAATTGTTTATAGATTCACTTAAAGATATTTACTGGGCAGAAAAAGCATTGATCAAAGCATTGCCAAAAATGGCAAAAAATGCTACTTCTGAAAATTTGATTAAAGCTATTAACGAGCATCTAGCCGTCACCGAGGAACAAAAGGAAAGACTTGAAAAAGTTTTTTCTTTACTTGGAGAGAAAGTGGTTGCCAAAAAATGTGATGCTATGGAAGGTCTCATCAAAGAAGGGGAAAGCATCATGGAAGAGACAGAAAAAGGTCCAGTACGTGACGCCGGAATCATTGCCGCATCTCAGAAAATAGAACATTATGAAATTGCTACTTACGGAACATTAGCTGCTTTCGGTGTTACTTTAGGTGAAGATGATGCAGTACTTTTACTGGAGAAAACACTGGCTGAAGAAAAAGAAGCCGATACACTATTGACTGAGGCTGCCTATAACACCATTAACTTTGATGCTGCCGAAGAGGATGAGAAATAAATAAACAATAATCTCTGGTTTCAAATCATAAAAGCCTGTATCATGTCTATCTGACGATACAGGTTTTTTTGCATTAATTAAGAGCCTGTTTAGATTTTATCTAATTGCTTTTTACGGCTTATTTTCCGCTATATTTCGTTAAATTTACTCAAAAATAAGTCTATTATTCTTTCAAAATTTGCCTCATCTATCGAAAAATAATCTCATAAAAATCTAAATATTTAAATTTTAAACAGGCTCTAAGTAATTCTAAAAATTATAAAGTACTTGTCAGTTTTTTATTTTTTTCGTTGGTGAAGTTATTTAAGTTTTCCATGATTGAATTTTTTTAAGTTATTAATCATCTTAAAAATAGGTCAATGGAACAGCTCTTACTTATAAAAAAGCTGTATTTTCTAATTAAATAATTACTATTAAAACTTTGTTTTTTCAATTAGTTAGAATATTTTTTTGTTTAGAGAAACGGACAAAAAATATTAAGAACCTTTTCAAGGATAATTTCCTGTTCTCAATAAATTCCAGATGAAAAATCGGGGTCACTCGAACTCAGGAAAAATTATCATCAAAAACTAGTTACATAAATGGGTTTTACCATTTATAAATTAAGAACGAGGCTTAGGCAAGTTTCTGTCGTACATCACTATGGTTCCTGCCACGGCGACGTTTAAACTTTTTTCAGATTTGAATTTCACCAGATGATGGCATTTTTCCATTGTTTTTTTAGGTAAACCATGATCTTCTGCTCCTAACAGATACACACAGCGCCTTGGATGCTCGAAGGTTTCTAAATCTGATGCACTTTCATGTAATTCAACACCAACTAATCGGGCTCCTTTGGGTAAATTTTCAAAAAAAGCTTCGAAATTTTCATAGTGAAAATAGGGAATTGCTTTTACTGCATCATGTGTATCACAAGCCTGTTTGGCATATCGATTTCCTATGGTAAATATAAAAGTAGCCCCTAAGTTTTGAGCCGACCTCCACAAAACACCTAAATTTTCAGGCGTTTTACCATTGTGAATGCCGATGCCAAAGTATTCATTTGTAAAATTATCATTCATGATGGCAAAAGTACGAAGTGTAAGTGTGTTGGGCAATTTTTTTATTTTGAAGAATAATTAGGATTACAATTTAATGAAATGAAAGGTATTGTGATAATTTCTTCATCCTATTAATCAGATAAAAGCATTAGAATCTCTTCAATTTTACATTCTTTAATAACTTTTCCGTCGTTGATAAATTTCATTTTGAAATACAAATGATCAAAAAATATTCGAAAGCAATTACACCTTTTACCCAACTACGTTTTAGTGAAGCTGAATAAAAAATAAGATATGGGATATATCCAAGTCTTTCTAATGCAATACAACCCAGAATCATCTCCTAAAAAAAAAACGAGACTCTTTCTAAAAGAAGTCTCGTTTTCTTATTATTTTTAATCTGAAATAAAACTCAAAATCGTCTTTGGAATTTCTTCAAAAGCCTCAAAAGAGTAGGGCTTTATGAGGTAGGCTTTTACGCCCAGTACGTCGCATTTTTGTTTATAAGACGGGTTTATACTCGTGGAATACACAAAGCAGGGAATCTTTTTAAGCTCATTGTGGCTTAAAATTTCCTGCAGGGCTTCGATGCCGTTGCGTATAGGCATATTGATATCGGTCAGGATAACATCGGGCGTTTCATTGGTACTATCTTTGAGGAAATTCAGCAGTTCTTCGCCATTGGCTACCAGGCTTACTTTTCCAAAATCCGGATTGTTGTTAAAAGTTTCGAAGATTACATCTGCATCATCATGATCATCTTCGGCAATTATGATATGTAAGTTTTTTTGAGGCATTGTATTAAATTGGAAAATAAATAGTAAATGTCGTCCCTTCATTCAGTTTGCTTTCAACTGTAATCGTTCCGGAATGGTTTTCCATAATCTTTTTACAGATCGCCAGGCCTATCCCATTTCCTGAATATTCATTTCGGGCATGAAGGCGCTGGAATATGGTAAAAATCTTAATCAAATGACCAGAATCCATTCCGATCCCGTTGTCTTTAATCTGAATCCTTACAAATTTAGGGTTTTGATTTGGTATATCCTCGTCTAAATTTTCGACCACATAAATTTCTATCTCCGGCGGAATGTCTGTTTTAGAATATTTAATGGCATTCGAAATCAGATTAGCAAAAAGCTGGCGCATCTGTACTGCAGAAGCTTTTAAAACAGGCAGTTTCCCGATTTGAATGTGGGCATTTTTGTCGGTGATACTTACTTCCAGGTCTTCTATAACCTCGGAAATTAGGGTGTTTAAATCAACTTTTGAATTTTCTTCCTGTTTGGTATGCGATGAATATTTAACCAAATCATCCACCAGTGAATTAAGACGCAATACGGATAATTTAATCACATCCATTGATTTTGAATCAATTTCAGTTAAGTAACTCCCGTCAATTTTACTGTTGTGCATGAGGATTTTGCGCAGCGGCTCTTTTAAATCGTGCGAAATCACGTGAATAAATTCCTCAAGATTGCTGTTGATGCGATTGAGTTCGTTGATTTTTCCCTCAAGTATTTCCTGATTTTTGATTAAGGTTTCTTCATGATTTTTCTTTTCAGTCAGATCGATTACTACAATGCCAATGGCTTCAACAGAAGGTTCCAGATCTGTCAGGGAAATATATGACGGAAATGTAGCAGGGTGGCTATTGGTTTTGAAAAGGATTTCATGCATGCTGACGCCGTATTTTAAAGCTTCGATAAGCGTTGTAAACTGTCCGCTATTATCAAAATACTCCTGAATATAATTTCCGATGATCTGCTCTGAAGGAATATTGACTAGTTTAGCAAAATAATCGTTGCAATAAAGTATGAGTCCGTTTTTGGTAATACTCAAGGCTCCCTGCCTGAAATTTTCGATAAGAAGTCTGTAGGTATAATCGGCTGTTTCAAGGGAATAAAGCTGTGGAATCCCATTGTTATTAACCACAAGAGCATCAACGCCTCCTTCTCTTATAGCTTCAATAATACTGTTTGACTCATCAAGTTTTTCTTTTAATGATTCAATTTCTGCTAATAAGGAATCTATATTTTTATCGTTTTCTATCAAATGCTATTCAGTTAAATTAAGTATTTTCAAAACCTTTTCCTTGTCTGACAAATCACCCAGGATGATTCGTCTTGGAGCAGGATGCGTTTTTATTAAAGTTGGTATCGCTACAATATGATGTACGATTGCCTGTTCAGTATTCCGGCTGATATCTATGATTTCCAGTTCATAATCATTCAGAAGATATTGGTCGCATATCTGGCGTAAATTTTCAATAGCATGTCCTGATTTAACAGACATACCCGAAACAAAAAGTATAAACCTATATCTGGATGAAGCAGTTTCATCAGCTGAATTATCCATTTTTTATACTTTTAGAGGTTTGATATTAAGGCCTACAAGTACTCTTTCTTCATTTGAAAGATCGCCAATAATCTTGCGAATGGGTTCTGGAAATTTTCTTACCAGTGTGGGCACAGCCAAAATCTGATCTCCTTCGGCCAATTGCGGATTCTTAAGCAAATCGATAATTTCGATACTGTATTTGCCTGCCAAATATTCTTCGGCATATTTTTTTATATTCTCTAATGCCTTTATCGATTTTGGCGTCTGACCCGCTACATAAAGCAATAACTGCCATTCGGCTACTTCTTTTTTCATAATTATTCCTTTTTTTTCTTCGAAGTCAGTTTTTTATACAATTCTTCTGTGGCTTTTAGAACACTTAATTCTTCTTCGGCCGATTCAAATTCATTTCTAAGTGCTTCAATGTTGGCTTCGAGTACTTTTCGCTTACGTTCAATTTCCCGGTCTTTCCTGCTAATTTTATTTTGTTGTTTCAGATCAGACAATGTTTTCTTTAATTTATGCGATTGTCTTTCACTGCCAGTAAGAATTCCTTTTGAACCTAATTCAACATCCAGCAATTCCATACCTTCATTTGTAATTATGAACTCTCTTACCTGATTAGAATGTCCCATTCCTCTGGCTTTAACGATAAATACACCACGATTTCTTTCTCCTATTCCTTCCATATCCCGAACCGTAATCCAGGTATCTACCATTGAAGATACAGATTCTTCAGCCAGATATGGTTTCAAATTATCAGTTTGTTTATTTAAAGACGTAAAAAGGACCGTAATATTGTTTGCCTTTAGCATATCGATGAGCCTGACCAGCATGGAACGCACTTCCTCTCGGCTTCCTACGGTAATCAAATTACTGATAGGGTCAATAATGATGGTGGTAGGCTGAAATTCCTTAATCAGTTTTCTAAGGGTAAGCAAATGCAGTTCGAGTCCGTTAAGCGAAGGGCGCGAAGAGTGAATTTGCAAAGTCCCTTTTTTGATATGCTTGTCAAGGTCAATACCTATTGATTTCATGTTCCGAATGAGCTGTTGCGGCGATTCTTCAAATGCAAAATAGATTGTTTTTTCGTTCTTTTCACATTGTTCATTTGCAAAGTATGAGGCTATAGTCGTTTTAGCAGTTCCGGCAGTTCCTGATATCAAAGTATTACTGCCACGATAAAATCCGCCGCTATGAAACATTTCGTCTAAGCCCGGAACCCCAGTTGAAATGATATCAGAACTAACATCATTATCTAGTTTTAAAGAAGTGATGGGAAGTACTGAAATACCATCTGCGTCTATCAAAAACGGATATTCGTTGGTTCCATGCGTAGAGCCTCTGTATTTTACAATTCGGAGTCTTCTGGTGGAAACCTGATCGATAACCCGATGATCCAAAACAATTACACAGTCTGAAACGTATTCTTCGAGTCCCTGACGTGTCAATGTTTCTTCGCCGCGTTCTCCGGTAACTAAAGTTGTAACTCCTTTGTTTTTAAGCCAATGAAATAAACGTCTCAATTCGGCACGAAGAATTGCCTGATTGTCCAGACCACCAAATAATGATTCTACGGTATCCAGAACTACTCTTGTTGCCTTGATAGAATCGATAGCGTGACCAAGTCTGATAAATAAACCATCCAGATCGTATTCGCCTGCTTCTTCAATTTCTGATCTTTCAACCCTAACATGATCTACGATGAGTTTTTTTTCTAATTTAAGTTTCTCAATATCAAAATCTAACGACTTCATATTTAAAGTAAGATCGTCAGAAGGTTCTTCAAAAGACATGAAGACACCGGGTTCATTATATTCGGTAATTCCTTTAATCAGGAACTGCATTGATAATAAAGTTTTTCCACAGCCCGCTCCGCCACAGATCAGGGTCGGGCGGCCTTTAGGTAAACCTCCGTTCGTAATCTCATCTAATCCGTCAATTCCCGTAGGACATTTAGGAAATATAAATTGCTGTGTTTTTGCTTTTTTGTATGCCATACTAATTGTATTTTCTCAAATGTACGTTTTCTTACAGAATTTATAATTAATTATTATTAAAGATTTAACAGCAATAGAGCTGAAATACAAACATTTTAAATAAATTTAACATATAAAAGAATATATTTATAAAGAAAAACGAAATACTTCAAGGTTATTTAGCATTCTGTTTATAGAGGAATAATGGTGAATAGAAGCTGTGAAGTTCTGGAGAAGTTTAGTTTCTTACATTTTTATCAATAAAAAACAGGACTATTCCTTTAAAGAAATACCCTGTTCAGTCAACCTAAAATCAGAATACCAGTATCCGTGTGACGCTACAGAAACGTCAGCCCATTCTTTCCATGTAGCTAGTTTTTGTTCATAGGTTTGTTTAGCGAATGGTAATGCTACTTTTCCTAGCAATAGTCGCAGGCGAGGTTTCTCAGCTTCAATCAGTTTAATGATGGCCGGAACCGTAGGACTTGTTTTCCGAAAGATTCAGGATTATGTCCTTCTGCAATAGCTTTTTCAGTCCGTTATACGCTTCGATGCTTTTACTGTTGAAGCCGTAATCCCAGATATCAGTAACATAAGCGTTTGGTTCAACCAGAGACACGTTGATGCCAAATTGTTTCACTTCCGAAGCCAGTGTTTCAGTACGCCCTTCAACTGCAAATTTAGGTGCATTATAAAATCCTAAAACGGGTAGAGTAGCAATTCCTAAAATAGAAGAAACCCGAATAATATGCCCTTTTTTTTGATTTCTCATAATCGGCAAAACCGCTTGTGTAAGACAAATGTATCAAAGAAATTGGTTTCAAATTGCGCTCTGGTTTCAATTTCAGTGGCTTCATTCACAGCTCCGTTTAAAGCGTACCCCGCATTATTAATCAGAAAATCTATTTTACCGAAATGCTGATGCGTACTTTCTGTACAAGGGAAAACGAATCATCGCGATTGTTTACATCGAGTTTAAGAGGTAAAATTGCATCTCCGCATTGTGTTTTTATGATTTATTTTTGAAAATATTTTTTTGCATCCCTAAAAAACAATACTTAAAACCTATAAATACAGTCATTAGCATTAATTTTTTCAAGAAAAGTTTCCTCATGACAAACAACAATTAATACTCACTGGTATTCATTTATAATCAGGGCTAAGATTTAATAGTCTGTATATCTAGACTATTTGTATGTATTTAAAAAATTATACTAAATGTCTGGCTTACTATCGCTAATTCAGAATTAATTAAAGATCATCTCACCAAACTCAAATGTATCTTAATTTCTCTTCCTCAATATCCAGATAATGCATTTGTCTTCTGATTATTGATTCGTCCAAAGTCTGATTCTCTTTGTTTTTATTCACAAGCCATTCTCTTTGTTTGTGCAACAAATCGAGGTAAATAACTTTAAGATCAGTCCCAATAGATTCATCATCTACTCCTTTACTATGCTGTTCCCATCTCTTGATAAGATACTGTAAGGGAGTGTTAGAGTGTAACTGATCGTTGTAATTTGTTTTTAAATAATGAAGAGCATATTGTGCTAATTCTTGTCTTAATTGATTGTACGCTTCATCTCGGACTGTTGGATCATAGACATCTGTAAGCTTAATTTTTTTAATAAAATAAGGTAATGTTAGTCCCTGAATTAGTAAAGTCAGAAGAATCACAACGAAAGTGATAAACAAAATAAGGTTTCGCTGTGGAAAACCGTTTCCGTTATTCAGATAGACAGGGATTGATAGAGCCGAAGCCAGTGAAACAACGCCTCTCATACCGGTCCAGCCGAGTATAAAAGGTATTTTCATACCAGGATTTCTTGTGTCCGCTACAGTAATAAAGTTGCGTGCTATTAAAGTTATCACAACAGCGCCGTAAGAGGAAAGTATTCGACTTACGATCAAAACCAGCGTTATTAATACACTATAACCAATTGCCGATGGGAGGCTGACATCTTCAAGGCCGTTTGTAATTTGTGGTAAATCTAATCCAATGAGCATAAAAACAAATCCGTTCAGAATAAAACAGAAACTTTCCCAAACATTCACACCACGCAGGCGGGATTTGCTGTTAAGAAAACGATGTCTGTTGTTAGATAAAAGTAAACCTCCGCTCACTACAGCCAAAACACCTGAACAATGTACTTCTTCAGCAGCCAGATATATAATGTAAGGTGTCAGTAAAGATAAAACTATATCGACATTGGCATCTGTAGGCAAATATTTATGAGCTTTCATAAAAAGCCATCCGATAAAGACACCAATTGACACGCCACCGATAATCATCCAGCTAAAAGTTTTCGCTGCGTTAGAAAATATAAATTGTTCTGTTGCTACAGCAATCATTGCAAATCTGAAAATTATCAAAGAAGAGGCGTCATTCAATAAACTTTCGCCTTCCAAGATAGAAGATAAGGCTTTAGGCACTTTTACAAATTTCAAAATAGCACCTGCACTTACAGCGTCTGGTGGAGATACAATTCCTCCCAAAACAAAACCTAATGCCATTGAAAATCCCGGAATAAAATAATTGGCTACCAATGCTACTGAAAGTGCCGATAAAAACACAACTACAAAAGCAAAACTTGTAATAATTCTTCTCCATCGCCACATCTCTTTCCACGAAACCGTCCAGGCCGCTTCATATAATAATGGAGGTAAGAAAATAAAAAAAATAAGTTCCGGATCTATATTTATAACAGGTAAACCCGGAACAAAACTAATCACCAATCCGGCTAATACCAATAAAACAGGATACGCTACTTTTATTTTATTAGCCAGCATAATCAGCAGTAAAATAACGATTAACAGGCCAAGGTAAAAAGGAAAATTCTCAAGCATTTTTTAGTTTCTATTCAGTTATAAAAAAATATTTTTATTTAAAGCTCATAATTAAATTTAGCTAATTCAAATAAGAGTGACTATTTTTTCAAACCTCCCATGATTACTAACTGACACATCCTTAGTTAATTTTCCAATATCACTTAAATAAGGAATTCCATATTGATCTTTAAATATTTCTGTTTTATCAATTTCAATTACATTGTTTAAATCACAACAGCAGCTAACCGCAATCGTATGTATAGTGTCATCTGAAACTGTGGTTTTGGTGTGATAAACAGTTTTACCACAGCTAACCTGACCGCTAATACAATTCTTATTTTTAGAAACGATTTTACAAATCAGTTTCTTCGGAATATATTCTCTTCTTTTTGTCTCACGGTTGTAGATTTTATATGCCGCTTCTTTCATGCTCCAAAACAGCCATACCATAGTTTCAGGATTAGAATCTTGCAGTATATCAAACTGTTCTTCTGCCGTGAACAGCTTTTCCAGAAACCCTTTGCGCTGCCAGTTGCTTTCCTGACGTGACTGTAGTATATCTATCACGTCATTTCCAATCATTTTGCAGCTAATTTGGCTTCTATTATTTCTACTGCCGTTTTCACATCCAGCATTCTCTCCATATCGGTATTATCAATCACAATGTCGAAATTTTCCTCTATATCCAATACAATATCGACAAGATTAGCCGAATTGATTTCAAGATCTTTTATAAAATCGGTATTCTCAGTGAGATTATCATACGCATCAGTATTAGTCGTATAAGGCTTGATAATGACTTTTAATTTGGCAATAAGTTCTTCTTTATTCATATTCATTTTTATATTTTTTAAATAGTACACAGGCATTTACATCACCAAAACCAAAACTGGCTTTAGCGATAATATTCAGATCAATATCAAATGTTTTATAAAGCACTTTTGAAGGATCAATAAGTGCGGTAATTTCGGGGTGAAGATCCTCACAATTGGTGTTTCCAAATAAAAAACCTTCATAAATCTGTAGAACTGAAGCGACACTTTCAATACTACCGGCAGCGCTTAGACAGTGACCGGTCATGCTTTTTAGTGAATTTATGTAAGGAAAATCATTTCCGCTTCTTTTTAATGCTTTTGTCCAGTTTTCTATTTCAAAACTATCCTTTGTAGTAGCTGTTAAATGACCATTGATCGCCTCAACATCTGCTGGTGAAATTCCCGAATTACGAATAGCATCCGTAATACATCGCTGTACTGCAGTACTGTTTGGAGCCGTCATGCTTCCGGTTCCGCGCTGACCTCCTGAATTTACATTTCCGCCTAAAATTTCAGCATAAATAGTAGCACCACGTTTTAAAGCAGTATCCAGATCTTCAATAAGTAACGCGCCTGCGCCACTGCCCGGTACAAATCCTGCAGCCGTTGCACTCATAGGGCGGGAACCAAGTTCAGGGTTGTCATTATATTTTGAGCTGCACACACGAAGCGCATCAAATCCAGCCCAAATATACGGACCGCTGTCGCCTGTACTTCCTGCTAATATCCGTTTTGCCTGTCCTGATTTTATTCGGTCATAAGCCATTATAATCGCTTCGGTACCAGTTGAGCAGGCTGATGAATTTGTGGTCACCTGATTCCCTAATCCTAGTTTACCGCCAAGATAAGCACTTATGCCACTATTCATAGTCTGAGCAACGACGGTACTTCCTAATTTTCGGGTTTGTAATTCATCTATTTTATAAATGCTTTCGCGAAATTTATCAATTCCGGAAGTTCCGGATCCAAAAATAGTTCCGCTGTCCCAATCCGGTTCGCTTTTAATTTCTAAGGGTAATCCTGCATTTTTCCAGGCTTCCATACCTGCAACGACACCATACAAAATACCAGTACTATTAAATCCGCGTAGTTCAAGATCAGTAAAGTATTGTGATTTTAGTTCATCGGTGATTTCAGGCTTACCTGCAATCTGACAGGAAAATTGAAGTTCCTGCAATTGTGTATCATGTCTTATTCCTGAAACTCCATTTTTTAAGGCAGAGGTAAACGCAGGAATTCCAACACCATTTGGAGCTGCTACACCAAGACCTGTTATTACAACCCGTTTACTCATAATTTTGTCGTTATCATACCGGCTAAAATTCCTTTGCAAACATCCTGTCCGGCTTCATTTTTCATTACTGCCTCACATTTTAATTTTCCAAACCTGAAAAATGTTTTTTGAGCCGTTACCGTAATTTTTTCATTAGGATATACAGCTTTTAAAAACTGCATATCGGCAGAAGTGAAAGCAATGACCGTTTCCTTGTTAAAGGCATCACCTAACAGATAGATTCCAAGGCAAACCATGCCAATCTGAGCCATAGTTTCTGTCAGGATTACACCAGGCGTTACTGGATTTCCTTTAAAATGACCTTTATAAAAGTCTAGGTCTTCTTTAAAAGTATAAGTTCCTGAAATGCTGTTTTCATCGACATGAAGCAGTTCATCTACAAACAGAAAAGGTTCTGTGTAAGGTAATTTTTCTATAATTTCGTTCAGGTTCATCATTTTGTTTTTATCTGATAATTTTTACCATTGCAACAATACTCTTTGAGCAGAAAATCCAGGACCAAAGCTAAGCATTAGTCCTTTTTCTCCCGACTTTGGATTACTATCCATAATTCTTTCCAAAACATACAGGACGGTAGCACTAGACATGTTTCCGTATTGTTTTAATACTTCTTTTGTGTGGTCAATATTTTTATCGAGGTCTGCAAAAAGAGATTCAACTGTATTGACAATTTTTTTTCCTCCCGGATGAAATATCATATGATCAATATCTTTTATTTCTAAATGATTTTTTTTCAGAAAGGGATGGATAATATCACCAAAGTGAGCGGCAATCGTATCCGGAACTTCAATATCCAAGATCATTTGTAAACCGGTATTGGTAAGCTTAAATCCCATCATGTGTTCTGCATCATAAAAATGATACATTTGCTCATCGCGTATTTCTGGACCATTATCTTCTTCATTAGATGACAAAAGACAGCAGGCCACACCATCACCAAAAATAGCAGCACTTACAATATTCGGCATCGAAAAATCATTAAGCTGAAATGTTGCAGTAGGTGACTCAGCCGCTATCACTACAGCACGTTTTCCCGGATTAGCCTTCAGAAAGTTTTTGGCATATATAATACCAGAAATTCCTGCAGCGCAACCCATTTCTGTAACAGGCAAACGCACGATGTCCTGCCTGAGATTCATCTTATTGATCAGATACGCATCTAAAGAAGGAATCATGATACCAGTGCAGCTTACAGTAATAATATAGTCAACGCTTTGCGGATCCCAGCTTGCCTTAGCGAGCGCTTTTTCTAAAACTTTTTCGCCCAAAACAATCATTTCCCGACTGTAAATATCATTTTTATCTTCAAAAGAGGTGGCTGTAAAAACCTCAAGCGGATCCATTATTGAATAGCGTTTGTTTACAGCAGCACCTTCAAATATTTTTTTAACTTTTTTTATAAATCGATCTTCATGACCCATCAGCCAGCCATCCAAAAGCGGAAGTATTTCTTCTGTAGTTCTTGAATATTGCGGGAGTTGTTTAACAACAGTTATTATTTTGACACTCATATTTTTGTAATTATCCATTGGTAGCGGAAAGCCCATTTCCAATTTATCGTATAGTTTTTTAAATTCAGTTTTTTGGAAAATGCTTCCAGTTCATTTTTTCGAAATCCTCTTAAAATAGATACCAGACCATCTTCACGCGACATTTTGCCCAGACTAAAAACGATACAAATCAATTTAAAAAGCCTGTAAGCCAATTTACTGCGATGCAAATCATTGATAACAATACCAATGGCTGCGTTATTATTAAAGGTAGTAATTATATTTAATATTTGTTCGTTCGTAAAATGGTGAAGCGTGAGGGTGCATAGTACAATATCATAGTTAATTGTAGAAAATTCTTCGCTAAAAATATCCAGACACAAATATTCAATATTGGAGTAATCGTTAGATAATGTTTTGGCATAATTTACAGTAAAAGAGTTCGCATCTATTCCGATTAGCTTAAATTTAAGATTGTTTTTTGATCCATAATCAGCCAGCATTCTTAGCATATCGCCATTACCGCATCCTACATCAGCAATTACGATGGTCTGGGAAATAGCAATTTTTTTTATTATTTTTTTTATTCCGTCCAATGTAACCTGATTACCTCCAAGCAATTGATTAATACGGGCAATCTGATCAAGAGCAGCACGAAGTTCACTTCCATGGAGCGAAAAATCATCCATTATTTCGGCTTTCTGTGTTCTGTATTTTGTATTTATGGTCATTTAACTGCTATTGGTTTTCCGTGTGTCTGTTTGATTATTAGGGTTAATAATATAGGCATTGAGGCAACGACTGACATGAAGATGTTTGTTATTGTTTTATTGGTTAAGGCACTTGCCAAAATCCTTCCCATTGCTAATCTTCTTCCAAAATTTTCCTCCCATTGCGTTACATATTTTTTTTCTAAAATAGCTCTCGATGTTATTGTTCCTGTATGATATTCAAGTATTAATTCTGATGCTATTTTTGCGCTGTGTATCGCCATCGCCATACCATTTCCGCACATTGGATGAATAAGCCCTGCAGCATCGCCAATCATCAAAACATGGTCTTCTACTGGTCGTTTTTTATCAAAAGAAATCTGGCTGATAGTAAGAGGCTTATCAAACAAGAGTGTACTGTTTTCAAAAACAGATTTAAGCTGTTTGTTTTTATAAAGGACATTTTTTTGATACTCTTCTATATTTTTATATTTTTTAAAAGAAGCATAATCGGCAAGATAACAGATGTTTACAATATCATTTTCCACCTTTGAAACACCACAATAACCTCCGATAAAATTATGAAGCGCTACCTGATTATTAGGAATGATGCCGGAATAATGAGCCTTAACTGCCAGCCAGGGGGATTTTTTGGATATAAAATCCCGCTCTAAAAACTGATCGATATTAGAGCGTTTTCCAAATGCACCTACTACTAATTTTGAATGTAAAATCTGACTGGAGGTTGTAACTGAAAATTCATCATTTTCAAAAGAAATATCTGTAACCGTTTCTTTTAAAATAATGCAGCCATTTGATAAAGCTTTTTTATATAAAATGTTATCCAACATATATCTGCTCATACCAAATCCGCCCAGTGGAAGTTTTGTTTTCGCTATTTTGCCGTTTTGGGTTGTAAACTCAAAAGAAGAAATCTGTTGGGGATTCGAATTTAAAATGTCTATGTCTAGCCAAAGAAGATAGGGAAGGACTTCATTAGAAATATACTCGCCGCATACTTTATGGCGGGGATTATCTGATTTTTCGATTAAGATTACCTTTAATCCTTTTTTAGAAAGATGTATAGCTGCTGTCAAACCTGCCAGACCGCCGCCAATGATTATTACATCTGGTTTTATTTTCATACATCTAATTTAGCAAATAAAACGGATATAATCTAACGCTTTTGCATCACAGTGTTCCATCAGAAATATTAAAATGTCTCAAAATATTGTTATTGAGACATTTTAATATTTTATTTTTTTTCTTCATTGTGAAGTTTATCATCAAAATCAGGTGCTTCACCTTTGAATTTTTGAGTTTCCGGATCATAATTTTCATCGTTAGTTAAGACTTCATCATGATTCTTATATTGATGTTTTCTTGTATCTACGCGATGATCAGAACCACCATTTTTATTGCCCTTAGGATTTTGATTATTTGTGTTCATAACTCTTATGTTTTTAATTTTTATAAAATTATCTGAAATATGACAGGTTAACTTATATAATCATTTTGAAAAGTTATAAAATAGTACTCTGCAATCTGTTCTTCATTGGCATTAAGAAAATATTGAAGGTATTTTAAATTGTTTAAATGATTACTGTTTCTATTTAACAGATAAAACTAAAAGTCTCATTTCTAATATTATAAATATCCTTCAATTAATTATTTTAACCTTGAATCATTAAAACAGCGCAGCTTTTTTCATTACCAAAGATTACTAAAAAATATAAATAAACACTTAAAATGTCTCAGCAAAAAATGTAATACTATAGAAGGCTTGATAAAAGATGGAAAAAATTGTCTTTTTTATAAAAACATAAAGTTCAGTCTGCTTTAACTTAACATCAGGTTTATGTTTAAATAAACTAACGATTGTATCCTTGTGAGTTAAAAAACAAGTTAATGATCAGGACACAATTTTTATTTTACATTTTCACATTATATTCATTTGGACAACACATCAAATTTCAAAATTTCACCTCAAGTCAGGTTTTTTTTAATAATTCAATGGTTGATATAGAAAGTCATAAAGATGGCGGACTCAGGATTGCTAACGAAGCGTTTTCCGAATCCCTATTGTTTTATATACTTTCCTCAGGATTCATAGTGATCGTTTATATTGCGATCGTTTATTTAAAGAATAAAATGTCAATCAGCCAGCAAAAGTATCTTGAGGAACTTGTGAAAGTACGTACAGATGTGATTGAAAAGCAGAAAAAAAAACTTGAAGAAATTAATGCTGAACTTGATCAGAAAAACAGAGAGATAATAGAACAGAAAGAAAAACTACTGATTCTTCACAGTAATTTTAAAAACCCGAATTTTGAAATAGAAAAGTTCAAGACTTATATGCTCGCCGAGTTTCAGGTACCCATAACAAAAATAATTCAAATTTCCAGTTCATTTAAGCAGGATAATGAGATTAGAAAGGCTTTGCTTTCTCAATCAGGAAAACTGGTGAACCTCATATCAGAATGGAATTACCTTGAACATATTAAAGATCTTGGGGGCATAAAAAAAACAGTAGTTGATCTTTTTCCTGTCTTAAAAGACAATGTTAAAAAATTAAAAAAGGATCTACAGACGAATCAGGTTAATTTTAATTGCGAAATAGAAAACACTTGCTTCCTTGTTGAAACAGATTTACTAAGGTTAAAATTATCATTGCAGTATTTTTTTTATGATTTCTGTAAATATTCGGATCATGGTAGTACATTGAGTGTTGTTGTTGCTTTTGATAATAATGTATTGAAAATTAAGATTGCTTCAGATAGTGTTATCTTAAAAAACAATTGGAACAATATTTTGAATTATAGTCCGTATTTTAAGGCTTTACAGGTTTTATTGCAGGATCTGAAAGGTGAACTTGTGCCATCTTCAGAAGAACAATTTAAAGTTGCATTACATATTCCAATAGAAATTATTAATTCGGAAATAAGTATAAAAGAAACCATTTCCTGGAACAATTTTAATTCCCAGGATCAGTTTTCTTCTGATAAAAAGTATCTTTTGGTTTTCGGAGATTCATATAATAATCCGGCAGCAAATCAGTTGTTGGAAAACGAAAACTATAACCTGATTTTTGAAAATTGCGTTTCTAATCTGAATGCGATAATTAAGCAAACTGAGGTTTCAGCACTTGTTTTTTATCAGGCAGCATTCACAAAAGATCTCATTAGTTTTTTAAGACAAAAACCGAATATAAAAATTCCTATTGTTTACATCTCAGAGCATATCAATTATGAAATGGATGAGCAATTACTTGAAATGGGCATAGAAACCCATATAAAATTGCCTGCAGGTTCATCCTTTATCAGAAAGAAGATTGACAGTCTCATTAATCAAAATAAAGAGTCTTTTAGAGAATATAAAATGCAGGAAAAAATATTTGAGATCCTGACAGATGAGAATGACCCTATTACTTCAAATGAAAAACTTTTTAAAAGAGCCTTAGAAATCATTAAAGAAGAATTACAAAATCCTTCCTTTAATGTGGAAATGCTTGTAGAACAATTAGGAATTTCAAGAGTAAAATGCTATCGTTTGTTTAAGGAAACTTTGCATCAGTCACCTTCTGATGTACTAATGTCACTGCGATTACAAAAAGCCGAAGTTTTGCTAAAAACGAAGAAATTAAACATATCTGAAGTGAGTTTTGAGTGCGGTTATAATGACCCAAAATACTTTGGTCGTTCTTTTAAAAAGTATTTTGGAAAAAGTCCAAAGCAGTATAAAGAATATTCTGTTTGAGATTATTGTTAGGCCTGGATTTGTAAAAAGTTAGCACAATGTTAAGGAACAAAAACACCCCTTTTATAATGTTTATTCTCCTCTAAATTGAATTAAAAGTCCGCTTTTGGAAAACAAAAATCCTCCTGTTAGCAAGATCGTTCCGATACTTTTGGCGAAACATAAAATAACTTAATTAAATGAAAAAAATTTATGCATTTTTAATTCTTGCCTTAGGATGTATGTCGCATTCATACTCGCAGGAATCAGTGTCAGGAATTGTCGTTTCTGATCTTGAAAAGAATCCTGTTCCAGGAGTCTCTGTGTATATTAAAGGAGAACCGAAAGGAGCCGTTACAACAGATTTTGACGGAAACTTTAAAATTAAAGTACAGCAAAATGAAGGTATTTTAGTTTTCTCTTATGTTGGGTTTAAAACCAAAGAAGTTGCTTATTCAGGCACTCAAAAATTGACTGTATCCATGACAGAAGAAGTGAGTACTTTAAACGAAGTAGTAGTGGTAGGGTATGGTTCTCAGAAAAGATCTGATGTGACCGGAGCTATCGGTTCTTTAAAAAGTGAAAACTTTAACAAAGGGGTAGTGTCTAATGCAGGACAATTAATTCAGGGTAAAATTTCCGGAGTTAATGTAACATCAGCAAGTGGTGAACCTGGAGCTTCACAAGATATCATTATTCGTGGAGTGGGAAGTTTGCGTTCAGGAACGACACCGCTTTATGTAGTAGATGGATTTGCCTTGGATAATACGAATAATGGTGTTGCATCAAATCCATTAAACTTTATCAATCCAAAGGATATTGAAAGTATTGATGTTCTTAAAGATGCTTCTGCAGCAGCTATTTACGGTTCAAGAGCTGCAAATGGAGTAATTGTGATTACAACTAAAAAAGGATCAAAAGGCAGAACTCAGATTAACCTTAATCTGACGACCGGATTTTCAACATTGGCCAATAAAATAGATGTATTTAGTGCTGATGAATTTAGAAAACAGGTTGCTGCTGTAAACGGAATACTGAAAGACGGTGGTGCAAATACAGACTGGCAGGATGAATTAACCAGAACCGGTATTACTCAAAATATAAATTTATCGATGAGCGGAGGGACAGATAAGTCAACGTATGCAGGATCAGTTGGTGTAGATAATCAGGAAGGTATTTATAGAAATAGTGATTTAAAACGCTACTCGGGACGTTTCAATTTAAATCAAAAGGCACTTAACGATAAGTTTAATGTTACTTTTAATATGACAGCTACCAAACTTGATAATTCAAGACCAAATACCAGTAGTACTGTGAGCAATATGCTTACAATGAATCCTACAGATGCTATTACTATTGATGGACAGCCAAATGTTAATTTAAGTAATGATGTTTTGAATCCTTTAATCAGTGAGAGAATTTACTCAGATGAAACGAATAACAATCGTATTTTGGCTAACATTTCACCCTCTTACGAAATTATAAAAGGATTAACTTATAAATTTAATCTTGGCGTTGATTATTCTATGTCTGAAAGAGACATTCAGGTTTTACCATATACTTCAGCTACCAATACTACGATTAGTACTTTGAACAATATTGTCACTACCAATAATAATGTTCTTTATGAAAACACATTAACGTATAATTTTGATATAAAGGCTCATAGCTTTACAGTTTTAGCAGGTCAGTCTTATCAGAAAGTCCAGTTAAATCAAAAGAATTATAACTTCAAGGGATTTCCGGATAATGGGGTTGAACCAAAAAATCAAATCGGTGCAGCAACTGAGCTTACAACCAAGTCTTCATCCGCTACAGAAAATGAGCTTCAGTCTTTCTTCGGAAGAGTAAATTATGGCTATGAAAACAAATATCTGCTTACCGCAACCATGCGTGCCGATGGGTCTACTAAATTTGGATCAAACAACAAATATGCATACTTTCCATCTGTAGCATTGGGTTGGAATATAACGAAAGAAGATTTTTTTAAAGACTCTGAAATAGTTAACAATCTTAAACTAAGAGCAAGCTGGGGACAGACTGGTGTCCAGGAGATTCCTTCTAAACAAACCAAAACAAGTTATACAGAAAGTAACAGTGGATATGATACTTATCCATTAGATGCATCTACAACAAGTGTAAGTGATTATCCTTATGGTTCAATCTATACTCGTTTAGCGAATCCAAATCTTCAATGGGAGGTTTCAACACAAACCAATATAGGATTAGATTTTAGTTTATTCAATAATAGGTTATCAGGTACTGTTGATTATTTTAACAAAATTTCAGATAATATTATATTAGAAGTAGCACCTGTAGACCCTATCCAGCCTGCATCAAAGTATTGGACGAATATTCCGAATATGAAGATCAAGAACAACGGTATTGAACTGGCATTAGATTACAGTAGTGATAAAAGTAAAGATTTTTCTTATAGTATTGGTGGTAATATATCATTTACCGAAAATGAAGTAGAAAATTCTCCTTATAAAATATTGACAACAGGAGCAGCGCAAGGAAGCGGACAAACAGGAGCAACCATAAACGGGGTGTTAAACGGACATCCTATAGGTTCTTTTTATATGTATGAATTTACAGGAATTGGTGCCGATGGCAGGAATCAATTTGCAGATACAAACCCAGATGGTACGATTAAGGACGATGATCGTATTGTTGCAGGAAGTGCATTACCGGATTATATATATGCCTTTTATTTGAATTTTAAATATAAGAGTTTTGATTTAGGATTGAATTTTAATGGTACTGGCGGTAATAAAATTTACAATCATGTTGCCATGACTTCATTCAACAGAGGCCAGCTTGCCAATTCTTTTAACACTACAGACAGAGCTTCACAATATTTAAATGAAGCAATTACTAATTCTAATACCGTTTCTACCAGATATTTAGAAGACGGCAGTTTCTTAAGATTAAATAATGCAACACTGGGCTATAATTTGAGTCCCAAATTAATTGGACTTGATAATGTATTGGATAACATACGTTTTTCTGTAACAGGACAAAACTTATTTCTAATCACAAAATACAGTGGTTATGATCCTGAAATTAATACAGGAACTTCGGTAGGCGAAATTCAGTCTTTTGGAATCGATTACTTCAGTTACCCAAAAAGCAGAACCATTTCATTTGGCCTAAACGCGGCATTTTAATCAAAAATAACAAAACATGAAAAATAAAATAATAGTAGCAACTCTTGCATTTGGTTTATTATTTACCTGGAGCTGTACTGACTTAGAAGAAAAAGTGCTTGATGAATCCTTAAACGGGGCAGGAAAAGCAGAAGCAATTAGCGGTGCAATTGCACCCGCTTATGGACAATTAAAAGCAACATGGTATCACACAAACAATTTTGGTTTACAATTAATTGCCAGTGACGAAGGTATTTTACCTTACAGAGGAGGAACAGACTGGTATGATGGAGGTAAATATTTAGCAGTACATGCGCATACAACGACAGCAACTAATGACTTGGTTACAAGTACCTGGAATGCTCTTACTAAAAATATCTCTAGAACTTTATCTGCTATTGAAGTATTGACTCCTCTTGCAGAAGGAGGAAATACAGAAGCGCAAGGAGCGCTTTACGAGATGAAAGCTTTAAGAGCTTATTTAAATATGCAGACATTAGACAGCTGGGGTCTTGTATTTAAAAAAGAGTCATCAGCCAGTACTTCAGAAATACTTAGAGGGCAAGATGCTGTTTCTTATATAGAAAGTGAGTTATTGTCAGTTGCTGATGTAATTAATACGACAAGAGGACCAGGCAGAATGACACAGGCTGCAGTTTGGGGACTTCTTTCCAGATTATATTTAAATGCTTCTGTTTACCGTGATCCTTACGGTACGCCTACATTTACTGCAGCTGATATGGATAAGGTTATTAAATATACAGATAACATTATAAACTCAGGTAAATTCAGCTTGTCTCCTGAATATTTTGATTTGTTTGATGATGCTAATAATTCAAATAAAGAATTAATTTTTGCAATAGATCAGCGTGGTGTTTTAAAAGATGAGCACAATCGTTGGGCATATTGGTCAATACCAGGATCCATGTTTCCCAGACCTGAATCAATAGATGTAGACGGAACAGATGGACCGGCTATAACATCAGATTTTTATCAAACATGGGTAAATGCTTATGGTAATGTCGATCCTGCCGATGCTGATTCAAGATTTTATAAAGATAACGCTAAGGTTCCTGCAAATTTAAAAGATCTTACTGGATTTACACCATTAAACGATCAGGATCATTACTATTGTGTAAAAGCAGAAGACTTTGAAATTGACAGAGGAATCCTGAGAGGTATTCCTTGGGCTGCAAGAAAAGATGCTAATGGCGCTTTTTTTAAATGCGACGCAGGTTACAGAATTTATCCTGTTAAACAGATAAAAGGAAATGGACCTGACAAAAATGTAGGCTATGTGAATCTTACCCTGAAAGTTGATTTTACTAAAGAAGGTAGTGCACATGCTGCTGGATATAGAGTGTCTAAATACCAATTCAGTCATACTTCTCCTGATGGAAATACTTTCAGCAGTGTAGATATGGTGTTGCTTAGATATGCTGAAATTTTTATGATGCGCGCTGAGGCTAAATTAAGAAAAGGTGATAATGCAGGTGCTTTGGCTGATATGAATACAGTAAGAACTTCAAGAACTGCCCGTGCACCAATTCCTGCAGCGCTTCCGGCAATCAACCTGGATATTTTATACAGAGAATACGGTTTTGAGTTTTACTGGGAAGGTTTGAGAAGAACAACTCAGATTCGTTTTGGTCATTATGAAGACAAATGGACTGAAAAAACAGATACAGATGTAAAACACAGATTGTTTCCAATTCCTCAGTCGGCAATTGACGGTGCATCAAATGTTCCTGGTTATCTAATACAAAATGACGGATACTAATTCGGTTAATGATATTTGGAGGCTGCAATTTTAAGCAGCCTTCAATTTCAAATTATTAAACAATCAAAATGCAAACTTTACAAAAAAAAAGAGTACTACTTTTTATCTGTGCACTTTCCTTACATTTCGCTTTTGCCCAAACTACAGAAAACAGTGTGAAAAAATACTCTAATGCGCTAAACTTTATTGTAATGGGAGACTGGGGAAGATTTGGCGAAGACCATCAGATTCCGGTAGCGAAACAAATGGGTAAAACGGCAGCAGCCATAAACCGGGATTTCATAATTTCTACGGGTGATAATTTTTATCCGGTGGGAGTAGCCAGTGAACATGATCCGCAATGGAAATCTTCTTTTGAAGACATTTATACTGACTTTTCATTGCACTGGAATTGGTATCCGGTATTAGGAAATCACGATTATGCAGGAAATGCAGATGCACAGGTTGCCTATTCAAAAATAAGCCGTCGATGGAACATGCCCGCCCGTTATTACAGTAAAACCTTTAATATAAATGGTGACTCCAACCAGCAGGTACTGATTGCATTTATAGACACCAATGCCTTAATTCCTGAATTTTACAAAAATGAAGTGTATTCAAAAAATCTCACTTCAAAGGATTCGACTACACAAAAAAAATGGCTAATCAAAACCATTACTGATGCTCCCAAAACCGTAAAATGGAAGTTAGTCGTTGGACATCATCCATTGTTTACAGCGACCTTAAAAAGAAGAGAGAGCTATGATACCAAAGCCGTACGAAAATCACTAAAATCACTTTTTGATAAATATCAGATAGATGCTTACATCGCAGGGCATGATCATGATTTACAGCATATGCAGCCAGAAGGAAAGACCCATTATTTCGTTTCAGGATCAGCTTCAGAAGTTACTCCAATTGATCGTTTGCCTTTTAGCAAACTTGCTGCTTCCGAATATGGTTTTATGGTGTTTTCTGTCTTAGCCGACACGTTGTATGTACAGGCTGTCAATGAACGTGGCGAGGTCATCTATAATACCGAAATAAAAAAGTAAAGTATCCTTAAAAAAAATCATTTTTTGCTGTGTGAATTTTTACCAAATCAATTCAAAACAATCTTATAAAATATCAAAAACAGTCTGGTCAAATCACTTTACAGACTGATGATCGTTAGTTTAGTGTTGTTTTTTATTTTTTATTTCTACACTGCAGACTTTTCCCAGAGTTTGCAGCTGTAGAATATAAAACTTATTAGCAATACATTAACGTTGCAAATAGTGAATAATAAAATTCTTGGCAGGTTAAATACAGTCTCCCAAAGGAATAATTTCTATTTTAATGAAAAAAATAATAACTCTTTTTTGCCTCCAAATCTTCCTGCTTGCTCAAGCCCAGGAATACAATTCTACAAATATTCATTCTCATAATGATTATGCCAGATCATTGCCTTTTTACGAAGCCTATTCCAATGAAGCTGGTGTTATCGAAGCGGATGTTTTTTTAGTTAATAATGAACTTTTTGTTGCTCATACTTCAAAAGAAATTAAGCTGCAAAATACCCTGAAAAGTGTATATCTTGAACCGCTTTCATCTAAAGTAAAAAACTTAGAAGGTAAAGCATATCCTGATAATAAACCTTTGATTTTGATGATAGACATTAAATCTGAAGCTGATGTTACGCTAAAAGCAATTGTACAGCAGTTAAATATATTTCCTACTATCATCTCTAATGAAAATATCAAAATTGTTATTTCTGGAAACAGGCCTTCACCATCAAATTGGATGACTTATCCGCAATTTATTCATTTTGACGGAAGACTGAATGAAAATTACAATGCCGAAGAGTTATCCCGCATTGAAATGATTAGTACTGACTTAAAAGAGATTACTTTATGGAATGGCAAAGGTGTTCTGACACAGGCAGATTTACAAAAGGTGCAGTCCGCAATTAAAAAAGTACACGATCTGCATAAAAAAATCAGATTTTGGGCCACACAGGATAATGTTAACACCTGGATGACCCTAATGAATTTAAAAGTGGATTTTATTGGTACGGATGATGTTGGTAAATTAGCTGAATTTATAAATAAAATTAAAGCAAATTTTTATCAGAATACAGTATTTCATGATGCTTATATACCCAAAAACAAGAAGGCTTTCACTACGAAAAAACCAAAAAATGTGATTCTTCTTATTGGTGATGGAATGGGACTGGCACAAATTTATGCAGGTTATACAGCCAATAAAGGCCAGTTAAGCCTTTTTAATATTCCAACGCAGGGACTTTCAATTACTAAATCATCAGACAGTTACATTACCGATTCAGCTGCAGGAGCTACTGCTATGGCAACCGGAAGTAAAACAAATAACCGGTTCATTAGTGTAGATGAAAACGGAAAGCCGTTAGAAGCAATTACACAGCAATTAGCTAAGAAAAAGTATAAAACCGCTATCATTTCTGCAGGAAACATTACAGATGCAACCCCGGCCGCTTTTTACGCTCATCAGCCAGAAAGAAGTTATAACGAACCGATAGCCAATGATTTTTTAAGCAACAACTGTGATATCTTAATTGGTGGCGGACTGAAAGAATTTAAAAACCGAAAAGATGGCAAAGATTTATCCAAAACGTTAATTGAAAGAGGCTATTCTTTTTCGGATAACTTTGGCAGTCTGGATACCATCAAAAACAATAAAATGGTAGTTCTGGATGATTCGGCAGTAGTTTCTGTTAAAGATGGGAGAGGAGATTTTTTAGCAAAATCATTCATCAAAGCCACCAATACTTTTTCAAAAACAAAGAATCCGTTTTTTATTATGGCCGAAGGTGCACAGATCGATTATGGAGGACATCAGAATAATGTAGAATATATTGTTCGTGAAATGCTCGATTTTGATCAGTTAGTTGGAAAAGCAATGGAATATGTCGATAAAAATCCGGAGACATTGCTGATTGTCACAGCTGATCACGAAACAGGTGGATTATCCCTAATTGATGGAAGTATTGAAAAAGGCTATGTTCACGGAAATTTCAGTACAAATGATCACACAGCTATATCAGTTCCGGTTTTTGCCTATGGTCCTGGTGCTGATAATTTTAGAGGGGTGTATCAAAATACGGCCATTTACGATAAGATTATGGAGTTGCTTGGTCAAATGTGAATTTTGTAATAATTTGAATAGCGAATTGGATTTAAATGATCAACAGTTGAAATAGCTTTTCTTCTTGTCAGTTAATTTATATATTATCCTGAAATTTTAAACTGCCCCAAAATAGTGCTAACCTTTTTGGGGCAGTATATTAAAATGAAGAACTTTTAACTGCAGCAAGTAGCTAAATAATCAGTTGATTCCACCTCCTAAGGCTTTATACAATAAAACCTGAGACTCGGCATTTTTTAATTGAATATTGACAAAGTCAAGTTCTGCCTGCAGTTTGTTTTGCTGCGCATTAATAATTTCCAGATAATTAGCATAACCGCTTAGATACAAATCATTTGAGACATTTACAGCAATTTCCAGATGATCAATTTCATTCATTTTGTATTTCAAAACCTCTTCATAGGCTTCGTTTCGGTGCAATAAAGCACTTAATTCGTTAAAAGCTGTTGTTACTGTTTTTTGATATTGAAGAAAGGAAATTTCCTGTCTTTTGTTTGAAACATAAAATTCCTGTTTAATCTCACCTTTATTGAAAACCGGGGCTGTCAGCTCCCCCAATAATTGCCATGCGAAAGATCCCGCATCAAAAAGCGTGTTGAAAGAAAACGAATTGAAACCTGCATAGCCTCCAAGATTTACAGTTGGAAAAAAGGCCGCCCGAGCCGATTTTGCATCTGCATTACTCGCTAGTAATTCGAAGTAAGCCTCAGAAACATCAGGTCTTTTATGAATAATAGAATCTACGCTTACTTTTTGATTTAAAACGTCTAAATGTCCAGATAAGAAATCGCTGCTTCTGTCAATTTTTCCGCCATATTCACCTAAAAGAGTTAACAAAGCTTTTTCAGTCTGATCGATGCTCAGTTTCAATTCGGAAGCTTCTGCGTGAATATTATTGTTTTGCGCATCAAACTGTTGTACAGCAAGTTCTGTCGCTTTTCCAACCGATCTTTGTGCTGAAACAATATCAAGTGCTCTTTCCTGCGTTTTTAAGTTTTTATCGTAAATCGCCGCTTGTTTGTCTAAAGCAATCAGTTTGAAATACAAGTCGGCGATATCTCCCAAAAGGCGAGTTTGCAGCAAACGAATTCCCTGCTGAGAAGCAAAATATCTTTGCTGTGCTGCTTTTTTACGATTGCTCAGTTTTCCCCAGATATCAGCTTCCCAGGAAACTTTTCCACCTAAAAAATAGTTTGGTGAAAGCTTTTCATTTATTTTTTGTTTTTCGGTAATATTCTGAGAAAAATTGGTATCAAAGTTTCCAACACCTTCCATAGTATATTTTCCGAAATGTGTTCCGGAAACATCTGCAACAAGATCTAAAGAGGGCAGAAGCGCCAGTTTTGCTACTTTTAAATATGAATTGGCAATTAAAATTCTTTGCTGCATGATTAAATAATCAGGATTCTTGGCAATGGCTTTTTTTAGTAATTCCTCTAATTTCTGATCTTTAAAAAATGTTTCTGTTTTTAATGGAATAAAATCAGCCTTGACCACTTCTTTTCGTTGTGCATCAAAATTTTCAGGAAGTTTTGCAGCGTCTAATTTAGTGCTGACTTTTGGTGCAGAACAAGCTGTCAAAAGTAAAATACCAGTTATTACAACAGCACTTTTAGTTGTCCTTAGAAACTGCACATGAGCATTTTTATATTGATTTAATATGTCTTTCATTGTTTAAGTTTATTATGTTCAATCTTTTGTCTAAAATTTTATTTTAACACATAGAAACATAGATTTTTCCTTTACAAAAAAGCCTTTCCACGCCTTCCAAATCCTATGATGCTATGTGTTTAAAAAATAAGCGTTAAGATTTACTCATTCGTTTTTCCAATTTTGCAAACAGTATATAAAGTCCTGGAATAATTAAAAGACCAAATACAGTTCCGATTAACATTCCGCCCGCAGCTGCCGTACCAATCGAACGGTTACCAATTGCACCCGCACCAGAAGCGATACACAGCGGAATCAATCCTGAAATAAAAGCAAACGAAGTCATCAAAATAGGACGGAAACGAAGTCTGGCGCCTTCGATCGCAGCTTCGACAATATCACGCCCGAGTTTATTTTGTGCCATCGCGAATTCTACAATCAGAATGGCGTTTTTGGCGAGCAGACCAATAAGCATCACGAGTGCTACTTGGGCATAAATGTTATTGTCTAATCCCACCATTAAAAGCGCAATGTAAGAACCGAAAACTCCCACAGGCAAACTCAATAATACTGGAAACGGAAGCAATAAACTTTCGTACTGAGCCGCTAATAATAAGTAAACGAAAAGAATACAAAGCGCAAAAATGTAAATTGTCTGGTTACCTGAAAGAATCTCTTCACGTGTCATCCCTGACCATTCTACTTCAAAACGGCTAGGCAATTTTTCTGCAGCAATTCTTTCGACAGCAGCAATGGCGTCCCCAGAACTGTAACCTTCAGCAGGTTCACCGTTAATCATCGCCGACATGTACATGTTGTAACGCGTTAAAACCTCTGGACCGTAAACCCTTTCTAATTTGATGAAAGTAGAAAACGGAACCATTTCGCCAGCATCATTCTTCAAATACATATCCAAAATACTTTCCGGATTTTGACGAAACTGTGGACTTGCCTGAACCATTACTTTATACATTTGAGAAAAACGGATAAAATTGGTGGCATAAAAAGAACCCAGCATGGTCTGTAAAGTGCTCATGGCATTGTCAACCGAAATTCCTTTTTTAGCGGCCAAATCATAATCAATATGAATTAAATATTGCGGGAAAGTCGCATCAAAACTTGAGAAGGAATTCTGAATTTCTGGTGAAGCATTTAATGCTGCGATGAATTCTTTGGTGACTTTATCTGTATTGGTAATACTCCCCCCGGATTTATCCAGCAAACGCAGCTCAAAACCACTCGTGTTACCAAAACCAGGAACGGTTGGCGGTGCAAAAATCTCAATTTGTGCATCGGTAATATTTTTGGTTTTTTCAGTAAGTTCTGCCATAAATTCGGTTACCGAAATATCACGTTCACTCCAGTTTTTCAGGTTAATCATTCCCATACCGTACGACGCCCCGGCTATTTCAGTTACAATACTGTATCCGGCAAGCGTTGTAACGTTATCAACACCTTTAATTTGTTTTGCGATTCTGGTTACTTCATCCAAAGCTTTTTCGGTACGTTCTACTGTTGCTCCTTGCGGTGTTGTAACACTCACGTAAACCATTCCCTGATCTTCTGTTGGTATAAATCCTGATGCCAAAAATTTAGTTGTTCCCCAGGTCAAAATACAAAACAGCACTAATAAACCAACAGTAACGGTATTACGATCAGCAAATTTTACTAGTACTTTGATGTATTTTGAAGTAATGTTATCAAACCAATTATTGAATCTTTTGAAGAATCTGTCTAATAATGATTTTTTAACTTTATTTGGGTTGTGAGCTTTCAGTAAAATTGCACAAAGGGCAGGAGTAAGAGTAACTGCGTTAATACCTGAAATCACAATACTAATGGCCATTGTTAACGAGAACTGCCTGTAGAAAACCCCAACCGGACCGCTCAGAAAGGCAACCGGAATAAATACCGCAGCCATTACAATGGTAATCGCAATTACAGCACCTGTAATTTCTTTCATAGCACTGATTGTCGCTTCCATTGGTGCCATGTGTTCTTCTGATATTTTTACGTGAACAGCCTCGACGACGACAATTGCGTTATCAACCACAATTCCGATAGAAAGAACTAAAGCAAAAAGCGTCAATAAGTTAATGGAGAATCCCATCATCGACATAAAAGTAAATGCACCAATAAGTGCCACAGGAACGGCTAATACCGGAATTAAAGTTGATCTCCAGTCCTGAAGGAAAAGAAAAACGACAAAAGCCACTAAAATAAAGGCTTCAATCAATGTTCTTAATACTTCGTCAATAGAAGCATCCAGAAATCGGGAAACATCATAGGCAATATTAAACTCCATTCCCGGTGGAAAAGAGGAACCTTTTAATTCAGCCATTTTTTCTTTCACGCTGGCAATTACTTCAGAAGCGTTTGAGCCCGGACGCTGTTTTAGCATGATGGATGCAGAAGGTTTTCCGTCAGTTTTAGAAACCATTCCGTAGCTCATAGCACCAAATTCGATTTTCGAAATGTCTTTCAACCGTAAAATGGTTCCGTCTGGATTGGCTCTTAAGGGGATTTCTTCATATTGGCCTGGTTCGAAGAATTTTCCATCATATTTAATTACATATTGAAGCTGATTGTCCATTTGTCCTGAACCTTCACCCACTTTACCTGGAGCGGCTGAAATATTTTGCTTTTGAAGCGAATTAATCACTTCATTTGCTGAAATATTATACGAAAGCATCTTTTCCGGATCTAACCAGACACGCATCGAATATTCTTTTTGTCCCATAATTTCAGCACGACCGACACCATCAATACGTTTTAATTCCTGAAGGATATTTATATCAGTAAAGTTGAAGATAAACTGCTCATCCTGAGATTTGTCTGTGCTTGTAATATTCAGGTACATCAACATACTGTTTACCTCTTTTTCGGTTGTAACTCCGGCACGAATTACTTCTTCGGGAAGTTCGTCAAGTATTGTAGTTACACGATTCTGCACATTTACGGCAGCCAGATCGGGATCGGTTCCTACTTCAAAGAAAACCTGAATTAAAGTCAAACCATCATTCGAAGTTACGGTTGACATATACGTCATTCCGGGAACTCCATTTATGGCTCTTTCGAGCGGAAGGGCGACAGCATTGGCGGAAACTTCTGCGTTTGCTCCTGTGTATTTTGCTGTAACGGTTACAGATGGTGGTACAATATCCGGGAATTGGGTAATGGGAAGCTGAAACAACGCCAGCAATCCCAGAAGGACTATCATAACAGAGATAATTAATGACAATATTTTCCTTCTGATAAATAACTCTATCATTTTAAAATTTTTAGATAAATAATTAAATAACTGTTTTACAGATCGATAACCTACATTTGTTTTATGTTGATTTTATCGCCGTCTCTTAATGATTGCGTACCTTCCTGTACAATCAGGTCGTCACTTTTTAATCCATCGTTTAAGATGTACACATCATCAAGAGTGGTTTCAATTGTAACATTTGTCATTTTAACTACTCCATCTTTGTTCACGCGGAAAACGTATTGTTTGTCCTGAATAGAAAAAACTGCTTTCTGCGGAATTAAAATTGCATTGGTTTTGGGTTCTGATATGATCAGTTTTCCGGAAGTTCCGTGTTTGATAAATCCCTGCGGATTGTGAAATTTTGCTTTGTATTGAATAGAACCAGTCTGTCTGTCTATTTCTCCATCGGCCGTTCTTAATTCTCCTTTTTGACCGTAAACCATTCCATTTGGCAATACCAGTTTGATATCACCGTGTGTATTTAAGGTTTTGTCTTCCATCATTTGGAAATAAGTATTTTCCGGGATGGAGAAGTAAGCGTAAACATCATCTAATTGAGAAACCGTGGTTAATAAAGAACCGTTTTCAACTAAACTTCCTTCTTTAAGCGGAATACGATCAATCGTTCCGTTAAAAGGGGCGCAGATTGTAGTAAAACTGATCTGCTGTGTAATCGCTTTTTTTTCTGCTGCAGCATGTGCCACTTTCGCAGAAGCTGCTTCATATTTTGCCTTAGATAATTCCAGTTCTTTATCAGCAATTACTTTTTTATTGAAAAGGGTCTGAGCCTGCTCCAGTTCAACGGTTGCGATTCTTAAATCGGCTTTTGTGCTTTTATAAACAGCTTCAGCCTTCAAAAGCTGAATCTGAAGTTCCAGATCGCTAATTTTAAAAAGAATTTGTCCTTTTTTTACTTTTTGACCTTCACTTACGTACACTTTGTCCAGTAAACCCGGAATACGGGCATGAATTTCTACATTATTTTTTGCCTGTACATCGGCAACAAATTTGCTCGAAACTATTGTGTCTTTTAAGGTGATTTTATAGACCGGAAGTGTTTTTATTTTGTCTGAGTTTTTTTTGGCTTTATCTCCGCACGAGACCAGAACAAAAAGCGATAATATTAGGATGAAAAATGAATTGTTTTTGGTGTTCATGATTATTTTTTTACGATATAAATAGATTTTCTACCCTATAGATTGCTACAGGGTAGTTATAATTGGTTTTAGAAAAAATGGAAATGCTCCGAATATAGCTTGAGCCGTTTCGGATTGTATAGTACAGTTTTATAAACAAAAAAATTTGCTCTTTAGATCCTGCTACAGACACAAAAAGAGAGGTCAATTAAATTGTATTTATAAAAATGTAAACCTTATTCTATGAACTAGAATAATTGATAGAGATGGAGATAAGTATGGCGCTGGATTTGATAAATAGATGCAATGCCATAAATTAGGCTTTTCTTATAATTTCTGAATTTTATCAGATTGCTGTAATATGGAGGCCTTAAAGTGGTGTATTCTGAGGTAGTGGCGCGAAATTTAATTTTCTTCTTTACCGCATAATGAATATGAATTTCTTTATTGAGTAAATCGGAAGATAAAAGCTGTGGAATATCAGCAATAGTACGCTCACAAAGGTTATCATTACTATTTTGTTCAGCTTGATATATAGTAGCCGATTCTGTACACCCAATAAAGAGGAGCAGAAATAAGCAAACCATATAAGTGAACTTTATATTTTTCATTGTTTAATTCGAAAACTAAAATTGTTTTTTTGTTTGGAAATCTTAAAATGGATAGCCAAATATACTAATTTGTGAAATAATCACTTCTTAATGTTTTCTAAAAAAGATGACGAAAAAATAAGTTAGAAAAGGATTGTCTATATTATTGCAACTATTTTTATGAAATGAAACCTTAGTTTTTTGTGTATTGAGTTTAAATCATCTAAACCATAATAATAACTATCAAATTTTCCCAACTTAGATAAAACGAATCCTGGAGTATTTTTACTATAAAATTGCATTACTTAATTCAAATAAAAGCAACCGGTTGTTTTTTGTGTAATTTTATTTATATTTGTTAATAAGCTAACAAACGAATATGAGTTTTACTGCTCAAATGACAGATATTTATAAAAGCGAATTAACGACTATAACCTTTTATTTGCATCACTTTTCAAATGATTTCAGTATTAAAAAGATATTATTTTGTTGTCTGTATTAGTTTCTAAAAGACTCTATTTCATAATAGACATTAAAATTAAAACCTTATCAATTGTCATGAATATCATAAATAAATTAAAGATTATTTTTCTTGTTATAGGAAATTTTATGCTTGCATCAAACCCCGTCAATGCAACTGATAAAACTGATTACAAGACACCTCCACAATATATTGAACATAAAACCTCAAAAAATGCATTTTCTATTGTTGCTAATGGAAAATCAGCATCCATCTATATCGATGGTTCTGATTGGAAAGGGATTATTCGTGCCGCTAATGATTTAGCTGATGATGTGCGAAAAGTTTCAGGAGTTAAACCGGAGATTTTTGAAAAATTAAGTTATCCTTCAAAAGGAGTAATTTTAATTGGAACCATTGGAAAAAGCAAATTAATTGACCAATTAATCGCCGATAAAAAAATTGACGTTTCAGGTATAAAAGGGCAGTGGGAATCTTTTGTTATTCAAACGGTCGATGGTAATTTGATCGTAGCCGGAAGTGACAAACGTGGAACCATTTATGGAATCTATGATATTTCTGAAAAAATTGGGGTTTCTCCTTGGTATTTTTGGGCTGATGTTCCCGCTAAAAAAAGTAACCAATTATATGTCAAATCTGGGCGATATGTTCAGCAATCTCCAAAAGTGAAGTACCGTGGAATTTTCATTAATGATGAATGGCCTTCTTTCGGCGGTTGGGCTACCGCTAAATTTGGAGGAATCAATTCCAAAATGTATGTCAATATGTTTGAATTGCTTTTGCGTTTGAAAGCCAATTATCTGTGGCCGGCTATGTGGAGTAGTGCTTTTAATGAAGATGATCCAATGAGTCCGGCTTTAGCTGACGAATACGGTATTGTAATGGGAACTTCGCATCACGAGCCAATGATGCGTTCCCAAAAAGAATATTCGAAACGTAAGCAGGAAATAGGACCTTGGGACTTTGTTAGCAATAGTAAAAATCTTGAAAAATTTTGGTTTGAAGGTCTTAATCGAAATAAGAATTATGAAAACCTGATTACGATGAGTATGCGTGGTGATGGTGATGTGGCTATGGGAAAAGGAAATGATCTTGATAATATTAAAACCTTAGAGAATGTAATAAAAAGTCAACGAGACATCATTCAAAAAGTCTATAATGACGATCCTGCTAATCATCCGCAACTATGGGCTATTTTTACCGAAGTACAGCGCTATTATGATGCAGGGTTTAATGTTCCTGATGATATTACGCTATTGTTTTGTGATAACAATTGGGGCTACATAAGACGTATTGCTCCGCCAAAAGAAAAAAACAGAAAAGGCGGAAGCGGTTTATATTATCACATAGATATGAATGGTGGACCTAATAACGACAGATGGGTTAATACGACAACTATTCCTAAGCTTCAGGAACAATTTAATCTGGCTTATCAAAGCGGTCTTGACCGTATCTGGATTGTTAATGTGGGCGATTTGAAACCGAAAGAACTTCCTATTGACTTCATTATGCATTTTGCCTGGAATCCGGATGCTTATCCTGCAAACAAAACATTCGATTATACGGTTAACTGGGCTAAAAGCATTTTTGGAAAGGAACATGCCGAAGAAATCGCAGATATTGTTTCTAAATATTCCAAATACAATTTGTTAAGAAAAGCCGAAGTGCAAACACCGCAAATTTTTAGTTATGTAAATCATAATGAAGCCGATCGAATGCTCCAACTTTGGAAAGACGTTACAGCAAAAGCGGAAGCATTGGAAACTAAAATTGCCCCGGAACTAAAAGACGCTTATTATCAACTTGTACTTTATCCAACTAAAGCTTCGGCTGGTGTTGCAGAAATGTATCTTTCAGTGGGCAAAAATCAACTTTATGCTGCACAAGGAAGGGTGAGTGCTAACGATTATGCACAGCGAGCAAGGAATCTTTTTGCACTGGATAAAAAATTGAGCGATTATTATAATGGTGAGATGTCAAACGGGAAGTGGAAAAATATGATGTCAGACATTCATATTGGTTATACCAGTTGGCAAATGCCAAAAGAAAATAAACTACCTGAATTAAAAGAAGTGACACCACTTACCGAACCTACAATGGGAATTGCTATCGAAGGTTCAGAGGCGGCATGGCCAGGAAATGCTGAAAAGCCACAGCTTCCGGTCTTTGATAAGCTTAAAAAGCAATCTTATTATATAGAGATATTCAATCGTGGTACAGGATCTTTTGAATTTGAAGCAAAGGCAAATCAGCCTTGGATTAAATTAAGTAGTACTAAAGGAAAAATAGAGAAAGAAGTTCGAATAATGGTTGATGTCGATTGGAAAAAAATGCCTGATGGAACATCAAATGGTATCGTAGAAATTAAAAAAGGGAATGAAATTATTCCCGTATCGGTTAGAGCTCTAAAAGCAGCTATGCCAAAATTAAGAGAATCATTTTTTGGGAATTTTACGGGTGAATTTACGATACCAGCCTATCAATTTAATAACAATAAGCCTGGAAAAAATGCACAATGGATTGTCCTTCCGGATTTAGGAAAAGGCAAAGCAAATATGGGAATAGTTCCTGTAACAGCTCCAAGTACTACAGCTGAGGATGGAGCAACATTGGAGTACAAAGTATTGCTGTCCAAAACGGGTAAAACAACGGTTTGTTTAGGAATCTTACCTACTCAGGATGTTCATCCTCAACGAGGGTTGAGAATTGCTGTGGCATTGAATAATCAAACGCCTCAGCTATTGGATGCTAGAAAAGGATTTTACGATGAATTCAAAGAATATACCCCTGAAGTTTTAGCCAGATCGTCCGTTTTAAAACCGTATCCGGTAATCAATAAAAATATTGCGCTGATTGGTGCAGGTCAATTCCGTAAAAATGAGATTTTTGATAATATGCGTTGGCTGGATTTTGAAGTGGAGGTAAAAGAACCAGGAATTCATACTTTGAAAATAATTATGATTGATCCCGAAATAGTAGTTGAAAAAATAGTGGTAAATCCTGATAACAAGTATCCAAGTTACTTTGGAGCACCACCAGTTTTACACAACTCAAAATAAATTTAAAAAAACAAACCTTTATAAAAAAAATGAAAAAATATCATTCTTTCTTGTTACTGATTATACCTTCTTTTTTATGGGCGATTGGAGGTAAAAGTTATGTGTCAACTATTAAAGCGAAGGAAAATTTTACATTATCCGCAGCAGGAAAATCATCACCACTATGTATTAATTCAAGCGATTATGTGGGAGTAATTAGGGCATTAAAAGATTTGAAAGCTGATATTGGTAAGGTAACTAATGCAGAGCCATCTATAGTTTATGATAAGTTGCCAAGTCAAAAAGAGATTGTAATTGTCGGGACATTAGGAAAAAGTCCTGTTATCGATCAATTGGTAAAAAAAGGAAAACTGGATGTAAAAAGTATTCAGGGAAAGTGGGAAAATTTTCTTATTCAGGTAATTGACAAACCTTTTAAAGGTGTCGACAAAGCATTTGTCATAGTAGGTAGTGATAAAAGAGGAACTATTTACGGGATTTATGATGTGTCGGAGCAAATAGGGGTTTCTCCGTGGCATTTTTGGGCAGATGTTCCTGCAGATCATAAAGATAAGCTGTATGTAAAACCAATTCGAAATATTGAAGGACCAAGTGTAAAATATAGAGGGGTTTTTATTAATGATGAAGCTCCTGCACTTACAGGTTGGATCAAAGAAAAATACGGTATGGCTAAACCTAGCCAAAATCCACCTGTGGGAAAAAATGTGGTGAATTATGGTCGTGAGTTTTACGCAACCGTTTTTGAATTATTACTTCGAATAAAGGCTAACTATTTATGGCCTGCAATGTGGAGCAATGCTTTTAATGAGGATGATCCTGAAAATCCACGTCTTGCTAATGAATATGGTATTGTTATGGGAACGTCTCATCAGGAACCAATGGTACGTTCGCAGCAAGAATGGGATCGTCGTTATATTAGAACTCTTGGACATTGGGATTATTCAAAACATCCTGATACTCTTGAAAGTTTTTGGAGAAAAGGAATAAGAAGAAATAAAGACTACGAAAGCATTGTAACTATGGGACTTCGTGGCGCTAATGACTCTGAAATGAAAGGGGAAATGAAAGATAATATTGCGATGGTAGAAAAAATTGTCAGAAACCAGCAAACAATTATCAGTGAGGAAATGGATAAAGATATCAGCGAAGTGCCTCAAGCTTGGTGTCTTTATAAAGAAATAATGGAATATTATAATAACGGTTTAAGAGTTCCGGACAATATTACATTGCTTTGGGCAGATGACAACTGGGGAAATATTCGAAGATTACCAAACGAAGCGGAACGTAAGCGCAGTGGAGGTGCAGGGGTTTATTATCATTTTGATTATCATGGTGATCCAAGAAGTTACGAATGGATAAATACTAATCCTCTTCCGAAAATATGGGATCAAATGTCACTTGCCAAAGAGTATGGAGCTGATAAAATTTGGGTAGTAAACGTAGGTCATTTCAAAGGATACGAATTACCAATGGAGTATTTTATGAGTCTGGGTTGGAATACCAATCGTTGGAACAATTCTAATATAAATGAATTTACACAACTTTGGGCTACAAGAGAATTTGGAGAAGAATATGGTGCAGAAATTGCCGATATTCTTTCAAAATACGGAAAGTTTAATGGTCGTTGCAAACCAGAATCTTTAAATGCATCTACTTATAGTCTAATCCATTATAACGAATTTGAAACCGTTGTTGCTGATTATAATGCAATCAGAGAACGAGCAGAAGCAATCTATGATAAGTTACCGCAAGAAAAGCGTGATGCATTTTATCAGATTGTATTATTTCCTGTTAAAGCATGTGCTATAGTTAATGAGTTGTATTTTTCAGCTGCAAAAAATCAATTGTATGCCAGCCAAAAACGTTCGAGTACGAATGAAATGGCTTTACGAACAAGAAAATTATTTGAGGCTGATACTACTTTGATGTCGCATTACAATCATATATATGCTGATGGGAAGTGGAATCATTTTATGGATCAGACGCATCTTGGTTACACTGATTGGATGCCGCCAAGAAAAAATAGTTTGAACGCTGTCAAACTTGATGAAATTCAAATTCCTGACGAGGCTTTAATGGGAATTGCTCCAGAAGGTAATGAATTGATTGGGTCAGATTCTAATTCAAAAATTTCATTACCTCAATTTGATATTTTTAATAATCAAAAACATTATGTCGAAATTTTCAATAAAGGGAATAAAGCTTTTGATTATACCATAACTTCCGATGTGCCATGGCTTAAGATAAGCGATGCAAAAGGAACAATCAACGTTGCAGATAAACGCGTTTGGTTTGAGTTAAATGAGCAACAATTACCAAAAGGTAGCTCTGATGGTATTGTAAAAATTACGGGTGCAGGAAATGAAGTTGTAATACATGTAAATGCTTTTAATCCTGTTGAAAATAAAGATAAAATAAAAGGTTTTATTGAGAGTGGAGGACTTATTTCTATTGAAGCAGAGCATTTTACAACAAACAAAGAGAATGGAGTTCGCAAATGGATTAAAGTGGAAGATTATGGTTTAACTTTATCAGGAATGAGAGCCACAGCTCCAGCAAATGCCGCAGCTGCTGTTCCTGGAAAAGATGCACCGTTTATGGAATATCCTGTGTATTTATTTTCAAAAGATAGTGTAGAAATTACATTGATAACTTCACCTTTATTAAACTATATGCCTGACAGGGATATCAAAATTGCCGTGTCATTTGATGATGAAGCACCAACTTACATTACCAATGTTCCTGATAAGTTTAAAGTACACTGGTCAAATCCAGCTTGGGCAAAAACAGTGGTAAAACAGGCCAGACAATGTAAAGCAACACTGAAAATTCCAAATCCGGGAGCTCACAAATTAAAAGTATGGATGATTGATCCGGGAGTAGTGGTTCAAAAAATTGTTTTAGATACAGGAGGAGTGAAGCAATCGCACCTTGGTCCTACTGAGAGTGTCTTTTTGAAATAATTCATTTTTTTTTTAAGAGATATATAAATGAATTCAATTTTCAACATTAAATTAGAAATGAAAAAAACAGTTGCCTTTTTAATCTTACTATTCACAACTTTACATCTTCATGCCGAAGACGGTCATCATCTTTGGTTAAGGGCAAAAAGTACCGGAGTGGTAAATGTTATTAGTGTTCATAAATCTTCGACCATAGCTATAGCTAAACAGGAATTGCAGCAAGCTTGGCAAGGAAAAAATAATGCTAAACTTGTTTTAACAATAAAAAAGCACAAAGGAATTAAAGGTGACGGTTTCAAACTGTCTGAAAATGAGATTCAAGCCAATACAGAATTAGGTATTTTGTATGGTGCGTATGAACTTTTACGTCGTCAGCAAACAGGACAAACTATAGATACTGGAATAAATAATCCATCTTACGAACGCAGAATTTTAAACCATTGGGATAATCTGGACGGATCTATTGAACGCGGTTATGCTGGTAATTCCATATTTTGGCATGATATGGAAAAAGGTTATGCAGTAACCGATAAGGATAAAGCACTTTGGAAAGAATATGCACGTGCTAATGCTTCTATTGGAATTAATGGAACGGTATTAAATAATGTTAACTCTTCAAAGTTAATGCTTACAAGTCAATGTCTGGAAAAAGTAAAGGTAATCGCTGAAGTTTTACACCCTTATGGCATGAAGACCTATCTTTCAGTTAAATTTTCTTCACCAACATTAATAGGTGGTTTAAAAACTTCTGATCCCTTAAACCCAGAAGTGATAAAATGGTGGAAAGATAAGACAAAAGAAATTTATAAAATGATACCCGATTTTGGAGGTTTTTTAATTAAAGCCAATAGTGAAGGTGAACCAGGTCCTCAAGATTATGGACGTACACATTCCGATGGAGCTAATATGCTTGCCGATGCAGTTAAACCTTACGGAGGTATTATTATGTGGCGTGCTTTTGTATATGCAGTTAATAGTAAGGATCGTGCTGGTCAGGCATATAATGAGTTTATACCTCTTGATGGTCAGTTTCGTGACAATGTCATTATTCAGGTAAAAAATGGACCTGTTGATTTTCAGCCACGCGAACCATTCAATCCGCTCTTTGGAGCAATGAAAAAAACATCTGTAATGCCCGAATTACAAATAACTCAGGAATATCTTGGGCATTCAGAACAATTAGTCTATTTGGCAAAAATGTGGGAAGAGTTCCTGAAAAGTGATACTCATCAGGAAGGTGTGGGAAGTACTGTTGCCCGTACAACTGATGGAAGTATTTTTTCTCAAAAATATACAGCAATTGCAGGTGTAGCCAATATTGGTTTAGATGCTAATTGGTGTGGTCATCATTTTGCACAGTCCAATTGGTATGCATTTGGTCGAATGGCATGGAATAATCAAATTACAAGTGAAAAAATGGCTGATGAATGGCTGAAGTTAACTTTTTCTCCTACAGAAGAAATGAATACTAATCCAACAGATTGGCAAACAAATTTTTTAGTTCCAATAAAAAAACTCATGCTGGATAGTTATGAAGCAGTTGTACGTTATTCAATGCCACTGGGACTTCACCATATTTTTGCAGGTTTGAATAATACTCATTATGGTCCTGGCCCATGGTTTGGTCCTAAAGGTATTCGCACCGATTGGACTGCTGCCTATTATCATAAAGCAGATAGTTTTGGTATTGGTTTCGATCGAACTACAAAAGGTTCAGGCGCAGTAAATCAATATCATGAGCCATTGAAAAGTCAGTTTGAGAATGTAGAAAGTTGTCCTGAAATCTATTTATTATGGTTCCATCATTTGCCTTGGGATTATAAAATGAAAAATGGACGTATGCTTTGGGATGAGTTATGCTACACTTATGATAAAGGTTTAAATGAAGTGCGTCAATTTCAAAAAATATGGGACAAAGTACAGCCTTATATTGACGAACAGCGATTTTATGAAGTTCAAAGTAAACTACGTCGTCAATGTAGAGATGCCCAAATATGGAAAGATGGCTGCTTGCTTTATTTTCAACAATTCAGTAAAAGACCTATCCCATTTGATATTGGACGTCCTGTATATGATTTGGATTATTTGTTAAAAACTGATTTAACAAAGACTTTAAATTAGACAAAACAAAATCAACAGAAATTATACAGAACTTTTTAATGAACAAAACTTAACTAATAAAAAAAGGCTGTTCTTACTTTTCGTACGGACTCTTTGATATATTTTGCTCAAAAGCGGACTTACTTCAGAATTCGCAAATTGAGCCTGGGATAATAATTCAGAACTGAAACAGGAGGATTTTAAATGAGAAAAAGGATTGTTTTTATTCCCAATTTGACTAAATTTAAAGAACAAACCCTGTTGTAATAATTTTTAGATAGCAAAAGCACGGTTTTTAGATTTACACAGTAAAAAACAGTTATGAAAAATACCATAAAAATAATATTCCCATACGATCAAAGTCTTATAAAGGAATTACCTTTAATTGATAAAGCCAACATCGAAAAAATATTGGTCACTGCTTATAATCTATTTAATGATCAGCAAAATTGGATTCCGGCTTTTAAAAGAATTGAAATATTAGAAAAAGCAGCTTCAATAATGAAGGACAGAAGTGAGGAACTAATTCATATTGCGATCAGTGAAGGAGGAAAACCTTATAAAGACTCAAAAGCAGAAATACTGAGAGCTATAAAAGGGGTGAAATTAGCAGCGGAACATATAGCTCATATTAAAGGAGAACAAATTCCGATGGCACTTACAGAAGCTTCTGTTAACAGAATTGCTTTTACATCAAAAGAACCTATTGGAGTTGTGGCAGCTGTCAGCGCATTCAATCATCCATTAAATTTAGCTGTACATCAAATTGTTACTGCTTTTGCAGCAGGTTGCCCGGTCATATTTAAACCCGCAAGCAGCACACCCTTGTCTGGTCTTGCTTTAGCCGGTATTTTAAAAGAAGCCGGTTTACCAGATGGATGGCTGCAAGTAATTTTATGTGACAATGAAACTGCAGAATTATTAGTTACAGACACGAGAGTCAATTTCCTGACTTTTATTGGTTCTGCAAAAGTTGGCTGGTCTTTAAAAAGCAAATTGTCTCCGGGAACGCGTGCAGCATTAGAGCATGGTGGAGCCGCTCCGGTAATTGTAGAAAGTGATGCTGATTTTACTGACATGATTCCGGATTTAGTAAAAGGAGGCTTTTATCACGCAGGTCAGGTCTGTGTTTCAGTTCAGAAGATTTATGTAAACCAGGAAATTGTGAACCATTTTGTTGATCAGTTTTCTGAGGCAACGCAAAAATTAATTGTTGGAAATCCGTTTGAAGAAAATACAGATGTAGGTTCGCTAATAACACCCAATGAAGTTAATCGTGTCGAGGAATGGGTTAACGAAGCAATTGAAGAAGGAGCTAAATTAATAACGGGTGGAAAACGTATTTCTGACACAACATTTCAACCAACAGTTTTATTTAATCCGTCAGAGGATTCTAAAGTGTCTAAATACGAAATTTTCGGCCCTGTGGTCTGTATATATCCTTTCACAAGTAGGGAAGAGGCCATAAGAAAAGCAAATGCATTAGACGTTCATTTTCAGGCCGCTGTTTTTACAAAAAATATTGACGCTGCATTAGACATAACAAAAAAACTAAATGCTACAGCTGTCATGATAAACGACAATACCGCTTTTAGAGTCGATTGGATGCCTTTTGGCGGAAGAGATGCTTCTGGTCTTGGAATGGGAGGAATATCGTATACAATAAATGACATGACAAGAGAAAAGCTAATGGTATTTAAAAGCAAATCACTCTAAATATTAAAGATATAAAAGAGCAACAAAATTTTCCAGTAAATACTCAAAATTTCGCATCACATTAATTACTAGTTTTGATGCTTATATCTGGAATAAAAAAAATTAAGACATTATGAAGAGTATAGGATTTTTATCATTTGGACATTGGTCAAATAATCCATCCTACGGATCTCGTACAGCAGGAGATACACTTCTACAATCAATCGATTTAGCTGTAGCAGCAGAAGAATTAGGTATAGACGGAGCTTATTTTCGGGTACATCATTTTGCGCAACAGTTAGCCTCACCTTTTCCTTTACTTTCTGCTATTGGTGCCAAAACGAATAAAATCGAAATAGGAACAGGCGTAATCGATATGAGGTATGAAAATCCGTTGTACATGCTGGAGGATGCGGGTGCTGCCGATTTAATAGCGGGAGGGCGTTTACAATTGGGGATAAGCAGAGGATCACCAGAGCAGGTTATAGACGGTTGGCGTTATTTTGGCTATGAACCTAATGAAAATGAAACAGATGCAGACATGGGACGCCAAAAAGCACTGCAATTTTTAGAAGGGCTTAAAGGAAAAGGATTTGCAGAGCCAAATCCATATCCAATGTTTCCAAATCCACCGGGATTATTACGTATAGAACCACATTCAGAAGGATTGAGAGAAAGAATCTGGTGGGGTGCCGCATCTAACGCAACCGCTGTTTGGGCTGCCGAAAACGGCATGCATTTGCAAAGTTCTACGCTTAAGTACGACGAAAATGGCAAACCTTTTCATATTCAGCAAGCGGAACAAATACGATTGTATAAAGATGCCTGGAAAAAAGCCGGACATCAACGTGAACCAAGAATTTCGGTAAGTCGTTCGATTTTTGCCTTGATGAATGATCAGGACAAGTATTATTTTGGTTCCCAAGGAAAAGGAGCTGATAGTTTTGGTTATATTGAGCGTGATAAAAGAGCTATTTTCGGAAAAAGTTATGCTGCGGAGCCGGACAAATTAATAGCAGAACTGTCTCATGATGAAGCTATTCAGGAGGCTGATACCATCCTTCTTACTATTCCAAATACTCTAGGTGTCGAGTATAATGTACATATTTTGTCATCAATTTTAGAGTACATTGCACCAGAATTAGGTTGGCGATAAATTTTAAAAAAAGAAACAAAAAGGCTGTCCTTAGTTTTTCGGACAGCCTCTTAAATTTATACTTAAAACAAATTTTATTATCTAAAATTTCAAATGACTACACTATTAATTACAAGAATTATCTTTCTTTTTAAATAAATTATTCAATTAATATTTTTTTAGTAGTTGTACCGGAATTTTGATATATCGTCACAAAGTATAAACCTTTGTGAAGTTTCGTTCTAATGAGTTGATTGGTATTAGATTTTAGATTTTTTGTTTCGTATAATTGCTCGCCACTAACTGAGTATAGTGCTAAAGAATAATTTTCGTCTGATTGCGAAGATAAATAGATGTTAAATTCTCCTCCAGTTGCTGGATTAGGATATATTTTAACATGAGTGTCAATTTCTATATTATCTGCTGGGGTACTTTTCTCAATTGCACTTTTTGCCGTAGTGCCTACTTTATTGAACTTAAATAATTGACATGAAGTACCGTAATATTCCCAAAGCTGGAGATTTACTGTACCGTCCATAGTACAATTGGATACATCCCAGCCTTTTGATGTATTAACGGGGGATTTTATACTATAATAGCCATTGCCAACATCGGTTACCAGCCATTTTTGAGCATCATTACTGTAATTATCCCAAAGTCTTATCGATTTTCCATTCGTTGCGTCTGCACTCTCGAGATCTATTACACGCCCTGTCGAACTTGCGTTTGATTTAAAACGCCAATAGCCATTACCGGCATCAATAGCAATCCATTGTTGCGCTGTTGCTCCTGATTTATCCCAAGGACGAATTACAGTACCATTTGCATTAGTTCCATATTTAAGATCCAGAACTTTATTTGAGTTTGTTTTAAATTCAATCTCATAAACAGCATTATTTATTAGTGTATTACAGCTTTGTGAAGGTATATTATTGTTTGCATATTCAGAGAACCATTGCTTAACTGGTGCAGCACAAGATTCCCAACTATTATTGAAAGCGGTTGTAACATTGTATGGATCTGCGTTTGTTATAAGTCCTTCAGGAGCAAGTAAATTCCAACTACAATTTCCTGTAGCATCGATCCTGCCTTTCAAATTAAGACCAAAACCGCTTGTTGTTCCCGTACCCCATGTTTCATCACCAGAAGGCGACCAATCTGTTTCGGTTATCATAATAGGTGCTACATTAGCAATCGGTTGTACATTTGCATTCCAGGCATTATTAAAGCTGGTTGCGTTTTCTGCATTTGCCCCCCAATACCCTGGATAAACATGAACAGCATAACCTATATTACCTCCCGTTATCAAATGATTTGGATATCCTTGGTAATGAGACTGATATCCTGTTCCTGGTATCCAGCAAACATTATTAGCACCATTGGCTCTAATTTTATTTACTATATCCTGAAAGAAATTATGTAAAGCGGTAAAATGCTCATCACCAGTGGCTCCCCAATTCCCATTTGTTCCCAATATTTCTATGGGCTCATTGGCTAATTCAAACATAACATTATCTACATTTTTTAAATTTGGATGGTTTGATAAATACTGCCATACAGTTCTTAAGTAATTATGGTAGTTGTCTCCAAAAGCAATTCGATTAGGACATACTCCCGGGGGACGAAGTACCACATAGAGACCTCTGGTTCTGGCATGATTAATCAGCGGGATTATAACTTGGTCTACATAAGTCACCAGTCTATTATAGTTAAAACATGAGATATTATTTTCGCCTGCAGAACAGCCAGGTGTATTTGTCCAGTAGGGATCAATATGAAGTCTTATATAATTTAATTTCCATCCGTTATTTGTGTTTGTGAGTGCATCCATAACAGCATTATTATAAGTTAGACAGCCCTGGACATTATAATTGTCCCATCGGCATTGGTTATAAGAACAACCATTAAACCAGGGACTGGGCGTTATAGCAACACCATGAAGTAAAACATTTTTTCCGCATGGATCCTTTAAATTTTTGCCTTCAACATGCAGAGGAGGTAATGGCATTCCCGGCCATGCAAATAATTCCATTAGAGGAATGAACAGTAAAAATAGAAAAAGTAATTTTCGAAATTTTTTCATAAGTTATGGTTTTAATAGTTAGTAAAAACAACCTTCTTATTAAGTAGGTTTTTACTGCTAATTTAGGAATAAATATGTTTTAAAAACAACCGATTGTCTTATTTTTTGATACTTTATTTTAAATTTTTAAAAACTCAGTGTAGAAGCAATTAAAAAAACGAACTAATTGAAAAAAAGGTACTTACCTTTTTTTCCTGCTTTTCTATGCTTATTCAGACTTATGGTAGTGAGTAATTATAGAAATTAAGTTAAATTTGTACCGTGCGAAAAACAATCGTTTACATATTTATTCTTCTTATTGCTTCAAACAGCAGTTTTATACAACAGTTTTATAAACTGCCTGTATTAATTCAGCATTTTGAAGAGCACAAACAATTAATGGATTTAAGCTTTATGGATTTCCTGTCCATGCATTATTGGGGAGAAGATTTAAAAGACAATGACGGAGACCGCGATATGCAATTACCATTTAAAACAATTAGCAACAGTTCATTTCATTTTGTTTTCATTTTAGATGATAAAGATTTACTTCCAGCACCTTTCAATTTAGAATTACCACAATTAAAAATACCAACTTACAGATCTAATCTTCATTCAGATCCTAACCTGCTTTCTTTATTCCGACCTCCGGTAGCATAATTTTTTTTTAAAATTTTTATTCAAGTGGCTGAGACGTACTGTTTCAAGTTGCTCATTTATTATTTTTTAAATTAATACATTATGCTTAATAAAGTAATTCAGTTCTCAGTTAAGAACAAACTGGCAATTGGAATCTTTACATTGCTGTGGATTATCTACGGTGTGTATGAGGTTACCCAATTACCTATTGATGCCGTACCGGACATCACAAATAATCAGGTACAAATTATTACGACAGCTCCATCTCTGGGAGCTGAAGACGTAGAAAGGCTCATCACTTTTCCGATCGAGCAAGCCATTAACAATATTCCGCATCTTAAAGAAAGCCGAAGTATTTCTCGTTTCGGACTCTCACTGGTAAGTGTTGTTTTTGAAGACGATGCTGATGTGTATTGGGCAAGACAGCAGATTACAGAAAGACTCCAGCAGGTAGAAATTGACCGAAATGCCAATAGACCCGAAATGGCTCCAGTCACGACTGGTCTAGGAGAAATCTATCAATATGTTTTAAAACCAAAACCTGGTTACGAAGAGAAATATTCTCTGGAAGATTTAAGAACCATTCAGGACTGGACTATTCGAAGACAACTTTTGGGAACTGCAGGAATTGCTGATGTTTCGACTTTTGGAGGGAAATTAAAACAATATGAAATTGGAGTAAATCCAGCCAGGCTTAAAGCACAAAACTTAACGATAAGCGAAGTTTTTACCGCTTTAAACAACAGTAACGAAAATACTGGAGGAGCTTATATTGAGAAAGGACCAACCGTATCTTATATTAGAAGTACAGGTTTAGCTAAAAGTATTCAAGATATTGAAAACATTGTCATTAAAAGTACACGAGGTGGACTTCCTATTTTAGTGAAAGATGTTGCTGATGTCAAAATTTCTTCGGCAATCCGCTATGGTGCATTGACTACAGACGAATATGGAGAATCTGTCGGTGGAATCGTGATGATGTTAAAAGGAGAAAACGCCAATAATGTTATTGTTAACGTTAAAGATAAAATTGCCGAAATCGAAAAAATCCTTCCGGAAGGTTTAAAGATTGAACCTTTTCTGGATAGAACTAAAATGGTAGATAACGCTATTGGAACTGTAGAAAAAAACTTAATTGAAGGTGCTATAATAGTAGTTTTGATTTTGGTTTTATTCCTCGGAAATCTTAGAGCAGGATTTATTGTGGCCTCTGTTATTCCGTTAGCGATGCTTTTTGCCATTATTATGATGAATACTTTTGGTGTAAGTGGTAATTTAATGAGTCTGGGAGCATTAGATTTCGGATTAATAGTCGATGGAGCCGTAATTATTGTAGAAGCGATTCTGCATCATCTTCACAGTTCAAAAAAATACCAATCTGTTTCAGATATTTCTCAGGAAGAAATGGATAAAGAAGTAACCGGATCAGCTGCACGTATGATGAATGCCGCTGTATTTGGCCAGATTATCATTTTAATCGTATATCTACCCATTCTTTCTTTGCAAGGAATAGAAGGCAAAATGTTTAAGCCAATGGCGCAAACTGTTGCTTTTGCTATTCTTGGAGCTTTTATTTTGTCGCTTACTTATGTGCCAATGGTAAGTGCTTTGTTTTTAAGTAAAAAAATCAGCCCTAAAAAGAATCTTTCTGATCATATCATGGAAAGATTGGAAAATGCTTATGAAGGCTGGTTAAAGAAAGCTTTAATTATTAGAAAAGGAATTGTAATTGCTGCCTTTGTACTGTTTGGAATGGCGCTGTTATTGTTCGGAAGAATGGGAGGAGAGTTTATCCCGCAGTTAGAAGAAGGAGATTTTGCAGTAGAAACCCGTCTGCTTTTAGGAACGAATCTTTCTAAAACTACTGAAACTATCGAAAAAATTTCGAAGGAACTTAAAAAAGACTATCCAGAAGTACAGCAAGTGGTTTCCAGAATTGGTAGTGCGGAAATTCCAACAGATCCCATGCCAATTGAAGGCGGGGATATGATTATTGTTTTAAAAGACAAATCCGAATGGACTAGTGCTTCTTCGTTTCCTGAATTAGCCGACAAAATGACGAAAACGGTAAAACGAATTGCGCCTGGTGTTACCACTGGTTTTCAGTTCCCTGTTCAAATGCGCTTTAACGAATTAATGACAGGAGCCAAACAAGATTTGGTTTGTAAAATTTACGGAGAAGATCTTCAGAAACTTTCTCAATATGCAGAAAAACTAGGAGATATCAGTAAAACCGTTGAAGGAGCAGCCGATTTATATGTAGAAAAAGTAACCGGAATGCCTCAAATCGTAATTGATTACAATTGGACAGAAATGGCTAAATATGGTTTGCGAGTTGCCGATGTAAATGCAACTATTAACGCTGCTTTTGCAGGAGCCATCGCAGGAAGTATTTATGAAGGAGAAAAACGATTTGATATGGTCGTTCGTGTAGAAGACAATGGAAGAAAGGGCATCGAAGATGTTCGAAACCTACTGATTGCGACACCTTCAGGAATGCAGATTCCGCTTTATCAAGTGGCAAAAGTGGAGGAAGTAGAAGGTCCAAACCAAATTCAAAGAGAAAATGCAAAACGCAGAATCATTGTTGGGTTTAATGTCCGCGGTAGAGACGTGCAGTCCATTGTGGAAGAATTACAGCAGAAAGTAAAGCAGCAGATTAAATTTGATCCGGGCTATTATATTACGTATGGCGGTGCTTTTGAGAATTTACAACAGGCAAAAGCGAGACTTGGTGTTGCCCTTCCTGCCGCTTTATTGATGATTTTCGCCCTGCTTTATTTTGCTTTTAGATCATTTAAAGAAGGTATTATTATTTTTACAGCCATTCCGTTATCCGCAATCGGTGGTGTATTTGCCTTATTCTTGCGAGACATGTCTTTTAGTATTTCAGCAGGAGTTGGGTTTATTGCACTTTTTGGTGTAGCTGTATTAAACGGAATCGTATTGATATCCGAATTTAATAGAATTCAAAAACTTGGTGAAATTACTAATCCTTTGGATTTGATCATTTTAGGAACCAAAAATAGATTGCGTCCAGTTGTAATGACTGCAGCAGTTGCCTCATTAGGATTTCTTCCAATGGCATTGAGTAACGGGGCAGGAGCAGAAGTACAGCGTCCGCTGGCAACTGTAGTAATCGGCGGGTTGGTGACGGCTACGCTTTTAACGCTTTTTGTACTACCTGCTATTTTTTTGATGACGTATCACACTAAAGTATTTTCTAAAAAAAAACAAATGAATAACCTAACTCTTTTACTGACTATTCTTTTTATTAGTAATAAGGCAAATGCACAGGAATTACCAATTTCGCTTAACGAATCAATTTCAATTGCCATTCAGAATAACAGAACTATTAAATCGGCTAAATTAAACGAACAGTCTAAGAGCCATTTGCAAAAAACAGGTTACAATCTGCCTCAGACCCAAATAGATGTTGATTATGGTCAGTTTAACAGCGCTCAGAAAGATACCCGATTTGGAATTAGTCAGACTTTTGCTTTTCCTACGGTTTACAGTAATCAGAAAAAAGCACTTCAGGCAGATTTTAATAAGGCTAAAACAGAGGTTCAACTAACTTTGCAGGAGATCAAAACCAAAGTCAGAAATATTTATTACGACTATTTATGGCTTCAGAGTAAAAGAGAACTTTTAGTTTATGCCGACTCGATTTACCGAATTATGGAAAAGAAATCAGATTTGAGATTTACAGCAGGTGAGGCCAATGTTTTAGAAAAAAGTGCATCGCAGTCTGCTCGACAATTTTATAGCAATCAATTGGCAATAATAAATCGAGATGTAGAAATCGCCTTAAATCTGTTTAATTCGGTGTTGCAGGATAAAGTCAATCATGCTCCGAAGAAAGAAAAACTAAAAGCGGTTTTAAATCAGTCTTTGGTTGAAAATTTAAAAACAGAAAACCTTCCTATTATACAGCGTTCGCAATACGAATCTGAATCTGCTAAATGGAGATGGAAAACAGAAAGTGCCAAACTGCTTCCTGAAATTACTTTAGGGTATAATAATTTGAGTATTATCGGAACTCAAACTACTACTTCAGGTCAGGAGATTTACTATGATAGTCAACAGAGATTTAATTATGTAAGCGCTGGTCTTTCAATTCCGATTTTTTTTACAAGTCAGTCTGAACGCAAACGCGCCGCTAAAGCCGAATATGAAAGTTATGAAGTGCTTTCAGAAGCTGCAAAAATTGAGGTAAAAACCACAATTGAAAATGCTGACCGAGAAGTGAAAAAATATCAGGAAAGTTTAGAGTATTATGAAAAAGAGGGATTGAAAAACGCTCAGACGATTATCGAAGCTTCCAGCAGTCAGTTCTACAATGGAGAGATTGATTATCTGCAATGGGTTATAGTCTTGAATCAGGCGATTACAATCAAAAGTGAGTATCTGGACGCATTGAATGCCTATAATAAAGCAGTAATTACATTGCAGAATCTTAATAATATTTAAAATGAAAAAATATATAGCAGCGTTTGCAGGCGCATTAGTACTGTTTTCTTGCGGAAAGAAGCAAAACGAAGAAAACAAAAATGCTGAAGTTAAAAGCATTAACATCATAAAACTAACCAGCACACAGGTTAAAAATGCTGGTTTACAATCTGGAAATCCGACACTTCAGAACATCAAAGAGGTTTTAAAGCTTCAAGGTACGGTAACACTTCCACCTAAGAGTGTGATTAGTATCAGCATTCCATTAGGCGGCTATGTAAAAAGCACCAATTTAATTGCCGGTATGAATGTACAAAAAGGGCAAATTCTAGCAGTCTTAGAAGATATGCAGTTTATTGAATTGCAGCAGGATTATCTGATGGCTAAAGAAAAGTTTGAATTGGCTCAAAATGAATACAAAAGACAAAAAGAGCTTAATGCAAGTAAAGCCGGCAGTGATAAAATTTTGGAACAGATTACAACCGAAATGAGAACACAACACATTAAAATGTCTTCTCTGGAACAAAAATTGAATTTGCTAGGAATTAATGCTAAAACATTAAACGTAAAAAATATTAGCAAAACCATAAAAGTAATTTCACCTATAAACGGATTGGTTTCAAAAGTAAATGTAAATATTGGAAAATATGTAAATCCAACAGATATGCTTTTTGAATTGATCGATAAAAAAGATATTATCCTGACTTTAAATGCATTCGAAAAAGATGTTACTTCTTTGTCAGTTGGTCAGAGGGTAATGGCATTTACTAATAATTCCGATACAAAGAAATATCCTGCTAAGATTGCTTTTATAAATCAAAGTTTAAATGGTGACCGTGCTGCAGAAATTATCTGCAAAGTAAACGCTTATAATCCGGCACTTTTACCTGGTTTGTTTATCAATGCCGAAGTTGAAGTGGAAAACAAAAAAACTTTAACCGTTCCAGAGGATGCTGTAGTACGCTGGGAAGGTAAGTTTTATATTTTTACAGATCTTGGAAATAATCAGTTTAAGATGATGAAAGTAAAGTCAGGAGTCAAAAATGAAGGTTTCTGTCAGGTTACTTCAAATGAGTTGAATAATTCTTCAAAAATCGTTGTAAAAAATGCTTACACTTTATTGATGTCTGCTATGAATAACGATGAATAACAATGATAAACTCTGAATCTTGCATATCCAAAGAGCAAAATGATTCTTTAAAAATTCAAATAAAATGGCGTCAATTGAAAAAGTTGGTGCCGTTTTATTTTTAGCAATCTGATTAGATAAGAATGTTATAAAAATTTACCCTTAAATATTTTTATTATTTTGGGATTGACAAAAGTACTAATACAATTCTGCTTTAATCCTGCAGAGAAAGCGGTTATCAATAAGCTGGAAAAATATAGCTAACTATTACTAATTTACGGAACAAAAAAACAAAAAAAGGAACAAAAGATGGTATTTCTCTTTTGTACCGATTAGTAACAGGAACAGGACAAATTTCAATATTTTTTTGGATAGTGCCTCACAATCTCTCACTGAGTTGGAGGTACCGCAGGGAAAAATATACCGTACTGATATACAGCAGCGGCAGGATGTTCTTCTCAATCACGGCAAGAGCGAATTCATCCCAGAAAGTAGAAGTAAGCGATGCCCATGTCTTCAGCCGCCTGAAGATAAAGATCCGGAAAATCCTGATCAGTGTAAAGAGCAGCAATATAATGGTTAATGCGGTAAGCCAGTTATAAATTGTGTTTCCAAGAATTGCCGGTATGCAAAAAAAAGAGACTTTATTAGTCAATAAAATCTGTTTATGAATTTAAGAAAAAAAATAATTTACCATCTTATACAGGAGAAGCGAATTAATGCTTTTTGGTTTGTTTTATGCTATAAATATATAGTAAGATATACCCCGTAATTCCAGCTAGGACAGATGCGGTAAGCACTGCGAATTTAGCTTCAGTCTGAAGCAGGGGATCTTTAAAGGAAAGCAAGGCAATGAAAATAGACATTGTAAAGCCAATACCGCCCAATATGCCGAGTCCAAGTACATGAGGCCATCGGGTTTCTGGCGGAAGTTCAGAAATTTTAAGTTTTACCGCCAGCCAGGACATGATCAATATTCCGGCAGGCTTGCCTAGAAAGAGTCCTATTACTATACCAAGTCCAAGACTTCCCAACAGCCCACCAACCATGCCACTTTCAAAAGTGATGTTAGTATTAGCAATGGCAAATATTGGCATTATGATGAAGTTTACCGGTATCGTCAGGACATGTTCGAGTTTTTCAAGAGGTGATTCGGTATCATCTTCGTTGGTTGGCAGCGTTAGAGCTGTTAACACCCCCGCAATGGTGGCGTGAATGCCTGAGTGGTGAATCAGGTACCACATGACTGTTCCGGGAATGATATAAAACCATATGTTTTTGACTCCTATCCTGTTCATTACAATCAGAAAAGCCATAATGCAACTTGCATATCCCAGATAAATGAGATGAATTTCATTGGAATAGAAAATAGCAATTACCAATATGGCGATCAAATCATCTACGATGGCAAGTGCAGCAAGAAATATTTTTAATCCCGCAGGCACCCTGTCTCCCAAAATAGAAATAATACCCAGAGCAAATGCGATGTCTGTTGCCATCGGTATGCCCCATCCTATAGCGGTCTGCGGATTATTTCCATTAAAACCCGCATATAGAAGTGCTGGAACAGCCACACCGCCAAGTGCAGCCAGGACAGGAAGCGATGCATGACGGAAGGAAGATAGTTCTCCCTCTACTATTTCTCTTTTAATCTCCAATCCGACAAGCAGAAAAAAAATAGCCATAAGTCCATCATTAATCCAGATTGATAGCGGATAGCGTAAATCGATGGGGCCAAAATTCTTCCCGAGTTTCATCCCGAGCAGTTCTTTGAAAGGCTCCGACCATTCTGTATTAGCAATGGTAAGTGATGCTGCAACACAAAGGAGTAGGAGTATTCCTCCAGAGGAAGAGGAACTAAAAAAACGCTTGAATATATTGAGGTTGATTAATTTTGTCATAGTCGCAAATTTAGCACCAATATGCTTCAAAAACAAATCATATGTCTTATAATAAAATCTTTTAGGGCAGAAATTGGCTGATAAAATGATATTTCTTTAAAATATAACTTATTAGTTTTTTTAACGAGTATAAGCGCGTACTTTTCTCAGCAAAATATTTGAGCAAGCACTTGAAAAGGTTATTCATCATATGTACTTTCTATTTTAATTTTGTCGCCATCTTTTGGCAACTTGTTTATTTATGCTTCATTTAAAATAAACCAGAAAGAAATTGTACAGATGTAAATATCGGAGATCACTGAAGCTGTTTTTTCTACTGAATTTCTGAACTTCTTTATTATATTTATCATCAAGTTTGCTATTTATTCTGCATCATTAACCCAATTGATTGATAACGTTTATAGTACGGTATGCGCTGCATTTCTAATGCTGAAAAACTATTTTTTGGATAGCGTCATTAATTCAATGCAAAGCATCCAATATTGGAATGGTAAATTAGAGTTTTCCCTTACCGTTCCTGATCGAAGACTAATCCGGCTACCACAATTTTTACATTGAAATTTTAAATCGATTTTACGAAAAATATACTCCGTATGTTGGCATCTTTTGCGCTGGAATATTTGCAGCATAAAAAGCATGAGTAGAAAAGCTAATTATTGAGATAATGATTCGTTTTAGGTTTCTGTAGCAATTTAGAAGCAACACCTTTTTTAGTACTCTAGGCAACTAAAAATGAATCGTATCTCATCTCTCTAAAGAATAATTATCTGTTTTTTTTATCAATACATCCTAAAAAGGATTAATTATCTATTAATATGATATAAAAAAGAATATTTAACTGATTTAAAGCATTTGTAAAAATAATTCATCTTTTATTTTGAGATTTGCAAGGCAAAAAAACTAAATATTATCATCAAATGAAAACGAATACAGTAGAAGATTTAAGAATAAATAAAAAGCAACATGCTGAAAATAAGTATAATACAATCAGCAGTGATTTTAGATTCACATTAGAGAGTATTTATTTTAACGAAAACTATATTCCATCCGAGAGTACACGTACAACAACCAATTTTGCAAATTTGGCAAGAGGAGCAAGTCGAGAGGAAAACTTACGTAACACTATTAATATGATTAACAATCGTTTTAATACCTTGGCGAACTGGGATAATCCTAATAACGATCGTTATTCGGTTGAATTAGAAATTGTTTCTGTTTATATAGACATTGATGATAGTGGTAAAACATTCCCAACGATTGAGGTTTTAAAAACGTATATTATCGATCACAAAACAGGTAAACGCATTGAAGGTATTGTGGGAAATAATTTTTCTTCATACGTACGTGATTATGATTTTAGTGTATTGCTTTTAGAGCATAACAAGAATAAAAACAACTTTAGTATTCCTGATAATTTTGGTGAATTACACGGCAATATATTTAAGCATTTTGTAAATTCAGAAGCTTACAAAAAAAACTTTATCAAACCACCCGTTATATGTTTGAGTGTATCAGATAGTAAAACGTATCATCGCACAGGAAACCATCATCCGATATTAGGTTTTGAATACCAACCAAACGATTCTTCCTTAACAGAAGAATATTTCAAAAAAATGGGCTTGCAGGCTCGTTATTTTATGCCTCCTAACAGCGTTGCCCCTTTGACGTTTTATTTCTTTGGCGACTTATTAACTGATTATACAAACCTTGAATTAATCAGTACCATTAGTACAATGGAAACGTTTCAAAAAATTTACAGACCTGAAATATATAATGCTAATGCTGTTGCAGGACAGTGCTATAAGCCTAGTTTGAAAAACCAAGACCATTCTTTAACAAAAATTGTGTACAACAGAGAAGAGCGTACAGAGTTGGCTATTGAGCAAGGTAAATTTGCAGAAGAGTATTTCATTAAACCTCATAAAAATATATTAGAACAGTGGTCAGCCAATTTTGTTCTTTAAATTAATACAACAACACATTAAAATTATTCTATTATGAAGAAATTATTATTGCCCACTTCAATTGTTGGAAGTTTACCCAAACCTGCCTGGCTTGCACCACCTGAAAAACTTTGGTCACCCTGGAAATTAGAAGGAGATCAGTTGCTTGAAGGGAAACAAGATGCTTTGCGCATTTCTTTACATGAACAACAATTGGCTGGGCTTGATATAATTTGTGATGGTGAGCAAACTCGCCAGCATTTTGTAACTACTTTTATCGAGCATTTAAGTGGTGTAGATTTTGAAAATCGTAAAATTGTAAAAATTCGTGACCGTTATGATGCGAGTGTTCCTGTTGTTGTAGATGAAGTTGCACGTCAAAAAGCAGTTTTTGTTGAGGATGCTAAATTTTTACGCAAACAGACTAACAAACCTATAAAATGGGCATTGCCTGGCCCGATGACAATGGTAGATACCTTATATGATGACCATTATAAAAGCCGGGAAAAATTGGCATGGGAATTTGCAAAAGTGCTCAATGAAGAAGCGAGAGAACTTCAAGATGCAGGGGTAGATATTATCCAGTTTGATGAACCTGCATTTAATGTATTCTTTAATGAAGTAAACGATTGGGGAATGGCAGTTTTAGAAAAGGCCATTGAAGGCTTAAATTGCGAAACGGCAGTACATATTTGTTACGGTTATGGAATACAAGCCAATACAGATTGGAAAAAAACATTAGGTTCAGAGTGGCGCCAATACGAAGAGATTTTTCCTAAAATTCAAAAGTCTACTATTGATATTGTGTCATTAGAATGTCATAACTCACGTGTCCCTTTTGATTTAATGGAGCTTGTTCGCGGTAAAAAAGTAATGGTCGGTGCAATTGATGTAGCAACCAATACTATAGAAACCCCAGAAGAAGTAGCTGCTACACTACGCAAAGCGCTGGAGTTTGTAAATATTGAAAATCTTTACCCTTCTACAAATTGTGGTATGGCTCCGTTAGCTCGAAAAGTAGCTAGAGGTAAGTTAAGCGCTTTAAGTGCAGGAGCAGAAATTATCCGCAAAGAATTTGCTATTTAGCCCAATATAATTTGAAATTTGGGTCTTGCTTTATCCGTAGAGTTGCTATCTAAACTCTACGGATCAACAAATAAATTAAGAGACTCCGCCCCAGCTTTTTTCTTAAACACATTTCTGATTAAGTTTCAAATACACAGGCAAAAATAATAATTATACTTCTTTTCTTCGAGCCATACTCTGAGCGATGATGCTGGCAGCAATCAATTGCAAGGCATGGTAAATCATGAGGGGCAACAATACGATGCCGGTGATGGTACTGTGCTGAAAGAGTACTTTTGACATAACGGTACCATGTACCAATGACTTTTTAGATCCACAAAACAAGACAGTAATACGATCTTCATCTGAAAAACTAAGCAAGCGACTGAGTAATCCCACACAAAGAAATACGGCAAAAAACAAAACCATCATCCCTGTTGCGAGTCCCACAAGTTCAAGAGCAGTGAAGTCTTCGAAAAGATGTTCGGAGAATGACTTACAAAAAGACGTGTAGATGATAGTAAGGATGACTGCCTGATCGAAATATTTCAGCTGTTTCTTATATTTTTCAGCAATGGCTCCAAAACGAGAGTTGAGGCTGATTCCAATAATCACAGGCAACAAAACTTGAAGAAGCAATTTTATGACAATATCAGTCACATCAAAATTGCCTGTTGCAGAAGCTATGAACAGCCCAACCCAGAGTGGCGTAACAACTACTCCGATCAAACTGGAAATGCTCGCATTGAAAATGGCTGCGGGAATGTTTCCTTTTGCAATAGAGACCATGACCACGGAAGAGGAAACTGTGGATGGTAAAGCTGCCAGAAAAAATACACCCAGCCAAAGCAGTTCGAAACCGGCGCTTACGAATAAGGGACGAAATGCCAAAACAATGAGTGGAAAAAGCAAAAAAGTTGTCAACTGTACAATAATATGCATTTTCCAGTTGGCAAGGCCGGCTTTTAGTTTCTCAACACTCAGTCGCAAACCATAAAACAAGAAAATCAGCGACACACCTGCATTGGCAATCTCCTCCAGCGAAACAGGCTCTTTGATCATGCCAGGCTTCGGCAGAAAATAGGCCAGCAGAATCATGGTACCTATCATTAGCAGGAAACCATCGAAACCTGCTTTACTTAATACTTCTAATAACTTCTTCAATTTACCTTTAATTTTTTAGATTTTTATACTGCAAAAGTAATTTTTGAAGATCATTAAATCTTCTATTAATTTAAAATAAGGTATTTGTATTCCTTTTTACTATATTTGAAGATTATTATTCTTTTTTATAAATTAATTTAACCTTTTTTAAGTAAAATATTCTATGGAGCAGATAGACGATATTGATCTTAAGTTACTAAATATACTTCACGATAATTCTAAATACACGGTAAAAGAATTGGCAAAGATGGTAAATCTTTCGGCATCACCAGTTTTTGAGCGAATTAAAAGATTGGAAAACAACGGTTATATTAAGAAATATATAGCCCTGCTGGATGCAGAAAAACTAAATAGGGGATTCATCGTTTTCTGTAATATCAAACTTAAACAGCACGATCGAAATATTGGTAATCAGTTTGTTAGTGATATTATGAAAATAGAAGAAATTGTAGAATGTTACAATATATCAGGAGATTACGATTTTTTAATGAAAGTTTATGCCAAAGATATGAAGCATTATCAGGATTTTGTTTTTAATAAATTGGGATCAGTTGAAAGCATTGGGAGTACCCAAAGTACCTTTGTTATGTCGGAAATAAAAAATATGTATGGGTAGCTCCGCAATGGTTTAAAATTATTTTTGAGTTGTTAATATTGGATATTAAGAGTTACACCTAAACAATAGAAAAGCATTATCTAAATTCTTAACCGCACTTCGAACCATCGTCCATCTTCGATTTAATATTTAATAAAGCCACTTTACACTGTTTATTTCAAACAGGCTAAAGATTTCTTGTGAAAAATTGAACCCTAAAATGTTAGATCATCATGGTTTGTAAAATCTACATATTGAAGGGCTATCGAATATTTTTACTTTCAGCCTATATCTCTTATGTAGGATTTTTTTTGTAGCTTAGTTTAAGTTATGGTTTAAGAATTTATCAATGAAATCTTTTAAAATTTTTTTAGTTGAAGATGATCCATTTTTTGGAGAAACGTTAAGATATCATCTTAAATTAAATCCTGATTTCGAAGTATTTTTGTTTAAAACAGGTAAAGAGTGTATGGATAATTTGTATCTATACCCTAATATAATTTGTTTAGACTTTGGATTACCAGATACGTCAGGTGATGTATTACTTAAGAAAATACAGCAGGTAAATAATAAAATCCCAACAATTATAATTAGTGGTCAGGAAGAGATTGAAGTAGCAGTTGATTTTTTAAAATCTGGTGCAAAAGATTACATCGTAAAAAATGCCCATACAAAAGAATTACTCTGGAATTCGATTATAAAAATACGAGAGAATTTAAGTCTTATCGAAGAAGTGGAAGACTTAAAAGAAAAACTGGAACGAAAATTTAGTTTTGAGAATACCATAGTGGGCCAAAGCAATGTTATAAAGGCCGTTTTTAATAAAATAAATAAATCTTTAAATACTAATATTAATGTTTCAATTACTGGAGAAACTGGTACAGGTAAAGAAGTTGTAGCAAAAGCAATTCATTATAATTCTGAACGAAAAAACAAGCCATTTGTAGCCTTAAATATGGCTGCTATTCCAAAAGAGCTAATTGAAAGTGAGTTTTTCGGACATGAAAAAGGAGCCTTTACCGGAGCTGACCAACGGGTAACAGGTAAATTTGAGCAGGCAGACGGAGGGACAATTTTTCTGGATGAAATAGCCGAACTTGATTTAAATCTTCAGAGTAAACTTCTTAGAGTACTTCAGGAGAGGGAGGTTACAAGACTTGGCGGTAAATCGGTTATTAAATTCAATGCGAGGTTAATAATAGCGACTCATAAAGATTTAAAAGAAGAAGTAAAAAAAGGAAATTTCAGAGAGGATCTTTATTACAGAATTATTGGTCTTCCTATTGAATTGCCTCCTCTCAGAGAACGGGGTCACGATGTTCTACTTTTATCAAAACACTTTGTTGATCTTTTTGTAAAAGAGAATAAACTGAAAACTATTAGTATTTCAAAAGACGCAAAAGATAAATTACTTAAACATAAATTCCCGGGAAATATCAGAGAACTTAAATCCGTTATTGATTTAGCCTGCGTAATGTGTGAGAATAACGAAATTACTGCGGAAGATCTAATCCTTAACAGTATAAATGAAACTGATTTTTTCCTGTCAGAAAATAAAACACTGAAAGAGTTTACTTCGGAAATTATACTTCATTACTTAAAAAAGAACAATGACGATGTATTAAAAACTGCCCGACAATTAGACATTGGGAAATCTACAATCTATAAATTAATTCAGAATAGTCAAACTAAAAAGGGATAAAAATGAAAACAGCGACCATTTTATTTGAAAATAATTCTTTTGTAAGAGAATTGAATAATGACAACTTAAATTTTGCTGATGCTGAGCTGGTTTTAGGTTTTGGTTCGAGAAAATTATTAGCTGATGAGAAAATTTTCAATCAGTTAAAAGATAAATTTCCTTCTTCACAATTGGTTTTATGCTCTTCAGCTGGTGAAATATATGAAAATGAGGTTCTGGATAATACCATAAGTTTAACTGCAATTAAATTTTCTTCGACTAAAATTAAAACTTGCGAAGTAGATATAGCTGATTTTGAGAATAGTTTTCAGGCAGGTTCTTCTTTGATAAAGAAATTTAATCAGGATCATTTAAAATTGGTTCTTATATTATCTGATGGAGGAAAAGTGAATGGGAGCGAGTTAGTAAACGGAATGAACTCTGTTAAGGATGAAGAAGTTTTGATCGTTGGGGGACTTGCGGGAGATGCAGCAAAATTTGAAAAAACGTTAGTAGGACTGAACAAAACTCCTGAACAGGGAAAAATTGCAGCAATTGGTTTTTATGGAGAAAAATTATTGGTCTCACATGGTTCATTAGGAGGTTGGGAAAGTTTTGGACTCGAGAGATTAGTAACAAAATCAGAAAGCAATGTTTTGTATGAAATCGATGGAAAAAATGTTTTGGACTTGTACAAAAATTATTTAGGCAAGTATGCTGAAGAATTACCGGGCTCAGCATTGCTTTTTCCACTTTCAATTAAAACAGATGGTATTGATGAACCTATTGTAAGAACTATTTTATCAATAGACGAAACACATCAGACAATGACCTTTGCCGGAGATATACCTAAGGGAAGTAAGGTTCGTTTTATGAAAGCTAATTTTGACAGGTTAGTAGATGCTGCAAGTGAGGCAGCATTATCCTGTTTAGAGGTCAAAAGTTTTAATCCTAAATTAGCTATTTTAATTAGTTGTGTTGGCCGAAAGTTAATTCTTGGATCAAGAATTGACGAAGAAGTCGAGGCTGTTTCTGAAATTTTTGGCAATAATACAACAATTTCCGGGTTTTACTCTTATGGAGAAATTTCTCCATTAAAACCATTTGGAGAGTGTATTCTCCATAATCAGACAATGACAATTACCTGTATTAATGAAATGAACTAGTTATGGATCTTCATAAGCTTTTGCAAAGACAAATTAATAAAAATATACCTCCTGATCTGCAGGCTGATCCATCTTTTCAGTCTTTTATCAAGATGGTTAATGATTCTTATCTGTCTTTTGAAAGAGACAAGGATTTAATGGATCATTCTTTTAAAGAAAGTGAAAAAGAATATTACGAAGTACATCAGAATTTAAAAAAAGAATATGAGTTAAAACAACAGTCTATTTTAAACTTATATGAAAACCTCAATGATCTGGATCTTGGGTATGGATCGATAAAGGAAAGTGAAAAAAATGATTTTCTTTTTATTTCAAAATATTTGAGTGACCAAATTGCTAAAAGAAAAGAAACTGAAAAAAAATTATTTGAAACCGTACAATTTTTAAAGACATTATTAGAGAACATACAATCTGGGATTTTAGTTGTAGATAACAACGATACGATTTTGTTTGTAAATCAGCATTTATGTGATATGCGTAATATAAATGCCGTACCAGAAGAAATGATTGGCAAAAGACCCGGAGATTATATAAGTGATGCCCAGTTAGTATTTAAAGATGGGAATGCTTATAAAAAGAGAATTGATCAAATCTTATTTCGTAAAGAAATTGTAACCGGAGAGATACTTGAAACTATAGATAACCGCTTTTTTGAAAGAGATTATATACCAATAATAGTCGAAAATGAATGTATTGGACATCTTTGGAAATCTACAGACGTAACACAAAAAATAAAAAGTAAAAATTTATTAAAACAAAGTGAAGAGCGTAACCGTATTATAATGAATTCCTCGCTCAATGCTATTGTTACTATTGATATTACAGGAAAAATAACTTTTTGGAACAATCAGGCCGAGAATATTTTCGGATGGAAAAAAGAAGAGGTTTTAGGAAAATTGTTAAACGATACTATAATTCCAAAACGTCACAGCGAAGGGCATACTAACGGCTTAAAGTATTATGTAGAAACAGGAAGGGGACCTGTTTTGAATAAGCAGATAGAACTTCCGGCAGTAAATAACCTCGGACGTGAATTTCCTATAGAAATCTCTATAATACCATTAGAACAAAATGGGGAAGTTTTCTTTTGTTCTTTCATGCAGGATATCTCTGAAAGAAAAAAAACAGAAATTAAATTAAAAGCGCAGGAAGAGAAGTACAGAAATATTATCGCCAATATGAATCTGGGGCTTATAGAAGTTGATAATAATGATATCATTCAATATGCCAATCAAAGCTTTGCTAATATATCCGGATTTGAAATCGATGAGCTAATCGGTTTGAATCCTTCTAAAACATTTGTTTTTGGCGAGAACATAGAGAAATTAAACTCAAAAAATAAATTAAGAGAGATAGGAATATCTGATGTTTATCAAATGCCGGTTAAAAATAAAAGAGGTGAGCTTCGATGGTGGGCAATAGGAGGAGCTCCTAATTATGATGATAAAGGGAAACTTGTAGGGTCAATTGGAATTCATTTGGATATTACTGAACAAAAAAAAATGGAAATTGAGCTTGAAAATGAAAAGATAAAAGCAGAGCAGGCCTCAAAGGCTAAAGAAGCTTTTTTAGCCAACATGAGCCATGAAATCAGAACTCCATTAAACGGAATAATTGGTTTTTTAAGAGAGTTAGAAAGGCAGCCATTAACCGATTTACAGAAAAAATATGTAGAAAACAGTGCAGTAGCTTCTAAACATTTATTATCTATTATAAATAACATATTAGATATATCAAAAATAGAAGCTGGTGAAATGTCACTGGAGATTGAAGATTTTGTTTTTGAGAAAGTTATCACGAATGTAATTACAGTACTCGAACCAATAGCAAAGAAAAAAGGTTTAAAGTTAATTAAACAAATTTCTAAAGACGTTAATGAGGTATTTAAAGGTGATATTTTAAGGCTGGAGCAAATATTATTCAATCTGATAGGAAATGCTTTAAAATTTACGAGTAAAGGCAAGATATTACTGAAATGCGAAGTGCTAAATGATAGTAAAATTTTTCAAAGACTGGAAATTTCTGTAATAGATACCGGAATTGGAATGGAACAAAGTTTTGCGGAAAAAATATTTAACAAGTTTTCGCAGGAAGACAAAGCCATAACACGAAAATTTGGTGGTACCGGATTAGGTATGGCTATAACCAAAGAACTGATTGAGTTAATGAACGGTAAGATTAATGTAATGAGTGAAAAAGATAAAGGAACAACGGTAAGTTTTGTAATTGATTTGGAAAAAGGAAACTTTAGTAATATTAAAAAAGTTCAACAGGAAATTGATATAGATATTTCAGGAATTAATGTTTTATTAGTGGAAGATAATATACTTAACAGAATGGTCGTTATCAATTCACTAAATTACTTTAACTGTACGATTACTGAAGCTGTAAATGGCATTGAGGCTGTTGAAATTTTAAAGGATAAGAATTTCGATATTATATTGATGGATATGCAGATGCCTGAAATGGATGGCATAGAAGCTACGGTTAAAATCAGACAGGAACTTAAACTGCAGACTCCAATAATTGCGCTTACTGCTAATGCCTTTAAAAGTGAAGTTGAAAAGTGTAAAAATGCAGGTATGAATGATTACATTACCAAGCCTTTTGAAGAGTTTAATCTTATTGAGATCATAGCAAAATATACCCGCAGGCAGGACGATATCCAAAATGATGCTGCTGCGCAGATAGATGAAAAACTTTATGATTTAAAAACTTTAGAATCCATTAGCAGAGGAAATTCTGAGTTTACTTTGAAAATGATTAGCATTTTTATAGGTCAGATAGAAGAGTTCATCCCAAATGCCCAATCAGCACTATCGTCTGGTGATTTTTTAGTTTTGAGCCAGATGATTCACAAAATTAGACCGAGTGTTGAAGCAATGGGAATTTTAAGTATTGTTGAAGAAATTAAAATTTTAGAAAAGATTAGTAAAGAAGCAAGTGATCAAAAAATGATAAGCGATTTGTTTTATCAGATAAAAAATACCTTGATGATTGTTGTCGAACAATTGCAGGAAGAAATTTAAAATTATATTTTCCTTTTTATGGAAAATTTTCCATAAAAAGGAAAATATAATTACGCCGCTATTTTATAAGTTGTTGATTTATAGTCGATTTTTAAATTTGGCTTAACTTTAGCTATAATGTTATCTATAAAATTAAGATAACATGGAAGATAAAACTCAATTTAAATTTTTTCTTGTCGATGATGATTTTTTTTGTGCCAATTTATACAATCAATATCTCATCAACATGAACTACAGTGATATCACTCATTATTCGAACAGTAATGATTGTATAAATAATTTACATCAAAATCCGGATATTATTTTTATGGACTATAGTATGGAAGACAGTAGTGGATTTGAAATACTGAGAAAAATCAAACGATTCAATCCAAATATATATGTGATTATGATTTCCAGTCAGGAAGACATTAATACAGCTATCAATGCCTTAAAATACGGTGCTTTTGATTATGTAATTAAAGGAAGCTATGTCGAGGGAAGATTTGCACAGATTATCCATAAAATAATAACTGTTAAGCAGCAGTTAAAGAATTCTTATCCGGGTTTTTTAAAGCTTTTATTATCGATTTTCTAGTCAAAAAAATCTCTTATGAAAAAATACAGGGTTGTTTTTTGTAACGTTATTTTTTCCTGTAAAACACAAAAGTTACTAGTAAAGAAAACAAAAACAAATAACAATGTCTTTTATTCGAAAAAGGATAATTGCGAACTGATGTTTCTGATATTTTAAGCTTTTGTATGAATTCAGCGAACTATAAGATAGTCGAATTGAGAATTTCTATATGTAGGAATTACATTTTTTTGAAGCGACAATGCATTTACATTACTGCGGTCATCTCTTAAACTATTTAAAATCAATAAGTTTTAAAGCATATTAAGACGCTTCATAAGTTCTGGCCTATTTGATCTACTGACCGGGATTACATCTTTTGCAATTAAAACACTGTTATCTTCAATATCAATTATTTTTTTTATATTAATTATATAAGTCCGATGTACTTTTAAAAAAGAAGATACTGGAAGCTTATCTTCTATTTTTTTTAAAGTAGAATGTACAGTATAATTTTTATCCTCGGTTTTTATGAGAATATAATCTCCTTTAGCTTCAATCAAATTTATAGATGCAATATTTATTTTTATAAGCCTTCGCTCAATATTTACATAAAAATCAGTAGTATTATTAATAGGCTGAACTAAATTAGTATCTGAGATTTCAGAAGAAGGCAGTGCCAGTTTTTTGACTTCTAATTTATTAATAGCTTTTAAAAAGCGTTCTTCAGTAATTGGCTTTACTAAATAATCGACAATACATTTATATTCAAAAGCTTCGATAGCAAAATTTCTGTCAGATGTTATTAAAATAACTAAAGGAGGATTTTTAATGGTCTGAATAAAGTCAAAACCTGTAAATCCTGGCATATGAATGTCTAAAAAAATAATGTCAATTGGAATAGTAGTTTGATTAAGAAACTTTAAAGCTTCCATTGCATTTTGAAATTCATCTATAAAATTTAGAGCACGATGGTTTGTAATCATCTGGCGTATAATTGTCCTTGCCAATGCTTCATCATCTATTAAAATACAATTCATTGAGTTAAAGTTATAATGAATCAACAAAATCTTGCATTGTAGAAAGTATTTTATCAAACTCTACTTTTAATGCTTCTTTAAAATCTACCGATTCTTTTTTTAAGCTAATTTCAAACTCTTCAGCAAGATAATAACTTTTTTCCATTCCCATGATGATGATTTTATGTTTTATCTTATGTATAATTTCTGCAGTAGCTATAAAACAATCATTTTCAATTTTATTATAATATTCATCTATTTCCAGTGGGAGTTCCTTTTTTAGGGTGCTAATAATTAGTTGCTTAAAAGCCATATCATTTCCCGAAAGATTATTTATATAATTAAGATTTGGCTGTTCCATTAGCTTTAAGGATTAAGAAAATGTGATTATTCTTTAATTACTTCCTATTGTGATCTTAAAAAAACAGTTTCTTATATAATACAAATTTAAAATCATTGCATAGATAAGCATTGTTATTAGACTCTTAGTAAAAGTAGTAATTTTTTTTCAAGATTTGATATTCTCTACATTTAATCTTACTGCGTTTTATAGAAAAATACTTAGTAAATTATCTTTGTAAAAATTAGTAAGTAATCATCGCTTTTCAATTAGCTGGCTTTAAAAAGAAGTTTTTTTATAATGTAAAAATTGCATTTAAGATTTAAATTTTCAGCTATTTTAAAGATGAATTTAGTACAAAAATATAATTTTTAAAATTAAAATTTTATAAACTCTCAACATGCCAAACGGATCAAGTTGTCGAACTAAGTAAAAAATCTTAATTTCAGCTATGATTAAGTTGTTCCAGCAAATTTTATGATCGAAAATAAGGTAAGTGAGATTGAAACAAATACTAAAATTAAATCAGATGTTCTTTTGGTAAAACAAAACAAAAACAAGCGCCTTCTTCATTATTTTCTCTGCTTTTAAGAAAAACACTCCCCTTTGTTCGGTCTAATATTGCTCTAATTGTGGCTAAACCAATACCGGAATTCTTAGTAGATTTTGAATTTACAGTTTCAAACAATTCAAAAACTTTTTCCCAATATTCTTGTGGTATACCTGGACCATCGTCCTCATATATAAAAGAATAGCTGGTTTCGTTTTCTGTAAATGTCAACCAAACACTGCATTCTTTTTTATCTGTATGTTTTATTGTATTCGATAAAAGATTTTGAATAATTTGTACAAAACCTATTTTAGAATGTCTTATAGTGACATCACAATTAATGTAATTTATATGAATTGGAGTGTGTAAAATACCGTTGCCAAGTATATATTTAACTACATTTTTTACATTGAAATCTTCAAAATGAATTTCATCATTAGTAACTTTAGTATATTCTAAAATTCCATTAATTAGAAAGTCCATATATTCATTTCGGGAATAGATTAAATCAATCCACTTTTCGAGTTCAGTATTAGCAATGAGTGTTTTGTAATCTTCTTTTATGAAAGTTATTAGTGAATTTATACCACTAATCGGAACTTTTAAATCATGCGTAAGACGATGGGCAAATTGACTTAACTGTACATTTTTTCTACTTATTTCACTGTTTAATTCTTCCAAAAATCTATTCTTTTTTCGAAGTTCAAGTTGCGCTATAACTTGATTTCCCAGAGCTTTTAAAGATTCTTTTTGTCCCTCTGAAAGGTCTTCTCTCGGTTTTGTGTCAATCACACAAAGAGTTCCTAAAGTATAACCGTCCTTGGTGTTTAAAGGAGCTCCGGCATAAAATACTACATTGGGCTCATTAGTTGTTAACGGGTTATCAAAAAACCTTTCGTCTTTAGTCGCATCCGGAATAATAAATAATTCATTTGGTGCATTGATGGCATGTGCACAAAAAGAAAAATCCCTTGGTGTTTGAGTTGCATCTAAGCCATGGTGTGATTTAAACCATTGTCGGTTGTCATCTATTAAACTCACTAATGCGATGGGAGTACCACAAATTTCAGCTGCTATTTTCGTCAGGGCATCGTATTCTTCTTCGGATATTGTATCTAATATATTATAATCTTTTAAGGACTTTAAACGAAGGTTTTCATTATCAGGAATTTCAGGTTTGTGCATACAAAAAAAATTTTTATATAATCGATTAATATAAATATTTGGATATTCGTGGAATACAATATTTTTATTATCAAAAATACTAAATTTTATTACTAATTTTCACATCCTGTAAAGTTAAATTTGTCTTTAAAGTAGGATAAAATCGACAGGGAACATAATTTGAGCGTTTTTTACGTTTAATTTCTGTTAGGTTTGAAATTAAGATGCAAAAATAAGAGCCTTAATTGGTATTATATTAAGGATCAGAGTATTTAAAGCATGAGTTAGTTACTGGTTTTTTGGGCCTGTAATTAAACGTTTTATTCTAAGTAATAACTCATTTGGATTAAATGGTTTATATACAAAATCATCGGCTCCTAAATTGAAGGCTTCTAATAAGACTCCTTCTTCTTCACCTAAACAAGAAAGTACGATTATTGGAATGTGTTCAAAATTTTCTTTTGAGTAGTCAATAATTTCTAATCCTGAACGCAAAGGCAGAATTATATCTGTAATAATCAGATTAGGTAAAAATTCCGCAATTTTTTCTATTGCAATTATACCATTTGGACATGATGTTACCTCGTATCCATCTTTTTCTAAGATGTACTCCAAAATTTTTGTTGTTAATACGTCGTCCTCTGCTATTAATATTTTTAAGTTCGAATTTTTCATTTTTAATTGATTTAGATAGTAGTTTTTTTTTGAATTATACGATTAAGTAATTTTTCGAATAACTTATTATTAGTTGATCTTCGTTTAAATCTGTTTTTATAAATATTTATAGAACTTTTTTATAAATCTTTTCTAATAGGTTTATTAATACTTGCTAGTTGGATTATTAATAATCAAGGTCAAATAAAGAATTTTCAACAGCTTTTTTTTAACAGAATTTAATTACATTTAATGATTTCGTAATAAGAAATATTTAAAGCTCCCTGGGGCGAGGAGCTTTTAAATGAACTAAAATTGTTTTGGATAATAATTTTATCTTTGGGGAACGATGTAATTATTACGTTACAAATTTCGATTAGTTTTCAGACTTTTCTTTAACTATTAGATGATTAGCTTTTTAGTGTAGACCAATGGTATTTGAAAATCGTTGACAAGCATAATTGAGTGTTTGTAAGTGATCTGGTTTCTGTTAAAATCAAGAACAGGATTTCATTTGCAAAAAACAATAAAAAAGCTCCCTGGGGCGAGGAGCTTTTAAATGAACTAAAATTGTTTTGGATAATAATTTTATCTTTGGGGAACGATGTAATTATTACGTTACAAATGTCGATTAGTTTTCAGACTTTTCTTTAACTATTAGATGATTAGCTTTTTAGTGTAGACCAATGGTATTTGAAAATCGTTGACAAGCATAATTGAGTGTTTGTAAGTGATCTGGTTTCTGTTAAAATCAAGAACAGGATTTCATTTGCAAAAAACAATAAAAAAAGCTCCCTGGGGCGAGGAGCTTTTAAATGAACTAAAATTATTTTGGATAATAATTTTATCTTTGGGGAACGATGTAATTATTACGTTACAAATTTCGATTAGTTTTCAGACTTTTCTTTAACTATTAGATGATTAGCTTTTTAGTGTAGACCAATGGTATTTGAAAATCGTTGACAAGCATAATTGAGTGTTTGTAAGTGATCTGGTTTTTGTTAAAATCAAGAACAGGATTTCATTTGCAAAAAACAATAAAAAAGCTCCCTGGGGCGAGGAGCTTTTAAATGAACTAAAATTGTTTTGGATAATAATTTTATCTTTGGGGAACGATGTAATTATTACGTTACAAATTTCGATTAGTTTTCAGACTTTTCTTTAACTATTAGATGATTAGCTTTTTAGTGTAGACCAATGGTATTTGAAAATCGTTGACAAGCATAATTGAGTGTTTGTAAGTGATCTGGTTTCTGTTAAAATCAAGAACAGGATTTCATTTGCAAAAAACAATAAAAAAAGCTCCCTGGGGCGAGGAGCTTTTAAATGAACTAAAATTGTTTTGGATAATAATTTTATCTTTGGGGAACGATGTAATTATTACGTTACAAATTTCGATTAGTTTTCAGACTTTTCTTTAACTATTAGATGATTAGCTTTTTAGTGTAGACCAATGGTATTTGAAAATCGTTGACAAGCATAATTGAGTGTTTGTAAGTGATCTGGTTTCTGTTAAAATCAAGAACAGGATTTCATTTGCAAAAAACAATAAAAAAAGCTCCCTGGGGCGAGGAGCTTTTAAATGAACTAAAATTGTTTTGGATAATAATTTTATCTTTGGGGAACGATGTAATTATTACGTTACAAATTTCGATTAGTTTTCAGACTTTTCTTTAACTATTAGATGATTAGCTTTTTAGTGTAGACCAATGGTATTTGAAAATCGTTGACAAGCATAATTGAGTGTTTGTAAGTGATCTGGTTTCTGTTAAAATCAAGAACAGGATTTCATTTGCAAAAAACAATAAAAAAAGCTCCCTGGGGCGAGGAGCTTTTAAATGAACTAAAATTGTTTTGGATAATAATTTTATCTTTGGGGGACGATGTAATTATTACGTTACAAATTTCGATTAGTTTTCAGACTTTTCTTTAACTATTAGATGATTAGCTTTTTAGTGTAGACCAATGGTATTTGAAAATCGTTGACAAGCATAATTGAGTGTTTGTAAGTGATCTGGTTTCTGTTAAAATCAAGAACAGGATTTCATTTGCAAAAAACAATAAAAAAAGCTCCCTGGGGCGAGGAGCTTTTAAATGAACTAAAATTGTTTTGGATAATTTTATCTTTGGGGGATGATGTAATTATTTCATTACAAATGTCGATTAGTTTTCAGACTTTTCTTTAACTATTTAGATGATTAGATTTTTAGTGTAGACCAATGGTATTTGAAAATCGTTGACAGGCATAATTGAGTGTTTGTAAGTGATCTGGTGTCTGTTAAAATCAAGAACAGGATTTCATTTGCAAAAAACAATAAACAAAGCTCCTTGTGGCGAGGAGCTTTTAAATTAGATTAAAATTGTTTTGGATGATAATTTTATTGTTGGAGTAATACAATTATTACATCACAAATGTCGGTTACTTTTTTGTTTTTCACTTTAACTATTAGACGACTAGCGACTTACTGTAGATAAACAACCTTTTTAAATCGTTGATAAGTATAATATAGTGCTTGTTTTGCTCGTTAACTATATTTTATTAAAAATGAAGTGAAGGTGGCAGACCTGATAAGCCAGATAAAATGTTTTAGGAATACTAGTGTATTTTGGCAATAATGTAGAAATGTCACTTTTTAGATTATCTGCATTATCCTTTTTGAAAGTATAATCTTTCATTAATAAGTAAAAAACTCTTTTTTATTACCTTTTAACGATAAATTAATACCATTCGACTACAGTTTTGAGCAATTTACCGATATATATGCAAAGTAAAATAAAGCTATAACTAAATTTGATTACTAATTTAATAAAAAACGACATGTCAAAGCCATTAAATATATTACTAATAGAAGACGATGCTATTGAGGTTATGAAATTTAATAGAGTTTTAGCCAACCTGCATCAAGTCCACAAGATAATAGAAGCCAACAACGGTGAAGAAGCACTTGAAATACTCAAAAACAAGGTCATCATCCCGGATATAATTGTATTAGATCTTAATATGCCAAAAATAAATGGACTAGAATTTTTAGGTATTCTTAAAGCTGATGATGTTTTAAGATACATCCCTGCCATAGTGTTAACTACTTCTAACAACCATAAAGACGTTTTAGAATTTTACAGAATAGGTATAGCCGGCTACCTGCTCAAGCCATTAAAATATGAGGAGTATGCAGATAAAATAAAAAAAATGATTGAATACTGGACTATAAACGAGTTGATATCTCAATAAAAGCATAATGTACGGAATAATTTATAAGGCTTTTGAACAATATGTAAAAGATAATTTTGCGCTAGAGACATGGAACTTTATTCTGTCTCAAAGTTCATTTGCTATGGATAATAAAACAATCGATCAGCCTTATAATGATGCAAAAACGCTTCAATTAGCACAAATATTATCAAGAAACACCAATGTACCTGTAGATAAAATTCTTTTGCAGTTGGGAGAATACGTTGTAAAGAAAAATCGTGAGAAATATCTGTTAATATTGGAGTCAAGAGATAAAAACTTAAAAGATTATTTACTAAATTTACCTAACTTTCATAACCGGATGTTGTTAATATACCCAAAACTAACTCCTCCTGAATTTAAAATAACTGTAGTAAACGATACTATTTTAATGTTGCACTATTACACCAGTACAACCGGAATGAAAGAGTATATTCAAGGGTATCTTAATGGACTAGTGAAAGCATTTGAAAGCAGTGTAGTAGTTGAACATGTTGTATCCAGACAGTCAAACAAATTTGAGGATGTCTTTAAAATAAGCTGGTAAGGTGTATGGATTCAATTAATTTTACTCATGAAAGGTTTAATGAAATTTTCCCTTTTTACATTTTGTTTGATCAGCAAATGCGTATTTCTTCTTATGGAAAAAGTTTGAAAAAAGTTTTACCTTCCATAAAACAACAAACAAAAGTTTCGGATTATTTCGCATCCAAAAGACCTTTTTTGGAAAAGATAGATACACAAACAATATCTGAAAACCTAAATCAACTAGTAATTTTAGAATGTATAGGAGATAATAAATCCCTCATTAGAGGACAGTTTATTATTGTAGATAATCATTTTTTATTTATCGGTTCACCCTGGTTAACATCGGTTGAAGAGATAAAAAAGAACAATCTGACCCTTTCTGACTTCGCTAATTATGACCCGCAGCTTGACTTATTGCAAATACTAAAAAATCAGGAAGTAAAGAATCGTGAACTTAATGAATTACTTCAAATTAATGACCGGCAAAGAGAAGAGATTAATAGGGACAGGGAGGAACTAAACCGACTTTCATTAGTCGCAAGCGCTAACAAAAATGCTATAGTTTTTACCGATTCTGATGCAAAAATATTTTGGTGTAATGAAGCATATCATAAAATCACAGGATTTACAAAGGAGGATATTTTAGGGAAATCTCCTATTCAAGTTGGTAAAACTTTTAATACAGATAAAGAGGCTATAAAAAAAATGGTCAATCTTTTTATGACTGGCGAATCATTTGATGTAGAAATTACCCATGGACGTAAAGACGGATCTTATTTTTGGACTCGCACAAAAGGACAGCCTGTTTATAATGAAAACGGCAAAATACTACATTATTTTGCTATAATTGAGGATATTACAGAAGACAAAAAGAAAGACGAGCAATTAATTCTGTTGTCATTAATTGCAGAAAAAAATATCAATGCCGTTATAATTTGCGATAAAGAAGGAAAAATAGAATGGGTTAATTCTAGCTTTACTGCTATTTCAGGATATAATGCAGAAGAAATTAAAGGTTTGAAACCGGGTAAATTACTTCAAGGTCCAGAAAGTAATTCTGAAACAGTTGCATATTTAAGTCAACAAATAAAAAAAGGAGAACCATTTAGCTCTGAAATTATTAATTATTCAAAAACAGGAAAAAAATACTGGGTAAAAATCCAGGGACAGGCATTGTATAATAAATGGGGAGAAATTTCTCGTTTTTTTGCCATTGAAGAGGATATTACAGAACGTAAAATACTTGAAGAACAAAAGGAACAGCTTTTAGCAAGTTTAGAGAAAAGTAATAATGATCTTGAAGAATACGCTCAAATTGTATCGCACGATCTTAAATCACCTTTAAGAAGTATTAACTCTTTAATTTACTGGATAAAAGAAGACAATGAAGCTAAGTTAGGAGAACAATCGATGCAGTACCTGAAACTGATAGAAGGTAAAATCGAAAAAATGGACCGGCTCATACAGGGAATACTAACATATTCTAAAATAAATAACGAAAATACTCAAATTTTTGAACCTGTTAATATTTTAGAAGTGATAGAAAATATTGTAGATACAATTGATATCCCTCAAAACATAATGATACAAGTGTCTGATCATATGCCAGTCATTAATGCAGATAAGTTCAGAATACATCAACTTTTTCAAAATTTAATAGGAAATGCAATCATTTACAACGATAAACCTGAAGGCATAATTCAGGTAAATGTAGAAGAACATGAATTACATTATATTTTTTCGGTAAAAGATAATGGTCCTGGTATTGCTGAAGAACATTTTGAAAAGATTTTTAAAACATTTCAATCACTCACAAATAGCGAAAGATCTACAGGTCTGGGATTATCCATAGTAAAAAAAATAGTTAATTATTACAAAGGTAAAATTTGGATAGAAAGTAAGTTAGGTTATGGTACCACATTTTATATACAGCTAAAGAAATAAAATTATGAAAATAGTGCAAGCTTTTAAAAGAGATGATATTGGATGGAATTATCTTACAGATAAAATTACCCTGAAGGATCCACTAGTATTGGTATTTGCAAACAGATTGCTGCTTGAAGACGAACAGTTTTTAAAGGATATTAAAAGAGAATTCCCTTATGAACATATAGTTTACGGCTCTACAGCTGGTGAAATTGCCGATATTAATGTGCACAATGATGCTGCGACAGTAACAGCTATAGAATTTGAAAGAAGTAGTTTCGTAATTAAAACCGGTAATATTCTAGACTATAATAAAGATGGTGCTGCTCTGGGGAAAAGTTTGTACTCAAGTATGCCAAAAGAAAACTTAAAACATCTTTTTGTACTATCTGAGGGAAGCTTCATTAATGGGAGTTCATTAATAAATGGACTGGAAGACGCTATCGATTCAAACTTATCAATAACAGGAGGTATGTGCGGTGATGATGCAAAATTTGAAAAAACCCTTGCGTCTTATAATGAAAATCCAAGAGAGGGAGAAGTTGTATTAATTGGTTTTTATGGAGAAACATTAGAAATTAGTTTTGCCAGTTATGGAGGATGGCAGCCATTTGGTCCGGAAAGAATAATTACACGTTCTGAGGGAAATATTTTGTACGAGATAGATGGGCAGCCCGCATTAGAACTATATAAAAAATATTTAGGAGAAAAGGCCAGTGAACTACCGCAATCCTCCCTTTTATATCCACTAAATGTTACACCTCCAGGAAAAGAAGATGCGTTGGTAAGGACAATACTTAATATTGACAATGACAATCAATCCATGATCCTGGCTGGAGATGTACCGCTTAACTCAAAGGTACAGCTCATGATGGCATCAGTAGATGGTATCGTTGAAGGTGCAAGTTTAGCAGCGCAGTATGCTATGAAAAACAGGGTTACAAAACCAAGCTTGGCAATTCTTATCAGTTGTGTTGGGCGCAAACTTATAATGGATCAACGTGTTGAAGAAGAAATTGAAGAGGTAAAATCAGTTTTAGATACTCAAACGGTTTTAACCGGTTTTTATTCTTATGGAGAAATAGCACCTTTTTTTGCAAGTACCAAATGTCAATTACATAATCAAACAATGACTTTAACACTTCTTAGCGAATAATGAACCTGAATTCTTTATTAAAAAGACAAATAACAAAACACCTGGGAGGTGCTGTTCCTGATGGATTTGAGAGTTTCTTAAATGCAGTGAACAATTCATATATAAATTTTGATGAGCAAATTACGTTGCTTCAAAGAGCAATGAAATTTAGTTCAGAGGAGTTGTTCGAAGCCAATGAAAAATTGAGGGAAGAAGCGCGTAATCTGAAAGAAGTCAATAATAATCTTGAGTTCATTTTAAGCTCAATGAATCTTGATGTAAATAATGATTCGTCTGAATCTAAAAAAATCAGTGCTACTGAGTATATTAAACTACAATCTGAAGAAATAATTAAAATTAACAAGCAGCGTGAAAAACTCCTCAAAAACCTTGAATTACAAAATCAGGAGTTAAATGATTATGCACATGCAGTATCTCATGATCTAAAAGCTCCTTTAAGAAGTATAAATACACTCATAGAATGGTTTATTACTGATAATAAAGACAGACTTACTAGTGATAATTTAAATTCATTAAATCTTATTTTACTTAATGTAGAAAAAATGGATCTGCTAATAAAAGGGATTTTAGACTACTCATCGATTGATAAACTGCAATCTGAAAATAGAATTGTTGACTTTAACGTACTTTTGGATGAAATTATCAGAACAACTTTAGTTCCTGATCATTATGAAATAAAACTGCAGAATGACCTTCCTAAACTATACGGTAATTATTATAGATTTGAACAGCTTTTTGAAAACTTAATTAATAATAGTATCAAATATAACGATAAAGAGAAAGGATTTATTGAAATTGGATATAAAATAAACAAAGACAATTTACACGAGTTTTATGTAAGAGATAATGGGATGGGAATAGACAAAGCCTATTTCGATAAGATCTTTAATGTTTTTACAAAACTGGATAGTTCTGGGAATTCATCAGGAATAGGGCTTTCTATTGTAAAAAAAATCATCCAGTATTATAACGGTGAGATATGGGTAGAAAGTGATTTGGGTCATGGAAGTACATTTTTCTTTACGCTCAATATTAACGACTCTGCCAAAACTTAGGTAAACATAAAAAATTCCATAAAAAATGGGAAAAAGTTAAATGACTAGTCCTAAAATAGTCAACCTATTTTAGGACTAGTCATTTTTATAAATCAGGTATTTATACGTGTTTTTATTTTATTTTTTTAAACTTAAATTTAGGAGTGATTATTTAAATAATTTCATATTTGCCTGAATACATTTTTTGCATTTTAATATAGTTATGCTTTCAATACTTTATTCTGATTAATAATGTTTCTTAAAAAGTAAAATTTATGAAAAATATCTGTTTCTCCATTAAAGATGCTTCTAAGATAAGCTACTCATTAATAATAATTGCAGGAATTCTTTTTCTAAATTCTTGCAGTAAAGATCCTGCCGAAATTCCTACGGATCCTGACAATATTACGATTGACAATTTAAAAGCTTCCTCAGCATTTAACTGGAAGAATACAAAAGATGCCAAAATAACCATTCGAACCAAAGATAATCAAGGAAATGCTGTCCCTGACGTTAAAGTAAGCGTTTGGACCAATTTTGAAGAAGAAAACGGTAAAGAAATTATCAATGGAATAACTAATCAACAAGGAGAATTTGTAGTAGATTATACATTCGAGGCAGATATGACAGAAGTTGTTCTAAAAACCGATTTTATTGGTTTTGTCCCTGAAACAAAAGTACCAATAGAAAATGGAACGGTAAATTTTACATTTGGAGGAACAAGAGATACACAAAAAAGTCAAAAATATAGTGCCTCCCCGTTTTATTCAGAACTAGAAAAAAAACTTCACAGTAAACTGAATGCTAATGTCAAAATTAATTATATAGGCACTTATAATAATAATGGGGTTCCAGGTAATTTGTTGGCTAAACCTGATATAATAAACAAAGATTTCCTAACAGATGTCAACAATGCATTACCTGAAAATATGCCTGTACCTACCTATCATCCAGAGTATCTTTTAGGAAATAATCAACATAACCTGGTGATTTTAGATAAGGCTGAAGTATGGATCACTTTCGTTTCTGAAGGAGCTGGGTATAAAAATGTATTGGCATATTATACCTATGACAGGGATTTTCCGCCTCAAAAACCTGCAGATATCAAAGAATGTTTTGTGATTTTTCCTAATGCCTCTTTCGCCGGTTCAGGAGGCGGGCTGTATTCAGGTGATAAAGTTTCTCTTGGGACTTTTGAAAAAAATACCGTAATAGGCTGGATGCTGATGCGAAATGGATGGGATGATAAAACCAGACAATCAACAGAAGGATTAGGCTTATTGTATTCTAATTTAGAGTTAAATCCAGAGTCAGATATCAAAAACCGACAGCATACGGTCATGCTTTATGATGATAAAAGAAGTTTGTTCGTAATTGGTTTTGAAGATTTAATTCGTCCGGGTGGAGATAATGACTTTAATGATGCTGTTTTCTATGCTACTGCAAATCCAATACAAAATGTTGAAAAAATGGATGTTCAAAAAATAAATGCTGAACGAATTGATACTGATAAAGATGGCATAATAGATAGTTCAGATGACTATCCAAATGATTCAAAACTAGCTTTTAATAATTATTATCCCAACAGTAGTACGAACGGGACACTTGCTTTTGAAGATTTATGGCCATCAAAAGGAGATTATGATTTTAATGATTTAGTGATTGATTATAATTTTAATAGAATTACAAATGCTCAAAATAAGGTAGTTCGTTTAAAAGCAACATTTACAGTCAGAGCCATCGGTGCGAGTCTTCAAAATGGCTTTGGTTTTTCCATTCCAGGAGTAACTCCTCCCCAAATTGCATCAGTTACTGGAACAAAATATACAGAAGGATACATTAAAACAAACAGTAACGGAACTGAATCTGGCCAAAAAAATGCTACTATTATAGTTTTTGACAATGCATGGAAACAAGGTTCTGGCAACACTAATCCCAGCGAGCCATTTGTTGCTTCTCAACCTATAGAAATTACTGTTGATTTGGTGAATCCTATTGATGCGAGTTTATTTGGAATGGCACCCTTCAACCCATTTATTATTGTGAATAAAGAAAGAGGTAAAGAGGTTCATTTGCCAAATTATGACCCAACAGATTTGGTCGAAAAATCCTATTTTGGTACTTATTCAGATAACACTCAGTCAGCAATAGGGAAATATTACAAAACAAAAGATAATTTACCATGGGCTCTTAATTTTTCAAATCGTTTTGAATATCCAATTGAAAAATCAAAAATAGATGCCTCTTACTTAAAATTTATAAATTGGGTTTTAAGTAATGGTGGGGATTATAAAAACTGGTATAAAAACGAACCTGGCTTTAGAAATAGTTCCAATATTTATAATAAACAGTAAGATAAAAACGCATATAAAAGGATGATTTATGTCATACAAAATTCTTATAAGTCTGAAATTATGCGAAAATAATTTTGAATATTTATTTCCAACGAAAGTATAAATTATGGAGAAGCCAAATTTCAGTTATATTTCACAGCTTTCGGGAGGTGATAAAGTTTTTGAAGAAAGAATATTTAGAGTTTTAAAAATGGAGTTTCCAGATGAGAGGGAGTCATATCTTAATAATATTTCTAATGCAAACTTCAATTTAGCGGCAAATAATGTTCATAAAATTAAACATAAAATTAGTTTGCTGGGTCTTGAGAAAAGTTATGAATTGGCATCAGAGCATGAGATAAACTTAGGTGAGGGAAATGCTGCTCTACATCATAGTTTCAATGAGATATTAACCACCATGACAGTATTCTTTGATAAAATCTGAGACAGTCATTAGTCCGGCCTAGTAAGATATTTAAAATCTCATCTCACTTATCTTTACTTCTTTTATTCATTTAATATTTTATAATAAAATTACTTTAATTTCTTATAACAAATGGTGTAAAAAAGCTTTATGTTCTAAATCTAGTACGAGGTATTCATTAATCTGGATTTTTTTACAGGATTTTACAAATACTTCGATATCGACTAAGAGTTATTTACAATAGCAATAGTTAAGTTATAAATTAAGATTTGCAATGCGCATGCTAATAAAATTGCATTAATAGATATTACGTAACTTTTTTAATACAAAAAGATCTTTTTTAAAACATCATTATTGTAAAAACACGAACTATATATCATTGATTTTTTAGGACTTATATGTAATAATGTAATATTTTTTTTATTATATTTGAGAAAAGAAGGATTGAGATTTTATTACAACGTGTTTATTCCAATAAAAAGTGAAAGTTTCATTTCCTTAATGCAATTCACATACAATAATTGGTTTTGAAAATCTAATAAACTATAAACTTTGAATATTATGAAAATCGTAATTGTGGGAAGCGGCTATGTTGGACTTGTAACTGGAGCGTGTTTTTCTGAGGTAGGTATTGATGTTTCGTGTGTTGACATTGACCAAAATAAAATAGACAACCTTAATAAAGGTATTATACCTATTTATGAACCAGGTCTGGAAGATATGATTGCAAGGAACATGAAAAAGGGCCGATTAAGTTTTACAACTGATTTAGCAGAAGCCTTACAACATGCAGAAGTTTTATTTATTTCTGTGGGTACACCTCCTGATGAGGATGGTAGTGCAGATTTAAAATATGTTCTTGCCGTTGCTAGAGAATGTGGCAAGCACATTAACGGTTATTTATTAGTGGTTACAAAAAGTACTGTGCCCGTAGGTACTTCTGCAAAAGTAAAACAAGCATTACAAGAGGAGTTAGATAAAAGAAATGTTGATATAAAGTTTGATGTAGCATCAAATCCGGAGTTTTTGAAAGAAGGAGCAGCAATTGACGATTTTTTAAAACCAGATCGGATTGTTGTTGGAATAGAAAGTGAAAGAGCCGAAGATTTATTGAAGAGTTTATACAAGCCATTTACACTTAATGGTCATCCCGTAATTTTTATGGACATTGTTTCTGCAGAAATGACAAAATATGCAGCAAATTCAATGCTTGCTACGAAAATTAGTTTTATTAATGATATTGCAAATCTTTGTGAAATTGTGGGTGCAGATATAAATAAAGTTAGAAAAGGTATCGGGGCAGATTCTCGTATAGGACAAAAATTTTTATACGCAGGAATTGGATATGGTGGTTCCTGCTTTCCAAAAGATGTGCAGGCTTTAATAAAAACAGCCAGTGAATACAATTATGATCTACGGGTACTGAAAGCTGTTGAAGAGGTCAACAAAGACCAAAAGCTAGTACTTTTTAATAAAATAATGAATTATTTTAAAGGGGATGTTAAAGGTAAAACCATTGCATTGTGGGGACTATCCTTTAAACCTCAAACTGATGATATGCGTGAGGCACCATCATTGAGTATAGTAAAAAAACTTTTAAAAGCTGGAGCAACAGTAAAAGCTTATGATCCAATTGCGATTAATGAAGCTAAACATCATTTTGGAGACACTATTTCTTATTGTGGGGATCAATACGAAACGTTAATTGACGCAGATTGTTTAGCCATACTTACTGAATGGCCGGAGTTTAAATTCCCGAATCTTAAAATTGTTCACAAATTGCTCAATACACCTGTCATTTTTGACGGTCGTAATATATATGACAGAGATGAAATTAGAGAGAATGGTTTTGATTATTTCTGTATAGGCATAGATACTGTAAAAAATGCTGTAAAATTAAATTCCTAAACTATGTCTCGAAAAAAAATTCTTATAACTGGCGGTGCTGGTTTTGTAGGATCTCATCTTTGTGATCGTTTATTAAATGAAGGAAATGAAGTGTATTGTTTAGATAATTTTTTTACCGGGCAAAAACAAAACATTATACACTTGATAGATAATCCTTATTTTGAATTAATCCGTCATGACGTTACGTCTCCCTTCTTTATAGAAACAGATGAAATTTATAATTTAGCATGTCCGGCTTCCCCGATTCATTATCAGTACAATGCGATCAAAACAATGAAGACATCAGTAATGGGAGCTATTAATATGCTAGGGCTTGCTAAACGTGTAAACGCTAAAATATTGCAGGCATCTACCAGTGAAGTGTATGGTGATCCCTTAGTTCATCCACAACCTGAGTCTTATTGGGGACATGTTAATCCTATAGGGGAGCGTGCCTGCTATGATGAAGGAAAACGTTCAGCAGAAACCTTGTTTTTAAACTATCACAAACAGAATAATGTCAAAATTAAAATCATTAGGATTTTCAATACATATGGTCCGCGAATGCATCCAAATGACGGACGTGTAGTTTCTAATTTTATTGTTCAGGCTTTGCAAAATCAAGATATAACAGTATATGGGCAGGGTAATCAAACCCGAAGTTTTCAATTTATTGATGACTTAGTAGAAGGTATGATAAGGCTAATGAATTCAAAAGATAGTTTCATAGGGCCTGTAAATGTTGGGAACCCAAATGAATTTACCATTCTTGAACTAGCTAAAAAAATAATAGAACTAACAGGTTCCAGATCGGAAATTATTTATAAGCCATTGCCATCTGATGATCCCATGCAGCGTCAACCAGATATTTCGTTGGCAAAAAATGAACTAGACTGGTCACCCAGGATAAATTTGGATGAGGGACTGATAAAAACAATCGATTATTTTAAAACAGTTGTTTAAATCTTACAATACTAATAAAATAGTTTAAAAATACTTAAAAGCAAAAATTATGAAAAAGAAAATTTTAGTAGTAGATGATGAAGTAAGTATTTGTCTTTTATTAGAGAACTTCCTTTCTAGGAATTATGAGGTAGTTACAATTAATAATGGTCTGGATGCCCTGATATGGTTAGACAGCAGTATTCCGGATTTAATTATTAGCGATATTCAAATGCCAAATATGGATGGCTATGAATTTTTAACAAAACTTCGCCAGCGTGGATTTACGAAGCACACTCCCTGCATTATGCTCTCAGGAAAATCGGAAAGTAAGGAACGTATAAAATGCTATAAATTAGGTGCTCAGGATTATTTAACAAAGCCTTTTAACCCTGAAGAGCTTGACGAATTAGTCAAAAAAAACCTGTATCCAATTCATTATGCCATAGAGTGGTAAAGATTTCAAAGCCTGAAAATTTAATTTTAAAGACCTCATCGTATGAAGCTAAGCTTTAATATTTTATACATTGGAAATTTTCCTTCCTATTTTGATATTATAGAGGAAAAAGATAAATGGTCAATAATTACTTTAGAAAATAGTGTTAAGGCTACCAATTACCTGAACACTCAAAATCACCCCGATATCATTATTTGTGATTATAATTTGCCAGGGAATAATGGCGTATATCTTTTCGATTGGATCAGAAAAAAAAAAGAATTTGACAATATCCCGTTTATACTTTTATCGAAGGAATTTAATGTTGATATTTATAAATTAGCATTTGGAAAACAAATTGATGACTTTTATGTGACTTCTGTGACAGAACCAGACGATATTTTAAGCAGAGTTGAATTTCTTTGTCTCCATAAAAATCATTCGAAAGCAAAAATAGCACAAAAAATCCCTGAGCAAAGTTACATAATGCCTTTGTCTAAACGTATTTTTGATGTTGTTGTAGCATCCAGTGTTCTTTTATTAGCTTCGCCATTTTTACTACTTATTATACTTGCTATACGATTAGAATCAAAAGGGAAAGTATATTACATATCAAAAAGAGTAGGGCGTAAGACATTTGACTTTTATAAGCTTAGATCAATGCGTACGGGTTCAGACGAGCTTTTGAAAAAATTAGCTCAGGAAAAAAATCAATACAAAAAAGAATCAGCAATAGCTACCAGTAATCCTCTTAATATTCCTTGTCCTAAATGTAGCGAATTGCCTGCAGGAGAATCATGTTCACCTTTGATGTATATAGAAAATCACGTCATTTGTGACTACTGGTTTAATGTTCAAAAGCGGGAAGCCGCAAAAAATAATTCAACTTTTGTAAAAATTGTCAATGATCCACGTGTTACTAAAGTCGGCAAGTTTATTAGAAATACAAGTATAGACGAATTGCCACAGTTAATTAATGTATTGAAAGGTGATATGTCTATTGTAGGTAACAGACCACTGCCTGTTTATGAAGCAGAGTTATTAACAGCAGACGAAATTTCAAAAAGATTTCTGGCTCCTCCAGGGATTACAGGTTTATGGCAGGTAGAATTAAGAGGTAAAGGCGGACAAATGTCTGAAGAGGAAAGAATACGTCTTGATAATGAATATGCTGATCATTTTAAAGGAGATAATTATTCCTTTTGGTATGATATAAAACTCATTTTAAGAACAATACCTGCTTTGCTACAAAAAGGTTCAGTTTAAAAAAGGTTAGCTCCCAAATAGTATATATGAAAAAGAAATTCAAAATAATTATCCCTTTTGCTTTATTAGTATTTTCATTCAATTTTACAAAAGCACAAACAATAGAATTTAATAATCTTTCAATGAATGAAAGTGAATCTGAATTTCCTCCTCTGAAAACGGTTATCGATTCGGTATTAAAACGAAACTCTATGCTTAAATTCAGAAAGAATCATATAGGTGTAAAAGAATCTACATTAGAATCAGAGCGTATCTATTGGACAAGAAATATGGGACTTCAGGCTGATGGCAGGTATGGTACCTTAAATAATTTTTCAAATAGTGAGGATGGTATTTCTAACACTGCTTTTTCTACACTTTCAAGACAATATAATTATAGCGTAGGTTTTTATGTAAAGTTTCCGGTGTTTGATATGCTAAACAGAAAAAACCAGATTAGATTGGCCAAATTTGAGGTTGATGAAGCAAAAAATATGGCTGAATTTCAGGAAGATGAAATAAGACAAACGGTTATAAAACTATATCAGGATTTAATTCTAAAACAAAAATTACTTCTAATAAGGTCCAAGAGCCTGAGTGATGGTAAAATTAATATGCAGATGGTTGAGAAGGAATTTCGAAATGGTGTTGTTCCGGTTTCAGAATATGTAAGGATAACGGGTATGACTTCAAATTTAGAGGCTGATTATGAAATGGCAAAATCTGAATTTATCATTGCCAAACAATTACTTGAAGATATGGCAGGATTTGTATTTAATTTAAAAAGTTCAAGATAAATAGATGAAAATAATTGATTTCATAAGACTAATATTAAGACACTTGGTACTTTTGATTATAGTACCTTTATCTCTTGCTTTATTAGTCCTTATTCTTACTAATAAACCTAATTTTGAATACACATCTCAAACGGTTCTTTATACGGGACTCGCGACAGGTTCTTCAATTGAAATGGATAAAGCATTCAATTATTTCGCTACTAATACCGCTTTTGACAATTTAATCAATATTATTAATTCAAGAGAGACTCAAGAAGAAGTAGCTGTACGATTATTAGCTACACATCTTATGTTACCTAAGGCTAATCCAAAGTATATCTCAAAAAAAATGTTTGATGAGTTAAAATTAAAAGTGCCAAAAGAGATTTATAATTACATTGAAAAGGGTGCCAATAATAAAAATTTTAAAACGGATAGTTTAGCCGTTAATAGTCCGATTCCACCCGAAATTAATAGATACAATTACGAAAAGACAGTCAATCGATTAATGAAATTAATGAAAAGCAGTAACGATAACTATATTTATGAGCTGCTTAATTATGAAAATGACAAACATTACTCTATTAAAGCTTTATCAAGTATCCAGGCTATTCGCATCAATAGCAGCGATTTGATAAAGATGACTTATACAGTCGATGATCCCGGTATTTGTCAGCAAACACTTGAAATTTATAATGCAGTTTGCATAAAAAATTATAAAAATATAAAAGAAAACAGATCAGATGCTGTAGTTAAATACTTTCAACAGCAACTTGCTATGGCAAATAATGATTTAAAACTAGCTGAAGATAAACTTCTTGAATTTAATAAGGCTAACAAAATTATAAACTATTATGAACAAAGTAAGGCTGTAGCAGTTGTCAAAGAAGATATGGAGGTTGATTATAACAATAAAAAAGCTCAACTAGCCGGCACAGAGGCATCAACTAAAAAAATTGAAGAAAAGTTAAATGTACAAGACTACATTCAAAATGAAACTAATAAGATTCTTGAAAAAAAGAAATTACTAGGATACCTTAACTATCAAATTGCACTCAACGAAGCAAATTTAGAATCAAATGCAAGTGAAAATATTTTATCTAATATCAATACTTTAAAAAAAGAAAAAGAATCTTTAAATAATGAAATCAAAAAGAGTGTCGATGAAATATACAGCCATAATAATACTATTGATGGTGTCCCATTAACAAAAACACTTCCAGACTGGATGAATACAGTTGTTGAGTCTGAAAACCTTAAGGCCAAAATAAAGGTAATGGATAAACAAAATAAGGATTTTCAAGAACAATATGCTACTTATGCACCAGCAGGTGCTACTATAAAGAGATTAGAACGGGAAATTTCAGTTTCAGAACAAGGGTATTTAGAATTACTACACGGATTAAATTTGGCTAAACTAAAACTACAAGACAATGAGATGTCTTCTAACATAAAATCTATTGACCCTCCTTTTTATCCCTTATCGGCCAATCCAACTAAAAGAGGACTGCTCATTGTTGGTGCAGCTTTTTTAGGCGGTATTTTAACTCTGGGAATTATTTTGCTGATGGAGTATTTTGATGATACTATAAAGAATGCTGGAAGAGCAAGCAAGCAATTAGGACTAAAATCGTTAGGTATGATGCCTAAAATAATATTAGATCCTGGAAGTGTAAATCTAGATTTCATCCAAAAAAGACTAATTGAGATAATTACTCAAAATATATTGCAATACTTTGGTTATCATACCTCTGAGAAAAAAGTAAAAACGATAGTCGTGTTCAGTACTCATAAGATGGAAGGGAAAACCGTTTTAGCAGGTAATATTGCCAGAACATTGAAGCAAGAAGGGAAGAAAATAGTATTTCTAAACTATGATACAAAACAAAAACCTATTAAACAACAAAGAAAATTTTCATTTATTACTAAAATTTTAGGTTATCCAGATCCACGCATAGATCTTAATAATCCTTTTTTGGCTGATGTTTCTGATTACCTTGATGATTCAGAATATCATTCATACGCTATGAATAGTTCGTTCTATAATGCTAAAAAGTATACCGACATTTTAGAGCAAAATAATATTACATTAAATTATACTCCGGACTTTGTAATTATAGAATTACCTTCTCTTATTAATTACAATTATCCGGCTGAATTGATAACGTATGCAGATTTAGGCATTCTTGTATGCAGATCAAACAGAGTATGGTCTGATGCAGATCAATTGGCTGTAAGTAATTTATTAGCCACATCTGCTTCAAAAATTAATGTAATCGTGAATGGTGTTGATCTAAATGAAATCGAATCGGTTTTAGGAGATCTGCCAAAAACAAGAAGTGTTTTCAGAAAAAAAATAAAAGCAATGTTCAAATTTCAATTTTTTTCTAAAAGCCAAATTTAATTAACTACAGAACAGATGAAAACACTCAAAAAAATAGTAAACGAAGATAATTTCCTGTCCTTATCAGGAAATATTGTCATTGCTATTTTAGGCATTGGTGGTTTCGCTTTGCTTGCCAGAAGTTTATCTTTAGAAGTATTTGGTGAATGGGTTTTGTTTATGGCAGCTGGTTCATTTGTAGAAATGTTTAGATTTGGTATAACGAATACCGGTTTGATACGTTATCTTTCCGGAGCCGATGATTCATTGAGAGTTAAACTAATTGGTTCTAACGCACTAATAAGCTTAGGTGCTACAATTTTAGTTACATTAATTTTAGTTGTTTTTAAATTATTATTTCCGGAGGCAATTCAAAATTCTGGATATACTATATTTTTTAGCTGGTATCCGTTGCTGGCATTTTTAAATCTTCCCTGGAATATCGCTTTAGTAGTATTGCAGGCTGATAGAAAATACAAGCAAATTTTGGCACTTAAAGCCATAAACAGCGGTTGTTTTTTTTTAATAATCCTAATACATTTTTTAATATTAAATTTAAGTCTAAACCAATTAGTTATAGGCCTAATTATAGTAAATGCAATCACATCAATTATCAGTTTTATTCTGGGCTGGGATGGAATTATCCTCATTAATAAAGCAAGTGTAGAAACCAACAAGACCTTATTAAATTTTGGTAAATACACGACATTTACACTTATAGGAACTAATTTATTGCGAAGCGTAGATACTTTAATTATTAGTCTAAGTCCATTAGGAAGTGCTACAGTGGCTCTTTATAGTATCCCTTTAAAACTAACTGAATTACAACAAATACCTTTACGCAGCTTTGTTGCTACAGCCTTTCCAAAGATGTCTAAAGCTAGTTTACACAATCAAATTAATGAAGTTAAAAGTCTATTTTACACCTATTCAGGAGCCTTGACTTATCTTTTTGTGGCAATAAGTTTATTCACATTTGTATTTGCTGAATTCTTTGTTATACTCATAAGTGGAAATCAATTCTTAAAAACAGATCCCATAACAGGATTTAATGTAGTAGATATTGTTCGGGTATTTTCCATTTACGGTTTATTATTGCCTATTGATAGAATGACTGGAGTTGGTTTGGACAGCATCAATAAACCAAAAATCAATGCCGTCAAGGTATTTGTTATGGTAATTGCTAACATAATTGGGGACTTGGTGGCTATTTTTATATTTAAATCTTTAATTTTTGTAGCAATTGCTTCAATTTTATTTACCATTATTGGTATTTGGGTGGGGATGTACTTTATCAATCAAGAGTTATCCCTCTCATTCAAAGAAATTTTTAGAAGTGGTATAAAGTTTTATATCTCTATTTTTAATAAGGTGACACATAATCGTTATAAAAAATGTGTAAAAATTGAAAATAATTTTTGATAATGAGTGAATATAATGACATAAATCCATTTGAAAACTTTTCTGGCTCCTTGAATATCTCTAAAACAGGGAATTTGATTATGCTATTTAGTATCATGTCAATTTCTGCTCTAATTATAGTAAAATTAGGTATTATTGGAATTGGACTGCTATTAGCTATCATTTTTGGATCTGTCTTTTTATATTATTTATTTTGCTATCCTGTTCTAGGATATTATACTGCAATTGGATTAAACTTTGTCATAATTGGCATAGGAAGATATGTAAAAGGGCTGCCATTAGGTTTTGCAATTGATGGAATACTTGTCCTGACTTATTTAGCATTATTTATGAATCAGTTCAAAACCCGAATTGATTGGACTCCTGCTAAAAGAGATATTACATTTTTATCAATACTATGGCTGGGATATTCTATTTTTGAATTAGTCAACCCAGAAGCAAGAAGTATTCAGGCCTGGATTTCAGGAAGAGGAATCGCTTTCTATCCATTTTTATTCATACCGCTAACCTTTATATTTATAAAGAACGAAAATAGACTCAGCTATTTTTTTTACATATGGGCTGTGTTTTCGATACTGGCAACATTAAAAGGAATCATGCAAATGACTCTTGGAGTAGATGGAGCAGAACAAGAATGGTTAAATGAAGGAAGTTACAAAACACATGTTTTGTTTGGTAAACTTAGAGTTTTTTCGTTTTATAGTGATGCTGGTCAATTTGGTGCAAATCAAGGGTATACTGGAGTTGTTTTTCTGATTTACGCAATGTCACAGCAAAAGAAACTGAGAAAAATATTTTTCATCTTTGTAGGCCTTTTAGGAATTTATGGAATGGTCATATCAGGTACACGAGGTGCTTTGAGTGTACCTATAGTTGGTTTTATGACCTATTTTGTTTTAAGTAAAAATGTAAAAGTTATTATCATTGGCGTTGCATTTTTAGCGATCGTTTTTATCTTCTTCAAATACACAACTATTGCTCAGGGGAATGCTCAGGTACGAAGAATGCGAACGGCCTTTGATCCAAATGATGCCTCTTTGCAGGTAAGGCTTGATAATCAAAAAATACTCAAAAATTATTTAGCGTCAAGACCGTTTGGCGGAGGTATTGGTCATGGAGGTACCAAAGCTCAAAAATACCTGCCAAATGCTTTTTTATCCAACGTGGCTACCGATAGCTGGTATGTCTTAATATGGGTCGAGCAGGGTATTGTTGGATTAATGCTGCATTTAGGCATTCTTTTTTATGTCATGATAAAAGCTTCATTAAGAGTAATGTTTAAAATTCGAGATCCAATGTTGAAATTTAAGATGGCTTCACTTATTGCAGGTATGAGTGGTATTATGATTGCTTCTTATGGAAATGCCGTTTTGGGCCAGATGCCAACTGCTTTATTAATCTATGCAACAATGGCAATTGTTTTAAATTCTGATGTTTATGAAAAGGAAATAGAAGAAAATCAAGCCAAATTACTTAAACAATAAACGCTTAACCATTCAAAGTAATTTAGAAGATACATATCACAAATAGTAATTCTTAAACTTAGCACTATGTATTACAGAAATGTAAAAGACCTAAATAATATTATACTTAAAAGATTAAGTGTAATTCCGCGTAATTTTGATTTGATTGTTGGTGTCCCTAGGAGTGGCATGCTTCCAGCAAATTTATTAGCATTGTATCTTAATAGACCTTATACCGATATCCATTCATTTTTGAATGGGCATATTTATAAAGCAGGCGCCAGGAGCCAGTTTTTTGATATTTCAGAATTTAAAAACGTACTTGTGGTTGATGATAGTATTGCTTCAGGTTCTGCCATGGCTGAGGTTAAAGAAAGTTTAAAACATCTCAATGGGAAATTCAATATAAAATATTGTGCTGTTTATGTAATTCCGGGTAAAGAAAAAATGGTTGATCATTTTTTTGAAATTGTACCCTTACCCAGATATTTTCAGTGGAACATCCTCAATCATACAACTTTAGAAAAGGCATGCTTTGATATAGATGGTGTGCTATGTGCAGATCCTTTGCCAGAACAAAATGATGATGGTGAAAAATATACTGATTTTATTTTAAATGCTCCGCCATTGTTTATTCCGGGAAGCAAAATTGGAACAATTGTAACATCCCGTTTAGAAAAATACCGCAAAGAAACAGAAACTTGGTTAGCTGCAAACAAAATCAAATATAATGAGTTAGTGATGCTGGATTTACCAAACATGGCAGCAAGACAGCGCGCTAACAATCATGGTGAACATAAAGCAAAAGCTTATCTGGCCAAACCTTACGTATTGTTTATAGAAAGTGATTATCATCAGGCTTTAGAAATAAACAGGTTAACAAAAAAACCTGTCTTGTGTACAGAGAATTTCGAAATGATATTTGAATCGGAATCATTTCTGTATAATCTTAAAAGTGGTAAGCATTTGCCTTTTCTTAGAAAATACGCTCTAAAAATAAGAGATATAGTAAGAAAATTTAAATAACAGAAATTAATTAATCTTGATCCCTAACGGTTTTAATTATAAAATACATTATGCTAGTATTTCATATCATACAAATTGTTTTATTAAGCCTTTTGGGTTTGGCAACTTTATATATTTTAATATTCTCCGTAGCAAGCTTATTTTATGAACAAAAAAAATATGCTGATAATGAGAATATAAAAAAAATAGCAGTTCTTATTCCGGGATATAAAGAAGATGAAGTAATTATTGAAGTTGCAAATGCAGCTTTGCAGCAAGACTATCCGTCAGATTTTTATGATATTGTAATTATAGCCGATTCTTTTCAAAAGGAAACAATTTTAGCATTAAAGACTTTACCTATAATAGTTATTGAGGTAAGTTTTGAAAAGAGTACAAAATCTAAAGCCTTAAATAAAGCGATGGATGTACTAGAAACTGATTATGATATTGCAGTTATTTTGGATGCTGATAATATTATGAATAATGATTTTTTGAAGAAAGTAAATGCTGCTTTTGAATATGGTTTTATTGCGGTTCAAGGCCATCGTACAGCAAAGAACATGAACAATTCCTGGGCTGTTCTTGATGCCATTAGCGAAGAAATAAACAATAACATTTTTAGGAAAGGACACCGGGTTTTAGGATTATCATCTGCAATAATAGGTTCTGGAATGGCTTTTAAGTACCATTATTTTAAAAAACTTATGGCAACAGTTACTGCTGTTGGGGGATTTGATAAGGAAATAGAACTCAAAATGCTTAAAGAGGGGTACAAAATTGTCTATCTAAATGATGCTGTCGTTTTTGATGAAAAGATACAAAAATCTGAAGCATTTGGTAATCAGCGCCGTCGTTGGCTCTCTGCACAATTACATTACTTTAGGAAAGATATTTTAAGTGCCTGTAAAGATTTACTTTTGAAAGGTAATATTGATTATTTTGATAAGGCAATTCAATTTATACAACCACCCAGAATATTACTCTTAGGAGCTGTTATACTATGCACTATTACTTTTGTAACAGCTAATTACTTTTTAGGCGATCAAAATCCTTATTCTAATTATTGGATTTTCTTAGTAATGTCCTGCGTAATGGCTTTTGTTTTCTCGGTGCCAAAATCTTTTTACAATTTAAAAACATTAAAAGCATTAATGAGTTTGCCAAAAGGAATGTTTATGATGATGTTGTCTTTGTTAAAAATAAAAGGAGCAAATAAAACTTTTATTCATACGCAGCATACGTCAAGTTCAAAAAAACAAACTTGAAATTATACTATAAAAACATAATTAGTTCAGAAATGTAAAAATGAAATTATAAATAATTGCATCTCAATTTTATCTGGATGTGAAAGCAATCAATCTAAAAAAGAGCATTATGAAAATAGGTATAGAAGGTCAGCGACTTTTCCGAAAAAAAAAGCATGGTATGGACATGGTAGCTTTAGAGCTCATCAAGAATCTGCAGGATCTGGATCACGAAAATGAATATTTTATTTTTATAAAACCAGATGAAGATCGTTCTGTTCTTAAAGAAACTACAAACTTTAAGATTATTGAATTAAATGGCGGACCATATCCTATATGGGAACAAATAGCATTGCCAAAAGCTGCAAAAAAATATGGCTGCGATGTATTGCATTGTACAAGTAATACAGCACCTTTTTTCACTTCTATTCCTTTGATTACGATTCTTCACGATATTATTTATATGGAAAGCAGTTATTTAAAAATACTTAAAAGTAGTGCAAGTACCTATCAAAAGTTTGGAAATATATATAGAAAACTAGTCGTGCCACGTGTTGTGCAAAGGAGTAAAAAAGTGGTTACAGTATCCCATTTTGAGAAAAACAGAATTGGGGAATTCTTTGGAATTAAAGGCGATGAAAAATTGGATGCTATTTATAATGGGGTAAGCGAACATTTTAAACCTGTTACCGATAAAGAAGAACTGCAGCAAGTGAAGGAGAAATACAATTTACCCGATAAATATTTTTTTTTTCTTGGTAATACTGATCCTAAAAAAAATACGAAAGGAGTCCTCAAAGCTTTTTCAGATTTTTTGAAGCAAACTGGATCTAATCATAAACTTGTAATGCTTGATTATGATAAAACGGAACTCAATATCCTTTTGAACGAAATTGAGGATACTAATCTTATCCATCATATTATTTTAACAGGTTATGTAATTAATACGGATTTACCAGCTATTTATTCGCAATGTGACGTCTTTTTATATCCATCACTCAGAGAAAGTTTTGGGATTCCAATGCTGGAAGCTATGTCGTGTAATGTGCCTGTTATTACATCAAATACGTCATCGATGCCTGAAATAGCTGAAGATGCTGCCCATATTATTAATCCGTTTTATCCAGTAGAAATTACTCAGGGAATTATTGAAATATTAAATAACGAATCGTACAGAAAATCTCTTTGCGATAAAGGAATGAAGCGTAGTAAACAATTTTCCTGGAAAAATATGGCAAAAGAGTATCTAAAGCTTTATGAATTAATCCATTTAGAGCATTCAAAAAAACAATAGATCATGATTGAAGGTAAAAATATTATTTGCATTTCTCAAACTACCTGGCACGGTGAGTTTACTAAATCTACGGTACAATTGTTATCACTTTTAGCAGAGAAAAACACCATCGTTTTTGTTGAATACCCTTTTACAGTCAAAGATGTTGTAATGTCATTGTTAGGGAAACAAAGAGCGCAAGTATCGAGAATGTTAGGCTTGAAAAAAAGAATCATAGAAGAGAAAACAGATAGCGGTGCAATTGTCAAACATTTAGTTATGCCTCCTGTTTTACCTGTAGATTTTATAAAAAATGAATCCATTTTTAAAAAGTTTTTTAGTATCAATGTATTGATTTATAAAAATCAGCTTCGTAAAACAATAAAGAAATTAAAGTTGGACAATCCAATTATCATCACAGCATATAACCCAATGTACGGTTTGCCAATGATTGGTAAACTGAATGAATATTTAAATGTTTATTACTGCTACGACGGGATGGATACACAAAGACATAAATCAAGGATTTATAGTATTGAAGAACAATTTTGCAAGCAAGTAGATGGCATTATAACAACATCGGATTATTTAAATGCTGAAAAACATAAATTAAATGCACAAAGCTATGTAGTTAAAAATGGTGTTGATTTCAAATTATTTGAACCACATGCCAAAAAAAACGTTTCAAGTCCTTCAGCGCAAAAAAAAGTAGGCTATATAGGAACCTTAGATTTTAGGTTTGACATAGATATTATGGAATATGTAATTCAGGAATTACCTCAGGTTCAGTTTGAATTTACGGGCTATTTGCTAAACCAGAATATAAAAGAAAGCTTATCGAAGTATGACAATGTTGCTTTTTTTAAATCGGTAAAAGCACATCAGGTTCCTGAATTATTATCAAAATATGATTTAGGAATTATACCTTATAAAATGGATGAGGTTAATAAAAACATATATCCATTAAAAATCAATGAATATTTAGCAGTTGGAGTTCCGGTGGTTATGACTGCTTTCGCCAATTTAACCGAGTTTAAAGCAATAGTTAAATCAGCAGAAAATAAAACTCTTTTTAAATCATATATTGAAAATGAACTAAAACACGATAATGACTTATTAATTAAAGAGAGAATAGAATTTGCAAAGTTTAATTCCTGGGAAAGCAGAATGGTTCAATTTGGAAATGTTCTCGAAAAAATAATTAACAACAAGTATTCATCTTAAATTAAAAGCAATGACAGTATTAAAAATTATATTCTGGTTTCTATTGTTTATCATTGTTTATACCTATGTTGGATATGGAATTTTATTATTCCTGATTATCAAAATAAGACGTTTTTTTAAGCTAGGAAAAAAAGCAAAGACTGATCCTGATTATGAACCCGAAGTGACATTGTTCATAGCTGCCTATAATGAAAAAGAGTATGTAGCAGCAAAAATGAAAAATACCTTAGAACTTGAATATCCAAAAGAAAAATTAAACATTATTTGGGTTACAGATGGTTCTGATGATGGAACTCCCCATTTATTGGAGGGCTATCCTAATACAACGGTTTATCACTTAGACGAAAGAAATGGAAAAATTGGGGCTATGAATCGGGGTATGCAATTTGTAAAAACACCCATTGTAATATTTAGTGATGCCAATACCAATCTGGGGAAAGAATCAGTTAGACGCATCGTGAATCTTTTTAGTAATCCTGCTGTAGGCTGTGTCTCCGGAGAAAAACGCATTGTTGATAAAGAAAGTGATGTAGCTTCTGGTGCAGGTGAAGGAATTTACTGGAAATACGAATCGGCATTAAAAAAATGGGATGCCGAATTATATTCTGTTGTTGGTGCAGCCGGAGAACTTTTTGCAATTAGAACGCAATTATACCGTCATGTTGAAAAGGATACGCTGCTTGACGACTTCATCATATCATTACGAGTCGCACAAGAAGGATATACTATACAATATGATCCAGAGGCGTATGCAATTGAAACAGCTTCGGCAAGTGTAAAAGAAGAGTTTAAACGTAAAATTAGGATCTCTGCCGGCGGTATTCAGTCTATTGTAAGATTACGCTCCTTATTGAATATTTTTAAATATGGAACACTCTCATTTCAATACATTTCTCATCGCGTTTTACGTTGGAGTCTAACACCTTTATGCCTAATTCTTCTAATTCCTGTTTTATCTATTTTAGCATTTGATGAAGGCATCATATCCTTTGGATTTTATTCTATATTATTTTGGATGCAGCTTTTTTTCTATGCAGCTGCTTTGTTAGGCTGGTTTTTAGAAAACAGAGAAACAAGGATTAAAATTCTATTTGTTCCTTATTATTTTTTCATTATGAATTTATGTGTGATATTAGGATTTTTGAGGTATTTAAAAAAATCGCAATCCGTAAACTGGGAAAGGGCTAAACGGGCAAGTTAATTCTATCGCATTTAGAAATAAATTTTGTCTTTAGAATTTGAAACTCCTTAAAAATAAATACAGAGTATCGACCGGTAAGTAATAAATTAGTAACCTAACTTTAAAACTACTCAAATTCTTACATTTAATTATGATAAATGAGGCAAAACTCAATAAATCTTCATAATTGTATTGTAATCATAATGTTTTATTGATATAAAATTTATATTTGTGTAAATGTTAAGAGTACAAAAATTAGCTTAGAAAAACAAAATACCAGAATTAATGAAGCATATTACAAAGAACTGTTTTATTCTTTGTATCCAAGACTCGTGAGTTATAGTTTTGGTTTTGTAAAAGACAATTTTTTAGCTGAAGAAGTTGTTGAAAATGTTATGTTGCAGCTTTGGGAAAATCGATTAAAATTTGAAAAGATAGTTGATGTTAAATCCTATTTGTACACCATGGTTCGAAATGGTTCTCTTTTGATTTTGAAAAAAGAACAAAAGGCATTAGAATTGGATCATAAACTTTCTGATGAAACAACCGATTTTGATTTTAATATTCTGGAAGAAGAATTATATTCGACTTTAATGGAGGCTTTAAATTCATTGCCAGATAAATGCAAAGAGGTTTTTGAACTTTCTTGTTTAGAAGGAATGAAATACAAAGATATTGCCGAACAGCTTAATATTTCTGTCAATACAGTAAAGTCTCAGCGCTCACGTGCTATAGAATTATTGAAGGAAAAACTTAAAAATCACTCCGAACTTTTATTTATTTTGCTTTTTCTTTAAAAAAAATCAAAAATCTTTCCACCCATTTTTGAAGTTTCGTACTCTTAGTTATATAACATTCACTTAAAATGTTAATAACCGATACTTAATGTCAAAAAACATGCCTCAAGGAAAGAAAGAAATCATAATCGCTGCTCTTATAAGAAAAGAACTGCTTACAGGGGAATTATCCATTGAAGAAAATGCCCTTTTGCAGGAATGGCTTTCTGTTCCCGAAAATCAGGAATATTATCAGAAAGTTATTGATTTAGAAACTTTCAGGTCAAAAGAAAGATTTTACACAGCTGTAGATACAGATGCTGCATTTCAGAGAATTAAACACAAAATAGGTTTTGAATATTCGCCCGTAATTTCTCTTTTTAATTATAAAAAAGTACTCAAATACGCAGCTGTAATTTTATTTTTTGCTGGAATCACTTCTGTTTTCTTTTATATGAATAATGATTCAAGTTCGAAGAGCCAAGAAGTTGTAGTAAAAAGTATTGAGCCAAAGTACAACAGTCCTACTTTAGTATTGGCAGATGGAACTACCGTTTCTTTAGAACCTAAAAAAGAAAAAATTGTTTCTAAAAACGGTATAATCTCCAATGTAAATCAGGTTTTGGTTTATGATGCCAAAGCACTCAACGGAAAAGTTTCAACAGGAGAAAATACGCTGATCGTTCCGGTTGGCGGTATTTATGCAGTTAGTCTTTCAGACGGAACAAAAGTTTGGTTAAACTCCAAATCTACTTTAAAATATCCTGTTGAGTTTAGCGGGAATACGCGTAAAGTAACTTTAGAAGGAGAAGCTTATTTTGAAGTTAGCAAAAATCCACACATTCCATTTACAGTAAAAACAAAATCTGGCGATGTTACTGTTTTAGGAACTCATTTTAATGTGAGTGCTTATGAAGAAGACAAAAATTTTGAAGCCACACTTGCTGAAGGAAAAGTAAAAGTTTCAGAAACAAATAAAGAAAACCAATCGGTTACATTGATACCCGGACAACAAGCACGCCTTCGCAATAATACTTTAAATGTTGCAGAAGTTGATCCATCTGTTTACACAGCCTGGAAAGATGGCAAATTTTATTTCGAAAATGAAAATCTGAAAAACATTTTAAACAAGATGGCAAGATGGTACAATTTTAATGTCAAATTCGAACAAAAAGCATTAGGGCAGATTAAGTTCACAGGAATTGTTTTAAAAGAGGAACCAGTTGACCATTTTCTCGATATAATTAGTAAAACATCCAATATTAAATATAAAATAACCAAAGTAAACCAAACGTATGAAGTAACCGTAAGTAAGTAAAAAAAGAAAACCGGAAAATATTGCAGTATTTCCCGGCAAGTATTTGTTCAGTCGAAAAAAAGAGTTCGAAATCAATTAACCAACCAAAACATTTAAAAGTATGAAAAAAAACCTATCCGCAAAAGATTGTGGAGGAAAATCCACGCTTTGGGATAAATTTCTTAACCTAATGAAGAAGTCCCTAATATTATCGATATTTCTTTTCAATATAGTCGCTTTTGCTTACTCGCAAAAAGTTACTATAAACGCAAGAAACCAATCTGTATCTGCCGTTTTAAAGACTATTACAAGAAAAACCAATGTTGAATTTTTCTATAGTGATGACGTTTTTGATGCACAGAGAAGAGTAGATATTTCTGTAAACAAAGCCGATGTTATGGCTGTTATTAAAGAACTGATTGGTGATAATTACAAAGCAGAGTTTGTAAATAACAAGCTGATTGTTATTGTATTAAATCCAAAAGTAAAATCCATAACTGCTTCCACATTAGAAGAAAACGTAAAAATAAAAGGAGTTGTAACTAATGCAAAAAAAGAATATTTAATTGGTGCAACTGTTTGGGTAAAAGGTACTAAAAAAGGTGCTGTCACCAATTTTGATGGTTCCTATGAAATTATGGCTAAAAAAGGCGATGTTCTTGTTTTTGAATATTTAGGATACAAAAAACTAGAAATTACAGTTTCAGACAGTTTGATTATCAATCCCATCATGCTGGAAGATGTAAGTAAACTGGATGAAGTAAAAATCGTATCAACAGGATATCAAAAAATTGACAGAGAGCGTTCTACAGGATCTATTGCGGTAATTAGTGCCAAAGATTTAGAAAAAGTACCTGTGAACAATGTACTGCATAGATTAGAAGGGCAGGTTGCAGGTCTTCAGTTAGATTTATTAGATTCAGATAATACATTTGTCTATGGAAGAAAATTTGGCTCAGAATCTGAAAAAACAGCTTATAATATTTCCATTAGAGGAAAATCTACCATTGATTCCAACGAAATGCCTTTAATTGTACTTGATGGAACGCCTACAGAATTAGATATCAGAACGATAAATCCAAATGACATAGAGAAAATTACTTTCCTCAAAGATGCGGCAGCGGCTTCTATTTACGGGGCAAGAGCAGCAAACGGAGTTATGGTCATTGACACCAAAAAAGGAAAATCGGGTCAGACAAGAATTAATTTTTCTCAAAATTATTCTTTTTCAAACAAACCTTCTTTATCTAAATTACCGCTTATGAATTCTTCTCAGGTTTTAAATCTGGAGCAGGAATTTGTAAATAAAAATTTGGTAACAGATCCTGCAAATGTAACCTATATGCTTACTTCTCCTGTTAGCCAGGGAATGGATTTGATGTTTCAATACAAACGAGGTCAAATAACAGAGGCTCAGAGAAATGCAGGTTTAGATGTTTTACGTAACCGTAATACGTATGGTCAGGCAGAAAAATATTTCTTGCAGGCTTCAACAAGTCAAAATTATGATTTGTCATTTAGCGGAGCAGAAAATGATTATTCTTATTTCATGTCAGGATCCTATTCTAAAGAAGAAACACAGTCAAAAGGAAACGACGGACAGCGTTTGACATTATTATCTAATCAGGATTTTAAGCTGTTTAATTATCTAAAAATGACAACTAACTTAAGAGGTTCTATTTTTAAATATAACGAAAATGGACTAGGACTTTCTCCTTTAGGAATTTCAGCAACTACTCTATTACCTTATAATCAGATTATTGATGATGATGGTAAGTCGGTTGATTATTACCGTCATTATTATGCAGGGCAAACCATTCCGTTGGAGCAGGCAGGATATTTACCATGGACTTATAATTATATTGATGAATTGAAGAATAAAGATAATGAGGTAAACGAGCAAAATTTTGGAGCTACTGTTTCTGCAACAGTTCCTTTATTAAAAGGTCTGGATGCTGTTGGAACTTATTCTATAGAAACTTCAACTTCGTCAAATGATAATATGTATAACGAAAATACGTATTATACACGTGACAGAATTAACTCGGCTACATCAATAAACAATAATGGTGATTTAGTAAGAGCGATTCCAAACGGAGGAATTTTTCAAAGTAATGAATTTGGAAAAAGCAGTTCTACTATGCGAGGACAACTAAACTATGACGGTATTATTGGCGAAGACCATTTGATTAATGCTATTGGTGGTATAGAAGCAAGGGAAACGAGAGAAACTCAGGATTCACGAACACTTTACGGTTATAACCCAAAAACGCAGACATCTGTCGATTTACCTTCACAAAACTATGTAGATGTAAACGGTTACAACTATACTTTGAGCAATGGAAATGAGCATAAAGATTTTAAAAGACGTTTTTTATCGTATTATGCAAATGCCGGTTATACATTCAAAAACAGATATACCCTTACCGGAAGTGCACGTTTGGACGACTACAACAATTTTGGAGTAGATAAAAAACTAAGAAGAACGCCATTATGGTCAACCGGAGCAAAATGGAATATTAAAGACGAATCTTTTCTTAAAAATGTGAATCTGGTTAATAGTTTGAATTTGAGGGCGAGTTACGGATTTAACGGAAATATCAATTTAAATGTTTTTCCTTTTACCAATATCAGTTTAAGCAATTTAGATTCCTTTTCGCAGCAGCCTTATGCTTTTATTTCGCAGCCGGCAAATCCTAATTTGCGCTGGGAAAAAACAGCAATCTTAAATTTAGGAGTTGATTTTTCGATATTAAATAACAGATTAGGCGGTACAGTTGAATATTATAAAAAAAACAGTAAAGATTTAATTGTAGAGTTCCCGGTGTCAGCATTTTACGGTGTATCAAATAATTCGCTGGTACAAAATGCGGCAACTTTACAAGGACACGGAATTGATTTAAGTTTAAACGGAATTGTTCTTAAAACTAAAGATTTCTCATGGAATTCAGCTCTTGTAGTTTCTTTCAATGAAACAGATATTACCGATTCTCGTTTTAAAAATTACAGTCAGTATCTGAACGGTTCAGGAACAACACCGCCTATTGAAGGATATGCTTTAAACAGTGTATTTGCATTTAGATCAGCCGGATTGGATGCAACAGGAAGAACCCTGATTTATGATAAAGCAGGTAATATTGTAAATTCTTTTACTTCTCTAAAAGATATTAAAGACATGAAATATATGGGGACCAATATTCCTTCATATTACGGAAGTTTCAGTCACACTTTTAATTATAAAAAATTGTCATTGTATATCCTGGCTACTTACAAATTTGATTATGTATTATTTAAACCAACGTATGGAGGTTACGTAAACAGACAAGGAAGATTTAACCAATACGATTTAAATAGCGATATAGATCAAAGATGGAGAAATCCGGGAGATGAAGCTACGACTTCTGTACCGGGAATTCAGGGTTCAGCCGGGTTTAGTTATGTGAGGTATATGTTTGGAGAGGACCAAATTATAGAAGGAGATCATATTCGTTTTAGAGAGCTTTCACTTAAATATGATTTGAACAGCTTAATTAACAGAGGTGTTATAACAGGTGCTTCTATAGCCTTTACAGCCAGAAATCTTGGATTCTTCTGGAGAAAAAACAAAGACGGTTTAGATCCTGATTTTTTACCTTATACCGGAACTAATATGAAACTGCCGGCAATAGCCATTTATTCAATTGGTTTAAATCTTAATTTTTAATTTTTAAAGATGAAAAAATATTTAAAATACATCACAATTGCTGCAGTAGGAGCAATCGTTTTAAGCTGTGATAACTACGTTGATATTAAGACCGAAGGAAAATTAATACCGGAGGAAACCCAAAACTACCGATATCTTTTAAACAACACTTCCACATTAGACAAAGCTTATGGCAATATCGATGTTGCATCAGATGATATAAGTTTTCAAAATGAGGCACAAACCAGCGCATTAACATCAACCGATTATTACCGACCTTTTGTTAATTTGTATAAGTGGGCAGATAAAATCTATTTTGAAGGGGAAAGAGATTATGATATGGAGAATCTGTACAACGCATTATACAATATCAATATCGTAATCAATGAAGTAATGAAAAGCACAAATGGAACAGAAGCCGAAAAAGCAGCCTTAAAAGGAGAAGCAGAAGTTCACCGTGCCTTTATCTTTTTAACATTAGTGAATACTTTTGGAAAAGCCTATGATGCCTCAACTTCAGCAACAGATCCCGGAATTGTATTGTTTACAACGCCAACAGTATCTGATAACATTAAAAGAACTTCTGTTCAGGAGGCTTACGATGTGATTATTAGCGATCTTAATGACGCTGTTAATTCAGGGTTAAAACCAATTAATTCCGGAAATAATGTAGCATTTCCTTCCAGAGCAGCAGCTTATGCACTTTTGTCAAGAACGTATTTGTATATGCGTAACTACCCATTGGCTTTAGAAAATGCAGAAAAAGCACTGGCCTTACAAAATACACTGAACAATCTTGAAGATTATGAATTTGAAGCTTATCCATCAAGAAAACTCGACAAAGAATTGATATTATCAAAGTGGAATGGATATGGAACTTACACTTATGCACCTCAATTACTATCGTTAAGCAATGAACTAATCAATTTGTTTGATACCAACGATTTGCGTTATGTGTTATTTACACAACCCTCCAGTAACTTTAATTTTGATTATACCATAGGACGATCTTATTCTAAAGAAGGTCTTACAGGTGAAAGCAGAAATGCCGGTCCAACAGTTCCGGAAATGATGCTTATTAAAGCCGAGTGTCTGGCGAGAGCAGGAGCAGGAGATCAGGCAATAGCAGAAATCAATAAATTAAGACAAAAAAGATTCAGAACTGGAGAATATGTGGCTTTAACCGCAACAGACAGTAAAGATGCTTTGATTAAAGTTTTGGCAGAAAGAAGAAGAGAATTAATGGGAACAGGCGGTTTTAGATGGTTTGATTTGAAACGATTAAACAAAGAACCTGAATTTGCCAAAACCATTACGCATGCTTTTGCAGGACAAACGTTTACACTTGCCCCAAACAGTGATCGCTATCAATTGCCTTTTGCCTCAATCTATTTTGAGTACGCTCCAGACTTACAACAAAATCCATAATCAGGTTAATTAAAAATGTGCACTCAGATTTCTTTTGAGTGCACTCAATTCAAAAAAAAATGAAAAAATTAAAACTGATACTATTCTTTTTTAGTATCACAACGGCTTTATTGGCTCAAGATGCACCGATGCAAAAACTTGTGCTTTCTCCGGAACACCCAAATCCCGGTGATGAAATTACCATAACATATAACACTGCAAATGGTCCACTTGCCAATGCTATGCATATAAATGGGGTAGTGTATACTTTTGATAATTTTAAATGGATTGCAAACGATATTACATTAAAACCATCAGGAGATAAAAAATGGGAAACCAAAATAAAACTTTCCAGTCACGCTTCGTTTATTAACTGTGTCTTTAAATCGGATACCATTGTAGACAAAGGCGAAAAATTTCCACATGCATATATGTTTGCTCAAGTTCCCGGATCATATACAGGCTGGGGAATTTTAAGAAGCAAAGCTTTTGAGAATGAAGTACCCAATGTGGTGCATGACAGTGCTTATATTGCAGATCAGGTTGGTTTAATGTGGATTAACTATGAATTGCAATATCATCCGGAAAGCCGTAAAAAGATTTTTTATTATGGATTAAAATTAAAAAAACTAGCATCAGGAAAAGACGAATCTGTAGCTATTAAGAAAGAATTGCGCAGTTTATTAACAGATACCAATCTTGATCATACCACACAATATGATGTTCAAAAAACATTGAATTTATTAGAAAATACAAAAGATAAAGTATTTATTGATTCTGTACAAAAGGTTTTGGTAACGAAATATCCTTATGGAGTTTTAGCAAGAGACAGACAGATTCAGGAAATAACCAGGGAAGTTGATTTTGCTAAAAAAGTAAAAATGTTTACCGATTTCGAAAAAAACTTTCCACAAAACAAATTTGAAGATGTTTACACAGATTTAGAAAGTTTGTATTATGATAAAATGGTTAAATCGATTGTTTACGGTTATATCGTAAATAACAAAGATTACAATTATGCTTTAAATAGTGTAAAAACCGTTTCTTTTGGCAACTTATTAGATTACCACTGGCATTTAGTATCTATTCCTTTTAACAGAGACCATGACGGGATCGAAAAATCTTCAATCGAAACATTAAAAAAATATGCCGATATAATTATGGGAGAATTGGAAAACAGACTAACATTTGTTCCAAAAATGTATGAAGGAAAATTATCCTTAAATGAATGGAAACAACAGGCTTTGCAAATGCTGGCCAGAGAATATTTTACGTATGCCCATTTAGCAGAAAAAACAAAAAATTATGATCTCGAAGAAAAATATTTAGCAAAAATTAAGCCTCTGTTTGGTTATAACGATGCGACTTACAACGAGGTTTATACAAGAATGTTATTGAGAAAAGGGCAAACAGCAGATGCTAAAAACTACATGGCACTTGCGGTAAAACAAAATCAGGTAACACCTGAAATTTTAGCTTCATTAAAAGAAATTTATTTAAAAGAAGGCGGAGCAGCTGCAGGGTTTGATGCCTACTTAGAATCTTTGAAATCTCTTAGTAATATAGAAGAACATAAAAAGAAAGTAATTTCAGAATTAATTAACCTTCCAATTGCAGGTTTTGATTTAGAAAGCAGCAAAGGAGGAAGGGTAAAACTGGCAGATCAGAAAGGAAAAATCGTAGTATTAGATTTCTGGGCAATGTGGTGCGGGCCTTGTAAAAATGCTATGCCGGGAATGAAGATGGCAGTTGACAAATACAAAAATGACCCGAATATAAAATTCTATTTTGTAGATACACAAGAATATATCAAAGATTATAAAGAACAAACCCAGGCCTTCATCAAAGAAAAAGGATTTGATTTTAATGTGCTTTACGACGGAAAAAATCCCAAAACGGGAAAAATGGATGTAGCGTATGAGCAATATTCAAAAGCATTTAAATTTTCTGGAATTCCGGAGAAAATGATTATCGATGCAAACGGAAGATTACGCTGGATGTCAAACGGTTATTTCGGAAGCCCAAGTGAATTATTAGACGAAATTTCAATCATTGTTGAATATTTAAAGTCGGAGAAAAAATAATGAGAGTCTTATTTAATTTAATGAGAAAAAGCATCCTTTACGGATTCTTAAGTTTCTTACTGATGACCGGCCAGTATAGTTTTGCCCAAACTATCTGGCAGGGACAGCATCATTCGTACCGCATTATTTTATCAGGAGATTTGGCAAAATATAAAACAGATTCCCTAAGTGTCAATTTGCCCGAATTAGAAATTAATAAAAAAGTAGTTACAACCATAAAAGGAGACAGTATATTTTTTAAAAATGAAATATACGGTTTCTCTTTTAAAGGAAAATACAACGGTAATAAAAGTGCTATTTCAGGAATTTTTAACTACTATTCAATTCCAAATACAGCCATTGTCTTAAAAAAAGAAAAAGAAATACAGCCCGTTTATTTTCCACAACATCCCAAAAAGCCATATCCGTATCAGGTTATTGATATGACTTTTCTTGGCAAAAAGACCAAATTAACCTACGGAGCAACCTTAACAATTCCGAAGAATAAAAAGAAATATCCGCTGGCAATTTTAATCTCAGGAACAGGTCAGCATGAAAGAAATTATACCTATGCAGGCAGACAATTTTTTACGGTTCTGACTGATGAATTAGCCCGCAAAGGAATCGCATCGCTTCGTGTTGATGATAGAGGAATTGGCAAAACATCTGGAAACTTTAAAGAGTCAACAACCGGCGATTTTGCTGATGATATTGAGGAGCAGATTGCCTATTTAAAAACAGATAAAAATATCGACGCTTCGCATATTGGTTTAATCGGTCACAGCGAAGGCGGAATGATTGCCTCAATTGTGAGTTCGGGAAACAAAGACGTAAAATTCATGATCAGTTTATCCGGAGTAGGAGTAAGCGGACTGGAAATGCTGAATCTTCAAAATACTGCCATTCTTAAAAGTTATAATTTTTCGGATAAAGTGGTGGCGAAACACATGGAAATGTACAACATCATGTTTAAGGTTGTTTACGATACAAAAGACGGGGAATCTGCGCAGCCTGTAATGGAAGTAAAGTTGAAAGAATGGATGCAAAAGCAGGATTCGACAACATTAAAAGAAATACATCTGTGGGACGGACGGGACAAGGATTTCCTGTATCGTTACGGAAAAGATGCTGACAGAAAATGGTACCGTTACAGCATTCATTACAATCCGGAAAATTACCTGCCAAAAATTACAATTCCGGTAATGGTGGCAAACGGCGATAAAGACATCAGTGTTCCAGCTGAAGAGAATATCAATTCATTCAAAAAATACCTGAAAACAAAAGATCTTACAGCAAAGATTTATCCTGGCCTGAATCATATGTACCAGCACTGCAAAACTTGTACACAAAGCGAAGTCAAAGAACTAGATGAAGTTTTCGCCCCGGAAGTTCTCGATGATATTTCAAAATGGATTTTGGCTCGTTATAAAAAATAGTACTTTTTTAATAGAGTTTAAAGGTTCTGTTTGTCAGCCCGAGGAACGAGGAATCTCCACATGTTATTCGACAAAGATTTTCGATTTACTGTATGGAGTTTCTTGTGGAGATCCTTCCTTCGTCAGGATGACAAAAAATGAGAATTGTTAGTCCAAAGTCTAAAATCTAAAATCAATATTTTCATCATGAAAAAAATATTCCCTTTTATCGCATTTTTCTTTGCGATAAGTAACCTTACTGCCCAAATTTACGATCCTGTTTCATTTACAACTTCGATTAAAGAAATTGGAGAAAACAAATACACATTGTCAATTATTGCTAAGATTGACAAAGGTTGGCACGTATATTCACAAAATGTACCGCAAGGCGGACCTGCGCCGACAAGCTTTACTTTTCAGCCATCAAAGAGCTATAAAAAAACAGGTTCAGTTATAGAGCCAAAAGGTCATGAAGTTGATGATCCTGTTTTTCAAATGCGCATTAAATTTTTTGAAGAAAAAGCGATTTTCACTCAAAATATTGAACGAAAAACAAACGACGCTTTTACAATCGATGCCACTGTATTTTTTATGGTTTGTAATGACAACAGCTGTCTTCCGCCTTCTGAAAAAGAAGTGAAATTTGTCTTTAAAAAATCGGATGCTCCAATAAAAAACGAAGAAACTGCAAATACAGCAACAGAACAAAAAAATAAAGATTTGTCTACAAAAGACGAATCAATTGTTAAACAGGATACCACAAACAACACAACAGATTCTGCCAACATTGCCAGCAAAGACACTCCTCAAATTTTAAATAATTCTACAGAAACTGCTTCAGGAAAAACAGTGCCTGAAGAAAGCCTTTGGACTTTATTTTTCTTCAGCTTTTTAGGAGGTCTTGCAGCTTTGTTTACGCCTTGTGTATTTCCTATGATTCCAATGACGGTAAGTTTCTTTACCAAACAAAGCAAAACCAAAGCAGCAGGAATTAGAAATGCTATGATGTACGGTATTTTTATTATTGTAATTTATGTGGTTTTAGGAAGTTTGGTAACCGCAATTTTTGGTGCCGATGCCTTAAACGCATTAGCAACAAATGTTGTTTTCAATATTATATTTTTCTTGCTTTTACTGGTTTTTGCCTTATCATTTTTAGGTGCTTTCGAAATTGTTCTGCCAAGTTCATGGCTGACTAAAATAGATCAGAAATCTGAAATAGGAGGCGCTTTTGGCATTTTCTTTATGGCATTGGCCTTAGCCGTGGTTTCGTTTTCCTGTACAGGACCCATTGTTGGAACTTTATTAGTTCAGGCTGCAAGTGAGGCAGGAATTGCACCAATTATCGGAATGCTTGGATTTTCATTAGCAATCGCTCTCCCGTTTACTTTGTTTGCTGCTTTTCCAGGCTGGATGAACTCGCTTCCAAAATCGGGCGGATGGTTAAATTCGGTTAAAGTGGTTTTAGGCTTTTTAGAATTGGCTTTGGCGTTTAAATTCTTAAGCAACGCCGACTTAGTTTTACAATTACATTTATTAGAAAGAGAAGTATTTCTAGCCATTTGGATTGCCCTATTTTCGGTGTTAGCTTTTTATTTATTTGGAAAAATCCAGTTGTCGCATGATTCGCCAGTTACACATATTTCTGTGGGGAGATTAAGTTTAGGAATTATAGTGTTGTCATTTGTAGTATATATGATTCCAGGACTTTGGGGAGCTCCTCTGCAATACATTAGCGGATTTCCGCCAGCAAAACAATACAGTGAGTCACCAAATGGTTTTGGTAATGGTGTAGTTCAAAATACAGAAAAGACTCAATTGCCAGAAGGCGCAGAAAGCGGACCAAACGGAATTCCTACTTTCCATGATTATGACGAAGGTTTAGCTTACGCGAAAAAAGTGAACAAACCCATAATGATTGATTTTACTGGCTATGCCTGTGTAAACTGCCGTAAAATGGAAGAACGTGTCTGGCCAGATTCTAAAGTTTTACATGTTTTAAATAATGATGTTGTGCTGATTTCTTTATACGTAGACGACAAAAGACCGTTGCCAAAAGAAGAGCGGGTAGTTTCTAAAATCACTGGGAAAGTCTTGAAATATACAGGACAGAAGTGGAGCGAACTTCAGATTTTAAAATACAAAACCAATGCACAGCCGTATTATGTTTTAATGGATCATCAGGAAAATGATTTGAATAAACCATCGGCTTATAATCCAGATATCAATGCGTATTACAAATGGCTTCAGGAAGGCGTTCGGAATTTTAAAAAATAATAAAAAAATGTTGGGGATAGTTTTTCAACACATAGAAACATAGATTTTTTTTAATAAAAGAAACTCGTTTCTCAACACATAAAAATACACTTTTAAAAGGAAGAGCTGAAAAAGCACTTGCAAATAAATTCTGATAAAACAGTTTAACCAGCATAATGCTTAACAATGAAAGTTTTAAGGATGATGCAATCTACATGAAAACTTTAAACGAAGTAACGGCAGCCGATTTAAAAGCTTTCGCTAAAGAGTTTTTTGCAAAACCAAGTACAGTTGAAGTCATTATGAAATCTAAAACTCAATATTAATATTCATAGGTTTTTCATTTTTTTTTAAGAAGTATTTTGAATTAGTAAGCTATACTGCTAACTTGAAAAACCCAGAGCTGGCTGTCTCAGAAGTGAGGCAGCTTTTTCTTTTGAACTCTATGGCACATTTTAGATAGCTTGTCAAATACCATTGGCAGCCTTAAAACGTTCAGTAGCACTATGCAGCAGCGCTTCTTTTTTATATACAGCATTATACAGTAGTTTTTTTTGTCTTGCCAGTTCCAACAGCTTATTTTGGGCAGTCACTAATTCATCATTCTTTACTGTTTTCAGAAGTGCCTGTTGCTCTATTTCTTTTTTATCAAATATATGAAGTTCTTTAAGTGATTGATAATATTCGACAGAGGCAGTTTTTAGCGAATGCCCTTCTGGAATATCTTCAGTAGATAACTTTCTGATATCTGCTATAAGAATATCAAAATCTATAGCCTGCTGATCCACTGCCTTTATAGCACTTTTATAATCCTCTTTTTGAAGATATTCTAGTTTTTTTTCTCCTGATCCTTTTTTCCCAACAATAATATTAAAGGCTTTCCGCTCCGATTGATCAAGAGATTCCTTGAAATCAGTCGCATTTGATGAATGGCAGGAGCTCATTGTTATAAATAGAAATGCCGTTATAAAAATACTATATCTTATGATTATCATTGTGATCTTAATTTAAAAAGTAAAATTATTTCTTATTCACTAAGTTACATATTTTAAATGATCTTAAGAAAAAGTCTGGCTGGAATTCTATTATTAGGAAATTTTAGCAACACAATCATTTTTGATCGCCGTAAAACAAAATAAGCCGACTGGTTAACTTTTGAAATACTTAAAGGCTCACATTCGATTCGGACACAAATGCGACACAACTTTATCAATTCTTGATACAAAACTCATAGCCAATTTTTATCTGTTTTGTATCTAAAAAAAGCTTGTTCATAACATTTTATAATGACATGCCACTATGATAAATTAGATTTACAGGTAAATCATGATAAAGCAAATTTATTTTTTTTAAAGATAACTTTAAGAGCCTGTTTAAAATTTAAATATTTAGATTTTTATGAGATTATTTTTCGATAGATGAGGCAAATTTTGAAAGAATAATAGACTTATTTTTGAGTAAATTTAACGAAATATAGCGGAAAATAAGCCGTAAAAAGCAATTAGATAAAATCTAAACAGGCTCTAAAAGCATAAAAAAATATCATATCCAAACGATGCGACTCTACATCTGTGTATAACTTTGAATTTTTGGCAATTTAAACCAATCTTAAAATGGATACGGAAGATTTTTTTCTTAAACGGATCATAATAAAGAAATGATATTTTAGAATGGGTTTTATTAAGCTATAGCGGTATTGAAATCATAATAAAAATCTGATAATTTCATATTGATCGTATTAAGATTTATTACTGGGTAATGCAACATAACGAAGTAGCTGATCATAAAGTAAAATCAATTATTAACAAATTAAATTCATAAAAATGGCAAAAATTAATGGTAAAATTCAGACCGATGTCGTTATTCTTAATGACACTTATGACGTTTCTGTTGCGATTCCGACGAGTACCCCAATTATAGACGTTAACGCATACACTTTAACAATTTATAATGAAGCAGAAGTTGCCGTGACCCCAACAACAGAGAACGTACCTATGTTAGCCCATGTCGCAGCGTCTTACAATGTGGACTCTAAAGAGACATTTCCTGATAATTTTTATCTGGAGCTTAGTCCGCCGGCATCAATCCTTCCTAATATTAAAGACAGTACTGACTCTACGAAAACTACCTTTGCAATTAAAAACATTGCAATTCAGTTTGCTACAGGTGCTTATGTAGATGCAAAGCAAATACCTGGATCAGTAAAAGGTACCAAAGCATAAATAGTATACTGTTTCTTAAGAATTTCCAAAAGGTGAACCGAAAAGCTTGTTTTTTTCTAATCATAGCAAGTCACTTTTTGGAAATTCTTTTTATCAATGACTCATTTAACCATTTTATTTGATCTAATCTCTAGTTATGAATTCAGATATGCAAAATATCGGAATTGGCACCACAATCATAGCTGATGATATTCCTATAGTCTTTGAGGCAACGTTTAATAGTACTACTTTATCTATTGCAGTAAAAAGTTGTAAATTTGACCTTGCTGAAACTGTAAAAGAAAGGTTTAATAACCTTAATGTCATCCTGCCTGAAGGTTCCAGTGCCCTTTCCGTCGCTAAATTTAGCGGTGCGATATCCAGAACAGATCAGAATAAGAAACCCAGTACAAATGGAGAATATCGCCTGATAAAATTCACAGGGGAAATGGATAAAATAACAATTCCAATTCCCATTTTGAGCGATATTAGTATTGATAAAGCTTTTTTCTATTATCAGTATCTTAGTCCAAGCGCTGCAAACAGTCAGTCTAATTTTAAAGATCAGATTATATTTCTCGGCTGTAATCTTTCAATAAAACAAAACACAAAACTTTTTGAGGTACTTTCAAATGCTTCGTTAAAAGCAGCTTATTTTTTATCAAATAATGTATCGGTTATTTACTTTGCTTTTTACGGAAAAATTAATGTAGGCAAAATTATAGACGCAATATTTGGCGTTGCCTCAATAAACCTGACGGTTGATATTGAAAGTGCGGGAATATTCAAGGTAGCCAAAACAGCTGCTAAAAAAACAATTTCTGTTAAGGATAAAGATGATACTCCGGATTCAATGGTTCCAGAAGTTACTTACCTTGACGCATTGCATCAGGTTGCAAGTCTTCAAAATAAATCTGAAGGTCCTGTAGGTGATTCAAATGTCACTCAGTATATGCCTTCTGTGTTTCCGCTAGCAGAAAAAACAATAATTGAAAACGGTACACAGCTAACAAAAGTTGGTATTCGTGCTGGCAATGCAATAGATACAGATTTCATGGCTCAGTTTACCGAAGCGTTTTCAGGTGAAGATGTTACAGGTATTTGTTTTTGGGTAATCATTAATTTCAATCAAATATCTTTATTCGGATCCCTGATTAAAATCGGATATAAAACCGAGCAGGTGAACTCATTAATCCTATATGGATTTAAAACGGAAAATCATAAAAGCGGTACCCCTGATCCCGTTACAGCTGCTTATTTTTATGCGCAACTGCCTGCCATAACATTTCTTAACTTTTTAACATTAGAGGGGCTAAGAGGAAGGCAGGGGATACTTTTTAAATATACTTCAAATAAAAATCAATATGAACTGAGCGGCAGCATAACCTTTACTGCTTTTGAAAAAGCATTTGTATTTGGCGGCGACTTATTAGTAAATGATGACAAGCTCGTAGCTACTGTTGATATCATGGCGGGATCACCAAATCAAAGCATCAATAAGCCTTTGGGAATGACTGGAATTAATTTCGCCAAATTATATCTGTGTATCAATAAAACATTTGCTAAAAAAGCTGAAGGCACAGAGCCGGAAGTCAAAGAAAAACTGGATCTGGCCATAGGTGGTTATATAGATTTTAACTTTAGTGATGCAAAACTTCAACTGCAGGGGAATGTGGTGTTTGAGGATAAAGAAGCCCGTTTGGTATTGGTGTCACTCAATGCGACACCGGCATTAACACTAAATCAGTTTGTTAGAGAGGTGATACAAAAACCATGGGAATGGGTTGATCAAATCACTAAACAAATCGGATTTATTTCTGGTACGATGTATTATTTGAGTGTACCGGAATCTGTAAAAGATAAAAAGAATTACACTTTTTCCTATACTAATCCCATACAACTCGACCAACCCAAAAATTTAGATGGTTCTGCTCATACAGGAATTGATAATGCATTAACCCTATTTAAGCCCGGTTATAACATACATGCTAATTTATTGCTGTTTGAAAAATATGTTTTTGTAATTGATTTGTCTGTACAAACTGATGGAATTACTCTATCAGGCTCCTATGGAGGTACTTATCAGAATGGCAGGGTTACAAGTGCTACAGTCATAACAGCTTTTTTTATATCGCTTGAATCTCCGGTGCTTTCAATAGGCACTGTAGGAGGAAACAATTTTGAAATAAGTATAAGCAATCTCAAACTCTTTGGAACTACGATTGGCGACAAAATCATCGCCAAATATCAAAAAGGAATTTTTACAGGGACCTATAGTTTTGATAATCCACGATTTGGGTTTGAATGGCAATGGACAAAAAAACAAGAGTCAGGAGGGTTTTCAATTACGAAAATTGATGGAATCGATACTAAAGATTTGGATTCTATCGCTGCTCTGGTTCAAAAACTAAACGGTATGACAGGTAGGGGAGGCTGCGAAAGCATTGTGGATAAAATGTTTGCAGAACTAAAATCAAGTTTCAGTCCAGCATTGCAGAAAGGAAAAAATCCAACTGACAATGGAGATGGAACTATGCTTATGCCCATACAGATAAACTATACTTTTTCTGTTGCCGGTACATCTATCATGAGTGACAATATCAAGATGGATTTAAATGTTACCATACCCACGTCAATTGGCGGTTTGCCGGGGGCAATGATTGAAACCCTAGTTTCTAATATGGGAAGCATAATTGAACAGCTGCTAAAGAACCCTGCGTTTTACAAAGCTATTGCTCTTGAAATTGCTAAGCGGGGAGGAGCCAAGCTGGCAGCAAGGATGCTTTGTAGAGCAGCCGAAGAAGTTGCAAAGGACTTGGCTCAAACACTTTCAGAAGCTTTAGCAGAGGGACTCATAGCAGCAGGTCTTGAAGGATTAGTTGAACTTGGGGCTGCAATTACCGCAGTATTCGCTGCAGGCATTGCCGGAGCCGTAGGAGGACTTCTGGATATTCTTCAAAAAGTGTGGGATGAAATCAAAAAAATATTTGGAGGTGACGACGGAAAACAGGAGGCTCAGGATAAAATTAACGCTATCAAAGGCCCTGTACAGCAACTTATCTTGTCTCTCGATTCCAGTCTTGAGAAAATGGCTGCTACAATAAAAGTAAAATCTTTAGAAGCGGGCATTAACGAACAGGGTGATTATACTCTAAATTGGAATTTTCCTTCTCCTTCCGCAGATTTAGGAGAAAATCCGAATATTTTCTATAAGTTAATTTTTTTAGGTGGAAAAATAGGCTCCGGAAATATACCCTCTAAAATACCCTCTACAGGCTTCAGACCAATGGAAAACACTTCATATTATAGACCGTGGTCAGAAATGTTACAGAAAGACCCTGATTTTAGAATGAATGCTTCAATACAGACCTCCATAACCGGTTATAAATTCTTAACCCAAGAGGCTGAAAACAATCTTAAAAGTACTATCGCTACTTTAAACCAGATTGGCGACAACCTCGATGGGGCAGTAGCATTCAATAATGATTTGAAAGCATTTTTAGACAAAATGAGAAGCTATAATAAAGATGGTTTGACTTCAGAGGTAGTATATGCAAACCAGACCGCTGCAGATGCTCAATTTAGAATTGGCAAGGCTGTAATAGGAATAAATACCAGAATTACATAAAAATTATCATCGTGAGCAACAAAATTAGTGCATCATTAAAATATAGAAATCATGGCCGATATTATACCATCTATCATTCAACAAATGTATTATGCGGGACAACTGCTTCAGCTTGACGATTTCAACCGGGAACAGGATTATAATATCAGGTACCGTAATTTTGGCAATCAACAGCTATTCTCTGCGGGGGTTCTTTCAGGTCTTACAGTTCATACTAGTGGTTCAGCGATAAGTGTAAGCTCAGGTGCGGCAATTGATATAAACGGAGCTTACATATTATTAACAGCCGAGAAATCCTATGTAATAACTTCGGCCGACGGAGAGTATCAGTTTACTATAAGTCATCAGACTGTTCCTGTATCAGGTACTGATAATCAGCTAAAAAGTGATCCAGAATTAAAACTGATTGCTGCTGGAGAATCAATAAATAATGGTATACTACTTGCCAATGTAACCATCACCAATAAAATTGTATCCAAAATCGAAGGTGCTGCATTGGCAGTACAGATTCGTCCTTCAAGAATTCCTCAACAATCAATTCAAAACCTTGATGCTTCAGTCATAACAAAAGGCATTTTTGATACGAATCGTATTCCTGATCTTCAAAACCTTAATGGAAAATTAACTCCATCACAATTGCCGCCGGATATAATCGGAAATAAACATTATCTTACTTTTTTTGTCGATCAGACTGTAGTGGGAGAAGGCTCTAAAATTCAGTTTTCATGGAATACAACTGAAGATGTTGACAGTATCTCACTCTCTTTTTTTTCAGAACACGGAATCAGCAATCTTAATTCAGGAGACAATGCTATAAAACTTATAGAAGCAAGTTTTCCTTATACTATTCTGGCTACTACAACATTTACTCTTACAGCTTTTATAAAAGGTGTTATCGTAAACCAGAAGCAACTAACCATTACGGTATTCACCTTGATGGAACTTGCCAGGCTGCAGTTTACAAATAAAAAATTGGCAAGTGATTGTATTTCCCTTATCCTAAAACATTTTCCACTAGCTTCTGCTAATGACACGGCTATAGCAATGGCAAAGGCAGGTTATCAATTGACTGAGATGACAGCTGCGTTAAAAATTGGATTTCCTAAACTTACACCAGAGCAGGTCGCAGAGGCAATTTCGCTGGCATTCGGAAGGACAACACCCGCTGATCTTGCCATATTGGACAAAGAGAAGGGTCTGACTTCTATAGAAGCAGGGGCAAATCTGGTATCTCAATTTCCAGGAATAAGCGCTATGGATTTTGGTCTTTCTCTTGCACAGGCAGGCTACAGTACTGAACAGCTTGGTCTGGCACTGAAACAATATTTCCCAAAACTCTCCCCTGTGGAAGTAGCTGGCATTTTTCGCCAGATTCATAAATAAATTATTAAAAACAAATCAATTATGGAAAATCTTAAAAATTTAGAGCAGCAATTACTTGCTTATCAAGAAACTGGCCTGAGTCCACTTGAGGCTGTTAAAAAATTAAAATCCGGCGGTTTAGCTGCTAGTGCTGCACTGGCAGCGGCTCCCGCAATACACCCACAAGTACTGGCTACTATTTTAAGTACAATATGGAAGGGAATAACACCCTTGGAAATGGCTCAGGGACTAAAAGCTTTTGATAATGATCCGGAATTTGTTGCAAAAGGATTGATGTCAGATGAAGGATTTCCAGACCTGACAGCCTTGCAATTAGGAAAGATATTACTGGATCCAACTATATTCCCTAATCTTTCTAAAGAAGATATGTTTATGGTTCTTATCGCAGTAAATTTCACTCCCGATGTTGCACAAGCAGCTATTACAGTATTATATAATCTTACTACAAGTTATGCTTTGAACCTTACAGGCAATCCATCGTACCTAACCGCACCATCCAATTCTGTTTATAATTTTGGGACATTCGACTTTTCTCTTCAGGCGTGGGTCAGAACTAAAGGATCAGGCACAGTGATTTCAAGAAAATCGACTCAGGGAGGTTCTGGAAACGGGGGATTTCTTTTAGTGATAAAAAATGATTCCAGTATTAAATTTGCAACTGACAATGGTTTTGGATTCTATGAAATAAATTCAGTACCTTCAGGAATAAATGATGATAACTGGCATTTCCTGACTGCCGTAAGACGTTCGAATGTATTAGAACTTTACCTCGATGGTAAGCTAATTCAGTCTACTCCACGTTCTAATATTTCCCCTCCCATTGATGTAAACAACAACCTTCCGTTGATGATGGGTAATGTTGCTCAGATACAGGAACCATTCCGTCAGTTTACAGGAAGTATTGATGAAGTAAGGATATGGAATCGAGCGTTATCTACTACTGAAATTCTAGCAAACATGAATAAACCGCTTCTGGGAAATGAAGCAGGATTGATAGGCTATTATACTTTCTCTGCCCAAAACGGTAATGACAGTTCACCTACAAAAAACAACGCTACACCAATAGGATCTGTTTCCTACGTTTCCCCGGGTGCAATCTCTTAAATCGGCTTACTTCGTGTTGATCTGTAGGAATTTTTAGCAGTTTTATACAATCTAAAAGGTACACTAAAACATAAAGCCTTCAAATTTTACAATTTGCAGGCTTTATCATTTTTTTTTGCGGGTTTTTAAAAAGATTAAAAGCTTTCGTTTTCGCTTCTTTTATCCTTTCTTCGGTGAGAGCAGGATTAAATGACATTGAACGTGACCTGACTTACTCTTATAGTTAGCAACTTGTCGTTATTTTATCGTTTTAAGTAATCAAGATTTTTTTATTCATTAAAAATTTAATAAAAACATCATATTGATAAATAGTAAAGTTGTATGAGGGTCATATAGCTTTGCAGTAACTTAAAACTAATGCAGTGGACGTACAACACAATACTTTTTTAAATAAAAAACCTGTTTTTAATAAAGTTTACCTGCAAAACTGGAAAGCTCTGTATGCTTTTGCTTTTAATATTTTACGTGATAAAGAATCAGCTGAAGATATTATTCAGGAAATATTTATTGATTTTTGGGTACGAATGAATGATATTGAAATTCAAAATTATACTGCATATTTATTTCAGGCTGTTCGAAACCAATGTGCAAAAAGTCTTAAAAATAAGAAACTAACTGCTTTTGAATTACAAGTTTTAGAAGAATCTATACAGTTGATAGAGGAACAGGAATTTACTGAATTTCCAAAAGAACAGCTTGTTGAGCAAGTCAGACAAAAAGCACATGAAATTTTACCTCCAAAGTGCCTTGAAATCTTTAATCTTAGATTTTATGAAAATAGGAGTATTAAAGATATTGCTGAACATAAAAACATATCGGTAAGTACGGTGGAAAATCAAATCAATAAAGCGTTAAAAATGTTAAAGACAGAAAATAATTATTACCTTAAATTATTAGCCATCCTTATTTTTTGTTCTTAACTAGAGTTATTTTCAAACTTTTTGTTAAGAATGTTAACAAATTGTAATGCTTTAAAAATTTTATAGGTGCTGCCTGCTTTTCGTGTACTATATAGTAAAGACCTTATCTAATAGTCATATGCAAAAACAGTACAAGCATCTTTTTAAAAGATACAGTGAAGACCAATCTTCTGAAAAGGAAAAAAAAATAATAAATACATATTTCAACAAAATTCAGGATAACGGTATTACAGAACATACCGTTGATAGTGTTTTGGGAGATCGTATTTTACTTAAAATTGAAGAGCGTTTAGAAAGAAAAAAGAAAACCTATTATTATAGAATTTCGGCATCTGTTGCGGCGGTTGTACTTTTAGGTACGTTGCTGTTTACTTTTAATTCTATTTTTAAAACGAATCAATTTATTACTGTTGTTGCCCAATTTGGCGAGCAAAAAAATGTACGGTTACCTGATTCCTCCGTGGTTTATTTAAATTCAGGAAGCAGTATAGTTTATCCAGAACACTTTGGAGAAGATTCCAGAGAAATTACTTTAAAAGGAGAGGCTTATTTTGAAGTTGTACACAAAGAAAAACATCCCTTTATAATTTCTTCAGCTCATTTAAAAATACAGGTTCTGGGTACGAGATTTATTGTAACCAATTATGAAAAAGGTATTCCGGCAGTAACGGTTGTTTCCGGAAAAGTAAAAGTTACAGATCAGCATTCATCTAAATCTGAAATTATCACTAAAAATCAAAGAATAACTTATGATGATGTTTCCGGTGCTCTCATAAGATCCAATAATATAGAATCATCAAATTACCTGGCATGGAAAGAAGGAAGAATCTTTTTTGATCACGCTCAGATAGATCAGGTATTGCTAACAATTCAGAGGAAATACAATGTGGTATTTAAACTGGATTCAAAACTTTATCAATGCAATACTATTAGTGGAAATTTCTCAGGCAATGACATCGAAAAAATCTTAAGTAGCATTCGTTTTATTAATGATATGGAATATACTACAATCAAAAATGACACTATAAAAATAAAATTAAAACCCTGTAAAAACTAACGCCTATGCAAAACTGAAAAACTACTCAAAAAACATAAAAAAACCCGAACATGGCGGCCACCAATCATCGGGTTAAATTAATTGAAAATAATTAACATAAAACAAATATATTCAAATTATGTATCTTGTAACAAATAAAAACAATAATAAAAAGATCATACTTTTCTTTTTCTTGGTTACGTTATGGACGCAAGTGATATTTGCGTCAGCATTTAGCTCGCAAAGCACAGAATCTACTCCAGTATCCGTTTCAAAAAATGTTTATGAACTCAAAGCTTTATTTAAAACTATTGAAAGTCAAACTGATTTTTCGCTTCTTTATTCCGATGAGGTTGCAAAACTTAAAACTCAAGTTCCTGTTAGTTCAGGAACACAAACGATAGCATCATTACTTAAGGAAGCTGCTGTAAAATTTAACGTTGCTTATCAAATAAATGATGGTTTGATTACTTTTAAAATGAATAGTCTTGCTAAAGGTAAAAAGGTTGTAAATGGCGTAAAGCAAATAAAAATCTCAGGGACAGTTACAGATAATTTAGGTAAACCCATTCCGGGAGCTACAATCCTAATTGAGGGAACATCAGTAGGTGTACAAACAGATTTAGATGGAAAATATAGTATTGAGGCCAAAGAAGGAGAAATACTTGTTTTTGTTTATATGGGATTTAAAACGGTTAAGCAAAAAGTTGAAACAGAAAGGATAATCAATATTACCCTTGAAGAGGAAGCCGAAGCACTAAACGAGTTAGTAATTACTGCCTTAGGAATTAAACGAGAAGAAAAGGCTCTTGGATATGCTGTACAAAAAGTCGAGGGTTCTTCCGTACAAACGGTAAAAGGTGTAGATGTTGCAACATCATTAACTGGTAAAGTATCAGGTTTACTTGTGAAAAACAGCACTGAATTTGCTGAAGCTCCTACTGTTGAAATTCGAGGTGAAAGTGCCTTGTTAGTTATTGATGGAGTACCTTATGCAAACATGACCCTTAGAGATATTCCTGCTGATGATATAGAATCTTTAAGTGTATTGAAAGGTGCAACTGCGTCAGCTTTATATGGTTATCGTGGTGCCAGCGGTGCTATTGTGGTAACAACTAAAAAAGGAAGTTCTAAAAAAGGCCTTACCGTATCACTAAACAGCAGTACGATGTTTACAGCAGGTTATTTGGCAATTCCTGAAACCCAAACGACTTTTGGAAGACAGATAGATGCTACTACTAATATGTATAAAGGTACAGGCTCCTGGGGAGTACCAATGGAAGGGCAGGAAGTTGTTCAGTGGGATCCGGTTAGTAAATCCTATAAATCGATGCCTTATTTACCAATAGGAAAGGATAATTTTAAAAACTTTCTGGATCAGGGGTATATTTTAAATAACAACTTAAGTGTAACACAGCAAGGAGAATTTGGGAATCTTAGATCATCTGCAACCTGGGTTAGCAATAAAGGGCAATATCCAAATTCTCAATATGATAAATATACTTATACATTAGGTGGAGATATGAGTTTAGATAAATTTAAATTATCATCTTCAATATCGATAAATAAGCAAAGCTCGCCAAATATTGGATTTAATGGTTATAAAGGTTATGATCCAATGTATAATATTCTGGTTTGGTCATCTCCGGATTACGACATAAGAAAATATAAAGATTATTGGCTTGTAAAAAATGAATCGCAAAACAACAGTTATACCGGTACAAATAATAATCCTTATTTTGACAGATTTGAAAGATTACACAGTTTAGACCGTAATGTTTTTAACGGTTTTGTTTCGGCAAGTTATGAAATAGTTCCCTGGCTTAAAGCGACTGTCAGAACTGGTTTTGATACCTATAATAATAAGCAGACTGTTAGGATTTCAAAAGGATCTCTGGTTGGTGCGGGTGTTTCTACCGTTATTCTTAACGGGACTGAGATTTGGGGAGAATCTTTAAAAGGATCTTATAATGAAGGTTTAGGAAGTGGTTATAGTTCTAACACTGATTTTATCTTAACTGGAAATAAAAAAATTAATGATTTTGATATTGAGGGTCTTTTTGGAGGTACTATTTATTATACACAAGACGAAGGTATTGAGGCCAGAACCCAGGGAGGACTTTCTGTTCCGGGTTTCTATTCTTTAAAAGCTTCTGTTACTAATGCCGTTGTAAACTCTTCTGTTTACAAAAGACAGGTAAATAGTTTTTATGGAAGACTTGCCGGATCTTGGAAGGGAATGGCTTTTCTTGAGGGTACTTTACGAAAGGACTGGAGTTCGACACTTCCTGAATCTACACGTTCTTATCTGTATCCATCTGTTTCAGGCAGTTTTTTAGTTTCAGAAGTTTTACCAAAATTTGATTGGTTATCCTTATGGAAACTTCGAGGTTCCTGGACTTCATCTAAAACCCCGGCAGGAGTTTATGATATTAATTCGGTTTACAATATTACAACCAATGCCTGGGGAGGTTTAAACTCGGCTTCCTATCCTGATGTTATACGCGGTAACGAAGTTAGGCCAGAATCGTCCAGTACTTGGGAAATGGGTACAGCTGCCAGTTTAGTCAAAAAACGTTTGTCATTTGATTTTACCTATTATTCAAAAAGAATGTACGATTTTTTGACACCTACCAATGTAAGCAGTGCATCAGGTTTTAGTGCCAATTATATCAATATAGATCAGGAAATTACCCGAAGAGGAGTTGAGCTTACATTAAACCTTACGCCAATAAAAACAGCTGACTGGCAATGGGATGTAATGGCAAACTGGTCTAAGTATGCACGCTATTATACTAAGTTAGACAAAAAATTTTCGGCCGACAGACCTTGGGTAAAAGTGGGAAAAAGAGTTGATGCTTTTGTTTTAAATGATTTCCAAAAGAGTGCTGATGGCAGTATAATTTATGAGAATGGACTACCGGTCTATTCTGCTTATGAATCGGTTTATGGATATGGTGATCCTGATTGGATTTGGGGCTTGACATCTTCGCTTCGTTATAAAAATTTTACTTTGAATATTGCTGTCGATGGAAGAGTAGGAGGTTTGGCGCAAACTACAACCGAAATGTATATGTGGCAGTCTGGAAACCATCCTGACTCTGTAAATGATATTCGTTACAAAGATATTACCACAGGTACAAGTAATTACATTGGAGATGGGGTAAAAGTAATTTCAGGTACAGTAACTTATAATGCCTACGGAAATATTACGAGTGACACCAGACAATATGATAAAAATGACGTGCCTGTAACTTATGAAAACTATGTAAAAAGAATTCATAAAGGTACAGCCTGGGGAGGTAATCCTTCTCCTGCTGATACTTACAGCACTACTTTTTTGAAAGTAAGAGAAGTCTCATTGACTTATAATGTTCCTAAGTCAGTATATAGTTTTATAAAAGCAAAAAATGCTACCCTATCAGCAATAGGTCAAAATTTATTCCTTTGGGCAAAAGATTTTAAATATTCTGATCCAGATGGAGGAGTTGATAATTTTAGCGATCCGTCACAGCGTTTTGTAGGTTGCAATATTAAGCTTGAATTCTAAATTGAAAATTAAACATAATTTAAAATTATTGATATGAAAAAAATAATCGTTGCAATTACAGGTATGCTAATGTTTTCCAGCTGTAGTAATTTTGATGAAATCAATACAAACCCTAATACACCTACTCAGGTAAGTGCTTCATTGTTAGCTACAAATGTAATTCTGAGTATTGCGAAATATCAAGGTAGTGATGCAAAAGAATATATTTCTGAAAATGCTTTGCCTAAATATGTTGGTTATGCAAATGAGGGACAATTAGGAACCCAATATAACTTAATAGCCAATTCAAGTTTTAACAAAATGACCATTTTTCCTGATATTGATAAAATGGTACTGGCAGCTCAGGGCAGTCCGGCAGAAAACTCATACAAAGGAATAGGTCATTTTATACGAGCGTACACTTTCTATCTCCTGACTATGAAGATGGGAGATATTCCATACAGTGAAACAAATCTTGGTCTGCAGGGAAATTACAAACCAAAATACGATTCTCAAAAAGAAGTTTTTATGGGTATTCTTACTGAATTAGAACAGGCAAGTATTGAATTCTCAAAAGGTGCTACTTTTGATGGCGATCCAACTATTTTTAAAGGAAATCCCCTAAGATGGAGAAGAGCCTGCAATGCATTTGAACTTAAAATTTTAATGACTTTGAGTGGAAAAGAAAACGATGCTGATTTAAAAATTAAAGAGAAATTTGCCCGTATAGTTAATGAAAATATACTTCTTCAAGATGATTCTGATTATTTTGGTTTGGAGTATAATAGTGTAAACTTGCATCCCTTATACAGTACAAACGATATGTTTACTGGTAGAACTATTTTAAGTGATATCGTGGTAGATAATCTTAAAAGACTAAATGATAAACGATTGTTTTATTTTGGAGAACCCTCAGCAGATCAAATTGCAAAAGGTTTTTCTCAAAACGATTTTATGGCTTATACAGGTGTAAAAACTTCATTAGATTACGGACTAATGAATGCCAATTATGCAGCAGGAAAATATTCTAAAATAAACCTGAGATACCAAACCAAACAAAATAGCGATCCAAGAAGGCTGCTTACCTATGCTGAACAGGAATTGATTTTGGCTGAAGCACGAATCAAAGGTTGGATTACTACATCAAGTGCAAAGGTTTACTACGAAAATGGAGTTAAAGCTGCCTTAAAAAATGTCATGAGTACCGATGCTACTTTTGCACATGGAAATCCTATTATGCAAAATGATATTGATACTTATTTTACAGGTGAAGCAGCTTTTGCTGAAGATGCAGCTACTCAATTAAAGCAAATATGGATGCAGCGTTACCTCCTTAATTTTTTAGTTGACGGTGAAACTTCGTATTTTGAATACAGAAGAAATAAATATCCTGATTTTAATATTGACCCATCAACGAACTTAAACGTTAATAGTCCAGCAAGCATGCCCGTGAGATATCTATATCCTTCTTCAGAATTGAATTATAACAGTCAAAATTTGATGGAAGCATTAAATCGTCAGTTTGGAGGTTATGATGAAATTAATAAAACAATGTGGCTTTTAGCAAATTAGCCAAAAGATATATATTGACTTTCATTTTTTGTTTTTTTATTTTTTTTAGCGCTGCTCTTTATAATTAGAGCAGCGTTTTTATTGGTGAATAATAGAAAACAAGAAATCAATTTTATAAAGATTTAGAGATAAAATTATGAGAAAAGTGAAACTTTTGATAGTTATTCTTTTAGGAATACAAATGAAGGGACAGAATTTAAAAATAATGAGCTATAACATCCGTGTTGATCTTAAAGCTGATGGTGATAATGACTGGAGTCACCGCAAAGATTTTTTTACATCGCAAATTGCGTTTTATGATCCGGATGTATTAGGAATTCAGGAAGCAGCACCCAATCAGGTAAATGACATTGCAAATAAACTTTCAAAATATAGTTTTGTTGGAATAGGAAGAGATGGGATTGGAAAAGGGGAATCCTCAGCTATTTTTTATAATAAAGAACGTTTAAAAATGCTTGTAAGTAACACTTTTTGGCTCTCAGAAACACCAGGTGAAATTTCTTTGGGTTGGGATGCGGCATATAAAAGAGTATGCACATATGCTTTGTTTAAAGATTTAAAAACAAAGCAGTTTTTCTGGGTTTTCAATACCCATTTAGACCATGTAGGTGAACAAGCAAAAATAAATGGTATAAAACTGATTTTGGGTAAAATTAAAGAAGTGAATAATAAAAATTATCAGGTCATTTTTACTGGAGATTTAAATTCAGAGCCAGACTCAGATGCGATTTTGCTTCTAAAGAAAGCGATGAAAGATACCAGAACAATTTCAAAAACACAACCTTTTGGCCCTTCTGGAACTTTTAACGGTTTTAAGTATAATGAACCCGTAACACGATTATTGGATTATATTTTTATATCTAAAGATGCTGGTTTTAAAGTAGAAAAATTTGCTGTTTTAAGTGATTCAAAAGAGTTAAGATATCCATCGGATCATTTGCCTGTTTATATAGAATTGGGTTATTAAAGAAATTGATCCGTTTTATAGCATTTGCGAATAACTTTATCTTTATAAATTTAAACCTATCGAAAAATGAATAGCAAAAGTCATTTTTTGATCCATAGATTTTCGACTTTTTGGCCTTTCAGTGGGGAGAGCAGGATTCGACCCTTAAGCCCGTAACCCACATATTTCCTGCATTTTTAATTTTTAAAAACTAGAGTTCTACGATTTTGCAATGAAATTCAAAACGTAAAAATTATTTGAGTAATTAAAAGAAACTTGTTTAAATGAACATTATAATTCTTGCTTGAAATGTAAAAGTAAGGAAAAAGAAGAAAATTATAAAAATTTTAGTTATGATTAATTAGAGAAGGAAGAGGAATCAGAATCTAAATTCTGTATTCCGCTCTTATTAAACTATGAAGATATTTAAATAATACTTTTCAGGAGAAACATTATACTGTCAAACAACTATTTTTTCTTTTGCAATAAAATACAAGCTCCACCACCTGGTGCTAGTTTAACATCTATAAAATCATTACTGGTAACTTCTTTAGAAATCGTTTCATGACTCACTTTATTAGTTCTGAAATCTGCATCTTTTCCGTCCTGTATGATCATTGTTTTGTAACTGCCTTTCCCTAATATTTTAAGCGGAATACGTAGTGAACGACAATCTTCATTTGTTGCTGCAGCTATAAGCCAGTTTCCATCTGCTGCCTGACGTGCCATAACAATGTACTGACCAATTTCTCCGCTAATTGTTTTACTTTCCTGCCAAGGCTGTTGTTGTGCACTAATAAACTTTAATAATTCCGGATACTTATTGTAGTTTTCAGGAATATCAGGAATAATAGTTGCCCCTGAAAATGTTATGAGCGTGCGTGCTGCTTCTGCTGTAATCGTAGAAGGAACAGGCATTGGATTGTCGACTCTTCCTTTTTGCTCCATATCAAAAGTGCCGTTGTTCATATCGATAGGTCCCGCTACCATATTTACAAATACAGAGGTAACAAACGTTTCAGGTTGAAATACTCTTCGTGCATCCAATTGTGCCTGACAGAACTCGCGTGTAACTGCGTTGGGCCAGGTTCTCATTTGTCCGTACGGATGAACAGGATCATCATGAAAATCGACCATCAAATGGTTTTCCGCACAAATTTTTGTTATATGTTGTGTATGTATGTTTTTTTCCTCCGGCGTGCCTTGCATAAAACCATATTTTACACCTGCAGCTCCCCAGTCTCCATATTGTTTTAATGTCTTTTCTAAAGGATAATTTTTTCCTCCAACATCATTCAGATAAAGCCAAATGCCAACATTTTTTTGTTTTCCATAAGTAATAATCTGATGTACTTGTTCAACTTTTCCTCCTTTTAAAGGATCTGATTCTTTACTAAATTCTTCACCGTACCAGTTAGCGTCTAAGACTAATGATTTCATTGCATTCTCAGACGCTAAATCAACCATTCGCTTCCATGATTCCAGTGACATGTCATATTTAAATCCATCGGCTACTGCACCGTCAATACGCCAATCCCATACAGCCACCCCTGGGGTTACCCACGAAAAATCTGCTCCTTTAGCTGGTTCAGGATTAAGCAATTCAATTAAGTGAGAATCAATTAGATCTCCCGGAGCTCTTCCATACATAACAACTCTCCATGCTTTTGCATTTTTAGAAGGTATCGAAAAGAGCGTTGTTCCTTTTTTTGGCTGTAAAAGTAAAGGATCTCCACTTTCAAGATTAGCTTCATGTACTGCCATATAACTATTTTCAGCAGCTTTGACAACCATAACAGGTTTGCGAATATCATTTGCTTCTGATAACTTTTCGGGACCTATATTATGCCTTTCTTCATTATAATACCAGGCTGAGTAGTTATTTGAAAAGTTAAATTCTGTGAATTCTTTCTCTGCATTTAACCCTTCATACCTGAAAGCCATTCCATCATTGTACACTCTTATTTTTATTTGATAAGAAGTGAGATCTATTATGGTCTGATTGTAATGATCAGATACATTTTTCCTTTTACCCCAAACGGGCTGCCAAAATCCTTTTACAGAGGAATTACTAACTTTTTTCCAATGGATATTGTTTGATGATTCTAGCCCAAGCTTAGATTTTTTTATCAATAAACGATTATCAGCCCGAAAACTGTATTCGATTGTATTTTCAATGGTTTGTTCAATCTCAACTATAAGTTTCTTATCAGGAGAAGTTACGGTAACTGAGTGTTTTTTTGATTGAGCTAATAGAATTGCCGGTAACTGAATACAAACAAATACAAATACAACTAATTTCTTTTTATACCTCATTATTTTTTTTTATTGTCAACAAAACTCTCAATCTTATTTGCTATACGAAAGAATTATTCTATGAATTTAAAAACACATTCTGTCATTTACCCGAAATGACAAAAACACTGCCATCCGAAATTCTGAGATTAAAAGTGCCAGAGAATCCCGTATTTTTAATTTTGGAAAAAAAATGATGCTTAATGGAACTTTTCAGGTGAACCAAAAATATCAAAAAGCTTCTAATTAGACAAATATAACTTACGGACAGCTTAACAAATGTTATTCTTTGAACGATATTTCTACCGAAATGGGGGTCTATGAGACATTTATAGCAAATTTTAAGATTATTACAAAGTCCTGAACGAATCACAATGAGTGACGGGAACAAAAAGCGGACTGGAAAGTGTTTAAAACTTTATAGAATAAGCTTTTGAAGTATTATGAAAGAGTTTTAAAAAACAAATCAGAACGCAAATTATAGAAGAGATTAAAGACCAAAATATTAAATTTATACAGCCCAGCGAGGTAATTCTTTTCGGATTTATGATGATTTAATTTCTTTCTATTGCTTCGATTTTATCTAAGGCGATTTAGGCAGTAAAAAATAAGGAAAAGATGATTTTTTTCCTTTAATGCCTAAAGTTAGAAAATTGAAAAGTAAAATAACTTTGATTACTTCTGATCTAAAATTGTAATTTACTTGCACTCTATTTAATTAACAGCTTCCTTTTTCTTTTTCTCGCCTCTGGCTTTAGAACTTGGATTAATTGTGGCCGAAATTCCTAAATTGATTCCCATGCCCATCGTATTTGAACTCTTATTAATATTATTAGTAAAATATTTTAGAGGAAGAGATGTATTTACCTTGACCATTGGAGATATGCGGTATTCAAGACCTGCATCGCCAAGGAAGGTGAAATATTCATTCGAATCTGAACTCGATGATACACCGACTGTTTTTATTTTGATTTTAATATTGGTCATCGTATAGCCGCCCAAACCAAAAGAGGCAAAAAACCTCAGAGGTTTGTCTGGACTGTTGTAATAGCGGTACATCAATTCAGTGCCCATAAGCATAAAGGTACGGATCGTTCCTTTTTTGCCCGGTTCCATACCACCTTCGGGTTTTTTATTTCCCATACTTATATTTAAAAGCAGAGTAGACTGTGAGGTGAGTGCTTTTTTGAAATTCAGTCCTTTAGTTATTACTACATCACTGGTTCCATTTAGTTTTGGACCGAAAATCGCTAAAGGCGAATAAAAAAATCCGACATCGAAATTATCTTTGTAATTCTGCATTTTATCTAATTGTATGTCCTCATAGGAGTATAGTACATCCGTAGTATAACTTGTACCTGACAACTCCTCATCAAGTTCACTTTTTAAAAGGTCTAAACTTTCATATCGGCTGTTTATGAAGTTAAAAGGGTATGCGCTGTCTTTGTAAATGACCGCATTCTGGGTTTGGTCATTAAATGGATTGATAAGAAAGAAAACAGATTCTTTTATCTTTCGTACAGAAGAAATGGTGTAAATAATGGCATTATAACAATTTAAGGAATTCTTATTTTCCTTATCCAGTATATTAATGTACACTATGTTATAATCAGAGAAAAGCCCTGATTTTATGTAAATATTATTCTCGCTGAGGGTTTTTAAATCTTGCCCGCCAGCATTCATTACCAGTACTCCTTTTGGGGATGCCGAATTTTCCTGAAACAGGTACTGGCTATAACAGTTTGCTCTGGGAGTATTGAATTCATAAATTTTCTGTGAGAATAAAATCTGCATGGTAAGCAGGCTCAGGATTGTTATGGTTTTTTTTTCAAAAAGTAGACAGGTTGATATATTACGCATATACATTGCTATATTAGAAGATTTATTAAATAAATGGAAAAAGAAGGCAGCGGTTTTGCTGATTTACTTAATAACCAAACTCTTGGAAGAAACGGTGTGTGCGGAAAAATAACCAAGTGCTCCGCCGCTTATATTACTTGGGGGATCTGCAGGTGTCACGCTCAATGCTGTCAACTTAAGGCAAATTTATTTAAATTAGCTTACTTTTATGTCAAATAAAAGTAACAAAATTATAGATCATATTAAAAGTGTTTTAATGAGTGAATCATTTAAGACTAAGCATAGGAAAAAGGATTCGGCATTTATCAGAAATCGTATTTTATCATTTGTTGAATTAGTTGTTATTCAAATAAATCGTTTAGTTCTAAGCTTGAATGTAGAATTGGAAAATTTTTTGGACTTAATAGATTCTAATCAGAGTTATAGTAAACAAGCTTTTAGCAAAGCTAGACAGCTTTTTAGTCATAGTGCATTTATTGAATTAAATAAAATTTACATACAGGGATTTTACGAAGAAGATTCTTATTTAAAATATAAGGATGATTATATATTATTAGCTGTTGATGGGAGTCTTTGTCAATTACCAGAATCGAAAGAAGTGGCAGACTATTTCATAAGATGGAAAAATCATCTACCAACGGAGGGGATGCCTATGGCAAGAGTATCTTTATTATATGATGTTTTGAATCAGACAGTTATTGATGCATCTATTTCACCTAATACTTTTGGAGAAATTACACTTTTTAAAAAACATTTAAAAGAGACGACCTCATTTTTAGAACAACTCAAAACTCCAATTATTTTTTTAATGGATAGAGGATATCCTAGCTTTGAATTAATGCAGGAAATAAAAAACAAAGAAAACTATTTTGTTATACGTTGTAAAGCAAGCTATAGAAAAGAAGTAATTGAATTTGTAAATAAAAACATAAACGAGGATGAATTACTATTAATCGAAGGTAAACGAAAAATGAATGTCCGAATTGTTAGAATACTCCTGAGCTCAAATCAATATGAATATTTGTTGACCAATACAGATTTTGACATAAATGAATTGTCAGATTTATATTTTAAAAGATGGGGGATAGAAACTTTTTATGAATTTTTAAAAAATAAATTGCAATTAGAAAATTTTTCATCGAAAACCAAGGAAGGAATTTTTCAAGATTTCTTTGTTAGTATATTGATAGCCAATATCAGTAGTTTATTGGTAAACGATGCACAAAAACAGTTAGATCAAGAAGTCTCTGAAAAAAGAAAATATTCTCAAAAAGTGAATAAAAATATAGCAATTGGAATAGTAAGAAATAATATCGCCAAACTACTAATGTCAGATACTGGGAAAACTGAAACAATAATAGCACGATTAATAACCAAAATCAAAAGACATACTATAGATCTTAAACCTGATAGGAGTTTTGTTAGAAGGAAGCTAAAACGAAGTAAAAGAAAATATCATATAGCACAAAAAAGAGGTTTTTGACCCTTAAGTTGACAGCATTGGGTGTCACGCTTCCGTTTGAAACCTGAACCAGCGCGCTGAAGTAGGTATATACTTCGGGATCTATGCACTGCATTTCAACGTGGATTATATTTCCAGGCAGAAGCTCATCGTCTTTGTCTAGCGATGGGAATAAGCTTCTCTGATTCACCATTCCATTATTTAGATTATATGTAAATACCTGTACAGTCTTATTGTTTTTGTATTCAATACTCAGAATAAACAAATAGCGGTTACCCAGCTGCTCGGGATCCGTGTAAATAGGAAGTATAGTGTAGTTGGTTTTACCTCCAATATTCATGGAATCCTGTATAAGATCGTCCAGTGCTACCGGATCTGGCATAGTGCTCTGTGCTGTGAAATTCTCCCCGTCGACCGATACATGAAGGGTATAAGTTATGCCGGGTGCAGCAGCCAGACTGGAGGTTTTGTAGCGTCCATCAGATTCGTAAGCAAGGATTTCTGTATGACCCTGATTGTCACTGACGGTAACCACAGCATTGGTAACTGGCGGATATTTATTGCTTTCCGTAAATGCCACAGATCTTGTAATGCGTACATAATAAGGACCAGTCTGGTTCGTGATATTCCCTTCAATGACAATAGAGCCACTTTTGTCCTGTAAATCCAGGGTAATTTCTTTTTCACATCCGGCAGCAAACAGTACAGATAATAATATAAAAAATACTTTTTTCATTTTTAAAATTTGAAATTATAAGTGATATTAGGAATCATTTTAAAAAGGGATGTCTGGACGGCTCTTGTCATGCCTGGTTTGTCTGGGTTATCTTCGAAGTTTATGGAATAAGCATTTTCAAAACCGAAAAGATTATAGAATCCAAAACTCCACGATCCATGAAATCTCTTGTTAGTTTTCGGATCATAAGTTGCACTTATATCCAGCCTGCGGTAGGAGGGCATTCTATCAGCATTTCGGCTGGTGTATTGAAAAATGGTCTGGCCGTTAAGCTCGTATTTCCCAGTCGGGTAAGTCACAGCATTACCGGTACTGTACAGAAAGGTTCCAGAAACAGACCATTTGGGATTTAAAGTATAGGTAGCCACAACAGATAGATCATGTGTTTTATCAAGACGTGCATTATACCACTCATTATTATTGATTCCGTTTATTTTACGCTCGGTTTTTGACAACGTGTAGGATATCCAGCCCGTAAGTGCTCCCTCTTTCTTTTTGGCAATAAGCTCGATGCCATAGGCTCTTCCTTTGCCAAACAAAAGTTCGCTTTCCACATCTTTTCCGGAATCAAAACTTATCTCGGCACCATTTTTATAATCAATCTGATTTTTCATGTCCTTATAGTATACCTCGGTATTAATTTCGTAATTGTTATCACTGAAGTTTCTGCTATAGCCTGCACTTATCTGATCCGCTATCTCAGGCTTGACCGTATAGCTGCTCCCAATCCACTGATCAGAAGGGTTTCCGCTGCTGCTATTGGAAAGCAAATGCAGATTCTGGGTGTTTCGGGAATATCCGGCCTTTATGCTGCTGAATTCATTGATCCTATAGTTAGCTGTCAGACGGGGTTCAATATTATAATAGGTTTTACCGATAGATCCCTTAGCGAGGTCTTTACTGTCAATGAGTACGCCATTCTCATAGATGTTATAAGTATCTCCTCCAATAACACTAAAGGCAGACAGTCTGATGCCGTAGTTAAGTGTTAAAGGTTCAGAAATTTTAAAATCATCATTTACATAAAGGGCATTTTCCCACGAATTTCGGGTACTTTTAGGGTAGCTGCTTACACTGCTTCCAGATGCGGTGCTTGGAGTGATGGCATGAAAGATGGACTGCAGTCCAAATCGGACAGAGTGATTGTTGCTGGCAAACCAAGAGAAATCCTGTTTCAGGTTTCTGTCCTTGATTTTGGAGCTCATTGTTGTGGTCTCATCGCTGGCACTCTCCAGACTGACATTATAATCGTAGTTGCTGTAGATAAGTGAGGTGTTTGAGAATAGACGGCTACTGATAATACTGTTCCATCGCAATGTAGCGGTTGTATTGCCCCAATCAGTTGAAAATGAACTACCCAGTCCCATTACATCTCTGCCAAAATATCCTGATAGATAAAAGCGGTTGTTTTTATTTATCTGGTAATTAGCCTTCATGTTAAGATCGTAGAAGTAAAGTTTTGTATCCTTGAAATCATCATTTCCTTTGAGGAACATGTCCACATATGTTCTTCGGCCTGATATTATAAAAGAAGACTTATCCTTCTGAATAGGCCCCTCAACACTAAGCCTGCTGCTGATAAGACCGATTCCTCCAGAAACATTGTAATCCTGATTATTCCCGTCTTTCATTTTTACATCCATCACAGAGGAAAGCCTGCCGCCGTATTGTGATGGGCTGTTTCCCTTTATGATGCTGGCATCTTTCAGGGCATCACTGTTAAAAGTACTGAAGATACCCAAAAGGTGTGAGGCGTTATAAACGGGTGCTTCGTCCAATAAAATAAGATTTTGGTCGGCAGCACCTCCTCGTACGCTGAATCCCGAACTTCCATCTCCGGTACTTTTAACACCAGGCAGCAGCTGGATTGTTTTTATTACGTCCTTTTCTCCAAAAAGTACTGGAAGTTTTTCGATTTTTTTAATGTTTAGGATTTCCATTCCCATCTGTGCCTCACTCAGGTTTTTATCCTTTTTTGTGCGTGAGACCACAACTTCATTAAGGGTATTGGCTTGTTCACCATCCATAAGCCAGTCAATCCTGATATTTTTATCAAGAGTAATGTTTTTCTGCTGCTGTTCGAATCCTATGTAGCTGCATGTAATGCTGTACTGTCCATGCGGAATTGATATAGAATAGAATCCGTATTCATTGGTAACTGCTGAATAGGCACTGTTCTGTATGATTTGAACAGCGGCACCAATAATAAGTTCTCCGCTATTTTTGTCTTTGATCGTACCGCTAATGGTATATTTCTGCTGAGACAAACTTGTGCCAGAGCATAGGAACAGTACAGTCGGTATAAAATGCCTGATAAAAAATGTTTTCATTTGCTACTGTGTTTTACAGCAAAAATGTGAAAGCATTTTTGAATATTAAGCGCTATTTAAAGTGAAGTGGACGAAAAAGCAGATAAAGTGGACAAGACCTTGTAAGCTGAATTGAGAAACAGGATTTTCCAGACGGTTACTATATACTTTAAGGATGTAAAAAAAAGATATTTCCAGTATCAAATACCCAGTTAAATCATTTTTTTATTGTAAGGAATGTTTAAAAAGTTGATGTTGCGTTAAGTATTGTCAGACGGTAGAGAGCCATTCCAGAAAATCTGTAACTTTTTCTTTTCCTACCAATACGGTATCAGGAAAATCAGAATTTAAAGTAATCCTTATTTTACGATTTGGGTAATGTACAGCTGATTTGACTGCTTTTCTGTTGATTAGATACTGACGGTTGGCACGGTAAAAAAAAGGTGAAAATTTTTTCTCCAAGGTGTCCAGATTCTGGTTTACTGGCCATTTTCTTCCTTCAAAACTTAAGGCATGTACGGTTAAGTTTTCAATTAAAAAAAATGCGATCTCGCTGCCTGACAGCGGTGTTATTTTATGTCCTTGGTGCAGGATTACAGATGGCATAGTAGATGGTTTAAAGCTGTCAGAAAGGCCTGAGAGCATTTTTTTGAAATCCATAAAATAATTGTCTGTTCGGGTGAGGAGCGAATATTTCTTCAATGCTTTGCTTATGGAATCCTTATTGACGGGTTTTATAATGTAATCAATACCCATTGTTTCAAAAGCTTCCAGTGCATAATTATTAAAGGCTGTACAGAATATGATAGGCACTCTGTTTTTGGTGGCTGTAAAAATGTCAAAACTCAGACCATCACCTAACTGAATATCGGAAAATATAAGATCAATTTTGGGTTTAGTTTTAAAGAATTCTATTGCTTCTTCAACAGAAGGAAGCTGGGCACAGATTACGGCATCCGGCATTACTTCCGCAATTGTCCTGGCTAGGTCAGTGGCAAGAGGTCTCTCATCTTCTATAATAACAATATTCATAGTTTAAAGCATTGGGATTATCACGGTAAATTGCTGCTGTGTTTCTTCGATTATGATTTCTTTTTCGCTCAGCAGCTTATATCTGCTGTTTAGATTTGTCAACCCGGTATTGTTGCGTTGCACGTATGTAACGGGATTTTTTTTATTGGTTACAATAAGCGCTGAGGATGCATATCTGATCTGAAATTCCAAAGGCTTTTTTTCAGTAAAATGATTGTGCTTAAATATATTTTCAACCAGTATCTGTAAGGCAAAAACAGGTAGTTTATGGCTGTAGATTTTACTTGGTACTTCAATGGTGAAGGTAAAGGCACTGCCGAAACGCACTCGCTGCAGGGCAAGATAGTCATCTACAAAATTCAGTTCTTTCTCCAGGTAAACCAAATCTGCTGCTGCTGAGTTGATGGAGTATTGAAGGAAATGGGAAAGCGTTACAACATACTCTTCGGCTTTATCATTATTTGTGGTAATAAGAGACTTGAGGGTACTGAGTGTATTAAACAGTAAATGAGGATGGAGCTGCTGCACCAGAACCTGTTTTTGGGCTTCGCTATTCTGAAACTTTAAGTCCTGCACCTGTCTTTCTGTGATTTGTTTGTTATGCGAAGTTACAATATTGTTGCAGAGGATCATGATGACTATATTGGGGAGTGTTAAAAAGAAAAGGCTATATAAAATATTTGCTTTTTCGAAGTCTGTCGGACTGGGTATTTCATAATCGGGCACAGCTATTTTTGCTGAAATCCTCAAAATAATCAGAATAGTTTGAGATATTAGAAATTTCGTAAAATTGTTCATCTCGGGTTTCTTTAGGAGTAGGAAGATATGGATGGACCAGATGATAAGGCTGGCAGCAGTTAGAATAGTAAAAAGCAGCAGACAAGTCTTAAAATCAAATTTTTGGCTCAGGAATGGAGGGCTTGCTCCGTAAAATGCCAGAATGGGTGATATGAGAAAGGCGTTAATCCATAATTTTTTAGTCATGGTCATCATTTTTAAAGTTTGAAAAATTGACCAGTTTCTATTCTCAATTTTAGCAATAAAGTGCCTTTGAAAAAGACGGATTAATTTTGACTCAGGCATTTTCCAACCGCAATAAAATCAATACCCAAAAGCAATTTTTTCGTTACTATGATTTTCTAACTCAAAGAACGAATTAACGCAAGCGATATACAAAAAAATTAGATATCCAGCCTGATTTTATAGATTTGAAGGTATGTTTTATCTATAAAGCTTTTTGAGAATAATAAAATATATTAAATGATCAGGTTTAAAATATTTTATGAATCTTCTTCATTTAGCCCTAATTATATCCTGATATTCAAAAAGGATACAATCTAACTCAAGAGCTCCGTGGCATCTTTGAGAATACAACCGATAAAATCATTGGTTTTGCAAAATTAGCCAGATGGCATGAAAAAGGATCATAACATATTGTTGTGGGGAAATATTAAAATCTAGATATTTGTATGTTCAATCTATCCCCCAATGCAAGATTCTTTTATCGATATCCTTAAGTTGTTATTACCTGAGATAATAGTAGACTACTTCGAACTTACTTCTTATAAAAAGAAAGATGAAACACTCCATCTGTATTTAAAAGAGATTAATTCGATACCTAAAGAATACAGAGAATCAAAATTAAGCTCAAAAGGATTCTTCGAAGAGATAACGGTTCAGGATTTTCCTATCCGTGGACACCAAGTATATCTTCACATCACTCGCAGAAGATGGCTTAATGAAGATACTCGAAAGATCGTTTTTAGAGATTGGAATTTAGTAGCAGACGGAACTCGTGTAACCCAGGAGTTTGCGTCTTTTTTAAAAGAGATCAATAGATTCCAGTCCAAATGATTGTAATACCATTGCCTCTTTCTATGGAGTTTCTGGTAGAAACCTGCAATGTCAATACAAAGATTTTCTAAGTGATTTCAAAGTTTGGGATCAAATATCACATGCTAAAAAATGGCTTCTTTTTCCACAAAATATTGGAAAGCGTTTATCAATAGACGAAACCTCACTTTCAAATGGCGAACTCTATACTATTTTAACCAACAAATCCGGTAAAGGTAGAAAAGGAACTATAGTAGCTATGATTGCAGGAACTAAAGCAGAAACAGTTATTGGCGTTATTGAAAAAATTCCTCTTAAACAGCGGAATCTAGTCAAGGAAATTACTCTGGATATGGCCGGGAATATGGGATTGATAGCTAAAAAGTGTTTTGCTAATGCTACTCGAGTTACAGACCGATTCCATGTTCAAAAGCTAGCTGCAGAAGCCCTGCAGGAAATCAGGATTAAATATCGTTGGCAAGCCATTGATCAAGAAAATGATGCTATTGAAAAAGCCAAAAAGTCAAAAGTAAATTTCGAATCTAAAACACTTTCAAATGGGGATACCCTTAAGCAATTACTAGCGAGGAGTCGCTATTTCTTGTATAAATCCAAATCGAAATGGACTCAAAATCAAATAGAACGTGCTACCTTACTATTTGAGTTATATCCTGATATTCAAAAAGGATACAATCTAACTGAAGAGCTCCGTGGCATCTTTGAGAATACAACCGATAAAATCATTGGTTTTGCAAAATTAGCCAGATGGCATGAAAAAGTAGATCAATCTGGATTTAAGTCTTTCGGTACAATCTCTCGTACAATTATGAATCATTATCAAACCATCTTAAATTATTTTGATAACAGAAGTACTAATGCTTCTGCAGAATCATTCAATGCTAAAATAAAAGCATTTAGATCAAAATTTAGAGGTGTTAGAAATATAGAATACTTCCTTTTTAGGCTAACTAATATTTATGCTTAATTTTTGCATCCCCACAGGTTTTTGCTTTGATCCATGAAAAAGTAGATCAATCTGGATTTAAGTCTTTCGGTACAATCTCTCGTACAATTATGAATCATTATCAAACCATCTTAAATTATTTTGATAACAGAAGTACTAATGCTTCTGCAGAATCATTCAATGCTAAAATAAAAGCATTTAGATCAAAATTTAGAGGTGTTAGAAATATAGAATACTTCCTTTTTAGGCTAACTAATATTTATGTTTAATTTTTGCCTCCCCACAGGTTTTTGCTTTGATCCCGTACTATCTATGTGGTAAACAAGGAGTTAGGAGATAAAAAAAACGGGACAAAAGATGATTTTAATCTTTTGTCCCGAAGAGTGACCTCGACAGGATTCAAACCTGTAACCTTCTGAGCCGTAATCAGATGCGCTATTCAGTTGCGCCACGAGGCCTTATTTGTTATCTGACTATTTTTTTAGTAGCTTTGATAAATGCTGTTTGCGGGTGCAAAGATACACATAAATACTAGATAAACAAGCAAAATTTTACATAAAAATAAAAAAAGATGAACATTAAAAAGTATATACGTGATATTCAGGGATTTCCAAAAGAAGGAATTTTATTTAAAGATATAACACCTTTGCTTATTAACACTGAAGCACGAACAAACTGTCTTAAAATTTTGGTTGATTCTTTAGAAGGACAAAAAATAGACAAAGTTGTAGGAGTAGAAAGCCGTGGTTTTTTCTTCGGTATGTTATTGGCTCAGGAACTCAATGCCGGGTTTATTCCAGTTCGAAAACCTAAAAAACTTCCATTTGAAACTATTTCAGCTTCTTACGAACTGGAATATGGAACCGATAGTCTCGAAATACATACCGATGCTATTAAAAAAGGGGATCGTGTTTTGATTCATGACGATGTTCTCGCAACAGGCGGTACTGCAAAAGCAGTATGTGATTTAGTACATAAACTCGGCGGAGACATCATACAATGCAACTTTTTAATGGAACTTTCTTTCCTTAAAGGAAGAGATAAGATAAAGGGAAATCCCATATTTGCAGCTATTAATTATTAATTATCATTTTTAAATTAAGGACTTACTTGTATTCCTAATCTGGATTTTAGCTTTAAAAACAACAGGGAAATTGTATAAGCATCTTCTGCTGAAGAATTTCTGTTGCTTTTAGGTATTTTATATGTTTCACACAAATCATTCAGAGAAAACTGCTTGTCATTAATATCATGCAATTTTCGATACATAACATCAATATCTAGTGCTTCGTTTTTTAATCTTCCACAACCCAGTCTCTCCAATGCTGCATTTATCATTTCAATATCAAAGTTAACATGATGACCAACTAAAACGGCATTTCCAAGATAATCTATAAAATTTTGCAGTGCATCATTTTCCTGAAGTTTAGTCATTTTACTATCAATTATAAATTCGTTTGATAAACCATTATCGTGCAAATATTGGTATTGCAGTAAAACTGCTTCAAAATTATCCTTGATTATGATACTGTTATCAACTATCGCAAAAGCCCCAAGTGACAAAATAACATCTTTTACGGGATTAAGCCCTGAAGTTTCTGTTGAAATAGCTACGAATCTATTTGGTTTGGTTTCAAATTTTCCAAGGTAGTTTTTCCAAAAATCAGGATATTCTTTATTAATATTTTTCAGCCAGTCCAGCATATTATGAAAATTGTGTAAGTTGAAATTTACTTTTGATTAACTCTTCCAAATCACGCATAGGAGCTAATGCGTTCTTTAATTTTTCTTTATCTGCTTTAGATAATTCTTTTATGTTTATGTATTGACCAGAGTCATCATTTTTTAACCCTTCAATTGTTCTGAATTTTAATAATGTTAGAAAAGCTTCCGCACAGCTAAGGTATATTTCAGCATTTTTAGAGTCTGAAATGGCAAGTTGCTTAAATCTTAGATAAGTGTTATTTATTCCTTTAATATTCGAACTCAGAATTAAGAGTCTTGCAGAATCGATTAAAGGCATTAATGCTCTCGTTTTAATATCAAATTTCATCTTATGAGGGCCTTCCTCTTCTAAAATAAACTTTTTGAAAAAACTTAATGGAGAATTCTTTTTTAAAGCATCGTTTCCTAAAAAGTCAAAAAATAACGTGTTGTTGATTGCATTTTTAAAGATGACATTTTCAATTGCTTCTTCGATTTTAGGTTCCCCAAAAACAATTTCATAGTCAAAGAAAATACTACTCAGGTCATTACTGTTTTCACCTGGAGTATTCATCCAGCTATTGTATTGTTTTATCCAGTCTGTCAATGATTTACACCAAAGCATATTGCTTCCCATATGACCATTTGGACAAAATTCATAACCCACTTTTTCAAGAAGTGAGGTAGTTCTTTTAGCTAATCTTAAAAAATAATCTTTTACCTCTCGGTATTTTTCCGGAGTAACATCTTCAAAAATTAATATACTGTCCTGATCCGTAAGTAAAAGCTGTTCTTTCCTCCCCTGGCTTCCTATACTTAGCCATGCAAAACGGGCAGGAGGGGAGCCCAGATCTAAAATGGTTAATTCAACTGAGCGCTTAATTAACGCCAGATTAATTTCATTAGCAATATTGCAGACATGTGAAATCGGAATATTTTTTTGAATTGAATTCTGAATTAAATCGGATAACCGGTCTCTAATCTGTTTTAAATCTTTTGGCAATTGTGATCTCTTGATTTCTTTAATCAAAACACCAGGATTGCTGGCCTGGGCAACAACTAAATCATGTTCGGAAATAATACCTTTAACAGCCGATTTGTTAGTCCCGTCTTTAGTCACACATAAATGCGTTACATTATGCTTTAGCATTAATAATTGTGCCTCCGCTAAGGATACATTTTCAATAACGGTTACAACAGGAGAAGACATAATTTTGTCTATCGTTTCCGTAATTGAATAACGTCCTGTCGCTATTTTTGAAGATAAATCAGCATCGGTCAAAATACCTACAGGATTGTTGTTTTCGCAAACGACAATATTATCAACCATTGCATCAGTCATTAAAATAGCGACATCTTTTACAATTTTATCAGCTGTAGTCGTGAGTGGTGAATTATTATAAGTAAGAGACTGAATATATTGCAGCTCTGATTGTGTGTCTGAATAAAATCCGTTATCGGGCATTAATTTATTTGAAGAATTCACATTGTCTTTCGTATGACGTGAATTAATTGCAAAACTTTCTAATAAGAAGTTTAAAACATCTGAATTATTAGCAACGAATGGCCTGAAAACTGCAATAGGAATAGCATAAACAATACTTTCTTCACGCGCTTTGGCAGTCATCATGTAATTGTTTTTTGCAAAGAAAGGACGCAGACCAAAAATATCACCTTCATGACATTTGTTTATAATAGTTTCTTCTGCATCTGCAATGGTTGTAAGATTAATGATCCCTGAAGAGACCACATAAAAACTATCATGAAGGACATCGTTGTTTTGAAACAACACTGCGTTTTTTTCTAAATTTATAACACGGATATTCGTAGCAATATTAAAAAGTTCCTGAAATGTCAAATTATTAAATGGCGGATATTCTTTTAAAAAATCCGCTATATGTTCAGCAATTGTATTCATAGTAAGTTTAATATAGTCAAATGTAAAAATAATAAAATAATAAATCACTTTATGATATTCTTACAACTAAACGGAGGATTTAAATAATTATTGATTTTTTATATTTTTTTTTGATTAAATAAGTTAATTTTTAATTGTATTTATTTGATTATCTTATATTTAAGAATATTTATTTGATTCCCGATTTATAACGTAATTAATTCTAAGGATATGGACTAAAAATAGAATATGATTAAAATAACGAAAATTTCTATTTTACATAATATAAATTATAGTTCAAAATATAAATCAATTAAAAAGGACTAACTTTACAAATAATGTTAATCCTTTTTAATGGTTTTTAGATTTTTTTTAAATAAACTGCTTTACCATTTAATGAAACTTCAATTTCGTTTTTTTGCTCATTGAATGTTGTTCTTAAAATATTACCTCTGAAAACAGAAACATCACCGTAAATTTTTCCGGTCTCTGGTGATGCATATTCGAATAATAATTTTTTATTATCAGGCTCAATTCCTAATTTATAGCTTGAAAATTTAGTGCCTGTTAAATCAAATTGTTGCTGGGAATCAATGATTTTTCCGTCTGCATAAAAATTTGTAATGGACTTATTGAGTGTAATATCCGGATAATATTCATTTACCATTTTGAGCAGTTCGTATTGTGATGCGCTCACTTCTTCAATTTTTGATGAAATTGTCTGTGCAAATGAAAATGTGCTAAAAATAAAAGCTAACAATAAAGTGATTTTTTTCATAATATTTTTTTTTAATTAGTGCAATAATTTTAGTTATTAATAACCCAAATTTTGCGAAAAAGATTATTCTTTCAGATGTTAAGGTAGTAAATATTTATCTTTGCGGGAAATTTAAAGTAATATTTTAAGAAAATGACAACAAAAAAACACATACAACTCATACTCATTCTTGGATCTATGACCGCACTTGGTCCTTTTTCGATAGATATGTATCTGCCCGGATTTTCAGGAATTGCAGCAGATTTAAATACTAATGTTGCAAAAGTTTCCATGAGTTTATCAAGTTATTTTATTGGTATTTCTGCAGGTCAGTTGCTTTATGGTCCTTTATTAGATCGTTTTGGACGCAAGAAACCTTTATTCTTTGGTTTGCTGGTGTATATTTTAGCTTCTTTGGGATGTGTATATGTTACAGATGTTGATACTTTTATATTTCTGCGATTTGTTCAGGCGGTTGGAAGCTGTGCTGCAACGGTCGCTTCTGTTGCTATGGTCAGGGATTTGTTTCCTGTAAAGGAGATTCCGAAAGTTTTTTCACTATTGATGCTTGTTCTTGGTCTTTCGCCAATGCTGGCGCCAACAATTGGAGGCTACATAACTGAAGATTATGGATGGCATATCGTGTTTTTGATTTTAATGTGTATGGGAATTGCTATTCTTATAGCTTCGCAAATTGGTCTTCCAAATAGTTATAAACCTGATACTTCGATTTCGTTAAAACCGAAACCTATTATTTCGAATTTCTTCAAAGTTCTGAAAAACCCTCAGTTTTTTACTTATGCATTTACAGGAGCAATCGCTTTTTCGGGATTATTTTCATACGTGGCGGCCTCCCCGATTATTTTTATGGATATCTATCATGTCGATGCTAAGACATATGGATGGATTTTTGCTTTTATGTCAGTAAGTTTTATTGGTTCCAGTCAGTTGAACTCGGTTTTATTAAAGAAATTTTCCAGTGAACAGATGATATTTAGTGCCCTAATTACACAGTCATTAATAAGTATTGTTTTTCTGGTTCTTTCATGGAATAACCTTATAGGGTTATACGGAACTATTGGAATGTTATTTTTGTTTTTAGGCTGTTTGGGGATTTCTAATCCTAATACAGCCGGACTTACACTAGCTCCTTTTGCTAAAAACGCCGGAAGCGCATCTGCCTTGATGGGAGCTATCCAGCTTGGTTTAGGAGCTTTAGCTTCTTTTGCTGTTGGTAGTTTTGTGAAAGATTCTATTGTGCCAATGGTAGTAATCATGACATCGACGACTATTTTAGCCTTTATTATTCTGAATATTGGAAAACGTTTCATCAAAGAAAAAATAGAAGTATCCGCTGAAGATGAAATTACAATTGGTCATTAAAATGTATATAAAAAAACCGGAACTCTAAATTGGAATTCCGGTTTTTTTTACGACTGTTTTTTATCTGGTCTGATGATCATTCTAAGTGATTGATCTCTTGCAAAATAAGCGACCATCCAATTGTAAAAAGTGTTTATTCTGTTTCTGTAAGTGATTAATGATATTAAATGAACAAATAGCCAGATAAACCAAGCGAAGAATCCTTTGAAATGCCATTTTGGTTTTGGTAAGTCAACTACAGCTTTGTTTTTTCCAATAATTGCCATTGATCCTTTGTCTTTGTAAATAAAAGGTTTAAGTGGCTTGTTTTGAAGTAAAGCTTTGAAGTTTTTGGCAAGGTTTATTCCTTGTTGAATCGCAACCTGCGCTACCTGAGGATGTCCATTAGGGAAATTTTTATCAGTAGTTAAAATGGCTGTATCACCAATAGCATATATGTTCTCTGTTGCATTGACTTTATTATATGCATCCGTAGCCATTCTTCGTCCACGTCCATAACTTTCGGCTGGCATTCCCTCGAAAACCTTAGCAGTAACACCTGCAGCCCATATTAAATTTTTTGTTTTGATGGTTTCTCCGTTTTCAAAATATACGGTATCATCTACATAATCTGTTACTTTACTGTTTAGTTTAACAACAACCCCTAATTTTGTAAGTGCGTCTAAAGTGTCTTTTTGAGAAGCTTCACTCATTGGTGCAAGCAGTGCATCCCCTCCGTCAACTAAATAGATATTACTTGCAGTAGTATCTAATTCCGGATACTCTTTTAATAAGATGGTTTTTCGCATTTCTGCAAACATACCTGAAACCTCTACTCCTGTTGGTCCTCCACCAGCAACCACAATGGTTAGTAATTTACGACGTTTACGGATTTCTTTGCAAATTGCTGCTTTTTCGAGATTTTTAAGCAATGTGTTTCGCATCACGATAGCATCGTTTAAGGTTTTCATCGGAATAGCATTTTTCATCACGTTCTCCATACCAAAATAGCTAGTTTCAGCACCTGTAGCGAAAACAAGATAATCATATGATAATTCACCATTATTCAAGATTACTTTGTTTTCTGTAGGAACAACTGATAGCAATTCTCCTAAACGGAATTGAAGATTTTTTTTTCCGGCAAAAAACTTCCTAAACGGATAACTGATGCTTGAAGGTTCCAAAAAAGCCGTTGCTACCTGATATATAAGTGGTGGAAAAAAATTATAATTATTCTTGTCTACAAGTGTTACCTGTATTTGAGGATGATTCAGAAGTTCTTTTGCCAGATTTAATCCTGCAAACCCACCTCCAATGATGACTATATTCATAATGTTTTGTATTTAAGACTTTTATGTAAAAAACTATTTTGTTTGCATTACTTTATAAATTTAACACTAAATAATTTCAAGTACAAACTCATATTCGAAATTTATTTTTGAAAATTATACAAAATACATGGTATTAATTTTTATTCGAATTGTCTAATTTCAGCTTCATCATGATATCTGTCTGAACATCATTCCCTAGCTTAAAAAAGTGTTTATCAAATTTTACAAAGCCATTTTTTGTATAAAAACGTATTGCTTTTCTGTTTTCTTCCCAAACGCCCAGCCATACGTATTGCGAATTTTGCTGTTTTGCTCTTTCTATAGCTTTTTCATAAAGTAATTGCCCTATATTTTTTCCATGAAACTCTTTTGAGACGTAAATGCGTTCAATTTCCAGGGCATTACTGTCTTTCAATTCGGTTTGCGCTTCTGCGAAGTTTATTTTTAAGTAACCAATTACCTTGTTTTCTAATGTTGCAAAATAGAACTCAGAATTTTTATCTGTAAGCTCTGTTGTTAGTTTTTCGTTAGAAAATGCTTTTTCAAGATAACTATTCATATTTTCCTTAGAATTTGATTCTGAAAATGTTTCCTGAAAAGTCTTTCTGCTGATTTTCTGAAGCTGATTGATTTCTTTCAGCGAAATTTTTTTTATTGCAATATTGCTCATCACTAACTTTTAGAGTTAATTTACTTTTTGAATTTGCTGACAGGTTTTTCCGTTATTTCAACTTTGTTTTGTAAAACATAATTTGCCAGTAATTTTTCAATTAGTTCCTCTTTTGTAAGATGATGAAAAACAGTTTTAACCTTTGTTTTTAATTCACTTGAAATATCGTGATTTGGTTTCGTTTTAAAAATTTGTTTTGCCCAAAGCAATGTATTGTTTTCTTCAAGGCTTATGGCTGAAGGTTTTTTGAATTCATTAAATTTCAAACCTAATTCTCTTTCGAAATTAGCAATTTCAACAACTTCTTCCTGCTGTAAAACAGTTAATGAAAGTCCCTTTGCTCCTGCTCTTGCTGTTCTTCCGCTTCTGTGGACATAGTTTTCGTAAGTATCAGGCAAGTGATAATTGACAACATAGGAGATTTCTTTCACATCAATTCCCCTGGCTGCTAAATCGGTTGCTACTAGAATATTAATGTGTCCTTCACGAAACTGTTCCATAATTCTGTCACGAATTCCTTGTGACAAACTACCGTGAAGTGCTCCTGATGAAAAGCGGTTTATGGCCAGATTTTTATACAGTTTGTTTACAGCAGCCTTGGTTTTACAGAAAATGATTCCGCGTTCTCCTTCTTTTGAGTTTAAAAAATGCATTAAAACATCTAATTTCTCAATGGGATCAACTACAATATATTGGTGATCTATTCCCTGGTTTCCTACCGTTTCCATGTTAACACTTATCTGAACTACATTTTTATTTAAGTAGTTCTGAATTAACTGTTTGATGGTTCCAGGCAATGTAGCGGAAAACAATATAGTACGATGTTTTTTAGGAAGTTCAGCAATGATTTCGTCTAAACTTTCTTTAAGGATAGCAACCATTTCGTCTGCTTCGTCTAAAACCAAATACTGTGCTTGTTTTAAATCGATTGCTTTTCGTTGAATTAAATCAATTAAACGTCCTGGTGTTGCAACCACAATATGTGTTGGATTTCTAAGCCTCTCGATTTGAGGTTTTATTGGGATTCCACCACAAACAGATGCAATAGAAATATTGGGAATATGTTTTGCGAAATCTTCCAGATTCTTGAAAATTTGCTGTCCAAGTTCTCGTGTTGGAGCTAATATTACCGCCTGGACAATCGGAGATGCTGAATCAATCAATTGAAGTAAGGGCAGTCCGAAAGCAGCTGTTTTTCCTGTTCCGGTTTTGGCTAAGCCAACCAGATCATGCGTTTCAGATAAAAGTAAAGAAATTGTTTTTTGCTGAATTTCGGTTGGTTCAACAATATTCAATTCGCTTAGTGCTTTTAAAATTGGTGCTGAAATTCCTAATGATGCAAATTGCTTAGACATTGTTTTTATTTTAGGTTTTTAAATTTTGTTGTATGCGGATTTTAATAGTTATATATTTAAGATAATCAATATCTTAAAAAAACTAAAGCCCTAGCCCTGATGGAAACGGCATCCTTTTATGCCGGGGTTCGGCATAAAAGATATAGTGTACAGCAGGAAAGAGCTTCTTAATAAATGAAATATAATTTTAAAGTTCGATTGATTCCCCTATTTTTAGAAGCATCAAATCTTTTCCTTTGTCAAAGAATTTGCGAATAGATTCTTCATGATTGATTTCGATATAGCCAAACGTATCGTAGTGATAGCCGAGAATTTTGTCACATTCTATAAAATCAGAAGCGATAATGGCATCTTCGATATCCATTGTGAAATTATCACCTATTGGCAAAATGGCTAAATCCAGTTTTGTTCTCAAAGGAATCAATTTCATATCCATTGTTAGGGCAGTATCTCCAGCGATGTAGATGTTTTTATGTTCGCTTTCGATTACAAAACCTCCGGGATTTCCTCCATAGGTTCCGTCAGGAAAAGAACTTGAGTGAATAGCACTAACATATTTCACCTTTCCAAAATCAAATTTCCAGCTTCCTCCATGGTTCATAGGATGCGCTTTTAAACCTAATTTTGCATAATAACTTGCGATTTCGGCATTTGAAACAATGGTTGCTTCTGTACGATTTGCAATTGCCTCAACATCCAGAACGTGATCACCATGTGCGTGGGTAAGTAAAATATAATCTGCTTTTAATGTGTTTATATCAATCGCAGCTGCTAATGGATTTCCTGTGATGAAAGGATCAACGATGATATGCTTTCCTCCTACTTCAATCGCTAAAGATGCATGACCAAAATATGTAATTTTCATTTGATAAAATTTTAAAGTGAAACAATTATCTTCCTCCTAAAAAAAGATTTACAATAATGTCTGAAATTAATGAAATCATACAAACTGTTAATAATACAGAAAGTAAAAAAGTGCTTATCGCTAATTTTTTTAATTCCGGATCTAACAGTTTAGGATTCTGATTTTTATAAACAGTAATTAAATGTTTAATTAAAGGGATATATGCCAGTAAAAAAAGATACTGGTCAAATCTGTAATGGCTCAAGACAGCAAAAAAGATTACTAAAAGCATTGCTGTAGTAATCAATGAAAAGTGATAAATTTTGGCTTTTTTTCCTCCTATCTGAACTACAATTGTGTTTTTTCCAGATTTTCTGTCTGATTCTTCATCACGCATATTGTTCAGGTTTAAAACCCCGACACTTAATAAACCAATTGATACCGCTGGTAAAATTAACAGCGGGTCAACTTCTTTGGTATGCAGGAAATTAACGCCTAAAGTGCTTACAAGTCCAAAGAAAACAAAAACAAAAATATCCCCAAATCCTTTGTAGCCATAAGCAGAATTGCCAACTGTATAACGAATTGCAGAAGCAATAGCTGTGATGCCGAGTAATAAAAAGAAGATAGAATATCCAAAGTTATTTTCTCCAAAAGCAAAATATATCAGGATAACAGCAGACGAAAGTGTTAATAATGAAGTTATTATAATTGCTTTTTTCATTGCCTGTGGCGTAATTACACCACTCTGAATAGCTCTTTGGGGACCTACTCTATCGGCATTATCAGTTCCTTTTACTCCGTCACCGTAATCATTCGCAAAGTTGGATAAAACCTGGAGTCCCAATGTTGTTAAGATAGCAAACCCAAAAACTTTCCAGCTAAAAACTTCTGTTGGTGTATTGATTGTTTCTGTCGGATTAGATAAGGCGTATATACTTCCTACAATAATTCCGGAAACTGATAAAGGTAATGTGCGCAATCTGGCGGCTTCAATCCAATGTTTCATTCTGTTTTTTGTTTATTTTTGGTTTCAGGTTTAAAGTTTCAGGTTTTTACATAACGGCGTATGACCTTAAATTTGAAACCTTAAACAATTTTATTAATTTATGGCAACCATTTATTCTCGCCAAAATTTGGCTTTCTTTTCTCCAAAAAGGCATTTCTTCCTTCTTTAGCCTCTTCGGTCATATAAGCAAGACGTGTAGCTTCGCCTGCAAAAACCTGCTGCCCAACCATTCCATCATCTGTGAGGTTCATGGCAAATTTTAGCATTTTTATAGACGTTGGAGATTTTTGAAGAATTTCCTGCGCCCATTCGTATGCGGTTGCTTCCAGTTCATCGTGAGGAATGACCGCATTTACCATGCCCATTTCAAAAGCCTCCTGAGCGGAATAATTTCTTCCTAAAAAGAAAATCTCACGAGCTTTTTTCTGTCCTACCATTTTTGCCAGGTAAGCTGATCCGTATCCACCGTCAAAACTGGTTACATCAGCATCAGTTTGTTTGAAAATAGCGTGTTCTTTACTTGCCAGTGTCATGTCGCAAACAACATGCAAACTATGCCCTCCTCCAACTGCCCAACCCGGAACAACTGCAATTACAACTTTTGGCATAAAACGAATTAATCGCTGCACTTCAAGAATATTTAAACGGTGTTGTCCATCTTCTCCCACATAGCCCTGGTGACCGCGAGCATTTTGATCTCCTCCGCTACAAAAAGAATATATACCATCTTTTGTTGACGGTCCCTCGGCAGAAAGTAAAACAACTCCTATTGAAGTATCTTCCTGTGCATCGTAAAAAGCCTGATATAACTCTGATGTTGTTTTAGGGCGAAAAGCATTCCTTACATTCGGTCTGTTAAAAGCTATTCTTGCAACACCATTACATTTTTTATAGGTTATATCTTCGAATTCTCTGGCAGTTATCCAATCCATTTTTCTGTTTATTTTTTTTAATAATTATAGTGTAAAAATAAACCATTTTTACATTTTTACCTACTCAATTCTTTGTTAGTACTTTTTCTAAACAATATTCCAGTATATTTTAATAGTGAAAAAATAAAAAATAACACATTTTAACATTTGTGTTTAAAAAAAATAATTAATTTTACATCCTATAAATCAATAAGATACATTTTTTTTATTGCTTTATAGATTGACTTCTTTCACTGATTTATTAACCTAAAAAATGACTTTTTTTGAGAAAAATTAAAAAAATTGTCGCTCATTTTTTTATGGTTTTTAATTATAACACTAAAAACAATGGGCAAATGATTTATTCATATGTTTCAACTTCAAGAAAAAGATAGTAACACCGAGGGTTAAATAGTAGAATTGTTTGTTTCAATTTATCAAAAAAAGATTACGATAGATGAGAACTAAAAATTGAAAACTTTCTAAAAATATAGTACAAAACCAAAGGGTAAGCCGTGAAATTGATTGATTGTTGTTGAATAGATGGATCAATTATTTAGAAGACATACGTTAAAAGTAAATCTTAAAATTCGTAAAATTTTTACTTTTTAAAATGCATTAAAAATTATTTTATTTCTGTTTTTTTTTAATTACAATTTTTTAAAACTAGAATAAAAAGAGAAAGGCTATTCGTACAGGATAGTCTTTCTTGTTATTTACCGAAAAAAATAATTTTAAGGTTAGAGCCTGTTTAGATTTTATCTAATTGCTTTTTACGGCTTATTTTCCGTTATATTTCGTTAAATTTACTCAAAAACAAGTCTATTATTCTTTCAAAATTTGCCTCATCTATCGAAAAATAATCTCATAAAAATCTTAGAGCCTGTTTAAAAATGTAAAAAAAAGTCTTTATGAGTTAAAGAAACCGATTGGAATTATTCTTTTTGTGCTACCAAACTACAAATAAGATGTATCCAACCGATTTAACAGAAACTCAGTGGCAATTTATAAAAAAAACATTAGAATTAGGTGATAGAAAACGTAAACACAGCTTGCGTTTCATCTGGAATGCGATCAACTACCTTATTAAGAGTGGTTGTCAGTGGCGAATGCTACCTAGTAATTTTCCAAAATGGCAGCTTGTTTATTATTACTATTCAAAATGGGCAGATTTAGATTATTTTGATTTATTGCTTTCGAAGTTAAGAGAAGGAGTCCGTAGTAAAAAAGGACAAAATGCAGAACCCAGTTTAGGAATAATGGATAGCCAAAGCGTTCGTTGGGGAAATAATCGTTCTTTAAAAAGTTTTGATGGAAATAAAAAAATAAAAGGTATAAAACGACACGTTGTCGTTGATAAAAATGGCTTTTTATTAGCCATTATGGTAACGGTAGCGAGTATTCATGATAGCAAAGCAGTATTTTTATTGATCAGAACCCTAAAGGATTTACTTTGTTCTGTAAAAGTTATCCTTGCCGATGGAGGCTATAGAGGTGAAATTATAGAACAAGTTAAAAACAATTTTGGTTATATAATTCAAGTAGTTATGAGGTCGGATGATAAAAAATCAGGCTTCAAGCCTACACACAAAAGATGGGTGGTAGAGAGAACATTTGCATGGTTTGACAACGATAGAAGATTATGCAGAAATTATGAACTATTAATTGATTCTGCTGAAAACGTAGTCAAATTAGCAGCTATTAAACATTTATTGAATAAAATTTAAACAGGCTCTTAAACAGGCTCTAAATATTTAAATTTTAAACAGGCTCTATTAAGCGGTAAATTTTTATTTTTTAATAAATAAGTATTTTCTGAAAACTGGTTTATATTTATATATTTGTACTTGATCTTTTGAACCCAAAAAAGTGCTTTTAGACCGGACTTATTTTAAGGAACAAAAAAACATTGTTTTTTATTTTATTCACTACCAATTAATTAAAAAATAACTTAAAATTAAGTTCGCTTTTTGTTTGCAAACACCAAAAACGTTCCTATATTTGCAACCGCTTAGAACAACAAAGCACAATAATAGTCAAATTGGGGAGATACTCAAGCGGCCAACGAGGGCAGACTGTAAATCTGCTGTGAGAACTTCGCAGGTTCGAATCCTGCTCTCCCCACGGAAAGGCCGAAAAGCCGGAAAACTTAAAGTTTTCAATCTTTTCAAAAAGCCATAAAAAATGTCTTAAGACCTGCAAATTCAACGATTTGCAGGTTTTTTTGTTTTAGGACTATTTTCAATATTTATAAATCCTCACAAAATTAAAGGGGATCAAAGCAAAAACCTGTGGGGAGGCAAAAATTAAGCATAAATATTAGTTAGCCTAAAAAGGAAGTATTCTATATTTCTAACACCTCTAAATTTTGATCTAAATGCTTTTATTTTAGCATTGAATGATTCTGCAGAAGCATTAGTACTTCTGTTATCAAAATAATTTAAGATGGTTTGATAATGATTCATAATTGTACGAGAGATTGTACCGAAAGACTTAAATCCAGATTGATCTACTTTTTCATGCCATCTGGCTAATTTTGCAAAACCAATGATTTTATCGGTTGTATTCTCAAAGATGCCACGGAGCTCTTGAGTTAGATTGTATCCTTTTTGAATATCAGGATATAACTCAAATAGTAAGGCAGCACGTTCTATTTGATTTTGAGTCCATTTCGATTTGGATTTATACAAGAAATAGCGACTCCTCGCTAGTAATTGCTTAAGGGTATCCCCATTTGAAAGTGTTTTAGATTCGAAATTTACTTTTGACTTTTTGGCTTTTTCAATAGCATCATTTTCTTGATCAATGGCTTGCCAACGATATTTAATCCTGATTTCCTGCAGGGCTTCTGCAGCTAGCTTTTGAACATGGAATCGGTCTGTAACTCGAGTGGCATTAGCAAAACACTTTTTAGCTATCAATCCCATATTCCCGGCCATATCCTGAGTAATTTCCTTGACTAGATTCCGCTGTTTAAGAGGAATTTTTTCAATAACGCCAATAACTGTTTCTGCTTTAGTTCCTGCAATCATAGCTACTATAGTTCCTTTTCTACCTTTACCGGATTTGTTGGTTAAAATAGTATAGAGTTCGCCATTTGAAAGTGAGGTTTCGTCTATTGATAAACGCTTTCCAATATTTTGTGGAAAAAGAAGCCATTTTTTAGCATGTGATATTTGATCCCAAACTTTGAAATCACTTAGAAAATCTTTGTATTGACATTGCAGGTTTCTACCAGAAACTCCATAGAAAGAGGCAATGGTATTGCAATCATTTGGACTGGAATCTATTGATCTCTTTTAAAAAAGACGCAAACTCCTGGGTTACACGAGTTCCGTCTGCTACTAAATTCCAATCTCTAAAAACGATTTTTCGAGTATCTTCATTAAGCCATCTTCTGCGAGTGATGTGAAGGTATACTTGGTGTCCACGGATAGGAAAATCCTGAACCGTTATCTCTTCGAAGAATCCTTTTGAGCTTAATTTTGATTCTCTGTATTCTTTAGGTATCGAATTAATCTCTTTTAAATACAGATGGAGTGTTTCATCTTTCTTTTTATAAGAAGTAAGTTCGAAGTAGTCTACTATTATCTCAGGTAATAACAACTTAAGGATATCGATAAAAGAATCTTGCATTGGGGGATAGATTGAACATACAAATATCTAGATTTTAATATTTCCCCACAACAATATGTTATGATCCATACTCGTTTTATTCTTTTTTTATTAGTCAATTCAACAGCTATGACTGCTTTTGTCTTCTTTGTATCATAGCTTCTACCTTGTTTACCATCTTCTTTTCCACCAATTACAAACTCATACACGTGAACAATTTCTGATAAAGGATAGTTTTTTTTACTGCTTTTCATAGCAACTCTCACTTTTTGCATAAAAAACCAGGCTGTAGTCTGACTAATTCCATAGCGCTTTGCTACTTGAGTACTGGATAAACTTTTAGTGGATGTACTCATTTCAAATACAATTAAAAATGCCTTTTGCAAACCAAATTTAACCTTATGAAAAAGCGTGTTAGCAGTTGAACTTTCTACATGATTACAACCGTAACAGTGATAATTATAACCACTCTTCTCACATCCTTTATCGGAACCACATTTACTAAATTTAAAGCCATCCATCCACTTGATTTTGCTTAAATATGCCTTACATGACAAATCATCTGGTAATTCTTTTACCAAATTGAGTATATTTTGACCCTTAAAATCTTCCATAGCCTTTATAAATAAAGGACTAATATACGGAAATTAATAAGTCGTAATTTATTTTTTAAGAAGAGTTCTATTAGTCAATTATTTTACAAACTAAAATCATTTTAAAGGCCTAAACTTAGCAATTATGTAGTCTCATGATGCTACTTACTGTATAAGTAGTCCCAAAACTCTTTATAGGCAAATCACCATTAATTGCTCATAATATCGTAACCTTTGTTGAACCCTCAATGTTAACTTTAACAGGACTAACTTGCTCAATATTTTTCTCACCATACCCTAAATCTTCAATATTAGAAATTATAAGTTTTTAGATACCTTAGGGGTACTTCCCTTGTATAATCAAATTCAATTTAATAAAACTGACGCTTTATAGAAGAACGAAGCGTCAGTTTTTATTTTGTACTTTTAAGTTGCATTATAACGTAATGAATCTTCACTATTAAGTGTTATTCAATTGATTATTATAATTAGTATATCTCTGAATTTATATTGCAAATTTTTTTCGTTCTCTTTTAAATAGATTTGACACCTCTTTTTTCAAGTTGGCAGGGGATAATTACCTTGTTTTTATCATCATCGCACTTAAAAAATTTTAAATGGCAAAAGTTTAAATCACTTCATTATCCAAATCAAGTAACAGAATTCTATTTTTAGTTCCTTTAACTAAGTAAATGTGATAAATGTAGCAACCATTTTTTTATATTCTTGTGTTTCAAATTATTTTTTTTCGTAAATTGATTGAGGCAATATTATAAAATCCTATTTCAAAAAAACACAAAAAGTAAACTAAAAAAAAACAACAAAGAGTTATTAGTCAGCATTTTATAGCTTTATATTCAAAAATTAAATAAATTATAGGAATGTTAGGGATTAAGTTTCTGTCAGCAAAATGCTCATTTAACCGTCAAGATACAGAAATCGATAAAATAGTATCTGGTATTTAATTAAACCATAGCGAATTTCCAAAAAATAGCAAAGATGAATGTACCCGTAAATGAACGCGAATATTATAAATTATCTTTTTTGAATTCCAAAATAAAAACTACGATTTTCATTGCAATTTTATATGTTATAATAGCAAAAACGTCTAGTTTCGATTTTATGCCTGAGACAAAAATTGCTCCATTTTTTCCTGCTATTGGTTTTAGTATAGCTGCGGTCATCATTTTGGGGAGAAATGCAATCATTGGTGTACTTCTGGGAAGCTTCTTATTTAGTGTATGGCTGTTTGAGCTTAATATTAGAAATGCTACTTCTCTTGAAAATTTATTAGAAATATTTTTATTTTGTATTTTAAGACCGATTCTTACTGGGCTTAATGTCTTTACAGTATCCTATTTAATACAAGTCTGGTGTAAAAGCAAATATCCATTTGAAAAAGGAATTAATGTTTTGTATTTCACTTTTGCCTGTGTGATTGGCTGCATTCTTAGTATTTCTCTGGGCAGCATTTTTCTTATTGTAACTCCATTTGTTACTATAAATAATTTCATTTCAATCTGGAATACTATTCTTAGATCAAATATTTTAGGAGCAGTTTTATTTACCCCCTTTGTACTGTCCTGGCTATATAAAACCAAAGAAAATACTCCCTGGACTTTCAATAAAAAAGCAGAAGTAATCGTCCTTACGTTACTGACAATAGCAGTTTCTTTGTTTGTGTTTACCACCAATGCGAATAATGAGTCTATTATCCTTTTTTTTCTGATATGGGCGGCATACCGTTTTAATCTAAAAGTTATAACTCTTATAGCCGTCTTAGTAACTATTATTTCTTTATATGCAACATCACTCTATGCTGATGAATCTCATAATTATAAATGGTCACACAGCTTTTTTATGCTACAGCTTTTCCTGTTTGTTAATTTTGTTTCCATACTGTTTCTGCACGGCATACTTGCAGAAAAGCGCAATAAAACAAAGAAATTGAGTGAAAGTGAATATAAACTTAACATTGAGAAAAACATTTTAGAAGCAACGATGCAAAGCCCAAATGGCATCAGTATATTTACTTTAGATACTAATTTTAATTATATCAATTTTAATTTAACTCATAAAGATAACATGAGGGATTTGTACGGATCTGATATTAAAATGGGAGACAATATGTTTGAATACATCCATGATCCGAAAGCAAAAATACAGACACAGAAAATTTACCAATCTGTACTAAACGGAAATATTCATATAGAGGAAGATAAGGGAAAAAACCATCTGGGAAATTACTGGAACAACTTCATATCTCCAATAATAGACAAAGATAATAGTATCATTGGTATAAGTACAATTTCTATCAATATAACGAAACAGAAATTAAACGAAACAGAATTAGAAAAAAGCAATCAGATTTTAAATAGACGTATTAAAGAAATTACTTGCCTGCAGAATATTTTTGAAATCAACAGTGATAATTCGCTTTCAATAGCGGATATGATTGCCAGTTGCGTGAAAATTATTCCAAATGCATTTCAATTTCCCGAAAGTACCAACTGCAGAATTATTGTTCCTGAATACGACTATACAGATAAAGATGAGGCCACTCATTGGTACATCCGGAAATCAATACCCTTAAACGGAGAAGAATATGGTACATTAGAAATAGGTTCATGTAAAGGAGGCAAAGATTATATGAGTCACATACAGGAACAAACGAATCTGATAGGAGCTATAGCTAACATTTTGTCCAAATCATTTGAGAATCATTTTGCAAAAGAAAACCTAGAAATAAGTGAAGAAAAATTCCGCTCATTTTTTGAAAACGTGATGGATGTTTATTTTATCTCTTCTCCAGAAGGTAATTTATATGAAGTTAGCCCATCCATCATTAATTACCTTGGCTATACAAGGGAGGAAATGCTTGCCATAAATATGAGTGACCTATATGTGGATCCGGAGGAAAGAAAAAAACTTAAACAGGAACTGATTGCGAATGGTAAAGTAAAAGATTATGAAATTGAATTGATTAAGAAAAACGGCCAGATTAGTTCCTTTGCTATGACAGCAAAATTAATATACAATAAAAAACTAGATATATCACATTTTGAAGGCACAGTACGCTCTTTGGATGAATGGAAACAGAACCAGCTATTAATCCGTCAACAACATCAAAAAATAGAAAAAAGCGAACAGGATTTCCGCATTTTATTCGAAAATGTTCAGGATGTATTCTTTAAAACAGATTTGAAAACCAACATTATATTAGATGTAAGTCCGTCTTGCAGTTACTTCAACGGCATAACAAGAGAAGAACTTATTGGGCAATCAATTTATAACATCTATCCTGATATAGCCCAATTAAATCAAATGACAGAAATATTAACTATAAATAATGAGATTATCGATTTTAACAATGAAATAACTATAAAGAACCAACACTATTACGTTTCAATCAATGCTAAGGTAGTTCGCAATGAAAAAGGCAAACCAGAGTTTTTAGTGGGTGCCTTACGAAACATTACTGAACGAAGGGTAGCTGAAGAAAATTTAAAAATAAGCGAAGAAAACTTTCGTTACATCTATGAAAATTTTGACGATATATATTTCAGAAGAGATCTGAACGGCACTATAAAGGAAATCAGTCCATCGGTAAAAAAACACTTCAATCTAAATCGGGAATCCGTTATAGGCAGCAATTTTAAAGATTTTTATTACGATATAAATGATGCTGATGAATTTATAAAAACCCTCATTGCAGAAAAAGAAGTTAATGATTTTGAAAAGCGTCTGGTCAACAATCATGGAGAAATTTTGTATTTTTCCGTAAATGCGAAACTCCGTTATATCAATGATGTACCTTCATACATTGAAGGCACTATGAGGAATATCAGTGAGAGAAAAAAAACAGAATTAGAAATAGAGTTAGCTAATGAAAAAATTAAGGAAAGTGAGAAAAAATACCGTACTATTTTTGAAAGCGTACGAGATGTCTTCTTTAGAGCATCTGTAAAAGATCAAAAAATAATAGACATTAGTCCTTCCTGCTCCTATTTTAACATTCAGCAGGAACAAGTTATAGGAAGCAACTTTGCCGATTTTTATTATCATCCCGAAGATAGAAAGTATATACTTGAGGAATTAAAAAGTGCCGGAGAAATAAAGAACTATGACGTACAAATAAAAATCAATACCAAATTGTACACGGTTTCTGTCAACGCCAGAATAATCTTTGATGAAAATAATGAGCCAGACTATATTGTGGGCTCAGTACGTGATATAAGCGATAAAATAGAAACTGAAAAAAATCTAAAAGTTAGTGAGGAAAAATTTAGATCTATCTATGAAAACTTCCAGGACATATATATGAAGACTACTATGGAAGGAATCCTGCTGGATGTAAGTCCGTCATTTGAAAAGAATTTCCAGATTCCAAGTTCGGACATTATAGGAAAATCTGTGTTCGATTATTATCATAATAAAAAAAATAAGGATCTTTTCTTAAAAAAGTTAAAAACAAATGGTCATATTTCTGATTTTGATGTTCAATTGTATGATCCTCAAGGGAAACCTTTATATTTCTCTATAAATGCTCATCTGTTATACGATAAAAAAGGAATTCCTGTAAATATTGAAGGAACAATGCGAAATATCAATGAACGAAGACAAATGCAGGATGAGATGCTTTCTAAAAACAGGAGACTTGAATTTCAAAACACCGAGCTGGAACAATTTGCTTACATTGCATCTCATGATTTGCAAGAGCCATTAATCACTGTAAGTCATTGCTCTCTGTTGCTTGAAGAAGAACTAACTGGTAAATTGGATGAAGATCAGCAGCATTATTTAGGTTTTATTCGTAGTTCGACTTTAAGGATGCAGTTATTAGTCAAAGGTCTTTTAGATTATTCAAGAATTGGGAAAGAAAGAAAAAAGACAATTATTGACTTCAATACTATTGTAGCAGATGTAATCCTGGATATGAAAAGCAGTATTGATGAAAGCAATGCCATAATAGAATATGAAAATCTGCCAACGATTGAAGCTAATGCTACCGAAATGAGGCAGTTGTTTCAAAATTTGATTAGTAACAGCATTAAATTCAGAAAAAAAGATTTAAGTCCAAAAATAAAAATAGCAGCGGTAATAGAAGAAAAAAAATGGGTGTTTTCAGTTACTGATAATGGAATTGGGATCAAAAAAGATGATACCGATAAAGTTTTTGTCATTTTTAAACGTTTGCATAATCGTAATGAATATAATGGAACTGGAATAGGATTGTCACACTGTAAAAAAATCATTGAGCATCATAATGGAAGAATATGGGTAGAATCTAAATATAATGAAGGAAGTACTTTCAAATGGACATTACCATTTAAATAAACTACAAGCATAAATTGAGAACAAATAAATTATATAAGATGGAACAGAAATTAAATTGCGTTTTATTAATAGATGATGATTTTGCTACCAATTTTATCAATAAAAAAATCGTTCAAAAAGCAGATATTACAGAACATATTCAGGTAGCTTTAAATGGAAAAGAAGCGATTGATTACCTATGCAGTAACGGAGATTTTGAATCTCAGCACGCAATGAACCCACAGCCAGATTTAATTTTTCTGGACATTAACATGCCAGTTATGGACGGTTGGGAATTTATAAAAAAATATAAGAATCTGATGCCTGAAGAACGAAAGAAAAAAATTAGTATCATAATGCTCACCAGTTCTTTTAACCCTGCAGATAAAGCAAAAGCTGACACGATAAAAGAGATCACTGATTACAGACAAAAAACTTTAAATAGTACAATGCTTGAGGAAATAGTAAAAAAACATTTCGAAAAACATTTAGCAAAATAGAGCTTATCATTATTTTTTTGTTTTGAGGAAAGACTGAATTCCTGAAACAATTAAGTGCTTATCATGCCTAACAAATCAATAACAAACGATATTCTCCTTCATTTTCTTTTGGTGCCCTGTGAATACAAGGAAGTACGACCTGATTTGGATGACATACAGCCAGACGCCAAAGATGCCTTAATCCTAAATTAACTGGTTCTGTATCTTCATGCATTTTATAATGCAAATCAAAGTAATTCTCTGTTAAAAAGTTTTCGAACTCTTCCTCTGGTCCATCATGCAGTTGTTTTAGTTTTGCACGGACTTCCGGGATTAGGACTTTTTGCTCTGCTTGTAAATTAGATATTATATCTCCTGAAGCTCCGTGATAGGTACACAAAAAAGTGTCTGTAGCAATGGGAGAACGATCAACATGAAACGAATATACATCAGTAGATATGAAATCAAATTCATCATCGCGTTCATAACATTTTATTAAATTAAGAGAAGGTGAAGCTCCAAAATCAGATAATAATTGTAAATCCCGTAAAATTATTTTCCTTGCCATATCTCCTTTTTCTGACAACTGAACTGCCATTAAATCCTCAGGATAAACTTCTGTTATATTCTCTTTTAAAGTCAATTTAGCTACAATCTCATTAAAATCACCATCTAAACTTCTATACCAGCATAGCGCATTCATTTCCTCTTTGAAATCAGTATATACAAGCTCAGAGAAAGTAGATACTATCCCTATTTGGTTACCAGTAGAAAATATTTTATTCATGAAAAATATAAAAATACGAATCAGATATTACAAAATTATGCAATATTAGATACTTATGATATTTTATACCTTTAAAACTTTTATTAGTATGTGCTAATAAGTAATAAAATCATAAATTACTATAAAAAAAATTAGCAGCATATAAACTGCTGCTAATCATTTTTTTTGTTTTTACTATTAGAATATTATTTTTTTTTATTGGGCTATGACACCAAAAGTTTCCATAACAACACCCCTGTTTCTCATCAAAAGTGTATCTTTTGTTTGTGTTGTAATGCCTTTCCCTGGGTGATTAATTGTATAATCCAGATAAAGCACATCCCTATCCACATTACCAAAACTATTCTTCTCCCCTTTTTTTACAAATTTGCCAGTTCCAGTGGCAGTAAATGTAGATGGATCAGATGAAGTAATGGAACAATTGCCATTATCATCAAAAGTGATATTTAAATTGCACGTATAGTCTGCATTGGCAGCATCTTTTAAAACAACTGGAAATTTCAATCCCTTAAGAGATGTAGAATTTAAACTAACTAGCCATTTTGAAACATTATCGATTCCGGAATCATAAGTCTGAATGTCTTTTGGACGTCTGATAATTGTAGTATTTACAGCACCTGTCACTACATCTTTACCTCTTCTAAGATAAAAACCATGCCAGGTATTAATATATTTTACAGCATATAGCACATAATCTTTTGGAACTACATCCCATTGTTTTAGCCTTAATCTCCTTGGTGATGTCCCGGCAATAAGTGGCTTCCCTTTTAAGATGGTATCTGCATTCGTAACAGTCCTCATTAATAATGGTATCACATAATTTGCCTGTAAAGACTGAGGATCATTAAAGAAAGCATCTGTTAGTTGTACTTCTACTCCTCCCGAAATATCGCCTTTTTTAATAACAATTTGATCTGACGTTAAAGTATAATAATTACGTGGCATAGGACGGATTGCTCTTACAGGATTTGTTTGGGGAGAAAAAACAAAATTAAATCGATCAGGTATAGTGTCTGCAACAACAAAATTAATTGTGACATCTTTTTTATTATCATAAACACCTGATAGTGTAGCCATAATTTTGCATTTATGCTGAAGATCCAAACTGTTATCGAATATATCTTCTCCTAAAGTAATAGTCCTGATGGGATATTGATAAGGAAAATATACCGCAGAAAAGTCATAATCGTCATATGTGATAGGTTCATTTTCGCATCCTATTATAGATGTTAGTACTAATAAAGCTAAAATTAATTTTTTCATTTTTTGTATCATTAAGTTATTTCTAATTATTCCAGACATCATTTTGAAATAGATTATTAAATTTTAGAGTTTCACTGTAAGGAATAGGTCCGTAATACATATAATCCTGGAAGACTCTTTCTTCTACAACAGCTGGTGCACTATAAACCGGACTAGCTGTCGTGCCGGAAACTGTAATCCCCATAGCCGGTTCATTTAACTTTGGAAGAGCAACTTTCCATCGACGCAAATCCCAAAAACGGAATCCTTCAAAACTTAATTCTAAACGGCGTTCATTGCGAATTAATTCACGCATAGCCACCTTATCTGCTTTTATAGATTCCAAATAGGGATCATTACTGATACCTAAAGCTCTTCTACGGATAGCCTTAATTATATCATAAGCTGTAAAACCATATGATCTTGGATCAGCAACTGCCCCCCATGCTTCGTTAGCAGCCTCAGCATAATTGAGATATATTTCGGTATAACGAATACGTGGTCTGTAATGAAGCTGTGTATTTCTGCCATTAGGATTGTAATTAACATCCTGTCTTAATAACTTTTTTAAGTAATATCCTGTACGGGTTGAAGTGGTCACTGCATTAACAGCATCCTGATTAACAGGATTGGTAGCAGGAATCAAATTCACTTGTGCATTAGTCACACCAGCCCTTCCACCCTGAAAAAGAATAAACTCATTTAGCCTTGGATCTCTGTTCGCATAAGGATTGGACGGATTATAATTAGAAAGTGGATTAGAAATAGGATAACCATTGCTGGCCGGGAACGCATCTACTAAATTTTGAGTAGGATTTACAATTCCGTTACCAAATAAACTAGGTGGAAAATGATCGCGTTCTAAATCATTATTGTTAGAAGTACCTCCCCTCCATAAACTTTCCGGCGAATTGGATCCTGCAGATAATGCACTAATCTCTGATGCATTTCTATACCAGGATACACCACTGTTAAAAGTGGCTGGTAACCCGGCAAGACCTCCTTTAAGAGTAATAATCTGAGCAGCATATCCGGCTGCATCTTCCCATGTACCATTAGAACCACCAGCATAAGCAGGACTAGCGGCCAGTAAAGCTGTCTGAGAACGAATTGCCATCGCAACGCGTCCACTAACAAGTCCTATAAATCTTGCTCCCATGGCACGATTGAAGCTTGCTGTAGTCATTCCAGGTGTATTGTATCTGGATGGTATACTGCTAGAGCTGGCTACATCTACGTAATCTACCGGTAAAAGCTCAATTGCCTTATTGATATCACTATAAATTTGTGCAGTACAGGCATTAAAACTTTCACGAGGCACGTTATAATTTGAATTGATATCTAATTCTGTTAAATAAATTGGGACACCTAGTAAAGTGCCGCTTACCCACCCTGCATGAGCTTGCAAAAGATGGTACATAAAAAGGGCACGCAGACCATATGCTTCTCCTTTTATTCTGCTTTTAAAAAGATTATCTACAAGAGGGTCCTCTGCAAATGTCATTTTATCTACCTCATTTAGCACAATATTCATGTATTGAATACCTGAAAAACATGATGTCCAACGATCTGCAGGATTATTTGAGGCGCTCCATTGACCTGTAGCCAATCTTAAATAGCCATTAGTCGGTACGTTAGTCACTGCATCATCAGTAGCAACCTCACTAAAAGACCATCCATTTGTTGGAATCCTTGCATAACCCTGAGTTAAAAGTCCTAATCCAAAGTTTGGATCATCATATGTAGTATTCTTATCCCGAATATTTTCCTGTGCCGGATCTATAAGATCTGTACAGCTTACAAATAAGACGGATAGAATTAAAATTACAAATATGTTTTTATTCTTTATCATTATTCTAAATTTTTAAAATTAAAATGCAGCCGTTAGTCCTAAACTGTAATATCTCATCTGAGGAGCAGTACCAATATTTGTTTCTAAATGCTGCCTTTCTTTTGAAATGGTCAACAAGTCACTTCCATTAACATAAAGACCTAAGTTATTAATAAAAGTCTTCGCTAATAATTTCTTAGGAATATCATAAGACAACTGTACTCTGGCTAAATTAATTCTGTCATTTTTAAACAGCCAAAAATCTGAATTTCGGAAATTATTATCTCCATTATTACCGGTAGATAAACTTGGATAAGTTGCTGTTTCAGCAGTTGCTTCTGTCCAACGACCTCGCATAGCAGCTGTGTATTTTGCATTTATCCCTGATGCCCAATAGTAAGAGCTGTTTTTAAAACCATAAGCACCACTAGTGCTGTTCGCCAATACGAATAAAGAAAAATTATTCCATTTAATAGTCGTATTAAGACCTAATGTTAGCGGTGCCCCGGCATATCCACCTCTGCCTAAATAAACCTGGTCGTTATTATCAACAACCCCGTCATTATTAACATCAACATATTTTATCGAACCTGGTTTTACAGTACCAAATGATTGCGGTACAGGAGCTCCTGGAGATTTATTAGCCATAGCTTCAATGTCTGCTACACTGAAAAAACCATCACTTTTTAGTCCAAAAAGTGCATCGACTGGTTTTCCCTGACGTTTTTGATAATCGTCAACATACAATACATCATTTCGTGTATAGGCTTTAGTATCATAATAAGTGGCTACAAATCCTATATTTAAATCTACTTTTTGAATTCGCTTGTTCAAAGAGATTCCTAAATCATATCCTTCCCTTTGATCAGCCTGATAATTAGAATAAGGTATGAATGACGAAGGAGATGGATTATTAACTGATAAAAAATTAGGATACGAATTTACATCCTGGCCTGGAATACCTAGCAGTCTGCTATAGAAATACGATGCGCTTACCTGAACCATATTATTAAATAGAGAAGCTTCTAATCCTAAGCTAATTTCCTTTCTTCTTTCAAATCCCAAAGCATAATTTTCTCCACGCAAAACATCTGTGGTTCTAAGCTGGCGTCCTTCCTGCCAGGAAAAATAGGCTCCATTGTTTGTACTATAAGAACTTCTAAATAAATTAAAACCCGTATTGGCATCATAGTCTAAGTCTGTATTTAGGATACCGGCACTAGCCGTCAATTTTAAATCATCAATGAATTTAGCTTCTGATAAAAATTTCTCTTTACTTATTCTCCATCCTACCGAAACCGTTGGAGAAAACGCATCACGCTGTTTTGGTGCAAATCTTACAGAATGAACCATGTTTTGAGTAAAGTCAGCATAGTATTTGTTCTTATAGTTATAGTTAAACTGAAACCCTAAGTTAGCATTTCCAATAGCGTGATACACTTCTGATTCAGCAAGAGTATAACCATGCGCAACCAACATTGTTGAGAAGTTATGTACTTTGTCATAATCAAACTTGTATTTAAGTACTCCTGCAAAAAACTTAGTCTGACGCTGATAAGCATTATCCAGCGATCTTGAGTTATTATTTAAATCAGCCCCGATTTTGGTCAACTTTGAGATATAATCACCATCAGCGTCAGTGTTCCATGTAGGGGTATAGACAGCGTAAGTATTATTATCAATGTTTTGCGAATACTGTGTATTGTAGTCAATAGCAAATTGGGTATCAAAAGTCAATCCTTTTAGAATGCTTGCTAAATTAAAATTCAGTGAAGCATCAAATTGATATTTACGATAAGTTCCTTTGATAATTCCTTTAGTGTAAATATCTGCAAAAGGATTGGTAGTCTGTGTAGCAGTACCCGCTAAAAAATACTGCCCATTTATTATGAAAGGACTGCTTTCTATATAAGCTAAAGATGCCGCATCTGCTTTATCTAAATAACTAATTGGAATTAGAGGGGCTACCAAATTTGGTTTAAGAGTAGCCGCATTTGCCCAAAAATTTCCCTGTGCAGAATTACCATCATAAAAAGTAACACTAGTATTAATTTTACTGGTAATCATACTACTCAACTTAATATCCAGATTTCCCCTGATATTAAAACGATTTTCTCCTTCTTTTTTCCCATTCCCTATGTCAAGTAAAGTAGTGGTATTGTAATTTCCTACATTGACATAAAACATAGCTTTTTCATTTCCTCCGGTATATTCAGTCACTATTTCAGAACGTCTGGAAAATTTTTTAAGATAGTCAGATGAATAAAAGTCAACATTTGGATAACGATACGGATTTGTACCTGAAGCATAATTTGCTAAATCTGTCTCAGAAGTATAAGAACCATTGTTAACAATTGAAATCTTATCATTTATAAGTGCTTCATTATACAAGCTTAAATACTCAGCTGAACCTAAATACTCTGCATAACGTTTTGGAGCCATTATCCCAGTGTTTAAACGCACATCGAACCTATTCTTCTTTTCTGCACCTCTTTTTGTGGTAATAGAAATTACTCCTTTTGCTGCACGACTTCCGTATAATGCAACAGCAGCTGCGCTTTTTAATACTGTAATATCTTCCATTTCAGAAGGTATCACATTAAATTCATCACGTGGAATCCCATCAACTAACACTATTCTACCGTTCATACCCCAAATGTTTGCGCCGTGATACCCAGGAATATAACTGGATAAGTTGTCTAAACTATTCGTGGTATAATTACTTCCTAACATGTTAGCTATGTTTACAGTTGAAACTCCACCAAGAATATCAGCTTTATCAACAGTATTAAAAGCAACTTGTACCATTTCTGTGGATTCTAAAACTATTGTTTGTAAATCCGTTTTTGCTTGAACAGAAGTAGTTTTATATCCTGGCGCGTTTATAGTCATAAAACTATTTTCATCAACTGTTAAACCAAACTCACCAGCGTCATTAGCAACACTTGTCTGGTTATTTTGTCCGGTAATTGTTGCGCCTGAAACGGGATTCCCTTTACTGTTAACTACAATACCGGATACTATTATTTTGCTGCCTTGAGCACTCACTTTTAATGAAAAAAGAGTGTGTATTGCGCATATAAAAAATACTAATTTGATATATTTCATTATTGTTTATTTTTCGATTATATATTGCAATTACCAGCCAGGATTTTGATCAAATTCTAAATAGATACTAGCGTCTGCCTGCTTTAATGGAAGCCAGTAATGCTTATCTGAATATAGACGTTCAAAAACTACATATTCCTTCAAATTATTTATTTTATTATTTTCAGGATTAACTTTGTCAAGAAAAACATTTGTGGGAGTTACATCATTTGTTTCTGGAATATCACGATCAAAACTAATTCCTGTTTTAATATTATAAGGATACTTAGTTAATAGAAGCCAGCGACGCAAATCATTAAAACGATGCCCCTCATAGGCTAATTCTACAGCACGCTCGCGTCTTACTTCTGACATGAAAATTTCAGGAGATGTTAAAAAAGCAGCATTTACACCTGGTAAAGGATCTCCATTAGGTAACAATACACGGTTACGTACTTTGTTTATAGCTGCTACAGCATCCAGAGTACAAGTTGTTGCTGTAGCATGAATATTGTTGTGTCCCATAGCAATTGCTTCAGCATACATTAGATAAACATCTGATAATCGCATCCACGGAATATGAACTTGATGATTATTAAAAGCATTATCAAATTTATTAAACCCAAGAGGATCAAATTTCATCAACAAATACCCTGTGTTGCTTCCCTTATTTCTATCCGATCTATAATTTCCTACTTTAGCACCATCATATAAATTAGCATATGTATATTGTTTTGCCTGAGCTGTACTAGTTGAATTTACCATTTTTCTGGTGTCAAAACCAAAATTAAGGTAAAACCGAGGATCTCTGTTTTTCCAAGGATAGTGTGTGTCATAACCTGAAACTGGATCATCAACATCTGCTCTGTTTGCACTATTTATTGGCATTCCGTTATTCATACCAAAATAATTCACATAATTTGCTGTAGGATATTGTGACCAGCTTCTGTCCCATAAAACTCCGGCACATAAATATTCTTTATCCATAGACTGACTAGTACCGCCATAATTCGGACCTCTAAAAATGGCTTCCAAATAGGTTACTCCTCCTGTATTTAAAGACCCGGGCATTCTTCCTCCCTGACCATTAGTACGATATACCTGCTCATAAGATGTACCATTAGTACCCCATGGAAGAAGTCTGTACTGGCATGAACCATTTTCAACAGCGTTCAGTAAAACTCCAAAAGCTTCTGCTGCTTTTTTACAATATTCTGCGTTATACGTTTCTCCTCCTCCAGATGTTTTATTCATCAACGGGCTTCCGGCATACAAATAATTTTTACCTAAATAAGCAATAGCCATCCATTTATTAATCCTAAGTTCATTCTTACCTTTGGTTGCGTTTCCGGCTGCTATATCATCCCAGTTTCCTGGCAGTAAATCATACGCTTTTTTAAAATCTTCACCAATTTTATCTGCAGTTTGCTGATAAGTCAGACGTGGTAATCGTAAAGGCTGATCTGAAGGCAATACCTGATCAATATAAGGCATACCTCCCCAGTAACTTATAATTTGCATATGAAACCAGGCTCTAAAGAAATACAATTGACCTGCTATCAGATCTTTTTCTTCCTGGGTGGCATCTACCATCTTTTCAAGATTTGCAAGACCTATATTGGCTTTTCTTATTCCATACCAGGAACCTCCCCATAATGCTTTTGTTTTTTTATTATTATCCGTACTTAAACCAGTCGGAGCACCTATCTGATCGGTATGAGTAGCATCAAGGAAAGAACCTCCAAGTCCATAACCAGGCCCTATCCAGGCTCTAAAATTCCCCAAATCAACATTCCAAATCCAGGCATTTTGATTAGTAGCATTTTGTTGCCACATTTCTTCTTCGCCATTGTTAAAGAAATTATTATCATCACGATTACAAAAACTAGGAATACAGTTATACAATTCTTCAGTAAAACCCTGGAAATTGCGAAAATTAGCGTATGAATCGTCAGGATCGCCTGTAGCTCCAGATTTAATATCTAAATAATCAGTACATGAAGTAATACTTCCTGCCAGAAAAAAGAAGAGTCCAAAATACAGTACTATCTTATTATATTTTTTCATTTTATACTATTTTATAATGTTAATCTAAAACCTAAATTGATACGTCTTACTGATGGATAAGCGGTATTTCCATTTACTTCTCTGTCATCAGGTGTTTTAGTCCATAAGAAAAGATTATTACCATTTGCATAAATACGTAATGATTCCAATCCAATAGTTTTGGTCCAGTTTGAAGTAAAAGTATAGGCTATTTCTGCATTTTTTAAACGAACATAAGAACCATCATACAAAAAACGGGTACCATTACTTGCCGAATTTAAAGTGCTATTTAATCTGGGCATTGGGGAATCTGCATTTTGATTGTCCTTAGACCAATAACTTCCTTGTTCGTAAACTGTATTAAAATAAGCTTTAGGAAAACTTTCTGTAGCTATGAAACGGGAAACATTACTCACTCCGTAAAACTGAACCATTGCACTAAAACCTTTCCAGTCAAAACCAATAGTAGCATTGTAGGTATTTTGAGGATTTGTTGGATAACCATAAGGTACAGTGTCTCCTGGGCCATTAATTACTCCGTCACCATTGTAGTCTAATATTCTATAATTACCCGGAATCTTATAGTCATTGTTTTCAAATGCAGTACTTCCATACACTTCATCCCAGCTATTATAAAAACCCATATCAATCATTGAATACGATTGTCTGTTAGGAAAGCCTTGTTTTTGACGATAAGCAGCCAGAAGTTCCGGATCATCTTTATATATAACTTTATCCACTGCATGTGTCCACGAAAAATTAGCCCATAATCGCAAATATTGAGAGATTGGCTGACTATATCGAAAATCTATCTCATAACCTTTAACCTCTACTATACCGGTGTTAGTAACAGGTGGAGCAAATCCAAAATAAGAGGGTACTGCCCTGTCTTTTCCGCTCAAGATAATATTAGTTCTGTAGTCATTGAAGAAATCAACACTACCAGAAAAGATTTTATTTAAAAAAGAAAAATCGACTCCTAAATTCTTTTTAGTTACCTTTTCCCATGCTATATTAGGATTGCCTATCTGCGTTTGAGTGATCCAGCCGTATGTACTTAATTCTCCCTGGTTTCCCTGAGTTAAAAGAGATTGCGAAATATTACTACCGTACACACTCTCATATAACCAGCGACCACCACTGTAACTGTCATCACCCACCTCACCATAAGAAGCCCTTACTTTTAGCTGATCTATAAAAGTAAGTTTTTTCATAAATTTTTCTTCAGTAATCATCCAGCCTATAGCTCCTGAAGAAAAGAATCCAAACCTGTTTGCTGCTGCAAATTTTTCAGATCCATTATAAGCACCATTATAGTCGATAAAATATTTCTTTTTGTAACCATAAGTACCCCTGAAAACCCAATCTTCACGATAAGATGGAATATTAGCTCCTATAGCTTGTTCCTGACGTTGAAAATTCCCCATTCCTGTTACAGCATGATTACCAAAATCCCGTACATAATTAATTTGTGCCTGATAATTTAAATTTCGATAAGTTGCCAAATCATTCATTGTACCCCCATTTACAGTCCAGTTTGTTGCTTCATAAAAATCAAAATTGGTTGTTACATCTGGAGTATTTCTTACAGTAACAATTCCTGTAAGAGGATCTATATATTTTTCTTTAACTATATAATTATTATTATTTATTCCTCTTTGTTCTTCAAAAAAACTATTATCCAAAGAAAAAGTTATATTAGCGGAAAGACCTTTAAGTAGTTTACCAAAATCCTGTCTTAAATTAAAATCAGTTGTAATACGGGTTGTTGTTTTTAGCTCTGATCCTCCTATAGCTAAGTTTAGTGCTGAATTAGCACCATCAACCTGATTAGCAGGAGAATACCCCCAGGATCCATCTGAATAAATCGGCATATAAATATCAGGAGCTGTACCATAAGCTCCCGCCCACATATAGCCCTCAGAAATTACCCTCCAGGGTGCTTTTTTTACACCATAAGAACCAGAAAGGTTTACTTTGAACGTAGTAGATTTAGTCAATTCAAAATCTAAATTTGCTCTGGTATTTAATCTGTTATAATTATATCCGGATTCAAAACCCTGGCCGCTTGGAGGTACTTTCACGAGATCCCCTTCATTAACATAATCTACTGCTGCAAAATATTTCACCCGCTCGGTACCTCCTGTTATATTTAAATTAGCATTATACGCCATTGCCTCATCTTTAAATAAATAATCCTGCCAGTCAATATTAGGATATCTTTCTCTTTGTTCCAGAGTAGTCTGATTACGGTAGTTATCAATAAAGGCTTGAGATCTCATATATTCCCAGCTTGATGGTTGCTGATTTAGTTCATATTCAATCACCTTATTTTTTACCATAAGAGCATCATAAGCATCCATCTTACCCGGAAGCTTTGAAACTGATTTCATTACTGAATTAAAACCAAAATCGATTTTAGCTTTACCTGCAACCCCTCTTTTTGTAGTAATAAGTATTACACCATTAGCTCCTCTAACACCATACACTGCTGTAGCTGAAGCATCTTTCAATACTGAAACAGTCTCAACTGAACTAATGTCAATACTATTAATAGAACGTTCTATTCCGTCAACAAGAATAAGAGGACTACTATTATTCCAGGAACTAACTCCTCTAATAATAATTTCAGGATCTTCTTCACCAGGCTTCCCAGTAGTTTGCAAAGTGGTTACTCCCGGCAGGTTACCTGTAAGAGCAGCTCCTAAACTGGTAACACCTCCAGTACGCTGTAAAACTTTACCCGATGTTTGCGTAATAGCACCAACAACACTTTCTTTCTTTTGTTTACCAAAACCAACAACAATAACTTCTGAAAGAGCTGTTTGGTCAGGAGACATACTAATATTTACACTTGAACTCGCAAAGACCTTTTGTTCTATCGTCTTCATTCCGATACTGCTAAATACTAATATAGCCTCTGCAGAAGGGAGGGTAATTTTAAATTTTCCATCAAAATCAGAAATAGCGGCATGTCCTGAGTTGCCTTTGACTGTTATATTTACACCAGGAATAGGTAATTTATCTACTGTAGAAGTAATAATACCTGTCACAGTATAATTTTGATCTTTTAACTTTATCTCGTTTTTCACATAAGAAAAACTATTTTTTGTTTCTTTTGTCCATAATACATTAGAAAACAAAAAAGAAAATAAAGCTGTAAAAATCAAAATTTTACTGCTATGCAGCATTTTTATAAGTTGTACTTTTTTATAATGTTTTAACATTTTTTAATTATTTCAAATTAGAATATTAATTTATATCCATAGCAGCACCTATACCCAATTTCAATATGATTAAAAATGAATAGAATTTTATCAGCTATATTTTGGTTAATTGCCTTTTTTACAAAAGTTTATAACCAGAATATAAAAAAATAAGGATTGGATTTGCTACATGTATCTATGGCAAAAAGTCAAATGTTTTTTACCATTAAAACTGCCAAAATGTATAATCAATTATAATATACATTAAATGTATTTAGAAGAAAAATAATTAAATCTATGTGGTTAGAATAGTATTGTTGAATTTTTTACTTCCAAAATTGCAAATTTTGAGTTGTACACTATTTCATAGGCATAATGAGGTTTTGAGGTTAGTTAAATTATTAGAGAGTTAATTGTTTGATAAAATATATGCAAAATTCACAAAACAATCGATTGTGCAATTTTCCTTGTAAATAGTAATTTCTAAAAATAAAATGAACAGAATTAATAAAACCTTAATTGTCTTAAAATATTTTTTTTAGAAATTAGTATTATTCCGATAAAAAACTGAATATGTAAAATTTAAATACTTATAAACTTAAATAATGGTATGAACATCCCTATTATCTCAAAAAATCCTTGAATTATTTGTTAATATTGAGTACTAAACCGTTATTTAAATGTTAAATTTCTTAACAAATATATAGAAAAAGATATTTCAAACAACCGATTGCTGATTTTTTTTATTATAGCATTTAGTAAAATAGTTGTTTTTTTATGTATATAAAACATTATTATTGTTAATTTTTTAATTTTTATTTAAAAATGTATTGATATCTAAATCATTGGTTAAAAGATCAGGAATCAATTTTTAAAAATCATATCAAAATGATAAATGTAGAAAAAACATTTATTTTTTAATAAATAGGCTAACCAAACAAATAAAATAAAGAATAAACTTACATTAAAAAAGAAAAGATTCGTTTTAATTTAAAAAATTTTCTTACATAATAAGCGGATAATTTCTTAAATCCGTATTCTATAAAAGATGATACAAAATTTCTTTTTTTCATAAATCACTGGTTGTGATTAAATTATAATATTTTTAATATGAGCTTAGTGATTTTCAGTTGAAAATTAGATGTAGAACAGAAAAGAGATGTTGAATCTGTTAAGTAAATCTTTAAAGTGAGAATAAATAAAAATCAATTTCAAATTTTATAATTAAATTAAATACTGTTAATCCTAAATTTATAAATAATTTGATAAGTCTGAAACAATGCAAAAAAACGATTCAACACCTAATAATCATACAATTAAAAAAATACTTCCTCTAATTCTGGCTACTTCTATATTTATGCAAATGCTGGATTCTACTATTCTCAACACATCTATAACTTCAATCGCTAAAAATTTGAATGAATCCCCCTTAGAAATGCAAAACGCAATTATTAGCTACGTATTAACATTAGCACTATTTATGCCTGTGAGTGGTTTTTTATCAGATAAATTTGGAACCAAAAAAGTATTCATTTTTGCATTAATGTTATTTAGTGTCGGATCACTTTTATGTGCTCTCTCCCAGTCTTTGATACATTTGGTTTTAGCCCGCGTTGTTCAAGGTATAGGCGGAAGCTTAATGACTCCTGTAGGGAAACTGGCACTTATTAAAACATTTCCAAAAAGAGAATTGTTAAAGGCAATGAATTTCGCTATCATTCCTGCATTAATCGGACCTGTATTAGGGCCATTGGTCGGTGGCTATATGGTGGATTACTTGTCCTGGCACTGGATTTTTCTTATCAATATACCTTTTGGAATGATTGGTATACTCTTAAGTATGAAATACATGCCAGATTACAAATCTGCTATAATTGACTTTGACCTTAAGGGATTTTTAATTTTTGCTGCTGCATCCCTATTGTTATCTATTTCGTTAGAATTGTTTGGAAATACAGTACGTCTTACACCTGTTTTACTCATACTTATGTCGGGATTTCTGATGCTGTTCTGGTACTATCGTCATGCCATAAAAGACAGTAATCCTATTTTTCCTTTAAATTTATTTCAAGTCCGTACTTTTAGGGTTGGCATATTAGGAAATCTGGCAACCCGTCTTGGTTATAGTTCCATTCCTTTACTACTACCTATGATGATTCAGATTGCTTATGGACAATCAGCGGTTACTTCGGGCTGGATCGTTGCGCCCATGGCACTTACTGCAATATTTGGAAAATCTGCAGTAATTAAAATTTTAAATACTTTTGGATATCGAAAAACCTTAATGGTCAATACTTTTATTATCGGCTTATTGATTTGCACTTTAGCAATTCCTTCTATCCATACTTCTATTTACTGGTACATTCCTATTATTGCAGTTTTGGGATTCTTCAACTCTATACAGTTTACATCAATGAATTCTATTTCGATTGCGGACTTAAGAAATTATCATACCAGCAGTGGAAATTCATTAGTTTCTGTAAATCAACAGCTTGCTATTGGCTTTGGAATTGCTCTGGGATTACTTGTACTTAAAATATTTAAGGGGGATGTAAAACTTATTCACAATGAAATTCATAATGCTTTTCGGTATACCTTCTTAGTAGTAGGATTTCTCACCATTATTTCAGGATGCGTTTTCAGACGTCTTCATGATAAGGACGGTGATAATTTAAAATCAGTAGAATAAATAACATAATTATGATACTTCAGTCTTTTTTTTATAAGTCCAAATTTGTTAACTAAATAAATTTCAGATCTGTAAGTTTCCTATTTCTATACAAAACATTAACAAATATGTCTTTGATTTTTTTAAGTGAATCAAAAAGTTGCTGAAAGATATTCGGCTTAGTGATGCAATCTGTTTTCGCATGCATAATCCTATACTTTATAATATTCAGATGTTTAGTACATTTTAAGCATTATCAAAAATAAGAAGTAAGAAAATAAAAGTTGTACGTGCCTCTTTTTCATGGTCAGATTTAGGGTCTTTTGAATCAGTTTATGATTATCTCTTGTCAGGAAATCTCCCTGTTGATGCGTATGGTAATATGACTGTGAAGAAAAAAAATATATTGGCGACAAAAAAATAATTTCTGTAGAAATTATACATTGATCTAAAAATGAAAAGTCTTGAAATTAATAAACTTCAGGACTTTTGCACTTACATTTTTTCATATTGAACAAATCAATCAAGGTCAAGAATCTGTTTTAATTCAAGTACACTAGATCCTGATGGCAGTTTTTTACGAGCTTTTATCATTTTATCAGCTAAAAAAGCAGTAGAAATTGGTTTTAAATTTTTAAAAAGTCCAATTGTATTTAACGTTTTTATTAATCCAACTGAAATTTTCTCACCTAAACGATCTGTATTTTTCCTGATAAGTGGTCCTGGTCTAAAAACCAGATATTGCTCAAAATTAAGGGCAGCAATATAATCTTCGAGTGCTCCTTTCATTTTAGAATAAAAAATACTGCTTTTTGAGGAAGCACCATAAGAGGAAACTAATACAAAAGACTTTACTTCATTTTTCCGGGCTTCCAAAGCAAATGCCGCAGGAATATCAAAATCGATCTTCCATTGATTTTCTTTTGAACTAGCTGATTTTAATGTAGTTCCAAGACATGAAAAAAGAACATCTCCGGTAATTAAATCGGTAAACTGATCTGTTTTTAAAAAATCCACAACATGTTCCGTAAGTTTTGGATGGGATTTTCCCATTGAATTTCTGACAAAAATTGAAACAGAAGTATAATCTTTATTCTCCAGAAGCTGTTCAACTAATTCTTTCCCTGTTGCGCCTGTAGCTCCAATTACCAATGCTTTCATAGTACATTTACGATTTTATATCAAATCTAATGAAAGCATCAGTAATAAAGCGTTAATATTAAAAAAAATAAAATTTTAAAAATCAAACACTTAATTCCAAAATTACAGAAAACTTAAAATTTTAATGCCCTAATTTATAGATCTGTTCCATTGGGAGCCATTTTTCGCCTTCTTTAGCTCCAGGTGGAGCCTGCTGAAATTTCCACATCAATTTTTCCCATTCCTGAACATCTGGGTTGCCAGCATCCAACATTTGTTTTCGCTCAGGAGTAAAAGTTTCATCCACTTCTATAATCATAAATAGCCGGTTGGCAAGGATATAAATTTCCATATCTATAATTCCTGAATCTTTAATACTTTTTGTTATTTCAGGCCTGCTATTTTCCTTGTCATGATACTTTTTATATTCTTCTATTAAGTCAGGATTATCAATTAAATCACAGGCATAACATAATCTTTTTGAATTCATAATACATTTATTGAATTATACAATCTCCAGTGCATTAGCAAAAGAAGCTTCCAGTTTTTGATTTGGAAAACGAACTTCTAAACCATTGTTATGCTGTGTAAACTGAAGTTTTTGACCTCTACTGACTAACTTAATCTGTTTAATGCTATTGGCGTAATAACCTGCGTCTTTTCCTAAACTTTTAATCAATACAGAACCATTTTCCGGTCAGTCCATATCTTTTAGAGAATAAATTATATATTTCCGATTTATTTATTTCATGATTTATTTAATTTTATCACGAAAAAAAATCATATTTGTTTATTATTATATATATTACAAATAAAATTAGTTATATACTATTTTTCAACAACTATATTTACCACAAATATAGCTTAGACAATACAGATACTTTTATCTAAAAACGATTTTTTATTACCCGAAACCGATTTATACATACCTCATGTCTAAAAATATTTTTAAATATTCTTTTTCATTATTGCACATTGATTATGTGAAACTTACTAGTAAATGGAACTACACTAATGTCGTTAGCCCTTACTATCGCCTGTATTACATTGATGAGGGAATGGGCTTTATTTCTGACAGTTGCAATCAGCTTATTTTAGAGTCTGGTTTTTTATATCTCATTCCAAGTTTTACTATATGCAACCTGAGATGTGATGAATATCTGAGTCAGTATTTCATCCAATTCTTTGAAGAATCTGCTGACGGAATTTCGTTGTTTAGCAACAATAGGAATGTAATGAAACTTCCGGCAACTGAAATTGACATCATACTTATAAAAAAAATGCTTCAAATTAATCCGGGAAGAGGAATCAACAGATCGGATAATCCAAAGGTATATGAAAGAGAAAATTATTATAAAGAATACACTTCGTTAAATGATGCCATGAAGACGCATCTCAAGTTTGAAAACCAAGGCATTATTCTTCAGCTTATATCTCGTTTTTTAAGTAATAATGATTTTAAAACCAATCAGTCCCAAATTACTTCCTCTAAAATACTCGACACCATGAGTTATATTCAAATTCATTTAAGGGAAAATCTTACTGTTGCACAATTGGCTAAAAGGGTAAATCAGAATCAGGATTATTTTTCAAAGCAATTCATGCTGCATACCGGCCAAAGGCCTCTGCATTATATTCATGAAAAAAAAATTGAAAGAGCTCAATATTTAATCGCTACTACCAATAAAACTTTTCTGGAGATTGCGCTGGATACCGGATTTTCGAATCTGCCTCACTTTTCAAAAATATTCAAACAGATTGTGAGCATCACTCCCGGAGAGTACCGGAATCAGATTAGTCAATTAAATTAAATTCATAAAAGTGGAGAAATAGTAAACAAACCTAAAAATAATAAAAACACTATTGCCTAAAAGTAGACAATAGTGTTTTTAAAAAAATTACTTTGCTAAAATCTCAAAAGAGCTTATGGTGCAAAACCTACCCCAGTCTGGTTGTGAAGTGGTTATTCCAACAGTAATAGGTGTAGTTTGATCTACAGTAAACTCTAAAATATATTCTGTATTTCCTATTCCGTTGCTAAGAACCCTTTTGTATTTTAAAACCTCAGTGTTAGTAGTAACAGATTCTACATTTGGCAATTCTACATTACCCTTAGAGACAATTATATAAAATCCACCTGGATCATTTTGTTCATGATTGGATTCAAATACAGTAACTTTTAACTGGTATGTTGCAGGAACAACAGTAACGGTTTGATACATTTTTCCGTTAGTTATTCCAGGTGATCCCCATCCTGATTCAAAATTCACAGTCGCATTATTTGCTTTTCCACAGCATCCTCCATCATATCCTCCATAACCATTATGATTTTTGGCTGCAGCATTTGTGGTCCAGCCTGCAAGTACTCCCCATCTTCCTCCATCATATGATGAATAAGCAAAAGGCTGTTTAGTATTCAGTAAAACTGGAGTCAGTACAGGTTTTACCTCTTTATATGCCGAATAAAAAGTATCAATTGCTTTCGGGACAGGCTTATAAAGAGTTCTGTATCTATAAGTTGAACCTGACTTAAAATCATTTATTACTACATTCGTTTTGCTAATATCCGTAAATATCGTTTTCAACTCATCAGAAGAGCTGGTATATTCTATTTCCGTTCCTAACGCTCCAGAATCTGTATTTAAATTTACATAATTAACCTTCAAGTTACTTTCAACGAGTGAATAATTAAGAACTGGCCTATTGATTAAAGAGCTTATATAACGATCTCCGTACACCTCTGCTGAAGCATTTACAGGTATTGAAGAATTGCCTTTTGCATCAAAAGTTCTAAACTCAAAATTATAAATATTCTCTTCAAGGTTATTTATAATTTTTGTAACAGCGTCTATACCCGATGTTCTTATAATCGGTACAACCGCAGAGTCTTTCTTGTTATTCCAATAAATCCGAAGTTCTTTAACCTTTGGATCTGACATTATAAGTCCCTGAACTTCCAGACGATTTCTTCCAGGCAATATTTTTAATGAATCTATCTTGCCAGTATATGAAATTTCACCTCCCTCGGTAAACTTTAAATATTCATCGCCACTTGTGCAGGAATTAATAAAGAAAATGGAAAAGCCTATAAAAACTGCGATTAAAATATTTCTTAAATTTTTCATTGTTTCGTTTTTAGCATTAAAAATTAGGATTACCATATACCTGTACTTCCGAAATAGCCATAAATTTACCTCCTACCCAGTTTTCTAAACATTCGATTCTAAGATATCGTACAGCAGGCTTTTCTAAAGCAATTTCGTAATCGGCACCATCTCTGGCAGCTATTAAATCATCATTATTTTCTTGTCCATAAGGCAACCCTGAAGGTTTTTTTATTTCGTACTCACCCATTAAGGTCCAATTACTATTTAAAGTACCATCATTTAAGGTATTACTACCCCAGATTCTAAACTTTTTTACAGCTCCCAGATAGTAATACATTCTCTGGCCTCCAATAGGTTCAGAAAAATTCCACATTCTAATACGGCTTAACTTAGTAATTTTCCCAATATCAAAAGTCACCAAATGATTGCCTACATCTACCGTTCTATCGGTAAAATAAGAGCCCCAGTATTCTAAAAATTGTCCATCCCACAAATTGGTAACCGGGTAAGCATTATCAATTGTTTTAGTATCATTATTAAGATGTAACGTGACAAAAGCGGATTTTGGCATCATTACTTCAAAAAACGGTTCAATATTAGTAAATAAAGTATCTGTATAATTGAGCCATTTATCTCTGATAACTATAGCAAAATCTTGTTTGACCGGTTCCATACCTCTCAGACTTCGTCCGATATGATCTACCGAAGTATAGATACTAGTAGGCAAAGGCACCCAGTCACCTTTTAGATCTTTTTGCATCACTAAAATACCTATTTCTTCCTTTGTTGTGTTATCAGCAGTAATGCGGATACCTCCAAAGTCCGGCTTAACACTTAAAGAATCAAAAATATCAAAGATTGGTGCCTTTGAAGGAGCTACGGTAACCGTAACCGGTTTAGATTCTGTTTCGCTCTTATTAACCGCATAAATTTTGACTTCTGTTTTAGACTGACCCGCAAAACCTTCTAAAAGCATGGAATTAGAATAATAGGAAGATTTAACTTCCATAGGCCTGCCATTTTCCAACGTATATCTCGCAACAACATAAAGCAGGTCATCATCTGAAGGCAATGTATAGGTGAGTCTTGCTTTTCCCTGTAAATTCTGTACGATAACATTGGTTACTTCAGCAGGGGGATTTGAATTGTTTTCTAAAGGTTCAGGCTCCTGATTGTCATTGCAGGAAGTAACAGCCAGAATTAAGGACATTACAAATAATCTTGTGAATGATTTTATAATTCGTTTCATAATTTTATTTTTTTATGATTATTACCAACCTGGATTCTGAATCAGATTTGGATTTTGAATAAGTGTTGTTTCGTCAATTGGCCAAAAATAATCCCTGGGTGCAATAAAACGTTGCTGGTTTAGAGTGCGTACCTGATAATAGGCTCCTTCGGTAACTCCAAAAACATTCCACCCTTTTACTGGTTCATTAAATTCCTGATTTGCTTTTTTCCATCTTCTGATATCCCAGTAATTTTTACCTTCATAAGCCATTTCAATACTGCGTTCTCTGTGAATAATTTCACGCATACCTTCCTTAGTAGTATATTTTCCTGGATTTATTGAAAAGTTAGTCCAGGACTCCACCACTCCTTTTAATCCTGCACGTTTACGTATAATATCCAGATATTGCAGTACTTCACCTGAAGCCGCTATTCCATCCGCTTCATTAAGTGCTTCGGCATACATTAGATATAAATCAGCCAAACGTAATTCTGGCCAGGCATATTCTTTGTATAAACTTCCATTTCCAAAATGTTGTTCCCAATTCACCAGTTTTTTAATGTAGTAACCTGTAATATTAAAATCAAAAGCATCTGCGCTTCCTGCATAATCCTGATATTTTGCTTTGATATAATATTTCGTCTCATCAGAACCGCTGTCATATTTATAGAAAATAGCTCCGTCGAAACCTAAATCAGCATAAAAACGAGGCTCTCTGTTGAAATTTAAAATTGAAGTACGGTACCCTTCTTTAATGTCGAATTTATCTGCCGCCGTTGCTTCTCTTATTTCTGTAATATCACCAAAGGTTAAGGTTTTATCCTCTTCAATAGGAACTCCGTTTTTAGTATAAAAATTAGAGGCAGATTCAATCGTAGGCGAAAGTACTTTTCTGGCACGTGTATGAGTAATCGTATTATCAAGAGGCATCATGCAAAGTCGCTGTAGTTCGTAAGTACGGCTATTAGGATTCGCCCAGATTACCTCATCATTCCAAGGTTCAGTTACTGCCTGTGTTATATTAAGTTTCGTTTTAGCAGTCTGCGAAATGGTAAAAGCAATATCGTTTTTATAGAAAATTTTATGTCCTGCACTTTCTGCGGCTATTATAGCTTCTTTAGCCGCATTTGCAGCCCTTTTCCATTTGTTTACATCGTAAGTTGTATTAAAGAATGGAGTTCCGTCTTTTGTATTAAATCCTGCCATATCAGAATTTCCATTAAATAACGGACTTGCAGCCATAAGAAGTAATTCAGCTTTAATCCCTAAAACTATAGGTTTTGTAATTCTTCCAAGTTCATTTTGAGTATCGGCAATTTGAGAAGGCAGTGCAATTGCAGCCTCGTCTAATAAACTTACTAAATAATCAACTGTTGAATCAATAGGCTCTCTTGCTACCTGAATTTGTTCTACAGGAGCATCGATAGGCAGACTAACACGAATCACCGGAATTGGTCCATACATTCGCATTAAATAATAATGATAATATGCTTTTAAAAATTTAGCCTCGCCTATCCATCTTAAACGTTCTGCCTCTGACAAATCTGCTACTTTACTTCTGTCTTCTACATTTTCCAGAAAAACATTACAGTGTCTTATTCCATCAAAAAGCGGATAACGGTCTGATGGTCCTGCTGCCTGATAATTCCCTTCCCAGGCATTCATATACGGGCTTGATTTTCTTTGTGTACCTGTTGCAATATTAAAGGCATAGCTTGTTATAGCTGCACGATTTGGTGCCACCCATGTTTCGTCCCCGGCCAGCATTCCTATATTATAGATTCCATCTCCATTTTTAGGAATATACGAATAACAGGTAAATAAATATTTCTGAGCCTCATTTCTTAATTTAAAAGCATTTTCCAATGTCGTCACATTATCAGGTACTACATCCAGAAAATCTTTTTCACATGATTGTAAACCTGCTAAACAAAGTATTGCCATTATGGTTCCAAAATACTTTCTTCCTTTTTGAAGGCTTGTTTTTGCTGAAATTATATTTTTAATTTTCATTACTTTATCTTTTTAAAAATTAACTTTTAGACCCAAATTGTAAACAGACTGAATTGGATATCCTAAACCATTTCCTCCCATTTCCGGATCCCACATCTTGAAAGCGCTCCAAACAGCAAGATTACTTCCGTTAATATAAATTCTGAGGTCTTGCAAACCAAGTTTGGTATTAAAGTTTTTAGACGCATTATAACCAATTTCCACAGACTTTAATCTTAAAAATGAACCATCACGCATCCACCAGGTTGATACCTGATTATTATTCTCAACAAGTTTATCACTTAATCTTGGCCAGAAAGCATATAAATTTCTATTATCCTCAGACCAATGATCTTTTGCCACTACATCTAATAAATTATTCTGATACGAACCGTCTAATACAAATGGGGCAATATTTTCTGAGTCTATAAAAAAAGAAGTTCGGGCTGCTCCCTGAAAGAAAATACTAAGATCAAATTTTTTATAGCCAACTGTACCTCCAAAACCGTAAACAATTTCTGGTGCTGTAGGGTAGCCTAAAGGAACCATATCACTGGGAGTAATTTCTCCATCGCCATTAACATCACGGTATTTAATATCTCCCCCTGTATAATCTCCAAATTGTTTTGGTGAATTATCAACCTCATTTTGATCTACAAATAAACGCTCAGCAATATAACCGTATCTCTGATCAAAATTCTGACCTATTCTTGAGCGATATCTCATATTCTCAGGAAAATTAATTTCATCGAATACTAAGATTTTGTTTGTTGCAAACGTAAAATTTCCTCGTAATTCTGTATACCAATCCTGATTCAATTGTTTATTAAAAGTAACAGCTAAATCGAGCCCTTTACTTTCTATTTCTCCAAAATTAGTTACAGGCACTGCGGTAAGTCCCATTGTCGAACCTATATTGCTTCTTGCCTGAAGAATATTGGTACGATGCTGTTTGTACACATCAACAACAAAATTTAAAGAATTAAAAAATTGCAGGTCTAAACCTAAATTAATTTGAGTAGATTCTTCCCATCCAATATTTTCATTTGCATAGCGGGCAACATACACTCCTGGCTGATAATAATTATATTGCTGCCCAAAAGCTGCTCCATAATTATCATCTCCTATTTTCACATCAGATAAATAAAAGAAACGCTGATTAACATCCCCAATCTGGTCATTACCTACCAAACCATAAGTAGAACGTATTTTAAAATTAGTTACTACGTCCTTAATTGGCTCCCAGAATTTTTCATTCGAAACGTTATAAGCAAAACCTATCGAAGGGAAAAAACCATACCGATGTCCTTTTGCAAATCGTTCAGAGCCATTGTATCCAAAATTAAATTCAGCAAGATATCTATTATCAAATCCGTAAGTAAACCTTCCGGAAATTCCAAGATTTCTAGAGGGCAAAGAACCCTCTAATGAGCCTTCATTTCCTTTCTCATAACTTGACATTAGACTGGTTATCATACCTGTCACAGCATGTTTGTCATTAAAAGTCCTGTTATAATTAATTGTTCCTTGAAGATAAATACGAGAGTCTAATGATTTAGTCCCCTGTGCATAATCTAAATATTCTGTTCCTGGAAGGCCTACAGAACTTTTTCCACCATCATTCAATACCTGCAATGCAAGCTCGCCTGTTTCAGGACTTATATAAGACATATAATAAAATGGATTATATTGTCTGGCAACATCAAAATAAGAATATCTTCTAATATAAGCCATTGCATTAACACTAAGTCCTTGTGTTAAAGACTTTAAATCTTGCTGGAGTTCAAGCTGAGTTTGAATCGTTGAAGCTTTAGATACTTGGTATCCTTTAACCATTTGTGCATAAGGATTAACTAAAATAGAACTCGCAGTTCCTCCTGTCAAAGCGCCCCCAAATAGAGGATGCTCAACATACGGCAAATAACTAGATGGATATACTTTTGCAAATGCAACCGGATTTGACCACATAGTAAGATTAAAGATATGGGCTCCTCCAGAAGTTTTATTTCCTTTTTTGTCAAAACCACCTATAGGCCCATTATAATCATCAAACTGCCCATAAAATCGAATAATTGCTTTTGTAGTAGGCGTCAATGACATATCGACATTTGACCTCATAGAATAATTTCTTAATTTAATATTACTATTAAAGTCATTAACACCATCAACATTTAAAACCCCATTATCTACATTGTAGGTACCTGCGACATAGTATCTTGCTTTTTCTCCACCCCCGCTAATATTCAGATTATATCCCTGGTTAATGGTATAAGGTTTAATCAATTCATCAATCCAGTTATTACTTGGATATAAATAAGGATCATCGCCGGCGGCAGTCCTTGCAATTTTATTTTGGTTGTAAATATCCCCCCGTTCCGGATTACGTGTCCTTACAGCCTCATTCGCTAAATTCATGTAAGTGATATTATCTGCAAAATCAAAATTTTTGGTATTAGACGAAACTCTTGATTCTACCCTAAAATTAAATTTTGTAACACCATTTTTACCCATTTTTGTTGTAACCAGTACAACTCCATTAGCTCCTCTGGCTCCATAAACTGCAGCTGCCGCCGCATCTTTCAATACCGAAAAACTGTCTATATCATCCGGTTGCAAACGAGCCAAATCATTTGTAGTCGACTCAATTCCATCAACTAAAATCAATGGATTAGAAGCTCCTGACCCGAAAGATCCTAAACCACGAATAAAAAAGTTTGCGTTATCATTTCCTGGTTCACCACTGCGCTGATAAGCTATTAAACCTGACACCCTTCCAGCTAACATCGTAGTTAAGTTACTGGTAGGGCCCTTGAGCTCTTTTGGCTTAATTGTAGTAATAGAACTCACCATACTTCCTTTCTTTTGAGTTCCAAAACCAACAATAACGACTTCCTTGAGACTATTATCAGTTGGAATTAATTTTACATTTATAACGCTGGTACTGCCTACCTTAATTTCCTGAGTATTGTAACCTACAAAAGAAAACACTAAAATGGCTTCATCTGAATCCACTTCTATTGAGTAATTACCATCCATATCCGTAATTACCGATTTTCGGGTTCCTTTTATTATTACATTGGCGCCCGGAACTCCCATCTGTTCGTCACCCGAAATCACTTTTCCTGTAATGAGTCGCTGCTGCTGTAATAAGTTGCTAACTGATGATGGATGATCTGCCAATTTCATCGCATAAATAGCATTTGTGTTGAAGACTATCATTATAGCCATTAGAAATTCAATCCTTATCATAAGAGACTGAATCAAATAGTTTGTTTTCATTTTGGTTTTGGTTAAAGGTTAGTAAATGTTAAAAAGTTTATTTCATTCTGATTTATTTAAAAGGTTACTTTTTTATAAGTGTGCTTTAAACATTTATAAATTTTAATAAATTTTTTTAAGTGAAATCATAAAAGCTGACTGACTAAAAAGTAAGTGCATTTCTACAACACTTTTGTTAAATTGATAACAACTACGTATAAGTGTTATTTTTACATTTGTAAAATAAGGATAAAAAGTTAAGCATGGAGGGGGGTAAATTGGAAAAAAAAAGGGGGTATTTTTACATTAAAGAACAAATTAGAGTCAAAAAAAATAAAAAATAAACAAATTTTCATATTATTTAATTAATTTATAATTATATATTAACATAAAAAAAATAATAAATATAATTTCATATTTATCATATTGAAACCAATAAAATTGATGATCTTTCATCAGTACGGTTTTATATGAAAATACCGCCCCACTATACTTAGATGTACCAAACTGTAATATCCATAAAACATAATTTTTGTTTTTAGCATATGCAGAAAAACCGGCTCAGGATATGACACACTTTTGCAAAATATTGTCTGAAAGAAATAAAATTTTAACAGAAACAAAATTTATAATTGTATTTTTTACACTATTGTTTGAAAAAATGATTATATTCGACAAATAGATTAATAACAAATGAAAGCAGAAACAGAGAATACCGCAATTGATTTACAAATAAATTCAAGTATTCCTAAATATATACAGATCGCTAACAGCATTGCGGATGATATTCAGAAAGGAAAATTTGTAAGTGGTGGACGTCTCCCATCGATAAGAACTATCAGTAATAAAAATGCCGTCTCACGTGATACTGCTGAAAAGGCTTATAAAGAATTACGAGATCGCAATTTAATTTATTCGGTTACGGGACTTGGGAATTTTGTAGAATCAAAAGATCTTAATTCTGGTATTAATGTTTTTTTTCTTATAAATAAGCCTTGTACCTATAAAATGGAAATTTATAATTCATTTGTAAGTGCATTGGGAGAAAGTGGTCAGGTTGACATGTACCTTTACTATTGCGATGAACAACTTTTTATTAATGCTATAAAGAAAAACATAAATAATTACAATTATTTTGTCATCATGCCTCACTTCAGAGACGCAAAACAAAGCCATATCAACCATACACCCGTAACCATTAAAGCAATTAATTCTATCCCGAAAGAAAAATTAGTTCTATTGGATAATTCACATTCTGAAATTTCGGGAAGTTTCCCTGTCATTTATCAGGATTTTAAATTAGATGTCATTAACGCTCTTAACGAAGGTGCTGAAAAATTAAAAAAATATAAAAAAGTAATTCTGGTATATCCCACCAAAGCTGTATTTCCTTATCCGGTTGGACTCTTAGAAGGATTTATAGAATTTTGTTCCAATCATAAATTTGAATCTCGAATTATGGAGGAAATACCTACTGGCCTGGAATTTACATCAAAAGATGCATATATTATTATTGAAGATAACGACTTGGTAAATCTGGTACAGCAAACCAAAGTAAAAAAACTTAAAATAGGTGATGATATTGGAATTATCTCTTACAATGATACTCCCCTAAAAGTTTTATTAGATATTACGGTATTGAGCAGTGATTTTATAACAATGGGTAAAAAAGCCGCTGAAGCCATACTTAACAAAAGAAAAAACCACTTTAAAAATCCGTTTCTATATATCGAACGTAATTCACTGTAAAATCGTATTTATTTCGAATTTGTATTTTGATTCAAGGATTATTAAAAAATCAAATATGCTTCAACGCCTCAATAAACGAAACGAATATGAGGGCAATGGTATTAGACAGGCCTCGTACCGAATGATTATCAAGGCACATTCATAATATAACAGTCGCTTGTTTTTTACTAAAATTGGTGAATTTTAGTAAAAAACAAGCATAAAATACTCGAAAAGAGTCAAAAAAGAAGTTTTTCCTTTAAATACAATACTAAAAATAACACGTTTAAGAGTTTCAATACTAAATTCCAATTTTTATCATCACTAAAGATTTTGAGGGTTTTTAAGCCGTCTCAAACCAGTTTGGCTAAAATAAAACTGCTTTTTGAATCAAAAAAATATATTAACAATAAAAACGACCAATTTTGAATCTTAAAATTGGTCGTTTTTGCTATATTTTACTCAAAAGCGGACTCACTTCTAAATTTTCCATTGTGACAAAATCGGTACATATTATCTATCGCTTTTAATCAGAAGAAAATCAACTGTATCATCAAATTGGTCCACTGAACGATATAAATAGCATGAAATACCTTTAACTTTTACACAGGTTTCATAAATCCCCTAACTCAGTCCTACCCTATTCTTTCTCTTTTTCAGATCTGAGATTTAATCATTTGGAAAAGTTTAAATACTCAATGGTGAATCGTTGCATCATCAATTTCTATTTCTTGTATTTTCATTATTTTCATTATTTCCATTATTTCCACAACAACTCTATAACTCCATTCAAATTTGTAATTTGAAATAAACCGAATTAAGAATAATAGCTTTGGGACAACAATGACCTATAGCACCCATTTAATATTTTTTGAATTTCTAAAGGCAATAAGATACATAGATACAAAAAAGCCGTTTTTTGTAATTTTATAAAAAAATTATTCGTTTCTATCACTCTTAACCAAAAGTTTTGGTCTTAAAGTAGAATTCGATATTATCCAGCCAGTTCGATAAATCCAATCGGTCATTTTATACAATTTGGCAAAATCAATATTTTCGAACTCATCCATTGGAGTATGATAATCACTGTGTAGTACGCTGGTAAAAAAAACAGCTGGAATATTTCTTCTGGCATACGGCAGATGATCCGATCTAAAATAAAAAAACTCTGGATGTTCCGGTCTGTCCCAAAGCTTGTCTAATTCAAATTTCGGACCTTCTTCATTGGCTTTCTTAGCAGCGCTCACAAGATCGGATGAATTTTGATGCGGATCGCTTGAACCTAAAAGTGCTGCCTGATTGATATCATTCCTTCCAATCATATCGCCGTTCAAAACCGCAATTATATCTTTTTCTGGCACCGTTGAATGCGAAGCATACCAGGTTGAGCCTAATAAACCTCGCTCTTCTGAACCGTGAAATACAAATAAAGCAGATCTTTTTGCGGGTTGTTTTTTATAAGCTCTCGCTATAGCTAGCATAGCCACACAAGTACTGGCATTATCATCTGCTCCGTTATAAATCGAATCCTGGCCGTATTTCTGTCTAACACCATCATGATCCTGGTGACCGCTGAAAAGAACATATTCCTTTTTTAATTTAGGATCTGTACCCTCGATTTTTCCAACTACATTTACCGAAGGATATTGGTAGGTTTCTGAAATTACTTCAGCTGACAAATGTTCTTTAGTATTTTTTAGAAATTCTAATTGATCGTTATGAACCCAAAAAGCAGGCATTCTAGGAGGCTCTGGTATTTTATCACGGTATCCCTCAATACCATAAACACCTCGTTTCAGCTGTGGTTCAACTTCAGACCAGCTTTTTTCGCCTAATTGATCCGCTACAATAATAAGAGCTGCAGCGCCTCTATAAGCTAAATCTTCATAATATTTTTGTTTGACAAATCCTGGATAACGTCTCTCGAAAAGCGAAATATCATCAGAAATTCCTTCCTTAGAAGCCAGTATTACAACCGCTTTTCCTTTTACATCTGCTATTCTGATTTCTTCAGCAGAAGCGTTAGCTAAAAACAATATTGGCGCTTCCACTTTTTTTGTAGTCGTTTCGGCAACTAGTACCTCACTCCATAATTTAAATTCTTTTTCACCGATTTTAAATCTTGTGTTTTTGGTAACCTGATGTCTGTATAAATTAAAAAATTGAAAAAAAGTGCCATCATCTCCGGCGGGTAACATACCGGCTTGTCTGGCTTTCTCTGCCAGCCACATAGAAACTTTTATCTCATCTAAAGTTCCGGCTTCACGACCATTAAAATGATCACCAGCCATTTGATACATATCGGTTTTAAGGTCCTTTAAAGTAATCGCACTGACCAAAGGTTTTTTGATTGTCTGCGAAAAAATTACGTTACAGCCTAAGCTGAATAATAAGAATAACTTCTTTCTCATACTATAAAAATCAAATTATACATTGAATATCTTTTAATGAAAAAAAGAAGGGCTGAAAAAAAAGACAAATCTATATTTTTATAAATATACTTCAAAAAAAAATCAAATTTTAATTGTAATCTGCTGAATTTTTAATTAAAACAAGAGTTAACCTACAATATCACAAACAGAACTGTAATACACCATTGAATCTTTTTCAAAATCACCTTAGTTATTTTTTCAATATCTTATTATTTTGATTATATCCTGCTAAAACAGCAATTTTAGAAGCATATTATCGACCAATAATCTTAAATTAAAAAAAAATAAATAATATTGCTGAATCGATTGTTTCTTAAAAAAATGGCTCAAAACTCAAATAGCGACGAAAAAAAACTTCTGCTTGAATTATCTCAGGGAAGCGAGTTCGCTTTTACAAACCTATACAATCGATACAAAAATATTGTTTACTCAACAGGATTAAAAATTACAAAATCAAAAATTTTAGCAGAAGAAGCGGTTCAGGATATCTTTTTGAAGATCTGGCAGAATCGTGAAAATTTAGCCGAAATATCTAATTTTGAGAATTATATTTTCATTATTTCTCGCAATCATTTATTCAATTCAATTAAAAAAATTGCTAGAGAAACTTCTGTCAGATCAGAGATCAGCCTTACTGATACAGGTTTGGTCGACAGCGACATCAGCATAAAAGACGAACAGTACAATACGATCTTAAATAAGATAATAGAACAACTTCCTCCGCAGCAGCAAAAAGTGTATCAAATGGCTAAGCGGGATGGTTTGAGTCATCAAAAAATTGCTGAAGATTTAGGAATTTCTACCGAGACTGTAAAAAAACACATGGCACAGGCCTTAAAATTTATACGGTTAAAAATTTCTCCATACATGAACATATTCCTATCGCTTCTTGTGTTTTTAAAATTATAATTACAGGTATTTCTCTCAAAAAAACCTTGTTTTACTTTTTTTTACATTTTTTTTACATTTTTTTCACTTTCGACTACTCCATGCCCTTTTTTAAATTGTCTTTATATAAAAAGAGCCAATTTAAAGTTGGTTTACCCTTAAAAAAGAAGGTCTGAAAAAAAATCTATCATTAACAAACAAGAACTAATTTAATCTACGAAAAAATGTCGCAAAAAAAATTCGAAGAATTATTTGAAAGCTATCTGAAGGATAAGTTATCTGAAGCAGAACAGCAGCAAATGATGGAAATAATTCAGCAGGGGACTTATGATGATTTTCTTAAAGAAAAAATTCAAAATATGCTGGAAAAAGATGAGGTGACAGAGGTAATAGATAAGAAACAGGGAGATGATATTCTTCAGTACATTTTATCCAAACCAAGTACAGAATGTAAAGTTTTGCCTTTAAAGCCAAGGAAACGAAACAGAAAAAAAATACTGCAATCTATCTTAGCCGCAGCAAGTATTATTGCATTGGCAGCAATTGGAAATTCATTATTCTTTAAACCACAATCACCTACTGCTGAACCTGTTATTAATAAAGAAATTGCTACAGAAAATACTTTAATCGATTTTAGCGGCAAACAATTGATTCACCTGCCAGATGGAAGTACAGTTATTTTAAACGATAAAAGTAGCTTAAAATACGATCAGCGTTCTTTTAACAATAAAACCCGTGAAGTAACACTTACCGGAGAAGCTTTTTTTGACATTAAAAGAAACGAAACAAAACCTTTTATTGTACATACCGGTAAGGTACAAACAAAAGTTTTAGGTACGGCATTCAATATCAATGCACGCAATTCATCTAAAAACATAGAAGTTACAGTAACCCGTGGTAAAGTTCAGGTTGGAGATACAGAAAAAATATATGGCGTAATTACTCCTAACCAACAGATTAAGGTGAACAAAAGCACCTTGGATTTTGAACAGAATAATGTAAGTGCAGCCGTTGTAACCGAATGGAAAAGCAAATACCTGATTCTGGATGATATTAATATGGAAGAAGCAATTGCCTTGATTTCTCAGAAATACAAAGTACAGATTTCATTGGCAAACGAAAAGATTAAAAATTGCAGAATTACGGCCAGCTTCTTAAATGATGAAGATCTGGATCATGTGCTAAAAGTTATCAGCAGTGTTATTGAAACAGAATATCGTTACAATAAAACAGGGTCTGTTATTTTAGACGGAAAAGGCTGTGAATAAATATTTATATTAAAAAAAAATAGATTGATAGCCAGCTAACCTCCTACTTAGATGGCATCAAATAGTAGTAACCAAAACCAGTAGTATAAGATTAAAACAAAAAAAACCATCCGGCTCCTACACCAGATGGCTCAGATTTTTAACAATTAAAACCAGTAACCATTAAAAAACAAGCAAATTTATGAAATTACGCTGTAAAACAACCATGCTTGAAAGAGAAAAGAGCAATTCTTTGTTCGGACTTTCAAAAAAAACCATTATGATCATGCGAATCAGTTTATTCCACATTTTTTTACTCACCTGCGGTACCCCAATGGTATTTGCAAATGAAATGAACGGTCAGAGTTTAGACAATATATCTGTTGATATTGAGCTTCATAATCAGGACATTAAAACCTTATTTAAGACTATTGAAAATAAAACAGGATTACTGTTTGCCTACCAGCCACAGATGATTGCTAATTTTCCGAAGATTTCAACATCGCGAGGAAAACGTGCCGTAAGTGAAATTTTGGATCGCGTACTTGAAGGGAGTAATCTAGGATATAAGCAAGTAGACAAAAGTGTGGTCATTTATAAGAAAGAAACGGTTAAAACAGAAATTGGTTCATCCGGAAAAAATAATGTACCAGAAAAAGACCGTACAATTACTGGAAAAGTTTTGGATGAAAAAGGATTTCCATTACCCGGTGTTTCTGTTTTACTTGTAGGAAGTAATAAACACGGTGTAACTGATTTTGACGGGCAATTTTATATTGATTTACCATCTGGAAAGCATACCCTTAAAGTTACTTATCTAGGCTACAAAACACAAGAAATTACTGTCGAAAACCAAAGTTCAGTAGTGATACAATTACAGCCTGATTTAGCCAAATTAGATGAAGTTGTTATTATTGGATACGGTACAACAACAAAAAGAACTACCACGGGATCTGTAGTTAAAATTACGGCTGAGGATATAGAAAAACAACCCATAACAAACATTCTGCAATCATTACAAGGACGAACTGCCGGGGTTTTTGTAACGCAGACTTCCGGATATGCAGGAAGCGATATGAATATTAGTATACGTGGTCGAAATTTTATTCAGGGAGACAACCTTCCTTTTTATATTATAGACGGAGTTCCTTATATAGGTGATGATATAAAAGAACAATCACAAAAAGATGGAGGTCAGGCAAATATGCAAGTGGTCAGAGGAGCACAAAAAAGAACAAGTCCATTAAACATTCTTAATCCAAATGATATAGAAAGCATTGAAATTCTTAAAGACGCTGATGCTACGGCCATTTACGGTTCAAGAGGAGCGAATGGTGTTGTACTTATTACAACCAAAAAAGGAAAGGCAGGAAAAACAGAATTTACTATAACGACAAACTCCGGGGTTTCTGAAGTAGCCCACATGGTAAAAACATTAGATACCCCTGCTTACCTCAATATGTTGCAAACTGCCTTAGACAATAATGGTGATGTTGCAGATGTGGACAGTAACGGTATTGCTATTACAGACTGGGATCCTAATGCATACACCAACTGGCAGGAAAAACTGATAGGCGGTACAGCAAACTTCAATAACTATTCAGGTTCCCTAAGAGGTGGAAATGATGAAACAAACTTTCTTTTAAGTGCCGCTTACCACAAAGAAACTACTGTTGTACCCGGAGATTTCACCTACGATAAATTCTCTACTAATTTTAATGTAAATCACAGCACACTAAATAAAAAATTAAAAATAGGAGCATCTGTCCTTTTCGCTACAGATCATAATCAGCTTCCATTTTTTGATATTACAACTTATGCAGTAGGTACTGCTCCAAACCGCCCAACTTATAATGCAGATGGCAGTTATTACTGGTCTCCGGATTATTTTAGTGACATTAACCCTCTTGCAGCTCTAGGGAAAAGAGTTGATGATAAAGGAATTAACTTAATTAGCAGTTTAACCCTTCAATATGAAATTGCTAAAGGGCTTTCTTTTAAAACAGATTTGGGGTACGGAAGAGCTCAAATGCTTACAAAGCAGTTTCTGCCTGCATCTGCCAGTAACCACGTGTATGATGAAGCAAATGGATATGATACATCAAGATCTTATACTACTTCAACAAACAATACCAACAATTTTACCATAGACCCTCAGCTTAATTATACAACCCAATTATGGAAAGGTAACCTTACAGCCCTTGTTGGAGGATCCTGGCAGGACAGAAAAGCTGAAATGCCGGTTTATTTAAGCGCTTCCGACTATTCTTCGGATAACTTAATTGGTAATGTAGGGGCTGCGGGAACAATATCTGCATCTAATGGAAGCTCAGAATACAAATACCTTTCGCTTTTCAGCAGACTTAATTATAATATTGAAAACAAATACATTCTGAATGTTAACTTCAGAAGAGATGGTTCTTCTAAATTTGGTGCTAATAACCGTTATGGAAATTTTGGTTCTGTTGGAGGGGCATGGATTTTTACTGAAGAAAAGTTCTTAAAGGACAACTCATGGTTAAGTTTTGGTAAAATCCGCTCTAGCTATGGAGAAATCGGAAGCGACGAGATTGGAAATTACAGATATGCTGATACTTATGAAGCCCGTACTTATGGTGTTGGAAATCCTTCTATGGTTGCTACCAAAATTGCCAATCCAAATATTAAATGGGGACTTACCAAGAAATTTGAAGCAGCTTTAGATTTAAGTTTCCTTAAGGATCGTATTTCTTTTACTACAGCTTATTACAAAAATAGTTCCAGTAATCAATTGGTCGATTATACACTTAGTCCACAAGCAGGATTTACCACTTACACAGCAAATTTACCTGCTCAGGTTGAAAATCAGGGATGGGAATTTACATTAAGTACAACAAACATCCGTACCAAAGATTTAACGTGGTCAACTTCTTTTAACATTTCGACTAACTCCAATAAATTAGCCAAATTTGATGGTATTGAATTTACCAGTTATTACTCTCAATACGTTGTGGGCAGACCTTTAGGTGGCCGTTATTTATATACTTATACAGGCAATATTAATGGAAAACCACAATTTAAAGATGCAAATGGCGATGGAAAAATTTCCCGCGGGTTTGCAGATACAAAAGTGGGTGACTTAGAATATTATGGCCCAGCATATCCGCAATATTATGGCGGTATCTCGAATACAATTAGCTATAAAGCCTTTACTCTTGACTTTTTATTCCAGTTCGTAAAACAGGATGGCACTACATTAATGGCTACTCAGGGTGCACAGCCAGGTTATCCTTACAGTACTGCTAATTTTCAGGTAGATGAGTATAGAGATTATTTAGCGGAAGGAAATGCCCTAAGCTCAGGTTATCAGAGAGGCTTCTATGACTATATTGGTTCAAATGCTACTATGATAGATGCATCTTATATAAAACTTAAAAATGTGAATGCCTCTTATCAGGTTCATCTAAGTGAAGGAACTCAGAAATATATAAAAGCAATCCGTCTTTCGCTTCAGGGGCAGAATTTAGTAACCTTTACGAAATACAAAGGGCTTGATCCGGAAACACCAGGCTTGGCATTGCCTCCGTTACGCACCATCACTTTTGGAACTCAGTTTACATTTTAATTCTACAAATTATGAAAAATATTTTCACTAAATATATCTATATATTTTCGTTTTTTCTTTTAGCAGGACTTACAGGCTGTGACGATATGCTGGATGTCGACCTTGCTGTTAACGAAATATCATCTGAAACTGTATATATTTCAGATCCCACAGCAGATGCTGCTGTAAACGGAATTTACCAGAGTATGGTTGCCGCAGTATACTACAATAATGTACATAGCATTCTTGGACAGACTTCTGACGAATTAATACCTCAAAATGGTATTGCAACTGTTTATAGTAGCAATGAAATTGAGGAAATTGATGGTACCATAGGCTCTATGTGGACAGAATTATACAAAACAATTTATAATGCCAACAATGTTATTGAAGGAGTGAGTAAAAGTACGGCTCTTAATCCTGTTAAAAGCAAACAATGGATTGCAGAGGCAAAATTTTTAAGAGCCTATTGTTATTTTTACCTGACTAATATTTGGGGTGATGTACCATTAGTACTCACTACAAATATTGATGTTTCTGCATTGTTACCGAAATCATCTCAAGAAGCTGTTTATGAACAAATTATACTTGATTTAACTGAGGCTTCAAAAGATCTTCCAACGGATTATACAAAATATAAAGAACAACAAAGAATCAGAGCTACAAAATGGGCTGCTGAGGCTTTGCTTGCACGAGTAAATTTGTATTTAGGAAAATGGACTGATGCAACTACACATGCTACTGCAGTACTAAACGAAACGGGAACTTACAAAATAATTACAGGTTTGAGTGAATCAAACAGTCCGTTTATTTCAGACAATGAGGAGTCTATTCTTCAAATACCTTATTATAATGTCAATTATACTTATGAAGGTGCTTTTGTATTTACAACCGCTGGTCGGTCATTATTAAGAAAAGGAAATGCCCTTTTTGAAACCGGTGATGACAGAAAGACAAAGTGGACAATTGATATTAAAGATAGAAACGGTGCATTTTTAGGTATTGCACCATATAAGTACAAAGTTAATTTTGGTAATGCTCTTTCAGAACGCTCAACAGTACTTAGATTGGCAGAGTTGTATTTGATAAGAGCCGAAGCCAGAGTAAAATCAAATGATATTACCGGAGCTCAGGAAGATATCAATGTCATTCGAAACAGAGCTTTATTAGGCAATACTACTTTAACAGATCCTAATCAATTACTGGATTTAATTGCGCTGGAAAGACAACGTGAATTTTTTGCAGAAAACGGACACAGATGGATGGATCTTAAAAGAACCGGAAAACTGGATGAAACCCTCTCTGTTTTATCAGACAAAATCTGGAAAACTACTGACCGTTTATATCCAATACCGGAACAAGCTATTCGCTCTAATCCTTTCTTAAAACAAAATTCAGGATATTAAACACTAAAATTGATGCAAGAATGTGTTTTAGCAAAAATACATTCTTGCAATTTTAAAAAACACTATGGAAACAACAATTGTAAAAGTTGAGGATTTGTCGCATCAATACAGTAAGGATTGGGCAATACAAAACATTAGTTTTGAAATTAAAAAAAATAGAATTCTAGGACTCTTAGGATCTAATGGAGCCGGAAAATCGACCACGATGAATATTCTTTGTGGCGTTTTAAACCAGACGCATGGAAATATCTTTATTGACGGCATTAACCTGAAAGAAAATCCTGTAGAAGCTAAAAAACTAATTGGTTTTTTACCCCAAACCCCACCTTTACATTTAGATTTAACAGTAAACGAATATTTAATTCACTGCGCACAATTGCGACATGTTAAAAAAGAAGATTTACATAATGCTGTTGAAAAAGCCAAAGAAAAATGCGGTATTGCACATTTCAGTCACCGATTAATTAAAAACCTATCCGGTGGATACAGACAGCGTGTTGGAATTGCACAAGCCATTATTCACGAGCCAAAACTGGTAGTTTTAGATGAGCCAACCAATGGACTGGATCCAAACCAAATTTTAGAAGTTAGAAATTTAATTAAAAAAATTTCGGAAGATAAAGCGGTTATATTCTCCTCTCACATTCTTTCTGAAGTTCAGGCTACATGTCAGGATATCAGAATGATTGAAAACGGACACATGGTTTTTGCTGATACGCTGGATGCTTTCAACAATTATATCGAAGCCGATAAATTAACGGCAAGTTTCGAGAATCCGCCAACAATCGACGCCTTAACTGCAATAGATGAAATCACAGCAGCAGTTTATCTTTCTCCTAAAAAAGTACAGATTACTTTTAAAGGCACACAGGAAGTTGCAGAAAAAATTGTAGCACTTAGCGTTTCTAATAATTGGAAATTGCGAGAGATTCAATTCGAAAAAGTATCATTAGACGAAATTTTTGCCCAATTATCAAAAAAAGCACCTGCTAAAAATTCACCTACTTCTTAAAAAATAAATAAATGAAAACAATATACAGAATAGCTAAAACAGAACTCAATACCATGTTTTATTCGCCTGTGGCGTGGGTTGTTTTAGTAATTTTTTCCATTCAGTCGAGTTGGAAATTCTTTGATACACTGGAGCGATTTGAGAAAGCACAAAAAATAGGAGAAGGTCTTGATAACATAACTCAAAGCGTCTTTTCAGGATATAGCGGTCTTTTTACCGAAATGCAAAATTATTTATACTTGTATGTACCTTTATTGACTATGGGGTTAATGAGCCGGGAAATTAATAGTGGTTCTATTAAGCTTTTACTATCCTCTCCCATAAAAATTAGAGATATTGTTTTAGGAAAGTTTCTTGCTATTGCAAGTTACTGTATCTTATTTATGGGAATTCTAGGAATACTAGGAGTGGTAGCGTATTTTTCTATAGAAAATGTAGACGCAACATTTATTTTATCAGGTCTTATAGGGCTTTACCTGTTGGTTTGTACGTATGCAGCCATTGGGCTTTTTATGTCCTGTCTCACCTCTTACCAAGTAGTAGCTGCAATCAGTACTCTAGTAGTGTTGGCGGGTTTAAATTTTATTGGTAAGCTATGGCAAAGTGTTGATTATGTTAAAGACATCACTTACTTTTTATCGATTGCGGGTCGTGCTAACCAAATGATTGAAGGGCTTATTGTTAGTAAAGACGTCTTTTACTTTATTTTAGTAAGTACACTTTTTATTGGATTGAGTGTATTTAAACTACAAACAGGCAGGGATGCACAAACCACTTCAAAGCGAGTGATGAAATATGCTGGCTTGGTGACTGTAGTTCTGGCAATGGGATACATTACTTCTATTGCTCCACTTACTTTTTACAAAGACATGACATTTACCAAAAGTAATACGTTGACCAAAGCTAGTCAGGATATTGTAAGCAAGATAGAAGGACCAATTAAAATAACTACTTATGCTAATTTGCTGGATATAAATTACTTCATGGTTATGCCATATTCTCAAAATCAAGATGTATCTAGTTTTTCACAATATTCTCGATTTCTTCCTCAGTTAAAAATGGATTATGTCTATTATTATGATACGTCTAACAATACAGCACTGTATGACCAAAATCCAGGCTTAAATGATAAACAACTTGCCAAAAAGTTAATTGAAACGCAAGATATTAAGTTAAAAAAACTGTATTCTCCAAAAGAGATTGCCAAAATAATTGATTTGAAACCTGAGCAAAACAGAGTGGTGAGAACCGTTGAGTATAATGGTAAAAAAACATTTTTAAGAATGTTCGATGACTTATTCAAAGTGCCCTTTGAAAAAGAGATTTCCGCTAGTTTAAAACGTTTGATAACGCCTCCTGTCAAAATTGTATTTACTACAGGCAACATGGAACGCAGTATTTATAAAAACGGAGATAAGAATTATAAAATAGGGTTCAACGAAATAACATTCAGAAATTCTTTAGTAAATCAAGGATTTGATGTTGCAGCAATTGATATTAATGCCCAAAATATTCCAGAGCAAACCGATATTCTAGTAGTGGCTGACCCAAAAGCAAAATTAAGTCAAGGCGCAATCGATCGTATCAGTAAATACATTGATCAAGGTAAAAATTTGATGCTTTTGGCTGAACCAGAAACCAATAGCGCATTAGCTGCGATTACTGAAAAGTTAGGTGTAAGCTTCACAAAACAAGCATTGGTTCAGCAAAGTGGAGATAATTCTCCGGATTTTTTAGTGACTGAATTTCAAAAAGGTATTGATACTACTTTGATTAAATTAACTAAAAGCAGTAATCCAATTCCGGTAGTAGGTAGTAGTGGAGTTGCAATAAACAAAAACACAGGGTTTAAAATAACACCTTTGCTTAAAACCAATGCACAACCCGTTTGGGAATCCCAATTAGGAATTAATGCAATAACTGATGATTTAAAAAGAAAACCATCTGCTAAATCAGTGCCTCTTGTAGTGGCTTTGACAAGAAAAATTAAGGGTAAAGACCAAAAGATAATTGTGTCTGGTGATGCAGACTTGATGAGCAATTCGGAATTAAATAGATCGCAAACGGGTACTTTTCAGTTTGTAACCGATGTTTTTACCTGGTTTAGTGATTATAAATTTCCAATTGATACAACACGACCTAAAAGTATTGACAACACCATTACGATAAGCTCAAACCAACTCTATAGTACTAAAATCGTAATTATTGGCTTGTTTCCATTGTTGATTATACTTACAGGTACTTTTATATTGATCAGAAGAAACAGAAGATAAAAATTTCCCCATTGGTGTCGTTAGAAATGATTTTCGATTTGTTTTTTGTCCCCCAATCAAAAAATACCCGAATTACTTTTTTAACGAGCACCATTGGATAAAAAATAAAAAAATGACTAAAAAAAATATCATCTTTGGGATTCTGTTACTGTCTTTTCACGGTGCTTTTTCTCAGTTCAAAACAACAATTCCACTCGATAAAAACGTTACGACCGGGAAATTAAAAAACGGTTTGACCTATTATATTCTGCATAACGAAGAGCCAAAAGACAGGGCTAGTTTTTATTTTGTTCAAAATGTGGGTGCCATATTAGAAGATGACAATCAAAACGGATTGGCGCATTTTCTGGAACACATGGCGTTTAACGGAACGGAACATTTTAAAGGAAAAGGCATAATCAAAATGCTGGAAAAAAACGGTGTTAGTTTTGGTAAGGACATCAACGCTTACACCGCTCAGGACGAAACGGTTTACAACATCAGTACTGTTCCGGTAATCAACGAAAAACTAATCGATTCTACCCTTTGGGTGTTACACGACTGGTCCGGTTCTTTATCTTTAACCGATGCAGAAATCGATGCAGAAAGAGGGGTCATCCGCGAAGAATGGAGAACAAGAAGAACGAGTGATTTCCGTTTAAAAATGCAGACCGATCCTGTTTTGTACAAAGGTTCAAAATATAGTAAACGCGATGTGATTGGAGATTTGGATATCATCAATAATTTTAAATATGCTGAATTGCGTAATTACTATAAAAAATGGTACAGACCGGATTTACAAGCTGTTATTATCGTTGGAGATATCGATGTAAAAGCCATGGAACAAAAGGTAAAAGCAATATTTTCTGGTATTCCTTTAGCTAAAAAAACTACGCCAAGAACGTATGAAATAATCCCGAAACATGACGAATTGTATTTTGAAACTGCTTCAGATAAAGAAGCTTCTTCAACAGCTATTACTTTGCGGTACATCATAGACGAACCACTTATAAAAGATAGTCTTGTAACACGCAAAAACGTCATGAACTCTTTTTATACCAGTATATTAAACAATCGTTTTAACGAACTACTCTTAAAAAATCAAGGTTCAAGTCTGAATTTAAAAACCTATTTTAGCGAAATTTCAAGATTAAACACCACTTATAATATTTTGGCTTTAGGTAAAAAAGGAAAAACGCTGGAGGCATTTGAAGAAGCCTACACAGAAGCAGAACGTTTAAAACGCTTTGGTGCGATACAAGCCGAATTAGACCGAACTAAAAAACTTTTTATAAGCTCTTACGATGATTTTATCAGTAATAAAGATAAAATTGACAATGAAACATGGGCTGATAAATTGACAAACTATTTCCTGAAAGCCAAACCATTCCTTTCCGCTGAGGATGATTACAAACTGATAACAGGCATTATTAAAAGCATCAGTTTAGAAGAATTGAATGCTTATGTGAAAACCATTCAAAAACCAACAAATCAGGTGGTTTTGGTAACAGGTTCTGATCAGGATAAAAATGATTTCCCAAACAGAGAAGCCGTTGTAAATGTCATGAAAAAAGTAGAAAACATGACTTTAGAACCTTATACAAAAAAAGAAAACAATGCGCCTTTAATAGAAAAAGAATTAAAACCTGCTGCCATCAAAAAAACATTTGAAGTAGCCGGAATAAAAAATGCCAAAGGATATATTTTAGAAAATGAAGCTAAAGTAATTGTGCTTCCAACAACGTATTCTCAGGACCAGATTGTTTTCTCAGCATTTTCAAAAGGCGGTAAATCTTTAGTAAAGACAGAAGATCTGGCTTCTGCCGAAATCGCAACTGTTATTGCAAGATCTTCCGGACTAGGGAACTTTGATAATTTAGGTTTAAAAGAAAAGCTCGCCGGAAAAATGGCACAGTCATCACCTTTTATTGGTGAAAATACGCAGGGATTCGAGGGAGGTTCAAATAAAGCCGATCTAGAAACGATGCTACAAATGCTTTATCTTTCTTTTGAGTCGCCACGTTTTGATTCGAACATTTTTACTATTCTAAAAGAACAATATAAAAACAATTTAGAGAATATTAAAAACGACAATGAAAATGCTTTTAAAGAAGCTGTTGACTTAGCAAACTCGAACCAAAACCCACGTACATTTCTGTTCAACGAAAAATTCCTGGAAGCTATTGATCTGAAAAAAGCTGAAAACATCTACCGTGACCGATTTAAAAGCGCGGCTGACTTCACGTTTATTTTTGTTGGAAATATTCCGGAATCAGGATTAGAATTGATTCAGAAATACATCGGAAATCTAAAATCAAATCCGGCTGTAAAAGAGAATTATGTCAATCATAACATTGAACCTAAAAAAGGAAAAACAGTTGTTCATTTTAAACGTCCGATGGAAGTAGCTAAAACTACGGTTTACCTGAACTTAACAGGAAAAACAGAATACAGCAAAGAAAATGCACTTACGATGTATGTGATAGGTCAGCTGTTATCAAAACGATTTTTGCAGACCATTCGCGAAGAAGAAGGTGGAAGTTATGGCGTAAATGTAGGCGGAACTTTGGAACAAATTCCTTCACCAACTTTTAGCCTTGCTCTGACTTTTGACTGTAATCCTGATAAACAGGAAAAATTAATGCAGATTGTCTGGAAAGAATTAAATGATTTAAAGACGGTTCCGGTAAATGCAAATGATTTGGAGGACATTAAAAAAGCGCTCCTAAAAAACAGAGAGGAATCGCTTAAAACCAATTCATTCTGGAACAGTACCATTTATAATAACACTTTAAATCAGATTCCGTTTTTACAGGATGAAGACTATAAAAATTTAATTTTTAAAATTAATCAAAAAACTATTCAGCAGTTTAGTAAGCACGTTTTGGATAGTTCTAGTAGTGTCGAAGTGATTATGAGCCCTGAAAACACAGGAAAGTAAGAGCTTTAGAATACATTTTTATTTTATTAGTCATTAAAGGTTGTCTTTGCCAAGACAGCCTTTTTTGTTACACGAATACTAGGCAGATTTATAATATGATAGTCATTTGTTTTTCAGCAAAATAGGTGATTCTATTAGAAAAACGAAAATGCTCAAAAAGAGTCAAAATAAACATAAAAAATCCCAGTAGCTATTTAGCCTGGAGCTGGACTACTTTTTTTGATACATCTGCCAAAGAAGTAAAATAACCTAAATATTTTCAGAATCGGTAGTATCTCAAAATATATTCTAAAACCTTACAATCCACTTTTTTACTTAAAATCAATAGTTTTAGTTGTTCCATTATTAAATTGAATTGTAACACCATCATTCATCTGGTCCACATTTTTTATAGGAAGTAAGTCTTCTTTTTTCCAATTCTCACCGGATTTTTTCCAAAGCATCAGGGTTGCATAAATATTTGTTTTATCTGATTTGATATCATTCAAAACATTTATTACAGCACTTTCATTGCTTTCCGGATGCAGTCCTTGTGTTTTTACAATTTCTGTTTTATCCCAACCTAAAAGCGGAATCATAGCCAATTGGAATTTTCCGTTGTCGATGATGGTAACCTCATGTCCTTTTATATTTTTTTTGGTTGTCATAATTTCTTTGTCCATTTTAGGCAATGCATAATGTCCCAAACGCATTGAAACAGCTTTGTCACTATTATTTTTATCCACTCTTAAAATGCCGTTTGGTAAAGGAATATCTGCTAAACTAAATTTTATATTCTCATCGGTCTCTAAAACTACATTTCTGTAATAAATACCATTTTCAAATTTTTTAAAATTAAATAACCGGAAAGCTTCCCATTTATCATCTTTATTTTTAATGACATAATTCATTGCAACTTCTCCATTTTGCCCGTCAGCCTGCCACGGAAAAGCGCTGTTATACGAAAGTCTGTTATAGTTTTCTGTAGATCTGAATTTCTGCCAGTCGTCTTTTACCTTTTCATGACACCACGCTCTTACTTCTGAAGCGCCAATATTAGGGTAATCCGTTATCAGGATTTGTGAATCTCCCTGATATGTATTGTAAACCTCATCTTTTTTGAATATAGTATCCCAATCGCCGTTGTTTTCTTTGGCTGTCCAAAACGGATTATTGTCCGGAACCAGTAATCCCATAAAGATTTTCCCCATCCAGTACACACTTCCGCGACAGCTGTAATTTTGAACGGCTGGTTCGAATGCACCATAAAAACCAAGCGTAGGCACGTTGTTCTTCATGAAATCAGGATGTGTCAAAAATTGTTTGATTACACCGGATGAGATTCTGCGCATCCAACCGTAATTGATATCAGGATCATTTTGAAATCCCATCAACGGAAAAGGAACCACAGCCCCAATTCTGTAACTGATGCTTCTTCCCCACATAATCATTTCACCATCTTTACTAAACAAATAGGGATAATTATTTTTTAAATCGCTAAAGTTTGACATGAACTTTGCCGCAATTTCAGGATAGTATTTCTTTCCAAAAAACTCAGACCAAATATTGCCGTACATCTGAAAAGCCCACATACTGTAATAATCAAATGCAGGACTGTCGTTGTACCAGCCATTGCTACGATAATGTTTTAATGATTTTTCTAAATAGTCGACCAATAATTTTTCGTTGACGGTATAACCTTGTTCTTTAAAAAAACTGAGGACAAAAATATTGAAGAACTTCCAGTTAGAATCTACCGTTGGTCCGTCACCGTAACTCAGCATTATTTTAGCCAGATCGTCTTTTTGATCTTGTGGAAGCGGTTTCCATAAAACGTCAGGATTGGTCAGAAGCGAAAGTGCCAAAGCGCCAAATTCAACGAGCTTTTGACTAGGTCCGCCATTTTTAGCACGCGGTTCAATGTAAGCTGCACTGTTTGGATCAGCTAATTTGGCTATCTGATAGCGATAATAATCGGCTACTTTTATATTATTGATGACCAAATCCGGATTTTCCTTTAACAAAGGTGAAGCAATGAATAAGGTCCTGCAAAGACCTTCCAGTTTCTCTGTCGGAACCTGATTTGGATTCGATGGGTAGCTTTTTCCTTCCTGTTTTGGAAATTGCATTGGGTCATCCAGTTTATGAATATAGCTAAAAGCCCCTTCCAGCAAATAAAGTGCTGCATCTTTCCAGTGCTGTTTTGTCATTCCGGTTTGCGGACTAATTTTGTAATCTGGATTTTTAATCTGAAATACAGCAGCCGTATTTTCTTTATGTTGTGCAAAGAAAGAAATACTGGAAATAAACGTTAAAAACAATATTCTAAATTTATTCATCTTGTAAGGATTTTATAATCTTGAGATTTAATTACTAATAACTGTTTCGAACGAATACTCCCCTGACTCTATTTCGAAAACAGCTTTATTATTTTTCATATTCAAAAATTTGATTCCGCTCTTTTTACCATTTATTGTTATGTCACTTTCTTTTAAAGAAGGTAAATAAAGTGTCGCTGTTGTATTTGCAGGCACAACAAAACGGAACTCATATTTGCCATTTTTCGTTTCCCAGCTGCTTTCAATACGTCCGTACATGGAATCATAATATCCATTTGCAAAAGTCATCTCTCCGGTAGTATTGGGTTCAGGCTGTAAAATAAAATGTTTAAATCCCGGTGCATTATCATCTCGTACAATTCCTAACGAATAATTATACATCCACGCTCCTACGGCTCCGAAGGCGTAATGATTAAAAGAATTCATTCGGTTATTCCCTCCAAATCCATCTTGATGCGTATACGAATTTAATCGTTCCCAAATCGTAGTTGCTCCTTGGGTGACAGGATACAACCACGAAGGATAAGATTTGTTTTGGACTAACTGATAGGCTACATCAGAATATCCATAATCTGAAAGTGCTTTGTTTACCCATGCAGTACCAATAAATCCGGTCATTAAGGAATAAGGCGGACAAACCACACCCTGATCTGTTTTGTTTTCTCTTTGTATAGAAGATATAAACTGCTTGATAGCCAAATCTGAATTCTCTTTATCCAAAACATTAAAAGCAAAAGGCAGCACATAAGAAGTTTGGGTATCTATAACTTTACCCCTAAATGAAGTTTTTCCCGTAGCTTTATCAAGATAAGTTTTATTGAAAAAATCTTTTCGTTGCCTGTAATATTCTGAAAAGTATTCCTGATCTTTCTTTTTATCTAATAAGCCGGCAACTTTAGCCATAATTTCCAAATCATAAATAAAATAAGCTTCCCAGAATAGTGTTTTTTCATTTTTAGAATCCTCTAAACTCAGCCAGTCACCTAATGAACCCCAGGTATCTCTTTCATTTTCTTTTAGAACACCTGTTTTAGGATCAATATCATCAATCAGATAATTGGCGTAGTTTTTCATAGCTTCGTAATGCTCTTCTAATAAACTGAGGTCACCGTATTGCAGATAATTTTCCCAAACAACAGTAATTCCGGCACTTCCCCACAACGTTTCTCCAAATCCTACACCAATTGGGGCTACATCCGGAAAGCGTCCATCTTTACTTTGAATATCTCTCATGGCTAACATGTGTCTTTTGAGAAATTGTTTCACATCTGCTAAATGAACTGCTGTTCTGGAAAAAACCGAAATATCCCCACTCCACCCCAAACGTTCGTTACGCTGTGGACAATCAGTAGGTATCGATAGAAAATTCCCTCTCATTGACCAGGTAATATTTTCCCACAACTTATTTACCAAAGGATTTGACGTTTGATAATGTGAAGACAATTCATGTATCGAACTCAATACTGTTCCTTTAACATCGGTTAACTGTAACGGATTTTCAATTCCTGTTATTTCTATGTAACGATATCCGTGAAATGTAAATCGGGGCGCTATAACCTCGTTACCTCCTTTAGTTGTGTAAATATCCTGCGACATGGCTGCCCTTACATTTTCAAGCATCAGTAAATCTTCATTCCCTTTATATTCCGGTAAATCCGGATATAAAACTTCGGCATAACGCAATGTGATTTTCATGCCTTTTTCTACATTGCTCAGGGTAATATTGGGTACACCAACCATATTTTGTCCCATATCGTAAACAAATACACCGGGACGAACTTCTTTAACAGATTGAGCTGTTAATTCCTTTATTGCCTTAACCGTAGTTCCAAATTGCCCCATCAATTGAGCATCCGAAAAATTATTAAAATTGGGTAAATTAGCCGTTCCTTCTGAACTTACAAAACCATCAGTTCCTATGGGTGACGCCTGATGCCAAAGCGATGCATCATATTTTGCTGTACTCCAGCCTTCAATTGCTTTTTCTTTTACAGCATCATAAACTTCCCCCTGAAAAAAACTGCTGTATTTTACGGGACCATCATTAAAATACGTCCATGTTTCAGGATTACTTGTGATAATTTTTTCGCTCCCATCAGCATAAGTAACTACCAGTTTAGCCAGCATCGATTGACGATCACCAAAGAAATTCCAGTTTTCACCAACAAACGTACTGCCTCCACTCCACCAGCCTTCACCAAGAATGGCTCCTAATACATTATTTCCTTCCTGAATATTGGACGTTACATCATAGGTTTGGTACAAATGAGTTTTATTGTACTGGGTGAGTCCGGGATTAAAATAATCGTTTCCTATTTTTTTTCCGTTTAAGTAAACGTCATAAATACCTCGTGCTGTGACATACAATCGTGCTTTATTTATTTTAGGAGAATCGATTTTAAATAAGGTACGCAGCATGGGCATGGAATTCTGACTTGGATCAGCCAGAACGAAAGCTTCTTTATTTCCTCCTGTTACAACGTAAGTATTGTTTTCAACCGTTACTTCTTTAAATGACGAAAATATATCTGTACCAACGCTATTATCAGAAAAAATAACATTTGAAGGACTTCGGTAATTTTTGATTTCAATTTTTGAAAACTTTGCTTTTTCTCCCTTGGGCATTAAAAAACCAATATCACCTACTACAGGAAAAGCGATAAAATCACCTCCGGCTCCTAATGGATTGAGATTAATATCAGCGACAAGATTTTCTTTTGAATTTCCATCGATATAAATTTTAGTAACTCCTAAAGAGCTTTGTATATTTAGAGTGTGAGGATTGTATTTGTTTTCATTATTAATTAGTATGTTCGGAATTGCAAAACTTTTAAAAGGGATTTCTTTTTTATCATTTGGATGATAGCCCACCCGATAAATATTTAGCATAGCCTGTGCATCTGAATTTAAAGGTTTCGTACTCAGTTCGATCTGAATGTAACTTTCACCTTCCTTATTTTCCAGTTTAAATAGATTTTTATTTTTATCCATTAAACGCTGATCATTCGCACCATAAACTAACGATGCTTTTGTTGATTTTGATTTTTCATCCAGCTGAATTGTACCATTGATACAAAAAACAGGAAGATATTGGGAGTACAAAACCATATCATCGGGACTTCCACCAATCCATTTTGCTCCTGACCAGGCTGTTATTTTGTTATCTGAATCACTATTCGTAACCATTTTGTGGTTCATCAAACCAGTTTCAAACCATGAATTTACCGAGTACTTTTTTCCTTTCTGATCCCAAACAATTACGGCCCAGTTATATAATGTTGTAGGTTTCAATTCTACCCCCTTATATTTTATATTAATGGATGTTCCACTTTTAATTTTACCGGTATTCCAAACCTCAGTACCCTGATCATTTTTTACAATAATTTGACAGGCCGTTTGATAATAGCTTCTGTTTTTATCAACGGTTTTCATTTGCCAGCTAAATACTGGCTGAGATACATCAAGACCAATAGGAGTTACCGTATTTTCTACCTTCAGATTACTAATGTGAATATTAGCATCACTAAGTATCGCCTTATTTTCTTCTTGCTGAGCGTATAAAGGTAAACTGAAAATAACGGCAAAAAGCCAATTAACCAAAAGTAACGTTCTTCTATTTTTTTTCATTCAATAATTTATTTTATATTCGAAAAACAAGTGTAAAAAAAACACTTTTTTCAAATATATAAATATAAGCTTAAATTTTGCTTATTTATTTTGATTTAACCCGAATTACGACTTGGTTGAATTTGCTGAAAAATCTTTTGTAATTATAGTAGCATTAGGATTTTAAAACTCAATTTACATAATTATTTTCTAATGCGGAATTTGGGTTTAATTGCTCATCAGTAACCTTATTTTCTTTTGTGAGTTTTAAAAAAAAAATCTATTGTTAAAAGAGGGGGTACTTAATACGCATGTATCAAAAATTTTGTACATAGACTATTGCTCTTTATTTTGGTTAGATTTTATTAATTCAATTCCTTTAATGATATATTGATCCTGAGCAAAATTTGACGTGGTTTCATTAACATAGTGATCTATTTTTAAGCCTTTTCTTTGTACACCAGTTCCATCGGGATAAAATGCGCCTAAGCTTGTGAAATTAGTTTGTGTCCCATCAGGCATAGTGAAAGTGGCAATATTCATAACAGAACCGGCAGTGCTTTCGCCAATAGTCAGGCAATTAGGAGATGCTTGAATAGCCATCCCGATAAACTCCATTCTACTTTGAGTTGAACCATTAACTAATAAAACAATTCTTTTGTTGTAGTATTTTAAGTTTTTACTGCCACTTTCAAAGGGATCGATAATAATTAAAGGGGTATCAAATTTCGCCAATGAAGGCCTATCTGGTAAAGGGAAAAGAACTTTTATAAATTTTCTTTTTTCAGGATAAGTATATTTTGGAATATCAGCTTCTGAAATATATTTTGGAGCATTTCTTAAATCAATTACAATTCCATCTGTGGTTGAAAATTCTTCAAATGCTTCTTTTAATTCATTTTTAGTAATTTCCTTCAAATTTATGTAGCCAATTTTATTATCAATAAGCTGCCATTTTTTTTCAACATAAAAGCTTTTTAACCAGGAAGGATCTGTAACTTTAAAGTCTTTATAAAGATGAATATATTTATCAATGATCGAATCTTTTCTTTTTATTTTAACTTTAATACTATCTTCATTATTATAGAATACCCATCCTGCCACCCTTTTCAAATAAGAATCATTTGAAAAAGAAAGCAACGAGCCTACTTTTTTGTTGAGTACTGACTTAATATTTTGATCTTGGACTTCGATTATCAAATCCCCTAATTTCAAATCATCTTTTTCACCTAATTTATTATTAAAAATACCTGTAACTACTAAAGTGTCATTAACAAGTTTTACTCTAAATGGCGGTTTGTAGTTAAATATTAGCGAGTCAGATACAAGTTTCGAAAGATGATAGGCGTGACAATCCTTTATAGAAGCTATTAATTTAGTTTTTTGTACTTCATATTCAAGATTAGAATTACTGTTTACGAAACTATCAATAAAATAATCTAACTGACTTACCCAATTGGTATCAATCAAATATTTATTCACATAATGATACTGGATAACATTCCAATAGCTAAATAATTCAAGTAGTCTGTGACTTTTAATTTTATAATCAAATGATTTAAATTCTCCACTATCTTTTGGAGCTTTTAATTTCCTGTTTATTTGCTTCACAACATAATAATTGCCGATAATTGTATTTTGTTTTAATTGTTTTAAATAATTATAAAGTTTGTCATTAGCTGAATATTGTTCTATCCAATCATAATCCAGATTTTTTTTGAATAAATCCTCAGTACCACTATCTATCTTTATTTTACTGGTTTGAATTGATAAAATGAAATTTAGCAAAAAATCATTGAGTTCACTCTGTGAAGTAACAATATCCAGTTTATGAACATTTTCAATAAATGTTTTATCCCAGTCATATTTCCCCTTACTCACTTCAGAATGATGGTATTTCATTAACCCCCAAACAAGCCCGAATTGTTTGTATTTCTCATTAGCTGTGATTTCTTTTTTTTCCTGCGAAAAACTTTGTATCATAAAACAGAAGCAAAGAGCAATTGCAAAAATATTTTGTTTCTTCATAAATTTTATTTTAGTCAGCTTCTTGTTTAAATTTCGACCAATACAAAAACAAATAAGTAATAACCAGACTATCAAATCAATAATTTTTGTCATTAATTTTCTGAAAATACGTTTTAGATTCCATTTACCAAACCATTGTAAAACAGGTTTTTTATCCGTAATTTTTACAGGAAGCCACACATATGTCCCATCAATAGGATTGTCAGGTTTCCAACGGTCGGCCATGAAAATAAACTGATCTTTTTTACCCTAAGCAGGTAAAATATAAGTGCTTTGCGAATGAAACGTAAGGTCGGCATCTTTACCGGTACAGGGATTTCCTATCGATTCCCACGGTCCCCAAATAGAATTCGATTTAAAAGAACGTGCTTCATTTGGTTCCCAGCCTGTACAGCCTGAAGTTATCATATAATAAATTCCGTCTTTTTTAAAAATCGCCGGTGCTTCATTATGACCTGCCGGCGCCATTCGGATCCATCTTTCTGTGAAATTTAAATAATCATCAGTCAATTCAGAAATATGAAGCGTCAGATTTTCCTCAGAAGAATGGATAAGGTATGCTTTGTCATTATCATCAACATACACTGTCATGTCTCTTGCCATTTGTCCTTTTTTAAAATCCCTGCGCACCAGCATTCCGTTTTGAATAGCGTTTATCCATTCCGGGCTCCAGGATTCTAAATTCTGTTCAACTGTAGAAGCGGATTTAAATTCATCCTTAAAATTGATTGGCCAGACCCCTTTATTCGGGCGATATGATTTTTTATAGGTAAAAGGTCCTTTTGGAGAATCACTTATGGCTACAGCAGCTCTGGCAGCTTCATAGCCTTGTCCCTTAATTTCCAAATGAAACCACATCACGTATTTGCCTATTTTTTTATTAAAAACGACTTTTGGACGCTCGATGATGCATCCCTTTGTTATTTCCGAATTAGGATTTTCCTCTACTTTTAGCACAATTCCTTCGTTGATCCAGTTATACAAATCTTTTGACGAATAACAACTAACACCTTTCATTGCTGTATTTCCTTCTTTGCCTTCGGTTTTAAACTCTCCGTACCAGTAATAAATGCCGTTAACAAAAACAACACCTCCTCCATGAGCATTGATGTGTAAGCCGTCAGTATCTTTCCAAAATTTTCCTGGTTCAAAAGAACTATTTTGTCCAAAAACTAAAGAACACATAAAACTTATAAGTAGCGAATATTTTAATTTCATTTTAATTGTTTTTGATAAACCCTGATATAATCTATTATGTATTGTGAGGGTAAATTATCGCTTGTAAATTCCCCGCCGTTCATTCCTCCTACTGCCAGATTTACCAGTAGATAATGAGGCTGCTGAAAAGGTTTTATCTTTTGATTTTTATATTTCATTGATTCTGAAATATTTATTTCATTGAGTAACTGGTCATCAACATATAATCTGATCCATTTGGCATCCCAATCCATTCTCCAGATGTGAAATTTGTCCACCCAATTTTCATTAAAATCACTTAGCATTTTTGTAGAACTGTCCCAGACTGTTTTGGATTCATCTGATTTCCAGCATGCATTTGCTAATATTTTTCCCGTGTAATATTCCATAATATCAATCTCCCCATTCGCAGGCCAGTTTCCGTCTACACCCAATGTCCAAAAGGCTGGCCACATGCCTTTTGTAACCGGAATTTTAGCCCGCATTTCGAATCGTCCATATTGCCAGGCATGCTTTCCATGGGTTATTAAACAAGAAGATGTCACTTTTACAGAATCTCTATTTTTTGTCCAGTCGGAATGTTTTTTTGAAACAAAGTCAGGATTTGATCTGTTTTCTTTTCTTGCTTCAATAATCAGAAAACCATTTTTGCAGAAAGCATTTTCTTTTTGATACCACTGCGCTTCCTCATTTCTCACAAAACCTGTTTCATAATTCCAGTTCTTTTCATCCGGAATACCTTCAGCAGTAAATTCATCACTCCAAACCAGCTGATACCCTTCTTTTTGTGGCTTTTGTTTATATGAAAAGAGGGTATACACGATTACTGCACTTCCTAAAACGAAAAAACGATTCACTTTAAATTTCATTTCATTATTATTTACAATACTGAAGTAATATTGTTTTTAAGAAAATGGGGGATCGCTCAAAATCCCCCATCGTCCAAAAAAACATTATAACCAAACTAACTTATTTTTATCTCTTAATTTTTATTTTTTGACAATTCGGATTGTTTTGTCAGGGTAAGAATTAAACTTTACAAAATATACTCCTGCACTGTTATGTTCCAGATTCAGATGGATTTTACCATTTTCAACAGCGTAATCCGATTGCGAAATCAATTTCCCATCAGCGGTATAAATTGCAATATGCTGAGATGTTACACTAATTGGAAAATCAACATCAAACTGTCCGGAAGTTGGATTTGGAAATGCTTTTATATTCCCTGAAAATTCTTTCTGGTTTTTATTTGTTGCTAAAGTCGTATTAATAGTTCCGTAAAACTCAAGCTCAGCTATATTTCCATAACCCGTTGGAGAATACCAATAGATGTATCTGTATTTTGGCGTTGCTAAACCGGAATCCTGAGTAAAAACATCATTGGCAGGTGTCCCCGTTATTACATGTAAAACTTCATAAGAATTGAGGTAATCATCACTGTTTGAACCGCGAATTTCACTTCCGGTCATACGATTTCCAAAACCATTGCGGGGAACATATCTGATATCCGTAAGACTGGCTTTACCGTTTACTCCAAAATCATAACCTAAATAACCAACAGCAGTTGGTCCATCAACATAAGTTGTCAGATTTTCATCAAAAGCTTTGTCAATTGTAGCACTACTACTTTGATACGATCCTGAATGTCCAATTATACTGCCTGTAATCTTTTGACCCTGAGCAGGTGTTGCGGTAAGAAGATTTGATTCTGGTCCTTCCCCTAAAGTATTAAAAGCAGCAATTTTATAATAGTAAGGCGTTCCGTTTGAAACTGATACATCACTGTAGGCATTCGTCGTAACAGTTCCAATAGTTGTAAAAGGTCCTGATGGTGAAGTAGCTCTTTTTATATAGAATTCAGCATCATACATAAAATCCCATGTAAGATTTACTTTTGCATCTCCGTAGGTTAAACTTGCATTGGTAACGGCTTGCGGAATTGCAAATGCCATTGTTTTAACATTTAAAGGTGTAGAATACGCACTTTCACCACCAGTATTTACTGATGCTATTTTATAGAAATAATCTTTATTCTCCTGTAAGTTAATATCATCGAAAGTCGTTTCTTTTAAATATACGGCCACATCCTGATAGGTTCCGCTCAGCGTTTCCGATCTCTTAATTGTATAGGATTCTGCTCCTGCAACCGCTGACCATTTTAAATTGATTATCGATTTCGATAATGCTTTCCCTTCAATATTTGCTGGTGTAGCAGCAATTGGAGCCTGTTCGAACAACAAAATAGGTGAATATGCCGATTCTACATTGTCTTTACCCACAACTTTGATTCGGTATTCTGCTCTTGAATGAACTTGGTCTGTCTTCTTAATGATTTTGTAATCAGTTGATTCATAAAAAACCGAAAAATCATTTTCTCCGGTTAATTTTCTTTCCAGAATATATTTATTAACCAAATCGTTATTAGAACCTGTCCAGTTGATTGTGATATTCTGATAATCAGATGATAATTGGTAAGTTAGCGTTTCTACCTTTGTTTTCCAGGTGGAAATATATTCTCTATTTGAACTGTAAGCTTTTGCTGAAGCATTATTCGCATAATACTCTCCTGCAGGTGTTAACACTACATAACTTGTAGCAGTACTTGAAATTACAGGTGCCGTTTGAAGCCATACATAATTTTGCCAGTTTGGGTTTCTTGTTTTAAAAGCATCATCTATCGTAACATACATTGCCCTTGCATCCTGTACCCAATTGTAAATAGAGTAACGCTCTACATAATCAGTAGTCTCTAGTACGTTTAATATTGCTGCAAGATCATTTTTATGCTTGATTGCATTTGCATCGGTCAATAAAGTTGGCCCATCCGGAAAATTATTCCCTGTCCAGTTTGCCCCTATGTTCCACTCAGTAATCCACAGCGGTCTCTTGTATCTGTCGTAGATATTTTGCAGATCACTTTTCCATTGTGCAGCAGTTTTATACCAATAACAGTGAATGGCTACATAATCAATTCGGTAATTATTTGCTTCAGCCTGAGTCATAAAATTCCCCAACCACGGATTAAATGGATCTGAAGTTGCAGGAGAACCTAATCGTAATCCGGATTTCATTAATGCCGGCCAGGAAGCAATCGCTGCTTCAACTGTCATATTGGACTGATCAGGACGATCCGGCTCATTAAATCCTAAAAGATGCGTATACCCTTCTTTTGTGTATGCAGGTGTAAATGACGGCCAGTAATTGGTTTGTCTTATGGGTACATACTCAATATTGGGTGTAGAACTCATTCCGGTATTCCAGTTATAGTACCAGGTAATATTCGTTGCATTCATCGCTTCTGTGCTTCCTCCTGCAAGTCCTTTTTTGTTGACTTCATGCCATTTCATGGTTCTGATAAACGATATCGTTCCATTTAAGTTAACAGGTAAAACCGGAACTTCCAAATCCTGATTTTCGGCTATAAAAACCCTGCTATATCCGCTTCCGTCAGCATTTGAAGCAAAAGTTGCCATATATCCTTTTTTCAACTTGAATGACTTAATAGCATTATCAAATGAGCTTAAATTATCATGTGGCGAAACGGTTTCATATTGTTGAGAAGTACCCCCGAAGTTTTCTGCTGTAAAAACTTCCAATGGCTTCAAATCCGAGGCATAAGGAGCTACAACAGCACCTCCTCCATAATTCGATACAATTACGTTAATTCCGCTGTCAGCCTGAATACCGTTTACTGATATGTATTGCAAATAAGAACTAATGACAACAGACGGTTTTACATTTTCAAAATACACCTGTGCGTTAGCCGAATTTAAATTCACAGTTGCATTAATCAACGGATTATAAGCATTTTTTAAATACAAAGAAGCCGATGAATTCATGACCACTTTTGATTTTGCATAAGCCCCAACATTCACACTTCCTGAAATATCCTCTACTTGCAAAGAAGGACTTATAGTTTTTTCAGGAGCATAAGCCGTATTTTCAAAAGTTACTGAACTCACTTCCATATCTACGTCACCAACTGCATAATTTTTACCAATAATAATACTTGCAAGCTGCTGCGTCTGAACTTTCAAATCTGCTATTCCAAAAAGCGCTTTATCCCCTGTAATATTAATATAATACGTTCCGGCGTTCTGTGACTGAAAAGATAAATCTCCTTTTCTCAATTTATTGACAGCACCCGATACAAAGCTTTTTGATGAGATAACTGTCCCGCCACCATTCGCTGATGTAGAAACCGATACATTCATTTGGGAACCGGGAGCTAAATTTGAAATATATTCATACAGCCATGAAAACTGATAATCCCTGGAGGCCTCCAGTTGTACAGGAAACGAATAAACAGAATTTTCAACTGCTCCATCCCATCTAATATACAGCAGCCTTCCTGCATAATTTGCATTATCCGATTCAAAGGCATGTCCAGATGTTACGTCCATATATCGTGCGCCACTGGCAGCGTTTGCGGTATTAAAAATAGACGAACCTAACGAATTCGTCCACCCATAAGCTGTTGGTAAACCTGAATTATCATTAGCAAAACCATCCCAGGTATTAATTAAATTCGAAGATTTTAGTTTTAAATCTCCAATTGCCATAAGTCCTGATCCGGCAGTAATAGTGATGTAAAATGTACCATCGGCCGTTGCAATAAAAGAAAAATCGCCTTTTCGTAATTTAGTAGCATTTCCTGTTACAAAGCTTTTAGAAGCTATAACTCCGGTTCCATTTGCCGTTGCTGAAATGGCTACATTAATTGGAGTTCCGGGAGCCGAATTAGATACATATTCATAAATCCACGAAAATTCGTATTTCAGGTCTTTTTCGAGTTTTACAGGATAACTGTAAGTTGAAGTAGAATATGCACTATTATCCCAGCGGATATACATAATCCTACCATTATAAGCCGTATTGTCAGACTCGAATGTATGTCCTGAAGTTACATCTAAATATCGGACACCGCTTGTTGAATTAGCCGTATTCCACGGAAGACTTGCTGAGGTATTCGCCCAGCCGTAATCATTGGGTTTACCCGAATTATTGCCTGCAACTCCGGCCCATCTTCCCAGAAGATTATCAGAACCATATACAGTTGGAACTGCGGAGTTGTCATTTACAAAATCAAGTCCTTTAGAAGTCAGGTAATGTCCGTCCTGATAAATATTTACAAAACCATTTTTTACTGCATACCTATAAGTTTGTTCCTGAGCATTATCTGACGATTTACTTAAATTTTCTATTGATGATAAAACAGTGGTATAATTAAACGCTTTTTTATCTAAAGAAGTTCTAAAACCCAAACCTGTTGTGTTTTTAACCTCAACATCGAGTCCTCTTCCCTTCGCAGAATTCACTTTAGCTTTCAACTCAAGTGTAAACTCTGTCTGATTTGATAAAGGAAAAGTTAGCACATCTGAAGCAGTACCATTATTAAATGTCTTTAAGCCACTTAGTGTCGTAGCTAAATTTACTTTAACAGGAAGATTAGGTGTCTGAGCCTGAATCCGTAACAGAAACACCGATAGCCCGAATACCATAAAAGTGTATATTTTTTTCATATTAAGTCTTATTTAAAAATTGTTTTAATATTCTGTTTTATGCTTTCTTATTTTATTCAGTTAAACTGTTATGAAAGTAAGTAATGAATATTATTTTAGAGTCTAAAGTGAATTATAAATAAAATCTATAATAAGTTTTTTCATTAAATCAAAACCATATAAAACAGTTACTTATATAATTTAATCTAAACTAAAACTTTAAGTTTTAAAAATAATTTGAAGTATCCTAAGAGTCAATAAAGAGTAGCTTCGCAGTCCAAAATCGTAAACTGATTTTGAACTGCTAAACCACTTTTTATATGAATAATTGAATTTTAAAACTTAAAAATAAATTGGATAGGCAACAACGTAATTGATGCTAAAGCTGGCTTTCATCTGCGACAGCATCCTGCCATTTATCCCAGACTTTTACGTTAGGATCGTAACCGTCGTAACCGAAGTTCTGACTTAATTTGCCTTTGATGTTAGCTGTTATAGCACTGTTTGGAATTGGCCAGTAGTTATTGCGCTTGTCCATGGTATAAAATTTAGTACCATTCGGCACAACGATTCCGCTTGGGTATTTGTTGTAAAGTGTGTAATGGACAATACGCTGGTACCAGTAGCTTCCTCCTGCATTGTCTGTTCCCGACTGCTTGTCCCAATTGCTTAAACTGTACGTTTGTCCCCATTCATCGGGTTTTCCACTTATGGCTAAACAATGCGAAATACGTTTTAGTTCTACATTTCTCCATTCTTCCAGATAAAGTTCTCTTCCTCTTTCTGCACAGATATCCCCAATTGTAACCTGTGTGTACATCTGAGAAGCTCCTGCCCTTGCCCTGATAACATTTACATCCTGTGCAGCTCCTGTAACATTACCCTGATAAAAACGTGCTTCTGCTCTTAATAAATACGTTTCTGCTAAACGATATAAATACCAATGTGCTTTACTTCCCGTGCTGGCTCCCTGAAAATCGGTAGCATTTGGATTCGTTTCATTAACAACATCATGCAGATAGATTTTATATAACGGAAAATCAAACCATTCGCGAAGTGTATCTTTTGATAATAAAACATTGCCCTCTTTCTTTCTAAAATTTTGCTGATAATAGGCTGAATTCTTATCACTGTATTTAAGATCTTCCATATTAACCCAGTTACCAACAGTATTATTATGCCTAAGATCCTGCTTGTCTTCAATTCCGTTTACGACCCACATAGGATGCTGTGAATAGTATGAAGCACTAATAGTACCAATACCTCGACCCAATGCTCTTGCATAATCGTATTTAACCTGATAATTTGCATTATTTGAGGCAAAACGAGCTGCTGCCTGTTTTCCATCTGGTGTTGTAAGTGTTCCTGAATTCCAGTTTGGTCCAAAAATTCTCATGGATGCAAATGGTAAAAATGACTGTACTCCTCCGTTTGGCATAATTAATATTGCTTCTTTATTAGCAGCAATAACCTTATTTTCAGGCCTGTGCAAATCCCAGATAACATTTCTGGTAATAGTCCACGTTTGTGGATTTCCTCCCTGGTCAAATGTTCCAAAATTACTTTGCATCAAAGAGTAACCTGACTGATTAATCAGGATATTGGCCTGTGCTTCTGCTTCGGCAAATTTTCCGGAAGCCAGATAACACTTAATCAATAACTGACGGCATGCTCCTTTATTCACCACACCTAAATAAGGGAGTTTTGACTGTTCGGGAACCCATTCTACAGCCTTTTCCATATCTGCCGTAATCATTTCAATGATAGCCTCTTTTTTAGTAGAATAATAGCTTTGCTTTGGGACTTCTAAAATTTTAGTAATTAAAGGTATATCACCAAATTGATAGACCAGATTTAAATAGCGGTATGCCCTGTGAAAATAGGCCTGACCGATATATTTATTTTTAACTTCCTGAGTTAAACTGGTCACCTTATCAATGTATGTCAATATCGTATTAGCATGTTTAATACCGGTATAAGCTTCGTCCCAGTAAAACCCAAGATAAAAATCATCATTTGTTGCCGTTTTAAAACTTCCGGTAGGTACTATAGTATTTGCAAAATCAGAAATAGTACTAGTGTTATCGGTTTTTCCATATTTTGCCATATCAGAGAAAACATATTCTGTACCAATAGGCACACTATTACCGGCATTATTGTAATGAATATAATTATTGCGTAATTGTTTATCAGCACTTGCTAAAACTGCCTGCAAGCCAGCTTCTGTTGAAAATGTAGTTTCAGGTTCGTAAAACGATAGCGGATCAGGCTCCAGAAAGTCCTCTGAACAAGAAACCAAAAGAGCTGCAGCTACTAAAGGCAAAAATGTTGAGATGCTATTTTTTATATATTTTTTCATTGTTGAATAATTATTAAAGTGAAACGTTAAAACCTAAATTAAACATTCGTGTAGCCAGTCCGCCTGTTTCCGGATCTCCGTAGTATTTCCATTCGCGGGAAGCAGACCATGTAGCTAGGTTCTGACACGAAGCATAAATTTTGAAGTTTCTAACATGCAGGCGGTCTAAAAGATCTTTAGGAAGCGTATAAGCCAGCGAAATATTATCTAAACGAATAAAACTACGATCGTATAATTTTGCTGTTCCGGCTCCGGCAGGTCCTCTTGCATCAAGACGGGCCCAGTCATTCGTAGGATTATCAATTGTCCAATACGGATTTACAAACGGATTGTAATTGTTGGTATATAAACTGCCGTCATTGTACGTATTCATATAACGTCCGTCAAGTGATTTGTGTCCCATGTAAGAATACATATTGATTGCCAGATTCCAGTTTTTATAGAATTTAAACTCATTACGTAGCGACCAGTTAATTGGAGGAGCTGTCTGTCCTAAAAATTGCTTGTCTTTTTCATTATAAACAGGTTTTCCATTTACATCATCAGCTGTGTAGCTGTTTTCAACTTTTGGATCTCCAGGACGCTGTCCGTATTTTGCAGCTTCTTCCCACTCCTCTTTTTGCCAGATGCCAATTACTTTATAATCCCAGATTTGAGAGATTGGTCTTCCTATAAACCATCCATTGGTTTTTTCATCAGACTCTTTTTGTCCGATAACATTACCATTGGCATCCTTGATATCTTCCATATTACCATATAGTGCATTAATGATATTCTTGTTGTATGAAAAGGCAACCATAGTAGTCCATTCAAAATTTGGATTTTTTATATTTATAGTATTAAGAGCTATCTCAATGCCTCTGTTTTCAACTTCCCCAAGATTGGTTGCAATTGAGCCAAATCCTGTAAAACCAGGCAAACGCTGAATCATTATCATGTCATGAGTAATTGATCTGTAAACATCAATTGTACTTGTAATTCGGTCGTTTAAGAACCCAAGGTCAAGGCCAATATTTGTAGCTTCTGTTTTTTCCCACTGCAAATTTGGATTTGCCATACGATCGATTCCTAAATACTTCACATCAACAATGTTTCCTGAAGCATCGATATAACCCATTGTTGCACCGGTACCGGAACTTAAGTTTGCTAAAGCTATGTAGGGATCAGAAAGCGTTCTGTTTCCGTTTTTACCCCAGGACAGACGTAATTTACCTGTACTCATAGGATTCCAATTGAACCAGCTTTCTTTATTAAAAGTCCATGCCGCTGCAACAGAAGGGTAAACTCCATACGGATCTGTAGATCCAAATGCTGAGTATCCATCGCGGCGTATTGTTCCCGTAACCATATAACGATCATCAAACGAATAGAAAAGTCTCGCCATTAATGCATCGGCTGTCTGATGCGTATCGTTAGATGTAAATGTACTATTTGCAAGTGTTGCATTAGCAATATTATGAAACCCTAATGCATCTGAAGGCAGAATATTATTGGCATCAACACGATCTGACCATGTCCTGAGCTCTTCGGCTTCCTGAACAAAAGTGGCTATAATATGGTGTTTCTCAGCAAATGTATAGTCCCATGTTAAGGTATTATTCAGATTCCATGTAAAATTTTTACCGTTTTCCCTGTCTACTCCTATGGTAGCAGGATTCCAGCCTTTATGACCTGATGACTGAAAATAACGATTGTAAAAAAATTGATAACGTGGTGCAACATTAAAAGAATAACTAATTCCATAAGGTAAACTTACCTTGGTATTGAAAATGGTATTCAATACCGTATATCCCCTCTCAAGGTCCATAAACTGGCGATCGTAGTAATAATTATAACCACCTATAGTTTGTCCCATTGGCTGTCTCTCATATGCACCGTTTACATCTTTAAAGTTAGAAAAAGGGCTGTTTCTTAACATATTGGCATCCCAGTAATTAGTACCTGTACCCACAGCAATGTCTCCATCTGTACGATCCTGAAAATTAACGTTAGCTCCAAATTCCAGCCAGCTTGTAATTTTCGCATCCACTTTCATATTGGCACGAACTGCCTCATAGTCATTACCCTGAATGGCACCTTCTGACGTTAAATATCCCAAAGACATATAATAGTTTACTTTATCGCTTGCTCCGGAAACACTTAGATTATGATCATGATTAATTCCTGTCCTGAAAGTACTGTCATACCAATTGTGTGTTTTTCCTTCTGTAAAATTTTTCAAAAGCATTGGGTCAGTAATTCCTAAACGGAGTCCCCAGACTTCATTCAGACTCTTTCCTTGTGTTTGTCCAACAGGCTGATAAGCCAGCCATTGTGCTTCAGTGATGCCATATTGGTCTAATTGGCCTGGATTTGTATAGTATCCCGGTTTGCCGGCAGCTGTTCCTGTTATCCATGCTTCATAATTTCCGTTAGCTGTATTTTGACCATATGTCTTAGCCATTTCCCAATCCTGACGATATTTTACATATCCTTCAGGAGAATATACATCACGATAAGCACTTTCATTGACAATTGTTGTGTTGGTAGTAACGTTTATGACAGGCTTACCTGTTTTTCCTCTTTTTGTCGAAATAACAATAACTCCTGCAGATGCCTTAGAACCAAATATAGCTGTTGCAGATGCATCTTTTAAGATATCGATTTGCCCAACATCATCAGGATTGATTTCTGAAAGCTCTCCATAAAACTGCATTCCATCTAAAATAATAAGGGGTGAATTACGATTTGCACCATCAGGATTGTAAACGGAAGTCTGACCTCGAATCTGCAAAGACCCTCCTCCTTTTGCATCAGCAGAATATCCAACTTTCAAACCGGGTACACCTCTCAATAAATCCTGAACAGTTTGTGGATTTTGATTGGCTAAAGCTTCGGGTTTCACCTGAACAATTGCTCCGGTTAAATCCTTTTTCTTCATTTTACCATATCCCACCACCACTACTTCTTCTAAAGAAGCGGCATTCTCTTTTAATTGTATAATAACATTAGATTTATCTTTTACGGTAATTTCCTGAGTTATATAACCAACAAAGGAAACTATCAATACTGAATTTTGATCTCCTGCTAAACTAAATTTTCCATCAAAATCTGTTATAGTACTTATTTTTGTTCCCTTTATCAAAATAGTGGTTCCTGGCAACGGTAACCCATTTTGGTCTTTAACCTGCCCATTTATGGTACTTTGCTGCTGCATTTTTTGAGGCTCTTTTGTCTTGCCTGAAACTTCGGCATAGACATTCACCTGAGTCAAGGAAACCAATACACAAAATATTGTAAGCTTCTTTTTCAACTCAAATCCTGATACGTAATCAGGAGCCTTAATTTTCTTGATAAAATTTGTCATTTTTGGTTGTAATTTTTTGGTTAATTGATTAGTTAGCTTATAAATCACAGCGAATTAGAATCATTCAATTTTCATCTATAAAATTGTTTTTATATTCTAAAATTCTCTGTAACACTATTAATTTACTAGACAAATCTAATTCAACATGCGCAAGTAAAAGGGGGTAATTTCAATATTATAAGAGGGGTAAATCAGCATTTCTTATTAAAAGAATATTTTTTTATGTTTATGATAAAATAAAGTGGTTAAAAATACTTTATACATAATTATTCAAAATCTAAAAAGTCTTTATAGCAAATACAGAAGTCAACATTTTTTTGCAAAAAACAGACTAAAATTGAGCTAACATAAAAAAGGCCGTCAAAATTGACAGCCCTTCAATACCTTATTGGACAAATGAATCAGATCATTTTACAAAACGGGACATTTCTGATGCTGCAAGCAAGAAAGCGCCTACTCCAAAATCAGCTGTAGAATTTTTATCTACAATTTGTCCCGGAATAGCTTTTTCGCCTATAGGCTGTACATATCCAATTGTGCCGTCTGCCTGAAGCGCAAATATTGTTAGGTAATTCCATGATTTTTCTACAACAGGCAAATAAGTTTTCTTATCTAAAATTCCGTTATTGATTCCCCATAAAAATCCGTAAGTGAAAAAAGCGGTACCGCTTGTTTCAGGTCCCGGGGCATGTTCAGGATCCAGAATACTTCTGGTCCAGTAACCTTCATTTTGCTGAGCAGCTGCTAAAGCCTGAGCCATATCTTTAAATCGTTTAATATATTCGCTTCTATATTTAGCCGCTTTTGGCAAATCCTGAATAATTTTAGCATAACCTGCAAAAATCCAGCCATCCCCTCTGGCCCAAAAGTCTTTTTTACCATTTGCACTTTTGTGTTTTGGATAAACATATTTCGCATCACGATAATATAATTTTGCTTCATTATCATACATAATACTGTCGGAATATTGTAAGTATGAATGCAGTTTTTCCAGATACATTTCGTTTCCGGTAACGTTGTACAGCTTTGTCATTACCGGCATGACCATATACAATCCGTCAACCCACCACCAATAATCATTTGCCTGAGTACTCATTTCATACTCCATGACTTCGCGGGCACGGGCAATTTTTCGTGGATCATTTTTACCTGTAAAATTGTATAAGTCAATATAAGTCTGAAAACAAATCTGCCAGTCTCCAAACAAAACGTGCTTGTCAGTTTCTCCATAATTGTATTTCCACTCCAATTTATCATTTGATTTGGCACCCATCCATTGGTTTTTCTCGGCCCAGGCCAAAGAATAATCCAAATATTTTTTGTTTTTAGTCACTTTATAAGCTTCCATGTTTCCGGTATGATAGGCCGAAACATGCCAAAAAGAATTGCCCGGTTCAGGATGTGTTTCTTGCCAGTGATTATTGACTTTATCAATAATTGAAATAACTTCTTTTTTTGATTCTTTTATTGCAAATTTCTTTTGGGCTGTAATTTTACAGCTTAGCAGTGAAAAAGTGGTTAGCGCAATAAGAAATGTGTTTTTTAAATTTATCATTATATAAAAATTTGGTTTAAAAGCTGTTAGTAATTTTTTCTACTCGATTTCCCTGATTATTTTTCAGCATGGTCTATTGGAATTTGCTGACCAGACCATATTTTCTTTTGTGTCCATGGTTCATAAGTATCACTCCAAAATGGATCTGTTTCCGGTAAACCCAAAACTAAAAAGGCTTCTGAACACAAATATAAACTTCCTGTAGAAATATAACCCTCTCCAATATTGTTCTGATGACCATATAATCCTACCTGAAGCCAGCCGTTTGTATCAAAAGTGCCTTTTGCATTTATCTGGTTGTGAATCATAGCGTACAATGCCGACCGAACTTGCGCTGGAGCAATTTCTTTTGGCAGTTCTTTCCATAGTGCAATTTGAGACAGCAACTGAAAGGCTCCAAAACGATAAGCTAACGACCTTCCAATGGGCGGATAAGTTCCGTCCGGAGAAATTAATCTTTCCTGGATAGCTGCATAACGTCTTGCTCTTTTTAATTCGGTATCATAATCGGCTTTGTAATCGTTGTTTTTATCTCTCAAAACAGTTAAAATATCCAGTTGTATGGGATGAATTACAAAACTGTTGTAATAATCCCAGTGAAAATCAGGTCCGTCGCCATAAGTTCCATCGCCTAAATACCATTTTTTATGTTCTGATAAAGCGTAATTCAACCGATTAGTATCAGGATCTTTATCGAATTTAATGATGGCTGCTTCAATCATTCCGGCAAAAAGAAGCCAATTGCTATGGTAAGGCTCAATCGTTCTGGTTGATTTCAAAGCTTTAATTACATTTTCTTTTGTAACGGCATCCAGCGGTTCCCAGAGCTGTTTCGGCGCACGAAGTAGGGCTTGCGCAAAAAATGCTGCATCAACCAAAGGCTGTTTGTCTTTTACAAAATTCATAAAATCTCCCGAATTGGGATTCGTGGCATTATGAATAGATTTCTGAGCCAAATCGATGTATTTTCCTCTCAGTTTACCTTCCTGAGTTTCATCGGGACCTAATTCCAGCCACGGAGCCATTCCCGAAAGTGTTCTCCCAAAAGCCTCCAAATAAGTTACATTAGTCCTTTCGTCCCACGCACCGGGAGATTTTTCAACTGGCATCAATGCTTTCAGTTGATTTTTACTTAATGCATCTAATACCGGATCTCCTATTTTGATTAAAGAAGCCACGAAAAATTCCCGCACTTTTTTAGGGGAATCTTTTTCAAACTTTTTCGATTGGGATTGTACACCTGTAATAGCTGTAAAATAAGCAAACCCTAATAAAATTGTATTCTTAAAATGATTATTCATAACTCATTGCGTATAATTAATTCTTAACACATAGAAACATAGCTTTTGCAATCTTAAAAAAGACGTTTCCTCTATTCAAAAACACAGCGTTTTATGTGAAAGAATATGTTTCTTTTTTTCTCTCTTTTTACACACAAAAACTATGTCTATATGTGTTAAATTAAATTTTATGAATTCAAACTTATAATCAGGTTGATTTCCAAAAACTTTCATTCAGAATATATTTATTGTCCTTTACGTTTTGATACTTCTTTTTAAACTCAGAAGGATTTAAATTATAAAATTGCTGAAAGTGTTTCCTGAAATATTTAATATCGCCAAAACCGGCAATAGCAGCAGCTTCGCTAATCTGCAAATCAGTAGTAATCAATAAGGTTGCTACTTTTCGCAATCGCACATTTCGGGTAAATTCTGAAACTGATTTTCCTGTGATTTTCTTGATTTTTTTGTACACCAGAGAATAACTCATTCCCAAATGTTCAGACAAATCATTTACATTAAAATTCTCTACATCTAAATTTGCATCTATAACATCTACAATTCTATCAATCAGTTTTTTATCCTCATCAGACAACTTTAAGCTAGCCGATTTTTTGGTGACCGAATTCAGCATATAATGCTGTTCGCTTTCACGTCTGGCCAATATTCCGCTGATTCGGGCTAATAAGTAGTCATTATCAAATGGTTTTGTAATATAATCATCTGCTCCTACTTCGGCTCCTTTCAGCTTTATCTCTTCCGAAGTTCCTCCGGTAAGCAATATGACCGGAATATGCTTTAACTCTTCATCGGTTTTAATGTGTTTGCAAAAAGCAACTCCATTCATTTCTCCCATCACCACATCAGAAATAACCAGATCCGGCATTACTTTTTTAATTATGGCTAAAGCCGCTTCTGCATTTTCAGCTAGCGTAACATGATATTTTAGCGTCAATATCCTCTTTAAATAATTCCTGATCTGGACATTATCATCTACCACCAAAATGCTTTTCGCATCTTTAATCAAATCCTGAACTTTTTCAGGTTCTTCGACAGTTTGCAATACATTTTTCTGTACCGTATCTTCTAAAGCTTCTTCTAAAAACAAGGTTCTGTCGCTCAAATCTTCACGGATTTCGATATCCCCAAAATGCTCTTTTCCGAGTAATAATTTAATTTCAAAAACAGATCCTCCTTTTTCATTATCACGACAGCTAACTTTTCCGTAATGCTGTGTAATAAACTGTTTAACCAGATACAAACCAATGCCGAAGCCTTTTCGGTTATTCCTTATATGATGCCCGGACTGATAAAACAGATTAAAAATTTTATCTTTATCTCCCTCCGGAACTCCTTCACCATTATCGATAACACTGATAATCGCCTCTTTTTCTGAACATCTTAAACTGACAGTAACTACTCCGTTTTCTTTTTCAGTAAATTTCAATGCATTCGAAATCAAATTGAAAATCGCCATTTCAATCTTTTCACGATCCACATAAACCATTAGCTTTTCTTCGGAAATACTAAAACTATAATCTATTTCTTTTGTTTTGGCATGCTGAACAAAACAGCTAAAAACCTCTTTGCATAGTTCTACAATATCAATCTGACCAATTTTTAGTTTACCTGTTTCAGATTCAGTTTTTCGAAAAAGAAGCAGCTGGTCAACCAGACTCAGTAGCCTTCTGGAATTACTGTACACCATTTCTATTATAGCCGGATCTATCTGCTGGTCTGTACCATAAATAATTTCCTTTAGCGGATTAATTATCATAGTCAAAGGCGACCTGAATTCATGTGAAATATTAGTAAAAAACGTTAATTTCTTTTCATTCAGTTCTTTTTCCTGCTTCGCTAAATCCTGAGAAAGCCTTATCTCGTATTTTAGTTTTTCCTGTTGGCGCTGGTATTTATCTACAACATAAATAATGAATCCGATAAGGAGAAAATAGACAAAATAAGCAAATCCGGTTCTGTACCATGGGGGTGAAATGGTAATAGGCAAGGAAATAGATTTTGCATTCCAGGTTCCCTCGGCATTTGTAGATTTAATTTTGAGAACGTAATCCCCTTCTGTAATTCTGGAATAGTTTGCATTGCGAATATTGTCAACATAATGCCATTGCGAATCCCAGCCTTCTAAAAAATAAGCATAGGATATTTTTTCAGGCAGACTATATTCTAAGGCTGCAAATTCGATGTTGAGCATTGATTCGTCGTAAGGCAATTCTAATTTATCAATTCCGAAGACAGACAAACCCGACTGATCATAAGCCTTATTGTTTACTTTTATCGAAGTGATAATAAGCCTTGGAAAATCATGAAACTGATTGGTTATTTTGGTATCGATAATATTGAAACCTTTAATTCCGCCAAATACAATTTCCCCTGTAGAAAGTTTTAATGCTGCATTATAATTGAACTGATTGCTCTGAAGTCCGTCTGCATCATGATAGCTTGTTATTTTTCCGTTAGCTGCATTATACACAAATAACCCGTTGTAAGTACTGCACCAATAATTTTGATGATGATCCTGAACAATATTCAAAACCGAATTATTAGGAAGTTTGTTTTTATGAGTCAAAAATGTACTTTTGAACGTTTTAGGATTAAAAAGCATCAAACCTGCTCCTTCTGTACCCACAAGCATTTTTGTATCAGAATGCGAAACAATAGAACGAACCGGATATTTTACCTCAAGTTCTTTACGTTTCATTGTTTTAAGATTGAGCTGGTATAATTTAGAAAAATTCCCAATCCAAAGATTACCGTTTTTATCTTCTGCAATAGCAATAATTCCTCTGATTCCGGCATCTACAAAATCAAAATGATCTGTTGTTTCATTATAACGATACAATCCTTCTTCATCTGGAGAAGCTGCCCATAATATGTTGTTTTTACTTCTAAACAGCACCCAGATATTCTTTTGATGCCCATTCAGTTTAGGATTATAAAGTTTGTATTTTTTAAAGCTTCGGGTCTGAGGATTGAATAAACAAACCCCTCCTCCGTAAGTTCCAAACCAGGTTCCCTTCGTATCTTTTACAATTGCTGAAACAAAATTGTTAGATAACGAATTTGGATTGTTTGCATTATAGGAATAATTAGTAAAGGTATTATTCTTTCTGTTCCATAAACTTACACCGCCTCCATCTGTTCCTATCCATAGATTTTCACTGTCCTGTTCTGATAATGAAAGGATAAAATCACTTGGGAGTGTGTTTTTTATTTTCTCATTTCTTGAAATTGTCGTGAAAGGACTTTTTCGTTCTTCAATAGTATTAACTCCGCCTCTCAAAGTGCCAATCCAGACACGGTTTTTATTGTCTGAAAACAAAGAGGAAATAGCATTACTGTTGAGTTTTTCTTCGTTCAGATCTGAACTTAATAAAGAAAAATTATCTGTAGTGTAATTGTATTTTACAACTCCGTTGCCATTTGTAGCAATCCACAATTCTTTTGCATCTGGCCTGCACATCAAATCTAAAACAGGATATTGGACTTCCAGATTTTTATAGAGGTGATATGTTTTGTTTACAACATTGTATCGCAACAATCCTTCTTCTGCTCCCAACCAGACATTTGAAAATTTATCATACAAAATACAGCCGCTGCCCACCGAAAACGGAAAAACTACCGAAAGTCTTTTGCCTGATGCATCCATCGACACAAGTCCGACACCTGCCACAGAGCCCCAGAGTTTACCGGACTTATCAAAATCGATTTCCTGAACATGATAATCCCACAATAATTTACCTTTTATATAAAGCGGAATCTGAATGATTTTTTCTTCATTCGCTTCATAATAAAGCAACCCCTTGCCCGCAGTGGCGATATATAGTTTTGATTTAAAATCACGAATCTGATTGATTACAAAATCGATCACTTCACTTTTAGAAGTTTTAGCATTCGTATAACTCTTTGTTATAAATTTATTTCGCAGATAATCATAAACACTTATTCCTCTTTTTGTACCAATCCACACTTCATTATGAGTACCGCAAATACTAACAATTCTATTGTTAACTAACGAATTGACATCATTAGGTTCGTTTCTGAAAATCAGAAAATTATATCCATCATACCTGCTGATTCCATCATAAGTTCCAAACCACATTAAGCCACGCTTATCTTTATAAACAGAAGTTACTGCATTATTGGCAAGACCATTTTGGATACCGATATATCGAATATTATATCTTTCCTGTCTATTTTTTGGAATAGTCGTTTTTTCAGCCTGTGGTTTGGCCGAAAAGCAAACTAAATATATTAAAAATAAAAGGGCTTTATTTCTCAAAATAATAGAAGTTATGAGGCTGAAAAAATTCTTAAATCTTAAAAATCAGAAAAACCTATGAACAACTCATAGGTTTTCTGTTACACAAACATAAACAAAACTGCTAATTATTTAATTAATGAAATTATATAAGAATAACTGTATTGCTTATCTAATAATCGATATGGATCATGAGGCAAACGTCCCCAGCTGTCATCACCGCCTACACCTCTTTGCTTATAATCTAAGTGCAGGTAAACTGCTTCTTTTGAATCTAAATCCAAATCAGATGGATGTCGCTGTGCCTTGGTTTTCCCCGGATCTAAATCTTCTGTTGCAATATTCAAAGCACTAAAACCTAGAGTCTGTAATCCTTCGATTTTTATTCCCTGCCCTTTATTATTTTTTAGAGTCAGCCAGCGAACATCAGTTTTATAACCACCTTCCTGAGGACGGATATAATTTCTGGTGTACTGATTCATTACTGTATCTGAATATTCCCCAATAAACGAAGCCGACTTTCTGTCTGAGTAATTTTCCCATGGGCCTCTTCCGTAATAAGTGAGATTATCATAAGATCCGTTTAATTTTGAACGCATTCCGAAACGAGGTAATTCCGGAAGATTTTTTCCAGTCATATCAATAGCTGCAGTCACTTTTATTGCTCCATCATTCTGAATCAAATAACTTACCGTGTAAGGAATATCAACACCGGCTAGCTGGTAAGTAACTTTTATAAGCAACCCTTCTGAAGTATTTTTATCCAGCTGGACACTAACAACGGTTGGATTTTGGGATGCTTCTTTCCAGATTACTAATTTTTGCTGCATTTTGCTACCAAAATCATTATCTGTTGGAGCACGCCAGAAATAAGGTGTCGGAAAATTGGTAAAAATAGCATTATCTGTATTTTTCAGATTATATTTCAGGATTTCCCCTTTTTTCAGGTCAAACTCACCTGCAATATTCTCTGTTTCAAAAGAAAGTACATCTCCTTTAACGCTATGCTTCAGTTTAGATGTATTTTTTACAATGTTGCTATTTTTAAAATAAGAACCTTTTCCTATTGCAAATTGTTCCCTCGCAAATTCATGACCTTTAGAAACCAAAGGCGCATCATATTTTGAAAATGCAAAAACATTTAAAAAATATTCAGAGTTGTCATCAAGATTACCATAATTTATCTTAAATTCTTTTGTTTCTTCTGGATTTACGTCCAAATCAAACTCACCTTCTTTTATTTTTAATCCATTTTTTATCAACTCCCATTTAAAGGTATAATTATTTAGATTTGTAAAATTAAAGTCATTTTTAATCTCCAGACTGGTTTCATTTTTAAGCATAAACCGAATATTCTGATACACTTTTTTAACCTCAAATAAACCCGGATGTGGAGTCCTGTTGGCTGCTACCAGACCATTAGCACAAAAATTTTCGTCGTTGTGCATTTTTTCTCCTCCTAAATCTCCTCCATATGCCCAGAATGTTTTTCCTTCTGCATTTTTAGTCTTGATACCCTGATCAACCCAATCCCATATAAAACCGCCCTGCATATGTTTACTTCCATGAATAATATCCCAGTACTCCTGAAAATTACCATTACTGTTACCCATCGCATGTGAATATTCACACATAATATAAGGACGTTTTTTATCTTCTTCTGCGTAAGCCTTCATACTTTTAATACCCGGATACATCGGACATACAATGTCTGTATTTGTGTTTTCTCCGGCCTGTTCAAACTGCACAGGACGAGTTGGATCGACTTGTTTTAACCAATCGTAAGCATCATAAAAAACAGGACCGTTTCCGCACTCATTTCCTAACGACCAAATGATGATGGAAGGATGATTCTTATCAAATGCAAACATTCTTCTGATGCGATCAAGATGTGCAGGCGCCCATTCTGGCAAATAAGCAGGATGTTTTTTCTGATCGAATCCTCCTTGCAATTCAGCTCCCATTCCGTGTGTTTCAATATTAGCTTCATCGACTACATAAAAACCGTACTCATCGCATAAATCATAAAATTGGGTGTCGTGTGGATAATGACTCATACGAATTGCATTAATATTGAATTCTTTCATCAACTTAAGATCTTTCAACATCAATTCTTTGTTTGGAACGTGTCCGTTTACATCATCATGCTCATGAATATTAACGCCTTTAACCAAAACAGCTTGTCCGTTAACTAACAATTGAGCGTTTTTAATTTCTACTTTTCTAAAACCGGTTCTTTTAGAAACAATTTCAAGGATCCTACCTTTATTATCCAGCAAGGTAATGGTGTATTTATACAGATTCGGTATTTCTGCATTCCATTGTTTTACATTTTCAATCGTGGCTCCAAAACTTATTTTTTCTTCTTTTGCGTTTACTTTTTTGCTTTCAGAATAAACCGTTTTTCCATCCTTGTCAAATAATTCTACTTTTACAGTTGGATTCTTAATTGTATTCTTTTCGAAATATTTTAAAGTCACATCCAGATTGAAAATTCCGTTTTTATACTGATTGTCTAAATCACTTTTTACGAAATAATCCCAAACAGTAGTTTTTGGCATTGCCTGCAAGTACACATCCCGTTCTATACCGCTTAATCTCCAGAAATCCTGATCTTCTAAATAACTTCCGTCATGCCAGCGAAAAACCTGAACCGCAATTAAGTTTTCTCCTTTTTTCAAAAAAGAAGTAATATTGAATTCTGCAGGTGTTTTGGATGCTTTGGTCATACCTGCCTCTTTTCCGTTCAGGAATACTTTGGCATAACCTGTAATGGATCCAAAATGAAGTATAATTTCTTTGTCTTTCCATGAATCCGATACTTGAAAAGTACGCCTGTAAGTCGCCACCGGATTATAATCGCCACCAATAAAAGGCGGATTTTTAGGAAAAGGATAAACGAGGTTTGTATAAATAGGAATATCGTACCCCTGTAACTCCCAGTTAGAAGGTATCAAAATATTTTTCCAGCCTGAATCATCCAGTGTAGTGGTAAAAAAATCTGTTGGTCTTTGAGACGGATTTTGGACAATATTGAATTTCCAGTTTCCATTCAGACTCTGATATAATTCAGATTTTTGAGGATGGTTATTTTTTAATTCGTTTTCATTGCTAAATAAAAGAAAGGAACTTCTGCCCGCTTCTTTTCCCCTGTCAATTATCTGAGCATTCTCCCATTCATTATTCTGGGCATAATTATTTTGCAAACTTAAAAACAAAGCAAGTGCTAATACAATTTTTTTCATTTAATAATTTTAAAAAAATGGGAATTATAAATTTAATACTCTAAATTTTATTTCTACATAATCCTCTTAAAAACACTTCAGCAAGTTTTCAGAAAAAATATTACTCCTGATCATTAGAAATAAAAAGTAACCTGACAAATTTAGATAACCCCATGTAAGACCATGAGGGGTATTACATGAAATTAAGAGGGGTATATCAATATAAAAAATATTTGAAACACTAAAGTAATGTATTTTTTCTAAAAACATTTAAGCAAAGCAGGTTGAAAATTTTTTAGGCAAATAAAAACTTGAATAACAGTTTTAACAAAAAAAGAAGTGGCCTGGAAGATTCAAAAAATAAAATTTTACTTTAAAGCTAAAACACAGAACCTATTTTTAACAAGAAAAAAACATTTAGAGCCTGTTTAAAAATGTAAAAAAAAGTCTTTATGAGTTAAAGAAACCGATTGGAATTATTCTTTTTGTGCTACCAAACTACAAATAAGATGTATCCAACCGATTTAACAGAAACTCAGTGGCAATTTATAAAAAAAACATTAGAATTAGGTGATAGAAAACGTAAACACAGCTTGCGTTTCATCTGGAATGCGATCAACTACCTTATTAAGAGTGGTTGTCAGTGGCGAATGCTACCTAGTAATTTTCCAAAATGGCAGCTTGTTTATTATTACTATTCAAAATGGGCAGATTTAGATTATTTTGATTTATTGCTTTCGAAGTTAAGAGAAGGAGTCCGTAGTAAAAAAGGACAAAATGCAGAACCCAGTTTAGGAATAATGGATAGCCAAAGCGTTCGTTGGGGAAATAATCGTTCTTTAAAAAGTTTTGATGGAAATAAAAAAATAAAAGGTATAAAACGACACGTTGTCGTTGATAAAAATGGCTTTTTATTAGCCATTATGGTAACGGTAGCGAGTATTCATGATAGCAAAGCAGTATTTTTATTGATCAGAACCCTAAAGGATTTACTTTGTTCTGTAAAAGTTATCCTTGCCGATGGAGGCTATAGAGGTGAAATTATAGAACAAATTAAAAACAATTTTGGCTATATAATTCAAGTAGTTATGAGGTCGGATGATAAAAAATCAGGCTTCAAGCCTACACACAAAAGATGGGTGGTAGAGAGAACATTTGCATGGTTTGACAACGATAGAAGATTATGCAGAAATTATGAACTATTAATTGATTCTGCTGAAAACGTAGTCAAATTAGCAGCTATTAAACATTTATTGAATAAAATTTAAACAGGCTCTTATATAAACATTAACATTTATACATTCTGCTAATACTAGCTTTAAAATTTAAAAAACAATTTCTATAGGCTTACAATCTGATTGTAAACTGACAATATTTTACCAAAATACAAATTGTATATTGAGCATATTTCATACTTGTCTTTATTTTTTCCTAACCTTGATATCTTGTAAATACATCTTAAATTAAAACTGATCTTAACAAAACTGGAACAAAAGGTTTAAAATTCATGTGTCTGAATTAAATATTCAGGCAAACCCATTTAATGATATTTCGACTTTTACAAACTAAAGAACACAGCCCTTTATTATATGATACAAACTTTACTCATACAGAATTCCTTGAAGGTTTAGATTAAGTTTTAAAACCTACACTTTACTATAATTAACCCAAAGAAGCAATCATGAAAAAGTTAAGTTCATTTTCCTTGGCAATGACGTACCTAATAGGATTTACATCCTGTTCATATAATACGACTCCTTTATCTGAAAGCCAGTTAACAAATGTAAATACAAATAAAATTACCCCAATTGAAGGGACTCCATTGAAACCCAAAATTTCAATTATCAGGCTTGAAAATTTTCCGGCTTAAAGACTCAAAAAAATCATACGCTCTTTTCTCTGCATAAGAATAGGTTGAATTTCGCATAGGAAAAGCACAATGTCCACCATATTTTGGGGTTTCCAGATAAACATATTTACTGTTTTGAGCTATAGTTCTTGGATAACATCTTTCACCTAAAAAAGGATCGTCAAGTGAATTAATTATTAAAACCGGAGTGGTAATGTCTTTTAGGGAAAATTCAGGTGAAACACGTTCGTAATACTCATCCCTGCTTGCAAATCCATGCAAAGGTGCCGTAAAATACTGGTCAACTTCATCAAAAGAAGAAATTTTATCAATCTGATCCCGGTTTATAAAATCAGGAAACTGGGCGGCTTTATATTTAAGCTTTTTTTTGATATCTATTGTAAAATTCTTTAGATAAACCCTATTAAAACCTTGTTTAAGAACAGCCGCACTTGTCGCTATATGAGTGGGAACCGAAATCGAAACAGCCGCTTTTATACGCTCATCAATTTTTGTCCAGCCCAAATAATTCAAAAGCTGAACTCCTCCCATCGAATAGCCGATCAGATAAACTTGTTCGAATCCCTTTTTTAAAACAAACTGAACCACCTCATCAAGATCGTCCACTGCTCCATGATGATAAAGTCTGGGAAGACGGTTCATTTCTCCTCCACAAGTACGGTTATTCCAGGCGAAAACTGAAAACCCTTTTTGCTGAAAGTAAGCCGAACAGCTATTATTATAAGTCCTGCGGGAATCACCTTCTAAACCATGACATAAAATGACTGCTTTTTTAGCGTCATTTATAACAAAATCGATATTGATAAAATCTCCATCATTTAGTTCATGTTTCACTCTTGTATATGCCGGAACATCAAATTTTTTAAACAAAGCGGCATAAATAGTAGAAATATGTCTGTTGCGATGAACAACAGGAGGAAAATTATACTGTGATTGTTCTATTATTGGCATGATAGAATGTATTTATAATGCTTCATACAAATCTAAGAAATGAATCAATAATGTAGTTAAAAACTGTCTTTTATTTCACTTCTAAAAAATAATTATTAAAAAAGCCAAACACCAATATGATTTGGTATTTGGCTTTTTTAATAAGTTCGGATATAAATATTTAATCCAGAATAAAACTAACACTTACATTGGCCGTGATTTCAATTTCTCCAATTGCCATAGTCTCATTTGATGCAACGGAATCTGCAGATTCCTTCATTCTCATCGAAGCGTACATAGGCTGTGGCTGATATATTTGTGAATTATCAGAAATAACAAAAGCCTTCCCTACTTTTTGTCCTAAAACTGAAACATAATCTTCTGCTTTTACTTTAGCATCTTTCATCGCTAATTTTCGGGCTTCTGATTGATGTTGTGCTAATTTAGACGATTCAAAAGAAACTTTATCAATACGATTAATCCCCTGCTGAACCAGTCCTTCCATTAACTCATCATATTTAGACAAATCTTTCAACAGAATTTCTACTGTCTGAACCGCATTGTAGTTTGTTTTCTTTTTTTCATAATCGTACTGTGGATTCAGTGCAACCTGTTTTGTTCTGAAATCAGCTGTTGGAATATTCATTTTTTTGATGAATTTTAAAACCGCATCAATCTTTTCATCATTTTGTTTTTTGACATCTTTAGCATTATTTCCTTTGGTTTCAACTGTTACAGATATCGAAACCTGATCCGGAGCAATTTTTACTTTTCCTTCTCCGTTAACATTGATTTGGGGAATTTGTTTTGCTTCCTGGCCGTAAGACATGGTCATAAACATTATTGTTAAAAATAAGACTAGTTTTTTCATTTTTGTTATATTTAAAATTATTGATAAGGGCATTTCAAAAGTTGTGCCAGCATTACAATTTCCCCAATTTCGCCATAACAAAAAGTATCAAAATAGGAATTGCGAGTAAAATTGTCATCAGACTATGATCTGCCATCAATGACGGCTCTTTTATAAGCGTAATCAAATAACCTCCTACTGCACCTCCAAAATGTGCTGTGTGTCCAATATTGTCATTCTTAGCCCTCATCCCATATATAGAATACAATAAGTATAAAATTCCGAAAAGGTAGGCCGGAATCGGAATTACAAAAAAGATTCCCAGCATCATATCAGGCTGCAATAAAATAGCAGAATACAAAACTCCCGTTACAGCCCCGGATGCTCCTACTGCCCTGTAGCTATAATCATTTTTATGAAAAATCATCGTAAGGAGACTCCCAAAAATTAAACTTCCAAAATAAACTAAAACAAAAGAAAAAGTACCAAGCCAGTTTAAAACTACTGGGGCAAAAAACCAAAGTGTCAGCATATTAAAAGCCAGGTGCATCATATCGACATGCAAAAAACCAGATGAAATCATCCTGATTTGTTCGCCCGATCTGATGCTTCCTACATGAAATTCGTACTTCCTAAAAAAATAAATATCGTTAAACCCTTTATAACTAATCAAAACATTGGCAATGATAATTCCTATCAAAATGGTATTCATAAATAATAATTATTGTGAATTGTAAAGATAAGCATTCTCAGGAAAGGTTAGAGATTTACTAAATTTTAAGGCTAAAATTTTTTTTATTTTATCTTTGTGAAAAAAAATTAGATGCAGTTTCTCATTTATATCTTAGCCTATCCCTTACTGTGGCTTATTTCCATACTTCCATTCAGAATATTTTACTGGTTTTCAGATTGTGTTTATTTTCTGGTGTATTATATTATTGGCTACCGCAAAAAAGTAGTCCGTACTAATCTCGCACTTGCCTTACCTCATTTGAACGATGCTGAAAGAAAAAAGATTGAAAAGAAGTTTTATCAGCATATGTGCGACATGTTTTTAGAAATGATTAAAACTATGAGTATTTCGCCCGAGGAAATGGAAAAAAGATTTCATGTCACTAACATCGATCTTATATTAGATTATGCCAAAAAAGGGAAAAGCGTGATATTAGTAGCTTCACATTATGCGAGCTACGAATGGCTTTTAACCATTAATCCTAAACTTGGATTTCAGGGTGTTGCTGTATATAAGAAACTCGCTAATCCATATTTTGATAAATTGATTCGAAAAATCCGTACAAAATACAATTGCGAAATGATTCCAACCAAAAATGCGATTCCGCTGATGGCACAAAACCAGCGTGAAGGAAAATTGAGCTTATATGGTTTAGCGAGTGATCAATCGCCTAAATTAGACCGTATCTTTCATTCGAACGATTTTATGGGAATTGAAGTTCCGGTACATACCGGTGCTGAAATGCTTGCGAAAAAATACGATTTAAGCGTTATAATGGTAAAAGTTAAAAAAGTAAAAAGAGGGTACTATGAAGCTACTTTCCTTACTCTTGCCGATAATCCGAAAGATTATGAAGATTTCAAAATTACAGAAATGTATATAAAGCAATTGGAGAAACAAATTTACGAAGCGCCTGAATATTATTTGTGGACGCACAAAAGGTGGAAACACAGAAAAAATTAAAAAAAGCTCAAAAGTTACCTGACTTTTGAGCTTTTTTTTGCGAATCAATTTTATTCTTTTACCAGATAAATACCGTCCTCTTTTATTTCGATGAGTTTTTCTTTATACAAAGCTCCTATTGCTTTTTTGAAGGTTTTTTTACTCATTTTTAAAACTGTCTTGATATCTTCCGGATGCGAATTATCATTTAAACGTAAAAAACCGCGGTTAGCTCTTAATTCATCTAAAATTTTCTCTGCATTAGGCTCAATACTTTTATACCCTTGAATTTGTAATGTTACATCTATTTTGTTATCCGGACGAATATTTTTGATGTACCCCCGCATTCTGTCACCTGTCCTTATTGAATCATCGTAAACTTCATCTTTATAAAGTAATCCTTTATGTTGTTCGTTGATAATAACGTTAATTCCTATTTCTGTAATATGCGAAACAATTAAATCAACCTCTTCGCCTTTTTCAACCGTTAAATTTTCATTACTCAAAAACTGGTTGGTTTTGCTTGATGCTACTAAACGTTTTGTCTTCTCGTCCATGTAAAGGTAAACAAGATAACGTTTTCCTTTTTCCATCGGACGTGCCTGCTCCTTAAACGGAACGAGAATATCTTTCTCCATTCCCCAGTCCATAAATGCACCAACCTGATTGATATAATTTACTCGTAAAAGAGCAAATTCATTCAGTAAAATATATGGTTCAAGTGTTGTCGCAACCGGACGCTGTTCATGGTCCAAATAAACAAAAACAACAAGCTCTTCGCCTATTTCAAATTCATTAGGAACGTATTTATTGGGTAATAATATATCATGAATTCCTTCCGGGTCTTTTTCAGGATTTCCTAAAAATAAACCCACTTTTGTATCACGAAGTATGGTAAGTGTATTGTATTTTCCTATTTCAATCATATTCTTGAAGTTCTAAGCTCTAAAGCCAAGTTTTTAAAGTGCAAATGTACGAAGTTTGAAAATGGTACAGCGAAAAAATATTTATATAAAAAAAGCGCCTAAATGACGCTCTTAATTTTTAAATCAACTCTTTAAAATATTGCTTCAAAACAACATCATTTTCAGCAGTTGGTGTAAATATTTCTAAAATAGCCGGAAGATCATTGTTTGCATAAAAAGATGCAATGCTTTTCTCTAAAGAATCTGTATCAGTTGCTGTAAAATAATTCATTTGATACATTTTTGCCAGATGCTCTGCTGTTAGATGGTGCGAAGTTTCAAAATAAGTATTAAAAACAGGTTTTTCTTCATGACCCGGCAAAATCCTGAAGATTCCTCCTCCTCCATTATTAATCAGAATAATTTTAAAATTTTTAGGAATATAAGAGTTCCACAAAGCGTTACTGTCATATAAGAAACTAATATCTCCGGTAATAAAAACGGTTTGTATTAGACACCCAACAGCAGCGCCAATTGCTGTGGATGTACTCCCATCGATGCCACTTGTACCTCTGTTACAAAAAACCTCAATAGAAGAATCAATATCAATTAATTGTGCATATCGAATAGCCGAACTGTTACTTATCTGTAAATGACTGTTTTTAGGCAGCGATCCTATTACTTTCTCAAATACTTTAAAATCTGAAAATAGTATTTTTTCTAAATATTTTTGCCTTTTAATTTTTCGCAACTGATAAACATTATTAATTTGCTCGAAATAATTACTTTCTGTAAAAACAGTTTTAGAAAACAAATCCTTGAAGAAATCATTAGGCTTCATTTCAAAATGTTCTGTTAATGCATTAAAGGTATCATAAGCACGTAAAGTATCAATATGCCAGTGATTCAGTGGTTTATATTTTCGTAAAAATGCTTTAATCCGTTTTGACACTACCATTCCGCCAAAAGTCACTAATATTTCTGGCTCAAATTCTTTAAAATCAGCATCGTCAAAAGGTGTAATCAAAGTATCAATACTATTAATAAAATCAGGGTGATGCAAATTAGAAGTCGTTTCTGTAAGTACCACAACAGACTGATCTTTTGCAAGGCTTTCTATAATTTCTTTATCGATTGATGCTGCTTCATTTACACCTACTAAAATGAGTTTACGTTTAGCTGAATTCCATACAGAAACAATTTCTTTAATATTTTTAATTGATTTTGTTTCGGTAATTCTTTCTAAACCAATAATTTTTGGACTGACAGAAAGGATATCTGTCGTTTCATATAAAGGTTCCTCAAAAGGTGCATTGATATGAACAGGTCCTTTTTGCAGAATAGCGGTTTCTATGGCTCTATTTATTTTCAGATCATTTTCTTCAGAAGCTTGTTCGGTTAAATTAGCATTGTAAACCGAATGATTCTGGAAAACATTTTGCTGACGAATCGTTTGTCCGTCTCCAATATCAATCTTATTCTGAGGCCGATCTGCAGAAATTACAAGTAACGGAATCTGACTGTAAAATGCTTCGGCTATAGCAGGATAATAATTTAATAATGCTGATCCCGATGTGCACACAATTGCTGTTGGCTTTTTTGTTTGTTGGGCAATTCCCAAAGCAAAAAATGCAGCACAACGCTCATCTACAATACTATAACATTTAAAATTAGGGTTTTGGGCGAAACCAATTGTCAAAGGGGCATTTCTTGATCCCGGAGAAATTATAATATTATGAATTCCTTTTGCTGAACAAATTTCTATAATGCTTTGTGCAAGCGGTATTTTGGGGTAAATCATTCCAATGCTTTATTATTTTTAAAGAAAATTCACTCCTGAAACTTTCCTTTTCCGAACACAAAGTTACAAACTTCGTTCTTGATTTAATTCATAAATAGAAAGATATTAAGATTGCTTGAAAAAAAGACAATATCTTTGCAGAACCGTATTTTTCGGAACTTCTTTATAACTTTCACATTATTATGAACGTAATCTTAAGACAAGCTACTTTAACTGATTTAGACAAAATCCTTAACATTGTAAATCATTCTATTTTACATACAACAGCAAATTATAGTTATGAAATTCAGGACTTAGAGGCTCAGAAAAAATGGTTCGAAGATAAAAAATTTAAAAATCTTCCTGTGATTGTTGCCGATTTGGATAACGAAGTTGTAGGTTTTGGCAGTTATGGACAATTCCGAGAAAAAGTTGGTTATCAATATACCGTTGAACATTCTGTTTATGTAGTTGACCATGTGATTGGAAAAGGGATTGGATCAAAATTATTAACAGAATTGATTCGTTTGGCAAAAGAACAAGGATACCACGTTATGATTGGTGCCATTGACGCTGATAACGCAGGAAGTATTTCTTTTCATGAAAAATTTGGATTTGTTGCCACTGGAACAATTCGTGAAGTTGGTTACAAATTTGATCATTGGCTTGATCTGGTATTCATGCAATTAATTTTGAAATAAATATATCCATTTTATATAGTATAAGAATTCTATATTTGCATTTTAATATTATGAACTTTACCCTGCTTTCCTCACCTTTACAAGGATTTACCGATTTTCGTTTTAGAAATGCGCAAAACAAAATTTTTGGTGGAATTGATACCTTTTATGCTCCTTACATTCGTCTGAATGGAAAATTGGTTGTAAAATCATCTTATGAAAGAGATTTACTTCCTGAAAATAATATTGGTTTGGAGGTAATTCCACAGGTAATAACAAATGATGCAGATGAGTTTTTATTTGTGGCTAAATATGTCAGGGAATTAGGTTATAAAGAATTAAACTGGAATTTAGGATGCCCTTACCCAATGGTTACCAAATCTGGAATGGGTTCTGGTCTGATTAAAAACACCAGCCAAATAAATCATATTCTGGAAAGAGCACATGCTGAAACCGATATTATTGTATCTATGAAAATGCGTCTGGGATATGAGACTCCCGAAGAAATTCTGGATGTTTTACCCATTTTGGATACCTATCCTATTAAAAATATTGCTATTCATGCCCGTATTGGCAAACAATTATACAAAGGCGGTGTACACCTAGATGCATTTCAGCAATGTCTCGACAATACAAAGCATAAGTTGTATTATAATGGAGATATTACTTCGGTAGCAAAATTTCATGAAATGCAGGAACGTTTTCCATTCATAGATCACTGGATGATTGGACGAGGCTTAATTTCTGATCCTTTTTTGCCAGCTATGATAAAAAACAACACTTTTGAATATCCTAAAAACAAAATGGAATTATTCAGCGAGTTTCATAATACTTTATATGCTATTTATAGTGAATCTTTATCAGGACAAACACATATTTTACTGAAGATGTATCACTTATGGGAATACTTTGCAGAAACATTTTCAAATCCGCATAAAGTACTAAAACTCATAAAAAAAGCAAAAAGCATTCGCAATTACGAAGCGGCAGTTGCATCGATTTTCAAAAATGAAAAATGAGATTTTCAGTTTTCTAAAAATCTCATTTCAAATTATTGTTTCTTTTAATTATCCTTTAATCCAGTTCACAATTTCTGGATCAGTAGGCAATGTCCTTGGTTTTATAACTTTAACCAGTTCTCCTTTTTCATTAATTAAATACTTTTGAAAATTCCACTCTACTTGAGAATCCTGAAGACCGTTTTTTGACTTTTGGGTAAGAAACTTATAAACTTCACACATATCGTCCCCATTTACGGAAACTTTATCCATCATTGGAAAAGTTACGCCATAATTTTGCTGGCAAAAAGCAGCTATTTCCTTATTTGTTCCTGGTTCCTGAGAAGCAAAATTATTTGCCGGAAAACCCACAATTACAAAACCTTTAGATTGATATTCTTTATACAAAGCTTCTAATTCTTTATACTGAGGTGTTAATCCACATTTTGAAGCTGTGTTTACAATCATGATTTTTTTTCCTTTCAAAGAAGAAAAATCAAAAGTATCACCCGATAAATCCTGTACTTTAAATTGATAAATGGTTTGTTTTCCCATAACTTTTTCTGTGTTAGATTTTTTGATACTTGTCTGAGCCTGAATTTGTGCTGTCATTAAAAAGATGGCACTAAAAACTAAAAATGCTATTTTATTCATCACTTATTTTTTTATAAAATTACTTAATTCTGGCTAAAATTAAGGATATCAAAAGTTTATTTTTTTAAATAAAAGTTAAATAAAAAGTGAAGCCTAACGTTAATCAGGCGTTAGGCTTCTACTCACAAACAAATCAAACCATCTATCTTTAAATTATCTACTTTTTAAAAGTAATTTTCTCAAATTTTTATGAAGACTACTTTAATTACCGGAAGAGTGAACAGTGCCGGTCATTAGTAAATAAACCGAACTGCTCTCGATCGTACCCGGTATTTTTATTCCTTTTATTAGTATTCATGTTCAAACAAACCCCTTTATTTTGTTTCGCTTCTCTACACAAAAAACACTCAAACTGATGTTTTTGAATAATTTCATTCAAAGGGCTATTATTATATTTTTGTATAGAAGTCAAAAACCGTCAATTATTACATTATATAAGAAATTTCTTTTGTTTAAAAAAATATTACCTTTTATTCATTAACTCTTCAAAAGATTATTTTTTTTAAACTCCTATTCTTTTGCTATTAAAATATAAATATTTAAGTTTTATGTTATAATAGCACATACGTAAGATGACTATCTATGGTTTCAAAAAAGCTGAAAAAAATTACCTTTTTTCATAATCTCTTATTTTACTGAGATTTGGAAGGTTAAAAAAATAAATTATCTTTATCCTAAGATACCCAAAAAAGTAATTTAAATTTATTAAAAGTCAAATCTAAATATATGAGTCAGGAAGAATTATTAGTTTTAATCTACAAGAAAGACGAAAGAGCTTTTACCCACTTGTATGACATGTACTCCAAAAGTTTGTTTTCTGTAATTAATGTCTTAGTAAAAAATAGAGAAGAAGCCGAAGATGTTTTACAGGAAGTTTTCGTAAAAATCTGGAAAAACATAGATTCTTATAATGAAGGAAAAGGACGTTTTTATACCTGGATTCTTAATATTGCCCGAAATACTTCTATCGATAAACTCAGGTCTAAAAGTTTTAATAATTCTCAAAAAAACCTTTCCTCAGATAATTTCGTACATCTGTTAGACGACAATAATAAAACCAATAATAAAATTGATATCATTGGAATTCAGGAATTTGTGAAAAAATTAAAACCTAAGTGTATTGAGATTATTGATTTGTTATTCTTTAAAGGATATACGCAACAAGAAGCGTCAGAAGAATTGGCAATGCCATTAGGAACTGTCAAAACACAAAACAGAAACTGTATTAATGATTTACGCAATTATCTAAAAATATAATGGAAGCAAAAGAATATATAGAATCAGGAATTCTGGAACTTTATGTTTATGGTTTATTAACCGAAACTGAAAATCTGGAAATAGCCGAAATGGCAAAAAACAATCCTGAAGTTGAGAACGAAATTATTTCAATAGAAAAAGCTATTGTTGCTTTATCATCGAGTTTTTCTCCTTTTCATTCGGTAGCGAATTTTGAAAAAATAAAAACCCAACTAGAACTGAAACACGGCAAAATAGTCGAAATGAAGCCAATAGCTAACCGAACACAGTATATTGGCTGGGCTGCAGCAGTATTATTATTGTTAGGTTTGGGGTATCAGACTTTAGAACTGACAAAAACAAAAGATATTATTACAACTGTCGGCAAAGAAAAAAACAAAATTGAAAGAGATTTTGCTTATTTAGAGAAACAAAATAAAGAAACAGAAAGAAGTTTAACCATTGTAAGAGATATTAAAAACACAGGTGTAACATTAGGAGGTCAGGCTGTTTCTCCAACCTCTTTTGCAAAAATATATTGGAATAAAGATACCAAAACAACCTATGTCGACGCCGCTGGACTTCCAAAACCACCAAAAGGAAAAGTGTATCAGGTTTGGGCACTTAAATTGAGTCCTGCCCTAACACCTACAAGTATAGGTTTATTAAGCAATTTTGACAATAACGATCATAAAATATTTGCTGTACACGAAACTGTTTATGCAGAAGCCTTCGGTATTACGCTGGAACCTGAAGGTGGTAGTCCGTCTCCGACAATGGAACAATTATATACTTTAGGAAAAGTTTAATTTTAGAAAAGAGCTGCTTTTTAATTAATCCTCAAATTCAAATTTGGGGATTTTTTATTAGGTGATATTTCCCACTTTACAAAATTAGATTCATCAGATTGTATTTTCTTTCAATTAATCAAATTTGCTACAGTGTTTAAAAAACTTAAAGTTCCATTTTCTCTAATTAACATTTTGTTTAATATTAACAGCATTTTAAAAAAAAGTACATTTTAAATTAATTTATTCTTATAAATATTCATGATAATCACTAATTAATTCAAAAACACATAAGATAATAATAATTATTTCATAAAAATATTTATAATAAAATTTCACTAGTGTCCACTAAAAATTAAAATAAGTTCTTTGAAATTATTGTAAATCTGTATTTTAAGAGTCATTTTAGAGCGTGACGATTTGAAATGATTATTATGTTCGTAAATCAATATTACGAATATGAATCACGGTAAATATGTCTTTTCTCAACTGATTGAATTTCTTCCTCAACGTGTTTTTGACAGGTTAACTAGTAAATATTCTGGCAATAAATCGGTCAAACATTTTACTTGTTGGAATCAATTATTATGTATGCTTTTTGGTCAACTTTCAGCAAGAGAAAGTTTAAGGGATTTGATAATTGTTATAGAAGCACATCAATCAAAATCATATCATTTAGGATTTGGCAAAAATGTAACTCGTAGTAATTTATCCAAAGCTAATGAAAATCGTAATTATAAAATATTTGAAGAGTTTGCCAATCATTTAATATTGATTGCCCAAGATAAAAAAAGCAATGATACCTTTGAAATAAAAGGCAATATTTATGCTTTTGATTCTTCAACAATTGATCTATGCTTGAATGTATTTTGCTGGGCTCACTTTCGAAAAACTAAAGCAGGGATAAAATTGCACACTCTCTTTGATATTAACACGCAAATCCCGGTATTTATTCACATTACAGAAGCAAATGTACACGATGTTAAGGCAATGGATGTAATAGATTATGAACCATTTGCTTATTATATTTTTGACCGTGCTTATGTTGATTATGATCGACTTTTTCGAATTACAAAAGCTAATGCTTATTTTGTAGTTAGAGCAAAATCTAACGTGAAATTTAAAAGAATGTATTCTTCAAAAATTGATAAAACCACTGGAATTAAATATGACCAAATCGGTAAAATAGAAGGTTTTTATACCTCAAAACATTATCCAGAAAAGATACGAAAAGTAAAATTTTTCGATACTGAAAATAAAAAAATGTTAGTCTTTTTGACCAATAATTTTGAATTATCAGCTCAAGATATTGCACTACTCTACAAACAAAGATGGCAAGTAGAATTGTTCTTTAAATGGATAAAACAGCACCTAAAAGTTAAGACCTTTTGGGGAACAACAGAAAATGCTGTTCGTATTCAAATTAATGTAGCAATTGTGACTTACTGCTTGGTCTCTATAATAGCAAAAGATTTAAAAATCAATCGCTCAACCTACGAAATTCTACAAATTTTATCCGCATCATTACTCGATAAAACATCTATAAATGAACTACTTATGAAATCAGATTACAATAATATCAATGAACATAATACTAACCAGTTGGTTTTTAACTTATTTTAAGTGGACACTAGTGATAAAATTTATTGAATTAAATTTGTGCAATCGATTACATTAACCACTTACGATATTAAACCAAATTTAGAAACTTAATTTTTTTAAAATGAAAAAAGCATTACCCCTACTTTTTTTTCTACTTAGCTTTTCTACTATTTTTGCTCAGAATTACTACATGTCTGCACCTGAAGGTTTTGGTGCGGCAGCAACTGGAGGTGGAACGCCAACTGCTGCTAATACAGTAACAGTAACGACTTACGATCAATTAACAGCAGCTCTTAGTTCTAATACTACTGCAACTTCTGTTATTTTGGTTTCTGGAATTATTGATTTCCCTAAACTATTCAAAGTTACACTTAGTAACAAAACCATTATAGGATTACCCGGAGCAAGACTTAGAAATCTTCAAATTACACCAGGTGATGTCGCAGGTTCAAAAGCTACTTCTGGAATCCTTTATATACAAAAGGCCTCAGATAATATAATCATCCGAAATCTTATATTTCAAGGACCAGGCGCATATGATGTAGATGGTGAGGATAGTTTGACTAATGAAGGAACTAACGTTTGGGTAGATCATTGTGAATTTCTGGATGGAATAGATGGAAATTTTGACAATAAAGGCTCAGCAGATAATATAACCATATCATGGTGCAAATTTTATTATTTAAAAACTCCCACACCAAGAAATGAAACAAATTTCACTAATGACCATCGCTTTTCAAATTTAATTGGATCAGATAAAAAAGATGTCAATACAGATGGCCATTATAGTATTACTTTTAAAAATTGTTATTGGGCAGATGGTTGCAAAGAAAGAATGCCAAGAGCAAGAAATGCTGAATTACATATCCTAAACTGTTATTATAATACTTCAGTTTCTGGATCTTTAGCAATAGGATTAGGCGGAGGAAATAACAATACAACTTGTTATGTAGAAAAATCTAATTTTGCTTCTGTTGGAACTGTTTATAAAGATTATATTTCAACTGACGGCGGAACAGTTGGCGTTGCATTTGATAATTGTGTTAAAGGTTCAGGTTCAACAGCTGTAACAGGATTAAATTCTGGTACGGTTTCAAAGCCTTCATATTCATATACCGTACTTCCTATTGGAGATGTTGCTACCTATCTAACAAATTCAAGTTGCGGAGCAGGAGCCACATTACAAGTCACTGCTGATGGTGTGATTTCTACAAGTTGCCCTAATACATTAGGTTTAAATGATAATGTGGCTAACTTAGAAATCAAATATTATCCAACCGTAATTGACAATGTTTTAAACATTGAGTTTTCAAGTATTGAGAATGGTAAAGCAGTTGTAGAAATTTTTTCTCCAAATGGTTCAAAAGTTTATACAACCTCAAAAAATGTTGCTGTTAACGAGAAATTAGAATTAAACATTGCAAACATTACCAGAGGAGTTTATATCTGTAAAGTTCAAATTGACAACAGAGTTAAAACTTTTAAGATTTTAAAAGGATAATATAATTCTAAAAAAAAATCATATAATTAAAACAGCAGTAAACTTAAGTACTGCTGTTTTTTTTATCATTTTACGATAAAATTTATTAAAAGCTCCCACCAGATCCCCCACCACTAAAATCACCGCCACCAAATTCCATGGGTGATTCAGATGGTTTGACTTCCCGTTTTATTCCAACTGTAGAAGCAATAACTAATGCTTCGGCATTTAAGAAATTGTCTAAATGATTTATTCTGTCAGGTCTAAATGTTAATCCGCTTTCTTTATCTTTTAAAGCTTTAATTGAAAAATAAGCTGTTACAAACAATACAAGACCTCCAAGTGTAAGTGCAATTTCAATTGGCAAAACCGAATAATAAAACCGAATGGTATATATTGAAAAACCAATCGCTAAAAAACTAATCCACAACATTATTCTGTCTTTCGTTTTTAAAGCCCGAAACAAATAAACAGCCGGCACTATAAAAGTGAATGCATAAAAGAAATACGAAAATGGAATATCCTGACCAGGTTTAACGTCAACTCCCAAAAGTTCTGCCGAAAGTTCTCTCACAACCAAATAATTACAAGAAAGATAGAACAAAATCAAACAAAAACTATTGGCTAATAAAAGTCCGTTATAATAATAGGTTTCTTTTAATTTTTTAATTCTGTTTCTGGAAAAAAAATAAAAACCTACTGAAACTAACATTGCAGCAAACGGTAAAATTGTTTTACCAACAGCTCCGATTTCAAACATTCCGAAAAATAAAACAGCTGAAGAAGCCATACAGAAAACAAGAACGGATAATAAATGTAAATATCTTCTGTAAGTCAAAAAAGAAACTACAGCAACTACAATAGCCGTTGTAAGTCCTGAATAATAATCCTCAGTAAGGATAATACCCGCACATCCTGCATTAAGTATTATTCCTAAAATAAAAGCATCATCTAATCCGTGTCTATAATATTTGTTTGCAGCTAAAAATTCAGCACCAGTGATACCAATTCCTGCAAAAAGGAAACAGCAAATCTTAAAAAAAGTATTATCAGAACCACTGGATAGTACAACCATAGAGAAAACTCCACAAATAGATGAATACAGAAATGTCCCCAGCAGAAAGAATCCTAATCGGACTAAAATATTATTTTGAATTTTAAAAGAAGGCAGTTCATTTCTAATAATCTTCTTTTGTTCTTTACTGATAAACCCTCCATCTTTAAGAGAATCTGCTTCTTCTGTTAAGAATAAATTGTTTAATAATTTTTTATCGTGTGCTATCATTATTCGGCTGTTTCTTTGTTAAACTTTTTGATCAAATTTATAAACATAACTATCGAGCCAATAAAATAGGCAGGTAATAATAAAATAAATATTATCCAAATATCATCAAAATCAACATGTTTAAATAGGTTAAAAAGAAAAATATTGCCTCCTATGTAGGCATAAATAATCATAAAAACATACAATGACATCGCTTTAAGCTGATAACTTACTTTATAAAAATAGTATGATGAAACTGCTAAAATGATACTGAAAAAAATCCAGCCTAAGTCATAATCATCATACATGTTGCTTATAGAAGCTACGCTAATTAAATGCAGAGCAAACGTGAGATAAACTAAGGTAAAATGGGTTTTGAGCTTAATTTTAAAACTATACAACGTCCATAAAATCAGTAAAAAGCTCAGCAAAATAGCTGAATAACTTAAACTTTGATTGGCATAAAAATCATTATTACCATTAAAAAGTTCCTGAGGCGTTACTGTAAGTCCTACATACGCAGCTAAACCTGTTACTGCAATTGTCAAAACACTTTTATTATCGAAATAATATGCACATACAAAACTGACGATAGTTGGAACCAAAGTAGCCAAACCGTAATGTGTACCAAAAGCTTTATATTGAAACTGAAGATATCCAACAAAAATACAGGTTAAAACATTGGCAGTTAAAACCACATATTCAAGAAACGGACTTTCTGATTTAGATTCTGCTCTTTGAAAGCCAATTGAATTTTTAAAACAATAGTAAAAACAACCGCAGGTAAGCGCAAACAAAATAGATAGTAAAGCTATATGCCCCACACTATCAATGTTATCATAAATTAGGATTCCAATTCCTGAAGTGAACATTAATACCGAAATCGAAAGCAGTAATTTTAATTCTACACTAAGCGAAAATATATTTCTGCTTCGATATTCTTTTATTTCTTCAAACTGATTTTCAGTAATTAAATTTTTATCATAAAGTTGCTGAGTAGCCTGCCTGTCAAATTGCGTCATGTTTTTATTTTAAAAATGATCAATTCTCAAATTTAGAGAATTAGGTCGAATTTTCTTAAAGAAGAAATACTTTATTTTATAGAAATAAAAAAACCGATTTGCTGTAAATCAACAAACCGGTTTTTAAATAGAGAATTAAAGCGCTTAAAAAGCTGCTTCCATTTTATTTTTTATCGCATCAAGGCATAAATTGTTAATACTTCCTTCATGCGTGTGTTTGGTTTCTTTTGGAGATTTGTATGTTCCTGCTTCTAATTGTTCTGCAACAGCTTTGTAAGCATCTCTAAACGGCATTCCGTCAACAACCATTTCGTTTAAAGTATCTACCGTAAACAGATAATCGTACTTTTTATCTTCTAAAATACCTTCTTTAACCGTAATATCTTTAATTGAAAATATTGCAATATCTAAACAAGCTTTCAGATTTTGAATTGCAGGAAACAAGCCTTCTTTTAAAAGCTGTAAATCTCTGTGATACCCGCTTGGTAGATTATTGGTGATTAAAGTGATCTCATATGGAAGCGCCTGAATCTTGTTGCATTTCCCTCTGATTAATTCAAAAACATCCGGATTTTTCTTGTGAGGCATGATGCTCGAACCTGTTGTAAGATGGGCAGGAAGACCAATAAAATCAAAATTCTGGCTCATATACAAACAAACGTCCATTGCGAATTTTGATAACGTTCCTGCAACGCTTGTCATGGCAAAAGCAACTGTTTTCTCTGCTTTTCCACGGCTCATTTGTGCAGCTACAGCATTGTATTTTAAAGTTTCAAAACCTAATTCCTGCGTTGTAAACGTTCTGTTGATTGGAAATGAACTTCCGTAACCTGCTGCAGATCCTAACGGATTCTGATCTACAATTTTTGAAGCAGCGTTCAGCATCGTAATGTCATCAATCAAACTTTCTGCATAAGCTGAAAACCACATTCCGAATGACGATGGCATTGCGATTTGCAAGTGCGTGTAACCTGGCAATAATATATTTTGATATTTTTCTGCAGATTCCATCAACAAGTCAAAAAGTGTTTTCACCTGCTCTTTTATTGCTTTTAATTCGTCTTTTAAATACAAATGAACATCTACCAAAACCTGATCGTTACGGGAACGAGCGGTGTGGATTTTCTTTCCTGCATCGCCAAGTTTTACGGTTAACAGATATTCGATTTTAGAATGTACATCTTCAAAACTGTCTTCGATTTCGAAATTACCTACTACGATATCTGCGATGATTTCGTTTAAAGCATCAACTAAAGATGTTGTTTCCTCGACGGTTAATAAACCAATCTTACCCAACATTTTGGCGTGTGCAATTGAACCTAAAGCATCGTATTTTGCTAAAACCAAATCCAGTTCACGATCGTTTCCAACTGTGAATTGTTCGATTTTTTTATCTGTTGGTATTCCTTTTTCCCAAAGTTTCATAACTTAGAATTTTAGATTTTTAGACTTCTTAGATTTTAGATCATTAGCCTATGTTTTTAACTTTTTAATCTAGGGTATCAGTAAAATTATAATGCCCTTGAATATCATTTTTTATTTCTTCTAATTCTTTTAAACTTCTAGCTTCATTAAAAACGAAATATGCATAATTACCAAAATCATTATTAATTAAATTTATAATTTTTGAATTACCTCTTATTTCTGAAACACGCTCACAAAATCCAAAATATAAAATCTTTACAATCTTAAAAGGCTCCATCTTAGCAACATAAAATAAACTTCCTTCATTTTGAGATAATTCATTTAATGTTTTTTCAAAACTATAACAATAGAAATTGTAAATTCTTCCCGATTTACCTTTTAAATCTTTTTGGTATGATGGAAATTCTTTGAGATAATTATCATAATTCATAATAAGTTTTTTATAATTTAAAGAAATCGGTTAGTATTTTGATATACAAATCGACCCCTTCTACAATTTCATTCACAAAAATAAATTCGTCTGCTGAATGTGAACGCAGTGTTTCTCCTGGCCCTAATTTCAAAGACTGACAGCTTAAAACCGACTGATCTGAAAGTGTTGGCGAACCATATGTTGTTCTTCCTAATGCAATTCCTGCCTGAACCAAACCGTGCTCGATTGGAATAGACGAAGCGTTTAAGTGCATTGATCTTGGCGTTACTTCGGCATTTACATTCATTTTTACTACTTCCAAAATTTCAGCATTGGTATAACAGTCGTTTACACGAATATCAACTACTAAATCACATTCTGAAGGCACCACGTTATGTTGCTTTCCTGCATTAATCTGCGTAACGGTCATTTTTACAGGACCTAAAACGTCTGAGATTTTGTCGAATTTATAGTTCTTGAACCATTCCATTACCGGAATTGATTTGTATAAAGCGTTATCATCGTTTTGATGTGCAGCGTGGCTTGCGGTTCCTTTTACTTTTACGTCAAGAACTAATAAACCTTTCTCTGCAACGGCTAATTGCATCAATGTCGGTTCTCCCACTATTGCGCATTCCAGTTCGGGTAAGTGTTTTAAAACGCTATTTAAACCGTTTTTTCCACTGCTTTCTTCTTCTGCCGAAGCAACAATAACGATATTATGTGATAAATTTTGATTTTCGTAAAAATGAACAAAAGTCGCCAATAAAGAAACCAGACAGCCTCCGGCATCATTACTTCCTAAACCGAATAGTTTACCATCTTTTTCAATTGCTTTGAAAGGATCGTTAGTATAAGCCTGATTGGGTCTTACAGTATCATGATGTGAATTCAGTAAAAGCGTTGGTTTTTTTTCGTCGAAGTATTTATTGAAAGCCCACACATTGTTGTTTTCTCTTTTGAAAGGAATCTCGTTTTGAGTGAACCAATTTTCTATTAAAAGAGCTGTTTGATCTTCTTCACTTGAAAATGAAGGGGTTTCAATCAGATTTTTTAATAATTCAATTGCTTCCCGGGTAAGCGTTTCTATATGTTTCATTTTAATTTAGGTACTGAGATGCTAAAATTCTAAGACTGCAAAAGTCTTGGTTTATTTGAAACTTAGCAACTTTTTCTTTTATAAAGTAATCGTTGTATGCAGAACATCTGAATTTTGTAGCATTCTGTGATGCCCAATTTTAATTTTCTGTACACCTCTGGATAAACTGTTGAAGCAGTTATCGAGTTTTGGAATCATTCCGGAATGAATTACTTTTTCTTCTTTTAGTTTATTATATAATGCTTCGCTGATTTCTGTTATTACAGAGGAATCATCTTCTGAATCCATTAAAACACCTTGTTTTTCAAAACAATATGTAAGTGTCACATCAAAAACTTCAGACAATGCAATTGACAATTCACTTGCAATAGTATCTGCATTGGTATTTAATAATTGTCCGTTTTTATCGTGTGTAATCGCACAGAAAACGGGAACAACTCCAGTCTCCAATAAAGTAGTCAGCAATTTTGTATTGACTTGTTTTACATCGCCTACAAATCCGTAATCGATTGTGGGATGGTTTCTTTTTATAGATTGGATCAAATTTCCGTCAGCTCCTGAAAAACCAATGGCATTGTTCTCTTTTGCCTGCAATTGAGCTACAATATGTTTGTTGATCTGTCCTGCATAAATCATGACCACAACATCCAGCATTGGAGCGTCTGTAATTCGGCGTCCGTCAATCATCTGCGGAACTAACCCAATACTTTGTGCCATTTTCGTAGCCGATTTTCCACCTCCGTGAACTAAAACTTTATGTCCTTCAATTTTAGAAAAATCAGTTAAAAATTGTTCTAATTCTGCTGGATTGTCGATGATGTTTCCACCTATTTTTATTACGGTAACTTTTTTCATTAGGTTCTAGGTTGCTAAGGGACTAAGGTTTTTGCTTATAGTTTCTTAATATCTCAGAAACTTAGAACCTTAGTGCCTAAAAGATTATATTTTCTTCAAAATCTTTTGTAAAACTAATTGTGCTGAATACGTTCTGTTATTAGCCTGTTCAATTACGATTGAATTTTCTCCGTCTAAAACTTCATCGCTTACAATTACATTACGACGAACAGGAAGACAATGCATGAACTTTCCGTTGTTGGTTAAAGCCATTTTTTGAGCTGTAACAGTCCAACTTGGATCACTGTTCGTTACTTTTCCGTAATCATTGAAATTACTCCAGTTTTTTACGTAAACAAAATCTGCGTTTTCAAAAGCTTTATTCTGATCGTATTCGATTTTGCAGTCTTTTGTGATTTCCGGGCTTAATTCATAACCTTCAGGATGCGTGATGACAAAATCCATGTCTTTTTGCATTTGCATCATTTCTACGAATGAATTGGCAACAGCCTGTGGGAGGGCTCTTGGATGTGGCGCCCAGGAAAGCACTACTTTCGGTTTGTGTTTTGTTTTGAATTCTTCCATTGTAATCGCATCTGCCAACGACTGTAATGGGTGACGAACAGCACTTTCCATATTTACAATTGGCACTGTAGCGTATTTCAAAAATCCTGAAATTACCGTTTCTTGATAATCTTTTTCTTTATCAACCAAACCTGCAAAAGCACGAATGGCAATAATATCACAATATTGAGAAACTACTTCTGCTGCTTCTTTAATGTGTTCTGATGCACCAGAATTCATTACGGCTCCGTCTTCAAACTCTAATGTCCATCCTTCGTTGGTAAAGTTCATTACCATAACATTCATTCCTAAGTTCATTGCGGCTTTTTGAGTACTCAAACGCGTTCTTAAACTTGGATTGAAGAATAACATTCCAAGAGTTTTATTCTTTCCTAAACTTTGATTTTTAAGCGGATTCTTTTTGATTTTGATCGCTTGTTTTACCCATTTTGATAATGAGTTGATGTCTTTTATTGAAATATAGTTCATGTTTTTTTTTATTTAGATAAAGTGATAATTAGAAAATTTGATGATTGTTTATTATCTAATTAACTAATTTTCTAATTGACTCATTAGATTATTTTTGTAAAAGGAATTTCATCTTTCAATGCCCGAAGAATAAAATTATCATCCAGTCCGTTTACAATCCAGGTTTCTATATTAGCAGCTTTTGCAATTCCGGCTGCTTCAATTTTGGACTGCATACCTCCTGTTCCGTGTGATGATTTTGAATCACCGATTTCTTTTTCGAGTGATTTTAAATCATTAACCAACTTAATTGTTTCTGGAACTTCATTATGAATGGATTTTTTCGTGTAAATTCCGTTTGTATTGGTTGCAATTATCAGAATATCAACATTTAAAAGAACTGCCGTTAAAGCCGCTAATTTGTCGTTATCTCCAAACCGAATCTCATCTGTCGCCACAGTATCATTTTCATTGATAATCGGAATGTAATTATTTCTAACCAATACATTAATAGTATTTACAATGTTCTTTTTGGTCTGTTCTTTTTCAAAATCAGAATAAGAAAGTAAACATTGCGACGTATTTAGTCCTAAATCCTTAAAATTCTCATTGTAAATTCGCATTAAATGTGGTTGTCCGATAGAAGCCAACGCCTGTTTTACGAAAACATCTTGATCCTGGTTGTCTAGCTTTACAAATTGCTTTGCCGCCGCAATTGCCCCGGAGCTCACTATGATGAATTCATATTCGTGGTTTAAAGCTGCAATCTGTATTCCAAGATCTTCAATCTTTCCCCGCGAAATATGATTGGTTTCTTTGGTTAAAGTATTACTTCCTATTTTTAATAAAATCCGTTTTTTCATTTTTTAAGATGCTAAGGTTCTGAGATACTGAGATTCTAAGTTTTTCTCCTAAGAATTTTCTAATTAATCTGATTGCCTAATTTTCACATTATCTCAATTATCTGATTTGCCCTTCTCCGTAAACGTACCATTTATTGGTAACGAGATGTTGAAGACCAATTGGTCCTCTTTGATGCAGTTTATCAGTACTGATTGCTAATTCTCCACCAAGACCAAACTGTCCGCCGTCTGTGAATCTGGTTGATGCATTTTGGTACACTGCTGCCGCATCTATCGATTCCATAAACAGTTGTGCAGCTTCGTTATCTCTGGTAATAATGGCTGCAGAATGTCCGCCACAATATTTATTAATCATTTCAATAGCGTGATCCTTAGAATCGATGGTTCCGATTACGATTTTATAATCCAAAAACTCTTCGTACCACATATCTTCGTTTTGAATGGTTTTGATATTCTCGAAATTCTCTAACGATTTATCGACAATAACTTCCACTTTTGATTCGATTAAAGCTTCGATTAACATCCCTGCAAAGCCTTCAAAATTGGGAAGTTTAGAATTTATCAAAACTTTATCCAAAGCATTACAAGCCGATATTTTAGCCGTTTTAGCGTTTAAAATTACTTTTAAAGCCAAATCTGTATCCGCATCTTCATGAACGTAAACAAAATTATTGCCGCGTCCGCTTACAATTACCGGGCAAGTGGCATGCGCTTTTACAAACTCAATTAGTTTTTCTCCTCCTCTTGGAACTATTAAATCAACTTTTTGAGTTGGTTTTTCTAAAAATACCTGCGTTTCGGTTCTGTTATAATTCAGATATTCTACCCAGTCTTTTGAAACTCCATTTTCTTCTAAAGCTTTATGCCAAAGACTTACGATCTTTAAATTTGATTTTAGAGATTCTTTTCCTCCTTTTAATAAAATCTTATTTCCAGATTTAAAAGCGATTCCTCCTGCTTCAATAGTAACATCGGGACGAGATTCGTAAATAATTAAAATCGTTCCGAAAGCGGCGGTTTTATTCACCACTTTTATTCCATTATCATGTGTAAAATGAAAACGCTCAACGCCAACGGGATCCTCCTGCGAAGCTAACTGATTCAATGACAAAATCATTTCATCTACTTTTTTATCATCTACTTTCAGGCGTTCTTCCATCGCTAGATCAGAGCCGTCGTAATCAGCAAGATCTTCCTGATTGGTCAAGATTATCTGATTCCGCTCCTGTTCGACCAGCTTTGCCATGGTCCGCAAAACTGCATTGCGTCTTTCAATTGATAATGATTTCATAATTTCAAATAGTTGGTTGTTTTTTGGTTGTTTCTTTTAATCGAAACTTTATTTATCCTAACAAGTTTTAAAAAACCTGTTAGGACAATCGCATGTTTAGTTTTTTAATTCTTCTAAACTTTCTTTTAGCGCTTTAACAAACGTATCAATATCCGCTTTTTTTACTGTTAAGGGCGGTAAAATTCTCAATAGATTTTTATTGTTTGCGCTTCCTGTAAAAATGTGTTTTTCGATAATTAATTTCTTTCTTAAAGCGGCAACATCAAAATCAAACTCTACTCCAAGCATTAAACCTTTTCCTTTTACTTGTTTGATCCCTTCAACTTCTTTGATTTTCTCTAAGAAATATGCATAAACTTCATTTACATTTTTTTGTAAATCAAGCTTTTCCATTACATCTAAAACGGCAATTCCTGCTGCACAAGACAAGTGGCTTCCGCCGAAAGTAGTTCCTAATAATCCGAAACTTGCTTCGAATTTTGGAGAAATCAAAATGGCTCCAACAGGAAAACCGTTCCCCATTCCTTTTGCTACCGAAATAATATCAGCGTTGATTCCGTGATGTTGGAAAGCAAAGAATTTTCCACTTCTTCCGTATCCGGATTGTACTTCATCTAAAATCAAAACAACATCGTGTTTTTTACAAGTTTTTTCTAAAGCCTGAAAAAACTCAGTTGTTCCTTGGTCTAAACCTCCAACTCCCTGAATTCCTTCAATAATTACAGAAGAAACATCTCCTTTTGCTAATTCAGCTTCAACCAATTCGATTTGGTTTAAAGGTAAAAAAGTAACAACTTGTTGTGCATTTATTGGCGCAACAATCTTTTTATTGTCTGTAACAGCAACCGCTGCAGAAGTTCTTCCATGAAAAGAATTATCAAAAGCTACCACTCTTGATTTTCCGTTATGGAAAGAAGCTAATTTTAAGGCATTTTCATTGGCTTCAGCTCCAGAACTGCATAAAAACAACTCGTAATCCTCAAGACCAGAAAGTTTTCCTAACTTCTGAGCCAATTCAACCTGTAAAGGATTCTGAATAGCATTAGAATAAAATCCTAAATTATCTATCTGATTTTTAAGTTTAGCTACATAATCCGGCTGTGTGTGTCCGATTGAAATCACACCGTGACCGCTGTATAAATCTAAATATTCTACTCCTTTGTCGTCAATAATTGTACAATCTACTGCTTTTACTGGAGTTATGTCGTATAATGGATAAACGTTGAATAAGTTCATGTGTTTTTTGTTTATTTTGTTTCAGGTTTCAGGTTTCAGGTTAACTTGGAACATGAAACTTTAAACTTGAAACTATTATTAAAATCCGCTTGGTTTCAAATGTAAACCTGTGGTTTCTTCTAATCCGAACATTAAATTCATGTTTTGAATTGCTTGTCCTGAAGCACCTTTGGTTAAGTTATCTATAACTGACGTTATGAGAACCCGGTTTCCTTTTTTCAATAAACTAATGATACATTTGTTCGTCTGCACGACTTGCTTCATGTTGATGTTAGTAGTCGTAATGGTTACGAAAGGCTCGTTTTTGTAGAACTCTTCGTATTTTGCTACTAATTGTTCCAAACTATCATCGCAAACTGTATATAAGGTTGCGAAAATTCCTCTTGGAAAATCACCTCTGTTCGGAATAAAAAGCAATTCGCTGTCAAAATCATCCTGCAACTGCACCAGACTTTCTGAAATTTCGCCTAAATGCTGGTGTTCAAAAGCCTTATAATGCGACATATTGTTGTTTCTCCAGCTGAAATGAGAAGTTTCTGAAAGACCTACTCCTGCTCCTGTACTTCCTGTTGTAGCATTGATATGAACCTCATTATTTAACAGATTATTTTTCGCTAAAGGCAACAAAGCTAATTGAATAGCAGTTGCAAAACAACCTGGGTTTGCAATGTAATTCGCTTTTTTGATTTCCGCTTTATTGATTTCAGGCAATCCGTAAACAAAATCTTTTCCTTCGAAATGAGCATCTTTATTCAACCTGAAATCATTTCCTAAATCGATGATTTTAGTATGATTTGCAAATTGATTTTCTTTCAAAAATGAAATCGATTTTCCGTGACCTAAACACAAGAAAACAATGTTAACATTTGGATTGATTTCAGCTGTAAAATTCATTTCAATATCGCCCAACAAATCATGATGTGCCAAAGAAAGCGGTTTTCCGGCATTTGTTGTGCTGTAAACAAAATCAATATTTACATTAGGATGATACATCAATATTCTGATAAGTTCACCGGCTGTATAGCCCGAACCACCAATTATTCCGATATTAATCATGATCTAAATGATTTACAGATGAAAATATGTTTTGTGCATTTCCAAGAATTTTGATAAAGCCTTTTGCATCTTCAGATGTCCAGGCATTGTTCATTTCTCCGTATTGACCAAAACCTGTATTCATTAAATCATTTTTAGATTCTATTCCGTCAAGCGTAAAATGATATGGTTTTAATGAAACCGTAACAGTTCCATTTACAGTCTTTTGAGTATCCTGAAGAAAAGTCTCGATGTTTCTCATAACCGGATCCAAAAACTGCCCCTCATGAAATAACATTCCGTACCAGTTTCCTAACTGCTCTTTCCAGTATTGCTGCCATTTTCCTAAAGTATGTTTCTCTAATAAATGGTGGGCTTTAATTATAATTAACGGAGCAGCAGCTTCAAAACCAACTCTTCCTTTGATTCCGATAATCGTATCTCCAACGTGAATATCTCGACCAATTGCGTAAGCATTTGCCAGTTTTTCAAGTTTTACGATATTTTTTTCAGGAGCATCTTTTTTACCATTTAAAGCAACTAATTCACCTTGTTCAAAATGAAGCGTTACTTTTTCTTCCCCTTCTTTTTGAAGTTGCGAAGGATAAGCTTCGCTTGGCAATGGCTGTCCTGAAGTTAGAGTTTCTTTTCCTCCAACACTTGTTCCCCAAAGACCTTTATTGATAGAATATTGTGCTTTTTCCCAAGAATAACTTACGCCATTTTTTTGAAGATATTCTACTTCTTCCTGTCTTGATAATTTTAAATCTCTAATTGGCGTAATGATTTCGATTTCCGGAGCGATAGTCTGGAAAATCAAATCAAAACGAATTTGGTCATTTCCAGCACCTGTACTTCCGTGTGCGATCGCGCTTGCTCCTACTTTTTTAGCGTATTTAATCGCTTCAATTGCTTGAAAAACACGCTCAGCACTTACTGATAACGGATAAGTATTATTTTTTAATACGTTTCCGAAAATCAAATATTTTATAGCTTTATCATAATATTTGTCTACAATTGTAAGGTTTGCGTGTTGTGCACTTCCTAACTCATAAGCTCTTTTTTCAATAGCTGTTAATTCTTCCGCAGAAAATCCTCCTGTGTCAACAAGAACAGTGTGAACTTCGTATCCTTTTTCATTTTTTAAATATTTCAAACAATACGAGGTATCTAATCCTCCGCTATAAGCTAATACTACTTTTTTCATTTTTTATAATTTAGGCTAATACTTTCGTATGTAGCAGTTTGAGATTTTTTTTAATTAATTGTTTAGGTCAATAAAACGGACAAAATTTTATTTAAGAATAAGGCCTGCTTTATTTTTTTTAATCTTTTCAAAACAGCCTCGTTAAAAGGATGTCTTGGCGGATCTTTTGGCTTATCTTTTGGATCATATAACATTCCAGTACACAAGCACATTTTATTTTCTTTACTTTGAAGAATCGGAAAGTTGGTACATGTTTTACAGCCAGCCCAAAAACTTGGATCGGTTGTTAATTCTGAGAAAGGAACTGGTTTATAGCCTAATTCTGAGTTGATTTTCATTACAGCTAAGCCAGTAGTTATTCCAAATATTTTAGCATTTGGATATTTTTTTAGAGAATAATCAAAAACTTTGGATTTTATTTTTTTAGCTAAACCTAAGTTTCTGTAATCAGGATGTACGATTAAACCGGAATGAGCCACGAATTTTCCGTGCTCCCAACTTTCGATATAACAAAAACCTGCGAATTTTCCATCTACAAGAGCAATCATCGCATCTCCGTTAGACATTTTTTTCTGAATGTATTCAGGAGTCCTTTTAGCAATCCCCGTACCTCTTAACAAAGCAGATGATTCTATGGTATCGCAAATTTCCTGTGCGAATTTGAAGTGTTCTTCCTGAGTAACAACAATAGATATCTTCATTTCAGTAATTGAAGTTTAGCGTTAAATATTAAAACGTATTGTTTGGTTTGAAATTCGAAAAACAAGTTAATAAAATCAGACAAAACAGAAGTAACACCCTTAAGATCAAAAAGTTGATCAAGGTCTTTTTTAAAAAAATAAATACTTTTGGTATGTGTTTGCCCGATGGACAACTTAAGTGATTTCAAAATAAAAATGAATATAAATAAATACGCTACGAAAAACTCTTTGAATACTATATAAATAGCATCCGTACTTCGGGAGAAGTACCAGGTGAGATTGTCCGTGACAAAGAAGTTGTATGTAAACTTATTTTATTCATCGGTGCAAAAGTACACTATTTTTTTATTTACAAAACGATTTTTCAAAATTCTAACATTTTTTTAATGGAATGTTATTTTATAAAATAAAAAAAGTCCGATAGATTAGCATAAACCTACCGGACTGAATTATTTAGAAATTTTATTTTAATTTTTAGTAAATGGAATTACTTGCCCATTACCTAAAATAGTCATATCAAAAGCTGTTTTGTCTTCGTTAAATTTAAATTTTAAACCCGCGGCATTAGATATAAAACTATCCTTTTCACCCGCTACAGGTTCAACCGTAAACTTAGGGAAATTGGTAATTTCAACATTTAAAACACTATTCTTTTCAGTTATTTCAATTTTTAAAGGAGCATTTTTTGTAGAATAAATTCCTAAATAGCCATCCAGGATAATATCTTTTTCAACTTTACCTTTACCAGCCGCCCATATATTATTACTTATATTATTATCTGGAAAAACATGATCAGGATCTAAAGTTATACTTTCTATCTCTTCTGTAGAACTATGTTTGAAAGACCATTCATTATTACGCTGCCAAATTTCTACAGGTAGTTTAACCCTTGTCACTTTTCCGCTTTTTGTTTTCACATCCAAGATAATTGGCATTGGCATCTTATCTAAGTTCTCAACATTTATGATTATTCCTTTTGCAGGATCATTTTTAACATATTTGATCCAGTTAATTCCCTGATCAAAACGCCAGTTATTAACATACCAGCTTCTCCAGAACCAGCTTAAATCTTCACCGGCTACATTCTCCATAGATCTGAAAAAATCATCAGGCTGAGGGTGTTTGTAAGCCCATCTCTGAATATAAGTTTTAAATGCAGTATCAAAACGCTCTTTTCCTAAGATCTGTTCTCTCAAAATAATCAAACCTGCACTTGGTTTAAAATAACACAGCATCCCAATATTGGCTTCCTTCATATTGTCAGGAGAGCTCATAATGGTTTCTAAGTCTGGTCTTGTAAAGGGTTCTGCCATTTCGTGCAAATCGGTAGGTTTTTCTTTATACTCACCATTATTAAATGCTTCAGTACTCAACGAATTTATAAAAGTATTGAAACCTTCATCCATCCAGGCAAATAATCTTTCATTCGAACCCACAATCATTGGAAACCAGATATGACCAAACTCATGATCTGTAACTCCCCATAAATCCTGACCTTTTGATTTCCATCCACAGAAAACAATTCCCGGATATTCCATTCCGCCCTCATTTCCTGCAACGTTTGTAGCAGCCGGGTAAGGGTATTCAAACCATTGCTTCGAATAATGCTCAATCGATGCTTTTACATATTCTGTAGAACGCTCCCAAGCATTGTTACCGCTACTTTCTAGAGGATAAGCCGATAATGCCAACGCTTTTTTACCACTTGGAAGATTAATTTTTGCTCCGTCTAAAATAAATGCTGGTGACGAAGCCCACGAGAAATCGCGTGCATTCTTAATTTGATAATGCCAGGTCTTTTCAGCATTTGTATTTGTGTTTGCTCCAGCTGCAACTTCTTCTGCTGAACGAATAATAACCGTTTTATCGCTTTGAGAAGCTTCTTTATAGCGTTTAAATTGCTCCGCTGGGAATACTTCCTCACCATTTAGTAATTCTCCTGATCCGACAACATAATGATTAGCCGGAACCGTAAGTTTAACATCAAAATCACCATATTCCAGATAAAACTCAGAAGCCCCTAAATAAGGCGCTGTATTCCATCCTCTTACATCATCATACACACACATACGGGGATACCATTGTGCTATTGTGAATATTTTTCCGTTTTTGGTTTCCAATACTCCCATCCTGTCAGACCCTTCAAACGGTGCAATAAACGAAAATTCTATTTTTATTTTTACAGCTCCTCCCTTCGATGCTAGTTCCTGAGGGAGAAAAATCTGCATTCTGGTATCTGTAATTATATATTTTGCTTCAGCTTCTGTTTTTTTCTTATCCCCAGAAATTACTTTTACTGATTTTATTTTATTTCCTCCGTCAAAAATTTGTCCCTGGGCTCCATTACGACTTCCTGTTAAAGGTATAACTGCGTTTCCACGTGAGTCGTTTTTGAATAAATTCTGATCTAAATTCAGCCAGACGAAAGAAAGTTTATCTGGACTGTTATTTGTATAAGTAATTTCATCGGTCCCTACTATTTCATTTGTAGTAGCATTTAATTTTGCCGTAATCTTATAATCTGCCCTGTTTTGCCAGTATTCAACACCTGGCTGACCGTTTGCTGAACGGGTTGAAGTAGCATTTTTTGTGTAAAAATGTGGTGCAAAGGCATCATGATAATTGTAATTATTAACTGAATTTCCTGCTGTTACGGGTGCCTGCTGTGCCGAAACAGAACAAATTCCTACAAACAAAGCCGTCATCAATAAGGCTTTAGTGAATTTTCTTTTCATATTTTTTACCTGTTTATATAGCAAATTAATGAAAAAAAATACTATTCACAGAGAAAACTCAAAGCATATATTCAATTTTAGCAAAATATTATTAAAAAAGTAATTCAAACCATTTTTCTATAAATTAAAATTTATAAGAATTATATTTACCTTACAAATGTTTTAATCTCACTTAAAAAATATCTTTTGAATACAACAATCTCAAATAAAACACTAAAAGCTTCCATAAAACATGCTGGAGCTGAATTATTTTCATTAACAAACAATCAGAAGAAAGAATACATATGGAATGGTGATCCAAATTATTGGCCAAAACATTCTCCTATACTTTTTCCGATTGTGGGAAGTTTAAGAAACGAAACTTATACATTTAACAAAAAAGAATATCACTTAGCAAGGCATGGCTTTGCCCGTGATATGGAATTTCAATTGATTGAAAAAACAGCATCATCAGCCACATTTTCTTTATGCTATGATGAAGCAACACTTCAGAAATATCCTTTTAAGTTTGAATTGCAGATTATTTACAAACTTGAAGCAAACAAACTGAATATTGCATACAAAGTAATTAATAAGCAAACTACTCAAATTCCTTTTTCTATTGGTGCCCATCCTGCCTTTGCTTTACCTGAAAATTTTTCAAACTACAGCATTCAATTTGAAAAAGAAGAAAAACTGGAATATTCACTTCTTGAAAATGGCTTAATTTCTAATACTAATGAGATCTTAGAAACTTCAAATAATACAGTTACATTGAATTACAAATTATTTGAAAATGATGCTTTGGTTTTTAAAACCTTAGAATCAAATTCTTTAACTATACTTGAAAACTCAAAACCATATATTAAAGTTGATTTTAAGGATTTTCCAAATTTAGGAATCTGGACTAAAGAAAATGCTCCCTTTATTTGTATTGAACCCTGGTTTGGTTATTCTGACACAGTTGAAAAATCAGGAGATTTATTTAAAAAAGAAGGAATACTGATTCTTGAAGCGAATCAAAGTTTTGATACTTCATTCGATATAGAAATCATTTAATTACAAAGAAACAAAAAACCCATTTTGAAATGAAACAAAATGGGTTTTTAATAATTTACGGATTATCTACTCCATTCTGAAATACTATCTTTATTCATTTTTACATAATCCTGATTATTAGCCGCTTCCGCAGATGCCAATGACAATTTGGCTGTTTCAACAGCTCCGGCTTTATCACCCTGTCTGGCCTGAATTAATGATTTTAGTCTTGTAAGATAATAAGGTTTATCAGTACTCAATTCTATTGCTTTATCTACATACTCTCTGGCAAGAATCATATTGCCATTTGACTGGAATAAATATTGGGATGCCGCATAATAATCATTCCATGTTGGACCTGCCAAAGTTTTTTGAATACTTGCGTTAGCTATTTTGGCAGTAGGAACTTCAAATTTCAAGGCTACATGAGAATTCTCCCAGGCTATTTCCAAATATCCTGAATTTTGATCCAGATTATTAATTCCTATAGTAAAAGTTTCAACAGGAGTTGGTAATGCATCTTCTTTAACAGTTGTTCTTAGTGCTACATAAGCATCGCTCCAATTTTCAGGCAATCCCCAATTGTCTGTAGAAAGGTAAAAAATTATTTCCCAGCTTTCTATTTTTGGGATAGTATAAATTGCATATTTCCCTTTTCTTAATGTTTTGCCATCAATAACAACATCATCTCCAAAATTGATTATTGTATTTTCATTCGCTCCCGTTCTCCATAACTTTCCAAACGGAACCAGATTTCCAAAGACAGCCCTGCCTCTGGCTCCTGGCCTTGAATAGGTAACTTCGACATCTGTTAATCCAACGGTTTGCTTAATATAACATTTTGGACTAGCTTGAGGAGTTCTTATTTGTGCTTCTGTAGCAATTGGCGACAAAAGAATGGTTAATGCAATGAGTAGTTTTTTCATTTTTTATAAATCTGTTTGTTTTTTTCAAATTTACGAATTCAAAAAAAGACAATAGTTAAATTTTACTTAATTCAAACACTTAACTGTGATATTTTGAACGCATCTAACTCATCAAAGTGATTAATGATCAAATTAGCTTCAGATAAATCCTGTCCTTCAGAATTCGCACTCCTATAGCCTATACAAAAAATTCCTGCTCCTTTAGCTGCTTTTACTCCATTTGTACTGTCTTCTATTATAATACAATTTTTTTTAGGAGCAATCGATAAAGAAGCAGCATGCAGAAAAATTGCCGGATTTGGTTTGGATTGCGGAAAATCTTCACCACTCACCGTAGCAGAAAAATACTTATGCAGATTAAATCGGGTAAAAACACGGTCAATAGTTACCTTTGAAGCAGATGAAGCTAAAATTAACTGAATTCCGCTAGCGTACAAATCTTTTATCAGATCTTCAACCCCTTCTAATAAATATAAATCTTCCTTGGTATCAAAAGCATCATTAAAAATATTTCTTTTTCTTTTGATCAAATCCTCAACATCATATTCTATTGCAGGAAAAAAACTTTTTAAAGCCTGAAACGTATTTCGTGTTGAAAATCCTGTGAACGAAGTGTACATTTCTTCCGAAACTTCAATATTTAATTCTGAAAATTGTTTGTAATATGCATAACGATGAACGGGTTCTGTATCTACAATTACACCATCCATATCAAAAATTACTGTTTTAACCATTTTTTTAAATTTAATAAAGGCTTTAAACTAATAATATGCTAAGTTCATTAGTTTAGTACCCCTCAATATTAATTGTGAGTTATAAGCTATTCTTTTTTAAGTAAATGACGAATTACGGTTTCTGCGGCGTGTAAGCCAAATAAAGCCGGAATATAACTATTGGTTCCGTAAAATGACTTTTTAAAATTTTTACCATCAGTCATTCTTAAACTTTTTTTATCAGGGATCTCAGGAGAAAAAACCACTTTTAACTTATAAATTTTTTCTGCTTTTAACCGGCGTCTAATTGTTTTTGCAAACGGGCAGTAACAGGTTTTTGAAATGTCCCCAACTTTTACTTTTGAAGCCAGCATTTTACCCCCAGCTCCCATACTACTTATAATTTTTACTTTTTTACGTTTTGCAGCAAAAATTAAATTTAGCTTTGGTGTTACACTATCAATACAATCCAAAACATAATCAAATTCAGGAGAAACAATTTCAAAAGCACGTTCTGGTGATAAAAATTCCTGTACACGGGTTAATTTTAGTTCGGGATTAATATCCATCAGCCTGTCGCTTACAATTTTAATTTTGGGTTGACCCACAGTCGAATGCAAAGCAGGCAATTGCCTGTTTATATTGGTAATATCTACAACATCCCCGTCAACAATAGTCATATTGCCAACTCCTGCTCTAGCCAAAAATTCAGCTGCAAACGATCCTACTCCGCCTAAACCTACAACCAAAACATTAGCATTTTGCAGGTTATTTAATCCTTCTTTTGTAAATAAAAGCTCGGCTCTTTCTGTCCACTCTGCCATATACTTCTTTTCTTAATTTAGTTTGTTTACTTATTTGTTTCAGAATCACTGATTCTGAACACATTTTTATAATTATTTAAGATTACAGATTGTAATTCTTGATTTTTTAAATCTTTATAATTTGAAGCTAATTCATAAACCTGTTGAATATTTTCTTCAATAGTGTCTGTTTCCAAAAAGAAACGATCATTTGGTATATTTTGGAAAACTGCTTTTAAATCCGGATTTCGCAATAAAAATTTTCCAAACGAAAGATAAAACCCTTCGTTAATAAGTTGACTTGCTATCTGATTATTCTTTGAAAAACCATGAATAATCATAGGAATTGAGATATTCAACTTCTTTTTTATTGAAATCACTTCCTGATATGCTGCAACACAATGAATAACTACTGGCTTTTTATATTTTTCTGCTAAAAACAACTGCTGTTCAAAAACACTAACCTGTTGTTCAAACGGAATTTCAATTCGTTTATCCAGGCCACACTCACCAATAGCCAGACAATTCTCTTCTTTTAATTTTTCTTCTATAATTTTTAAGTTGGCATCAATTCTGTCTTCAACAATATACCATGGATGAATACCAATAGAATAAAACGGAACCGAGGCATCAAAATCCTGCGGATATTGATTCACCAACTCTAAAACATCAGCACTATTGGTAAACTGATGTGTATGAAGATTAAAAAATTTCATTAATGAAACGTTTTTACACCAGCTCTGATGGCAATATTTAAATCATTCTCTAAGGGAACAATCGGACAAGAATATTTATGATTATAAGCACAATAAGGATTATAAGATTGATTAAAGTCAATTTCAATCCTATTTCCTTTTGGAATTTCCAGGTCAATATACCTTCCTCCTATATAACTGCCTTTCCCACATGTTAAATCTGAAAAGGGTAAAAACAAATGGTTCTTATACTTATCTGATTTAGAGAGTTCCATATCCTGATACACATTTAATCGCAATGCCGCACCATCAATCGTAAAAAAAACCGTTCCATATTTAATGTATTTCGGTTTTCTTGAAGTTGATGTTTTCATCTCAAATGCTTTTTCATTTTTAGCTTTTACCAATTTTGCATTCACAAAATATTTACCGCTGATAGGATAAAAATCAAGTGATTTAAACGTTTTCAAATCATCATCCATTAATGGACTTGTTTTGGCATCTGCATATTCCGCATTAATAGTCCTCTGAAATTTTTCAGCCTTATTTTTATTGAATTTCCCCTGACTATAAGTCCAATTAAATACCAATAATAAAATAAATACACTATTTTTCATTATAGAAATTTTGCACAAAAATAGTTTAAAACAAACAAAGCAGCAACCGCTTTACGTTACAAAGTTTTCTAACTTTGCTGAAAAACAACTTCTTTTATAATGCTAAAAAACGCTTTTCACCATTACATCAACAATTTTAGAGGATTTAGAAGAGAAATATGGATACTTGCTATTATTACTTTTATTAATCGTGCAGGTACAATGGTATTGCCTTTTTTATCAAAATATTTAAAAGAAGACCTTCATTTTACTTACAATCAGGTAGGATGGACTATGGTTGCATTCGGATTCGGATCAATGCTGGGTTCCTGGTTAGGAGGAAAACTATCCGATAAAATAGGATTTTACAAAATCATGATTTTTAGTTTGTTTACAACTGGAGTTTCTATGTTTTTGATTCAATATATCACTAGCTTTTTCGGACTTTGCATAGGGATGTTTTGTTTAATGGCTATTGCAGATATGTTTAGACCTGCCATGTTTGTCTCACTTGGTGCATATGCGAAGCCTGAAAACAGAACACGAGCCTTAACATTAGTGCGCCTTGCAGTAAATTTAGGTTTTGCTGCCGGTCCTGCTTTGGGTGGTCTTATTATTATGGGAATAGGATATCAGGGACTTTTTTGGGTTGATGGACTTTCCTGCATCATTTCGATTTCGATATTTGCTTTACTGGTAAAAGAAAAGAAAAAAGTTATATATGAAGATAAGGTTGAAAATTCGGCAGAAACAAAATCAGTTTTTAAAGACAGGATATTTTGGGTTTTCTTATTTGTCAGTTTTGTAACTGCTATGATCTTTTTCCAGCTCTTCACTACCTTACCGCTGTATCACAACGAGAAATATGGTTTAACAGAATTTCAGACCGGTCTTTTAATGACCTTGAATGGTTTACTGATTTTTGCATTAGAAATGCCTACTGTCGGATTTTTGGAAAGAAAAGGTTATCCAAAAATAAAAATCATTATTTGGGGCTCCTTTATTATGTCACTAAGTTTTTTTCTATTATTAATTAACGTTTGGGCAGGAATTCTTGTGATTAGTATGGTTTGTATTTCAATAGGAGAAATACTTGCTTTTCCATTTTCTAATGCCTTTGCACTAAGCCGCGCTCCCAGAGGCCAGGAAGGACAATACATGGCACTTTATACCATGAGTTTTAGTTTAGCCCATATCATTAGTTCGAAAGTGGGGTTTGAAATTATTACAAGATTTGGATATCAGATTAACTGGTTTTTCATGGCCATCATTGGCATTATAGCAACATTTTGCTGTTTGTGGATTAAGAATGCTCTTGTTTTAGAAAGAACTTCATAAATACTTTTTTTTTCAAAACATTTTATTTCAACTCATTACATCAAATTAAAAAAGATATTCTTCTTAAAAACAAATTAAAACTTCTTTTTTAGTTAAATAACTATTTTTTTAGTTGTGTAACTAAAAAAATAGTTATAAGTTTGATTTAAAATTAAACCACATGCAAAAACTAACAAACAAGGAAGAAGAAATAATGCATATTTTATGGAAGCTTAAAAAGGCTTTTGTAAAAGAAGTACAAGCAGAAATTACTGAAGATCAGCCTCACTATAACACACTTTCTACAATTATCCGGAACCTGGAAGAAAAAGGTTTTGTTGCACATAATGCTTTTGGAAATACCCATCAATATTATCCAATAATAAGTTTAGAAGCATATAGCAAAAAATACATGAAAACGGCAATTGATAATTATTTCAACAGTTCATATAAAAATATGGTTTCCTTTTTTGCCAAAGAAGAAAAAATTTCTGCGGCCGAATTACGTGAAATCTTAGCTATGATTGAGAATCCAAAAGAAGAAGAAAAATAATTATTATATGGAAGCATTTTTCATTTATATCGCAAAATCATCCGGGCTAGTTGTATTGTTTTATTGTTCTTATTATTTTTTATTACGCAAAGAAACTTTTTTTAACAGCAACAGATGGTTTTTACTCACAGGGTTAGCCACATGCATAATTCTTCCTCTTTTAGTTTATAAAAAAATTGTATGGATTGATGCTGTTCCGGTTTCAACTATTAATTATTCACAAAGTTTTGTACCACAAACTATTGAGCAAGAATCATTTGAAATCAATTGGAATTATATAGCTATTTCTATTTACTGTATTGGATTTGTTGCGCTTATAATAAAATTTGCTATTGACTTTTACAGTTTAAATTCAGTTCTAAAAGGAAAAAAGATAGAACAGCAAGCCGATTTTAAATTTGTTGATGTATCTGAAAATATTGCTCCGTTTTCTTATTTTGATTATATCGTATACAACTCATCCATGTATACAGAAGCAGAATTAGAAAATATTATTGAGCATGAAAAAGTGCACAGCGATCAAAATCATACTATTGATGTATTAATTTCAAGAGTCTTTTGTGTATTGTTTTGGTTCAACCCAATCATCTGGCTGTATAAAAAAGCCATTTTACAAAACCTTGAATTTATTGCAGATAACGAGGCGGCTAAAAAAATATCAGACAAAAAAGCGTATCAATACACGCTTTTAAAAATAATAACACACGAAAGCTGTGTTGCCATAACCAATCATTTTTATCAATCATTAATCAAAAAACGAATTGTCATGTTAAACAAAAATCAATCAAAAAAGAGAAATTATTGGAAGTATTATGCCATACTTCCGGCACTTGTAGCATTTATCCTTTTATTTCAGATAAAAACTATTGCACAAGAAAAAAATGAAACCAAAAAAGTTTCAGAAAGAAATAAGTTAGTAGATGTTTATAAAATTAAAAATACCACAACGGATGCCGAATTAAAAGAAATAACAAAAAAACTGAAGGAAATTCACAATGTTGATATTGAAATTTCTGAAGTAAAAAGGAATTCAAATAGTCAATTGACCGCTATTAAGGTTGATATTGAAAAAGGTACCGGTCAAGATCAAACCATTCAGATTGAAGGTAATAACCCCATTAAAAGCTGTGGGATTATTATCGCAACAGAAAATGGATCTAGGAAAATTAATTTAGTTACCGATGGCGTAATGGATAAACCCATGGTCATTGGAAATCGGATTGTTGAAGTAAGTGAAACAGGTAGTCCAGCCAAAATAAGTACAATTTCAACAATAACACCACCTGTTCCTCCTACCCCGCCTACATTTCCAACTGGACCAATGCCACAAGCTCCAGCAGCAGATATGTCAAAAATGCCTAAACCTCCTGTTCCTCCTACAAATCCAAAGGACAAAGTAGCTATGAGTAAATTTGAGAAAGAAATGGCTGAATTTGAGAAAAAAATGGAGTCTTTTGAACCAGACATGTCTGCTTATGAAAAACAGATTGAAGAGATCATGTCTAAACGTGAAGCCATTTTTGAAAAAGAAATGGAAAAATATGAGATCGCAATGGAAAAATTCAACGCTGATATGGAAAAATTTACTGAGGAGATTCTGAAGAAATATAGCAAAGACTCTGAAGAGTATGAAATAAATATGAAACAATATGAAAAAAACATGAAGGCTTATGAGAAAAACATGAAACTTCATGAAAAAGAAATGAAAAAAATGGAGAAAGAAAGTCAAAAATCGTAAACCATTTTAACAAAAAAGACTTTGCTTAACGGCAAAGTCTTTTTTATATCTTTGAAAAAAATAACTCGTTATGTATAAAATTTTAGCCAAAATAAACAAAATCCTTTTACCAAGCTTTACTAAACAAGGTTTAGATTTAGCCAAAGCAAAAAAATGGCAACTGGCAATTATCGCATATCGGGCCTATGTTACAAAACGTGCTTTAAATTAAATTACAAATACCTTTCTGAAATCACTCTTAAGTGATGATTCTGATGGCCTGTAATAATAAATCCAATTGCTCTTACAGAAATTGCCATATTTGAAGCAGTCCCCATAAATAAAAGCTGATCTTCATTCAGACTTTCAAAAAAACTAATTGTTGACTTTCTGGCATTTTCATATTCAGCCAGTAAACTTTCTATTGAACGGGAATTAGCAACCGCAAATGGCACATAATCATTTTCTTCAAAACCGGGCAAAGGAGTTTTGTCTCCTCTACTGATTCTTAAAGCCCGATAAGCGAAAATACGCTCTGTATCAATCATATGAAGGACAATATCCTTTATTGTCCATTTCCCTTCCGCATAACGATATTCTAATTTCTCAGCCGGAACATTTCTCACAAAGTTTAGCAGCTGTGGCAACCCTTCTTTTAAACCCTCTAATAATGTTTTATCATTAGCAGCTTTTATATAAGTTGCATTAAAAACAGAATATTCATTTGTTGATAAATCTGAAGCTAACATAGATTAATTAATTTAAGCCGAATTTCTACTTGCATTTGTATTTCCAAAAAGAGAGCGTGTTACGATTTTTTCGTACACTTTTATCAAATCCTGATTCACAGTATTTTCCTTATTCAATTCATTAATTCTTAATAAAGCATATTGCTGTATTGTCAATAATGGCAATACGATACGCTCTCTTATTTGAATTGATGCTTTACCATCCGGATAATTTTCCATCAGTGTTTTATGACCCGCTATTTTAAGTAAAAGACGTTCTGTTTCTAAAAATTCATCATAAATAATCTGCCAAAATTCACCAAATTCAGGATCTTTTCTCATGTAAGCAGTCAGTGGCAAAAATGATTTTGCTAATGACATCATACTATTCTCTAAAAGTGTTTTAAAGAATAGTGAATTGTGGTACAAATCACTCACTTTATGCCACTGGTTAGTATCTTCAAAATGCTTTAAAGCAGTACCTACTCCAAAAAACCCAGGTACATTTTGCTTCAATTGACTCCATGAACCCACAAAAGGAATTGCTCTCAAATCAGCAAAATCTAATTGTTCCGATTTACTTCTTTTGGATGGACGGCTTCCTATATTCGTTTTAGAGTAATATTTCAAAGTACTCATCTTTTCTAAATATGGAATAAATTTAGGATGATTTTTAAAACTTAAGTATTTTTCATATCCTAAACCAGCCAGTTGAGTCAAAATAGCTGTCTCCTCTGCGCTTAATTCATTTTTTTCTTTACCAAAAACCTGATTAGTTACTCCGGCACTTAGTAAATTTTCGATATTGTAACGACAGGAATCTAATGTTCCAAAATTAGAACTAATAGTTTGTCCCTGAACAGTAATCTGAATTTCGTTGTTCTCAATTTTAGGCCCTAATGAAGCATAGAATTTGTGCGTTTTACCTCCTCCACGTGCAGGAGGACCTCCACGTCCATCAAAGAAAATAACCTTTATGCCATATTTTCTGGATATCTGTGTTAGTTCTATTTTTGCCTGATAAATGCTCCAGTTTGCCATTAAATAACCACCATCTTTTGTTCCGTCAGAGAAACCTAGCATAATAGTCTGCTTATTTCCACGTGATTTTAAATGCGCTGAATATTCAGGATTTGTGTACAACTGTTCCATAATTGAATGTGCATTTTGTAAATCATCAACCGATTCAAAAAGCGGAATAATATCAACCGTTGGATTTTCCCAGTTATTTAAACGAATCATAGCAAAAGTTTCCATTACATTCAATGCACTTTCATTATTACTAATAATGTAACGATTTGCTCCGGATTCACCATTGTTCTTCTGGATTGTTTTGATAGCCTGAACAGATTCTAAAGTCTGTCTGGTGATTTCATTTTCAAAATCATCCGGATTCAGATTTCCTTTTACCTTTGAAAGAACAGTTAATTTTTCATCTTCAGACAAGTCGAAATAATTTTCCGGGAATATTTTTGAATCTGAATTTAAGTAATAATTCACGACATCATGAAAAACAGCATTGTGAATTTTACTGTTTTGACGTATGTCTAAAGTAGCAAAATGAAAACCAAACAAATTAATTTTAACCAATAAAGCCTCTAACTCATCTAAATATAAGGACTGATGTTTTTCGATAATAATGGTTCTGATTTTATTTAATTGAGTAAGCAATTCTTCTAAAGTAATGTAAATTTCACCTTTAGAATAGAAAACCGATCTATAAAGCTTATATTCAAGTTCAGCAACTAAAGTATTTACACCTGAAAAAGTTAACTTTCTTTTTAAATTACGCATTTCTACATAATAGCATTTCAAAATTGAAGTACGCAGACGTTCAGCAACTTTCAATGTAATCTCAGTAGTTACAAACGGATTCCCGTCACGATCACCTCCTGGCCAGAAACCAAGTTTTATTAATTGATTTTTAATAGCTTCTCCCTGAAGAATATTTTTTTGCAGATAATGCACTATTTCTCCTGCAGTTTCATAAAATACATTTTCCAAATACCAAATCAAACTTACTGCTTCATCGTATGGATTTGGCTTTTCATTCTGGATAAAAGGAGTTTTTCCTAACTGAGCCAGCAATTGTTTTATTTTTAACAAGTTATTTTGCCTGATCGCTTCAGTTAAATCATTTATAATTCCAAGTACAGGTCCCGGATAAAATTGTGTAGGATGTGCTGTTAAAACAGTCCTAACATTAAAGTTTTCAAGAAAATCAATTAATTCTTCATCCTTTTCTTTAGCATCAGACTTTTCTTTTATATCACGAAGTGATCCTCTTCCTTCCATGTTATTCACAACAGGAAAAGCAGCATCCTCAATAGCATCAAATAATACTATTTGACGTTCAATATACTGAATAAACCGAAACATCAAATCAATCTTTTCTGTCTCAGAAGCGTTATTTAAAAATTTATTTGAAAAAAAATCAAAAATTTCTTTTGGAGTCTCCTGCTTTTTAAAACCTGTTTCACATGTTTCTGTAAACAATGGAAGTAAAACCCCAGTATTATCAATTGAATCGAAGGGTAATGTTATAAAAACACTATTATAAATATGATATTTAGAGAGAACATCCTGATTAAAACGTTCAATTTTTGGTAACGTGTACATAATTTTAGTTGTTGGTTATTTAGTCATAAAAAAACCCCAAGAAAAACTTGAGGTTATATTTTTATTAATATAGCATTCAAGAAAAATATTACATATTTTTAAAAATAGTATGCATCAAACGCTTCTTATCATTAATACTTTCTTCTAATGAAATCATGGTTTCAGTTCTGTAAACTCCTTCAATATCATCAATCATGAAAATAACTTCTTTAGCATGCTTAGTATCCTTAGCTCTAATTTTGCAAAAAATATTAAATTTACCTGTGGTTACAGAAGCTACAGTTACGAATGGAATTTGATTAATTCGCTCTAATACAAATTTTGTCTGAGATGTATTATTAAGAAACACACCTACATAAGCAATAAATGAATACCCTAGCTTATCATAATCTAAGGCTAGTGAAGACCCCATTATAATCCCGGCATCTTCCATCTTTTTTACTCTAACATGTACAGTTCCTGCCGAAATCAACAATTTTTTTGCAATGTCAGTAAACGGAACCCTCGTGTTGTCTATTAACATATCTAAAATCTGGTGATCTACTTCATCTAAACGAAATTTACTCATAATTCTTTAATTAATATTACTAATTTGTATTACAAAGTATAAAAATATATATAAAAAACAACAAATTCACATAAAATTTAACTTTTTATCAGTCCGTTAACAAATTTAACGTTTTTATTTAAATAAAAGTTTGCTTTTTGATCTGGTTTCGGAAAATTGGTAAAATCATCTGAATATGCAGCGCCTTTTGCATCGTAAACATAATGTCCGAAGAAATTTTCTAACTCACCTACTTGAACTATATAAGCATTAAATTGAATATTGCCGTCAATCAATTCTTCTTTGTATTGTGCGACAAAATTCGTAATAATTTCGATACCATCATAATTTATTTTGACATTTTTATACATAAAATCATAAAAAACCACATTATTTTGTGAAATATTCAAATATTCACTAATCCTATTATTAACTATATCGTTTTCGAAAAGCACTTTAAAACTGGTAATAAGTGAAAAGAATATATATTTTCTGGTAACCTCGCGTGAGTAATCATTTTGAAAATGACCTGCTTCGAATAAAATTGTTGGAACTCCTAAATACTGAAATGTATCTCCTATACAATTTAAATTGAACGAATCATCAAAACGCCCTACCTGTCCAGGTATATATTTTTGCAGCTCATCATTAATTGCTGCGATTAAGTTAATTGCCTTTAATCTATTTTCATTTATTTCTCTTTCTTCATTATAAGAAGGAGCTAAAAATGATACAGTAGCAGGTTTTCCAGTTGTACCAGCCCCAAAAATAGTTCGCTGATCATGAAGATTGAAACAAAAATGAGGATTAAAATCTTCAAAAACCCCTCTCAAAACCCTGCTTTCGGGCTGAGTTAAATTTTGCGAATCCCTGTTTAAGTCAATTTCATTAGCATTGGCGCGAGTATACAATTCTGCTCCGTCCGGATTTAATATTGGTATACAGCAAAAAGTAAAAGCTGAGAGCATATTTTGCGCAAACTCTGAACCATTATTCAAAACATTAATAAAATCAAACAATGCTTTAGTGGTGGTGCTTTCATTTCCATGCATTTGCGACCAAAGATAAATTCTGGTTTTTCCTGTACCAATTTGATAAGTATATATAGGTTTACCTAAAACAGATTTTCCAACAACCTGTACCTGATTGGCTGTATTAATCCTTTCTAATATTGGCTGAATATGTTCTAATGTCAGATAACGTCCCTCAATTGACATTTCTTTGTTTTGATTAAATAATTCTTCTAAATCCATGGCATTTGTTAATTAGTTTACAAAAGTAAATATCTTTATTTTAACAATAGCAATTCGATTAATTTTTTAATATTTCAACATTGTAAACTTTTTTTCTAAAATAGTAACAAATTAATCCCTGTTCAAAAAACAACTTCATAACTAAACATCAAAATGCTATAAATCAAAATTATAACACAAAAAAAAATAAAGTTATAATTTAACAAAATAGATTATTTAACATCGTTTATAATTCTAAAATTACGACAAAGACTCTTTTTTGTTTACATTTGTAAAAACTAAATTTCAAGACAATAGTTTACAATGTTAAACACAGATGGATTTGTAAAAAGACTAGAAACAGTACTGGATTATTATAGTTTAAACGCATCAGCCTTTGCAGATAAAATTGGTGTTCAGCGTTCAAGTATCTCTCATCTCCTATCAGGACGAAACAAACCTAGCTTAGATTTTGTGATGAAAATTTTAGAAGTTTCCCCCGAAATAGACTTGTATTGGCTTTTGACCGGAAAAGGAGATTTTCCAAAAAACAATAATGAAACTTGTGCAGCATTTACACAGTCGTCTGAGTCTGTTTCACCAAATAAAGATTCGGCCTCTGAAATTAAATTTAATTCTAAAGAAAATAAAAATTCTTTAGACGTTCAAAACCTGAATTTGAATTTTGAAGACAAAGAAATTGAAAAAATTGTTCTTTTCTATAAAAACGGAACATTTAAAACGTACTCAGCCAAGTAAAAAATGTAAAGTTATTTACTTAATTCTTCACTAGCAATTGATAATAAAATCTCTTTTCCAATCAACCCCAGACGGAACAGTCCTTATTATCCCTCTCGGAAAACTCAACCACTCACCTACTACATTTCTTAAATTCCTAAATAAAATCTTGATTTATTTCAACATTTTCGATCTAACTATTTTACAGCTTATTAGCTTTAGAAAATAAATTTTATACAATAGTCACTTCATCAAAATTCAATATTAGGTACAGAATAAAAAAAATTAATGGTAAATTTGGTAAAAGCACAAAAAATGATTCGAAAAGTATTTAGTTATTTAATACCAATTAAAATATTCCGAAAAAAATCATCCCGTAGTAAAATGATTGAAGTGACCTGGACCAATGGTGAATTGGTTTTAGATTCTGAAAACACCAATTATTCATATGGAAGTTTGCAGCGAATCTTAAGGTACGGTTTAAGAAATATTGGTTTTGAAACCATTCAGAAAATGAATCACATCTTGGTTTTAGGAGTTGCCGGCGGAAGTGTTATAAAAACCCTGATTGATGAAATTCAATTTAAGGGCAAAATAACAGGAGTCGAAATTGATGCAGATATGATTCAGATCGCCAATGAATATTTTCATCTTTCTAAAATTAAGCAACTAGAAATTATTATTGACGATGCTTTTGAATTTGTATTAAAAACTAAACACCAATACGATCTCATTATCATTGATATTTTTGAAGACACCAATATGCCCAACTTTTTATTTGAGCGTTTTTTTAGTGAAAAGATTTTATCTATATTAAATAAACAGGGATTTGTTCTTTTTAATACTATGATACTCGATGAAGAACATAATATTAGGAATCGTAAATATGTTTCAGAAATTAACACTGAATTATATGCTACTAAAATGTTGCCTCGTGTAGAGCAGCACAACGAATTAATTATTATTGAAAAAGTTGCTTAGTGTATTATGAAATCTCTTTGCTCTATATTAAAAAACAGTTTACCTGCTAAGATTATTGACTCTACTATTGATTATTCAAAATATGTAACTTTAGACTTATCTGTAAATAACCAGGATTTAACAGAAAACAAATTAGGGAATTCAACTGATCTTGAAAAATACATTAATGAGTATTTAAAAAAAAATAATGCTGAAGTAGCCTTCGGTGGTTACATTGAAACAAGAAACTTGTATCAACGAAGTTCGATTTTTAAAAACAATAAGATTGCGGAGCGTAATATTCATCTTGGTCTTGATTTTTGGATAAAGGCAGAAACACCAGTCTTTGCAGCTTTGAATGGAAGAATACATAGTTTTAAAAATAATGTTGGCTTAGGAGATTATGGGCCAACCATAATTTTGGAACATCAAATTGAAAATCAAAAATTTTATACTTTATACGGACATTTATCGTTAGAAAGTTTAAAAGGGATTAAAATGGGGGATTTTTTTAAAAAAGGAGAACATCTGGCAAACATTGGAAGTTCAGAAGTAAATGGAGATTACGCTCCGCATTTACATTTCCAAATTATTAAAGATATAGAAAACTATTGGGGCGATTATCCTGGTGTCTGCAATACAAATGATTTAAATTTTTATATGGAAAACTGCCCGGATCCCAATTTATTATTAAAAATAATATAAATAGTTATGAAGAAAGCAGGATTGATTATATGTTTGTTGTTATTAATGAGTTGCAAATCTAAAACTATAAGCAGAAGTACTGAAGATTTAAAAATTAAAAAAGTTTCAGAAGCCGAAATAAATTCTGGTCAGCAAAACAAGGCCTATTCATTAGGGAAAAGGGTTCTTGAAACGTGTAATACATCAAAGTTCAAACCCTTTAATGAAACAGAAGTTACAAAATCAGTTATGGAAAACACAACTCAAGAGCGTTTAACTAAAACTTGTTTAAGATTTCGTCAATACTATGGAAGCTTTGTCGATTTAAAACTTGAGGGTGTTTATAAGGCTAAGAGCAAAACTATCTATAGATATCGTGCCTTGTACACGAAAAAGGTTGCTAATAAAGAACTCCGTGTTTTTGTAAACGAAGAAAATCTAATCTCTGCAATAAAATCAATGGACTGGGATGAAAAATTTGATACTAAATTTAATTAAAATAACTAGAGAACACTTATGACTTTTAAATTATCCTTTATTTCGTTTCTTTTGATTTCATTTTTTACGAGTGCACAGCAAACCATAAGTGTGAAAGGTTCTAAACCATTTCCTGCGACTGAAAATTATACTTTTATCTGTGAAAAATATATTCTTACTGGAGAAATTGAAGTACAGATTGCGAAAACTGATAAAGGCGGAATTCTAAAATTGACTATTGCCACCGGAAATGACAAAACCAAAATTTCAGGAGGTGTATATGTTGATTTAGTCAATGCTGATGTAATTGCATGTGTTGATAGAAACACTAAGGAGAGTGAAGAAGGAAAGACTACTTCCTACTATTACTTTACTCCTGCAGAATTTTTGAAATTAAAAAAAACTGATATTTACGCCATTAGATTTATACTTACCAGCAATGCCAGTACTTTCGGAAACCAAACAGGCTATTTTACAGCATTAAACAGAAAAAACTATTTTTCGACAGCTTTTGACAAATCGAAAAAAACTTTTGATACAGCTGCTGCAATTAGTGCTTTATAAATTTTTTAAACCAAAAAAAATCTTACTTTTATAGCCTAATTTTGTTATAATGAATCCTAACGAGAACTTAATTGCTAAATTTTATACTGCGTTCGCAAATGCGGATGCGAAAACAATGAATGAATGTTACCATCCTAATGTTCATTTTATCGATCCAGTCTTTGGTCTTTTAAAAGAAAAACAGGTTTCTAAAATGTGGGAAATGTTGCTTTTAAAGAGCAAAGGAGACATTAAAATTGAATTTTCAAATATAAAAGCAGATGAATTTTCCGGAACAGCCCGATGGGTTGCCACTTATAAATTTAGTAAAACAAATCGAAAAGTAGTTAATCAGGTTTCTGCCGAATTTCTTTTTCAGGATGGGCTAATTATCAAACATACGGATAATTTTGATGTCTGGAAATGGTCGAAACAAGCTTTCGGAATTACCGGATATTTATTAGGATGGACAGGTTTTTTTCAAAATAAAATAAAAGAACAGGCACTGCTTTCACTTAAAAAATTCCAAGAAGCTCAATAAAAAAATTCTTCCTTAATAATAAACAAATAATCCCACTACAAAAAAGTGGGATTATTTATTTTGTATTTTATTTCTCTAATTAATGTTGTAAATTTTCCAAGTCTTTTGGTTCATGTTTGTATTTAAATAAAATTGCAAAAGCTATTGCAATTACAAATGCATAAGCTGCAAATGAAAACCAGACGCTTGACCATTGAATTTTATTGGCAACTGTAAAATAACTCACTGTACGACCCGCCATTTCTCCTCCAATTATGGCTCCAACACCATTTGTCATTAACATAAATAATCCCTGAGCACTTGACCTGATTTTACTGTTTGTTTGTTTTTCTACAAATAATGAACCCGAAATATTAAAAAAGTCAAATGCCATACCGTATACTATCATCGATAATATCAGGAAAATAACTCCGGAACCGGGATTTCCTATCCCAAATAAAGCAAAACGCAATACCCAGGCAATCATACTAAAAATCATAACTTGCTTAATTCCAAATCGTTTTAAGAAAAACGGAATGGTCAGGATAAAAAGAGTCTCTGAAATTTGGGATAACGAAATAATAAAAACAGAATGTTCAACCCCAAAAGTACCCTGATATTCAGGATTAGAACCAAAATCTCTTATAAATGTATCACCAAACATATTGGTTATTTGTAATGCAGCACCCAATAACATTGCAAAAACGAAGAATATTGCCATTTTCTTCTGTTTAAAAAGTACAAAACTGTCTAAACCAAATTTACTTGTAAGTGATTGATTGCTGTTTTTATTTTCAGCAGGTACATCGGGCAACGTAAAGCAAAAAAGCCCTGTAATAATCATAGATACTGAAGCAAAAACAAACTGAATCGTATTTGATTTCCAGTCCGTTAAATCAGTTATCCACATAGCGATTACAAAACCTACTGTTCCCCATACACGGATTGGGGTAAAGGTTTTCTGGACATCAAAGCTAAATTTATTTAAAACCGCATAACTCACAGAGTTATTTAATGCAATCGTTGGCATATAAAAACAACTTGTCGCAAAAATAATCCAGTACATCTCTGTAGAGTTAGTTGCTTTGGTAGCAAAATATATTGCAATTCCGGCAATAATGTGAGAAATCCCCAATACCTTTTGAGCACTCAGATACTTATCCGCAATAATACCTAGTAAAGCCGGCATGAACAAACTGGCCCAGCCCATTGATCCATATGTTCTTCCAATTGATAATCCAATACTACTCCCTTCTACAGGACCAAAAACCTGCCCCATATACCCTCCTAATGAAATCAACCATATTCCCCATACAAAAAACTGGAAAAAATTCATGATTGTAAGTCTTAGCTTTATATCCATAGTAGTATTTGTCTATTAAATAAATGAAGCGGTAAAACTACCATTAAAAATGAAATCTACAAAAAATTAAACAGTTTTAACAACTTCGTTTACCAACTCCAAAACAGCGGCAAATTGTTCTTCTTTATTTAAATAGGAATTATCAATTTCTATCGCATCGTCAGCAATCACTAAAGGAGAATCTTCCCGGTGTGTATCTATGTAATCTCTTTCGACAACGTTTTTTAAAACCTCTTCATAAGAAACATTATCTCCCTTTCCCTGCAATTCATTAAAACGTCTCTGAGCACGGGTTTCAGCGCTGGCTGTCATAAAAATTTTTAGTTCAGCTTTTGGAAACACTACTGTTCCAATGTCTCTCCCATCCATTACAATAGCCTTGTTTGTTCCCATTTCCTGTTGCTGTTCGACTAATTTTGCACGAACTTCAGAAACTTCTGCAACTTTACTAACAAAGCTGGAAACTTCAATAGTACGAATTTGTTTTTCTACATTTTCTCCATTAAGGTACATTTCAGCAAAGCCTAAGTCAGAGTTGTATTTAAACTCTAAGTGAATTTTAGGAAGTGAATCAATTAAAGCTTTTTTGTCAAAAAAATCGGCTTTAATAAAATTGTTATTCATTGCAAAAAGGGCAACTGCACGGTACATTGCTCCGGTATCAACATAAACATAAGCAAGTTTACTCGCCAATTGTTTTGCTAAAGTGCTTTTTCCGGTTGATGAAAAGCCGTCAATAGCAATAGTAATATTTCTCAAGTTGGTAATTTTAGTTAAAATAATTTTTACTACTTATTAATAATAAATATCTAAAAGGATGTTTGATTTTGAAGAGTCGATGATTTTTTCAATTCTTTTGAAAAATTGTTCATTTACCATTGGACAACCATGACTCCGGCTAATATAGTGATCCTGTTCTTCGTATGGAACAGCTGAATAATGATGTAATACAATCGCTCTTTTGTATGCATTGCTATTTGTTTCATCCAGTCCAGACAATCGATAAGCTTTTCCAAACATTCCGTTATAATTAGTCCCAATAACATATCTTCCTAATGAAGTGCAGTTTGAATTAGGTTCATTGCTAAACTTCAAATCTCCTTTTATTCCGGTTTCAGAACCACATCCATGAGCTACAAGTCCCTGATCTATTATTTTATTATTTTGCAGGTCATAAACGAAAAAACGATTTTTACCGGATGGAATTCTCATGTCAACAAAAAAAGCAATTTTAGAATTGTATTTAGAATTATCTTTCAGCATTGATTTCATTTCATCAATTCTAAAATTAATTCTTTCTATTTCCAGGCTATTAGGTTCATCTTTAAAGTAAGGTTTTGAACTGATAAAAGCACCTGAAACTATTAAAACTAAAATCAAATTAAATATTCTCATTTAAAATCATTATTGAAGATTAATATTTAAACCAAAAAGACTTGTATTTGCTGCTAATGTATATTTAGAATATGAATAATTAAATTTTAATCTATTCATTTTTAATCCAAAACCTAATGAAACTCCTGAAAAATTGCGCTGTTCTTCAATTCTTAATTCTTCACCTCTTCTGAAATTATAACCTAATCGGATATTGAATGCTTTTTTAGGAAAAAATTCTACTCCAAAAACCACATGTCTCAAAGCATTGTTTACAAAGGAGACTTTTTCCGGCTCAGATGAACCATCAATATTCCCTTGTCCACGTACAGGGTTAGAAAAAGAAATATTCCATTGCTGTAAATTTTCCAAAGACAAATGCCATCTGATAGGCACATGATCCAATTCTTGCGAAACACCCGCAATAATTTCCAGCGGTAATTTTTCTTTTATTCCGGAATAAGTAGTAAACTGGGTACCTATATTTCGTATTGCCAATGCCCAGTTTACATCATTTCTTTCATCAATGAACAAAAAACCTAAATCTAACGCACCACCAACGGAATTGTAACTTTCTAAAGTGGATGTTATCAATTTTGCGTTTGCACCAATATGTATGTCTGTATAGGGAATATTGTATGCATACCCTACCGAAAGAGCTCCCTCGCTACCGGTAAAATCTGAAGTAGCCTGACCATTCTCGTCATATCCTTCAAAAGTACCGTAATTTATATAACTGATTCCGGCATAAAAGGTCTGTACGTGCCTATCGTAAGTATAGGCATAAGAAGCTGTTCCATAAGAAGCCTCTCCATAATAATTTCCGTAATTCATTGCCAGATGATTGTCCATATCTGCGTTTAGTGTAGCTGGATTAAACATTACCTGATTTACATCCTCATCATAAATTGTAATCGATTTTCCTCCTAATGCTGCCTGCCTTGGAGAAGTTGTCAAATTCAAAAACTGATAGGCATATCGCCCGCCAATTTGCCCATAAGACAGAGAAAAATTCACCAACAAAAAAAACAGAATATTTTTTTTCAACATGTATTGTCAGGGGCTAGTCTTATCAGAACGAAAATATATGGATAAAATTATAATTCTGAAACATTAAAATTTAAAAATATAACTTAAAATATATCCATATTTTGTAATCCAAAACAAAATTACAAAAAAAGAAATTCCAATAACAATTTAATTATGAAACATTTATGAGCACTAACTCTCTTTTTCTTCTAATAGAATTATAAGTTTAAATCTTTAAGGTCATTATAATGCACTTTTTGTATTATGGTTCCATTTTGAACAACCACTATACTTGGATTGGCTCTTTCGATTGTTTTTAAAGCAGTAGCATCGCAAAAATAGAAATCAATGTTTAAACCGTATTGCTTTTTAGTTTTTGAAATCATTTCGTCATTTGAAGCCGTCATTCCAATTACCTTATATCCTTTTGCTTTTGCCTGAGTATTTAGCGCTTCTAACTGTTTCATACCATCAGGACTTGATAATGCCAAATCATATGTTACAAACATTAGCAACTTTGGCTCTTTTAGTAACTCTTCTTTATAATCAGACCCGTCTTTAGTCATTGTAAAATCATGAATTGGCGGTACATAACCTTCTGTAATCACCTTATCCTTTCGATCAACAAAAGTGGCTCCTTCAGGAATATTCATTAAATCTTTTTCCGTAAATTCCTTATCAACTCCATTTACTTTATAGATAAAAATCATTTCAACTACAGATTTCGGGGCGCCTTCAGGAATTTCCATTCCTTTTTCGATATTGGTTCCTACCTTATAAGGACGAAAATCTTTAATTGGATTATGATTTAAAACCCAGACTGCCATAAAAGCACATAAAACAACACTCAGGTAAACAGCAAAATTAGTTTGTGGTGTTGAAAATAATGGTTTTATTAATTTCTGATTAAAAAACAAAACGAGAATAAAAAATAATAAAACGACATCTTTTGTGAACGATTCCCAAGGTGTGAGATGCAATGCGTCACCAAAACAGCCACAATCTTTTACCACATCAAAATAAGCAGAATAAAAAGTAAGAAAAGTAAAGAATATTATTAAAACCAACAGACTCCAAATTGTCGTTTTTGTTTTATATCCAACCAGCAACATTACTCCTAAAACCACTTCTAAAATCACTAAAAAGATCGCTAATCCTAATGCAAAAGGAACTAAAAATGGCATATTAAAAACCGGCTCACTAAAATATTCGGTTAACTTATAAGAAAAACCAACTGGATCATTCAGTTTAATTAATCCGGAAATGATAAAAAGTACGCCGACAAATATTCGGGAGAATTGGGTAATAATGTTTTTCATAAAATGTTAAATTTTTAGACTCCAAATCACAAATTTAAAGTTTGATTTGGATTTATATTTTTGATTTTTATTTATTAACAGGATTTAGAATTAAGGCGAAAACTGCATAATTTATCATATCCTGATAATTAGCATCAATACCTTCAGAAACAAGTGTCGCCCCTTTATTATCTTCAATTTGTTTTACGCGAAGCAGTTTCTGAAGAATCAAATCGGTTAATGAACTGATACGCATTTCACGCCAGGCCTCACCATAATCATGATTCTTCGCTTCCATTAAATCTTTGGTCAGTTTAACTTTAGCATCATATAATTCAGTTGCTTTTTTAACGTCAAGATCAGGCTGCTCAACAACACCTAATTCTAACTGAATCAGTGCCATAATTGAATAATTGATAATTCCGATAAATTCGCCTTTCTCATCTTCATCGATCTTTCGGGTTTTATTTTCCTGCAAACTTCTGATTCTTTGCGCTTTTATGAAAATCTGATCTGTTAATGATGGGAGTCTTAAAATACGCCATGCACTGCCATAATCTTTCATTTTATTGATAAACAAGGTACGGCAAACCGTAATGACATTATCAAACTCTAGAGAAGTATTCTTCATTTATTGGTGTATATTTGCTAAAATTTGTTCAAAAATAAGGATTAAATTAAATAGTTTCAAGTTTAAGGTTTTCTTTGTTTCAAGTTTTTTCTAAACAAATTGTTAATCCCGCAACCTGAAGCTTAAAGCTGAAAAAATAAAAATTAAACAAAATGTTTATTAACTGTAAAGGCCGTTTGATTGATTTATCGATTCCGAAAGTAATGGGAATTCTGAATATAACTCCAAATTCTTTTTTCGACGGTGGAAAATATAAAAACGAGTCCGACATTATTTCACAAGTCGAAAAAATGTTAACTGAAGGAGCTCATTTTATTGATATTGGAGCTTATTCAAGCAAACCAGGTGCTCCATTCGTTTCGGAACAAGAAGAAATTGAACGAATTGTTCCTGTTATAGAATTGTTGCTAAAACATTTTCCCGACGCATTATTATCAATAGACACCTTCAGAGCAGAAGTAGTAAAAGCAAGTATCGATAACGGTGCGGCAATTATAAACGATATTTCGGCAGGAGAATTAGATGGTAAAATGTTAGACGTAATTGCGCAGTACAACGTTCCTTATATTATGATGCACATGCGTGGAAATCCGCAGACTATGCAAAACCTGACAAAATACGATGATATTGTAAAAGAAATGCTGTTTTATTTCTCTGAAAAAGTATCTAAAGCAAGAAGTTTAGGGATTAATGACCTTATTATAGATCCTGGATTTGGTTTTGCGAAAACAACCGATCAAAATTATGAAGTACTTCAAAAAATGGCTCTTTTTAATTTATTAGAATTACCGGTTTTAGCCGGTGTTTCAAGAAAATCAATGATTTATAAAACACTTAACATTACACCCCTGGAAGCTTTAAACGGAACAACATTTCTGAATACAATTGCTCTGGTAAAAGGCGCAAAAATTCTTCGTGTTCATGATGTTAAGGAAGCTGTAGAATGTGTGACTTTGTTTAATAAAATGAATTTATAAAAATATGAAATACCTTATTATACTTTTTGCTTTTCTTCTTTTTTCATGTGAAGAAAAAAAAGACGTATTATTACCAAAATCAAACGTTTCGATTGTAAAAGATGTTCAGGATCATTCTCCAATTTATATATTCTTTAAACTCGAAGGCAAAGATACAATCGCTGAAGTGAATCGAAAAAACAGTATTATTTCAACCAATTGGATTTTCAATATTGACAAACGGCTGCCTCTTAGATTAGTAATTCCTGAAGTTATCAAACTCCAGGAAAAGAAACGTGGAGATACTGCCCATAAAAATGAAAAGGCGCAGAATTATTATTCCTACGCCGATTCTATTGGAAAGAATTTAGCTTTTTTACCTTTTACTAAAGTGTATTACAAAACAGGAATCCCGAGTGAAAATCATAAAATCGTAGTTCGCTTTAAAAAAACGAACAATATCGTTTCAATTAACAATACTGATATTCCGAAATCTGAAATTTTAAATTTTATTCAGAACTCTCTTAAATCTAAAATTGTATTACTATTTGATGAAAACATGAGTTATGAGGAATACATCCAAAATAAAATCCTGATTCAAAAACTTACTGACAATTCAGACAACTTTCAAGAAGAATTTATATTCTAAAAATTCCCACTTTTGCCGCTGTTTCCCTTGCCTGAGGAATTAAAGACTTAAGGTTTGCAATTCTGGTGGCATCTGAAGGGTGTGTACTTAAAAATTCAGGTGTTCCTGAACCTCCGGATTTAGCAGACATTCTCGTCCAAAATGCTATAGAGTCATCCGGATTGTAACCAGCTATTGCCATAAGAATTAACCCAATCTTATCTGCTTCGCTTTCATTACTTCTACTAAAAGGAAGCATCACTCCTACTTCTGAACCTATGCCGTAATATTTTTGCCACATTGCCTGATTCTCGGCACTTTGACTTCCTGTAGCGACTGCAACACCAACCGCTCCTAACTGTTGCAATTGTGCCGCACTCATTCTTTGAGCGCCATGGTTTGCTAAAGCATGAGAAACTTCATGCCCCATAACTGTAGCCAAACCTGAATCATTTTGCGTAATTGGTAAAATACCTGAATAAACCACAATTTTACCTCCTGGTAAACACCATGCATTTACCTCTTTATTTTCGACTAACTTATACTCCCATCTGTAATCTTTAAGATATTGCGACTGACCTAAATAAGTTAAATATTTTTCAGCTGCCGCTTTGATTTTATAGCCAACAGCTTCAACTCTTTTTGCGTCAGAGGTTCCGGAAATTACTTTATTTTCTTTGAGAAAAGTTTCATACTGTTGAAAAGATGATGGAAATAACTCACTGTTAGAAACAAAGTTTAAACTTTTTTTCCCGGTAATAGGATTTGTTGCACAAGAACAAACTAAAAGTAGTATAAAAGCAGATATGAATAAATTTTTTCTCATGATAATTATGTTTTGATTGCTGTAAAATTAATATCATTCCAATTTTTAATCTTATAAAATTCATCATAAAATTAGTATAATTTTAATTTTTTTAATGAAATTAAAGTACTTGTATAAATAACGTTGATAACTATTTTTTTTAAACTAATTTGACCTTTTTTTTACATAAAATAAGGATGTTTTAAATCCATTTGTATTAAATTTAACAACTTTAAAAAAACAACTTAACAAACACGTTTTAAAATATATAAGCTTTTCTATTACGCACTATCATCGTATGATAACCAGTTTCAAATGTCACTTTTTATTTATTTTAGTCATGTTACCAATTTATTTGTGTGCACAAATTGACGGGAATATCAAAAAACCTTTTTCGCCTGTAAAAAAATCACCCGAAGTTGAGGAAAAAAAGGCAGTTACAGCTTCTTATAATTTATATAATAGCGGAGAAGAAAAAAAAGCACTCAAAAATGCTAAAATTCTTTTAGAAAAAGCTAAATATCCATCCAATAAAGCCAGCCTTACTTTATTGCAGGCCTATTATTATAATAAAAGAGCAATTTTAGATTCCTCTATTTATTATACCAATGAGGCCTTAAAATACCATACAAAAACTGCCAACGACTCTCTAAAGAACAGACTTCTTTCTTTGGGATATAATCTGATGGGGCAGAATTATAAAAAGAAAGGTTTATTTGAGGTAAGCAAAAAATGGCATCTGAAAGGTCTTGAGACATCCCAAAAATACAAAGAAACCAATTTATATTACACCCACCTGCATGGATTAGCCAGTATTTACAAGGCTTTAGGAGACAACACTAATGCTTTGAAGTCCTATAAAGAATGTTTAGAATATAAAAAAGATGATGAGATACGCTTAGGAAGCTATATTAACCTGGGGGATATTTATTCCGATACAAAAGATTATGATAAGGGGAATTATTATTACAATCTTGGAAAACAACTTAGCGAAAAGACCAACAATCAACAGGCAAAAGCAGTGATCGCACTCAGTTTAGGAACAAATTATCAATTACAGCAAAAACCGACTGATGCATTAAAAATGTACCATGAAGTAATTTCAATTGCTGATAAAAATGAATTGAACCAAATTGGTTTAATTGCCCGTGGTAATATTGGGGATGTCCATATTGATTTAAAAAATTACCAGGAGGCAAAACTAATTTTTGCTGATGCACTTCAAAAGTCCGTAGAATTTGGTTATTTAGACAATCAGGTTAATTTTTATGATGAGCTTAAGAAAATTGCAGTTTTAGAAGAAGATTACAAAAGTGCTTTTGAATACCTGACAAAATCTACAAAAGTGAAAGATTCTGTAAATAAAATTCAGAAAATCAAAGAAATAAACGAACTGGAAATCAAATACAGAACAGCACAGAGAGAAAAAGAAATAAGGTTTCTACAATTTGACAACACTACTAAAAAGCTAAAACTCGAAAAACAGCAGGAAGATATTGAGAATATGAACCTTCAGGAAGAAATTTCTCAGAAAATAACCGAAAATACAATACTTTTTTTTCAGAATTCGTCACAAAAAAAACTAAGCGAAATATCTTTGCTAAAAAAAGATCAACAATTAAAATCATTGCAAATAAAGCAGGAAAAAGAAACCAAGCTACTGACTATTTTTGGTTTTCTGATAGTGTTAATTCCTATTATTGGATTGTTACTTCAATATTACAAACGACTTAAAACACAGCGATTATTAAATATTCAACAAGCTGAAATAAGCACTCAGAATATAAATAATATTCTAAAAGATCAGGAATTAAAATTAATTAAAGCCTCCATCAGCGGTCAGGATAAGGAAAGGCAACGGATTTCTCAGGAATTACACGACAGCATCGGCGGAAATTTAGCTGCCATAAAACTTCAATTGAATCATTTGGTAATTTCCAATTCGCCAAAGATTAAAAATCTTACTGCTCTGTTAGATGAAACCTATCAGCAGGTTAGAAACTTATCCCATACCTTGATTCCGAAGAAATTTACACATCACAAATTTTGTGAAGTTTTAGAATCCTATTTTAATAATATTGGTGAAGCGAGTACTATTAAAACCTATTTTACTGCATATCCGAAAAAAGAAATTGATGCTTTAAATGAAGAACTCCAAATTGAAATTTTTAAAATAATACAGGAACTTTTGACCAATACAATTAAGCATGCAAAAGCCTCAAAAATGGATTTACAGCTTAATCTTGTCGAAAATCTGCTTAATATTTTATTTGAAGATAACGGAATTGGATTTAATCCTGAGAATTACAAACCTGGAATTGGCATTATGAATTTAGAAAACCGAATAATCGAATTAAATGGTACTTTAATAATAGATTCAAAGCTTAAAAGAGGTACGATCATAAATATTGAAATTCCCATATTATTCAGTAATACTCGAAATGAAATAAAAAAAGGAATTAATGTTAAAAAACAACTTGATAACCAAACAAAACTATAACCCCAAATTAATAAATGGAAAAATTAAAACTTATTATTGCAGATGACCATACCATGTTTCTACAAGGAATTGTATCCCTGATTGAACATGAATCCGGAATAAAAATTATAGGGAAAGCAGTGAATGGTATTGAGGTTCTGAATATTTTAAAAATTCAAAGTGCAGACATGGTAATACTTGATATCAGTATGCCGGAAATGGACGGAATTGAATTAAGCAAGATTTTAAAAAAAGAATATCCTTTTATTAAAATTATAATTGTTAGTACCCATAGCAATGCCAAAATAATTTCAAGATTAATCAGAATTGGTGTGAATGGGTATTTACTTAAGAATGCAGAAAAGTCTGAATTATTGGAAGCCATCTATAATGTAGCTGCCGGCCGAAATTATTTTTCTGAAGAAGTAGAAGAACAACACCGCAATAACAGTCAAAAAATAGAAAAACAAATTTCGAATTTAGTCGAATTGAGTTCACGCGAAAAGGAAATATTGGTGTTAATTGCACATGAATACAATACGGCTGAAATTGCAGAGAAAACTTTTATCAGTTTAAATACGGTTAATACACACAGACGTAACTTATTATCTAAATTAAATGCTAAAAATACGGCAGGGCTTGTAAAATATGCTGTTGAAAATGGGTTGGTTGATTAATGTATTAATTGTAAAAAAATATCCCGAATCACATAATAATTCATATGATTCGGGGTATAATAAGTATTCTGTTATTCAAATCCTTTGCCAAAACGGTAATTAAATACCACTCCATAAGTATCCGGAAGGACAACGCTTTCAAGAGATTTATTATAAGTAAATAGTAGTCTTGAATTTGTTGATAAATGAAAGCCTGCCAAAAAATTTAATGTGTTTGAAGAGCGATAGCCTCCTCCAAATTCAAACTTGTTTTTATAGTTTACCAATACATTCAAATCTGTCTGTATAGGTGCACCATCAACATATTTAACTAGAAAACTTGGATTTATCAATATATCTTCAAATAAATCTGTAAACATTCGGTAACCAAAATAGCTGTAATAAACGTTTTTTAGTTTGGTATTGTTTTGAGAATTGAAAGTGCCGCTTAGTAAGTTTGGAGCTGATAATCCAAAATAAATCCTGTCTCTATTGTATAAAAAGCCCACTCCGAGCGTTGGAGTAAAACTGTGGACATTTTCCTGAAATTCCGGATCATTTTCCATTCCTAGTTTCGTTAAATTCTCATCATAAATTTGTCCTCCGGCTGTGATTCCGAATGACATAATATTAGGGTCGTATGTCCACCACTTTCCGTATTTATAATCTTCGTGAAAAAAAATCTTATACGAATATGAAGCGAAAAAATTAGTTGTATACGTCACTCCAATCTGATTATGAGCTATACCTCCGGCAAGTCCTATATTTTCTGAACGGGTCAAAGTATTTACAGAAATATCAATATTTCTGGGACTTCCTTCCACAGAATTAAAATATCCATTTGTTGTCATGACAACATCTGTTTTGTCATAATAACCGGCATGCGCAGGGTTTAGTAACACTGCATTATAATTATAACTTGAAAAAACGGGTGTTTGTTGAGCTTTAACTGTATTTAAAAACATGATTATCATGATGATTGTAAAAAATATACTGCTATTATTTTTCATTAATTAACGTTTTAGAACAAGGTAACCCTTTAGTTTTTTGAAATGATGCGTGGATGAATTTGGTTTGATTTCAAAAAAGTATGTGCCTTCAGGAAGTTCATCAGCTCCCAGGTTTCTCTTTTTATTAGCAAGACCGCTAAAGACAACTGTTGTATTATTATAACCTGTTGTCTGAAAAACCAGATCACCCCAGCTGTTATAAATCAACACTTCATTTTTTGGATATTCGGTAATGCCGTCTATCAGCCAGAAATCATTTATACCGTCATTATTTGGAGAAAAGCCATATTTTGTTTCATCTTTTTCTTTCGGTATAACCGAAATAACAACAGAATCATGTGTCACGCAGCCCCCCTTGTTAGTGAAAGATACGGTATAAGTTGTTGTTTCTTCGGGAGAAAAAAACGGATTAAAAGAAAACGGATTACTTACTCCTTTTACCGGACTCCATTTAAAAGTTCCCTCTTCTGTGGCAAAAGCTTCTAGTTGTACAACCTCTCCCTGTTTTATTTCAATATCATTTCCAGCATCTACAAGTACAACATCTGAATTTACCTTAAACGAACATTCCGATTTATTAGAAGAAGCATCTGTAGCAGTGATCGTTATATTCATCCCATCCGTAAAAACACTTCCTGCAGGCGGACTTTGTTTTATTACAGGTTTTGGGTCTTTATTATCTGTTACCAAAACTTTTGTGGTAAAATCAGGAACCTTAGCTACATTACAACCCAAATTTTGATCTGATAAACAAGTAATTACCGGTGCTTGTGTATCAGTATCTGCAATAGTATTGATTACGAAAGAACAGGCAGATATATTTCCACTATTATCAGATACACTCATCTGAACTACCATACCATCACTAACTGTTACCCCGGCTGCCGGAGTTTGAATGACAGTCAGATTTGAATCGCAATTATCTGTAACTGTAATCTGATTTCTATAATCAGGCAGAATTGCATTGGCTGCCAGAGTTTGATTGCTGATACAGTTTATTACTGGCTTGACGGTATCAACAGCTAAATTAATTGTAAAACTGCAGATAGATTCATTCTCAGACACGTCTTTAGCCATAATGGTAACTGTCATTCCGTTCGTAAAAGCAGTTCCAGGCAAAGGATTTTGAGTAATTACAGGAGAAGGATCACAATTGTCGGCAGCCGTTATCATTTTGGTATAATCTGGTAAAATTGAACTACATGATAAACTTTGGCTACCGATACAATTGATAACAGGTTTTACAACATCTGGAGCCACATTTACTTTAAAACTACAGTCTGATATATTATTCGAAGCATCTTTAGCAGTAATTATAATGGTCATTCCATCCACAAAAGGACTTCCAGCGACTGGGCTTTGAGTAATTGCTGGATTGGTATCAACATTATCAGTAGCCGTGATTAAACTGGTGTAATCTGGTATAGTAGCCGTTCCGCAAGCTAAAGTTTGGTTGCCAATGCAAGTGATGACTGGTTTCTCAGTATCTGCAACTACCGAAGCATTTATTATAAAACTACAAGTAGAAACATTATTCGAAGCATCTGTGGCAGTCATTGTAATGGTCATTCCATTCACAAAAGGACTTCCTGCAACTGGATTTTGGGTAACTTTTGGCGAAGGGTCACAATTATCGGTCGTTGTAATTAAACTTTTGTAATCTGGAATAGTAGCTGTTCCGCTTGCTAAAGTTTGATTGCCAGCACAAGTAATAACTGGTTTGATATTATCTACACCTTGAATCACAGCAAAATTACAAGTTGTAAAATTGCCTGAAGCATCAGTAGCACGTAAAGTAACTGTCACAGCACTTCCATAAGCACTCCCTGGTAATGGGCTTTGTGTAATTACTGGATTGGCATCACAATTATCGCTAGCTGTAACCAAACTTCTAAAATCAGGTAAAATATATTCGCAAGATGCGAATTGAGTTCCTAAACAACTCATAGTAGGTTTTGTAACATCTGCGGAAACATTAACAATAAAACTACAAGTAGAAACATTATTCGAAGCATCTGTGGCAGTCATTGTAATGGTCATTCCATTTACAAAAGGGCTTCCAGCGACTGGACTTTGAGTGATAACTGGATTGGGATCAATATTATCAGTAACCGTGATTAAACTGATGTAGTTAGGAATTGTTGCTGTTCCGCAAGCTAAAGTTTGGTTGCCAACGCAAGTGATGACTGGTTTCTCAGTATCAGCAACGGTTGAAATGTTAAACTTACAAGTTGCAATATTTCCGCTAGCATCTGTAGCTGTAAGGGTAACTTCTTGACTTACTCCATCAAAAATAGTTCCTGCAACTGGTGATTGAGTAATGATTGGCTTATTATCACAATTGTCTGTTACTGTTACAATTTTAGTATAATCTGGTATAGGATCGTTAACTGCCAGAACCTGATTAGCAGGACAATTGGTTATGGTTGGTTTTTCGGTATCGACAGTTTTTTTACCAAAAACAACATAAGACATTCCTGGATCTTCATTAGGATTACTATTATATACCGTTTTTGTACTTCCAATAATAATATCATCTACAGTGTCTCCATTTACATCACCAATAAAACTTATACTGTATTTTGGCGAATAACGAGTGCTTATTTTTAGCCCTTGAGAAGCATTGAGCGAGAAGATATCCAACAAAGGATTCCAGTTTGCTTTTCCGTAAATAAGATATATTGTTGCATTATTATATGGTAAAAGATAGTCGTCAAAACCGTCCTGATTAAAATCGCCAAATGAACTATACGTATGGAGATATTCAAATGTACTTCCATTCATTTTAAATCCGTTTGTACCATCCAAATCTTTCAAATCTACTACGGCAGGTGTAGTACTTTTTCCGAACAATACATAATTATTCATACCAATATCATTGAGTGAATCTCCATTGAGATCTCCCGCACTTCTTATTTCAAAATAGTACGATGTTTCTAGAGGACTAACTGAGTTTTCAATTTTGAAGCCATTGGATCCATTTAATGAATTGGTGTTTATTGTTGCAGGAAGACTAGCCGATCCATATATCACATATCTAAACTTATCCTCACCCGAAACAGCAACATCAGAAATACCATCACCATTTACATCGCCCACTCCTGCTAAATTTGCTCTAACATCGCCTTCAATGATACAAGAATTGGAAGAATCTAAACTTCCTATATTTACAGTAGTAGGGAAATTAGAGCTTTTTCCAAATAGAATATAGGTTTTTCGGATATTCCCTGATCCTTTATTTAAAGTAGCAATTGCGATATCACTATGAGAATCATTATTGAAATCACCAATACCGGCAACGCCAAATCCTAAGATTTCATAACTCGTTTGCCCTAAAATTGAAAATCCATTTGTGCCATCTATAGACGAAACTGGAATAGAAGCTGAAAAGCCTGTTGTTTTGCCATAAATCACAAACACTCTGCCTGCTCCACTAATACTTCCAGTCTCTCTTTCTGAGGCACTCACTATAAGATCACTTACTCCATCTCCATTTATATCTCCAGCATCACTCACATCAAAACCAGTTCTGCTAGGCCCAGCTGTATAATCATTAGTAATCTGAAAACCATTTTGTCCATCTAAATTAGCGAGATTTATACTTGCTGGAAAACCAGTTTTTGTTCCAAAAACAACATAACAACCTTCTGATCTTGAGTCTCCTGGAGCGCCAATTGCAAAATCCGACATTCCGTCTCCATTTATATCTCCAACAGGAGTTGTACTGAATCCTGCCCTTGTGGCTACGGTTTCTCCATAAAGAGTAAAGCCATTAGTGCCATTCAATTCATTTGTATTGATAGTTGTCGTTTTGCAATCAATATCAAATCCACCGGTTTTTAATTTAACCAAGAAAGTACAAGAACTTATATTACCTGATTTGTCTTCAACAGTAATGGTAACATTGGTATCAGCAGTAAATAATGTTCCCGCTGCTGGAGTTTGTGTAAAAATCAATTCCCACTGTTTTGTAATATCATCGCTTACAGCCTGTAAAAAATGAACATAATTAGGCAACATCGAATTCGCATATAGTTCCTGAGTGGCAGGACATACTATAGCTGGAGGCAAATCCGCTCCAGCAGAATCGATGTTAAAACTGCAAGTTGCTTTATTTCCTGAAGCATCCGTAACTGTTAAAATAACTTCCTGAGAGACTCCATTAAAAACAGTTCCTGCTACTGGTGATTGTGTAACTATTGGGCTGGTATCACAATTGTCTGTTACAGTAATGGTTGACTTATAATCCGGAATTGGATCGAATTTGGTTAAAACTTTATCCGAAGGACAATTGGTTATAACTGGTTTTTCGGTATCTGTAATTTTTTTCCCGTAAATAACATAGGCATATCCTGGATCATGATTAACGTCAATATCATAAGTATTATTGCTATTACCAATTATTACATCATCAATACCATCTTTGTTTACATCTCCTGCAAATGCCAAATCATAATTCTGATAATATTTTAAACCTATTTTAATCCCCTGAGAAGGTTTAAGATTGTTTAAAAAAGTATAATCTATTGTGGTTGTCGTCCAATCCGATTTGCCATAAATAGCATAAAACGTTTGACTACTAATAAATCCAAAATCACCAATACCATCCTTATTAAAATCTCCTATTGAAGTTGTATTACCTGCAACTAGTAATTTAAAACCATTAATTCCATTTAAATTTTTCAAATCCATTACAGCTGGAATGGCTGCACTGCCAAATAATACATAACTTTCATGCACTACAAGATCATTATAACCATCTCCATTTATATCCCCTAATCTAGAAACACTAAAATAGCCATCCAAAGGAGAAGCAGTATTCTCTAAAATAAAACCATTGGAACCATTCAACGAAGCTGTACTTATAGTCGCAGGAAAATTGGTTGAGCGTCCGTAAACTACATACTTACGGTGTTGATCTGAGCCATTATAACTACCTAATCCAATATCTGGAAATCCATCACCATTAATATCGCCTAAGCCAACAACTCTACTACCTACTCTTCCAACGGTAGCATCTCCTTCAATAACAAAGCCATTAGTGCCATTAATTTGGTCTGTTTTTATTTGAGCCGGAAAACCTGATGTTTTTCCATACAATACATAACATTTACCATTCCCTGCCGAAGAACCTTCTGCAAGAATAGCAATATCATCTGTCCCATCGCCATTTACATCTTCTACTGATGCAATACTGCTTCCAGCACCTTCGTAATGTATTGCGCCTATCAAAGAAAAACCATTGGTTCCATTAAGACTTGACAATACTAATTCTGCTGGATAGCCCGAAGTTCGACCAAAAACTACATACGTATTTCCATTCTTAGATCCGGAAGAAGTTACTCTGTATGGTTCACTGACCATAAAATCTGTTATTCCGTCACCATTAATGTCTCCAGCACTGCTCACATCATAGCCTGTATTTGGATCGTTAGTAAAAGGAGTATCGTTACGAATTTTAAATCCATTGGTTCCATTCAATAACGCTAAGTCGATATTAGGTGGAAAACCAGAAGCATTTCCAAACACTAAATAAGCAGAACCTTCAATAAATTTTAACACATTATTTTTTCCATAAGAACTGTCATAATTTCCGGGAGCTCCTATAAGAAAGTCTGAAATTCCATCACCATTTATATCACCAGCTGTAGAGACACTAAAACCTGTATTACCATCAGCTTTTTCTCCATAAATAGTAAATCCATATTTCCCATCAAGATTTTGGTAATACGAACTATTTGATTTACAATCCAAAACCACATTTGTGGTTTTTAGTTTAACCAAAAAACTGCAAGAACTGACATTGCCTGATTCATCTTTAGCAGTAATTGTAACATTTGTATCTGATGTGAAAAGCGTTCCTTGCGGAGGTGTTTGTGTAAATACCAAGTCAACAGTATCGGTAATATCGTCACTAATACTAGTTAATGAAAAAACATAATTAGGCAAAGTGGAATTAGCAAACAATTCTTCCCCTGATGGACATCCTATTACAGGAGGCAAATCACCTGATGTATTATTAACAATAAAACTACAACTAGCAAAATTACCAGAGTCATCAGTAGCCGTCATCGTTATAGCCGTACCATTAGTATTGAAAATACTTCCTGGCGCTGGACTTTGTGTAATTGTGGGCGAAGCATCACAATTGTCATTTGCAGTAATTAAGTTCTTATAATCAGGTAACGCACTTCCTAAAGCTAAACTTTGGTTAGGCGGACAAGTTATTGTAGGTTTGGTCACATCCGCAGAAGCATTCACAACAAAACTGCAATCCACAAAATTCCCCGAAGCATCGGTAGCTGTCATTGTTACTGTCATTCCGCTTGTAAAAGCAGTTCCAGCGGCAGGAGTTTGAGTGATTGTTGGCGAAGCAGTACAATTATCAGTTGCGGTAACTAAACTTCTATAATCCGGCAAAACAGAACCACAGGAGAGACTTTGGTTAGGCGGACAAGTTATTGTAGGTTTGGTCACATCTGCCGAAGCATTCACAATAAAACTGCAATCCACAAAATTTCCTGAAGCATCGGTAGCTCTCATCGTTACTGTCATACCGCTTGTAAAAGCACTTCCAGCAACTGGGCTTTGGGTGATTGTTGGTGAAGCAGTACAATCATCATTTGCGGTAACTAAACTTCTATAATCTGGTAAAACAGAACCACAGGAAAGACTTTGATTTGACGGACAAGTTATTGTAGGTTTAGTAACATCTGCCGAAGCATTCACAACAAAACTACAAGTAGCGAAATTTCCCGAAGCATCCGTGGCACGCATCGTTACAGTCATTCCGCTTGTAAAAGCACTTCCAGCGGCAGGAGTTTGAGTGATTGTTGGCGAAGCAGTACAATTATCAGTTGCGGTAACTAAACTTCTATAATCTGGCAAAACAGAACCACAGGAGAGACTTTGATTAGACGGACAAGTTATTGTAGGTTTGGTCACATCTGCCGAAGCATTCACAACAAAACTGCAAGTAGCGAAATTTCCCGAAGCATCCGTGGCACGCATTGTAATTGTCATTCCGTTTGTAAAAACACTTCCAGCGGCAGGAGTTTGAGTGATTGTTGGCGAAGCAGTACAATTATCAGTTGCGGTAACTAAACTTCTATAATCTGGCAAAACAGAACCACAGGAAAGACTTTGATTTGACGGACAAATTATTGTAGGTTTAGTAACATCTGCCGAAGCATTCACAACAAAACTGCAAGTAGCGAAATTTCCCGAAGCATCCGTGGCACGCATTGTAATTGTCATTCCGTTTGTAAAAACACTTCCAGCGGCAGGAGTTTGAGTGATTGTTGGCGAAGCAGTACAATTATCAGTTGCGGTAACTAAACTTCTATAATCTGGCAAAACAGAACCACAGGAAAGACTTTGATTTGACGGACAAATTATTGTAGGTTTAGTAACATCTGCCGAAGCATTCACAACAAAACTGCACGTAGTCGCATTATTTGCAGCGTCTTTTACAGTCATAGTAACCGTCATTCCTGGAACAAAAGTACTTCCTACTCCGGGGCTTTGTGACACTGTCATATTTCCAAGACAATTATCCTTTGCCGTTATTAATCCTCTATAATCTGGTAAAACAGCACCACAAGGTAAATTTTGAGTACCGGGACAAAATGTAATTACGGGTGGTGTGACATCTGGAGTTGCCATTGTTACTGTAAAATTACAAACGGATCTATTTCCTGATTTATCAAAATATTCAATTTGAACAGGAATCCCATTATAAAAATCTGAACCTGGTCCTGGGGTCATAATATAGTTCAATTGAATGCTACAATCATCATCCAAATTCATCATTGGATCTACAGCATAATTTGGAAGTACATCACCGCAATTTAAAGTCAACCCTGTAGGGCAGGTAAAGGTTGGCGGAGTAACATCAGGAGAAGAAGCCGTAACAATAATACTACATTCACTTTTGTTTCCTGCATCGTCTGTTGCTGTAAACTTAATTGTCATTCCGTCATAAAAATCCGACCCCTGACCAGGAAACTGCGTTAGTTCAATAGAAGTATCCATATTATCAGTAACTGTTAATAAAGGAAAGTAACTGGGAACCAGATGTCCGCAGGCCAGTTGCTGGTTTGGCGGACATATAATAACGGGAGCCTCTGTGTCTGCAGTTTTCTTTGATGTTTTTAAAGACTTTGCCTTAGAAGTTATTACTGTCTTATCTACATTAACTACAGCAGATTTGTCTGAACCTATGTATATTGTTCCTTCAGAAAATGATTGTTCCAAATTTTTATTAGGTTCAGCCGTTTTCTTATTCTGACTAAAAGCAATGGATATTCCGAAAAACACATAAAAAACAATAAAAATTTTAGTTATTCTGTTGAATGCTGGTATAAAGTTCCTCATTGTACATTACTTGTTTAAACTTCTTTAAAAAAGCAAAAATATATCTGACAGAAAGTTTACACATCACTATAAATAATGATTTATAGTAAAAGTCATAATGATTTTCAAACAAAAAGGGACACTCTGAAAATAATTTCAAAATGCCCCTTTTACATTCAATTAAAGAAAATTAATTACAAAACACTTTCAATTTCTTTTTTGATTCTTTCTTTTTCTTTATGTGGAAATTTGTAGCCCACACTTACAGTGATTTGCAGTTCTTTGTTTTCTAAAATTGTAGAATCCGCTTCAGCTATGGAAATTTTGATCTTTTCTATATTTTCTGCTACTGCTTTTTTTCCTAATTCGTCATTTGTCAGCGATTCAAAAATTGATGGAAGGAATTTAATCGTTTCCAAAACAAGCATTCTGTTTTCTTCAGGATAACCATCTGTCTCTAAAATAAGATTGATTTTAGACGCAGTACATTTTTCTAAATCTTCTTCAACTTTTTTGGCTGTACGTTTTAATTCTAACTCACTAATTGTAGCATTAGGTTCAAGTATTCTTAACGTTTCATTGGCATCCATAAATGTTATCGCTGCCACCTGAGATCCCGGAACCAATGTAACTTCAGATTTTTGATTTGAATCAGGAATTCCTATTACCATCAATAGTTTTTCCTGCCTGGTTCTGTCATATCCAATAATACATCCCCGAATAACATTCCCTGTATGCAATACCAGCTCAAGTTTAGGCAAACTGTAAACGTCTTCAGCCTTATCAGCAAAATCAGCAAGTTTGATAAACCAACCTGAAAATTCAATGAAAAGATTCTTTTTATAAGACTCAATAATCATTTACAGCAACTTTTCTACGTAATCAGCAATCTGAGAATCGGTTTGTGAGCTAAAAGAAGCCTGAACCAGCTGATGTGTCAAATACAAAGTATTGTCTTTTAGTTCCATTGCTACCTCATCATTATTTTCCGTGTTGGTCAAATGAATAGTGGTAAGTTTTTCTTTTAAAGCTTCTTTACCCATATCATCAGCACATATTTTTTTTACAAATGATTCCAAATCATCAAAAACAATATCTAATCTTTCAAGTGGATATTGATTAAAAGCTGTAAAAGTATTCCAGTCAATATCTACTTTTATATCGTACCCTGCCTTGTCTTTTAATTTTGCTTCAAATTCAGGAAGTTTTTCAACTTTAATTGATTCTGCTAAACGTTTTTCGGCTAATCCCATGATTTACATTTTTTATTATTTATTATAAAATTTATAATACAAATCTAATCTTGTGATTTTTACAAAAAGTCACTATAAATAATGATTTTACATTTCAAGATATCCTTTTTTTAGTGTTCATTCCGTTACACAGATCCTTTATTATATGATTCATGAACACGTTATAATCCTGAGTGCCTAAAACAAGCCCCAAATAGAAAGGATCATACTTTTAAACATGAATCCATTCACTTTTTTCAAAAATCATTTCTGGAAAGGAAGTTTTATAAAATGTGAGTTGTGCAAAAGAATGTACATCTGGAGAGAAAATTAAAATTTAGTATCGCTGATTTATTTTTTGGTTCTGTAAAGCAGCATATTTTGATAGAAATCATCTTCATTACATTGTTCAAAATCACGTGCCATTACCAAAAAGTTTTCTGTTTTTGTAAAGGATTTCGAAAAATCAAAATGCATTAACCGCTTGCAAACCCTTAAATAAGTATCAAATACCTGCTTTTCCCATATCCTGCATGCTTCTTCATCCTGCCATGGGATATTTTCTCCATACGAAGTGGTAATCAAATAAAATGGTTGAATATTAACGGGATAAAAATTAATATCAACTAAATTCGGTTCTTCATTCTCAGAAAAATATATCATATCAGGCGCATAGTAAAGTTCATATAATTCTTTATCTTCAAAATTGCCCTCTACTTCTGAGGTTATGCCAAAAGCAATTGTTGGCGGAAAAGGCCCCTGCATGGTATATTCAAACAATATACAATAAACAGGTTCTTCTATTTTTACTTTTTCAAGAATCTGATCTGCTATGTTTTCTACCAAAAACGTTTCTAATTGTGCCAAAACTTCTTCAATGTTTTTAGTCGAAACTTTGGCATCAAACAAAATACGAACCCTTCCATCTGAAGCTGTTTCTGTAATCATTTCCAAATTTCTTTTAGTATCAAAAATCAATTCTCCTATACAATGATGATTATGTTGAGGCCATTCCAGTTTATAATTTTTAATGATTCCGTTTTCGCAAGTATAGGATTTAAGTGAAATACCATATTCTGTACATTCTATAAACTGATTAGGCAGCCCGTTTTTTAAATAGAGATAACTAAGGTTGATCGCTTTTACAGTCTCTTTATTTTGGTATACCGAAAAACTTTTGTGATATTCCTCTGTGTATTCATAAAGCGTACTATAAAATACACCGCCGCCGTAGTGCTCTCTTTTAAGATAAGTCTTTCTGCTTTCGAAACTGATTTTGTATTCGTACAGATCATCCGTTTCCGGATCAAAATCTTCTTCAGATTCGATTGTCAGTTTTGCATCTTTTGCTAATACGTTATTAGTCAGTTCTGCAAAATAAGGCTGGATATCGTAAAGGTTATATTTTGACCGAATTGTAATTAGATTTTCATCTGCTAATACATCAATCTCTTTTTCTATAAACGTATCTGCAATGTGATTAAATTCTTCCTGTATTTTGGCGTATAATGTATTGTTCATATTTATTAAGTCTCAATTATGGTCTGCCTCTAATTTCTTCCTTATGTTTTCCCCACATACAGTTAACGTTTCAATTGACAATTTATTTAGTTTTACCCAGTTTAATTGAGAAGCATGATGAAACAGAAAGTTGACGGAAAACGTTTTCAATCTTTTTTTTCAGTTCAGAAATTCTTTTAAATTTTGATAAGCTAGCTAATTTTTCTTATTTTTTTGATAGCTGCCACTAACCGGATTTAATATTTCCCATTGTAATTTGAGGGGCAGCTTATTAAATTCTTTCTCTTTCATATCCTGAGGGAGATCAGCTGATGGATTCCTATTTATCGTTGGACGAACCACAAAAACTCCGCCGCCCATACGGTTGCTACCACCATTTTGTACCGATTCCATAAATACCAGTGACCTTTTAGTCTGATGCTGTTTGGGTACCTGAAAAGTACGAAGGCCTAAATTATAAGCCGGTACAAAACTAATTTTTGCTACTTCTAAAACTTTAATCCTGAAAGTTTCTCCTTTTGTCTTAAAGCCAACATAAGCAGTACCCACGGATTCACCAAGTATATAAATTGGTATACAGCCATACCTTCCAGCGCCCTGCAATCCTTCCGAATATTTATTTTTATAGTTCTCTATATTAAACTCACGATTGAAACCTATTCTCCAGTGTACAAATGGATTAATATTAGTGGTTTGCAGTCTGATCATTTCGATTTCTGGCTCTGATTGCGGAAAAGTTTCTTTATTTGAAATATCAGGCAGATAATAATCTTCAAAATTATTGGTGATCCTATCTTCCTGAAACCGACAAATCATTCGACTGTCTCTTACTCCTGAAAGCAAAATCTCAATTTTACCCTGACGTCTGAAAACTACACCTGCTTCATGAATCTGGTCGCCAAGCACCCGAAGATTAATAAACTCTATGTACTCAGATGATGTGTACAATTATATAAAAAGCTTTTCAAAATCCCTGCGTCCCAGATCCAGAGTTGTGTTATGTATTTGATCGTAAGGAAGCGCTTTTGTTTTGCCTGTTTCTAATAAAGGAATATAAGACACCGGTCCATAAAAGCAGCCGCTTCTGTTAGAAAACGACAAAGGTGTTTCTAAAACAACAAGACTGTTTCCGTTTTCATCGAGTAGTGAATATGTTTTTCCGTTGGGTTTATTTTTATTTTGATCTTCTCTAAAATCGCCTGTTTCATCAACATCCGAATACACCAAATATTGTTTTAAGGAAGGAATGTAAAAATAACGAGGATAATACACGCGTCCCCGAAGAACAGTTGTCAATTCATATTTTTTGGAGTTGCTTAGAATCGTATTCCGAAACAAATATTTGAATTTCGATAAATTTCGGTTTCTGACAAGAATTAAAATTACTAATAGTAAAATGGCAGTTAAAATATACGTATTTAACATTAAAGAGTTGTTTTTAGATTATAATTGAGTATATGCTGTTAACTCTTTTTCACTCATTGAACCGGCTACAAAAATTATGGAGTCATAAATTCCGCAAGCTAAGCCTGATCTTACATCAGACTCTTTATGAAATAATTTCTGACCTGAATTTGCATCTAGTGCATAAATTCCGTCTCCCATTGTAGCAAAATAGATTTTTCCCTCTGCAATAACTGGTCTGCCGATGTCTGCTTTCGCCATAAAATTCCACTGCCAAGACCATGGGTTTGTGGTTAAATTAAGGCCAAGGATATAACTTGCAACTGTTATAATCAAAATTCCATTGTTGTAATTCAGACTTCCATTGGTTATGCGATTGGTAAGATTTGCTATTTTTGATTTCACTACCTCTCCGGTAACTAAATTTACTTCACATAATTCGGCATCGGTATTCAGATAAAATAAATACCCTTCAGCATAAATAAGATTTGACCAAAGACCAGGTGTTTTTATTTTCCATACTAATTCTTTTTGCTCGTTATCTATACATTGTAATTCTTCTTTGCCTACAACTTCTTGTGTTACAGCATATATTTTTCCGGAAGCGATAACCATGTTGGTATTTCCGGATTTTTTTTTCAAACTAAATGTCCATTTTTTTTTCCCGCTAAGAATCGAAAGACAATGTATGGTTTTACCTGCTGACACATAAAGTAAATCATCAGCAATGATAGGGGCTATTTTAACAGGTGCTGTTGATGACCCTGTTCTGTATTTCCAGATTTCTTTACCTGACCCTTTATCTAAAGCATAGACATGACTATCGATATAATTTCCTCCAAAAATCAGAAGATCATTATAAAAAACCGGAATTGTGGCACGTCCCGGAATTGTAATCTCCCAAATAGAATTACCTGTTTTCGAATCGATAGCATATAGAGTCTGATCTTCGCAGGTGTATAAAATACCTTCATAAACAAATGGAGCAGATTTGGCTTCGAAATTCCTTTTCCATAACTCTTTTACTTTTTTTACAGGTCCGTGAATGTCCAAGATATAATTTCCATTTGCAAGGTCAAATTGTTTAGGTGTTGATTTCATTTTAAAAAGCCTTTACTATTTATCTTATTACCAATAATTATGATTCATCCAAATTTCATTTTTTTGTGTTCTTCACTAATCTGTTGCTCCTTATTTTCAGGACAATCAATTAGTATCACATCATTATAAAAAAATTTGACACCTCCGTTTAAATAAAGATGCAGATACAAGGGTTTTGTCTCCCTGCCTCTAAGTTCTTTAAATTTATTTATCGAACATTTTTCCTGCTCCTCTATAAATTTCTCAAAAGGAAAAGGAATTTCTACTTCGTAATATTTTTTCCCGACATAACAAAACCATGATAATAAAACCAAATTTGCATTAACAGGAATCTGAACCATCTCCCTAAATCCTTCTTTACTTAGATAATAATGCCTTGATTTTGTTTTCATTGTCATAAATTCTTTTTGAGAATATAACCCTATGTTGTTTGTAATTTTTATATCAGAAGATTTTTTGTTGACTGAATTTACAAACTGAATATTATGTATCGCTAAAAAATGATCCGTATCATGATTAACTGCCAGTACAATGTTTACAAATTCAAGATCCTGATACTTCTTTGTAAAATAATATTGCCCAACTTTTAAGATATAATAAAACAGCGGCATACCAAACAAAATAATTAACCAGAAATAAAAATAAAAAAGATTGAATTCGTTATTTTTTTGGTACAAAACCAATAAATAAAATCCAAAATCAGCAATTGCTAAAACAATGAATATGATTAAGGAAGGATAAATGCAAGTAGTGACGAACCTAAAAACGGATGCATTATCCTTAAAAGAAGGAAAATATTTTTTTAAATCTTTATGAAAATAATTAGCGCTTACAGCAAGAAATACATTGAATAAAATTGTGCTTTTAGCACCCAAAAAATATAAGATGGGATAAGAAACATAAGATGCTATCGCCAATGGCAAAATAATATTTGCCAGTAATTCCTCAAAATCACAATAGACCGGTTTTACTTTTTTATATAATTTGTATCCTTTCATAGAAGACATTCGTAGGCAGTCAAATCTATTATTATTGACTTTCCTAAACATCACTATTTATAATGATTTTCTACAAATAACGTGATCCTTTACTTTCTAAAATTGCGTATAAGGTTGGCGATTTGTGCCCTAATTTTTTAGACTTTTCAGCAGCTTCAAGTGCTTTTCCAGTCTGATTTAGTTTGCAGTATATCTCGGCAAGATTACATACATACATTCCATCTTTTGGATTGGTAAGAATCGCTTTTTCAAAATATGATAATGATTCCTGATATTTTAATTCCTGATCATACAAACACCCGTAATTGTTGTACATGTGTGCCAATGCAGCAGGTTCATGTTTTGTTTTAGTAATAAAGTAATCCTGTTTGGCGTAACAGGCTTCAAATCCTTCTTTGTACCATAATAATCTTACCTCCAAAAAATAAGCAAAACCATATCCCGGGTCGATTGCTTTAATCGTATCGCATTTTTCCTGAGCCTGATCGTATTGTTTGCTGGCAACCAAATCCCATGCTTCCTTATATAAAGCACGTTTTTGCTGATCTTCATCGATATGCAGAAGATGGTCTGTCATTTCTTGCTTACGGTCCTTTATGATATTAATTTTCCAATTATTAAACATCACAAATTTGTCGCCTGACCTGATTGTGAATTTTAAACCTGTTTCTGTCAAATCTTCAAAAACAAGTTCAAAAGAAAGAGGAGTGCATTCATTTCCGCTCTCGATTTCTTGTATACAGTGATAAATTTCCTGTGTATTGATGTATAGATTAAGCCAGTCATACAAATAATTTCCTCTGTAAACAATTCCGATTTCTTTTGGCAAAAATCGAAATTCAGGCATATCCAATTCGGCAATTTCAGTTTTGTATTTACTGAAAGAAACATCAAAAACATCTAAATAATTATTGCCTTTCAGACCTGAAATATGCATACTCCAGTTAAACTTTTTGTTTTGTATTAGAAAACGTTCTTCAATTCCGTTAGATGATTTAATTTTTTCTATCAATTCTTCAAAAGCTTTTGGCGTGCGATAATAATCTTGTAAATCCCTATAGATTTCTATTTTTTTATTTCGTTCTTCCTCAGAAATAACTGTCGGAATACTTTCCGGAAGATCGATTAAAACCTCATCAACATTGAAAATCCTAATTCCGCCATTGGCATGAATGTGCAGATTTAACGGTTTTGATTTTTTGCCTCTCAAAACTTCTGAAACATTTGTTGGATATTTTTCCTGTTCGATAACCATTTTTTCAAAAGGAAAAGGTACTTCAATATCATAATATTTATCTTCAATAATAGAATACCAAGAGATAAAAAGTACATCTGCATCGAAAGGTAAATGAATTAAACCTCTAAAAGCATCTTTTCCCAGATAATTCCGAACACTATTATCATCCATCATTTTTAATTCCGCATCCGAATAGAAACAATCAGGCTTTTCTAATTTGATATCCGACATAGTCAGTTTTAGAGTATTGACAAACTGTATCGTATCAATAACAATAAGCAATTCCCTGTCATGATGCACTGTAAGGTAAACTTTTATATATGTTCCTGCATCCTTTGTTTCTTTATAATAGTATCGGCTGTATTGAAAAATATAATATAAAAGAGGAACTCCTAAAATAATTGCTAACCATAGATAAAAATACATTTTATTGAAAACGTCTGTTTTTTGATATTTAACGAGCGCAAAAACTCCATAATCCATAAATAAAAAGAAAACAGAAACTAATGCAACCCGAATTAAAAAATCCAAAGTAATAGCTGTGGATGATTTACCAAAATAATAGAAATAGAAACTTCCGATAAAAGAAATAATTACATTAAAAATCACAGCTAAAGCTATACCAAAAAAGTAAAGCAATCCATAGGTAATAATAGAAGCCATGACGATCACCGCTATCGGAAAAGCGAATTCTGTACTAAAATAAACTTCTTCTGTTTTTTGATAAAAACTGTAGTTTTTTTTCATTTTTGAACTATTTGAATTCAACAAGTTCTATTTTATCTTTTGAAAACTTATATCGATTAATGATTTCTAATTTATTAAAATCAATGATTTGTATTCTTCACTTTCCCAAATATTTAAAAACACCGCATAATCAACAACGGAACCACTCACTCCCACAATTTCTGTATGATGAATATCTTTAAAATCTTTCTTTAAATTTAGTGCCCTGACTGATATGTTAATTTTTTTTAGCAATTCTAATGGATGATAATAATCGTTTTAAGCAAATTTAATTTTTACCCAAACCAAAAGAATCACTATAAATAATGATTTTATGACTTAAAAAACGGGCTACCTAAAATATTTAGATAGCCCGTTTTGACATTTAACTTTATTTTTTTTTAATCTTTAATCAGTTTCGATACATACGTATTTTTATCACTGATTACTTTGACAAAATAAAGTCCCTGCGGTAAATTAGAAACATTGATTTTTTCAATACTATTTTGAGATGTAAAATATTGTTTTTTAATCACTTTCCCAGTTGAATCTGAAATAACGACTTCAGAAATTGTTTCATTCAAAGCAGAAACAGTTAATTCATTTGCTACAGGGTTAGGATAAAGCTGAACATTCTCTTTGATTTTTGTGTCCGGCTCATTAGTAGTTGATGAATCATCTGTTTTGCCTGGTTTTAAGCCATTTAGAATAGCATCAATAATTGCTGCTTTCTGTTCTTCTGTAATACCGGCGGCAGCAGTTGATGATTTAGAAGTGGTATTAAAGGTTAACTGATAGGTAAAACCACTGTCATAACAATCACATTCCGGTGTGTACATTCCAATTATATACAACTTATTGTTTGCAAAAGTATAACCAGGGAAAGTAGTGGTAAGATCCCATGTAGTTGGCGATGATGTGCCTGCAAAAGGAGGCAAATTACTTCCGGCGTTGTTTCCGTGGGCAAAAGTACTCCAGTTAATTACGATAGAAGGATATGAAGTAACCTCGGCTACATACCAGTGGTATTTTCTGCAATCGCCTTTAATACTGTCATCTGACGTTGCAATACTATTAACCGATGCAATTATTGCATTATTGATTCCATTGTGCTGTACCGTAATCGCAAGCCCCGGATCACCCAAAGCACCTACATAAATATCATCGATCGCTAAGTCATTACCATCACCATTACCCGTTTCATCAAGATAAATTCGAACGGTTTCGCCGGTTCCTGTTGCTGTAAAAACCAGATCTGCATTTTGCCAGTCGCAGGCATTAGCTGTTGCCACATTTACTGCAAATACAGCTGAAGTTGTACTGCCTGCTTCTAATCTGACTTTCGGAAGAATATCGAAGGTACATTGTTTCATGTTTTTGAAATTGGCACAAAAACGGTATTTTTCTCCTCTTCTCAATCCGGTTATTGTTTGTTCCCAAATTACAGAAGAACCAGTTTGCTGTGTTTTTCCGTTCACTGTCAGATATTTGCTATTGGATGCATACACTACGGGATCAGCACAAAATGAATGATCAGTTACTGTTGCTCCAAAAGCTGCTGCAGTATTCGTTACGTTGTATTGTCCCGGATATGTAGATGGATCTAAGGCATAAGCACTTGTGAAACCTGAATTTCCAGCTTCAAAGTTACCGTTTACAACCAGATTTTCTGAATCACAGCAATAAGCACCTAAATTATTGATACAAAAACAGATGTCATTATCAAAACCTGCTGTTTGTCCGTATTGTACCCCTAAAACAGGATTTGCAGAATATTGGACAACTGTTTGTACATTTCCATTCAAGTCAACTAAATTAAAGGTCAGTTTTGCTACTACATCATAACAAGTACCGGGTGTCTGGTTTGGGAAATCCGTTGCCGCTACATCAACTGAATAATTTGAACCTGAAACTGTAGTTGCAGAAATACTATTCAGCAATGTTCCGTTTTGATAAATCTCAAAACTAATCTGAACATTTGTTGCTTGTTCAGGAACAGCAAATGTTCCATTAAAAGTCTGTTTCGGATTTATACAATCATGTCCTTTTAAATCTAAATCAATAACCCCTTCAGAAGTATTTTTACATGTTGTACAGGTCTCATCAATATAGGTATAGCCGTTATGACCCCCCGCAGAACAATCTGAGTTTATAAACATAATTACCACTTCCCTGCCTATATGACTTGACAAATCCAGATAAGCGCAACGCCAGTCTCTGTAGTACTTGATTCCCTCACCAGGCGTATTAGTAGCACTTATAAAAGGATTTGAAGGAGCAGCAATATCTACCATTTTATCAACCGTTACCCCGGCCATATCTACCGCTTCGGCAATAAAAAAGACTTCAGAACCATTTGCGCTACCGTTTGGGTTTGAGTGACTTTTATCCATTACCATGGCATATTGAAAATAGTATTTTGCATTTGCTGCAGTTACTACAAAACGCTTCGCAATCCCTTCTGCACCATAACCCGGCTGATCATTTCCTAAACGAATTGATTGTGTACCAGTAGAACCCGGTGCTGTTTTAGACATTGAAAATGAAGGAGTCGATGCTAATAAAAGGGCATCTGTTCCTGTTGTTTCTATTGAAGTAAAATTTTGTCCAGATGCTGTACCCGTAAAAGGCAATACTGAAACACCCGGATTTAGTGTCAAGCCGTTTTCAATAGGAAGTGTAGTAACTCCGTGTTTAAGGCTCAATCCGGTCCATCCGCTGTAACCACTTTCAAATCCAGAATTTGCACATGGATTTTTAGACAATTTTATATTTTGCAGAATAGACTGAATCTGTGCAGAAGATTTAATCGAAGGTTCCGATTGATTTTTAATAAATTCATCAATATTTCTGGTTTTAACTTCTTTGGACCAGCTTACATCATATTCATAATGCAATCTGACATTTCTGACCGTTATTAATGTATCCTGATATTTCTGTGCAGAAACAGATCCTGACATTAAAACGAGTACTGCTGTAATGAGACGTACAATTGTTTTCATAGTAAAATGTTTTGAGGTTAATAAAGTGGTAAATACAACTCTATATCAAATTAAACTTACAATTGTTACCCCTCTAAAATCAGAAATAAAAAAATGCCTTTCCGAAAACTGGAAAGGCATTTCAATAATAGAGTCAATTATTTTTTATTTCGTAAGCAGAAGCTCTCGGTATTTAGTCAGCGTCCAGCTTTCATCATCTACCAATAATTCAAGCTTATCGCAATGATTACGGATATCTTCAAAATATGGTTTCACTTTATTACAATAAGCCTCAGCCATTTTTTGCGCATCTGTTAAATTATTTGCTGTTTTTCTTTCATTCGTCATCGCCTCAACTTTTGAATTGATTCCTTCAATATGACCTGAGATTTCTTTAATCAGAATGATTTGTTCTTTGGCAATAGTTTCGAATTCCTTGCCAAAAATTTCTTTCAGTCCTTTTACATTTTCAATTAAAGTGTTTTGATAACGAATGGCAGTCGGAATCACATGATTTCTGGCAATATCACCTAAAACCCTACCTTCAATCTGAATTTTTTTAGTGTATTCCTCTAATTCTATTTCATACCGTGCTTCAGCTTCAACATGATTTAAAATACCTAATTCTTGAAATAAGTCTAAGGCCTGTTTAGACACTTTGGCTTTAATAGCTTCCGGTGTAGTTTTAAAGTTACTTAAACCTCTTTTCGCAGCTTCTTTTTCCCAGGCATCGCTATAACCGTCACCCTCAAAAAGGATTTTTTTGGACTCTTTTATGTATTCTCTCAAAACGTTGAAAATAGCTTCGTCTTTTTTCAACCCTTTGGTATCAATCAAATTGTCTACTTCAATTTTAAAGTCCTTTAATTGTTTCGCTACAATAGCATTTAGGGTTGTCATTGCATTCGAACAGTTTGAATTTGAACCAACGGCTCTGAATTCGAATTTATTTCCTGTAAAAGCAAAAGGAGATGTTCTGTTTCTATCGGTATTATCCAAAAGAACATCCGGGATTTTCCCCACAACATTCAGTTTTAAATCGGTTTTTTCTTCAGGAGATAATTTACCCGTCGTAACACTTTCCAGTTCTGTTAAAACTTTGGTTAGCTGCTCTCCAATAAATACCGAAATAATAGCCGGTGGCGCTTCATTTGCCCCTAACCTGTGATCATTACTGGCTGTTGCTATAGAAGCTCTTAACAAAGTTTCATAATCGTTAACTGCTTTTATGGTATTAATAAAGAACGTTAAAAACTGTAAATTGCTCATTGGTGTTTTACTCGGACTCAATAAATTAACTCCTGTATCCGTTGCCAGTGACCAGTTATTATGTTTTCCTGAACCATTTACACCTTTGAATGGTTTTTCGTGGAATAAAACTTTAAAATCATGGCGCTCTGCTACTTTCTGCATTACATCCATCAATAAAGAGTTATGGTCAACCGCAAGATTGGTTTCTTCAAATATTGGAGCCAGCTCAAACTGATTCGGCGCTACTTCGTTATGACGTGTTTTTACCGGAATGCCCAATAACATGCATTCCTGCTCTAAATCTCTCATATACGTTAAAGCACGTGTTGGAATAGATCCAAAATAGTGATCGTCTAACTGCTGTCCTTTAGCAGAGGTATGTCCCAATAAAGTTCTTCCGGTCATCATCAAATCAGGACGGGAATTTGCCAAAGCCCTGTCAATTAAGAAATATTCCTGCTCCCAGCCTAAGGTTGCTGTTACTTTTTTGACATTTTTGTCAAAATATTTACAAACCTCTGTCGCTGCTTCATCCATAGCTGATAAGGCTCTTAATAACGGAATCTTATTATCTAAAGCTTCACCTGTGTAAGCAATAAATACAGTAGGAATACATAAAGTTGTTCCGTAGATAAAAGCCGGTGAGGTTGGATCCCATGCCGTGTATCCTCTGGCTTCAAATGTATTTCTGATTCCGCCATTCGGGAAACTTGAAGCGTCTGGTTCCTGCTGCACTAATTGTGCACCTCCAAATTTTTCTACGGGATCACTTCCATCGTACGAAATATCAAAAAAGGCATCGTGTTTTTCAGCTGTAGTTCCGGTAAGCGGCTGAAACCAGTGCGTATAATGCGTAACGCCTTTTGCCAAAGCCCATTCTTTCATTCCCATAGCGATATAATCAGCTAGTTTACGGTCTATTTTAGTGCCGTGCTGAATGGCATCTCTTACTCCTTTAAATGCATCTGAAGTCAAATACTGCTTCATTGCTTTCTCATTAAAAACATTTGCGCCGAAAATAGTTGACTTTCTATCCATCTCCTCAAAATGCACAGGCTTTCTTGATGAAGCTTCCTGCAAGGCCTGAAAACGTAATGTTGACATCTATATAATTTTTAAAAATTCGTAATAATTTGATTAAAAATACAAGCGACAAATATAAAAAATAAAAAAGCCTTTTTTAACTATAACCTTTAGATTTTCGAAAAGCATTTTAGCAACAAAAGGTACATTTTCTAAAGAATTCCGAAATGGTTTTAAAAAAATATAACAAAACATACGAATATTACTAAAGAAACAAACAATTTTTCATAATTTGGATGAAAATTAATTCAAAAAACCCCTATGTTTATTACGAATTTATTTTTAAAACATTAAAAAATTGCTATTTTTTAAATATACCCCATTCAAAATTGCGCTTATGTAAAAAATTATATCTATTGAAACAAAATACACCCCCTAATTTTTACGGCTTGAAAAATAAATCTATATTTGACCCAGCGAAAAAAAACAAAAAAATTAATTTATATTATTATGGCTAAAATTAAGTTAGAGTACATTTGGTTAGATGGATATGAACCAACTCAAAATCTTAGAAGTAAAACTAAAGTTGAAGAGCATGAAAATTTCAAAGGAACATTAGAAGAACTTGGAAACTGGTCATTTGATGGTTCATCAACAAGACAAGCTGAAGGTGGATCTTCTGACTGTTTATTGGTTCCTGTTGCAATTTATCCTGATCCAACCCGTATCAACGGATGGTTAGTAATGTGTGAGGTAATGTATGCTGACGGAACGCCACACCCTTCTAACGGTAGAGCTACTATTGATGATGATAATGATGATTTTTGGTTTGGTTTCGAACAAGAGTACTTTATCATGGACACAAAAACGCAGCTTCCACTTGGATTCCCAGTTGGAGGTTATCCTGCTCCACAAGGGATGTACTACTGTTCTGTAGGTGGAAAAAACACTCACGGAAGAAAATTAGTAGAAGAACATGCTGATTTGTGTATCGCTGCCGGAATCAACTTTGAAGGAATCAACCAGGAGGTTGCTTGTGGACAATGGGAATTCCAATTATTCGCTAAAGGAGCTAAAAAAGCAGGTGATGAAATCTGGGTTGCACGTTACTTACTAGATCGTTTGACTGAGAAATATGGTTACTATATCGAATACCACCCAAAACCACTAGGAGATACAGACTGGAATGGTTCTGGAATGCATGCTAACTTCTCTAACTCAGTACTTAGAACTTGCGGTTCTCAGGAAACTTACGAGAAAATCTGCGAAGCTTTCCGTCCTGTTACAAAAGAACACATTGCAGTTTACGGAGCTTACAACGAGCAGCGTTTAACTGGTAAACACGAAACTGCTTCTATCAACGATTTCTCTTATGGAGTTTCAGACAGAGGATGTTCTATCAGAATTCCTTTGATGACGGTTCAAAAAGGATGGAAAGGATGGTTGGAAGACAGAAGACCAGCTTCAAACGGAGATCCATACAAAATTGCTGCAAGAATTATCAAAACTGTTAAGTCAGCGCTATAATTCAAAACTTAATTTATATTCACAAAAGTGTCATCAATTACGATGGCACTTTTTTTTATTCATATAAATAGAATAATGCATCTAAAAAGAACTAAGAAGCAGAAAAGCTTTAACAGTTCTATTGAATAAAGGTTTTTTATATAAAAATTTTCAAGTTAAGTTTAACCTAATTCCTTTCTCAGGTTAAACTTCAAGATTTATCTTTGTGTAAAACCTTAAAAAAATCATCATGTTAGTCTGGACTTTCTTTTTACTGGCCGTTATTTTTATTCTTGCCTTAGATTTAGGTGTATTCAATAAAACACCACACATTATAAGCACAAAAGAAGCCAGCAAATGGACACTTATCTGGGTATCCTTATCTTTTCTTTTTTCAGGAGTAATTTACTGGCTTTACACCACAGATTATATTGCGAATCCTGATAAACTTGAACCCGCAGTTGCTTCAATGAAATTTATTACAGGGTATTTGATTGAACTTTCTTTAAGTGTCGATAATATATTTGTAATTGCCATCATTTTTGCTTCTTTCAAAATACCGCAAAAATACCAGCATCGTGTTTTATTCTGGGGAATTTTGGGTGCAATTGTTTTTCGCGGATTAATGATCTTCTTTGGTGTAATGTTAATTAATAAATTTACATGGACTACTTATATATTTGGAATTTTCCTGATTTTTACCGCTATAAAAATGCTCTTCTCTGGCGAAGATGAAGATTTTCAGCCAAAAGATTCATTCATTTATAAAACATTAGGAAAAGTAATACCAATCACTTCTGAAACAGATGGCGAAAAATTTTTCATTCCTACTAAAACAGCAAAAAAAGCCGCTACTCCGTTATTTGTTGCTCTAATAGTGATAGAAGTGATGGATATTTTATTTGCTGTTGACAGCGTTCCGGCAATTCTGGCTATCACATCAGACCCATTTTTGGTATTCAGTTCTAATATTTTTGCCATTTTAGGATTGCGTTCTATGTACTTCTTTTTAGCCAATATGCTGGCAAAATTCAGTTATCTGGAATACAGTCTGGTAGCTATTTTAGCTTTCGTAGGATTAAAAATGCTGCTGCACGATTATATACACGTTCCGGAATGGGCTTCTTTAGTATTTATTGCTCTTTCCCTTTTAGTTGGGATTTTGGTTTCTTTAAAATTTGGAGAGGAAAAAGAATTGAGTGATTTAGATCCAGAATAAATTTTGAAAAAGTAAATTCATAAAAAAAGGAAATCTTTCGATTTCCTTTTTTTATGAATAAGTTGTTATTATAATTTTTGAACATTACTGTCGTCAATATTATATTTTTTGATAACGGCATTATAATCTGAATAATCAGGTTTATTAACAGACTTATCAGAAAAACTTCCAGGCACTATAACAATTCTAAACGTTTGATTATTTAATAAATCTGGTGTTGTAGATTCATCATAGTTCCCTCCAGCATAAATTGTAAAATCCTGTCTACTGAAATCAAAATCATAATCTAATTCACGATTATTTGATAAATAAATAGTTCTTGGAATCAATTGCCAAATAGGAGTATTAGAATTAATTGTTCCTGCTAATCTATATATCAAAACTACATCTGAATCAGCTATTACTGGATTCAATTGTCGATAAATTTTATATTCATTAGCATTAAAACTAAAATTTACATTTTGAAGTTCAAATACTTCACTAACATAACCAGGTTCTCCTTTTAACCCATCCAACCCCGGAGGCCCTTCTGGCCCTTCACAGCTTGTAAATGCTATCAATCCAACAACTGCGAAAAGTGTCAATATCTTTTTCATATTTTTTAAATTTTAAAGTTTATACTTAAAGGTATTCCAAAAATCAAACCAAAAAAAACTTTTAACGCATTCTTTGCGAATATTTTTACTTATTTACTCGTAATATCTTGATTTTTAAGCAGTATTTTATTAAAAAATAATACATGATACGGCAATGCATTATCCCAATATTCCCAGGTATGAGCGCCGGGCCTTTCCGTATAATCATGCTCTACCTTATTATATACCAGCCTTCTGTGCAATTCTTTATTCGGTTCAATCAAAAAATCATCTATGCCGCAGTCAATAATCAGTGGCAGTTTATTGGCTTTTATTTTATCAATCATATTTAAAACCGCGTGCTGCTCATACATTTTTATATCATTACTCTTATCACCAAAAACGGGCTCAATTAATTTAAGAACCTGAGCAGGAGAATCCCGATTCAGCATAACACTCATATCAACCGCCCCGCTCATGCTTCCGGCAGCACAAAATAAATCAGGATTTCTGGCAGAAAGGTACAATGCCCCATGACCACCCATGGAGAGGCCTGTTATGACACGCCCATTTTTATTTGCAATGGTTCTGTATGTCTTATCCACTTTCTGAATCACTTCTTTAGTCACAAAGGTTTCAAACTGGCTTCCTGTATTCACCGGACTGTCGATATAAAAACTAAACGTTTCGCCTTCGGGCATTACAATAATCATATTATATTGGTCTGCCAGATTTTTTACAAGCTCTTTATTCGGTGTATTTTTCAGCCAGTCACCAAAATGTCCGTAAGCACCGTGTAATAAATACATGACAGGAAATGTTGTTTTGCTTTTAGCATACGAACTAGGCAATACAACAGCGGCTTTATAGGTTTTATTCATTGCCGCACTGGCAACTTCGAGCGTATCAACTTTCGCAGCATACGAACTTCCAATACTAATCATACAGGCGAAAAGCAGTATTTTAAAATGTTTCATCGTTTTTTATAGTTTTAAGTTTTTTATGAATCATAAATATAAATCTTTAAGTTCAAAAAAGACATAAAAAAACCATCAGCTAAATTGATGGTTACGTTTTATACGCTATAAAATGAATCTTTACATAATCGTAGCCCTATGCTCCTGTCTGTATTCTGATGCACTTTTGCCTGTATATTGCTTAAAGGACTTACTGAAATGACTGAAATTATTAAATCCGCTTTCATAACAAACCTCATTTATACTAATAGGTTTTTCTGCCAAAAGCTTCGAGGCATGAACCAAACGGTACTCATTTACAAACTCGGTAAAGGTTTTATTGGATATTTTTTTAAAATAACGACAGAAAGAAGGTGTTGTCATACTCACCAGTTTCGAAATTTCATCTACAGAAATAGGCTCCTGAAAATGATCTTTTACATAACTAAACACTACATTCATTCGGTCATTGTCCGGCACCTGCATTTCCATCAGGAATCCGTCTGCGTTTAGAATAGTATATTCTTCAGAAGATGCCAGATCTTTTAAAATACTTAAAAGAGTCAGAAAACGCTCAAACGGAGATTTATTCTCCATCAATTCCATTCTGGTTCCTATTATTTTTTTTGTTTCGCCACCAAATGCAATTCCAGCTTTAGCCTGTTCGAGCAGTTTTTGAATCTTTTTCATTTCGGGAATACCAAAAAAGTCATTCCCCAAAAAATCCGGTTTGAAATGAATCACGGTTTCATCTTTATTACCTGTTTTTTCGTTTGTAAAACCACAATGTGGGAGATTAGAACCTATCAGAATAAGAGAACCGTTGGTATAATAAGAAATATGGCTTCCTATCTGCCTCTTCCCTGCACCACCATTTACAAAGACAATTTCAATTTCGGGATGGTAATGCAATAGGTGCGATTTACTATTTGTCTTCTGCGCATGTTTGGTATAGGTAAAAGAACTTCCGTATGAGTTTGATATTATCTCAAGAGCTGGGGCAATTGGTTTCATTTCTCAAAGATTAAATAATAAAAACAAAATTAACAAAAATACCTAAAATAATACAGATTTTAACCTACAACGCTTTCGTAAATAAGAATATAACATCAAAAAATCAGACCTTATCATATAGAATCTTTTACAGATAAAACAATTCAGCATCAAACAATCAGGCTATTGATTTAAAAACTAAAATATAAAAAAAAATTAGAATACCTTGACATTCATATAGTATAAGCAAATGGAAAGCTAGTTATTTTTCACTTTGAATATTCAATCAAATCATACACCAATAAAACTGAATACTTAAGCTTTTTAAGGACAAAATATTTTAAAAAACAAGTTTACATTAATAGCCATCATTTTCATCCGTTTTAAAAAAACAGTTATTATACACACTGAGAGATTTTATTCTCAAATTACCCCGGTTTTCTCCATTTTCAATACTTTTCTTCAATAAAACACTTTTAAAATCCTATCTAATTGCATTTTCGCTAACGAAAGGACACATAAAAATTATTATAAACATATTTTTTTTCTTACAAAAATTGAGATATAGTAATAATTAAAGGGGTTTAGATTTCATATCCGTATTTTATCAAAAAAATTTGAAAAATAATAATCATAAAAGCCAAAATACCAAGAATAATTTAAATTTTAACATATAACGGTTTCGTAAATGAGAATATAGCATATATATCAGAAAATATAGTTGTACATTTCTGCACTCTGTTGAAGTAATTTAGCACTGTAGAAATCGGAACAATAATTTAAAATTATAGATCATGAAAAAGATAGTTAGATTAAGTGTAGTAGCAGCGTTACTTTTTGCAGGAACAAGTACTTATGCAATTGATGGTAAAGATTACGTTCTTCATGTAATTAAAGAAAACGGTAAAGAAATTACTTTTGGATTAAACAACACTACAAAAGCATACTTATCGATTTATGATGCAAATGGTAATTTGATCTATTCTGAAAAAGCTTCTGGAAAACACGGAATCTTAAGAACTTTCAGCTTTGAAGAATTTCCAGAAGGAACTTATTTCTTAGAAATAGAAGACAACGTAAAAACAACAAAACATGAAATTACGATTACTAGTAATACTACAGTATTATCAGCAAAAGCAGTTTCTTCAGTTTATAAAGCAGGATTTTCTGCAGAAAATACAAGCGTAGCAGTACGCTAGAAAAGTTTATACTTTCATAAAGTATAAAAATGAGGTTAGATAGTTAGTAAAGTTTAAAACTTAACGGTTTTTGAAACAGCTCTTGGTGGTTCTTGAGCTGTTTTTTTTTGACAATTAATTTATGATCAAAAGTAACCCAATTTCAACTCTGTAATTGATTTTTAAAGTTTGTTAAATAAACATCAAATTAACATTATCGATATAAATAATTCAAATTTTAACCTATAACGGTTTCGTAAATGAGAATACAGCACACATATCAGAAAATACAGTTGTGTACTTTACTGTATAGTTGCAGTAATTTAGCAGTATAAAATCAGAATAATAATTTAAAAAATATAATCATGAAAAATATCTTAAAATTAAGCTTAGTAGCAGTAGTACTTTTTTCAGGAATAAGTAGTTATGCAATTGACGGTAATGATTACATTCTACATGTAATTAAAGAAAATCGCAATGAGGTTACCTTTGGATTAAACAGAGTAACAGAAGCAAAATTAGTAATCTATGACCAGGACGGAACGGTACTTTATTCTGAAAATGCTTCAGGTAAGGATGGAATCTTAAAGAGAATCACCTTTGAAGGTTTCCCGGAAGGAACATATATCTTAAAAATAGAAGATAGTGTAAAAACAACAAAACACGAAATTACTGTTTCTTACAATAAAGTAGCTTTATCATCAAAAGCGATTTCAACAATTTACAAATAGAATTCTTCTGTTAAAATATAAGCGTAGCAGTACGCTAAAAAGTTTATGCTTTTCATATAAGTATAAAAATGAGGTTAGATAGTTAGTAAAGTTTAAAACTTAACGGTTTTTAAAACAGCTCTTGGTGGTTCTTGAGCTGTTTTTTTTATTTCTTTTTTTGGGTGGCAATTCAAAAAATACAGCTTCTTTTTTACCCCTGCAGCCTATTAGTAAATTTTATTAAATAATCATCAAATTAACATTAACGTAAAAAATAATTCATATTTTAACCTATAACGGTTTCGTAAATGAGAATATAGCATATATATTAGAAAACACAGCAATACATTTAATTGATATATTGAAGTAATTTAGCAGTATAGAATTAGAACAATAATTAAAAAAATAAAACCATGAAAAAGACATTAAAATTAAGTGTAATAGCAGCAGTACTTTTTTCAGGAATCAGTACATATGCAATTGACGGAAGTGAAGGCGGAACTCTCCATGTAATCAAAGGAAATGGGAATAAAGTTACTTTTGGATTAAATAATATCACAAAAGCAAATTTATCTATTTATGACAATGAAGGAAATCTTATTTATTCTGAAAGAGCTTCAGGTAAAAATGGAATATTAAGAACTTTCAGCTTCGAGGAATTCCCTTCAGGAACTTATTTTCTGAAATTTGAAGATAACGTAAAAACTACAACACACGAAATTATCATTAAAGGCAATATTGCCGTATTATCATCAAAACCGATTTCATCAGTTTACAAAACAGAATCTTCTGCTAAAAGCACCAATGTAGAAGCTAAATAATTTAACTTAACCGTTTTAAAAACAGCTCCGAACGGGCTGTTTTTTTTTATTATCGATTTTCAAATAAGCTATTTTACACTCCTTCCTGTTTTATAAAGAAAACTACATCAAATGAATAAGGAAACAAAGAAGTACTTATACTTACCATATGACCTAAACATTAAAAAATAGTAACCAAATTAACATTAAGAGCAATAATAATTCAAATTTTAACCTATAACGGTTTCGTAAATGAGAATATAGCACATATATAAGAAAATACAGTTGTGCATTTTACTGATCTGTTAAAGTAATTTAGCAGTATAAAATTTGAAGAGTAATTTAAAAATATATAATTATGAAAATGATATTAAAATTAAGTCTAGTAGTAGCCTTACTTTTTGTGGGTGTTAATACTTATGCAATTGACGGTAATGATGATTTTGATCTTTACGTAATTAAAGGAAATGGTAAAGAAGTGACTTTTGGATTAAACAATGTTACAAAAGCCAACTTATCTATTTATGATCAGGACGGCAACCTGATTTATTCTGAAAAAGCTTCAGGTAAAAATGGAATCTTAAAAACATTCAGCTTTGAGGAATTTCCTGAAGGAACTTATTTTTTAGAAGTTGAAGATGGTGTCAAAACAATAAAACATGAAATTACGATTACAGATAATACAACTATATTATCAGCAAAAGCAATTTCATCAGTTTACAAAGAAAAATCTTCTGATAAAAATACAAGCGTAGCAATACGATAAAAAGTTTATACTTTCATAGAAGTATAAAAATGAGGTTAGATAGTTAGTAAAGTTTAAAACTTAACGGTTTTCAAACAGCTCTTGGTGGTTCTTGAGCTGTTTTTTTTATTTAAGATTTTACTTTCGAAAATAAAATATCATTAAGAATTTAACAAAACATCATTTATAACGCCTACAACCCTAAATATTAAAACATTAGAAAAAATTAAAAAAATACAATCAAAAGCTCAAAAAATTTATAAATATAGTAAGAAAACACCGAAACACTTTTAAATCAACAACTTAGTGTTAATAAAATTTGAATAAAAAATTTTGATATAAGGGAACAATTTGTAGTTTTGTTAATACCACGAAAAAAGAAAATTAAGATTAAATACTTTAATATAAAGATGAAGCAAATTTTAAGACTGAGCTTTATTATAGCTGTATTTTTAACAACATTAAGTACGTATGCAGGTAATCAAAAAGATGATTATGCATTATATATAAAAACCAGAAATGGAAAAATAGTGAGCTTTACACTCAAGGCTGACGAAAAATCAAATTTTTCAATCCTTGACGAAAAACAAAATTTACTTTACACGGGAGAATTTTCTACCAATGAATTAGAAGTTTCAAAGACCTTTAGCCTTGAAACTTATCCTGTCGGAACTTATTATCTAAAAGTTTTAGAAAACAACAAAGTGGTAAATCATAAAATTACGGTTTATGCAAAAACATCAAAAGTAATTGCGTTAGACCGATCAGTAAACGAAAGTCCTGCCTTTCGTCGTTAATTTTATTTTGCCCCTGTAGAAAACAGCCCATCCCCAAGGGCTGTTTTTTTATTTTCTCGAAAGAAACCCAATTTTCACCAATTCCCAAAAAAGATCCTTTTCTGATGTAATCGCTATTTTTCGTGATTTTTTATAAAAAGAAGTACGTGCAAAAGCATAAACATAATCCAAAAGTTCAATTACTGTAAAGCTTTGCCTGAATTCCGGACGTAATTCAATACTATTGGCAAAGCAAACATTTCCGGCTTCTTTTTCACTCGAAAACAGCAAGCCCAAACCATCTGAGAATGATTTTATTATTTTCCTATTTAGACTAACCAATTCAACTGATTCCTCAAAAAGATCCTGAAGCGTAAAATAAATCTTTGAATTATCCTGCAAAATTTTTGAAACTGTAGTTTCTAAATCAGTATCATCAAAAAGCTGAGGAATTCCCTCCTCTACACTCAAATTGATTATTTTATTTGAATACTCCTGGATTGTCATAATGAGACTGGTTTACACTATAAAGTTATACCATATAATCTTATTAAACATTTTCCTGTATAAAAAATGTCTGAAAACTTTTAGAGAACATATCGTAAATAGTTAAAAATCATAAAAAAAGCATGCAAAAAAGACATATATCACTGATTTAAATATATTTGCGAAAACAAAAACAAAAAAATACCACAAACGATTCTCTTAAACCGACGCTTATGCAAAAAAGACTTGTTATTTTAGTATTAGGGACTATTTTTTCATTCAGTGCTGCTGCCCAAAGTGAAAAAGTCTTTATTACAAACAAAGTAAGCGATACTTATGCTTATGTTGATGTAATGAAAACGTACGAAAGAATTGCTGCAAAAGGCTACAAGTCTGTAGATTTATTTCAAAAATTAGGAGATTCTTCTTTCTCACATTTTAAACTGGAAAAAGCTGCCGAATGGTACAGTAAACTTTTTTCGCTGACTTTGGATTTAGCTCCTGAATATTATTACCGTTATGCTGAATCGTTACGATTCATTTGCGAAAATGAAAAGGCTGATGCTATCCTTGAAAAGCTGAAACTGGTTAAGAAGAAGGTTTGACACATCGTACTTTTCAAAATAATAAAAGCAGCCCGTACAAGAGGTTGCTTTTTATATTTCTATTGATTTATTATTTTCCTTTAAGTAATTTTTCTAAATAATCGATTTTATCTTTTTCCGCCTGAAGCAAATGCTCGTACAGTTTTTTATTTTCTTCTACTGTTTCCATTAATTTATTTAATGGATTGAAAGTGCAAGTAGTGTTGTAAATATTGGGCAATATAGTCTCGATATTCTTTTTCAACATTTAATAAGAGAAATACTTTTTCATTAGTTGCTGTTTTTATACAAAGGTCGCTCGTGTTAAAAATTCCAGTTGGAATCATCACTTGTTTCAAATCCGACTTTTCAAAGGTTTCAAATTCTTCTGGTTTGCTGTAGAAACTATAAATATCTAATGTTTTAAAGCGACCAAAATATTTCTGCTTTTTAAAAAGTATTTCATCTGGATACACTATTAATACTGGAAATTTGGAAATATTTTTACGTAGATAAACCGACGCATAAATCAAAAAAGCGCCAATTGCTGCTATTAAGGTTAAAATATTTATTTTAAGTATTAGTAAACCAAGCACAGCCTTAATACTTATTATCAGTATTATTATTCCAACTATTAAAAGCCTTTTAGATATTTTTCTAATAAATTCTGGATCAGACCCAAAAATTCTATCTGCGTTTTTGTAAGTCTCTTTTATTTTAGGATCAATTTCAAATTGATAAGTGGCATTATAATTTGGATTATAATTCATTTTTTTTGCTTTGGTTAAGTTATTAAGCGAATATATAAAAATACCTTGAATTTATTAATAATTAGAAGTACCAGAATTACCTAAAAGTATCTTCAAACCAAAAAGTATTATAAAAAGAAGTAGAAAGTAGAGAATTGTTTTTTTTCTCATTTTACTGATTATTTTTGTCATTTGTTTCTCAGTTCTATTTTCATTATTATGACCAATTCCACAAAAAATAGCGCTAATTAATTTTATCCGTTTCCGTTTTTAATAAACCGAAATATATTTTAAAATCTCCTTTACATATAATCTAGAAAATCCAAACTGAGCTAAAATGTTTATTCCGATAATTTTTTCTTTAGCTAGATTTGATTTAGTTAATTCTTTACTTTTTTCAAAAACATATTTTTCTGTTCTCTTTCTTAATTCACTAATATATTTCCAGTAATTTTTATTCGATTTATTATTTAACGTGAGTTCGATATAAGGAAGTAAAAAATATTTGGAAAACAGAGATGGTTTTTGTATATTAATGTCTGACAAACAACTAATTACAATTAAAACCATCCCTATGTTATCCAATGCTAAAATTACAGAAATTTACTTTATTATAGACGAATTCTCGAAAGAATTTGATAAAACCATGACTGCTCATAGCTTAAATGAAAAAGATTCTCCAAAGAAAAGAAACCGAAAATTTACGATGACTGATAGTGAAGTTATGACTATTTTAGTGCTTTTCCACGCTATGGGTTACAAAAATTTGAAGCATTTTTATTTGTTTTATATTGGGAAGCATTTGAAAAAAGAATTCCCAAACCTTGTTTCCTATAACAGATTTGTAGAACTTCAAAAAAAAGCTATTGTGCCAATGGCGCTATTTTTGAAAACTTGTTGTTTGGGACAATGTACAGGAATTTCTATTATTGACTCAACCCCTTTACGATCATGCCATATTAGACGAGAAAAACAACACAAAACATTTAAGGATTTAGCAACAAAAGGGCATACTTCAACAGGATGGTTTTTTGGATTTAAGTTGCATTTGATTATAAACGACAAAGGAGAAATTCTTGATTTTATGCTTACTCAAGCCAGTGTTGACGATAGAGAACCATTAAAAAGCAACAACTTTCATAAAAGAATATTCGGAAAACTTTTTGGAGATAAGGGATATATTGGAAAAGATTTGTTTGAACAACTTTTTATTGATGGAGTCCATTTGGTCACTAAAATCAAAAAGAATATGAAGAATAGTATAATGCTTTTACAAGACAAAATTATGCTTAGAAAACGATCATTAATCGAAACTGTTTATGATCAATTGAAAAATATTTGCCAAATAGAACATACAAGACATAGGAGTTTTGATAATTTTATAACAAACTTACTATCAGGACTTATAGCCTATTCTTTTTTTCCTAAAAAGCCTTCTATAAATGTCGATTTTGAAAATAACAGACTTGTTGCTTAAATATTCTTATATCGAACTCACGTTATTTAAAAATTTGTCAAAGAGTTTTTCGCTGGAATAGTTAGTTATACTTATTAACAAATGATCTAAGATTAAAAATTATACATAGTATTGTTATTCATGCAAAGAAAAACTTTATTTGATATTACATGCAGGAAGGAAACAAATCTGTGCGCGCACGAGGAAACAAACGAAACAGAAAAGCTACAAAAACTGCAAAAATTAACCGCTCAGTATTTTACAACGCTAAAACCAACTAATGAAGCCAATTCATATTCCGCGCAATTTAAAGCGGTTAATTATCTAGAACTCGGCTGCATTATTACCGATTTACTTAAATTACGTATTTTAGCACTTGATAATGATATGCATAATTTTTCTAAAAAAGATAAAAGTGCAACTATTAATGTGAGTCTTGTTTCCTATAGATGAAATGGAGTTTTTGGGGTTTGTTGGGGAGGTTGTTAATGAATGATTTTCTTTTTTTATACTTCAAAACGATATAAACATAGCCCGTGGTTGAAACCATGGGCTATGTTTAATAATAGGATATTTAGTGTTTTGTTAACGTGAGCGTCTTGCTCACACAAGACAACTTAGACTGGAATCCTTAATAAGAAATCTTTAATTTCCTAACTTTAGTATCTACATCTAAGTAGCAATGTAAATCTGAATATGTTTGCAGATACATCTTATCAAACTCAAAAGTACTTAAACCAAACATTGATGTTAATTCTTTTTTAGAATATTCAAGATCATCGAAATGAAGTTTCAGCATTTTAAACAAAAGTCTAGGTTCGCCAATTTCAAACTCCAAAGGTTCTTGTTTTCTCCACCCGTAATAGCTTATTTTAGTTACCCATCGTCGATATTGATCAGGTGTTAAATTCCCTAAAGCCCTAGCTCTATATAAAAGCGACTGAATAGAAACTTTCCAATATCTTTTTAAATCACCTAATCTTTCATCATTCAAATAGTAAAGTTGAGATTTTATTTCTGTACTTGGCATCAAGAAACTGGATGCAAATCTATCTGCTTCATTTTCTACATCCCTATCTTCATTAATAATACCTCCCGTAAAATGCATTAAAATATGCCCCAACTCATGAGCAATTGTAAAAATAATCCTTGAATTTGGTATGTTTTTATTTATAATCATTAATGGTACACCCACTGGAGTAATTAGACTAACTCCTGATATCTTTATGTCTGGGTTAAAATCATAAAAATGAATAATAACACCTTGTTGCTCGACTAATTTAATTAAGTCTTTAATCGGACCTTTAGGCAATTTAAAATATTCCCTAACTCTATCTGCCATTTGTTCTGGAGACAATCCCGTTTTTGACAAATCAGTAAACGGTAAATTAATGTCTACATCAACAGCATCAAGTAAATCACAAACATTACCTGCTACAATATTAATTTGTGATTCCAAAAGTCTTGCTTTAGCCATGCTTGTTCCAAGATTTTTTCTAAAATAAAAATGTTTTAATGGATAAACATCATGCTTTTTATAGAAAAATTCTTTTGGATATTCTAGAATTGAACTAAGTTCCGAAAGTACATCATCAGTGACATTTGATAATCCTTTTTCTATTTTTGACAATAGAACTTGCGAAGCTGATCTCATTTCCTTTGCTAAAGTGGACTGAGAATATCCTCTACTTTCTCTCGCTAATTTAATTCTTGCGATATTGATTGTACTCATATCATTTTAATTTGGGATTTTATAGTTTAAATGATGAATAAATCTATTTTGTTTTTTGTTCAGATAAATAAAAAAGCCATTAGGCAAACGAGGCTCTATTTTTTATTTTTTATTAATTTGTTTTTGACTTGAACTTTCCAAGCCTTTCTTTAATCTTACAACTTCTTTATCTGATTCTACAGCATCATTTGTCACAATAAGCTGCTTAACTTCTGATTCACTAAACAAGTTATTACTAGCTAAACTCCAATTAATCTCTTTTTTACTAATCAATGAAGTCACAAAAGCATCCGTTTCATTAAGATTACTCAAATTTGGTCCAATGAACAATACTGGAATGTGGTCTTCCAAACCAGGAAATAAAGTACCATTAAAAAGTTTGGCACTAGTTGGAGTTGGAAAGCAATTTGGCTTATTTTGATTCCCATAAAGCCTTTTTACATACAAAATGTATTTATCCTTTATTATAAAATAGATTGAACCTGAGTTCATTCTAATTTTAACTTTACTATTAAAAACATTATCAGTTTCCATTCTTTTGATAATATGCTCTTTAATAGTTGCATTTAAATCTTGAGAATAAAATGCTCTTTGGTTGTATTTGATTGGATTTTCAAATTTCCTACCATCAACTTCTTTCTTAGCTTTTTTAATTTCTTGATTAAATACTAAAATTACATCACCAATCTCAGCCTTGACAGCTTGAGGATTAGCAACATCCTTATAAATCGGTTCTAGAATTTGTTTTTCCGATTTATTTAAATTATCTTTGCCGTAATGATTAACGACTACACCCTGCCTGGTGTTTTCAACTTTTCTATTCATACTCTGTAAATTATTAAATTGCCCGTTCTGCCTAATGGGCTTTTTTATTAAATGAACTTGCGCAAAAGTACATAAAATTATAACAAAAACCAAACTTTTTTTAAAATATTTTAAAAAAAGTTTGGTTTTTTAGAATTAATTTATTTATTTGCGAAATTAATCGATTAGAATAGAACATATTTAGTTATTATAAATTAACTAAATAGCTCAATATATTTATATCTAAACAAAAAAACTCTCAAGAATGAGAGGTTTTTACATAAATATACAAATAAAAATCCTATATATTCCTTCTATACTGCCCACCCACTTTAAACAACGCCGAAGTAATCTGACCTAAAGAACAAACCTTTGTAGCTTCCATTAAATGGTCGAATAAGTTTTCGTTTTTAATAGCTGCTTGTTGTAAAGCATTTAAATGCTCGTTTACTTTTGCTTCGTGGAAATTATGCAGGTTATCCAGCATCGTAATTTGATATTGTTTTTCTTCTTCGGTGGCGCGAATAACTTCTGCCGGAATTACCGTTGGCGAACCCTTTGAACTTAAGAAAGTGTTTACACCCACAATTGGGAAATCTCCACTATGTTTTAAGGTTTCGTAATACAAACTTTCTTCCTGAATTTTAGATCTTTGGTACATCGTTTCCATTGCGCCAAGAACCCCTCCTCTTTCAGTAATTCTGTCGAATTCTTGAAGAACCGCAGCTTCAACCAAATCGGTTAATTCTTCGATGATAAACGATCCCTGAATTGGGTTTTCGTTTTTCGCTAAACCTAATTCTTTATTGATAATCAGCTGAATTGCCATGGCACGACGCACCGATTCTTCTGTTGGTGTTGTAATCGCTTCATCGTACGCATTGGTATGCAATGAATTACAGTTGTCATAAATCGCATATAAAGCTTGTAAAGTCGTTCTAATATCGTTGAAATCAATTTCCTGAGCGTGTAACGAACGTCCAGAAGTTTGAATATGGTATTTCAGCATTTGTGCTCTTTCGTTGGCTCCGTATTTGTTTTTCATGGCTTTTGCCCAAATTTTACGCGCCACACGACCAATTACTGAATATTCTGGATCTACTCCATTTGAGAAGAAGAACGATAAATTCGGACCAAAATCGTTAATGTTCATGCCACGGCTCAAATAATATTCCACGTAAGTGAAACCATTTGAAAGCGTAAATGCCAATTGCGTAATTGGGTTTGCTCCTGCCTCGGCAATATGATATCCTGAAATCGAAACCGAATAGAAATTACGAACGTTTTTAGTAATAAAATATTCCTGAACGTCTCCCATTAATCGCAAAGCAAATTCGGTTGAGAAAATACAAGTATTCTGCGCCTGATCTTCTTTTAAAATATCAGCCTGAACCGTTCCGCGAACTTGCGATAAGGTTTTTTCCTTTATTTCATTATAAACTTCCTGAGGCAAAACCTCATCTCCGGTAACGCCCAAAAGCATTAATCCTAAACCATTATTTCCTTCTGGCAAATCGCCTTGGTATCTTGGTCGTTCGATGCCTTTGTTTTTGTACAATTTGTTAATTTTAGCCTCAACTTCTTTTTCTAATTCATTTGCTTTAATGTAAATCTCACATTGTTGATCGATTGCGGCATTCATAAAGAAACCTAACAACATTGGTGCAGGCCCGTTAATGGTCATACTTACCGAAGTTAAAGCATGAACCAAATCGAAACCTGAATAGAGTTTTTTAGCATCATCTAAACAGCAGATTGAAACTCCCGCATTTCCAATTTTTCCATAAATATCCGGACGCAAATCGGGATCGTTTCCGTATAAAGTTACGCTGTCAAAAGCCGTAGAAAGACGTTTTGCAGGCATTCCTGCACTTACATAATGAAAGCGTTTGTTCGTTCTTTCTGGTCCGCCCTCGCCCGCAAACATTCTTGAGGGATCTTCACCTTCACGTTTAAACGGATACAATCCCGAAGCAAAAGGAAATTCGCCAGGAACATTTTCCTGTAAATTCCAACGCAGGATATCGCCCCAGCCTTCATATTTAGGCAAAGCAATTTTCGGAATCTGTAAATGCGATAAACTTTCAGAATGTGTTGCAATCTTGATTTCTTTATCACGAACTTTAAACGAGTAAACTGGATTTTTGTATTTCGCCACTTTATCAGCCCAATTCAGGATAATTTCCCAATTGTACGGATCTAAATCCATTTTTACTTTATCAAACTGATTCAGTAAAAGGTTTAAAAAGATTCTGTTTTCGTCGTGTTCAGCGATTCCGGTTGGTAAAACGGTTGAATCGTCGATTCCTGCTTTTATAATTTGAGGCACTTTTCCCGAAACCGATTCGATGGTTTTGAAAATTCCGTATAATTTCTGCGCTACTTTTTGCTGTGCAATGGCTGTTTCATCATAACTTCTGTTATTCTCAGCAATTTCAGACAAATAACGCGTTCTTCCTGGAGGAATCACAAAGATTTTCTCGCTCATTTCTTTGGTGATTTCAAAAGTCGATTTTAAATCAGAATCGGTTTTCTCTGCCACTTTATCCATAATCGCTTTATAAAGCGTGTTCATTCCCGGATCGTTAAACTGCGAAGCAATTGTTCCGAAGACCGGCATTTCATCAGGATTTTTATCCCAAAGATTATGATTTCTTTGATATTGTTTTTTTACATCGCGCAGGGCATCAAGCGCGCCTCGTTTATCAAATTTGTTTAAAGCCACTAAATCGGCAAAATCAAGCATGTCGATTTTCTCTAATTGCGTTGCAGCTCCAAATTCAGGTGTCATTACATATAAAGAAACATCAGAATGATCCATAATTTCGGTATCCGATTGACCAATTCCTGAAGTTTCTAAAATAATCAAATCGTATTTTGCGGCTTTCAAAACCTGAATCGCTTCAGCTACATATTTAGATAAAGCCAAATTCGACTGACGTGTCGCCAACGAACGCATATATACACGAGGATTATTAATGGCATTCATACGGATTCTGTCTCCCAAAAGTGCTCCTCCCGTTTTTCTTTTTGAAGGATCGACAGAAATTAATCCGATTGTTTTTTCCGGGAAATCAATTAAAAATCGGCGAACCAATTCGTCAACCAAAGACGATTTTCCGGCACCACCAGTTCCAGTAATTCCTAAAACTGGAATTTTAGAACTTGTATTGCTTTCATGGATTTTATCAAAAACTGGTTTCGCTATTTCAGGGAAATTCTCTGCAGAAGAAATCAAACGCGCAATTGCTGTTGGCGTTTTGCTTTCAATATGATCGATTTCTCCGTTTAGTTTATCTCCAATAGGAAAATCGGCACGCTGAACCAAATCATTAATCATTCCCTGAAGCCCTAAAGAACGTCCGTCATCCGGAGAATAAATTCTGGTAATACCATATTCGTGCAATTCTTCGATTTCGCTTGGCAGGATTACACCGCCGCCGCCGCCAAAGATTTTAATATGTCCCGCTCCTTTTTCGCGAAGCAGATCATACATATATTTAAAGTATTCATTGTGCCCTCCCTGATAAGAAGTCATCGCAATAGCATTGACATCTTCCTGAATGGCGGTATTGACAACTTCCTCTACACTTCGGTCATGCCCAAGGTGAATTACTTCAACCCCAGTTGACTGGATAATACGGCGCATAATATTGATAGCTGCATCATGACCATCAAAAAGCGAAGCGGCGGTTACAATTCTTACTTTATTTTCAGGAATATATGTTTTTTGTTGTTCCATTTTACGAATATGATAATTTTATAACGCAATTTACAAAATATTTCATCAATTCAATGAAACGCAAGTTTTATGTTAACAAAAAAACACTTCGCATATATACAAAATTTTTATCATCCAAATAAATTTCAGAAAACAAAATAAAACATTGATTTTAAACGAATTAATTTTGTTAGCAAGCTAAAAAAGGATTTAGTTCTTTGAGTTTACGATTAAAAACTCTTTTTAATTTTTGATAAAAATTCGTGTGTTACTCCTAAATAAGAAGACAAATTTTTATTATTTATTTTTTGAGTCTTTTGGGGATACTTCTTTACAAACTCAATATACCGCTGTTTTGAAGTTTTGTTTAAAACATCAAGAAGCCTTTCCTGTATCGCTATATTAGCCCTTTCTACCATCAGGATATGAAACTGAATTAATTTTGGAACCTGCTTAAATAAGAGTGCTTTGTTCAATTTATTAATCACTAGTATTTCACTGTCTTCTATTGCCTTAATATTGTATTTGGTTAGTTTGTGGTAATAAAAACTTTCCAGATCGCACATCCATTCATTCTCGAAAGAAAAGAAAATAACACTTTCTGTTCCGTTTTCATTCAAAATATAGGTTTTAAAAGCGCCTTTCAGGATAAAACCTTCATAAGCATTATTAGAATCCTGAATTTGCAAAAATTCATTCTTTTTTAGTCTAATAAACTCTGTTTTTTCAAGTATAAAGTTCCACTCCTGATCTGTAAGAGTGATTTTTCTTTCAATATTCTGCCTTAGTTCTTCGTACATATTTTTAATTATTTCTTAATTAAAATTTCTAAATTTCTTAAAATTTGGGAGTGAATTTAAATAATGTAATCGATTACGCAAAAATATAAAAATTATATTATACTCAGAATAATAATATAAAAAAAATCAAATATTCAAATTAATTACAAAATAATTGAACAAGTTCAATTTTTACACCAAATTTAATCAAGATCTTTGCATTACTATAAAATGTAGTAATAACCAAACAAAAAAACATTATGAATTTTAAAACCAAATTTGCGATTTCGCTATTTGCGATTACCTTAAGTTTTGCAGCCTGTAACACAGATGACGATCAAAGTAATGATAACACAGCGCTAAGCAATAATGAAACAGTTTCTGCTTCAACTTCAAAAGTTGGGGTTTGCTCTGAAGTGCCGGGATGGGCTTCTCAAAACGGAAGCACAACCGGAGGAGGAACATCGGCAGAAACTACAGTAACCACTTATGCACAATTGAAATCAGCTATTGAAAACAGTGCTGTAAAAGTGATCAAAGTATCAGGCACTATTACTGTTTCAGCCCGATTATCATTACAGGATCAGACTGGTAAAACTATTTACGGCACCAGTGGTGCAAAACTGGTATCAACAAACCAGACTAAAGATGGCTCGGGTATAATCAATATTAAAAGATGTAAAAACCTAATCATAAGAAACCTTATTTTTGAAGGTCCGGGTGCTTATGATACTGATGGATGGGATAACGCAATTCTTGACAACTGCCAGAATGTATGGGTTGACCATTGCGAATTCAGAGATGGTGTTGACGGAAACTTCGACATTAAAAACCAATCTGATTTCATCACAGTTTCATATTCAAAATTCACTTACCTCAAAGCTCCAAAACCAGGTGGTTCAGGAGGTTCAGATGACCACCGATACTCTAATTTAATTGGTTCAAGCGATGGAGCAACTGCAGATCGTGGCAAGTTAAGAATCACATTTGCTCGCTGCTGGTGGGCTAGCGGATGCAAGGAAAGAATGCCTAGAGTTCGATTTGGGAAAGTACATATTGTTAACAGTTATTTCAATAGTTCTGTTAGCAATAAATGTATCGCTGCTGGTTTTGAGGCCAATATAAACGTTGAGGACAATGTGTTTGAAAATGTAAAAAACCCAATTGACCTGATGACTGGTTTTACCGCTGTAACTGTAACATCTGGAAATATTTTTACTAATATAACGGGTACTAAAACAGGACAAAACACAGCTTTTACACCTCCTTATTCGATTATAAAAATTGCTGCGTCTGCTGTTAAATCTGATGTTTCTGCAAATGCAGGGGCTACATTTTCAGGCAACATTTGCGGTTCATTCTAAGTATAAAAAATCGTTTTTACAGGAAAAGCTATCCAATTTGGATAGCTTTTTTGTTATTGCTAATTTGTCAATGATGCTTTATTACAGAACAAATAGATTAACCATGCAGAAAAACAAAATATAACCAGTACTTTTATCATTATAATTTCACATATACTCTCATGAATTTACGACTCCTTTTTCTATTAATTTTTCTATGTCTGAGCATACCGTTTTTCTCACAAACTTTAAACAATCAAAAAACTACATCTATAAATAAGGAAAATGAAAGTGAAATATTAGAAAATACGTACATTAAAATACTTTGGCTGGACAAAAACAATACTGTTCAGTTGAATGAGAATTGCATTAAAACATTAACCAATCAACAACGCGCAGCTTTAGGCTATATTGTGACTTTTATTGGCAATGAATGCTATTGGGATGGAGATAAAAAAAATGATGAAAGTAATTTAAAGTGTAAACTTCTTACTGCTCTTAATCTTGGTTACCAATGTTCTGAGACGCACTTGTCTTTTTTGAAAGAATGGTTCAAAGAAGATAAAAAAGTCATTGAGGATTTAGAGTATTGCGAAAAAAAAGAATCTTCAGCAAAAATTAGAGATGAGCTTATTGAGTTAAAAATGGCCACCAACCAAAATACCATTAAAATTATTTATACCGCAATTGGTGTAGATATGATACATTCTAAAAACTGGAAATGGACTGAAGAATCAACTTATTCATTTACAAAAAGTGAAATCAAACAAACTCACAGAGAAAATATCTACGGTAGTTTCCAGTAGTTTTACATAACTATAACTTTGTTTTTACTAAAAAAACTTAACGCCTTAAAAAAAATAAAATTTCTAAAATAGCCCCGATGGAAGAGATATCCCGCACTTTTTTGTGCGGAATTTAGCGAACAGCGGGACAAAAGTTAATTATGAAACAAAATGTTTATGCTCCTGAAATAAAATTGTGGCTTTGTTTTTGAATAAGTAGTACTTTTGAAACTTAATAAAACCCCATTTAATGAAAAAGATATTACTTCTTGCCGTAGCATTTTCTCTTAATTCCTGTGCACAGGTACAACAAACTTTAAATCAGTTACCACAATTATCATCGCAAATCCCAGGTGTTGGCGGTGTCGATATCGCTTCTGGCTTAAAAGAAGCTTTGAATAAAGGAATTACACAACAGGTGAGCAAACTAACCGCTGTCGATGGTTTCTATAAAAATGAAGCAGTAAAAATTCTAATGCCTGAAGAATTACAGAAAGTGGATGCCACTTTACGAAAAATTGGTCTTAGCTCCCTGGCTGACGAAGGTATCAAAATGCTGAATCGTGCTGCAGAAGATGCAGTAAAAGAAGCTACACCTATCTTTGTTTCGGCAGTAAAAAACATGACTTTTACTGATGCCAAAAATATTTTATTAGGCAATGACAATGCTGCTACAAATTATTTACAAGGCACCACTACTACTGCATTGTATGCCAAATTTAATCCGGTAATCAAAAGTTCTTTTGAAAAAGTAGGCGCTGATGCTGTATGGACAAAAATCATTACAAAATATAACACGATTCCACTAGTAAAAAAAGTAAATCCCGACCTGACAGATTACACAACCAATCAGGCTTTAACCGGCGTTTTTAAAATGATTGCAGTTGAAGAAAAGGAAATTCGAAATAACATCAGCGCAAGAACAACCCCGTTGTTAAAAAGTGTTTTTGCCATACAGGACAAGAAATAAACTATTAACCGATTAACCGAAAAAATAATAATGCAAAAAATAACTATTCTGATACACTGTAAGGATCAAAAAGGAATTATTGCTGCAGTAACCGCTTTTATTGCCAAAGTAGAAGGTAATATTACCTACATCGATCAGCATGTGGATACAGAACAAAATGTATTTTTTATGCGATTGGAATGTGACTTAACAAATCATAATATCCATATTGAGGCCATAAAAGACGATTTTAACCAAACCATAGCAACTGATTTTGACATGTCATGGGACTTATACAATCAGGAGCAGAAACCTAAAATGGCCTTGTTTGTTTCTAAATATGATCACTGTTTGTTTGATATTTTAGGACGTTACAGTGCCGGCGAGCTAAATGTTGAAATTCCGGTTATTATAAGTAATCACAACGATTTACGTTCTATTGCAGAACGTTTTGACATTCCGTTTCACTGTGTTCCTTTCACCAAAGACAATAAAGAAGAGGGCGAAGCCAAACAAATTGAGCTTTTAAAAAGATATCAAATCAATTTTATCGTTCTGGCACGTTATATGCAGATTATTACACCTGGTTTGATTTCGCTTTACGAAAACAAGATCATCAATATACACCATTCGTTCTTACCTGCATTTCCGGGAGCAAAACCATATCATTCGGCATTTAAAAGAGGCGTAAAAATTATTGGTGCCACGAGTCATTACGTGACTGAAGAGTTAGATGAAGGTCCGATTATTGAACAGGATATTGCACGTGTCTCTCATATTCATTCGGTTGAAGACTTTATCATGAAAGGACGTGATCTGGAACGAATCGTTTTAGCAAGAGCCATAAAATTACATTCTGAACGCAAAACAATGGTTTACAGCAACAAAACGGTTGTTTTTTCTTAAAGACTTAAAAACTATAAAGCAAAGAAGCCGTTTCAGATTATTTGAAACGGCTCTATGTATTATAATATTAAAAAATCATTTCCCTTTTCTTCTTTTACGTTCAGCCTTAATCATAGACAATTCACGACTTGTTTGTCCAGCTACAGAAGTATTCTCTTCAGCACGGCGAATCAGATAAGGCATAACATCTTTCACGGGTCCGAATGGCAAGTATTTTGCAACATTATAACCGTTTTCAGCCAGATTGTAACTAATGTTATCACTCATTCCGTATAATTGTCCAAACCAAACTTTGTTGTCGTTTTTGCTAATTCCTTTTTGTTGCATCATTTCCATCAATTTATACGAACTCAATTCGTTATGAGTTCCTGCAAATATTGACATACTATCCAAATGATCCAGCATATACTGAACAGCCGCATCGTAATTATCATCTGTAGCTTCCTTAGAAACACAAATAGGAGAAACATAATTTTTTTCTTCGGCTCTTTTATTTTCTTTTTCCATGTAGGCACCACGAACTAATTTCATACCTATATAAAAACCATCTTTTTTAGCAACCTCATGTAGCCTTTTCAGATAATCCAAACGATCCCATCGGTACAATTGCAGGGTATTAAAAACAATAACCTTATCTTTGTTGTACTTACGCATCATATCAGTCACCAAGTCATCAGCCGCATCCTGCATCCAGCTTTCTTCTGCATCAATTAATAATGCTACATCTTTTTTATGTGCTTCACTGCAAACACGGTCAAAACGAGCTACCACCCTTTTCCATTCTTCCTGTTCTTTTGAAGTTAATGTTTGCTTTTCTCCTAATTTTTCATACAATTCAAAACGGCCTAATCCCGTTGGCTTAAAAACTGCAAACGGAATTGCAAGTCGTTCCTTGGCAAATTCTATTGTTCGCAGCGTCATTTCTAATGCAGCATCAAACTGTTCTTCCTCTTCTTTTCCTTCGACAGAATAATCCAAAACAGATGAAACGCCTTTTGTAAACATTTTATCTACGACAGTAAGACAATCATTTTCATTTACGCCGCCACAAAAATGATCGAAAACTGTAGCACGAATAAGACCTTCAACAGGAAGATGTGCTTTAATAGCAAAATTGGTAACAGCAGTTCCAATCCTAACCAAAGGTTCACTGTCAATCATTTTAAAAAGAAAGTAAGCCCTATCTAGCTCAGTATCGCTTTTTAACGAAAAGGCTACCTGAGTATTGTCGAATATTTTTTCCATTAAGTTTAGTTTTAAGGCAAAGATAAAGAGTGTTCTGAATATTATTTAACAAAACAATTATATTTTTAAAAAAAATATAACACAGAAGCTCTAATTATAAATCTCAATTCCAACTATTACGCTATTAACGAAATGAGCAAAAAAAACAACTAAATATATTTACTGTATATTCAATCAGAAATTCTGTTTGAATTAATATGAAAGCTCATTTTTTAAACAAATTAGAATCGGGTTTTGAATATTATTTAGTTTAAAATGCCTTATTTTGCGGATTCAATTAACCGAAGAATTATGCAATCTATTCAAGCAAATAATTATTTAGTCCATTTTAACCAAAATGCATACGAAGCTTTAAACAACCATTTAAGAGAGAATAAATACTCTACTATTTTTATTATTGTTGATGATAAAACAAATGAGCATTGTTTACCTAAATTCTTGCCTTTACTGGAAACCGATTTAACAATTGAAATTATCGAATTTGAATCGGGAGAAGCGAACAAAAATATAGAAACCTGTATTGAAGTATGGAAAATACTTACTGAATTAGGTGCAGACAGAAAATCGCTTGTCATTAATCTTGGTGGAGGCGTTGTCACAGATTTGGGAGGTTTTGTGGCTTCTACATTTAAACGCGGAGTAAACTTTATCAATATTCCAACCACTTTATTAGCTATGGTGGATGCCTCTGTGGGAGGAAAAACAGGAGTTGATTTAGGAAATCTTAAAAATCAAATTGGCGTGATTAATGTGCCGCAAATGGTTTTAATTGATACAAAGTATCTGGAAACTTTACCAAAAAGCGAAATGCGTTCTGGTCTGGCAGAAATGCTTAAACACGGTCTTATCTATGACGCTGCGTATTGGAAACAGTTTTTAGATTTAAAATCCATAGATTACGCAGATTTTGATGAATTAATCTATCGCTCTGTTGAAATAAAAAATGAAATCGTAATTCAGGATCCAACTGAGAAAAACATACGCAAGGCATTAAATTTTGGCCATACTTTAGGTCATGCTATCGAAGGCTACTTTTTAGAAAGTGAGCATAAAACAACATTACTTCATGGTGAAGCCATTGCTGTCGGAATGATTTTAGAAAGTTATATTTCATTACAAAAAAACCTTATTTCAGCTGAAGAATACGCCGAAATCAAAACGGCAATAAAAAGTATTTACGATGATGTAAAATTTGAAGAGGACGACATAGATCCCATACTAGAATTACTTATCCACGACAAAAAAAATGAGTACGGTTTAATTCAGTTTGCCCTTATTGAAGGCATCGGAAAGATAAAAATTAATCAATCTGTTGAAAACAAATTAATTCTGGATGCGTTTCAGGATTATAAGTCTTAAACTTTTTTTAAGAAAAAGCGTTGCATTAGGTATATATTATTTTTTACATTTGCCCCAATGAAAACAAACAGCAGACAAAGACATTTCAGCTCTTACAGAAACAGACTCAACAGTTCTTTATTAAGGATGTTGAACCGTGTTTACAATAGCAGGAGTCCGTTTTGTCTCGACGTTTTTTTATGCTCAAAGGCAGAGCACGAAAAACTGGAAATTGTATTTGCCAATATCAGGGTTTGAATTAAGATTTAGAGACGTTTACTAAATTAAAATACATTCTAAATATTGGACTAAATGAATACAAAATATTCTGACTTAATCAATCAAACATACTATTTCCCTCAAGAAGAATTCAAACTGAACAAAGACAACTTATTATTTCATAATATTGATTTAATGAAATTAGTTGAACAGTATGGCACTCCTTTGAAATTCACGTATTTACCACAGATTTCTGAAAATATTAACAAAGCAAAAGGCTGGTTCAGAAAATCAATGGAAAAGAACAAATACGACGCCAAGTATTACTATTGCTATTGCACAAAAAGCTCTCATTTTGAATATATTATGAATGAGGCTTTCAAAAACAATATTCACGTAGAAACATCATCTGCTTTTGATATTAATATTGTAGAAAATTTACTTGAAAATGGCAAGATCAACAAAAGTACTTACGTAATCTGCAATGGGTTTAAAAGGGATGAATATATTACCAATATTGCAAGACTGATCAATAACGGGCATAAAAATACGATTCCGATTATTGACAACTATGAAGAGCTAGATTTGCTTCAGGGAGAAATAAAAGGAAAATTCAAAATCGGAATCCGTATTGCTGCTGAAGAAGAACCAAAATTTGAGTTTTATACGTCCAGATTAGGTATCGGATATAAAAACATCGTTTCTTTTTATAAAAAACAAATTCAGGAAAATGATAAATTAGAGCTTAAGATGCTTCACTTTTTCATTAATACCGGAATAAACGATACGGCATATTATTGGAATGAACTGGTAAAATGTATCAAAGTATATATTGCCCTAAAAAGAGAATGCCCTACCCTTGATGGACTAAACATTGGAGGCGGTTTTCCAATTAAAAATTCACTAGCATTCGAATATGATTACCAATATATGATTGATGAAATTATCAATCAGATTAAAATTGCCTGTGACGAAGCTGAAGTCGATGTTCCTAATATTTTTACAGAATTTGGATCATTCACAGTAGGTGAAAGTGGCGGTGCTATCTATCAGATTTTATATCAGAAACAACAAAATGACAGGGAAAAATGGAATATGATTGACTCCTCATTCATTACTACTTTACCTGACACGTGGGCTATCAATAAACGTTTTATTATGCTTGCAGTGAACCGCTGGAACGATACCTATGAGCGGGTTTTATTGGGAGGTTTAACTTGTGACAGCGATGACTACTACAATTCTGAACAAAACATGAACGCCATTTATCTTCCTAAATACAACAAGGAAAAACCGTTGTATATTGGTTTCTTTAATACAGGTGCATATCAGGAAACTATTGGAGGATACGGAGGTTTACACCACTGTCTGATTCCACAGCCTAAACATATTTTAATTGATCGTGACGAAAACGGAATTTTAGCAACCGAAGTTTTCTCAGAACAGCAAACTTCTGATGATGTTTTAAAAATTTTAGGTTATACTAAAAAAGCATAAAAAAAATCTGCAAATTAAAAGTTAATCGTTATAAAAATTATTAATTTGCAGCATTCCAAAAAAGGTTAAACTTTTAATTCAAAAAAAAAACAAAAAAAATGAAAGGACCAATCAGTCAGTTTATTGAAAAACATTACTTGCACTTTAACTCTGCTGCCCTAGTTGATGCTGCAAAAGCCTACGAACAGCAATTGGCAAACGGAGCTAAGATGCTGGTAAGTATGGCTGGCGCAATGAGTACTGCAGAAATTGGTAAAATTTTTGCCGAAATAATCAGACAGGACAAAGTTCAGATTATTTCATGTACCGGAGCTAACTTAGAAGAAGATATCATGAACTTAGTTGCGCACACTCATTACGAAAGAGTACCAAACTATCGTGATTTAACACCGGAAGACGAATGGGCCTTACTTGAGAGAGGATTGAATCGTGTTACAGACACCTGTATTCCTGAACATGAAGCATTCCGTCGTTTACAAAAACACATCTACAAAATCTGGAAAGATGCAGATGACAAAGGAGAACGTTATTTTCCGCATGAGTTCATGTACAAAATGTTGTTATCTGGCGTCTTAGAAGAATACTATGAAATTGATTTAAAAGACAGCTGGATGTATGCTGCTGCCGAGAAAAATTTACCTATTATCGTACCGGGATGGGAAGACAGCACAATGGGTAATATTTTCGCATCATACGTCATCAAAGGAGATTTAAAAGCATCAACGATGAAATCCGGAATTGAATACATGACATTCCTTGCTGACTGGTACACTAAAAACAGTGAAAATGGAATTGGTTTCTTCCAAATCGGAGGTGGTATTGCTGGAGATTTCCCTATTTGTGTAGTTCCAATGTTATATCAGGATATGGAAATGCACGATGTTCCTTTCTGGAGCTATTTCTGTCAGATTTCTGATTCCACAACCAGCTATGGTTCATACTCAGGTGCTGTTCCAAACGAAAAAATTACTTGGGGTAAATTAGATATTAATACCCCTAAATTTATAATTGAGTCGGATGCTACAATTGTTGCTCCGTTAATTTTTGCTTACTTATTAGATTTATAGGATATTTATGAAAAGAGTTATAGTAGATTACGCCAAACTTACGAACGAAATTTTAAACCTTTTGGTTGAAAAATTTCCTGACGGTTATGATGATTCGGATGTTATTCGTTTCAGAAATGCTAAAAACGAATTAGTCGAAGCTGTTGAAGTTCGCACTGAAGACACTATCTATTTAGTAAAAATTAGTACTAAACTTGCAGACAGAATCGAAAATTATGACGAAGATGATGATATCGATCTTGATGTTGATACAATTGAACCAGTAAAAGGACTAGATCTTGATGATGATGATACTGACGATGATGATGACGATAACCTTGACAAACCTGATACAGATGATGGAGACGATGACGACGATGACGATAAAGATGACATTTCAGATGAGGAAGATGACGAGGATGACGAAGATTAATTCATTCATTTAAAAAAATTTAAAGGAACTCTTTTCGGGTTCCTTTTTTTATTAGTTTGTAAGTAACTAAAAGCTTTAAAAAAAAATAAGAAAAATATTATTTTTAATTTATATTTGAAAAAAATATAAGCCAAATGAATTCAGAAATATTACACGCCAGATTAAAAGAAAATTTTGGTTTTGAAAAATTCAGACCAAACCAGGAAAATATCATCAATGCAATATTGTCTGGTCAAGATACGCTTGCTATCATGCCTACCGGAGGTGGAAAATCAATATGTTTTCAGCTTCCGGCTTTAATTTTACCCGGAATTACAATTGTTATTTCTCCATTGATTGCGTTAATGAAAGACCAAGTGGACAGTTTAAAAACAAACGGAATTTCAGCATGTTACATCAATAGCAGTCAATCATCCGAAGAGCAGCAATTTTATATCGATAATTTAAAATCGAATACTTTTAAACTAGTTTATATTGCTCCTGAAAGTTTATCATATCTGGATGCAGTATTTAACGAACTAACAATCAGCCTTATCGCTATTGACGAAGCTCATTGCATTTCTTCATGGGGACATGATTTCCGCCCGGCATACACCAATTTAGGCTATTTAAAAAATCGCTTCCCTTCTACTCCAATACTCGCATTGACGGCCACAGCAGACAAAGCAACACGCACCGACATTACAAAACAATTAAATTTAAAAAACTCCAAAACTTTTATAGCTTCATTTGATAGAAAAAATTTAAGTCTTGAAGTTCGTCCAGCACTTGACCGTGTGAAACAAATAATTGATTTTGTAGAAAATAAACCAAATGAATCCGGTATTATTTATTGCCTGAGCAGAAAGACTACAGAAGAGTTAGCAGAAAAACTAAAAAAAAACGGCATAACGGCAAAAGCATATCACGCTGGTCTGGATAATACTGTAAGAGCTAAAACTCAGGATGAATTTATAAATGACGACTGTCAGGTTGTCTGCGCAACAATTGCTTTTGGAATGGGGATTGACAAATCAAATGTTCGCTGGGTTATTCATTACAATTTACCAAAAAACATTGAAGGCTACTATCAGGAAATTGGACGTGCCGGCCGAGATGGATTACCGGCTGAAACTATTTTGTTCGAAAGCTATGCCGATGTAATTCAGCTTCAGAAATTTGCCTCAGAAGGCTTAAATTCTGATGTGCAGCTGGCAAAATTAGACCGAATGAAGCAATATGCCGACGCCTTGAGCTGCAGAAGAAAAATCCTTCTCTCTTATTTTGGCGAACTGGTTACAGAAGATTGTGGCAATTGTGATATTTGCAAAAATCCACCAACATTTTTCGACGGAACAATTTTGGCGCAAAAAGCATTATCAGCCATTACCCGTTTAAAGGAATCTGAGCCTTTAGCAGTGATTGTAGATTTTTTAAGAGGATCAAAAAACGCTTACATCTATGAAAAAAACTATCAGGAACTAAAAACCTACGGAATTGGAGCTGACATTTCCTGGTATGACTGGAACCAATATTTGATACAGTTAATAAACTTAGGGTATTGTGAAATTGCTTTTCATCAGCACAACAGAATTTTACTGACTCCTTTTGCAAAAAAAGCTTTATTTGAAGGTGAAAAAGTAAAACTAACAACGGTTGCTAAGAAAGTAATTGATAAAAAAGAGCTTAAAGAATCAAAAAATAAAGTTAAAACAGAAGGCACTCTTTTTGAAATCCTTAGAAAATTGCGTTACGAAATAGCTCAAAAAGACGAAGTCCCGGCTTATGTCATTTTTAGTGATGCTGCATTGAGACAAATGGAAACCTTACGCCCGATGAGTGACGAAGAATTTCTTGCCATTGATGGAGTTGGAAAAGCAAAACTTGAAAAGTACGGCTCTGATTTTATAAATACCATTATAGAATTTCAAAAAAATAAAAAAGCAAACACAACGCCTAAAAAAGAAAGCACCTACAAGATAACTTTGGAATTATTTCAAAACGGAGTAAGTGTTGAAAAAATTGCCGAAACAAGAAATTTAGGGATTTCTACTATCATTTCGCATTTGGCAAAATTATATCTGGATGGCGCTGATATTGATGCAAGCCAGTTTATTTCTGATAAAGAAGTTGAGCAATTACAAAAAGCTCAAATTGAACTTGAAAATCCAAATGCTTTAAAACCTTATTTTGACCACTTTGAAGAAAGAATGGGATATGATAAAATTCGTTTTGGCCTTGCTGTACTGGAGAAAAATAATCAATAAAATTAAAAAAACTAATAAAAAATTCCAAATTCCAATTCATAATCAGATCGGAATTTGGAAATTTATCTTTTTTGAAATTTATTTTAAAGTCTTAGCATTCTTTACATTCTGATCGGTCAAAGCAAGCGTTAGAACTTCGCTCATTTCTTTCACATAATGAAAAGTAAGCCCTTCTAAATATTCTGCTTTAATTTCATCAATATCAGATTTATTTTCATGGCACAGAATAATTTCTTTAATTCCCGCTCTTTTCGCTGCTAAGATTTTTTCTTTAATTCCACCAACTGGTAAAACTTTTCCACGAAGCGTTATTTCACCTGTCATAGCTAAACTTTTCTTTACTCTCTTCTGTGTCAACAAAGAAACAAGCGAAGTCAGCATAGCAATACCAGCACTTGGCCCGTCTTTTGGCGTAGCTCCTTCAGGAACATGCAGGTGGATATTGTATTTTTGGAACAGAGATGAATCAAGTCCAAGCTTTTTAGCATTTGCTTTAATATATTCTAAAGCAATTGTAGCAGATTCCTTCATCACTGTACCCAGGTTTCCTGTAATACTCAAAGAACCTTTTCCTTCAGAAATCAAAGATTCAATAAATAAAATATCCCCTCCTACACTTGTCCAGGCTAAGCCTGTAACTACTCCGGCAGTATCATTGTTTTCATATTTATCACGCTCCAGTCTTGGAACACCCAGAACTTTTATAATATCCTCATCAGTAACTTTTTTGTTGTACTCTTCTTCCATTGCAACAGCCTTGGCAGCATTACGAATTACCTGAGCAATTTTATTTTCTAAGTTACGAACACCGGATTCGCGTGTATAGCCCTCAACAATTTTTTCCAATTGTTTTTTACCAATTGTTAAATCTTTAGAAGTTAAACCATGAGCTTCTAATTGTTTTGGGAAAAGATGTCTTTTTGCAATTTCTACTTTTTCTTCAATTGTATAACCAGACATTTTGATGACTTCCATTCTGTCACGCAATGCCGGCTGAATGGCTGCCATATTATTTGAAGTGGCAATAAACATTACTTTTGATAAGTCATATCCCATTTCTAGGAAATTATCATAAAAAGCATTGTTTTGTTCCGGATCTAAAACTTCTAATAAAGCAGAAGATGGATCGCCACTATTCCCGCTCGATAATTTATCGATTTCGTCGAGAATAAAAACAGGATTTGAAGTTCCGGCCTTTTTTAAACTTTGAATAATTCGGCCAGGCATTGCACCAATATAGGTTTTTCTGTGTCCGCGAATTTCTGCTTCGTCACGTAAACCTCCTAACGATATACGAACATACTCACGCCCTAAAGCCTCTGCAACAGAACGCCCAATAGATGTTTTTCCAACACCCGGAGGCCCAGTTAAACATATAATTGGCGACTTCATATCGTTGCGAAGCTTCAAAACAGCCAAATGTTCAATCATTCTTTTCTTAACTTCATCAAGTCCGAAATGATCTTTATCCAATATTTTCTGAGCATGTTTTAAATCAAATTTATCTTTGGAATATTCGCCCCATGGCAATTCTAAAAACAACTCGAGATAATTACGCTGAATTCCAAAGTCAGGCGACTGTGGATTCATTCTGCGCATTTTTGATAATTCTTTTTCGAAATGTTTCTGCGTTTTTTCGTCCCACTTTTTGGTTTTCGCTTTTTGCCCCATTTCATCCATTTCTTCTTCCTGCGAAACACCCCCCAATTCTTCCTGAATGGTTTTCATTTGCTGGTGAAGGAAATATTCACGCTGCTGCTGATCTAAATCAAAACGAACTTTTGACTGAATATCATTTTTCAGTTCTAATTTCTGAAGTTCAATATTCATGTAACGGAGCGTTTCTAAAGCACGTTCTTTCAAACCGTTTATTGATAAAAGACCTTGTTTCTCTTTCACCGTTAAATTCATGTTAGAAGAAACAAAATTGATTAAAAACGACTGGCTTTCAATGTTTTTAATTGCAAAGGTCGCCTCAGACGGAATATTTGGACTTTCTTTAATAATCTGAATCGCTAACTCTTTTACAGAATCTAAAATAGCTGTAAATTCTGTATCATTATCATCAGGACGTTCTTCGGAGACTTCTTGAATTGTGGCATTCAAATATGGCTCTTCTGAAACGACTTCTTTAATCTCGAAACGTTTTTTACCTTGTAAAATAACGGTAACATTTCCATCAGGCATTTTTAAAACACGCAATATTCTGGCGACAGTACCTATTTTATGAATATCATCTTTTGACGGATCCTCATCTTCTTCGTTGATCTGAGAAACTACCCCAATAATTTTTCCACCGGCATTGGCATCGTTGATTAATTTTATCGATTTATCCCTTCCTGCAGAAATCGGAATAACAACGCCTGGAAATAAAACTGTATTCCTTAAGGGTAAAATTGGAAGCGAAACAGGAAGCTCTTCATTGTTCATTTCCTCTTCGTCTTCCGGAGTTAATAATGGAATTAATTCTGCCTCTGAGTCAAATTCCTGAAGTGACAGATTGTCAATAGTTAGTATTTTATGATTTGACATAATAATATATAAGTCGTTTTGTCATTAAAAGATTTGTTCCAATCTCAAACACAAGTTAAGAAAGCCGTATTTAAATAGAAAACATGCTTAAAATTGCCTTTGAAAATCAGGTGATAAAAATAGACAATCATTATGCCAAAACAAATTTAATATTTATTTATTCCGTTAGATTTTTTATTTAAACGATATATAAAATACAAAAACCCGAAATTTAATTTCGGGTTTTTTATAATTACAAGTTTGTAAATTTATTTTAAATTATAAGAAACTAATTCACTAATTACATTTCCAGATTTAGCTCTAATTACACCAACATTTTTTGCTAACCAATATTCTGAATCAACAGAAGTTGATTTCTCACCTTCAATTTTAGATTCTTGATGTAATTTAAACTTAATTACATCTTTATAAGTAACACCTTTAATTGTAGCAGTTGCTCCCTTTTCCAAAATTGTTCCTGTGTACGAAGAAACTGTTTTAATTTCAGGAATACTTACTCCAGGGTAAACAAAGGTCGCTTTTTGAGTGTAACTCCCTGACCATGTTTTGTTAACTTCAATATTATCTTTGAAAAATACATATTCATAACCAGTTATTTTACTTTTTACTCCCTCTGTCTCATAATTAATATCATCTATTTTAAGAAAATACTCTCCATTTACTTTTTTGATCCAAACAGTAGCAGACCCAGAAATAGCATCCGTTGCTCCAAAAAATGTCCCAAATTTATAATAGGTTGTACCGTTGTTATTTGCAGAACTAATAATCTTTATATTTTGTTCCTCTCCATTTTGACTTAAAACCCAATTATTATTAACCGCTGTTGGCCAGTAATCTTCTGTTTTTGTTTCTCCATTTGTATTTTCATCAGAATCACTGCTACAGGATGTTAACACAAAACCTGTAATTAAAACTAGAGTAAAGAAACATTTAGTAATTTTTTTCATATTTTTTAAATTATTATTTGAATAGCGAAAGTACTACAAAGAAAAAAACTTTTGCAATTTTTTAAAGATAATTTTAATTTAAATCTTTACTATCTAAGTTCATCAATTTTTCGCATTATAAGAGCCTGTTTAGATTTTATCTAATTGCTTTTTACGGCTTATTTTCCGTTATATTTCGTTAAATTTACTCAAAAACAAGTCTATTATTCTTTCAAAATTTGCCTCATCTATCGAAAAATAATCTCATAAAAATCTTAGAGCCTGTTTAAAAATGTAAAAAAAAAGTCTTTATGAGTTAAAGAAACCGATTGGAATTATTCTTTTTGTGCTACCAAACTACAAATAAGATGTATCCAACCGATTTAACAGAAACTCAGTGGCAATTTATAAAAAAAACATTAGAATTAGGTGATAGAAAACGTAAACACAGCTTGCGTTTCATCTGGAATGCGATCAACTACCTTATTAAGAGTGGTTGTCAGTGGCGAATGCTACCTAGTAATTTTCCAAAATGGCAGCTTGTTTATTATTACTATTCAAAATGGGCAGATTTAGATTATTTTGATTTATTGCTTTCGAAGTTAAGAGAACGAGTCCGTAGTAAAAAAGGACAAAATGCAGAACCCAGTTTAGGAATAATGGATAGCCAAAGCGTTCGTTGGGGAAATAATCGTTCTTTAAAAAGTTTTGATGGAAATAAAAAAATAAAGGGTATAAAACGACACGTTGTCGTTGATAAAAATGGCTTTTTATTAGCCATTATGGTAACGGTAGCGAGTATTCATGATAGCAAAGCAGTATTTTTATTGATCAGAACCCTAAAGGATTTACTTTGTTCTGTAAAAGTTATCCTTGCCGATGGAGGCTATAGAGGTGAAATTATAGAACAAGTTAAAAACAATTTTGGTTATATAATTCAAGTAGTTATGAGGTCGGATGATAAAAAATCAGGCTTCAAGCCTACACACAAAAGATGGGTGGTAGAGAGAACATTTGCATGGTTTGACAACGATAGAAGATTATGCAGAAATTATGAACTATTAATTGATTCTGCTGAAAACGTAGTCAAATTAGCAGCTATTAAACATTTATTGAATAAAATTTAAACAGGCTCTAAAAAAATAAAAATAATTTCATGAAAAACTGTAACAAATCCAAAACAGCAAAGTCCTTATAATAAACCAGCAATTATTACTTGAGCACAACCAATCAAAATATCGAAGAGTTAATCAAACTTTGTAAAGAAAATAATCAAAAAGCACAATTTGAAATTTACAATCGTTATTGCAAGGCCATGTACAATGTGGCTTACAGGATTGTAAAAGACGAACATTTTGCACAAGACGTCATGCAGGAAGGTTTTTTGAGAGCTTTTACCAAAATTAATGACTATAAACAGGAAGTTGCATTTGGAGCCTGGCTCAAAAAAATCATTGTGAATCACAGCATCGATTTTTATAAAAAAAACAATGCTTTTCAGATGGAAGATCTGAACAAAACGCTTTACAAAATAGAAGAAAAGGATACATCATTATCTGAAAGTATTGATTTGAATTCACTTAAAGTAAAACAGGTTCTGGATGTCATTTCTAATTTAAAGGATAATTATCGTATGATTTTGACACTCTTTTATATTGAAGGATATGATCAGGAAGAAATTAGCGAAATTTTAAATATTAGCTATGCCAATTGCAGGACTACATTAAGCAGAGCCAAAGAAAGTTTACGAAAAAAAATAGAAGAGATATATGAAAAAGGAAAATGACGACTTAGATAAATTATTTAAAAAATTCGAAAATCAATGGGATATACAGGAAATAAATTCTGGTCATCAGATGGATTTTTTAAATAAACTGAACAAAAAACAACCTAAGAGAAATAATTATTCTGTTTGGGCGATCGCCGCTTCAATAGTGATATTATTAGGGGTATCTGTTTTTTACAATAATAATGAAAAGCCAAAGGAATTCAAATTTGCATCAAAAGAAACCAAACAAACCGATTCTATTTTTAGTGTTTTAATCGAGAAAGAATTAGCCAAATTAAAAGAAAAAAATTCTCCAGAGAATGAACAAATTATAAATGATGCTTTAAAACAAATGAAAGTTTTTGATGCCGATTATGAAAAAATCATAAAAGAACTTCAAAAAAATGGCGAGAATAAGCAAATCATTTATGCAATGATCAGCAACCTGCAAACCCGAATATCTTTTTTACAAACGGTTTTGCAGCGTATAGAAGAAAATGAAAATTTAAAAAACACTACTCATGACGAAACATTTTAACATATTAATTTTATTCATTTTAATTCCTCTTACAGGATTTTCAAATGATGAAACTTTTATTTCAAAGCAAAAAAACATTAAAAAAACCTTTATTGTTAACCCAAATGCAGGAATTGATATCGATAACAAGTACGGTAACATCACTGTATCAACATGGGATGAAGATAAAATTGACTTTGACATCACTATAAAAGTTACCGGCGGAAACGAAAATTGGGTAAACGAAAAACTAAACAGCATTGACGTTGATATAACTGCTCTGAAATCGATGGTTACAGCAATTACGAAAATTGGAAGTTCAACTGTAAAAGTCAAAGGAAGCAGCAACATCTTTGAAATCAATTATATAATTAAAATCCCAAAAAACGGCACAGTAAAACTAAATAATAAATATGGCAATATTACTGCTCTTGTTTTAGAATCAACGACCGATATTTCCTGTAAATACGGAAAAATTACCATTGGAAAGTTAAACGGTCCCAACAATCGAATTCAAATTGAATACTGTCAAAACTCTGCTATTGATTACATCAAAAACGGAATTATAGAAGCACGTTATTCAGGTTTAAAAATAAATGATTCAGGAAGTTTAACCTTAGATACAAATTATACAGATTTAGTCATTTCCGATGGTCAAAACATTAAATACGACTGTAATTACGGAAATTTTAAATTTCAAAAAATAAATTCACTATCAGGATCGGGTAATTATCTAACTATCAATGTTGCAGAAATTTCAAAAAATATAAATATTGATGCGAATTACAGCAAAATAAATGTTGGAATAATTACAGAAAAAGCTAATAATATCAACATAAATTCGGGCTATTCTGATGTTTCTCTGGGGTATGATACCAATTATACATTTGATTTTAATATAAATACTAAATATGGAACTATTAAAAAGGATAATTCTTTAGATATTTCATCAACCGAAAACAAATCAGCTTCAAAAAAAATAAGTGGCTACAACAAAAGAAAAGGTCAAAATAAAGTCACCGTCAATTCAAATTACGGAAATATAAGCTTAATCAAAAAACAATAATATCTTAGAACAGTTTTTCAATCAGTAAAACACCAGTATATCAGTGCTGGTGTTTTTTTATACCAGAATAACATTGATTCTTAAGGAACTCTGGACTGTCTTTGCCATTCGCTTAAAAAATTACTATTTTTGCACTCTAAATTTTATGTCATGCCGAAAAGAAAATATAAAATAGCCGTTGTTCAGTTAAACCTTAACGACGTAGCCGAAAATAATCTAAAAAAATGTATCAACTGGGTAAAAGATGCCGCTAATAAAGGTGCCGAGGTTATCCTTCTCCCTGAGTTATACAGCAGCCATTATTTTTGTCAAAGTGAAGATGTTGATAATTTTGCATTAGCAGAACCACTTTACAGCACTTCATTTATTGCTTTCAGCGAATTAGCAAAAGAATTAGGAGTTGTAATAATCGTTCCTTTTTTCGAAAAAAGAATGGCAGGTATTTACCATAATAGTGCCTATATTATTGATACTGACGGAACCGAAGCTGGCTTATACCGTAAAATGCATATCCCGGATGATCCGCATTTTTATGAAAAATTTTATTTTACTCCAGGGGATTTAGGTTTTCAGGCTATTAAAACACAAAAAGGAACAATAGGTACATTAATTTGCTGGGATCAATGGTATCCAGAAGCAGCACGTATCACCGCTTTAAAAGGAGCTGAAGTATTATTTTATCCTACTGCAATTGGATGGCATCCAAAAGAAAAAGAACAATACGGAGAAAACCAATATGGCGCATGGATGAATGTTATGAAAGGCCATGCCGTTGCAAATGGCGTTTTTGTTGCTGCCGCTAATCGAATTGGTCTGGAGCAATATATTGATGGAACTGATGGAATTCAGTTTTGGGGAGCTTCATTTATTGCTGGGCCTCAAGGGGAAATTTTAGCACAGGCATCACATGATCAGGAAGAAATTTTAATTGCAGAAGTTGATTTGGATCTACAGGAAAATGTGCGTCAAAACTGGCCTTTTTTCAGAGACAGAAGAATTGATGCATTTGCAGATATCACTAAAAGAGCGATTGATTAATTCAATTGGACATTTTTATAAAGCAAAAGGCTGTTTCAAATATTTTGAAACAGCCTTTTGTTATTAATATTATTTTATTTATTTCACCTGGAAAGAAACTCTTCTCACGATTTGACGAGCTTCTTTTGAGTTTTTATTCACAGAAGTATCTTCTCCATTAGCAATTACATTTAATCTTGAAGCATCAATTCCTGCATTTAAAGCAATTTGTTTAACAGCCTCTGCTCTTTTTCTTGACAGTTCAACATTATAGCTTGAACTTCCAATTTCATCAGCATACCCTACTACGTCTGCAGTTTTATTTGGATTATTTTTCAAATATTTTACTAAGAAATCAATACCAGATAAGGATGCAGTAGTTGGTTTAGAAGAATTGAAGTCAAAATATACATTTACATATCCATCGTTAATCAATTGTTCTACTGTACTATTCGTCTCAACGCCACCACTTTTTTGACCATAAGTTTTTTCTAAGTAACTTTCTAATTCATCAGGAACACCGTTTTGATTATTATCAATAGATTGTCCTTTTGTATTGACAGCAACACCTGCAATTGAATTTGGTTCTAAATCATATAAATCAGCCACTCCGTCTTTATCTGTATCCAATACACCTGTTTCAAGTAGTGCCACTCTTTTCTCTAAATCACCATATCTATCTTCTTCTCCAACCCAGTCAGCATGAACTTTATTTTTACCCAGATAAAATGTCAATCCTAAAGATGCGTTCAGCAAACCTCCGTCAAAAACACCTGTTGGGGCTGGTCCCATTCCATCAAAATTCCAATTTTGTTGGGCATTAACAATTCCTGTAAGATCCCCAGTTAATGCAACTCTATCACTTAATCTTACCTGAGCTGTTAATCCTAAAATTCCATTTATCATATAGTCTTCACCATCAAAGCCGGTCTTACTGGCAAGCTGAGAAGCTCCAAGTCCTCCATGAAGTAATAAACCGAAAGTATTTGTCCAAGTCTCAAAATTTAAAGCTCGCCCAAGATTTATAACACCCTGAAGATTTGTTCTAATATATCTGCTTTTGAAATCTAAAGAATTATTATCGCCATTTTGGAATTGATCATACCCAAAATCTAATTTAAGACCAAATTTAGGGTTAAACATATATCTTACCCCTAAATCAGCATGAAAAGAGTTAAGATTAAAAAATTCGTTATAATAACCTGACGTTAATGCTCTTACTGGTTTGGTTAAACCACCATTTAATTCGACAGACCATTTATTGTATAAAGATTTATTATTATAAGAATCAGTTGAAGTTATTGTCTCATTTTGTGCATTTGCAAAAAATGACATAAATAAAAATGTTAATGAAGCTAATTTTCTTTTCATGATATTTAAAGTGTTTTAAATTTTAATTTTAATGGTGATTTTTTATGAGCTTATTAAACTCACAGCAAAATTATGTCAACCATACAAAAAAAGCCTTCCATTCATTTTTGGAATCTTTATATAATTCCCATACACAATTAGGTTTTGCGGGAATTAATGAAGGTTTAGCTTTTTTTAAAACAACTTGGGGCGGGATATTTCAAATAAAAAACTAGATTTTAATTAAGTTTATTAGGGCAAGAAAAAATCAATGATTTCTTCAGATTTATTTATTTCATCGAAATTTTAACATAAAAACTTTTAAACTTAAATTTAAATTAGTTAAATTATTGAGGCTAAATTAATCTTTTTTTTGTAAATAAAAAGTTTTTTTATAAAAAAGTCTCAATAATTATCTTAATGAAATTTCAATAAAAAAGCAAAACCGATTATTATTTGCAAAAATTTGCGATGCAAAACACTTTTTTTTTAAATTATCAATTGAATTACAAACACTTCCGTATAAACATAAATTCAAAACAACCACACTGTTTAATAATCCTAATGAATGCTTATCTTTGTACTTCTTAAATTTAAAAACCTTTATGACAGTAAATAATAGACGATTTCCGGCAGAATGGGAAAAGCAAGAGGGTATAATATTGTGTTTTCCTCATAATGGAAACGATTGGCCTGGGAAATATGAAGCAGTTCAATGGGCATTTATTGAATTTATTAAAAAAGTAGCCATTTTTGAAACTGTATTTTTAGTTGTAGCTGATGAAAAATTAAAAGAAAAAGTGTTCGAAATGCTCGAAAAAGCCCGGGTTAATATTAGAAATATTTCCTTTATTTTTCACAAAACAAACAGAAGCTGGATGCGAGATTCCGGACCAATTATTGTAAAAAATGGTTCTAAAAGAGAAGCTTTGAATTTTAATTTTAATGGCTGGGCAAAATATAAAAATTATCAGTTAGACAAATTTGTTCCAGGTAAACTGGCTGAATTTATTGATATTCCATTAACCCAGGTAATTTATAAAGGGAAACCAGTAATTGTTGAAGGAGGTGCAATTGATGTAAATGGAAAAGGAACTTTACTGACTTCTGAAGAATGTCTGATGCACCCCACAATTCAGGTTCGAAACCCAGGTTTTACCAAACAAGATTACGAAGCTGTTTTTAAAGAATATCTTGGCGTAACAAATGTTATATGGCTTGGAGACGGAATTGAAGGCGATGACACCCATGGACATATTGATGATTTATGCCGATTCGTGAATGAAGATACTATCGTAACGATTGTAGAAACAGACAAAAACGATTCAAATTATAAGCCTTTACAGGATAATTTGAAACGACTTCAGAATGCAAAATTAGAAGATGGAAAATCCCCAACTATTATTGCCCTTCCAATGCCAAAACGAGTAGATTTTGAAGATTTGCGTTTACCGGCAAGTTATGCCAATTTCCTAATTCTGAATAATTGTGTTTTAGTACCTACTTTCAACGACAGTAACGATCGTATCGCTTTGAATATTTTAGCAGAATGCTTTCCGGATCGGGAAGTAATAGGAATAAGCTGTATCGATTTTATCTGGGGGTTCGGAACTTTACACTGTCTGAGCCAGCAGATTCCTGCTTAATATAATTCCAAAATAATTAGTAAAAAAAATATTGCCTCGCAGAAAAACAAATTTCTTGAGGCAATATTCATTTAATATTATTTATCTGCTATTTAAGATGATTTTTTATTTCTCTTCATGGTCTTAAAAAAGGGGGTAACAATTGACTGCAAACTTCTCCAAAACCAATTCTAACTTCTGCATTTTCACAAAAACCACGGATAATCACAGTGTCATTATCTTCAATAAACTTACGTTCACTTCCGTCTTTTAATTTTAAAGGATTTTTCCCTCCCCATGTCAATTCTAACATCGATCCAAAACTATCAGGCGTTGGTCCTGAAATAGTTCCAGACCCCATCATATCACCAGAATTCACACGACACCCATTAGAAGTATGATGCGCCAGCTGCTGGCTCATAGACCAGTATAAATATTTAAAATTGGATTTAGAAACAACAGTTTCTTCCTGATCTTCAGGTTTAATTAAAACTTCCAAATGGATATCAAACGCTTTCTTTCCTTTCGTCTGTAAATAAGGAAGCGGTGTCGGATCCTGCTTAGGTCCTTTAGTCCTGAAAGGTTCTAAAGCATCCATAGTTACAATCCACGGAGAAATTGATGTAGCAAAACTCTTTGCCAGAAAAGGCCCGAGCGGAACATACTCCCATTTTTGTATATCACGTGCACTCCAGTCATTCAGTAAAACCATCCCGAAAATATAATCCTCTGCTTCATAAGTCGAAATATTTTCACCCATTACATTTACGTCAGTTGTAATAAAAGCAGTTTCTAATTCAAAATCTACCAGACGGGATGGACCAAAAACCGGATATTTTTCTCCTGCGGGCAAAATTTGCCCCATTGGTCTGTGAACCGGGATTCCGGACGGAATAATAGTAGAACTTCTTCCGTGATATCCAACTGGAATGTGCAGCCAGTTTGGCAATAAAGCGTTTTCAGGATCTCGAAACATTTTACCCACGTTTGTAGCGTGCTCTTTACTGGAATAAAAATCAGTATAATCACCAATTAAAACCGGCAATTGCATCTCTACATCTTCAATCTTAAAAATAACAACATCGCGGTCTTTCGATGAATCTCTAAGCTGAGGATTTGTTGCATCAAAAATATCTGCAATACGGTTTCGGACTAGTCGCCATGTTTTTTTTCCGTCAGAAATAAAATCATTTAGCGTATCCTGCATGAACATATCATCTGTTAAATCTATTCCTTCAAAATAGTTTAATTGTTGTAAAGCGCCTAAATCTATAGCGTAATCGCCAATTCTCGTCCCTACAGTAACGACATTTTCTTTGGTAAGAAATACACCGAATGGGATATTCTGAATAGGAAAATCGCTATTCTCTGGTACATCCAACCATGATTTTCTCTTGGTATCGTTGGCGGTTATTGGCATGTGAATGTTAATTATTTGTTGAAAAATTCTATGTCAAATATATCATAATCTAACAGTTTCACAAACGTTTTTTTGTATTTTTGCAGGAAATTAACGAAAAACGAAAAAATGCAACGCGACGAACAAATTTTTGACCTTATACTAGAGGAACAAGACAGACAAATTCACGGATTAGAACTTATTGCTTCTGAAAACTTCGTAAGTGATGAAGTAATTGAAGCAGCTGGTTCTGTTTTAACTAATAAATATGCCGAAGGTTATCCTGGCAAAAGATACTACGGCGGTTGCGAAGTAGTGGACGTTATTGAGCAGATTGCAATTGACAGAGCCAAAGAATTATTTGGTGCTGAATATGCAAACGTACAGCCTCATTCAGGTTCTCAGGCAAATGCATCTGTTTTTCACGCTTGTTTACAGCCAGGAGATAAAATTTTAGGATTCGATTTATCACATGGTGGCCACCTTACTCACGGTTCTCCGGTAAACTTTTCCGGACGAATTTACAATCCAGTATTTTACGGTGTAGACAAAGAAACCGGAAGATTAGATTACGATAAAATACAGGAAATTGCTACTAAAGAGCAGCCAAAATTAATTATCGCAGGGGCTTCTGCTTACTCTCGTGATATGGATTTTGAACGTTTCAGAGTAATCGCTGACAGCGTTGGAGCAATTTTGATGGCTGATATTTCTCACCCTGCAGGTTTAATTGCAAAAGGATTATTGAATGACCCAATTCCACATTGCCATATCGTTACTACTACAACCCACAAAACACTACGTGGGCCAAGAGGTGGTTTGATTTTAATGGGTAAAGATTTCGAAAATCCTTGGGGATTAAAAACGCCAAAAGGGGAAATCAGAATGATGTCTGCTTTATTGGATTTAGCTGTTTTCCCTGGAAATCAGGGAGGACCTTTGATGCACATTATCGCTGCTAAAGCTGTTGCTTTTGGTGAAGCTTTAAAAGATGAGTTCTTCACTTATGCAATGCAATTACAAAAAAATGCTAATGCAATGGCAGATGCTTTTGTAAAGAGAGGCTACAACATTATTTCTGGCGGAACTGATAACCACATGATGCTAATCGACTTAAGAAATAAAAATATTTCAGGTAAAGATGCCGAAAATGCATTGGTAAAAGCAGAAATTACAGTAAATAAAAACATGGTTCCATTTGATGATAAATCACCATTTGTAACTTCAGGAATACGTGTTGGAACAGCTGCAGTTACTACTCGTGGTTTAGTAGAAAAAGACATGGAAACTATCGTAGCTTTAATCGATAAAGTACTTGCTGATCATACAAATGAAGCTCTTATCGAAGAAGTAGCTAATGAAGTAAATGAAATGATGAGCGAAAGACCAATTTTCGTTTACTAAAAGTTTCAAGTTTAAAGTTTCAAGTTTAAGGTTTTGCGCTGTCTAAAGTGCAAAACTTTAAACTTTTTTATTTCTCAAAAAAACCTCATTAGAGTCTAAAAGCTGAACTGGAGAAGAAACCTGAAACCTGAAACAAATAAAACTTTAAACAAAATAACACATGGGCGTACTTAGATTACAATTGCCAACCGACCCAAGATGGGTAAATATTGTTGAAAAAAACATAGAAGAAATCCTAACCGATCACGCTTGGTGCGAACAAAAAGCAGCTACAAATGCCATTACAATTATTACCAATAATTCTGAACATCAGGATTTAGTTCAGGATTTATTGGCTTTAGCCAAAGAAGAAATTGATCATTTCGAACAAGTTCATAACATTATCATCAAAAGAGGTTTAAAACTAGGACGCGAACGTAAAGATGATTATGTGAATGAATTATACCAATACATGAAGAAAAGCGGAGACGGAAGCCGTGTGTCAGGATTAGTTGAAAGATTATTATTTTCAGCAATGATTGAAGCCAGAAGTTGTGAACGTTTTAAAGTGCTCTCTGAAAATATTCAGGATGAAGAACTGGCCGTTTTTTACAGAGAATTAATGGAAAGCGAGGCCGGGCATTATACTACTTTCATCACATACGCACGTAAATACGGAACAGGAATTGACGTCGAAAAACGCTGGAGGGAATGGCTCGCTTTTGAAGAATCCATTATTACAAATTATGGCAAAGGTGAAACCATTCACGGATGATCCTTTACATAAATAATTACAACTGATCCTTTAATTTTATACTATTTTTAATACTTTTTAAGTTCTAGACTTTTAAATTGCAGTAAAATTAAAGTGAATTATGATTATGGATAAAATAAAAATACTTTGGGTCGACGATGAAATCGATCTTTTAAAACCTCATATATTATTTCTGGAGAAAAAAAACTATTCAGTTACAACCTGCAATAACGGACTCGATGCAATCGGGCTTTTTGAAGAAGAAAATTTCGACATCGTTTTTTTAGATGAAAATATGCCGGGAATGAGTGGTCTGGAGACACTTTCTGAGATGAAAGAAAAAAAGTCTGCTATTCCTATGATTATGATTACCAAAAGTGAAGAAGAATATATCATGGAAGAAGCAATCGGATCTAAAATTGCTGATTACCTGATAAAACCAGTAAATCCAAATCAGATTCTTCTAAGCTTAAAAAAAAACCTGGATCATTCCAGATTAATTTCTGAAAAAACGACTTTAGATTACCAAAAAGAGTTCAGAAAAATTTCCATGGAATTAGCTATGGTAAATTCTTATGAAGACTGGGTTGAATTATATAAAAAACTGCTATTCTGGGAATTAGAACTTGAAAACATCAACGATCAGGCTATGATCGAAATTCTGGAATCCCAAAAAGTTGAAGCCAATTCGCAATTTGGTAAATATATTGAAAGAAATTACGAGGACTGGTTTGCTCCCAAAGCAGACAAACCAATTCAGTCACACAATTTATTCAAGGAATTAGTCGTTCCAGAACTGAAAAAGAAGGACAAACCTGTTTTATTTGTTGTTATTGATAATCTGCGTTACGATCAGTGGAAATCTTTTGAAACCGTAATATCCAATTATTATAAATTAGAAAAAGAAGTTCCTTATTTCTCGATACTTCCAACCGCTACACAATATGCGAGAAATGCCATTTTCTCAGGCTTATTACCCGTTGAAATGGAAAAACAGTTTCCTGAATACTGGAAAAACGATATAGAAGAAGGCGGGAAAAACCTTTACGAAGCAGAGTTCCTTAGCGCTCAGTTAAAACGTTTGGGACTGAATATCAAGGAAGATTATTTTAAAATCACCAATTATTCCGGTGGCAAAAAACTGGCTGAGAATTTTAAAGCTTTAAAAAGCAATGACCTGGTTACTATTGTTTACAATTTTGTAGATATGTTATCGCATGCCAAAACCGAAATGGAAGTTGTAAAAGAGCTTGCTTCTGATGACAAAGCCTACAGATCACTTACGTTAAGCTGGTTCAAAAACTCACCATTGCTGGAAATTATTCAACAGGCACAACTTTTAGGTTTCAAATTAATACTAACAACAGATCACGGAACTATAAACGTAAAAAACCCATCAAAAGTTGTTGGAGACAAAAACACAAGTCTTAATTTACGTTACAAAACCGGACGGAGTTTAACTTACGAACAAAAAGATGTATATGTAGTAAAAGACCCTAAAACTATTGGTTTGCCGGCTATAAACATGAGTAGCTCATTTATTTTTGCAAAAAATGATCTGTTTTTAGCCTATGTAAACAATTACAATCATTATGTGAGTTATTATAAAAACACTTACCAGCATGGCGGAATTTCATTAGAAGAAATGATTATTCCGTTTTTAGTGTTTAACCCCAAATAAGGACAATGTTAGTCCCGGTTTTTTCAAACATAACTCCGGGACTGATTTAAATTAAACAAATACAAACCAATGAATATCCTTTTTTCATTAGATCAGATTCAGGAAGTAGCCGAAGAAATTATTGCTCAAAATCCAAAGAAAATTATTCTTTTTAATGGCGAAATGGGCGTTGGAAAAACTACTTTGATTAAACAATTATGCAAATCTCTGGGTGTTAAAGATGCTACGAGCAGCCCCACTTTTTCTTTAGTCAATGAATATTATGCTTCTGATAATAAGATCATTTATCATTTTGATTTTTACCGACTAAACAAAGAAACTGAAGCGCTTGATATGGGTGTGGATGATTATCTGTATTCAGGAAACTGGTGTTTTATCGAATGGTCTGAAAAAATTGCCAACCTGATTCCTGAAGAACATTCTGCAATTACGATTGAATTACAGGCTGATGGAAAAAGAAATTTAGAGTTGGTTTAAAAAATATAAATGATGTCACAAAAACCAAACGAAACAAAAAAAAACGATTGGAACATTTTTAAAATCTTCCTGAATCTCTGTGAATTTATATTTTTTACTTAGAGCCTGTTTAAATTTTATTCAATAAATGTTTAATAGCTGCTAATTTGACTACGTTTTCAGCAGAATCAATTAATAGTTCATAATTTCTGCATAATCTTCTATCGTTGTCAAACCATGCAAATGTTCTCTCTACCACCCATCTTTTGTGTGTAGGCTTGAAGCCTGATTTTTTATCATCCGACCTCATAACTACTTGAATTATATAACCAAAATTGTTTTTAACTTGTTCTATAATTTCACCTCTATAGCCTCCATCGGCAAGGATAACTTTTACAGAACAAAGTAAATCCTTTAGGGTTCTGATCAATAAAAATACTGCTTTGCTATCATGAATACTCGCTACCGTTACCATAATGGCTAATAAAAAGCCATTTTTATCAACGACAACGTGTCGTTTTATACCTTTTATTTTTTTATTTCCATCAAAACTTTTTAAAGAACGATTATTTCCCCAACGAACGCTTTGGCTATCCATTATTCCTAAACTGGGTTCTGCATTTTGTCCTTTTTTACTACGGACTCCTTCTCTTAACTTCGAAAGTAATAAATCAAAATAATCTAAATCAGCCCATTTTGAATAGTAATAATAAACAAGCTGCCATTTTGGAAAATTACTAGGTAGCATTCGCCACTGACAACCACTCTTAATAAGGTAGTTGATCGCATTCCAGATGAAACGCAAGCTGTGTTTACGTTTTCTATCACCTAATTCTAATGTTTTTTTTATAAATTGCCACTGAGTTTCTGTTAAATCGGTTGGATACATCTTATTTGTAGTTTGGTAGCACAAAAAGAATAATTCCAATCGGTTTCTTTAACTCATAAAGACTTTTTTTTACATTTTTAAACAGGCTCTTAATATGACGATGCAAAATAATGTAGAAATCATCCCTTTTTCATCAGATTTAAAAGAGCATATTAAAACTTTAAATCTTGAATGGCTGACAAAATATTTCAGAGTAGAAGAAAAAGACGAACTGGTACTTTCTAATCCTCAGGAAGAAATTATAAACAAAGGCGGAATGATTTTTTATGCTAAACTCCACAATGAAATTATAGGTACTTTTTCCTTAATAAAGATCGATGCTGATACTTTTGAATTGAGTAAAATGGCTGTTTCAAACAAAGCCCAGGGACTTGGAATTGGCAATAAACTACTGCTTTATGCATTTGCCGCAGCCAAAGAAAACAATATCAAAAAGTTAATTTTATATTCAAATCGAATTTTATCCCCTGCAATTCATTATACAAAAAATTTGGCTTTATAGAAGTTCCTCTTGAAAAAGGACTTTACGAAAGAGCCGATATTAAAATGGAAAAAATGCTAGTTTAAATGCTAATTCAGTATTAGCATAATATTTTACTAATTTTAAAACTTTTTACGTAATTTGTACACTTAATTTTTTGCATCATCCATGTCGATAACGTTAACCCCATTTACAAAACAGCAATTATTGCCACAAGAAGAAAAACTTGAAATTGGCCGCCAAAAAAGAGAGCTTTTCATAGGTATTCCGAAAGAGACAAGTTATCAGGAACGTCGTATTTGCTTAACACCGGATGCAGTAAATTCATTGACATACGCAGGACATCGCGTTATGATTGAATCAGGAGCAGGTGAAAATTCAAGCTATTCTGACAAAGAATACAGTGATGCGGGTGCAGAAGTTACTACTGATACTAAAAAAGTTTTTGGTTGTCCGTTGTTACTAAAAGTTGAACCGCCTACTTTGGCAGAAATCAAAATGATTCATCCTGAAACGACAATCATATCTGCTATTCAGTTAAAAACCAAAAAGAAAGCTTATTTTGAAGCACTGGCGCAGAAAAAAATTACCGCTCTGGCCTTTGAATATATTAAAGACGAAGACGGGTCCTACCCCGCTGTAAAATCATTGAGCGAAATTGCCGGTACAGCTTCTATTCTGGTTGCTGCTGAACTGATGATTACAAATGAATTTGGAAAAGGACTTTTATTTGGCAACATTACAGGTGTCCCTCCTACTGATGTTGTTATTTTAGGTGCCGGAACAGTAGGCGAATTTGCTGCAAAAACTGCTATTGGGTTAGGCGCAAATGTAAAAGTATTTGATAATTCGATTACCAAATTACGTCGTTTACAAAACAATCTGAACCAACGAATTTTCACATCCACAATTCAACAAAAAGCATTATTAAAAGCCTTAAGACGCTGTGACGTCGCTATTGGAGCAATGCGCGGAAAAGAACGCTGCCCGATTGTCGTAACAGAAACTATGGTAGAACATATGAAAAAAGGGGCTGTAATAGTTGATGTGAGTATTGATACAGGAGGCTGCTTTGAAACATCCGAAGTAACAACTCACGAAAAACCAACTTTTATAAAAAGCAATGTTTTACATTATTGTGTACCTAACATCCCTTCAAGATATTCTAAAACAGCTTCACTCTCAATAAGCAATATAATTACTCCTTATCTGCTTCAAATCGCTGAAGATGGTGGTTTAGAAAGTGCCATAAGATGCAACAAAGGTTTAAAAAACGGAATTTATTTATATCACGGAATCCTGACTAACAAAGCTATTGGAGAATGGTTTGATTTACCTGACAACGATATTAATTTACTTGTTTTCTAAAACAACTTTAGCTTACCTTTGCAAAAAAATTAATTCATGAAGTTCGTACACCGTTTTGCTTATTATTTGGTTGGTTTAGTTATGGGATGCTTTTTTGTGGCCCTCGTTTTTAGTGGAAAAGACACCCGATGTAATTACTTTCCGAATGCCAGGGTTTTAAATAATCTGAGAACCAAACCTTTTCAATATTCTCCGAAAGCTATTCAGACTCTGAACGAAAAATGGATTGACACAGCAGATATTAAAAACACCTTGCAATTTGGAGATGTTGATTTTGATCAGAGTAATGTTCCTTACAAAAAAGGAAAATTATATGTTATTGAAGGAAAAACGGTAAAAAATCAGGAAATCATCCTTAAAGTAACCAATTACGAAAACAAAGCCGTTTTAGAAGAAATCGTAAAAAAATAAATGATATTTATTAATAGTTTTTAAGAAGGATAGTTTTGTGCTGTCCTTTTTTTATACCTAAATATCATTTTTAACCTTTTTGATAAAACTCTTAGTAAATCGTATGAACTCAAACTAACATTTTTTTAAATTTAACCAAGGATTATTATGAAAACTGAAGAATTAGCCCTGATGAGAACGACATCCTTTTGTGGCGGGGTTCGCCACAAAAGATATAGTGGACAGCAGGAAATAGCTCCTAAAATTCCAAATTCATAAACTTCGCTATTATAAACAAAAAAGGTTCAACCGTAATAGCTGAACCTTTATACATCGATTAAATTTTATTATTTTTTATAATATTTTCGGTACTTCGGATATGTTATAGCTCCTATTAATGAAATAGCAGCCAGAGAATAATATATCCAATCGAGAGATTTTGCCTCACCGCTAGCATACGAGTGCAAACCTACCAAATGGAAATTTACGCCATAATAAGTAAACAAAATGGATATAAAACCGAACATACTCATCAGATTGAATGTCCATTTTCCGCGTAATGCAGGTACAAAACGGGCGTGAATAATAAAAGCATATACCATAATGGAGATTAAAGCCCAGGTTTCTTTTGGGTCCCAACCCCAGTAACGTCCCCAGCTTTCATTGGCCCATTGTCCTCCAAGGAAGTTCCCTATCGTTAACATAATCAAACCAATGGTCAAAGCCATTTCGTTGATGTATGTAATTTCTTTAATATTCAAGTCCATTTTGGTTTTGTTTTTTTCATTCGTAAAGAAAATCAATAGTAATGATACAAAACCTAAAATCATTCCGAGTGCAAATGGTCCATAACTTGCTACAATTACCGCTACGTGAATCATTAACCAGTATGAGTTAAGAACCGGTTGCAGATTAGCAATTTCAGGGTCAATCCAGTTCATATAAGCAGCAGACAAAATCATAGCAGTTACAAAAGCACAAGATGCTACTGTTAATTTAGAATAACTTTTTAATTTAATATAACCTAAACTATATAAAATATCAACTAAAGAAAATCCTATCGCAGGATGCTTCTTTTTATTTTTTACTTTTAGGTCAAAAGCCAATCCAAAGAACATCGTCGCCCAAGCTACATAGACAATTGATTCGTAAGCATTACTCCATGGGGCATGTCCTGAAATATACCAACGGGCAATTAACCCTAAAGTATGCAATCCAAATAAAATTCCGATAATGATATGAAATCCATTTATGGTAATACGAAGCCATTTTTTCTCAAAAAAGATATTTACAATCGTAAAAATCAACATCAAAATGGATGCTCCAAGATACCAAAACGGTAGTTTTTTGAAAACATCGTATTTATTGTATGCAATTTCGGCATCAATTTTTTCTTCGCTCGGACGTACTTTAGCTCCAAATTTCTTTTGGAAACCATTGATGCTTTCGACTAAATCATCGGCAGTTTTAAAATCTTTTGAAATGGAACCATTATTTAGAGCATTAAAATAAAGAGGCAGAATCTGCTTGGTATACGTTGCCTCCATCCCTTTTAAACCTGCATGATCTAATTCCATATAGGATATCCATTTATCACCCGGATGATTTGGAATCGGGAATATTTTCAAAATACTTCCCATTAAAGCAGATTCCATCAGGTTGACCTTTTTATCGGTTTCAATAAAATCTTTTTCGAACTGATTTGGGTTTGCTGCTTTGTAAGCCGCATCTAAATAAGGAGATAATTTGTAATTACCATTTTCATCAAAAAACTTTACAAACGGTGCATTTTTTACCTCTTTATCTACACCAATAATCTTTCTGATACTATCATTCCCAGCTCTCAGATGGATAATTGGAACCTGAATCCAAACCTGACCATATTGTGTCATTGACAAGAATACCTGATCAGAATTCATTCCGTTGTATGTATCGCTGTGGCTTACTTTTCGTAATAATTCAGAAGAGAAAGTATTAATAGGCTTCATTCTTCCTCCTGCATCCTGAATAATCAAACGGCCGAATTTAGCTGCATGAGCTTCAGGAACTTTATAAATATTTAGTAATGAATCTATTTGCTTCTGACTTGGCGGACGAGTGACATGATTAGCGTGATCGTTTGGATCTTCGTTATGAGTGTGCGTATGGTTGTGATTATGATTGTCTCCCGGTGTATGTACATGAGGCTCTTGTGCAAAACCGTTAAAACTTAGCATCAAAACTAAAATTGTAATCAATTTTGCTTTTTTCTCTTTTACTTTCTCAAGTTTACGTTTTAGATCTGTAAAACGGGAACCCTTGGTAAACATAATAGCCATCAGGCCAAAAAACAGCATAAAATATCCTAAATACGTAATTGAAGTTCCCCAGAAATCATGATTTACAGATAATACTGTTCCTTTTTCGTCCGGATCAAAAGAAGACTGGAAAAATCGGTATCCTTTATAATCTAAAACATGGTTCATATAAATTCTGGCATCAAAAGTTTCTGTTGAATCCTGAACGGTAACCTTACTTTCAAAAGAGGAATAACTTTTCTCTGTTCCAGGATATTTAGTAGCAATGAAATCGTTTAGTTTTACTTTAAAAGGCAGAATGTATGCTTTACTTCCGTAGAATAAACTGTATTCAATTTTTCCAATTTTAACGGTTTGAGGCTCTCCTATACTTCCTTTAGAACCTAACAGGCGTACTTCTTTTTCCTGCCCATCTGCCTTAACTTTTACAATTAATGCATCTCTATGGGACTTCGCTTTGTAATCATTATTCGATTCATAATCTACAACACCTCTTACGGCAGGATCCGGAAATACGATTCGGATATCACCAATACTGTATAAAGAACGCATCATTAAAGGCTGTACATTGTCTTTAGTTACTTTTCCCTGAAATTTATCAGCCATTCTCATAAATTCACCTTCGAAAGGAGTCTGAATAGTATATTCTTTTCCAGTTGTATTAATATTTATAGCACCATCAGTTGGTTTATTCAAAGCAAATAAAACATTATGGATGTTTTGAACTTCTCCTTCTTTTAAGAAATGTTCTTCTCGTCCACCGGCTCCGGCTTCCACTAGCTTAATGTATAAATTTCCTTTTGGATCCGGTTTTATGGTTTCTTTTGCCCCCATAATGTAATTCACATAACTAACTTCAAAAGGTGTTTCATCAAATTTACCGAAAAGGGTAAAATCATTATTGGTCACTGGCGAAAACAAGAGGCCTTTTTCAAAAGTTCTACGCTTCATTTCTCCCTTATATTCTCCATCTGCAAAAACGGTTAAAAATGTTTTTTCTGAAAGAATTTGGTTTTCTGCAGCACCTTCACGAATTGGCATTACTCCTTCATAACTGATATAACGTGTAATAAATGCTCCTAAAAGAATAAAAATAAAAGCAACGTGAAGTAATAAAGTTGCCCATTTTTCTTTTTTCAATAACTGATAACGTTTTATGTTTCCAAAGAAATTTATCATGAAAAACACCATTATAGCCTCGAACCACCATGTATTGTAAATTAAAATTCTGGCGGTATCTGTATTGTATTTACTTTCGATAAAAGTTCCAACACCCATTGCGATTGCAAATGTTAAAAAAAGAACGGCCATTAATCTTGTAGAAAACAAAAAAGAGAATATTTTTTTATCCATTTTTAAGGAATTACAGTGTATAAAAGTGGCACAAAAGTACTTAAAAATGTTGAGTTCTATTATTTGACATTTGTTAATTAAAACCAAAAAGAGTACTCTGAAAGTAAAGCATTTCTAATTAAACAGGTTTTGTATTACAATTCAATTTTAAAGGCTTACGATATTGTCCGGCTTGAAATTTTCGAAGTACAATTCAAAACTTTGACACTTTAATATCTTTAAAAAAATGCTAATTTTGCGACATGATTAAAATAACAATAATCGGTTCAGGAAATGTTGCACAACATTTGATAAAAGCTTTCACTAAAAGTGAACAGACTGAAATTCTACAAGTCTTTTCCAGGAAAAAAGAATCAGTGCTGAACTTAGTAAATGCTGATCGGATTATTACAAAATTAGCCGATCTGAAAGAATCTGATTTGTATATCATTTCTGTTTCTGACAATGCTATTTCAGAGGTTTCAAAGCAGCTTGCTTTTAAAAATCAATTAGTTGTTCATACATCTGGCACTACTTCGATTGATGTTTTAGACTCAAAAAACAGAAAAGGTGTTTTTTACCCTTTACAAACATTTTCTAAAGCAAAGTCTGTAGATTTTTCGATAATTCCGATCTGTCTGGAAGCACAAAATCCGGAAGACTACACTATTTTAGAGAGCGTTGCAAAAAGTATTTCTAAAGCCGTTTATTCAATCAGTTCAGAGCAAAGAAAAGCAATCCATATTTCGGCTGTTTTCGTGAACAACTTTACCAATCACCTATATCAGATTGGGCAGAAAATTTGTGAAGAACATCAAATTCCTTTTGAAATTTTAAAACCGCTGATTCTCGAAACTGCAGATAAAATAAAAGTCCTTAGCCCTGCTGATGCACAGACAGGGCCGGCGAAACGCCATGATTCTACTACTATTGAGGAGCATCTTAATTATCTGACTGATGAAAACCAAAGAAATATCTATAAACTCTTAACACAATCTATACAACATAATGGCAAAACACTTTAAAGAAATAATGAATGACATCACAACGTTTGTTTTTGATGTTGATGGCGTACTTACAGACAGTTCCGTTTTTGTAACCAATGAAGGCGAAATGCTTCGCACTATGAATATCCGCGATGGTTACGCAATGAAAGCTGCTGTAGAAAGTGGTTTTAACGTATGCATTATTTCAGGCGGAAGCAATGAAGGTGTTCGTATAAGATTGCGTAATTTAGGGATTTCAGACATACATTTAGGAACTCCGGATAAAGTAGAAACTTTTAAACAGTATACTGAAACAAATAACATAAAACCAGAAAATGTGTTATACATGGGCGATGATATTCCTGATTTTCATGTTATGAAATTAGTAGGTTTACCAACCTGTCCGCAAGATGCAAGCCCTGAAATTAAGAATATCTGTCGTTACGTTTCGCATGTTAAAGGCGGAAGAGGCGCTGTACGTGATGTTATCGAACAAGTCATGAAAGTGCAGGGAAAATGGATGGAATATTTTAATGGAAAACACGACTAAATAATTATCAGCTTTTAATTATTAATTGTTAATCCAAACCTTCAAATCAAAATGAAATACCTCAAACTTATTCGTTATCAAAATCTGTTAATGCTTGCTTTTATGCAGGTTTTATTTCGTTATGCTTTTTTAAAAGGTCAAAATATTCCTTTAGCCTTGTCAGACTGGCAATATGGTCTATTGGTTTTAAGTACCGTTTTAATTGCTGCAGCCGGCTATGTAATTAACAACATTTTTGATACTGAAAGTGATCAGATAAACAAGCCTCAAGATGTAATTATCGGAAAAAGTGTATCAGAATCTTTGGGTTATAATATTTATATAGCCCTTAATATTACTGGTGTTGGAATTGGTTTTTATTTATCGAATGTAATACAGAGACCCGGATTTGCAACTATCTTTATATTAATTGCTTCGATGCTATATTTTTACTCCACAACCTTAAAACAAATTATGATTTTAGGAAACCTTGTTGTGGCTTTTTTATTAGCAATGAGTGTAATTATCATTGGGGTTTTTGATATTTTTCCGGCAACAATAGCAGAAAACAAAGCACAAATGACCAGTTTGTTTTCTATCTTAACGGATTATGCCCTATTTGCCTTTATGATTAATTTTATCAGGGAAATAATCAAAGACATAGAAGATGTAAACGGAGATTATAATCAGGGAATGAATACACTTCCTATTGCAATTGGCATTAATCGAACTACTAAAATTGCTTCTGTGCTTGCAGTCATACCTTTTATTTTATTACTGCTTTATATTAAAAATTATTTTATAGAAAACGGTCTCTTTATAGCTACTTTATATGCATTTGTCTTTGTTTTGGCACCACTTCTTTATTTCATCATCAAAATATTCAGTGCTAAGTCAAAAAAAGAGTTCAATCATTTAAGCACTGTCCTCAAACTAATTTTACTTTTTGGAATTTTATCAATTGTAGTTATTACCTTAAACATTCAGTATAATGCTTAAAGAAAAACTAAAAAAATACAAGTTAATCCTCGCATCAGGTTCACCCAGAAGACAGCAATTTTTTAAAGACCTGGATTTGGACTTCGAAATCAGATTAAAAGATACTGAAGAAACATATCCTCCTGAATTGAAGTCAGTTGAAATTACAGACTTTTTAGCATCACTAAAAGCAAATGCTTTTGACGGAGAATTAAAAGAAAATGAGATCTTAATTACGAGTGATACGATCGTATGGCATGAAAACATTGCATTAGGAAAACCTAAAAATGCTAAAGAAGCTTTTGAAATGATAAAATCGATGTCGGGAAAAACTCATGAGGTAATAACTTCTGTTTGTTTTAAAACCAATTCTTCCTCTAGCCTGCTACACGATATCACCAAAGTGACTTTCAATAATTTAACAGACGAAGCTATTTTATATTATATTGAAAACTACAAACCATACGATAAAGCAGGAGCTTATGGCATACAGGAGTGGTTTGGTTTTATGGCCGTAGCAAAAGTTGAAGGCTCATATACCAATGTTATGGGACTTCCAACTGCAAAAGTTTACGAATATTTAAGTATTTTAGAGTAAAATTTAATTTATGTTTTCATTTAAAGAATATAGCAAAGAAATCCTGACCACAATAATTCTCCTATTAGCCCTAGCTGCTCTTCGGGTTATCATTGCACAATTGGTACGCAGATATGCCAGTACTAGTCACTTATTAGAACACCGCACTAATCTGGTCATTAAATACATTCATATTTTAATGAATATTTTGGTAACAATAGGCTTGATTGTTATTTGGGGGGTTGAGACGAAAGATATTTTTATAACTATTTCTTCAATTGCTACTGTAATTGGTGTTGCTATGTTTGCTCAATGGTCTATCTTAAGCAATATAACATCCGGAATGATTTTATTTTTTTCATTTCCTTTCAGAATTGGTGATACCATAAAAATCCACGATAAAGATTTTCCTATTGAAGCAGAAATAGAGGACATTAATGCTTTTCATGTCAATTTAAAAACTAAGGAAGGAGAAAGAATTATCTACCCAAATAACCTGTTATTGCAAAAAGGAATTTCGATTATGCCGCCTGTATATGAGGATAAAGAATTTTTCGACTAAATCTTTTGATGGGAATTTTATAAACTAAAATTTAAAAGCTAAAACAATTTAAAATAAATAAAGTTTAAAATTTGTTGAGCTTAACTTCAGTTTAAAAAAACCAAAAAATGAACCAACCTTTACAATTACCCTTTTATGCAAAACTTACATTTATATTGTTAAGTTTAATCTGTCTGGGAGCCATAACCTATATCGGAAGCAACATCATAACTCCGGTGATGCTGGCATTTATGTTTACAGTTCTACTACTACCGATACATTCTTTCTTACATTTCAAATTACGTTTCCCTATTTATATTGCTTCTTTTGTCTCTGTACTGATTTTTGTAATTTGCATCGCTGCAATTCTAGCTTTCATTTCTTATCAGGTAACCGATATTGCAAATGATTTTGATATCATTAAGAAGAATGCAATATCATTTTTCAATAATGTGCAGTCTTACATTCGCGAACAATTTCAAATCAGTATCTGGGAACAAAAAAAATATATTGAAAAAGTAACCAGCAATACTGTACAAAATGGTTCAGGAACTTTAGGAATGGCGATCGGATCAGTAAGTGAAGTATTGTTTAATTGCATGCTTGTCATTGTTTTTACATTTTTATTCCTACTGTATAAAACTCATTTTATTCTTTTTTTAGCAAAATTATTTGATAAAGAAGACCATGCAAAATTGCAGCAAATTATTACTCAAATAAAAATTTCGATAAACAATTACATCTTGGGACTTATATTCGAAATGTTTGTGGTCTCTATTTTGACAGGTTTAGGACTATGGATTATAGGAGCTAAATATTTTATTTTACTTGGACTTATGACTGGAATCTTAAATTTAATTCCATACATCGGAATTATGATTGCAGGTATTTTAACCATCTTATCTTCTCTCTCAGGAACGCCTGAAATATCCATGATTATAGGTATCCTTATAGTAAATATAGTTGTTCAGCTTATTGATAATAATATACTGGTGCCTTTAATCATCAATTCAAAAGTCGAAATAAACGCTCTTGTTTCGATAATAGGAATTACCATCGGAGGTGGTGTTGCTGGAATCTCAGGTATGTTTTTAGCAATACCATTACTGGCTATTTTAAAAATTATTTTTGACAGAATCGAATCTTTAGAACCTTGGGGTTATCTTATGGGTAACCATATGCCCAAAAAATTTACCTGGCGTATTAAAAAATCAAAAACTGAAAACTAAATATTTTTTTCTCAGTTCAATTAAAATCATAAAAAATCAATAATTTACGCTAAATTTATTAGCATGTCTTACAGGTATGTAAAAATATTCTTCTTTTTAATTTTTCTTTGGAATTTTTCCCAAAGCACCTTTTCACAAGAACAACAGACTAAAAAAGATAGCCTGGAAAAATATCATAAAATTAAAAAACTTTCTGAAAAAAGTAAGTTTACTAATTTCTTAAGAAAAATAATTTTCAAGCCAGCTAAAATAAAAAAAAAGAATAAAACATTATTAGAAAAGGAACACTTGCCTAATGCAGATGGAAAAATTATTCGCAACATCAGAATTATAACCTTAGATCCGTTTGGGCAATCTGATACTGATTCTACTATGGTTCCTAAAAATTGGGGAGAAAGAACAGGAAATAAATTACACCTCAAGACGAAAAGATTTGCAATTCAGAATTTATTACTTTTTAGAAAAAACACTGTTTATGATACTTATAAAATAAAAGAAACTGAACGTATTATAAGATCACAAAAATTCGTAAGTAAAGTTAATATAACTGAAGAATTGGTTTCTCCAACAAATGATTCTATTGATATTACTGTTCGAGTTCTGGATTCCTGGAGTTTAATTCCAAAATTCTCAATATCAAGTTCTAAGATTGGTATTGGATTTAATGATCGTAACTTTATTGGTACTGGCCAGCAGCTAGAATATAAATTTTCTAACAGATTTGAGGATGGGCATAACGGTCATAATGCCTTATACACCATACCGAACATAAAAAACACTTTTGTTACTACAAAATTTAAATATTACAATGATTTAGATGACAACTATATCAAAAGTATTGCTTTCGAAAGACCCTTTTACTCCCCTTTGGCCAAATGGGCTGGTGGTATTATGATGGAACAGCAATATCGGCGAGACACATTACAGGATGCAACATTAAAATATGAATACCAGCCATTTAAATATAATTCACATGATTTTTGGGCTGGTAAAGCCATTAACATAACGGGGATGAATCCCAAAAAAGAAAGAACTACTAATTTGATTGTTTCAGGACGGTTTTTAAACCTCGATTATACTGAAAAACCTAGTATTGCATTTGATACCATAAATTTTTTTTCTGACGAAAAACAAGTTTTAATGGGTTTCGGAATAAATACACGGGAATTCGTGAAAGACAATTATATTTTTAGAAATGGTTTTATCGAAGACGTTCCAATTGGAAGAATATATGGTATTACATTTGGTTATCAGTATAAAAATAAAATATGGCGTCCCTATTTAGGTGCCCAGGCTTCTTTTGGGGATTATTATAAATGGGGATTTTTGAGTACCAACTTTGAGATTGGCACTTTTTTTAATCAATCCAAGACTTATCAGACTTCCATTTCGTTAAAAGCAAATTATTTTACCAGTCTATTAGCTTTAGGAGACTGGAAGTTAAGACAATTCATTAAGCCAGAAATCATTATAGGAATCAACAGAGCCAACTCTGTAGGAGATCAGCTTACGATAAACGAAAATTTTGGTCTTGCCGGCTTTAATGCAGCATATTACGGAAAAAGTAAAATGGTTTTGACATTACAAACTCAAACATATGCTCCTAAAGAAATTTTAGGCTTTAGGCTGAATCCTTATCTCAATTATTCTATTGCAGTATTAGGAAACAGTTCTTCAGGATTGCTACAAAATAAGTATTTTTCAAAAATTGGTGTCGGAGTTTTAATAAGTAATGATTATCTTGTTTTTAGTGCATTTCAACTTTCAATTTCATATTATCCCACCATCCCTTTTCAGGGCGAAAACATCTTTAAAACCAATACATTCGAAACTCAAGACATCGGACTTCAGTCTTTTGAATTAGGGAAACCCAAAATTGTCGAATATAAATAAGCTTTTTTTTTTATTTTTTTACCCATACTTAAAACCTTAATAAACAGAGACATAAAGTTTAATTATTATTTTTTTTGATTGTTTTTTACATTAAAGATATACTTTGATAATATATTTTGGCACAATATATGGATATCCTCATATAGATTAACATTAAAAAAGTATTAAAATGAAAACAATCAAAATAGCAATCGTTGGATTATTTTTAATCGTTGCAAATTCGACACAAGCTCAGGTATCTGTAAATGTAAATATAGGAACACCTCCTGCCTGGGGACCAGTTGGATATTCAGAAGTAGAATATTATTATCTTCCGGATATTGAAGCTTATTATGATGTACGAGCTTCACAATTTATCTATTTCGGTGGAGGAAGATGGATTAGAACTTCTTATTTACCAAGGCCTTACAGAAATTACGACTTATATGGAGGTTATAAAGTAGTCTTAAATGACTATCACGGAAGAACTCCTTATAAATATTTTGACAGACATAAAGTAAAATATTATAAAGGATACCACGGTGCACCTCAAAGATGTTACGAACCTCGACCTAGATATGCATATAATGACCGTCGTCGTGATCACCATAAAGATTATAAACACTATAACAAACATCATGATAGAGATGATAGAGATTACAGAGACGACAGACATGATGACCATGGTCACGGAAGGAGATAAAAGATTATCTTAATTTTAGCAAAGAGGGTATCAAATTTTGGTGCTCTCTTTTTTTTGGATAAAGCGTTAGTAAAACCCTTCAAAACAACGCTGTAAATAAATCACAGCAATTACAACAGCTTTTGCAAAAAAAGGTAAACATTACTACCTGTTTTATAAAACAACTACATTTTTACTCAATTTTAAAACCAATCATAAATAAGCAGAATCAAATCTGGATAATTTAACAGAAAAAAGCATTTCCATTTTCTCAGAAATGTGGATATCAATTCGCCTGTTAATATTATAATCTTTTTTAAAATTTAATCATTCAGTAAACAAAAAAACCACCTAAATATATTGATTTAGGCGGTTTTACATTTTTATTTGCTTTAAACTATTACATGGTTGCTTTTAACGCTTTAGCCTCAGCAGTCATTTCGAGAGCTTTGTACACCCCCAATAATGTTTTAGAAACATCTTCGTTCTTTGGATCTAATTCATTTGCTTTTTTAAGATATGGAATCACACTTTTAAAAACATTTTCTCTTTGTTTTTTCAATACATCATAACGTTTCATATCTTTATCTGAGGTACCCAATTTATTCATCTCATCGATGATTGGTTTTTCTGCCTCTAATTTTAAAGCTGCAAGATTAAGATAAGCATTTGCATAATTCGGATCTATTTCAATTACCTTTAAATAGTACTTCTCAGCATCTACAGCGTTTTTAGCATTTGCACTTAATACACCAAGGTTAAAAATTAACTCTTTATTATTTGGATCCTTTTGTAAAGCTTCACCAACTAACTTTTTATAAGTTTCATAATCTTTAGTTTCTAAATATAAATTCGCTTCAGAAAGAATTAAAGAAGAATCTTCCGGATTCGCCTTTCTTGCATCAGCCAAAGCCTTTTTAGCATCTTCTGTTCTTCCTTTCTGAACTAAAATTAAAGCATAATTTTTATAAACTTCTCCTCTTTTAGAAGGAATAACTTCTGTTTTAGGCTTTTCATGGGTTCCTAATTTTACTGCTAAATCTCTTTCTTTTTCATTGTTAAAACCATCTTCACTTCCAGAAGCTTTGTTTACAGCTGTATAGCTGGTTCCTTTTCCTGAGTAATTTAACTTTTTCAATTCTTCATACATCGGTAAAGCTGCATCGTAATCCTGAGCGTTTACATATGTAGAAGCAGCATAATACAAATTGATAGTGTCTTTTTTATCCAAAGAGTAAGCATCATACAATTTTTTTGCTCCTTCTGCTGCTTTATTTGATTGTGTATCCGCAATAGCTGAATTAATTAACAATCCTTTAATTTGGGTAATTGAAGCGGCAGCCTGGGTTGAAAATTTTTGTTTCCCAGATGTTTTCTCTATTTCAATTAATTTTTTATAGCTTTCCGCTGAAAGAGATAAATTTTTACCTTCCTCTACTTTTTTGTTTGCCAGATCCAGGTAAGCATTTCCCTGAATAAAATAATATTGCGCCTGCTCTGTATCTTTTGCGTTAACAATAAGATTTTCAGCATCTTTTAATTGCGCAATTGCACCTTGTGCATCTCCGCCTTTTAATGCTTTTTCAGCACTTTTTATCTGATCTTTCTGAGCAAAAGTAGCTACAGAAACCAATAATGCTGATGCAAGTATTACATATTTACTTTTCATAATCATAATATTCAATTTGTATTAATTTTTAATTTGTGTGGTTCATTTTATTCTTCAGATTCCTCTTCTTCAGCATCATCCTCATCTTCAACTTCTTCTTCAGAATCATCGTCTTCATCATCATCGGCTATGCCATCATCTTCAAGGACTTCTAAATCGGGTTTTATCCTTTCAATTCCGGAATCTATAACATTACCGTCTTCATCAACAACGTTCTCCACTTCATCTTTCATTACTGTTGTTACTGCAGCAATAGAATCTTTTCCTTTCAGGTTAATTAATCTTACACCCTGGGTAGCACGTCCCATAACACGTAAATCTTCAATCGCCATTCTGATTGTCAGTCCGGATTTATTTATAATCATCAAATCATCAGAATCAGTTACAGCATTAATCGAGATTAATTTTCCGGTTTTTTCAGTAATATTAAGAGTTTTAACCCCTTTACCTCCACGGTTGGTAATTCTATAAACATCTTCACCATCGTCATCAACTAATTTAGTTCGTTTACCATAACCATTTTCAGTTACAACCAGAATTTGTGAATCGTTAATATCATTTTTATCTACAGTAACCATACCAATAACTTCGTCAGTATCATCTTTTAAAGTAATACCTCGAACTCCGGAAGCTGTTCTTCCCATTGGGCGGGTTTTTGTTTCTTCAAAACGAACGAGTTTACCAGATTTTACAGCTAATATAATTTGGCTTTCTCCATTTGTTAACTTTGCGCCCATTAACTCATCACCATCTTTAATAGTAATAGCTGCAACACCATTAACCCTTGGCTTAGAATACTTCTCTAAAGAAGTTTTCTTAACCTGGCCTTGCTTGGTAACCATAACCAGATTATGACTATTAATATAATCTTTATCTTTTAAGTCTTGTGTACAAATAAAAGCTTTAACTTTATCATCACTTTCAATGTTCACAAGGTTCTGAATTGCCCTTCCTTTTGCTGTTTTACTTCCTTCAGGAATTTCATAAACACGCATCCAGAAACATTTCCCTTTTTGCGTAAAGAACATCATATATTGATGGTTTGTCGCTACGAACATATGCTCAAGAAAATCCTGATCTCTTGTTCCTGCGCTTTTTTGACCAACCCCTCCTCTATTCTGAGTTTTATACTCTGTTAAGTTTGTACGTTTGATATAACCTGCATGCGAAATTGTAATTACTACATTTTCATCAGCAATTAAATCTTCAATACTTACATCTCCTCCAGAATATTCAATTTGGGAACGACGCTCATCACCATATTTATCACGTATTTCAACAAGTTCTTCCTTAATTAAGTTGGTTCTCAAATTTACATCAGCTAGTAGCGCTTTTAAATGTTCAATTAATTTCATCAACTCTTCGAACTCAGCCCTTAATTTATCTTGTTCCAGTCCTGTTAACTGACGCAAACGCATTTCAACAATAGCACGCGCCTGTATATCTGATAAATTAAATCTTTCGATTAATTTCTCACGGGCTTCTTCTGTGTTTTTAGAACCTCTGATAATTGCAATTACTTCATCAATGTTATCTGATGCAATAATTAATCCTTCTAAAATATGGGCTCTTTCTTCAGCTTTACGTAATTCAAACTGCGTTCTTCTGACTACAACATCATGTCGGTGCTCAATAAAATAATGAATCATGTCTTTCAGATTCAGCATTTGAGGACGTCCTTTAACTAATGCAATATTATTAACACTGAAAGAAGACTGTAGCTGTGTAAATTTATATAAGGTATTTAAAACTACATTTGGAGTTGCATCTCGTTTTAGAATATAAACGATACGCATACCATTTCTGTCAGATTCATCACGAATATTAGCAATACCTTCAATTTTCTTTTCGTTAACCAGGTCTGCTGTACGTTTAATCATATCAGCTTTATTAACTTGATACGGAATCTCAGTAACAATAATTGATTCTCTTCCATCAACTTCTTCAAAACCAACTTTAGCACGCATAACAATACGACCTCTTCCTGTTTTAAATGCTTCACGAACGCCTTCATAACCATATATAATACCTCCGGTTGGAAAATCCGGAGCTTTAATATGTGTCATTAATTCGTCTACTTCAATGTCATTATTATCAAGGTATGCTAAAGTACCATTGATAACTTCTGTTAAATTGTGTGGAGGCATATTGGTTGCCATACCAACCGCAATACCTGTTGCTCCGTTAACTAATAAGGTAGGGACTCTGGTAGGCATTACTTTTGGCTCATATAATGTATCGTCAAAGTTCAATTGAAAATCAACAGTTTCTTTTTCGATATCTGCCATAATTTCTTCTGAAATCCTTTTCATTCTGGCCTCGGTGTAACGCATTGCTGCAGGGCTATCCCCATCTACAGAACCAAAATTACCCTGACCATCAACTAAAAGATAACGCATACTCCATTCCTGAGCCATACGCACCATGGCATCATAAACAGATGTATCACCATGAGGATGATACTTACCCAAAACCTCTCCTACTATTCTAGCAGATTTTTTGTGGGCTGACCTTGATGTTACTCCTAAGTCATACATTCCGTAAAGAACTCTTCGATGTACCGGTTTCAAGCCATCTCTAACATCCGGAAGTGCTCTTGATACGATTACTGACATCGAATAATCGATGTAAGCTGATTTCATTTCTTCTTCGATGTTAATAGGAATTAACTTTTCTCCTTCAGACATAAATTGTTATATTAAATAATTATATTAATTTTCAAAGCGTGCCAAGATACGTTTTTTTGAATTTTTTTCAGCTATTTCCTTACAGATATTTCAATGATTTATTAACAACTTTTTTTTACCTTTTAGTTAATAAATTAAGCCTTTTTTAACTGTTTTATTACTTTTTTTTTTGTCAATTAGCTGACAGGTGTTTCTGAAAGGTATGGTTTTTGTTTTTCAATCACTAATTCATTAAATTTACAATACCAATTATATATTATGGATGATAATTTTTCACCAAGAGTAAAAGATGTTATTACATACAGTAAAGAGGAAGCTCTTCGCTTAGGGCACGACTTTATTGGTACTGAACATCTAATGCTGGGCATTTTAAGAGATGGTAACGGAAAAGCTATTCATATACTTAATAACCTGGCAGTCGATTTAGATCATTTACGCAGGAAGGTAGAAATACTAAGTCCGGCCAACCACAGCGTTGAAATAAACACCGAAAAGAAAAACCTTCATCTTACCCGACAGGCCGAAAGGGCACTGAAGACTACTTTTCTTGAAGCTAAAGTATTTCAAAGTTCGTCAATCAGTACGGCACACCTGCTTTTATGCATCTTGCGAAACGAAAACGATCCAACAACCAAGCTATTGAATAAACTCAAAATAGATTATGATATAGCTAAAGAACAATACTTAAATATGACGCCAAACGAAGAAGAATTCTTAGAAAACTTGCCAAAAAACGAATCATATAACGATGATTCAGGACAAGATGACAGTTTAAAAGAAAGTAGTTTTAATAATCCAGCCAATAAGTCAAACAAAAAATCGAAAACTCCAGTATTAGATAATTTTGGGAGAGATTTAACAGAGATGGCTGAAGAAGGAAAACTTGATCCTGTTGTAGGACGCGAAAAAGAAATTGAGCGTGTTTCTCAAATCCTAAGCCGAAGAAAAAAGAACAACCCACTTCTTATTGGAGAGCCAGGAGTTGGTAAATCTGCCATTGCAGAAGGACTAGCCTTACGAATTATCCAAAAGAAAGTATCCCGTATTCTTTTTCACAAACGTGTGGTTACTCTTGATTTGGCCAGTTTAGTAGCCGGAACAAAATACAGAGGACAATTTGAAGAAAGAATGAAAGCCGTAATGAACGAGCTTGAAAAAAACGACGATATCATTCTTTTTATTGATGAAATACACACTATTGTAGGTGCTGGCGGAGCAACAGGTTCTCTTGATGCTTCAAACATGTTTAAGCCTGCATTGGCAAGAGGCGAAATACAATGTATTGGCGCTACTACTCTTGATGAGTACAGACAATATATTGAGAAAGATGGTGCTCTTGAAAGACGTTTCCAAAAGGTTATTGTAGAACCAACTTCTGTTGAAGAAACAATTGCTATTTTGAACAACGTAAAAGACAAATACGAAGATCACCATAATGTAATATACACGCCAGAAGCAATTGAAGCCTGTGTAAAATTAACAAACAGATATATGTCTGAGCGTTTTTTACCAGACAAAGCTATCGATGCTCTGGATGAGGCCGGATCTCGTGTACATATCACTAATATTGACGTTCCAAAACAAATTTTGGATTTAGAGCGTCAGTTAGAAGAAATTCGCGAAAATAAAAACATGGTTGTTAAAAAACAAAAATATGAAGAAGCTGCCAAACTTCGCGATGATGAGAAACGTATCGAGAAAGATTTAGCACTTGCTCAGGAACAATGGGAAGAAGATTCTAAAAGCAACCGAATTGAAGTTACTGAAGATAATGTAGCTGATGTTGTTTCTATGATGACCGGAATTCCTGTAAACAGAATTGCACAGACAGAAAGTAACAAACTGGCTAAGCTACCAGAATTGATTCAAAATAAAGTAATCGGACAAAACGATGCTGTTTTAAAGATTGCACGTTCTATTCAGCGTAACAGAGCCGGACTTAAAGATCCGAACAAACCAATTGGCTCGTTCATTTTCTTAGGTCAGACCGGAGTTGGTAAAACACAATTGGCAAAAGTTTTAGCAAAAGAATTATTCGATTCTGAAGATGCCTTGGTTCGTATCGACATGAGCGAATACATGGAGAAATTTGCTATCTCGCGTTTAGTTGGAGCACCTCCGGGATATGTTGGTTATGAAGAAGGTGGACAGTTAACTGAAAAAGTTCGCAGAAAACCTTATTGTGTAGTACTTTTAGATGAGATTGAAAAAGCACATCCCGATGTATTCAATATGATGCTTCAGGTTTTAGATGATGGTTATCTGACGGACAGTTTAGGCCGTAAAATCGATTTTAAAAACACAATCATTATCATGACTTCGAATGTTGGTGCTCGTCAGTTAAAAGATTTTGGACAAGGCGTAGGATTTGGAACCGCTGCTAAAGTGGCTCAGGCTGATGAAAATTCAAAAAGCATTATTGAAAATGCATTGAAAAAAACCTTTGCTCCTGAATTCTTAAACCGAATAGATGATGTAATTGTGTTTAATGCATTAGAAAAAGCTGATATTGATTTGATTATAGAAATTGAACTTAAAAAACTTTACAGCCGTATTGCGGAATTAGGCTACAATTTAAGCCTTACCGATAAAGCAAAAGGATTTATTGCAGAAAAAGGTTTTGACAGACAATTTGGAGCCAGACCTCTCAAAAGAGCTATCCAAAAATATGTTGAAGATTTGTTAGCCGAAGAAATCATCACTTCAAAAATACATTCAGGTGATGAAATTGTAATGGATTTAAAAGATAATTCCGAAGAACTTTCTGTAGAAATACATAAAGCAGAAGAGCCGACCAATCAATAAATTAGTTCAAATTTATAACACAAATAACACACCCGTTACGTTTTCATAACATAACGGGTATTTTTTTTTGATAAATCACTATCTTTAATAAAAGCAAATAGCTATTTTTGGTTATTAAATATCTACAATAAAAAACAATATATGCTTCAAAACAAAGTCATTTTAGGCAGTGAAGAATGGTGCGCATTTCCTGAACTGGGAATCCCTACAATAAAGGCTCGTGTGGATTCAGGTGCAAAAACTTCGGCAATGCATGCCATAAACATAGCTCCCTTTATAAAAAATGATGCCAATTGGGTAAAATTCGACATTAATCCAATTCAGAATAACATAAAAACTGTAATTCATTGCGAAGCTCCTTTGATTGATAAAAGAATTGTAAAAAGTTCAAGCGGTTTCAGGGAACATCGATATGTAATCCAGACAAGCATTAAGTTAGGCGAAATCAAATGGCCAATTGAAATGACATTGACAAACAGGGATTCTATGGGTTTCCGAATGCTTTTAGGTCGTGAAGCAATGAGCGGACGCGTATTAGTAGATCCTGAAGAAAAATACATGTTAGGACAGCCTTCTACTGAAACACTAAAAGAACTTTACCAAAATTCTGAAAAAGCGAGTTCCGGTTTACGAATTGGGCTTTTAGCCAGCAATCCCGAATTATACAGCAATAAAAGAATAATGGAAGCCGGAGAAATGCGCGGTCATGAAATGCATTTTTTAAACATTAAAGAATGCTACATGAAACTGGACGCTAAAACTCCCGAAATACACTATCGTGGCGGAAAAATACTAAACCAGTTTGACGCAATTATTCCAAGAATACGACCAAGTATTACTTTTTATGGATGTGCTTTAACCCGCCAATTCGAAGCCTTAAAAGTATTTGTTCTAAATTCAGCTACAGCCATAACACAGTCACGAGATAAATTATACTCACTGCAACTGCTTTTAAATAGCGGTATTGATATTCCAACAACTGGCTTTGCAAATTCTCCCTTAGACACTGATAATTTAATAAAAATGGTTGGAGGATCTCCTTTAATTGTAAAATTACTAGAAGGAACTCAGGGAAAAGGGGTTGTTCTGGCTGAAACTAAAAAAGCAGCAGAAAGTGTTATCAATGCATTTAAGAGTCTAAACGCAAATATTTTAGTACAGGAATTTATTAAAGAAGCTAACGGAAAAGACATTCGCTGTTTTGTCATCGATGGTAAGGTGGTTGCTGCTATCCAGCGTGAAGCAATGCCAGGGGAATTTAGAGCTAATATTCACCTTGGCGGAACTGCATCTGTAATAAAAGTAACTTCCGAAGAAAAAAAGATTGCCATTAAAGCAGCAAAAGCAATGGATTTAAAAGTGGCTGGCGTTGATATTATCCGTTCATCTAAAGGGCCTTTGTTACTTGAAGTGAATTCCTCTCCAGGCCTTGAAGGAATTGAAGGTGCAACTAATAAAGATGTTGCCGGAGAAATGATCAAAGCAATTGAAAAGAATTTTAAATTAATTTAAAAACATTAACTTAATTTCCAGCATAGATCTTTATCAGCTTTGTCAAGAATGAAACTTTGACAAAGCTTTTTTATTAACATTAAAATAAAAAATATGCTTTTTCCTTATTTAGATATTATTTTAAGAAGTGCTGCAGTTTATTTCTTTATAACAATCGCTATACGAATATTCGGCAAAAAAGAGCTATCTCAATTAAACACTGCTGACATTATCCTTATTTTACTGATTAGTAATTCCGTTCAAAATGCAATGGTTGGTTCTGACACCAGTCTTTGGGGAGGTTTGGTGGCTGCTTTGGCATTGTTTATAATTAACTTCATAATTAAAAAATTAACGCACAAATACAAGCTTATTAACGATTTGCTGCTAGATAAGCCTGAAATATTGATTCATAATGGAAAACTTGATTTAAAAACTTTAAGTAAATTAGATATTTCCAACGATGAATTAAAAGAAGCAATGCGAGAACATGGCTTAGAACACTTTACAGACGTCAAACTTTGCATGCTTGAAATTGACGGTACAATTAGTATGATTTCTGAAGACAAAAAACACCTGAAACAAACTCATTATAAACGAAAACATAATCATAAGAATTTCAGGAAATAACACCTGGTTATTTTTAGAAAGCAAAAAGAGAGGCTGTCCATTCAGACAACCTCTCTTTTAGACATATGTTAAAGTAAATTATTTTTGAAATAATTTATTGATCTGATCTTTTACAAAAGGCTCAGAAACATTGCTTGAACCTGAAGAAGCATCTTTACTTGAAACCATAAATTGAACTGTTGCTTTCTCAGGAAGAGCATGTCCTGTATAATGTAACCAAATATAGTTATTAGGAAGCTCTAATTTAATATCATATAAAGGAGTCGCATTAAAACCATTCATAATGATACTGTAAAGACTTGCATAGTCGTTATTTACATTTTTAAAAGAGAATTTTCTTAAACTTGAAGAATCGTCATCATCGCTCACAATACTAGTATAATAAACAGTATATTCATCTCCAATTTTTTGAATGTAGTTGTTGTTTACTTTTCCTAATTTTTCAACAGGTACAGTTTCAAGTACTTTAATCTGTGCAAATGATACAAAACTAAAAAGTAAAACGGCAAGGGTAATAATCTTTTTCATAATGAATTTGGGGTTAATTTTTATACTATTAATAATCGCCGAAATTATGAAAAATTACTTCTAAAACTACGCTTTGAATAAGATTAAATTGTGAATTTTATATATTTTTTCACAAACCACAAATAAAAAAAAATTAATCTTTTGAAAATCAATAAATTAAATAGATTTTAAATTAAACATTTAGAACAATTTTTTTAAATTTAAGTTCAAAAATATATAACCTTTTTATCTGCCTTCTTCTTTTTTTACAACTTTTCTCGCAACCTCAATTTTAAATTTCTTTCCTTTCATCTTCTCATCTTTTATATTTTTAAGTAAATCATTCACTTTATTATATTTTACAGCTGCAAACGAAACAAAATCTTTTACTTCAATTAAACCTAAATCGTCTTTTTCGAGTTTTCCTTTTTGAGAAAAAAATCCAACGATATCAATTTTATTCAGTTTTGTTTTTTTTCCACCGCTTATATAAATGGTTTGAAACTCCGGTGGTTTCGGTAAAGTAGTTATATCACCTACCTTTAACACTTCCATTTCATAATCAATATAATCTAATCGTTTTTCACTTTCGTGGATGATAATATAAGCTGTACCCGAAGCCTCCATACGTGCCGTACGACCATTCCTGTGTGTAAATTCATCTTCTTTTAAGGGCAAATGATAATGAATTACGTGTTTCATTTCAGGAATATCTAAACCACGGGCTGCCAGATCAGTTGTAATTAAGTAACTCATACTTCCATTTCTAAACTGAATCAAGGCACGCTCACGCTCCTCCTGATCCATCCCACCGTGGTAGTAAACCGAATAGATTCCTTTCTCATTTAAGGTGTCGCTAATCCGTTCAGCCGCTTCACGATGGTTACAAAAAATAATAGCGGATTGTGATTTCAAAGAACAAATCAAATTAAATAGACTTCCTAATTTATCTTTGGCTGGCGAAACCACCATTTTCATCGAAAGATTCGCTTTTTCTTCTTCTTCCGGAATGAAATCCAAAACGGTGGGATCAACTACTCTTGTATACTTTGGAATCTCAATATCTGAAGTAGCGGAAACTAAAACACGTTTGTTCAGTTTCGTAAGTTTTCCAATTATATATGACATTTGCTCATGAAATCCCAATTGAAGTGACTTATCAAATTCATCTAAAATTAAAGTCTGAATTTTATCTGTCCTAAAAGTTTCTCTGTCAATGTGATCTGCAATTCTGCCAGGAGTTCCAATTAAAACAGCTGGTGGATTACTTAAATTCTTGATTTCAGTATCGATTGAATGTCCGCCATAGCAAATATTTACTTTGTATTGCGTTCCCATTTTTTTCCAAACTTGTTCAATTTGCAAACCCAATTCGCGCGAAGGAACTAAAATTAAACATTGAACCGAAAGAATTTCGGGTTGCAATAGCTCTAAAATCGGTAATAAAAAAGCTAATGTTTTTCCTGAACCGGTTGGAGAAAGCAATAAAACATTGTTTTCGTTTAAAATAGCATCCTGCGCTGCTTCTTGCATTTCGTTTAGGCTTTTGATCCCTAAGTTCGAAAGTATATTATTGGAATGGTGATTTTTATTCATTTTGCAAAGGTAGGGAAAATTTGTTTCAGGTTTTTTTTGTTTGATTTTTCAGGTTTCAATACTTATGATTTCAACCTTAAATACACATTATTCAGCTTATATTTTTCAAGATACTACAGGACGGATTCTAAAAGAAAATACAGTTCTAAAATCGGAATTAGAAGCTAAACAGACTGATACTAATTTTGCTAAAAATCCGAAAGCAAAATTGGATTGGATTTCTAATTATTCTTTTTATTATGAAAAGACGCAATTGCAGTATCTATCGAGTTTTGTAAGTTAATAAATTATTAACAACATAATACTTAATCAATAACTTAAATGAATGGTATTATTGTTTTTTTATTTTTTATTTAGAGTTGAACTTCATCTAATTTCAATACTAAAAACAAATATGAAAAATTAAAGATTTATATTTTGGTTACAATGGTGCAGAAAATTATAAAAGACCTGAAAATAGAGATTTATTTGAATTACTTAAATACTTACTAACAAAGCTTTTGCAAAAGCTTTAAGTTTTTCATCACCTATTGTTTCACTATTTTCTAAAGCAGATATAGCTTGTTAGTTTATTCCTAAAGTTTCTGTCAAAGCTTCTTGATTCATGCCTCTAAGTTCACGAATTCGGCTTATTTTTCGTTCTATATGGATTTAGTTTTGTTAGTGCACTAATCATTTAAAGATAAGTGTAATAATAATAAAAAGAAATCTGTAAAAAACATTTTTTATAAATGCAATATAATCAAAATAATTAGAATCATTTATTCTATTTTACTTATTGCTGCTCTGACAAAAGTACGATTTTGAGATATAAAATAATCAGTATGAAAAATATTGATTTCTATTTTTATATTTGAGTCTTCTTAAACCGCAAAACTATGTGTTACAAACTTTTTCTAGACGATTTACGAGATGTCAAAATGGTTTACAAAGATCTGACAGATGACGATTTTGTAATCGTTAGAAATTTTCATGATTTTAAAAAAGTAATTCTCGAAAAAGGGCTTCCCGAATTTATAAGTTTTGATAATGATTTAGGGCTTGATGAAAACGATCTCATTGCCAAAGATGGTTATGCTTGTGCGAAATGGCTGGTTTACGATTCCGGGATAGACTTAAGAGACTTAAACTTTTACGTACATTCTGCAAATCCTGTGGCAAGTCAGCAAATACAAAGTCTACTCGATAATTATACTAAACATTTGAAGAATCATAAATCTTGGTAAAAAACAGCATGAAAAATCTTTTTTTAATTCTCTTATTAGCATCATCAAACCTATTCTTCGGGCAAAAAGTAATTTCAGGCGAATACGAAATGGACTTGAAACTTTCGTATGACGCCTCTAAAAATATGCTGACGGGTTATTTTGAAAGTTATACAGGCTGGGATGAACAAACACGGAATTCTCAATTCACTTGTATTTTTTATATCGAAGGAAAAGTAACAGGAAATAAATTCAACGTTAAAACCTATTATCCCGAAGACAAAAAAGAAGATTTGATTTTAGGAACAGTTGAAATTGTAAACAACAGAACCATCAAAATAAAACTGCCGGAAGAACATGGCGGTTGTTGGAACGTAATGCATTTTGTAGAGAATCCGAAGTTTGATTTAGAAAAGAAACACAATTGGATTCAGATTCGATATGTAGATAAAGCAAAAGCTTATTTTTATAAGAATAAATCAGACCAAAATCCGTCAAAAATATATCTTGTAAAAGGCGATGCGGTCTGCATTGATAAAATTGAAAACGGAAAAGCTTTTTGTACATATTTTGGAAAAAAGACTTCAAAAGGATGGATTAATTTAGCGGAGCTGAATAAGATTTAAGATGCTGAGGCTCAAAGATTATTTTACGATATGGTTTCGTTTTTAACATGGGGGATAGTAGTAAGCTACCTAAATAGCACGTGTAGCCCGACAGCATTTAGCAAAAGACCCAATGAAAGCAAAGTTGACTGGCTCTTTTGTTAAATGGTGGCACGTCCAAAATAATTAAATTTCTTTTAAAACCTAAATTCCAATTTAAAAAAACTTAAAATTTGGTAATTAATTGGAGTCTGGAATTTTAAATCTTGGTTTTTCCTTCTCTTCAAACAATAATTTAATATTTTCGTAAGAGTTTTTAAGTACTTCTTTGATTTGTTCGGGGTTTAGCCAGGCAACTTTTTCGATGCCCTCTTCTAGTTGTCCTTGAGGTGTTCCTTCAAAATCAGAGAACATCTCAAACCAATGTGTGATTTTTAATTTATATTTACCGTTACGCTTAAAAACGTGATAGGTTTTTTGGAGTTTATTTGTAATCCGCAGTTTCCCAACACCGGTTTCTTCCTCGACTTCGCGCATAGCGGTTTGTTCAATCTCCTCTCCTTTTTCTGTCCCGCCTTTTGGCAAGTCCCATTTTCCGTTTCTAAAAATAAACAAAACTTCACCTTTTTTATTGTAGACCAAACCTCCTCCGGCTTTATTTACGGGTATTTTAGCTTTTAGCGTCTTCATTATTTCCTTCTCATCGGGATGGTATAAATAGGCCTTTTGAATTTTATTTTGAAATATTTTCACAATAAGCTGTTCTATATCAATGCTTTCCAATAGAAACAATTGAAAATTAGTCTCTTTTGAGATTTCATTTGTCAAAAAAAGTGGTTTGTCGTTCACAAAAACTTTATACATTTGTACTATGATTTTTAATAAAGATACCGCCGAAAAAACAGCAGAATTGCTTTTGCAAATAAATGCAATTAAATTGAATCCAGAAAATCCTTTTACATGGGCTTCCGGATGGAAATCACCTATTTATTGTGATAACAGATTAATTCTTTCATTTCCAATTATCCGAAATTACATTCGTGATGAATTTTCGAAAAACATAGAAAAACAATTTGGCAAACCAGATGTCATTGCAGGAGTCGCTACAGGAGCCATTGGAATTGGAATTCTTGTTGCAGAAAGTCTGGGATTACCATTTGTATATGTGCGCCCTGAACCAAAAAAACATGGAAGACAAAATCAGGTTGAAGGTTTTTTACAAAAAGGTCAGAACGTTGTTGTTGTTGAAGATCTGATCAGCACAGGGAACAGCAGTCTTATGGCTGTAGAAGCTTTACGTAACGAAGGTGCAAATATCAAAGGAATGGCAGCAATTTTTACTTATGGTTTTAGTGTTGCTGAAGAAAATTTCAAAAATGCAAATATTAATTTATTTACATTAAGCAATTATGACAACTTATTAAGTTTAGCTGTCCAGAAACAATATATTAATGAAGATCAGCAAACAACTTTACAAGACTGGAGTGTTAGTCCCTCAACATGGAGACAGGAATAAACCCCTTAATCACCCTTTTACGAATTTACAAGAAAATAATAAAAAACAACAAAACAGATGAACTTAGAAAGTCCAAAAGTTACAGTTCAGAAATCAGCTCAGGAATTATTTGGTTTACTGTCTGATGTAAAGAATTTTGAAAAATTAATGCCGGATAACATAGCTAAATTTGAAGTAACCGGTGAAGATGCTTTTATTTTTGGACTAAAAGGGATGCCGGAAATAAAACTTAAAATGAAAGAAAAAACAGCCCCCAATAATATTATTTTGGGTGCCGCAAGTGATAAACTTCCTTTTACATTAGTTTCAAAAATTGATAGTATTTCCGATTCTGAAAGTGCTGTTCAGTTATTTTTTGAAGGTGAATTTAATGCTATGATGGCAATGATGGTTAAAGGTCCAATCAGTAAATTTATTGAAACTTTAGCCAACAACATGAACAAACTTTAACAATCGAATTATAAAATTGTAAGTCTAAACAAAAGTCTAGTCTACCGATTTGGACTTTTGTTTATACTAAATTTACACCACGTTTCTAAGTAAGTAACAGATAAAAATACGACTAATAAAGCATTTGAATCTCCTTTATTTCAAATTCAGCAATAGAATCATCTTCAAGTAAAACCTGAAGCTTTCCGATTGGTGAAACACCCTGAATAATTCCCATGAAATTTTTATTCTGAATATTCTTAAATGCCATTGGTACTCCTTTTCGAAATAAGGAATTGAAATATTCTTCCTGATACAAAGCAGAATTATTTTCCCATAATTCTATTTTTTGTTTGATTCTCTCAATAATTAAAAAAGGCAGGATGTCCTTATTAAACTCCCTGTTACAAATTAATTTTAATGAAGACGCATGTGGTAAATCTTCAAAATTTGTCTGATTAACATTTAATCCAAAACCCACTACTGACAAGATTCTGCCATCGCTTTTTAGGGTATTTTCAATAAGTATGCCACCTATTTTCTTGTTATATGACATAATGTCGTTAGGCCATTTAATACTTAAATCAGGAATATCTATTTTTTTTAATGCTTCAATTATACTTAATGAAACTATTAAATTCATATCAAAAACTTTTTCAATATTATATAAAAAATCTTTCACCAAAACACTCATAATTAAGTTTTTACCAAGTTCAGACACCCATTTGGCTCCCCTCTGACCTTTGCCTTTTGTCTGATTTTCAGCAGTTACCACTGTAAAATTTTCTATTTCATCCTGACAGGATAATGCCTTAAGAAAGTCATTTGTTGAATCTATGGCATCGAGTTTGATTAGTTTCATTAAAGTAATTTTAATAACTTAATTTAATATTTTGTTAAGGTTCAAAAATAATGACAAATTTTGGTAACTTTACAAATTCATATATATAATTCATGGCGAAAAAGACTATTAATAACGATGTTCTATTAGCGAACATAATCAAAGGAATTGAAGAAGTAAAAGGAAATGATATCGATATTCTTGACTTAAGAGAAATAGAAACGGCAGTTTGTGACTATTTCGTAATTTGTAACGGAAGCTCAAACACACAGGTCAATGCCATTGTAAACTCAATTCAGAAAACAGTATCAAAAGATTTAAAAGACAAACCATGGCACGTAGAAGGAACCGATAATGCAGAATGGGTTCTGATGGATTATGTACACATTGTGGTACATGTTTTTCAAAAACATATTCGTGAATACTATAATATCGAAAGCCTTTGGGGTGACGCCAAAATAACTACAATCGAAAACAAATACTAAAAGAAACTTTCTCTAATAATGGCTAAAGATAATAATCCAAATCCGAGTAAATTCAAAATAAGCCCATGGCTAATATACGCCGCAATACTTTTAGTTTTTTTATTTATAAGTTTTGCTACAGGGGGTTCTAATCTGAGTGAACCAGCTCAGTTAAAGTCGTCTGACATTGATAGTATGCTAGCTAAAGGACAAATTAAAAATGTTATTATATTTAATAATAAAGATGCTGAAATTTATCTTTCTGATGCAGCATTAAAAGATCCTACAAATAAAAAAGTAGCCAAAGATATGTTTGACAGACCTAACAAAGGTCCTCATTATACTACTAAATTTGGTGATTTAAAATCCTTTCAGGAAAAACTAGACAAAGCTAAGGCTGAAAAAAAACTAGTTGATTACGACTTTAAAGAAGCAAGCAACTGGAGCGATATTTTAGTTAGCTTATTACCTATCATCATCATCATTGGTGTATGGATTTTTATAATGCGTAAAATGTCTGGCGGAGGAGCTGGCGGGGGTGGACAAATTTTCAATATTGGAAAATCTAAGGCTAAACTTTTTGATGAAAAAACAGATATCAAAACTACTTTTAAAGATGTTGCTGGCTTAGAAGGCGCTAAAGAAGAGATTCAGGAAATTGTTGAATTTCTTAAAAACCCTGAAAAGTACACCAATCTTGGAGGTAAAATACCGAAAGGGGCTTTACTCGTAGGCCCTCCGGGAACTGGTAAAACCCTATTAGCAAAAGCTGTTGCCGGTGAAGCTCAGGTACCGTTTTTCTCTTTATCAGGTTCTGATTTCGTAGAAATGTTCGTAGGAGTTGGTGCTTCACGTGTACGTGACTTATTCAAACAAGCTAAAGAAAAATCTCCTGCTATAATTTTCATTGACGAAATTGATGCTGTTGGTAGAGCGAGAGGAAAAAGCAACATGTCGGGTGGAAATGATGAAAGAGAAAACACGCTGAACCAATTATTGACAGAAATGGACGGTTTTGGAACCAATTCAAACGTAATTGTTTTAGCCGCAACCAACAGAGCAGATGTTTTAGATAAAGCCTTAATGCGTGCGGGACGTTTTGACAGACAAATTTTTGTTGATTTACCGGATATTCGCGAGAGAGCTGAAATTTTCCAGGTACACTTAAAACCTATTAAAAAAGTTGAAGGTCTTGATTTGGATTTTCTTGCAAAACAAACACCAGGTTTCTCCGGTGCTGACATTGCAAATGTTTGTAATGAAGCTGCCTTAATTGCTGCCCGTAACAACAAAGCTGCAGTTGACAGACAGGATTTCCTTGATGCTGTTGACAGAATCATTGGAGGTCTTGAAAAGAAAAACAAAATCATTACTCCAGAAGAAAAAAGAGCAATTGCAATTCACGAAGCTGGTCACGCCACTGTGAGTTGGATGTTAGAGCATGCTGCACCACTTATCAAAGTAACCATTGTTCCTCGTGGACAAAGTTTAGGTGCTGCCTGGTATCTTCCAGAAGAAAGACAAATCGTGAGAACAGATCAAATGTTAGACGAAATGTGTGCCACGATGGGAGGAAGAGCTGCTGAAAAAGTAACTTTTGACAAAATTTCGACTGGAGCATTAAGTGATTTGGAGAAAGTAACTCGACAGGCTCGTGCTATGGTAACGATTTATGGTTTAAATGATAAAATTGGAAACGTTACCTATTATGATTCAACAGGACAAAGTGAATACAATTTTTCCAAACCATACTCTGATGAAACTGCAAAAATTATTGATGCTGAAATTTCAGAATTAATTGAAGGGCAATACCAAAGAGCTATTCAAATTCTTGAAGAAAATAAAGATAAATTAAATCAGCTTGCCAATATCTTAATCGAAAAAGAAGTAATCTTTAAAGATGATCTTGAGACAATTTTCGGAAAACGTACCTGGGATAAAAATTTAGAAGAAGTCGTTTCGTAAATTATTCAATACATAAAGTAATATTTTTTAAAATCTTAATTCAAAACACCCTTTTGAATTAAGATTTTTTTATCTTTGAACGTTTTCAATTAACATGTAAAGCATTTCATATAAAATGAGTTTTTTCAAAAAAATATTTGGTTCTTCCCATACTTCATCTGATGAAGAAAATGAAAGTGAGTATGGAAATAACCCTGCTCCAAACAGTCATTTATCAATAGATGAACAATTCATTTTTAATTTCAAAAAGAATGGAGGAAAATTTTTGTATTGCGAAAACAAACAGGAAGTAGAAGAACAATTTGAAAATATTTTAGAAGAAAATGATTGGTTCGAAAATGAGGTTTTATGTTATGAACCTGCTCTTTTTCATTTATTAGAAGAAAATAAATTACTCTACATTTCTCCTAAAAATCCAAAATTCTTATTGGCTTCCTGTGAAAATCTTATTGCTGATGAAGGTTCAATTTTATTTTCGTCAAAACAAATAAGGCAAGACAAGCCAAATGAGTTGCCAGCCAATATTGTTATCATAGCAACGACAAGCCAAATACTACCCATGAAAAGTGATGGTTTGAGTGCTATAAAAAGAAAATACGAACGAGATTACCCAACGAATATTACCACAATAAAATATTTCGAAAAAGCAAAAGAAGAAGATTTTACTCAATACGGAAGTGTTGCCAAAAATTTATACTTATTGCTCTTAGAGGACCTTTAAGATGAATGAAACACTCAAGAGAACCATTTCTGGTGCTGTTTATATTGCTTTACTACTAACTTCTATTTTGTTTTCTACAGAAAGCTTTATTATTCTATTTGGCATTTTTCTACTTATTACTGTTTATGAATTTAGCAACTTAGTCAACCTCAATAAAGTTTTTTCGCTTCTTTTCAGTGTTTTATTATACTCCAGTATTATACTATTGAGTCACTACAATAAACAAACTGCTTTATTTTTAGAAGATTCATTTCATTTAAAATTAAATTTAAACATCAATACTCAACAATTGGATTTAATACTTCTGGCTGTTACTATTGTCATCTCTGTAAAATGTATTTTATTTTTATTTTACGACAATGTGCAAAAAGTAAGTACTTCATCTAAATATTTGTACCTGCTTGGATACATCACTTTACCATTTATTTTTGTCATTAAAATTTCTTTTGGAACAAATGATTATAATCCAAAAATTATTATCGGATTATTTATTTTAATTTGGACAAATGATACTTTTGCTTATTTGGTTGGAAAATCCATTGGAAAGCATAAATTATTTGAGCGTATTTCGCCTAAAAAAACTATAGAAGGTTTTCTTGGTGGAGTTATTTTTGCGGCTTTTGCAGGTTTTTTGATTTCAAAATTATATATCCAGCCCAACCCTGACTTTAGTAGCAAATCTATTTTGATTTGGACGATTATTGCTTTAATTGCCAGTATTTTTGGTACAATTGGTGATTTGATAGAATCTAAATTTAAAAGAATAGCAGCTGTAAAAGACAGTGGTGCCATAATGCCTGGACATGGGGGTATTTTAGATCGATTAGATAGTGTTATATTTGTAGCACCAGTTATATTTTTATTTTATCAAATTTTATATTATGTTTCATAAAGAAGGAGGTCCGTCCATTTTATTGGGTGTAGTTTTTACTGTTATTGTGGTTTTATTAGCTGACCAGTTTATAGATATTTACTGGCTACAGAAATTAGTGCAAATTTTTGCTTTAACAGTTTTAATTATAATTCTGCAATTTTTCAGAAACCCAAAAAGAATTGCAGTTCGAAACAGCAATCATATTCTTGCTCCGGTAGATGGAAAAGTTGTAGTCATTGAAGAAGTTTATGAAGGTGAATTCTTTAAAGATAAACGTTTACAGGTTTCTATTTTTATGTCACCTATTAATGTACATGTAACCCGTTATGCAATGGACGGAATTATAAAATTCAGTAAATATCATCCTGGAAAATTTTTAGTTGCCTGGCATCCAAAAGCAAGTGAGGAAAATGAGAGAACAACTGTTGTAATAGAAAACGACACATTTGGACAAATACTTTACAGACAAATTGCCGGCGCATTAGCACGGAGAATTGTAAATTATGCTAAAGAAGGAACACAGGTCGTTCAGGGTACTGATGCAGGCTTTATTAAATTTGGTTCAAGAGTAGATTTATTTTTACCTTTAGGTACTCCAATTGATGTAGTTTTAGGTCAAAAAGCAATTGGAGGTAAAACAATCATCGCTACAAAAGCTTAATGAGTAAAAAAGATTTAGATATTCGTTTTACAGAGGCTGTAGAAATTGCCATGAAAATGACGCAGGCCTCTCTTCCACAAGATGTGCAGTTAAGGCTTTATGCATATTACAAACAAGCTACACTTGGAACTGCTGTTGCTGTTTACAATCAATCTGAAAATTTTGGTTTGCGTGATGCGTTCAAAACAAATGCATGGATGCAAATTAGTCATATATCTATTGAAGAAGCAAAAGAGAATTATATTGAAATAATCAATTCGTTAACATCAAAATAATTAAATTATGAAGAAAAACATAATCTGTTTTACTTTCACAACTTCATTACTGATATTATTTTCCTGTAATGATAATAAGCTAACTGAAGTTGTTGAAGTTCCTTTACCAACAAAGGAAGAAAAAATTATAATTGGAACTCCTGCAGATGTAAAAGCTGATGAAGGTTCTTTTGCTTTAACAAAATTACCTTTTGGCTATGATGCTTTAGCTCCCGCAATAAGATCTCTGACTTTGGAAACCCATTATTCTAAACATTATTTATCCTATACTAACAATTTAAATAAAGAAATTGCTACAACAGAATTTGAAAATGCACCTATAGAAGATATCCTAAAAAAAATGGATATGAATAATGCTAAACTTCGTCAAAATGCAGGTGGTTATTATAATCATACTCTTTATTTTGATATTCTGACTCCAAAAGAACAAACCCCAAAAGATACTTTGGCTAGTTCAATCAATAAAGAATTTGGATCATTTAATAACCTTACCACTCAATTTAAAAATGAAGCTACTAAACAATTTGGTTCAGGATGGGTATGGCTGGTCGTTGACAAGGCGGGGAAATTACAAATTACAACTACCGAAAATCAGGATAATCCTTTAATGAAAAATGCCCTGATTCCGGGCACACCTATTATGGGAATTGACTTATGGGAACATGCATACTATCTTGATTATCAAAACAGAAAAGGAAGTTATATTGACGCTTTTTACAAATTAATTAATTGGGAAAAAGTAAACGAAAATTACAAAACAGCTTTAAGCAAGATTAAAAAGTATTAAAAAAAATTGCTTTAATAAAAAAAAGTTTGATGTTTATTTCATCAAACTTTTTTTGTTTTATCAATGATCTCAATTAATTATTAAATACCAGCAATGGCTTTTATTTCATCAATTATTCTAAGTGCCAAAACGTCGGCTTTTTCCTGACTAGAAGCCTCTGTATAAATACGAATTATAGGCTCTGTATTTGATTTTCTTAAATGAACCCATTCTGCCGCAAAATCAATTTTCACTCCGTCAATAGTTGAAATATCTTCGTTTTTATATTTATCAGTCATAGCAACTAAAATTGCATCAACATCGATTTGAGGCGTCAGTTCAATTTTATTTTTGCTCATATAATATTCCGGATATGAAGCACGTAAGGCAGAAACTGACATTTTTTTGTTTGCCAGATGTGTTAAAAATAAAGCTACTCCAACCAAACTGTCTCTTCCATAATGTGACTCAGGATAAATAATTCCACCATTACCTTCTCCTCCTATTATGGCATTATTTTTTTTCATTAATTCCACTACATTAACCTCACCAACCGCACTAGCTTCATAATTGCCATTATGTGCTTTCGTTATATCGCGCAAAGCACGAGATGACGACATATTTGAAACTGTATTTCCAGGAGTTTTGCTTAAAACATAATCTGCACAAGCTACTAAAGTATATTCTTCTCCAAACATTTCTCCATCTTCACTAATAAAAGCTAATCTGTCAACATCCGGATCTACTACAATTCCTAAATGAGCATTTTCCTTTACAACTAATTCAGAAATATCAGTCAAATGCTCTTTCAAAGGTTCAGGATTATGAGGAAAATGTCCGTTTGGTTCGCAATATAATTTTACAACTTCAACGCCCATTAATTCCAGTAATTTTGGAATAATAATTCCACCTGAAGAATTTACTCCATCAACAACAACTTTAAATTTTGCCTCTTTTACTGCCTGGATGTCCACTAAAGGCAAGTTTAAAACTTCATCGATGTGAATATCCATATATGCATCATTTACGATAATTTCCCCTAAATTATCCACATCTGAAAAATCAAAAGCTTCGGCATCAGCTATTTCAAGGATTTTTGCCCCTTCAGCACCACTTAAAAACTCTCCTTTTTCATTCAGCAATTTTAATGCATTCCATTGTTTAGGATTATGTGAAGCTGTTAGAATAATTCCACCATCCGCTTTTTCCAATGGTACAGCGATTTCTACCGTTGGTGTTGTCGAAAGTCCAAGGTCAATTACATTAATTCCCAGACCTATCAGTGTATTTACAACAAGATTATGAATCATTGGACCTGAAATTCTGGCATCACGCCCAATTACAACAGTCAGTCTTTCTTTTGAAGTGTTATTTTTCAGAAAAGTACCGTATGCCGATGCAAATTTTACAGCATCAACTGGAGTCAGGTTATCTCCTACTCTGCCACCGATTGTTCCTCTTATTCCTGAAATCGATTTTATTAAAGTCATTTTTGTGAATTATGGTTATTTATTTACAAATATAAAAAAGTTGCCGGGTTACTGAGATGTTCAAACACTAACATTTTAAAATAATCGTTAAGTATTAGAAGAGCTACTACTATTTTTTTAACAAAAATGATTTAAAAAGTTTTTTATACATTTACATTAAGGATCTGGTTTCTAAAATCCCTTCAATTAAAAATACCATAAAAACAAATGAATTTTCTTGCCCACATATACCTTTCAGGTGAAAACGATTTAATCAAAATTGGCAATTTTATGGCTGATGGTATTCGTGGAAAACAATTTGAACATTTTCCTGATGATGTACAAAAAGGAATTATTTTACATCGTTTTATTGATACATATACTGATTCACATGATGTTTTCAGGCGAAGCACTAAGCGACTACATGAAAAATACCATCATTACGCAGGAGTAATTGTTGATATCATTTATGATCATTTTTTGGCTAAGAACTGGACAAAATATTCAGACGAAAAATTAGACGATTTTATCAATCGCTTTTACACTTCATTACATGATAATTATGCTATACTAACTGAAAAAACTCAAGACCTAATGCCTTATATGATTGAAAGAAACTGGCTTTTGAGTTATCGTACTGTTGAAGGAATTCATCAAATTTTGACACAAATGGACCGAAGGTCTAAAAACATATCCAAAATGCAGTTTGCCAGCGAAGAATTAAAACAATATTATACCGATTTCGAAGAAGAATTCACCACTTTTTTTAAAGACATTCAATACCAGTCAAAACAAAAATTACTTTCCTTATAAGATTTACACTCAAATTTACACGAATTTAAATACATAAGAGTTAAATTTGTAATCCCTTTAATTTTTCAGAAACAGAATGCTTAAAAAATATTTTAAAAAATTAGAAAGTATTATTGCTTTAGCACAGTCATTAATGACGCCAAAGCAGTTTATTTTTTTATCAAGTGTATTGATTGGCATCTCATGTTCCTTAGCTGTAATTGTATTAAAAACGTTTGCCCACAACGTATTTTCTTTTGCTACTTATATTAGCGGAATTTTAAAATGGAGTTTCATCTCGGGTATTTTACCTATTATTGGTATTTTGCTTACTGTTTTTGTTGTAAACAGAATATTAAACGGAAGTATTGAAAAAGGAACTTCCCAAATTTTGTATGCAGTTGCAAAAAAAGCCGGTATCATTCCGAAAAAACAAATGTATGCTCAGATTATAACGAGTTCCTTAACTGTAGGTTTAGGAGGTTCAGCAGGTCTTGAAAGTCCTATTGTGATTACCGGTGCAGCATTCGGATCAAACTTTGCACAAAATTATAAATTAGCATACAAAGACAGAACGCTTCTTATTGGCTGTGGAGTTGCGGCAGGAATTTCAGCAGCTTTTAACGCCCCTATTGCAGGAGTTCTTTTTGCCATAGAAGTTTTATTAGTAGATGTAAGCATTTCCGCCTTTACTCCTATTATGATTTCGGCAGCTACAGGAGCTTTAGTATCTGCTATTGTATTAGATGAATCCATCCTTTTATCCTTCAAAAAACAGGAAGCTTTTGATTATCATAACATTCCTTTTTATGTGCTTTTAGGAATATTAACCGGATTTATGGCGGTTTATTACTCTCGAAATTTTCAAAAGGTTGAGCATTATTTTTCAAAATTAAAAATGAATGCTTACAAAAAGGCATTATTTGGATCATCAATTCTGGCATTACTTATTTTTGTTTTTCCGACTCTTTTTGGAGAAGGTTACGAAAGCATCAGAACTTTATCTGAAACGGATCCAGGAAAACTGTTAGAGAATACCTTGTTTGCAGGTTTCAGAAATAATCAATGGATTTTACTGCTTTTTGTTGGATCTACAATGATGATCAAAGTCTTTGCTTCCGGACTTACCATTGGAAGCGGTGGTAACGGAGGTAACTTTGCCCCATCCTTATTTTTAGGCTCTTATCTCGGTTATTTCTTTTCAAAATTCATATCTATGATTGGTTTATCAAAATTACCAATTACCAATTTTACGATGGTAGGAATGGCAGGTATTTTGAGCGGATTATTCCATGCACCGTTAACCTCTATATTCTTAATAGCTGAGATAACCGGCGGCTACAGCTTAATGATTCCGTTAATGATTGTATCTTCTATAAGTTTTGCCATTTCGAAACGTTTTGAAAAATATTCCCTTGATGTAAAGAATCTTGCTAAAAAAGGACATGCATTTACCAGCAATAAGGATTCCAACATTTTATCAACCCTGGATATAAATTCTATCATTCAAACCGATTATCTTACCGTTCATCCAGAAGAAAATTTAAATAAATTAGTAGATCTTATTTCCCATTCCAATCAGGTTGTTTTTGCTGTTGTTACTAATGAAAAAGACCTTGTTGGTATTGTACACTTTAATGATATCAGAGAAATTATTTTTAACTCATACCGCGTAAAATATACTTTCATTAAAGATGTAATGAAAATGCCACCGGCAACGATTTCTTCTTATGACAGCATGGAAATTGTAATGACAAAATTTGAAAAGTCCAAATCAGCATTTCTTCCCGTTATTCGAAATGATAAATATTACGGCTTTATTTCTAAATCTATAGCGCTTGAAGCTTATAGAATGAAACTGCGTTCTATGACTATTGAATAAAGTTTCAGAGTTTTTAATTAATAGATATATTCATACAGAATATATGTTATATTTGGTTAACCTATTACTCAAGAAAAACAACCAGAAACAAAACGATTACTGATGAAAAACTATTTTATTCTTTCCTTCTTATTTACTGGATTTCAATATATTCAGGCTCAGGATACACCAAAACTCGACACTAAGAAATTGTTGGCTGAATTGGGTGAACAGACTTGTAAATGTATCGATTCTATTCCAACTTCCAATCGTGTCAAAGATTCCATTACTGCAGATGTGAGTTCTTGTATAAACGAAAGAGTTGGTGCCTATCAAATGGCAGAAAAATTTGCCAATTTAGACTTATCAAAAGCTGTAGAAGGTTCTGATGGAAATAAAAACATTAATATTTCGATGAATTATGATCAGAATTCAAATGAATTTAAAGAAGTTTATTATAAAATTGAGCGCTATTTAATGTCTAATTGCCCTTCATTAAAAATAAAAATTGCCGCAAATGACAAAGAAAATGACAATTCGGTTTCCAAAAATAAAGAAGCACTTGAATACTATCATCTAGCTATTGAGGAATCTAAAAAAGAAAACTTTAAAAGCGCTATCGAATATTATAAAAAAGCGGTAAAAAAAGACCCTAATTTTGCATTTGCTTATGATAATATGGGAATTTGCTACAGAAGATTAGAACAATATGACCTGGCAATTGAAGCTTACGAAAAGTCCCTGAAAATTGATCCAAACGGATTAATGCCTCTTCAAAATATTGCAGTTGTGTATTCTTATAAAAAGGAATATCGAAAAGCTGTAGAAGCTTATGAAAGATTAGCTAAAATTGAACCAAATAATCCTGAAGTGTATTATGGAATCGGGCAAATGTACGCCATGCATTTAAATGATTCAGAAAAAGGATTAGACAATATGTGCAAGGCTTATAATATCTACATACAGAAAAAATCTCCTTACAGAAGTGATGCTGAAAAAATAATTCAAATGATATATAATCAAATGAAAAAAGACGGAAAAGAAATCATATTTGAAAAAATACTGACAGCAAATAATATAAGTACAAAATAGTTTTAACTAAAAAAAATAAATATTTAAAATTAAAAGCACTGATTCTGATCCGTGCTTTTTGTTACAATTTTTAACATAAACTTCTGCAACCTAGTCCAAAAAGAACAAATCAAAGTGGTAACTTTGCGTTTTGATCAAATTTATGCTAGATAAAGACAATACTATTGAAGTTCTTGGTGCAAGGGTTCATAATCTTAAAAATATTGATATTTCTATTCCGCGTGAAAAACTGGTTGTAATTACCGGTTTGTCAGGATCGGGAAAATCCTCTTTGGCATTTGATACCATTTATGCTGAAGGTCAGCGCCGTTATGTAGAAACCTTTTCTGCGTATGCCAGACAATTCCTTGGCGGATTAGAACGTCCGGATGTTGACAAAATCGACGGACTTTCACCTGTTATTGCAATTGAACAAAAAACAACCAGTAAAAGTCCCCGATCTACGGTTGGAACTATTACTGAAATATACGATTTCCTCCGACTTCTATACGCTCGTGGTGCGGATGCCTACAGTTATAATACAGGCGAAAAAATGGTTTCGTATTCTGACGAACAAATCAAAGATTTGATTATTCAGGATTATAACGGAAAACGTATCAATATTCTCGCCCCAGTTATTAAAGCCCGAAAAGGACATTACGCAGAGCTTTTTCAGCAAATCACCAAACAGGGATTTTTAAAAGTTCGTGTAAATGGCGCAGTTCAGGATTTGGTTGCAGGAATGAAACTAGATCGTTACAAAACTCATGATATTGAAATTGTGGTTGATCGAATGGTAATCGAAGATAACCCCGATATTCAAAAAAGACTTTCAGAAAGTATCAATACTGCGATGCATCATGGCGAAGATGTTTTGATGATTTTAGATCAGGATTCTAATGAAGTACGTTATTTCAGTCGAAATTTAATGTGCCCTTCAACTGGAATATCCTATCAAAACCCGGAACCGAATTTATTTTCGTTCAACTCTCCAAAAGGCGCTTGTCCGCATTGTAACGGATTGGGGACTGTACATGAAATTAACGTAAAAAAGATTATTCCGAACCCGAAGTTATCTATAAAAGCTGGCGGATTTGCTCCCCTTGGCGAATATAAATCGTCATGGATTTTCAAACAACTAGAAACCATTGGAGAAAAATTTGGATTCAAAATCACCGATCCAATTGAAAAAATTCCTGAAGAAGCTTTAAATATGATTCTTCATGGAGGAAAAGACAAATTTAGCATCAACTCAAAAGATCTTGGCGTAACCAGAGAATATAAAATTGATTTTGAAGGAATTTCTAATTTTATTAAAAATCAATATGATGAAAGCGCTACAACCAGTATAAAACGCTGGGCCAAAGATTTCATGGACGAAATAAATTGTCCGGTATGTGAAGGTTCCCGCCTTAAAAAAGAAGCATTGTTTTTTAGAGTAAATGAAAAAAATATCACCGAACTGTGTGATATGGATATTTCAGATTTGACAGCCTGGTTTTTAGATTTAGAAAATCATTTGACTGACAAACAGCTTTTAATCGCTTCTGAAGTAGTAAAAGAAATCAAAGACCGCTTAAACTTTTTGATGAATGTAGGTTTGAATTATCTGGCTTTAAGCCGAAGCTCAAAATCACTTTCTGGTGGTGAAGCGCAACGTATTCGTCTGGCAACGCAAATTGGTTCGCAGTTGGTTGGCGTTTTATATATTCTGGATGAGCCAAGTATTGGTTTGCACCAAAGAGATAATGAAAAACTAATTCATTCTTTAGAACAATTGCGTGATATCGGAAACTCGGTTATTGTGGTAGAACATGATAAAGACATGATCGAAACTGCTGATTATGTTATTGATATTGGGCCTAAAGCCGGAAAATACGGTGGAGAAATCATTAGTATTGGAACCCCTGCAGAAACTTTAAAATCTAATACCATTACTGCCCAATATCTGAATGGAAAAATGAAACTGGAGATTCCTAAAGAACGTAGAAAAGGCAATGGCAAATTTCTTAAACTGACCGGAGCAACAGGTAATAATTTAAAAAATGTTTCGATTGAAATTCCGTTAGGGCAATTAATTTGCGTTACTGGTGTTTCCGGAAGCGGTAAATCGACTTTGATTAATGAAACACTTTATCCGATTCTGAATGCGTATTATTTTAATGGTGTAAAAAAACCTCAGCCTTATAAAAAGATTGAAGGTTTAGAGCATATAGACAAAGTGATTGATATAGACCAAAGTCCGATTGGAAGAACACCTCGTTCAAATCCTGCCACTTACACCGAAGTTTTTACAGAAATCCGAAACCTGTTTACAATGACTTCTGAGAGCATGATCCGCGGATATAAAGCAGGACGTTTTAGTTTTAACGTAAAAGGCGGACGATGCGAAACTTGTGAAGGTTCTGGTGTCAGAACTATCGAAATGAACTTTTTACCAGATGTTTATGTAGAATGTGAAACCTGTCAGGGAAAACGTTTCAACAGAGAAACCTTAGAAATCCGATATAAAGGAAAATCTATTTCAGATGTTTTAGACATGACAGTTGACGAAGCCGTTCCTTTTTTTGAAAATATTCCGAAGATTTACAGAAAAGTAAAAACAATTCAGGATGTTGGTCTAGGATACATTACACTTGGCCAGCAAAGCACAACACTTTCTGGTGGTGAAGCACAGCGAATTAAATTAGCCGGAGAATTATCAAAAAAAGACACCGGAAATACATTTTACATTCTCGATGAACCCACAACAGGGCTCCACTTTGAAGATATCCGCGTTTTAATGGAAGTAATAAACAAACTGGTTGATAAAGGAAATACGATTTTAGTAATAGAACATAATATGGATGTAATCAAACTCGCCGATTATATAATCGATATTGGTCCAGAAGGAGGAAAAGGCGGTGGACAATTGGTTGCAAAAGGAACTCCAGAAGAAGTTGCACAGAATAAAAAAAGCTATACGGCTAAGTTTTTGAAAAAAGAGCTGATTTAATTCCATACAAATTATGTCTACATATGCTCAGGAAAGATCATGTCAAATTACAATATTCTTATTATCAAAATCGGGACGTTCTTTATCTGGCAAAGGATCTTTTAGGGAAAGTAGTTTTTACTCAAATAAATGGAGAAGTAACAGCTGGTATAATTATAGAAACTGAAGCCTATTATGGTGTAACTGACAAGGCCTCTCACGCTTACGGAGGAAGGCGTACTAACCGAAACGAAACGATGTATTCTGAAGGTGGCGTTTCTTATGTTTATTTATGTTATGGAATTCATTACCTCTTTAATATTGTTAGTTCAATAGCAGGCGAACCGCATGCAATATTAATACGGGGTATTGAACCACTGATAGGAAAAAAAATAATAGAATCAAGACGCAAAATGCCAATTACAAATCCTCGTATTTCATCTGGTCCCGGATCTCTTGCTAAAGCACTCGGAATTGACAAATCCTTTAATGGAAAAGATTTGACAGCAGAAGAAATATGGATTGAGGATCATGGTATCCGATATCAAGCTGAGCAAATCACCTCAACATCACGAATTGGAGTAGCATACGCAAAGGAAGATGCACTTTTGCCATGGCGCTTTTTTATTAAAGGTAATAAGTATGTAAGCAAACCCAATAAAATATAAAATCGATTTTCTACTTAATCTAAAAGCGTGTCTAAAGGGTCACAAGGGAAAAAGATCGTTATAGCAGTACCTTCTCCAGGCTTACCCTCTGCATGAATGGTACCACCAAGTGTCTGCATAATCTTTTTGCATAACGCAAGTCCAACCCCTGATCCTGTATATTTTTCCTGATTGTGCAATCTTCCAAAAACTTTAAAAATAGTTCCTGCATATTGCTGTTCAAAACCAATACCATTATCTGAAAAACGAACCCAATTACAATAAATTTTATTCGAATACGGAACTAATTCAGGTTCGGAGGAAGCAGTAATTTTAATATTAGGCGTTCTCTCAGAAGATGCAAATTTTAAAGAATTCTGCAATATATTAGAGAACAATTGTCGCATTAAAAAATTAACAGCATGTACCTCCGGAAGTTTTTCATATTCAATTACCGCATTATTCTCAGAGATAACTTCTTTCATTTCCTCCATAGTCTCTTCTAAGATATGATTCAAATCGATTTCCTGTAAAGCTTCCCTTGTATACTTAATTCTTGAAAATTTAAGAATATCATCAAGCAAAGTTCTCATCCTACTGGCCGACTTCGATACACGGTGTAATGAGCTTGAAACTGATTCTGATTGGATAACATCAGGTTCAGCCAGCATTTTAGAAGTAAACAACTGAATTTTTCGCAGTGGCTCCTGCAAATCATGTGTACTGATCCAGTTGAGGTTTTCTAGTTCAGAATTCGTTTCCTTCAATATCTCGCTCTGAGTACGGTATTTTTCTTCTTCTTCACTTAAAATAACCATCATTAACTGGTTATGAAGTACATGTGCATATTGCAATGCTCCATTTATCTCATATTCCTTCCAGGGAGTGCTTTGGTTTTTTATAATCTGCTTCCAAACATTAAATGAGTTTCTTGGATGAAGACCATTGCTATCTTTTACAATTGCTTTTTCAGGATCACCACCCCAGTTGATTTCTGATATTGTCTCTGGTCTAAACCATATTAGATAATCATCACTTCCAAGAGAATGATAAATAATACCCGCAAAATCTGAAAACTGTCCAAACTCCGGAAAATAATCACTGAGTTTATTTGTTAAAAATACTTTTTCAGAAATCTGAGCGTTAATCAGTACTAATAATTTCTTAATCTCGTTATCGGATGGCGTTATGCCATTTTTATATATTTTTCCCCTCGTTATAATTGAAACTCCTGATGCATTGCAAATATCAAGCAATTGAGGAGCATTAATTATTTTTTCAATCGATTCCTGCAAAAGTGGGAGATCCATACCAGTCAATTGTTCTAATGCCAAAGCCGTCTTTTGTGCATTTACATTTTCATCATTTGATTGCCTGATATCAATCTGAGAAGTAATAAACTGTCCCTGAAGTTTTGCGGCGAGTCTGATTTGCGGCGAAATGTTCTTTGGAGAATAATGATGACAGGCAATAAGTCCCCATAAACGACCATGATGAATAAGAGAAATTGTCAGTGTTGCGTAAACTCCCATATTCTTTAGATATTCAACATGGATTGGCGAGGTGCTTCTGAGTATTGAAAGACTTAAATCCAGATTTTTGTTTTCCTGATCGTCAATTGTAAAGATTGGAACGGCTTCATAATCCATATCAACGATCAGTCTAAGCTGATTTTTGATATACAATTCCCTTGCCTGTGCCGGTATATCTGTATGAGGATAATGCAATCCTAAAAATGACTCCAAATCTTCCCTACAGCTTTCAGCAAATACTTCTCCGTTATACTGTTCATCAAAACGATAAATCATTACACGGTCATATCCTGTTATTTCACGGGTTCCCTGAGCGACAAGGGCACACAAATCCTTTAGGGATCTGGTATCGTTCATCTGGGTTACAAACTGAATTGTCTGCGTGTAAACATCTGCAAGTTTTTCCTTTCCCGGAAACAAAGGCTCCGCCTCCAAAACATAAATATCAAAACTCCTGTGAATACTCACCTGAAATAGCTTCCCTAATAAATCAATTTCAAGAGGAAAAACATTCTTAATCGTATCATTTATGTATTCGAGGATTTGGTTCTCTGCTTTCTGTCCAAAAACATCTACTACATATTTTCCAAGTACTTCTGTATGTGTGACACCAATAAATGAAAAAATATTGTTTGTACAATAATCAATTTTTCTTTCGGAAGTAAGACCAATTAAAAAGCCATGAGGCTGAATTTTTCCTGGTATATGTATAGGTTCATGCTCGCAATTTGTTAATGTGACAATATCACGATTAACTATATCTTTAATCTTCATTCTTATTTTATGCCTTCAAAATGCTTATAAATACTATCAAAAGCATATATAGCTCCCTCAATAATAGTATTACCGCAATTATAACTCTGCTCATATTCTTCCAGAAAAATAAGAAAAGATTTCCAATAATTTCCTGTTTTTTCTCCATATCCGTTAAAATAAGATATCCCCTTTCCTTTATCAAGTCCCTCAATTGTTGTAATATTTTTTAAAATATATCTGCCTCCGAGAGTAGCCCCCTCAATAACATACAATATTCCCAAAGCAAAAGGCACATTTATTTCTATAATATCAAAAACTCTGGTTGCAACGGTTTTATTATGATTAAGACAAAATAAATCATCTTCGATAAGGTGTGTTTTTTTTCTTAGTTCAAGATTATCAATTACATCAGAAAGCAATGGAAAGATTATACTCTCCACTTCGTTGTGAACATCATGCATCAGGCACAAATAATGAATATAATCAGACAATTTCATGTCAGAAGATAGTATTGATGCTGAAACAGGAAGGCTTTCTAATTTTTTATGAGAATTGGCAGTTTTTGCTTTTAAATCGCCCAGAAAATTTGATGATACAGGAGCTAAATTTATACTCATTCTTTGGAAAAATTGCTTTTTATAAGGTTGCGTAATTAATAAATTACCTTAGCAAATGTAGAAAAAACATTTGATCAAAACATATCTTTCCATAATAAAAACATTATTTTTTTAATAAATATTCAATAAATATCGATTTATTTTGTTTAACTTTAAATTTGTTTTAATTAAACAAACAAAATATTAATTTTAATTAAGTTCCTTTTATTTTAAAGATAAAAGCATCTTAACATTAAGAACAATTGTTTTACAAATTTTAATTAAAAATAAACAAGATGAAAAATTTAACATAAAATTACGCTGTTACATTATAATTTTGAACACTTTACGAAAATTGATGTAACAATGTCGATTTTAATAAAAGATACCTTTGTAATAAAAATTAATAAACTATGTATCCAAATATAAGAATCTTAAAGGACATCGTAGATAATACACCTTTACCAATAGCTGTTTATACTGGAGAAGAGCTTATTATAGAATTAGCAAATACTGCTATGATAGATGCATGGGGAAAAGGCAGTGAAATTATTGGAAAAAAATATCTGGAAGTTCTGCCCGAAGTTAAAGATCAGGACTTGTTTCATCAGGTTACTACTGTACTTAGAACCGGAATTGCTTTCCATGGAAAAAACAAGAAAATTGATTTAATAATTAATGGAATAGCAAAATCACATTATTTTAATTACAGTTATATTCCTCTTTTTGATGAGCAAGAAAAAATTTATGGAGTTATGAATACCGGCGTTGATGTAACAGATCTTTACATAGCAAAACAACAGGTACAAAGTGCAGAGGAAAGACTCCGAATTGCTATTGATTCATCCGGCATGGGAACTTACGAAATAGATTTAGCAACAAATGAAATCAAAACATGTGGCAATTTTAATCATATAACTGGTATTGGCGCAACACTCTCAAGAACCCAATTAATCACAAAACTACATCCTGACGACTTATTAATTCATAAAAAGGCCTATCAGGAAGCTCAAAAAACCGGGTTAATATCATACGAAGCAAGGATACTGAATGATAATCAAACTTCAAAATGGATTAAAGTTAATGGTAAAATAATAGAAAACGAACATGGTAAACCCATCACTATACTTGGAACCATTCAGGATATCAATGAGCACAAGGAATTTCAGGAAGAGTTAAAAAAACAGGTTGCTGAAAATACAGAACAACTAAAACGATCAAATGATGATCTTTTGCATTTTGCAAATGTCGTTAGTCATGATTTAAGAGAGCCTGTTAGAAAAATTAAAATCTTCAATAGTTTTTTACGAAATGAAAAAAATTCGCATTTTAATGATAACTCAATAAAGTATCTCAATAAAATTGATCAGTCAGCAGAGAGAATGCAGAATATAATTGAAGGCATTCTTGATTACTCTACATTAGATAAAAACAAACAGCCAATTGAGGATATCGATCTGAATGAAATTATAGAAAACATTCAGACCGACCTGGAGCTTGTTATAAGAGAAAAGCAGGCTACTGTAACCACTTCTAATCTTCCATTCATACAAGGAGCACCAATTCTTATTAATCAGCTTTTTTATAATCTGGTACAAAATGCCCTTAAATTTTCTAGAACCGGTACGCAAACAACCATTATGATAACTAGTCAACCTATATCTGTAGATGGAAATGAAATGGTACAGATTTCTATTAAAGATAATGGTATAGGTCTTGAAGCAGCTTTTACAGAAAAAATATTTAATGCTTTTGAAAGACTGCATTCTAAAGATCAATATGAAGGAAATGGACTGGGTCTTTCACTTTGCAGAAAAATAGCAAAAAGACACAATGGATCTATTACCGCAAAAGGAGAAAAAGATAATGGGGCTGAATTTATAGTTACACTTCCGGTAAAACAAACTGAAGAATCGATATAAAAAGAACTTCTCTAGTATTAAATTTATTTCTTTTTTATTTGGAAACCAGTAAAAGTTTATTGTAACTAAAAAACAACGACAAAAAAATATTTACTACCGCTTTTTTGACTTTTTAAGATGATATTAAAATTAAACGTTATACCTGTTAATACATTTACAGGCTTTTGTGGCATTCCTGTTTCATTCCAATATTGTTAGATCCAATAAATTATTCCACTTTAGATATAATTCTGTATTTAGGCTGATCATAAAACAATGCAGCGTTTAAAAGCATATAAGAAGGAAGAACAAATGTATTTTACAATTCCGGTGATAAATTCCTTTAGCTGTTTGCGAATAGCTATTGGATGTTGACAAATGAATTGGAGTTAGTTTTTCAATGTGCTTTTCTTTTCCACAAAGAACCATTTTTCGTGGTACGTTTTACTAATATACCCTGATCCCAGAGTTCATTTAACAGCTTTTCGCTTTTGTCTCGTTGGCTTTCTGATAACTTTGAAAACTCTTTTGCGGTAAGCGAATCATATTTTTCAAAAAGGGATTCCCAACTTTTTCTATATTCATTTTTAGTTACATTCGAATGTAATTTTAAAACGGCTGACTCGTAAACATTATACGGTTTTGTACCATAAACAGTTTCATTATTTCCTGATTTATCAAAAAAGAATATTGTGGGAAAACCTCTTACTCCAAATTTCTTTGCCTGTTTTAAGTCTTCTTGAAAGGCTATTTTTGCTTTTCCCTCAAAGTCTGCTTGTAACTTTTCTGCATCAAGTCCTGCTTTTTTCGCAGCTGCTATCAAATGCTCCATTTTTGTAATGTTCTTTTTCTCTAAAAAGACCATTTCTCTTAACAACCGCAAAAACAAAATTGATTTTTCATTATCCTGTAATTGTGCAGCTTTAAAAGCAATGGATGGCGGGTAAGAAGAATGTAAAGGATCTTCCAGCCAAACATCACCATCAATTGGCATATCATAATAAATACTTACTTCGTCCCAATGATGTGCCACGTCAGATGGTTTGCTGATACCTCCACTGTTGTAACTCCAATCTGGCAATAAACCGCCCATTCGATATTCAAATTCTATGCTGTCTCCGTATTCCAGTTTCAGTTTTCGCAATTGAGGCTCTATTCCCCAACAAGAAGAGCAGATCGGATCTGTAAAATATACAACCCTGATAGGTTTTTCTGTATTTTGCACCGTAACTTTTGAATTTGTTGCGCTATCTGGTATTCCACATATTCCTTCTACAGGGTCACATAAAAGCGGATTATTTTTTTCTTCCATTTTATTAGTAGTATGAGCCTGGCTGTATTGGCCACCAAGTATGATTAAGATTATCAAAATTTTATTAATTGGGTTCTTGTTAGGAATCTTTCTATATAGCAACACTATTTTTTATTTCCTGTGCTATAATTAATCTCTATTTTTGTGTAAAATTGCTTTATATAAAATTTACATGCAATAAGTCAAAAATTTATGACTACTAAAAAAATGACTAGTGATACCGAAACTTGTCCTGCACAAGGGCTTTTGAAGTTGCTATCGGGTAAATGGAAGCCTGAGATTTTTCGTCTGGCAGTTGAGTCGCCTTTGCGTTTTAGCAGTCTTTTGCGTGAAATTGAGGGTACAAACAAACAATCTGTCTCGACTGCATTAAGAGAGCTTGAGGAAATTGGATTACTGGAAAAAGTTGTTATAAAACAAAAACCCCTACATATTGAATATTATCTGACTGAAAAAGGAAAGTCTTTAATTCCGGTTTTTAAACAATTGGAGTTTTTATCGTAGAGACGCATCAATTTCTGATGAATAAATGATTAAACTTCTATTGTCCTTTAACTCGTTTTAAAACGGTAAGATTATGAGTGGCTGCACTATCTCATAATATCTGTATCAACCGGAACGTAATTTAAATGTCTGCTAATTGACAATATTTGACCTTTGTGATGGTACTCGTGTGTAATAACGTGTGTAAATAATTTTAAGGCTGTTGCAGTACTTTTTATATTTTGAATTTTATACTGTATATCAGTAAAGCTTTCAATATTAGCAATAAAGATATTCATAAAATCGTCCACCTGACTGAATAATTTTATAACATCAGAAATGGTTGTATATTCTTCGTATGTAGAATAAATAATATCACTTTTCAATGCAAGATTAGCAATCCAATATTCGTATGTATTGGAAATATGAACTAAGAGATTTCTCACACTCCCCCCACGCCCGAAAGAAGTGTTTTGGTTAATAAAATCCTCAGGAGAAATTGTCCTGCAATAATCAAATAAAACTTTTCTTGAACCTTTTACCAGTTTGTATTGTTCTTCAGTATATTTTAAAATTGATGACATTTCATTATTGATTTTGCATTTAGTCTATTCATTTCCTGTAATACCTCTATTACATTACGGTTCTAAATTTGGCAGCACAAAAGACTTTGTATTGGGATGTAATCTTATCCATAAACCAGGATTTGTATTTAGTTGCTGCAAAGCTTCATCTTTATCTGAACTCAGGGATGTAATAAGCACGTTTTTATAAGTTTGAACTTTAGCAGGAGCAGAATCGGCATCTACTACAGACTGGACAATCTTCTTGGCTTGTAATATGGTAGCCGGTCCTAAAGTGAGAATATATTCAGCACATCGGCACTCCTTTTCATCACTTTCATTTATAATGCTCCCTCCGGCTTTGAACTTACTAATGTGATGTTCAAGAATACTGTTCGATATTGGAATTATCCCTGCAATATGATGTGGCTGCGCTCCGGAGAAAGGCTTTATATAAGCAAGATGTGAGGCCTGATTTTCTTCAGGACCATGACCAATAAAAAATATATCCAAGCCTCCTAATTCTTCCAATTTATTCAAATAATTTATGAGTGCAGATTCTAAATCTTTTGTATCTGTTTGCATTGGTGTAAAGCTTTTTATTTTTTTAAAAAAAGCATCCCCTAAAATACGTTCAAAATCTCTGACAAAACTAAAACCATTATTCATACTCAAAGGTGCAAGTGCATCCTGCGTAAAGACATTGAGCCTGGCAAGCAGCTGATCCTGCTCTGTTGATTTAGCCAACTCACCAAGCAAACGATGTAACTCCTGAGCTCCTCTCCCACCCAAAAGGGCTATATTAATGTCACCTTCTTTTGACGCTGCTGTGCTGTAAAGCTCATTTAACATTGCCTGACCAACCTCAGCTTCACTACTGAGAACGGTAGGTACTATGCCATAATCCGTAAGATTAAACTCCTGGTTGTTTTTTTGTGATAACCATATATTCTTATTGTCTTCAGTTCTCGTAAACTGTGAGTTTTGTGTATTCATTGTATTTATAATATTCATTTTAATCTAATTGCATGATTTGATCTTTAAAAACTGTTAGCTTTATGAGAATTGGCAAAAATAAATCAAAAAGCTTCAGTCCGATAAATGTACAAAAGATTAATAGAAACACAAAAGCCGAAGGTGGCACTTCAGCCATGCTGTTACTACTGCTTTTTAGAGAAAACCAATCTTAAAAACGACTTCAAAAAAAAGAAACCCAATAGCCTCTTGAAATTCTTGTAACTCCTTTATCGAAAAACCCATAGTAGGGGAATATCAGCGGTTCGGTTCAACACGGGCTTCATTACTTCGTCCGTTCGCAAAAGCTGGGGTGTTCGTGCTTCGCACGCAACGAATCCCTTGCTGTTGTGCGATGTTTTTTATTTTCCACCCAACCAAACTTCACCTTTTTTAAAAATATAGCATTCTCGATTCTCGTATATTTCTATTAATGAAGATAAGATAAGTTTTTTGGTTTTTCCTTTCGGTTCAGGGATAACATTGTTTGTTATTGAAATATCGCAAAAAGGACTTACATAAATTTTAGTATAGTCTCTATGACTTTCATTTTCTAGATATGGACTTAAATTATACGACAAACTATTAAATTTCCATTTTTCAATTTGTCTATGAATTTTTTTCTGTCCTCTTATTTTCTTTATTCTCATCGTTTTTTCAAAATGTTGTACAACGTCAGTCTGTAAAAAACCTCTTCAAATTTAGAGAGTATTCCGAAAGCTACCGGAGAAAAATCTCAAATATGAGATTCTCAAGACGTTGATTTTAATTTTTTCACAGCCTGACGTTTTGCAGCTTGCAGAAGTGGCGGATTAAGAATGCTTAAACTTTCGGTTAAACAATGACTTTGCAGGTACAAAATCAACTTTAAATTAAGCCAAAAACCCGCCATTTTTACAAACTGCTGTTTTTGCGTTCGCCTTTTATAATATTTATAAATAAAGTGGTATTGAATTGAACGTTTTCTTTAATCTGTTTTTAACTTCAATATCAAGTTTATTATTTTCAAAATGGATGTCACCTAAAGATTTCATATTAAAAAATGATTCGGGTAAAATAGTAAGCTTGTTATTGTTCATACCAAAACCATATAAGTTTGTAAGTTTTCCAAATTCTTTAGGTAGATACTCAATATTATTGTCACTAATATGAAAATAAGCTAAACTATTTAGTTCTATTAAACTTTCAGGCAAAACCGAAATTGAATTTTTATCGCAAAAAAGCCAAGTCAAATTTTTAAGTTCTCCAATTGAAGTTGGTATTTCCGAAATTTTGTTGTAAGAGAAGTTTAAATGAACCAAACTATTGCAGTTTCCAATTGTTTCGGGCAAAGAACTTAATTTATTGCTGTAGACTTCTAAATGATATAAGTTTGTTAAATCCCCTATGGTATAAGGTAATTCAATTAAATCATTATTCGTACATACAAATACAATCAAACTTTTCAAAGATCCTATTTCTGTTGGAATTTCGGTGAGTTGATTCATATCAAAATTTAAGTGAGTTAGATTTTTTAGTTTAAATATTGATTTTTGCATTTCTTTCAAATCGTTAGACATTAAATTTAACTCTATCAGATTTTCAAAATCGGATATCCAATTAGGTACTTCTTTTATATAATTAAATGATAAATCTAATGATTTTAGATTAGTAAAAGTTTTAATTTCTTCCGGTATCTTGGTTAATTTTTGTGAAGACAAATCTAAAATAAAAACCTTTTTCGGATTTTTCATTGCATCAGAAATTGTTTTATAAACTTTTAAGCCATTAAGATTTTTAGGAGCAATAGACATTTTAACAGAATTATCTGAATGAGAGAAAGCTTCATTTTCATCTACAATTGTTAATTCAATTATATCTTTTTTATCTTGTTGTTTTTTGCGTTTAGATTGACCTAAACATAGTTGAAAAGACGTTATTATAGTTAAAAAAAACAGTGTTAATTTCATTATTTCTGTATAATTTTTATGATTCCGTAAGGTTACGCACAATCGAGTCACGCAATGGAATTTCACCCTTACGTTCTCACGGAACCGTGCTTGAAAGTCTCCCTTCACACGGCTCTTCATAGTATTAAATCACACAAATGTACTTACATTTATGGATGTACCAATAACCAATGTACGAATAAATCAGGTTTTTCTTTGTACTTTGTTTTGAGGTATCTAACCGCTGCCTTTTTATACAATCCTTTTTCCCATTTTACCCATTTTAGTAGTCGCTCATTGAGTTGTCTCCATAGATTTTGAAGGTCGTTTTTCCTAAATTTGTGATAATAATTGATAATTCCTCTCAAGATTGGATTCATCATTTTGGCTATCTCCTCTAGGGTTGTTCGCCTTTTGTGGATTTTCAGTGTTCTGAATTTTTCCATCAAACTGTTCTTCGACTTTTGACTTACGTAAATGCTCGGAATGATTATTATCTTATCCTTACTTTTGACCGCACTCGGACGAATGGTAAAGCCTAAAAAGTCAAATCCTTTGGGGTATTTCTTTATAGAGATTCCCCTTAAATTTACTATTTTGCTTTTCTCTGGATGCAAAGTCAGCTTGCAACTCTGCATTCTTTTGGTGATTAAATGAAGCAGATACAAGGCTTGTTTCTCAGTCTTGGAATGTACTATAATGTCATCAGCATAGCGTTCAAATGGCTTTTCGGGATGGTATTTTTCCATCCATTTATCAAACACAACGTGTAGAAATAAATTTGCCAATAATGGACTAATTACTCCTCCTTGTGGTGTTCCTGATACTGTGGCTGAAAAACGTCCATCTTGTTGTACCACGCCTGCTTTGAGCCATCTTTGGATGTACATTACAACCCATTTGTCTTGGCAATAGTGTTGTACTGTTTTGATCAGTAGTTCGTGATCGATATGGTCAAAGAAGCCTTTAATGTCAAGGTCTATGGCAAAGTCATGGTTAAATGAATTTTCATTAGCTTGCTTGATGGCTTGATGTGCATTTCGATTTGGACGGTATCCGAACGAACTTTTGTGAAAAAGCGGTTCGACTATTCGCTCTAAATGGCGTTTGACTACTTGTTGTGCAATACGGTCTAAAAGTGTTGGAATGCCTAATTTTCGTATTCCTCCATCTTTCTTGGGTATGCTTACTTGTTTGACAGCATTAGGGTAATAACTACCAGAGGTGAGCCTGTTCCATAGTTTGTAGAGTTCAGTTTTCTTGTTCTCTTCCAAGTATTCCCAACTCATTTTGTCTATGCCACCGCTACCTTTGTTGGCTCTTACTTCTTTGTATGCTTGCCAAACCATTACTTTGGTTATTGGCTGTGATTTTGTTTCATAATAATCTATCATCCCTTTTAGTTGGTTGTAAATTGTTAGTAAAACTTACTATGCTTAGTCCTTTGCTCCATTTCCATTACAGAAACTTCATCACTACTACAACTAAGTCTGCCCCCTATATCTCAACCACACCCTTTGTTGTCTGTTTCCTCTTTCGATTTGGCAGAGCGATATAGAGTTCACTTGTTCCTTAAAACAGCCTATTTATGCGTCTTGCCAACTTAACCCCGGATGCCATGTGCTCAGTAATCAGGTTTCCAACACACTTGGTCATAGGTACAAACGTAACTACCTATTTTTGACATCGTCTTTTGCGCTAACGAGGCTTCATCATTGGTTCACTTGCGTTCAACTCACATAAACTTACCTTCGGCATTCTTTGATGCCGTTTTTCTTTGTCGCTCACCACATTACAGTTTCCTAATAATGCAGCACAAAGTGGTTTAGTAACTACTCCTGAAAGTCGTCACTGATAGACCTACTATCATCTGTTTTAAAGCATCAACAACTACGTTGTTGTTCAAGTCACACACGTTCTGGCACTAAAGCGGGTTTGGGGTTAAATTAAGCCCTATTTTCGGATTTGCCAAATCTTCCAAATACAAGACCATTTTTCCATTAAGCCAATTGCCCAAATCCGTTGTAGTGGCTGTTAGCGGTTCGAGCTTTTTCACGTTTCAGTTGTCGATAAATTCAGTTTTATGTTTTCTAATAAAATCTACTTGTAATTGTTGTAAATTTTCAGTGTCGTAAACTTTATAAAATTCATCGTCAAACTTATTCAATGGATTGTCTTCATAAGATTTACTAAAACCTTCTATTGTTCCGTCTTGATGTTGTGTGATTTTTGGATTTTCTCTTTCAAAAGTTTCATTCGCTCGTTTCGTCAATTCTGAAAATTTATTAGCTCCAACTAGTTTTAAAGCTTCGGGCAAATATTTATAAAATTGTCCACTTGAATTAAAGTAAAACTGATTATAACCACCATTATTAACTTCTGATTCTAAAGCCCAAATCATATAAATTGCTTGTTTTGATTTATTCCAACTCATTACAGTTTCGAATTCATTTTCGTAATCTGCTGATTGTTTCTGCGATAAGTAGTCAAAAACTACCTGCAATAAATTATCGTCAGAAGTATTGTCAATAATTTTTTGAGTCAGTTTCTTGTAAATTGGTCTGTTTTTAAACGCGTCAATTGATTGAGTAAGTTTTTCTTCAGTTTCTTTTGAGAGTTTTCCGTCGTCTTTTTTTGTGTTTCCAGAACAGCCAATTAGACTTAATATTGTCGATATAATTCCCATAATTACTAAATTTCTTTTCATTCGTCTGTTTTTTTTTAGCCTGACCGCTAACTCGTTTATATACGCATAAATTCAACTCACTTTATTCCAAATGGCTATATTATTCGCATGTTTGGGCTCGTATTATTTTTTCAAATATAATTTATAAAGAAAATTCATCATATAAACTCTAAAGTATACTTTTACAATATCATTTTTATCAAACCCAAAAGCCCTAGCCCAGATGCAAGCAGCATCTCCAATCTGGCTCGTTTGCAACCAGTACCTCTTTACTTATGGAAACTAAATAAAGCGTTTACAACGCGGTTGTTTAGATGAATCACCTACAAATTTACAATAATACACTTTTGTTATTAATAGCCGCGTTATAAACGCTACAATTTATCTTTTTAATTTATGTAGATACTCGTTGAAAACGAGCACTAGAGGGTTTTTGACCAGCGTGGTCCACCTGCTTGGTATCTTGGCGGTAGCCAAAACCCAATTCCCCGTGAAAGTTAATTTTACGGGTAAGGGAATTTATGCCCTAAGGTGAAGGAAAACACGACAAAACCATCTTTGAAACCACTTCAAAAAAAAAAGAGGACACTAAATCCTCTTAAAATTCTTCTGACTCCTTTATCGAAAACCCCATAGTAGCGGAATCTCAGCGGTTTCGTTCAACACGGGCTTCATTCTTCGTGCTTCGCACGCAACGAATCCCTTGCTGTTATGGGCTGCTTTTATTCTTCACTATCTTTCGGTATACTAAACTCTAATGATTTAGTTTTGAAATTATAATAATTATTAAAGTCAACAGCATTGTCTGTTTCTGGCTCTGTAATTACACCTAAAAATTCAATTCCATTTTCATCAATCTTGTTAAACCAATAATTGTGAAATATTGCAATGTCTAAAAATTCTTTTCCAAAAGATTTTGTAAATTGTTCTTTTCTGAATGTAGTATCGATTAATATATTTTCATTTTGCTTAATTGTTAAAAAAATTTCGGCGTTTCGATATTTTTCTATAGATATCTTGTCTGAACTCCAAGATTTGTGTAATACATAACTATCTAAATCTTTACGGACAATTGATATTCTAATTTTTTTACTAACTATTAATGTGTCAAATTTTTCCGTTGCTTTTTTAATCGGATAAAGTTTTTCAGTGCCAATTTCTGTAACTTTTTGGGACGAATTCTTCTGATTTATAACTTCTGAATTTTTTTCAGCTTTTGAATTACAGGATATAAAAATTAATGCAATCAAAAAGATTTGTAGTTTTTCCATTAAGTTCGGTTTAAAGTTGCCCATAACGTTTCGCGCGCAGAACTCGTTGCGGCTTGGCAATGAGATTTCTCCACTAGTACAAAACGAAAATAGTAAAAAAGAACGAACAACTTACCGAAAACTTAGCAATGAAGTTTTGCGCGCTGTTATAGGCTGCCAAAATTTCCTCAATCTTCAATATTAGCAATGTCTTCATAAATGAAGTCAACTTTATTTCTAACACGCTCAATTCTCATTCTCAAGCAATTCAGTTTTGCTCCTCTGTAACCATTAATTTCTTTCCTCAAACCTTCAATTTTCGACCAATTTTTAACTTCAACTATTGCTTTTGCGCAAACAGAATCATTCTGAACATTGATTTCTATATATTCTTTATCATTTATCTTTAAATATTTGTCAAACCAATAATCTAAATTTTCAAAACCAACACTTTGAATTTGCTTGCTTAATTCTAATTTGTATTCACTTGATTCTGGTGAAAATTTATCAAAAATTGGATTTGTGTTTTTGCAATTCGGTCTATCACAAGCAATGTATGTAAACAAAATAATTGAGATAAATACTGTCGTTAAAGTTTTCATGTCTGATTACGGTTTCTGGTTTGGTTGCCTATAATCGAGTCACGCAATGGAATTTCACCCTTACTTTCTCACGGAACCGTGCTTGAAAGTCTCCCTTCACACGGCTCTTCATAGTATTAAATCACACAAATGTACTTACATTTATGGATGTACCAATAACCAATGTACGAATAAATCGGGTTTTTCTTTGTACTTTGTTTTGAGGTATCTAACCGCTGCCTTTTTATACAATCCTTTTTCCCATTTCACCCATTTTAGTAGTCGCTCATTGAGTTGTCTCCATAGATTTTGAAGGTCGTTTTTCCTAAATTTGTGATAATAATTGATAATTCCTCTCAAGATTGGATTCATCATTTTGGCTATCTCATCTATGTTGTTCGCCTTTTGTGGATTTTCAGTGTTCTGAATTTTTCCATCAAACTGTTCTTCGACTTTTGACTCACGTAAATGCTCGGAATAATTATTATCTTATCCTTACTTTTGACCGCAGTCGGACGAATGGTAAAGCCTAAAAAATCAAATTCCAATCTGCTGCTCGTTTGCAACCAGTACCTCTTTACTTATGGAAACTAAATAAAGCTTTTACAACGCGGTTGTTTAGATGAATCCCCTACAAATTTACAATACACTTTTGTTATTAATAGCCGCGTTACAAACGCTACAATTTATCTTTTTAATTTATGTAGATACTCGTTGAAAACGAGCACTAGAGGTTTTTTGACCAGCGTGGTCCACCTGCTTGGTATCTTGGCGGTAGCCAAAACCCAATTCCCCGTGAAAGTTAATTTTACGGGTAAGGGAATTTATGCCCTAAGGTGAAGGAAAACACGACAAAACCATCTTTGAAACCACTTCAAAAAAAAAAGAGGACACTAAATCCTCTTAAAATTCTTCTGACTCCTTTATCGAAAACCCCATAGTAGCGGAATCTCAGCGGTTTCGTTCAACACGGGCTTCATTGTTCGTGCTTCGCACGCAACGAATCCCTTGCTGTTATGGGCTGGTCATTAGCTTAGTTTCCGTAACTTTTTGTTTCGGAAAATTCAAAGCCTTTATTTTTGTCACTGTAATTAAATATCACACTTAATCCACCACCGTTAGCCAAATTGATGTTTTTCCCTTTTGCTGTGGCTAAAAATGGAATAACGTTTACAAAAAAAATTTTCTTTTTGTATTGTAAAGGAACAATTTTAACCAATATTATTGAGCCTTTATGTGCTTTAATTTCTTTTATAATTTCAGGCGCTCCGTCTAGATAATTAATTTTTTTGTTATTTATTACTTTTGGCCAATCATACCACATAACAGTTGAATCAAATTGGACATAAATATTTTCGGCCGTTATTTCGGGAAAATTGCAATATTCCTTCAGCGCATATAAATAAATATTTTCATCTGTTCTTACGTCAGTTGTTAACTCCTGTGATTGGACTTTGATTGAAAAAAGTAGTATTATCAAAAAAAATGTTCTCATTTGTAAAGTGTTGTTGTGAACTAGCCCATAATCAAGTCACGCAATGGAATTTCACCCTTACGTTCTCACGGAACCGTGCTTGAAAGTCTCCCTTCACACGGCTCTTCATAGTATTAAATCACACAAATGTACTTATATTTATGGATGTACCAATAACCAATGTACGAATAAATCGGGTTTTTCTTTGTACTTTGTTTTGAGGTATCTAACCGCTGCCTTTTTGTACAATCCTTTTTCCCATTTTACCCATTTTAGTAGTCGCTCATTGAGTTGTCTCAATCTGGTGCTCGTTTGCAACGAGTATCTGTTTACTTATAGAAACTAAATAAAGCGTATGTAACGAGGCTGTTTACATGAATTCCCTACAAATTTATAATGAACTTTTGTTTTAATAACCGCATTACAAATGCTGCAATTTATCTTTTAATTTATGTAGGAGCTTTTACAAGCAAAACTCCAAGTTAAAGTCTTGGAAAAAGCGGATAAAAAGCCTTTTTTACCCAAATGTTCGTGTTGCAAAATAGGCAATTTGTATCGGATAGCAGTTTTTGACCAGCGTGGTCCACCTGCTTGGTATCTTGGCGGTAGCCAAAACCCAATTCCCCGTGAAAGTTAATTTTACGGGTAAGGGAATTTATGCCCTAAGGTGAAGGAAAACACGACAAAACCATCTTTGAAACCACTTCAAAAAAAAGAGGACACTAAATCCTCTTGAAATTCTTCTGACTCCTTTATCGAAAAAACCATAGTAGCGGAATATCAGCGGTTCCGTTCAACAGGAGTTTCATTGTTCGGCTTGCAGCCGCAACGAAACTCTAGCTGTTAGTGGCTGGCAATTTATTCGTTATTCAACTTTAGTATTTCATCTATAATATTGTTAGATATTCGGAAATTCGTCAATAACAATTTATCAATTAAAGGCTTAACTTTTGGTATAATGGACATTTGTTTTGCTTTGTGTATTACTCCTAATGCTCCAGTTGTCTTAAGTTTTAATTTTGCAGCTAATTTGCGAGCTTTGAGGTCATCCAATAATAATGTAACATCTTCAAATTCCGAAGCTAATGCAATTGCACTTGCTTCGCCACGGTCTACTTGTGTTTCCAAAAACCTTTGATATTTTTCATCAGTTACTGATTGTAAAGTTATCCAATCTGGTAATTTTTCTCCGAATTCTTCAGCAATTTCAGGAGTAGTTATAAGTTCTCCATAAACATCTTTTAAGATATTTAGTTCATTTATTTTATGAAGAATAATTAGAGTGCTTGTATCGGAAATTACTATTTTATGCATTTGCTATATCTGATTGTAAATCATCAATTGAATTACTAAATATTGAAACACCATATTTTCCAAGTATTTCTATGAACGCTCTTTTTGTTAGTCCTGCTATTTCTGCAGCTTGTCCTGCAGATAATTTTGCATCTTCATAAAGTTTTGACGCTATTATCATTGAAAAATCGTAATCTTTCAAATCAACACTATCGGGTATATTTACTTGTATTGTTCTCATAATTTCTCTTTTTTTCAAAAGTACAAAAATATTAAGCGATAAGTTTTATTGTGCGCTTTTTTTTGCTTGCCACTAATCGAGTCACGCAATGGAATTTCACCCTTACGTTCTCACGGAACCGTGCTTGAAAGTCTCCCTTCACACGGCTCTTCATAGTATTAAATCACACAAATGTACTTACATTTATGGATGTACCAATAACCAATGTACGAATAAATCGGGTTTTTCTTTGTACTTTGTTTTGAGGTATCTAACCGCTGCCTTTTTATACAATCCTTTTTCCCATTTTACCCATTTTAGTAGTCGCTCATTGAGTTGTCTCCATAGATTTTGAAGGTCGTTTTTCCTAAATTTGTGATAATAATTGATAATTCCTCTCAAGATTGGATTCATCATTTTGGCTATCTCATCTATGTTGTTCGCCTTTTGTGGATTTTCAGTGTTCTGAATTTTTCCATCAAACTGTTCTTCGACTTTTGACTTACATAAATGCTCGGAATGATTATTATCTTATCCTTACTTTTGACCGCACTCGGACGAATGGTAAAGCCTAAAAAATCAAATTCCAATCTCGTTTGCAACCAGTACCTCTTTACTTATGGAAACTAAATAAAGCGTTTACAACGCGGTTGTTTAGATGAATCACCTACAAATTTACAATACACTTTTGTTATTAATAGCCGCGTTACAAACGCTACAATTTATCTTTTTAATTTATATAGATACTCGTTGAAAACGAGCACCAGAGAGGGAATAGTACAAGAAAAACTCCAAGTTAAAGTGCTTAAAAAAGTAGAAAAAAAGCGTTTTTACCCAAATGTCCGTGTTGCAAAACGGGCAATTTGTATCGGATAGCGGTTTTTGACCAGCGTGGTCCACCTGCTTGGTATCTTGGCGGTAGCCAAAACCCAATTCCCCGTGAAAGGGAATTTTACGGGTAAGGGAATTTATGCCCTAAGGTGAAGGAAAACACGACAAAACCATCTTTGAAACCACTTCAAAAAAAAAGAGGACACTAAATCCTCTTGAAATTCTTCTGACTCCTTTATCGAAAAACCCATAGTAGCGGAATCTCAGCGGTTCCGTTCAACACGGGCTTCATTGTTCGTGCTTCGCACGCAACGAATCCCTTGCTGTTAGCAGACGGCTTTATTTTTAGCTTCCTGAATGAACTTTTTCCAAAATTTGTATTCTGTTTCTTCTCTAATATATTTTCCATCATAAAGTAGATTAATCTTTTCCTCAATTGAATTAAGTAGTTCAATAGACTCGATTTTATTTTCACTAATGAAATAATATAAAAAGCAATCTAAAATGGTAATAGCTAAATTATCAGGAGCTATCGTAAAAATGTAACCAATAAAAAAGTTATCATTTATTCTGTTTTGATCACCGTGTTCATTATGTAAAGTAGTAACTAAAACGTCTAATTGGTCTTCACTCCATTTTGGTAATTCATCTTTTAAACAATCCCAATCTACTTTTGAGAAAGTTACTAATATTTTATAAGCTTCATAGAAAAAATCAAAATCTGTTTCAGCACTTGCTTGTAAAAATGATGTTAATTTTGTGACAGTTTCAAGCAGATTTTTAATCTTTATATTTTCTGTTTCCATTTTCTCCGTTAAGTTTTTCGAAGCTGTTTGCTAATCGAGTCACGCAATGGAATTTCACCCTTACGTTCTCACGGAACCGTGCTTGAAAGTCTCCCTTCACACGGCTCTTCATAGTATTAAATCACACAAATGTACTTACATTTATGGATGTACCAATAACCAATGTACGAATAAATCGGGTTTTTCTTTGTACTTTGTTTTGAGGTATCTAACCGCTGCCTTTTTGTACAATCCTTTTTCCCATTTTACCCATTTTAGTAGTCGCTCATTGAGTTGTCTCAATCTGGTGCTCGTTTGCAACGAGTATCTGTTTACTTATAGAAACTAAATAAAGCGTATGTAACGAGGCTGTTTACATGAATTCCCTACAAATTTATAATGAACTTTTGTTTTAATAACCGCATTACAAATGCTGCAATTTATCTTTTAATTTATGTAGGAGCTTTTACAAGCAAAACTCCAAGTTAAAGTCTTGGAAAAAGCAGAAAAGAAGCCTTTTTTACCCAAATGTTCGTGTTGCAAAACAGGCAATTTGTATCGGATAGCGGTTTTTGACCAGCGTGGTCCACCTGCTTGGTATCTTGGCGGTAGCCAAAAACCAATTTCCCGTGAAAGTTAATTTTACGGGTAAGGGAATTTATGCCCTAAGGTGAAGGAAAACACGACAAAACCATCTTTGAAACCACTTCAAAAAAAAGAGGACACTAAATCCTCTTGAAATTCTTCTGACTCCTTTATCGAAAACCCCATAGTAGCGGAATCTCAGCGGTTCCGTTCAACAGGAGTTTCATTGTTCGGCTTGCAGCCGCAACGAAACTCTAGCTGTTGGGCGTAGTTTTTATAATTTCACTTTTTTTACCTTCAAATAATTCTCTCGTTCACTACTAAAATCTTTTCCAAATTTGCTTCTTTCTAAGTATTCTTTGTGCAGTTTTTGATTGAACTCAAAAAAATAACTTGCTAGAAAACTAATACTATTCATTTGGTTTGAATTATTATTGATGTTTGGATCTATTTTCGCAAGGTCGCTAAAAAACTGTTGATTTATCTTTTGTAATTCAACTATGGGTATATTATTATCAATGTCTAATAATGAAGATTCTCCATTGTAATTTAATTTGTTTCTTAAATTAGAAGGGTATTCAGATTTGAATTTAGAAAAATGGCTTAGTAATAAGTTATATAGTGCTGCTTCATCCGAATCACAGTTTGTTAGAAATTCTCTCAATGTAGTTTCTAGTTGTAACCAAGTTGATTTATGTACACTATCGCCTTTTTCGCTTATTATTATAACTACATTACCATATGCATTTATTTCTTTTACTGAAAAATAATAGTTTCCAACACTTAAGTTAATTGGGTTAGAATGAACAGCTAACGAAAATTGTTCAAAACGTCTAATTTGCTCACTTGAAAAAAAGAGAAATCCTTTGTTAAGAAACCTAAATAAACAAGTAACTGTGAAAAATGAAAAATAATAAAATGTTACGAATGACCAAGTTTTTGATATCTCTTTTTGATTTACAAAGTCGGTATATTGAATCATGGATTTATTCATAAATAATTCAATATCACAATGAATTGATTTATAATAATCATCTTGTGATATTTCCACTTCAATAGATTTACCATTAAGTTTATTTAATGAAATCAACTTTTTTGTTAAAACATCTTTTAAAGACCAATATTCAATTTTATTCCTCTTGATACCATAGTTTAACCTTGGTAGCAAATAGTTGTTTCTTACATTTAAATAATTTGTTCCAAAAAACTCCATTTGTTACTAGAATAAATTTTGGCTATTCAAGTTATTATAGCGTTTAGCGTATTCATTAAGTTCTTTTCGCATGTCTGAAACAACTTTTGAATAAGTAGCGTTACTTGTACCTGTATAAGAATCAAAATTTAATTTAGATATTGGCTCAAGTGAATTTATGAACGAATCAACTTTTAAATCACTATATTCTTTTAGAGTTTTGTCCACAACTTCATGAAAAACAGCAAATAATGAACGAAAAAGAATAGAGTTAGTTAATTTGGCTTTTTCAGATTTACTTTTCTTGAAAACTTTTTCTGCTGCTTCTATATAATTTTTTACCCCCTTAAATACAGTTTCTGCATCTTTGTCCTGAAAAAATCCACTCTCAAAAATATCATTGGTTGCTTGATTAAAAGATACTCTTGTAATTCTTCCAACTTGGCTTTTAGCTGGTGATAACAAGCCTGCTAAAACACTATCTTGATTCAATCTATCAAATAATTGTCTTTGTTTATCTTCTTTTTTTGTTTCACGACCAGATAGGTTTTTAATGTCAAGCAATAAGGTTGTTGGAACCCCTTTTTGTGTTGTATTAATATCTATAAAGAGGTTAACTTCTTGGGTTGTATTTAGATTGTTGAAAATAATGACAGGAATTGAATATTGTTTAGTAGCTTTTAATAAGCCGTATAGTCTATGTTGTCCATCAAGAACCATAAAACTATTAATATTAGTCATAAACGATATTTCCTGTTTTGCATTATCAAAAGCAAACCTAGCATTATCTTGTGCACTAAGAATTAATGCTGATGGTATCGTTCCTTTTAACTCATCTAAGTATTTTGCGATATCTTTAGCTCTTGTTTCGTTTAATGTTCTTTGGAATCCTTTTTCGGGATCCTCGTCTCTTCTTGATACAAAACAAATTGATTTCAATACATCGTTAGGTATAACTGAAACAAAAAAAGTTTTATCGTTTTGTGTGCATTCTAGAGTTTTAAATCTTACTGTCTTCATTTTGTAAAGATATATAATGTTTTTTACTTTCTGTTTTTTTAAAATTACGCCCAACTCATTTATATACGCATAAATTCAACTAATTTTATCCTAAATTGGTATGTTATGCGCATGTTTGGGTTCGTATTATTTTTTCAAATATAATTTATTTATAACGAAAATTCATTATATAAAATTCTAAAATATTCTTTTACACTAGCATTATTATAAAACCCAAAAGCCCTAGCCCTGACAGAAGCGGCATCTCCCGCTTTAGAAAAACAAGGCTTTTTTGCCGTAGTTTTTGTTAGCGGGAATACAGCGAAGAGCAGGAACAAGCTCCTAAATCTAAAACTCAAATTCTATAAAACAAAAAAAGCTGCTCCGGGGCAAAGTAGAGCAGCTTTTTACAACTAAATAATTTGCATTATTTAATTGCCTGTATTCCTGTATGGGTTGGGGTTGCCTGTTTAATGGTTCCGTCTGGGTTGAATTCTAATTTATCCATACACACTTCGCGGTGAAAACCTCCGGCTTCTCCCATTTTTATTCCGGTTGGGTATGAAAATCGGTGGTACGTGATATACCATTCATCTTTGTTTGGAATTTGCAAAACCGAATTATGACCGGTTGCATAGATTCCCTGATCCGGGATTCCCTGAATTACGATGTTGTTTTCCGGAATTTCAATTGGTCCCAGAGGCGATTTTGAAGTTCCGTAGCGCACTTTGTAATTCGGGCTTCTGGTATCGTCTTCGCTCCACATGAAATAATAGGTTCCTTTTCTGTAAATCACGTAGGTTCCTTCACGGAATGTTTTATCAACTTTAATGAGCTTCACATCGCCTTTGAAAGAAATCATATCGTCATTCAGTTCGGCTACAGCCATATAACCGTTACCCCAGTATAAATAGGTTTTTCCTGTTTTAGGATCTGTAAAAACATCCGGATCGATTTCCTGACCGCCTTTTACTCCTTCTGGTCTGGTCGCTACCAAAGCTTTTCCGCTGTCTTTGAAAGGTCCTTCCGGATTGTCTGAAACGGCAACACCAATTTTTTGCGCTGCAGTGAAATAATAGAAATATTTGTATTTTCCTTTTATCTTTTTCTCTACGATACAAGGCGCCCAGGCATTTCTGTTGGCCCAGCTTACATCTTTTGGAAGATCCAAAATCACACCTTCGTCTTTCCAGTCTACTAAATTATCAGATGAAAAAGTTTTAAAATACTTTCCGGACCAGCCATCAAATCCATCGCTGGTTGGGTAGATGTAATATTTTTTGGTTTTGTTTGAATATAAAATGTCAGGATCGGCATAATAACCTTCTAAAACCGGATTATTATTGATTTTTGGCAATTTTTCAGGTGTTCCCCATTTAGCAAGCAGCCTTTTCAATTCGGTACGTGTGATGGGCAAAATAGTACCGTGACGCGGTTTGAAATCCATTGAAATCTCATCGTCTATTGCTTTAAAATTTTCTAAATCGGTACTTTTTGTAAACTGATATTTTCCTTTCATGTACAGGTCATACATCAGAATATACTCATCCGAATTGTTTAGTTTAAAAACGCTTGAACCTTCTACAGATTCTTTGGTCTGCTGCAGGTAATTGTCATTTTCTGTCCATTTTCCGGAAGTCAGATCGGTTGTAGTAGCCACTTTGATGCCCGGCTTTTCGGTCTCAGTTTTGTAAAAAAGATGATATACTCCGTCTTTTTCTATAATATCGCCGTCAATACACGCTTTTTGAGATTTTGGAACGAATAATAATTTTGGCTCGCTTTCCAGAGCTGTGAAATCTTTATTCGCATAAGCGTAGTAAATTTTATCTGCCTCGTTTGCGTGCTGCATACTAAAGTAAATCAGATATTTACCAGCTTTGGCATCGTAAATGGTCTGTGGCGCCCAGACACGTTTCAGGTTTTCATTGCCCGGAAATGCTTTCTGAATATTTACGATACTGCTTTTCCAGTTTACAAGATCAGTGCTTTTTAGCAGCACCATGGCACGATTGCTATCCCAACCTTTTGAAGAAGTCATATCGGTCAGAACCATATAAAATGTTTTGCCGTCATCCCCACGCAAAATATGAGGGTCACGTACACCTCCTGTTGAACTGATTACCTTACTATCTATAACGGGTTTATCTTTATTAAGAGCGTAATAATGATAACCATCGGCGCTTACTGCATAACGAACCGCTTCTTCTTCTACACTGTTTCCGGTAAAATATACAAACAAATAAGCCGTTAAATCTTTGCCGGCAATAACCGGAGGACCTCCTGCTGCAGGCTGCTGTGCCTGTAATACATTAAAAAATGCTACTAATACTATAAGACAAAAATGTGTTTTTTTCATTATCATTAATTTTATTTACTATTTTAAACTCGTTGGGTGCCATTAGTTTTTAATGCTAATTTTTCGTCAACGAGTGATACCGATTTTTCATCGATTGTATCGAGAACAGATAAATTATACTTTAAAGATGGTTCTCGATACATTTTTTGTTCCGTTTTTCTTCGCAAAAAACACTCGAACTGACAGGTTTAATAATTATACGAAACGGGTTTATTTAAAAACTAATTCTATTAAATTTTAAAAGCTTTCATTTAAAAGTGTTTTAGAGTTTATTTTCACCCGAATTACTGCGAAAGAATACGGAGGCAGTTCTTTTGAAAATGCTTCTTTGGCAGTCAGTTTCTGTGTAACCGGTTTTGCTGCTGTTTTATCCGGTTTTCCGGTCATCAGCGTGTAAGTTGTATTTTCAGCGGTTGAAAAATTCGTCAAATCTATGGAAGACGTTACCGCAACCGGTAGCAGATTGACCAGTTTTACAATCAAATCTCCGGTAGCATTATCCTGGACAGCCGATACTCCGATACGTTTGCTGACATCGTTATTGGTGTCCGAAAGTTTTAAAGTATTTTGCAGGTAAATATCGCCCGGATTCTGACCGTACAATTGCTGTACAAAATAATTTACCGTTGGTTTTACTTCATTTCCGTTAAAATAAATCAAATCAGGATTCCATTGTGTGTGTTTTTCGCGTGCCAGTAATGGCGCATACGAAGCCATTGCAACCACATCACCGTTTCGCTCGATTCCGGTCAGGTATAAAGCTTCGGCTAAAGCATTGTAAAACTTATTGCCCCAAGACGCATATTCACCCAGATATACTTTTGATTTTGAGCGGTCATAGCCATCATAAAAACTTTGATTGTTGATGAACCAGCCCGGACTCTGGTAATAATGTTCGTCAACAATTGGCAGTTTCATATCGTCTGCAAGTGCCCAGCCTTCGTCATAATCTGATCCTTCATTAAAAGGGCCAACAGTTCCAATTACAATGATTTCAGGATATTTTTGCTGTACGGCTTTTACGATCATTCGGTAACGTTCTTCGAAAACATCACTAATCAGATCTTCATTCCCGATTCCGACATATTTTAAATTGAAGGGTTTTGGATGACCTGCTTCGGCGCGTTTTTTACCCCAGAAACTGGTTACGCTTCCGTTTGCATATTCAATCAAATCCAAAACATCCTGCACGTACTCGTCCATGTCTTTCATCGGAATTCCGAATTGCTGTCCGGCGCCTCCGTCAGAAGAGTTCTGGCAAGGAACTCCAGCCGCTAAAACCGGAACTGGCTCTGCTCCCAGATCCTCACAAAACTGAAAGTACTCAAAATACCCTAATCCCATTGACTGATGGTAATTCCAGATATTTCGTGAAGGAATGCGGCTTTCTAAAGGTCCAATCGTATTTTTCCATTTGTAAATATTATGAATTCCATCTCCATGTGCTACACAGCCGCCCGGAAAACGCACAAACTTAGGATGCATTGCTGCAATAGTTTCTGCCAAATCTGCCCGAAGACCATTTTTACGGTTTTTGAAAGTCTTTTGCGGAAAAAGCGAAATCATATCAACAGCGGTTTCGCCAGTTGTACTGATTTCCAAATTTGCATCTGTAACGGTTTTAGATGGTTTTAATACTGCATTTATTTTTTTCCAGGAAGACCCTGATTTTAAAGAAGCTTCCGCCAAAATTTCTCCCGAAGCCGACTTTAATTTTACCCTAAAACCTGTCCCTTTTGCAAATACACTAAAATCATATTTTTCATTCGCTTTAAGCGGAATTCCATCAAATCCGGTGTTACTTATTGTTCCTTTTGTAACTACAGCATAATTTGGATTGTTGATATGAATCGGGTTTTCTTTTGCGATTTTAAAATCACCACTCCATGCCATAGTCGCATTCCATTTTTCATCGCTGCCTTTTTTATCGTGAACTGTATATTCGAAACCACGATTTTGAATCAGTTCAGCATACAAACCACCATCTGCAGCATAATTAATATCTTCAAAAAACACACCTGTAAGCATATTGCTTATTTTTTTAGGGTCTTTCGTAGTGATACTAATTTGAGCCGTTACAGGCTTTAAACCCGTAAATAATATACTGTCACTTTTTGGAGAAGCATCGTTCTGTTTGTCCCTGAACTTTGATGCCTCCATATTTTTAATTAGTGAATTAACCAAGCTCCACTCTACTTCGGTCACTGTTCCTTTTACATTTTGTCCCTGTAAAACAATCTCTGCTCTTGAAGGAAGACTTTCTGTATGAATTGTTGTTGTGCTATAATTTTTAAAATCTTTCGTGGTATTCGAATAGTTTTTATTATCAACTGTCCAGTGAATCACATACTGGCCGTTTTTACGGCTTACTTTTACATCCTTAATAATTGACTTCTCTCCTGTTTCTAAACTTTTCATCGCCTGAACGTAATTCTGGCTTTTCCAGTTAATCAGATTTTTGCTGGAAGCATGCGCAAAAACATCATCATTGACACTCCACAAACAATGAAAAATTCCGTTATCATCTTTTATAAAATACGGTTCTGTCATGCATTTTCCAGTTGGTCCCCAGCTGCCATAATCTGATTTTAAAAAGCTGTGCTCAGGTCCTATTGCAAACCAGTTTTTCTGATCTGTGCTCCAGGCAAAATGAAGTCCGTTTCTGCCGTTGCTTTTTAATGTCGAATACGCAAAAAGATAGACCTTGTCTGGTTTCTCCTCTTTTATTCTTAAAGTAAATGCGGAAGAAAACAAAACAATGACTAAAAGCGAAAGGCGAATCAGCAGTTTTTTCGGTGAAAAGTGCTTCATTATTTTTTGCTTTTTAATTTATAAAGAACAGAAGCGTGAGGTTTTAGTGTTGCTGAAACTTCTTTTTCAGCAACATTTAGTTTTTCGCCAGTCCACATATTTTTACAATCAGTAAAACCGGCAATACCAAGATCTGAAAGACTTACCGAAACGTTTTGAGAATCTGTATCTGAAATATTAAACAATGCCAGATACACACTATCGTCTTTTGGATTTCTTGAAGTCACGGCAATTTTTCCTTCTTTATGGAAAAGCTGTTTTACATCAGTACTTTCATTGTGCATTTTCACCACTTCTTTATTCGTCAGCAATGATAAAGTAAAAGCATCATTACTTGGCAGATCACCACCAAAGAACAAAGGCGATTTAAAAATATTGAAGAAAGTTATTAAAGTATATTGTTCCTCTTTTGTCAGGCGGGTCATTCTGTCTTCGCCTCTTTCTCCTCTAACAGAAATACGTCCAAGCGGAATCATATCACAGTCCGGCCATGTTCCCGGAGCGATATACGGATACCATTTTTGCGCTACATCCATCAAATGTGTAATGTGTGGCCAGGTATCCCAAACATCATCTACCATACGCCACATGTTGGCATTTTCTTTTACATGAGCTGCTGCTGAAACCGGCGTTTCACCCGGAGAGGTACTCAATACAATTTTACGTCCACATTTGTCGATTGCCTTTCTGATCAGGTTGATTTCACCTTCGTGATACGGTCTCGACAAATCATCAATTTTAATGAAGTCAACGCCCCATTGTGCGTATAATTCAAAAATAGAATCATAATATTCCTGTGCGCCCGGTTTATCAGCCACAATGGTATAATTATCTTTCAGCCATTCGCACTGCAAAGCTGTAGTGTAAATCTGATCGGCTGTGATTCCGTTTGCACCTTTGACCGGCATTTTTTCTTCAACTGCTTTTTTAGGAATACCACGCATGATATGAATTCCGAATTTCAATCCTTTTTTATGAATATAATCTGCTAAAGGCTTGAATCCCTGATTATCTTTTGCAGAAGGAAAACGGTTTACAGCAGGCTGATATCGTCCGTATTGGTCTATTACATAACGCGGGTCAGTCTGGTTGTAGCCTCCGGCTTTATCATTTTCTACAAACCATCTGATATCTACTACCACATATTCCCATCCAAATTTCTTCAGGTTCTGCGCCATATAATCCGCATTGGCTTTTACCTCATGTTCTTCTACTGTCGGACCGTAGCAATCCCAGCTGTTCCAGCCCATGGGAGGAGTTTGTGCCCATTGCTTAAATTCATCTTTCTTAAAAACTCCTTTTTGAGCATTTGAAAAAAATGGTGTTAAAAAAATTCCTAAACCAAATATAATGATGCTTTTAATTTTCATATCAGTAAAAAAATAAGTGTTAATAGTACACTTCAAATATAATAAACTTTTATTCATTATAACAAAAAACCTGCCTGCGAATACCAAAAATGCAGACAGGTTTAACTCAAATTAAAATAAACTAACTAAATTATCTTACATTCACAGTAATTTCAACCGGTTTTAACCATTGACTGGTAAAAGTGACTTTGATAGGCTGCGCTTCTCCCGTTGCTTCAATGTATGCCGCAATATGTCCGTGGTAAACTCGCTGAACATTATCTGTATAATCTGTCATGTCGCTGTTGTTTCCTGCTTCAAGTCCTAATAAAACTCCCGGACCAGTAATCGTACAAGTTACTTCATTGTCTGAAAGCATAACCGGAAGACCGTTTTGATCTTTCACCTGAACCATTATTTTAGCAACACCTCTGTCTTTACTGATGGTGATATTTTTATCTGCAATAGTCAATTCAACAGGCTGCTGTGTTGTTGTGATTGCGTAACGGCTTTCTTCTTTATCGTTTTTATCCAATCCAACAACTTCTAATTTTCCCGAAGCAAAAGGAATATCCCAGTAAATGATTCCGGTTTTTTCGTCGTATAATTTGGTTTCGCCTACTACTTTTCCGTTTAATTCTAAACGAGCTTTTGCAGCATTCGTATAACAAACGACACGGATTTTCTGACCTGCTTCGTAGTTCCAGATTGCCCAGGCGTCTTTAGAAACATCTTTATCATTTGTTAATGGATAAGTCCCTAAATACGCCATTGGTTTATCTGACCACAATGACTGACGGAAATATCCCCTTGGTTTGATCACACCTGCAAAATCAACCAATCCAGAATAAAATCCTCTTGAAGGCCATCTTCCTGACTCACCTAAATAATCGATTCCTGTCCATAAAAATTGTCCAAAAATATGTTTGTTGTTTTTTACAGCCAGCCATGGTTCCATGTCGTGCACATTTTCACTTCCAAAAATGACTCTTTTTGGATATTTTTCATGATCTGACTGGTATTTGCTTTCTGTATAGTTGTATCCTGTAATATCCAAAGCTCCCGGATATTCAGTTTCGTTAGACATGGCTACACCAGCTAAACCAGCCGTTGTAGGTCTTGATTTATCGTATTTTTTTACTGCTGCAACTAGACGTTTTGCGATTGCACCAAGACGCATCGCATCAGGAGCATCTTTTTTATAACCACCATAATTTGCCTGACCGAATCCATTTTTTCCCTGATCTAAAACAGGATGCGAATACGGATCATTTGGATAATCTACTTCGTTACCAATACTCCATCCAAAAACAGAAAGGTGGTTTCTGTCACGACGTACAAAATCTTCTAAGTCTTTTTCTGCCCAGTCAGCAAAAATATCAAATGAGCCTTCAAATCCAGGTGTTCCGTAATTCCAGCCTTCCAGCCATTTGCGTTTAGGAAATTCCCACTCATCATACGCTTCGTTTAATACCAATAATCCTAATTCGTCGCAAAGTTCATAAAATTCAGGAGCCTGCGGATTATGGCTCGTACGGATTGCATTTACACCAATTTCCTTTAATGTCTGTAATCTCGTTTTCCAAACTTCACGAGGAACTGCCGAGCCTAAAACTCCGGCATCATGATGTAAACAAACCCCTTTCATTTTCATCCATTCATCATTCAGGGCAAAACCGTTGTTTGGATCGAAAGTGAATTTTCGGAAACCTGTTTTGGTAACCGTTTCATCGATTTGTTTACCGTCTTTTAAAACTGTTGTTTTTAACTGATATAAATTTGGATGCTCTAAATCCCATAATTGTGGATTTTTGACATTTAATTTAGTCGAAATCTTTCCGTTTTGATTGGCCGCCACATCCACTTTAGAAGAAGATTTAGCCACTGATTTTCCGTCTTTCGAAATCAATTCATTAATTACCGTAAGAGCTGATTTTGATGCCGAACCATTCTCAACCTCAACCTCAACATTGAGAGTTCCTGTTCCTTTTTTTACTTCCGGATAAGCATAAACCCCCCATTGTGCAATATGAACCGGATTTGCATATACTACCCATACATCCCTGTAAATCCCGGAACCGCTGTACCATCTTGAATCGGCACTCTGACTATGATCGACACGAACTGAAATCGTGTTTTCTTCTCCGTATTTTATAAATGGTGTCGCATCATAAGCAAAAGAAATATAGCCGTTTGGACGTTTTCCTAGTGAATGTCCGTTGATGAAAACTTCGCTACGGTTGTAAACGCCTTCAAAATATAAATATACTTTTTCGCCGCTCTTGCTTTGCGGAATATTGATTGATTTTCGGTACCAGCCAATTCCTCCCGGCAGATATCCGGTACAGCTTGCCAGTGTTGGACTCAATTGCCCTTTTACACTCCAGTCATGAGGTACATTTATCTTTTGCCATTTGCTGTCGTCAAAAGCTGTGTTTTTTGCATCCGGAGTTTCCTGAAGATTGAATTTCCAGTTGTCATTAATTTTTTTAGAGTCTCCAAACGAAATCTGACTAGTTGCTGACAGACACGAAAAGAGTAATGCGGGTAATAAGATCTTTTTTGTAAACATGTTTTTAGTTGATTTTTGTTTCAGGTTTCAGGTTTCAGGTTTTGGCTCAAACGTTAAACCTGAAACCTGAAACTTTTTTTTTAATATTCCAACTCTCCCACAAATGTCACTACAGACCTTGACGGTATGTCGAGATAATCTGCCTTCTGAACTGTTCCTCTTTTTAAATTGGAGTTTTCAGAAGTAATGTAAGGAGTAAATTCGTTGTTTTTTACAGTTCCTTTTGATAAATCAAATTTGTATTGCTGAGCCGATTTTCCACAATTTACAGCTACAACAATGAGTTTTTTGTTCTGAACATCCTTATATGCCGTCAGCATGACATCATTGGCTGCATCCAGTTCATTTTGATTTGGTACATCAATTCTTAGCATTCCGGGACGTACAAACAAAGAGTAATTCCCTAAAGCCCAAAGCAGTTTTGAATCGTGAAATTCTCCATCATTGCGAACATAATCCGGTGCTGTTCCTCCATTAGTTTTTCCGTCATCCAGATAAATTAAACCATCTTTGTAATCTACACGCGTAATCGATGTCCACCACTGCCATGAAGCTGCATTGGCGACAGCAATATCATTATGAATTAATCTCGCTACGAATAAAGCGGTCTGCATTCCTAAATCTCTTCCTCCACCTGAACCACCAGGTATTTCAGATTCTCCAGGATTTTCTAAAATACAGTATTCAGATTGCCAGTATTTTAAACCCGGTTTCTGTTTTACTTCTGCAGCAATCAGTTTTCTGCTTAAAACCTGTTTTTCAACCGGCCAGGTTGTAAAATAACTGTGGCCTAAAATAACATTTTTAACATTCGGTAATTTAGAAATATTTGTTTTTGTTTTTCCGAAGAAATAATCAATCTGATTGTCACGATTTTCGGCATTTACATTTTCATATAAATAATCGATTTGTGCGGCTTCAGCGATTGCGATTTCGGTTTTCATTTTATTGGCTTTCAGCTTTTCAGAAAGCGCTTTGGTCACCTCGTATATTTCTTCATTCGTAGCCGGAGTGCCTTCCTGACTGTTGGTATCACCGCTTTTGGGCATCCATTCCCACTGAGGTTCATTTAAAGGACTGACATAATCGAATTTTATTCCTTCCTTTTTCTCCAGTCCCTGAATACTTTGAACTAAAAAATCGGCAAATTTTGGAATTGCACCATCTTTTAGATTCAGTTTATTTTTTCGGGAAGAAAAAGATAATCCATTATGCGTCATATAAACCGGCGGACTGTTAGTAAAAATCAGGAATTTTTCAACTCCTCTTTTTTTAGCTGCCTGCAAAAACCATCTCTGCCCCTCTTGTTTTGAAAAATCATAGGTTCCGTCGGCATTCAGAAAACATTCGCTTCGTCTCCATTCATCAGACACTTTACTGTTTTCGCCTTGTTCCGTACTTCCAGCCCCGAGATTAAAACGCCAGATCGAGAGTCCGATTCCTTTTGGATTTCCTTCTGCATCCATTTCTTTGCTGAACAACAAATCTGCTATTGCATTTTTTTTCTGCTCCGGCCAGTTTTTACCAACGAATTGTGTTCTCCATGCATCCGACCCTCCAAATCCATCCATGGTCTGGACTACATTATCTGTGCTAATGGTTATGGTTCGCTGTCCATACGACAGCGAACTCATTACCAATAAAAGCGAGATATATACCTTTCTCATTTATTCTTTGTTTTCTAATTGACGTTATCGTCTAATTTGTCATTCCGAGGAACGAGACTCGAGCAATAGCGAACAGGTGAAGCAAATCTCACTAGAAATTCCGCAAAGTATTTCGCCGATCTTTGTCGATTAACGAGTGTGATTTCTCCTTACGTCGAAATGACAATATTGTGGTAAAGCCTTTGAAACTTTATCTCTTTGTATCACTACTTATACGTTCCTACATACGTCACAACTGATCTTGCAGGAATTTCTAAATTCGCAGCATCAACAGCTGCACCTTTTTTAAGGCTTAATGTTTCAGAAGTCGTATAAGGCGTCAGTTTATTATCTGTTAAAGCACCACCGCTAAGATTAAACTTGTATGCTTTTGCCGCTTTGCTGATGTTAACTGCAACAATTACCAATTTTTTAGCAGCAACATCTTTGTAAGCCGTCACCATCACATCGTTTACAGCTTTTGCACTATCAATACTTGGAATCTGAACTCTAACCATTCCTGGTTTTACAAAGAACGAAAAGTTTCCTAAAGCCCAAAGTGTTTTCGAATCTCTGATAAATCCGTCGTTTTTGCAATAGTTGGCATCGCCGGCACCATTGCTTGAACCATTATCAACGTGAATTAATCCGTCTTTATAATCTCCACGGCTAATTGCTGTCCACCACTGCCATGAAGTAACGCCTCCAACTGCAATATCAGTACTGATAATGCGGGCTGTCCAAAGTGCCAGAGAAATTCCTAAGTCCCTTCCAGGACCTGCTCCACCAGGAAGCTCAGCTGTTCCAGGACTTTCTAAAACGCAATACTCAGATGACCAAAGACTCAATCCTCCAACAGACTGCGCTCTTGAAGCTGCTAATTGTCTTGAATTTACTAACTCTCTTAAAGGCCATGCCTGCCAGTAACTGTGAGCAGAAATGGTTTTCTTAACATTGCTTAAACCTGCAATATTTTTCGAAGAATTAGAAGCAAAAAAGTAATCGATCTGATTCGATCTGTTTTCTTTTCCTGTAATTGTTTTGTACAAAGGCTCATAAGATCCTCCTTCTCCAACCACAATCTGAGAATTCAATCCTTTTGACTGTAATTTTGGCGATAAAACATTCACAAAATTATAAATATTAGTATTGGTAGCCGGAGAACCTTCCTGACCTGAACCATCCCATTCGTATTGCGGCTCGTTAAACGGACTCACATAATCAATAGTTAATCCGTGCTCTGATTTTAATTTATCTAATGACGTTACCCAGAAATCAGCCAAATCTGGCATTTTTCCTTCTTTCAGATTGTAAAATTCTTTGATACTTGCATGCGCCTTTCCGTTTTGAGTTAAGTAAACCGGAGCACTGTTTGAAAATGCTAATAATTTATCTACTCCACGTTCTCTTGCCGCTTTCATAAACCAAACCTGGCCGGCCTGCTTAGTCATATCATAGTTTACTCCATCTGTAGTAAAACATTCTGTACGTCTCCATTCGTCAGTAATATCACTGGTATCGCCCTGTTCAGCACTTCCTGCCCCAAGGTTAAAACGCCATAATGACAAACCAATCCCTTTTGGGTTTCCTTCAGCGTCAACATCTCTGCTAAAAAGCAAATCTGCCATTTTGTTTTTCTTATCCGAAGGCCAGTTTTTTCCAATAAAATTACACTGCCAGGCATCAGAAGCACCAAAACTTTCCATGGTCTGAAGATTAGCATCCAGATTTACTTTCAATTCTGTAACAGCATTATCAGAATCAGCATTTTCATTTTTATCAGAATCACAGCTTACTAAAAAAGAGCTGGCTAAAAGCAAGCCTGCACACAGCAGACTTACTCTATTATTTTTATATAATGTCATCTTAATAATTAGGGTTTTGAGTGATTACACCATTACTTAAATCTCTCTCGATTTGTGGTATTGGCCAAAGCAAGTGTTTTGCAGGATCAAAATTGATTCCTTTATCCTGTGCTTCTCTTGTATTTGTAGTCTCGTAAGGATCTGTAGAGCTTAAGTTATATTTTACAAAAGTTCCGTTTGGTCCCATCAAAGTTTCGATAACACGTTTTCCTGTTGTTGGATCTTTCTCACGACGGATATCGAATAAACGTAATCCTTCAAAAGCTAACTCCAAACGGCGCTCTTTATAGATTTGTTTTAAAAGCGTTGGTCCGGATATTCCTGTTTTAGGCGCCAAATCAACACGATCCCTGATGATATTGATGTCTGCCAAAGCATCTCCGCCAGTATGGTAATTTGCTTCTGCTCTTGTCAGGTACATTTCAGCCAGACGAATCAACGGAATGTTTAAAGGTAAATGTCCGTCTTTTTTATCCAGAGTACGACGTGTAGCTACCGGGATGTAATATTTACGGCAGATACGTCCTGATTTATTATCATTTAAACTGAATTTATGAGTCGGGTTTAAAACCTCATCTCCGTAAGCAGCTTCCCCCCATTTGGTAATAGTGCTTCTGCGACGGATTTCGTCATTTTCAGAAAGATAAGCATTCTCCAAATCACTGGTTGGCATACACCATCCCCATCCGTCAATAACATCTTTGGCATCATTACTAGGGAAATTTTTCTTATCTTCTCCCCTTGCTCCAGATAAAGTTGGCAGCATAGATCCTAAAGCTTCATTTTGTACAGAAGATGACTGCGCTTCCAAAATAGATTCTTTACCGTTATGATTGTTTACATTCCAGATATCCAGGAAATTTTCTTCCAATGCATACGGCCCTTCTGTAATTACCTTATTAGAATATTGTTTTGCCTCTGCCCATTTTTCCTGAAAAAGAGACACACGCGCCAATAAAGCATAAGCCGCCCATTTGTTTATTCTTCCATTTCTGTTTACTGTGATATTTTCCAGTTTTGCTGCCGATTCTTTAAGATCAGCTTCAATTTGCGCGTAAACCTCTGTAGCAGGGCTTCTCTCCAATTTTAAATCAGCTGTGCCTAAAGATTTCGTATATAACGGAACTGCTCCAAAAAGATTGACTAATTCGTAGTAGCAGTACGCACGAACAAATAAGGATTCTCCCATGTATTGGTTTTTCTGAGCATCGGTAATTGGTGAGTTTGCCATTTTTTCTAAACCGATATTTGCCGACTGAATCGTGTAATAATGTGCTGTGTAAATACTATTCATGTCCCCCATATTATCAGGAGTGATGATATATTGTGAACAAGGCCTGTGAGCTGAATTATCCTGGCCTGTATTCCCCATCCAGGCATCATCTGTTGCCATTTCGTTTGTAATTCTTGGAGCAAGCAATGTGTACCAGTCTTTAGAAAGCAATAACCTTTGTGTTAATTCATTAGTATAATTTTCGCATTCCTGTGCTGTCTGAAAGTAATTGTCCACCGTCTGCGTTCCTCTTTCTTCTTTTTCAATAAAATCCTCACAGGAAACTGCAAACATTGAAAAAGCTATTATTGATAAAATTATTTTTTTCATGTCTTTCTATTATTAAAATGCTACATTAAGCCCCATCAAAATGGTTGGCTGAACCGGATAATTCCATCCTCCAAAACCTGATCCTTTAACTCTGTCATCTTTATTAGGATCTCCTCCTGCAACTTCAGGATCTACACCTGTATATTTTGTCCATGTCCATAAATTCTGTCCTGACAACGATATTCTCAATTTGTCTAAACCAAACTTATTCTGGAACGTATATCCTAACTGGAGGTTTTTCATACGTACAAACGAACCGTCTTCTACATAAAAAGAAGAAAATTTGCTAAAGTTTTCGTTATTATCATCTTTCGACAAACGAGGGATATAATTAGAAGTTCCCTCGCCATGCCATGCCATCTGATCCAGTCCGCTTACTTTGTTGGTTAAACTTGCACCATTATATAAATCTGAAATATTCTGGTTTACGATATCATTTCCGATACTGGAATAGAAGTTAGCCACCAAATCAAATTGTTTGTAAGCAAAATTCAGATTCAGACCCACATTGTAATCTGCCCATGGAGAACCGATTTTTGTTCTGTCGGCATCCGTTATTTTTCCGTCTCCATTTAAATCTTTAAAGCGAATATCCCCAACTTGTGCTTTCGGTTGCATTTTAGTTCCGTGTTCATCAGTATGCGCATTCAGTTCAGTTTGATTCTGAAATAATCCGTCTGCCACATATCCGTAGAAGTATCCTGGTACATCGCCTTTAACCGTCAAAGTTCTGTTTCCTGCTCCGTAAAGTCTTTCTCCTTCAGATGATAAAGAAAGCATTTCAACATTTACGGTTGTAAAAGTCAGATCTACACCATAAGAGAAATCTCCCTTTTTGTTTTTATACGAAAGCAACAAATCAATACCGCTGGACTGCATAGAACCAACGTTTGTCCAGATTGTTGCATATCCTGGAAAGCCACTGTATGTTGGAAACTGTTTCTTGAACAACATATCATTTGTTTTCTTTTGATAATACTCTAATGACCCTGAAAATTTATTGTTCCATAATGCGAAATCAATTCCAAAATTGATATCTTCGACAGTTTCCCATTTGATATCTTTGTTTGCCATGGTTGAAGGATAAGAAGTATCTACCATTTCACCTCCGATTACATAATACCCTTGCCCAATATTAGACTGATAAACTGAAGCCGGCAGTCCCTGATTACCAACTTTACCCCAACCAGCTCTTAATCTAAGATCACTTATCACTTCTTTTGTATTTTCCATAAAACCTTCATTTGAAATTCTCCATGAAGCAGAAGCTGATGGGAAATTAGCCCACTTATTGTTAGCCATGAATTTTGAAGAACCGTCACGTCTGAAAGTCCCTGTAAAATAATATTTGCTATCGTAGTTATAAGAAAAACGAGAAAGATAAGACATCACAGAACTGGACCAGCTGTTCCCGCCGCTGTCACGGTTTTTAGTAGCTGCATTTACCTCTCTCATCGATTCTGAATTGTTAGGAACGCCTTCTCCATACGCCCAGGTATCATTGCCATTATATTCTTCCATAGTGCTACCAATCATCAGGGAAGCATTGTGTTTATCAGCAAATGTTCTTGAATACGTTGCTGTACTCTGCCATGTCCAGTCGTGATTTGTGGTCGCTTTTCTTTCCACACTATTGATTTCTGCCTTTTCGTGAGCTGCATCAATTACAAAATCCGGTCTGAAAATACTTTGTACTTTATTCCCCACTTCGATAGAAGCCTGCGTACGAATCACCAGACCTTTTATTGGGGTATATTGCAAATAACCATTAGTATTTAAATTATACTGGTCTGTATAATCATCATATCTTTTTACAGCAGCAACCGGGTTCCATACATACGAAGGAGAACGTGCATAAATACTATATTCGTTTTCTAATCCGGTTAACTCGTCAGCAGGTTTGTAAATTGGCGTAATTGGATCAATTTTAACAAAATCAGCCCAGTTTGCAGGACCGCCCCAGGTTTCATAACGAGGATTTAAAGTGATTCCAGCAGAGAACTTATCAGAGAATTTAAAATCATTATTAATTCTCATCGTGATTCTTTTCCATCCTCCTATTTCATACATGGATTCAGAGTTGTAATAGTTTAAACTAACCGCATAGGTGTGCTTGTCTGAACCTCCCGAAGCTCCTAGAGAAGCATTTGTTACCGGAGAACTTTTTCGGATTCCTGCACCCCACCAGTCTGTTGTTTTTCCTCTGTACTGAGAAGGATTAGGCAAATAATCTGAATAGCCAGAATTATTATAAGCCGTATTCATAATGCTGGCATATCCTTCAGCATCGGCCATATTGTATGGGTTTTCCATAAGTTGAAAACCTGAGCTTAAATCTAAGGTAAATCTTGTTTTTCCTGATTTACCTTTTTTCGTCGTAATAAGAATAACTCCATTAGAAGCACGAGAACCGTAAATAGCACTCGCAGAAGCATCTTTTAAAACCTCCATCGATTCAATTTCATTATTACTCAAAAAGTTAATACTGGTTCCCATTGGAATACCATCTACTACATAAAGCGGATCAGTACCCAGATTGATAGTTGAAATACCACGAATCAAAACTCTTGGCTGAGCACCCGGACCACCCTGACCCGTAATCTGAACACCGGCAACTTTTCCCTGCAAAGATTCAGTCACGTTACCAACTGTCATTGTCTGCAGTTCTTTTCCTTTTACTGAAGAAATAGAACTGGTTACATCGCTCTTTTTTACAGAAGCATATCCTACTACTACAATCTCATCCAACACCTGACTAGCTTCTTCTAAAGTAACATCAAGAGTAGTTTTATCGCCTGCAGCTACGACTTTCGTTGTAAAACCGATGAAAGAAAATTCGATCAGTGAGTTCGTATTAGGAACAGAAATGGAGTATTTCCCATCAAAATCTGTTGCTGTTGAATTAGAAGTCCCTTTGACCATTATATTCACACCCGGAATCGGTACATTGGCTTTATCCTTTACAGTTCCTTTGATTGTTATTTGCGCAAACGATGCTGTACTGCATAGCAAGGCAATAAAAAACCATATATCTTTAAATTTCATATTTAGCTATTTTATTTATTAATGAGATAACAAATTATTTTTTTGTTATAAAGACTCTCTCTAATTCGGTATCAAGAACTACTTTATAAACACCCGCAGCTGCAGGATATTTTGCATTACCGTTTTCTCCCGGTGACATCGTCGCAATGCCGTTTTTGATAAGTCTCCATGATGGGCTCCACCATTGACCTGTAAAAGTAGCTTCCATAGTACCTGTTAATGTGTATTCTCCCACTAATTGATAAGGATTATCCGGATTATTTGCTAAATGCAGCGATTTCTGAACCCAAGCATCCCAGGTATCCCAGGTAGCTCCCTGAATTCCGCCTCCGCAAACACTAACGAAAGGTTTTCTTTGTGCTTCTACATCATGCCACAATCCATTAGCCACATCAGCCCAGACTTTGCTTGTTGGTGTATATTTAGTAGCAGAATATTTTAATGTATTTGGATTTACTTTTATTACGTAATATCCTTTTGTAGGTAAAATAATTGGTGCTGAAGCAACATCATTAACAATATTTCCCGAAGCGTCTAATCCAAAACAGTGTGGTGAAAAGCCAGATTCCTGCCCTAAAATATAAATCTCTTTATTGTCTTTATCAGCATAATATTTAAATTCAAAATCCTGTCCGCTTTTCTCATGGAAATACATCGGAACCCCAACAGCATCCGTTGTAAGATTAGTTCCTTTTGGCTGATCACATAAATAAAGAGCCGGATATTCATTAGTAGCAACAATATTCACATTTAAGCTTCCACTATTAGGAATTTTAAATTTATCTGAAGCGGTAATTGTGAGTACGTAGCTGGCTGCAGTAAGAGGTAAAACATATTCTTTGCTGAATGTATAAGTTTGTGGTGAGCCTTCTAAATGAATAGTTTCATCGATATGCAGAGCCTCACATTTAACCTCAACATAATCGATACCTGAATCATCATTCACCACAAAATTTACCGGCATGATATTACTTGTCGATAATAAAATAACAGCTCCTTCTTTTGGAGACATCATACTTATCAAAGGGGCAGCAAATTCACCGTCTAAGCGCAGGTTGATTTCTTCATTAACCACATTACCTGAAACATCTGTAATCGTTAATTTAATTTTAAAAGTTTCTGAGGTTCCTCTGTCCGCAGGCACTTCGAAAAAATAACTTAAATCGTATGTTTTTAACAACGGATCTGTTGCAAACGTAATTACTTTATCAAGTGACAATTCCGGAATCTGGATTTGTACACTTTTTAATCCTAAATCATCTGCCAGGGCGGCTTTGATTTCAAATTTTCTGGTTGGCGCTCCGTAAATTTCTTTTGTAGCCACAACAACCGTGGGATTATCAGAACTATGAAAATCTGATTCATTATTTTGGCATCCGGTAATAAGGACGGCAAAAAGTGCTAGAAAAAATAAAAATACTTTTTTTCTCATTTCTTTGATTTTAAGGTTAGGTTAGTTGAGTTTTCATTATAAGTGATTGTTTGTTTGTGTAGATTATAATCACTTCCTATTGGGCAAACGGAAAAAGGTTTTTAAGAGGTTCTTTTCATCTATTATATTTATTTAGGTTTGATTATTGTTTTTTATTGCTATTGCTATACTACTGTTTTCTATTTTATAACCCGCAGTTTTTTAAGCTGCGGGTGAGATAAGTTATATGATAAACTAACTATTACTTGTCTATTTACGAATATTAAATTCTTAACAGATTAAAAAACTTATCTTAAAACAAACACTTATAACATACTTGTAACACAACTAAAATATTACGTACAAGTGCAAAGTAATGTCTAGTTTAAAACTTTCATGAGGGGTAAAATGGAAAAAAAAGGAGGTCAAATTTGTAATTACCCGTTATTTTAGACTTAAAATTATTAACTATAAAAAAATAACTACATATTTTTAAACAATACATAATTAATTGACTATAATAAAAATTAACTTATAATTATCTAAATTTTCATAAAAAGAGCTTAAGGGAGTAATACTATTTTTTATTTTTTTTAATAAGCAGCTGTATCTAAAAATGCTTTTTCGCAGCATCATTATTGAACATCCAAAGGTTTCTATTCTTTCGCAACGAAACTATTTTATAACATTCAAGTCCGAATTAAAAGAGCTTTTATACTTTTTAATATACTCCGAAGGTGTCATTCCGAATAATTTCACAAATTGTTGTCTAAAGTATTTTGGATCTTCAAAACCAACCTCAGCACTTGCCTGTGCAATGTTAATGTCTTCGGTAAGCATCAACATAGCAGCTCTTCGGATTCGTAACGAACGGATAAAAGCATTTAAAGTCTGTCCAGAAATAATTTTGATTTTAGTATAAAGCGTTCTGTGACTCATCCCCATTTCAAGTGCAAAAGTTTTAATCGTGAAATCTTTTTTATGAATGTTCGACTCTACAATCTCAATACATTTTTTCAAAATTTCCTGATATTCAACAGGTACTTTCTGAGTATTCTCTTTTAACGTGATGCTGTTTAAGAAATACGTTCGTAAATTGCTTCGGTTGCGCAATAATGATTCCACTCGAGCCACCAAAATATCATCATCAAATGGTTTTGTAATATAGTCATCAGCTCCATCGTTTATTCCTTGCAAATGTGTTTCAGAATTTTTAGAAGCTGTTAACAAAATCACCGGAATATGCGACAAATCATTGCTTTCCTTTATTTTTCGGCATAGCTCAAGACCGTCCATTTCTTCCATCGTAATATCACTTATCACCAGATCAGGCATGTGTTTTTTGGTGAGTTTAAATCCTTCCTCACCATTTTCAGCACTATACACGATATAATTATCAGTAAATAATTTGATTAAATAGTTTCTGATTTCGGTATTGTCATCTACAATTAAAACGGTTCTTTTTTCTGTAAGCATCACTTTTTGCAAATCGGGTTCAGAAAGCGTGCTTTCAGGTGTATTATTTTCTGAATCATCAATAATCAACTCATCAAACAGCAGGCTTCTTCTCTGAACTTCGTTAGTAATTTCTGCATTTTCGAAATGCCTGTCACCTTTCAGAAAGGTCAGTTTAAATGTACTTCCCTTACCTGGTTCACTTGTACAGCTTACGGTTCCTTTATGTTTGTCTGTAAAATATTTTACAATATAAAGCCCGATTCCAAAACCGGTTCCAATTGAAACTTTAGAATTGATTTGTTTGAATTTTTCGAAAATTACTTCAATGTCTTTTTTATCGATTCCGCCTCCGTTATCGGTAATTTCAAGGTGAACCTCTTCATCTGTCTCTAATAATTTAAGATCAATTCTTCCACCAATTGATGTATATTTAAAAGCATTCGACATCAGATTGAACAATGAAATTTCAATTTTTTCATAATCTCCAATAATCTCAATTTCATGATCCGGAATATTAAAATTGTATTCGATATTTTTATCTTTTGCCTGATTTACAAAACACTGATATACTTCATTACAAAGATTATTGACATTTATAGGAGATAAGCGAAGAGAATCCGCATCATTTTCAGCCTTTCTAACAAGCAAAAGCTGATCGACCAGACTCAAAAGCCGGCGGGCATTTCGGTGTGCAATTGCTAAATCACTTCCGGAAGAACCGTTTTGAACACTTTCTTTCTGAACCGCTTTTTTCAACGGATTAATAATCAGCGAAAGCGGCGTTCTGAATTCATGTGATATATAAGTAAACATTGACGACTGTTTCTCGGCAATTTCCTTTTCTTTCTTGCTTTCAAGCTCGGCAATTTTAACCTTGTATTTTAACTTTTCTTTGTTCTTATGATAATCCAGATATACAAACAGAGCTGCGGCAATAGCCAATAAGTACAAAGAATACGCCCACCAGGTTCTGTACCATGGCGGTAAAACCTGAATAGAAAGCAAACTAACCTCTTTGTTCCAGCCTCCTTTGAAATTAGTCGTTTTTACTTTAAAAACATATTTGCCTTCAGGCAATCTGGAATAATTGGCTCTTCTGTTCTGCCCTACATAATTCCATTGCTGATCCCATCCCTCTAACAAATAAGCATAATTAATCTTATCTGCATTGTTAAAATCTAAAGCAACGAATTCAAGTGACAAAGTGGTTTGGTCATAATCTAAACTCACTTCTTTTATTTTATCTGAGTCTCTGTCGATCTCTGCCTTACTTTCTTCAATCGGCTGATTGTTTACGTAAAAGTCTGTAAGCAAAAGATTGTTTTCCTGACTAAAACTTTTAACATCCCCAGGAAGAAAACTATTAAAGCCATTTATACCTCCAAACAGGAACTCTCCTGTTGACAATTTAATTCCGGCATTAAAACTAAACTGATTACTCTGAAGCCCGTCATTAACAGAGAAATTCCTAAAAGTCTTTCTTTTCTTATCAAACCTGCAAATACCATTATAAGTACTCATCCAGAGATTCCCTTCCTTATCTTCAAGCAGCCTTAGAATAGTATTAGAAGGAAGTCCGTCATCTGTAGTAAGCCTTTTAAACGTATTCGTTTTTCGGTCAAATAAGAGCAATCCCCCTTCCTGAGTTCCGAGCCAGAGATTTTTATCTTTATCTTCATGAATACAGCGAACAGGATTTCCAATGGTTACTTTGCTGATTTTCCTACTTTCTTTTTCAATAGAATATAACACCGAATAATTCCCCCCCCAGAGCTTGCCGTCAGACGTTTCTGTGATACACTGCAAGTTATTAATTGATTTATCAAAAAGTACAAAACTACTTTTTGTGCGGTCAAAAAGATACAATGAGCCTTCGTTCGTTGCACTTGCCCAAATATTTGATTTTGAATCTTTATAAACAAACCAAATGTTTTTTTCTATTTGTTTCGTAAAAGGATTGTAACATGAAAAGGGTGTCACCGAGTTCTTTTTTGGATTAATTCTGTTTACACCGCCTGCCCATGTAGAAAGCCAGATTTCGTTGTTATCATCCCTTACAATACCCGTTATAAATTTACTCGAAAGCTTATTTCCGTAATTAATATAGGTATTTGTCCTGCGATCCCAGTATTTCAATCCTGCACCGTCTGTTCCAACCCATAAATTGTTTTTTTCGTCTTCGCAGAATGATAATATAAAATTTTCTGCAGGATCATTTGCATTGTACCGGATTGTTCTAAAATACACCGCCGAATTGCTCAGCATACTAATTCCGCCACGCAAAGTGCCAATCCATTTATTTCCTGTTTTATCTTCATAAAGACTCCAGACAGAATTACTTTTTAATAGTTTATTCTCTTTTACAGAACTGTACAGAACTGCTTTTTTTTCTTTGCCTTTGACTTTATAAATACCATTGCCATCTGTTGCTACCCACATTTCTTTTTTCTTATCGATAAGAATGTCAGAAACAGTACATCTGCCGGAGAAATAATTCTCAGAGAAAGAACCTGATTTTGTATTAAAGAGAAAAAGTCCTTCATCTGTTCCAAACCAAATATTTCCGTCTAAAGCAAGTTCCATGGTTTTTAACTCTACAGCAAACGGAAAGATAACTTTTAGCTGTTTTGAATCATTTTTATATACACAAAGCCCTATATTCCTGACATATACCCAACACCGATTATTTTTTATATCCTTTTGAATAGCTACAGCATCATAATTACGAACAACATTCCTGTTTCCTGACACCAGAAGCGGAACACTGCTTCCTACAAAAGAACCGTTTTCAAAAACAAGCAAGCCCAAGTTTTGCGAGGCAACTAAAACCCTGTTTTTAGAAACAGCCTTTACCTGATGAATAATATCTTTAACAATTTCAGCTTCTTTATTCAGAGAAATATGTTTGACAGGATGAAACGCAGCAGTGGTTTTGTTGTAAACACACACGCCATTTGCACCGCCAATCCAGATATTATTTTTGGAATCTCCTTCAATATTATAAATTGTATTAAAAGGCAACGACTTTTTATCATTGATCCGATTACGGAATACCTTAAAGTTGTATCCGTCGTATCGGTTTAAACCGTCATAGGTTCCAAACCACATGTATCCATCAGTATCCTGAAATATGGTCACAACCGAATTATTTGATAAACCGTCAGAAATATCAAGAAATTTCACTTGTGTTTCCTGGGAAGAAACCGGTACGTAAAATCCCATTAATAAAATCAATGTTATAAAAAAATTCTTCAATATTAGTTTATATTAAATTGTAAAGCCTAAATTAGCACTAAAATTATCAATAATTTAAAAAATCACAATAAAAAAGATATAAAAACTATAATTTCAGACATAGTCATCTTTTCAAATCTCCAAGATATAGTAGTGCTTGTATCAATTAGATCTAATTAAGAACAATTATTTTAATCAAAAGGATTATTTTTGAGTTTATTCTGATTTTTAATAACCTCAAAACTGACACATATGCCCTGGACTATTCTTGAAAATTTATGGAAACGCTCAGTAAATCCTAATCATTTTTCTTCTGAAAAAAAAGATGACAACACCTGGAACAACGAGATTAAAACTTTATTTCAGCTGGGTATAGGCATGGAAGACACTTTACAGTTTTTATATAGCAAAAAGCCTGATTTTGAAACTTTCAAATCCTGGGTTAATGACAAAAAAAAAGATATTGCTCCTGAAAACGAAGATCTGACAGAAAATGTACTTACTGAAGAAGACCTTGAATTCTGGGATAAAAATGGTTACGTAGTGGTAAAAAAGGCTATTTCAAAAGAAGACTGCGAAGCTACACAAAAAGCTATCTGGGAATATTTACAAATGGATCCGGACAAAAAAGAAACCTGGTATATGAGACATGAGGATCAAAAAGGATTGATGCTTAATTTTTCTGACCATGAAACTCTAAATAAAAACCGTTTTTCACCTTTAATAAAAAAGGCTTATGAGCAACTTTACAAAACCAGCAATATTTATAAAACAATTGACAAAGTAAGTTTTAATCCTCCTGAAAACGGTAAGTTTACCTTTTTAGGGAGTCCACTTCATTGGGACACCAGCCTAAAAAAACCACTCACTTTCGGACTTCAGGGTCTGCTTTACTTAACTGATTGCGGATCTGATGATGGTGCATTTCACTGTGTTCCGGGTTTTCATAATCAAATAAATCAATGGTTGGATAATCTTGACCCCGATGAAAATCCGCGTGAAAAAGCTATTGAAACATTACAACCAAAACCTGTTACAGGTAATGCCGGCGATTTTATAATATGGAACAATACGCTGCCACATTGTGCCACCCCTAATAAAGGAAAATCTCCAAGAATGGTTCAGTATCTTACTTACTTGCCAAATGATTACAATGATTCGGGAGAATGGTTATAATGAAGTCAAAATATTATTTTTACTATATTTACCTGTTTCTTTAAAAACCTAAATAAAGTAAATGAACATACAAGATTTAATTGGCAGCTATTCCGTTTCCGGAAGCAATCAGGATGGTTCACATGAAATGACTTATAAAGGCATACTGACGCTTTCTCTTGATGAAAACAACCGGATTGACGCCAAGTGGATGATTGGTAATCATGAACAAAAAGGTTCTGGTTTTTTTAAAGATAATATCCTCGTAATCCATTTTAGTTATAAAGGCGAAGATAAAAAAACATACAAAGGAATTGCCGTTTACCGCTGTATCACCAAAGATTTACTGGAAGGATTCTGGTCCGAAAAACATGGAAATCCGCTTTATCTGGGAACCGAACATTGTATCAGAACAACAACTTCTGAACAACTTAATTAAAATAAAAAACCACTTATTTTACCTGAATAAATAAGTGGCTTGAAAAAGAAAAAAATATCAGTCAGGATTTGCTAGTATTTTAAACAATTCGGCATTTGAAATATAAAACTGATTTTCGATGCTGATTTGCGATAGCTTAGCACTCACCAGATTATTTTCCCTTGAATTGATCAGGAATATAGAACTTTCGCCAAAGGAAAACAGTTTTTCTTCAGAATCAAGCATTGTTTTATAATCATTTACCAGATTATCAATGACATTTTTCTGCTTTTTTAAAGAAGCAATTTCGGTCTGCTGTGCTTTGATTTTATTTTTAAGTTCCAGTCGCTGCTGATCAATATCATATTTTAAATCCTGAATTTTAAGTTTTGCCAGTTTCAGGCTTCCGCGTTCTTTTCTCAAAAAAATCGGAATACTAAAATCGACGTTAAACTTATAATCATCGGCATTGAAAGAATTAAAGTAGGAAGGTTCAGAAATATAGTTGTAGCCAACATTTAACTTAGGAAGCAATGAATTCGCTTTTAACTGCCTTCCAACTTCAAGAATTGACATTTTGGTTTCAAGAGCCTGGATTTTTGGATGAGCATCCAGCGTTTCAACATCAACCATCATGGCATGTGTTCTCAGCGTTTCTTGAAGCGTTTTAATTAAATTTTCTTCCGGTTTAACACTATCATCCAGTACAACAGGTACGTTTTCGATCCATAAATAATTCGACAGGTACAATTTTGCTTTCGCTAATTTCAAGTTTCCGTTTTCTACGTTTAATTCGCGATTTCGAACAGTAATTCCAGCTTCTACACTATCAATTGATGGCGCATCACCCAGTTCAATCAGTTTTTTTACCCCCTGAAAACGCGTACTCGCAAATCCAAGGTATCGTTTATATAACTCTGCTTCATTATAACTTTTTCTCCATTCAAAATACGCTTCGCTGGCTTTGTATAAAACCTCGATTGCTCTTAGTTTTCGCTGGGCATCACTCAGTTTTACCTGCAGCTTGCCTTCCCTTACATCTGCCATTCGCTGGTTGATGAACATTCCCTGCCCTAAAGCAACATTGATTCCTAAAGAAGTCAGACCGGCTTCAGGAGTACGATTCTGTGGATTGTAGTATTGTCCGTCTGTCTGATCAAAACCGGCTTTGATTTCGATTCCGTACCAGGTTGGGATTTTAAAACTGCTGTTTAATAACGAATAATACTCAGTTCCTTTAAACTCTTTTTTATTATAATCTACTTCGATTTTAGGATCAAATCCTCCACGAGCCTGCATCAATGCGGCCTGAGCAGTACTAATCTCAAGATTGGCCTGCTTTACTAGCGGATGATATTTTTTTACATATCCTAAAAACTCGCTGTAACTCAGTTCTTCTTTATTAAAATCCTGACTATATAAATTAGAAAAGCCGAATAAGAACAAGAAAGAAAACAGTACAGCAGCATGTCTCAATTTATTTTTTGTCTTTACCATCCTTCGCCTCTTTTTCATCTGCTTTATAATAATTTGGAGGAAAACCATTCAGATTACGCCATATTTCGTACCCTACTGAAACAGTCTCCAATAATGCAATACTCTGTGCACCTGCCCCGATGCTCAATTCTTTTGGCCATTTATTATCAGGTCCGTCAGGTGAAACCAAAACCCTGTATTTTCCATTAGAACTGATAAAATTTTCAATTGCGACAATTTTTCCGCCATAAGTTCCATAAGATAATCCAGGCCAGCCCGAAAATACGATTCTCGGCCATCCGTCAAACCACACACGTACTTTCGCTCCACGACGTACCAATGGAAGATCGATAGGATCAACATAAGTTTCTACTGCGATATCATAAGAGGCAGGCATAATGCTGACAATTGGAGTCCCTTCTTTAATAGTTTCCCCCAAACCTGCAAGCAAAGCACGGTTTACGTATCCGCTTTGTGGTGCTGTAATGTAGTACAAACCATTCCTAAGACGGTAATTTACATATTGATTCTCCAGTTTACTTACCTGAGCTTCTGTATCGTATTGCGTGCTTAAAGCAGTAAACTTATCGCTTTTTGATTTTGAAATTTTTTCAGTATATTCTGCTGTAATTCGGTTTATTTCGACTTTTGCATTGATCAATTCATTTTTACTGCTCAAAAGCTTATTTTGCTGTGTAACGATATAGGCTTCAGATTCCTGAAGTTTTAATCTTTTCTGCTCGACATCTGTAAGTGGTTTTAAACCTTCTTTATTAAGGGCTGTCGAACGGTCAAATTGCGTTTTAGCAATTCTTAGCTGCGTTTTTATCGCTTCAAGATCCATACTGTCGCTTTTAATTTTCAGCTGTGCCTGTCTGATCTTATTCTGTGCCTGCTGTAATTTTAACTCTCGTTCGGCATTCAGAGATTGTGCCTGAACTTCAAGCGAATTTACTTTGTCACCATATGATTCTACAGCCATTTTCTTGGCATCAACTTGTTGTTTAGTATTTGCAACAAGATTTGGATCCAGATAATCCTCTTTTACTTCAGAAATAAAAACAATCGTATCCCCTTTTTTTACATAATCACCTTCCTTTACATACCACTTTTCAATCCTTCCGGCAATGGCGGTATGCACCGTCTGAGGTCTCTGGTCTGGTTTTAAAGTAGTTACCGAACCTGTTCCGGATATATTCTGTGTCCATGGCAGAAAAAGGCATCCAATTAGAAAAATCAAAAAACCTACTATAACCTTATTTAAAATTTTATAATGCGGTCTGCGGGCAACGCTTGTAATAGACTTGTATTTACCCGGACTTATCAGTACGTTATTATCTTTAGATATATTGAGCATGATTAAAGCTTTATGTCGTTAATAATTTTTCCGTCATCAATTGTTATCATACGGTCACATTTGTTCTTCCAGACATCGCTTTTAGAAGTTACAATTACCGTCCAGTCATTTTCTTCAGAGAGTAAAAAATCGATAATTTTACCAGAAGTCATTTCATCCATTTTATCAACGGGATCTTCAAGAAATAAGATATTAGGCTTGTGCACAATACTTCTGGCTAAAAGAATCTTCTGAATATCTGACGCCGAAAGCTCATTACCTCCCGGATGCACCTGATGTTCCAGTCCGTTCGGGAATGTTTTAATATCGGGTGTCAGGCAGACATTGTCTAAAGCCCATTTAAGATCATCATTATTCAAGGTTTCGTTTCCAAAAAGAATGTTTTCCCGAATAGTTCCGGCAAAAAGTGTATCTCCTTGTAAATAAGTTCCCGCCTGTGCCCTGTAGGTATCTTCGTTGAGACGGTTCATATAATTATCAGTTACATATATCGCACCGCTTTCTGGTTCAAGAAGTCCTGACAATAAACGAAGTAAAGTACTCTTTCCTGCTCCGTTTGTCCCTCTCAAAATGATCTTTTCGCCCTGATTTATTTTCAGATTGATATTTTTAAGCGACTTTTTATTGTGATTTGGATAATTATACCCTATACTTTCAGTTTCAATATTAATCCCTGTTTCAGTAATAGCAGATGTCACTGGAATACATGAAGTTTCCATATCAGTCACCTGTCCGATTTTCTCCAGAGAAGTTAGCACATCATAAAAAGATTCCAGTCCGAAGATGATTTTCTCAACCGAATTAATAAGTAAAACAATTACGATTTCAGCTGCCACAAACTGCCCTATGTTCATTTGATTGTGAATTACCAGAAAACCACCAATAGATAAAAGGGCAGCTGTAACAATGACTTTAAAAATAATTAGCTGAATGTATTGTTTTTTCATAACCTGAAAATGCTTTTCACGATAATTAAGGTATTTACTTACATATTCATCGTTTCTTTCCAGCGCATATTCAAAACCTCCTTTTTTCCGAAAACTATCACGATTACGTGCAATTTCCTGAAGCCAGGCCGCTACTTTATACTTAAATTTTGATTCGTTCAGACTCGTTTCAAGTCCGTCTTTGTATGAAAATTTAAAAATAACATATAAAATTACGATAAACAAAAGACCGATTACGGTAAAGAAAGAATGGTACAAAACCAATAATATGATTCCGAGACCCACCTGTAAAAAAGCAGTACAAAAATCTAGTAAAAGTTTTGCAGTTCCTTTTTGCACCGTCAAGGTATCGAAAAAACGATTGGCTTTTTCCGGAGCATATTCTGAATACATCTCCTTAAATTTAATCAAGGGCATTTTGTAGGCAAATTCAAATGAAGACCGTACAAAAATTCGTTGCTGCAGATTTTCAACTATCCGAAGCTGTAAGATGGTCAGGACTCCTCCGAAACCAACTCCTATTGTAACCAAAATTACAAGTACAATCCAGGAAACACTTAATTGTCCGCTCTGGATAAAATTAATAATTGCCTGAATACCTAAAGGCAGTGAAAGATTTACTAATCCTGCAAAAGCTGCATAAAAAATGATTTGATATACATCGCGTTTGTCAAGATGAAGCAGATTGTAAAAACGTTTTAATGGTGTCATGAATTTATATAATAAATACGATTTTAATGAATGCAATGTACGGTAAAAACCACAGTAAAAATGCCAGATTGCTCCAACATATACAAAATTAAGTATTTATATTATAAACCGGGGAGGAGGTAAATGAATTTTACCATGAAAACCAAATGAAAATATCTGATTATCAATATATTTTTTCCTTTTTAAACTAATCTGAAAGTACAAAACAGACAATGACGTATTTAATGGAATCAAATAATCTAATAAAGGAACTCCTTTTGCCATTTTAGTAGCCTTCGTTTCTTTTGTCCCGTAATCATCCAGTTCCTCAGAGATTCCGTCACATTTGAATATTTTTTTAAGAAAATTACAAGCCATACCTTTAACGGTAACAGTTTCTGCATTATCAGCTATAATGTGTTCAAAACTATTTGATATATTCATACTGCTGATTAGAAAATAGCCGATTAGCAACGCCTGAAGGCATTTACAAAAGATACTATTTTTAATTCTGCTCAACATTTTCCTTTTCTTAATAAGGCGCAAGTTAGGACGAAATTTTATGGTCAACATTAAAATAACATTAGAATTGAATATCTTTCTGTTATTTTTTTCTTAATAAGGTTCCAAAAAAAAGCCGGAAGATTGTCTCCCAGCTATTACTATTTTCAGATAAAAAATCTGCTGAAATTCTTTATTTTTTATCGATTTTATACAGTCTTCCACCATCTGTAACAGCATACAAAGCTCCGTCATTTCCCTGGGTAATATCTCTAAATCGCTGACCTTCGCTAACCAAAAGTCTTTCTTCACCAATAACACGATTGTCTTTAATGGCAAGACGTATAATGTGCTGACCACTCAATGCACCTATAAACAAGCTGTTCTCCCATTCTGGTACACGATGACCTTTATAAAATGTCATTCCGCTCGGCGACACAACCGGATCCCAGTAATAAACAGGCTGTTCCATACCCTCTTTTTTCTGAATTCCTTCACCTATCTTCTGTCCGCCATACTCAATTCCGTAAGTAATAACAGGCCATCCGTAGTTACTGCCCGCTTTTAATCGGTTAATTTCATCGCCTCCGCGTGGTCCATGTTCGCTCAGCCAGATTTCACCAGTATCTGGATGAAGTGCCAGACCCTGCGGATTTCTGTGTCCAATACTATACAACTCTGGCAAAGCTCCTGGTTGATTAAAATTTGGATTGCCTGAGGCTGGCTGTCCGTCTTTAGTTATACGGATTACTTTTCCTAAGGCAGCTGTAACTGACTGAGCAAAAGGTCTGGTTTCTAAAACAGAACGTTCTCCTGTACTAACGATAAGGTTTCCGGTTTTATCAAAAAGAATACGTCCACCATAATGAAGATCACTTGGATTTGCCGGATTTGCACGATAAATCACTGTAGCGCCTTCGATTGTTTTTTCATCATTTGATAATTTTCCTTTGGCAACTGCTGTTCTATTTCCTCCTGTTCCTGCTTCAGCAAAGACCCAGTAAATCATACGGTTCGATGCAAAATCAGGATCAAGACATAAGCCTAATAGACCACCCTGATTTGACGGATTTACGGTCGGCAAACCTGTAATTGCCGCACTTACTTCTCCGGTGACTTTTACAATTCGTAAAGTTCCTTTTGTTTTCTCTGTAACCAGAAGCCTGCCGTCAGGAAGACTTTTGATACCCCACGGACTTGTTAATCCTGAAGTGATAATTTTTGCTTCATACGCTGTATTAGTCTGAAGCCCGCCAATTCGGGTTTGACCTTCAAAAGCAGGGGTATAAGCTGTGTTGGGTGAATTATTCTCAACCGGACTTGTTGGAGTACCGGGATCACTCGATGCTTTGTCATCATTTGAGCAGCTCATTAATGTGAATACTGACATCGAAAGACTGATCATGTAGCTTGTATTTTTCATTTCAATTTGGGATTTAAATTCAAAAATTAAATTCAAAAATCTAAAAATTAAACTAGAAAAAATTATAGAATTTGTCTTATTAATTATATAATTCTACATTATGAAACGTAAAATAAATTATTATTAAGTCGTTGGTTGTAATTAGTTTTGATGATCATTTTTTGTGAGTTAATTTTAATTAGAAAATGGTAAAAGAACAGAAAAATTATCATTAAAATTGGTCCTACATGCATTTTGTTACGTTTCCCTCAGCCAAAAACACTTGAACTGACGCTTTTAGTAATAACAAAAGCAATAACAATATCAAATTTCATTGATGTTCATTATCTTTAAAAACTTTCTCTTAGCTAAGAGCCTGTTTAGATTTTATCTAATTGCTTTTTACGGCTTATTTTCCGCTATATTTCGTTAAATTTACTCAAAAATAAGTCTATTATTCTTTCAAAATTTGCCTCATCTATCGAAAAATAATCTCATAAAAATCTAAATATTTAAATTTTAAACAGGCTCTAAAATAAACATTGGTATTTTATTATTTATTTTTATATTTGCCTTATTTTTATTTATTCTAAATAACTAAGAAGTTCAGCAAATTTTAAACCTTTTGAGTTTTAAAGTATCTAAAAAATCATTTCGATAACTTTTGCCCAAAAACATTTACCATTTTATGAAAAATAATTTACTTGTTTCTTTTGCATTTGCGGTTACGTTATTTGTAGATGCTCAGCAAAAAAATACTTTACTAGATCAGTCTTTCTGGAAAACGACACCCAATATTGAAGCTGTAAAGGCTGAAATAGCAAAAGGAAACAGTCCGTCTGCCTCAACATCAAATGCTTTTGATCCAGTTGTAATGGCGATCAATAATGATGCTCCAACAGAAACTATAAAATTCTTATTGGAACAGCCAGGAAATGAAATAAACAAGCCAACACACGATAACAGAATTTATCTTCACTGGGCTTCAGGAAAAGGAAATGCTGAAATTGTAAAATATCTGATCGCTAAAGGATCTGATGTCAACTTAGAGGACAGCCACGGTGCGTTCCCTGTAACGGCAGCAGCCAGCAGCGGTCAAAACAATCCTGAAATTTATGAAGCTTTTTTTAAAGCCGGAATAGATCCTAAGAAAAAATACCAAAATGGTGCTAACTTATTATTATTGGCCATTTCATCTGATAAAGAATTAAAAGCTGCTGAATACTTTACTACGAAAGGAATGTCTTTAAAAGATATTGACAGCGAAGGCAATACAGCCTTTACTTATGCTGCAAGATCCGGAAATATAGCATTATTGAAAAAACTTATTGAAAAAGGAGTTAAGCCAAATGATAATGCACTTTTTACTGCTGCACAAGGAAGCCGTAGAGAAAGCAATACAATCGAAACCTACAAATATCTGGTTGAAGAAGTAAAAATCAAACCAACTGCAATAAATAATTCAGGGCAAAATGTTTTGCATCTTTTGGCAGGAAAACCAAACCAGATAGAAATTATCAACTATTTCATAAGCAAAGGCGTTGATCCCAATAAAGCAGATAAAGAAGGAACAACTCCGTTAATGGCTGCTGCTGCTGCAAGAGAAACCTCTGCTCTGGAACTTTTCATTACTACAACAAAAAATGTAAACCTTCAAAATTTAAAAGGAGAATCTGCCTTGACAAATGCAGTAAAATACGGAACACCTGAAGCTGTAAGTTTGCTTTTAGCCAAAGGTGCCGATGTAAATGTAAAAGACAAAGACGGTAATAATTTAGGTGTTTATCTTGTTCAGTCTTATCGTCCGCAAATGATGGGGCGAGGTAACGATAACGCTAACGCAAAACAAGATCCTTTTGCGAGCAAAATAAAATTATTACAGGATAAAGGATTAAACTTAGCCACTCCTCAAAAAGACGGAAATACATTATACCATGTGGCCATTATCAAAAATGATTTAGCACTGCTTAAAAAAATGGCTGACTTAAACATCGACATCAATGCCAAAAACAAAGACGGATTAACAGCTCTTCATAAAGCTGCAATGGTTGCTAAAGATGATACAATCCTGAAATATCTTTTATCTATTGGTGCAAAAAAAGAAATTATCACTGAATTTGACGAAAATGCTTATGCTCTTGCAAAAGAAAATGAGTCACTTACAAAAAATAATATTTCAGTTGAATTTTTAAAGTAACCCTAGTACAATTCACAATTTTAAATTCCAAATAAAACAAATCAATTTCAAATGAAAACTATTATTAAATCTGCTCTTACGGGTGTCCTTATATGTCTTGTTTCTTTTACCTTAAATGCACAGACCTCAAAATATAAATGTATGCTTCAAATGTCAAACTACATGGGAGAAGGAGCTTATATTGTAGTTTCGCTTATCAATGCCAAAGGAGAGTATGAAAAAACGCTTTATGTAATGGGTGACGATAAAAAATGGTATAAATCACTGAAAGAATGGAACAAATTTCATACTAAAAAAACTGAAGATATCAGTGCCAAAACTGGTGCTTCTGTTACCGGTGGAGACCGCAGTATTACTTCTATAGAAATTGAAGATTCTAAAATTAACAAAGGCTATAAATTACGTTTTGAATCGGCTGTTGAAGATCAGAAATATTACGTGAACGATCTTGAAATTCCGCTTACCACTGAAGCTCTTGCTGAAAAAACAGAAGGAAAAGGGTACATCAGATACGTAAGATTGAACAAAATATAATCTGATTATTTCTCTACAATACACGCAATGACTTTATCTTTCTGGCGTTACGCTCACCTTTCCCTGGCCTTATTTTCTTCCGTATTTTTAATTTTGGCTTCGGTAACCGGAATCATTCTGGCAATCGATGCAGCTCAGGAAAAAACATTACCATACAAAGCAACGCATTTTGACCAGATCACTTTAGGGGAAGCACTGCCAGTATTAAGAGAAATATATCCTGAAATTACAGAGTTGAGTATCGATTACAACCAGTTTGTAACCCTACAGGCAATCGACGAAAATGGAGATGAAATCAATGCTTACATAGATCCTAAAACCGGTAAAATATTAGGTACGCCTGAGAAAAAAAGTGAATTTATTCAATGGATTACAGGCTTTCATCGCTCTTTGTTTCTTCATGAAGCTGGACGAATTTTTGTGGGTGTAATCTCTTTTTGCCTGTTACTAATATCAATTTCGGGTTTCGTACTTGTTTTAAAAAGACAGCGCGGAATCCGAAATTTCTTTTCTAAAGTCATTAAAGAATATTTTGCGCAGTACTATCATGTCATTTTGGGACGACTGGCTTTGATTCCGATTTTGATTATTGCACTTACCGGAGTTTATCTTTCACTTGAAAGATTCCATTTTTTTATGGGTGATGAAAAAACAAAACCTGTAAAAACTGAAGTATCAGAAGAAGCCAAAAAAACTTCCATATTCAAAAACACCTTTCTTTCTGACATAAAAAAAATCGAATTCCCTTTTTCGGATGATCCGGAAGAATACTACATCATCGAATTAAAAGACCGTGAAATTGAAGTAAATCAGGTTACAGGAGTCGTTGTTTCAGAAAAACGTTTTCCCGGTGCCCTTAAGTTATCAGCATTAAGTCTTGATCTTCATACGGGAAGAATAAATGCGGTCTGGGCTATAATTTTAGCTTTAGCCTGTATTAATATTCTATTCTTTATTTATTCGGGATTTGCAATTACTTTAAAACGACGATCCAGCCGGATAAAAAACAAATATAAAGCTCACGAAAGCACCATCATTCTTTTAGTTGGTTCTGAAAACGGAAGTACTTTCAGGTTTGCCAATGCAATTCTGAAACAACTAACCGATCAGGGACACAAAGCTTTTGTATCCGAATTAAACCGGTTTTCTGTTTATCCTAAAGCAGAGCATATTATTGTGTTTTCTTCAACACATGGCTTAGGTGACGCCCCATCAAACGGAACGCAGTTTAAATCGCTTTTGCACAAGCAGCATCAACAACAGAAAATCAATTTTTCTGTTGTTGGCTTTGGTTCAGAATCGTATCCTGACTTTTGCAGATTTGCAATCGAAATCGATCAGCTTTTAGAAACCCAAAATTGGGCTGAACGCTTTCTGGAACTTCAGACTGTTAATGATAAGTCGGCTGTTGAGTTTGTAAACTGGGTGAAGTTATGGAGCAAAAAAACAGGAATTCCATTAGCTGTTACTCCGTCTTTATACAATCATGTTCCTAAAGGACTGCAAAAACTCATGGTTTTAGACAAAACAGCTATTTCTAAAACCGAACATACTTTTATCTTAACCTTACGTGCCAATATGCGCACTAAATTCAGCTCTGGAGATTTACTGGCTATTTATCCCGCTAATGATTCCCGTGAACGCCTCTACTCTATCGGAAATCATTCCGGAAACATTCAGTTAGTTGTCAAACTGCATCCTCACGGATTAGGTTCGGGATTTTTAAATAATCTTGAAGCAGGAAATACATTTAAAGCCCGAATCATAACCAACAAGGCTTTTCATTTTCCAGCCAAAGCTCCAAAAGTAGCTATGATCTCCAACGGAACCGGGATTGCTCCTTTTCTTGGGATGATTGAGCAAAACAAGAAGAAAACGGAAATCCATTTATACTGTGGTTTTAGAATGGAAACCGAAACGATTTCCCGTTATAAAAAGTTTTCAGATGAAATGATTGAGAAACATAAACTTACGAGTTTTCATCTGGCGCTTTCGCGTGAAGCGGAACATATTTACGTGATGGATCTGATAAAACGTGATGCAGCCTTTTTTGTTGATTTATTAAAGCAAGGGGGCTTCATCATGATTTGCGGTTCTCTAGCCATGCAAAAAGACGTTGAAGAAATTCTGAATGAAATATGTTTAGTGAACAGCATTAAAAATCTTTACGATTATAAGAAAAACGGACAACTGCTAACAGATTGTTATTAATATTTTTATACCAAGTGAAATCATCTCATTATAAAATATTGCTTCTTTTTATCCTCATTTCAAGTATTTCTGGGCATTCGCAGGTGTTGCGTAAAAGAACGACTTTGCTAATGGGTGGCCGTTTTGATATTAGCATTGTTGCTCATGATTCTCTGACAGCAGAACAAAATATTAATGAAGTAATAGCAGAAATCAGCCGCATTGAAAACCTGATTTCAGACTGGAAACCAGATTCACAGGTTTCTGAAGTGAATCAAAATGCGGGAATTAAACCCGTAAAAGTAGATCGTGAAGTTTTTGAATTGACACAACGAGCAATCGAGTTATCTAAAAAAACCAGTGGGGCTTTTGATGTCAGTTTTGCTGCCTTAGACCGTGTTTGGAAATTTGACGGATCCATGACCGAAATGCCTTCGGCGGAAGCCATAAAAAAATCGGTAGAGAAAGTGGGGTATAAAAATATTGTTTTAGACAGTGTAAACTCCACCATTTTTCTTAAACTAAAAGGAATGAAAATTGGCTTTGGTGCTTTGGGAGAGGGATACGCAACAGATAAATGCCGGAGCATGATGATCGCTAAAGGCATAAAAGCCGGAATCATAAACGGATCCGGTGACATGAGCACCTGGGGAAAGCAACCGAACGGAGAAGACTGGAAAATCGGAATTACGAACCCATTTAAACCTGAAAAAATTTTGGCTATTGTTCCTTTGAATAACGGTGCTGTAACCACATCAGGCAATTATGAAAAATATGTAGTTTTTAACGGTAAACGATATTCGCACATCATCAATCCGGCAACTGGATATCCGGCAACTGGTCTGTGCAGTGTTACTGTTTTTGGTCCTAAAGCAGAAACTGCAAATGGTTTTAGTACCTCATTAATGGTTCTCGGAAAAAAAACCGGAATGGATTTTATTGATCAATATCCTGATTATAGCTGTATCATGATTACAGATGATGGCAAAATTATTAAATCTAAGAATTTTAAGATTTCTAAATTTAAAGCCAAATTGTAACGATCTTAATGGACTATTATAATTTTTTTATAGTTTGCTTTTCAAATCCATCATTCCGTGAAGAATTCTTTCGAATTCTATTTCAATCTTTGATATAATTGAGTAAAAGACAATATGCTCGCCTGATTTAAAACCTAATATTCCTTTTGTAATTATATCATAATTCCTTCCAAGTTGTGGATTATTTGCCAAATCACGCAGGTTAATAAAAGCAAACCGTAATAGTTTTCAGCTTGCATTTCAGACCAAACTTCAATTGTATAATCCCAAATTTCAGATAAATCCTCAACAGCTTTATTTGTCAAATAGTATTTAGCCATTTGATTTTTTTCTTGCTTTTAAAACTTCAAGATACTTTTTAGCATCAAAGTCTACTGCACGTCCACTATCAATTCCCTCATTTATTGCTTTTCTTAAAGCAATTATTCTGTTTTCTTCATCTTCTAAAAGACGCAGACCCGCTCTGACAACTTCACTTACATTATTGAATCTTCCATTATTAACACTATTTTTTTTGAACCTCTCCAAACTACCTCCTAGCCGAAGACTCCCTTGCCAAAACCTCAGTATTAAGAAAAGTAATTTCCTTAACCTCATCACCTTTAGCTTTTTTTAGATTTTTAATGATAATATCAGCCGCGGCCTTGCCCATTTTTTCAGCCGGATGCGTTATCGTTGATAAAGGTGGATCAATAATTTGAGAAATAGGGTCATTATTAAAACCAATAACAGCAACATCTTCCGGAACTTTAATCCCTCGCTTTTTAGCCGTCTGAACGGCACTTACGGCAATAATATCCCCAGCCGCAAATATACCATCGGGAATTGGGTTTAAATCAAACAATTTATTGCTTGCCATTACTCCTTCTTCATAAGTAACCGATTTTAAATTCACAATCAGCTCTTCATCCACAGGCAAATTATGATCTTTTAAAGCTTCAATATAACCTCTTCTCCTTTCATTATATAAATTACCAAATTCAGATCCGGCAGTTAAATGCGCGATTCGGAGGCAGCCCTGCTCTATAAGATGTTTGGTCGCTTTATAACCTGCCGAATAATTATCGATGATAACCCTGAAAGTATTGAAATCCTTAGGAACCCTGTCAACAAAAACAAGTGGAATATTATTATTCGAAAATTGCAAAAAATGTGACGTATCCCTGGTTTCCATAGCCAATGAACAAATAACACCGCTTACACGATTGCTGTACAAAGACTTCGCCATATTTGCTTCTTCTTCAGCTGAGTCATGAGATTGCATAATGATTACTGTATAACCGGATTTTTGAGCAGCAATTTCGATACCGCTGATTAATGAAGATAAAAAAGGCTGGGTAACTGTCGGAATCAAAACGCCTATAGTTTTGGTTTTATTTCCACGTAAGCCTGCTGCTAAAGTATTAGGTACAAAACCCATTTCTTCTGCAGTTTTTTTTACTTTCTTTATTGTTGTATCGCTAATCGTATGATGATCCTGTAAAGCCCTGGAAATTGTTGAAGTTGCTAAATTTAATTTTTTAGCAATATCGTATATCGTTACATGTTTATTTTCTTCCATGAAATAAATAATAAAATGAGTGTAAATATAGCTATTTTCTATTTGAAGTAATCTTCCAAAAAACAAAGAAATAAAACCATACTTTTTTATATTTTTTCTTGAGTTTTTTTATATATTTCCGATAAAACTATTGAAAACAACTAAACAATCTATACCTCGATGACCAATTTTCTTTTTAAACTCGTAAACACAAACCTCAAAAGCATAATAGTTACTGTATTTGTTTTTATTCTTTCAGCCGACGTTTTTGCCCAGGAACAAAACAGAAACTGGAATGGTAAAAAATGTGCTGTTGTCCTGACGTATGATGATGCTTTAAATATCCATCTTGACAAGGTGATTCCGATGCTTAATTCGTATCAGTTTAAAGGAACGTTTTACCTGATAGGTTCTTCACCTGTTGTTTCCCAGAGAATCGAAGAATGGAGAACTGCTGCCAAACAAGGACATGAACTTGGGAATCATACTTTAAACCATCCATGCAACGGAAATTTACCCGGAAGAGGATTTGTAACATCTGAAACTGATTTGTCGAAATATACCGTTGCCAGAGCGGTTAAAGAAACCCAAATTACCAATACCTTGCTTAAAGCTATTGACGGCCAAAACGAGCGCACTTTCGCCTATCCTTGCGGAGATTTGACCATTAAAGATACATTGTACTATAATTTCTTAAAAAACGATTTTGTTGCTGCCAGAGGGGTTGCAGCCGGTTATTTAAACAAGAAGGAAGTTGATCTTTCTAATGTAAATTCCTTTGTTCAAAACGGAAGTACAGCCGAACAAATGATAGCACAGATCGAAGAGGCCGAAAAAAAAGGCTCTTTTATTGTTTTTCTGTTCCATGGTGTAGGCGGTGAACATGGTCTGAATATTGATTTAGAAGAACACCGAAAACTACTGGACTATTTAAAGAAAAGAAAAAAAGATATTTGGGTTGCGACAATGGTGGATGTGGCAAAATACATTAAAGAACAAAAAGGGAATTAAATTAAAAACAATTAGTCATTTTCTTGATGTACACATTTCAGTTACTGTTTTAATCATATAATTGTAATTCTAAATGTAGAATTCTCCAACTATTTTTTGGTCATATTCGTAATTACTTTCATTTGGAAATTTTCCATTTAAGTCAGGAAAAACTAATTGCAAATACTTATAATCCCGGTTTTCATAAAATTTAATTGATGTGAGAACATACTCTGTCAAGTCTTTATTATTTAATTTTATAAAGTATACAGGAAATTTCTCTGTTAAATTATATATTCTTTTATTTAATGGAATTTCACCGAATTTATATTTTTCTGCATAATTTTTAATGATTTCTCCAGATAGGTTTGGTTCAAGTCCGGAAATAAATAATTCAGGTATTTTAAAATTTTCAAATATTCCTGTAGAATATGCAAAAGGAGTGAAGTTTTTTTCTTCCATTATTGCGGTTGTATGATAGCCAATGCTTTTTATATTATCATACACCTGATTAAAATATATTTTCTTTTTATCCTCGCTTTCTTTCATTTTACTAGCTCATATTTGCGAACAAATTATTGCGTCAACAATTCTTTTATCAGTTCATTTAACTTGTTGCCATGGATATTTTTAGCCAGAATAATTCCGTTTTTGTCCAGTAAAACATTAAATGGCAACGCTTGTACCATATAATCAGTTGCTGCTGCAGAGCTCCAGTATTTTAAGTCGCTTACCTGTGTCCACGGAAGTTTTAGTTTTGTTATTACTCCTGTCCAAACCGGCTTTTTTGTATCTAAGGAAACGCCATAAATATCTAATTTTCCGGAATATGTGTTGTATAATTTTAATAATTCAGGCTGTTCTTTAATACAAGGTCCGCACCACGAAGCCCAAAAGTCAACTAATACTAATCCACCTCTTAAAGAGGAAAGGGCTACCTTTTCTCCTTTTGTATCCGGAAGATCAATTTCAGGAGCTATATCTCCCACTTCAAGACCAACAACTTGTGCTTTAACGACAATCACAGAAAAAAACAGCAATACGGCAACAAATAATTTCTTCATAATTAATATTCAATTTATAGAATTCTGATTTATTTTCCCAGACAAATATAAATAACAACACGTAACTTTTTAAATAAAAATTGAGTATTATTCTATTATAAAATAACTGTCATTTTATTTGGCAGCTATTTTTTTTATTATTTACTTTGTATTTCAAAGTACTTTATTGAATGTTACTCGTAATAATATTATATACTTAATATTAGGTTTTCTATTTATTAAAAAACTTTGAATTTCAAAGAACTTTTAAAATAACACAAAAAAATATGAAAGACTATCTGATCGAAAAACTTTACGAATGCTCAAAAGTTCCTTATCAAAAATTCTTTAAAAGAAACAAACCATGGGAAGTTGACAAAGCAACGCTCCTGAACTATCCGGAAGGCAGTTTAGGATTTGGCTTAGGAAACTTTCTTGATAAAAATCATTTTGATATGCAGCCCAAATTAGAAGATCATGATGTCATTCATGTTCTGACCAATACCGGAATTTCAGTTACTGATGAAATCGGGATGCAGTATTATCTTTTGGGAAACGGAAAGAGAAGTTTGTATTTGTTTTTGGTAATCTTTTCAGGTACTCCCTTCTACCCTAAACAGATTCGGTATTTTATTGAACAATACAAAAGAGGTAAAAAAGCACATCCTTTTTATTATCTGAATTTTTCAAATATGCTTTCTGTACCTGTCAAAACGATTCAACACATTTTTAATATTTAAACTTATGCAAACTATCCATAAAAAACTTTCTGAGGAAACCCAGACTATTGAATTGGTAATTGGAACTTTTATAATCAGTACTGTCTTATTTGCGTTATATATGTTTACCAACAAAAACGCTAATGTTCTGGTGTTTGCGTTTCCGTTTGTTGTTTCAGTTTTACTCCTAAACGGAATCATGCTTTTTCATCTGATAGACCGTTTTATAAAACTATATAATGACCGAAGAGATATTGCTGTTAAGATTTTGCTGCTGTTGAGTAATATTCCTATTGGGTATTTGTATTATGTTGTTGCTATGAAATTGTGATTGTTGAAAAATAAAAAGCTATAATTACAACATTGCACCGCTTCTCTTAAATTACGAATTACTGAACTGCATAATTTCACTAATGCGCAAGCTGCGGGAACTTACCACAAAATTTAAAATTGCGAAAAATGGGAATTAATGGCTAGCTCCTTCCCTTTTGAGTTCATGATAATATTTCAAGTAATCTTCAAAATTTTTGAACTGAGATTGTAAATGCATTATTCCAAAAGTTCCTGAATGCATTTTGTCTAATAGGTTTAGATTTTTAAAGTGATTATAATTTCCAATAACGGTTTCCAGTTGATTTCGATTCTCTGAAGCAATAAATCTCTTAGATTGATGAAGAATAAGAATATTGATATTAACAAGTGCTATTGAGTCAAAAAAGTCTGGTGATTCATCAGATAAGATTAGAACTTTATCTTTAGAAAGAGGAAAAATCAATTCTTCAAATATGTTATCAATACGAAAATCCTTGTTGTTTATAAGAAAAGGATTGTCGCCTGTGATTAATCTTGCTTGGTCATTAGTCAAATCAATAACTTTCCATTTATCGAAAAGCTTCTTTGATTCTTCAATGCTTCCATTGGTAAGTGGGATAATGTGTTTAAACATTTTTTGAGTTTCAGGATCATTCAAAATCTTGTTTATTATTTCGGGAATTTCTTCATCTTTCAGTTGCTTTCCGTTTTTTGAAACTTGAAAATGCTTATTACTAAATCCTTCTTTTTTTATTAATTCGATATATTTTTCATGCGTTTCTGGTGAACGCCAATAAAGCTGACTTAGGAAATGTAATATTTCAACTTTGTCAACGGCGGAGAATTCATAGTTCAATATATTTTTAAATCTAGAAAATAAGGGAGCAACTCTTGTGTCGCTCGGAGTAAACATTTTTTCTTCAAAACTGAACAGAACTTTTCCGTCTTGTCTGAAGTTGTTTAAGTGATTTTTATAGAATTTACTACTAGGATTTTGTTTTTCCAGAATCTCATTTTTTATTTTATCATAAACGAATAGTTGTTGATTTTCGTCAGCAAAACCATTTAGGTAAAATACAGGTAAGTAATGATGTTTTGTTGAAGACTTATTTGTTTCCATTTAAAAGTAAATTCTATTGAGATGTTGTCAACAACTAATCTCTTATTTATGATTTTTATTAAATCAATTACCCCCCGGCAAAACAATCCCTCCCTGATCAATCAAATAAAGCAAGGTAGTCATAGTCGCTGCACCAAGTTCTAATTCCCTCTTATTAATGGCGTCAAACTTATCATTTGCAGCGTGATGATAATCAAAATAGCGCTGTGAATCCGGTTTTAAACCTGCTTTAACAATTGCCTTAGAGGTTAAATGACCAATATCTGAACCTGCATGGCCAATGGTGAAACTATGTACTAAATAAGGTTCAAAGAAAGGTGCGAATCCCTGAATCTTTTTCAAATTAGCATCATCAGCTTCTATTGAAAACCCTCTTGGTGTGAATCCTCCTGAGTCACTTTCTAAAGCAAAAATATGGTTTTCGTTCTTTTGTTTTGAAACTTCTTCGTATTTCGCTCCTCCTTTTCCGCCGTTTTCTTCGTTCATAAATAAAACAACACGAATTGTGTTTTTAGGTTTGTAATTGAAACTTTTAAGAATACGAACCACTTCCATGCTTTGCACCACTCCTGCTCCGTCATCGTGAGAGCCGTCTGCCAGATCCCAGGAATCCAAATGACCACCCACAACCATAATGTTTTCTGGTGTTACCGTTCCTGTCAATTCTCCGATTACGTTGTACGAAAGAACATCAGGCAAAGTCTCGCAGGATTGTTTGAAATAAAATTTTAAAGCTGGATTATTTTTTAAAGTAGCACTTAATAATTCAGCTCCGTTTGTACTGATTGCTGCTGTCGGAATATATTGTTCTTTTGGTAAATCGCCATAACTCTGCGCTCCTGTATGTGGAAAATCATCTAAACGTAGGTTCATTGAACGAACAATAGTTCCTACGGCTCCCAATTTAGCCGCTTCTTTGGCTCCGGCAAATCGCTGATCGACACAGGCTCCGTATGATTTAAAAGTTTCAATATTTTCAGGATTCATTGGTCTGTTAAAAAACACAATTTTTCCTTTTACTTTATCGCCTAACGTTTTTAATTCTTCAATACCCTGTACTTCTATTACTTCAGCGGTTAGTCCTGTTTTTGGGGTTGCAACAGAGCCTCCCAAAGCACAAATTGGTACTACGGTTTTTACTTTTCCGTCTAAAATAAATGCTGTTTCTTTTTCGCCACGTACCCAATGTGGCACCATCACTTCCTGAAGATACACTTTATCAAGACCTAAACTTTCTAATTGTATTTTGGTATAATTAATAGCTAACTGAGCATTTTGAGAACCTGATAATCGTGCTCCGATATCGTTGGACAAATACTCTAACCAGGTATAACATTTGGAATCAGTTAGAGCTTTTTTGTAGAATAATTTAATATTTTTTTCATCATTTGATTGTGCAAAAGATAACAATCCGCTTAAAATTGAAACGGTCAAAAGAATTGTTTTTTTCATGTTTTTGTAGGTTATGGCGTTATGGTACATTACCGTCAGTTCGATTTTATTTAAAAAGTGCGATAGTTTTTTATAAATAAATTGTATCTAGAACCTTAGTATTAAAAAGCTTCTCGATACATTTTTTTAATTATAAAGCTATCGCATTATTATTAAAAACCACTCGAAGTGACGAATGGAATCATTGAGTAATAACATCTGACTCCTTTCACAAAGAAACAAAAATTCTTCAGAACTGTCAGATTTTCTCCTTAGCCTTTTCATAAAAAAAACTCTGATTTACAAATTCTTCAATTTGCAGTCAGAGCTTTTATAAATTCGTTAAAAAAAAATTATTCTACTTCGATAATCTTATTTTTTGCACCAATTCCATTTTCGTTAAACGGCTCGATTGTAAAGTAATATTTTGTGTCTTTATCCAAACCTCTTAAATCATACGAGCTTTCGTCATATATCATTATCGTGTTGTATAATTTATCAGGAGCGATTCCGTAATAAATATTGTATCCAATTGCATCATTTTGTTTTTTCCACGAAATTATAGCGTTTCGTGAATCAGCTTTATTTCTGTTTATTTTAAAAGAAGCAACTGCTTTTGGCTTTGCTGCTAATCCGTTTCCGAAAACCCTGAAATCTGAAATTGCAAACAATCCTGAAGCGTTATGAATGTTTTCCATTTTAATGTAACGCGCCTTAATTGATTTTGTCAATTCCAGATAATCGTGTGGTGCATCTTTGTCATTTTTGGATTTATCGACAACTAAAATCCAGTTTATACCATCATCAGACATGAAAATTTTATACTGGTAATAGATATCCATTGCTTTATTGAACTGCGTTGCTTTATGATCTGCGTAATTAATCTGTAAGGCTTTTATTTCCATTGGTCTTCCCAAATCCATTTGAATCCATTCCCCCGGATTACTGGTTTTAGCAGACCAATACGTCTGAATATTTTCATCCGTTAAATTTTCAGGCCCGTAACAGAATTTCTCATAGACTTTTTTTCCGCCGTTATCCATTCGGTGTGTTTCGACTTCCATACATTCTTCCGAAGAAGAAACTGTCACCGGCTTTTTGTAGGAAAGCAGCATCCATCCTGATGAAGCGCCTTTTGTCTGGTCACGCGGGCTTGTTGGCAATACAATGGGGAAATCGCCGTAAGCTGTGATCGAATACATCACATCATCTTTATCAAATCCGGCAGGGAACATATCAATACGTCGTTCAAAACGATCTTTTATGGAAATTTTACAGGTTCCTGTATTCCAGTAATTTCCGTAATGGTCTGCAAAAGTATTTCCGTGTCCCGCACCAATTACAAATCCGCCCGGTTTATATGACATCGGATTGTGTTTTTGATAGGTAAAAGGTCCCAGTGGATTGTCTCCTACATGAACTCCATTGGCATAACCCTTAAATTCAGTTGCCGGCGCGCCATACTGCATATAATATTTTCCATTGTGTTTGGTCATCCAGGCACCTTCGATAAAATTTCCCCAGGGTGCAGGTTCCATATCATTGTTGGGCCCAAAACGTTCCCAGCCATGAGCTGATGGATTCAGAATCGCTACTTCTTTAATCTGACCATACCGTTTTTGAATATCTTCAACCTCGGTCGCTTTGTATAATGTTGCATAATCAGCCTGATTGCCTTTTGGAAGCCAGGTGTTGTAATCAATCTCAACACCTACGAGAGGCAGTTTTCCGCTTGAACCGTAATACATGTAGACTTTTTTATCATCATCCTGAAAAATCGCCGGATCCCAGGTTGGAAGCATGGCTTTATTAACATGACGAGTCCATCTGCCTGATTTAGGGTTGGCTGTTTTCCAGACAGGATGATCTCTTTTCCAGGTTGAACCTACATAAAACAAAGTATCGTTTACCACCCAGGCTGCAGGAGCGCACTGATCATCATCGCCCGGCTGTCTCTGGAAACTTCCATAAACAAAATTCCAGTCGGACAGGTCTTTACTCCAAAAGAAACCCGCCTGATTCGTGGCAAATAAATAATAATCGCCTTTGTAGGTAATAATTACCGGATCAGCACTTGAACGTCGGGATTCGGGAATTCCATTGTGATTGTAGGTTGTGTAATTATAACCGATATTAATTGGATTACAATACGTTGTTGCAGGTCTTGAAGGATCGAACCATTCTGTTTTACCAAATTCATTCTGTGCAGATGCATTACTATTAATCCCTAATTGTAAAAGCAAAAACATAATGGAATAAATAATCTTGATCTTTTTATCTTTTATGAACATATATTAAGTGTGTTTAAACCGGCATCTTTATTATAAAAAAAGCCCTTCGTATAACCAGTACAAAGGGCAATCACTAATAACAAACCAACTATTTAGTTAACTCAAAACTAACTTTCTTATCGGCAGTCGAATTTCCTCCTACGAAAACATCAAACTGTCCTGGCTCTGCTATGAATTGTAAATCAGAATTATAAAATTTTAAATCCTCAACAGTAATCTCAAAACTTACTGTTTGTTTTTCTCCTTTTTTAAGTGTTATTTTTTGGAAACCTTTTAGTTCTCTAACCGGTCTTGTTACCGAACCAACCAAATCCCTGATGTATAACTGAACAGTTTCTTTTCCGTCAAAATCGCCGGTATTTGTTACATCAACCGTTACTTTTAGTTTTTCGCTGAAATTCATTTTATCAGCAGAAATTTTCAGATTTGAATAATCAAAAGTGGTGTAGCTCAACCCAAATCCGAATGGGAATAAAGGTTCATTTCTTTCGTCAATATAATTTGATCTGAATTTTTCAAACTTCCCTTCTGTATTCGAAAGCGGTCTCCCTGTGTTTTTATGTGCATAATAAATCGGCACCTGCCCCACGCTTCTAGGGAAGGTCGTTGTCAATTTTCCCGAAGGATTTACATCTCCAAATAAAACATCTGCAATAGCATGACCCGCTTCACTTCCTGCAAACCAAACATTTAAAATAGCAGGAACCGTTGCGTTTTCATCATTTAAAACCAAAGGACGTCCGTCAAATAAAACCAATACGACAGGTTTTCCGGTTTTTAGCAAAACCTTTAGTAAATCTTTTTGAGATTGCGGAATTTCGAGATTAGTTCGGCTGCTGGATTCTCCGCTCATTTCTGCAGACTCTCCCAAAGCAGCTACAATTACATCGGATTGTTCAGCCACTTTTAAAGCTTCTGCAATTAATTCTTCTTTAGGACGAGGATCACGATTTAAAGTTTTACCAAACATTGTGGCATTCGTTTCAAAAGTTTCATCGTAATCTAAATTGCTTCCTTTTGCATAAAGTACTTTTACAGACTTTCCTCCTACATCCTGAATTCCCTCAAGCAGCGAAATGCATTTTTCTCCAACAGTTGCTACACTCCAGGTTCCTGACATATTGTTTCGGGCATCAGCCAATGGTCCGATTAAGCCTATTGTACCCGATTTTTTAAGTGGTAACAACTGATTTTGATTTTTAAATAAAACTAAAGACTGCGCTGCAATTTCACGGGCTTCTTTTCGGCTGTCTGCCGTGAAAATTTCTGTTTTGGCTCTTTTCTCATCACAGTATTTGTAAGGATCGTGGAATAATCCTAAATCGTATTTCGCTTCTAAAATTAATCTTACAGCATTGTCTATTGTTTCAATTTTTACTTTTCCTTCATCTAAAGATTTTTTCAAAGTTCCTAAAAAACCTTCTCCAACCATATCCATTTCAACACCAGCATTCATAGCCAGTGCAGAAACATCCTGAAGATTTCCCATACCGTGTTCGATCATTTCAGGAATACCTGTAAAATCTGTTACTACAAATCCTTTGAACCCCCATTGTTTTCTCAAAACATCTGTCATTAACCATTTGTTTCCAGTTGCAGGAATTCCATCAACTTCGTTGAAAGAAGCCATTACAGACCCTACACCAACATCAACAGCTGCTTTGTATGGAGGGAAATAATCATTAAACATTCTGATATGACTCATATCTACCGTGTTGTAATCACGTCCTGCTTCTGGAGCTCCGTATAATGCGAAGTGTTTCACACAGGCTAAAATTGAGTTATTTTTAGAAAGATCACGCTGTTGGTAACCATTTACCATTGCCTTTGCAATCTGGCTCCCTAAATATGGGTCTTCTCCTGAACCTTCAGAAATCCTTCCCCATCTTGGATCACGAGAAATGTCAACCATTGGAGAGAATGTCCAGTTAATTCCATCTGCACTAGCTTCTTTGGCAGCAATTTGAGCGCTTCTTTCGATTAAGCCCATATCCCAGGTACAAGACAATCCCAACGGAATCGGGAATGTTGTTTCATAACCATGAATTACGTCCATTCCAAAAAGTAATGGAATTTTCAAACGGCTTTTTTCAACTGCAATTTTCTGTACTTCTTTGATTTTTTGAACCGATTTTATATTGAATAAGCCGCCAACCTTACCTTCAGCGATATTTTTTGCAACGTTTGAACTATTTGCTTGTCCTGTTGTAATATCCCCTGAAGTTGGCAAATTTAACTGACCCAATTTCTCGTCTAAAGTCATTTTTGACATTAACTCCGCCACAAATTCAGACTTTGGTTTAATTTTCGCTGTCTTTTTAGGTGTCTTTTTTTGAGCAAATCCCAAAACAGCACATCCTAAAAAAAGTAAGACTAATTTGTTTTTCATGTGTATTTAATATTTATTTTAAATCAGAACATAGAATTGCTTTTCTTCTATAGTTTTTATTTGAATCAAAGCAGTTTCATTGTATTCTATTTATTTGTATTTGTTTTCTTTTGCTGCAGCATCCAGTCGTAGATTGCTGCATTATCATAAACTCTTGTCCAGCTGTCATGATCTGCGTCATCAAAAATGGTCAGCTTTACATCTTTAGCATTGCATTTTTTCAATTCATTATAAATTGTAATCGCATAATTCACATTCACCACATTATCCTGCAATCCGTGGAAAATTCTGGTTGGAATATTGGCTATTGCACATGCTTTTTCTAACTGAATCAAATCTACAAAGCCAGCGACAGGTACATTTGCGGCAAATAGATCCGGATGCGCAAAAGCCAAATTCCAAGAAGTCCATCCTCCTGAGCTCAAACCAGTAACATATATTCTTTCTGAATCAATTTTGTTGTCTTTCTGAATTTTTACAATTAGCTGATAAATCGATTCTATATCCCAATTTTCATCTTCTTTGCATTGCGGTGCTAATACATAAGCATCCAGCTGATGTGTTTTTAAATATTTTAACGGACCATGAATTTTCACTTTCTCAAGATCAGTTCCTTTTTCTCCATCACCGGAAATAAAAACAATCAAAGGCTTTTTCTCTTTTGTATTCTTCGGCTTATGCAATACATAACCGAGTTCAAATTTTGCCAAGATGACCGTGTTAATTTTCCCAGTTGATTCACTTTGGCTAAAGCCAAAAAAAGAAAAGAAAAGAGAGAAAAGAGCTAATTTATATTTCATTGTAATTCTTTAAATACTGTATTTTCCAGATTTAAATCCAAGTTTTGTTAAACCTTGTTTTATTTCAGGTGCATTCATGAATAATTTCCATAACAGACCTGTTCTATAATTTTCAATCATAACGACTTCAGGTCCCTGATCAATTGCCAGATAACGTTTTGCAACCCATTTGTTCCCTAAGCTAAGTGCATCGTAGAATCCTGCATCACCCCAAGTTTCTTTTTTATGATTTTCGTATAAATTGCGGATAAAAGTCATTGACTCCTTTGGCATATAAACAATTGAGCTTATTGCCGCTGTAGGTGAAATAACACCAGGATCGTTGCCAGGCATGTGTGCGTTATAGCCAATAGAACCGTCGGAATTTCTGGAATAAGAAGCTGTTAACCCCCAATAATCAGGACCATAACCCGCATTTTTATTGGGATTTTCAACGCAATATTGATAATTGATTTTGGTCTGATTTACATTTAAATCCCAATAGTTAGCATATTTATCGCTTAATTGGTTTGGATCTAAACCTACATAAGAATAATGCGCCCAGAATAACGGACCGCCAAATTCTTCTGCACCATTATGTTTTAAAATAAGAGGGATATTGTATTTTATTTTTGAAGAAACTATGCCACCGCTTCTAGCCCACCCTTCATGAAACGTTTTTGCATCAATTGAATGAGTCGGAGAAGATGCCGCCATTATATAAGTAATAAGACATTCATTATAGCCCTGAAGAGGCAAATTCATTTCCCAGGCATAATTGGGAGACCAATGCCAATATAGGACATTTTTGTTATTTGTATACCATTGCCAATCTACACCTTTCCAAAGTGCATCGTATTTTTTAGCAACTGCATTTTCTTTTTCAGAACCATCTTTAAGATATTCACGAACAGTAATCATTCCTGCAACCAAAAATGAGGTTTCGACAAGATCTCCTCCATTATCCTTAGTTCCAAAAGGTTTTACTTTTCCTGTATTTCCGTCTATCCAATGCGACCATGCTCCATGAAAACGATCTGCTTTATCTAAAAAATCTGCAATCTTGTTCAGTCTCTCTACTCCTTGTTCTCTTGTTATATATCCTTGGGACATTCCTGAAACAATGGCCATTAAACCAAAACCGGAACCTCCAGTGGTAACAATGTTAGCATCATTTTCTGGATAATTCCCGTCCGGATGGTAACGTTCTCTCGCTAGTCCGGAATTCGGTTCAGCATAATCCCAGAAATATCTAAAAGTTTGTTTTTGAACAACATCTAAAAGCTGCTCATCTGTTAATACTGTTTCAGAAGCATTTTCCGGTGCGTTTTCTTTCGATCTGTCTGCATTGGATCCACAACTAAAAAAAGTAAAGACTAAAAATAAAACTGAAATTCTAAACATTATAAAAATTTAAGATTGTAATAAATAATCACTTCCTTCAGGAAATCTGAAGGAAGTGATATATAAGAATATTAATTATACCCTGGATTTTGAGCAGATAAACCGTTAGCCTGGATAATGAATGATGCCGGAATTGGGAATAATTCATTTTTACCTTCCGTAAATACTTTTCCGTCTGCAGCAAAAGCAGCTTTTGCCTGTCCGGTACGAACTAAATCAAAGAATCTGTCGAACTCAAAAGCCAGCTCCACTCTTCTTTCTTTCCAGATAGCAGTTCTCACATCTGCCTGTGAAGTCGCTGGAGTATCTCCTAATCCTGCTCTGTGTCTGATTTGGTTTAATAACGGAATTGCTTCAGAAGTTTGTCCTAATTCGTTTAAAGCCTCTGCTTTCATTAACAATACCTCAGCGTATCTTAAATATTTTATGTTAGCATCTGTTTCCCAGGCATCTGTAAACTGTGAAGAATATGCTTTAAAATTATATCCCTGATTTAAATCACTTTCAGACAAAGGGATTTCTCTTCCATCATATAAAGTGGTACCTCTAAAAATAATAGTAGCTTCTTTTCTGACATCACCGGCTTCGTAAGCATTAACTAAGCTTTTTGAAGGAGTATTAAAGCCCCAGCCCCAGCCGCCGGCACCTCGAACACCCTGAACATTAGAATATCCCGAAATTCCTTTAATTGGCACAGATCCAACTCCGTTAATTTCAAAAATAGATTCGATATCATTTTCACCTTCTTTTCTAAACATTTTAGCGTAATCTGGGGCAAGAGCATAACCTGTAACCAAATTACAGTTGTCAACTACTTTTTGCCAGTTTTTTTGATACAAATTAACTTTTGCCAGTAATGCATAAGCCGCTCCTTTTGAAGCTCTTGCTTTTTCGCTGTCAGCATAAGCCGATTTAAGCGGCAATACTGCAATAGCATCATTTAAATCCTGCTCAATAAAAGCATACGTTTCTGCAGCCGTTTTACGGGTAAGCTGCATTGCTTTATCTTCTTCTGATAATGGAATAGTAGTTACATGATCAACAATAGGTACACCTCCGTAACATTTCACCAAAGTAAAATACATAAAAGCACGTAAGAATTTTGCTTCTCCCATTAACCTTTCTCTTAAAGCAGGATCTGCTTTATCTAACTTTGGAAGAATATTTAAAGCCTGATTACATCTGTTGATTCCGTCATATTGAGCGGTAAAAGTACTCTCTGCAGATGGATTTGAAGCATTATAAGTTAGCGCATCAAGCACATCTTTATCTGTTCCTGTATCACCCGGATCAGAACCTTTATCTGCATCGTCAGATGTAATACTAGCTAAACCAATCCATCCAAAAGAACTCATATCCCAATCAAGAAATTTGCTGTAGATAGAAGTAACAAATGTTGCTGCTCCTTCATCATTATTGAATAACTCAATATCCTCTGTAGAGATAGATTGTGTCTGATCAGCATCCAAAAAGTCGCTTGAACATCCACCAAAAAACAAAGCAGATAGTACAAACATTGATATATATATCTTTTTCATAATATTAAAATTTTAAATTAGCACCAATAACGAAAGATCTTAAGGTAGGATAAGCATCAAGCTCAACGCCCTGAGTTCCGTAAGGATTACCATCTCCATTTAATTCAGGAGAAAAACCTGAGAATTTTTGAGTAATAAATGGGTTAATTGCATTTACATAAACTCTGCAGTAATTAACAAAACTCTTTTCATTTAAAGGAAGTTTATATCCTAAAGTGATATTGTTAATTCTAAAGAAGTCACCCGATTCTAAATAATAAGTTGAAGCAACCGGAACTTCATTAAATGGTGCAGGATTAGATGCAGTAGTGTTTGTTGGTGTCCAGAAATTTGTTGCTAATGATGCTTCTATATTTTCGCCTGTAAAACGCTGTGCTTTTTTACCATTGTATACTTTTGCACCACCTGTACCGTAACCATCAACAGAGAAATCAATGTTTTTGTAATTTAATCCAAGTGTTACACCATAATTTGCTTTAGGTAAAATAGAACCTGCATATTTTCTGTCTGTTGTTGCATCTAATTTGTCCTGAGTTACTTTATCTCCTGCCGCAGTATAGTATAACATATCTCCATTAGCTGCATCTACACCGGCATACTGATATAAATAAAAACTTCCTAATGGCTGACCTACAGATGTTTTATCTAAAATCTTGGTGTTTTGACCATTCCCTAAATTTCCTCCAATTAATGGTGAAATTTCAACATCTTTCAAAGATGCAAGTTCATTTTTGTTATGAGAGAAATTTCCACCAATCCAATAACTTAAGTTATCAGAAATTTTATCGTCCCAACGTAATGCAATTTCATATCCTTTGTTAGATACTTCACCAACATGAGACGGGCTCGCTAAAGTAATTCCTGATGTTACGTATGGTTTTATATTTAAAATTACATTGTTTGTATTTTTATCATACACATCAAAAGACCCTTTTAATCTGTTGTCAAAAAACTCGAAATCAATACCAGCAGAACTCTCCTCTGTAACCTCCCATGTCAAAGTTGGATCAATTTGAGAAGAAATAGTAGTTCCTTCATTTAAAATTGAACCTCCTAAATAACTGTTTAGCCCTGAGTTATAAGACTGGTTATTTAATGGTACATTTTGGTTCCCCAATTTACCCCAGCTACCTCTAAGCTTAATCAAATTAACATTTTTAATATCAGATAAGAAACTCTCTTTTGTTAACACCCATCCAATTCCAAAAGATGGGAAAGTTCCCCAACGGTAGTCTTTTGCAAAATTTGAAGAACCATCTCGTCTAATTGTTCCTGTAAGAAGGTATTTATCCATTAATTTATATTGGAAACGACCGAAATAAGAAGCCAGTTTGCTTTCGTTATAAACGATATTATATAAATTCACAACACTTCCGGCATAATCTACACCTTTAGCATCTGTCGAATTATATAGGGCCCAATAATTAGAATTTGGATTTACATTTTTCCTAACAATGCTAATGTTTTCTTTTGCTCCTTTTACAGAAACCTCCATACCTGCTGTTACTTCTACATCATGAATAGCTGCAAAAACTTTATTATAGGTGAAATAGTTTGATAAATTCCAGTTATAGTATTCTTCTCTTCCCTTAGTCAATAAGTTTGTATTTGAAGTTTCCGGATAATTATCAGCATTACGTTTAGGATCGGCAGCCAGCCAAATATTTTTAGTGTCTTCAAAATTATATTGCTTCCAGTTATAATATTCTCCATTATACTGCGAAGTAAATTTTAAACCATCTATAATTTGATAGTCTAATTTTAAACCACCCTGCAAGGTAATACTTCTTTGCTGTTCGTTATAAAAATCTAGTTGTGATACTGGGTTGCCCACATTATTAAACTGATAGGTTCCTGTTGTGCTAGGTAATCCTGTTGCTGCATCAATATAAGAAACACCATACTCACCTGTTGGGTAATAAACAGGTACAATTGGAGACTGCTTATATGCATTTGTAAACGCACTTAATGGCTTTGGAGCCGATTTTGCAGAGGTAAAACTAAAATTCTGATTTAAAGTAATTTTTTTAGAAATTTTAAATTCATTATTATTTCTAAAAGTAGTTCGTCCGTAGCTTAAACCGTCTAAAACAGCCTTCTCTTCATAATTTCCTGCACTAAAAAAGTATTTTACGCTTTCTGTTGCTCCTGAAATAGAAATATTACTTTGCATATAAGAACCTGTTCTGGTAATTTCATCAAACCAGTTTGTATTATATGGCTGATCTGTAGAAAATGTATTGTTTCCTAAAGCAGCATTACTATAAGCAACATATTGGCTGCTGTTTGCCATTTGCACTTTTTTAAGAGGTTTTCTAAAACCTGCAAACGTTTCTACTTCTACAGAAACTTTATCACCTTTCCCTTTTTTAGTAGTAATAATGATAACACCGTTTGCTGCTCTTGTACCATAAATAGCGAGAGAAGAAGCATCTTTAAGAATCTCATAAGAAGTAATATCGTTTGTATTGATATTATTGATGTTTTCTGTTGGCATTCCATCCACTATATATAGAGGATTTCTGCCTCCTAAAGCAGTTCCCAAACCTCTAATAACTACAGAAGGCGTACTTCCAGGAACATCTGATGAAGTTACCTGAACCCCTGCTGCTTTACCCTGAATTGCCTGAGAAGCATTTAATACTTTTGTTTTGGTTACCTCTTCTGATCTTAATGAAGTGATTGATGAAGTATTATCGATTTTCTTTCTAGTACCATACCCAATAACCACTACTTCTTTTAAAGCAGTATCACCCGCCTCTTTTAATGTAATAGTCATTTGACCTGCTGTAGCCGGTACAGAAACAGCATCGAATCCAAGCATAGAGATTTTTAAAGTTTCTCCAACTTTAGCATTAATAGTAAAATTACCATCGAAGTCAGCATCAGCGGTAGTTCTGGAACCTGAAGCAGAAATAATTGCGCCCGGAACTCCCATCCCGCTACTGTCAACTACTTTTCCTTTAATTGCCTGCGCCTGCCCCATCATATATGTAGGCAGCAACAAGAGTGCTAAAAAGCTAAAAATAAAATTTTTCATACAGTACGTAATCGTTTAAGTTAGTACTGCCAAATTACGCAATTACTGCGTTGCAGTGCATCAAAAACACTACAACACAACTACATCAAATTATAAAAAATAAACAACAAACAACTGATTTTAAAGCATTTAATTTTTAATATTTTTTCATTAACATTACGTTATGATGTAGTAATGATGTATGAGAATAATATAAAAAAGAATATATTAAAATATATTATATTTAAAAAAGAAAGTCTAATATTACAGAGTTAGTAAAAACTTTGACAAGTTTTCTTCCTGAGTCAGATTTAATTTCTTTCTTAAACGATATCTGTGTAATTCTACACCTCTAAACGAGATATTCATCATGGGTGCAATTTCTTTAGAAGAAAGATTCATTTTCAGATAAACACATAGTTTAATATCCTTTGGAGTTAATTGAGGAAATTTTTTCGATAGATTAACAATGAACTCATTATGAATTTGGTTTAAGTTGGTTTCAAAAACCTCCCACTCATGTTTATTTACTTCATTAATTTTAATTGCCTTTTTGATTTCACTTTTAAGTTTGTTGAAATCTTTTTCTGAGTCCAGAATATTCTGAATTTTATCAATCATTTCGGTTTGTTTAGCAATAGACAATGATTTTCCTGCTACTTCTGAAGATTTTGACTGCAATTCTAATTCCAGAATATGTTTCTCATATTCCTGTATATTCATTTCGTTCTCTTTCTTCAATTCCATTTCGAGAATTTCACGTTGATGTTTTAACTCTTCGGCCTGTAATTTTAATTTTTGAGTATATCGAAATTTATTCCATTTGTAATAGAAAAATAAAATGGCTCCTATTATTACCAAGTATAGCAAGACCATCCAGGCAGAAAAATACCAAGGCTGTGCGACTCTAAAATCAAACATGGCTACCTGATCGTAATTTGCGCCGTCGTGTTTAAAAACAAAAACAGAGTGTGAACCGCTTGCTAAATTATTTAAAACTATTTTTCCGTTGGATATAGGAATATAATTTTTTCCTTTGTCGATCTGATAAAATAAATTTGGTCTTCTGGCGCCGTAAATTCCCGAAATAATATTTATTCTGAGTTCTGTATTATGCTTTATTTTTTGATCATTTGCTAATAATTCGTTTTCATTGTATGCCTCTATTTTCACAACATTATTTTGCCTATTTTCATATCCTAACTGAAGTAAAATAAAACCATCATCCAGATTTAATAAATAATGATTTCGACTTTTAAAAATTCTGAGATTTTCATTAATCAGCTTTCCTTTATAATACTTTTCCTGAATCATATTCCAGATAAATCTGTTACCATTTGCATAAATATGATATAAAATTCCTTCCTGTAATACTATAAAATGATTTTCATCAATAGCTACAACATCGGAAACATTTTTAAAATTGGTATTAAATAATTTATTTTCCTCTAATTTTCCTGAAATTGAATTAAAAGTGTACCAAATATTATTAATCAGGAAAAGGATTTCTTTTCGGAATTCAAAAATTTTAACCCCAAAATCATTTTTAATTTTATTTTGCTGAGTGATATTTTCAACTTTTTTTGTTTTAAAATGATCATCAAAAAAAACTCTGTATAGTCCACGATAATTATCTGCCGCCCAAATTTCATTTTTTTTATTCTGGGCAACATATTTAATAGGTTTAGAAAAATCATTAATCTTTTTAGTATCATTTAAGTTTGTGGCGTTTGTGTAAACCAAAATTCCGCTGTACGTTGACTGGAAATAAGTATCGTTAATAGAACTTTTGGATAAATTCCATCCTCCGTTGACATTATTAATTTTGGATAAAACACCTTTTTCATAACAAAAAGTACCATCGTTATGACCAATGATATATTTATTACCAATTTTAGTAATATTCCAGCCTTGACCCTGCGTATTAGAGAGCATTTTTAAATTTCCCGAATCAAATTCAAAAATACCATGATTAGAAGCAATCAAATAACCTTTATCGAGAGTTGCAACGGAATACACTGACCCCAGAAAACCCGAATTATCATAGAAAAAAGAGATTGGAGAGTTTATTTCGACATGTGCAATTCCGTTATCAAGACCCAGCCATAAATCTTCTTCTTTGTCAAAACCAATGCTTAGAACCGAGTTGTTCATCAAAACATTATTTCTGTCAATATTTTTGAATGCATCAGTAGTAAAATCATAAATAAAAACACCTTTATTTCCTGTACCTACAATTAATTTATTGTTTTTAATAAACCTCGCAACATTAATACCCTTAGACTTAAGAGTTTCATTTAAAGGATTATTCCAAGGCCTCAAACCATTTTTTTCTACAGTAAAAATTCCTTTTTTATGGGTAAAAATAAAGGTTTTCCCTTTGTATTTTTCGACAGCATGAACTACAGTGTTTTTTAAAATATTCCAGCCTTTTGGGTTAGAAATTTTTGAGTCTTCCATTTTAAACATCCCTTTGTCTACAGAAGCTACATATAAATTCTGATCTACAGGAAAACAATAGGAAATCAAAAATGGAAATTTAATTTTTTTAATATGTTTTCCATCATAAATAAAGACATCATTGAAGGATTGAAAATATACAAAACCCTTAAATCTGAAAATTTTCCAGATTTCTTCATTATCTTTTTCATCAAATAAACGCAGATTCTTTGTAATCGAAACATACTGCATCTTTCCGTTTTTTCGATACCAATAACCAAACTCTTTATAAGAACCAGAGTAGATTTTATCATTCTCAATCATAATAGAACGGATGATTGTTTTATTTGGCAGCGTATATTTCTCCCATATAACGCCATCATATCGCAATAAATAATGATTATTAGCAAAATACATTGCCTTATCTTTTCCCTGAGCAACACTCCATATCTGATTATCACCCTGATAATTAGATTTATTATAATTCTCTACAAATGGAAGTAATTCTTGCGATTGAATTGGAGCGGTAATGAAAAAGAAGAAGAATAGTAATTTTAAGAGTATCGATTTCAAAATATTCAGATTTAAACTCAAATATACTCACAAATATTTAAATTTTGAGCATAAAAAAGCTCCCTGCAGAGGAGCTTAATATGATTATTTTTTGCAAGACTATTAAAAATTATCCTTTACAAATCATAACTAATTCTGTAGTAAATGATACACCTGACTGGCAATTTCAAATTCCTCATCAGTAGGAACTACTAAAACCTTTGTTCTTGAATGAGGTTTATTGATTTCTCTGATTTCCCTGGAACGGATTTGATTTTTTTCCTCGTCGATTTCAATTCCGAAATAATCCATATCTGTACAAATTAATTTTCGCATGTGGGACGAATTTTCTCCTATACCTGCCGTAAAAATAATCGCATCCAAACCATTTAAAGCTGCTGTGTAAGAACCAATTGTTTTTCTGATTCTGTAAGCATTCATTAATAAAGCCAATTCACAGTCTTTATTTCCTTTTTCTGCTTCAGATTCGATGTCACGTAAATCACTGTAACCTGTGAGACCAAGCATTCCGCTTTGTTTTAGTAAAATTGCATTGACTTCATCAGCTGTATATCCCAGGTTTTTTATCAGATAAAAGATTACAGACTGATCGATATCTCCTGCTCTCGTACCCATTATCAAACCATTTGCCGGCGAAAACCCCATTGTAGTATCGATACTTTTTCCATCTTTTATAGCAGCCATACTACAGCCGTTGCCTAAATGAATGGTAATTATTTTGGAATTGCTCTCTAAGTAGTCGATGGCTTTTTCAGAAACATACTTATGGCTTGTTCCGTGAAAACCATACACCCGTACTTTATTTTCTGTCAAAAGATAATTCGGAATGGCATATTTATAAGCCTCAATTGGAATTGTCTGATGAAAAGCCGTATCAAAAACAGCTACCTGTCTGGCTTCTGAAAAGATTTCTTCAGCAACATTTATCCCAACCAAATGAGCAGGATTATGCAAAGGTGCCAATTCAGAAAGTTCTTTTATTTTTTCTTTCACCTCATTAGTTATGATAGTTGTATCCGAAAAATAACTTCCTCCATGGACTACACGATGACCAACGGCAGAAATTTCTGAAGTCGATTTAATCACTCCTTTTTCAGGATGCAACAGCATTTCGGCTACTTTTTGTAAACCCACTTTATGTGTTGAAACTGATACTATTTCTTCTATTGCATTTTCAGCAGTTTTAAAAGTGATGTTAGACATTTCAAGTCCAATTCTGTCAATCATACCGGTACAAATTACTTCGTTTTGCGGCATAACCATTAACTGATATTTTATTGATGAACTTCCTGAGTTTATTATTAATATTTTCATTTTTTTTTGATTCTATATCTATTTATTGCAAAACGTAAAAAACGTATAACATTTTACTTCTAACTTTTAACTTAAAATTACAATCCCTGCGCCTGAATAGCTGTAATAACTACAGTGTTAATAATATCATCTACAGTACAGCCGCGACTCAAATCATTTACGGGTTTGTTTAAACCTTGTAACATTGGACCAATAGCCAAAGCTCCGGTTTCTCTCTGAACCGCTTTATACGTATTATTTCCAGTATTTAAATCCGGAAAAATAAGTACACTTGCCTGTCCTGCTACCTCAGAATCCGGCATTTTGCTTTTTCCTACTGCACGATCCACAGCAGCGTCATACTGAATTGGCCCTTCAATTTTTAAATCAGGACGTTTTTGTTTTACAATTTCTGTTGCAGTACGGACTTTTTCTACCTCATCCCCTTTTCCTGATGAACCGGAAGAATAGGAAAGCATCGCAATTTTTGGCTCAATTCCGAAAGCTGAACTTGAATCTGCTGATGAAATAGCTATTTCAGCTAATTGTTCTGCAGTCGGATTTGGATTGATAGCGCAATCGCCAAAAACAGAAACCCTGTCTTCAAGGCACATAAAAAACACTGATGAAACCACAGATGAATTTGGCTTTGTTTTGATGAACTGTAATGCTGGCAAAATAGTATGCTGAGTAGTATGCGCAGCACCCGAAACCATTCCGTCAGCGTGTCCTTTATACACCATCATAGTTCCAAAATATGAAACATCTTCCATTAAGTCCCTTGCCATTGTGATACTCACATTTTTGGCTTTTCTAAGCTCATAATATGTATTGGCATACTCTTCATAAAACTCAGATTCTATTGGATTAATGATGGCAACTTTCGAAAAATCAAATGAAATTCCGAGTTCAGTAACTTTATTTTCAATTTGTTTTTTATCTCCAATTATAGAAATATCAACCACATCCATATCTAGTAACCTTGATGCTGCCAGAATGATTCGATCATCATTGCCTTCTGGCAGAACAATATGTTTACGATGTTGCTTAGCTCTTTTAACCATATTGTACTGAAACATTTTCGGCGTCATTCCTTCAGGCACAAAAGTGATTAATCTTTCGGATAAAGCATCGTTGTCAACATATTTTTCAAATGTCGTAATTGAGGTCTCAATTTTATGTATGTTGTTAGCATAAATTTCAGAACGAATCGCACCAATCTTATTCGTAATATGATACGTTCCGCCATCAACCGCAATAATAGGAACGATAGCAGAAAGCCCTTCAATTAATTTTAATATACTTTCTTCCGGAAGAATATTTCCGGTCAGGATAATTCCGGAAACAGTTGGATAATTCGCTGATTCATTGGCTTGCAGCGCACCCAAAATAATATCAGAACGATCTCCTGGCGTAATAACAAGGGCATTATCATGCAGATGAACAAGATAATTATGTAATTGCATAGCACCAACGCTAAAATGACCAATTTCATTATTAAGATAGTTTTCTCCAAACAATACCTTCGCATCCAGCTCATTGACAATTTCCTGCATCGTTGGATTGTTCAAACTTGAAATCAACGGAATCGTATTGATCAGAACGTTCGATGGTAGTGTTTTCTGGAGACTCTTTGTAACCAGTTCAATATTTTCAGGCTGAACTTTATTAGCAAATACTGATAAAACCTCAACTTCTTTTACTTTAAAAGAATCATAAACCAGATATAAACTATCTAGTAATTCCTCTAATGTTTTACCCACTCCCGAGCCAATGATAATCGTAGGAATTCCGAGGTTTTTAGCAATTAAAACATTCAGGTCTAATTCTATTGAAGTTCCTTCACCTGTGAAACTTGTTCCTTCTACCAAAACAAAATCAAAGCGTTCTTCGAGTTTTTTATATTTTTCAATGATCAGATCCAGAACTTCTCCAATTTTACCTTTGTTTTTTTTCTTGATCAGTTTGCTCTTGGTAATGGCATAAGCGTCTTCAAATTTGATATCAAGATTAAAATGTGAAAGAACAGTTTCAATGTGATTATCCTGTTCTCCATCCACAAAATCTTCTATAATTGGTCTGAAATAACCTACTTTAGCTGTTTTTCCAATCAAAATACTCATCAAACCAAGTGTTATGATTGATTTCCCGCTGTTCTGATCGCTTGTGGCAATGTAAATCGCTTTACTCATAATTTATATTTTGAATCTAATGTATTCGAATTATTTTTTATACTAAATGCTTAAAACCAATGTCTTTTCTTGAAATAAATAATTAAGGCTATAACCAATAGAAACATGACTATCATGACAATAAAGTAGCCGTTTCTGGTATGCAATTCGGGCATATTATCAAAATTCATTCCGTAAACTCCCACAATAAAAGTAAGCGGAATAAAAACTGCTGAAATAATTGTCAATGTTTTCATAATCTCGTTCATCTTGCGGCTTTGCTCAGAGAAATAAAAATTTGAAGCACTTTCTAAAGAACTCATATCGGATTCTATCTGTTCTAAAAGCTCCAGACTTTTTTGATGCAGTCTGACAAAGAAATTAAAAGTCTCTTTTTGAATAAGACCGTTCGTTTCATCATCTTTAATCGTTTTGAGATAATACAAAGAATCCCGAAGCGGTATGATTGAACGTTTTAAGAAATTAAAATTATCCCGGTGGTTTTCGATTCTCTCTAAAATGACCGGATCTGCTCCTTTTTTGGTTAAATCTATCAGTTGTTCGATATTATTCTCTTCATCTTCTATGGTAATGTAAAAATTTTCCATTACCGCATCGAGCAATAAATAAAGCAGGTAATCAACCTTTTTGGTTCTTACGATTCCAGCGTGTGTACGCAATCGTTCACGTATGTGCGTAAAGAAATCGCTTCGTTTTTCCTGAAAAGATATTAGAATACCGTCTTTCAGAATAAAACTGAGTTGTTCTACTTTAAGTCCGTCTGAGTATTCTGAAGGCAAAAGCGATTTAATGTTAAAAAATAAAACATTGTACTGTTCTTCGAGTTTTGTTCGTTTTGAAGTGTTTAAAATATCTGCAAGTAAAAAATCGTCCAGCTTAAAATGATTACCAATGGTTTTAATGAGACCAATATCGTTTAGTCCGTGAATATTGAGCCAGTTATTTTTAGTATAATCGAAGCAGGAATTTAGGGCTAAAACAGTAAACTTTTCATATTCAATAATATCTGAATCGTCATATACAAAAAGTTGCATCTCTGTTTCATGATCTTTGTGAGTGCCAGTATACTCTAAAACAATAGGTTGCAGCTTTCGTCCCTGTTTGTATTTTATCTTTCTCATTCATGAAATTTTACAATAGTAATATTACGAAAAAGAATCGGAAAAGGAAATGACAATTGTCAGTTTAAAGCAAAGATTCCGAATGAAAAATTAGAAAAAACAATTACTTCTATAAGGATTATTAAAGCTGAATTTCTTCATAGAGAAAAAATTAAAAAATGAATTTTCTTTTTGACTAAATGTAATACTATCAAATTCTCTGGTCAAATAGGAATCATTTATTCTTTTATCAAAATCTGTACTGCTTGTATCTTCTGCGCCAGTATAATTAACATAAAAACTGCCATAATCTACACCGCAACCCATTTCAATTGTTTGCAATTTTTCTAAATTTTTCAGATGATTTTCCATCGTATTGTTATTGGCATGAGTAAAAGAATTTGTACCTGTCAGTATTCCACCCGTGCTAAAAACACACTTCTTCCATAATTCCAGCCACTGTCTTTGGTCTTTTTTATTTGAGAAAAAGCTGCGATAATGTTTTGCCGCGAAGTAAAGCTTAAGAGAAATCTGGAGTTTTACTTAGGTTGGTCACGTTGGGTTTTATAACGTTTATTTATGATTTTTTTCTTTAGATCAAATTTGCCAAATCTTTACTTTGATTTAATAATGTACAATTCATTTGGACCATAATTTTTATGCCTTACAAAAAAAGCTACGTCTGTTATTTTTTGAAATTTTACAGGCACCAGGTAAACACTCATATCCAGTTCATAATCACTTTTTTCATATTTATTCGAAAAAAAATTTTGAGCGAATACCTCTTCTATTTTAAGCTTTAATTTTTCATTTTTCATTTTCAACTCAATATATGCAGTTCCTTCCCAAGTCATATTTCTGCCGGAACCGGTGGGGCTGCCATATCCTCTAAAAGGATTCCAGTTGTAGCAATATCTCTCTTTTGAAAAATATTGCACATCAGCCATTTTATTAATGTAGAGAAGAATTTCTTCTAATTTTATGCAATGCTCAAATTGTTTTTGTTGTTCAATTTCTTCTGCAGTTTCTGTTTTTGAAAGCAAAGTTCCGCTCTTATCAAATATGTAAGTGCAATTGCTTATTGTAACTTCATCCTTTTGTTCATCATAATATTGATGTTTTAACGGTATAATGAATTTATGATCTAGGGTATCAAAATTTATATTTCCGGATACTAAATCTTGCGGAATAACTTTTGAAACCGGAACAAGAATATAATTTTTGGCAGCAATGCCTTCTTGGTAACTTTTGTAAGTCGTATCGTAGCGCATTTTATAATACATTATTGATAGTTTGTTGGTTACAAAAAATATTACAAAAGACATAAAAATCAATAATAGTATGATTGCAATTCTTTTTGTCATATTAAATAAATTAAAAGTTTAAGTCTTATTTTATCGTTTATTCTGTAAAATTACTATTAGATGTATTAATTGGCTCCATCAATTATTGGCTTCGGATCTAGTTTGAATTTATTCGTTTTTATATCGAATTTAAGGGTCAAATAACCTCCCATTCTTCCAATATCATTCCAGACAATAAACTCTTTATCCTTATTATCGGCAACTTCAACATTATCAAAAATTATAGTTATTATGTTACCAGTCGAGGTTTCGATTTTTGAAAAATCGATTATTTGAAAAACTACATTATCTTTTTTATGGATAATTTTTAGTCTGTCCATTTGGGCTTTGTCTTGATTCATTTTTTTTGAATATACCCCGATAAAATAGAATTCTGCCAAGGAATCCGTTTGCAAAATTTCGATATTGTTAAATTCATTTTCTTCTATTTGATCAATTAAGATTGAAGTATTGGTTAATTGCAATGGCAAACGCTGATTTGTCGAAAGATTCGTCCAAACGCCAACGCATTTATCTTTAGAGAATTCAAACTCAAATGTGGCGGTGTATTTTCCGTTATTGATTTCATACAATAAGACTTTATTCTTTTTAAAATCAAGTAGGCCTTCGAGCCTTATCGGGTTATTGTGTTTGTCGTATTTATAAACGCCAATAAGATTGAAATTCTCTTTGCTTTTTTCGCCAAAATAGCCTTCTTTAATTTGAAGAGAAAGCGAAATGGGATATTTATCAATATTACCCTTATAGCTAAAACATTCGTACCAGCCTGCATAAGTTTTTGTTACGAGCATTATAAATATCAAAATTGCAAATATTGGTTTCTTCATATTCGTTTTTTTTTTGACTTTGCAGATTAATACGTCCGACGCAGAGTCCTTCTTAGCAATAGTTTTTCTTACTCTTCTCTACACTTATATTGAATTTGTCAAAAACAATCTGTTCCTCTAGATCATTACTTGGTTTCCATTTTTTAATAGTCACAATTTTATTTTTGCTTTTATAAGTTTTACTTGAAATTAATCTGCCTCTCATCAGGTCTTTAAAATTAATATCCACTTTTGTGCTCAAATATTTCTCTGCCATTTTCGGTATTTCCCAAAAGCATTTTGTTTCACTATTAACATCAATTATTTTACTTTGAGAGTCTTTTGGAAATAGTTTATTTAACCACCATTGTTTTTTGTATAAATAGGAACTGCATTCAAATACAAGCTTATAACCTTCATAATGTTCTGTAAAATCACTGCCTATGGTGTAATTATAATAGATAATAGCATCAATAGATTGCCAACTTATTGAAAAAATTGAAAGTGGTAGAATAAAAAAGACTAAACGTTAATGTTTGCTCATCCATCTCTCCGATTTTATCCTTTTTTTGCCATCAACCCATGACGAAATATTTTCTTTAAAAATAATTGATACTGAAACGATAATAAAAACAATAGGAATTACATATAAACCAAATGATTTATATCCGCTTTTGCCATAAAAAGACATTATTGATAAACCGAGCATAATTATAAAAATACCGACTAGCTTGGTAATTGTTTTTTCATTTAAATTCATACTCATTTTTCATAATAAGGATTTCCTCTGAAACTCTGTTTGTCATTTGAATTTTGCTTTTTTGTTTGAAGTAAAGAATAGAAACCTCTCTATTCATCTCCTCCATTCTATCGAACATCCCAATATCCATGTTAATGACGATTGTCACATTGAAGAAAAATTTCTTCATTTGATTTATCAATAACTGAAATTGTCGCACATCCGAAAGAAATATATTCAAAACCAAAAACAACAATTGGTTTATTTTTAAAGAGCCTTCCTGTCCATTGATTAATAGTGTGATATCCATCTTCATAATTCAAAGGAGCGGGAGAAGTGCCTTCGCTTTGGCAGTAAATCTTTTCAATTATAATTTCTTTGGTTTTAGAATCGGTCACTAAAAGGCGTCTTCCATAAATTTCTTTGTGATTTTCTAAATATTCTTGCAAAAAATAGTGGTAGTTTTCTGTTTTAAAAAAGTAGGTATTGCCTGTTAATGTGTTTTTTAACAAAGCACGATCTTCATTTTTCATTGGTTTTGATGGATATTCGTTACCCGGAATTTTTTTCCATACAATAGGTTTTAAACCTTCTTTCGAGAATGGATTTTCTTTACCAATATATACTAATGCATCTCTAAAATAATCACTGAAACCGTTTAAATGTTTCTTGCTGATTTCAAATCCAATCATGAAATCAAAGTGGCGATAAGGCCAATCTTCCTCTGAAGAATATAGGTCTAACATAGCAGCGGTTTTTAGGTTTTTTACAGCAAAAGAAGCCATTTTGTTCTTGGCGTAATCGAATATAAAAACAGAATCGGTTTCGGATATGTGGGTTTTAGATAAAAATCTTTTTCTGTAGTTTTTATCAAATGTAAAATACTGTGCATCGTATTTTCCTAGTTTTTCTATGTTAGGTAAAACAACTGTGTCTTTTTCATCATTAACAGGATAAATATCCGAAAGAGAAACAAAAGCAACATCACTGCTGTCTTTTGGCGTTAAAGTAAACAAATTGATGCTTTCTTTTTTGGAAGTTTGTTCTTCTTCTTTTTGTATTGAATCGGTTTTAGCCTGATTGTTTTCGACTAAACCCGATGGAGGAGTTTTAGGATTTTTCTTCTTATTGCAGGCAAAAAGCAGTAACAGTAAGATTACAGATACAAGATGTGCTATTTTCATTTTTAATTCTGTTTTTAGTTTCTTAAGATGGAATTTATACAAGTTTTTTTTAGAGATATGCTTCCATTGTCATGTTTTGGTTATTCTTGAAATATAATTAATCGAGAATATTGCAGCAATAGACAGAGCTAAAACAGGCAAGATAGAAAGAGAGAAAGTGGAGAGAAACTCTTCCTCAAAAGTATAGGTACTCCATGACGATTCACGATCAACAAAAATGCTGTAATTCCAGAACCCCCAGATCGAGAGCAAGAGTATCAGCCCGATTGTGCTTTTTAAATATATATTTTTGATTAGTGAAAGCAGCAGAAATGCTATTGTTAAGAAAGGACTTGTCAGCAGCGATATTAAATAAACATCTTCAATAAAAGAGCAATCTACGCATCCGCTTGACATTCTTTCTGAAAATTTACCCATTGACCAGTAAATCTCCATAAAAGTACTTGCAAAAAATACCAACGCAATAAATAGCGCTTTTCTTAAAACCCGGATTATCATATTTAGGGATATTTGTTTCATCAGTTTTATGGTTTCTCAGGATATAAATCTTTTAAAGGAATGACAATACCGTTCTTAGAAATTTCGCATTGAGAATAGGCATTTTTATATACTTTGAATCTCAAGGTTATCGCTTCTGATACATCGGTTTCATTTAGTTTCCGGAAAGCATTTAAAACTTGAATCGGACTCAATGCATACTGGATATTATATTCTTTTTTATTTTTATTTTTCCAATAAATGTAAAATGCACTTGGAATATTTCGAAATACTGCTGTATCATTTTCGGCTGCGGTTTCTATTTTTTCATCTTTAAAAGAATAGGCATAAACGCTTGTCAATACATCTTGTTCTTCCATTTCAATCTTCAAAAACCATTTATGTTGATTTTGAAGCAAGTCTGAAAAATCAGTAATATTTTCAATACTTTCATACCCATTATATTTTCCTGCTAAAGATTTTTTATAAACCAGCATACCCAAATTTCCTGTCGTTTCTTTGGCTGTAAATGTTTCTACAGGTTGGATCTTGTCATTTTCTTCTTCATTTTTAATTATTTTCAGAAGAATTTTTCCTTTCGGCTGTATTTCTAAAATTAAAATGGGAACATCAGTATCACTTTTTCCTTCAATCCAATCTTTCATTTTCTCATAGGGAAGCGCGGTGGCAAGCCGATAAAATTTACGCTCGTCGATGGAGAAATATTTCAAGTTTAAAGAATCAGGCAAAAGTTCTTTCTCCCATATTTTAAAATCAACAGAATTTTCGCTTTTGGCACTTGTTAATTCTTTTGAATCATAATCAATACCGATTTCAGAATCGCTGAAATTATTATAAAAAATGGCTTCTACAATTTTGATGCAATTTGAATTTTCTGACGAAGAATCTTCTGCTATACTATGAATTTTAGCTTTCCAAAACAGCTTATCGTGTTCTTTATTTTTAAATCTTATAGCAAAATTGAGGATAATTAATAACCCTAAAATTACAGCTAAGAAAATGTTGATATAACCTAATGTTGTTTTTTTCATACTCTTTTAGTGTTGATATGCTCCTCCTAAGGCCATTAAAAAAGACAATGCCGCAAATAGGATAATGGAAACAACGAGAAGAAATATCGAAAAATATCGGAATTCCTTTTTATACGCCATCTCTTTCACAAAAACCAAAATCAAAAGTGAAATTACAGGCACTGTAAAGAAAACTATGGGCATCACCAAACCTGCGTATTCAGACGATGGCACTATCAAATTGGTGTATTCTATATAAATGTAGAGCAGTACTTCTATGCAAAACAATAGAAAAACCGTAATAAAGGGATTGGTTTTCATTGATTAGTTTGTGTTTGGATGCAAAAAATTCATTATTCTGATTTTATAAACGATAAATATTTTTCATCGCATTGTGTAAAATGTTCATATTCATTCATCGAGTTTCCATAATTCTGGATTTGGATTTTATCTGCATCACAGATTCCTCCCAATTTTCCAAAAGTGAGATATAGAACCGCATCGCTTTTTTGCTTTTTAAGTTTGCCTTTTGATATTATCTTATTCCTATCAAAAATTAAAAAAAAAATAAGCTCCCGCTTTCTTTTCTATTTTAATTTTAAATATCGAATTTTCGCAAGAGGTCAAAACATAAACACCCGAAATTTCGGAATCGCTATTATCTGCAAATATATTTTCAGTTTGTCTTACACTTTTAAAACTGACTAATGATAAAAATGCTGCCATCACTATTGTATTAAATGATGACTTTTGGGTTAGTTTTTTCATTTGTTATTGTTTTTTTTCAAAAAAAATAGCTTTACCCCTCTTTTTATTAATACGAAACAATGTTGTAATTTTTATCAACTTTAAAATATTTCGTTTCCTCACCTCCTATGCTCCCAATTTCTTCATAAGACAAAAACCCGTTTTGGTTCGCTGCAAGCAACAGAAAACATTCTGAATCTCCTCTTGACACGGAAACAATTAATTTGGTTGAACGAATATCATTTTTAACAAAAAAACATTTGTATTTTTCTCCTTCGTACCCAATTGAAACTAAATATTCTTCGGTTGCAGCCGTAGGATGATAACTGTTTTCAATTGTATTGGGCAAATTATTTATGTACTCTTTTAAATCAAATGGAACATTCATTAATTGATAAGGCTCATCATCAGCTACGAACGCTATTTCTTCTGAATTTGTTTGTTTCGCAACATTTTTGGGATACATTTTAAGTCCGATTTCTAAAAGCTTTTCTCTCAATAAGGAGTTGTTATCATTTAAGATATTTTCCTGGTTCTTATTCAAATGGATGCTGCTCAGATTTCTGCTTTCGTTACTTTCAAAAAGGTAGGTCTCAAAATATTCGTCTTCGATTTTTTCGCTAATGTATTGAATGACCTTGTATTTTATTTCGACTGAATTTGTGTTGATTTTTCTTGAAATTTCGTCATAAGTCATCGCACATCCTGAGCCGCAGTCAATGGTAAACGATTCTTTGTTTGAAGTATTACCTTGATTCTGGACAACAGGATTTTTTAAACTATCGTTTGAAAAACTTTCGTCATTATTACTTTTACAACCCAACAAAGCAAGTTGTAAAAAAATAAAAAGAAGTATCTTTTTTTTCATTACTATCTGTTAATTTCAAAATCATCAATTTTCCAGCCGTTTTTTTGTTTTATCAAAGCAAAAACTGCATTGCACCTTTCCGTTTTTTTATCTTTAAATGTGATTTCCCAGTCTTCATTAATAGTTGCTTTTTCTCCAAAACTCCTCCTGCCGCCCAGAGTTTTTATGTTAATAATGTTTTGATAGAAAGTCAAATTGCTTTCTATCTTTTTTATCATTTTTTCGGTGCAATATTCTTTTGCCGTTTCGATTTGCTGCTGTGCCATCGCATATCGGAAATAGTCAGCAGTATCATTTGCACTTAACTTAGAAATAAAACCAACAGAATTTTTATCTTTAATTAATTCGCACACAATCGTTCCATTTTCGCTCGTAATGGTTGCAATTCCTTCTTGGTATTTTACTTTAATTATTGCCTCTTCATTATTTTCTTTATTGCTGTATTCAGTACGTTTTATGATTTTGATGACTCTGTTTTGGTTATCATATTCGTTGATAATGCTTTCGGTGCGATTATAATTTTCGCCCACAAAATATTTTTTTTCATACAGTAACACAAAACATTTCGGGTCGTAAACTGTTTTTATTTCTTTCCGAACCTCATAACTTTCAAATTCGAAATTGGTTTCAATCATGGTATTGTCTTTATACATATATTTTGCACGCTCTTTTTTTGTGTATGAAGTCGTATCTTCTTTCTGAATTTTTTCCCATTTTTTTTTATAAGAGAAAAAATTATTCAAATCGCTTTTTTTGTAAACAACACCATCAATTTTTTCAATAAGTGTATCTTTATCCTTAAAATTTAAAAATTTATTGGTTCTGAAAACTTCGTAAGCAGTTGTCGAAAGTTTTTCTTTTTTTGAAGGAGAATACGCTTCTGAAACAACCAATGGTTTCGGATTTTCCTGAGCATTGCATCTGACCACAGATGATAAAAGTATAAAAAGTAAAATGTTTTTCATAAATGATATATTCATTTTTTAGTCGTTTTTCTTTCTGTTAAGTCCTTAGTGTATAAAATTTTCATACTCATTTGTAGTTAATATCAAACTTCTAAATGGGTAAATTGAATTCTTGTCCTGGTGATTATATTCCTTGGTGATATTATACACATTTTTTCCGCTGATTCTGTTCTCTCCAAGTCCAGTAAAATAAAATGCAGTTGTCCCACTTTCTTTATTTGAGCTGAATAAAACCATTGTGCTTTTGTAGTTGGCTGAATAGTAAATTACATGATTCGTAGTTTCTTCTATTAATTTAAAATCTCCTGAAATTTTTTGTTCTTTGTCAACACAGCCATGTTCGTGCTAAATAAATTGGATGTTCTCTGGAAATATTAATTTGTCATCAAGTTTCAATCTAAAACTAATATCAGTAGAATAACAGTCCGGTGCTCCGCAATCAGGTCCGTGTACATTAAACGGTATATTCACGGCAACACTGTCATTGAAAATTGTCGCCACGTTCCTTATATACATTTCCTGAAGAAAGCTTTCTTTCAATATTTTACTTTTCTTTCCTTTTAGAATTTTCTTTCGAAGTGAATCTTGATGTTTTTCCCAATCAATAGAATCTCTCTCGGTCGCTTTATTATTTGCTTTTTCGTCTGTCTTTAAAACGGATGGATTATTAGTGCTGTCCAGCGGAGTTGCATTCCGGGACGTTTTAGTCTGTTCGTTTTGCTTTACACATGAACATAAAAATACTATTATCAAAATGAAATACTTTAAATTCATAAAATTATAAATTACTTATGGTGACAAACAGGGCTTATGTGTTAAAAACTTTGAGGGACATTGCAAATAATCCATACAAGAATCACAATTATTGGATAGCCTATACTAATTGCTTTCCTCAAAAAAAGCATTTTATTTGATTTACGAAATAAACTTATTAAACAAATTAGCCAAATAATGGGCATCATGGAAGGGAAAGGAAACAAAAACATTGATAATGGAACCCAAAATTTATCAATACCATAGTTGTCATCATACCATCTGGTTATGAAAATGGGATCTAGTTTTTTTTCTTCCAATGCCTTTTTAAAAACCTTCTCATTATGAAATTCGTCTATCGTATTTGCTTTTTCGTTAATAATATAAAAAGTTCCCCTTTCTTTGGCAATTATGTGGTTTTTATAAAAATAAAACTGTCTAAACCAAACACTTGAATCATCCATAGTTAGCTCTACTAATTTACCGCTTCCTCCATCATGGTAAAGTTTGTGTCCGTAAGGAGTGACATCTTCCCAAACAGAAAATGGCCCTGCAAAACAGGCAGAAAAAGCCAAAAGCATACATAAGTATGTAGAAATCCTAATCAATTGCATCTTCCCAAATAGTTATTGTCTTTTCCGAATAGTAATAATTTCCTGTCTTTATGAGTGTGTTTAAGGTTGCTGTGTTAATCTCAATTTCAGGAAATTGAGATTTTGCATTAGCAATAAACCGCTTCTTTTCTTTGGTATTGCCAAGCAAATAAGCTGTAAGTATCCTTCCTATATGAGTGTCTAAGCTTTTTTCATTCATTTTAAAAGAAGCTTCAAATTTGGCCTGCGCCTCTTTGTAACGTTCTTCATCCAATAAAAGATATCCGTAATTACTCATTTCTACAGCATCATCAGGGTTTTTACTTAAATATTCATTATAAGCATCTTCTGATTTTTTATACTCATGAAGTTCCTGATATATTAGTGCGAGATTTGTCCATAAAATTGTCTGGTTTTCATCTATTTTTAGGGCTGTCTCAAAATCTTTAATGGCTGCCGTAAAATCTTTTTTCTGCTGATAAAGTCTTCCTCTTTGTGCACGATAACCATAAACGTCAGGGTACATTACAATTAGCCTATCGTAAATTTCAAGAGCCGTTTTCCAATCTTCTATCTGCTGATAGGCCTGACCGGCATAAAACTCTAAATCATCGGCAAAATCGCCCGAATTATCTCCATAGTTATTTGGGCTGTCTAAACGGTATCTGTACAGTATATAAACTTCTATAGCCCTCTGCGGACTAGGGGTATCAATTAGACATTTTATGTAATTGTGGTAAACCCTGCTTGTGTTATTTATGTCATATTCAATAGCTTTTTCATAGTTTTTAATCGCATTTTCGTTGTCTCTTAAAAAATAATAATTATTTGCGATCAAATCATACAATTCCGGATTGGCCCTATCCATTTCAAGTGCATATTTTGCTTCATTGACAGATTCCTTATACTGCATTAAATGAGCCAGGCACAATGCTTTTAGCTGATGATATTCCGGGTTTTGAGTATTTATTACTATCGCTTTATCAATTGTTAAAATTGCATCCTGGTATTGCTGTTGGTTATAAAATTCAAGCGCCGTATCATAAAATTTTTCAGGCAATTCACTGGCTGAAACAGCAGCAACAGCGGCGGGAAAATATGGTTTAAGATATCCGTATTCTAATGCCTCGCTTTTATTTAAAACCCGGAGTGATTTTATAGTACCGGTAAGCACTTCAATTCCTATCTCGAATAAATTTTCTTTTTTGCCATATGGCTGCAATAATGCATTGTATTTGATATAGTTGGGGTTATTTTTTACTGGTATAAAACATACTCTGGGAGTTACACCCAGCTCGACAATAATCCTATTGGGCTCTTTCCGGAAACTGCGGATGTAATTTATTTCTTTTTGGATCTTCTCTTGTCCCATACCTGTCAAGGAGGCCAAAGCAAGAAGCAGGAAAAATATAAACCTCATAATTGGTATAATTCATAATTGGATTTCATATATATAGCAAACTTGTGTAAGTGGGTCGCGAAAATACCTTGAACCTTGATCAAAACCATCAACATCGACATTACCAAATCTAATAACATTTTTTGGAGGTATAAACCAACTTGGCGCATCTGCAGGCAAAGTCCAATTGGTTTTGTCTATCAATAAATGTTCTTTCTTTAAAAACGTATCCCACCACTGCCCTGTTGATTTGAATTTAAGGTACATAACATACTCACCTGTCCAATGGGCTGATTGCCAATATTGTCCTTGCAAAAGTTCAATATCCGACACTGGATCTGTTCCTGACCAATATTTATAGATAGTTGTTGTATTTGTGGTATTAATCTCTGAGCAGCTTATCAATAAAAATAACAGCATTATTACGCTATAATTGGTTAAATAGTTTAAAAAACGCCGCAATTGCAGGCTTCTTGTTCTGGTTGATTGTCCAGATTCCAAAGAATTAATTTTCATAAAAATATTCATATCATTTATTCAACGTTTGGTAGCTATAACATCCTTCCTGTAGCTATTTTTTATCCTGCGATTGCCAATCTGATAAATTTCAGTTTGCTGTTTTTAAATTCAAATTGCCAATTATACATAAATTCATTTTCTGAATGATAGTCTGTAAATTCGTCAAAATTTTCAATAATTTTAGAATGAGCCATGTAGTTGTAATAGACATTTATTTTTTCTTCATTTATTGAAATCTCATAAACAATTTTCACAAAACCATTATCTGTCGTGGTACTATTGAGTCCTTTATTTTTATAGTAGTTTATATCATCAAGATTGATTTTATTTAAAACCTCTTTAAGTGATTTGGGTTCATCATCTCCAGTCTGATCTTCGTAAAAAAAATTGAATTTAGATTTAAGTTCGTCTTTATCGCCCGTTAAAATAAGGTTTTTAAAAACCTTAAGCTGATTGGTTAATTCAGCTTGTTGTGCTATGAGTGATTTTGTTATGTCTTGAAAAAATTTTATATTTTGTTTTTCGGTTTCGTTATACACAATACTTTTGTTGTCATTCTTTGATTTGTACCATGCCTTCCCAACAAAGTAATCCTGAAATCTGCCATTTTCAAATTGATATCCTTTTCTTGCAAATATTTCATTTCTTAAAAGTCGGATTTCCTCGATGCACAAACCATTGATTTGTTTTTGTGTAATTATTTTAGTCGAACAGTCTGAACAATCTTTTAGTGTTTGAGCTGTTGTTTGAAAGCCCCAGAATCCAAGCAGTATAAATAATAAGTTCTTCATTTTAGTAACTTTTCTAAATGATAAATAAGACAATAGCAAATTACAAGAACAAAGGTGAATCCAACTAACATCATTGACGAACATTGAAAGAAGAACTTACCAAACTCCTTACTTTCTCCAAAGCACTGAATTTCATTGTCCCAAATATCAACTCCCATAGCTCTTTCATAATTACAATTTACACAGGCTAAATATTCCGGTAAAACAAGCCCTAAATAGAACAGAAGAACTGAAATATAACATATTAGTAAGATGATTTTAGTTACTTTCAATAATTTTAGTTTTTCACTTGCTTTCATTCATTTTTTATTAATTTTTATAACAATATTCAAAAACGTTTATCAATTTATTGTCCGAATCATAATTGTAAACCATCTTGGTACATCCGTTAGAATTATTCAATGAAATTATTTTTGACAAAACTTTATTTTTATTTTTTGATATAAAAATGATCCTGTTTCCTTCTTCGTATCTTATATTTTCACCAAACAGTTTATGGTCTGCTGTATTATAGATTTTCATTGTCGAATAAAAGTCTTCTTTTTGATTTTTATATTCATATAAAATCGTTTGATTTTCAGAAGTTTCTTCTATCATTCGTCCTAAATCATCGTATTTTAAAACCGAAGTTAAAAGTACATCTCCGCTTCCGTTTAACGTTTCTATCTTTATGCACTGAAATTTGTCGTTTAAATGATACACTTTCGAAACCATTATATTTTTTTCATCTACAGAAATGATAGTAAAATGATTTTTGGCATATTTAAAAATGCTTTTGTTTTTGAGTCCTTTTTTATCTGTCCGCACTATGCTATCAATCAGACCCATTGAGTTTCTAAAATATTCATCTTCTGAGAATAATGCTTCGTTTATAAAAGTGGAATATTTTTTTATCAATCCTCTTGGGTCATAGAAGCTTTCCTCCTGCATAATACTTTTTTTAGTTTTGGTAGTATCATCAAAAACCGTAGAGATTACTTTTCCGTTTGTACAGCTTAAAGAGGCCGATTTTCTCGGATAATAGGAAATATTCGAATTCTTTATCAAATGATCGGCATAGTCTTGATCGATTTTAAATCTTGCTTCTAGTATTTTTTGAGATTCTTTCTGACGTTCTGCTACCTCGGTCTTTCGCATTGTCGAATAATAGACTTTATCATTAAAAGGAACTTTAAAATAAGACTCGTAGGCTTTGATATACCTATCTGGATTACTTTCGATAATCGGTTTGTCAACACCATTGGATAATATCATTCCCGACTGGAGTTTAATACCATTGTTGGCAAAATAGAAATAACCATAATTCTTAAACTCAAGAACAAAATCCTCATTAATACGAAGTACATGCACTTCTTTAATTGTATCAAAAGCTTCATTAAATCGTTTATATAAGCCTAAATGCTTGCCCGATTCATTAGCCTTTTGAGAACTGAAGAAAACCAGGGTAACCTCTTCTTTATTGTCAATCTCAAAAAGTTCAGTATCTGGTTCGGGATTATAGGTCAGTAATTTTTTAGAACATGCCGAAAGCAATAATAAGCATGATACAATACAGATTAAATACAAATTAATTTTCAAAACATTTTTTTTTAGTTTTCCGCTTTTGTAAACGATGTACTCTTCTACATCTGTTTTTCAAAATCACTTTCCATCTTTAAATTTATCCACGAAGTTTATAAATATCTACCCTTGCCTGAATCATTTCGCTATCATAACTCTTTACCCATTTATAAGTCCTTCTGCAAGAGGTTTTACAATAACATAAGTCGAACGACTATCTTCCAAAAAAATACATACTGGATATCCCCACATATCCAGGCATTTTTTTTGTTCTGACAAATCCCATTACTTTCTCGCTATGGACTTCTTTTTACTGGCTATTTTGCTTAAAGGATTTAAGAACATATAATTAATCTAATCCGTCACTTGCTGAAAAATAATGACAGCTTTTTGTCTATTCCTTCCAAAATTAAAGTCAACTCTAAGCTAAAGGGTGATGTTTTTATTAAACATTGTTTTAAAAATTAAATCTTCAGCATACAAATTTTAATAAAAAAAAGATGAAAATTTAAGCAGATATAGATTCGCACTAGAAAACCAGATATTCGCAGAGATCCTTTTTAAATCTGTATCAATAATTCTGGGTTTTCACATAAACTCTAGGTAAAACAATCGTGTCCCACTTACTAATAGAAACAACTTCGATAGTTAATTATACTATTTTACAAACATCCCTGAAAACAACATTTTCTCATCAAAATTCAAGGTCGTTATGTAATGTCCGTTTTTTATTTCAATATAGTTTGCGAATTTTAAATCTTCATAATCAATTATTGATTTCTTGTCGAATAATTTGACGGCATCTTCGAATTTCATACCTGCTTTCAAACCATTTTCAAATGAAATTTCAACTTTTCTAAAGTCATTTATGGCATATCCTATAATTACATTTTCTTTTCTATTTTCAGGATTCATTTTACTGGCGGATAAATAAAAATTAAAATCGTGATATTCATTTTGATACATAATTTTATTTATAGTTCCGGTACTTCCATCAATTTCTTCCATTCGTTCAAAATTTTTGTTTGTTTTGGATTTTACAAAATCGTCTTCTGTTGATTTTCCAACAATTAGATTATTTACATTCCAATTTTTATCAATTTTTATAATGGGTTTGTTTTTAGTATCTTGTGCTTTGGTACTGTTTTTCATCAATTCTTGTATGTATTTTTCATTATCACAACCTCCAAAATCAATGCGTCCATTAAAAGTGTCCCAATAACAAGTTTTGGATAAATTGGTATTGTTTAAAATAATAAGTCTTTCATAATCAGGCGCGAAGAAAATATATTTATTTTCCTTTTTTACGTTCCAATATAAACCCTTATCTGTATTTGGATTTTTTGTCCCCTTACCAAATTTCAACTCTATTTTCTTTAAAATCTCCGATTTTAAGCTTGGGGTTTTCATTTCTATTCTTACTCCGTAAATTTTATTTTCGGCATTATAATTTTGTAAAATGCTCTTCAATTCCTTTTCATTTTTGATTGATTTTAAATCAATATGAGCACCTCCAAATCTCGAAATGCTATCAGTTTTGAGTTTTTCGGAGTTTATTTGAAAAATGATTTTTTGCCCTTTCAAATCAATTCCTTCAAAACTATATTTCTCAGAATTTTTTACCTCGATTAATAAACAAAATGGATACTCAACCGTTTCAACGCCAGCAAGCAAACTGTCATTGAAGCTTATGACAGTTTCTATGGGTTCGTTTAGTTTTAATTTTAGTAAATCTATTTTTTCTTGTTCGCTGCACGAAATCATAAAAGGCAAAACCGGAAGTAGTAACAATAGTTTTTTCATTTGTTTTTTCTTTATTTGATTGGTATCATTTTTCATTCTTTATTTTCTGGAGCTCCACTACTCCATAATGCAACCAAATTCCAAAAATCCCGGTATTGGTTAAATAATTTTCGTTTTGCCCAAATTTAACATCACTATTTGCAAGTGTTTGACATATAAAAAAATGTCCGCAATCAATACAATTCATTTTTCCAGATCTGTGCAAATCAGTCCAACCAAATTCTTTATATTCATCTCGATTGTCATTTGGGTCGAATAGAAATCTCCTAACAACATTCTTATCTTTATTTTTATCCCGGTTAGAAGTAATTGTCCAACGAGCCAAATCCGATTTATATTTATCGGTAAGATCTTTAGGATTAACATCGGCTATTTTTTCAATAGTTAACGTGTCGATAATTTTTAAACTGTCGTTATCTTTTATCAACACAAAATATTTGCCTGCCCATATATCCAATTGCGTTTTTCCTTGGGCAGTAGCTGAATTATAAAGTCCAATTAAAAGAAAAAACAGAACTAAAATATTTTTCATTTTCTGATTGGTGCTTTTTAAATTTTGATATAAATTTTCCCCTTCCAAAACATTACTTTATCTGGATTTTCGGGATGGTCAAACTTCATATCAAATGCTGCTTTTAAAATTCCTTTTTGCATGGCTTTTTTGTCCATTTTTATAGTGCCTTCATTACACAGATAGGTATGTTTTCCGTCAGCACTGCTATTCAATTCAATTCTTGGATTGCTGATCAGATTATTGATAATATAAAAATGTAACGTACAATGGGTAGCCGTATTTCCCAGCGTATAACATTCAATTTTGTCTTTACTCAATCGTTTTGCTATCATTTCGGTCGCACCTGCGTATTCGTAACACCAGGCTTCACATTTTAAACTCTGTTTTCGTGAAAAAGAAAAATCGCCAGCCAGATTTTCGACCCATTGTATCTCAAAATCTTTGAAAGAAAACAGGCAAAAAACAAAACTGAATAAAAGAATTGAATATTTCATCGTGATTTTGGTTAGCATAACATCAAATGATAAAAATAAAAAAACAAGTCTGTTTCTGTTTCAAATCCTGCAAGGTCTTTTTTTTGACCTTGTAGGTGTCAAGGTAGTTTAAAAACCAGACCTACAAGGTTTTTAAAACCTTTCAGGATCAACAAAATTTTAAATATCAGCGATTTAAGTGTTTTTTGATTTCACAAAAACCTTTATTAACGGGAGTTTTTTATACTCTCTAATTTTTGTATCAATTCATAACTGTTTCCGCCACCACAAGAAGAATGAATTACTTTTCCACTTGGGTCAATAAGAATTTTAGCCGGACTACAATACATATTATAATTTAAGATTTCAGGTTTGTCTTGCGATATTGTATTGTCAATTTGCTCAAATAAAATTTTAGATTTTTTCAAATATTCATCCAATTCATTTTGGTTTTCAACATAGCCTTCAATTATACCAATAAACTCAATTTTGTCTTTATATGCATTATAAATTTCATTTAATTCTTTAGTCATATCATAAGTATCACTCTTTTTTAAGTAGGACTTGTCATAAATAAATACCACCAAATTTTTGTTTTTAAAATCCTGCGAATTAAACCGCTTACCACTTAAGGTTTCCGCAGAAAAATACTTTGGTGTTGCATTCATAAAAAAATCAATTTGATTTTTCATTAATTCCTGAGCTTGCTTTTGAAGTCTTTTTAAATTATTCTCCTCTTGTTCTTTTCTGTTTTGACAAGAAATCAGAAGCAGTAAAATGGCAAATAGTGCTAAAATTTTATTCATCCTAAATTAATAATTATGGTTGTTGACTGAAGTTTTTATTCAAATTCATTAAGTTTATCATTGCCCAAATCGTATTGGTAAAGCTTATGATTTTCGGTATCATAATACAGCCATTGAATAATAGTAAAACGATTTTCAAATTCATAACCAATTCCCATAACTGTAAAATCTCTGTTCTCTCTTTTTCGATTTTCTATTGAATAATTTATTTGCTCTCTATCTTTGATATGAAGTTGCAAAAGTTCGTTTTTTGAGTTGGCAATGTAATATTCTGTTACTGAATAGATTTCATCTAAAAAACCCTGCGAATAATTTTCCTGCTCACTCCAATGATATTTAAATTCCTTTTTGTATTCTTTTCTCAGTTTAGAAACATTGCCATCTTCAATTTTTTTAACCGAAATCAACCAATCCGCAAGCATTGGCGTTTCTCCATCGCCTGCAATATAAATGGTGTCTTTTTTCCATTGAATTTCACAAATATCGCCTCTTAATAAACTTCTGTCTTCATTTTTATCATTTACAAAACCATATAATTCATCACCTCTCTTTGCAAGGAAAGAGGAATAATCAGAATCGTCATTGTAGGCTACAAATTCAAAAACATCTTTAAAAATTTCTTCTTTAGCCTTAATAATTTTTACGTTAGTTTGTTTTGTATCCGATTGATTTGTTTTTTTTATGTCGGCTGTATTTTTTGCTTTATTTTCACAAGATTGCAAAATGAAACTTAAAAAAGTTATCATTGATAAAAATAATATTCGGTTATTTTTCATTGTTTTTTGGTTAATTGTTTTTTGTTACATCGTGCGCAATACCATTACGTTAAGAGATTTTCATTCGTCACTTCGAATGATTTTTAATAATAATGCGATAGCTTTATGATTAAAATTGTATCGAGAAGCTTTTTAACACTAAGGTTCTTGATACATTTTGTTAAAAAAACTATCCCTTTTTTCAAACAAAACATTCGAACTGACGGTAATATTTTTAACCTAATGTCACTCCGCTCGAACTAACAATTAGAATATTTTATAAATCTAAATAGTATTATTTCTTTTCAACCACAAAAACCGACTGCGCATATCCGTTTTTTGTGCCGTCTGTGAGATTTCTAGCCACACCGTTTATCCATAATTTTGCTACATCTCTACCTAAGTCATTTTCTTCATATCCTACTATATAAATTGTGTCGTTGTGTACCACAATAGCATCGGCATTGGCACTATTTGTACCGTCTGTAATGTTTTGTGGTTTCCCGTTTATCCATAATTTTGCTACGCTTTTTCCATTAATGTTTTCATTTCCTACCACATACACATTCCCTTTTTGAACAAAAACAGCAGACGGAAACGAAGTATTGCTGCCATCAGAAAGGTTTTGAACTTTTCCGTTTTTCCATAATTTAACAAAATATTTATCGTTTTCGATTTCATATCCTACCACATACACATTGCCATTTTCTACATATATCGAAAGTGCATGAGCATTATTGAGACCGTTTGTAAGACTTTGAGCAACTCCGTTTTTCCAGACTTTTGCAACACTTTTAGTACCATTATTTTCATATCCGCAGATGTAAACATCGTCTTTATCAACAAAAAATGATCTTCCGCCTACCCAATTCTTTCCATCTGTAACATTTGTAGCTATACCATTTTTCCAAACTTTTATGACATAATTAGGATCAACAAAATGTTCTCCTAAAAGGTAAATACTATTGTCCTGAATAATTACCGAGTTGATATGAGCCGTTTTTTTGCCATCAGTTAATTTTTGAATTTTTCCGTTTTTCCAAAGCGTGGCCACATATTCTCCACCAGACATAATGGAGCCTCCGGCATAAACATCCTTGTTATGCACAAAAACCGAATTGGCATCAGAATAATTTTCTTTTTCTTCTAAATTGATGTTTTTACCGTTTTTCCACAATTTCGCAACGTGTTTCATTCCCACTTCATCGGCAATTTCTTCTATTCCGCTTTCAAATTTACTGTCATTATATTCGTAACCAGCAACATAAATATCGACTTCTTTTGATGTTTTGTTGTTTGAAATCGGAATTTTATTCGTTTTACAGCTCACCAAAAAGCCCATAAAAAAAACAGTTATTATTATTTGATTTAGATGTTTTATAGCGTTTACACTCATTTTCTTTTTAATATTTTATAATTTTCATTTCAGTTAAAATACAGCTCAAATTTTGCACTTTCGCCACGTCAAAAGCCTTTTTATCGGAAGTTTTTATTCAAAAAACACAAAGTCTCCCGAACTTATTTTTCCGAAAATTTGGTTCTTATATTGTTTTTTAATGATAAAAAGGTATCCTTTATAATGTGGATTTTTACCGCCATTCCTTATTTTTTTATTTTCTTCGTCTATTTCTATTTTTAAAACATTTTCCTCGTTGTCAAGAACTGTAGTATATCGCATTATTCGGTCTTTTAATTGCCAGGTGAAAATATCATATTTTTTATCCGAAAATTCTCCTTTGGTTTTAGTCGATTTTCCGTATTTTTTGTCAAGTTTTTCAATAAAAGCTTTCGTCTGTTTTAAATCTGTTTTTCCAATCAATGCATTAACAAGCATTATTTTTCCATCGATTGTCGTGGCAAAGTTTACGGCATTAAATTCTTCATTTCCAAATTTTGCAAGTATATCTTGATATGAAAAACTTAGTTGGTGATATTCAATCCGTACCGGTTTTTCGCTATCAATAAACTTTCCTTCTGAAATTGTATCCACTTGTAACATTTCCGATTTTAGTTCATAATAGCACTTGTAATCCTTACTCTTTGTTTTTTCCGGCAAAAGTTAAGAAAGTTTTGTATTAAAGTCGAAATTTTCTAATTGTAAAGGTTCATCTGCAATAGAAGTTACTTTTTTGTTTTCTTGTCCGTTACACGAAATCATAAATGTTAAAATTGTAGGTAGTAATAAAAGTTTTTTTTATAAATATAAAAGTCATAGAATCAAAAAATCAATGTCAATATCAGTCAAAATATTAATATCAATCAAAATACCTGCATTAACATTATTTAAAATCATTAAAATCAGTTAATTATGTTTTTATCCCATAAGTTTAATGCGAAGTTTTTAAAAACTTTTGGTCCTTTTTCAAATGTGGCATCCAGTTTATAATTGCCGCATTGAAATGTTTTTTCTCAGTCATCGCCAATTCCTATTTGAACTTTATTTTCGCCACGCATGGCAATTTTTTGTTTTTCCTCGTAAATGATAATTTTCATTTCGCAAGGACTTACATCGCCATGGCATACGATTTTGTACATTAACCAAATTTCGGCAATTCCGTTATGGTCTAAATCGTTAATTTTAAAGGTATTTTTAACAAATGACGCCACAATATCAACCGGACAATCATCGATGTAATCAATACTTTCCAGGTTTGAATTACCTAGTTATTTTTTACTAAAAAATGGTACGCAAATAATTCAGCATCTCCGCTATCATGAAACTCATGTTGAAACTTTTTACTCCTGTAATTTCCTGTTTATGTAACGATTACAATATTATCACCCAATTTATCTTTCCAACGAACGGCATTTTTTATGAATCCTTCGTATTTTAATGATTTTGGAAATTATGAAGAATCAATGTCTGTTATTTGCAAATTTTCTTTTTCAACTCAATTGATTTTTCATTTTCAAGTTCTATTTTAAGCTGTTTAGTTTCTTGTTTGCAACTGATGAAAATTGCACTCGATAGTATTAAAATTAGAATTCGCTTTTTCTTTTGCTATCGAAATTATTTAATTAATTGAATAAATTTTACATCACATTCACCGAGTTTTACATAGTAATTCATTGCATTTCCAGAGTTTTGGATCGTTATCTCATTTTTATACAAAACACCTTGTACATCTTGAGGTAATGGCAGATCTTCATCAGATGTTTCTCCTTCTGTATCTATTTCACCCAAATATTCACTCCATTCTATATTTTTAAACGTGATATAATAACCGTCTTTTTTTTCGTTTAAGTCGATTTTTGCATTGCCCGAAAGTTCCCTTGTATTGGTTTTCATTTGGTATTTTAAAATACCGTTTTTATAAAAAAGCGAAACAATGATTTTACAATCTGTAACTTCATCTTTAAAAGTGTAATTCCCCTCAATATCAAATATCAAATTGTTATTTTTTGCTGGTTGCACAACATTTCGAACTGTATCTGTATTGATTTCGGTAATATTCTGCTGTTCTGATTTTTTTATTTCTGTACTTTCTTGCTTTTTCGTTTTATTCTCGCAAGATTGCAAGACAGAAACAAGGATTAAAAGTGCGAATAGTTTTTTCATTTGCTTGTTGTTTTAAATCTCATTTCGGGAAAAGTATCTATGACATCTCTAATTTCAATTACATTCTCAAAAATACATCAATAAATCCCTTCAATCAAATAACCCTTCTTTGTTTTTTTGTTCGTAACATCATTACTAATCCACTCTGAATCAATGTAGATTTTTTCATTGATCTTCTTTAATATAAATTCAGGCTCCATCTTGTGTCCCAAATTGTAGCCAGAAATATTTCTTTTGTATTTTAAATGAATTTCATATTCGTTACTCTGCTCAAAGTTTAATTCATCCAAAAATCCCATTTGATATCCATCTCCCCTAGCGATCATTCTATTATTCGAAATATCAATTTCTAATTCCCAGCCAGTAACTCGACCACCAATATCATTGCAAAAAATTGTATCCCTAATGCTTTCAGAATAAAATGCATGGTCTGAAGTATTTTTTTGAGACGATTGATTTTCTGTTGCTTTAGATCTTTTGTTTTCACAAGCGTAGCCTATAAATAAAAGCGATATAATGATTGTTTTTTTCATTTATCTTGAGCTTTTCATTGGTTTAAAAATTCTATTAGCATAAAATAAAGCAATGACCAAAATGGTTATAAATAAACTCAAAAACATTGCTGCATTACGCAAATTAGTTTGTTGCCGGTTGTTAAACAGGTAGATTTCTGCTAGTAGAAATAGTAAAAATAGAATTGAAAAAATCAAGCTTAATTCAAAAACCCTATCAATTTCAGCAATAAAACTAAAGCTATCTTGTTGTATATATTCCGGCAAAGTATAATAGGCTCCATTGTAAATTATTAGGAGAGCCACCAATACTATTGCAATTCTAATGAATATGAATTTGTGTGTTTTCATTTTTTATATTCCGTCTGCAAAATCCGGATTATTGCATTTGAAGTTTTTGGGTTTCTCGATTTCAATAAATTTCATTTCATTCAAATTTATTTTCCAAAGCTTCTGAATGTTTGTTAGAATTGCTTTTGAGTTATCTTCGTATTCAATTAAATAGTGACTTTCTTCTTTATTTTCTAATTTTAAAATAATTGTTGAATAACATTTTTTTAAGATAACTACTTAGGACAATCAGTTCATCTTTTATTACAAAATTTGCTTTTACTTCGTCATAATAATTAATGAAGTGCTCTATCGTTATTTTACTTTTTCCATTTCTGCAATTTCCCACTTTTAAAGAATATGCTGAAACTGCATATTTTTCATTTTCAGAATATTCTTCGATCATTCTCTCAAAACATACGTGAAAATTATACTTGTTTAATTCTTGTGTTGTTTTTCCTATGAAGTAAATACCCAAACTATCTTTACTAATTATTTGAGCAGTTTGTAAATTTATTCTTCTTGAATTATCTCTTTTTGTGTTTGAATTAATTCCTAATTTGCTTCTCTTCTGCGAATTATTATTACAGCTTATTAATAGTTGTCCAATTATAAAAAGATAAATTATTTTCTTCATTTTACTTGATTTGTTTGTTAATTGCGGGTTTTTCAAAAATTCCCGCCAATAAAATGGTCGCAGAACACAATTTTTTAAAAAAAGTCAATGTGGATGTAAGCCGATATAAATTCGTCTGAAATAATTAAATATTCGTGAAGATTCTTTTGAGTTTATACCATTTTTGAGTAAATCTTTTAAACTTTTTTGATTGAAGCGAAAAATAGAGATTTTTGTTTCAAATGTTAGCTTTTTTTGCATTTCATAGCAGTGCTACGAATAAAAAACAGAGGGAATATGAGGCAAAAAGATCATTTTGGAACCAATTAAAAAAGTTTAAATCACTTTAATTTGGAGATTCTAATTCTTTTTGCATTTCTTAATACAATATTTCATTATTTTTAGAATTTTTAATGATTAGGTATCCGATTATTACAGGAAAGAAAGTAAAAAATCCAAACCCTTTTTGTACAACGCTATAAATCGAAATTCCAATTGTAACGCCAATAATGGTAGCGTCAACTATTTTATTGGTCTTTAATTTTTTCATTTTCTGTAAAAGTTCTTGATCACTTAATGCTGTGAAGTATTCCTTTTTCATATTTCTATTTTTATTACTGATTGTTAAATTTGTTCTCGTTTTTTATTTTACCTTCAACCGAACACAAATTTTTTAAAAAAAATAAAACGAATGTAAGTCGATATAAATTCGCGTGAAATAATTAAATATTCGTGAAGATTCTTCTTAAATCTGAATTAATCGAATATTTGTTTTTTGTTTTTTTAATACCGAGCCTTTCAACTTTGTGACTTTAAAACTTTCGACCTACTTCTGGTTTTTTATAGGAAGTGTTAGTAAAACAATTGTTCCGTTCTCGTTAGAAACAATTTCTATATTGGTTTTTATCTTATTTTCTCTGGCCAAAATCTCCAAACGTTCTCTGGCTATAGCTCCCGATAAAGACTGATGATCTACCGCTATATCCGATTTACCTTGAAATCCTTTTCCGTTATCTGTAATTTTTACCATCAATTGATTTCCCTTCAAAACAATTTCCAACTTTATAAATCCTTTGTCAGACAAATTGCCAATACCGTGAATAATGGCATTTTCAACAAAAGGCTGTATCAACATTGGTGGAATTAACAATGCCGAAGTATCTGTATCGGGAATTATTATTTCGTAGGCAAACGTATATTCAAAACGCATTTGCTGCAAACTCAGATAATTTTCTATTGCTTCGAGCTCTTGGTCGAGTGGAACATCATTTTTGCGGCTTAATTCTAAAGAACTTCGAAGCAATTTACTAAACTGACTGAGATATTTTATCGATTTTTCCTTTTCGTCAAACCTGATAAAACTTTGCAATGCCGACAAAGTATTGAAAATAAAATGCGGTTCCATTTGGGTCCTCAACAATTGCTGCTGCAATAAAATTTTCTCTTTTTCCTGCTTTTGTCTTTTTTGCCTTTGGAAAAAATAAAGGAGCAACACCCACGAAATCGCCAACAGCGCCAATAACCCAACAATAAACAACAGCAACTTATTCCGTTCCAAGCGGCTTGTAGTAGTATCGATGGTTTTATTTAATCCGTAAATAGACTTGTCTTTGGCTTGGAGTTCGTAAATAGTCGCCATTTCTTCTGTCGCCTGAATGCCCGAATTTCTTAGAATATTATCTTTAAGTTCTAATACCTGATTGGCTTCATTCTGCGCTTTAATATTATCGCCTTTAGCCAAATAAAAGTGCATTTTCGCTTTTTTATTGAGACATTTTTCATAATATGACAAAATCTGAAAATGTTGGCTTTCAATTGTATCAGCCTGCTTAATTAAAATTTCAGCTTCGGGAAATTGTTTGGTTTGCACATACAAATCAATAAGATTCGCCAAAGTCGTATAAAAATTCTTTATTGCAATTGGTTTTTCAGGCTCTGCAGATACCATTTCGGCATCGTATTCTTTTACCAAGTTATAATGCTGTATCGCTTTATCGAACTGATTGTTTAGCAAATAATAATGCGCCATATGCTCATTAGTAAACCTAATTTGCATCGGGTCATTAGTTTTTGCCGAAATGTGTTTGAGCTTTTTAATATAAAACAAAAGCGAATCTTGCTTGTAAATTTCACTTTCTTCACAGGCGGTGAACAACTGCGAATAGGCCCTGAAATTGTATTTAAGATTATGCTCTGGCAGTTTTTTTAAAATTTTTAAAGCCAATTGGTTTTGTTCAACCGATTTTGGATACTGACTGATTTTATTATTGTCCTGAGCCGCATTAAGCAGGCAAATCACTTTTGCCATTGGTTTGCATTGCAGCGAATCGTCATTCATGATGATTGCAGCCGATTTATTGAAATAATAAACCGATTGGTAAAACTTGCCCTCATGCTCTGAAATTAATCCAGCACCGTTATAAATCGTAAATCTAAGCGCATTAAATCCCTTTTCTTTTTCGATTAAATTTAAAGCAATATTGATATGATTTTTGGCACTGTCAATATTACTTTTAGCCAAATTCTTAGCCAAATTATAATGTATGAAAGCTAAAGTTGAACCTTCTTTCAAGAACCCTTTTTCTTTGAGCTTATCCGACCAAAAAAAAAGTTTATCAATTTCAGGATTTCGATCCAGACTATCACTTATCGCCTCTAATTTTTCCAACCTTTTTTCCGGATGAAACAGCACTTTATCCGATTTCTGCTGACAGGAAAAAACAAGCAGCAATAATAAAAATACTATTTTGTTCATTATCTCAAAGGATTTAAATGATCTATAACAAACTCTTTCCTGCGGGTTGCAACAGGAATTTCAGAACCGTTTTTCATAATGATTACACCAATTTTCATGTATTTATCAATAAAATTTTTATTAATAATATACGATTGGTGTGTTTTAATGAAAAAATCGCCCGGTAGAATATCTTCGTAGTATTTTAGAGGTTTAGAAGCGGTAACTATTTTTTTATTTTCCAAATGAATTTGGGTGTAAGAACCTTCTCCTGAAAGATATATAATTTCGTTCAGCCGAATTATCTGCATGCAGTCTAAAGATGTGATACAAATGCTGGAACTCATTTCAATCGTTTTTACAGCATTCAATTCTTTCAAAACATTAATCTGATCGAGATAATCAGCCTGTTTTACTTTCTTGACTTTTTGAATAGCAATCGAAAATTCATCACTATCAATAGGTTTTAAAAGATAATCCAACGCACCATATTTAATAGCTTTAATCGCAAAATGATTATAAGCTGTAATAAAAATGATAGGACAAGAAACCTGATCTAACTGATTCAATATATCGAAAGCCGTACCATCTGTCAGATGAATATCCATCAAAATTAAATCAAGTTCCGTGTTTTTTATAATTTGCAACGACTCTTTTACCGAGCCCGTCATAGCCTCTAACTTTAAGGATTCTTCTTGCGAAACCAACCATTGTAACTCTTTTCGTATTGCCGGCTCGTCTTCTATAATTAAGGTTCGTATTTTGCTCATATATGAAATAACGGTTAACTAAATTCTTATCCAAAACAAATCTGTTTGAATACAATTTAAGACACGAATATATCATTTTTTATTGCAATTTTTTAATAGTGCAAATCCTGATTTTTTATATTTAAATAGATGCGAATTTACAAAAGATAGCACCGAATTTCCTCCAGCTTTCACCAAATTTATATTTACCTAGATTTACAATACTTTTTTTCTAAAATTTGTAGGTACTAATTACTACTTTTTATCAAAAATTATGATCTATAAAAATTTTATGCTTGGCGCTTCTTTGAGCTTATTGGTACTTGTTTTTGCTTGTCAAAACAGGAAATCATCAGACAATACTTTTAAAAAAAAGTCTGTGTCAAAATCAACAATCCAACAGTCAACTCAATTACAATCAACAGCGTTAAAAAAAGATACTTTAGGTGCTGAAATAACTGATTTTTTGGAAGACTATAATTATGCAATTCAATATGAAGCCGTTGGTTTTCTTAATCAGGACAACTTTAAAGACAAAGTTTTGATTCTAAAGGAAGATGAAAAATACAAATCGCTTGCACGTGTTACCCTAATTTTATTTGGGAAAAAGGAAGGTTTTGAGTTATATAAAAAAAGTTATACCATAATGCCGCCTGAATATAATACTGATAATTATAAAACTTTCGATGTGGAGGATGTGACAATCCAAAACAATAAAATTGTATTTGATTTAAATGCTGTTGGACCAAACGGGCATATTTCTTTTGAATTCATCTTTCAAAATAATGATTTACAATTACATGAATTTACCGGTTATTTTATGGGAGCAGGCTCGCATACTGAATATGTTTATACGCCTAAAAACCAAACCAATGGTACACTCGAAGAAACCACCATTAACACAATGGAAGACGAAATGTCTTCAACGAAAAAATCATATGAAATTAAACTAAAATCTCCAGCAGGCTTTGAAAATTTCGATTATGATAAGTTTTTAAACGAAATTATTCATCAAACAAATTAAATAAGTCTAAAGTTTAAAAGCTATAAAGACAAAAGAATCAAAACTAATTCAAATAGCTGAAAATCATAAATTTACATACTTATCATAATAAAAAAACTACCTTCATGTCATTAAAACACTTTGTTACATTGTTATTTACATCACTTATTGCTCTCTCCTGTCAGGAGAAATTCAATGGAGAAAATGAACAGAACTTTAAAATTTCAAGAGCAAAAATCGAAAAGAATCTCACTCAAAACGAAAAAACTAATTTAGAAAAAGCCATGCGTGTTATTGCCTTAGAAGCCATGCGATTGAAATGGGAAGAGCCAAAAAAGTACGATCATAAATCATACAACAAAATTTCTTTGGAAATGATTGACGGCCTGTACTATTCCAAAGTTATTGCTTTAGCTGAAACAATTTTAAAAGACAGAAACAAAAAAGAAATTGAAAAATTAACTCATGAAATTGACAGTCTAAATCTTTATAAGAAAGAAACTCAAAATATCAAAAAAGCCTTAGATTTATTTAGAATTAGCAAAATGAGATTAAATAAAACGGATTTTTTTGATGAAATGGTTCCCGAATTAGAGTTCGATTATCAATATATGGGTAAAAACAAACTAATGGGCAACAAAACAATCCAATTTGAAGTCATAAAACATTCTACTAGAGAAGTTATTAAATCTGAAATTATTGTTTACGGAAATAGTGAAAGCATCTTAGAAAACGGTGCGATAATAACTGAGCATATTTTATTGGTACAAACCAAAGAAAGCAATCCTAAATTATGGGATTTTTCAAAATATCCTATTCAGAATCCGAATCTTTCCGATTATGATTTGGTTTTAAAAGCTACTGTATTGAACTTAATTCTTAATGGTAAAAAAATCGAAATGCCAAAAATAGATGTCGCACAAATAGATTATAAAATTAAAAATAACCAGACAAAATTAGCAAAATTAAAATCTGTAAAAGGAACTTTGGATGAATTGGAATTGACAGACCTATAAAAAAAAAAATTATATACAGTACGAACATTTCCTTACTCACAAAGATATACTAATAAGCAACTCACTCTAAGCTTATTACCGCTATGATTTTCTAATCTGTAAAAAATTCCACACCATTTTTTCCAAGATAGACAGTCTGCCCTAGTTTATTAGTGACTTCAAAGATCTGGAAATCATTAACCGATTCATATTCATACGGCCTCACAGATGAATAACTTTTATCACTGATTAAATTATACGTCTCCATATTGAATACCTGAAATCTATTTTCTTTTTCTGCCACAAGAAAAGAGTAATATATTTTACTAATTTTGTCGAATTCAAATGGAAGAAGCACCTTCAGCTCTTCACTGCTGTCCTCCTTCTTTCCAAGAATTCCCCATCGATCGTTTTTCTTAACTACAAAAATGCGCTGATAAACTGCCCAGTGCCTTAAATCTTTACTCAAATCAAAATTGATCTCATCAAAATCAACTGGTAAAAGAATAATATTTTTACTGCCGGCTATTCCCCACTTTCTGCCAATCTTTACACCAAAAACATCTCTGCCCGGAGCATAGTTTTTATCGTACTTCTCGGTTATGATATCATCATAAATTGCAGGAACTAATGTATCAAAGACAGGCTGCATGCGTGAAGTGTTTTCCAGAATGACCCCTGTTTTGCCTTTGCTTTTTATAAGTTGGGGCCTCTCCATTTCTCCCATAACAATCCCTGAATACTGAGTTTTCTCAATGCTATTAACTTCTTGCTCCGTAAGCTTTTTTCCATTTGAAGTAAAATATACCGTGCTTTCGTTATAAATGCAATGAAACGTTTTATTAGAAGGATCAAATTGAATCTTAGAATAACTCAGCGGAATCAATATCTTAGGTTTTCCATCCATTAAACGCATAACACCGAATTTTTTATTTTTGGCGACAATAAACCGATTGTTAGCAGTATCCTGGAAATCAAAATCTTTATTTAAAAGAATCTCAGGGTTGTTTTTAATACCAACTGAATGCTCGCCATGATAAACTTCATAAATTCGAGTGCATTGGTCATATTGAAATGGAATTACTGTCACTCCTTCTTTATTAATGTACCCTACCTTACCTGATTTTTTTGCTTTTGCCAAATTATCATCCGAGTAAAAGTCCACAGCATCATATATACATGCTACGACTATTTTTCCATCGATACTCGCAAATCCCCATTTATCTTTCTGACAGTAAGGGATATATTGACTAAAACTAAGCTGGCAAAGCATGATGGAAATTAATAGTAATATTGACTGGATTTTTGATTGCTTCATAATTCTTTGGCTTTTGTATTAATTTAACGTGAGTTCGATATAAGAATATTTAAGCAACAAGTCTGTTATTTTCAAAATCGACATTTATAGAAGGCTTTTTAGGAAAAAAAGAATAGGCTATAAGTCCTGATAGTAAGTTTGTTATAAAATTATCAAAACTCCTATGTCTTGTATGTTCTATTTGGCAAATATTTTTCAATTGATCATAAACAGTTCCGATTAATGATCGTTTTCTAAGCATAATTTTGTCTTGTAAAAGCATTATACTATTCTTCATATTCTTTTTGATTTTAGTGACCAAATGGACTCCATCAATAAAAAGTTGTTCAAACAAATCTTTTCCAATATATCCCTTATCTCCAAAAAGTTTTCCGAATATTCTTTTATGAAAGTTGTTGCTTTTTAATGGTTCTCTATCGTCAACACTGGCTTGAGTAAGCATAAAATCAAGAATTTCTCCTTTGTCGTTTATAATCAAATGCAACTTAAATCCAAAAAACCATCCTGTTGAAGTATGCCCTTTTGTTGCTAAATCCTTAAATGTTTTGTGTTGTTTTTCTCGTCTAATATGGCATGATCGTAAAGGGGTTGAGTCAATAATAGAAATTCCTGTACATTGTCCCAAACAACAAGTTTTCAAAAATAGCGCCATTGGCACAATAGCTTTTTTTTGAAGTTCTACAAATCTGTTATAGGAAACAAGGTTTGGGAATTCTTTTTTCAAATGCTTCCCAATATAAAACAAATAAAAATGCTTCAAATTTTTGTAACCCATAGCGTGGAAAAGCACTAAAATAGTCATAACTTCACTATCAGTCATCGTAAATTTTCGGTTTCTTTTCTTTGGAGAATCTTTTTCATTTAAGCTATGAGCAGTCATGGTTTTATCAAATTCTTTCGAGAATTCGTCTATAATAAAGTAAATTTCTGTAATTTTAGCATTGGATAACATAGGGATGGTTTTAATTGTAATTAGTTGTTTGTCAGATATTAATATACAAAAACCATCTCTGTTTTCCAAATATTTTTTACTTCCTTATATCGAACTCACGTTAATTTATTATATAATTCACCAAATCAAGTTTTATATGGTGCATTAAAATATGCTATTAATCATATTTTTTTAGGCTGAAATTAGATGATATTCAAATCTTTCTTTACTTCCTTTCTAATTGGGTTCTGTCGCATCTATCAGAATCAAATATTAAAAATTTAAGTAATTTAAAATTTAGCGCGCCAGTTTGCAGAATGATTTAAACATAGATTTACCTGGTTTGACCATCTGATTTTTTCTAAGCATATTCACAACTTCAATTCCACTCAATGTTCGCCTAGCCGATTCAAAACTTTTAAAACCTAACCCATTTTGTATTCGCCATTTTATAAATCGATGGTCCTGTTCTACAATATTGTTGAGATATTTACACTGCCGGATTTTAATCTTTGAGAATGAACGTTTGTTATATACTTTGATCGCTGCGATATTAGAACCACTTTTATCAATGTTTATTACTCTTGGCCGGTAATTATTATCAATTACTTTAATTAGAAATGACTGAGCACTCATTCTTTGTCTTTTTCTAGTCAAAAGAAAGTCAATCGTATTACCTAATTTATCTACTGCTCGATATAAATAACACCATATACCTTTTACTTTGATGTATATATATATCATCCAATCTCCAACTAGACCCTACTCTGCTTTTTTTCTTCTTCATCTCTGCCTCAAGCAAAGATGCAAACTTATAAACCCAGCGCTGGATCGTGGCATGATCCACAATGACTCCTCTAATCTTCATTAGTTCTTCAACATCCCGGTAACTAAGTGTAAATCTTAGCTTGAAATATACTGCCTGAAGAATTATGTATTTTGGATAACAATGACCTTTAGTATTCATCTTTTAATCGGTTTAAAATTCTAAAGATAAAAGTTATTACCAGATGCGACAGAACCCTTTTAAGTGCCGGTACAAATATGATATAAATATATGGCAAAAAAATGATTAAAAAACAGCAGAAACAAGAAAGAATAAAAAAGAAAAACCGCTATAAACATTTAGTTTACAACGGTTTAACGCTTATTATTAACTGATATTAATCAGTACTTATTTTACCTCTTCGAATTCAACGTCTTCAACATTGTCTCCAGAAGACTGCTCTTGTTGTGGAGCTGCTTGCTGACCTGCCTGGTCACCACCCTGAGCGTACATTGCTTCTGTAGCTGTTTTCCAAGCTGCATTTACATTGTCTAATCCTTTTTGGATTGCGTCAAGATCCTGAGACTGGTGAGCCATTCTCAATTCAGTTAAAGCATATTCGATAGCTGTTTTATGGTCAGCTGCGATTTTATCTCCTAACTCTTTCAATTGAGATTCAGTCTGGAAGATAGTACTATCAGCTTCGTTTAATTTTTCAGCTCTTTCTTTAGCGATTCTGTCTGCATCAGCGTTAGCTTCAGCATCTTTTTTCATTTTCTCGATTTCTTCAGCTGTTAAACCAGAAGAAGCCTCGATACGGATATCGTGAGATTTTCCAGTTCCTTTGTCAGTAGCAGAAACTTTGATGATACCATTCGCATCAATATCAAAAGAAACCTCGATTTGAGGAACTCCTCTTGGTGCTGGTGGAATACCATCTAAGTGGAAACGACCAATAGTTTTGTTATCAGCAGCCATTGCTCTGGCCCCTTGTAAAACATGGATTTCAACAGATGGCTGAGAGTCAGCAGCTGTAGAGAATACCTGAGATTTTTTAGTTGGGATAGTAGTATTAGCATCGATAAGAGTTGTCATTACACCTCCCATAGTTTCGATACCTAAAGCTAATGGAGTCACATCAAGCAACAATACGTCTTTTACATCTCCAGATAAAACTCCACCCTGAATAGCAGCTCCAATAGCCACAACCTCATCTGGGTTAACTCCTTTAGAAGCTTTTTTACCGAAGAATTTCTCCACTTCTTCAACAATTCTAGGGATACGAGTAGATCCTCCTACCAAGATTACCTCATCGATATCAGAAACTGATAAACCAGCATCTTTTAAAGCTTTAGCAACAGGCTCCATAGAACGTTTTACTAAAGAATCAGCTAATTGCTCAAATTTAGCACGAGTTAATTTTTTAACTAAGTGTTTTGGTCCTGAAGCAGTAGCTGTTACGTAAGGCAAGTTAATTTCTGTTTCAGCAGAAGCAGATAATTCAATTTTAGCTTTCTCAGCAGCTTCTTTCAAACGCTGTAATGACATTGGATCTAAACGCAGGTCAATTCCTTCTTCAGATTTGAATTCGTCTGCTAACCAGTCAATAATAACCTGATCAAAATCATCACCTCCTAAGTGAGTATCACCATTTGTAGATAATACTTCAAATACACCGTCTCCTAATTCAAGAACAGAGATATCGAAAGTACCTCCACCTAAATCGTAAACAGCAATTTTTTGATCTTTCCCTTTTTTATCTAATCCGTAAGCCAATGCAGCAGCAGTTGGCTCGTTGATGATACGCATAACTTTCAAACCAGCAATTTCACCAGCCTCTTTAGTAGCCTGACGCTGTGCATCATTAAAGTAAGCAGGAACAGTAATAACTGCTTCAGATACAGTCTGACCCAAATAGTCTTCAGCCGTTTTTTTCATTTTTTGAAGTGTCATTGCTGACAATTCCTGAGCAGTGTATAAACGACCGTCAATATCCACACGTGGCGTATTGTTGTCCCCTTTTACCACACTGTAAGGAACTCTTTTTGCCTCTTCCTGAGTTTCAGCAAAGGTGTGTCCCATAAAACGTTTAATAGAAGCAATCGTTTTTGTAGGATTCGTTACTGCTTGTCTTTTTGCAGGATCACCCACTTTAATTTCTCCACCTTCAACAAAAGCGATGATAGATGGTGTAGTTCTTTTTCCCTCTGCGTTAGGAATAACAACTGCTTCGTTACCTTCCATTACAGAAACACAAGAGTTCGTCGTACCTAAGTCAATTCCGATTATTTTACCCATTTTTTATATATTTAATTTTTGATTTAATTTTTAAACTCATGTGGCATAAGTCAATCTTTGTGCCAATATAAAAATCTAAAGTAATTTGTCAGTTTTACTGTCTTGTCTTTAAAAACCATCTGACAACATGACATTTTTAAACCCTGACACATATGGCAAATCCCTATTTTAAATGTCATTAATCAAGAGCTGTTTCCTGCTGTCCGTTATATCTTTACTGCTACCCCGCCAGTAAAGGATGCCACCTCCATCAGAGCTAAAAAACTCATTTTCAAATAAGAGTTTCATGTCCGAAAACAATATTAATCGCACTTTTTTAAGAATTAAACATGCCATGATCCATAAAACCAAAATAATGAAACCATCTCCTCTCTGATAATATTTTTTTAAAGTCCCTTACACAAAAAGCAATATAACTGTCATAGTATTTAATTTTCATCCTTTTATATCTTAAAACGCTTATATTCGCAATCTTAAATACCAAAATTATAAATATAAAAATGAAGAAAACTACTTTAATCTTATTCTTGTTATTTACCACGATTAATATATTTTCTCAAAAAAACAGTTATGGACTTTTATTTAGGTACCAATGCCTATGATATACAAATCAGCAACGTAGGCAACAGTGGCTCGTACAGTAAATATAATATTGGAGGTTTCTTCGAACATCAGATGACAAATCATTTAGGAGCTAAATCTTATCTTTTATATACGAATACAGACAATGGAGATTATATTTTCTATTCTAATCCTGATTTTAACTTTAAAAATACAGAATCAAAAACATTACAATTACACTTGCTCATGAAATATGATGTTAGTAAAGAATACAATAAAGGTTTTTATGTAATGGGAGGATTAAGAACTACCTCCCTTTTAGATGTTACATCTGATGAATTCACTAATCTGGATGATGAATTTTTTAAAAAGACAAATTATGGTGTTTTATTAGAGCCTGTTTAGATTTTATCTAATTGCTTTTTACGGCTTATTTTCCACTATATTTCGTTAAATTTACACAAAAATAAGTCTATTATTCTTTCAAAATTTGCCTCATCTATCGAAAAATAATCTCATAAAAATCTAAATATTTAAATTTTAAACAGGCTCTTAGGTTTCGGAGTAAATTTTGCTAAACATTATAGCTTAGAATTAGTTGGTGACCGAAATATAACGAATCCGAACAATTCTGATAATTATAAAGCTAAAACTCTTGGAGTTTATTTTAACTTCTTAATTAATATAGAATCAATTCTTCAAAAATAACAATTTCAAAAATTGCCTTTTTAAGAGAAACTTTTTTCTTTTATTCGTAATTTCGATTTTTAAATTAATAAAATAAAAATGGCATCATTTATAAAAGAAATATCTTTCCGCTGGTCAGATCTCGACCCCAATTTTCATGTCCGCCACAGTGCTTATTACGATTTTGGCGCACAGCACCGTATTGAAATCCTGTCAGAACTTGGTTTGACTTTAAGAGTAATGCAGGAACAAAACTTTGGACCTGTTTTATTTAGGGAAGAATGTGTTTTTAAAAAAGAATTAAAACTTTCGGTTAAGTACATGACAAAAAGCAAAACATATTGTTTTCCAAAGATTTAAATCCTGTCAAAAGAAATTTTGACAAATAATCTAATCCATACTTGAAAATACTTACTGCTCTTCTGCCATGTTTTTTTATTATTATTTTCTGGATGCATTCATCCAAATAGTCGCCAATTTTATAACACCATACAAAAGCAATCATTGTTAGAGAAAATAGTTTTTCTAATCTTTTTAAATCCGTCACATGTGTGTCTTCTATGTTAAAACCACTACTTTTTAAACCTCTAAAAAGAGTTTCAATTTGCCATCTTCGTTTATAATAAACCATTGCTTGTTCTGGTTTATCGAATGATACAATAATTAAAAATTCTATTTTTCCATCCCTAGCAATGGTCTTGCTCCCAGAAAGATAGCATTTTTGACCATGTAACTCCACAATTCTCGGATAGTGGTAAAACTCGCCTATTTTTAAATTATTGAATAACCAAAAAGCCTTAATCTCTTCCTGTTTTTGATAAGAATAAATTTTGAAATTATTTCTGATTCTAATATAATACCTAATATTGTTTTGGTTTAGAAACTCTAACCATTTATCCCCAACAAACTCTCTATCAGCTAAGAGACAATCTATACTTTGCCTCCCGAACCATTCTATGTAGGTTTTGATTAAATCAATCCTCTCTTGTATATCTGAATTTCCTCGTTTATCCAACATTTTGAACATCAATGGAAATGCAACATTTTTATAACTGACTCCCAACATTAGAATGTTGATATTTTTAGTTCCGAACTTCCAATTGGTTCTATCTAAGACCAATACCAAATCGCATCTTACCGGTAATATATTGAATATCAAAGAAGAAACTATTTTCATAGGAAAGTCAAATTCCTTCATGAATCTTTGAACCCTCCTATAAGAGCTATTTTTATTGGCGGTTGTATCAAATCCCGATGCTAACCTATCATAATTAACTGTTTTTATTTTGCATAAAGCCGTTATAAATAAACAAATGAGCTTGACCCTTGCTAAATTGAGTTTCCCTTTGAAATGACCTTGTAAAACTGAAATAAGCTCTGTATCTTTACCCTCAAGACTGGTATTCTTCATTATAAAAATTATGTCGTAATAATTCTATAATGTACGAAATATCAGTCTTTTTTGCAAATTAATTAACCTGTATATTATTGATTTTTAGAAAAATATAATTTTGTCATGTACTAAAAACTTTCGGATAAAATTTTCATCCATACCAAAACGTCCAAAATGAAGGCTGATGCTTCACGCTGGTCTATCATTCACGAATTCCGAAGAGAAGATGATACACTTTGTGCTACTATTACTGTTGATGGTGCCTGGATGGATACCAAACTTAGAAAATTAGCTTCTCCAACACCTGAAATTGCTGTCGAAGCATTGAGTATTTTTCCAAAAAGTGATGATTTTGTCGGGTTGTAAATAAACCGGATTCCTTAAAATTATAAAAACCGTTACAAATTAATGTAACGGTTTTTATATGACAAATATTCTATTCTTATTCTGCTACAATTTTATAATTGTTATTTAAATTTTCTCCAGAAACATTTAAGATATAAAGTCCTGATACTTTTTTATTAGCAATATTCATAGTAAAAGTTCCATTCCCGTCCGACGCAATCTTTTCTCTAAGAATAATTTTTCCGGTTGCATCACTTAAAGTTGCGGTTACATAAGACAAATTACTATCAGGAATATTGATAAAAATTTTCTCTTTTACAGGATTAGGATACACAACAACATTGCTTTTGCTTTGATTGAATTTATCATTATTCAAAAATGTTTGATTATACAAAGCTGTAACTTCTGAAGCAGTTAAAGCATAATTAAACATTTTAAGCTCATCAAACAATCCTTTGTATGGTGCCGGAGTAGTATTGGCAAACAGTTCAAGTGCCCCGATATTACCAATTACTAAATCTGTTGCTTCTCCAATCCCTACAGCTGTTCCTGTTGCATCAGTTTTCTCATTAGTAAAAACACCATTTGTATATATTCTTAATTTAGATGCGGTAACATCTCGCATAATAATCACATTTACCCAATTTCCTGTAAAATAACTGGTTGCCGGAAGCGATGACGCAAGTTCTGTTTTTGTTTTATCATCATCTATCGCAAAACGCAATTGATTACTTTTAATTTCTACATTAAATCTTCTTCCTGTTGCCCCTGTTGTTGCGTTTTTTGTCATTGAGCCTTTACACAATATATAAGAACTCAATGTTGAACCAGCGGGTATTAAACTGGCATCAGCTTTCATCCAGAATGAAACAGTAAAAGAATTTTTATCAAAGAATATCTGATCTTGATTCGGAATGCTGACCATTAGCTTATTTGGCGTTAATGTTGCAAAATCTATGGCCTTATTCTCTTTTCCGGCTACTCTCACATTACTATTATCGAAAGCCGCATCTAATTGTCCGTTGTTTCCATAGCCGGAAATATCTTCAATTTGCTGGCCTTCTCCTGCTGTTTCCTTAAACGGCCAATGACCAACAAGTTCTGGTGTCAGCGCACGGAAATTCCATACATCACCGGTTATGGTTCCTTTAGCATTAGAAGCATCAATTCTCCAATAATAAGTTACTGCCGGACTTAATCCTGTAAGTTGATAAGATGGAGCTGCAACATAAGCTACATCAGCCAGCTTAGCTAAATTTAAAGGATCAGTACCAAAATAAACAGCATAAGTTGTTGTATTTGTACTGCCGCTCCATTTCAATGATAAATTTCCGTTTGTCAGCTGAATGTTAGTAAGTCCTGTAGCCGGATTAGGTGCAGATGCTTTAACTGGAGCTGACGGAATTGGCGGTGTAGTTACCGAAGCTGTTTCATATACTGATGATTCTGTGCTGTTTTTTGCTTTAACACGATAATAATATTGCGTATTTGGAAGTAAACCTGAGTCATTGTAACTTGTCGTATTTGTTCCAAGAGTAGCAATTACATTGAAATCTGTACCATTCTCTGAACGTTCTACAATATAATTGTCTTCGTTAGTCGCGCCATCAATCCAGTTGATTTTTAAAGAACTGGATGGCGGCACTTCGGTAGAAACCACATTTGTAAAATTGACATTAGATGGCGGAATAATAAAATCTGAAGGTGTTGAACTGGTCAATCCGTTAATATATACTTCAATATTCAGGTAAGGAGCATTTGTTGTGCTCACTGCCAAAGCATCGGCTGTATTTTTATCTAATCCGTTGGCGTCTTCCCAAGCATCCGGCATTCCATCATTGTCCATATCCAAAGGAGCCGGAGCACCATAAACATGACCTGCACCGCCATTGATAAAACCAAACTTGCTTGCCAGATCAGTTTGTACATACACATACGTAGCAGTTGTTCCTTTAGACATCAAATCTGAAATCATTAAATTTTCTACCTGATCTCGTCTTGGATAAGAAGCTCCAACACTCGATACAATTTTATTATAAGCATCCTCAGCAGACAATGTTGGATTTTTCATCGGATAGTCATACGGTGTTGACAAAAGAGTGGATATATCTCCAGTAGGATAGCCTGTTAAGTCGTATGGAACTAATGTTCCGTTTAGTATACCATCTTTATTATTGTCAAAATAATTTCCTGAACCATATAATGAGAAATTATCATTTCCACGGTTGAAAGGCGATGAAACTGTATTACTTGTGTTAGGGCCACCAATAAAATAATTATTGATGATGTTAACCTCTGAACTTCCTTGAGAATCTCCTCCCATAATGTAAGCATCTCCTGATTCGGTATGTCCGTAGGTGTTTCCATAATTCCCCCAATTATAAACAACATTGTTTACAAACTCGTTAATTCCTTTTATTTTATTGTTTCTGGTTTTATTACAGATATATAAATTACCTATCAAACTCACTTTTCCGCCAGCCGGGGGCTGAATCAAACCGCCTGCTGAATGATTATGGCGATGCATTCCCTGGCCAATAATACAATTCTGAATGGTGATATTATCAGGACTCACTCCTTTACCATCTGAATTAATCGAAAACACTTCATCAGTACCCCAGGTAAAACTCATGTGGTCTAAAATTATATTGGCTCCATTTGATATCCCCGATGCATCCTGATTTTGAGTGGTTGCCCCAAAACGAATACGAACATAACGGGCAATCGTATTGCTAGCTCCTGTAAATGAAACCTTTGCTCCTAACAAAACAATTCCCTCTCCTGTTGCTGTTTGGCCTGCAATAGTGGTGTTTTTTGCAATAGCAATTGGAGAAGCTACATTTATAATTCCCCCTACTTTAAAAATAACAAACCTACCTTCCTGACTAACGGCGTCACGAAAAGACCCTGGTCCGCTGTCATTTAAATTGGTTACTAAATAAATTTGAGGATTCACAGCACCCCTTGCTCCTGTGGTAAATCTTCCAAAACCTGTAGCTTCCGGAAATGCCAGTGTCTGAGCGCTCAAATCACTGGCTGTGGTAATTAATCCGCAAATCATAAAAAATTTAAGCACACGCTTAAACGTTAAGGTAATTTTTTTCATAATTGGTTAAATTTGGTTAAATAGTTATAACCAATATACTTAGAAGTCGCTGAGAGTCTGTCCTGTTCCATCCTGTATTCAAGTTAACTACTCACTACTTATCACATTTTCTTCAAAAAAGAAAAATCTTTCTTATAAAATTAATTTTCTGATAACTTTAAGATTTTATCTTTTGCTTTTCAAATGGTAAGGTTTAATTTTATAAATACCGCCAGTTAAAACATGCTGAAATGAAAAAACTAAAACTTATATTGCTTATACTTCCCTTTTTTTGCTTTTCGCAGCAGGAAAAAATAAAAGCATTGGATATTAATTTAACGAATTATGAATATCCTTTTCCGGTCAGTTTTTTCGAAGTCCACAATCAGCGACAGCCTCTAAAGATGGCTTACATGGATGTAAAACCCACTAATTATAATAATAAAAACATTGTCTTGCTTCATGGTAAAAATTTCAATGGAGCGTATTGGGAAACCACCATAAAAGCCTTAGCAAAAGAAGGCTTCAGGGTTATTGTCCCAGATCAGATTGGGTTTGGAAAATCATCAAAACCGGATAATTTTCAATATACATTTCAGCAGCTGGCCGAGAACACCAAAAAACTTTTAAACTATTTAGGAATTGAAAAAACAGCTGTTTTAGGGCATTCTATGGGTGGAATGTTGGCGACAAGATTCACACTGATGTATCCTCAAACTGTTGAGAAATTAGTTTTAGAAAATCCGATCGGCTTAGAAGACTGGAAATTAGTCGTTCCCTACAAGCCTGTCGACTGGTGGTACGAAAATGAGTTGAAACAAAATTATGAAGCCATCAAAAAATACCAAATGACAAATTATTATGATGGAAAATGGAATGCTGATTTCCAAAAGTGGGCTGAACTTGGCGCTGGATGGACAACAGCTCCAAATTATAATGTTGTAGCATGGAATTCGGCATTGATGTACGATATGATTTTTACCCAGCCGGTTTTATACGAATTTAAAAATATCAAAAGCCCAACTTTACTAATCATCGGAACCAGGGATAAAACAGCTTTAGGAAAACCCCTCGTTTCTGAAGAAGTGAGAAAAACAATAGGCAATTATGCCGAACTGGGCAAAAAAACACAAAAAGCAATTCCGAATTCTAAACTTGTAGAAATTGCAGACACTGGACATTTGCCACATATTGAATCTTTTGATCGGTTTATAAAACCATTAATCGTATTTTTGAAACAATAAAGTTAACCTTAAATCATTTTTTATGTTTACAATCGAACAAATAAAAGAGGCCCATGCCAAAGTAAAAAGTGGTGCCGATTTTCCAAATTATATACAGGATCTAATTATTTTGGGTGTAAAAGGGTATGATACCTTTGTAAATGACGGTCATATCGAATATTATGGTGTAAATAATTATTCTGTTATTTCAGAAGAAAAATATGCTGAAATAAAAATTGAAGACACAGCCAATAAAGAGCGTTTTATAGAATTTCTGGTAGCCCATCAGGATGGGCAGACGGATTATATTACTTTTTGTAACCATTCCGGACAATGCGGAATCGCAAAATGGCGTGTTGATATTATGGAAATGACTTGTACCTATTTTGATAAATCAGGTAATGAAATATTGATTGAAAAAATCCCTGATTAATTATTAATAACAAGTTCAGATGTCACAGAATTGGTCTCCTATAATCAGCCCCGAGAAATTGATTCAGCTAAAAAAATCATCCGAAATTATATTGGTTGATGCCAGAGCCGGAGTCAATATGGAAGATAATTATAAAAAAGAACATTTAAAAAATGCCCGTTATGTAGATCTAAACCGCGATTTAACTACAGCAGACTACAATCCTGCAAACGGCGGAAGGCATCCTTTGCCTTCGATCGAAAAATTTTCAAAAATCCTGTCTAAACTTGGTATTACACCTGAAAGTCACGTTATTATTTATGACGATAAAAGCGGTTCGAATGCCGCTTCACGATTTTGGTGGATGCTAAAAGCTGTTGGTCATGAAAAAGTACAGGTTTTAAACGGAGGTTATCAGGCGGCAATTCATAAAGGTTTTCCTTTAAGCTACCAAGCAGAAAAATTTGACATAACAGAAAGATATCCGGTTTCAGAATGGCAGCTTTCTTTAGCAAATATTAATGACGTAGATAAAGCCCGTAATAACCCAGAAAACATTGTGATTGACGTAAGGGACAAAAATCGCTTTGACGGTATCACAGAACCCATTGATCTTATTGCAGGTCACATAACAGGCGCTATTAATGTTCCTTTTAGCGAAAATTTAGACGAAAACGGCTTTTACCTTTCGGCTGAAAAACTGGCTGAAAAATATACTAAAATTTTAGGTTCCGTAAAACCGGAGAATGTAATCGTTCATTGTGGTTCCGGCGTTACAGCCTGTCACACTCTATTAGCAATGGATTATGCAGGAATTCCAATTCCGCACCTTTACGTAGGATCATGGAGTGAATGGTCTAGAAGTAATAAACCTATGGTAACAAAGTAAAATTAAATTACTTAATCAGCAAAAAAATGAAAGGCGTACCTGTTTTTAAGTACGCCTTTCATTTTGTATTGAACAAATATTAGTGTGCTCTAAAATTCCATTTAGAATTATCACTATTCATATCAAATTTTGCAAGTGTTGGTGTACTGTCTCCAGAAGAAACTAATGCTAATTTTTCATTAGAATTCGGAACCACTTTTGGCATTATCCTGTAGGTTCCGTCAATTAATTGATCAATACGCCATAATTGTTCTGACGCGCCTGTAAATTTAGGAACGCTTATTAATTCACCCTCTTGTGTGGCTGCTAATGCACGTTCTGTTCCTGCTATTACTATTTTATAATACGGTGCTCCAAGATATCCTCCCGCATTTGGAACTGCTGTAATGGTCCATTTTTGATGAGGACGAAACATATAATCTCCTATACGAATACCGGTATTCCCTTTAGGCCAGGTATCCATTACATCTGATAGTTGCTGAGAAGGAACAGCTTTTACCGGCTCATTAGGGTCATGCTCCCAAGGACGCATTCTGCCTGGCATGCGAACGAAATCTACCGCTAACTCTAAAGCATATCCCCTTCTTTCTGATTCAATTTCATAAGTTCCTTCTTTGAAATTATCTCCTGCAACCGGCCATCCGTTTTTCCATAATAAAGGACGAATACCCAATACGCTCCTTCCGTTTTGATCCAGATCTGCTTCATAATGGCAGGACATTTTATGAACTCCATCACCAAGGTCAACAAGTCCAAAGTGTCCGGGGCCGTTAACTCTTCCACCTGCTGCGATTACCATCTTACCACCTCCTTTTAACATGTCTCTACCCACATTATCAAGGTATGGCCCTGTAACTTTTTTAGAGCGTCCTACCACTATATTATAAGTAGAGTTCGCACCATCACAACAAGTTCCGTGTGTCCCAAGAAGATAATACCATCCATCACGATATAGCAGATCAGTTGCTTCACAATCAATTGCAATATCTATCGCTTTGTTGCCTTTTATGCGTGCTCCTGTTTTAGGATCAAGTTCCACAAGTCGGATAAAACCAAAATAGGTCCCGTAAGAACACCATAATCTACCATCGGTAGGATCTAAAAGAAGTCCCGGATCAATTGCGTCGTTATCTTCCATATTACTGGAAGAAGCTACCACTATTGGTTCTGAATATTTAAAATTTGGAGAATTTGGATCAAGAGTTTTATTCCACATCGTATTTATTTGTCCGTCATGACCGCCTCCAAGTCCACCGCCAGTTGAGCCGTAGGCAATGAGATAACGATCACCAATTTTTACTACATCAGGAGCAGCTCCTCCTCCTGGTCTTACGCCTCCTTCGTTCCAGGTCCAGCCATCTTCAGAAATTAATCCGCCTCCACGAGTGCCAAATGTATAATACTTTCCTTCACATTCCATGATTGTTGACGGATCATGTATAAATGGTTTTCCTGTCTGGGCATTTACTGCTCCAGTTAGCCATATTGATAAAAGGGCTGTTCTGCCTATTAATTTATTTCTTATTTTCATAATAATTTCAAAATTTATACAAATGAGATTAATTTTATTCCAGAGTAATAGTTAAATCCTTAACTGGCTGCCCTTTTTCATCCAGAAAACGAACGCAAAAATCACTCATTCCGGGCCCGTTGATTACTGCGCCGCGAATTATATTTTTCCCTTTGTTAAGTGTTAAACGCGGCGAGACACAATCATCCATTACCATACGTCTGTCTCCTGAAAGCAGTACAGCTTCTTTTTCATTTACCCACCACATTGATGCTGAGTTTGAACCTACAGCCAATCTTACATTCTTCATTTCTTTTGGACTGTTCACTACTGTTACTGACCAAAATAAAACCCCATATATCTCTTTTTTTAATCCATAAGCTAAACGAAATAATTTTACATTGAATTTTTTGCTGTCCAGTGCATGCCATGTTAGCTCCTGATCCCCAACTTTTACCTTATCTCCATTTTTAGGAAGGCCTGTAAACTGATTTGGAAAATACTCAGTAGAAAATGCGGTTCTGAGGTAACTATCAGTAAAGACAGTATTACTTCGATTTGGTTTGTTAATTGGTTCTAATAGCAGCCAACGCTGAATAAATCCTTCAGAATCTGGTGTCTTTTTTGATTTTGTTGCAGGACTAAAGTAAGGCTCAATACTTCTTATCGTATCGTTTTTAGCATTAGGATCAATTTTGCCTCCTGATGAGACAGTAAATCCTTGTAACCCTAATGTTGCCAAGAATACAAAGCACATGACTTTCAAGAATGTTTTGTTTTTAATGTTCATAATCGGTTTTTAAAGTTTTTTCGGTTTTTTATTATTGGTTCATTCAAAAAATTAGTACATTTTTTTACTAAATTACAAATAAAAACAACCGGTTGTGATTACTAAGTATGATTTTTACATTTAAAACAATGAAAAGGTAAAATTGACCAGCATCTTAAAAGATCCTACATTGAAAATGGAATTTTAAGCAATTAGTAGTTATTTTCAAATGGTCAAATAAAGTATATTTGCAAACTTAAAAGTTTCTATTATTTAGTTTTAATTCCAAAATTTACAGACAATTACATACTTCTCATAATAATTCAATTAATAAAATAACTCTGAAAACTTAATAACAAAGAAAACAGAATACTTTTTAAGAAATAAATAATGCATCAAAAACAACATTGGGACATCCTTCTAACCAATCAGGTTAATAAAAAAAAGTTCATAGACACCCTGCTTTCAGGAGAAGCTAAAGAAGAATTAGCCGTTTTTAATAACCAAAAAGGCATTCTATTCTCAGACATTTCAATCGAAAAATTCATAGAAAGAGAATATCAATACGAATCTGTTGAAGCATCTCCTGAGTCACACAGGCAATTGCGTACTTTTTCATCCGGTGAACGCAAAAAAGAGTTCTTAAAATACTGTATAAGCCAGAAACCGGATTTTATCATTTTTGATAATCCTTTCGATCATTTAGATCAGGCTTCCCGTCTGGCTTTAGCAATTTCTTTAGAAAAACTGACGGACACTATTTCAATTATCCAGCTTGTAAATCGTACGGTTGATTTAATGGATTTTGTGCTGAATAAAGTCCAGATCAAAGACAACTCGTTTACTTTATATCCTATTTCAAAAACCGAAAACCATTTTAAAACCTTAAATACAGCTGCAATTCCAAAGGCTCATGAACCAGTGGCTACTTTTCACGAAAGTGTATTAATAAAAATGGATCATATTTCAGTAAGTTATGAAGATCGAAAAATTCTGGACAACATTTCATGGACTATTAAACAAGGTGAATTCTGGCAGCTAATTGGCCCTAATGGTTCCGGAAAAAGTACAATTCTATCCTTAATTACAGGTGATAATCCGAAAGGATATGGCCAGGATTTATTTTTATTCGGTAGAAAAAAAGGAAGCGGTGAAAGCGTTTGGGAAATCAAAAAACAAATCGGAATGTATACCACTTCTATGATGGATCTTTTTCAAAAAAGCCATACCCTGGAAGAAATGATTCTATCCGGATTTTTTGATTCTATCGGATTGTATATTGAACCTACCACTTTACAAAAACAAATTGTTGCACAATGGCTGGAGGCAATTGAAATGAGTCATCTAAAAAAGAAACGTTTCATAGACCTTTCGATCGGACAGCAAAGAGTAGCTTTAATTGTTCGTGCCGTTTTAAAACATCCTCCTTTACTGATTCTGGATGAACCTGTTGAAGGATTAGACGATGAAAATGTAGATTTAGTAATTCAGCTAATTAATACCATCCGACAGGAAACCAATGTCGCTATTTTGTACGTTTCTCACAGAATCGAATCTGGCCTTGCTCCTACTTCTGTTTTTGAACTTATTCCTTCAGAAACAGGATCGGTTGGGAAAATTAAATGACTCTGTCGGATATAATTTTTTGTTAGTTCCGATCCCGATTTTTATCAGGATTGTGATTGTATCGAGAACGAAAAAAATTATTATGAAAAACGGCGCCCGATACATTTTTTTGTTGCATTTTCCTGCTCAAAAAACACGATCTGACGATATGAATAATCTTCCCAACATTTTTAATATTTAAAAATTATCGCATTTTTAAAATCTAAAAATTAATCAAGTATAAGAATCAAATGATCTAAAAGAGTAAGTTTGTAGCATAGTAAATACTACATATGAAATATATTTTACTTATATGAAAAACAATTTCGATCTCAGAACGGTCAATGTTACCCGATATATAACACCTTTACGCGAGGGAGGTTCTTTACCTGCTTTGGCGGAAGCTGATGACGATTTTAAATATGTCCTCAAATTCAAAGGTGCCGGACATGGCGTAAAAGCCCTTATTGCCGAATTAATAGGCGGACAGATTGCCAAAGCGTTAAAACTACAGCTTCCGGAATTGGTTTTTGCCAATCTGAATGAAGCTTTTGGGCGTACCGAAGCCGACGAAGAGATTCAGGATTTACTGCAGGGAAGCCAGGGACTCAATCTGGCGCTTCACTTTTTATCTGGTGCCATAACATTTGATCCTGTGGTGACAACTGTAGAGGCTAAACAAGCATCGCAGATTGTCTGGCTGGATGCTTACATTACCAATGTCGACCGGACTTTCAAGAATACCAATATGCTGATCTGGCATAAAGAATTGTGGCTGATTGATCACGGTGCGTGTTTGTATTTTCATCATTCATGGAACAACTGGGAACAGCACGCCAAAAGTCCGTTTGCCTTGATTAAAGATCACGTTTTACTGCCTCAGGCTTCACTTTTGAAAGAAGTTGATGCCGAATTCAGAGCGATTCTGACAGCTGAAATTTTAGAAGAAATAGTCAATACGATTCCGCTGGAATGGCTGCAGTGGGAAGATACAGATGAAACACCAGAAGGCTTGCGAAAGGTGTACTTACAGTTTTTAAAAACGAGATTAGAGAATTCCGAAATATTTGTAAATCAGGCTCAAAATGCAAGATAGTCACTTATACGAGTATGCTGTAATTCGTGTTGTGCCAAGGGTAGAGCGCGAAGAATTCCTGAATATCGGAATTATTTTGTTTTGCAAAAAAGCCAAGTTCATAAAGGTTCTTTTTTACTTAAATAAAGAAAAAATAGAAGCTCTTTCTAATGATTTCGACATACAACAATTAGAATGCAATCTAACGTCATTAGTAAAAATCGCCAACGGAGCCAAAGACGGCGGCCCAATTGCTGAGTTTGATATACCGGAGCGTTTTCGATGGCTGACAGCTATCAGAAGTTCTGCTATTCAGACCTCAAGGCCACATCCGGGTTTGTGCGGGGATTTAGAGGAAACAATTCAGAGGCTGTTTGAGGAACTTGTTTTGTAACCTTTTTTATCGTACAAGTCATATAAGACAATTTAAGTTTTGCCTTAATGAATCTCGTAAAGACGCGAATGCGCAAAGTTTTTTGTTTCACGCCGATTGCTTCACCTGTTCGCTGTCGCTTGGGTCTGCAGATTTATAAGCAGATAATCTTCGTGCATCTGCTTTAATCTTTTTAAATCTGCGTGAAAACTTTGCGAATCACTGCGTTTCCTTTAGTGCATCTCTGTGGTACAACACTTAAAGCTTTCTTCAAAATAGCAAAAGTGATTTACTTTCTTAAATACGCACCTTATTTTTCATTATTATTTATTTGGGTTTAACTTTTATTTTTTTGAGTTAATATTTTGTATTGAAATACTTTAACTTGTGCAAAACGAAAAATCCAAATTTACATTACAGAATGCGTTCAAAATATTTATTGATTTTTACTATCTTAACGTGAGTTCGATATAAGGAAGTAAAAAATATTTGGAAAACAGAGATGGTTTTTGTATATTAATGTCTGACAAACAACTAATTACAATTAAAACCATCCCTATGTTATCCAATGCTAAAATTACAGAAATTTACTTTATTATAGACGAATTCTCGAAAGAATTTGATAAAACCATGACTGCTCATAGCTTAAATGAAAAAGATTCTCCAAAGAAAAGAAACCGAAAATTTACGATGACTGATAGTGAAGTTATGACTATTTTAGTGCTTTTCCACGCTATGGGTTACAAAAATTTGAAGCATTTTTATTTGTTTTATATTGGGAAGCATTTGAAAAAAGAATTCCCAAACCTTGTTTCCTATAACAGATTTGTAGAACTTCAAAAAAAAGCTATTGTGCCAATGGCGCTATTTTTGAAAACTTGTTGTTTGGGACAATGTACAGGAATTTCTATTATTGACTCAACCCCTTTACGATCATGCCATATTAGACGAGAAAAACAACACAAAACATTTAAGGATTTAGCAACAAAAGGGCATACTTCAACAGGATGGTTTTTTGGATTTAAGTTGCATTTGATTATAAACGACAAAGGAGAAATTCTTGATTTTATGCTTACTCAAGCCAATGTTGACGATAGAGAACCATTAAAAAGCAACAACTTTCATAAAAGAATATTCGGAAAACTTTTTGGAGATAAGGGATATATTGGAAAAGATTTGTTTGAACAACTTTTTATTGATGGAGTCCATTTGGTCACTAAAATCAAAAAGAATATGAAGAATAGTATAATGCTTTTACAAGACAAAATTATGCTTAGAAAACGATCATTAATCGAAACTGTTTATGATCAATTGAAAAATATTTGCCAAATAGAACATACAAGACATAGGAGTTTTGATAATTTTATAACAAACTTACTATCAGGACTTATAGCCTATTCTTTTTTTCCTAAAAAGCCTTCTATAAATGTCGATTTTGAAAATAACAGACTTGTTGCTTAAATATTCTTATATCGAACTCACGTTATCTTATTATCAATCCCGGTTAATTCTCAAATTCTGGAAACTATTTTAGAACCTAAAAAAAATTTTAGGGCAGCAGATTCGCTGTTGAAAGAACCCAGTTTTTCGGTTCACAGAGACAATTATTTTTTGACAGGAATTCCAATCAATACACATGTTACCAGCGATAATGCCGATGTTAAATATCAGGTAAGTTTTAAACTTAGATTGAATTCAGAGCCTTTGTGGGGAGGCTTTTTTCCTTATTTGATGTACACCCAAAAAGCTTTTTGGGATATTTATGCTAATTCAAAGCCATTTTCAGAAATTAATTTTAATCCGGGTATAGCTATTGTTCGACCTTTTTATTTAAAAGGTGAAAGACTGACCTACGGAGCAATCTCATTCGAACACGAATCCAATGGAAGAGATTCTATTTATTCACGAACCTGGAACATGCTTGCTTTCTCTTTAAAATCACAGATTTCACCACGCTGGGTAGTGGGTCTGAGAGGTTGGATTCCGCTTGTGGACAAGGAAGACAATCCCGGACTGACGAAATATGTGGGTTATGGCGAAGCGAGTGCTACTTATCAGATACAGCCGGGGCGATGGAGTGCAGACATTCTTTTCAGAAAAGGAAGTGGTCTGATCAATTACGGATCTTTACAGACGCAGGTAAACTGGAGGCCCTACAAAAACGAAAATTATTACCTCACGCTTCAATGGTTTGTAGGCTATACAGAAAGTTTAATCGATTATCAGGAACATAAGAGCATGATACGTTTAGGATTTACGATAAAGCCTGAGAATATGGGGATTTTTTAGGTTACCAACTGCTTCTTATTATATCTTTATAATATGAACTTTGCGACCTGGAATATTTTCAGACCAACTTTTTAAATGAACTTATATCACTTATATGGTGAAAAAAAATCATAGAGTTTTCTCCAAATAAATAAACTCCAAAGGCTCATCAGAAACCGTAACATGAATATCACTCACAGGAAAAGCCTCACGCTCACCTGTATCCACATAACCATGGCGTTTGTACCACGCAATAAGTTCCTCCCGAACCGAAATAACCGTCATAATAATGCTGGATAATCCCAAAGCTTTCGCCTGTTTTTCGGCTTCGGCTAAAAGTTTTTTCCCGATGCCGCTGTTTTGCAGTTCAGGCGAAACGGTCAGCATTCCTAAGTACAATTGATGTTCTTTTTCTACCAATAAAACCGAACCGATAATCGTATTATTCTCTGTGAATTTCAGAATCGTATTTTTTGGTTCCAGAAAGATTTCGGTCATTTCGGCTTCGTCGGTTCTTTTTCCTTCGAGCAAATGCGCTTCGGTTGTCCAGCCTTTTTTAGACGTTTCGCCTCTGTAAGCGGAGTTGATTAGGGTTACTAATGCGGGAATATCTTCTAGTGTTGCTTTTGTAATCATTTTTTTGTGAAATGTAAGGTTGAATTCAATAAAAAAGCAAAATTACAATTTCATGAAGAATAAAAGAGAATGTATTTCAAGTTTGTGTAGTTAAAAAATATAAGAAAAATATTTCAATTTATATTTGAAGAATGCTTTTAGAAAACATATTTGCTCAAAAAAACGACTGAAATAAACTTCAGTCGTTTTTATGTGGTGAATTGTTTAAAATAGAATTAAATACTTAAGTATAAATACTTATTTTTTCAAAAAACTGCGTTTTAGCAGTTTTTATTCCAAGTTAAGCTTATAATTTTGCTGTATAAATAAGTAAAATACTTAGAAATAAGTTTGATGCTTAGAAAAATAAACAGTACTAAACGATTAATTTTTTTGATATGAGTTCAATTTCAACAAATCAACCGCTTTCGAGTTTAAATATTTTTAGTGGCAAAGGAGTTCAGATGCGTACCTTCCACATTACATGGTTAACATTTTTCTTTTGCTTTTTTGCATGGTTTGGTATGGCATCGCTTATGCCCATCGCCAAAGAGCAATTGCACCTGACAAAAGACCAATTAGGTAACATTCAGATTGCGTCGGTATCGGCAACCATTATCGCCAGATTATTAATAGGCCGATTAGTCGATAAATTTGGACCAAGAATAATTTATACCTGGTTATTACTGATTTGCTCCGTACCAGTATTATTGATTGGTATTTCACAATCGTATGAAAGTTTCCTGTTTTTTAGATTGGCTATCGGAGTTATTGGTGCTTCTTTTGTGATCACACAGTTTCATACTTCAGTAATGTTTGCGCCGTCCATTAAAGGAACTGCCAATGCTACAGCAGGAGGATTCGGTAATGCAGGTGCCGGTTTGGCTAATATTACCATGCCTCTTATTGCAGCAGGATTCGTGGGATTAGGAGTGTGTACTAAGGAAGACAGCTGGAGATATGCCATGATTGTTCCCGGAGTACTATTATTGGTTTTTGCTTTTTTATATTTCCGATTTACCAAAGATTTGCCAAATGGTAATTATAAAGAACTTGGAATAGAAACAACCAATAAAGAAAACACCTTTATGCTGGCTGTAAAAGACTACCGTACCTGGGTTTTGACCATTGCTTATGCAGCTTGTTTTGGAGTTGAAATCACGATTGATAATTTTGCCCCGATTTATTTTACAGATACTTTTGGTGCTAGTTTGAAAACGGCAGGAATCTGCGCAGGTATTTTTGGATTAATCAATCTTTTTGCAAGACCATTAGGCGGAATCGTTGCCGACAAAGTAGGTAAGAGATATGGATTTTCAGGGAAAAATTTATTGCTTGCATTACTGCTTCTTGTAGAAGGTCTTGGTGTTATTTTCTTTGGTCTGACAAATCAGTTAGGGGTTGCTATATTTTTAATGTTCTTGTTTGGAATGAGTTTAAAAATGGCAAATGGAGCAACTTATAGTCTTGTACCTTTCGTAAATCCAAAAGCGGTAGGTAGTGTTGCCGGAATTGTAGGAGCAGGCGGAAATATAGGGGCGATGTTGATTGCTTTCCTGTTCAAAGCTAAAGCTGTTAAATTTACTAAAGATGTGATTGACGAAAGCGGAGTATCACAAACCAAGGATTTGATTGATTACACTAGTGCTTTTTATGTATTGGGAATCATTATTCTGGTAACTGGATTTGTAGTTTTGGCTATAAAACTTTTAGTTAAAGATAAAGAAGAAGAGAAATTACCTGCAGCTGTAAATTTAGCTTATCAAACAGTAAAATCTTAAATCTAAAAAATAGAAATAGTAAATGTTTTTGTTTAAAAAGAAAGGTTGTCCAGATTAGGACAGCCTTTTTTTGCAATATTTTATAATAAGTTTAATTAGAATGCTAACGAAAGAGTTTCGCTAGCTTCCATTCCTAGGTAATTTTAGAAGCAGCTTTTAGGTATTGTCTTTTATTAAACTAGGTGTTAGGTCGGTTATTTTATGATTCTTCAACTCGATGTGATTGATAAAATAAACAATATTACTAAAAGTTATTGGAAATGAAATTTCAACTTTTGATAGTTCATTTATGATATTATTTCTATCAGCTTTTAATAATTGTTTAGCGACAACAGAATTTTCATTTAGTAGCTGTTTTAATTCACTTTTTAAAACAGTTGATTGAAATTTTAGCCTATATTTATTTCTCAACATAGCTTCCCAATTTTTTTCTTTGAAATGTTGATATGCTAATTCACTAAATAAAGATTTCATCGCTAAATCATTTACTTCTAAATTAGCATAAATACCATTAAGTAACCTTTCTTTTTCGGAATGTCTGGCCCATTCGTCTTTTGATTTATATCTCAAACTATGATCTATTTCGTGCCAACCTTCTGATAAAATTGTTCTTAGTTGAAGTTCAAAAGTATGATCACATAATCGGAGTAAATCGTTATCAGTTATTTTTACAATTTCCTCAAAAGTTTCTTTATGTTTCTCATCAAATCCACAAATAATATTAGTTCGTTTCGGCTTAAAAACTGTTGGCTCAATCACATCAATTTCCTCACAAACATATTTAAAAATATCAGATACAATTTCTTTTACTAAAGCAACATCATCGTAAAAGTAAGTCACAATTCGTATACCAATAATATCTTGCATTTTCTTACCATCAATCGAGTAAGGCTTTTCTTCTGATTTTTTTCTATCTATTTTTTCTTTGATTGAATTAAAATCCTTTACTCTACTAAATATTCTATACAAGAGACCGACTTTATCAAGTCTTTCACATATTTTTGAACAAATATCTTTTTCTATTAATTGTAAATCTCTACTCATTAGTTTCCGATATGATTTAAAAAGTTCATTGCTTCTCTTGTGATGAATCCAACATCATCCTTAAAATGTAAATATTCCTTACGAATTAGTGTATCTATAACACTATTTATTTCTTTTTCTGAATATTCATCTAAACGTTGTTTAATAACTGAAAATTTCCGTGGTTTAGGCCTTTTTTCATCAACTTGTAAAAACTGTAGAAGAACCTTTTGTTCTGTCAAAGGATTATTGTTTTCAATAGTATTTTCATCTTTATCTTTGCAATAGAGTGTATTTATTTCATTAATGAAATTATTATTATCTTGACAAACATAAATTGCAAAATCTTCATAGACGATAGGCGTTCTGTCTTCCAATTCGCAGCTATAAAATTTACAATTTTGAAAAGACGATTTTTGAAAAGATGTTATTTTAAAAATACAATTTTCAAAGGTAATACCTGCAAAAACACAGTTTTCAAAAGTGTAATTAGTAAAGTTTAATTCTTTAATTGTTCTATCACTAAGAAAAAGAGAGTTGAAATTTCTTTTAATTTCGTTTTTTAAAAAGTAATCCGCATCAAAATAAAATACAGAATCATATTCAAAATCATTTGAATTATAAATATCCCATAATTTACTTCTCTTTTCATTACTTTGAATTCTTGAAGCTTCTATGGACTTTTGAGCAAAATCTTGAGGAACTACTTTAGTGAAATTTGTTTTATAGTGCTCTTGAAATTTTTCTAAAATCAAGTTTTCGCTTAATAAAAACCCAAAAATAAAATCATTAATAAAACCAACATTTCCATCAGTTCGCCGGTCTAGAAAAACGTGATTTGATAAAGTTTCTGTAAGTTCCTCTATAGTAGGCTTTACAGTTTCTTTATATTCTTTCAAGCTCGCTTGTAATATTTTGATATTATATTCCTTTATAAAATCCTTAATAGTTTCCTTTGTTTCAGCCGTAAAATTATATTCAGACATGAAACGATTAAGTTTTCTGAAAATTCTAAATTGGGTTTCATTATCCAATTTCAAATTTTGTCTTTGTTGTTCCCTTGTAAGCAAGTAATCGAAATATATATCAATCAATGTACTTTCTTTTGACGATAAAAATTCTTTCAATTTTTCTAAAGGAATATTTCTAAGATATGAAAGGAGAACTGGATTAGAAATTTGATTAATCGGAAAGCCGTTATCTTCAATAATACTGTATCTATCAGAAGTTAACCAATTTTCAATAGTTGGTTCTTTTATTTCAAAACGTGCAAGTGAAAAACTTTCTATTGAAGAATTTATTGTTTCAATAAATTCTTCGCTATTTAAAATGGCAGTTTTTCTTGACGTTATTACTATTTTTGCATCGTTTTGAAGAAGATCAACAATCGTCGATAGCATACTCTCCACATCAGTTTTATTACTATCTCTGGTAATTAACTCATCAAAACCGTCAATAATCAATGGAATACGACCTTTATAAATTTGCTCAAGCACAACGTTCTGTTTAATCCCATTAGGAAATTGCTCATCTATTTCCTTTAAGAGAATATGTTTAAAAATACGAGCTTCTCTATTCCTAGATAACTCAGTAAAAAATGGTAGTATTCTGGAATTTTCTACTGTTATACAATTCAAAATTTCGTTTGCAGTACAAGTTTTTCCGAACCCTGCTGGTGCCTCAATAATAATAAACAAGGCTCCTTTCGTTTGTGTGAAAAGTTCATTTATTTTGGTTATAATACTATTGTCAGTTGACGAGTAAGATTTTGCTTCTACAACTTCTCCAAAATTATTTTGTAAAATAAAATCAAAATCGCTATCAATATATTCATATCTACTGTTATCTGGTAAGTTAAGTAGTTGCTTCTTTATAAAATTTTTGTATCTATTTTTTAATTGGTTACCTAATGGTGTTTTGATAAAAAAACCTTCGAATAAATATTCCTCAACTTCATCCAAATTTTTGACAACTTTCAAATCAGTAGCATAACCTAACTCTGAAAATTCATTTTTGAATTCAGTAACGTCTGTATTTTCGTCAAAAGAAATTATTTCAGCGGCATGATACATTCCATATTGCAAAGTGTAGATTCTTACTTCTTTTGTAGAACTTTTGGCAATTTTATAATTATAGGATTCAAACAATTTATCTACCAAGTTAAGTTTTTCGGTCATAATTTCTCTGGCGTTAATTAGTTTGTAAAGTATTGGTTTATTTTGTTTTATATTAATTGTTTTAGAAGTACTAAAATATACTTAATTTATTACCGCTTTTAATATAATAAACAAACAGTTGTACATAAAAAGGCATTGTATTATTTTCAAATATATGTTTTTTCTTCTTGCGAATTTAAAATTTGATATTGAATCGTCTTCTAATTTTTTCCAAAGAACAAAATCAAATTGTAGTTTAAACTAAATTATTTAGCAAAAAAAAACGGCTAGAATAAATCTCAGCCGTTTTTTTGTGTCTATTAAATTATTACCCCAAGAACGCCTTCAACTCCTCATAAGTCCCAATCTTCGTACTTACTTTCTCCTCATTAATAACACTCTCAATTTGAGTAGGAATCGGAAGTGTAATTCCCAAAGCAGGTTCAACCACATCTAAGAATTTAATTGGGTGGGCGGTTTCTAAGAAAATACCAATGGCGTTCGGGTGTTTTTCCAGTTCTTTTTTCAAACCTAAATAACCAACAGCGCCGTGCGGTTCTGCGATATAACCTTCGGGTAGATTGTAGATGTGTTTCATTGCTTCAAGAGTTTCTTCGTCGGTGTAGCTATATGAAGAGAAATCTTTTTCAAAAGCTTTTAAGTCATTATTGTATAATTCCTGAATTCTAATAAAGTTGCTTGGGTTTCCAACGTCCATTGCGTTAGAGATGGTTGCTTTAGAAGGTTTCGGGTCGTATTTTCCGTTTTCTAAGAATCTTGGCACAGTGTCGTTTACGTTTGTCGAAGCAACGAAATGCTCAATTGGTAAACCTAATTTTTTTGCCATAATTCCGGCACAGATATTCCCGAAGTTTCCGCTTGGACAAGAGAAAACCAACGGTTTGTTTTGGCTCTTCAACGCTTTGTAAGCAAAGAAGAAATAAAACATCTGTGGCAGCCAGCGCGCAATATTAATAGAATTCGCCGAAGTCAGGTTTTTGTGTGCCAGAGTTTCATCTAAAAACGCTTTTTTCACCATATCCTGGCAATCATCAAAAACACCGTCAACTTCAAGTGCTTTAATGTTTTGCCCTAAAGTAGTCAATTGTTTTTCCTGAATATCGCTCACTTTTCCTGACGGATATAAAATGACAACATCAACACCATCAACGCCTAAAAATCCGCTTGCAACCGCTCCTCCTGTATCTCCGGAAGTCGCTACTAAAACCGTGTTTTTAGAATCTTTTTTGTCTTTGTTGAAATAACCCAGACAACGTGACATAAAACGTGCTCCAACGTCTTTAAACGCCATTGTAGGTCCGTGGAATAATTCTAACGAATAGATTCCGTTTTCGACTTTCACCACCGGAAAATCAAAAACTAAAGTTTCAGCAATGATTTCTTTTAGTTTTGCTGCAGGTATTTCGTCGCCAACGAATTGTTTAATCGCTTCAAAAGCGATTTCTTCGTGGCTTAAACTTTCGATTGTATCAAAAAAAGAAGGATCAAGCGGTGTAATACTTTCCGGGAAATATAATCCTTTGTCAGTGGCTAATCCTTGTATTACAGCTTCCTGAAAAGAAACTTTTGGGGCATTATGGTTTAAACTGTAGTATTTCATTTTTATTTTAGATTTTTAGACTTTAGATTTTTAGATTTTTAGAAAGTAAATTCCAAATATTAAAATTCTAAATTCCAATAAATTATGTTTTACTATTTTAATCGCCTTTTTTGTCATTTCGACGGAGGAGAAATCTTCGCAAGTAACTCCGCAATGCGAATCCAATCTTTGTCGAGCTTCTAGTGGAGATTCCTCGTTCCTCGGAATGACAAACTGAGCGTGACATACTTTGTCGCTCAATTTGCGTGTGCTTCGATTCAGCTCAGCCTGACAACGTTTTGTATAAGTCTTAATACTTAATTCTTCGTACTTAATACTTTTTACAATTCACATCTCACATTTTACAAAACGCGTACGCCATCCGGATTAATCTTCGAAACGTGAATCTCATACGGTAAATTCATTTTCTCGTAAACCTCGCTCATGGCTTTTGCGATTTTTTCGGCGGTTTCTTTTCCTCGGCTTAAAGCGAAAATCGACGGACCAGAACCTGAAATTCCAGAACCTAAAGCGCCGTTTTCATAAGCCGTGTGTTTGATTTGATCAAATCCGGGAATTAAAACACTTCTTAAAGGTTCTACGATTTCGTCGTGAAGCGATCTTCCAATCAACTCATAATCTTTGGTATAAAGACCTGCAACCAATCCACCCACATTTCCCCATTGCATGATGGCGCTTTTTAGGGAAACGTTTTGTTTCAATACCGAACGAGCGTCAGAAGTTTTCAACTCAATTTGCGGATGAACCACCGTTGCATATAATTCTTCCGGACTGTCAATTCTGATAATATCAAGCGGAGCATAACTTCTTACCAACGTAAATCCTCCTAAAAGTGCAGGAGCAACGTTGTCAGCATGCGCGTTTCCGCTGGCTAATTTTTCGCCCTGCATTGCAAACTGAACCAAATCTTTACGGGTATAAGGTCTGCCAAGCAATTCATTGATTCCGAAAACCGCTCCGGCAGAACTGGCAGCACTACTTCCGATTCCGCTTCCGGCTTTGATGTTTTTGTAAATTTCGATTTCAAATCCAAAATCCAGTTCGTCTAAGGTGGCCAACATTGCCAAAGCTGCCACACCCGAAACGTTTTTCTCGGTTTCAAGAGGCAGATCGGCACCCACAATTTTAGTAATCCGAACGCCTTTCTGATCTGATTTTCGAACAATCATTTCATCACCCGCATTGTCTAAGCAAAGTCCCAATACGTCAAATCCGCATGAGAGGTTTGCGATAGTTGCCGGGCAAAATAGTTTTATTTCTTTCATTTTTGGTTGTTTCAGGTTTCAGGTTTCAGGTTTCAAGTTTAACCTCAAGGTTCGCAAAGTTTGGCAACTTGAAACATGAAACTTGAAACAAAAAAATTATATATTTCCAATTCTAATTACATCCGCAAAAATTCCTGAAGCGGTAACGGCAGCACCCGCACCTGCTCCTTTAATCAACAAAGGCTGATCTGCATAACGATCGGTGTAGAAAAGCACGATATTGTCTTTTCCTTCCAAATTATAGAAAGGGTGATCGTTTGGAATAAACTGAAGACCTACATTTGCTTTTCCGTTTTCAAATTGCGCTACAAATTTTAGGCGGGATTCTTTTTCGTTGGCTTCTTTTAAAAGATTTTCAAAATGCGAAGCATGTGTAATCAATGATTTGAAAAAATCTTCGTTATTTATGGTCTTCATGCACTCGTCTGGTAAGAACGAAAGATTTTCTATGTCTTCGATCTCCATTTGGTAACCGCTTTCACGAATTAAAATCAGGATTTTACGCGCTACGTCGATTCCGCTTAAGTCGATTTTCGGATCCGGTTCTGTGAATCCCTGAACTCCGGCTTCTTTTACTACATCGTGGAAAGAATTATTCTCATCAAAATTGTTGAAAATAAAGTTCAGACTCCCGGATAAAACCGCCTGAATTTTGTGCACTTTATCGCCTGAAGCGATTAAGTTTTTAACCGTATCGATAATTGGTAATCCCGCACCCACATTCGTTTCAAACAAAAATGGAGCGTTGTATTGGCGAGATAAGTTTTTTAGTTTTTTATAGTTGTCGTAAGCAGAAGAACAGGCAATTTTGTTGCAAGTTACAACGGCAATGCTTTCTTTTAAGAATTTCTCATACATTTCAGAAACGCTTGCATTAGCCGTAATATCTACGAAAATACTGTTTCTTAGATTGAGTTCTTTGGCACGTGCGATAAATTCTGTTGGAATTGTGGCTTCTCCTTTATCTAAAGTTGCCTGCCAGTCTTTGAGGGAAATTCCGTCTTCGTCAAAAATCATTTTTCTGGAGTTCGACAAAGCAATCACACGAACATTGATTTTTAGCACCTCTTTTAAGAATTTCTTCTGGCTGTGAATCTGCTCGATAAATTTCTCACCCACATTTCCAACTCCCATTACAAACAAATTCAACTGTTTGGTGTTTTCTTCGAAGAAGTTTTCGTGTAGTGTATTGAGTGCTTTTTTAACATCTCTTTCGTTAATTACGGCAGAGATATTTCTTTCAGAAGCTCCCTGAGCAATAGCACGGATGTTTACATTATTTTTTCCTAAAGTACTGAACATTCTTCCGCTCAGACCCTGGTGGTTTTTCATGTTTTCGCCCACTAAAGCAATAATGCAAAGGTCTTTTTCAACAATACAAGGATCGATTTTGTTTTGTAAAATCTCAACTTCAAATGCTTTATTGATGGCTTCTTCCGCATTATCAGCATCCGAATTTAAGATTCCGATACAAATTGAATGCTCAGAAGATGCCTGAGTGATGAAAATAACATTGATTTTTTCGTGTGATAAAACCTCAAATAAACGTTTTGATGAACCTGAAACACCAATCATTCCCGGGCCTTCTAATGTCAATAACGAAATATGATCGATATGGCTGATCCCTCTCACAGCTGCCCCATTTGAAGGCGCCTGATTTGTAATTAAAGTCCCTTCTGCTTCCGGTTGAAATGTATTTTTGATCAGAATTGGAATGTTTTTTCTTAAAACCGGCTGAATTGTTGGCGGATACAACACTTTCGCACCAAAATGAGACAATTCCATTGCTTCCTGATACGAAATTGCAGCAATTGGCTGTGCCTGTTTTACGATTTTTGGGTTTGCAGTAAACATTCCGTTTACATCAGTCCATATTTCCAGTTGTTCTGCATCAAGAGCTCCGGCAATAATTGCGGCAGTGTAATCAGAACCGCCTCGTCCTAAAGTTGAAGTGATTCCGTCTAAGGTCTGAGCGATAAAACCCGGAAGAATATTGATTTTTGATTGATTAGAAGCAAAATATTCCTGAATTAATTGGTTAGAAATTTCGAAGTTAACGACCGCTTTACCAAAATCAGCATTTGTTTTAATTAATTCACGGCTGTCTTTATAAACAGCATCTTTACTGATTTGCTGATACGCCTGTGCAATAATATAAGAAGAAAGTAATTCACCGAAACTCAAAATCGTATCTGCAGTCCTTGGAGATAGTTCTCCCAAAAGGAAACACCCATCCAGAAGAGTCTCTAAATGATTGATGATTCTTTTAATGTGGCTTAAAAGACTGCTTTGTTCACTAACCGGAATAAGTTCTTTTAACGTTTCAAGGTGTTTTTTCTCGATTTCAGCAACGATATCCCTGAAGCTTTCGTCGTTTTCAGCTGCTTTTGCTGCAGCCAGTTGTAACAAATCGGTTACTTTACTTAAGGCAGAAACTACTACAACGAGTTTATCATTTTCAGCTTTTTGTTTAACTATTTCGAGAACGAGTTTTATATTTTGTGCATTGGCAACCGAAGTTCCGCCAAATTTTAATACTTTCATTTTTGATGTTTTTTCTTTTATGCAAATATTTTTATGTATCCAAAGACTTTCTTCTTTCAGGAAGAAAGGTATAGATAATCAGGATTATATGTAAAAATGTATACCCCTAAGGGGTAGTAATTGTTGTAGTAGTAACTGTTGTAGCAGCAATAGCAGCTCCTGTTTGAGCTGTGATAGAAGATTGATATTTTATGCTGTTACGTTTCATTTTTGATTTTTCAAAAGTACAGTTTTTTATAAAAGTTAAAAAGCTGAATTACGTTTTTGCGAATATTTTAATAATTCAAGTGATAAAAAATCAATATTGAGTATTTATTAAAATTAGCCATATTAAGCTGTTTTTTTGATATATTTTAGAGTGAAATTTATTTGAGTTGTAAATTTGTTTTTTGAGTGAATTTGCTTTAAAATACGTATTGTACTTCTTATATTGACATTGTGAATGAAGTAATTTTGAAAAATCACTTCATTGTAAATTTTAATTATTGTGATAAAATATTGCTTTTTAATATTGATTTGTTGAATTTTGATGTTTCAATTTGAAATCACCATGAGGGAAATCCATTATATTAGTACTGAAACCATAACTTTAGAGACATTACAGGAAATTTTAACTTATAATAAGGCATTGGAATTATCTGAAGAAGCAAGAGTAAATGTTCAGAAATGCCGCGATTATCTGGATAAAAAAATGGCCTCAAATCCGGAACCTGTTTATGGAATCAATACTGGTTTCGGATCGCTTTATAGTGTAAAAATTTCGAATGAAAACTTATCTAAACTTCAGGAGAATCTCGTTAAGTCCCACGCCTGCGGAACTGGAGAAGAAGTTCCTGCTGAAATTGTTAAACTGATGCTGCTGCTTAAAATTCAGTCTTTGAGCTACGGACATTCCGGAATTCAGCTGCAGACATTAAATAGACTGATTGATTTTTATAATAATGATATTCTTCCCATTATATATACACAAGGTTCCCTTGGAGCTTCTGGAGATTTAGCGCCTTTAGCCCATTTATCTTTGCCATTATTAGGTCAGGGCGAAGTTCATTTTGAAGGAAAAAGAATGTCCGCTGCCGAAGTTTTAAAACATTTTAACTGGAAGCCGATTGTATTACAATCGAAAGAAGGTTTAGCTTTATTAAACGGAACGCAATTTATGGGAGCCTACGGAGTTCATATTTTGATTAAAGCTTATAAATATTCGTATCTGGCAGATTTGATCGGAACGGTTTCTCTGGAAGCTTTTGATGGAAGGATTGAACCTTTTAACGAACTGATACATTTTATTCGTCCTCATAAAGGTCAGATTATAACGGCACAGCGAATAAATGAGTTTTTGGAAGGAAGCGAAATTATCACACAGCAAAAAAAGCATGTTCAGGATCCGTATTCTTTCCGTTGTATGCCTCAGGTTCACGGAGCTTCAAAAGATGCGATTGATTATGTTCGAAAAGTATTCAAGACCGAAATTAATTCAGTTACCGACAATCCAAATATTTTTATCGAATCTGATCAGATTATATCAGGCGGAAATTTTCACGGACAGCCTTTAGCTTTAGCGTTGGATTTTATAGCAATTGCGCTGGCTGAATTAGGAAGTATTTCTGAAAGAAGGACTTATCAGTTAATTTCGGGACTTCGTAATCTCCCTGCATTTTTGGTGGATAATCCGGGACTCAATTCAGGATTTATGATTCCGCAATATACCGCAGCAAGTATTGCCAGTCAAAACAAACAGCTGGCAACACCATCAAGTGTAGATAGTATTGTTTCGAGCAATGGCCAGGAAGATCATGTGAGCATGGGAGCAAACGCCGCTACAAAAGCCTTGAAAGTTATGGATAATTTAGAACGCATTCTGGCAATCGAGTTATTGAATGCTTCTCAGGCTATAGCCTACAGAGAGCCTTTAAAATCGAGTGATTTTATCGAAATATTTTTAAGTAGTTACAGAGAAATTGTGCCTTTGGTTAAGGAAGACAGGATTTTACATTATGATATTGAAAAGACAATTTTGTTTCTAAATAGTTTTCAAATAGAAAACGATTTATTAACAATGGCTTAACATTGTAAAGCTTTATTGAAGTAATTTTGCACTATCAAAAATATAAAAATGTCAATAAACAGTATTTTCCAATTTTTAGTGCCGAAAGACAAGAAGTTCTTTCCACTTTTTGAAGAAGCTTCAAGCAATTTAATTGAATTAGCTTCTAATTTACATGAAGCTGTAAACCTTCCATTAAAAGAAAGAGAAATCCTTTTTCAAAAGATTGATGAATTAGAGCAAAAAGGAGAAGATATTACTCGCCAGACTAACTTAGAGTTAAGCAGAAACTTCATTACTCCATTTGACAGAGAAGATATTCACACATTAATTACTTCGATTGACAACGTTGCAGATTACCTACATGGTGCATCAAGCCGTATGAGGTTATATCAGGTAGATAAGATTACGAAATCTATCCGAAAAATGACGGAAATCAACCTTGAGGCGTGTCAAAATATTGACAGTGCTGTAAAAGAACTGAGAAATTTAAAGAATTTTAAAGTTATTAAAGATGCCTGTTCCAGAATTAATAAATTGGAAAACAAATCTGATAACGTATATAACAAAGCAGTTTTTGAAATTTTTGAAAACGAAACAGATGCTAAAAACATTATTAAGTATAAAGAAGTGCTATCTGTTTTAGAATCAGCAACCGACAAATGTAAGAGTGTTGCGAATATACTAGAATCTATTTCTGTAAAACATTCTTAATTCAATTTTTCATTCTGAAGTTATAATTTTATGACGCTACTTATAATTATTATAGTATTAGCCTTAATTTTTGATTACATCAACGGTTTTCATGATGCGGCAAATGCTATAGCGACTGTTGTTGCAACAAAGGTTTTAACGCCTTTTCAGGCCGTTCTTTGGGCAGCATTTTTTAACTTTCTGGCATATTGGGTTTTCGGATTTGGAGTTGCAGATACTGTTGCTAAAACAGCGCACACAATGGAAATTAACCTTGTAGTGATTTTAGCCGGGGTAATAGCCGCAATTTGTTGGAATTTATTGACCTGGTGGTTAGGAATTCCTTCCAGTTCATCCCATACTTTGATTGGAGGTTTTGCAGGAGCGGCTATTGCACATGCCATTGCAGTTCACGGTTTTTCAGGTTATGCCGGAGAAGACGGAACCACACATTACTGGTACGAAATCGTAAGCTGGTATAAGGCAGGAAAGGATGGCGGAATGCCTTCGGGTGTTATTATCATTATTGCTTTTATTGTATTAGCGCCACTGTTGGGTGCATTAGCCTCTTATTTGATATCAATTTGGTTATTGAATGCTTCACGAAAAAGTATCTGGCCTAAAATATTTACAATAGCTTTGATGATTGCAACGATTTGGTTTGTAAAAGTTCAAATGGTTTCTTACGAAGAGATTGTTGAGCATGGAAAGCCTCGTTTTGAGTCTCACTTTTGGAGCGTAGCTTTTGATGCACATAATATTAAATGGTTTTTAGTCGCTTTTATTATTCTTACTGTTAGCGCTTTCTGTTTGCTGTTCAGCAGTTTGAATTTACATCAGGCTGATGCCGCTTTAAAGAAAATGCAATTATTGTCTTCGGCAGCTTTTAGTTTAGGTCACGGAGGAAATGATTCGCAAAAAGTTATGGGTATTATTGCAGCGGCTGTTGCAGTTTATATCAATACAAATCCGGGAGTTCACATGGATTCATGGTTAGATGTTGTTTTGCCAAATGATGACAAGGGAATTAAAGGTGTAATGCCAGGCTGGATTCCGCTGGCCTGTTATTCTGCAATTGCTGCGGGAACTTTGAGCGGTGGCTGGAAAATTGTAAAAACAATGGGTTCTAAAATCACAAAAGTAAGTTCGTTTGAGGGTGTTGCTGCTGAAACTGCAGGTGCTTTGACACTTTACTTTACTGAGCATTTAAAAATTCCGGTAAGTACAACACACACTATTACAGGATCTATCATTGGGGTTGGATTAACGAAACGTGTATCTGCTGTTAGATGGGGAGTAACTGTGAGTTTGATCTGGGCATGGGTATTAACGATTCCTATTTCGGCTTTATTGGCAGGATTGGTTTATTTTATTCTGAGTGTTTTTATTTAAAAGTAAAATGATTATTGTAAAATGTGAGAAGTAAAATCGCGTTTTGATACATATAAAAAAAGCTGGTTTCTTAATTGAAACCAGCTTTTTGTTTTTTGCTATAAAGACTTATGTTTTCCAGTTTAGCTGTAAGGCAAAACAGGTTTTTTCTCCTTTTGTGATGCTAAAAGTAGTAGTGGAGTTATCTTCAATATCGCTTTCGTGGATTATTACAGTATCTTTTAAGGAAAGCTCCTTCATGAAATTCATTTCAAAGCTTTTTACTTCCTGTTTCAGAATTCGTTTTGGATTAACATGATCAAGACACCACTCAAGATATTTAACGTTATTCACATGGTTTACAATATCCAAATCTGATAAATAAACAGTTTTTTCGAAGACAGCTTCTTTTTCGTGATTGATATTGATTTTTGAAAAACCTTCTGTTGTGGCTCTTTTATCTGGAAATAATTCAAAATGCTCGTAAGGCAGTGCCAAAGCTTCGGGGCGACGTAATTGTGTGTTAAAAACAGCCCAGTAGGTTTCACAGCCCACAATCTTTTTTCCGTTAACAAACATTTCAAGCGCACGCACAGAACGTGAATTTTCAAGACTGTTAATCCATGTGGTTACCGTTACAATATCGCCTGATTTTGGCAAATCTGTAATCTCAACGCGCATCCGGCTTAAAACCCATGCCTGATGAAACTCCTGCATATCATAAAAGCTGATACCTCCAATTTCAGAATGTGCCGCCGCCGTTAATTGTAAAATATTACAGAGATCAGTATATTTTAAAGAACCATTTGGGGTACATTGTGTAAAATTGATTTCCCAGTCTTTGCTTAGAATGGATGTGAAGTTTGGTGATATTGGCATTAATTTAGACTTCTTAGATTGTTGGACTTCTTAGATTTTAGATTTTTTGAAAATAAATAAAGAGCAAAGAAAAAAGATTTTATTTTACAATTTCCTCAATATAATTTATAATTACTTTTCTGTCTTCAGCATAATCAAACCATTTGGTGTTTTCATTTCGTTTGAACCACGTTAATTGTCTTTTAGAAAATCGTCTGGTGTTTTTTTTGATTTCGTCTATAGCGAAAGGCAAAGTGAATTCTCCGTCAAAATAACTGAATAATTCTCTATAACCCACAGTTTGAAGTGCATTTAACGCTTTATTAGGATATAAGGATTTGGCTTCTTCCAGTAAACCTTCGTTCATCATACTATCAACACGCTGGTTGATTCGGTTGTAAATTACTTCTCTGTCAGCTTCTAAACCAATAAGAACAGGCATAAATTCCCTGTTGTTTTTCTTTTGATTTAAAAAGGAGGAGTATGGTTTTTTAGTTCCGATACAAACTTCAACAAAACGCATCATTCTTTGCGGATTTTGAAGGGTCTGTGGATTTTCTAAAGTGATTTTTTGAAAGTAATCAGGATCCAGGTTTTTCAATTGTTCCTGAAGATATTCGATTCCGAGTTTTTCGTAGTTAAAATTAACTTCTGAACGTACTTCTGGATTGATTTCCGGAAATTCATCGAAGCCTTTCAACACAGCATCGACATATAATCCAGATCCTCCAATCAGAATAACGAAATCATTTTTTTGGAATAATTCTTCTAGTTTTAAAAGCGCTTCTTTTTCGTAATCGCCAACCGTATAATTTTCGAAAATCGATTTGTTCTGGATGAAATGATGTGTTGCTGATTGCAATTCTTCCTGATTTGGAACAGCTGTACCGATGCTCATTTCTTTAAAAAACTGACGGCTGTCACAGGATATTATTTCACAATTAAAATGTTTTGCCAATGCAATGCTTAAGGCTGTTTTGCCTATGGCTGTTGGTCCGACAATGGTAATTAGGTATTTCATATGTTTTTTTAGCCCGGATGGAAATGAAAACCCCGGACTTATATTGGTTAGTTTTTGTGGCATAAAAGAAGCGACTTTAGAAGCTGCTTTTATGACTTAAAAAACAACAAAGATAAGGAGGAGTTGCAATGTACAGCCGGAATAGCTTCATAAATTAATGATGTAATTCACTTCCGCACTCGTGACAGAATTTGGCATTATCAAAATGAAGCTGTGAACCGCAGATCTGGCAGGATTTTTTTGTGCTGACAGTATTATCCCGAAGACTTTTTTTAGCAAATTCGGCAGTTACGATTCCGGTTGGGACCGCTATGATTCCGTAACCCAGAATCATGACCATTGCTGCTATAAACTGTCCTAAAGGAGTTTGCGGAGAAATATCTCCATAACCCACAGTTGTCAGTGTTACGATTGTCCAGTAGATTGCCATTGGAATACTTGTAAATCCGGACTCTTTGCCTTCGACCACATACATTAGTGAGCCAATGATTACGGTACTGATGAGGACAAAATAAATAAAAACCAGGATTTTTTCTTTGCTGGCGTCAATAGCTTCCTTTAACTGAAATGACTGATGAGAGATCTGCGGAAGGTGAAGAATTTTGAATAACCGCAAAAAACGCAGTGCTCTTACAATGGATAAAATACTGGCTCCGGGGAAAAATATCGATAAATACATGGGCAAAACGGCTAATAAATCAATTATTCCGTAAAAACTGAAAATATATTTAACCGGTTTTTGGATTGAAATAATCCTTAAGACATATTCAATGGTGAAAAAGATGGTGATTATCCATTCGCAAATCCATAACTGGTAATGATATTTGGAGCTGATTCCCTCAACGGTATCAAGCATAATTAATAAAACGCTCAATAAGATCAGGCCTAAAAGAACCAAATCGAACATTCTTCCTAAGATGGTATTGGTGCCGTAAAGTACGATTTTGACTTTTTCTCTAAAGATTTCGTATTGTGATTTTTTATTTTCCATATCCTTAAAGATAATGAAAATTTTATTTTGCTAAAAATGAAGTATTTTTAAAGATTTGCTTTTTCGAATGTATTGTTGAATAATATTTTTTACGTCGCGATTGTGCTGCATTGGAATCAGGATTTTTTTCAGGATTTCTATATTGGTAATCTGATAATTTAAATCATAATAAGCATACCCTTTATAAGTTCCGTTTTCGATTAAAATAGCGCTTCTTTCATTTACGTTTCGCCCTCTGTCAATGAGAATCATGTTTTTGTTTTCAAAACTGTTTTCAGCAATAAACTGCTCTACCCTTAAGTTGTAGTCTTCAGGAGTTACTTCGCCGATGCAGGCACCATCACATTCTTTTATTTTGTATTGAAAACACTCTTTTTTAGTCTGGTATAAACCTGTTAGTTTTTGGCATAAATGGTACTTTGCTGTGAATTTAAAAAGCGCATATTTGCCTTCCTGCAAAGAAGCGAATGACGTAATTTCTTTTTTACGTCCGTCGGCTTTTCCAATTTTTACAATCAAATAACCGTTTGAATCTTTTTCCACATAAATGGCAAAAGGGAAAACAGTCTTCTTTTGGGAGCGATTGTGTTTCGGGCGGTTTATTTTTACTTCCTGGCTTTCTTTTAACAAAGCGATTAACTCGCTTCCTGTTTCTTCATAAGTAATGGTAAAAACTTCTGCTTGTATTCTTTTGCTTTTGGTTGTAATTCCGGTAAAATGCTGATTGACTCTTTTTCGGATATTTTGGCTCTTGCCGATGTAAATTAAATTACCTCCTTCGTTATGAATATAATACACTCCTGTTTTAGCAGGCATCTGATTTACAAGATCCTGCAGTTTTGGTGAAATCCCTTTTTCAATTTCGAATTTCACAAAATCTTTGACAATGGTTTTTTCCAGGTCTTTTTCGAGTAATATTTTGAATAGTTTAGTTGTCGCAATTGCGTCTCCGCTTGCACGATGTCTGTCGGCAATTGGAATTCCGAGGGAACGGACTAATTTTCCTAAGCTGTATGAAGGCTGTTCTGGAATTAATTTTTGAGCTAATTCTACAGTACAGAGTGTTTTAGATTCAAAATTATAGCCCAAACGTCTGAATTCGGTACGCAGGATTCTATAGTCAAAAGAGGCGTTGTGCGCCACAATAATACAATCTGTAGTAATTTCGATAATTCGTTTGGCAACTTCATAAAACTTAGGTGCAGAACTCAGCATAGCATTGTTGATTCCGGTTAATTTAGCCACAAAAGGCTGAATCGGAATCTCAGGATTGACAAGGCTAATGAACTGATCCACTACTTCATGACCATCAAATTTATAGATGGCGATTTCGGTAATTCCTTCTTCGTTAAACTGGCCTCCGGTTGTTTCTATGTCTAGTATTGCGTACATTTTCAAATGTCAAAAATTAATGACAATATCAAAAATCAATATCAATTACAATGTCAAAAATCAATGCTTTAAAATTGAAATTCTTTATTAAAATTGTCATTGTATTGCTATTGCTATTGAAAAATTACTTTTTATTTATTATCATTTTTGATGAAATTGCAATAAGTTGTTCTACTTCAGTAAGAAGCTTGTTTCTTTTATCGTTATCACCTTCTTTTATATAATCTACTATTTTTAAAGAATTTCCGGATTCCTTTAATTCTTTTACAACTAATGAAACTTTAAATATAAAATCTTTATCAGTTACTGTACCCTGTGCTTCACCGAAATTTAAAGAAGCACTTCCAGACGATCTGATTAATTAGTTTTTATAATATTCATTTTCAAAAATTCTTTCTAATTGTCTTGTAAAAAATATACATTCTCCAGCAAAACGAATCAGACGATCATCAAAATTGAATATTTTTTCCATTTATATTTTAAATTTTAAAATTGATATTGCCATTGTCATTGATTTTTGATATTGACTTTTATCTCCCTCCAAAAATGCTGCTCCCAATCCTAACCATAGTGCTTCCACATTCAATGGCAAGTTGATAATCGCCTGACATTCCCATCGAAATCGTTGAAAAATGAGCAGATGTAGAAATACACTGCTGTGTATCCCGGCATTGTGCGTCTTTATTTTGCAATGAATCAAAAATGGATTTTAAATACAGGAATTCTTTTTTGATCTGGTTTTGGTTTTCTGTAAAAGTTGCCATTCCCATTAATCCTAAGATACGAATATTTTTCATCTCTTTGAATTCCGATGAAGACAATAATTCTGAAAGTTCTTTTTCGTCAAGACCAAATTTTGTTTCTTCTTCGGCAATGTATATCTGAAGCAGACAATCAATAACGCGATTATTTTTTAATGCCTGTTTGTTGATTTCCTGCAATAATTTCAAACTGTCAACTCCGTGAATCAGACTTACAAATGGTGCCATAAATTTGACTTTATTCGACTGAACATGACCAATCATATGCCATTGAATGTCTTTTGGCATTTGCTCATATTTATCGGCCATCTCCTGAATTTTATTTTCTCCAAAAATGCGCTGACCGGCTTCATAAGCCTGCATTAAATCTGAAACAGGTTTTGTTTTTGAAACGGCAACTAACGTGACATGCTCAGGTAAGCTTTCTTTGATTGTATTTAAGTTCGATGCTATTGACATTGTTAATTTTTTTTATGCGGACAAAAATTGTTTAGAAATCTTCTCAGCCTTTTTACTTTCACTGTAATCATAAAAACCCTCACCGGATTTTACGCCTAATTTGCCAGCTCTTACCATATTAACCAGTAAAGGGCATGGAGCATATTTCGGATTTTTGAAGCCATCATACATTACATTTAAAATAGCAAGACAAACATCAAGCCCAATAAAATCGGCCAATTGGAGTGGTCCCATAGGATGCCCCATTCCTAATTTCATTACCGTATCAATTTCATAAACGCCGGCTACTTTGTTATATAACGTTTCAATTGCCTCGTTTAGCATAGGCATCAAAATTCTGTTGGCAACAAAACCCGGATAATCGTTTACTTCAACCGGAACTTTGCCCAGTTTTTCAGATAAATTCATGATAATTTTGGTGACTTCATCACTGGTATTGTATCCGCGAATGATTTCTACCAGCTTCATAATCGGAACCGGATTCATAAAATGCATTCCGATAACGCGTTCGGGATGTGCGACTACAGCACCAATTTGCGTAATTGAAATCGAAGAGGTGTTTGTTGCTAAAATAGTGTTATGTGAACAAGCTTCATTTAATTGTTTGAAAATATTCAGTTTCAATTCTACATTTTCAGTTGCTGCTTCTACCACCAGATCTACTCCTACAACACCGTCTTTAATATCAGTATAGGTAATAATGTTGGTGATTGTTCTGGCAACTTCTTCCTGCGTTATTGTACCTTTAGCCAGCATTCTGTCAAGGTTTGCAGCAATAGTTGCCATTCCTTTGTCTAATGCTTTTTCCGAAACATCAATTAGTTTTACAATAAAACCGCTTTGCGCAAAAGTATGTGCAATTCCGTTACCCATTGTTCCGGCACCAATTACAGCTATAGTTTTCATTTAATTTTGTATTTATATTTTAAAATTTAAGGTTTAAAGTTACTTTTCAGCAAGCTTTAAACCTTAAATTTACAATTTATATTTTGTCTTATTTTTTGAAACAATCTATTATTTGGTATGCCACACGTAAAGCATCAGTAGCCTGTTCCAGTGTTACAACCGGAGTTGTGTTATTGTTAATGGCATCGGCAAATGCATTTAATTCGTCTAAAATGGCGTTGTTCTGCTCTACATCCGGATTAGTAAAATAGATTTGTTTTTTTACTCCTTCTGCATTCTGAAGGATCATATCAAAATCTCCAGGAACTTCAGGAGCATCTTTCATACGAACAACTTCACATTTTTTCTCCAGAAAATCAACCGAAATGTAGGCGTCTTTTTGAAAGAAGCGTGTTTTACGCATGTTTTTCATCGAAATTCGGCTTGCAGTTAAATTAGCAACGCAGCCATTTTCGAATTCAATTCGGGCATTGGCAATATCCGGAGTTTCACTGATTACCGAAACACCACTGGCACTGATATTTTTAACTTTTGAATTAACAACGCTTAAAATAGCATCAATATCATGAATCATTAAATCCAGAACAACAGGAACATCTGTACCGCGAGGATTAAATTCGGCCAAACGATGTGTTTCAATGAACATGGGATTTTCGATCATGTTTTTGGTAGCGATAAAAGCAGGATTAAAACGTTCTACGTGACCAACCTGCCCTTTTACATTGTACTCTGTTGCTAAAGCCATAATTTCTTCAGCTTCTTCAACAGTGTTGGCAATTGGTTTTTCAATGAAGATATGTTTTCCTGATTTGATCGCTACTTTAGCGCATTTATAATGCGAAAGCGTTGGGGTTACAATATCGATTACATCCACAGCGTGGATTAATTTTGCTATTGTGTTGAAGTTTTTATAACCGAACTCTTTTGAAATTCTTTCGGCATTTTCCTGATTTTCATCATAAAATCCAACTAATTCGTATTTGTCAGATTGTTGTAATAAGCGTAAATGTATTTTACCTAAGTGACCGGCACCTAAAACTCCTACTTTTAACATTTGAATGTATTTTAAACAAAAATAGAATTTATTTGTTGAAAGTGAAAAAGAATTTAGCTAATTGTGAATTGTAAATTCTGAATTATAAGCAATGGCTTTTGACTTTTAACTTTTGACCTCTAACTTTATTAATTTAATAATTAAAAATCAATATTTGATTTCCTGTTTTGTTTCTTATTTTTGCGAAAATAAAACCTACCTAATTTTGAAAGATACTGCCAAACATCAAGGACTTCGCAATCAATTAGTAAGCACTTTAGAGCAAAAAGGGATTACTGATAAAGCGGTTTTGGATGCGATAAAAAAAATCCCAAGACACCTTTTTTTGAATTCGAGTTTTGAAGATTATGCTTATCAGGATAAGGCTTTTCCTATTGGAGCAGGTCAGACTATTTCACAGCCTTATACTGTTGCTTTTCAGTCTCAGCTGCTGGAAGTAAAAAAAGACCACAAAATTCTGGAAATAGGCACAGGTTCGGGCTACCAGACTGCTGTTTTGTTTATGCTGGGTGCAAAAGTGTACAGTGTTGAAAGACAGAAAGAACTTTTTAAAACAACGTCTAATCTATTTCCGAAATTAAATATAAGACCTAAACATCTTTCGTTTGGGGATGGGTATAAAGGACTTCCAAATTACGCTCCGTTTGACAGTATTATTGTTACTGCCGGTGCACCTTTTATTCCTAAGCCGTTGATGGCACAGTTAAAAATAGGAGGAAGACTGGTAATTCCGCTTGGAGAAGACGTTCAGATTATGACTTTATTAATTCGTAAAAACGAAACACAATTTGAAAAACATGAGTTTGGAGAATTTAGATTTGTGCCTTTGTTAGAAGATAAAAATTAAATAAAAATGCCCCAAAAGTTAGACTATTTGGGGCATTTTTATTTAAATTATTCCACTTAAGCTGTTGGGTGTAATTCATTAAAAGCGTTCGTTGGAGTGTTTTCTTTTTTGAAGACAAACAGAACAAAACTTCTTAATAGTTTCGCACTAGAAGTGACATGAATTGAGTACCGTTTTTAACAATTTTTCTGTTTTCGATACATTTTTTCATCGGAAATCAAAATCTAACGGATAAAAAATCATCATCAAAAACAAATTAGATCAACTACATTCTTAAAACAAAAAGCCCCATAAGGAGCTTTCTAATATTTAAGTACTATCTAATTAAGTAATTGTCACGTTATCCAATTATCATTCCTGATCTTCAGTATTATGCGATTTCACATAGTTTCTCCATTTTTCAATGCAATCCTGAAAATCCTGAGGCAATTCGGTATCAAAACGCATCATTTCACCTGTATTCGGATGAACAAATCCAAGTGTTTTAGCATGCAGTGCCTGACGTGGTAAAGCTTTAAAACAATTTTCTATAAACTGCTTGTATTTTGTGAATGTAGTCCCTTTTAAAATCAAATGACCTCCGTAACGCTCGTCATTAAACAACGGATGTCCAATATGCTTCATATGCGCACGAATTTGGTGTGTTCTTCCTGTTTCCAGTTTACACGAAATCAAAGTCACATAACCAAAACGTTCCAGCACTTTATAATGTGTGATGGCCGGCTTCCCTATTTCAGGATCAGCAAAAACTGCCATTTGCATACGGTCTTTTAAGTGTCTCGCCAAGTTTCCTTCGATCGTTCCTCTGTCTGCTGCAACATTTCCCCAAACCAAGGCAACATACTCACGCTCTGTGGTTTTAGCCTCAAATTGTTTAGCCAGATGCGTCATTGCAGCTTCCGTTTTGGCAATAATTAAAAGTCCCGATGTATCCTTATCGATCCGGTGAACCAAACCAGGACGCTCGCTGCTGTTCATTGGCAGATTTTCAAAATGAAAAGCCAAAGCATTCACCAAAGTTCCGGTATAATTTCCATGTCCCGGATGCACGACTAGTCCAGGTGGTTTATTGATAAGCAGGAGCGCTTCATCTTCATAAACGATATCAAGCGGAATATCCTCCGGATCTACCCTATTCTCAAACGGTGGATGCGACAACATCACCGTTATCACATCAAAAGGCTTTACTTTGTAATTTGATTTTACCGGAATGTCGTTTACAAAAATGTTTCCGTTAGTGGCCGCATTCTGAATTTTATTTCGTGTGGCATTCGGAATCAAATACATTAAATATTTGTCAATACGCAAAAACGCCTGACCTTTTGGGACTTCAAATCTGTAATGTTCGAATAACTCGTCTTCCAGATCTAAATTTTCTTCATTATTATTGTTCATCAGCCGGGGTTTCTTCAATTGGCGCAGCAGTACTGTCTACAGCCTCACTTTCATCAACATAACTTGCTTTTCCGTCTCCTAAAACCAAATCAATTTTAGACGATTTCAGTACACGGTCTCCTGGTTTCAGGTTTCTGCCTTTATAGCGAAGTTCTAAAACCATATCTTTTCCAAGATTCGGAATATACGTAATCGTACCTTCCTGAAGTCCTAAAGCTTTCAGAGTCGGAACCGCTTCACGATAGGTTTTATCAATTAAATCCGGAATTCGAACAGATGAAAATCCAGAAGCATTAATTTTAATATATATTTTTCTTCCTACTTTCACCATCGTTCCCGGAAGCGGATCCTGCTCTACAACACTAAATTTAGGATATTCACTTCTATAATCAACACTATCCAAAAGCACATAATCCAGATCCAGTTCATCCAGTTTTTCCTCTACCTGTTCTTCCGTCAGTTTAGCTAAATTCGGAACCGCAATTTCATGTCCGTGATCTGTTGTAAATGTCAGCCAGTGCATAAACAAATAGCCTATAATAGCAATAATAGCAGCTGCACCCAACACTTGTAAAAAAAACACACGGCTCGTTAAATACTTACGTAAACTCATAAATTTATTTTTAGATGAACGCAAAGATAAAGCTATTTCGTTTCAAAAAAAATGATAATTTTGTTTTAAGCAAGAAAGCGAATAATACACGTTATTATAAGGAGCTGTTTCCTGCTGTCCGCTGTATCTTTTGCGCCGAACCCCGGCACAAAAGGATGTCGCTGCCATCAGGGCTAGAGCACTCGTTTTCAAAAGAACGCTCTTCCTTTTTCGACCTTTTTGGAAGAAATGACATTAGCATATCGACAAATATTGGTTCATTACTTCGTGGAGTTTCTTGTGTGATTTCTCCTTACGTCGAAATGACAAGCTGGAGAAAAAATTAGCGCAATTCGTGGCAAAGAAACCTGAAACATGAAACAAATAAAACTTTAAACAAACCATACATACAATGAAAAACATAGCCATCATCATGGGCGGATATTCAAGCGAATATAAAATCTCTCTAATCAGCGGAAACGTAGTAAAACAATACCTTGACAAAACAAAATACAACGGATTCCGAATTCATATTTTCAAAGAAAAATGGGTTTATGTTGACGAAAATAATGCTGAATTCCCAATTGACAGAAACGATTTCTCTGTAACCGTAAACGGTGAGAAAATCAAATTTGACTGTGTTTTCAATGCTATTCACGGATCCCCGGGCGAAGATGGTCTCATGCAGGCGTATTTTGAATTATTAGGAATTCCGCAGACTTCCTGCGATTATTATCAGGCTGCCGTGACCTTCAATAAACGTGATTTATTATCAGTTTTAAAACCATACGGAATCAAAACAGCCATTTCTTATTACCTGAATAAAGGCGATGTAATCAATACCGAAGAAATCGTGAAAAAAGTGGGACTGCCTTGTTTCGTAAAACCAAACAAAGCCGGATCAAGTTTCGGAATCTCTAAAGTAAAAACCGAAGCCGAATTGCCAATCGCCATTGAAGTGGCTTACAAAGAAGACAACGAAATCATCATCGAAAGTTTCCTTGACGGAACTGAAGTTTCTGTTGGGGTAATTAATTACAAAGGCGAAATCATCGTTCTACCGATCACCGAAATCGTATCAGACAATGATTTCTTTGATTACGAAGCGAAATACGAAGGAAAATCACAGGAAATCACGCCTGCGAGAATTTCAGATGAACTGACACAAAAAATTGGCGAAACAGCTAAACGTGCTTACGAAGTACTGAAAATGAAAGGATTCTCAAGAAGTGAATTCATTATCGTAAACAATGAACCGCACATGCTGGAAATGAACACTATTCCGGGATTAACAACCGAAAGTTTAATTCCACAGCAAGCCAAAGCAGCCGGAATTTCGCTGGAAGATTTATTTACCAATGCAATTGAGCTGGCGCTGGCTTAAAGATAACAAGATAATGAGGTGCTAAAATTCTACGATTTTAGCACCTTTATTTTTTAATAATCTTAATTGTAACGAAAACACACAATATGTTCCTTCCGATGAAGGAGGACACGAGTGATCAATGTCATTAAGTTAAGAGTTTTTAAATTGAGGATTAGCCATTTTTGATTTAAAATTTGATGTGGATAAATATTTGATTGTCGATTTAACGAGTTTTTTTTAGATCAGAAATTAAAAATCGTTACTCAAAAATCAGCAATCATTTTATCTTTTAATGCTTAACTTTAATGAAATTGCACGAGCGATAGCGAACTGGCGAAGCAATCTCCACGATTAAATTCCGTAAAGATTGAAATACTTTATAGAGCTTCTCACGAGGATTCCTCCTTCGTCGGAATGACAAATCAAGAAAATTTAGGTTTCAAAGTGAAAAACTTAGTAACTTAGAATCTCAGAACCCTTGCAACTTAAAAAAAATGAAAGAAATTTTCGAATGGAATAGATTGTTATTTAACGAATTGCCCGGAATATTTCTTCTGGAAGTCATATTTCGTTCCACGGTAATGTTTATCATTTTACTGATGACCTTAAAACTGGCAGGGAAACGAGGCGTAAAACAATTATCGATTTTCGAAACCGTAATTGTAATTGCATTAGGTTCTGCTGCGGGTGATCCGATGTTTTATGAAGATGTTGGGATTGTACCAGCTATAATGGTTTTTGCGGTGATTATGATTTTGTATAGAACTGTAACCTGGCTGACCGGAAAAAGCAAAAAATTTGAAGAATTTGTTGAAGGAAAGACGGTATGTCTTATTCAGGACGGAAAATTTTCTATAACCAGTTTCAAAAAAGAAACGCTCGCACAGGATGAATTTTTCTCTGAACTTCGTATAAAATCTATTGAACACTTAGGACAGGTGAAACACGCTTTTATAGAACCTAGTGGAGAAATAAGCGTTTTTTATTACCCAGACGAAGAAGTCGGGTACGGATTGCCAATATTGCCTGCTTTGTTTACTGAAAAAAGTAAAATTATTCCAATAGACGGAACTTATTCCTGCTCCTTCTGCGGACATACAGAAAAGCAAAAAACAGGTACTGCAAAATGTAAGGTTTGTCAAAAAGAAGAATGGGTTGAATCTATAAATACAAAAAGGATAACGTAGAGAAATTCCAATACTTAAAAATACCAAATTCCAAAGCTTGCTGCTTTGAAAAAAACTTAGACACTTAGCTCCTCAGAACCTTAGAAACTTTAAAAAATGAAAAAAGCCATATTTCCCGGATCGTTTGATCCAATTACTCTTGGACACGAAGATATTATAAAAAGAGGAATTCCTTTGTTTGATGAAATCATAATAGCCATAGGTGTCAATGCCGAAAAAAAATACATGTTTTCACTTGAAGAAAGAAAACGTTTTATTGAAGAAACTTTCAAAAACGAACCCAAAGTTTCAGTGATCACTTACGAAGGTTTAACTATCGATCTGGCAAAAAAACTTAAAGCCAATTTTATTTTAAGGGGTTTGCGAAATCCTGCCGATTTCGAGTTCGAAAAAGCGATTGCACATACGAACCGAAAACTTTCTAAAATTGAAACGGTGTTTTTATTAACAGCAGCAGGTACATCATTCATCAGTTCAAGTATTGTTCGGGATGTATTACGTCATGGAGGCGAATATGAAATGCTAGTTCCAGATGCTGTGAGGGTGAAGAAAGATTTATAATATCTAAACATCATCTTATGAAAACAAAATTTCTAATTTAGCCCCGATAATAGTGGTATCCTTTTTCTGACTTCTTTAGGCAGAAAAAGATACAAGCGGTTAGCGGGACAAACGGTCTTGAAATATGAAATTTGTGCTTCAAAAACAAATACAAACATCTTCAATTTCAAGATTTACAAAGCCAAATATAAATTTGTAAGCAAATTAAATTAAACCTAATTTCGCTCCCTCAAATAAAAATCAAACCATGAGTATCGAAAGAGAATTAAATAAACGCAGCGGATCTAAATGTGAACTTTGCGGCGCTGAAGAAAACCTAAAAGTATATACCGTTTTACCCACTAAAAAAGGTGGTATAGATGAAGCTGTATTTGCCTGTAACACTTGTATTGACCAAATTGAAAACCCTGATAAAGTCGATTTAAATCACTGGAGATGCCTGAACGACAGCATGTGGAATGAAAACATTCCGGTTCAGGTTGTGGCCTGGAGAATGTTAAGCCGTATGCGCTCTGCCGGATGGCCTCAGGAATTACTGGATATGATGTATTTAGACGAAGATACACTTGCATGGGCGCAGGCAACCGGAGAAGGTGAAGATGACGAAAACAAACTGGTTCATCGTGACAGCAACGGCGTTGTTTTACAGCACGGAGATTCTGTCGTTTTAATCAAAGATTTGAAAGTAAAAGGATCCAGTATGGTCGCCAAACAAGGCACTGCGGTACGTAACATTCGTTTAGACCATGAAAATGCTGAATATATTGAAGGAAAAGTCGATGGTCAACAGATTGTCATTATTACACAATACGTGAAGAAGATATAATTTAAAAAGTCCCGGTTTCATTAATACAATAAAACCGGGACTTAAAAACACTTATAAAAAAATCAATTAACCTTATATTTTGATCTTACATTTTGGGTAACAATACAGTATCCACTACATGTATTACACCGTTTGACTGATTGACATCAGCAATAGTCACTTTAGATTTGTTTCCACTTTCGTCAGAAATATATAAATCTTTTCCGTTAATCCAGGCAGTCAAAGTTCCGCTGCTCACAGTTTTAAGCGTTGCTTTTCCTTTACCCATTTTTATTGCTTTTGCAACATCTGAAGCGTTCATTTTTCCGGCAACTACATGGTAAGTCAGGATGGTTTGAAGTTTCTTTTGGTTCTCTGGTTTTAATAAGGTTTCTACGGTTCCTTTTGGTAATTTATCAAAAGCAGCATTTGTGGGAGCAAAAACCGTAAAAGGTCCTTTGCTTTGTAAAGTTTCAACTAATCCCGCAGCTTTTACAGCAGCTACCAAAGTAGTATGCTCTTTTGAGTTTACAGCATTTTCAACAATATTTTTATTTGGGTACATTGCTGCTCCCCCTACCATTACTGTTTTTTGAGCATTTGATGTAAATGTAAATCCTAAAGCTAAAACTGCTGCTGCTAAAAATTTTCTAGTTTTCATAATGAATATTTTTAAGTTATAAGCTCATTTACGGGGATAAACCTATTTTGGTTTTCAAAAAATGTTTATTTGCTAAAAAAACGAATAATATTGGCAGTATACGCTGTAAAACAAAACATTAATGAATTATTTTATTTTTTATTAAATTTCTAAAAATGCATCATTTTTATATTCATTTTATTATTAACTTTAGAATCAAAACCTATCATTTATGGAAAATATGCCTAAAAAAGTCAGAAGCAAAAAATTAAGCACAAGAGTTGATTTAACCGCAATGGTCAGTATTTGTTTTTTACTGATTATATTTTTTATGGTTGCGGCGGAATTAAGAAAACCGAAAATAATGGATTTAGGTTTGCCGGATTATAATGACGATATATGCAGATGGGGTTGCGGTGCCGGTTTAGCAAATCGCACCTTAACTGTTTTACTTGATGACAAAAATAATATCATAACCTATTCAGGATTATTAGAATTTTCTGATGAATCACCAAAAAAGCTAAAATATGGCAAAGATGGTATTCGAAAAGAGTTAGTAACTAAAACGAAACAAATTCAGGAATACACTGGAGACTACAGAAAAAGTATTACCGTAATCATAAAACCAAGTAACAAATCTAATTATGGAAACCTTGTTGACATTTTAGATGAAATGGCCATAACTAAAATTGGGACTTATGTAATCGTAAATGATTTCACTCCCGAAGAAACAAAATTATTAGCAGCTAACTAAAATTCTCAAAACTATGGAAATTAATAGAAAAGTCAGAAGCAAAAAAATAAATACAAGAGTTGATTTAACCGCAATGGTCAGTATTTCTTTTTTACTAATAATATTTTTTATGGTTGCAGGTGAATTGAGAAAGCCAAAAATAATGGGCTTTGGACGTGGTGAAAGAGGTTGCGGGCCGGAACCTGGTTGTAATAAACCAGATGAAAAGCGAATTTTAACTGTATTACTTGACGATAATAACAAAATGATTACTTATATGGGAATATTAGAATCTCCAATACAAATACCTAAAGAAGTAAAATATGGAAAAGACGGAATACGTAAAGAACTATTAAGTATTGACAGAAAAGTTCATGAATATTCTGCCAGAATGGGAAAACCTGAAATAGGTGTTACAGTCATCATCAAACCAAGCAAAAAATCTAATTACGGCAATCTGGTTGATATTCTTGACGAAATGAACATTACAGCAATAAATTCGTATGCAATTGTAGACTATTACACTCCTGAAGAAATGAAATTACTTGCTTCAAATTAAATTATTCTGAAAACGGTTGCCTAGCCCAGATAGAAGGGAAAATCCTTTTGTGCCGGAGTTCGGCATAAAAGATTTGGAATGATAGCTGGAAATAGCTTCAAATTAAAATCGAACTTTATTTTTAAATTCCAAATTCAATTAGGAAAAATTTCTCGACTCCACTACTCAAAACTTGAAACTTGAAACAAAAAAAGTCCCACATCACTGTGGGACTTTCTATTTATAAAAAATCTAAGAATTATTTTTTCTCAGTTTTTTCCATTTTAGCTTTAAGAGCAGCTAACACATCATTGTTGTCACCTAAAGTCGCAGCTGGTGCGTTAGTAGATGCAGCAGCAGTGTTTTCAGCAGCAGCTTTTACGTTTTTCTCTTCTTCTTCTCTGAAGATAGCAGTATGAGAAGCAACTACTCTTTTGAATTCTTTATTGAATTCGATTACTTTGAAATCAGCAGAATCACCTTTTTTCAATTTCTTTCCGTCTTCTTTTTCAAGGTGACGAGTAGGAATGAAAGCAACGATATCATCTCCGAATTCTACAGTAGCTCCTTTGTCAACGATTTCAGAAATTTCACCATTGTGGATAGTTCCTACAGCGAAAGAATCTTCGTATTGATCCCAAGGATTAGCAGTAGTTTGTTTGTGACCTAAAGATAATTTACGTCCGTCAACATCTAATTCTAATACCACTACATCCAATTTCTCACCAACGTTAACAAATTCAGATGGATGTTTGATTTTCTTAGTCCAAGATAAGTCAGAGATGTAAATTAATCCATCAATTCCTTCTTCTAATTCTACGAAAATACCAAAGTTTGTAAAGTTTCTAACGATACCTGTATGTTTAGAACCTACTGGGTATTTAGAAGTAATGTCAGTCCATGGATCCTGAGTCAATTGTTTGATACCTAATGACATCTTACGATCTTCTCTGTCAAGAGTTAAGATAACTGCCTCAACAACATCTCCAACTTTCACGAAGTCCTGAGCAGAACGTAAGTGAGTTGACCATGACATTTCAGAAACGTGAATTAAACCTTCAACACCTTCTGCAACTTCGATAAATGCACCGTAATCAGCGATTACAACTACTTTACCTTTCACTTTATCACCAACAGTTAAGTTAGCATCTAAAGCATCCCATGGGTGAGCGTTTAATTGTTTCAATCCTAATTGAATTCTTGTTTTCTCATCATCGAAATCAAGGATTACAACGTTTAATTTTTGGTCTAATTCAAGAACTTCACTTGGGTGGTTGATTCTGCTCCAAGAAAGGTCAGTAATGTGAATTAATCCGTCAACACCACCTAAGTCAATGAACACACCATAAGAAGTAATGTTTTTAACAACACCTTCTAATACTTGTCCTTTTTGTAATTGACCGATGATCTCTTTTTTCTGTACTTCAATATCAGCCTCAATAAGTGCTTTATGAGATACAACAACGTTTTTGAATTCGTGGTTGATTTTTACCACTTTGAATTCCATCATTTTGTTTACATATACATCGTAGTCTCTAATTGGCTTAACGTCAATTTGAGATCCTGGTAAGAACGCCTCGATACCGAATACGTCAACGATCATACCTCCTTTAGTTCTGCATTTAACAAAACCGTTAACGATTTCTCCAGTTTCATTAGCTGCAATAACTCTATCCCAAGATTTGATAGTACGTGCTTTTCTGTGAGATAATACTAACTGACCTGTTTTATCCTCACGGATGTCGATTAATACTTCTACTTTGTCACCTACTTTTAAGTTTGGGTTGTAACGAAATTCGTTTAAAGAAATAACACCTTCAGATTTAGCATTGATATCAACGATAACGTCTCTATCTGTAATTCTAACAACAACACCTTCAACTACTTCTTCCTGATCTGTAGCGATGAAAGTTTTTGATACTAGTTCTTCAAACTCTTGTAAGTTTTTCTCATCTACTGCATCGATTCCTTCTTGGAAGTTATGCCAGTTAAAATTTGCTAAAAACTCTTCTTGTGATTTTGTTTGTTCAGACATGCTGATAAAAAAATTTGTATTCTGTTTTCCTCGTGTTTCATAAAGCGGTAAAAAAACAGAAGTTGTTTTTACTTAATTGTTTGATTCCTAATGGAAACGCTGACCGCCAAAAGGACTGCAAAATTAATACATTTATTTGTAACAGCCAACAAAAACAGGCATGATTATCAGTTAATTGATCAGAAGCACATCATTTTGTAATTTTTAAGGCCAAAAGTCCCGCTATACGTTACAATCTTTTGTGCCGAACCCCGGCACAAAAGGATTTTCACTGCTATCGGGGCTAGGTTAGAAAATTATAATTTCATAAGAACAACAAACCCGACAGGTTATGAACCTATCGGGCTTATATAAAATTTATTTTTCAGACTTAAGACCTAAACCAACCGGCCACCAACCCATCTTCAAACGAAGTAGCCTTTTTATGCACAAACTCATTCGTATTTTTATCATACTCATAATCCAGTTTCCAAATTTCGTGATTTTCAGCGAGTTCTTTAATACTTTCACAAACAAAAGCAATTTCTTCATTTGTAGTCGTCGGATGAATTGACATTCTGATCCAGCCCGGTTTTTTGATCAAATCGCCAATCGTAATTTCGTTAACGAGTTTACTTGAAGTTTCCTGATCGACATGCAATAAGAAATGCCCGTACGTTCCGGCACAACTGCAGCCTCCTCTAGTCTGGATACCAAATCTGTCATTCAGTAATTTTACACCCAAATTAAAATGCAGATCATCTATAAAAAACGAAATCACTCCTAACCTCTCCTGATGATGCCCTGCCAGAATATTAATATTCGACACAGGATTCAGTTCTTGAAAAACAAACTCTACAATTTCATGCTCTCGTTTCAGAATGTTTTCAATTCCCATCTCTTCTTTGAGCTCAATTGCAAGCGCCGTTTTTATCACCTGCAGAAAACCGGGTGTTCCACCATCTTCACGGTCTTCAATATTATCAATGTATTTATGTTCTCCCCACGGATTTGTCCAGCTCACAGTTCCTCCGCCCGGACAATCCGGAATCATATTATTGTATAATTTTTTATTAAAGATCAAAACTCCTGATGTTCCCGGACCACCTAAAAATTTATGAGGTGAAAAGAAAATAGCATCCAGATAGGCTTCCGGATCTTCAGGATGCATATCGATTTGCACATACGGACCTGAACAGGCAAAATCTACAAAACAAACTCCATTATACTGATGCATTAATTTTGCTACATCATGAAAAGGCGTTTTCAATCCGGTTACGTTGGAACATGCCGTAATCGAAGCAATTTTTATCGTTCTGTCTTTATATTTTTCAAGCAATTGTTTCAGATTATCCAGACTAAAAAGTCCTTTTTCAGTTTCAGAACACGGAATTATCTCAACATCTGCAATGGTTTCCAGCCACGAAGTCTGATTCGAGTGATGTTCCATGTGTGAAATAAAAACAATTGGTTTTTTCTCAGCCGGGATATTAGTGAAAGCTTTTAGGTTTTCAGGCACTTTCAATCCTAAAATTCGCTGGAATTTATTGACAACTCCAGTCATTCCGGTACCATCCGTAATCAAAACATCATCAGAACTTGCATTTGTATGACGCTTGATAATATGACGTGCATGATGATATGCTTTAGTCATGGCAGTACCTGAAACAGTAGTTTCGGTATGGGTATTAGCAACAAAAGGTCCAAATTTATTTAAAAGTTTTTCTTCAATTGGACGATACAATCTTCCGCTCGCAGTCCAGTCGGTATAAATAATTTGTTTTTTCCCATAAGGAGAATCAAATTCCTGATCTATACCTACTATGTTTTTTCGAAAACGTTCGAAATACATCTCTAATGAAGAGTTTTTAATTTTAGTACTCATTTGTGCTTTTTATTTGCATACAAATATATTCCTTTTTGTCAAAATTGTTAATTCATCAATAATAAACTTCAAAATTTAACTTATGCAATATTATCATTACAAAAACATTCCTTTTTTAATCAATTTACTAACATTACCTATATAACCACTAGAATAAATAGAAAATAATTGATTTCATATTTTATTTATAATTCAATTAACTTTTATTCTGATTAGAATCTATATAAATAGTGGTAAATTTGATAAAACTATCATTTTACCGAAATTTCAGAAAGTAAAAACGTAAAACATGAAAAATCAAGCAATTGCAACCTTTGGAGGAGGATGTTTCTGGTGTATTGAAGCGATTATACAGCGTCTTAAAGGTGTTGAGACAATAAAATCAGGCTATTCAGACGGACAGATTAAAAATCCTGCCTACCGGGAAGTATGTACCGGACGTACCGGTCACGCAGAGGTAGTACAAGTCGTTTTCAATCCTGACATCCTTTCTTACCATGACTTAATTACGATTTTCATGACGAGCCATGATCCGACAACGCTAAACCGTCAGGGAGCTGATGTAGGTACTCAGTATCGCTCAGTAATTTTATATCATGATACTATCCAAAAAGAAACAGCCGAAAAGGTTTTTGAGGAACTGAAATCTGTTTTTTCAAATCCTATCGTAACGCAGCTAAAACCATTTCAGGTATTTTATGAAGCCGAAGAAGACCATCAAAATTATTACAATGAAAACCCGGAAGCAGGTTATTGCCGGATGGTAATTGATCCGAAAGTGTATAAGTTAAAAAAAATGTATGCTGACAAATTAATGGAATAAACCGTAATGAAACACTTAAAAATACATAATCGTTTTACAACCGAATTGCCTGCAGACCCTAACGAAACTAATGAAACCCGTCAGGTTCTTAATACACTTTTCTCTTATGTAAAACCAACAACACCAACTGAACCTAAATTAATCCATGCTTCAGAAGAAGTTGCGGAATTAATTGGAATTTCAGCAGATGAAATTAAGACTGAAGAATTTTTAAATGTTTTTTCAGGAAAAGAAATTTTGCCGGAGACACATCCTTATGCGATGTGTTATGCCGGACATCAATTTGGGAATTGGGCAGGGCAACTTGGAGATGGACGCGCAATTAATTTAACAGAAGTAGAACAAAACAATCAGTTTTATACTTTACAGCTCAAAGGAGCCGGAAAAACACCTTATTCAAGAACGGCTGATGGATTAGCTGTTTTGCGCTCTTCTATTCGTGAATATTTATGCGCAGAGGCCATGTATTATCTAGGTGTCCCTACTACCCGATCACTTTCGTTGATATTATCAGGAGATGAGGTACTTCGTGACATTTTGTACAATGGTAATCCTGCTTACGAAAAAGGAGCTATTGTATGCCGTGTTGCGCCTTCTTTTATTCGTTTTGGAAGTTTTGAAATGCTTACTGCCCGAAATGAGCTTAAAAATCTGAAAGAATTCGTTGCATACAATATCAAATATTATTTTCCAGAAATTAAAGGAGAGCCTAAAGAGCAATATATACAGTTTTTTAAAACCGTAGCTGATACAACCAGAGAAATGATTTTGAACTGGCAGCGTGTAGGCTTTGTTCATGGCGTGATGAACACTGATAATATGTCGATTCACGGAATTACAATTGATTATGGCCCTTACGGTTGGCTGGAAAATTACGATCCAAACTGGACACCTAATACAACCGACAGCCAAAACCGAAGATATCGTTTCGGGAATCAGCCTCAGGTCGCACAGTGGAATTTATTTCAATTAGCGAATGCGCTTTATCCTTTAATCAATGAAGCCGAGCCTTTGGAAAAAATATTAGAATCATTTATAACCGATTTTAATTCTGATTATAAAAAAATGATTTTAGGAAAATTAGGCATCATTTCCCAAGCGGATAGCGATGATGAATTTATAGACTATCTGGAGTCAAATCTGCAATTATCTGAAACGGATATGACTATTTTTTATCGTAATCTGAATAAAATCAGAAAAAGTGATTCGGCAGAAAAAGCACTGCAATCTATTGAAGATGCCTTTTACAAACCTGAAGAGCTTAAAGACACCATTAAAGACAACTGGCTCTTGTGGTTTACCAATTACTTGGAACGTCTAAATCTTGAAAACACTTCAGATGAAGAACGAATTGCGCTTCAAAATTCCGTCAACCCTAAATATGTATTGCGAAACTACATGGCGCAATTAGCCATTGATAGAGCTGACAAGGAAGATTATTCGTTAATTTCAGAATTATATCAGTTACTAAAAAAACCTTATGACGAACAGCCGGAATATGAAAAATGGTTTGCAAAAAGACCGGACTGGGCACGCTCAAAAGTTGGGTGTTCTATGCTTTCTTGTAGTTCATAAAATCTGTTTTGGCACTTTAATGCAACTCGCTTAAAACAAATCATTAAGTTAACCCGTTGGGTGAAAAATTATTTAAATCATCAGTTCGAGTGTTTTTTTGTGGAGAGCAACGGAACAAAAAAATGTATCAAGAACCTTTTTAATGATAATTTTCTGTTCTCGATATAATTTTCTATCGAAAATCAATCAGACAGACGAAAATTAATCATCAAAAACTAATTTCACCCAACGGGTTAAGTTAAGAATTCGCCAGTTCGAGTTGAGTTATAATTTGCGATAGAAAATTATAACATAGTATCAAGAACGTTAGTATCCATAAGACTTCTCGATACAATTTCAAACATTAAAGCTATCGCATTAATATTTAAAATCACTCGAAGTGACGACTAAAAGAATATTTAACTTATCTGATTAAAATTTACTTTGAAGTAATATATTCTACAATCATACTGGCATGAATGCGCGAGTTTTCTATAAACCATTTATGTGTCTCCATGCCACCGCAAACGACTCCGGCTAAAAACAAACCAGAAACATTCGTTTCCATCGTTTCTGTATTGTAAGTTGGTATTTTCAATTCATCATCAGATAACTCAATGCCCATTTTTTGAAGAAAAGACAAGTCCGGTTTGTAACCGGTTAATGCCAGGACAAAATCGTTTTTAATAGTGACTTTGCCTTTTGGTGTCTCTATTTCAACTTCATTCTCTCGAATTTCAGTAATATTTGATTCAAAATAGGCTTTTATACTGCCTTCTGCAATTCGGTTTTCAATATCAGGTTTAACCCAGTATTTTACGCGATTATTAATTTCCGTTTTCCGAATCACCATCGTCACATTAGCCCCTTTTCGCCAGCATTCCAAAGCAGCATCCACAGAAGAATTATTGGCTCCTACAACCAAAACATCTCTAAAAGCATATTCATGCGCTTCTTTGTAGTAATGACGAACTTTAGATAACTCTTCGCCTTTTACATTCATTTCGATCGGAATATCATAAAATCCTGTTGCAATAACTACATTTTTGGCTTCATAAAGATTTTTATCTGTTGTGATGTTAAAAAGCTGATTTTCTAATTTGTAAATTTCAGTAACTTTTTCAAATAAATTGATATTAAAATTAAAATAACGGTGAATATTTCGGTAATATTCCAAAGCCTCCTGACGACCTGGTTTTGGTGCGAGACAATTAAACGGAATATTCCCAATTTCAAGCCTCTCAGCCGTAGAAAAAAAAGTCATATACAAAGGATAATTGAAAATACTGTTTACAATTGCACCTTTTTCGATAATCAGATAATTCAGGTTTTTCTTTTGAGCTTCAATTGCGCATGCAAGTCCGATTGGACCGCCTCCTACAATAATCAGATCGTATGATTGTGTCATAACTTACTATTTTTCCCAGTCTTTAAAAGGTTTTTTACTCAGATAAGCATTGTAGTATCGTTCATCATTGGTCACCTCATCACCCAGCCAGTCGGGTTTTTCAAAAGATTCATTTTCAGATTCAAGTTCAATTTCCGCCATAACAAGACCTTCGTTTTCTCCATAAAATTCATCCACTTCAAAAATGTGATTCCCGGATTGAATTTCAAAACGTGTTTTTTCAATCTTACCTTTTTCACATAATTTCAGTAATTCCTGTGCTTCGCCTAACGGAATTTCATTCTCCCATTCAAAACGCGTCATACCGCCATGATGACCAATTCCTTTTATCGTAATGAATCCTTTTTCACCTTTAATACGAATGCGGACTGTTCTTTCCGGAAGTGAGCTTAAATAGCCCTGCGCGATTTTATTTTGGGCGAAAGCCTGTGCTTTGAATTCGTCAGATTTCACAAGAAACTTTCTTTCAATTTCAACCATTACTTCTGCAATTAAATTTAATGCAAGTTACTTAATTTAGCGCAAAACTGAATTTATTTATTCTGATTTTGAAAAGACAAAAAAGCGATTTTATTAGATTTTTTCTAAAAATGAAGTATCCCAGTTTTTAGTTTTGCTGTACCATAATTGCCCGTTCAAAACCTCTAATGGACAATCAATATTATTGGTGTAAAGTGCTCCAGTACCTAATCCCTGAGGCATATCAGAATTTTGTAAAAACGTCCATTGCGCAATTGCATTTAAACCAATATTGCTTTCCAATGCTGAAGTAATCCACCAGCCGATATTGTATTTTTGTGCGAGCGTGATCCACTCCTGAGTTCCGCGAAATCCTCCGACAAAACTTGGCTTCAAAATGATGTATTGTGGTTTTATTTTTTGTAAAAGTGCCTCTTTTTCTTCCAATGAAAATACTCCAATCAGTTCTTCATCCAAAGCAATAGGAAAAGGAGTATTTTTACACAACTCTGCCATACTGTCAGTGTGTTTTTTTTGAATAGGCTGCTCTATGCTATGCAACTCAAAACCAGATAATTGATTTAATTTATCTAAAGCGTCATTTAAAGAAAAAGCGCCATTCGCATCAACCCTGATTTCTATTTGTTTAGCCGTAAAATGAGTACGAATAAAGCGTAATAAATCCAGTTCTTTTTCAAAATCGATCGCTCCAATTTTGAGTTTTATACAAGTAAATCCCTGCCCCAGTTTTTCTTCAATCTGTTCTTTCATAAAGGCTGCTTCTCCCATCCAGACCAGACCATTTATCACAATTGATTTCGAATTATTGGTGAAATCTGAAGGAAATAACACATACGGATTTTCACTTTTCAGTGATAAAAAAGCCATTTCGATTCCGAATTGAATTGAAGGAAATTCCAGTAAATTTTCCCAAAGTGCTTTTTCACCAAAATGAATATTTTGGCAAACCCAGTTTAATTTCTCTTCATAATCTTCTCGGTCATCTGCACTTAACCCTCTTAGAATACCACACTCTCCTATTCCCTTTTTGCCGTTTTCTTCGAGTACAATAAACCAGGTTTCTTTTTCGGTCATAATGCCTCTCGACGTCCCCGAAGGACGTTTGAATTCGAGCATATATTTGTGGTAAGTAGCTTTCATATGTGGTGCTTTTTTAAACCATAAAAGTGATTATAAGAAAATTTAAGTCAGCTTTGTGGGCAAATTTAAATGGACTTATAATCACTTATAATGGTGGAAATATTTTAATTATACAGTTTCAAAATCCTCTCAAAGTCTGATGAAGGCAATCCTGCTTTTTGAAAAAGTATAAAGTCCTGTTTGGTTTTATCTATCCAGCTTACACTATCAGTAACGTTTTGCGACTGGTATTTTTTATAAATTGCCTTTGCCTGACTGTAATCGTCGCTAACCAGATAAGCATGGGCTAAATTAAGCTTTACCAACAACTCAGTGTCGTCAAGCTTTTCTCCTTCTTTCAAAAACTTGATGGCTTTTGCATATTGTTTAGTCAAAATATAACTGTACCCAATAGAACTGTAATCCAGAGCCGTTGCTTTTCCAGCTGTTATAATTGTGTTTAGCTTCTGAATTGCTTCATTGTATTTCTGAAGTTTAATCAGCGTATTTGCCTGATTACGTAAATCATGATATACATTTTTAGAAATTGAAGCATCGTTATAACAAGCGTTTCCAAAATCTTTATAAATTTTGGTTTTTTCTATGGCAAGCAATTTTTGATATTCACTATAACGGTATTGCTTCATGATCTTATCCAGGATACATACACAAAAATCGTCTGAATTGGCCATTTTTTGCGCCATTGTAGAGGTCTTGCACAAACTTACAATTTCGCTTTTATTATCAACATTCCAACCACGATTCAGTTTGGTATCAACCCATGGCACAACTTCTAAGACTATCTTTTGTTTCAATAGCCAGTTTTGACTTTCGAAACCAAACCAAATTGTAGTAGTTTTTGCATTCAGACAGGAAGATTTATCCATTGATAAACGTTTGGCATCTTTACTTACCGGTTCTGACTGAGCATAACAAGCATCGTTAATTTTTCCGTTATCAATGTATTTTTTTGCATTTGAATCAGACGTAAAAAGTGCATAAGTGCATTTATCATCGCCTGATATTTTCGACATAAGTAATACTGCGCCTGCAGAGCCCTGCCCTATCCCGTAAGGATCAGGAATTGCTTTTAACACATTTACCAGACTGTTTGCCATTTGCTGATTTTCATCAAGAAGTGTCACCCTGTAAACGACTTCAGTAGTCCCTACAGGCAAATCTTCTGTTTTAACAGTTATCCTGTCGCCCGCAGATACTATTATTTCTTTTGTCGTGGCGCGTTCCTTGTCCCAATAGCCGTCTTTTTGCGCAAAAAGACTATGAAAAGAACCAATTAAAAACAAAACAACAATTTTCTTCAAATTCATCTTTTATGGATTACACGTTATAGCCCTGATGGGAACGGCATCCTTTTGTGGAGGGGTTCGCCACAAAAGATACAGTGGACAGCAGGAAATAGCTTCTAAAAATCAATTTCAATAACAATGGCAAAATTCAATATCAATTTCAAAAATCAATTTCAAAAATCAATTTCAATTTCAATGCCAAACTTTAATGCGTTCAACCAGCACGTCTTGATATTTTTTAAACCTGAAACATTAAACCTGAAACATTTTCATCAATCCGGTTCGTTCATAATTTTTTCACGATATTTTTTACCAATTAACAACGTCAAATTTTTCTTGTAGTCATCAACCAGCCATTCGCGGTAGTTTTTACTACACTGGCTTAGGCATTTTGCATAACGCTTAATACGGCATTCGATATCATCATCAAGTTCTTTAGCCAAGGCTTTTGCTTCCTGAAGTGTTTCGGTATTATCGACACACATTGCTGCATGCTGTTCCAGCGATTTATCTAATACAATTTTAGAACGTAAATTTTGTTTGATGGCTAATTTGTGTTCTTCATCAACGTCAAATGTAACATCAGCCGTTTTACTGAATTTTGCACGTAATTCAGGCGGCATACTATACTTGAAAAACATTTCGATTTCGGTATCATCACGTAAGTTCTCCAAATAAAATTCTGGCGATTTAAAGATGTGCTGCCAGTTTACCGGCTCACTCCATAAACCAAAACGAGCTGCATTGTTACCGAGGTCAATGACTGTAAATTCATCTTTACCAGGCAATTTTCGGGATCCACGTCCAATCATCTGGTAATATAATGTCAATGATTTTGTAGCTCTGTTCAAAATAATTGTTTCAACTGTAGGTTCATCAAATCCTGTCGTTAAGATTCCGACAGAAGTTAAAATAGCATCCGGAGTTTTTTTAAACCATGCTAATATCTCTTTTCTTTCTTCTGAACTGCTTGTATTGTCGAGATGCCTGATATCGTAACCTGCTTCCCTAAAAGTATCATAAACATATAATGAAGTATGGATACCGTTATTAAAAATCAAAGTCTTTTTACCCAGAGAACGCTCCGTATAAGCATGCAGCAATTTCTCCTGCATCATGGTATTTGTATACAAATCATCAGAAGATTTTACCGTATAATCACCATTGATACCTACCTTTAATGAAGTCAGACCAACATCATAGCTGTAGGTTGTAGCCCTTGCAAGAAATCCTTTTTCTATTAATGAACTAATAGTATCTCCTACAATAAGTTCATGATAACTCTGGTTCATTGGTAATTTTATATTGGAACTCAAAGGTGTAGCGGTTACTCCTAGGATAAAAGCATTTTTGAATGAGTTCAATAATTTTCTGAATGAATTGTAATGTGCCTCATCAATAATCACCAAACCAATATTATCAAGATGTAGTTTTTCATCATTAATACGGTTTTTCAAAGTCTCAACCATCGCAACAAAACAGGAATAATCGTTTTGATCTGGTAATTCTTTTACTTTACTGTTGATGATTTTATTAGAAACACCAAAACCTTTCAGCATTTTTGAAGTCTGCTTGCAAAGTTCGATACGGTGTGTCAGCACGACTACTTTTTTATCATTATTTGCTAAATAACGACGAACAATCTCAGAAAAGATTACTGTTTTTCCACCACCAGTAGGTAATTGGTATAATAAATGATGTTGAGGAGGAGCGTTGTCTAAACGATCAAAAATGGCATCAATATCGCCCTTTTGGTATGCATAAAGCTCTTTTTTCTCTTCTCTTTCTATTTCTAAAGTATTTTGAGACATTGTATTTTTTTGGATTTTTGCAAAAGTACACCTAAAAAACAGTTATTCATTGTATTTTAACCTAAAATAAATGTTTTTTTTTAATAAGATTTTTTATGAGAAACACATTTATAGGTCTATTTTGTCTAAAATAGCTTGAAATTCCTGTTTATTTTTCCACTTTTGTTGCATAGTTTCTTGTTGAATTGCCATAATTCTTGGTTTGAATTCACTTAAAACACCATTAGAAATCACAAAATTTACTGCCTGTTCAAAAGAATTCAGCATGCTTTTATAAAACAATTCCTGTTTGATAAAATTTCCTGATGAATAAGTCTGGGCAATTTCAATGTTATAAAGCATCACATCTGCAATTACAAATGGATCAACTCCCAATAAAACAAAATGTTTAATGATTTTTTGAGCTACAGAACGACGCATCTTTGCCTTAGGACGCCATTTTGCTCCGGGCTTTTTGACAGGAAAATATTCCTGAGAGATTTTAGTTTTGCTTTCCTGCAAAAGCTTGTCTTCTTTCGGATTAAAAACAAAGTCATAAAAGACTTTTACAGGGCTAAATTTCTCATAGAGTTCAATAATTTGCTCCTCAAGTTGTTCCTTATTTAGTCCCGTTAAATATTTTTTTAAATCACGTTTGCTCATACTTAAAGTTTAAGATTACAAAAATAAATTACTTTTAGTATACATACTTCAATAATCAGGTATAATACTTAATTTTGCCCTTATTAATTCAAAAAACAGATCATGCTTAAGATTTTTAAAGTTACTGCCATTTTAGAAGGAATCTCTTATTTGGTTTTATTCGCCAATATGCTTTTTATTAAAACAAATAATCCGGAATTCTATCATACTTTATTACAGCCGTTAGGCATGAGTCACGGAATTTTATTTATAGGGTACCTTATATTGGCTTTTTTACTAAGAAAATCTCAAAACTGGGATTTGAAAACATTCGGAATCATTTTGATTGCTTCTCTTATTCCGTTTGGAACGTTCTACGTTGAGAAAAAATATTTAGAAAATAATGCATAAGCCTTTGGATAAAATATTCAACTTTTTATATCCGCTTTTCAGGGATTGGGGGATGAGCCGCAACTTTGCGTCTTATATCAGTCTGATCTTTAATATTGCCATCATGCTGGCTTTGGCTTATGCTATTTATTATGTAGCCAAGTTTGTTCTGGTTACGTTGACAGCCATTTTTGCACAGCGTACCAAAACCAAGTTTGACGACTATTTAATTAACAACAAAACTACCAAATACACCGCTTATTTAATTCCGTTTTTCTTTATTTACAAAGCTGTTCCCATCATTTTGGACCGGTATGAATACTGGGAACTCATGTTCGGAAAAATAGTTGGTGTTTATATTGTCCTGATTACCTTATGGATTGTCAGAACTATTTTTAATGCTTTACGCGATTATTTAAAAAACAAACCCGAATACAGCGACAAACCGATTGATAGTTTCGTTCAGGTCATTATGATCGTGCTTTGGATTTTTGGAATTGCCCTTATTGTTTCGACGTTATTCGGAATAAAAAGAGGCGAATTACTGACTATTTTAGGAACACTCTCAGCTATCATTATTCTGATATTCAGAGATACAATCCTGGGATTTGTTTCGAGTGTACAAGTATCCATAAACGATATGGTTCGGATTGGTGACTGGATTACAATGGATAAATTTGGTGCCGATGGCGATGTGATCGAAATTAACCTGACAACGGTAAAAGTCCGTAATTTTGATAATACCATTACTACTATTCCAACATACGCTTTAAGTTCGGATTCATTTCAGAACTGGCGAGGTATGCAAAACTCTGACGGAAGACGCATCAAGAGGCATATCCTGATTAAGAGTAGCAGCATTCGTTTTTTGAATGATGAAGATTTGCATCATATGAAAAAAATACAATTGATCACCTCTTACATTGAATCAAGACAAGCTGAAATTGACAAATACAATGATTTGCGGGGTATAGACAAAACCCTGAGTCTTAATGGGCGAAATATGACCAACTTAGGTTTGTTTAGAAAATATATTATACAATATCTTTTAGATCATCCCGGATTAAATAAAAACATGCACATTGTTTGTCGGCAGCTGCAATCAACCGCACATGGTGTTCCCTTGGAAATTTATGTATTTTCGAGTGACAAGCGCTGGGCCAATTACGAGTATATCATGGCTGACATTTTTGACCACATTATGGCTTCTGTTGTATATTTTGATCTGGAACTATTCGAACTACCTTCTGCTATTGGATATTTAGACAAGTAAAGTTCGTTCAGACTTTCAAGAGTAAACCTGAGAATCTGAACTATTTTTTAATCTCTTTAAAAACAAATTCTGAATCCTGATAATTAAGCGTTCCCGGCAAAAAACATGGCAGGTTCATATAAGTTCCTATTACGCCATTTCCTAAAAACAGTTTGTTTTCTTTCTTTAATAAAGCAATTGGAATCCTTTTCCATCCTCCGCCGTTAGATATATAATGAAAATCGCCTCTTAAAGTATCACCTTTTATATCTCCCTTTACATCTCCTGAATCTTTACCAATTTGATAGTAAGCTATTTCATAGCGACCATAAAAACGTTTATCACTCATATGAATTGCTAAAACCGCTGTGTCCTTATTGTTTACAGCCCTGTAGACAACATGATTATATTTATCCTTTTCTTCTTTAGAATTACAGGAAATTAAAAAAGCAAATAATACTGAAGCCGTTATGATTTTTTTAAACATTTTAAGAGTTTTTTTACCATTTAAGAATATTAATTAATATAGAAGGTTAACGAAAAGTTACACGAACTTATTTTAGTTATATGGTTGTATATGTAATAATTTATAAACGATCTTTTACGAATTCTATTTTCGTTTTCCCATGTGGTTTTGGTTTTCCGTCCTCACCTAAATTAACCATTGTAGTATGATCAATTGTTATGATGATTTCACGGGTCATCATATTTCTTACAGCACATTTGAGCACTAAAGAAGTAGTTCCAAATTTTACCACATCGATTCCAATTTCTACAATATCTCCTTGTCTTGCTGAACTTTTAAAATTGATTTCAGACATGTGTTTGGTCACTACTCTTGGGTTTTCTAATTGTACGATTGAATACAAAGCAAGTTCTTCATCAATCCAGGCTAATAACTGTCCGCCAAACAAAGTTCCGTTCGGATTTAAATCTTGGGGTTTAACCCACTTTCTGGTGTGGAATCTCATATTTTATTTTATTATGGCAAAAATAGTTTTTTACTCTGATAATCGGATGATGTTTTTTAGTAATCCTTACGATTTCAATAATTCAAAAATTTGCTGCCGAATTATTTCAAAAATCATTTTTAAAAGCTGAAATATTAAAGCCAACGAAATATTTTAATTTATGAACTTATTTCTTGTAGAATTTGTCAGCAACTAAATCGGTAATATGCATTTTTATAAAAGATATTTTTATAACTTTAAATAAAAACCATGAGCGAAAGAGACACTTTTTTAAGAGAATTCAGAGGCGAAACTTTAGGAACCGTAAGCGCTCAGTCATCTTCTGATGAAATATTTCAAAATCAAACCATTAGACCTATTTTAAAACTTCAGAATGATTTATTCATTGCTGTCTTCATCAACTATGTAAATAAAAACAAAGCTGATTTTTATTCTTACCCAGTCGAAAAGAAACTACAGACAATCGAAAACTCTATCCAAAAAGATATCAAATTCAGAAACTCTTTAAAAGGGATTGTTATGGCGCTTTTTACTATTGAAGAATATAACACCTATATCCAGAATTCATCAAGTTTAAATAAACGAATGATGAATTTACTGACTGACAGACTGAAAAGTCAGGTGCAGTTGTTTGAAGAGGAGTCTTATTAAAAAGTAATTTTTATGACCGTCGAAATTTTAGAAGATAAAAAACAAAGTCTGTTTGCCTATAAAAATAATGACTTATTGTTTTATTCAACAATTAAATTTAATTGGCTAAAAAAGAATTTAGTAAAAATTTTTGATTCTAAGGACAATCTTATTTTAGAGCTTCAAAGTCACAATCCTCCTTTTAGTTCTTCTAAATATAAAATTCTATTTCAAAATAAAGAAAAAACAAAAGATATTAGTGAAATTTCTGAAATTAAACTTTTTTTCAATCTGAATAAAAGTTTAAGAAAAACAAAAGATAACTATTTTTCTTTCAATACAAATTTCTCTTATTTTTCAGAAACAATTAAAATTGCAGATATAAAACAGAAATTTTGGAGTTCTTCACAAAAATTATCTCTTGAGATCAATCCTGAAAATATTGATTTTCTTAATCATATAATAATTCATATTTTATCGACTCGTACAGGATATAATTCTAATGTAGATTAGTAATTTTCAACTAATATTATAAATAATGTTCGACCAATTTCGAAATAATTTCCCCCTAGATGATTCAAAATGGCATGAATATACAAGCTATTTCAATCGCATGGAAGTTCATGCAAAAACAATTCTTTTAGAAGAAGGCGAGATTTCAAAAAAGCTTTTTATAATTGAAAAAGGCTGTATTCGGGTTTGGGTTAATAATAATGGCAAAGACATTACTACTCAGTTCTTTTTTGAAAATCAAAGTGTGGCTTCTATTGAAAGTTTTATTAAAAAATTTCCAAGTCCTGTTATTGTAGAAACTATAGAGCCTTCTGTTTTGTGGTGGATTCATAAAAAAGATGTTGATCGAATTATTGAAGACATTAAGGATATTCCAGCATTACGAGACCGTTTTATCAACATACTTTTTGAACGCACGTTTGATTATATGAAACACTTTGTGTCATTTATAAAAGACTCACCTACAAAACGTTATCTTAACTTAATAGAAGAAAGACCCCAGATTCCTTATCGGGTTCCGCAACATTATATTGCATCTTATCTTGGAGTAAGCAAAGTACACTTAAGCCGTATCAAAAGCAAATTACTTCACGAAAAATAATCGAATTTCATTTGATAACAAATGTTATCGTCTAAGTATAAACCGCTATCTAAATTTGCTTCATAAAATTTATTATATATGAAAGCAGCAGTAGTTTATAAAAAAGGTGAATTGCCTAAATATGCAGAATTGCAAGAGCCAATTGCAATCAATGAAAATGAGGTTTTAATTGCGATGAAAGCAGTTGCAATTACAAATCTGGAAAAAGGAATCGTAAGCGGTAAACATTATTCGGCAGAAAATGAAAATCAGGAGAAAGTCATAATCGGAAGTGATGGTATTGGTTTACTTGAAAACGGAACAAGAGTCTATGTTCGTGGAATCTCCGGTACAATTGCTGAAAAAGCAGTTGTAGATAAAACCAGAATGGTCCCGCTGCCTGAAGAAATTGATACTGCTATCGCCGCAGCCATACCCAATGCAGTTGCAGGATCAGCTATGGCACTTCGTTTCAGATCCGAAATAAAATCTGGAGAAATTGTTTTAATTAATGGTGCAACAGGTTTTACTGGTCAAATAGCAATTCAGATTGCAAGACATTACGGCGCAGCAAAAATAATTGCAACAGGACGAAATGAAAATGCACTTCAAAATTTATTAAATTTAGGTGCAGATGAAATCATTTCTCTAAAACAAAATGACGACGAAATCATACACCAACTTAAAGAAATTTACCTAAACAATCCTATTGATATTGTACTGGATTATATTTGGGGGCATTCCGCAGAATTGATTTTTAGTTCTTTGAAAGGCAATGGGGCATTTTCACACAAAGTGCGCTATATTTCAATTGGTGCGATGTCAGGAGATACTATTAAATTATCAGCATCGATTTTAAGAAGTGTCGATTTACATCTGTCGGGTTCAGGCTTAGGAAGCTGGTCAAAAACTGAAGTCAGATTATTATTTACTGAAATACTTCCCGAAATGTTACTTTTGGCTGCCCAAAACAAATTAAAAATTAATATTGAAAATGTAAATTTAAGCGATATTGAAAAAGCATGGAATACTGAACTTTCAGATGGCAGACGATTGGTTGTAAATATCTAAGAAAATCAAAAGGGTTCGATAAAATTAATTATCAAACCCTTTTTATAATCAATAATCTTAAAAATTTAATTTTCAGATAACATTAACTCCCTGATATATTTAACCGGGGCACTTCCAAAGCTTAGAAATTTTTCATGGAATTTTTTCAGGTTAAAATTTTCACCTTCTTTATTTTTAAGCTCTTCCCTTAAATTATAAATTTCGGTGTAACCTGTGAAATAAGAACATAATTGTACCTGAGATAACGTAACGCGTTTCCATTTTCCTTCTGCTTCTGCCTGTTGTTGGAAAGCTTCTTTAATAAGTAAATCTAAAGCAGCTTCTTTAGACATATTTTTGGTATGAACACTAATATCCAAAATAGTATTACAAGTCGCTCTTAAATTCCATTTATAATACATCAGCCACATCTCATCAGAATTTTTATAACCGCTTTCCAGCATCATCTTTTCTGCATAAACGGCCCAGCCTTCAATCATAGCACCATTCCCAAGAATAGATTTGATAATACTTGGCGACTGATTACTGTAAACCAGTTGTGTATAATGTCCCGGAATTGCTTCGTGAATATTTAAAATCTGTAAAATATAATCGTTGTATTCCCTCAGATAACTTTCAGCATTTTCGGCTGTCCAGCCAGACATGCTGCCAACGTTATAATAGGTATTTCCGTTTTTGTCATAAGGCCCCGGAGCAGAAATGGAAGCCCCCGCAACTCCTGCCATATAAGCAGGTTCTTTACGAACAACGAGTGGTTTTGACGGATCGATGTACAATAAATCTTTGGCTTTTACATAAGCTGTCAGCTCAGGAATCTGTTTTTCAATTTCAGACTGGAACTTTTCAGGAGTTGTATGTTGTAATGAAATCTGATCAATAACCTGTTTGATTACATCCAGTTTATTTGTCGGCTTTGCTTCACTTCCTTTATATTTAGTCCAAAGTTTATCAGCAAGGGTAAACATTTTATCATGAAGATCTTTTTTGTGATCGACAGCGATTTTATAAATTTCATCTGTAGAATAACCAGACTGAATATCAAAACTAAATTTTTTAGCATACAAATCAGCTCCTAATCTAAAAGAGCGAGGCGTTTTATTTGGCAGATTTTTAAGCCAGTCAGCATAATCCTTAATTGCTTTTACCGAAACTTTTGCTTTGTCCTGAATTTCTTTTTTCTCTGCCGGAGCAAGTTTACTTTTCGCAAGAGCATCATTTAAATCTGCTTCAAAAACAGAAGAACCGCCCAAATTTTGGGCAATTGCAAGTTCTGTATGTTCAATTGTTGGGTTTTTGATATTCTTTTTAGCCGCTTCGTAATAAGCCGGAATCGCATTCATTTTTGCATTAAAAGAGTGCAGACGAACTTCAAGAGAATCATATTTGCCATTTAAAATTTCTGCAAATGCACCACAGACATTATATTCGGATGGATTCCATTGTGAAGATTTCAATTCTTTGATACCGAAAATTACAGATTCCAAATGATTTTTTATCATGTGATAATCTGTTTTATTCTTATCGGATAGATTTTCAATATCATATTTCTTTAAGGAGTCTAACTGCGCATTTGCAAAATCAAGCTGTATCTTGTCTGCGGATGCATCAGGAATCACCAAAACGCTGTCTAATTTATGATAACCTACAGCAGATGCCCATCCCGGATTAATTTCCCATAAATGGGTTACAAAACCATCTTTATATTTGTCAAATTTTTTATCTAAAGCTTTGTCATCATCAGACTTCATACTTTTATTGCAGCAAATAAATAATGTAAATGTAAAAATCGAAAGAAACAGTTTTTTCATATTTTGATGAATCAAATAATATTTATCTTAAATAATTAAATCAGCCCAGATTTACTTTGATTTTAATATGCCAGCAAATCCATAAGTTCTTTTTCAAATCGTACTTTTGGCAAAAACTGATCTTCCAGAGCTTTTGTAAACGGAATCGGAGAATCTAAACTAGCGACTCTTTTTACCGGACCGTCCAGATATTCAAAACACTGTTCCATGATCAAAGCGGATATATCGCTGGCAACTCCGCCAAACAAAGTATCTTCCTGATAAATAATCACTTTTCCCGTTTTTTTAACAGATGCAAAAATTGTTTCTGTATCCAAAGGCTGTAACGTTCTTAAATCAATCAAATCAGCGTCAACATCCGGATGCTTTTCTAATGTTTCCAATGCCCAGTGTACCGTTGCACCAAAGGCAATAATAGTTATTTTTTCACCTTTTTTAATAAGTGCTGCCTTTCCTAACGGAATCGTATAATAATCGTTCGGTACATCCTGATAAATACTTCTGTATAACAGTTTATGCTCAAAAAACAAAACAGGATTCGGATCGTTTATTGAAGCATTTAATAAACCTTTAGCATCATACGGAAAAGCAGGATATACAACTTTCAGTCCTGGGGTTTTGGTAAACCAGGCTTCATTTGTCTGTGAATGAAATGGCCCTGCCTGAGTTCCTCCGCCACAAGGCATGCGTACTACAACATCGGCCTTTTCGCCCCATCGATAATGCGATTTAGCCAGTAAATTTACAATCGGATTAAAACCTGTTGAAACGAAATCTGCAAATTGCATTTCAACAATTGCTTTATAGCCGTTAATTGATAATCCCATTCCTGTTGAAACCACGGCGCTTTCACAGATTGGTGTATTTCGAACACGTGCTTTTCCAAAAAACTCAACAAAACCATCAGTTATTTTAAAAGCACCTCCATATTCTGCTATATCCTGCCCCATCATGACAAGATTATCATGGTGCTTCATAGACTGTTCCAGACTTGTTCTGATGGCATCTATAAAACGAATATTCTTAGATTCTGATGAATGACCGAACTCTTCATACTCATAAGGCTTATAAACATCTGCCAATTCTCCTTCATAAGTTGGAACAATTTCCGGTTCTGCATTTGCTATAGCTAAATTTTCATCAATTTCCTGTTTGATTTCATTATGAAGCTGTTCATCAAATTCTACTGTAAGAACCCCGCTTTCTATTAAAAATCTTCTATAATTGGTAACAGGGTCTTTTTTACTCCATTCATCCCTTAATTCCTGCGGAACATACTTTATACCGCTTGCCTCTTCATGTCCGCGCATTCTAAAGGTTTTGAATTCCAATAAAACCGGATGGGGATTTTCCTGCATCTGTTCTTTGAGCTTTGAGAGTTTGTTGTAAATCTCCAGAATATTGTTTCCGTCTATAATATGACTTTCTATACCATAACCAATGCCCTTATCTGCCAGATTTTCGCACATATACTGTTCATTTGTAGGTGTAGAAAGTCCGTAACCGTTATTTTCAATGATAAACATTACTGGTAATTTCCAGACTGCAGCAATATTTAGAGCTTCATGAAAATCACCTTCGCTGGTTGCGCCTTCTCCGGTAAAAACAGCTGTTATTTTTTTATTATTTTCAAGTTTATTTGCCAAAGCTATCCCATCTGCAATGCCTAACTGAGGTCCCAGATGCGAAATCATTCCAATAATTTTATATTCCTGGGTTCCAAAATGAAAACTGCGGTCTCTTCCTTTTGTAAAACCATTTGCTTTTCCCTGCCATTGCGAAAACAATCGGTACAAAGGAATATCTCTTGAAGTAAAAACCCCCAGATTTCTATGCATAGGCAATACATATTCTGACTCATCCAAAACAGCTGTAACGCCTACTGCAATTGCCTCCTGACCAATTCCTGAAAACCATTTTGATACTTTGCCCTGTCGGATCAGGATAAGCATCTTTTCTTCGATCAAACGTGGTCTGAGTATTTTTTTATATAAATCCAGTAATTGAGTATCAGTCAGGTCTTGTCTGTAAAAGATCATTTTGTTTCTGTTTTAGTATTTCAAATATATTAAAATATAACAACTCAAATACTAATAGTGAAACAAATACTTCTAAAAAATGAAACTACACCTCAATTACATTTATATTAAGAGATTTTTAGCCTAAATTTCTTTAAGCAACAAAATAAGGAGACAAAATATCTTCAAAGTTATATAACCCTTTTTCCTTATCTTTTAAATTTTCAGCAACAAACATAACTCCGCTACCAAAAGCTTCACGGGAAATACTTTCATGAATCAGCCTGACTGTCTGGAAAGGGAATCCAAAAACGACTTCGTGTTTGCCTACTATGCCTCCTGCTCTTACAGAATTTATATCATTTTCTTCTAGTTCCAGTGTTTCTGCAATTTTAAGTGCAGTCCCTGAAATACCATCTTTACCCTTAAAATGTTCCTCAATAATTTCGATATCAACCCAGGGTGCAATTTTCTTCAAGAATTTAGAAGCAAATAAAAGATAATTTACACCAAGCGTAATGTTAGGACTCCAGAATACAGTAGTGAGTTTTGAAAGTGATTTCAAAAAATCTTTTTCTTTATTTGAATAATGAGAAATCGCAGATATAATTTTTACCTTTCGAATACTTGCTTCCTCCCCATAGCTATAAATTCCTGAAGCTGAAGAAAAATCAATTATCATATCAACAGGTTCATTATCCAGCAGTTCTGTTATCGAAGTATTCTTAATTGAATATATCTTGCTTGTTTCCTCAGAATCAATTCCAAGATACTCAGCTGTAGTACGATTCTCTAAAATATGACTTCTTTTCAACACCCATTTAAGCGAAATGTTTTTGTTTTGCAATAAAACCGAAGCTACTGCTTTACCCGTTTTTCCAAATCCGATTAGTCCTATTTTCATTGTGCCCTTTTTTTATAAAAATAGCATTTTCTATTTAAAAACTCATCTTTTTAAGAATTATTAACATCTTTTTAAAGCAAAACAAGTTCAAAATTAGAGTTTAATCAAATTTTTCTACTTCTCCTTTTTACTAAATTAGTAAAGAGAAAATCCAATTTTATAGTATTTTTTAAAATTGAAATCTAAAATATTATCTACCTTTGTTATATAGGCCTAAAGCCTTTTTTTAAAATAAAAATGTAAAGTATGCAAAACATTCCTAGTGTAGACTTACGTGATTTCCTTTCGGGCGACCCGGAACGTAAACAAAAATTTGTAAATGAAATCGGCAGTGCATTTGAAAACATTGGCTTCGTTGCCTTAAAAGGTCATTTTCTGGATGACCAGCTGGTAACCGAACTTTATGGTGAAATTCGAAAATTTTTCGCCTTGCCATTAGAAACCAAACACAATTACGAAATTCCCGGAATAGGCGGGCAAAGAGGTTATGTATCATTTGGAAAAGAACATGCTAAAGGACGAAAAGAGGGAGATTTAAAAGAGTTCTGGCATTTTGGCCAGTATGTTGACAAGGATTCGAAATGGGATTCTGAATATCCAGACAATGTTGAGGTTAAGGAGTTGCCTCGTTTTAACGAAGTTGGTAAAGAAGCTTATCAAATGCTAGAAAAAACGGGGGTTTATGTATTAAGAGCACTGGCCTTGCACTTAGGTCTTGATGAATTCTATTTTGATGAATATGCAAAAGAAGGGAATTCTATCTTAAGACCAATTCATTACCCTCCGATTACTTCTGAACCCGAAAACGCCATCCGTGCTGCTGCTCACGGCGATATCAACCTAATTACGCTTTTGATGGGGGCTCAGGGTAAAGGATTACAAGTTCAGAATCATAATGGAGAATGGATTGATGCCATTGCTGCAGATGATGAATTGGTAATTAATGTGGGAGATATGTTATCAAGACACACGAACAACAAATTAAAATCTACAATACATCAGGTAGTAAACCCACCAAGAGAATTATGGGGAACCTCACGCTATTCAATTCCGTTTTTTATGCATCCTGTAAGCGATATGCGCCTGGATTGTTTAGAAAACTGTATTGATGAAGAAAATCCTAAGAAATATGAAGATATTTCAGCCGGCGAATTTTTACATGAACGTCTGGTAGAATTAGGCTTAATTAAAAAATAAACTTTTAAATCTCAATTTTTAAATTCCAAATTCCAAATGTATAGTTTTGGAATTTGGAATTTAATTTTTAGAAACTATAAAATTATTTTAATCAATATGGACTTTAAAGATCAGTTAAAAAATTTATTCCCGGATCACGTAGAATCAAATGAACCAGAAGAGGTTCAGGAACTGGAGCATGTACTTTATGTACAAAAAGAGCCTATGATCTGCAAATTCGAAAAACGAAAAGGAAAAGCAACGACCATCATCGAAGGTTACGAAGGATCTGATGAAGATTTTAAAATCCTGGCTAAAGAAATCAAGACAAAACTGAGCGTGGGCGGTACTTTTAAAGATGATTCTATAATAATCCAGGGAGATTACCGTGATAAAATTATGGCAATTTTAAAAGAAAAAGGCTTTAAAACAAAACGGGTTGGTGGATAAAAAATAGTTTCTTGTTTAAAGTTATCTACTTAACTTGAAATCTGAAACAAAAACCTTAGCAACTTAGTATCTCAGAACCTTAGCAACTTAAAAAAATGATACAGGCATCAGAATTAATACTCAACCCAGATGGGAGTGTTTATCACTTAAACCTTCGACCTGAACACATAGCCCACGATATAATTTTTGTGGGAGATCAAAACAGGGTTGAAAAAATTACGCAGTTTTTTGACTCGATTGAATATTCTACACAAAAAAGAGAATTCAAAACCCAGACCGGAATTTACAAGGGCAAAAGAATCACAGTAATGTCAACCGGAATTGGACCTGACAATATTGACATTGTGCTAAACGAATTAGACGCCCTGGTTAATATCGATTTGGAAACCCGTCTTCCCAAAAAAGAACTAACGTCTTTAAATATTATCAGAATCGGAACATCGGGTTCATTGCAGGCTGATATACCTGTTGACAGCTTTGTAATGTCTAAATTTGGATTAGGACTCGATAATATGCTTCGCTCCTACCTAATTGATAATGTTTCCCATAATGCGATTGAAGATGCTTTTATTCTGCATACCAACTGGGATATCAGAAAAGGAAGACCGTATGTAATTTCCTGTTCAGAGACATTAGAAAGAATAATTGAAAGCGATAGGATTTTTAAAGGAATTACAGCCACTGCCGGAGGGTTTTATGGCCCTCAGGGACGTGTTCTTCGTTTAAATATTCAGGATGAGGAATTAAACAACAAAATGGATAATTTTGATTTTAATGATAACCGAATCACAAACCTGGAAATGGAAACTGCTGCTATTTATGGACTTTCAGCATTATTGGGACACAATGCTTTGTCATTAAATGCTATTATTGCAAATCGTGCTTCGGGAACTTTTAGTCCAGATCCTTATAAAGCAGTTGATGAACTGATTACCTATACTTTAGACAAATTAACAGCAAAATAATTAATCTGAAAATTAGATAATTTATTTAAAAATTATAAAACTATGATGCTAAGAGTCGCCCGGCATACAAATAATTTAGAGACTATTGAACATTTTTACGTCAATATTTTAGGTTTTGAAAGACTTGGCGGCTTTCAAAACCATAATAATTATGATGGCCTTTTCATTGGAAAACCTGATTTAGACTGGTATTTTGAGTTCACACAATCTAAAACCAAAATTGATCATAAATTTGATGAAGATGATATCATTGTACTTTATCCAAAAACAATTTTGAAATATAATACCTTAATAAAAAAAGTGGTAAACAACAATATTTCAATCATCCCGGCTATTAATCCATACTGGAATGAAAATGGCAAAATGTTTCAGGATCCGGACGGATACCGTATTGTAATATCGCCTTTAAAAGCTCTAAATGTTTAAAGAATGCAAGTAGAAACGCATAAAAAAATAGTATTCAGATATTACAGTGATTTACTTGAAAATACAGTAGTTGAAACCATGTGGGCAGAAATTATTGATTTGGAAAAAGGAATTTTCAAACTAGATAATATTCCCTTTTTCGGACCTTTAATTGCAACTGATGATATTTTCTTCGCTGAATTCGATAAAGACGAAGGTACGCTTGTTTACAAAAAAACTATAGAAAGTTCTGGGAATTCAATTCTCCAGGTTGTAATTTTAGAAAAAGGATTCGATAAGGAAATAATTCGTGAAGAATTAAAATTAGTTCATTGCGTTTCAGAAAGCTTAAATGAAACATTATTTGCACTTGAAGTTCCAAAAAATGTAGATTACGCAGCAGTAAACAACCTTTTGAGCCAGTACGAATTACAGGAGATTATAGAGTTTGCAGAACCGTGCCTTTCTGAAAAACACAGAACTGATTTATTAAAAAATTAGAGAATGTATCAATTTGATAATGAGATATTTTTTAAAATATAATAATTAAATAATCTAAGAAATCTAACAATCCAAACAGTTAAAAACATACCAAAACAGCTTATCTAAAAACTTAAACTTAATGAAAACAGTAAAAATTGTAGGTGTACCTGAACATTTCAATTTGCCATGGCGACTATGCATTGAAAATGGTGAATTTGAAGCTGAAAATATAGATTTACAATGGAAAGATATCCCAGAAGGCACTGGTAAAATGTGTCAGATGCTACGCGATGGAGAAACAGATATTGCTGTTATTTTGACGGAGGGCATTATAAAGGACATTGTAGCCGGAAATCCAGGTAAAATTGTTCAGATTTACGTGCAGTCACCTTTAATTTGGGGTATTCATGTTGCAGCCACATCTGAGTTTCATGCTATAAAAGATCTTGAAAATAAAAAAGTGGCTATTTCACGATTAGGATCAGGATCTCAATTAATGGCATATGTTAATGCCGACGAACAGGGCTGGGAAACTGATAATTTAGAATTTAAAATTGTCAACACCATAGACGGTGCTGTAGAAGCACTTACAAATGAGACTGCTGATTATTTCATGTGGGAGCGTTTTATGACCAAACCTCTGGTTGATAAAGGTATTTTCAGGCGTTTAGGCGATTGCCCTACTCCATGGCCGTCTTTTGTAATTGCTGCACATGATGATTTTTTGAAAAAAAATCCTAAACTAATGGAGAAAATACTGGAAATTATTAATAATACTACACGCGATTTTACCCAAATCCCGGATATTGACAAAACACTGGCTGCTATCTTTGACCAAAGACTGGAAGATATTCAGGAATGGCTAAAACTGACACAATGGTCTCAAAAAAATTTAACCGAAAAAGCATTTATCAAGATTCAAAATCAGTTATTTGATCTGGGAATTATTGATAAAAAAAGTACTTTTGTTGAAACCGTAAAAGCGATGTAAAAACACTGCTTTTTAATACTATGATAAAATTTCCAAAAATTGACTTTCCGCAATTAAAATCCAAATTACAGGTAAAATCTCCCTGGGATAGGATCATTATTATGCTATTAAGTCTTTTGATTACCATACCGGTTTTTATCATATTACACCAAAATCTGATTGACTTAAAATGGCCTTTTAATTTAGACCGTATTTTGATTTTTTTAATTGTTTTTGCGGCAATTTACTTTCTGCTGATGTTGTTACGGACCATCATCTTAATTTGTATTGCGTTATACTTATTAGTTTTATTTTATGGAACAGTCATAGGCAATTATGGCTTTACCGAAATATCCGAAGACTATAATTCGATGATTTATACCATGTCTGACAATCCTTTCCCTCAGGATATCATTGTGGCGAAATTACTTCCGTTTCCTAATAAAACCAAAATTATCAACGCCATAGAGTATCAGAATCCTAAGGTTCGAAATTTTGCCATTATGGCAACTACAAAACATTTCAAAGGGATCAGGGGGTATTCTGATTACAGAACCATCATTCAGTGCTTTGCTGTTTTTAAAGAAATTAATCATCGATGGAATTATGTTAACGATCCAAAAGAAGGTGATTATATTGCTACCGCTACTGAATCTTTAGAATATTTTTCCGGAGACTGTGACGATCATTCGATTTTAATGGCTGCTGCCATTCGTTCTATTGGCGGAACACCGAGATTGATTCACACCAAAGGCCATATTTATCCCGAAATACTGATTGGGTCTTTAATTGATCTGGAAAAGGTCAATTACCTAATTAAAAATGTCCTTTTTGTGAAAGAAAGTAAAGGAAAAATAATTCATTATCATATCGACGAACGCGGACAAGTCTGGATGAATCTGGATTACACTGCCAAATATCCCGGCGGTCCTTTTATGTACGAAGAAATTTTAGGGGCATTAACGCTTAATTAGAAAGCAAAAAAGCTGTCAGAAAACTTAAATTCCTGACAGGCTTTTTAATATCTTTTATTGAAAACTACTTCTGACGTTTCTTTAAAACATCAATTACATCGTTTAACTGATATCCTTTTGCCTGTAACAAAATCAGGTAATGAAAAAGCAAATCAGCACTTTCGCTCAGGAATAAGTCATCGTTGTTATCTTTGGCTTCGATAACCACTTCTACTGCTTCTTCACCTACTTTTTGAGCTATTTTATTGATTCCTTTTTCAAATAGAGAAGCAACATAACTTTTCTCAGAATCTGCATTCTCCCTGCGGGTTTTGATTGTGTTTTCTAACTGGGAAATAAAACCATAATGAGCATCATTTGGTTCCTGCCAGCACGTATCAGCACCTGTATGACATATTGGACCCACAGGTTTTGCCTGAATCAAAAGCGTATCGCCATCGCAGTCATTTTTAATACTCACCAGATTCAAAAAGTTACCACTTTCTTCTCCTTTTGTCCAAAGTCTTTGTTTGGATCGGCTGAAAAAAGTCACTTTTTGCGTTTCTATTGTTTTTTGAAGCGATTCTTCATTCATATATCCCAGCATCAGGACGTTTTTAGTCTCTGAATCCTGAATAATCGCCGGAATTAATCCGTGGGCGCTTTTGATATCTATTTCCATATTCGTCTAAAGTTGTAAAGCCGAAAGTCTTAAAGTTAAAACTAAATTCGGACTTCTATATTGTTATTTTTTAACTCTTGTTTCAAAGCTTTTATTTCGATCTCTTTAAAGTGAAAAACACTTGCTGCCAAAGCCGCATCTGCTTTTCCTTCTTTAAAGGAATCTACGAAATGCTGCATATTTCCAGCTCCTCCCGAAGCAATAATCGGAATGTTAATCAAAGTTGATAATTTTGCCAAAGCTTCATTTGCAAAACCATTTTTAGTTCCGTCATTATCCATTGAAGTGAATAAAATTTCTCCAGCTCCTCTTTCAGCTACCTCAACAGCCCAATCAAATAAATTCAATTGTGTTGGTACTTTTCCGCCCACCAAATGTACGATCCATTGCCCGTCAATTTGTTTGGCATCAATAGCAACCACCACACATTGGCTCCCAAATTTCTGGGCCAGGTCATTAATCAATTGTGGATTTTTTACTGCCGATGAATTGATCGAAACTTTGTCGGCTCCATTATTCAACAGGATTTCAACGTCCTCAACAGATGAAATTCCGCCGCCAACCGTAAACGGAATATTAATTTTTTCCGCCACACTTCGTACCATATTCACCAGCGTTTTGCGTCTTTCTTCCGTAGCCGAAATATCGAGAAAAACCAGTTCATCCGCACCTTCAGCCGAATAGATTTCAGCCAGTTCAACCGGATCGCCCGCATCACGCAAATCTACAAAATTTACGCCTTTTACAGTTCTTCCGTTTTTTATATCCAAACAGGGTATGATTCTTTTTGCTAACATTTCTTTTAATGTGTCAATTTGAGAATTAGATAATTAGATAATTTTTTGTTTTTGCTAAATAATTATCTAATTGACTAATTTTCTCATTATGTAATTATGAAGTTCTCCAGTTGTTTCAAAGTGATTCTTCCCTCGTAAATTGCTTTCCCGATTATAGTTCCTTCACAGCCTAATTCGGCTAATTTTGGCAATTCATCAAAAGTTGAAATTCCACCCGAAGCGATAAGTTTTATACCTTTGGCTTCAGCTAAGATTTTTCCGTATAAGTCAAAACTTGGCCCTTCCAGCATCCCGTCTTTGGCAATATCAGTACAAATAACATACTGGATTCCTTTACTTTGATAATCCTGAATAAACGGAATCAAATCTTCATCTGAATCTTCCAGCCAGCCTGAAACCGCAATTTTTTCGTCTTTTGCATCAGCTCCTAAAATAATTTTATCTGAACCATATTCAGAAATCCATTTTTCGAAAATGCTTCTGTTTTTTACGGCAATACTTCCGCCTGTAATTTGGTTTGCACCGCTTTCAAAAGCAATTCTCAAATCATCATCGGATTTTAAACCGCCGCCAAAATCAATTTTCAAACTGGTTTGCGTTGCAATTTGTTCTAAAATTTTATAATTGACAATTTTACTTGATTTCGCACCGTCAAGATCTACTAAATGCAGGTATTCAATTCCGTGTGCTTCAAATGATTTCGCCACTTCAAGCGGGTTTTCATTATAAATTATTTTGGTGTCATAATCCCCTTTGGATAAACGAACGCATTTTCCGTCAATGATATCTATGGCTGGTATTATTCTCATTTATTTAGTCTTAAAGTTTGAAAGTCTAAAGTCGTAAAGTCTTCATTTTTGATTGTTGATTAACGATTTTTGATTTCAGATATTTTAAAATTGATATTGTAACTGATTTTTGATATTGATATTACTATTGAATTACATTTTCAAGAAGTTTTCTAATATTTTCTCACCAATTGCACCACTTTTCTCAGGGTGAAATTGTGTTCCGTAAAAATTATTTTTTTGTAATGCCGATGCGTATTCTAATTCATAATTTGTTGTTGCAATCGCTTCAACGCAGTTTGGAGCGTAAAAACTATGCACTAAATACATAAATTCATTCTCTGGAATTCCTTTAAACAAATCCGATTTTAAATCATAAATCTGATTCCAGCCCATTTGTGGTACTTTTACCTTGTTTGAAAATTTGATTACATCGACATCGAAAATCCCTAAACCTTCAGTATTTCCTTCCTCTGTCTTATTGCACATTAACTGCATTCCCAGACAGATTCCAAAAACAGGCTGTTTCAGAGTCGGAATTAAGGTATCCAAACCGCTTTCTTTCAGTTTTTTCATGGCATAACTTGCTTCACCCACACCCGGGAAAATCACTTTGTCTGCCGCCTGAATTTCTTCCGGATTGTTGCTCAGAACGGCTTTAAAACCCAGTCTTTCAATAGCAAACATAATGCTCTGAATATTTCCTGCTCCGTAATTTATAATTACTATTTTCATTTCTTTTTGTTTGAAAGTTTCAGATTTCAGGTTTCAGGTTGCTTTACAGAACGTGAAACTTGAAACTTGAAACAATTTTTAACTCTTTTACAAATCAGTATAATGGGCAATCATTTTATTTACCAATCCGTTTTCATCAAAAAACATAACTTCAATTGCCATTTTATTCATAACCGACTTATAGTAAAGCGCCACAGAATCAACCCCTGATGTAACTTCTATCAGTTCAAAATGCAAATCAGGAATTTTAGTCAAAGCTTTCTGCCAATATGCCCTTACCTGCTCTTTTCCCTGCAGCGATCCGCTTTCAATTCCGGCAGCCAATTTTAACATTGGCGTTGTAATTTCAATTTCTTCCGAATAATGCTTCATGATATCCTCTAAATCATGAGAATTCCAGGAATCAATCCATTCTTTGGCAAACTTTTTCGCTTCCATCTCTTTTTTGTTTGAATTTGTTTCAAGTTTCAAGTTACACAACAGAACGTGAAACCTGAAACTTGAAACATTTTTTACAACATTCCTTTTGTACTCGGCAGAATCATTTTCTCAGTATCTCTTTTTACGGCCACTTTTATGGCTTTAGCAAAAGCTTTAAAAATCGCTTCAATTTTATGGTGTTCGTTATCGCCTTCCGCTTTGATATTGATATTGGCTTTTGCGCCGTCTGAGAAAGATTTAAAGAAATGGAAAAACATTTCTGTTGGCATTTTGCCTACCATTTCACGTTTGAATTCGGTTTCCCAAATCAGCCAGTTTCTTCCTCCGAAATCAATCGCAACCTGCGCTAAACAATCGTCCATTGGCAAACAGAAACCGTAACGTTCAATCCCTAATTTATTTCCTAACGCTTTTGCAAAAACTTCTCCAAGCGCAATTGCTGTATCTTCAATCGTATGGTGTTCATCAACTTCTAAATCGCCTTTCACCAGAATTTCCAAATCCATTTGACCGTGACGTGAAATCTGATCCAACATATGGTCAAAGAAAGCAATTCCGGTATCAATTTTACTTTTTCCAGTTCCATCCAGATTCAGATTGATGTAAATGTCCGTTTCATGCGTTTTACGGGTAATTGAAGCAGAACGAGCCTCTAATTTTAAAAACTCATAAATCGTTTTCCAGTCAGTAGTCTGAAGAACAATTGTTTCATCCAATTCTTCGCGTTTTGATGAAATTTCGGTACTTCCTGCCCCGTCAGTCAAATTCATGAAAATCGCCTTTGCTCCTAAGTTTTTCGCCAATTCAACATCTGTCAGACGATCTCCTAACACAAAAGAATTTGCCAGATCATAATTTGGATTATCAATATACTTTGTCAACATTCCGGTTCTTGGTTTGCGTGTTGGCGCATTATCTTCCGGAAACGATCGGTCAATAAAAATATCATCAAACAAAACACCTTCGTTTTCAAAAGCTCTCAGAATAAAGTTCTGCGTTGGCCAAAACGTATCTTCCGGAAAACTATCGGTTCCTAATCCATCCTGGTTAGTTACCATTGCCAGTTCATAATCCAGCTCATTAGCAATTTTAGCCAGATACTGAAATGCTTTCGGATAAAACTCCAATTTATCCAGACTGTCTAATTGATAATTTTCAGGTTCTAAAACAATCGTTCCGTCACGATCGATAAAAAGTACTTTTTTCATTGTTTTTATTTTATGAACAAAAATTTTAGAGAATTTATAATTTAATATCTGCTTATTTTACGTTCCAGATATGATTAATGAGTTAAGATACTATTTGCATTCAGTATCTTCAGTCATTTGTTCCATTTTCTTTTTAGCCGTGTTCTCTGTTATTTCTTCGCAATAAATATTATTGACCCACATGCCCGTTTCAAAAACAACTTGAACATAAGTTATTTTACCTGGTTCGACTAAAATTTCAAATTTTTCAGCACCTTCCTTTGATTTTTTCCCTCCAAATTGTACTGAACATGTATGCTTTCCTGTAGAAACTTCATGGATTGAATACTTTTTGTTATTTAATTTGCAAACAAACTGCTCATCAATAAATGTTTTAAAAGCCTGAGCAGAACCTGCAAAACCTGTTGAACGAAGGAAATAAATTTTTCCAGTTTCTGTTTTTTGCTGAGTATCTTGCGCCTGAACGGTTGCTATAACTATTAAAAAAACTAAAAATGTAAAGACTGTTTTTTTCATTTGAAGTGGTTTATGTTTTAACTAATTCTTTTTAAGACTTCTATCAATTTCATGTTTTCCTCAGGAATACCAATCGTAAAACGAAGACAGTTTTCGCATAAAGGCTGAGTAGTTCTGTTTCTAATCACAATTCCTTTTTCAATCAACTGATCGTATCTTTTATTGGCATCATCCACTTTTACCAATACAAAATTAGCTTCTGTAGGATAAACTTTTTCAACAAAAGCAACATCTGCTAAAACTTTCAGCAATTCTTCTCTTTGTTCGATGATTGACGCAATTTCTTGTTTTATCTTTTCACCGTCATTCAAACGGGCAATCGCCCTTTGCTGCGTCAGCTCGTTTACATTATAGGGAGGTTTGATTTTGTTTAAAATTGAAACTACAGCTTCTGAGGCGTAACAAATTCCCAATCGTATTCCGGCCAGACCGTATGCTTTTGAAAGTGTTTGTGTAATCACCAGATTAGGATATTCCTCAATTTTAATCAGCCAGCTTTCTTTATCCGAGAAATCAATGTAAGCTTCATCAATTACCACTAAACCTTTAAAATTCTGAAGCAACTTTATCACACTTTCGTCTGAGAAAGAATTTCCGGTTGGATTGTTTGGCGAACATAAAAAGATCATTTTAGTATTATCGTCAACCGCTTCTAAAATTTTCTCCACCTGTGGCTGAAAATCTGTTGAAAGCAAAACTTCTCTGTTTTCTACGGCATTGATATTCGCCAGAACGCTGTACATTCCGTATGTGGGAGGCAGTGAAATAATATTGTCTGTTTTTGGTTCACAAAAAGCTCTGAAAAGCAGATCCAATACTTCATCACTTCCGTTTCCTAATAAAATCTGGCTTTGTTTTACATTATTATTCTTAGCTAAAATTGCCTTAACCGAATTCTGCTGTGGGTCGGGATAACGATTTACTCCATTCTGAAAAGGATTTTCATTAGCATCCAGAAAAATCATTTCGGCTGTATCAAAATCTTCAAATTCATCGCGTGCGGACGAATATGGCTTTAAAGATTTTACATTTTCACGTGTTATTGTATTTATATCGAATGTACGCATTGGTTTGTTTTTATTCCTGCAAGGTTTTCAAAACCTTGTAGGTATTAGTTATCACAGATTATAAATTATAAATAAAGACCTACTAGGTTTTAGAAACCTCGCAGGACTGCAGACGTAAAGTCACAGCATTTTTATGCGCCTGTAATCCTTCAGCTTCAGCCATAAGTTCAATTGCTGGCCCAATATTTTGAATTCCTTTTTCTGAAATTTTCTGAAAAGTCATGGATTTCATAAAACTATCCAGATTTACTCCGCTGTAATTTTTCGCATAACCATTTGTAGGCAACGTGTGGTTTGTTCCCGAAGCATAATCTCCGGCGCTTTCGGGAGTATAATTTCCAATAAAAACAGAACCTGCATTTACTATTCCGTTGCAGTAAAAATCATCATATTCTGAACAGATAATGAAATGCTCCGGTCCGTATTCATTGATTAGGTCTAAAGCAATTTTATCATTTTCAACAAAAATCAATTTAGAATTGGCAATAGCTTTTTGTGCAATCTCTTTTCTTGGAAGTGCTTCAAGCTGAATTTCTATTTCTTTTTCAACAGCGCCAATCAGTTTTTTCGAAGTCGAAACCAAAATTACCTGACTGTCCCCTCCATGTTCTGCCTGAGACAACAAATCTGAGGCTACAAAGGCAGGAACTGCAGTGTCGTCAGCCACTACCAATAATTCTGATGGTCCAGCAGGCATATCAATTGCAACGCCAAATTGTGTTGCCAATTGTTTAGCCACCGTTACAAACTGATTTCCGGGACCGAAAATTTTAAACACTTTCGGAATCGACTGTGTTCCAAATGTCATTCCCGCAATAGCCTGGATTCCGCCTACTTTTAATATTTTAGTTACGCCACATAGATTGGCAGAGTACAAAATAGCAGGATTGATTTTTCCGTTTTTATCCGGAGGCGAGCACAAAACAATTTCTTTCGATCCTGCAATTTCAGCAGGAACAGCCAGCATTAAAACCGTTGAAAACAAAGGAGCTGTTCCGCCCGGAATATACAGTCCGATTTTCTGAATCGGTCTTTTTTCCTGCCAGCAGTTTACGCCTTCAATCGTTTCAATTGAAATTCTTTCTGTTTTTTGTGCAGAGTGAAATTTATAAATATTGTTTTTAGCCAGCAGTATGGCTTCTTTCAATTCGTCCGAAACTAAATTAACAGCTTCCTGAATTTCTTCTGGAGTAACTTCGTAATGATCTAAAGCAATTCCGTCGAAAATAGAAGTATATTTCGCAACCGCTTCATCTCCTTTTTTCTGTACTTCTTTAAATATTTCTTTAACCGTAACTTCGATATCATCGATTGTTTTCGTAGGCCTTTTTAATATTTCTGACCAGGTATCCGGTTTTGGGTTATTTATTTTATTCATCGTTGTTGTTTTTTAACCGCAAAGAGCGCTAGGTTCTTTTTATATTCTTTGTCTTAAACCGCAAGGTTAGCAAAGTTTGAAATTTTAGATTTATAATTTCTACAAGACCATTTTCTCAATTGGACAAACTAGAATACCTTCCGCCCCGGCTTCTTTCAACTGATCGATTACGTCCCAAAAAGTATCTTTATCGATTACGGAATGTACGCTGCTCCATCCTTCCTGAGCCAATGGTAAAACGGTAAGACTTCTTAAAACCGGTAAGATTTTACCAATTTCATCAATCTTGTCGTTTGGCACGTTCATCAAAATGTATTTTGAATTTCTGGCTCTCAAAACAGACTGAATCCTGAATTTTAACGTGTCAATGTGCTTTTGAATTTCAGGTGAAACTTTTGGAGAAACCGCTAAAACAGCTTCACTTTTCAAAATTACTTCAACTTCTTTTAAATTGTTTTTAAACAAAGTACTTCCACTTGAAACAATATCAACAATCGCATCGGCAAGACCAATATTAGGTGCAATTTCTACCGATCCGGAAATCTGGTGAATATCAACCGTTAATCCGAATGAACCAAAATATTCGTTAACTGTATTTGGATATGAAGTCGCAACTCTCAAACCTGCCAGATCCTGAACCGAATTATATTCAAAAGTTTTAGGAACCGCTACAGAAACTTTACATTTTGAAAATCCTAATTTCTGAACCACTTCAATTCCTTTTCCTTTTTCTACTAAAAGATTATCCCCTACAATTGCCAAATCTACTACTCCATCAATTAAATATTGGGGAATATCAGAATTTCTTAAATATAAAACTTCAAGAGGAAAATTCGAAGCTTCGGCTTTTAACTGATCTATTCCGTTGTTAATTGAAATACCACAGTCTTTTAAAATCTGAATGCTGTCTTCGTTTAAACGGCCTGATTTCTGAATTGCAATTTTTAAAGTACTCATTTTTCTTTTTTTGTTTAATTAATAGTTTGAGTACAAAGAATAGGGAATAAAAAACCCGTTTGATGTACTCAAACGGGTTTTAAAATATGATGATTTACATCCATACATTAACACATCGCCTGAGAGCAATTATGAAAATGATGATGATGTAACTGGTTTATAAACATTTTTTATTCTTTGATTCGGATGCAAATATACAGGTTAATTTCATAAAAAAACAATTTTTATTTTAACTTAACAGCAGTTTATTGTTAAAAAAAGGATTTGAAGATACTTTTAACAGATTTGACAGGAATGATGTTATACTATTCTTCATTAAATTCCAGAATCACTTCAGTTCCTTCATTAATTTTACTGTTTATCTGAAACTTAATGCCGAGTAGTTCTGTAAAACGTTTTACAATAGACAATCCTAGTCCTGTTCCTTTCACTTCGGGATGTAAGTCAGAATTTGATCTGAAAAATGGATTAAAAACAGCTTCTAAATCTTTTTGTTCAATCCCAATTCCGTTATCTGAAATTTTACAAATTATTTTGCTGCTTTCTTTAAACAAAGAAATCGATATCTCATCTTCTTGATTCGTGTATTTGACAGCATTTGATATGATATTTCTTAAAATAGTTGCAATAAGATAATTATCTGAGTTTATGTAATAATCTTCCTGAGCATCAACTTTTATATTGAGCTTTCTACTGCTTATTTTTGTTGAGTTCAGCGTAATGACATCCAGAATGACTGCATTGAGATAAACAGACTCATTTAAAATATTTTGCCTCTGATTCTCGAATCTTGCCAGCATCAGAAGCTGATCCACGAGGATATTTAAATGATCGACTTCGTTAATACAATAATTTATTTTTTCTTCGTATTCCTTATTGTTACGAGGTTTTCTAACTAAAACTTCAAGAGTTCCCTTAATGACCGTTAAAGGAGTTCTCAATTCATGCGAAGCATCTGAAGTAAACTGTTTTTCACGTTCCACCGCATCTTCAATCCTACTTAATAGACTATTGATGGTTTCAGAAAGCGTATATAATTCATCACGTTTTTTAGGAAGTGGGATCCGGGCTTTTAGATTATCTTTTGTGACCATCCCAGAAATATCTGTAATTGCATTGATGGGCCTGATACTTCTTCCGGCAAAAAAGCGTGCAATCAAAAATAACAGCACTAAAATTACAGGAAAGGTAATCAGCAAAGTCTCAAAAAGGTTATTTAAAACTTTGGCCGAATCTGTAAGCGGCATCGCAATAATCAGATAACCAATTTTGTTTGATTTTATTTCAAGAGGAACCTGAATCTGTCTTACAGGACTTTTTAATAAGGTCGTATCAAATGTTTTATAAAATCTTAAATCCTCATGAAATACAAGATTTTCATTTTTTAAGTTTGGTGATTTTTCGATTACTTTTTTATTTACATCCAAAAACTGGACAAAAACCGGATTTACATCTACTGAGTTATGTTCGCGTTCCTCCCACTCTTCTTCATCTATCAGGATAAACCTGTCATCTTCTATTTTGATCTCTTTTAAATGATTCTCAATTTCGATCCGTAAATTTTCATCAAGATGTTTATAAACCGTGAATTTTACTGTCAAATAAATCGCAGAAAAAACTACCAAAATTAATAAACCGGTTATGAGAATATAATTTAAGGCTATTCTGTTTCTAAAGGAAAGTTGTATCATGTTAGTCGTTTGCAATATATCCTACACCACGGATTGTTTTTATATAGTCTTCTTCAATTTTTAAATTCAGTTTTTTTCTGATAGCATTCATAAAAACATCTATAACTCCGGTATCATATTCGAAATTAATATCCCATACATCTTTTAAAATCTGATTCCTGGTGCATACCTTTCCTTTATTTTTGATCAAATAAACCAACAATTCGAATTCTCTTTGCGTAAGGGCAATTTCATCATCATTTTTTAAAACGATATACTTTGATAAATCAATTTTAATACTTCCTAAAGTCAATGTTTCGAAATCTTTTTGGTCTCTGAAATGGACTTTTATACGTTCTACTAATTCTTCAAAACTAAAAGGTTTTTTGATGTAATCATTTGCTCCGGCTCTCAGTCCTTCTACAGTTTCTTTGACCGTATCTTTAGCCGTTAGAAAAATAATAGGTGTGGTTTGATTTTTAATCCTGATAGCTTTACAAAGATCTATCCCGCTGATTTTTGGCAGCATCCAGTCTAGCAAAATCAAATCGAATTGCCGGCTTTGTGTTAGTTCAAAACCTGTTAAGCCATCACTTGCAGTAGTTATCTCATACCCCTCTTCTTCCAGTCCCTGTTTCAAAAACTGAACAATACCTACCTCATCTTCAACTATTAAAATATGCATCTTATTTAATTTATTAAGATTTTATTTATATATTTATAATCATTTTTTATCAAAGATAAAAAATTTTGTATGGCATAAATGCTTAAAAATGTGATCACAAAAAAACACAGCTATCTTAAGTGAATTTTAAGACTGTGTTAAGAAAGGAATAGTTTTTATTAATCTGTAATTAATCAATCGAAATTAATTTTACAAAAAAAACACATGACATTTTACAAGAAGCTTTCACCATTTTACAATCTTGCATCATTTTATTTCACTATCAGTTTTGTGTTGCGCATTGTACTGATTTTACATCCTGTAACTCAAAGTTCTTTTAGCTTTTTTGAAATCATTAAAATCTTCAGTGTGGGCTTGTTAAATGATTTGTTTGTTTTTATAATTTTAAGTGCTTTTTTATGGCTCTATTTAATTTTTATTTCTGATTCCAAATACAGCAAACCTTCAGGTTATATAATTCTGGGCTTTCTAACTCTCCTACTCTTATATATTGCTTCAGGAAAAAGCATTTTTGATGAATATGGAGGTGCTTTGCCTGAAATTGTTACCGTTTTTATAGGAATAAAAACTGCTTTATTTGCAGTCTTTTTATTTATTCCGAAAGTGAAAGAGAGAGCCAGATTCTGGCTATTTGCCTTTGTTATTTTTCTATATGTTCTATTGATTCTGCAAAATGGAATAAGTGAATATTTCTTTTGGAATGAATTTGGAGTTAAATATAACTTTATAGCCGTAAATTATTTAATTTATACAAATGAAGTTATAGGAAACATTATGGAGTCTTATCCTGTTGTTCCAATATTTTCGGGGTTGTTTTTGATAACCGCTATTGTTACTTATTTTATTCTGAAAAAGTCAAGAATTTATATTGATGAGATTCCGTCATTGAGCCAGAAAATAAAAATTTCGGTACTTTATACCGTTTTGTTCTTAGTTTCATTATTTGCAATTCCAACTCTGGCTAAAACAGAAAATTCGAGAAATGTTTTTGTTAATGAATTACAGTCTAACGGGTTATATAAATTTTACTTAGCATTTAAAAACAATGATCTGGATTATTTCAAGTTTTACAAAACAATGCCAAATAAAAATGCTTTTGCAATTTTAAAACAGCAGTTTCCAGCTATTTCAGGAGAAACTACTAACCGAAAAATAGAAAATGATTCTGCAGAAACGCATAAAAACGTAGTTCTCATTACTATTGAAAGTTACAGTGCCGAATTCATGAAAATGTATGGTAACGAAAATAATATAACTCCGTTTTTAGATAGTTTAGCGCAAAAAAGCCTTCAGTTTACCAATTTATATGCTGCAGGAAACCGAACCGTTCGCGGTCTGGAAGCTGTAACTTTATGCTTACCGCCTTCTGCCGGTGAAAGCATAGTAAAACGTGAAGACAATAAAAACAAATTCTCAACCGGAAACATTTTTAAACAAAAAGGATATAATGTAAAATTCATGTACGGAGGTGATGCTTTTTTTGACAATATGAGGGATTTTTATTCTGGTAACGGATATGAAATCGTTGACAAATCAAACTTTACAGATGAGGAAATTACGTTTTCGAATGTTTGGGGAGTGTGTGATGAAGACATGTACAATAAAGCCATAAAAATTATGAATGCTGAAGCAAAAGAAGGAAAACCATTCTTTAATCATATTATGACTGTCAGCAATCACAGACCCTTTACATATCCTAATAATAAAATTGATATTAGCGGAGATGCTAAATCACGGGACGGAGGCGTAAAATATACGGATTATGCATTAAAGAAATTCTTTGCAATGGCAGGTAAACAGTCCTGGTTTAAAAATACTGTTTTTGTAATTGTCGCCGATCATTGTGCTTCAAGCGCCGGAAAAACAGAGCTGCCATTAGATAAATACCGAATTCCGGCTTTTATTTACAGTCCGTTTGTCAAAGCTGAAAAATACAATAAGCTTATGTCTCAAATCGATTTAATGCCAACACTTTTCGGACTGCTGCATTTTGATTACGAAAGCAAGTTTTGCGGACAGGATGTTTTTAAACCAGATTACAAACCAAGAGCTTTTATCGCAACATATCAGGATTTAGGAATGATAAAGGATAATGTGCTGACTATTTTGTCACCAAAACAGCAGGTAAAACAATATCAATTATCTTTAATTCCAAAAGAAGGCATTTTACCAGAATATCAGATTCATTATGAAGAAAAAGCTTTGAAAACTGAAAGAACCGATTTAGTAAATGAAACTATTTCGTTTTATCAGACAGCTGCAGATTTATTGAAAAGAAAAGCATATCAAAAATGATAAGACTTTTGGTATTATGAAACCTGAAGCCCTAGCCGTGATGGTAGCGGCATCCTTTGCTGCCGGGGTTCGGCAGCAAAGATATAGCGTACAGCACGAGAATGCTCCTTAAAAACATTCTGGTTAACATTCTAAATTACGTTATTCTAAAACGTTAGATTTATGTATATTTGATGTAAAGCCAATTTACAAATCTATAGAATGAAAGACTTTTTAAAAAAATACAGCAACAAAACCAAAGCTGCTTTTATTTTACTGATTGTAATGCTGATTATACTGCTTAGCAACTTTAATACGCTGCAAAATTCTAAAAATGTCAACCAAAACATTAATACAATTTATAATGACAGGCTGGTTGTAGCTTACTATATTTTTCAGTATGCGAATGAACTTAACTATATAAAATCGGAAGCACAAAAAGTGGATCTTAATGATGTCTCCAAAAATGACAAAATTAAAAATGCGCTGAAAATAATACACACGATTGATGATTTGTATTTTAAAACAGTGTTGACACCAAAGGAAAAAATACATTTTGATAGTTTTCTGGCTTCATGTGCTGCGATTAATAAAGATGTACAGAATAAAAACTGGAAACATATTGTCCCATTATGCGACAAAGCTTTGAAAACGCTAACTTTGCTTTCCGAAATTCAGGTAAAAGAAGGAAAAGAAAAACTAGAAAGCGCAAATGCTATGTATAGCGGAAATAATAGTCTTGGACAACTTGAGATAGGTTTGCTAATCGTTCTGGGTGGCATTACTTTCTATCTGCTTATTATAAAAAAGCACAAAAAAAACATTAAAATTCCGGGATCGCCGAGCCTCAATTAACTACTTCTATTTTACACCTTCATTGTATAAGACTTAAACTTTAAACCGACTTATTCAATATCTTAAGATATTCTGTTTTACAATTCAAACATTATTTAACTACTCTAAATACATCCCATCTCAAAATGGTAATGGAATGATGTGCTTGTATCTTTCTAAACTTAAACCTCAAAAGAATTTTGCTCAAGATTAAAAAAAAATCAAAACATTGAACTAATTCAACTTTTTTTACATAATATTTTATTATTCGTAATTAAATTTATTTTTTTTTAAATATAATTTAATTTTACATTGAAATTTTATTTAAGTTTACAAAACAAACAACAACTAGAAATCAATGATTTAACGTATCTGGAAAATTCCAGTTTTATAACCTCATTTTAACCAAACCAAATTATTTATGAAAACAAATTTTAAGTTACTGATCATGTGTTGTATCATTCTTTTCGCTTCTTGTGACACGAATGATACTCCTGTAAAAGAAAACGAATCAACAACAACTTCTCAGGAAACTGTAACACAAAACAAATCACTTACAGCAAAAAACAGTACAGTTACAAACGAAAGTGCATTACGATCTGCTGTATCTTCAGCCGCTGCAGGAGATGTTATCACAATTAGCGGAACAATAAACCTTACACAAACATTAGAATTAGCCAAAAGCGGTACTTCAAGTTCAAAAATCAGTATTACAGGTGGTACCCTGAATTGTTCCGGACTACCTTCTGGCAGCTGGGGTGTAAAAGTAAATGGCAGCTATTGGAACATCACTAACATGACAATTAAAAATGCTCCCGACTGTGGTCTGGTTTTTCAAAGTGGCGGATATAATTATGTTTATAATGTATCTACACTATCAAACGGTGACTCAGGTTTGCAAATTTACAATGGCGGGCATGATAACTACGTTCTTTCCTGTAAATCAAACGATAATTATGATGCTGCAAATGGAGGAGAAAATGCAGATGGCTATGCCTGCAAATTATCTGCCGGAAAAAACAACGTCTTTGAAAAATGCACTGCAAACCACAATTCTGATGATGGATGGGATTTATACGGTCAGCCCTATACTGTTACCATAAAAAACTGTACAGCCAGTAACAATGGTTTCGGAAGTAATGGAGACGGAAACGGTTTTAAATTAGGAAGCGCCGGACAAAATGTAGCACATACTGTAACCAATAATACGGCAACAAATAATTTAGCATGGGGTTATGACGGTAACGGAAATACCGGACATATTACAATTACTGGCAGTGGAGGATCAGGAAACAAAAAAGGATTGTTTACAAGATTGTATTAATATATCTGTAAGTACTAAAAAACAAGAGGCTGTCCGAAAAGGGCAGCCTTTTTTATGCAGTAAAATACAGAATTCTTAATCGTTTTGATTCTGCATTCCGAAAAGTTGTCCTTTATGGAATAGCTTTAAATCTTCTTTTAACGCTTTACTGTTACGTTTTGTAAGTTCCTTTGAATCTAAGTCACTTAAGTCCGGTTTTCCTGCATTTACCCAAGCTGTATACCAAAAACTTGCTGTTGCTGTAATGGCCTTTTTCATCTGGTTTTCTACCATTCCGTTTAATTCTGCATGCAGTTTGGCAGCATATTCGTCTGAGAATTTAGCCGAATTGTATTTGCTCTTCACAATTTTCCCTTCAGAATCCACAACAAAAACCTGATTTTCGGGAGTTGAAGTCCTTAGTTTTTTGTCGACTGCCAAAAGCGGCTGAACCAGACTGTGTGTATCTTTAATCATATCCCAGGTTGCTTTGTGAACATCGTCGTAATACTGCGCTTCAGGAACATTTAATTTGTAATTTTTCACGAAAAGTTCAGGCAATCTGCTTTCCCAAAGCGAGTGGATTCCTTTTTGATCGCTTAATTGTCCGTCATGATTGGCAGAAGTATGCAATGGCATGTGGGCATCACCAATGTAATGTCCTAAATCGGCAGCCAAAAATAAGATTTCGGCTCTGTTTTTTTCTTTAAATGCTTTTGTCAATTTGGTCATCATGTCTTCGATATACCAAGGTAGAATTCCGTTGTCATTCAGAAATTTTGCATCGTATTTTTTAGTTGCTTCTTCTAAAGTTTTAGGCAAACTGTCAACAGAAATATTGAAGTTTTCCAAATCAATATAATGTCTTGGGTTTTCATCTTTATACTTTAAAGCATATTTACGAATATCTGGAACAGAAGCTTCTTGTGTAATAAAATCAATATGATTATAAAAAAAGACTTGAAGTTGTTGAGGCAGCGCCATTACTGCCGCTTTATTGATTCGCTCGTGGCCAACGATTCCCCATGATAAGGTCAAAAATCCAATTATAACTGCAAAAATAGCAATTAGTCTTGGTTTTATTTTAAAGTTTTTCATTTGAAGTTTATTTGAACTGCAAATTTATTTCATTTAAAGATAATTCAAAAGAATACTAATTAATATTGTGTTAATTTAATTTTTATGATTTTTTAAACCATATAAGTAATATAAGTTCATTTAAAAGTTTCTTTGTAAATTCGTGTGACATTTACTTAAAATTAAATATATGCGCCAAATTTATTGCGGGATTCTTTGCCTGATTTTTACTTCTTTCTGTGTTGCACAAGATGATATTGTGCAGTTGAAAAACGTTAGTGACACCATTTTAAATTCCAAACGAGTATTGACTATACCAGATCCTCTAAATGGAGTTAAAACAATGCAGCAATTATTTCCCGGAAAGCTATACAAAAAGTCTTCCTACAACACTTTTATAAGCTGGAAATGCAATACTTGTAAACCTACAACCTATACGGATGTTAATGGTGTTGAAGAAGACCCGTTATTTCCTTACAAAGAAGGAGTTGCAACACGACTTGATACCACAATTAATTATACAGATTCAAAAGGAAATCAATTCAAAATGTTGGTTTTTAATCATTCTGTTTATGATGCCGATGGATCACAGACAGGGCGTTTTAGCGGAGGCCTTTTAGGATTAGCCAAATTTGCAAAAAATGGAAATGCCTGGGAAATGAAGTCGTATCAACCTGCAATTGCTGCGTTTGGTGCTTTCTCTCACATACCTGCTTTAAAACTGGTTGAAATTGGAGAAGATCAATATGCATTTTCGCTCATACATTCCAATGGTGGCGCTGGCGGACCTTACAATGCCTATTTGTACCTTATTGTGGGTTTTAATGGGAAATACCAAACATTGATGGAAGTTGGAGATTACAGGCTTTCTAATAATGCCGAAGGCAGTACCGAATGGTCTAGCACATATAAGGTTGTGAATAATGGCAAGAAAAAGTTTTTCAGGGATTTTGCCATTACAACTACAGGATTCTATAAAAAGACCAAAGGCACTGAAGATGACTTTGAAGTAGAAATGCCTAAGGAGCTTAGTGAAATGGTGAAAACAAAAAAACAATTCAATTTTACAATTGAAAAACGCCTTTCGTTTGATGGCAAATGGTACACTATTGTTGGAAAACCTATTGTGAAATATTATAATATTAAGTAATACTACATTGAACTCTAACTTTAAAAGTTTAATTTAGAGCCTGTTTAAAAATGTAAAAAAAAGTCTTTATGAGTTAAAGAAACCGATTGGAATTATTCTTTTTGTGCTACCAAACTACAAATAAGATGTATCCAACCGATTTAACAGAAACTCAGTGGCAATTTATAAAAAAAACATTAGAATTAGGTGATAGAAAACGTAAACACAGCTTGCGTTTCATCTGGAATGCGATCAACTACCTTATTAAGAGTGGTTGTCAGTGGCGAATGCTACCTAGTAATTTTCCAAAATGGCAGCTTGTTTATTATTACTATTCAAAATGGGCAGATTTAGATTATTTTGATTTATTACTTTCTAAGTTAAGAGAAGGAGTCCGTAGTAAAAAAGGACAAAATGCAGAACCCAGTTTAGGAATAATGGATAGCCAAAGCGTTCGTTGGGGAAATAATCGTTCTTTAAAAAGTTTTGATGGGAATAAAAAAATAAAAGGTATAAAACGACACGTTGTCGTTGATAAAAATGGCTTTTTATTAGCCATTATGGTAACGGTAGCGAGTATTCATGATAGCAAAGCAGTATTTTTATTGATCAGAACCCTAAAGGATTTACTTTGTTCTGTAAAAGTTATCCTTGCCGATGGAGGCTATAGAGGTGAAATTATAGAACAAATTAAAAACAATTTTGGCTATATAATTCAAGTAGTTATGAGGTCGGATGATAAAAAATCAGGCTTCAAGCCTATACACAAAAGATGGGTGGTAGAGAGAACATTTGCATGGTTTGACAACGATAGAAGATTATGCAGAAATTATGAACTATTAATTGATTCTGCTGAAAACCTGGTCAAATTAGCCGCTATTAAACATTTATTGAATAAAATTTAAACAGGCTCTTAAACACATAGAATCATAGATTTTGTAAACGAAAGAAGGTATTTCACTTACTTTAAAACGCATAGCTCTGTGACTTTTAAATTAGTGAAACGCCTTTTTAAGCTATGAAAAACTATGATTCTATGTGTTAAACAATTAAGTAAGTAAATGAATAAAAATCATTTAAGATATAAAATCGACATCAAACCTAAACCTGCAATAAATATCCAAAGAAACACGCCTTGTAATAAAGGTTTTACCCCTACTGATTTTAAAATATTACTATTTAATGTCGCCCCAATTAAAAACAAAGTAATGGTTAAACCGATTTTGGCAATTCCTACGATACTTGGAGTAAAAAAGGCGATTTGCGGCACATATGAATTAAGCAGCATTGCCAAAACAAACAATCCGATAAAATACGGAATCTTAATTTCTGAGTTTTTATTTTTAAAAATAATCGCTGTTAGAATCGAAATCGGAATGATCCATAAGGCTCTGGCCAGTTTTACGGCTGTAGCAATCTGCAAAGCTTCAGCACCGTATTTATTCGCTGCACCTACGACAGAACTGGTGTCATGAATGGCAATAGCACACCATAATCCAAAATCCTTTTGGGATAAATCGAGTTGATGACCAATAAAAGGAAACACAAATAAAGCAACTGAATTTAAAATAAAAATCACACCCAATGCAATAGAAGTCTGATTTTCATTTGATTTGATTGTTGGCGAAATGGCTGCAATGGCACTTCCTCCGCAAATTGCTGTTCCGCACGAAATTAAATGAGAAGTTTTTTTCTCTGTTTTGAGCCATTTCCCTAAAAATGTCCCGAAAATCAATGTGCTGAAAATAGACAAAACTGTCAGTAAAAAACCTTCTTTACCAGCTAAAATTGCTGATGAAGCATTCATTCCGAAACCTAAACCTACTACAGAAAACTGCAATAAAAAAGTGATGGCTTTATGATTGAATTCTAAAAACGGGTTTCCAAAAACATTAACAATCACAACACCTAATAGTAAAGCAATAGGCGGTGAAATGAGGGAAAACAGACACAGAACGATTACTGCTCCAAAAATAAGCTGCTGAAGAAAAAGATTAACTTCTACTAAATGGGACGCTGTATGTTGTTGTGTTTTCAAAATAGGATACTTGATATTTACCCTGCAAAGTTCTGCCCTTTATTTTGAAAACACCAATCGTAAAATGCAATCGGCTATAACTTCAGGTTATAGTAAGACAAAATATTTTGAATAAACAGTTCCGATAAGGCATCTGATTTTCCGAGCAATGTAATAATATAAAAATACCTTTCGATCGTTAAATTTTCTACATCCAAAACTATCAGTTCGTTATTTTTAAGCTCCTTTCCTACTGCGTGTATTGACATGAAAGCAAAACAATCTGAATTCAGCAGATACGATTTGATGCTTTCAGTATTTCCCAACTGCATTTCGATTTGCAAGTCGGTTAATTTTACACCAACTTGTTTCAATGCGTATTCTATAACCTCAAGTGTTCCGGAACCACGTTCGCGGGTGATGAATTTCATGGATTTTAGATCTTTCAGTGAAATTTCGTTTTGTTTTACCAAAGGATTTTGGGTATTGCAGACCAAAACCAGTTCGTCTTTTATAAACGGAACATATTTAATCGACTGATTTTTAGACTGTCCTTCTACAATTCCGATTTCGATTTCTTTGTTGATTAAGGCGTTTTCTATTTGCTCGGTATTTCCGTTCAGCAAATTGACTTTAATGTCCTGCTGTTTTTGATGAAATCGTGCCAAAACCGGTGAAATAATATATTGTGAAATGGTGGTGCTTGACCCTAACCGCAATAATCCTTGACGCAGATTGATAAAAGAACTCATATCAAAGTCGATTTCGCGGTAGATTTCGAAGATGTTTTTGGTGTGTTTCAGCAGAACTTTTCCGGCCGGTGTTAAGGCAATTTTAGAACCATTACGCTCAAAAAGCTTTGTTTTATAGGTTTCTTCGAGTTCCTGAATATGCTTGGAAACAGCTGGCTGGGTAATATACAATTCTGTTGCCGCTTTAGTAAAATTAAGACGGAGTGCAACAGTGTAGAAAACTTTTAGTCGGAAGTCCATTGTATTATTATTGAAAGTGAAACACGAATTTCATAAATTATCACAAGTCTTAATTTTTAAACCGTGAATTTTTCACTCTTTAAATTAATTGATTATTCAATCCAATCTAAATAACTCGCTATTGACATTTTTATTTGAAAAAAATTATCAGAAGTTACATAATGTCCTTGATTAGTGAGAGCTTTTATTTCATTTAGATAAACCTCATTAGGAGCAGGAGCATTCAATGATTTTAGATAAAATTCATAATGCAATTTAGTTTCAAAATCTTTTTCTCCAAGATTTCTAAAACGATTTGTCAAATTAAAATAGATATCTCTAACCTTTATACTGTCAGAAGGTTTCATTTTCTTTATAACATTGATAGATGCGAAAATATCGTTTTTTAAACTTTCTTTTTGAGTCATTTTATTATTATTTATGAAAAAAATATAATAAATATTTATCAAAAACAAATATACTATAACAAAAAACTATTTACAAATATACATCATTAATAAAGCTACAACATCCCATTATACTTCCTAACAAACCATTCTGTAGTCAATAAAGCAGCAATTAAAATCAACAGCCAAACCCAATCAATTAAAGGAGTTTTGGTCGAAATGTTTTTCTCAATTGATTTGTATTCATTATTTTCTAAAAGCGTCTGAATCAAATCATCACTCTGGTTTTCGAAAAAGGCTTTTCCATTGGTCTGCAACGCCAGTTGCTCAAGTTTTTGAACATCCGGATTTACAAATTGCTTTTCGATATCAAAATCCAGAATCTCAAAGTGACTTGAATACGAAGTATTTGAATTTAATTCTTTTACTGTAAAATTATATTTTCCGGCAGCCAGACCGTCTAGGTTTGCCGAGAAAGAGTTATTTCCTTTAAGCAAATCGTAATTTTTGGTTTGTTTAGTTTCGGCATTTGTAACCGTGATGGTTAATCTTGCTTTTTCGTCAAACTCATAGTTTTTATTGAAATATTGTGCATTGATCACAATCGCTTCTCCCGAATTATAAAAACTTTCGTGCGTTACCACCAATGATTTTTTTGAAGCCGATGTTGCCAAATACTGAATGATCTTGTCTGTAAAAACATCATACTTTTCAAACGACTGATTGTCAATATGACTTTGCAAACGCCATTTCCAGCTGTTTTCACCTAACAGAAAGGCCGTTCTTTTACCCTGATTTTCGGCGAAAGCCAATAATGGTGCATTTGTCGAAACATTTCTAATTTTAGAAGAAAGCAAAACCGATACATTTCCGCTCGTTGTAATGCTTCCGAATAGGTTCTGCAATGGCGGGAAATTTTCAAAACCAATGTTTTCAATCGCAAACAAATTGAACTGCGACTGAAATTCAGTTAAAAAATCTTCCCTTTGACCACTCATTTTAAAAACCAGATTATGCTGTTTTTGGTTAAGGAAATTAAAGTCGGTATTGTTTCCGGTAATGATAAAACTATTTGTCCCGGCCAGTTTATTATTATCAAAAATAGGTTTGAAGGCTCCATTTGGCTGATATAAAACCAAAACCGAGACATCGTTTAATTTATCAAGTTCATTTGGTTTTGCCAGAATCACTTTGCGCTGTGCATTGTTTTCAATTGAACGTTTCAAAGCCCCTATATCAGGATGATTTATAGTAGAAACTATTGCAATAGTAGATTTTTGATCTATTATTTCAACTGCAAAGTTTTTGACATTATTGTAACTGTTTTTCTCTTTTACGTTAGAAGAAATATTTGCCCTGAAAATCTGCAGTCCAACTTTATCAGCAGGAAGTAACACATTTATAGAAGCTGTTTTTTTAGAAGGAGAGAAAGAAATTTTCTCTCTGGCTACAACTGAATTTCCCTGTGAAATTGTAAAATCGGCGTTTACAGCTTTAGTTCCTGCATATTGCAGGAAAACTTCAACCGGGAATTTATTTTTATGAAAAGCGTATTTATTTACGTTTAACTGATTGATTTTTAAATCAAAAAAAGTGGTTGTATCTCCCACAACCAAAGGATAAACTTTATTAACAGGATCAAAACGATATACATAATCATTTCCTGTAGTCTGATTTCCATCGGTAATGATAACCGTTGGAAAAATCAGGTTTTTATTGATGCTTTTTAAATTCTTTGCAACCTCATCCAGTTGGGTCTGTTTTCCTTTAAAATCAAACTTGTCCGAAGGCTTAAAATCAGCATCAAACTGATAAGACTGGATTTCAAATTTGTCCTGAAGAGCCGGATTCGAAATCAGTTTTTGATATAATTGCGTAACTTTTTTATCCGATTTTAAAGCCGTTATAGAACTCGAATTATCTACCGCAATGGCCAAAGGCGTTTTGGTAACCTGAAGCGAATTTTTCTTCATCACAGGATTAATCAGTAATACCAGTAATCCGAAAATTGCTAAAAAACGCAAAAAAGCCAAAAACACATTCACATTCGAATGGTTTTTGGCTTTATAAAAATATTGAAAATAAGACAATCCACCAGCTATTACTAAAGAAAGTAATAATAATAGAATCGTGTTTGTAGTCATATATTATTTTGTTTATAGTTGTTAGTTTATAGTTTTTGGTTGTGGAACAATAAACAACAAACCATAAAACTATTAACATTTTAAGTAAGCATTCCACCGCAAACGTTAAGAACCTGTCCGGTAACATAAGCACTCATATCAGATGCTAAGAAAAGACATGCATTAGCAACATCTTCAGTAGTTCCGCCACGTTTCAACGGAATTCCGTCTCTCCATCCTTTTACTACATCTTCCGGTAATTTTGCTGTCATCTCTGTTTCAATGAATCCCGGAGCGATTGCGTTGCAGCGAATATTACGTGAACCCAGCTCTAAAGCTACTGATTTTGTAAAACCAATTGCACCCGCTTTTGAAGCTGCATAGTTAGTTTGTCCCGCATTTCCTGAAACCCCAACCACAGAACTAATATTAACGATAGAACCTGAACGCTGTTTCAAGAAAGTTTTTTGAATAGCTTTCGTCATATTGAAAACTGACTTCAAGTTAACATCAATTACCTGATCAAAATCAGCCTCAGACATACGCATCAACAGGTTATCTTTTGTAATACCGGCATTGTTAATCAAAATATCAACTGTTCCAAAATCTGCTAAAACAGCGTCAACAAAAGTCTGCGCTTCATTAAAATCCGCTGCATTCGACTGGTATCCTTTTGCTTTAATTCCCAAACCGTTCAATTCTGCTTCCAGAGCCTGAGCTGATTCTACAGATGAACTGTATGTAAAGGCCACATTGGCACCATGTTTAGCAAAAACTTCGGCAATTCCTTTACCGATTCCGCGGCTCGCACCTGTAATGATGGCTACTTTTCCTTCTAGTAATTTCATATTCAAAATTAATTTTAATAATTATTTGTAGCTAATCCTGCTATCCGTTGCAATCTTTTCTGTTTTAAAGAAAAACACAAAAGGATTTTCACTTCTATCAGGGCTAAAAACGACTTGTCAAATATAGGACAATTCCTTTTTTAAAAAAAATAGCAATTGTAATAACCTTTTAAAACAATACAATTTAATTTTATAATCTGATAAAAAAAGAAAAGCAGCTCTAAATTGAGCTGCTTTAAAATAAAACTAAGGTATTAACCAAAATATTTTTTAAATATAATTTTGTTTTGTTATAAAATAAAAAACTAACATTACAACCGCCACAAATAGCATTCTGTAAATTGATGATTGAAACTCTTTTGTATCATTTTTAGTTTATCTTCCTTCCGTTGCTTTATTAGGCTAAAAATTGCTATTGGTATAATTACTATAATGGAGAGATATAAATAATACCTTGTATATTCCGGATATAATAATGTTATCGTTACGAGAATCAATCCCCATAAAAAGAGAGCGATATTCATTGCTATGATATATTTCTTTATCATTTATCTTAAATAAAAAATTATTACAAAGGATAAGCAACTCAAAATTTGAGTTGCTTATTTTAAATAATACATTAAAACTAAAAAACTTTATTATTGAAATGCCCAAGTGGTCATTCTAAAGGGACCTGAAACACCTGTAAAAGTAAATACTGTATTTCCTGCACCTACTGTAAAATCTTCCTTCTTAAAATAAAGTCCTGCAGGGTTTGTTAACTGATCATCTAAATCCTTTAAAAATGCGGGTGGCGCAATAGGAGTGGCATTTGCAAATGTACTTCCTGATCTCCAGTTAGTTGTTGCATTCAATTTAATAATACCTTTTTGAGTATCTACAGTTAAATTAAAAAAGTGGTATACTCTAGTTATTGCTCCTGTAGAACTAACAAGTCTGTATTCTATATAACTACCATTAGGCGTATTAAACCAAGGCTGAACTCTTGACATTTTATATCCTGCTGGCAATGATTCTTCGACAGATTCAAAAAGCGAAATAAATAATGGTGAATTAGTAGGAGCAGCATATAAAATTGAACGGTCATGACCATATACCACATTTGAATTTAACGGTAAAAGTATCTTGAAGTCATCTGTTATTATGTTTGGTTCATTGACAAACTTTATGGTAGCAGTAACCCCGCCAGTTCCTGTAGCAATAAAATTATTCGTTGCTACATCATAAATAAAGTTGGTTAAATTTTGACCTTTTACAACAACTGCCGGATTAGATATAGCACCGGTTGGTGTAAATGATAGAGCAATATTATAAATTTCTGTTGATCCCGGCTCTAAAGATGTTGCTACACCGAAACGGGCATTTGTATTATAATCAAAATCAAACTGATGGATTTTTGTGCCATCATTTATTTCAAACGATTTAAACAAAGGTGTCGTTATGTTTCCCGACAAACTTTCTATTATTGGAGTATGCAAAACCAAATCATCCCAGTCTTTTGCGGTTGCTTTTACAAATCTTATCTCCTGAAAATTTCTGTTGGTTCTAAAAATAATTTCACCATTCTCCTGTCCATAATAAAAGAACTGAAAATCACCTAAATATCCTTTACCCTCAAGCGCAGAAGTAGGATAGTTATCTGACTCTGATAAAAGATGAATTCTGTTGGCTGTAGTAAAAACTAAACTTATTGTACTTCCAGTCTGGATTTCATACTGACTTCTGTGCTTATCAGTATCTGCATCATAATCTGATGCCATATCTACTTTTCCATCAGGAAGAAATTTAAATAAATGTGTCCAGCCACCTAATTGAGTATTATCTGTATAATATACTAATTTCCATCCATTTTCTGATGAAAGTAGCAAGTCATTCAATTCTTTTTTTCGTGCATTCAGACGCTCTGTAGGCGTACTGTCAAATTTTGATTCAACTTCAGGACTTGAACATCCTCCCCATAAAATTGCGAAAAAGGCAATAAAAAGGTATTTCAATATATCTTTTGCTTTCATAATATTACTTTATATTAATTGTCAATCATTATAATGCTGAACTATTAGTTATTGATAACCATATCGGTATTTTTTTGTGCTTCATCTCTTAAAGCATAAAAATCGATGTTAAAAGCATCTTTATAATACTGAACAACAATTGCTTCTTTCTTTTTGAGATTTGCTTTTGCAGTAGCATCTGTAACACTTGCCAGGATTGCTTCATATTCGGCTTTCGAGCTTGTTAAAATTGTTGAAGCCGTTTCAGCAAAATCCTCGTAAACATTCAACCTTGCATAACTTGTAATAAAGCCTAAAGACCTTGATGTTGCAATAGGCTGAATATACCAACTGGCAGTATATCCTGATGGCGTTAATTTTGCCCACGCCTGAACATCGAACGGCTTTGTTTGATTTAGAATATGTACATATTCATGCTGAATAGTATGAATAAATTCAGTAACATCGGGTCTGCTTTTTTTATTTAGATAATCTATCTGAAAAAGTGTAACCCTCTGTCCCCCTTCGGCAAGACCAAGTGTAATTGTACCAGATGTATTCAGATTCGTCCCTCCTACCAACACAAACTCTCTTGGTGAAATTTTCTTAACAAAATCTGCTCCGCCAATAGTAGAATAGCTTTCAATCCAAATCTTTTTTACAACTTCAAGTGCAGGCTGAACTTTGTCAATTGTTGGCGGAAATAAGAAACGGTTGTTGTCTACAAGATTTTGATTCCATTCGTAATAAACTTTTATATTATACGGATCTAAAAATCCTGAATCAATCCATTTATCTAACTCTGTTTTATTTGGTAAAGAATAATCTAACTGACTTTCAGTAAGTCCTTCCTCATGTGCACATGACACAAATAAAACTACACTTGTAATTAATGTAATTAATTGTTGTATTTTTAATATTTTCATAATATTTAAAATTAAATTTTATCTAGGATTTTTTTCGATACCATTATCAGAAGCTCTTTGTGGTATCTGCAATGCTCTTCTCTTATCATCTTTAGTCAGAACATTGTTTCTTACTATCTTTCCAAACTCAATAGTATTATGTGTTACCACAAGATTAAAACGTTTAATATCAAACCATCTCATTCCTTCATGTATAAACTCTCTTCTTCTTGCCTCTGCAATTGCTTTTATATAAGAAGCCTGTACAGGACTTAAAGAATAAAAAGGAGTAAATTCATTTGCTACAACAGGGTAAAACTCTTCAATATCTTGTTGTGTCAATTTATCAGTTGCTGGGTTATATCCTTGTGTTCTTGTTCCTAAAAAATATTCTAATTCAGCTGTAGCTTCTGCAATTTGATTTTTCATTACATGCGCTTCAATCCTGTTTAAAAAGAATTCATCATTACTCAAAAGAACAGTTCCTGTGTAAGGTTCACCAATTCCTGCAGTTACGTTTGTATATTTAAAATATTCATAAAACTTAGGAATCAAAACATTATTTTCGTAAAATGATGATGTAAATATTAACCATGGCTTATTAAAAATATAAGTCTCTGAACCTAAAATTTCATCTTCTCTGTTTGCAGAAAGATAATATCTGTTTACATAACCTCTTCTCGCAATCGAATTTGGATATGCCACGAGTAAATTTGTAGTAGTTTCTACTTTTGAATATTCAATACCTTTTTGAGCAGAAGCTGCTGCATTAAAACTAACATAATCTCTAATGCTTGTGGGTTTAGAGCCCAAACTTTCTGAGATCTCCAACACCTTGTCCCAATCACCTTTTACCAAGTAAAAACGACTTGCAAATGCTTTTGCTGCATTAACATTAAAATGATATTTAGGCTCTTTATATTCATTAGTTACATATTTTAATCCTTCTGTAATATCTTTTTCAATAAAATCGAATACCTCTTTAACACTATTGCGTTTATATTGAGGAAGTAATTCTCCCTCAGGTTTTGTAACATAAGGGACGCCAAGATCTGTAGCTGCTGTCGCAGGATTATATCTTTGTGACCAAAATGAAACCAACATAAAGTGAGAATAAGCCCTTGCCATTAATGCTTCTCCTTTTTGCTGATTTAAGCTTGAAGGATTTCCAAGTTGATCAATAGCTTCCAAAGCCTGATTAGCCGCAGCAATAGCCCTGTAACAGGAATTCCAGAATGCTCCTTCCGTATCAATATCAAACTGAGTCTGCATTTCCCAATTAAAACTTTGTCTGTTACTGATGTCTGAGTCCTGCATCTGACTATCAAATACATTATCTGACATTGTTTCTGCAAACACCATATAAGTCCTGTCTGGATAAGCAGTAACTAATAATTCCGATATTTTTTCAGGAGTATCTATTAGCGTTCTATTATCCGGTACTTCTGAGAGGAAATCATCACAACTAATGATACTAATCAATATCAAAAGTGATAAAGTAATTTTTATATTTTTCATGATCAATTATATTAAAATGAAATATTTATTGCAAAAGTGTATTGTGATGTAATTGGGAAAGCTACTCCACCTGTATTACGGAATTCTGGATCTTGCCCGTGTAAAGCTTTATCTGAATAAATTAGCCATGGGTTTACCGCAGAACCTTTTAAAGTAAAAGTGCTTACCCCTAGTTTTTTCTTGTAATCTTTAGGAAATTCCCAGCTTAGAGAAACATTTTTTAATCTCACAAAATCACCATCTGCCACTCTAACATCAGAAAAATTATATGTATTATACGCAATTGCTAAATCACTTTCTCCATAATTTCTATTTAATAATTCGTCAGCAATTACAGGTACATTTGTGAAATTTTCATCCCCAGGATTTATCCATCTGTTTTTATATTCTTTTGTAAATACAGTTAAATCATTGTATTCATTACTGTATACAGGATTTAAACGAACTTTATTTCCTCCTGATCCTACTACAAAAACATATAAAGACCAGTTTTTATATGTGAATGTATTTGCCAGACCAATCGATTTATTTGGTTCAATTGATCCTTCATATTTTAAATATTTTGTAACGTCATTTGTATCCTGAAAATCAGCACCAGTAATGTTACTTGAAGCTCCATCCTGCAGGTTAAAAGTTGGTAAACCCTGATTATTTAATCCTGTAAATTGATAAGAATAAATTGAATTTCGAGGATGTCCCACTGCATTACCTCCATTAGAATCAACCAAATCAAAAGCTGATGGCCTATTTGCCAATTTTGTAATTTCCTGATCATAAACCGACATATTTAATGTAGTAGACCATTTAAAATTATCAGTTACAACATTCTGTGTAGTAAAGCCCAGTTCAATACCCTTAGTTTCCATATCTGCATTATTCCCTTGTTTAACAGCTTGCCCTCCAACTCCTGAAGTAATTACATAATCAACCAAATCAAATGCTTTACGGCTATAAACGTCAGCAGTTAACTGAACTCTATTATTAAAAATTCCAAGATCAAATCCGATATTGGTTTCAAATTGCTTCTCCCATGTCAAATCTTTATTTTGTAAATCTTCAATTTCGATCGCATTCTCTCTATCTGAAAGATTAAAACGGTCTGTGATAAAGCTTTTATAAATAGCCAATGAATTTGTAGCAGGACCGGCAGTAGCCGTTAACCCATATGATGCTCTTAAAGCCAGAGTATTAATTGACTCAATATTTTTCATGAATTTTTCTTCTGCAACATTCCACTTTGCACTTATCGTGTAAGTTGGAAGCCATCTTGACGAGCCACTATTCCCTTGCCTGTTAGACCCGTCGTAACGCCCAGTGATAGATCCTGTATAACGGCGATCGTATGTGTAACCTACCTTCCCGAAAAAACCAACTGTTCTTTCTCTTTCTTCTCCAAATTCATAATAAGAATCTCCTCCATTTACAATTTTTTCAATAATTCTAGGGTCAATAAATGAAGTAAGCCCTTTGTCATATTGAATACCTACAGCAGTAAAATTATCATTGACCCTGTCTACTGACCTAAGTTCTGTACCAAAAAAACCTTCAACTTCATGCTTTTCCTGTATTGTATTTCTGTAAGTAATACTGTTTCTAATATTATAAGAGGTCATATCATTTGTGAATTTTCTTAAAAAACCTCCACTGGGTAAAACCGAAACTTTTGGAGCAGTCAGATTATTTGGATCCTGATATAAGAAAACATTAGCTTCCTGTATTTGTGTATTTTCATTTTCTCCAACACCTGCATTATAGGCTCCCACAACATTAGAGCCTTCAAGAATCCTGTGCTCTCTTGAAGTGTTTGCATAACGTGCAGATCCTGTAAGGTTATAACTTAAGTTTTTATTGATTTTATAATCTAAATCTACCTGAAAACGAATATCATTTACTTTTATATCTAAAGTATTGTTAGCTAACTCGTTTACAATATTCATTGGAGCCCAGTTATTCTGGTAATACTCATAGTCACCATTATCATCGTATGGTCTTAAAGTTCTGCTTGTGTTTAATACATAGTTAAAAGGATTAATATCAAAATCCCTTGTGGTACGACCAAATACAACATCTTTTTTACTTTCGTAAGCACCCGGCGCTTTTTGTTTACGTATAGATCCTAATGTAGATAAAGTGATATTTAACCTGTCATTTACATAGAAAGTTCCTTTTAAGTTAGAAGACAATTGTTTAACATTATCAGCAATTGTCCATCCCGGATCCCCATAATAACCTAAAGAGGCATAAAATGTATTATTTTTTCCACCACCTGAAAAACTTAATGAATGGGTTTGTGTAATAGATGGTCTGAATAAAACTTTAAACCAATCTGTATTTACCAATTCGTATTTTTTTAGAAAATTATTTATGTAAGGCTGATCATTCTTAACTCCAAACTGACCTCCTGACGTATCATAAAGATTAATCTGTTTTGAGAGGATATTATATACGCCACCAAATCTTCCTGTAAACGAAGAGCTTAAATCAAGATAACCTTTACCTTTCATTTCTTGAAAAATACTCATTGATTCCTGAGAATTCAATATATCATACTGTGCATAGCTTGGTACAGTTCTTACAGTGTTTTCAACAGAATACGTTACTTTCAAAGGAGCATCTCTGCGACCTTGCTTAGTGGTTACAACCACAACACCATTTAACGATCGTGATCCATAGATTGAAGTAGCCGAAGCATCCTTCAAGATTTCAATACTCTGAATATCATTAGCATTCAAACCTGCTACCGAAGAGCTCAATAGTGTTGATGAGTTTCCGGAAGCTAAATCTGCAAATGTCATATTTATAATATCCTCTTGTACAACACCATCTATCACCCATAATGGCTTTGTATCTCCAAAAATAGAAGAGGATCCACGGACAGTTATTTTAGGTGCAGTACCAAATGTTCCGGTAACATTTTGTACAGTAACTCCGGCAGCTTTTCCTTCAATCATACGGCTCACATCTACTACACCGTCTACTTTTAATTCTGATCCCGAAATTTTACTAATAGCTCCTGTAAAAGTTCTCTTAGATGTTTTTTCATAACCAGTAGTTACGATAACTTCTTTCAGATTTTGTCCTTGCTCTGTTAAAGCAATTATTGGAGAAGCATTTTCTATTCCAATTTCTTTAGTTTCAAAACCTACATAAGAAATCAATAATCTGTCACTATTAGCTGGCATTTCGATAGAAAAATTACCATCAAAGTCGGTTAAAACAGCTACTTTAGTTCCTTTTGCAAGCACAGTAGCTCCCGGTAATGGACTTCCGCTTATATCAGTTACTTTTCCTCTGATAATTGGCCCAGCAGATAAAATCTCAAATACTGAATTATGAGATTCGTCATTGTTAAAACCATCTAATTTTGTCTTTTTCTGCAAAACAATCTGATTGCTTATTTCTGCATATGTAATGTTGAATGGCTTCAAAATTCTGTTAAGAATACTTTCCAGCGTTTCCTGATTTGCTGCAATAGTAACTTTTTGATTTAGCTGAGGCAATCTTGAATTGTATGAAAATTTCACATGTGCTGATTTTTCAAGTTTTGACAACGTATTGTCCAAACTTAAGTTCTCAACTGCAATGGTGACTTTCGTATCTAATTTTCTTTGTCCACTCACACTGTTTGCCATGGTGACACTTGAAAATACAAGTGCTAAGACGAACTGAAATAGCGTTATTTTCATGATTCGATGGAGTAATCGTTGTTTCACAACTGGTTTTTTCATAATTTTGGTTTGTTTTGATTAATACTATTCAAGTGTATTTTTAGAACGCAATAAATAACTCTTTACAGAGAGTTATTTAATTTTTATAAGTGTCGAATATGTTACAGCATTTCGGCACTTTTCTTTTTTTTACATAGGCAACAAATTATTTTTATTTATTATTATACATTATCAAAAACTTAATTGCAGCCTTGTGATGTTATTACAATTTGATTTCCATTCATCTCAAAGCTGGTTTCATTGCCAATACTCTTGCAAATAATTTTAAGTTTTTCTGATAAAGGCTGATCACTTAATGAAGTAGTTAAATGACAATCTTTTAATTTATCTTCAGGAAAATCAATTTCGATCTGATAAGCTTGTTCTATTGTTCTAAAAATCTGTCCTACCGGAATATCAGTAAATTCAAAACTTAATTGTTCAATATTGCCAACGTTACTAACTAATGACTTATCCTCGGTTATATTACTTATTTTACTAAAAATCAGGTCTTTTCTTAAAATACGTAAGGCTTCATTAGGCAATAAAACAAACTCTTGTTTTGAATTTCCTGCCTTTTCATTTGAGCTTACCTTAACTTTGCCTGTCCGAACAACTACTTCAACATTCGGCTGATCTGAATAAGCCCTTACCCTAAAACTCGTACCAACAACTTTTGTAATAATTTCGTTAGCATACACAAGGAAAGGCTTTTGAGGATTTTTACTAATTTCAAAAAAACCTTCACCCGATAAATACACTTTTCTTTGATTTCCGGTAAAGATCTTAGGATAACTTAATTTACTATTTGGCTGTAATAAAACTGAACTGCCATCTGACAAAGTAATTATTTGTGGTTTATTAGAATTATTCGTCTGTTCAACGAGTCCTTCATTATTTTCTTGTACAAGTTGATTATATGTCATAATAGAATGATTACGATCAAATTTATTATGATAAAACCAAAGTGATAAAAATGCAAAAAACAAAGTAGCGGCAATGCCAGACCAATAAAGTTTAAATTTTTTAAATGGATGATACCTGATGACCGTATCACTATTTTCTTTTTCTCGAATCTTAATCCAAGTCGATTGTAGTGCGGTGCTAAGCTCTGAGTAAGAAATTTTATTTTCCGGTACTTTCATTGCCAACAATAAAAGTCTGGCATCTTCAACCAACTTTGCCCTTTGCTGATTTTCTAAAGTCCATTCTTCCCAACCCTGATCATCAATTTTGGACAAAACCCACAACTGAAATGACTGATCGGCTAAAAAATCTTCAATTTCGATATAATAATTACGTTTTTGCATCTATAGAAATAAGGTTACAAAAACATAGAGGACAGTTTTTTAATTATATACTCACCTATTTATGATTTTTTTTTATTTTTTTTAAGATAATTTTAATTAACAACAGATGACAGTAATACCAAGATAGAAAAACTTCCCTTCCATTCCTGACGAAGCTTAAGTAAACCGCGATGTAAAAGATTATTTGCCGATTGATAATTTACATCTAACATTTCTGCAATTTGTTCGACTGATAATCCTTGGTTGTATCTTAAAAATAATGCCTCTTTTTGGCGAGAAGGCAATTCATTTAGTAATTTATTGAGATAAAGCACATTCTCTGCAGTAGCTTCATCATCAATAAGTTCATGCTCTACCGAAAAATCAAAAAGAAATTCAATTGAATCGGTGGTTGTAATTTTTTTGAAAATATGGTCACGTTCATACAATCGTGCAATTCTTTTTCGGACGCTTGACAATAAATAGGCCTTTACAACATTAGGCTCCTGCAATGATTCACGGTATAGCCAAATATCTGCAAATACATCCTGAACGCAATCCTGAACCTTCTCTGTAAAAGGTGAAAATGAATTTCCGTAATGAATTAAGTCTCCATAATATTTCTCAAAAAGTAAAGAAAATGATCTTTCATCACCAGCTTTGAGCTTTTTCCAGAGTTTACGATCGTCGTGGAGATTTAATGGTAAGATCAGGGTCTTCATAGATATTTTATTTAAATGGAAATATTGCAGAAATCAGAATTTTGCGATTATCTATAAAAAATTATTACAGCTGTCGTCAAATTCTACATTTAAAAAATAATTACAATAACATAACTACAATTTAACATTATGTTTTGTTTTTGTTTTATAAATATATGAACCCTAGAATTTAAAACAAATTTTTTTACAAAAAACTAAACATTTATTTAAACTTTTTCAGACTTTCTTATTATATGCACAAAAAAAAACCTTACTAATATTTAGCAAGGTTTTTTTTTGTGAATCTATTAATATCTTTTAAAACGCAACATTCCATTTAGGCAATTTTCCATTCTCATCTAAAAAGTTCTGCAAAACCTGACCTTCTATAGTAGTTGGAATCGCTTTTACATCAGCATTAAAAGTTTCATACCAAACTACTTCAAGAGATTCAATATTTTCCAACTTCATTTGGGCTGGCCATGAATACTTTCTTCCTGTTTTAGCAAACTGATGCCCATTTACGATTTTATCATAAAGACCGCCATTTTTACTTTTTAAAGTTCCATCATTTTGAACCGTTCCGGTGGACCCTACCATAATTAATTCCTTCGTATCTCCTTCAACAGTATATACAACAAAAACACCTGCACCATCAGGAGCATTACAAACTTGTTCTAAACTATCTTCAATTTTAAAAGTAAAACTGTTGCTTACTTTAAACTTTTTTAATTCTTTGTACATACTTTAATTTTTAAGCTGTTAAATATCGGAAAATCAGAGCAGCTAAGTTTTTTTTAATTATATTTCATGAGTATAAAAATGTAAAAAGTCTCAATGTTTTTTGAGACTTTTTTTACATTTTTATTTTTAAATACTAAAGACTACTATCCCAATACTTCTTTTACTTTTTTACCAATTTCAGCTGGCGAATCAACAACGTGGATTCCGTTATCTCTCATGATTTGTTTTTTAGCAGCAGCTGTGTCATCAGAACCACCAACAATAGCACCTGCGTGTCCCATTGTTCTTCCAGCAGGAGCAGTTTCTCCAGCGATAAATCCAATGACTGGTTTACGGTTACCATCAGCTTTTACCCATCTAGCAGCATCAGCTTCTAACTGACCACCGATTTCACCAATCATGATGATAGCTTCAGTTTCTGGATCGTTCATTAATAATTCAACAGCTTCTTTAGTTGTAGTTCCAATAATTGGATCTCCACCAATACCAATAGCAGTAGTAATTCCTAAACCTTGTTTTACAACCTGGTCAGCAGCTTCGTACGTTAAAGTTCCAGATTTAGATACAATTCCAACTGTTCCTTTCTTGAAAACAAACCCTGGCATAATACCAACTTTAGCTTCTCCCGGAGTAATAATCCCAGGACAGTTTGGTCCGATTAATCTAGAATTTCTTTCTTTAACATAATTATTTGCTTTAATCATATCAGCTACAGGAATTCCTTCTGTAATAGCAATGATTACTTTAATTCCGGCGTCAGCAGCTTCCATAATTGCATCAGCTGCAAAAGCTGGCGGAACAAAAATGATAGATGTATCAGCTCCAGCCTGATCTACAGCATCTTTTACTGTATTAAAGACCGGACGATCTAAATGGCTAGTACCCCCTTTTCCTGGAGTTACACCACCTACAACATTAGTACCGTATTCAATCATTTGAGAAGCGTGGAAAGTTCCTTCGCTACCTGTAAATCCCTGAACAATTATTTTGGAATCTTTATTAACTAAAACACTCATGATATATATTTTATGTAGTTTTTAAAATTGTGATGCAAAAGTAAGGTTTTGTAACTTATTTTCACCTTTTTTATCGGCAAAAAATATCACGAAAATTGACTCATTTGATAACCACGATATAATTTACCGTCTTTTATCTGCCAAATCGTAAAAAAATGGGCTAATAACATTTCCTCCCGGGGATTTTCAATGGTCTTAACATAATGTGAATAACGTACTGAAACTAAATCATCTTCTGCGATAATATGACTAATTCTGACTTTTGAACGAACGTAAGCGCGATTTAATTCATTGGCCATGTTTATTACAGAATCGTAATCCATATGGATTAAACCTTTGCTGCTATTCCATTCAATAATAACATCAGGATGCAGATAGGTCTTAAAAATTTCACTATCAATCAGCGCATCCGATTTATAAAATTTTTGAATAAATTCTTTGATAGACATAGTTATTTCAATTTACTTAAAATTTCAGGAATTTTTTTGATATTGGCTAACTGTTTCAATTTTTCTCTTGATTCTTCTATTGGAGTTCCAAAATAAGATTTTCCACCTTCTATCGACTTAGTTACACCAGTTTGTCCCATAACTACAGCTTTTGCACCAATTGTGATTCCGCTGGTAGTTCCTACCTGTCCCCAAAGCGTTACTTCATCTTCAATGATTACACATCCTGCAATACCTGTTTGAGAAGCGATTAAACACTTTTTACCTATAACCGAATCATGTCCGACGTGTACCTGATTGTCTATTTTTGTTCCTTCACCAATAGTCGTGTCACCTGTCACACCTTTGTCAATTGTACAAAGAGCACCAATACCAACGTTGTCCTGAATAACAACTCTTCCACCTGAAATCAACTGATCAAAACCTTCCGGACGCTTTTTATAATAAAATGCATCAGCTCCTAAAATAGTGCCGGCATGTATAATAACGTTATCCCCAATTACAGTATGATCATAAATAGAAACATTTGAATGGATCAGACAGTTTTTACCAATTATAACATGATTTCCAACAAAAGAATTTGGCTGAATGACTGTTCCTTCTCCAATTTTAGCAGATGAAGCAATAGCAACATTAGAAAATTGAAAAGGCTTGAAATGCTTAGTAAGAATATTAAAATCTCTGAAAGGATCATCAGAAATTAAAAGTGCTTTACCTTCAGGGCAATTTACTTTTTTATTAATTAAGACAATTGTTGCAGCCGATTGTAAAGCTTTATCATAATATTTTGGATGGTCAACAAAAACAATATCACCAGGTTCAACCACATGTATCTCATTCATACCTGAAACCGGAAAGTTTTGATCACCAATAAATTCGCAGTTAAGCAAATTTGCAATTTCTTTTAAAGAGTGAACCTTTGGAAATTTCATATTTTATAATCAGAAAATGCTATAATTAGAAATGAGCCAATTAGAATGTGAATATACAAAATTATGCCGACTCACAAATTACTAACTGACTCATTGTCAAATTATATAAATTAAAAAATTACTCTTTTACACGCTCCATATAAGAACCTGAAGCTGTATCTATTTTTATTTTATCTCCTTCATTGATAAACAATGGAACATTTATTGTCGCTCCTGTCTCAACTGTAGCAGATTTTGTTGCATTGGTCGCAGTGTTCCCTTTTACACCTGGTTCAGCATAAGTAACTTCCAGAATTACAGAAGCAGGCATGTCTACTGATAAAGGCAAATCTGTTTCTGTATTAATCTGAACCATTACGTTTGTTCCTTCTTTCAATAACTCAGGAGCATCTAGAATATTTTTGTTTAAAGAAATCTGTTCAAATGTTTCAGCATTCATAAAATGAAATTCATCACCTTCTGGATACAAGAATTGGAATGTATGTGTTTCAACTCTAATAACGTCAATTTTGTGACCTGCTGAAAAAGTATTATCTAATACTTTTCCTGAAGTTAAACTTTTTAATTTTGTTCTTACGAAAGCTGGGCCTTTTCCTGGTTTTACGTGAAGAAATTCAATGATTTTATAGATATCGTGATTAAATTTAATACACAATCCGTTTCTAATATCTGATGTAGATGCCATTTTGTTTTGTTTTTTATTTAATGTTTGTATTTATTCAATTATTGTTTAGCTAAACGATAATTAATTGTTGAATAAATTTTATTTAGTAATTCCCTGAATATCCTTTCATCACACCTCTTGATGAATTTCTGATAAAATCTAAAATTTCGTCTCTTTCAGGAGTTGCTTCCATTTCTGCTTCTATAATACTCAAAGCCTGCGTAGTATTATAATTTTTTTGGTATAAAATTCTGTAAATATCCTGTATTTCTCTAATTTTTTCGGTTGTAAAACCTCTCCTCCTAAGTCCTACTGAGTTAATACCCACATACGATAAAGGTTCTTTTGCAGCCTTGGTATAAGGCGGAACATCTTTTCTTAGTAATGATCCTCCGGAAATCATAGCATGATCTCCAACACTAATAAATTGGTGAACTGCAGATAAACCTCCAATTATGGCATAATTACCAATAGTTACATGACCTCCTAAAAGAACTCCATTAACAATAATTGCATTATTACCTACATGACAGTCATGAGCAATATGTGCAGTTGCCATTATTAAACAATTATTACCTATAACTGTCTGTCCAGAAGCTATTGTTCCTCTATTTATAGTTACACATTCTCTTATGGTACAATTATCCCCAATGATAGCCAAAGAATCTTCTCCTCCAAATTTTAAATCCTGAGGAATTGCTGAAATTACAGCACCAGGAAAGATGTTACAATTTTTACCTATTCGTGCGCCTTCCATGATAGTTACATTTGAACCTATCCAGGTACCATCACCAATAACGACATTATTATGAATTGTTGTAAACGGTTCAATTACAACATTTTTAGCGATTTTAGCGCCAGGATGAACATATGCTAATGGTTGATTCATCTGTATTTCTTATATTTTAATAAATAATCTAATTTAAGGCAACAAACCTAAACAATAATTTTGATTAATTACTGCTTTTTCGCAATTTGAGCCATTAATTCTGCTTCAGCTACTAATTTTCCATTAGCATAAGCATTTGCCTGCATATGACATATTCCTCTTCTGATAGGGGAAATCAGATCACACTTGAATATTAGAGTATCGCCCGGTAAAACTTTGTGTTTAAATTTAACGTTATCTATTTTCATGAAATAAGTCAAATAATTTTCAGGGTCAGGAACTGTACTTAAAACTAAAATTCCTCCTGTCTGCGCCATTGCTTCAACAATTAATACCCCTGGCATTACTGGAGCATCAGGAAAATGACCAACAAAGAAATTTTCATTCATGGTGACATTTTTCAATCCCACTACATGACTGGATGACATTTCAATAATTCTGTCAATCAATAAAAATGGAGGCCTGTGAGGCAAAACAGCCATAATCTTATGAATATCCATCAAAGGTTCCTGATTTAAATCATAAACCGGAATATGGTTTCTCTGTTCTATTTTTATAATTTTTGCTAATTTTTTTGCAAATTGAGTATTCACATAATGCCCTGGTTTATTAGCAATAATTTTTCCCTGAATTCTAACGCCAATTAAAGATAAATCACCAATAACATCCAAAAGTTTATGTCTTGCTGCTTCATTTGGATAATGCAAAGTCAAATTATCAAGAACACCATTTGGTTTAACAGAAATCTCTTCTTTTCCAAATGCTTTTTTAAGACTCACCATTGTTGATTCAGAAATTTCTTTATCTACGTAAACAATAGCATTATTTAAATCTCCTCCTTTTATCAGTCCGTTTTCTAATAAAGATTCTAATTCATGTAAAAAGCTAAACGTTCTTGAGTTCGAAATTTCATCCTTAAAATCAGCTATACTTTTTAATGTTGCATTTTGAGTACCTAAAACTTTAGTTCCAAAATCGACCATTGTAGTAACCTGATAATCATCACTTGGCATAACCAAAATCTCACTACCTGTAGCTTCATCAGTAAATGAGATCACCTCTTTCACTACATAAACATTACGTTTTGCATCCTGCTCTTCGATACCGGCTTTTTCAATAGCCTCAACAAAATATTTTGAAGAACCATCCATAATAGGCAGTTCTGAAGCATTTAATTCTATAATAACGTTATCCAGATCACACCCCACTAACGCTGCTAAAACGTGTTCAGGAGTTTGAATTTTCACACCTAATTTTTCTAAATTGGTTCCTCTTTGTGTGTTAACAACATAATTGGCATCTGCCTCAATTATTGGCTGACCTTGCAAATCAATCCTAACGAAAGTGAAACCATTATTAATCGGAGCTGGTTTAAAAGTCATAGTAACTTCTTTTCCAGTATGCAATCCAACTCCTGTTAGTGAAATTTCATTCTTGATGGTCTTCTGTTTAACCATTATTTCCATTTTTTGGGTTTATTATTTGTTTCTTTAATTCTTCTAATTCAGCAACAATCTTAGGTAAGTTTTTAAAATGAACATAGGATTTACTAAAATCACTATAACCAAAAGTTGGACTTCCCTGCAAAATTTCGTCATCTTTAATGTTTCTGGCAATTCCTGACTGCGCCTGCACGCGAACATTATTTCCAATCACTAAGTGTCCTGCAATACCTACCTGTCCTCCAATCATACAGTTTTCACCAATTTTTGTTGAGCCTGCAACTCCTGTCTGAGCTGCTATTACGGTATTTTTGCCAATCTCTACATTATGTGCAATCTGAATCTGATTATCTAATTTTACTCCTTTTCTGATAATTGTAGAACCCAGTGTTGCTCTGTCTATTGTAGTATTAGCACCGATATCTACATTGTCTTCAATAATTACATTCCCAATTTGAGGTACCTTGCTATATTCTCCGTCTTCATTTGGAGCAAAACCAAAACCATCTGCACCAATAATAGTTCCTGAATGAATAGTGCAATTATTACCAATTACAGTTTCAGAATAAATTTTAGCGCCTGCAAAAATATATACATTATCGCCAATAACAACATTATCACCAATAAAACTGTTTGGATATATTTTTACATTGTCTCCCAAGGTTACATTTTGCCCAACATAACTAAAACTTCCCAGATATAGGTTTTCACCATATTTAGTACCCTCAGTTAGAAAAGCATGCTGCTCGATTCCGCTTTTATTTAATTTAACCTGATTATAAAATTCTAAAAGTTTTGAAAAAGACGCATATGCATCTTCAACTTTAATTAAAGTGGTCGTAATTTCAGACTCCGGAACAAAAGAATCATTAACAATTGTGATTGACGCTTTTGTTGTATAGATGTAGTTGATATATTTAGGATTTGCCAGAAAAGTAAGAGAACCTTCCTCTCCTTCTTCAATTTTAGAAAGCCGGGATACTTCTGCTTTGGGATTACCAACAACTTCTCCTTCCAAAATTCCTGCTATTTGTTCTGCTGTAAATTTCATCTTATTAGATTATATTTTATAGGAATAAGATGGAACTCACTAAAAAACGTTCTGCTTTATTCAAAAAATATGTACTGGTTCTTTTCATTTCGACAAAAATATAAAAAATAGGTTTTAAATGTTAATTTTATATAAGTTGTTTTGGAAAACAGATGTAATATTTTGTCACTAATTTAGATAACGATTTCAAATTCAACTGATCAGATGCCTCAACGACATCTTCAATTGTTTTATCTTTTTTCAAAATTCGTATAGGTTCTGCTTCTTTGCTATAAGCCTGATTTTTGATTTTGCCTCTAAAAATAAAATAGCCTGCTTCCAGCTGGGAAACATTATGTGCTTCTGAAAATTCTTCTTTCATTGCCTGAGATTCCTCCATCGGGATTTTATCAGCACTCATTCTAATTTTCAATAAATCCCTGTTAATAATCATTTTACTCAAAGTTGAAAGTATAAAATCATTATGCTTTTGCCAAGCTTTAAGAGCACTTATGATATCAAAATCGTCTAACTGAGAAAACAAATCTAATTTTTCAGCGTCAAAATCTTCTAATGAAATTTTATTCTGCATGAAATACAAAAGAGGCTCACTGCAAGGTAATTTAACTCCTTTCAATGTTAATTCTTTTGCCCGTTTAAGCACTTTCATCAAAATTAATTCAGCCACCAGACTTGTTTTATGCAAATAAGCCTGCCAGTACATTAATCTTCTTGATAACAAAAATTTTTCTACTGAATAGATTCCTTTTTCTTCTATAACTAAAACGTCGTTTTCAACATTCATCATCTGAATCAACCGTTCGGAATTCACATTTCCTTCTGCAACTCCAGTGTAAAAACTATCACGCTTTAAATAATCCATTCTGTCCATATCCAGCTGGCTTGAAATCAATTGCAGCATGAACTTTCTGTGGTATTCTCCTTTAAAAATCTGAATTGCCAAACTCAACTTACCATGAAATTCATTATTAAGCTGATTCATAAACAATAATGAAATAGATTCATGGTTAACATCTTCCACAATACTTTTCTCCATTGCATGAGAAAAAGGCCCATGACCAATATCGTGCAGCAAAATAGCAATTAATAAAGCACACTCTTCATCATTTGAAATAGAAACCCCCTTAAAACGAAGTGTTTCAACTGCTTTTTGCATCAAATGCATACAGCCTAAAGCATGATGAAAACGTGTATGGTTAGCCCCAGGGTAAACTAAATACGACAGACCCATTTGCGAAATACGCCGCAAACGCTGAAAATACGGATGCTGAATTAAATCATAAATAAGCTCATTCGGAATAGAAATAAAGCCATAAATCGGGTCATTGAATATTTTTAACTTATTGATAAGATTCACTATTCTGGTGTTTTATAAGTCAGCAAATATAAGTAATTAACTATAAACCATTTTCTGTTTATCTTAAAAAACAAAAAGAAATTCATTTTACTAAAAAGACAAATAAACATCTCCTAATTACCGATCTGATACTATTAAGTTGTTAATAACTAACCATTTGTTTTGCTAAAGTTATACCCCTTGTCATTTTCAAAATTAATATATTTGAAAGTAACAAAAATTTGGAAAATCATGAGAATAGAAACCGATATGAAATTAGGCTTTAAAGATGTAATGATCAGACCCAAAAGATCGACTTTAAAAAGCAGATCTGAGGTATCTTTGGAAAGAAATTTTAAATTTTTGTACAGTTCAGCATCATGGTCAGGAATTCCAATTATGGCTGCGAATATGGATACTGTAGGTACTTTTGAAATGGCTGCAGTTTTAGCTAAAGAAAAACTTTTCACTGCTATTCATAAACATTATTCGCTTCAGGAGTGGAATAATTTTCTACAAAACGTAGCTCCTGATTTCTATAATTACATTGCTATTAGTACAGGAACAGGAAAAGAAGATGCTTCAAAAATTGCAGAAATTATTAAAGCCAATCCGTTATTGAAATTTATTTGTATTGATGTTGCTAATGGATATTCAGAACATTTTGTGCAGTTTTTAAAACAAACCCGCCAACAATATCCGGATAAAGTTATTATTGCAGGAAATGTAGTAACCGGCGAAATGACAGAAGAATTATTATTAGCCGGAGCAGATATCGTTAAGGTCGGAATTGGCCCCGGATCAGTTTGTACCACCCGTGTAAAAACCGGCGTGGGTTACCCACAGCTCTCGGCTATTATTGAATGCGCAGATGCAGCTCATGGTTTGGGAGGACATATTATTAGCGATGGAGGCTGTACAACTCCCGGTGATGTGGCGAAAGCTTTTGGTGCAGGTTCAGATTTTGTAATGCTTGGCGGAATGCTGGCCGGGCATGCAGAAAGTGGTGGTGAACTGATCGAAATAAAGGGTGAAAAGTTTAAACAATTTTACGGAATGAGTTCTGCAACCGCCATGGACAAACATGCCGGTGGAGTTGCTGAATATAGGGCAAGCGAAGGAAAAACAGTTCAGATATCATTTAAAGGGAATGTCATTAATACAGTTTTGGATATTTTAGGCGGTTTACGCAGTACATGCACTTATGTTGGTGCTTCCAGACTAAAAGAATTAACTAAGCGAACCACTTTTATACGCGTAAGCGAGCAGGAAAATCAGGTCTTCTCAAAATAAAATTATGGTTAACGTGAGTTCGATATAAGAATATTTAAGCAACAAGTCTGTTATTTTCAAAATCGACATTTATAGAAGGCTTTTTAGGAAAAAAAGAATAGGCTATAAGTCCTGATAGTAAGTTTGTTATAAAATTATCAAAACTCCTATGTCTTGTATGTTCTATTTGGCAAATATTTTTCAATTGATCATAAACAGTTTCGATTAATGATCGTTTTCTAAGCATAATTTTGTCTTGTAAAAGCATTATACTATTCTTCATATTCTTTTTGATTTTAGTGACCAAATGGACTCCATCAATAAAAAGTTGTTCAAACAAATCTTTTCCAATATATCCCTTATCTCCAAAAAGTTTTCCGAATATTCTTTTATGAAAGTTGTTGCTTTTTAATGGTTCTCTATCGTCAACATTGGCTTGAGTAAGCATAAAATCAAGAATTTCTCCTTTGTCGTTTATAATCAAATGCAACTTAAATCCAAAAAACCATCCTGTTGAAGTATGCCCTTTTGTTGCTAAATCCTTAAATGTTTTGTGTTGTTTTTCTCGTCTAATATGGCATGATCGTAAAGGGGTTGAGTCAATAATAGAAATTCCTGTACATTGTCCCAAACAACAAGTTTTCAAAAATAGCGCCATTGGCACAATAGCTTTTTTTTGAAGTTCTACAAATCTGTTATAGGAAACAAGGTTTGGGAATTCTTTTTTCAAATGCTTCCCAATATAAAACAAATAAAAATGCTTCAAATTTTTGTAACCCATAGCGTGGAAAAGCACTAAAATAGTCATAACTTCACTATCAGTCATCGTAAATTTTCGGTTTCTTTTCTTTGGAGAATCTTTTTCATTTAAGCTATGAGCAGTCATGGTTTTATCAAATTCTTTCGAGAATTCGTCTATAATAAAGTAAATTTCTGTAATTTTAGCATTGGATAACATAGGGATGGTTTTAATTGTAATTAGTTGTTTGTCAGACATTAATATACAAAAACCATCTCTGTTTTCCAAATATTTTTTACTTCCTTATATCGAACTCACGTTATGGTTAAGATTATTGAAGAATTAATTAAAAATCTTGATAAAACTCAAAACATTACACATAAATCAATCATATATAGTTCAATTTTAATGAAAGAGCAATCAGATTACATATTGAATTCCATTTATTCTCATCAAGCTTTAATCATTCAAATCTAAAAAAGAGCCATTATTTTATCTGTTTTCAGAAAACGAAACAACTTTCGGTTTTATTTATCAGCTCACAATTACATCATGTTTAAATAATAAACCCTTTACTTCATTCAAAGCAAAAACCGCTTTTTTAAGTTTCGTTTTGGACGGATCAATGGTATAATTATAACTGGTTTTAAAATCGGCTTTGCTAGCAATTGCTTTGTCAAATTCTGAGCGATACAAATCACAATCATCAAAAAGCACACTTGTAAGGTCGGCAGACATAAAATCAACAGCAATTAAACTGCAGTTTATAAATGTAGTTCCTTTTATTTTTAGTGCATAAAATTTCGAAAAATCTAAAACGCATTTGTTAAAATGAATTTCAAAAATGAGTTTGTCGCACATGGCAAAATTCACATCTTTGATTTCACACCGATTAAAAGTTGCTGTTCTAAAAGCCACATAATTGATTTTTGCTTCAGAAAAAGTGCAGTCATTAAAGACACAATCAATAAATGTAACAGCTAAAAAAGTACAGGCTGAAAAATTGCAGTTATTAAAAACACAGCATTCAAATTCCTTGAAATTAGCCCCATCCTTATTATAAATGATGTTATTATATTCTTTATCAAGGAAATATTGAATCGTCATTAAAACTCGTTTAAAATAAAACGCAAGTATCAAAAGTTATGATAATTGCGTTTAGACTGAATATTATTCTACTAATTATTTTTTATGTACTCTTTTTAAAAGAAAAATTGCAGTCACGAAAAAAGCTGCTAAAAATACAATTGCCAACCGAGGACTTCCTGTAATCTGATCTATGATTCCGTAAAGACACATTCCAATAACAATTCCTATTTTTTCAGCTACATCATAAAAGCTAAAAAATGATGCTGTATCTTCAGTTTCAGGCAATAATTTTGAGTACGTTGAGCGCGACAAAGCCTGAATTCCTCCCATTACAAATCCAACAACCGTAGCCATTACATAAAAATGTATCGGTAAAGTAATAAAAAAGGCAAGAGCACAAAAAACTGCCCAAATAGAATTGATTACAATTAAAGTTGGGATGTTACCAAATTTCTCCGAAGCTCTCGAAGTCAAAACAGCTCCAATTACAGCAACTAATTGTATAATCAAAATACAAATAATCAAACCAATTGTACTTTCTTCTTTAGATTCCCATGCAATTTCCTGAGCGCCAAAATAAGTAGCAACAAGCATCACCGTCTGTACCGCCATACTTGATACAAAAAACCCACCTAAGTATCTTTTCAAAGGAATGTTATCTTGTAATATTGCCCAAACCTTCTTTAACTCTTTAAAACCATTAAATACAATTTGTTTCGATAATTTTTGATTTGTTTCCTTACTTCCTTTTGGCAAAAAATAATAGGTATACTGGCTAAACAAAATCCACCAAACACCTACCATGACAAAAGAATATCGCATCGCTTTCATGGCTGCTTCACCATCAGTACCTGTTATTCCAAATATTCTTGGCTTCATAATCATCGCCAGATTGATAACCAATAAAATAACACTTCCAATATATCCTAAAGAATATCCTTTAGCACTAATTTTATCCTGCTGTTCAGGAAAAGCAATATCCGGTAAATAAGAATTATAGAAAACCAAACTCCCCCAATAACCAATTAGCCCTAAAAAATAAAACAATAATCCGATATAAATATTTTCAAGATCAAACCAGTACAATCCCATACACGATAAAGCTCCAACATAGCAGAAAAATTTCATGAATGCTTTTTTATTCCCAACATAATCTGCAATACCGGATAGTAACGGCGAAAAAAAGGCTACAAATACAAAGGCAAATGCGGTTACAAAACTAATTAGGGCTGAATTTTTCAATTCCAATCCAAAAACTTCTATATAATGTCCTCGCTCAGAAAATAAGGCTTCATAAAAAATAGGAAATACAGCGGATGCTATTGTAAGGGTGTAAACTGAATTTGCCCAATCATAAAAAGCCCAGGCATTCAATAATTTTTTACTTCCTTTAGGTAAGTTTGTCATGGTTATGGTTTTGGAGGCTAATTTATTTATTTTTTCTTATAAACATCACTGCATCTTCATTAATAAATAATCAATGATTTTTTTTATTGATGATGATAAGGTTCATTTCTTAAAATTGTAAAACCTCTGTATAATTGCTCTATAAAAAATAAACGTACCATCTGATGTGAAAAAGTCATCAGTGAAAGTGAAATTTTACCTTGCGCCTTACTATAAACTGTTTCTGAAAAACCATAAGGTCCGCCAATTACAAAAACCAGCGTTTTAATTCCGGAGTTCATCTTTTTTTGTAACTCTTCAGAAAAACCAATACTAGAGAAGTTTTTTCCGTTTTCATCTAATAAAATCAATTGATCGGTGGGCGTTAATTTAGATAAAATCAACTCTCCTTCCTTCTCTTTTTGCTGGCTTTCAGATAGGTTCTTTACATTCTTAATATCAGGAATAATCTCTAAATCAAATTTGATATAAAACGAGAGTCTTTTTGTGTAATCGTCAATTAAGGTTTGTAATGATTTATTATCGGTTTTACCAATGGCGATAAGTTTAATATTCATTTGAATAAATATAATTTATTTTCAAAATGGGTTCAAATTTAAAATCTTAATTTTTAGAAAATTGATTTTCGAAGATTTTGAATCTATTATCTAAATCTTTTATCAATTGTTTTTTCACAGACTCATCCTGAATAAAACTGTAATTAATACTGTTGTAAACATATTGCTTTATCGTTTCGTATGAAACATCCGCATATCTTTTTGCTAATAAAACATATTGTTCTGTCATATTAGTTCTTAGAATTCCCGCATCATCTGTACTAATTACAATTGGCACATTAAACTCTTTATAAAGTGTAAAAGGATGTCTTCCTTCTTTTACTTTCAAAATAAATTCGTTACTTGCCAAATTAATCTCAATAGGAATATTATTTTTTGACATATAACGAAGTAGATCATATGAATTTGCTTCATAAGCAATATCAACTCCGTGACCAATTCTATTAGCTCCCGCAATATAAATCGCGGAATTAATATGCCAGGTTAATTCTTCAGGTTGTACCAGTCCCAATGTCAATTCACCAGCATGAAGCGTATATTTTACGTTAGGAAAGCGTGAATGGCAATATTTAAACATGACCATATGAAGCCAATAATCTTTCATTGAAGTTTCACCGTCTTCAGGAGAGACAATATTTACACCCGCAACCAGTTTACTTTCGTTTGCAGAAATAAAAGCGATAGTTAGGTTTTTAAACAAATCAACCGGCTCCATGAATCGCAATACGAAATTTTGATAACGCATTTTAAATCGTTCATCGTCAATTTTCAAATCTTTATGAAGTCTTGCTATAAAGTTGCTATTAAAATCTTCGGCATATTTTTTAGCATTTCTTTGTTGGATTTTTTCATATAAATCATCCAGAAGTTTTAAAACCGCTTTTTCATCTTTTTGACTGGCTATCTGACGAAATTTAAAGTTAAAATCATTCAGATCATCTACTTTCATATCACAAGGAATCGTAGACAATTGGGTTTCAATATAACTTACATTTTCAGAAAGTGCACGCTTTTTTATCTCTGTCAAACCTTCTGCAAAATGTCCTTCAATAGCAGGAGAAAACTTTTGAAAAGAATCAAAAAACAAATCATCAGAAGGTACAGACACACCGTTAAAGTCTTTGGAAGACCAGGTTTGCATAACCTGTTGTTTATAAAAAGGAAGTTTACCCTGATTTTTAATTGATGAAAAACTTTCCCAATTCCCTTTTGTCGATTTTGTTTTGGAAACTTCCATAGTTTCTAAATTCAGATAAAAATCTTCCGCAATAACTCTTTCTAAAAGAGGTTCAGCATAAACAGATCCTGAAAAATGATGGTGTAAATCGCCTCCTTTTGGCATTTGCTGAAAAAAAGCAGTTAGGGCAGCTTCATTGTTTCTGATTTTTTCGAAATAATTTCCGGCAGATTGAGAAAAATTTAATTGAATTATCAGAAAACAGAAAAGTGTAATTATCCTCGTCATAGTCTAAGTTTAAATTACATGCAAATATAGCTAATTCTCAAAAATTTGAAGACAATTATTATTACAAAATAGGATGCTTTAAAAAACTAATATTTATAACACTAAAAGATTTTTTGGACTTTTCTTTTGCATTTTTTTATAAAAAAAAGCTAAATAAACATTTTTTATTATTGGTTTGTTTTATTGAATCATCAAAAAAATAAAATACAATACATAACTATTACGATTTCATTTTTTATTTAATAACCATTTTTTATTTTTTTGAATGGAAAATTGAGTCTTTTCTGAATTTTAATATTCAGTATTCTTGTTTCAATTTGTTTGTTTAACTTTGTTTAAAACATATCAAAATGAAACAAATAGTTATATTACTTTTAGCTTTCGCTACATTTTCATGTACCAATGCTCAAAAAGCTGAGAAGCAGAATTTTTCTGAAGTTGCACTATCTGAAAAATTATTATCTACAGATGAAAGTCAGATTGCATTCAAAGATATAGTAAAGAAACATAAAGGAAAAACTTTAGTAATTGAAGTTTGGGCTTCATGGTGCGGTGATTGTGTAAAAGCTATGCCTAAATTAAAAGAACTTCAAACCAACAATCCTAACGTTTCTTATTTATTCATTTCCGCAGATAAAACAGCTGACAAATGGAAAGCCGGAATTGAAAAACATCAATTAAAAGGTGACCATTATATGATGAATGACGGAATGAAAGGTAATTTTGGAAAAGCAATAGATTTAGACTGGATTCCGAGATACATAATCCTTGACAGAACCGGAAAAATTGTACTCTATCGTGCCATAGAAACCGATTTTGACAAAATCAATGAAACATTAAAAAATCTTAAATAGATTAATGTCAATTTAAAATAATCTTTAAAAAATTATAAAAAACAAAAAAATTAATACCTATCCAAAATGAGAAAACAAATTGTTGCGGGAAACTGGAAAATGCATAAAAATGCTAGTCAAACCGAAGAATTATTAAACGAATTAATTACAAAAATACCAGCAAAAACAAATGCACAGGTTATCGTAGCACCAACGTTTGTAAATTTAGCAGCTGCAGTTAACAAATTAAAAAATACTCCTATAGGGGTTTCAGCTCAAAACGTTCATCAGGCAGAAGGCGGGGCTTTTACTGGAGAAATTTCTGCAGATATGTTAAAAAGCATAGGAGTTGATACAGTAATTTTGGGTCATTCAGAACGCAGAGCTATTTTTAACGAAACGGATGCTTTGATTGCTAATAAAGTTGACACAGCTTTAAAACATGAAATGACTGTTATTTTTTGTTTTGGAGAAGAATTGAAAGACCG